>NZ_CBDIHY010000003.1:1427500-4431981 GCF_965279435.1 Pararhizobium sp.
GTTGCCGCAGTGGTAGCGGAGCGTTCCGTAAGCCTGTGAAGGGATACCTGTGAGGGGTCCTGGAGGTATCGGAAGTGCGAATGTTGACATGAGTAACGATAAAGGGGGTGAGAGACCCCCTCGCCGAAAGACCAAGGGTTCCTGCTTAAAGTTAATCTGAGCAGGGTTAGCCGGCCCCTAAGATGAGGCAGAAATGCGTAGTCGATGGGAACCACGTTAATATTCGTGGGCCTGGTGGTAGTGACGGATTGCGTAACTTGTTTGCTCTTATTGGATTGAGTGGGCGAGGAAGCGGTTCCAGGAAATAGCTCCACCGTATAGACCGTACCCGAAACCGACACAGGTGGTCAGGTAGAGTATACCAAGGCGCTTGAGAGAACTATGCTGAAGGAACTCGGCAAATTGCACGCGTAACTTCGGAAGAAGCGTGACCTCTTCGTACGCAAGTATGGAGGGGTGGCACAGACCAGGGGGTAGCGACTGTTTATCAAAAACACAGGGCTCTGCGAAGTTGCAAAACGACGTATAGGGCCTGACGCCTGCCCGGTGCTGGAAGGTTAAAGGGAGAGGTGCAAGCTTTGAACTGAAGCCCCAGTAAACGGCGGCCGTAACTATAACGGTCCTAAGGTAGCGAAATTCCTTGTCGGGTAAGTTCCGACCTGCACGAATGGCGTAACGACTTCCCCGCTGTCTCCAGCATAGACTCAGTGAAATTGAATTCCCCGTGAAGATGCGGGGTTCCTGCGGTCAGACGGAAAGACCCCGTGCACCTTTACTATAGCTTTACACTGGCATTCGTGTCGGCATGTGTAGGATAGGTGGTAGGCTTTGAAGCGGGGACGCCAGTTCTCGTGGAGCCATCCTTGAAATACCACCCTTATCGTCATGGATGTCTAACCGCGGTCCGTTATCCGGATCCGGGACAGTGTATGGTGGGTAGTTTGACTGGGGCGGTCGCCTCCGAAAGAGTAACGGAGGCGCGCGATGGTGGGCTCAGAACGGTCGGAAATCGTTCGTCGAGTGCAATGGCATAAGCCCGCCTGACTGCGAGACTGACAAGTCGAGCAGAGACGAAAGTCGGTCATAGTGATCCGGTGGTCCCGTGTGGAAGGGCCATCGCTCAACGGATAAAAGGTACGCCGGGGATAACAGGCTGATGACCCCCAAGAGTCCATATCGACGGGGTTGTTTGGCACCTCGATGTCGGCTCATCGCATCCTGGGGCTGGAGCAGGTCCCAAGGGTTTGGCTGTTCGCCAATTAAAGCGGTACGTGAGCTGGGTTCAGAACGTCGTGAGACAGTTCGGTCCCTATCTGCCGTGGGTGTAGGAATATTGACAGGATCTGTCCCTAGTACGAGAGGACCGGGATGGACATATCTCTGGTGGACCTGTTGTGGCGCCAGCCGCATAGCAGGGTAGCTATATATGGAATGGATAACCGCTGAAGGCATCTAAGCGGGAAACCAACCTGAAAACGAGTATTCCCTTGAGAACCGTGGAAGACTACCACGTTGATAGGCCGGGTGTGGAAGTGCAGCAATGCATGAAGCTTACCGGTACTAATCGTTCGATTGGCTTGATTGTTCTCATTGCTTATGTTCATCGAAGATGAACTTAAGCCATCTGTTTTGTCCTCACGCTGTCGCCGCAAGGCGGCTGCGCTGCGGACGGCGCGCCAAACGATTGGCGACGCGCTCTGCGCTTGCGGTCTTCGACCGGAAGAAGAGCAACAAAACGTGTTCAAAGACTAAAAAGGAGAGAGGCAACGCCTCCCTCGCCAGCTTCTCATTTGGTTTTGCTCCGTCGCCGGAGCAATTCTTGCCCTTAGTTGACCTGGTGGTTATTGCGGGGTGGCTGCACCCGTTCCCATTCCGAACACGGCCGTGAAACGCCCCTGCGCCAATGGTACTCCGTCTTAAGACGCGGGAGAGTAGGTCGCTGCCAGGTCTATTAATGGCAAGAATTATACCAAATACACTATCTTCTCAGAACAAAACCCGGCCAAAGCCGAACAGCAGGCCGCCCTCAAGCGGCCTTTTTGCTTCGGTATAATGCCGGAAAATATACAAACCGGCTGTCTTTCGATCGAAAAACAGCCGGTTCCGCTAAAGGCCTCTGCCTGATACGGAACATCAAGGCGACAAATTCTGCGAATTTGCGCTGAAATGAACAAGGGAAGGCAAATACAGCCCAACCTGTAAGCGACAAACCTTCGGTTTGCGCTATTGACGAAAACCGCCAGAAGGCGGTTTCCTTGTCGCGATATTCGGCTTCGCCGAATACGCTGGTAACGCGACAAATCCTAACGGATTTGCACGGTTCCGACATTCGGCTAAAGCCGAATGCAGAGATAACGCGGGGTGGAGCAGCCCGGTAGCTCGTCAGGCTCATAACCTGAAGGCCGCAGGTTCAAATCCTGCCCCCGCAACCAAACTTAAAACCAAAAAAACACCCAAAAGCCCGCGATCCGGAAACGGATGCGGGCTTTTCCACGTTCAAAGGGGGATGGAAAAGCGGGACGGCCGGAGGGTTCTTGCAAATGCAAGGAGCTATTGTGCAAGTGGCCAGCCGTCGCCATCGCCGCCCTCGATGAAATCTGCGCTCTATTCTCCTTCACGGAATGCTGAAACTGCTTTCAAGCATCGTGATGAGGGCAGCCACCGGAGATCGTTTCCCAGCATTCGACCAGCTGAAAAGTAGCCAACCGGCGGGTCGGAGAAAGGGGTAATAGCTCCCCCCACAGCTCCAGAAACGGCGCTAGATGCTACGGTAGAAAACCGCTTCTGGCCGTCAAGGCAATCGTGACCGGAGCAAGCGGTAGTAGTCGCCAAGGTGGGGTATCGTGCGTTCGAGTTCGGCGAAAGCCGGACTGCTGGCGGTCAAGCTGCCGGCATATTTGGCGGCGATCAGCTGTCGGTGGGTTTCGAGCGGCGCGGCCCCGGTCGCTGGAAGCAGCGTGAAGATCGGCGATAATGTGGTGCGGCCCTTGACGGTGATGCTGTCGAGTTCGGCGATGGTGAAATCCGCAGCGCTGAGCAATGCGGTGCGTTCACCGAGCAAAAGCGGCACGCCATAATTCTTTGATTCTCCTTCGAGGCGGGAGGCGAGATTGACGGCGTCGCCGAGCACGGAATAGTCGAAACGGCGCGCCGATCCCATGTTGCCGACGACGCAGTCGCCGGTGTTGATACCGATGCCGATCTTCAACACCCTTGCCTTGATACCAGCCTCGGCTGCTTCCCGTCGTAAGTCTGCATTCAGACGCTCCACTGCTTCCAGCATCTCAAGTGCTGCGCCGACGGCATGGCTGGCGTGATCGGGGTCGTCGAGCGGTGCGTTCCAGAACGCCATCAGGCAATCGCCGATATACTTGTCGATGGTGCCGCCGCTTTCCAGCACGATGTCGGACAGTGGTGTCAGCAGCCGGTTGATCAGTGCCGTCAACTGTTCTGGATCGTCTTTCAAAGCCTCCGAAATGGTGGTGAAGCCACGCACGTCGCAAAAGAGAATGGTGAGCGCCCGGCGCTCACCGCCCAATTTCAGCTGCGACGGATCATCGGCAAGGCGTGCGACCAGCGCCGGCGACAGGTAGCGCGAAAAGGCCAAGGTGATGTCGCGGCGGCTGCGGCGCTCAGTGGCATAATCGAGGGATGCTTGGCTGGCGACGACGGACAGGTAGGCCAATATCGGCCCGATCGGCGAGATGAAGATATGCCCAAGCCGCAACAGTGCGTAGCTTGCGCCGACCAGCAAGACCAGCACGGCAAGGCTTACAACCGTGGTCGACCATCCTGTTGCCCGGTAAACCACACCGCCGGCGAGTAGAACGCCGAACGCGATCGCTGCGATCACGGCTCCTTGCCCCGCTTTGCTGATGAACAGGCCACGGGTGATATTGTCGAAAATCGTCGCCTGGATTTCGGCTCCGGCCACCAGATGGCCGGTTCGCACGGTAAACGGCGTGGCAAAGGCATCGGCGCCGCCGGCCTTCAGAGTAGGCGCATTCTGCAGGCTGAGACCGACAATGACGACGCGGTCGTGGAAAAAGCCGTTCGGCAGGAACTGGCCGGGATCGAGTGCCTGGTAATACGAGACCGTCGGATAGGCTCGCGCCGGACCGAATGTCTGCAGAAGCGCCATCCTGGATATCGGCTGTTTCGGCTGTCCGGCAACCGCAGCCAGTTGCGCGGCGAAACCATCGCCATAGCCGGGCACTTGCCGCAATGTGCCATCGCCGCTCAGATGAACCGATGCGATCCCCGTTCTGGCACCGCGCGCAACAAACGCGGCCAGCGGTTCTGTCCGCACGAACTGATCCGCCTGCGGCGTCTCGATCAGCGTCTCGTCGCCGGCCAGAACGACATCGGGGCCGAGCGCCGCTGCCAGGGCAATATCGTTTTCAGGGTCTGCCGAAGGTTCGGCAAAGATGACGTCGATACCGATGGCCTTCGCGCCGGCGGTGCGCAGGGCGTCGATCAACCGGGCATGCAGGGCGCGCGGCCATGGCCATTGCGTGCCAATTTCCGCCATGGATGGCTCGTCGATGGCAACGATGATCGGCCCGTCTTTGGGAAGGGGTGGTGGCGAAAATGTCGAGAGGTAGTCGAAGCTGCGCAACTCGGCGAGCGAGAAGGGGGAGGTGAACGAGGCGAGGGAGAGGAGTACCGCGACCACCACCGCAAGGGCGAGCAGGCCCAGGCGCCGTTTACCGCGCCGCCCTTCGGCTGTTGCGTAAGGAGAGCGGGCAAATGCTTGCCGAAGCAATGGTGCCCTCATCAGAAGCGTACCGTCAGGGAGCCCTTGAATGCGCGCCCCCAACCCGGCACGAGCGGCGTCAGCGCGAAGTCTTCATCGAGAAGATTGTAGGCGGCGAAGTCCAGCTCTACCCGTTTATCCGGTGATTCCCAGCTGAGATCGGCGTCCAGCGTCCAATATCCATCCAGGCGGTATTTTTGGCCGGTATCGCGTTGCCCGGTGTAGTTTCCCGCAACAGTGGCCTTGATGTTTGCTTCGTTGACCCAGGTCAGAGCAATCTGGGCGGATTTTTCCGGCACGAACGGCAGGTTATCGCCGAAGCCGAAACTCAAGGGATCTCGATCTTCCGAGCTGGTGTGGGCAATGCTGGCAGACAGGCCAAACCCATTGCCCAGCGCGATGTTGGTCGTCACGCCAAACCTGTCGATCCGGCCTTCGCTGAGATCGATCGAGGATGGCAGCAAGGGTATGGGCGCCGTGCCGGGATAGGCTATGGACAGGCCATGCAGTTCCTGATGCTGGTAATCGACGGCGGTGAACAGTCTGTCGGTCCATTGAGCGTCCCATCGGAATGCCAGCGTGTCGCCATAACCGTCGAAACTTAACCCAAATTGGTTGGGTTGAATGCCGACCATGCCGACCGGTGAAAGGGTCGGCGCGCCGAAATCATAACTCTGGCGCATATAGGCTGCGCGCAACCACTGTCCTTCAATCGGTGTCCAAGCCAAGCCTGCGCGCGGCTCGATACGCCGGGCATCGCTGTTGCCGCTGTCGATATAGGTTCCAAAGAGAGCATATTCCGCTTTCAAATCCGGCCCGATATCATGAAGGACATCGAGATAAGCTCTTCCAAGGCCAATCCGGTCTGCACTCGAGGCGGTAAGGCCGCTGAAGTTTTGTTCGATATTGACGTCGCTGAAACCACCCTCAATTCCGTATCGCCAGGTCAGGTCACCTGTTGCAACAGTGTGGTTGATCGCAGCCAGATAGGTTTTCTGCGAGGAGTTTTCGTCGGAAAAGCCTCCTGCGCTAGGATTATCCAAGCTGCGAAACATATCGGCTTGTTGGTCCGAATAGAAAAATCCAGCATTGAGAATGTTCTCGTATGCGAATGTGTGAGACCAGCCGATACCAGCCGCAGTCGAATCTATTTTTTCGTCCCGGTCGAGAGAACCGATAGATAACAGTTGCGCATCGAAGAGAAAGTCCCCCTTCGAACGGTTGAAATAGGCAACGAGCCGGTCGTCCGGTGCGGGCGTTGCGGTCACATAGCCATTTCCGCCGATGACCTTCGTCTCGCCGGCAAAGCTTCCGGCGTCCAGCATGTAAGTGCCCGATAGCGGTGTCTTCTCCCACTGCAGGTTGCCGAAGAAACTGACCGGGAACGGAAGGTTGGAGTAGCCCTGCACCTGGCCGCTCTTGGTCCATGCCGTCTCGCCTTCATTGATGTTGAAGCCGCCAGTCAGGGACGCCTCGACGAAGGGATAGCGAATCAATGCCGCTTTTCTCTCGCTGTTGGCCAGAATATGCGGATCAAGCATCAATCCCTGCAGAAAGGATGAATAGCTCGATGCGTTCTCTACATAGTCGATACCGTTGCCACCGTAGATGGGATTGTTAGCGAAGGGATTGACGCTGCCATGCACATATTGGTCGATGTAGCTCGAACTCGTGAACGGATCGAAGACCGCATCGCCATAATACTGTCCCCAGGCATCCAGCCCCTGCAGGCGAAACGCGTCATTCAGTACGGACCCGGCGTCCTGACTGGCGCTAAGCGCGGCAAACTCCCCGCCGGCAGCGCGTGACCGTTTCAGGAATTCCTGCGCGTTGCGGATGGCGCCATCGGCGTCATAGTCATCAATGGAGATGGCGGTGCGTACCGACGAAATGAGGGGATCGTTGGGATCCAGCCTGTCCGCGTTGTCGAGCGCCTGCTCGACAGCTTGCCGATCGCCTTGGTCGTAGAGCGCGATGGCGAGAAGCAACTGGCCCTGCGCATAGCCGGGATTGGACACCGCTCCAGCCAGAAGTTCGCTGACCGCCTTGCCCATCTGTCCGGTGTGTATGTCGTAACTGCCCTGCGCGATGAACGTCAGGCCAAAATTCGGATCGGCCTTGCGGGCAAGATCGATTTGCTGCCTTGCTTCCTCTATCCGTAGGTCCTGAAGATAGAGAATTGCCAGGTTGACGCGCGGAAGTGGATCCTGTGGATCGAGCGCTATGGCTTGCAGAAAGGCCTTTTCGGCCTCCCGCCGGGCATTTCGGTTTCCTTGCACTAGACCAAGAGAATTCCAGATCATGTCGTTGCCGGGCTCTGAGGCCAGCGCTGCCCGCAGGTCGGCGAGCGCGCCTTCATTGTCGCCGTTGATCGAGGACAGGTAGTTGGCTCGCGCATCGAGCGCGATGGCCTGTTCCGGATCGATGGCAAGCGACCGCTCCGTGGCTTCTCTCATCTGTTCGCGGTCATCGAGAAGCAGGACGATCCGAGCGCGGGCAGCCGGGATAAGGGCATTGTCCGGGTATTTGGCTTCCGCCTTTTTCAGAAGGGCCACCGCGGTCGGGATGTCCTGCAAGAATGCTGCAGTATAGGCTTCCGCGACGGCGGCATAAGGTCCGGTTGCCCGTGCCGGCGGCTTCTCGACACGTTTGGGATCGTCAAGCGAGCGGGCATAATACCGGCCATATTCCGCGATCGACCGTCGCTTCGGGTCGAGCTTCGTGATCGCTGCATCGAAAAGCAGTGCTGCATCCCTGTACTGGTTGTTCGCACCGGCAATGAAGGCGTCCACAAGGTTAGACCGGGCTATTTGCGTGCTGGACAGGCGGCGCGTCCGGGCCTTCGCCAGCGAAGCGGAAGCGGCTTGTCGGCCATCGATGGCGAGCTGAACTTCGGCAAGCGTCAGCCAGTCTTCGGCACTCCGATTATCTGCGGCGATGGCCGATATGCGCTGGCGTTCCCGGCGCATATCGGCTCCGGAGAGGGTGGAAACCGGCAGAAGATTGAAAGCTTCGCGCAGGGACAGATTGTAAAGCATCTGTTCCCGGTCTTTCGAGTTGACGACGACAATCTTCGAGGGTGCCTGGCCGATCGCAGCCACCGCTCCTTCGCCCTGCGCGACCTTGACGCTGCCCTGGGCATTGCTGAGTTCGACCAGGCCTTCCAGCACGATCAGCGACGTCTTGCCGTCGGCGCCGACGGTCATTGTCCAGTCCGTGCCGCGGATGGCGGCCGCTGCTGCCGGGGTGTCGATTACAACGCCTTGGCCACCGCGTTCGGCGCGGGCCCAGATCGTGCCGGATTGCAGCTCAAGCCCTGTATCGCTGCCACCGCCCATCCGCTTGACCAGCAGCGAGGTGTTGCGGCCGAGGCGAACCTGGGTGCGGTCGGAGAAGAGAACGGCAAGCTGGCCGGTGGCGTTGGTGCGCAGCACGTCGCCGCTCAAGAGGTCCTGCTGCAGATCGACATAACGCCAGCCGGAGACATCGACGAAGTGCACTTCCTCGCCGGATTTGCGGGCAATGACCGATCCGGCCGCAGGGAATGGGCGCGACAAAGGGTCTGCCTGCGCCGGCATGGCGAGACAGAGCGCTCCCAAGGCAATGCTCACGGACGTATATTTCATGCAGTTTCCCCAAAATGCACGGCTCATCACTGGATTTGGCCACGCCAAAAGTCAAGCTGGGCAAGCGCTCTGGCGTTGCTTTGCAGGACAAGTGTAGGAATAGAGAAACACAATAAAACGCTGGCAGGTGTTCCCGGTGATACACGAGGGCCGACGATTGCAGCTTTGACGGGATGCTGGCGGGCCGGGTCTATTCAAACTGCCAGCAGAGTGTAGACTGACTTCTACCATAGGATGAAATTGAGAAGCGGACGCCGTCTTGCTGTTCCTTTCGGCGTTTGTCTGCACTTCAAAACGCCTATGAGATTTTTATTTCTCTATCCGGTCGCCCGTCTCGAACCCTTATGCCCTTTGGAAGATAGTCAGTCTGGAATTCAGGCCCCGGATCGTGCGTTGCGCAGATCAAACGGGGCCTCTTTCGCGTCGCTGCCCTCCTTTGAAGAGGAGGGAAAGATGAAATTCAACAAAAGGAGCCTGAATCGATGATGGATATTGTCATGATCGGGATCGGTGTTTTGTTTTTCGCGCTGTCGTTTGCCTATACGCGGGCCTGCGACCGTCTCTAATTCAAAGGATTCAGAGAAATGCTTGTCGATTATGTGCTCGGAGCCGGCGTGACCGTGTTTCTCCTCGCCTATCTGACCTACGCCCTCATTCGCCCTGAGCGCTTCTAACAACGCCAGGTTCGGAAAGTTATTGCCATGACACTCAACGGATGGATCCAGATCCTCATCTTCTGCGGGATCGTCATTTTGCTCATCAAGCCGCTCGGCGCCTATATGACGCGCGTCTTCGGTGGTGAGCGCACATTGCTGTCGCCTCTTTTTGCCCCGATCGAGCGCGGTCTTTACCGGCTGTCCGGCACCAGCGAGAAGGAAGAGCAGCACTGGACGAGCTATGTGTTCTCCCTGCTTCTGTTCAATCTCGCCGGCTTTGCCGTTCTCTATGCGCTGCAGCGGTTTCAGGGTTTCCTGCCGTTCAATCCTGCAGGCATGATGGCTGTTGGGCCTGAGCTTTCGTTCAACACCGCGACCAGTTTCGTCGCCAACACCAACTGGCAGAACTATGGTGGCGAAAGCACGATGTCCTATCTCGTGCAGATGGCCGGTCTGACGGTGCAGAATTTCGCCTCCGCCGCCACCGGCATGGCCATCGCCGTTGCACTCATCCGTGGTTTTGCACGTGCTTCTGGCAAGTCGATCGGTAATTTCTGGGTCGATATGACCCGCGCCACACTCTACATCCTCCTGCCGATCTGCATCGTTCTGACGATTGCCTATGTCTATCTCGGCGTACCGCAGACGCTCGGCGCCTACGTGACGGCAACGACGATCGAGGGTGCGCAGCAAACCATTGCGCTTGGCCCGGTCGCCTCGCAATTGGCAATCAAGATGCTCGGCACCAATGGCGGCGGCTTCTTCAACGCCAATTCCGCGCATCCCTTTGAAAATCCGGACGCGATCTCCAACCTCATCCAGATGGTGACGATCTTTGCCATCGGTGCAGCCTTCACCAATGTTTTCGGCCGCATGGTCGGAAACCAGCGCCAGGGTTGGGCAATCTTCGCCGCGATGGGCGTGCTCTTCCTCGCCGGTGTCACGGTGACCTACTGGGCCGAAGCTGCGGGTAATCCGCTGGTTCATGCCATGGGTATCGATGGCGGCAACATGGAAGGCAAGGAAGTCCGGTTCGGCATCGTCCTGTCGTCGCTGTTCGCTGTCGTGACGACGGCCGCTTCCTGTGGCGCCGTCAATGCCATGCACGGTTCGTTCACCGCATTGGGTGGCCTGATCCCCTTGATCAACATGGAACTGGGTGAAGTCATCATCGGCGGCGTTGGCGCCGGTTTGTACGGCATCCTGATGTTCGTTATCCTGACGGTGTTCGTCGCCGGCCTGATGGTTGGCCGCACGCCGGAATATCTCGGCAAGAAGATCGAGGCCAAGGAAGTCAAGATGGCCGTTCTCGCCATCCTCATCCTGCCAGCAACCATGCTTGGTTTTACCGCAGTTTCCGTCCTCCTGCCGACAGGCGTGGCCTCGATCGGAAATCCAGGACCACACGGGTTCTCGGAAATCCTCTATGCGTACACCTCGGCTGCCGCCAATAATGGCTCGGCCTTCGGCGGCCTCACCGGCAACACGCCCTGGTATAATATCACGCTGGGTATCGCCATGCTGATGGGCCGTTTCCTGGTGATCATCCCGGCGCTCGCCATTGCCGGTTCGCTGGTGACAAAGAAGACAGCACCGGCTTCGGCAGGAACGTTCCCGACCCACGGCCCGCTCTTCGTTGGTCTTTTGTGCGGCGTCATCCTGATCGTCGGCGGCCTGACCTTCTTCCCGGCACTGGCGCTCGGGCCGATCGTCGAGCATCTGGCGATGATATCAGGTCAAACCTTCTAGGCGCCATGATGAACCGCTTGTTTCAACAGAAGTTCAAAAGGCTCCTCAACCCTCGCGACGGTGATCCGCCGCGAGCGGCGCCACCGCAGGCAACCAGCATCATCATCGGTTTCATGCTGGTCCTGCTGGTGATTGGCGGTCTTGCCCACGCTTTTACCAAATTGTTCCACGGCTGACGCGGTCGCCGTGATGTCACACACAAAAGAAACTGGAGTTCTCTTATGAGCCAGTCCAAATCTGCGAGCCTGATGGACTCTCGCATCCTCATTCCGGCGATCGGCTCGGCTTTCGTCAAGCTTGATCCACGCACGCTTGCCAAGAACCCGGTGATGTTCGTCGTCGCCGTCGTCTCTACGCTGACAACCGTTCTGTTCCTGCGCGATCTCGTCACCGGTAGCGGAAACCTCGCCTTCTCGCTGCAGCTCAATATCTGGCTGTGGTTCACGGTGCTGTTTGCCAATTTCGCCGAAGCGGTTGCTGAAGGCCGGGGCAAGGCGCAGGCCGAATCGCTGCGCAAGACCCGTACCGAAACACAGGCCAAGCTTTTGACCGGAACGGATCTGAAGAGCTTCAAGATGGTATCCGGCACCACGCTCAAGGTCGGTGATATCGTTCTGGTCGAAGCCGGCGACATCATTCCTTCCGATGGCGAAGTCATCGAAGGCGTCGCTTCCGTCAATGAAGCTGCGATAACCGGTGAATCGGCGCCCGTCATCCGCGAATCCGGAGGTGACCGCTCGGCCGTCACCGGCGGTACGCAGGTGCTGTCGGACTGGATCCGGGTGCGCATCAGTGCCGCTGCCGGCTCCACCTTCATCGACCGGATGATTTCGCTGGTCGAAGGTGCCGAACGCCAGAAGACACCGAACGAGATCGCCCTGAATATCCTTCTCGCCGGCATGACGCTAATCTTCGTTCTGGCCGTTGTAACGATCCCGAGCTTTGCCACCTATGCCGGTGGCTCCATCCCCGTTATCGTGCTTGTCGCCCTGTTCGTGACGCTGATCCCGACCACGATCGGCGCGCTTCTCTCGGCCATCGGCATTGCCGGCATGGACCGCCTGGTGCGCTTCAACGTTCTGGCCATGTCCGGCCGTGCCGTCGAGGCTGCAGGCGACATCGATACGTTGCTGCTCGACAAGACCGGCACGATCACGCTCGGCAACCGCCAGGCAACCGAGCTTCGCCCGGTCTCGGGCGTGTCGCAGCAGGACCTTGCCGATGCAGCACAGCTGGCGTCGCTTGCGGATGAAACACCAGAAGGCCGTTCCATCGTCGTACTGGCCAAGGAGAAATACGGCATCCGCGCCCGTGACATGGCGCAGCTGCATGCGACCTTCGTACCGTTTACGGCGCAGAGCCGGATGAGCGGCGTCGATATCGAGGGTTCGTCGATCCGCAAGGGGGCTGTCGACGCGGTCCTGAGCTACGTCGCCAGCCAGAACACGGCGGCGCGTCCTGACACAGTTCGCGAAATCCAGGCCATTGCCGACGAGATCGCCAAGTCCGGTGGCACGCCGCTGGCCGTCGTTCGCGATGGCCGCCTGATGGGCGTTGTCCACCTGAAGGACATCGTCAAGGGCGGTATCCGCGAACGCTTCGCCGAACTGCGCCGCATGGGTATCCGCACCGTGATGATCACTGGCGACAACCCGATGACGGCTGCGGCCATCGCTGCCGAAGCCGGCGTCGATGATTTCCTTGCCCAGGCAACGCCAGAAAACAAGCTGTCGCTGATCCGCGAGGAACAGGCCAAGGGCAAGCTTGTCGCCATGTGCGGTGACGGCACCAACGACGCCCCGGCACTCGCGCAGGCCGATGTCGGCGTGGCGATGAACACCGGTACGGTCGCCGCCCGCGAGGCCGGCAACATGGTCGATCTGGATTCAGACCCAACCAAGCTGATCGAGATCGTCGAGATCGGCAAACAGTTGTTGATGACCCGCGGCGCGCTGACGACGTTTTCCATCGCCAACGATATCGCCAAGTATTTCGCCATCATTCCGGCGATGTTCCTGGCCTTCTATCCGCAGCTTTCGGCGCTGAACATCATGGGGCTTGCCTCTCCGCAAAGCGCCATCCTGTCGGCGATCATCTTCAACGCGCTGGTTATCGTCGCGCTGATTCCGCTGTCGCTGCGCGGCGTGACCTATCGCGCCGTCGGCGCCGGTGCGCTTCTGTCACGCAACCTGCTGATCTATGGCCTAGGCGGCATCATCGTCCCGTTCATCGGCATTAAGGCCATCGATATGGTCATCACCGCCCTTGGTCTCGTTTAAAGGAATATTCCAATGCTGAAACAATTGAGACCCGCGCTGGTCATGATCGTTGCAATCACCGTCATTACCGGCCTTGCTTATCCACTCGGCATGACCGGCATTACCCAGGCCCTGTTCCCGCATCAAGCCAATGGCAGCCTGGTCGAAAAGGACGGAACCGTTGTCGGTTCCGCACTGATCGGTCAGGTGTTTACCGGCGACACCTATTTCCACGGCCGTCCGTCGGCTGCCGGTGATGGTTACAATGCTGCGGCCTCCAGCGGCTCCAATCTCGGGCCGACCAATCCGAAGCTGCTTGATCGGATCAAGACGGAAGCGGAAGCCCTCAAGGCGACCAATCCAGGTGCCGCCGTGCCGATGGATCTGGTCACCGCGTCAGGCAGCGGCCTTGATCCGCATATCACACCGGAGGCCGCCTATTTCCAGGTTCCACGCGTCGCTAAGGCGCGCGGCATGGATGAGGGCAAGGTCCGCGCACTGGTCGATCAGGCCGTCGAGGCTCGCGAACTGGGTATTCTCGGCGAGCCGGCGGTCAACGTCTTGGCGCTGAACATGGCGCTTGATAAGGCTGTCTAACCTGTTCGGCCACGGCATCGCGCCCTGTTAGGCAGGTGCGATGCCGTGAGAAATTTGATTGATGGCAAGGTCCCAAATCGTCTGGGCTTTTGGGACATGTCCGGTATGGTCAAAAGCGGCATCCTGCCGCTTTTCGGCATTGATGAGGAAAGACGAGCGCGCATGCGGGACGATGTCCGCGATATGGATGGAAGACCATCGCCCGACGCCCTGTTGCAGCGGGCGGAGCAGGAAACGCGCGGCCGCCTGAAAATCTTTCTGGGTGCGGCACCCGGTGTCGGCAAGACCTATGAGATGCTGACGTCCGGCCATGCCAAGCAGGCCGATGGCGTCGATGTGGTGATCGGCGTGGTCGAAACCCATGGCCGCAAGGAGACCCAGGCGCTGGCCGCCGGGTTCGAGGTGATCGCGCGCATACCGATCGACTACAAGGGCCGTCATCTTGAGGAAATGGATATCGATGCCATTCTCGCCCGGCGCCCCGGCCTGGTTCTTGTCGACGAACTGGCCCACACCAACGCCCCCGGCAGCCGTCATCCCAAGCGCTACATGGATGTGCAGGAGCTGCTGTCGCGCGGCATCGATGTTTACTCGACGCTCAACATCCAGCATGTCGAAAGCCTGAACGATGTCGTCGCCCAGATCACCCGTATTCGCGTGCGCGAAACCGTACCCGATTCGATCATCGACCGGGCCGACGATATCGAGATCATCGACCTGACGCCGGAAGACCTGATCAAGCGGTTGCATGATGGCAAGGTCTATATCCCCAAGACGGCGCAACGGGCGCTGGAAAACTATTTCTCACCCGGCAACCTGACAGCCCTGCGCGAGCTCGCCTTGCGCCAGACCGCGCAGCGGGTGGACGACCAGCTGCTGACACATATGCAGGCGCATGCAATTTCCGGTCCCTGGGCGGCCGGTGACCGGGTGCTCGTCTGTGTCGATGATCAGCCGCGCAGCGCATCGCTCGTGCGCTATGCCGCCCGCGTCGCCGATCGTTTGCGCGCACCGCTGGTGGCTCTGCATGTGGAGACGGCGCGATCGGTTTACCTGTCCGAGGCCGCGCGCGACCGCATCGCCGCGACGCTACGGCTGGCCGAGCGGCTGGGCGCCGAAGCGCTGACCAGGCCGGGTTCCGACGAAGCCGAGGAGATCGTCCGTTTCGCTGCGTCCAGCAATGTCACGCACATCATCGCCGGCACGCCGAAAACATCCGGATGGCGGGAATGGCTGCACGGGTCGGTGA
Source organism: Pararhizobium sp. (assembly GCF_965279435.1). Lineage (NCBI taxonomy): Bacteria > Pseudomonadati > Pseudomonadota > Alphaproteobacteria > Hyphomicrobiales > Rhizobiaceae > Pararhizobium > Pararhizobium sp. Next base: position 1,442,392 of record NZ_CBDIHY010000003.1, read on the forward strand.
CCAGCCGTCTTATCCGGCGGGCCGGCAATATCAGCGTCCACGTTATCGCCGGTGACGACCGGGAAGGCGAGGCCGTTGCCACGGGCGTCAAGACTGTTCCGGCCCCGGTTCAGTTCAAGTTCCGGCCCTATGCTCTGGCAACGCTCTATGTCGGCTGCGCGCTTGGCGTCGGCTTTCTGCTCGACCAGTCGCTCGACGTGCGCAATATCGCGCTGGTCTTCCTGATGGCTGTTTTGACCACGGCGGTGACCGAAGGTCTCAAACCCGCTCTCTATGCCAGTGTCGTCAGTGCTGTCGTCTTGAATTTCTTCTTCCTGCAGCCGCTCTATACGCTGGATATCAGCGATCCCGACAGCGTTGTCGCGTTCATTCTTTTCTTCATCGTCGCAATCATCGCCAGCAACTTGACGGCCAGCGTTCAGCGGCAGGCGGCGGCTGCACGTCTGCGCGCCCGCACCACCGAAGATCTCTACCTATTCAGCAAGAAACTGGCAGGCACCGGTACGCTGGACGACGTGCTTTGGGCAACCGCCTTTCAGCTCGCCTCGATGCTGAAGGTGCGGGTGGTGCTGCTTCTGCCGGAAGACGGGACAATCGCGGTCAAAGCCGGCTATCCACCGGACGACACGCTCGATGATGCCGACATCGCTGCGGCCCGCTGGGCCTGGGAGCACAATCGTGCTGCCGGACGCGGTGCCGATACATTGCCGGGTGCTAAACGTCTCTATGTGCCCTTGCGCACCGGCCGCGCTGCCGTCGGCGTCATCGGTCTCGACAATGACCGGCAGGGACCGTTGCTCAGCCCAGAACAGCAACGGCTGCTCGATGCGCTCGCCGATCAGGCGGCACTTGCCATCGAGCGCGTGCAGCTGGTCGCCGATGTCGATAATGCACGGCTGGCCGAAGAAGCCGGACGTCTGCGCTCGGCTTTGCTGACCTCGATTTCGCACGACCTGAAGACGCCGCTCGCCGCCATCATGGGTGCCGCCGGAACGTTGCGCGACTATCAGTCCGCCTTGCTGGAAGAAGACCGCATCGAACTTCTGACCACGGTGACCGACGAATCCGAACGGCTGAACCGGTTCATCGCCAATCTGCTCGACATGACCCGGATCGAATCCGGCGCAATGGAGCCGAATGCCGCGTTTCACTACACCGGCGATATCGTCGGCAGCGCGCTGCGCCGGGCGCGCAAGATTCTGGCCGATCATACTGTCGACGTCGAGGTTCCCGCCGATCTGCCGATGATCAGGGTTGATCCAGTCCTGTTCGAACAGGTGCTGTTCAATCTGCTGGACAACGCCGCCAAATATGCGCCGGAAGGATCGACGATCCGCGTGCGGGCCGAAAGCAATGGCGAACGGGTCCTTATCCGGATTTCTGACGAAGGGCCAGGTATTCCGCCGGGGGATCTGGAACGGGTCTTCGATACGTTCTACAGGGTGCGCAAGGGTGATCACGTCCGGGCGGGAACCGGGCTTGGCCTCTCCATCTGCCGGGGTTTCGTCGAGGCGATGGGCGGCACCATTGCCGCCGAAAACCGCGTCGACCATTCCGGCGCGGTGTTTACCATCACCCTGCCTTTGTTGCCGAATGCTCCCAATCTCAAGGACATGAAATGACGCTTTCATCGGTGAAAATCCTGGTCGTCGATGATGAACCGCCCATCCGCCGCCTGCTGCGCGTCGGATTGGCGACACAGGACTATGCTGTCAGCGAAGCCGGCAATGGCAAGGCGGCGCGCGAAAGCGTGAAGAGCGAGCAGCCGGACCTGATCCTGCTCGATCTCGGCCTGCCGGACATGCCCGGCCACGATCTGCTGCGCGGCTGGCGCGAGGAGGGACTGACGTTGCCGATCGTTATCCTGTCGAGCCGTACCGACGAGGCCGGAATCGTCAAGGCGCTGGAACTCGGTGCCGACGATTACGTGACCAAACCTTTCGGCATGAACGAACTGGTAGCGCGCATCCGCGTCGCACTGCGCCACCGGTTGCAGCAGCAGGGCGAAAAGCCGCTATTCCAGACCGGCGGCCTGTCGGTCGATCTGGTCAAGCGCATCGTCAAGGTCGATGGCCGTGAGGTCAAGCTGTCACCGAAGGAATACGACATCCTTCGGATTCTGGTGCAGCACGCCGGCAAGGTGCTGACGCACAAGTTTCTGCTCAAAGAGGTCTGGGGCAATGCCGACGACGTGCAGTATCTGCGCGTCTATGTGCGCCAGCTGCGCCAGAAGATCGAGCTGACGCCGGATCAACCGCAATATATCACCACCGAAACCGGTGTCGGTTACCGCCTGCGCGAAGCCGACCTTTAGCCAGCTTTCCTCTACAGGCTGTTGCGGTTCAACCAATTGCGCAGCACGGTGATGCCCTCCGGCATATGCAGGCGACCAAAGCCAATACGCAGGCAATTCTGTGGCACAGGCGTAAGTTCGGAGTGGTAGACGCTCGACGGCAGGAAAAATACGCCTGCCTCCTCGACCGCGCGCCGCGCAAACTCCTCGACGCCTTCCGATCCCTTGTAGCGAATGAAGGCGACGCAGCCGCCATCCGGCTCGCGCCAGTCGAACAAATGCGGAAAATCAGCGAAAAACGTGTTCCACTCGGCAATGTTGTTGCGGACGATGGATCGTGTCCGTGCCAAAATCTTGTCGCGGTTCTTTAGCCCGATACGGGCCAGGACTTCCGACGGTGCCGAATTGCAGATCGACAGGAAGTGCTTGTAGCGTTCGCAGCGCGTCAGGAAATTCTGGTCCTTGCAAGCCAGCCAACCGATCCTCAAGCCCGGAAGTCCATAGGCCTTCGACATGACGTTGAGCGAAATCCCCCGCTCATAGGCATCGACGGCCTGCGGCAGGCGCAGTGCTTGGTCCTTCTCGATCAGCCGGTAGACTTCATCGCTGAACAGCCAGATGCCATGCTTGCGGCAGATTTCGATCAGCGCGTTAAACGTCGCATGCGGCAGGATTTTACCGGTCGGATTGTTCGGGAAATTAATCGAGATCAGCTTGGTGTCCGGCCGGATCGCGGCCTGGATCTGACCAAGGTCCAGGTTCCAGTCATTGTCGATATCCAGTGCCACGCCCGTGACTGCACAGATGCTCAACGGCAGGGTTTCAGCGGCCTGATAATTGGGCGTGATGATGATGGCGTGGTCGTCCGGCGTCAAAAGCACCTTCATCGCCACATAGATTGCTTCCTCCGCGCCGGCAAAGCAGATCAGGTTATCAGGCTGAACCGTGTCATAGGTTCGTGCAATTTCCTGCCGTAGCACAGGTGCGCCAAATGTTTCGGTGTAGCCGAGGCTAAGATTTTCGAAGTCGATGCGATCCTCGTCGGTGGCCATCGCCAGAAGTTCCGGCAGGCGCATGCTTTCGGCATCCGAAGCGGTCATGTTGTATCTTGCGGTAAATTCCCATTTCGACATGAAGGTCTCGAGCACAAAATCGCGCATCGGCTTGCTCATCGTGGCTCTCCTTGAACGGCAGCGTCCTGTTTCTGGCGGATCGCGCCAAGGCGGTTGTAGATCGTTGCTCTCGACAGTTTGAGGATCTCGGCGATATAGGGAACGGCCTTGCGGATGGCAAAGACGCCACGCGTTTCCAGCAATGCGATCAGGCCGTCCATGTCAGCGCCGGTAAGTCCCGCAAGGCTGGTCCTGTGCGTGGTAAGAAATTCCCCGATCACCACGTTGACGGCCTCGCGCCAGTCCTCCGCCATCAATGCCGAGGTCTTCGGCAGGGGGGCGGCAATATCCATCATCGATTTTAGCTGGTCGAAGATGCCGGCAAAAGCCTCGATGTCGTGATTGATACACAGGAGGCCGATCGGCTTGCCATGGGCATCGCGCAACACGGCGGTGACCGCCTTCAGCCTGCGGCCGTCCCAGTTGGACTTGCCGTAGGGGCCGATGACATCCTCATCGAGGGTCGAAACCAGCCCGGCTTCGTTGAGGGAGCTGTCTCCCGGCCGGCGCTTGGAAAACGCATTGGCGATATGAAAGATCTCACCTGTTTCAAGGTCATGCAGAACCGCTTCCACATGCGGTGAAAACAGCGTGGCGACCGCATCGCAGACCGGAATAAAAGGCGTGAGCGGATGAGACATCAGGCCTTATCCGCTGGAATTGACAATTTGTCAATATAGACGAATTGAACAGTTATCGACCGAAGGACGGCTTGCTGGCGTTGATCTGCCGCTGAAACTCAGGATCGCGCTGCGACAATTTCTTGTGCAGGTGAACCATCATGCCGGCGGCAAACAGCGGCGTCAGCAGGTTGAGGAGCGGCACGGCCAGAAATGCTGCAAGCACGAGGCCGCTCAAGAAGACGGTGCCGGCATGTTTGGCGCGAAAGAGCCGGGCTTCGGCGGGTGAGCGGTAACGCATCGCCGCAAACTCGAAGAACTCCCGGCCCAACAGGTAGCCGTTGACCAGAAAGAAGGCGATCAGGTTGATGCCGGGGATGAGCAGCAGGAAAAGCGCGATGATATTGCCGATGATGATGACACCCAGAAATTTCAGCGTACCGGAAATCGCTTCGCCCAGCGGCAAGGGCCGCCCTGCGGGTTCCTGTGGGTAGTCGCGGTTTTCGACCACCTCAGCAACATCATCGAGAAAGAAACCGGCGATCAGCGCCGTCACCGGCGCAAGAAGCAAAGCCAACCCCAAGGCCAATCCTAGGCTTGCAAAGATGCCGACAACAAATGTCAGCCATCCTGCCCAGCCGGGCGTTCCGGGCAGCAAGGCGTCGAGCCACGGCAAGGCGAGATAGATGAACAGTTCACGCAGGGCAAACCATAGCCCGACCAGCGCCAGAAGCGTCAGGCCCAGCACCTTCCAGAAAACCGAGCGCGTTTCGGGCGCGAAAAGACTGGCAAAGGAAAGCCGCGCCGCGTCGAGTATCATCCGGTATCTCCTTCAAAGGCGTTTATGCCGCTGTCTGCGCATGTAGGCGGAGCATGGTCTCTGGGCAAGGCCGTGGAGCTTGCGGCCTTGAAAAGCTGCCGAAAATCATGTGCGAAGGCCGCTGTTTTCGCTGCCAAAACCGGTGCGTCGCCGTTATGATACCGCCACAAGACAGCTGTGGAGTGTTGAGACGATGGATGCAGTGGACGCAAACAAGTCGGTGGCGGGCCTTTCGGTACTGCTGCAATCCGGCGCCCTCGATCCGGTCGATCTCGCAAGGACTTTGCTTGAGAAGATAGCCGGCTACAAGGATCAGTCGATTTTCACGGAATTGCTGGGTGAGCGAGCCCTCGCGGACGCCGAATTGTCCTCGCAACGCCTTCGCTCGGGGCGGTCTCTCGGTTTGCTTGATGGCATTCCGGCCACCTGGAAAGATCTGTTCGACACCAAGGGAGCGGTAACGACCGCAGGCTCCGCTGTGCTGACCATTGCCGCGCCTGCGGTCGCTGATGCGGCTGTCGTTACGGCGCTTGCGGGTGCCGGAATGGTCAGTATCGGCCGCACCAATCTCAGCGAATTCGCCTTTTCCGGCCTCGGCATCAATCCGCATTACGGAACGGCGCATAACCCCGCATCGCGCGACGTACCGCGCATTCCGGGTGGGTCGTCGGCCGGGTCCGGTGTGGCCGTGGCCGCCGGACTGGTGCCGGTGGCGATCGGCACGGATACCGGCGGCTCCATCCGCATTCCCGCAGCCTTCAACGGCATCGTCGGCTATAAGGCGACGCGCGGCCGCTATTCGATGCAAGGTGTTTTTCCGCTGGCAAAGAGCCTCGATTCGCTCGGGCCACTGTGCCGCACCGTTCAAGATGCCATCTGGATCGACGCTGCCATGCGCGGACGGACAGCGCCGAATATTGGCAGGTCGGACCTGAGTGGCCTGAAGCTTGTCATTCCTGAAACGATCGTTTTCGACGATGCCGAACCGGGTGTCGTGGCCGCATTTGAAGCTGCGGTTTCAAGGTTGGAAAAAGCCGGTGCCCGGATCAAGCGCCGGGCCTTCCCGATTTTTGCCGAGATCTTCGCGATTGGCGCACGGCATGGCGCACTGGTCACTGCCGAAGCGTTCGCACTTCACAAGGCGCGGCTGGAAGGGCCGGAGGCGGAGCGCATGGATCAACGCGTCGTCGCCCGCACCCGGCTGGGCGAAAAAATCACGATGTCCGATTATATCGCAATCATTGATGCCCGCCAGCGGTTGATCGCCGCCTTCGCCGATAGCCTGGAGCCCGGCGAACTGCTGATCCATCCGACGGTTCCGCATGTGGCGCCAGCGATTGCACCGCTGCTCGCCGATGACGACCTGTTCTTCAAGATCAACGGACGGACGTTGCGCAACACGTCGATCGGCAACTTCCTCGATGGCTGCGGCGTCTCGATCCCGTGCGGTACAGGTGATGCGGGCATGCCGGTCGGGTTGCTGTTGTCCGGTCAGAAAAATCAGGACGAGGCTCTGCTCTCTGCCGCGCTCTCGGCCGAAGCCGTCATCCGTGGTGATGCATGATCGTCTGCTTCGATATCGGTGGCTCAGCCATCAAGGGTGCGGTCGCCCATGCCGCCGACAGTATAGAGCCGCTCGGTCGCCGGGTCACGCCGCTCGATGATTTCAACGCCTTTGTAACGACGCTGCGCGACGTCATCGCGGAAGCGGGTGAAACGCCCGATCGTATTGCCATATCGATCACCGGCGTCGTCGATCCGGAGACGCAGGCGATCAAATGCGCCAATATTCCCTGCATCGACGGCCGTAAACTCGGCGCAGAGCTTTCCGCTTTGCTTGGCCTCCCAGTTCTAATCGCCAATGACGCCGACTGTTTCGCGCTGGCCGAGGCCGGTGCCGGGGCCGGGCGCGGTTACCGAATCGTGCTGGGAGCTATCCTTGGCACCGGCGTCGGTGGTGGCCTGGTCGTCGATGGCCGGCTCATCAATGCGGAAGGTGGATTTGCCGGCGAATGGGGGCATGGCCCGGCAGTGGCTTCAATGGCCGGTACGCCGCCCGTCGCGATCCCGATCTTCGACTGTGGTTGTGGCCAGCGCGGCTGCGTCGATACGATCGGCGGCGCCCGTGGCATGGAGCGCCTGCACCTGACATTGCACGGCAAGAGCCTGGAAAGCCACGAGATCACCGCGCTCTGGCAAAATGGCGATGCGGAAGCAGCCCGAACCATTGATGTACTCGTCGATCTCATCAGTTCGCCGCTGGCGCTGACCGTCAATATCACCGGCGCGACGATCGTTCCGATCGGCGGTGGTTTGTCCAACGTGACGCCGCTGATCGCCGAGATCGACAAGGCCGTTCGCGGCCGGATCCTGCGAAAATTCGATCGGCCGCTGGTGGTGCCGGGCGAATGCCGGATCGAACCCGGACTGATCGGCGCGGCCGTTCTCGGTCTTGCAGGAGAGGCGTAATGACAAATATTCTTCTGGAAGTCTGCGTCGAGGACGCGGCCGGTCTTCGGGCTGCGGTCGAGGGTGGCGCCGACCGCATCGAGTTGTGCTCGGCTCTGTCCGTCGGCGGGTTGACGCCTTCGCCGGGCCTGATGGCTCTGGCGGGCAAGGTCGACATTCCCGTTTATGCGATGATCCGGCCAAGACCCGGTGATTTTATTTTCGATGCTGGCGATATCGACGTGATGCGCATCGAAATCGATGCGGCCCGGTCAGCGGGTCTCGCCGGCGTCGTTCTCGGCGCGAGCCGGCCTGACGGGAGCCTCGATAGAGAGGCTTTGAGGGTGCTGGTGGATCACGCGCATGGATTAGGGCTGACGTTACATCGCGCCTTCGATCTGGTGCCGGATTTTACGGAGGCAGTCGAGATCGCGGTAGACCTCGGTTTCGAGCGTATCCTGACCTCGGGCGGTGCGAAACGAGCCCCTGATGCCGTTGAGGCGCTAGCTGCGGTCATCGCAGATGCCAAGGGGCGCATCTCGATCATGCCCGGTTCCGGCGTGACACTGGAGACGGTTGGCGGGCTGCTGTCGCGTCTTTCCGTGACGGAAGTGCATTCGTCCTGTTCGGTAGAGAACCCGGCTCATGATGGCCGGTTGGTATCGCTCGGCTTTGTTGCTGCAAGTTCCAGGCAAACGGATGAGCAGGCGGTACGGGCACTGAAGGCGCGGCTGAACGCCGCGCTCTGATGCGTCAAAATTCTATGCCTGGAAGACGCGCTTTCCGCCGATCCAGGTCGAGGCCATCTCGAGGCCTTCGGTCAGAAGAACGAAATCCGCGTCGAGACCGGGCAGCAATCTGCCTTTGCGGGCGGCGACGCCCGCTGCATCGGCGGGATAGGCCGATGCCATCCGTAGCGCCTCGTCGAGCGGCAGGTCCAGCTTTTCATGGGCAAAACGCACGGAGGCGAGCATGTCGATGTCGGCGCCCGCCAGCGTGCCATCGGCCAGCGTCAGGCGGCCGTCCTTGCGGAAGATCTCGCGGCCATTGAGCAAGAAACTGGTCTGGTCGGAACCGATCGTCGACATCGCATCCGTAACGATGAAGATCCGGCCCGGGCCATTCTTGGCGCGCAATGCGACGCCCATCGACGCGGGATCAACATGGAAACCATCGGCGATGATCCCCGCATGCAGGCTGCCAATATCAAGAGCCGCGCCGACAACGCCCGGTTCGCGATGGCCAAGCGGGCTCATCGCATTGAACAGGTGGGTCACGGTACGCGCGCCTGCCTTAGCGTAGTCCACGATGGTCTTGTAGCCGGCATCCGTATGGCCGAGGCTGACGATGATACCCGCTTCGGCGAGCGCTTTTACCTGCGCAGTCGTGGTGTTTTCCGGTGCGACGGTGACCATCATTGCGTCGAAGACCCCGGTGCACGCGAGCATTGCGTCGAGATCGGCCTGATCCATCGGCCGGATCAGGGCCGGGTCATGGGCGCCCTTGCGGGCAACGGAAAGATGCGGTCCTTCAAGATGAAGCCCGAGGAATCCGGGTACATTTTCCGCCTTCGCCTGTCTGCCGCCGGCAATGGTTCGCGCGCGGATTTCGAACGTATCGGTGATCAGCGTCGGAAGCAGCGCGGTGGTACCGAACTTGGCATGGGCTGCGCAAATGGTGCGGATGGCGTCAACATCCTGCCGGTCGTTCAGCATCACGCCGCCGCCGCCGTTAACCTGCAAGTCGATGAAACCGGGAACAAGCAACTGACCATCGGCCGCGATTGTCTCGGTTCCGGCAGGCAGGTCGCTATGCGGCAGGATACCGGTAATCACTCCGCCATCGAGCAATAGCGCCTGGCCATCATGCCAGAACAGGCCGTCGAAAATCCGGGCTCCGGTGATAGCTGTCTGTGCGGTCATCTCGTTTCCGTAACCTTCTTGAGAGCGACGGGCGCATCCGGATTGAGGCCGCGCGAGCGCGACCAGGATTCTACGAAGCCGTAGAACGGGATAATCAAAGCCAGCGCATCGGTGATCGGATGGCCGGTGGCGACGAACGGCAGCGTCTTGGTTGCCTTGGCTTGGTCGGATGTGACAAAGGCCAGCGCACCCTTGGCGCTCAGCCCATCGAGAATACCGGCAACGGAACCTTCCGCAGCATCGCGCGCGGCAAGGCCGATGACCGGGAAACGTTTTTCGACCAGCGCCACCGGTCCATGCAGCACTTCCGCTGCCGAATAGGCCTCGGCGTGCATGCCGGAGGTTTCCTTGAATTTCAGCGCTGCCTCGCTGGCAATGGCGAGCGCTGGGCCGCGTCCGAGCACGAACAGGGATTCTGCATCGCCCAGCTCGTCGGCCAGTGGTTGCCAATCGAGCTTTACCGCCTTGGCAAATTGGTCGGGCAGATCGGCAACCGCGCGCTGCAGGGCAGCATCGCCGGTCCATTCACCCAGGATGGCAAGCCCGGCAACGATCGAATTGACATAGGACTTGGTTGCGGCGACAGCGATTTCCGGTCCGGCGAGAATGTCGAGCGGATGGGTGCTGGCCTCCGAGATCGGCGAGGGCAGGGTGTTGGTGAGCGCGATCGTCACCGCACCGGCCTTGGTTGCGGCTTCAGCCATCGCGACGATGTCCGGGCTCTTGCCGGATTGCGAGATGGCGATCGATGCCGCGCCCTGAAGCTGCATTTTCGCGCCGTAGATTGACGCGAGCGACGGTCCGAGCGAGGCAACTGGGCGTCCGGTTGAAAGTTCGATCGCATATTTCAGGAACAATGCGGCATGGTCGGACGAACCACGGGCGATCGTTACGAAGAAGGCCGGGTCTTTCGCACGCAGAGCCGCGCCGGTTTCTTTGACTGCCGCCTTGGATTGCTCAAGAAGACGCGCTGCTGCTTCCGGGATTTCGTTGATTTCGCGCCGCATGTTGGTTTGCATGGTCATGTCTTTCTTATCTGGGCCGCTCTCAGGAATCCGACAAAGTCAGTTCGGCGACGAAATCATAGGCATCGCCCCGATAGAGCGAGCGGGTGAATTCCACCACGCGGCCGGAGGCGAGATAGGAGATCCGTTCGATGGACAGGCTGGCGGAACCGGCCGGCACGCCAAGCATCGCCGCATCCGGATCTTTCAGGCTGCAGGCGGAAATGCGCTGCACGGCGCGCACAGGCCGCGATTTGGTCTTGTCGAGTTCCGCATAGAGCGAGGTGCCGACCCGGATAGGGTCCGGCAGGAATTCCGCAGAAACGCTGGCCCGCTCGATCGCGAGCGGCATATCGTCGGCGATGCGCAACCGGCCCAGCCGCGCGACCAGCGCATCGGCGGGCAGGCCCAGCGCCATCATTTCGTCCGGCGAAGGATGATAGAGCCCGCGCTCGATCCATTGCGCTGTGGTCACCAGTCCCCGTCGCGACATGTCCTCGGTAAACGATGTCAGCCGCGACAGCGATTGCTGAACCCGGCTCACCGGCTTGACGACAAAGGTTCCGGAGCCATGGCGCCGTACCAGCAGACCGTCCTTGACCAGATCGTCGACGGCCTTGCGTACCGTTACGCGGCTGATGCTGGCATAGTCAGCCAGATCCCGCTCCGGCGGCAGGGCGTCGCCATGATTGAGCTTGCCCGACAGGATAGCGTCTTCCAGTGATTGCCGCAGCTTAAGATAGAGCGGACCGGAACCCCCGGCCTGCAGGCCGTCCAGGGGCAATATGGCTTCGAGATGCTGGGTCATGCCGCAGATCCCGTCGCAAAACGCTTGGCTGCCAACGAAACCGAACCGGTCAAGGCGTCTGCCTCCGGTTCCATGAACAGGGGCTGATGCCGCTCTGCAAGCCATGGGCGGTAGATCGGCGCCAGTCCACCCAGCAGGCAGATTTTGCGGCTGCCCTGCGCCACGACGGCGTCCAGCGCTTCATCGATGGTTTGCGCATTGCTGCGCAGCAGCGCGATCGCCACCGGATCTTTCCGGCTCGCATAGTCGAAAACCTTGGGCGCAAAGCGGCCGAATTCGCCGGGCCGTGCGGCGCGCGCAAATTCCACGGCCTCGCGCGGATCGTTGTTGAACTCCGCCATGACGGCGTCGGTCAACGGCGACGATGGATGAATCCGGTCGAAGGCAAGAACGCTTTCCTGCAGCAGCGCGTGGCCGAGCCGGGCGCCGCTACCGAGATCGCCGATCTGGAAACCCCATCCGCCAATATAGCGGACCTGGTCTCCCTGCCGGGAGATATAGATCGAACCGGTGCCGAGGATCGCAACTGCGCCGTCGCTATCGCCAAGCGCACCCTGCAGTGCGATCAGCCCGTCGGATTCGATGTCGGCCTTTGCGAACGGCAGGTGTTCTTTCACATAATGCACCGCATCGCCGACATTGCTACCGGCAACGCCGACCAGGGCGCAAGCCGAAGCGATTTCGGAAGGGGGAATGTTTGCCTCCTCGAATGCAGCTGTTGCTGCACCGACAATATGGATCAGGGCATTGTCGGGATCGGTCAGGATGTTGGCAGCGCCGCTTTTGCCGCGCCCGAGGATACGCCCATCGGCGCCCGCTACAGCCGCACGGCAGCTCGTGCCTCCGCCGTCAATTCCCAGAATGTAATGTGGCATGGATACCTCCGGAAAAAAGGATACCAAAAAAATACCATTTACCAAGAGCATTTTGGTCTTTAATTGGAATTATCGATTAACATTCTGAAATATATAAATTATTTTCGAAATTCGAAATTTTCTTCAACCAGAACTTAATTTTTCCTAGACAATTGGTATTTTTTTGGCATTAATTTGGGGAGAGGGAGATTGAGCGCATGCCGTCAGTGAAAACCGAGGAGCGTCACGACAAGGCGATGGGACTGGATGTGAAGCATCCGGCGCTTGCGCTGCGTTTGCTTGCGTCTGGCCAGCAGGCTGCGGCGAAGGTTGTTGATTCTGCTATCGAGTCCATTGCGGCTGCCGCGCAGATTGCTGCCGAAGCACTCGCCGGCGGCGGGCGCCTCGCCTATGCCGGTGCCGGTAGTTCGGGCCTGATGGCGATGACCGACGCGCTGGAATTGCCCGGTACCTATGGAATTGCGCTCGACAAGGTCGTGGTGCTTCTCGCCGGCGGTGCCGCGAGCCTCACGGATCTTGCTGGTGGCTATGAGGACGATATGGAGCTGGCGCGCAAGGATGTGCGCGATGCCGGTATAGGTGCCGGCGATTGTCTGATCTCGGTATCGGCAAGCGGCTCGACACCCTATGCGCTGGCTGCGGCCGATGAAGCCCGTGAACGCGGTGCCCGGGTTATCGCCATGGCGAACAATCCCGGTGCTGTGCTTTTTCAGAATGCCGAAGTCGCCATTCTGTTGCAGACGCCGCCCGAAGTTATCTCCGGATCGACCCGCATGGGTGCAGCCACGGCGCAGAAGATCGCCTTCAACATGTTTTCCACGCTTGTCGGCATTCAACTCGGCCATGTCTACGACGGACATATGGTCAATCTGAAAGCTGACAATGCGAAACTTCGTGGCCGTGCCATTCGCATTGTTTCCGATATTGCCGGGATCGGCGCCACGGAAGCTGGCCGCCATCTCACCACATCATCGGGTTCGGTAAAGATCGCCATTCTTCTTAGCTCTGGGGCAAAAGATGTGGCGGCTGCGGAAGCAGCACTGACCGAAGCTGGTCAAAACTTGCGCCGCGCGCTGTCTGCTATCGCGGCACATTGAGTCCAAGGGTTTTAAAACCGCGCCAAAAATGGCGCACAATGAGGGAGAACGTAATGACCCGCACTACCTTGAAAGGCTTGCTGCTTGCGTCCAGCATTCTCGGCTCCGCCGGGCTGGCGCATGCAGAAGATGTCACGCTGACGATCGAAAGCTGGCGCAACGACGACCTGACCATCTGGCAGGAAAAGCTGATCCCAGCTTTCGAGGCCAAGAACCCGGGCATCAAGGTCGTCTTCGCCCCGACCGCGCCGACCGAGTATAACGCAGCGCTGAATGCCAAGCTCGATGCTGGTTCCGCTGGTGACCTCGTCACATGCCGTCCGTTCGATGCCTCGCTCGAACTTTACAACAAGAAGCACCTGGCTGACCTGACGGGTCTCGCCGGCATGGAGAACTTCTCGCCGGTCGCCAAGTCCGCCTGGACGACGGACGATGGCTCGGCCGCTTTCTGCGTCCCGATGGCCTCGGTTATCCACGGCTTCATCTACAACAAGGATGCCTTCGACAAGCTCGGCATCGCGATCCCGGCAACGGAAGCCGAATTCTTCGCGGCCCTCGACAAGATCAAGGCTGACGGCACCTACATCCCGCTCGCAATGGGCACGAAGGATCTCTGGGAAGCTGCCACCATGGGCTACCAGAACATCGGCCCGACCTACTGGAAGGGTGAAGAAGGCCGCGCCGCTCTGATCAAGGGCGAGCAGAAGCTGACCGACGCCGATTGGGTCGAGCCCTACAAGGTTCTTGCCAAGTGGAAGGATTACCTCGGCGACGGTTTCGAAGCCCAGACATATCCGGACAGCCAGAACCTGTTCACGCTCGGCCGCGCCGCCATCTACCCGGCTGGCTCGTGGGAAATCGGCCTGTTCAACACGCAGGCCCAGTTCAAGATGGGTGCTTTCCCGCCGCCGGTTAAGGCTGCAGGCGACGCTTGCTACATCTCCGACCACAACGACATCGGCGTTGGCCTGAATGCCAAGAGCGCACACCCGGAAGAAGCCAAGAAGCTTCTCACCTGGATCGCTTCTCCGGAATTCGCCGATATCTATGCCAACTCGCTGCCAGGCTTCTTCAGCCTGAACTCGACACCGGTAAAGATGGCTGACCCGCTCGCACAGGAATTCGTTTCCTGGCGCGAAAAGTGCAAGCCGACCATCCGCTCGACCTACCAGATCCTGTCGCGTGGCACTCCGAACCTCGAGAACGAGACCTGGGTCGAATCGGCCAACGTCATCAACGGTACGGATACGCCGGAAGTTGCTGCCGAAAAGCTGCAGAAGGGCCTCGACAGCTGGTACAAGCCTGCCAAGTAAATCGGGTCTGCAATCAGGATCGAGGCGCAACTGCTCCTCGTCCTGAACCGTCCCAATCGGGAGGGGATTGCTAGAACCTGCCACTTGTCCCTTCTCCCCGTTTGCGGGGAGAAGGTGCCCCTTTCTTTCAAGTAGGGTGGGCAGATGAGGGGCAATGAAAATGCCGGACGTTCTGATGCGAAAAAGCAAGGCGTCCAGCCTAAAACATGTAATCTGAAATCACATCCAGCCAGCGCCTTCGGGCTTGCTGGTGATGGCATGCGCGGCGGGGACCGGCAGCGCAGGCCTTGCCGCATATCGCGGCCATTGACGAAAAACGGGTCGGAGCGGCAGAAGCCATGAGCAGCGCCATATCGTCTGAGGACAGCATACAAATTTCGGCGCGGCCGAGACGCTGGCACATCCTTGTTTTCCTGTTGCCAGCCTTCATCGTCTATTCCGCTGTGATGATCCTGCCGCTGATCGAAACGCTGCGCTTGTCGCTGTTCAACACGGTTGACGGCCACTCCACCTTTGTCGGCCTTGCCAACTTTCAGATCTTGTTCGGAGACGAGCGCTGGGCCGCCGATTTCTGGCGGGCGCTGAAGAACAATTTCATCTTCTTCGCCATCCATATGCTGGTACAGAATCCGCTCGGCATTTTGCTCGCCGCCATGCTGTCGATCCCCAAGCTCCGGCTTGCCACCTTCTATCGCACGGCAATTTTCATGCCGACGATCCTGTCCTTCGTCATCGTCGGTTTCATCTGGAAACTGATCCTGTCGCCGATCTGGGGCATTACACCGTTCTTCATGGACCTTGTCGGACTGAAGGCTTTCTTCGGACCCTGGCTCGGCAAGCCTGGCTCGGCTCTAATCACGGTCTCGCTGATCTCCGTCTGGCAGAATGTCGGCATTCCGATGATGCTGATCTATGCCGCGCTTCTCAGTATCCCGGACGAAGTGATTGAAGCCGCCGAATGCGACGGTATCACCGGCCGGAGCCAGTTCTGGAAGATCAAGCTGCCTCTGATCCTGCCCGCGATCGGTATGGTCTCGATCCTGACCTTTGTCGGCAACTTCAATGCGTTCGACTTGATCTACACCGTGCAGGGCGCGCTTGCAGGGCCTGATGGGGCGACCGACATTCTTGGCACCTTGCTCTACCGCACCTTCTTCGGCTTCCAGCTGCAGCTCGGTGACCGTTCGATGGGCGCGACCATCGCCACCGTCATGTTCCTGATCATCCTTGCCGGCGTGTCGCTGTATCTCTTCGGCATTCAGCGGCGCGTTCGCCGCTACCAGTTCTAAGGGGAACGGATCATGTCAAAAGCACGCATCTCGCCGTTGCGCTCCGGCTTCGTTCACCTGGCACTCGCTGGCTATACCGTCATCGCGCTGTTTCCGGTCGTCCTGACGATCATGAATTCGCTGAAAGACAAGAGCGCGATCTTCCGCACGCCGCTGGCTTTGCCGACGGCAGAGACGTTCAGCCTGATCGGTTACACGACGGTGCTGAAACAGGGCGATTTCATCGGCTATTTCCAGAACAGCCTGATCGTTACGGTCGTCTCGATCTTCTTTGCGCTGCTGTTCGGCGCCATGGCGGCCTTCGCGCTGTCGGAGTATCGCTTCCGTGGCAATACGCTGCTGGGGCTCTATCTCGCCATCGGCATCATGATCCCGATTCGGCTGGGCACCGTCGCCATCCTGCAGGGCATGGTCGCCGTCGGCCTGGTCAACACACTGACGGCGCTGATCCTCGTCTACACCGCTCAAGGCTTGCCGCTTGCGATCTTCATCCTGTCGGAGTTTATGCGCTCGGTCTCGGATGACCTGAAGAATGCCGGCCGCATCGATGGCCTGTCGGAATATGCGATCTTCTTCCGGCTTGTCCTGCCTCTGGTTCGTCCAGCCATGGCAACCGTTGCCGTCTTCACGATGATCCCGATCTGGAATGACCTCTGGTTCCCTCTGATCCTCGCTCCCGGCGAAGCCACCAAAACTGTCACGCTCGGCTCGCAGGTATTCATCGGCCAGTTCGTTACCAACTGGAACGCTGTTCTCGCAGCCCTGTCGCTGGCGATTTTCCCGGTCCTTATTCTCTACGTCATCTTCTCGCGGCAGCTGATCCGCGGCATTACCGCAGGAGCAGTCAAGTAATGAGCAAACCCGTTCGCGTCCTCGTCGCCGGTCTCGGCAATATGGGCCGCAGCCATGCGCTGGCCTATCACAACAATCCCGGCTTCGAGATCGTCGGCCTCGTCAATCGCTCAAAGCCGGTACTGGCGCCGGAACTTGGCGGCTATACGATCTATCCGGATTTTGCGGCGGCTCTGAAAGAGTTGAAGCCGGATCTCTGCTCCATCTGCACCTATTCCGACAGCCATGCCGACTATGCCGTCATGGCCTTCGAGGCAGGCTGCGACGTCTTCATCGAAAAGCCGCTGGCAACGACGGTGGCCGATGCCGAGCGTGTCGTGGCAGCAGCAAAGAAAGCCGGCAAGAAATTGGTGGTCGGCTATATCCTGCGCCACCATCCGTCCTGGATCAGACTAATCGCAGAGGCCCGCAAGCTCGGCGGCCCTTATGTCTTCCGCATGAACCTTAATCAGCAGTCGAGCGGTCCCACATGGATGACGCACAAGTCGCTGATGGAAACCACGCCACCGATCGTCGATTGCGGCGTGCACTATGTCGATGTCATGTGTCAGATCACCGATGCCAAGGCCGTCGAAGTGCGGGGCATGGGGCTGCGCCTGTCGAATGAGATTGCGCCGACAATGTATAACTACGGCCATCTGCAGGTGCTCTACGAAGATGGTTCGCTCGGCTGGTACGAAGCCGCCTGGGGGCCGATGATTTCGGAGACCGCCTTCTTCGTGAAGGATGTGATGTCGCCCAATGGTTCGGTTTCGATCGTCATGGATCCGAATGCCAAGTCCGATGATATCGACACGCACACGAAGACTGCCGTCATTCGCGTTCACAAGGCCGAAACCGGTGCCGATGGGAAGTTCGTTCACAAGGACGAAGACCTGAAGATGGATGGCGAGCCGGGACACCAGGAACTCTGTGATCTCGAACAAGCCTATGTACTGAAAGCCATCACCGAAAACATCAATCTCGAACGACACATGGATGATGCCGTCCAGTCGCTGCGCATCTGCCTTGCGGCCGATGAGAGCGTGCGGACCGGCCAACCGGTAAAACTATAACGAAGCATGTCCCGTTCCGCTGCCTGTCAGCGGGACGAAAGGCATATGCGACAACGAAAAAAGGGCGCCTCACGTGGGATCACTTCAACTGAAATCCATCCGCAAGGCCTTCGGCAATCACGAAGTTCTCAAGGGCATCGACCTCGAAGTGAAGGATGGCGAGTTCGTCATCTTCGTCGGGCCATCCGGCTGCGGCAAGTCGACCCTTTTGCGCGTCATCGCCGGTCTTGAAGACGCGACCTCCGGCAGCGTCCAGATCGATGGGCAGGAAGTGGTCAACACGCCACCCGCCAAGCGTGGCATCGCCATGGTGTTCCAGTCCTACGCGCTCTACCCGCACCTGACGGTGAAGGACAATATGGGCCTTGGCCTGAAGCAGATGGGCGCGCCGAAGGCAGAGGTCGATGCCAAGGTTGCCAAGGCATCCGGCATGCTGTCGCTGGAGCCTTACCTTGCCCGCCGCCCGGCCGAACTGTCCGGCGGCCAGCGCCAGCGCGTCGCCATCGGCCGCGCCATCGTGCGCGAACCAAAACTGTTCCTGTTCGATGAGCCGCTGTCCAATCTCGATGCAGCCCTGCGCGTCAACACGCGTCTCGAGATCGCCCGGCTGCATCGCAGCCTGAAGGCAACGATGATCTATGTGACGCATGATCAGGTCGAGGCGATGACGCTTGCCGACAAGATTGTCGTCCTCAATGCCGGCCAGATCGAACAGATCGGTTCGCCGATGGAGCTTTACAACAAGCCGGCAAACACCTTCGTCGCCGGTTTCATTGGATCGCCGCAGATGAACCTCATCGAAGCCAGCAAGCTTGGCGATGCACAGGCCAAAACTGTAGGCATCCGGCCGGAACACATCACGCTCTCGCGCGACAATGGCGACTGGAAGGCCAAGGTCATCCATGTCGAGCATCTTGGCGCCGACACGATCCTCTATCTGGAAACCGAGGTCACCGGCTTGCTGACGGTTCGCCTGTTCGGTGAGCACAAATACGACGTCGATGACATTGTCTATGCGAGCCCGGACAAGGCTGCGATGCATCGCTTTGGCGCCGACGACCGGGTTTTACGCTGATCCTGAAACGGAATTGTATCCGAACGTTGACGAAAGTTGTCGTTCGGTAACGTTTCATTGTGCGCTGCATCATCGGCTTGCGCTGCCTCCGGTTTTAACATACGTATCTGTTTGTATAATTGATGCGTCGGTTGTTCTATCCCGGAAATCCTTCGTATCACATTGATTTTCATGAACTTCCAGCAGCAGCTGATCTCTTTGAAAAAAGACGATCGGCCGTGCGGCTGGACTTTGCGTATGGAACCAAAGATGCGGATGAACCGACCGATATTGGCTGCAACAGCGGCTGCCCTGATGATTATTTCAGGATGCCAGAAGGAAGACAGCGAGAAGCAGGCGGCTCCGTCCTACCCGCCGCCGCAGGTCTCGGTGATCACAACGAAGACTGAATCTCTGCCGATCACCAACGATCTGCCAGGGCGTATCGCTGCGACCCGCATCTCGGAAGTGCGCCCACGCGCCACCGGCATCGTCATCGAGCGGGTGTTCGAGCAGGGCTCGCATGTGAACGCCGGCGACGTGCTTTACCGGATCGATCCAGCCTCCTTCCAGGTGCAGGTCGAAAGTGCGGAAGGTACGCTGCGCCGCGCCAAAGCCGTTCAGCTGCAGGCCAAGCAGGCGGCTGATCGCCAGGAGCAGTTGAAGAAGTCCGGTGTTGCCACCGGCCAAACCTACGATGATGCGATCGCACAGTTGGCGCAGGCCGATGCCGATGTAGCGATTGCAGAGGCGGGCCTCGCGAGCGCCCAGCTCAATCTGCAATATACCAATGTGACGGCCCCGATCAGCGGCCGTATCGGCCGTGCGCTGATTACCGAAGGTGCGCTGGTCAGCGCTAATGGCTCGGAAAATCTGGCGACGATCCAGCAGCTCGATCCTGTCTACGCCGACTTTACCCAGTCCGCGACCGACCTTATCCGCCTGCGCAAGGCGCTGCAGGATGGCGCGTTGGCCGGCGACAAGAACGAAGCCAAGGTCAATCTGCTCATGGATGACGGCAGCGCCTATCCGCATGCCGGAAAGCTGCTGTTCTCGGAAGCAGCCGTCGATGAGACGACTGGCCAGGTAACGTTACGTGGCGAATTCCCCAATCCGGACGGCGATCTCTTGCCTGGCATGTACGTCCGCGTACTGGTCGAGCAGGGCGTCGAAAAGAATGCCATCGCCGTGCCGACCCAGGCCGTGCAGCGCGATACGTCGGGCAATGCGCAGGTCTATGTGGTCAAGGACGACAAGACGGCCGAACTGCGCACCGTGTCTGCCGGTCACGTTCTTGGCGATCGGTGGATCATCCGCGACGGCCTGAAGGCCGGTGAGAAGGTCATTGTCGAAGGTTTCCAGAAGGTTCGCCCAGGTGCACCCGTTGAACCGACGGACTGGAAGCCTGCCGATGCCAAGCCCGCAGCCGAAGCGCAGTCTGCCGATGCAAAACCGGCGGACGCGAAGCCTGCTGCTGAAAAGACGGGTACGGACGGCGCTGCCGCCAAGCCAGCGGAAGACGCCAAGCCCGCCGAACAGGCGAAGTGAGGATCTGATCCATGCCTAGTTTCTTTATCGACCGGCCGATCTTTGCCTGGGTCGTCGCGCTTTTCATCATGATCTCCGGTATCATCGCGTTGCCGCTGCTGCCGATTTCGCAGTATCCGAACGTTGCGCCGCCACAGATCTCCATCAACACCAGCTATCCCGGCGCGTCGTCGGAAGAGACCTATCAGAGTGTGACGCGGCTCATCGAGAATGAGCTGAACGGCATCGAGGGCATGCAGTACTTCTCGTCCACGTCCAGCGCCGCCGGTAGTGTATCGATCAACGTGACCTTCGCTCCGGGCACTGATTCCGGCGATGCGTCGATCGACGTTCAGAACCGCGTTCGCCGCGTCGAGGCTCGACTGCCCGATTCCGTGCGCCAACAGGGCATCGAGGTCGAAGAGGCCGGCTCCGGCTTCCTGATGATCCTCGCGCTCACGTCCACAGACGGGTCCATGGATGCGGTCTCGCTGGGCGACTACCTCAGCCGCAACGTTCTCAACGAAATCCAGCGTGTCGAAGGCGTCGGCCGGGCACAGATGTTTGCCACCGAGCGCGCCATGCGTATCTGGCTCGATCCGGACAAGATGCGTGGCCTCAACCTGACGGCCGGCGACATCAATACGGCAATCGCCGCACAGAATGCCCAGGTCGCATCCGGCAGCATCGGCGCCCAGCCAAATCCGATCACCCAGCAGATCAGTGCCCCTGTCCTCATCAAGGGCCAGCTCACGTCTGCTGAAGAGTTCGGGGCGATTATCCTGCGGGCCAATGTTAACGGCTCCGCCGTCCGCCTGCGCGATGTCGCACGCATTGAGATCGGCGGTCAGGATTATAGCTTCTCGACACGCCTGAACGGCAAGCCGTCCGCCGCTATCGGCGTACAGCTGACGCCGACGGGTAATGCACTTGCCACCTCCACGGCCATCAAGGCACGCATGGACGAACTAGCCACCTTCTTCCCGCCAGGCGTGGAGTACTCCATTCCTTACGATACATCGCCGTTCGTGGCGATCTCGATCGAAAAGGTTCTCCATACGCTGCTCGAAGCTGTGGCGCTGGTGTTCCTGGTGATGTTCCTGTTCCTGCAGAACATCCGCTACACCATCATTCCGACGCTTGTCGTGCCTGTCGCGCTGTTGGGCACCTGTGCGGCCATGCTTGCCATGGGTTTCTCGATCAACGTGCTGACAATGTTCGGGATGGTGCTCGCCATCGGTATTCTCGTCGACGATGCGATCATCGTCGTCGAGAACGTCGAACGCATCATGTCCGAGGAAGGGCTGACGCCGAAGGAAGCAACCCGCAAGGCAATGAAGCAGATTACCGGTGCCGTTATCGGCATCACGCTGGTTCTGTCCGCCGTGTTCATTCCGATGGCTTTCTTCCCCGGCGCCGTTGGCGTCATCTACCAGCAGTTCTCGCTGACCATGGTGGTTTCCATCCTGTTCTCGGCATTGCTCGCTCTGACGCTGACGCCGGCACTGTGCGCCAGCTTCCTCAAGCAGGTTCCAAAGGGTCATCATCACACCAAGCGCGGCTTCTTCGGCCTGTTCAACCGTGGCTTCGACAAAGCCTCGCACGGTTATAGCGGCTGGGTTGCCAGCATGGTGACGCGCACAGGGCGCTTCATGCTGATCTATGTCGTGCTGCTCGGTGGGCTCGTCTATCTGTTCATGCAGTTGCCGTCCTCCTTCCTTCCGGATGAAGACCAGGGCTTCGTGATCGTCAGCATGCAGCTGCCGTCAGAAGCAACGGGAAACCGCACAACCGAGGTGATCGAACAGACGGAAGCGATCTTCAGCAAGGAACCGGCTGTTGAACGTATCATCGCCATCAGCGGTTTCTCGTTCTCCGGTACCGGTCAGAATGCCGGTCTTGCCTTCGTGACACTGAAGGACTGGTCGGAGCGTGGACCGAACGATGTCGCCTCGGTCATCGCCGGCCGGGCATCGGGCGCCATGTCCCAGATCAAGGATGCGATCAGCTTTGCGCTGTCGCCACCACCGATCCAGGGTCTCGGTACCTCCAACGGCTTCGAGTTCCGTCTGCAGGATCGTGGCGGACAGGGGGCTGCAGCACTTGCAGCAGCGCGTGACCAGCTCCTGACGCTTGCGTCGCAAAGCAAGGTCATCTCGGGCGTTCGTGTTGACGGCCTGCCGGATGCGGCACAGGTCAACCTCCTTATCGACCGTGAAAAGGCCAATACATTCGGTGTTGCCTTCGCTGATATCAACTCGACGATCTCGACCAATCTCGGTTCGTCCTATGTCAACGACTTCCCGAATGCCGGACGTCTGCAGCGTGTGACGGTGCAGGCTGACGAGAACAGGCGTATGCAGACGGCCGACCTTCTGAAGCTCAATGTTCGCAACTCAAATGGCGGCATGGTGCCGTTGTCCGCCTTCGCCAGCATCGAGTGGACAAGCGGCCCAACCCAGACGGTCGGCTATAATGGCTATCCGTCTGTGCCGATCAGCGGCCAGGCCAATGCCGGCTATTCCTCTGGTGAGGCGATTGCCGAGATGGAAAGTCTCTTTGCGCAGCTTCCGCCAGGCTTCGGCTATGAGTGGACGGGTCAGTCACGGGAAGAAATCGCATCGGGCACCCAGGCACCGCTTCTTGTGGCGCTGTCATGCCTGCTGATCTTCCTGTGCCTTGCCGCTCTCTATGAAAGCTGGAGCATTCCGGTCTCCGTGATGATGGTGGTGCCGCTCGGCGTCATCGGCGCAGTTCTGGCCGTGACCCTGCGCGACATGCCAAACGACGTGTACTTCAAGGTCGGCCTGATCGCGATCATTGGGCTATCGGCGAAGAACGCCATCCTGATCATCGAGTTCGCCAAGGAACAGATGGAGGCAGGAAAACCGTTGCTGGATGCCACTATTGAGGCGGCGCATCTGCGCTTCCGCCCGATCCTGATGACCTCGCTGGCCTTCACGCTGGGCGTGCTGCCGCTGGCGATTGCCACGGGTGCGAGCTCGGGCAGCCAGCGTGCCATCGGTACCGGCGTCATGGGTGGCATGATCTCGGCGACGGTGCTGGCGATCTTCTTTGTTCCCGTCTTCTTCGTGTTCGTCATGAAGTTGTTCCGGAGAACGACGTTGAAGCCGATCGGTGCCGAAACAGCCGTTACGCCGGCAGAATAATGGAAGCGGCCCGCCGTCAAGGCGGGCCTTTTCCAGGGTGAGGAGGCGTCATGCGCAGAACAAAAGCCGAAGCGGAAGAGACCCGCAGCAGCATTCTGAGCGCAGCAGAGCGGGTTTTCTTCGAGAAAGGCGTGTCGACCGCGTCGCTCGACGATGTCGCCAAGGCCGCCGGCGTAACGCGCGGCGCCATCTACTGGCATTTTTCCAACAAGACCGATCTTTTCCTCGAGCTCTACAATACCGTCAACTTGCCGCTGGAAGATATGATCGCCCGGGATATCGAGCAGCCGGGCGCCAATGTACTCTGTTATCTGGAGAAGTCGGCCGGAGACTGGCTCGACGACCTGGCGGCCGACGAGCATCGCCAGCGTATCTTCACCATTCTCCTGCGCTGCGCCTATAGCGACGACCTGCTGCCGGTTCTGGAAAAGCAGCAGGAGGTCGATGACCGGCATACAGTCATGCTCGACAGTGCCTTTGACCGTGCCCGGAGCGAAGGTTTTCTCAACGGAAATTGGACACCGCAATCCGCGACCAAGGCATTGCGCTGGATGATGGAAGGCCTTTGCTACGAATGGCTGCTGTTCGGCCGCCGCTTCGATCTGGCAACGGAAGGCAAGGAAGGGCTGAAACGCCTGTTCGACAGCTTTCGTCAGATTTCGAACGTCGTCACAATAACCACATAGGTCAATTTCCAGACGCGCCACTCCAGCCGGTGCCTTGCCGCCGGCTGGAGTGAACACGATATCATTTTGTCGTGTAGCCGCCGTTGACCAGAATGGTCTGGCCGGTCATCCACCAACCTTCCGAGACCATGAAGCGAATGTAGGGAACAATGTCCTGGATGTCAGTGAGGCCGGTCTTGGAGAAATTAGACAATGCCGCCGCTGATCTATGATAGGCAACCGCGTCTTCGCCCTCGGCCGGGTAGAAGAATGGCGTGTCCATCGGGCCTGGTCCGATGGCGGTGACGGAAATCCCGCGCGCACCAAACTCCTTCGAAGCTGCGCGGGTGAAATGTTCGACCGGCGCTTTGGTGCCGGCGTAGGCCGCATAGAAGGGGGTGAAGGCTCCCAGCAGCGACGTCACAAGCGTGCAGATCTTGCCGTTGTCGTTGAGGTGCTTGCCTGCTTCCTTGAGAAAGAAAAAGGCGGACTTGGCGTTGATGGCGCTCATCTCGTCATATTCTGTCTCCGAAATCTCGGCGATCGGCTTTTTCAGTACTTTGCCGACCGTATTGATGGCGATGTCCGGACGCCCTATGGCAGCGGTGGCATCAGCGAATAGTTTCTCCATCGCCGTCGCTGTTGTCAGGTCCCTCTGGAAGGCGAAGGCCTCGGCACCGGCCGCTCTTACGGCAGCCAAGGTTTTCTCCGCTTCGGCCTTCGTCCCCTCGCTATTATAGTGAATTGCGATGGCTTTGGCGCCGTGTTGCGCGAGATCGCGCGCTATGAGCCCACCAAGATTTTTTGCACCGCCTGCAATGATGACGGTTTTGCCCTTGATGCTGTGATCTGTCATGCGTCGGTCTCCTGTCCTGATGTGCGGCTGCGTCTACAGTTGCTGTCTGGCTTGAAGGATATCGTCTTGGAACTGTAGATAAAGGTGGTTATTCTGACATCATTTGTCAGAAATGATGGACAATGGGAGATCTGCCTTGGACCGTATCGACTTGTTCCGCATCTTCGCACGCGTTGTGGAGTGTTCAAGCTTTACTCGGGCAGGTGACACGTTGGGTCTGCCACGCTCCTCAGTCTCGGCGGCTGTGCAGGAACTGGAAAACCGGGTGGGCGCACGCCTCCTTCACCGCACGACGCGCAAGGTGGCGCCGACCCAGGACGGTGCTGCGTTCTACGAACGCTGCGTGCGCCTCATCGATGATGTGGCAGAAACGGAAAGCCTTTTCCGGCGGACGGAGGCACAGCTTTCGGGAGTTCTCAGGGTCGATGTGCCTGGCCGCATCGGGCGCCTGATCCTCGCTCCAGCGTTGCCCGATTTCCTTGAGCGCTTTCCGCAAATCAACATCGATCTCGGTGTTACCGACAGGGCCGTCAACCTCATCGAGGGCAGTATCGACTGCGTGTTGCGCGTCGGGCCGTTGATCGATTCCGGATTGATTGCCCGCCCCATTGGAGAGTTGGCGCTGATCAATGTGGCGAGCACCGCCTACCTGGAACGCAATGGTATTCCCGAAAAGCCGGCTGATCTCAGCAGGCATTACGTCGTGAACTATGCGTCGCCTTCAAGCGGGCGCCTCGAGGATTGGGAATGGGTGGAGAATGGTGCCCTGCGTAGCAGGCCGATGCAGGGCCGCGTCAGTGTCAACGGTGCCGAGGCCTACATTGCCTGCTGCCTTGCCGGGCTCGGCCTGATCCACATTCCGGCCTATGACGTCCAACACCACCTCGACGCCGGTGAACTCGTCGAGGTGATGCCGGATTATCGGGCTGCACCCATGCCGATGACGTTGCTCTACCCGCACCGCCAGCATCTCTCCCGCCGCCTTCAGGTTTTCGCCGACTGGCTTGAAGCGCTGCTGAAGCGGAAGCTCTTGTCCTGACGTTCTGCGCGCGTCAGTGTGCCTCATCCCAGTTATGGGCAGCCCGTGCATCGACCTTCAGCGGCACCCTCATGTCGAGCGCCGGCATGGCCGCGTTTTCCATGACTGAGACGACCAGCGGGATGGTCCGCTCGACATCGGCATCCTCGACCTCGAAGATCAATTCGTCATGCACCTGCAGCAGCATGCGGGCGCGCTGCGACAGGCCAGCCTGTTCCAACGCGGGCTCCATCTTCACCATTGCGCGGCGGATGATATCGGCGGCCGAACCCTGGATCGGCGCGTTGATCGCCGCGCGTTCGTTGAAGGCACGGTGCGAGGGATTGGACGAGCGGATGTCCGGATAGTGCGCCCGGCGGCCGAAGATGGTTTCGACATAGCCGTTTTCGCGGGCAAAAGCCTTGGTGCTTTCCATGTAGTCGCGGATGCCGGGGAAGCGCTCGAAGTATTTCTTGATGTAGTCGCCGGCTTCCGAGCGTTCGATCGACAGCTGGTTGGCAAGGCCGAAGGCGGAGATGCCGTAGATGATGCCGAAGTTGATTGCCTTGGCCCGGCGTCGGATTTCGCTCGGCATGCCTTCGACCGGCACGCCGAACATTTCTGATGCCGTCATCGCATGAATGTCGATGCCATCGGAGAAGGCCTGTTTCAGCTGCGGAATCTCGGCGACATGGGCAAGTACGCGCAGTTCGATCTGGCTGTAGTCGGCCGAAACCAGCTTGTGCCCCGGCGTCGAGATGAACGCCGTACGGATCTTGCGGCCCTCAGTGGTGCGCACCGGAATGTTCTGCAGATTCGGCTCGGAAGAGGAGAGGCGTCCCGTGGTTGTGGCGGCCAGCGCATAGGAGGTGTGGACGCGCTTTGTCTCCGGGTGCACGAAGCCGGGCAGGGCGTCGGTATAGGTGGACTTGAGCTTGGTCAGCTGCCGCCAGTCGACGATCTTGCGCGGCAGTTCGTGGCCTTCCAGGGCAAGTTCTTCAAGCACCTGCGCCGAGGTCGACCACTGCCCGGTCTTGGTCTTGGCGCCGCCGGGCAGGCCAAGGCGGCCGAACAGGATATCGCCCAGCTGTTTCGGCGAACCAATATTGAAGCTTTCGCCGACCAGCCCATAGATTTCGTGTTCGAGACCGGCGGCACCCTGCGCCAGCTCGCCCGACAGCCGCGACAGGATCTGCCGGTCGATGGTGATGCCACGTTCTTCCATGCGGGCCAGCACCGGCACCAGCGGCCGCTCCAGCCGCTCATAGACGGTATTGAGGTTCTTGGCGGCCAGACGCGGCTTCAGCACCTGCCAGAGCCTCAGCGTCACGTCGGCATCTTCTGCCGCGTAGGCGGTCGCCTTGTCGATATCGACATAATCGAAGGTGACGGCAGATTTGCCGCTGCCGGCAACGTCCTTGTAAGGGATCGGCTGATGGTTGAGCCATTTTTCCGACAGCGAATCCATTCCGTGCGTACCGGCGCCGGCATCAACCACATAGGACATCAGCATCGTGTCGTCGAAGCCGACAATACTGACGCCGTGGCGCTTCATCACCAGGTAATCATATTTGAGATTCTGGGCGATCTTCAGAACCGATGGATCCTCGAGCAGGTCTTTCAAACGCTCTAATGCGGCTGCGGCCGGGATCTGGTCCGGCGCAAGCTTGACGCCATCGCTGAACAGGTCATTGCCGCCGGTCTTGTGGAGCAGCGGCACATAGGCAGCGCGGATATCGATGCCGGACGGGTTCTTGCTGTTGTCGGCAATGGCCAGCGAGAAACCGACGAGCTCCGCCTGCATCGCATCGAGCGACGTGGTCTCGGTGTCGAAGGCGACAATGCCGGTCTCGCGGGCAGCCGCAATCCAGGCGTCGAGCGTCGCCAAATCTCGAATAGCCACATAGGTGCTGCGGTCGATCTTGGCCGCTGCAAAAAGTTCTGCGCGGGCCTGCGCCAGAGCCTGCGGTGTCGCAGCCAGCGGGCTGCCGTCCGGGATGGCGCCAAGCGATGTCGCGGCCTCGGCCGCACTTCCGGCCGCCGATGATTTCGCAGACGATAAGGCCGATGGAGAAGACGGCGAGGCGAGGTCGCCCTTGTCGAGATCGGGTCCACGCGCCTGCGCACCCCATTCGACCGGAACGGCCGCTGGATCGACTGCATCCGCATCCGTATCGGTCGCAGCCGCGACGCGGCGGGTCAGCGTGGTGAATTCCATGGTCTTCAGGAAGGCGACGAGTTTGGGTCCGTCCTGCGCATGCAGCTCGAAATCGTCCAGCGGTACATCGATCGGCGTGTCGGTCTTCAGCGTCACCAATTGCCGCGAAAGCTTGGCAAGCTCGGTATTGGCGATGATGTTTTCGCGGCGCTTCTGCTGCTTGATTTCGCCGGCGCGGGCAAGCAGCGTGTCGAGATCGCCGAATTCTTCCAGCAACTGGGCTGCCGTCTTCGGGCCGATGCCGGGAATGCCGGGAACATTGTCGGTGCTGTCGCCGGTCAAAGCCTGCAGGTCGATCATCTTTTCCGGCGGCACGCCCCATTTCTCGATCACTTCCGCGATCGAGATCTGTTTGTCCTTCATGCTGTCGTACATCGACACATTGGCGGTGACGAGCTGCATCAGGTCCTTGTCGGACGAGATGATCGTGACATCAGCACCCGTTGCCTCCGCCATCCGGGCGTAGGTGGCGATCAGGTCGTCGGCCTCAAAACCTTCCTTCTCGATACAGGGCAGGTTGAAGGCGCGTGTCGCATGGCGGATCAGTCCGAACTGCGGGATCAGATCTTCCGGCGGCGCGGTGCGGTTTGCCTTGTACTGGTCGTAGAGTTCGTTGCGGAAGGTCTTCGACGAATAGTCGAAAATCACCGCGAAATGGGTCGGTGTCACCCCGACGGAGGTGTCGCGCGCATCGGTCAAAAGCTTCCACAGCATGTTGCAGAAACCGGAGACGGCATTGACCGGCAGGCCATCCGATTTACGGTTGAGCGGCGGGATGGCGTGGAACGCCCGGAAAATGAACCCGGAGCCGTCGACGAGGAAGAGATGATCACCTTTTTTCATGGCGACAAGGGATAGCGCGGGCCGCGATGGCCGTCCATATCATTCCGGAGCGGTGCGGAATTTTACGCCGCTGCTTGAAGTTTTACGTAGAAATTGCGTGGCAGATGACAATCGTTCAAAGGCGCGCGACAGGGTATTGCACCTTGCCGCGCGTCTTTCGGTTAGCCGCGCTGGGAGTCGAGCTGCTCGTGATCAGTCACGACCTGTTGAGCCCTGGCATAGCTTTCGATCAGCAGCTGATAGGCCGGGAAGATCTTGGTGTAGATCTCAGCCCAATCCTGCGCATCGGCGCGGTGCCAGGTCTTCTGCAGTTCGGAGGCCACCGCAGCCATGTCCATCGGTACGACACCGGCCTGGACGATACGTGCGAGCGTGATCTCCTCGGCCATTTTCGAATAGGTGCCAGATGCGTCGATCACCGCAAACACCTTGTAGCCGTCATGCACGGCGGCGATTGCCGGAAAGGCCATGCAGACGCTGGTGATGGTGCCCGCAATGATCAGTGTCTTGCGGCCCGTCGCCTTCACGGCCGCGACAAAATCGGCATTGTCCCAGGCGTTGATCTCGCCTTTGCGGGCGATATAGGTCGCGTGCGGGGCATTGGCGTGGATTTCGGGGATCAACGGGCCGTTCGGACCTTGCGGTACGGAAGCGGTGGTGATCACCGGCATCTTGCAGAGTGTGGCCATCTTGGCCAGCGCAGCAGCGTGGTTGCGTAGAACCGGCATCGGCATGTCGCCGATGGTCTGGAAGAGGCCGCTCTGGTGGTCGATCAACAGCATCACTGCGTCATCTGCATCGATCACCGGTTTCTGGCCGTTGAAGTTTGCGATGGTATTTGGCGTTGTCATGGAAATGTCCTTTCGGGGATGTGAGGTGGGTTCACGCGCAGCGTTTAGTCGGCCTTGTCGTATGAAAACTGGATGCCGGCGGTTCCTCCGGTTTCGATGAACAGGTTCATGAAGGCGGGCACGGTGGCAGAGCGTTGCCAGTCGCGCTGCAGCTCGCAGAACAACTGGGGCACGCTGATCATCTGGCCGCCCGCCTGCTCGATGCGGCGAAGAGCGGCTTCATGCGCTGCGACCGATGTGCCGCCGACGGCATCGATCGGAACATAGACTTCGTAACCTTCTTTAAGCGCATCGAGCGCCGGGAATGTCAGGCAGGCTTCGGTCCAAAGTGCGGTCATGATCAGCTTTTTGCGGCCGGTCTTTTCGACGGCCTGTCTGAATTCCACATCCTCCCACGAGTTGATGGTGGTGCGGTCATAGGTCGGATAATCGCGCAGGACCTTGCTGACTTGCGAGATCGGCGGCTTGTTGAGGCCGGTCTTGACGTTGACGGTCGAGTGCACGATCGGCAGACCGTAGGCCACTGCGGCCTTGGCTGCACCGGCAATGTTGTTGACGAGCAGTTGCCGGTCCATGGAGGCGATCGAGTTCACCTGCACCGGTTGATAATCGATGATGATGAAGGCGGAATTCTGCGGTGTAAGCAGGTGATCACCTGCGGGATCGCGGATCGTTTCGCTGGTCATGGCGTGTTTCCTTCCGTTCAAAGCTCGCTTGATGATGTGAAGGCTTTGCCTTCATCGCCCGGGGTGCGAGCAGTTTTCCCCAAGGGGCGAAAATGGTATCGGGCTTAGGTCGTAGAGATCGGCATTATGCTGCACTGATCGCGCCGAAGCGGCCGCTGCGGAAATCGGTCATCGCCTGTCTGATCTCATCGGCGGTGTTCATCACGAACGGCCCCTGCATGACGACGGGCTCGTCGATCGGCGTGCCGCCCAGGATCAGGACGGATGCGTCGCTTGATGCTTCCAGCATTATGTCGCCGCCCGTTCTGTCCAAGAGGACAAATTGAGCTTCTCCGGCGGTCGCGTCATTGATGGCGACCGTGCCCTTCAGCACGACAACAGCGGCAGTATATCCCTCTGGCAGAGACAATGAAGCACCTCGGCCTTTGTGTAGCCGCACGTCCCAGAGATCGATCGGCGTGAAGGTCTGCGCCGGCCCGCGGTGACCGTCATAGCTGCCGGCAATCACTCGGAGAGAGCCGGCATTGCCAGGCAATTCCACCGAAGGAATGTCGCGGTTGAGCAGGCTCTGATATCGCGGTGCGGCATTCTTGTCCTTGGCCGGCAGGTTGACCCAGAGCTGCACCATCTCCAGTGTCCCGCCCTTGCTGGTGAAGGCCTGCGAGTGGAACTCTTCGTGCAGGATACCGGCGGCGGCCGTCATCCACTGCACGTCACCCGGCCCGATGATGCCGCCGCTACCGGTCGAATCCCGATGCTCGACTTCGCCGCGATAGACGATGGTCACGGTCTCAAATCCGCGGTGCGGATGGATCCCGACACCACGCGGCGTGGTCGCAGGTGCGAATTCTGCAGGACCGGCATAATCCAGCAGCAGGAACGGGCTGACATGGTCACCATGCGTGGCATGTGAAAACAGCGAGCGCACCGGAAATCCGTCTCC
This sequence comes from Pararhizobium sp., assembly GCF_965279435.1. Lineage (NCBI taxonomy): Bacteria > Pseudomonadati > Pseudomonadota > Alphaproteobacteria > Hyphomicrobiales > Rhizobiaceae > Pararhizobium > Pararhizobium sp. The sequence goes on from NZ_CBDIHY010000003.1 coordinate 1,473,791, forward strand.
GACCCAATGCGGTGCGGGATTGCTGTAAACCCCGAGAACCTTTCTCATGATCTTTCTCCTTGTCGCCTTGCCTTTGAGGCAGTGTTTGGCGAAACATTGTGTTGAGGAGAAAATACTGCTGCGCCAATGATGGCAGTAGACTGGCAATTCGGGTTACTCTGTCCTGAAAATAGGACAATGAAAATCCATGCAGGACCTCAACGACCTCCGGTTTTTTGTCGATGTGATCGAACAGGGTGGCTTTGCCGCCGCCGCTCGAAAGCTCGGCGTGCCCAGATCAAAACTCAGCCGGCGCATCATCCAGCTGGAAGAGCGCCTCGGCGTTCGGCTGATTCAGCGCTCGACGCGGCAGTTCGCGGTGACCGAGATCGGCCGCGAATACTACCGTCATTGCCTCGCCATGACGGTAGAGGCTGATGCGGCGCAAGAGGTGATCGACCGCACGCGATCCGAGCCGCAGGGCATTGTGCGCATCAGTTGCCCTTCGTCGGTGATCTATTTTCAGCTCGGCGAGATGATTGCCCGTTTCATGGCCAAATATCCCAAAGTGGAGGTCCTGCTCGAAAGTACCAACCGGCGGGTCGATGTGATCCGCGAAGGTTTCGATCTCGCTATCCGTGTGCGTTTTCCACCGCTCGACGACAGCGATCTGGTGATCCGCAAATTGGCGGATAGCACCCAGCGTCTGGTTGCTAGCCCGGCTCTTTTGCAAGGGTTGTCCCGCGCCGCCGTTCCTGCCGATCTTGCCATGCTGCCGAGTCTTGCCTGGGAACCGGCGAAACCCGAGCACGATTGGTGTCTCGATGGTCCAAACGGCGCATCAGCCACCGTCCGGCACAGTCCGCGCTTTGTCACCGAGGATATGATTGCCCTGCGCTTTGCAGCGCTTCGCGGCGTCGGCGTCTGCCAGTTTCCGACATTCATGATCAGGGAAGACGTGCAGGCAGGCAGACTGGTGGATATCCTTCCCGATTGGGCTCCAAGGACGGGCATCATTCACGCCGCCTTTCCATCAAGGCGGGGACTGCTTCCCTCGGTACGTGCGCTTCTGGATTTCCTTGCGGATGAATATTCCAGCGTCGATCGATTGGAGGGTTCGAACGAACAGCTGCCTTCCGTCGAAAATGATTGATGGCGGCTGCCTATTGTTGAAGAGGCGGTTTCGTCAGCCTGACGGCAGTTTCTTAAGCAGTCGCGTAAAATTCCCCACCACTCCGGAATGAGATATGGACGGCCATTGCAACCCGCGCTATCCCTTGTCTTCATGGAAAAAGGTGGCTCGCCTTAACCGGAGGGCCTGGAGGCGTAGGCCCGAGACGTCTCTGCGCTAGAATTTAAGCCGTGCCGGCCCCGACCAGTTAATAGCTTAGCTTTTCAGTTTTGATCGCATGTCCCCTGTTCAATCCCGCTCACAAGCACCGGATCTGTTCATGTCGTTCCTCACCGATCCCATCATCGCCCTGTTCCTGTCGCTCTCGTTTGGTTTTCTGATTGGCAAACTGCGGGTTGGCCCGATCCAGCTTGGAGGCACCTGCGGAACACTGTTTGTTGCCTTGGCAATCGGCCAATTCGGGGTGCGGGTCGATCCTGATCTGAAGAACGCAGCCTTCGCCCTTTTCATTTATGCACTTGGCTTCTCGGCGGGACCGCAGTTTTTCACCAACATCCGCGGCGGATGGCGCTACGGTATTTTCTCAATCATCGAAGTTGTCTGTGTCCTCGCGCTCCTGGCCATCGCGGTGCTTCTCTTTCATTTCGACGTCGGTACGGCGTCGGGGCTTTTTGCAGGAGCCGCGACAGAATCCGCTGTTGTTGGCACGGCATCAGAGGCGATTGGCCGCCTTGCTCTTTCCACGCCGGAGATCGAGCAACTGCAGGCCAATATCGCAACGGCCTACAGCCTCACCTATCTGTTCGGGCTGATCGCAATCGTGGTTTTCACAACGCAGATTGCCCCGTTGTTGCTGAAGATCGATCTGCGGAAGGAAGCGCATGAACTCGCGCGCAAACTGGGGTCGACCGATGACGATGAGGAGCAGGCGGAGGGCCTCCCAGCCTTCGTCGGCCGCGCATATCGCGCTGGAGGTGCTGCGGGTCAGACAGTCGGTGATTTTGAGAAAAGCCGGGGATGGGCCATTGCCATCGAACGCCTGCAGCGCAATGGAGATATTCTTGAAACCACCCCAGACCTTCTGCTGCAGCCCGACGACATCGTGTTCGTCCGGGGCCGCCGCAACGCGGTGATTGCCGTGCGCGATCGGTTGGGTGACGAAGTGCCCGTTCCGCAAGGAACAAACTTTGCGCTCGCAACCCGCGACGTCGTCTTGGTGCGAAAGGACGTTTTCGGTCGTCAGATCCGGCAACTGAGGCAAATGGCCTCGGCCGAATTGCAGCGTGGCATATTCATCTCCCATGTTCGGCGCATGGGGCAGAACATCCCGGCACTGTCCGGTACGGTTTTGCAGCACGGGGATATCGTTACCCTTTACGGCCCGGAGCATGCCATCGAGCGTGCCGCGCGCGAACTCGGTAAACCCGTACCTCCCGGCGAGCGTACCGATTTCATATTCCTCGGTCTAGGTCTCGCACTCGGGCTGGTGATCGGGCATTTCCATCTTAAGATTGGTGCGCTTGAGCTGGGGCTCGGTGCCGGCGGCGGCGCGCTGATTTCCGGGCTTGTCTTCGGGTGGCTGAATATGCGCAATCCGACGCGTGGCGGTCTGCCACCCGCCGCGGCCGAGTTTGCCAAGGACTTTGGCCTCGCCACATTCATCGCAGCGATAGGCCTCAGTGCCGGTCCTGACGCCATCACTCTCATTATGGAATACGGCCTGATCCTGCCTGTTCTCGGAGTGCTGGTTTCATTTCTTCCGGCTCTCGTTTCGCTGTTTGTTGGCACGAAGTTGATGAAGATCGAAGCGCCGATCCTTCTCGGCGTGATCGCCGGGCAGCATTGCAGCACCCCAACCATCAGTGCGCTCGTCTCCCAGGCTGGAAACTCAACGCCCGTGATCGGCTATACGGTCACATATGCGATCTCCAACGTTCTACTGCCGCTGATGGGGCCGGTCGTGGTGGGGCTGGTCATGGCGCTGACAGGTTAGAGCCCGGCTGATCGGCTTCTAACAGTTGCCATCCGGCGAGAAAAACAAACGGCGGGGAGGTGTCATTTCCGTCCGCGAAACCATCGTTTCAAGCGGGGAACGATTTCCCGAAGTTCAATGTTGAGGGCCCTCACAGGAACGTTACCAATTTGTAATGCGCCGGGTCGGGCGAGTCCCTTGAAAAGCCACATTTGGGACCACAAATGATAACCAACGGCACCTGAACACGCCGTCGTCTGGTCAAAGGCCTGTCCCCCGCCGAAGCCAGATGTAAGGACAAAGGCCTATCCCCCCTCTCCGGGCCTTTGTCCAATTCATAACAAAAACCGCCGTGGCCCCGCCTCCGCCATGGCGGTTTTTGTTTGTACGTCCGGCAGACGTCAAATCAGCGTGAAAACGTCATACCTGCCGGTCCATCGCCCGCAATGTAACTTGTGTTCCAGCTTGGGGAGAGGTACCCATAGACATGGCCTTCGACCGTATGGATTCAGCAACATACCTGTCCAGCCTTCTGGCGAAAAGTTTCTCCCGCGCCTTGCAGGAGCGAGGCCAGAAACTCGGCTTTGCACCCGGCCAGTTTCCCGTTCTCCTGGAATTATGGAGCGAAGAGGGGTTGACCCAGAAGCAGTTGCTTGACCGCCTCGATATCGAGCAGGCAACGATGGCCAATACTCTGGCTCGGATGGAGCGGGACGGATTGGTCCTGCGGAAAAAGCATCCGACCGACAGGCGCGCACAGCAGATTTTCCTGACCGCCAAGGCCAAGGACATGGAGGGGGAGGCGAAAGAGGCAGCACTTGCCGCCGATCAATCCCTGCTGTCGGGTTTTCGCCATTTCGAGCGGGAACTCATGCTCGAATATATGCGCATGGCGATCGCCAATGGTGCGCAGAACTGACTCTTTTCGCCGTTCCGGCAAGATGATCATCCATCCATCAAAATATTTTGCTTAAAGGGACGCCAATCTTTGTCTAGGTTCCGGCCCGACAACGAAGGATTCGGACATGACAGACACGGCCAGCATTCTCACGCGCGCAGACGACAATCTCCCAAAAAGCCTTGAACGGCTTTTCGATCTGGTCCGTATCCAGTCGATCTCCACCGATCCAGCCTTCAAGGCTGAATGCCGCAAGGCGGCGGAATGGCTGGTCGCCGAGTTGACGAGCCTGGGTTTCGAAGCATCGGTGCGCGATACGCCCGGTCATCCGATGGTGGTTGCCCATCACGCGGCCGGCAAGGCCGGTGCGCCGCACTTACTGTTCTACGGCCATTATGATGTCCAGCCGGTCGATCCGCTCAATCTTTGGGACACAGCCCCGTTCGAACCGTCGATCAAGGTGCTGGACGGTGGCCGCAAGGTCATTACAGGGCGTGGAACGGCTGACGACAAGGGCCAGCTCCTGACCTTCGTCGAGGCCTGCCGCGCTTTCAAGGACGTCAACGGCGCGTTGCCCTGCGAAGTGACTATCCTGTTCGAGGGCGAGGAAGAATCCGGCTCGCCGTCGCTGAAGCCGTTCCTGGAGGCCAACGCCGCCGAGTTGAAGGCTGACTACGCGCTGGTGTGCGATACCAATATGTGGGACCGGGACACGCCGGCGATCTCTGCTGGCCTGCGCGGTCTCGTCGGCGAGGAAATCGTCATCACCGCCGCCGACCGTGATCTGCATTCCGGCTATTTCGGTGGTGCTGCCGCCAATCCGATCCATATCCTGTCGCAGATCCTCGCCGGGCTGCACGACGACACCGGCCGCGTCACATTGGATGGTTTCTATGAAGGCGTTGAGGAAACGCCGACGCAGATCAAGGCCGCCTGGGACACGCTGGGCATGACGACGGAAAAGTTCCTCGGCGAAATCGGTCTTTCGATCCCGTCGGGTGAAAAGGGCCGTTCGGTCATGGAGCTCACCTGGGCCCGGCCGACAGCCGAGGTCAACGGCATCTGGGGTGGCTATACCGGCGAGGGCTTCAAGACAGTGATTGCGGCGCGGGCGTCCGCCAAGGTTTCCTTCCGCCTCGTTGGCGCGCAGAGCCCTGAAAAGATCCGCGATGCGTTCCGCGCCTATGTCACGTCGAAAATCCCGGCCGATTGCTCGGTGGAATTCCACAAGCATGGTGGCTCGCCCGCGATCCAGCTGCCTTACGACTCCGCGCTGCTCAATACGGCAAAATCGGCTCTTTCGGATGAATGGCCAAACCCTGCGGTTCTGATCGGCATGGGCGGCTCGATCCCGATCGTCGGCGATTTCCAGAAGATGCTCGGCATGGAATCGCTGCTGGTGGGCTTTGGTCTGTCGGATGATCGCATCCACTCGCCGAACGAGAAGTACGAGCTCCAGTCCTTCCACAAAGGCATCCGTTCGTGGATCCGGATTCTTGACGCGCTTGCGGCTTAAGCGCCATCGTTAACGGTTAGCACCCTTGACCGGGCCGGTCGGGGGTGTTCTTTTCGTGCAGATGACATTTTGCCAGCTACAGATTTCAAGAATAATCGCCTCATGAAAACAGTACGCAAACTTGCCTGGCCGGTAATCGGGCTCGCCGCGATCGTGTTTTCGCTTTATGGCCTCTATCATGAGCTTCACGGCCTCTCGGCCGCCGATTTCATGGCGAGCCTGGAAGCCGTATCGCTGAAAAGCTGGTTGTTGGCCGGAGCCGCGACGCTGGCCGCCTATGCGGCGCTGGCGGCCTATGATCACCTGGCGCTCGAGCATCTCGGCCATAAAATCTCGCTCTGGTTCATTACCGTGTGTTCCTTCACGGCCTATGCGCTGTCGCATACGGTGGGAGCCTCGGTCTTTTCCGGTGCTGTCGTGCGCTACCGGGCCTATGGATCAAAGGGACTGACGGCCGGAGAGACCGGCATTCTCGTTGCCTTCTGCTCGTTCACATTCGCGCTCGGCACGCTGATGCTTGCAGCCATCGTGCTTTTGGTCGAGCCCGAAATCACCGCCCGTTTTGCCACTTTCCTGCCGATCGGTGCGTCTATCTCTACCGGTCTGATCATTCTGGCGCTGATTGCGCTTTATGTCGTTGGCAGCCTCGTCGGGTTCCGGCCGCTGCATACCCGCTGGTTCCGGTTGGAATATCCGAAGCCCTCATTGGCGCTGCGTCAATTGCTGATCGCTCCCGTCGAATTGATCGCAGCTGCTGGCATCATCTATTTCGCCCTGCCCGAGGCCGGAAATCCCGGTTACATGGTGATCCTCGGAGTGTTTTTGGCCTCGTTCTCAGCAGCGCTTCTCTCCCATGCTCCGGGCGGGCTTGGCGTTCTGGAACTGGTGTTTATCGCTGCCCTGCCGGAAATGGACCCGGCCGGCGTTCTCGCAGGGCTTGCCATCTTCCGCCTATTCTACCTGATCATCCCGTTCCTGATCGCGCTCACCGTCGTGGTGATTTTCGAACGGGGACAATTCTTGGCTGGCCGCCGGGCCGAGACAAGCGAAAAGAACGGCGGCTGAGCCTGTGCCCCTCTATGAGGGCGTATGGCAGACTTTTGGCAGTGCTTTTTCCAGAGGCCCCGCGACCTTTTCAAGCTCGGCGCTTTCGATATGCAGCGGCGCGAACGGCGGCTCCTGAATGGCGGCGTTGACGATACGGGTGATGTAGCAGCCTGCAAAGATCTTCTCTTTGCCGCCTTTCTCCGTCGATTTGATCGCGACAGGAACCGGAGCATAGATACTGCCGGCCGCCCCTTCCTGCGTCACCGAGCCGATCAGGATCTGAACGTCCACCGTCTTCTCGTAACCCTTCACAAACGCTTCGTAGCTATCGACAGGCGCGCTGAAATAGCTGTAGGCGCGGGCGAATTCATGGCGATTGATGGCGTTGTAGAGCGAGCGGACAAGAGCCGGACCATCCGATCGGTCATCGATATACGCTTGATCCTGGGCGCTGGCGTGAAGAGTGGACCCGGCCAGAATGGCAGCCGTCGAAAGGGAAATGAGAAGAGCTTTCATGCACACAACTCCTGTTGTTCACGGGGAGTTTCAATGCGGATGAGGCGATTTGAAGGTGCAACCCGACATTCGCCAAACAAAAACCACGCGGCTTCAAGCCGGGCGCTGGGAAGACATGGCCCAAAAAACAAAAAGGCCGGGAAAACCCGACCTTTCACAACACGCTTCGACACTCCTGCCAGTACATCCGTGGTCAACCGCGGAAGCGCATTTCTCCGGCGCGGATTATCGCGCCAGATTTAATTAAGCAGCCTGCAGGTTGTCTGCAGACATCTTGCCGGACTTGCGGTCCTTGACGAGCTCGAAGCTGATCTTCTGGCCGTCATTGAGGCCACGCATGCCAGCGCGCTCAACAGCAGAAACGTGTACGAAAACGTCCTGGCTGCCGTCGTCCGGCTGGATGAAGCCGAAGCCCTTTGTGGAGTTAAACCATTTTACTGTGCCAGTGGCCATAACGATCCCTTTCTCTAGCAAATTATGTTGAACCGTCCCGCAAAGCGTTACGGAAAAGCTTTTGTTCGAATCTGAAGGAAAGTTCGTCCGATTGCGCACAAGTCGCAAAAACCAAAGTCATCTAACAAATATCGACCAAAGCTCAAATAGGTTATCGAGGCCTCTCAGTCAAGTTTTAATATTCATTTTTCGCCTGACGCATTGTTTTTATTGCGTTTTATAAGGCGAAAATCAAGATGGAGACGCACTCTTTTTCGATTCTGCAATAGATATTATCCGCGGGCAACATGATCGTGCTCGGTATTTTTCGGGCTCCCAGTTGATTTATCCAATGGCAGCGTCATGTCCTCTTCATCGCTGTTTTGAGTGGAGGACCGAGAATGTCGAAGTTCGTGATCGCTGCTGTCTGTCTGGCGCTACTTTCGCTCTCCGGATGCGCCAACACCGTGCGGGGCATGAAGCGGGATGGCGTACAGACGAGTCATGCGCTGGATGATGCCACCCACCGCGTTGCGCGTGCCAACGCGAACTGATCGTAGAGATTCAAGGAGGGCCTCGCGACGGGGTCGGCTAAGGCTGTTCGCGCGTCCCGGGTGAGCTTTCGCGCTGATCTGCGTCCTCCATGTCGGTCGCCACAACAAACGCATCGGTGTGTTCGCGGATCGCTTCACGTACGACGCCCGGATTGACGGCATCTCCGCCTTGACTCTCGCCGCCGTCGATTTCGCGTGCAGCCGCTGCCCAGTGGTCTTCATGTTTGCCTTCGGGTGAGCCGTCGTCTTGCCAAAGTTGGTAGGCGCGCTGCCGGATTCTGGTTTCTCTGTCGTTTTCCATTGGTTCTTCCGCCGCGATGAGGGTTTAGTTTTGCAGGCCGTGCGAAACAGGAATGAGCAGCCCGGCAAGGGCTTTCAGGACAGGCTTGCGGCGTGGTTCTTCTGGCTCGTCCCGAAGGTTTCTCAGCATTGCCTGCCGGCGCGCAGAGAGATCGAACGCCTTTTCAGCTTCAGATAGAAGCTCGTCATTTTCCGAATTGAGATGATAAATCTGGCCCATGGCAATCCCCTGTTTGAAGTCCGGATAACCGGATTTGGGGGAAAAAGTTCCGGCGCCTCAAGAAAAAGGCCCCGATAATGGGGCCTTCGAACCTGTCTGCTAATTGCCAGAGCGCGCTTACCAATATCGGCGGCGCGGAGGCTCAGGGTCCTGCCGGGATACGGCACCGAGCAAAAATCCGATCGCCCCGCCGACCAGCAGCGCAAGCGTCAGCGCGCTTCCGGCTGCTGCCGGGTGGTCGCGTGCGGTTTGGGCAATGGCGCTGCCTTCGGTGCGGGCGACACTCGCCGCTTTTCGTGCCACGGGTCCTGCAGCATCAAGCACACTGGATGCCCGGTCACGAACATCGCTATAGGCCTGGGCGCTCTGGGCGCTGACGATTTTGGAAAGGCGCGCCACTTCGGCCCGCAATGATTCAATATCGTTATTGGTTGTTTCTGCCATCTTGGTTCTCCTGTTGCCGCCCAACAAACGAGTTGGCCGGTGGAATGGTTCCCAACAATGGAAAGTCTGTTGTGCGGCACGTCAATTCAGCGGTGCCGCCCACAGGGCATCAAAATTTAAACGCTGACACGCCGCGCATGTTTGTCGGCAGCCTTTTTATCGCCAGCGGCTTGGTCGAGGATGTTGCGGGCGTCTTCAACGGATATCCGGTGTTTCTTTGCAAAAGAGATCGGTTCGTAGGGCTTGTCTGATGGGGTCGACATGGATGGTCTCCTTGGATCGTTGTTTAAGGCCTCTGCAACGATTAACGTCACAAAAGCGGCCATTCCGTCGCAAAACGGTTTAGCAAAAAGGTAACAGGCTGGGTCAGAGAATTAAGGACATGCTTGCCGCATGTTCCAAAAATCTGGCGAGCGGATTTGAGTTGGCCGCGCTGAAGCGATGGAATTGCTTCAGGCACCGCAGTTGGTGCTAGATCATTACATGGCGATTATTTGCACATTTCGCAAGTGCGACGTTGCAGGACTGGAAACCGGCGGTACTCAACGGCTTGAATTTAACGCCCCCTTAAATCGCCGCATTTACACTTCATCGCACGGTGCGAAATCGTGCGTTGCGGACTATGTGCCACCCACGCTCCCCAAACGCCCAGCTGGAGCAGACCCACCCCGACATGGCAGGAAACCGGACATCAGAGCAGAGGATAGAACCTTCCTTCGAGGGTGGACGCGGTCGTGATGACGGCGATCTGCGCATGAATGCCGGTGAACGTGTCAGTGGCGGGGGCAAGAAATCCGGCGGTTCCAAGCCTGGAGCGAAGAAGACCAGCGTGCGAAAAACCCGCAAACGCGGCGGTTCGCGCGGTGGGGGAGGGCTGACCGGCCTGATCCGGTCGCTGGTCTATTGGTGCGTCGTTCTCGGTATCTGGGGCGCCATCGGCGTCGGCGGACTGGTGCTCTATTACGGATCGCGCATGCCAAGCGCCACCACTTGGGCCATTCCGGACCGGCCGCCCAACGTCAAGATCCTGTCTGTCAGCGGTGATATCATCGCCAATCGCGGCGCCACCGGTGGCGAGGCGCTGTCGCTCGAAAATATGTCGCCCTATATCCCGCAGGCGGTCATCGCCATCGAGGACCGGCGCTTCTATTCGCATTTCGGCGTCGATCCGCTCGGCCTGGCGCGGGCAATGCTAACCAATGTCACCACCGGGCGCATGGTGCAGGGCGGTTCGACAATCACCCAGCAGCTGGCCAAGAACCTGTTCCTCTCGCCGGAGCGCACGCTCGAGCGGAAGGTGCAGGAAGTGCTGCTCTCCGTCTGGCTGGAGCAGAAATACACCAAGGACCAGATTCTCGCGATGTATCTGAACCGGGTGTTCTTCGGTTCCAATGCCTATGGCGTCGAAGCGGCCTCGCGGCGCTACTTCAACAAATCCGCCCGGGATGTGAACCTCGGCGAGGCGGCGCTGCTTGCGGGGCTCTTGAAAGCACCGTCGCGGCTGTCTCCGGCGCGCGATCCGAAAGCTGCGGAAGAGCGGGCCCAGGTCGTGCTCGGCGCCATGCGCGAGGAAGGCTTCATTACCGACAGCGAGATCAAGACCGCGATGTCGCAGACACCAACCAAGGCGAAAAGCTTCTGGTCTGGTGCGCAATATTACGTCGCCGACATGGTCATGGACCAGCTGCCGGGCATGGTCGGTGAGATCAGCCAGGATCTGATCGTCGATACGACGCTCGATCTCAATCTGGAAAAGAAGGCTGAGGAAACGCTGGCGGAAAGCCTCGACGCATCCGGACAGAAGCTGGATGTCTCGCAGGCGGCGCTGGTATCGATTGATGGCACCGGGGCCATCCGCGCGCTGGTCGGTGGCCGTGACTATGCCGAAAGCCAGTTCGACCGTGCCGTCAAGGCCAGGCGCCAGCCGGGCTCGGCCTTCAAGCCCTTCGTCTACGCTGCCGCAATGGAAATCGGCCGAACACCGATGTCGATCCGCAATGATGCGCCGGTCAGGATCGGCAATTGGACACCGGAGAATTACGATCAGAAATATCGCGGCGAGGTGACGCTTGCCAATGCGCTTGCCAATTCGCTCAACACTATCGCCGCACAGCTGGTGATGGAGGTCGGGCCGCAGAATGTCATCAAGCTGGCGCGCCGGCTCGGTATCGAATCCGAAATGCAGTCCAACGCCTCAATCGCGCTTGGAACGTCCGAGGTCAGCCTCGTCGAACTGACATCGGCCTATGCCCCGTTCATGAATGGCGGCTTTAAGGCGACGCCGCATGTGATCCGGCGGATTTCGACGGCTGATGGCAAGGTTCTCTATGAAAACACCTATGACAATCCGCCCCGAGTGCTCGATCCCGCTGTTGTCAGCGAGATGAACCAGATGATGGTCGGCGTGATCGATCATGGTACCGGCAAGGCTGCCCAGCTGAAGGGCTGGCAGGCGGCCGGTAAATCGGGCACGACGCAGTCTTTCCGTGATGCACTGTTTGTCGGCTTCACCAGCAATCTGACCACCGGGGTCTGGTTCGGCAACGATGACGGCAAGTCGATGAAGAAGGTCACCGGCGGCGGTCTTCCGGCCAAGGCCTGGCACGATTTCATGATGGCCGCCCACGAAGGCCTGTCGCCTTCGCCGATCTTCGGGACCACCGGCATTCAGCCGACATTCGACGACAATCCGGCAGTCCCGGAGAGCGTCGGTGATGTCATTTCCGGCACGTTCGGTGATGGGGCGGTGGACGAGTTTCCGCAGGCGCCCGTCGCCAATAGACAGGCAGCCGGCAACCAGAATTTCGATCAGCCTGCCCAGGCTGCGAACTCCGGGCTTACACCGCCGGCCGATGTCGGACAAACCACCGGAGGGACGCGTCGAACAACGCTATTTGATCTTCTGACCGGCGGTTGACGATCCCCACTTTCGTTCCTACCTTCTGACATAAGTGAAGATGCGTTGCGGGTTGACGTGCGCGGGCTCCAGAAATCAGGTATGAACGTGAAATGCCGCCGTTCGGGGCAGGTTGAGCTTTCGCTCTTTTTGCCCTGCGGCGCTTTGTTTTTGCGCGTTTTCGCCGTTCAAGATGCCTTGCAGTCCGAAACACTGCTCCTTATATACGCCCCATCACCGTGGCTATCGCCGCGAATATTCCACAGACCATCCCGTTAGGGGCTGTCGCATGAATGCCTGACCGGGTTCTGACAGTCCGCTGCAAGGAGAGAACGACATGGCTAAAGTAATCGGTATTGACTTGGGAACGACCAACTCCTGCGTCTCCGTCATGGACGGTAAGGACGCGAAGGTCATTGAGAATGCGGAAGGTGCACGCACCACGCCGTCGATCGTTGCATTCAACGACGATGGTGAACGTCTGACCGGCCAGCCGGCCAAGCGTCAGGCCGTCACAAATCCGGAAAATACACTGTTTGCGGTCAAGCGCCTGATCGGCCGCCGTTACGACGACAAGTTCGTCGAAAAGGACAAGGCCCTCGTTCCTTACAACATCATCAAGGGCGACAATGGCGACGCATGGGTCGAAGCGCAGGGCAAGGGTTATTCCCCGTCGCAGATCTCCGCCATGATCCTTCAGAAGATGAAGGAAACCGCGGAATCCTATCTCGGTGAAAAGGTCACACAGGCCGTCATCACCGTTCCGGCTTACTTCAACGACGCGCAGCGCCAGGCAACCAAGGATGCCGGCCGCATCGCTGGTCTTGAAGTTCTGCGCATCATCAACGAGCCGACCGCAGCAGCTCTTGCTTACGGCCTCGACAAGAAGGACGGCAAGACCATCGCCGTTTACGACTTGGGTGGCGGTACGTTCGATATCTCGGTTCTGGAAATCGGCGACGGCGTCTTCGAAGTGAAGTCGACCAACGGCGACACCTTCCTCGGCGGTGAAGACTTCGACATGCGTCTGGTCGAATATCTGGCAGCTGAATTCAAGAAGGATCAGGGTATCGATCTGAAGAACGACAAGCTGGCTCTGCAGCGCCTCAAGGAAGCTGCTGAAAAGGCCAAGATCGAACTGTCCTCGTCGCAGCAGACCGAAATCAACCTGCCGTTCATCACGGCGGATGCTACCGGTCCGAAGCATCTGACGATGAAGCTGTCGCGCGCCAAGTTCGAAAGCCTGGTTGACGAGTTGGTTCAGCGTACCGTTGCACCGTGCAAGGCAGCCCTCAAGGATGCCGGCGTTACCGCAGCCGAGATCGACGAAGTCGTTCTGGTCGGTGGCATGAGCCGCATGCCGAAGGTACAGGAAGTCGTCAAGCAGTTGTTCGGCAAGGAGCCACATAAGGGCGTCAACCCGGATGAAGTGGTTGCCATGGGCGCCGCCATTCAGGCCGGCGTTCTGCAGGGCGATGTCAAGGACGTTCTCCTCCTCGACGTGACCCCGCTGTCGCTCGGTATTGAAACGCTGGGTGGCGTGTTCACCCGCCTGATCGAACGCAACACGACGATCCCGACGAAGAAGTCGCAGACTTTCTCGACGGCCGAAGACAGCCAGAATGCCGTGACCATCCGCGTCAGCCAAGGCGAGCGCGAAATGGCCCAGGATAACAAGCTGCTTGGTCAGTTCGACCTGGTCGGCATTCCACCGGCACCGCGTGGCGTTCCGCAGATCGAAGTCACCTTCGATATCGACGCCAACGGCATCGTGCAGGTTTCGGCCAAGGACAAGGGCACCGGCAAGGAACATCAGATCCGGATCCAGGCATCGGGCGGTTTGTCCGACGCGGATATCGAGAAGATGGTCAAGGATGCCGAGGCCAATGCCGAGAACGACAAGAAGCGTCGTGAAGGTGTAGAAGCGAAGAACCAGGCCGAAAGCCTGATTCACTCGTCGGAAAAGTCGCTGAAGGAATTCGGTGATAAGGTCACGGAAGTCGAACGCACTGCGATCTCGGATGCCATCGCATCGCTGAAGTCTTCCGTCGAAGCCTCCGAGCCGGATGCTGAAGACATCAAGACCAAGACTCAGACGCTTCTCGAAGCCTCGATGAAGCTTGGCCAGGCGATGTACGAATCGCAGCAGACTGAAACGGCCCATGCGGATGCAGAGGCCGATGCAGCCCGCGATAGCGATATCGTCGATGCCGACTATGAAGAAGTCAAAGACGAGGACGATCGCAAGAAGTCCGCATAAGCCTTCTTCGAATACCCATCAGATAGCCCGGAGCCGCAAGGTTCCGGGCTTTTTTGCATTCAAAGTAAACCTCCACCTCCGGTGGAGGACTGGACGAGTTCTACACAGTCGTTGAGAGACCTCCTGCTTGAACCATTGGCGTGGCCAAGACAGTCAAATCAGGAGGTTATATGGACGAACAATCGCTATCGCACGCGACTTGGGACTGCAAATATCATGTGGTCTTTGGAAGCAAGTATCGGACGAAGAGGCTTTACGGGGATTTGCGCCGTGAGCTGGGTGAGCACTTCCGCCGGTTGGCGCTGCAGAAAGGTTGCCAGATCGAGGAAGGCCATTTGATGCCGGACCATGTGCACATGCTGATATCGATCTCGCCGAAATACTCGGTGGCGCATATTGTTGGGTTTCTGAAGGGCAAGACAGCTCTTTATGTTGCCAATAAGTACGCCCGCAAGCGGCGCTATAAGGGATATCATTTTTGGGCGCGCGGCTATTACGTCTCGACGACCGGTTACAACGAGCAGGTCGTCAGACAATATATCCGTAATCAGGAAAAGGCCGACAAAGCTTCCGACTTTGCCGACCTCTTCAATCGTAGCTACTAAGCGCTAACAAAACCACTTCTAGTGGTTCAAGCGCAGCGTTTCAAACCTCCACCTCTGGTGGAGGTACTGACTTGTTTCGGGGTCTGTCTGCTCGTCATGGCGCTGAGAAACAACAGAATCGGATTTTTAGCCGTTCACCGGCCGGAACCAGCGTTGCGGCAATGCAAAGGCCAAAGGTAAAGCAACCTGATTCTGCGCTTTTCCGACAAAAAGCGGCCGGGATCGTGTATTGCCTATGGTATCGCGCTTGAAGGTTTACTAAATCCTGTTGCAAGGAAATTTGGCGACCGCCGGGCAGCCGGTTTTGACGCGCCTATTCAACAGGACAATCTGCAAGTATGAAACGTGATCTTTACGAAACGCTCGGCGTTGCGAAAACAGCAGACGAGAAGGAGCTCAAGAGCACTTTCCGCAAACTCGCAATGAAGTATCATCCGGACAAGAACCCTGGCGATGCGGAAGCTGAAAAGACGTTCAAGGAGATCAGCCTCGCCTACGAAGTGCTCAAGGACCCGCAGAAGCGGGCAGCCTATGACCGCTATGGTCATGCAGCGTTTGAACAGGGCGGTATGGGTGGCGGCGGCGCTGGCATGGGCGGTGGTGCGGGCGGCTTCTCCGATATCTTCGAAGACATCTTTGGCGAGATGATGGGCGGCGGGCGGCAGCGGCGCTCGTCTGGCGGCCGCGAGCGCGGCGCCGATCTGCGCTACAATATGGAAATCACACTGGAAGAGGCCTATGCTGGCAAGACGGCGCAGATCCGTGTGCCGACCTCGATCACCTGCGACGTCTGCACCGGCTCGGGCGCCAAGCCCGGCACCAAGCCGACCACCTGCGCCACCTGCCAGGGTTCCGGCCGCGTACGTGCCGCCCAGGGCTTCTTCTCGATCGAGCGCACCTGCCCGACCTGTCAGGGCCGCGGCCAGACGATTGCCGACCCCTGCGGCAAATGCCACGGTCAGGGCCGTATCACCGAAGAACGCTCACTCTCGGTCAACATCCCGGCCGGCATCGAAGACGGCACCCGCATCCGCCTGTCCGGCGAGGGTGAAGCGGGCCTGCGCGGCGGACCTTCCGGCGATCTCTATATCTTCCTCTCGGTCAAGCCGCATGAGTTCTATCAGCGCGACGGTGCCGACCTCTATTGCAGCGTGCCGATCTCGATGACGACGGCAGCCCTTGGCGGCAAGTTCGACGTGGCAACGCTTGACGGCACCAAGTCGCGCGTTTCGGTGCCGGAAGGCACCCAGGCCGGCAAGCAGTTCCGCCTGAAGGCCAAGGGCATGCCGGTGCTGCGCTCCAGCCAGGTCGGCGATCTCTACATCCAGATCCAGATCGAGACGCCGCAGAAGCTCACCAAGCGTCAGCGCGAGCTGCTGAAGGAGTTCGAGGAACTCTCATCGAAGGAAAACAATCCGGAATCGGCGGGCTTCTTCTCCCGCATGAAGGATTTCTTCGACATCGAGTAATCGCCGCAATCGGCGACTGGCCGAACGGATAATCGGCAATATATGATAGCCGGAGGCAGCGATGCCTCCGGCTTTTTTGTCTGCGGCCGCTAACGCAGCCACGCTGTATCCCAACGCGAAAGGTGTACCATGACCTACGAGCTCTATTATTGGGACGGCATCCCCGGCCGGGGTGAGTTCGTTCGTCTGGCGCTGGAACAGGCGGGCGCGGACTATATCGATGTCGCCCGCAACGACGGCGGCATGGCCCGCATGATGGCGATGATGAAGACGAGGACGGCGGGCGTCACGCCACTTGCTCCGCCCTTCCTGAAAGACGGAGACCTCGTCATCTCCCACGCTGCCAATATCCTGCTTTATCTGGGAAACCGGCTCGGTCTCGCACCGGAGGATGAAACTGGGCGGATAACCGCGCATGGGCTACAGCTCAGCATCACCGATTTCGTCGCCGAAATCCACGACACCCATCATCCGATCGGTGTGTCGCTCTACTACGAGGACCAGAAGGACGAAGCACTGCGGCGCTCCGAGAATTTTCGCGAGGAACGGTTGCCGAAATTCCTTGGTTATTTTGAAAGGCAGCTGTCGAAGGACAGCCGAGGGCAGGTGCATGCCTTGGGCGAGGCGCGGACCTATGTCGATCTGTCACTGTTCCACCTCATCGAGGGGCTGCGTTATGCTTTTCCAGCCGAGATGACGGCGGTAGAGCCGGACTATCCGCTTCTTGTTGCGCTCAACGCCCAAGTCCGCGAGCTGCCGCAGATCAAGGCCTATCTGGCCTCGGAACGCCGGCTTGCCTTCAACGAACAGGGCATTTTCCGCTATTACCCGGAGCTCGACCGGCGTTAACGCCGCCTATTCCATGACCGCGCTGTGGTCGATTGCCGGTGGAGCCTTGGGCTTGCGCAGCAGGAAGACCAGCGGCATGACCGCCAGCGACATGATCATCAAGAGCTTGAAGTCGTCCATATAGGCGATGATCGTCGCCTGCAGCGTGATGATGCTGTCGAGCGAGGCGCGCCCCACCGCCGTCATCGGATCGAGCCCAGCCGCCGCCGGTGCCTGGAAAGCATGGTTGAACGGCGTCACATACGAAACGATGGCTTCGTGGTTGGCCTGCGTGTTTTCAATCAGCAGTGCCGAGACGACGGCGATGCCGACGCTGGAGCCGATATTGCGGGAGAGATTGTAGAGCCCGGTGCCGTCGCCGCGCATTTCAGCGGGCAGTGTTGCAAAGGCGATCGTCGTCAGCGGCACGAACAGGAATCCGAGCCCGGCGCCCTGGATGAAACCGACGGAGATGATCGTCCATTGCGAGACATTCGGCGTCCAGCCGATCATGTCGTACATCGCCCAGGCGGTGATCGCCAATCCGATGAACAGTAGAATTCGGGTATCGACCTTGCCGATCAGACGGCCGACGACGAACATGCAGACCATCGTGCCCAGCCCGCGCGGCCCCATGACGATGCCGGCGGTGACGACCGGATAGCCCATCAGCGATTGCAGATAGGGCGTCATCAGCGCCAGCGAGGCCAGATAGGTAACACCGACGACGAAGATGAACAGCATGCTGACGGCAAAGTTCTGGTCGAGGAAAAGGCGCGGATTGATGAAGGATTTTTCCGTCGTCAGCGTATGGATCACCAGCAGATAGAAGGCGCTGGCGCAGACGATGGCTTCGATCAGGATTTCGCCCGAAGAAAACCAGTCGAGCTGGCCGCCGCGATCGAGGAAAAGCTGCAGCGAGGCAATGCCGAGGCTAAGCATGCCGAAGCCGAACCAGTCGAGTTTCGCCTGCGTGTCCAGCTTGGTTTCCTTGACGAAGATACTGATGCCGGCAAAGGCCAGCGCACCGATCGGCACGTTGATGTAGAACACCCAGCGCCAGCTGATATTTTCCGTCAGCCAGCCGCCGATGACCGGGCCGAGCACCGGGCCGACCATGACCGAGACGCCGAACAGCGCCATCGCCGATCCGCGCTCTTCAGCCGAATAGATGTCGAGCAGAATGCCTTGCGACAAAGGCACGAGGGCTGCGCCGAACAGGCCCTGCAGCAGGCGGAAACCGACGATCTGCGGCAGCGATTGGGCGAGGCCGCAAAGCACTGAAGCCGCGACGAAGCCGACGATCGCCACCAGCAAAACGCGCTTGCGGCCGAACTTCGCCGCCAGAAACCCGGACGGCGGCGTCATGATCGCGGCTGCGACGATATAGGAGGTCAGCACCCAGTTGATCTGGTCGGCGCTCGCCGCCACGCTACCCTGAATATAAGGCAGCGCCACATTGGCGATGGTCGTGTCCAAAGCCTGCATGATCACCGCAAGGATAATACAGGCTGTGATGGCGCCGCGATTGGCGACAGGCGTCGTTGCCGCAGATGCAATGCTGCTCATGGCCGTTACTCGTGGGCGTTGGCGGTCGAATGGCCGAGAAGTTTCTGGATCATATCCGGCAGGCCGCGTGCACGGCCGGTATCGACGGCGACGAGCGTGCTCATGCCGACGCGGAGCGGCGGCTTGCCGGCGGTTTCGTCGATCGTCACCCGCATCGGAATGCGCTGCACGACCTTCACCCAGTTACCGGAGGTGTTCTGCGCCGGTAGCAGCGCGAAGCTGGCGCCCGAGGCCGGGCTGACGCTGGCGACCTTGCCCTTCCATTCGACGCCCGGATAGGTATCGACGGTGATGGTCACCGGCTGGCCGGGCTTCACATAGGTGAGCTCGGTTTCCTTCGGATTGGCCGCGATCCACATGTTCCTGGTGGATACCAGCGAGAACGCCTGCTGTGCGGCCTCCAGATAGCTGCCGGGCTGCAGTGCGTTGACGTTGGTGACAACGCCATCAAACGGTGCGCGCACCGTCGTATCGTTCAACTGGCGCTGCGCATCATCAACTGCCGATTTGGCTTCGAGATAGAGCGGGTTCTGTTCGATCGGCTGGTTGGCATCGCCACCGAGCTGCGCCAGCGTCGTTTCGGCCTGGGCCTTGGCCACTGTGACCTTCTGTTTGGCAGCGTCGAGATCGTGCTTGGCCTGGTCATAGGTCGCGTGCGATGCGGCGGCATTGGTGATCAGGGTCTGCTGCCGGTCAAAGGCGGTCTGATAAAACGGAATGTCGGCTTCGACCTGGGCAATCTGCGCCAGCGTCTGGGCATAGCTTGCCTTGAGGTTCAAAAGTTCATTGCGGGAGGCGGCGAGCTTGGCCTGCGCACCTTCCAGCGTAATGCGGAACGAATCCGGCTGCAGCTGGAACAGCAATTGGCCCGTCTTTACCTCCTGGTTCTCCTGAACGCCGACGGAGGCAACAGTCCCGGCGACGTCGGTGGAAACGCCGACCATATCCGCCTGCACATAGGCGTTGTCCGTCTCCATGATCTGGCCACCGGTCACATAGAAATAACCGCCTGCAACAAGCGCGATTGGCAGCAGCGCAAACAGGATCGGCCGCTTCAGGCTGCGGCGGCGGACCGGGGTGATGGCGGGAGCCGGTTCAGCCGGGGCCGGAGGGGCTGTGTTGATCTTTGCCTCGGCCGTCACGCCTTCGGATGTTTCAAGGGCGGTGGCATTGGCATTGGCAGGTACGCGGAGGGAGGATGTGTCAGCCATGGTGGGTTTCTTTATCGGCCGGCTCGCGGCAGGCCTGCAGGAGGTTGGATTTCATCAGGTCGAGAATGGTGACGAGTTTTTCACGGTCCTCGTCGGGTATGTCTTGCAAAGCTTCGGAACGTGTCGCGTCACCGATGGCGCGCATGTCGGACAAAAGTCCGCGGGCAAGTTCGGTGGTGTAGAGAAGCGAAATACGGCGGTCGGTCTCGTGGCGCCGCCGCTCGACGAAGCCGCGGTCCACAAGCTTGTCGAGCACCCGCATCAGTGTGATCGGTTCGACTTCCAACAGTTCGGCGAGGCCGCTCTGATGAATGCCTTCATTGCGGGCCAGATAGGCGATCGTCTGCCACTGCGATCGCGTCAGGCCCATGTGTTTTGCGCGTTGCTCGAAACGCTTGCGCAGCAGCCGGGCGACGTCGTGAAGCAGAAAACCCAAGGTAGGGGTAAGGTTCATGGAAGGAGTGCCATATCATTAGCATACATAAGATAAGCAATCTTATTTGAATGTTCGAACCTGCGCAACTAGACATGTGTGCGTTGTGGCATTCTGCTGTCACATCTCGGTGAATGCGCCGCCCTGTGCCCGCCCACCGCCTGCTGTTTGATACGCACCGATGTTCCGCCTTGCCATCGGCCTCCTCTCGGCTTAGCTCTCACCCCGACACACAACCGGATTCCCCATGCCGCACAAGGTTTCGCTTTCCCGACTGAAGCTCAGTGATTTCCGCAATTATGCGGGGCTGTCGCTCGACCTCGACACCCGCCATGTGGTGCTGACCGGCGAGAACGGTGCGGGCAAGACCAACCTGATGGAAGCGGTCTCCTTCCTGTCGCCCGGACGTGGGCTGCGCCGCGCCGCCTATGCCGATGTGGCGCGGGTCGGTGCTGAAACCGGCTTCTCGGTGTTTGCAGAGCTTGAGGGCATGGACGGCACGGTCGAGATCGGCACGGGCACGGCAGGCGCTGAGGAAGGCCAGACACGACGCCTCCGGTTGAACGGGACGACAGTCAAGACGGTCGACGAATTGCTCGATCATTTGCGCGTGCTCTGGCTGACACCGGCCATGGACGGCCTGTTCACCGGCGGCTCTGGTGACCGCCGCCGCTTTCTCGACCGGCTTGTACTGTCGCTCGATCCCGAACACGGCCGCCGCGCCACCGACTATGAACGCGCCATGCGCAGCCGCAACAAGCTGTTGTCGGAAGGGCGCCCTGATCCGGTCTGGCTGACGGGGCTTGAGCGGCAGATGGCCGAACTGGGCATCTCGATGGCCTTGGCGCGGCAGGAGATGCTCGGGCTTCTAGCGGGGCTGGTCGATAAGAACCACGAAGGCGGCGTGTTTCCGGCTGCGGACCTGGCACTGTCCGGTTTTCTCGATGGCGAATGGCATCGCCCGGCCTTCGATCTGGAAGAACAATATCTGGAAATGATGAGGGCTGGCCGTTACCGCGATGCCGCCGCCGGCCGCACGCTGGATGGCCCGCACCGCAGCGATCTGTTGATCCGCCACCGTGCCAAGAATATGGAAGCAGCCCGCTGCTCGACAGGCGAACAGAAGGCGCTGCTGGTCGGGTTAATCCTCGCCCATGCCCGCCTGGTCGGCAACATGACCGGTCACGCGCCGGTGCTGCTGCTCGACGAAATCGCGGCCCATCTTGACGAGGGCAGACGGGCGGCGCTGTTTGATCTGGTCGACGATCTCGGCGGTCAGGCCTTCATGACCGGCACGGACCAGTCGATGTTTTCGGCCCTTGGCGACCGCGCACGTTATCTCACCGTTGCCAACGGCACCGTTTCCGGGTGAGAGTTCGATATCATGAGCAAGCAACCTCTGAACTCCGAAGAAATCCAGCGGTATGCCCGCCACATCATCCTGCCGGAAATCGGCGGGGCCGGGCAGCAGGCGCTGAAGACGGCGCGTGTGCTGGTCATCGGTGCCGGCGGGCTTGGTGCGCCGGTCCTGCAATATCTCGCAGCCGCCGGTGTCGGCACGCTGGGCATTGTTGATGACGACACGGTATCGCTGTCGAACCTGCAGCGCCAGATCATTCACGGCACACCGGATATCGGCCGGGTGAAAGCCGACAGCGCCATGGATGCACTCCAGCGGATCAACCCACATGTGACGGTGATCCGGCATGTGGAGCGGCTGGACGTGGCCAATGCCGATGCACTGCTGTCCGCCTATGACATCGTTGTCGATGGATCCGACAATTTCGCCACCCGCTATCTCACTGCTGATACAGCAGAGCGCCTGGAAATCACCTTGGTAACCGCCGCCGTCGGCCGTTTCGATGGCTCTCTGACGGTGCTTCAGCCGTGGAAAACGGCCGCAGACGGCCGCCAGAACCCGGGCTACCGTGATCTCTTTCCAGAACCACCTCCGCCGGGTGTCGTTCCGTCCTGCGCCGAGGCCGGTATCGTCGGTGCGCTGACCGGCGTGCTTGGTACATTGCAGGCTATGGAGGTCATCAAGATCATCACCGGCGCCGGTGAACCGCTGATCGGCCGCCTGCTGATGTATGACGGGCTTGCCGCACGGTTCGAGACGATCAAGTACAGCCGGAGAACGCGGTGAACCTCGTGCCGATCGATGAAACGTTCGGCGATTGGGACGCGCTTCTGGCGCTCATCCTCTCCTCCTTTGCCTATATGCAGCCCCGCATCGATCCGTCATCGTCTGCGTTACTGCTGACGCTGCCATCGCTGATCGAAAAGGCGAGGGTTGAGAAAGCCTATGCGGCTATCGAGAGCGGCCGGTTGCTGGGCTGCATCTTCTGCAAGCCGGAGCCGCCGGATTGTCTCTATATCGGCAAGCTTGCCGTCGCCCCGGATGCGCAAGGCAAGGGTGTCGGGCGGCTATTGCTGCAGGCGGCCGAGGCCCAGGCTACCGTATATGGATTGTCCTGCCTGCGCCTCGAAACACGGATAGAGCTTACGGAAAACCACCTTGTCTTCGCGAGGTTGGGCTTTGTCCGCACTGCGGAAGGCTGCCATCCCGGTTTTGCCCGTCCGACCTTCGTCGAGATGCGCAAAACGCTCTGAGGGATCAATCCCGGCCGGGCAGGACGCGATCCGGCGGCCGGTGGCCGTCAAAGAAGGTGCGGATGTTGATCACCACCTTGTCGCCCATGTCGATGCGGCCCTCGAGCGTCGCCGAACTCATGTGCGGCAACAGCACGACCTTGCCCTCGCTGGCAAGCTTGACGAGCTTCGGGTTGACGGCCGGTTCGTTCTCGAACACGTCGAGCCCAGCACCGGCGATCTTGCCTTCACGCAGGCATTTGATCAACGCAACCTCATCGACGATACCGCCGCGGGCCGTGTTGACGATGTAGCTGGTCGGCTGCATCAGTGCCAGCCGCCGGGCCGAAAGCAGGTGGTAGGTCGCCGGTGTGGAGGGGCAATTGACCGAGACGATATCGACGCGGGCGAGCATCTGATCGAGGCTGTCCCAATAGGTGGCTTCGAGCTTTTCCTCGGTCTCGGTGCTGACACGATGTCGGTTGTGATAGTGGATCGACAGCCCGAATGCCTTGGCGCGGCGGGCAACGGCCGTGCCGATCCGACCCATGCCGACAATGCCGATGCGCTTGCCGGAAATGCGGCGGCCGAGCATCCAGGTCGGCGACCATCCGGCCCATTCCTCTTTCCTGTCGGTGAGGATCCGCGATCCCTCGGCCAGACGACGGGGCACGGCAAGAATGAGCGCCAGCGTCATGTCGGCCGTGTCTTCGGTCAAAACGTTCGGCGTGTTGGTGACGGTTATGCCGTGGCGCGCTGCCGCATCGACATCGATATGGTCGACACCGTTTGAAAAGCTGGCAATCAGTTTGAGCTGCGGCCCGGCCTGCTCGATCAGCGCCGCGTCAATCCGGTCGGTGAGGGTCGGAACCAGAACGTCAGCCCGCTTCACTGCCGCCACAAGCTCGGGCTGCGTGCGCGGGGTATCGTCGATGTTCAGCTCCGCGTCGAACAGTTCGCGCATGCGCGTCTCGACGATATCCGGCAGTTTACGGGTGATATAGACCTTGGGTTTTTTCTTCGCGGTCATCGCTGCCTGCTTCGCCTTGTTGACGGGTTTTTAACCAAGATGAGTGATCGTTCTCCCTGCAGTTCCATTTTCTACCAGACCCGGTGGGGAAGACAAACAAAACTCGAGATGTTCCCAGACGATTTGCTTGTCTTCGACGGGGTTGGTCAGAGATTTAACTGCAAGCTTCTGAATCTTTTTGGAAAATGGATTTCGTCATGCGTCAGTTCCTTTCCAGGCTCGCTTTCGCCACCGCAGTTACCCTGTCACTCGTCGCGATCGAGGCAGCACCGGCCTTTGCCCAGGCGGCCAAGGGCGCCAGCGGCCTGCCGCTGCCGCGCTTCGTCAGCCTGAAATCCAAGAGCGTCAATCTGCGTGTTGGTCCAAGCGTCGATTACGCGGTTGCCTGGCGTTACCTCAGGTCAGGCGTGCCGGTCGAGGTGACCCAGGAATATGACAACTGGCGCAAGATCCGCGATGCTGATGGCACCGAAGGCTGGGTCAACCAGGCGCTGCTCTCGGGTGACCGGACGGCGGTTGCCGCCCCATGGATGCGCGGCAAGGGCGAGGGCGTGTTCGTCAACATGCGCCGCGACCCGCAGGCGGGCGGCGCAATCATTGCACGCATCGAGCCGGGCGTCGTCGTCCATGTCGGCGAGTGCAACGGCGAATGGTGCCGCGCCGAAGCGCAAGGCAGCGATGGCTGGATTTCACAGGGCGAAATCTGGGGCGCCTATCCGGGCGAAGCGTTCAAATAGGATTTATCGTGAGAGAGCCGGTCAGAGTAGACCGGCTTCCTTTGCTGCTGCAGACAGCGAGATCATCGGGCGTGGACCGATCTGTTCGATGACGATGCCGGCCGCAAGGCTGCCGAGCTTGCCGCAATCGGCCAATGTCCGGCCCGTCGTGTAACCATGCAGGAAACCGGCAGCATAGAGATCGCCCGCACCCGTCGTATCGACAACGCGGCTGACCGTCGTTGCTTCGACCTTGACCCGCTCATTGCCCTTGACGACGATCGAACCCTCTTCGCTCAACGTCACTGCGGCCAGCTTGCAATCCTTGGAAATCATCGACAGAGCGTGCTCGAAGTCTTCCGTCTCGTACAGTGCCAGGGCCTCGGCGCGGTTGGCAAAGACAATATCGACGGTGCCGGAGCGCATCAAATCAAGGAATTCGGCCCGGTAGCGATGGACGCAGAAACTGTCGGACAGGGTCATTGCCACTTCGCGGCCGTTTTCATGGGCAATGCGGGCACATTCGCGGATGGCATCCTTGGCCAGCGGCGGGTCCCACAGATAGCCCTCGAAATAGGTGACGGCCGCTTCGGCGACCACGGACGGTTCGACATCGTCCGGTCCGAGTTCGACGCAGGCGCCGAGATAGGTATTCATTGAGCGCTCGCCGTCTTCGGTGACGAAGATCATCGAGCGGGCGGTCGGCGGAAGATCGTCGAGCGGCCTGGTCTCGAAATGCACGCCCTGGGCGCGGATGTCATGGGTGAAGATCTCGCCCAGCTGGTCGTTGGCGACCTTGCCGAAATAGGCTGCCCGGCCGCCCAGACTGGCAATGCCCGCCGCCGTATTGCCGGCGCTGCCGCCGGACGCTTCCAGTGCCGGTCCCATGCGCGAATAAAGCAGTTCCGCTCTATCGGCATCGATCAGGTTCATCGCGCTCTTGATGATGCCGTTGTGGACAAGGAATGCGTCGTCGCAGCGCGCAATGATATCCACAATCGCATTGCCGATCGTGAGCACGTCGAATTTTGTCATCCGGAAACCGCCTGGATTGTTTGTGTCAGTCGGTGTCCGGTAATAGCGGATTTCCGGCAGTTTGGAAGCGGAAAGCGAAAAACGGCGGTTACACGCAAATTTTACTTGATATAGGAAACGATCATTTCCTATATGGCGCGCATGGAAACCACAGCTGAAATGCAACAGGACCAACGCCCGCGCGGTCGCCCCCGGGAGTTCGACATCGATGCCGCACTTGAAAGGGCTATCGATGTTTTCTCGGTGCACGGTTATCACGGTACGTCCATTGCCGATCTTGCCGATGCAATGCAGTTGACGCCTGGCAGCATCTACAAGGCCTTCAAGGACAAGCGCGGCATTCTGCTCGCCGCCTTCGACCGCTACCGGGTTTTGCGCGGCACCAAGCTCAAAGCAGCGATTGCGCCCTTTCCTCTCGGGCGCGACAAGATCAGCGCCGCCCTGCAATTTTACGCCGAAGCTGCCCATGGCGAATTTGGTCAACGGGGTTGCCTGGTCATAACAACGGCAGCGGAATTGGCCGCTTCCGATCCGGTTGCCGCCGAACGCGTCACTGTCGCGCACGCGACCAATGAAGCCATCATGAAGGACTGCATTCTGCTTGGCCAGTCGGATGGATCGGTGTCCACGCGCATCGATGCGGCCGATACCGCCCGCGCGCTGCTGTGCCTGTTGCAGGGCATGCGCATCGTCGGGAAAACCGGCCGCAACCGCGCTGAGATGACGGCGGTCGCCGATGTGGCGATGCGGCTGCTCGGCTGATCATTTAGAATTTCATTAGATATGGATTTGGAGACGACTGTGACCAGTATTGCAAGCCCGGCAGGCATTGCCTCCGAAACCGAGGGCCCCGAATTCAAGGCTACTGAACCCAAGGCGATGTCATCGGCGATGATGTTTCTTCTGGCCGCAGCCTGCGGCTTGATTGCCGCCAACCTGTATTACGCGCAACCGCTGATCGGCCCGATCAGCGCGTCGCTCGGTCTGTCTCCCGGGGCTGCGGGATTGATCGTGACGCTGACGCAGATCGGCTATGGTCTTGGCCTTCTGCTGATCGTGCCGCTGGGTGATCTCTTTGAAAACCGCAAGCTGATCCTTTCGGTCATGGCGCTCGGAATAGTGGCCGTGGTCGGGGCAGGACTCGCCTCGACGCCGCTGCCGTTTCTGGCCTCGGCATTTTTCATCGGGCTCGGGTCCGTCGCCATCCAGATCATCGTACCCTATGCGGCACATATGACGCCCGAGGCCCATCGCGGCCAGGCGGTCGGCAACGTCATGAGTGGCCTGATGGTCGGCATCATGCTGGCGCGCCCTGCCTCAAGTTTCATCGCCGAGTTCCTGCCCTGGCATATGGTCTTCTTCATCTCGGCCGTGGTGCTGGTCGTACTCGCATTGGTTCTCGCCCGCGCCCTGCCGCCGCGTGTTCCAGATACGGGTTTGAGCTACGGCGCACTGCTCGCGTCGATGGGCCAGTTGGTCGCAACCACGCCGGTCTTGCGCCGCCGTTCATTGTATCATGCCTTCATGTTTGCCGCCTTCAGCCTGTTCTGGACGACAACGCCGCTGCTATTGTCCGGCCCGGAATTCGGCCTATCGCAGGGGGAGATTGCGCTGTTCGCACTGGCCGGTGCCGCCGGCGCCATCGCCGCGCCGATCAGCGGGCGTCTTGCAGACAAGGGCTGGAGTTTTCCGGCAACCCGCCTGTCGATGATCTCCGTCGCAGCCGCGTTCCTCGTCACGCATATCGCTCCGGGGGGGTCAGCATGGGCACTCGGCCTTCTCACCTTCGCTGCGATCCTGCTGGATTTTGGCGTCGTTACCAATCTGGTTATGGGCCAGCGCGCGATCTTCATGCTCGGCGCCGAATATCGCAGCCGCCTGAACGGGCTTTACATGGCGACGTTCTTTGCCGGTGGTGCCGTCGGTTCGGCGCTTGGTGGCTGGCTTTATGCGCAAGGCGGCTGGTGGGCCGCCTCGATGCTTGGCTTGGCACTGCCGGTCTCGGCGCTCCTTTATTCGCTGACGGAGCGTAGACCGACGGCCTAAGCGTGATCAGGCCGGCAGCACGGACGCAGTATACTGCGCCGCATATTCCGCCGTTGGCGGGATCGGCTTGATCACGTCGATCAGTACGCCGTTCGGATCAGCGGTGATGAAATGCCGCTGGCCGAAATCCTCATCGCGCAGCGTTAGGAGGATCGGCAGGCCCGCCGCCTGGAATTTCACATAAACGGCATCCGGGTCTTCAACTTCAAAATTGAGCAGAAGCCCGGACGCTGCGCCGCGTGCGCTTTCCGGGATTGTTTCGTGGCTGCCATCGAGAATGGCCAGTGTCACATGCTCGTTCTCAGTCGATTGCAGATGCATGTACCAATCGACTGTAAACAGCGCTTCGAAGCCGAAATGCCGGATATAGAATTCTGCCGTGCCCTGAACATCGCTGGTCATAATGACGGGATAATAGCTGGTGATTTTCATCTCTTTTCCTCCGTGCGAAATTATCATACAGTCTGTATGTTTTGTAATTAACATACATTCAGATTGTATGTAAAGGTGGAAAATGCGACGCAGCAATAAGGAACGGACCGAAAGCATGCGCCTCGCCCTGATGGCGGCAGCCCGCACACTTTTCGTCGAAAAAGGCTATGCCGACACGGCGACCCCCGAGATCGCCAGCGCCGCCGGCGTGACGCGGGGCGCTCTCTATCATCATTTCGAGGACAAGAAGGCGTTGTTTGCGGCCATCGTTGCAGACGAAGCCCGTCAGGTGGGCGGCGAGATCGAGGCTAAAGCCGCCGGATCCAGCAACGCCCGCGATGCGTTGCTGCAGGGCGCACGCGGCTATTTTGATGCGATGGCTGTGCCAGGCCGCACACGGCTTCTCCTACTCGAAGGCCCTGCCATTCTTGGCCTTCACAGCCTGCAGGATATCGATGCTGAGCATGTCGAGGGGAGTTTGAAGGCGGGTCTGGCAGATCTGTTTACGACAAACGGCAAGGATGCCACGCTGCTGGATGCATTCGCCCAGCTTCTGTCCGCATCCTTTGACCGCGCCGCTTTAGCCATCGAAGCAGGCGGCAGGCGCGACGACTACGAGACGGCAATCGCCAGCCTGATCGACGGCATTTCCATCAGATGATCTGGGCTGGCAGTTCGACCAGCGGCGCCGGCATCTCGCTGGTCTTTTCCGCCGCCTTGCAGATGTCGGCGATGACGCAACGTTGGCATTCCGGCTTGCGCGCCTTGCAGCAATAGCGCCCGTGCAGGATCAGCCAGTGATGGGCGTGGTAGAGATAGTGATCGGGGATGATCTGCATCAACTGATGTTCGATCTCGTCCGGGGTCTTCGCCGGTGCCAGACAGAGCCGGTTGGCTATGCGGAAAATATGGGTATCGACCGCCATGGTGGCCTGACCGAACGCCATGGATAGCACCACATTGGCGGTCTTGCGGCCAACGCCGGGCAGGGTGATCAGTTCTTCGCGGGTGCGCGGCACCTCACCGCCGAACTCGGCGATCAGCTTTTCGCTGAGCGCGATGACGTTCTTGGCCTTGTTGCGGTAAAGCCCGATAGACTTGATATGCTCGCGAACCTGCTCCTCGCCGAGATCAACCATCTTTTCCGGCGTGTCGGCAATGGCGAAAAGCGCCCGTGTCGCCTTGTTGACGCCCGCATCCGTCGCCTGTGCCGACAGAGCCACCGCAACAACCAGCGTAAACGGATTGACGTGTTCCAGTTCGCCCTTCGGCTCGGGCCGCTGGATCGAGAAACGGCGGAAAATCTCCTCGATCTCTTCCCTGCTGTAGATCGTTTTCGGCCTTGTCCTGGCGCGGCCGGTTGTCGCGGATTTTGCTTTCGCCGGCTTGACTGCTGATTGTGGCTTCACGTTTTTCATGATGCATCTATAGTCATTCGTCATGATCGATGGCAACGCCGAGATGTCGAGTGAGGAGCAGCCGGTTTTCGCCGCTGAGCTGACACCCTATCGTTCGCTCGGAATCAGGGGTTTTAAGGTTTTCCTGTTCATCGCCGCCCTGATGAGCCTCGTCCATATCGTCGTTTTCGTGGTCATCGGCGCATGGCCGATCGTCTTTTTCTTCGGGCTGGATTTTCTTCTTCTGTTCGGTGCGTTCTGGCTGAATTATCGCTCCGCCCGCGCCCGCGAGGAAATCCGCGTTTCGCGCACCGACGTCTGCGTGCGCAAGTTCACGCCGGCCGGACGGATGACCGAGCACCGGTTCAACCCGTTCTGGACGCGGTTCAACATTTCCCGCCATCAGGAAATCGGCATCGTGTCGATGCAGCTCAGCGACCGGCAGCGCACCACCGATATCGGCTCTTTCCTCAACCGCGATGATCGCGAAACCTTCGCCACCGCTTTTTCCGGTGCCTTGGCGACGGTGAAACGCCGATAGATCAAGAATCGGGTGGCGATGGCCCGCTCCGAGTGATTATCTCTGGTCTCAAGGAGATACGACCATGGATATCAAGACATCGATTCCCACCGATATCACGCCGCAGGGCAGCGATTATGAAACCGTCAGCCGCGTGGTCGAGCTGTTGACCGAGAATTATCGCGATCAGCCGTCTCTCGACGCCATTGCCAGCGATCTCGGCCAGTCGCCAACACAGCTACAAAAGACCTTTACCCGCTGGGCAGGGCTCTCTCCCAAGGCGTTCCTTCAGGCAGTGACGCTCGATCACGCCAAGCGCCTGCTGCGCCAGGAGGAGCTGCCGCTTCTGGAAACCAGCTTCGAGCTCGGCCTGTCCGGTCCCTCGCGCTTGCACGACCTGTTCGTCACCCATGAGGCGATGTCGCCGGGCGAGTGGAAGCAACGCGGCGGCGGGCTGACCATCCGTTACGGTTTCCATCCATGCCCGTTCGGCGTGGCACTGGTGATGGTCACCGATCGCGGATTGGCCGGCCTTGCCTTCAACGATGCCGGTGATGAGAAAGCCAGCTTCGAGGATATGGCCAGCCGCTGGCCTAATGCCCAGTTTATCGAGGATAGCGCAGCCACCGCGGGTTATGCGGCGCGTATTTTCGATGCTCGGGAATGGAGCGCTGAAGAACCGTTGCGCGTCGTGCTGATCGGCTCCGATTTCCAGATCCGTGTGTGGGAATCACTGTTGAAGATCCCGATGGGAAAGGCTGTCACCTATTCCGATATCGCCTGCGATATCGGCCAGCCCACCGCTTCTCGGGCCGTCGGCGCTGCCGTCGGCCGCAACCCCATCTCGTTCGTCGTTCCCTGTCACCGGGCCCTCGGCAAAAGCGGCGCGCTCACCGGTTATCACTGGGGCCTCACCCGAAAGCGGGCGATGCTCGGCTGGGAGGCCGGCAAGGTCTGACGTGAAAAGGGCCGCTTGCGCAGCCCTTTTCATTGAGTTCGATCTATTCAGGCGCTTAATGCGCGCCGGACATGTCGCCAAGCACTTCCTTGGAAGCGACGGTGGAATCGGCCTTCAGCTTGTAGACCATCGGCACGCCGGTCGCGAGATTGACCGAGAGGATCTGCTCGCGGTCCAGCCGGTCGAGAACCATCAGCAACGAGCGCAGCGAATTGCCATGGGCGGCAACCAGGACCTTTTCGCCGGCCAGCACGCGTGGCAGGATGTCGGTCATGTAATAGGGCCAGACGCGGGCGCCAGTGTCCTTCAGGCTTTCGCCGCCCGGCGGCGGTACGTCATAGGAACGGCGCCAGATGTGCACCTGCTCTTCGCCCCACTTGGCGCGGGCATCATCCTTGTTAAGACCGGAGAGATCGCCGTAGTCGCGCTCGTTCAGCGCCTGGTCCTTGATGGTTTCCAGATCGGGTTGGCCGAGATTGTCGAGAATGAGCTTCAGCGTATGCTGAGCGCGTGTCAGCACCGACGTGAAGGCAACATCGAACTTGATGCCGTAATCGGCCAGCGCCTTGCCACCGGCATTGGCTTCCTCGATGCCAAGCGGCGTCAGGTCGGGGTCCTTCCAGCCGGTAAACAGGTTTTTCAGGTTCCAGTCGCTCTGGCCGTGACGCACAAGGACGAGGGTGCCGCTCATAGAAATTCCTCCGGGGAGTTTTAGGGGTCAGGACAGCCCGAGCACGTCGAGCATGGAATAGAAGCCGGGTTTCTGGTTACGCGCCCAGAGTGCTGCAGTAATGGCGCCCCGGGCAAAGATCGCCCGGTCCGTTGCCGAATGGGACAATGTCACCTGCTCGCCTTCGCCGGCAAGGATGACAGAGTGCTCGCCGATGACGGAGCCGCCGCGCAGTGTGGCAAAACCGATGGCGCCAGTGACACGCGCGCCGGTATGGCCGTCGCGCACCCGCACGGAATGTTCGGCAAGGCCGATCTCCCGGCCCCTGGCGGCGGCTTCGCCAAGCAACAGTGCTGTGCCGGACGGCGCGTCCACCTTGTGCTTGTGGTGCATTTCAAGGATTTCGATATCCCAGCTTTCCGGACCAAGCGCGCGGGCCGCCTGCTGTGTCAGCACGCCGAGAAGATTGACGCCGAGGCTCATATTGCCGGATTTGACGATCCGCGCGTGCCGCCCGGCCGCCTTGAATTTTTTCTCATCGTCCACCGAGCATCCGGTGGTGCCGATGACATGGACGATGCGGGCCTGGGCCGCGAGGCCGGCAAAGTCCACCGAGGAGGCAGGCGCGGTGAAATCGAGCACGCCTTCGGCCTCGACAAAGGCCTCGAGCGGCTTGTCGGTGATCACGACGCCGGTCGGTCCAAGCCCGGCAATCTCGCCGGCATCCCGGCCGATGAAAGCCGAACCCGGCCGCTCGACGGCGGCAAAGACGGTGGCGCCCGGCATGGCATGGATGGTGCGGATCAGCGTCTGGCCCATCCGGCCTGCAGCCCCGACCACCACGAGTTTCATGTCTGTCCCGCTCATGCCCGTCCCAGTTCCTGTCAAATGAGAGTTTCTGCTTCCGCCTGTGACGGCGTTTCGCCCTGTAGATTGTGAAGGCGAGCGTAGAGGCCGTTACTGCGCTGCGCAAGCGCCTCATGGGTGCCTTCCTCGGCAACGATCCCGTCCTTCATGACGATGATCTTGTCGGCATTGACGACGGTCGACAGGCGGTGGGCAATCACCACCACGGTGCGGCCGCTCATGGCGTGATCGAGCGCCTTCTGGACGGCTGCCTCCGATTCGGTATCCAGTGACGAAGTCGCTTCGTCGAGAAGCAGGATAGGTGCATTGCGCACCAGCGCGCGGGCAATGGACAGCCGCTGGCGCTGGCCGCCCGAAAGGGTCACACCGTTTTCACCGACCGCAGTGTCATATCCCTGCGGTTGGTTGCGGATGAAATCATGCGCATAGGCCAGTTTCGCGGCTTCCTCGACCTCTGCATCCGTGGCCGTGGGGCGGCCATAGCGGATATTATCGCGGATCGAGCCTTCAAACAGATAAGGCTGCTGCGAAACATAGGCGAGCCCGTTGCGCAGCGACTGTTTGGTGACATGGGCGATGTCCTGCCCGTCGATCAGGATTTCGCCGCCAGATGGGTCGTAGAAACGCGGAATGAGGCTGATGACGGTCGATTTCCCAGCACCGGACGGTCCGACAAGCGCCGTCGTCTTGCCACCTTCGGCAATGAAGCTGACACCCTTCAGAATATCGTCGCCGTGATGATAGGCGAAACGGACGTTTTTGAATTCGATGGTGGCTGTCTTGATCTGCAAATCGCCAGCGTCCGGCAGGTCACGCTGATGCGGGACCATATCGAGGATTTCGTAGATCATCCGTGCATTGACGACGGCGCGCTCCAGCGAAACCTGCAGTCGGGCCAGGCGCCTGGCCGGATCATAGGCCATCAGCAGCGCCGTCACGAAGGCGAAGAAAGCGCCCGGCTGGATACCATCGTAGATCGAGCGGAAGGCGGCATAGGCCAGGACGCTGGCAATCGCAAAACCGGCAAACGTTTCCGTCATCGGCGCGGTGCGCTCACTGAGGCGGGCGATGCGGTTGGCGCGGTTTTCTGCCCTGTCGATGATCGCCTCGACCTTGGTCCTGAGCTGGTCTTCCATCGTAAACGCCTTGACGATGGTGATGCCCTGGATGGTCTCCTGCATTGCGCCGAGCACGTGGCTGTTGATCTCCACCGATTCGCGCGTCGCCAGCCGCAACCGGCGGGAGATGTAGCGAAGGCCGATCAGCAACGGCGGTGCGACGACGAAAACGATCAGCGTCAGCAGCCAGTCCTTGCTGATCATCACGCCGATCAACGCCACCAATGTCAGAAAGTCGCGCGCAAGCGACGTCACCGTCATGTTGAGCACGTCGCGAATGCCGGAAACGTTCTGGCTGATCTGGGCGGAGATGCGGGCCGAGCGGGTATCGCTGAAATAGCCGACGCTCAGCGCCATCAGGTGCGAATAGAGCCGGCGCTGGTAGCTGGCAACGATATTGTTGCCGATCTTCGACAGCGCCACAGCCTGGCCATAAGTGGCAAAGCCACGCAGCACGAAGGCCAGAAAGATCGCACCGCAGATATAGAGGACGATATCGGCGCGCTTGTTGGCGAAGGCTTCGTTGACGACCGATTCCATGACCCAGGCGGTAAACGCCGTGGTCGCGGCAACAAGGACGAGGCAGGCGATGGCAATGCCGTAGCCACGCAGGTGAGCCCGCCCATTTTCCGCGATCACACGCTTGAGGACGCTGGTAATGGTCTCGCGATCGATTGCGGGGAGCTTTGTTTTGGCTTGCTTCAAGCTGGTTTCCTTAAAACCCGGCGCGCTTTGGAGCGCGGTATTTCACCGGGCTCTATAGTACCTTGATCCCTGTTTGGCGAGTCTGGCCCTAAGCCGAGGCCTCAAGTTCTCCAGCGCCGTCCCTCCATTGCCACACCGAAGCGCGAAGGCGTGCGCGAATAGGCGGCAAGGCCGGACAGGGCTGCGGTCGGGTGGGTGACCACAAAAGTCGGGATGGTCTTGAGCAAAGCCGAATGTGGCGCCTTGTCCTCGAAGGCCAGGCGGAATTCCGGTTTCTTCAGTGCCGGCAGGATCTTTTGCGAAATGCCGCCGGCAAGGAACACGCCGCCCCGCGCCATGAAGATCATCGCCATGTCACCGGCGACGCGGCCGAGATAGGTGGAAAACAACGAGATAGTCTCCACTGCCGCCTCGTCGCTGCCCGCAAGCGCATTGGTGGTCACGGCTGCCGGATCGGCAAGCTTCGGGTCCCACGCCTTTGATTCGCAGACGGCGCGGTAGATGTTCATGATGCCGCGGCCGCACAGCAATTGTTCGGCAGAAATGCGTCCCTCTATCGGCTCGAGGAAGGGCCAGATCTGATAGTCACGCTCGGTGCGCGGACCAACATCGACATGGCCGCCTTCGCCGGGAACCGGAAACCAGGTGTGCTGGGCATGGACGAGACCCGCAACGCCAAGGCCGGTGCCTGGGCCAAGCACGGCGCATGAGGCGGATTCGAGAATGGAGCCCGGGCCGATCTGTTCGCGGCCCTCGTTACCGATCGAAGCGATGGCAAGCGCCTGCGCCTCGAAATCGTTGATGATGATCACGTCTTCCAGCGACAGCGCCGTCAGCATGTCCTTCGGCTTGATCACCCAGCCGGCATTGGTCAGCGGTATCTCGTCGCCCTTGACCGGGCCTGCCACAGCGATGATCGCCGAACGCGGCTGAACCGAGGTCTTGTCGAGAATACTGGTCTGCAGCGCTTCCTCGATACTGGCGTAGCTAGTCGTCGGAATGATCGGAAACAGCTTCGGCTCGGCAAAAGCGTCGAGGAGCAGGGCGAAGCGGGCATTGGTGCCGCCGATATCACCGATCAGGATCGGAAAGGTGAGGCCGCTGTCGGTATCTGGGAGCGTGGGCATGGAGGGTTCCGTTATGATCGTGCGGACTGAAGGCTGGAAAAGAGCTGTATCAGGGTTGGTTGAAGTCGATCAACCGTTCTGCCGTCGCCCGGTTCAAAGCCATCGGAATATCGTAGACGGTGGCAAGCCGCATCAGCGCCTTGACGTCGACATCGTGCGGCATGGCGGTGAGGGGATCGACGAAGAAAATCAGCATCTGCACGTCGCCGGTGGCGATCATCGCGCCGATCTGCTGGTCGCCACCAAGCGGGCCGCTCTTCAGCCGGATCACATTAAGGCTCGGGCATGCCTCCTGCACCCGGCCGCCCGTGGTGCCGGTGGCAACGATTTTCCAGCCGGCAAAGACGGCTTCATTGGCCTGCGCAAACGCGGCCATGTCGTCTTTCTTCTCATCGTGCGCAATCAGCGCCACGCATGTCTGGCTTGCCATCACAGAACTCCCGGCATCACACCGATCAGGAAAAATCTCGAATTAAATCGATTTGATTTTCTCTACAGCACTGCCCGGCAGTTGAAAAGCGCCGAAAGTTTCGGCGCCTCAAGCCTATTGCATGGCAGGGCGAGCCAGGGGGACCGGAACGTCATTGTCCGGCAGGTCGCTGTTTCCCGCATGGATGGCCTGCTGGATCGCCGCATCGCCAGGTGATGGCTGCGGCGCCACGTAAGCCGAGCCGAAAGTGGCCGACTGTTCCGAAGCTGCAGGTGCAGCCAGCAGGGCCGTGCAGGCTTTCGGCAAATCCGAAAGGGTTGTGAAGCGCGGTTTTACCGGTTTCGCATTGGGGTCTTTTTTCGGTGTAGCCCAGGGTTCCTTGGTGAACCACCAGGCAAGCGACTTGTCGCATCCGTCGCCGCTTGCGACCGGCGCCTGCGCCTTGCAGCTTGGCGTGCCCGGCGGGCAGAACATGCGAATATGGAAATGCTCGTCATGGCCATAGACCGGACGCACCTTGCCCAGCAGGTCGCGGTCACCGGTCCATGTCTCGCACAGCTTCTTCTTGATCGCCGGGTTGACGAAAACACGCTCCACTTGCGGATAGCTTGCCGCCTGCATCACCAGCTTGGCGTGGGTTGGTGTCCAGCGGTCTGAATTGACGGTCAGAAACTTGCTCTTGTCGAGCATCGAGATGAACGGCATGTCCTCGCGCGTCTGCGCGGAAAGCGACTGCGCAGGCTTGGGCTGAAACCAGATATCCGCGTCGAGCCCGATCTGGTGGGAAGCATGCCCGGTAATCATCGGCCCGCCGCGCGGCTGCGAAATATCGCCGATCAGGATGCCGGAGCCCCATCCAAGCCGTACCGCATCCTGCGAGAACGTTTCCAGCAGCTGGATCATTGCCGGATTTCCCCAGCGGCGGTTGCGCGACAGACGCATCGCCTGCCATGTCGGCCCGTCCGTGGGGATCGCCACGGCGCCGGCCATGCAGCCCTTGGCATAAAACCCGATTGGGTTCGCTGCCGCCTCGCTTGGAAGCTGCACCTTGCCGAAAATCTGCTTTGCAGGCGTATTGTCGGCGGCCGCTGCATCGCCTGCCACAAGGCTCAGCCCGATCAGTCCGGCCAGTGCCGCCGATCCGAGATGCCGAAGAAAGCCTGCCTTTGTCGGTGCCATATGCCGTCCGTTTCCTGATATTGCGTGGCGATCCGCGCATAAGCGATGCCCAACTGCGATTTGCCGTGCCGACACTGACACACCGTCTTTGTGTCAGCCTTGCCGGACACACAACCGTGACCCAAAAAAAATGCCCGATTTGAGGCGGCTTCTGTCAATTGCCCGGATTTTGCCTATTCTGTCGTTCAAGTAGCGAAAAAATGAAAAACGGAAGAGGCAAGTTGGCATGAATTTCAGACGCATATTGGCATTGGCCGCGACCATGTTTCTGGCAACTGGACCGGTGGTGGCTCAGGAGCCGGTCTGGCACGGCGGCATTTCCACGATTGGCGACCTGAAACACAAGGACGGCTTTGCCCGCTTCGATTATGTCAACCCGGATGCGCCCAAGGGCGGCGTGCTGAAGCTCTCCGCAACCGGGAGCTACGACACCTTCAACCCGATCCTTTCCAAGGGCGAGGCGGCGGCGGGCGTTGCGTCGCTAGTTTTCGATACGCTGTTGAAATCCGCCGAAGATGAGATCACCGCCTCTTACGGGCTGCTCGCCGAAGGCGTCTCCTATCCCGACGACTTTTCTTCCGCGACGTTCCGGCTGCGCACTGAAGCGAAATGGGCGGACGGTACGCCGGTGATACCGGAAGACGTTATCTTCTCCTTCGATATGTCGAAGGAACATAATCCTCTTCTCTCCAACTATTACCGCCATGTGGTCTCGGCTGAAAAGAGCGGCGCGCGCGACGTCACCTTCCGTTTCGACGAGAAGAACAATCGTGAGCTGCCGAACATTCTCGGCCAGTTTCCGATCGTACCGAAGCACTGGTGGGAAGGCCAGGATGCCAAGGGCAACAAGCGCGATATCAGCCGCACCACGCTGGAGCCGGTTATGGGATCCGGCCCTTACAAGATCGCGTCGTTCGACGCGGGCAGTTCGATCCGCTTCGAATTGCGTGACGATTATTGGGGCAAGGACCTGAATGTGAACGTCGGCCAGAACAATTTTGGTGCGATCACCTACACGTTCTTCGGCGACAGGACCATCGAGTTCGAGGCTGTCCGCGCCGGCAATGTTGATTTCTACCAAGATAACAGCTCCAGCCACTGGATGACGGCCTATGATTTTCCCGCCGTAAAGGATGGCCGCATCATTCGCGAGGAAATCCAAAACCCTCTGCGCGCCATCGGCATCATGCAGGCCTTTGTGCCGAACCTGCGCCGGGACAAATTCAAGGACCAGCGAGTGCGCGAGGCGTTAAACTACGCCTATGATTTTGAGAATCTCAACCGCACTCTCGCCTATAACAGGCTCAACCGCATCGACAGCTATTTCTGGGGCACCGAGCTCGCCTCCTCAGGTTTGCCGGAGGGGCGCGAGAAGGAAATCCTAGAGGAGCTGAAGGACAAGGTTCCTGCTGACGTTTTCACCACGCCGTACACGAATCCGGTGGCCGGCGATCCGCAGAAGGCGCGTGAGAACCTGCGCAAGGCCATGAGCCTCTTCAAGGAGGCGGGCTACGAACTGAAGAACAATAAGCTGGTCAACGCAAAGACCGGCGAACCTTTCGGCATCGAAATCCTCCTTTCCAATGCGTCTCAGGAGCGCACGGTTCTGCCGTATATCAAGAGCCTGAACGATATCGGTATCGATGCCCGTATCCGCACGGTCGACGCCTCACAATATACCAACCGCATCAGAAGCTTCGACTATGACATGATCTACGGCATCTGGTCGCAGACGCTGGTGCCGGGCAACGAGCAGAGCGATTACTGGGGGTCGGCTTCGGTCGATCAGCCGGGCTCAAGGAACTACGCGGGCATTTCCGATCCGGCGATCGACGAACTCATCCGTAGGATCATCTTCGCGCCGGACCGCGCCGAGCTTGTGGCGACCACCCACGCGCTCGACCGTGTCCTGCTGGCCCATCACTACCTAGTGCCGATGTTCTATTCCAAGTCGGTACAAGTCGCCTACTGGAGCCACCTAACCCATCCGGCGGAATTGCCCTATTACGGCATGGGATTCCCGGATGTCTGGTGGTCGAAGCCTGC
Source organism: Pararhizobium sp. (assembly GCF_965279435.1). Lineage (NCBI taxonomy): Bacteria > Pseudomonadati > Pseudomonadota > Alphaproteobacteria > Hyphomicrobiales > Rhizobiaceae > Pararhizobium > Pararhizobium sp. Next base: position 1,512,940 of record NZ_CBDIHY010000003.1, read on the forward strand.
CGGAACCCCATGAAAGCCTTGCGTAGGGCTCACCATGTACTCCATATGCAAATATGCGAATCAGTTTGGGCGTCCTGGCCGGTTTGGCAAGGGCGCCTTCAAGGAGACGAACGGATTGACTGAAAACAGGTGGCAGGCCGCTTGCGGATCGGATCGTGTTGCTGGAAACGGCGGCAGGCGGGAGCAACGCTGATGGGTGCCTATATCCTGCGCCGTCTTCTCCTGATGATCCCGACGATCGTCGGCATCATGGCCATCTCCTTCGCTGTCATCCAGTTTGCGCCGGGCGGCCCCGTCGAGCAGGTGATCTCCGATCTGACCGGCCAGCAGGGCGGCGACCGGTTATCCGGGAGCAGTGGTGATCTTGGGCAGTCGTTCTCCGATGATTCCTCCGGCAGATACCGGGGCGCGCAGGGGCTTGATCCGGAATTCATCAAGAAGCTGGAAAAGCAGTTTGGCTTCGACAAGCCGCCACTTGAGCGCTTTGGCCAGATGATGTGGAATTATATCCGCTTCGATTTCGGTGAGAGCTTCTTCCGCAACACCTCGGTCATCGACCTGATCCTCGACAAGATGCCGGTTTCAATCTCGCTCGGGCTCTGGATCCTTTTGTTTTCCTACGCGATTTCCATCCCGCTCGGCATCAAGAAGGCTATGTCCGATGGCTCGACCTTCGACGTCTGGACATCGGGCGTGATCATCGTCGGCTATGCGGTGCCGGGCTTCCTGTTCGGCATCCTGTTGATCGTGCTGTTTGCCGGCGGTTCGTTCTTCGATTGGTTCCCTTTGCGCGGCATCGTGTCGGATAATTTCGCCCAGTTGAACTGGTGGCAGAAGATCCTCGACTATTTCTGGCACATGACCTTGCCGCTGATCACGCTGTTGATGTCGGCCTTTGCGACGACGACGCTGCTGACCAAGAATTCCTTCATCGACGAAATCAAGAAGCAGTATGTGACGACAGCGCGGGCCAAGGGGCTGAACGAGCGCCAGGTTCTCTACGGCCATGTCTTTCGCAATGCCATGCTGATCATCATCGCCGGCTTCCCCGGCGCGTTCATCACCGCCTTTTTCACCGGTTCGCTTTTGACCGAATATATCTTCTCGCTCGATGGTCTTGGGCGTCTGGGCTATGACGCCATCGTCAAGCGCGACTATCCGATCGTTTTTGCAACGCTCTATATATTCTCTCTGATGGGCCTGTTCGTCAGCCTGCTGTCTGACCTCGTCTATACCTGGGTCGATCCGCGCATCGACTTCGACAGGAGGGACGTCTGATGGCTGCCGACATCGTCTCCGCCGATCCAACTTTGGTGACTGGGCGCACGGGCCGCCTGTCGCCGGTCAACCGCCGCCGCTGGGATAATTTCAAGGCCAACCGCCGCGGTTTCTGGTCGTTCTGGATCTTCCTCGTCCTGTTCGGTCTCAGCCTCGGTGCCGAGTTCATCGCCAATGACAGGCCGGTTCTGGTCTCCTACAAGGGCGAACTGCTCGTTCCGGCGCTGGTCCAGTATCCGGAAGAAAAATTCCTCGGCGATCTGGGGTTTTTGGCGATCACCGACTATAGCGCGCCAGAGATCTCCGACGAGATCAAGGCCAATGGCTGGATGATCTGGCCGCCGATCCGCTATTCCTATCAGACGGCCAATTCCAACATTCCGCACTCGGCGCCCACCAAGCCGTTCTGGCTGATGGACAAGGTCGAGCGCTGCTCCGGTTATCCGCAGGGCGAAAATGATCCCGGCTGCACGCTCGGCAATCTCAACTGGCTGGGTACCGACGACCAGGCGCGCGACGTTGCAGCGCGGATGATCTACGGGTTCCGCATCTCCGTCCTCTTCGGCCTTGCCCTGACCATTGCCTCCGCGGTCGTTGGCGTCACTGCCGGTGCCGTACAGGGCTATTTCGGCGGCTGGACGGACCTTCTAATGCAGCGCTTCATAGAAATCTGGTCTTCGATGCCGGTGCTCTACATCCTGTTGATCATCGCCGCGATCCTGCCGCCGGGTTTCTTCATATTGCTTGGGATCATGCTGCTGTTCTCATGGGTCGGTTTCGTCGGTATCGTCAGGGCCGAGTTCCTGCGGGCGCGCAATTTCGAATATGTGCGGGCCGCCCGCGCTCTCGGCGTCAACAACCGGACGATCATGTTCCGCCACCTTCTGCCCAATGCCATGGTGGCGACGCTGACCTTCCTGCCGTTCATTCTCTCCGGCTCGATCACAACGCTGACCTCGCTCGATTTCCTCGGCTTCGGCATGCCGCCGGGTTCCGCCTCGCTCGGCGAACTGATCAGCCAGGGCAAGTCCAACCTGCAGGCCCCTTGGCTCGGGCTGACCGCCTTCGTCGTCATGTCGGTGATGCTGTCGCTGCTGATCTTCATCGGCGAAGCCGCCCGTGATGCCTTCGACCCAAGGAAGACCTTCCGGTGAGCGCCACGATGACAGACACCCTCCTTTCCGTGCGCAATCTTTCGGTCGCCTTCCATCAGGGCGGCAGGACAACGACGGCGGTGGATGGCGTTTCCTTCGATATCAAGCGTGGCGAAGTGGTGGCGCTGGTCGGCGAATCCGGCTCGGGGAAATCGGTTTCGGCCAATTCGATCCTGAAGCTTCTGCCTTATCCTGCTGCCAGCCACCCGAGCGGCGAAATCCTGTTTAACGGCAAGGATCTGATGACGGCTTCCGATGCCGAACTGCGCCAGGTGCGCGGTAACGACATCACGATGATCTTCCAGGAGCCGATGACGTCGCTCAACCCGCTGCATTCGATCGAGCGGCAGATCGCCGAAATTCTCGACCTGCACCAGGGCATCACCGGCGCCGCAGCGCGGACCCGCGTGCTGGAACTGCTCAATCAGGTCGGCATCCGCGAACCGGAAAAGCGGCTCGCTGCCTATCCGCATGAATTGTCCGGCGGCCAGCGCCAGCGCGTGATGATCGCCATGGCGCTCGCCAACCGGCCGGAGCTTCTGATCGCCGACGAGCCGACCACGGCACTCGACGTGACCGTACAGGCGCAGATCCTCGAGCTTTTGAAAAAGCTTAAGGACGATCATGGCATGTCGATGCTGTTCATCACCCATGACCTCGGCATCGTTCGCAAGATCGCCGACCGTGTCTGCGTCATGACCAAGGGCAAGATCGTCGAAACCGGTCCGACGGCCGAGATTTTCGCCAATCCACAGCACGCTTATACCCGCCACCTGCTGGCCTCCGAGCCCAAGGGCGTGCCGCCCGTTTCCGACACGTCGAAACCGGTGGTGATGGCGGCGCAGGACATGAAAGTCTGGTTCCCGATCAAGGCCGGCTTCCTGCGCAAGGTGGTCGATCATGTGAAGGCGGTCGATGGCATCGACCTGACACTGCGCGCCGGCCAGACGCTTGGCGTCGTCGGTGAATCCGGCTCCGGCAAGACAACGCTTGGCCTGGCGCTGACGCGGCTGATCTCGTCGAAGGGGCGGATCAGTTTCATCGGTAACGAGATAGCCGGCTATTCGTTCAAGCAGATGCGCCCTCTACGCAATCGCATGCAGATCGTCTTTCAGGATCCCTTCGGCTCGCTCAGCCCGCGCATGGCCGTCAGCGACATCATCGCCGAGGGGTTGAAGGTGCATGAGTCGGGCCTTTCGGAAAAGGAACGCGACGCGCGTGTCGCCGCAGCCCTTGAAGAAGTCGGCCTCGATGCGGCGACGCGTTGGCGCTACCCGCATGAATTTTCCGGTGGCCAGCGTCAGCGTATCGCCATTGCCCGCGCTATGGTGCTGAAACCGCAGTTCGTCATGCTCGACGAGCCGACGTCGGCTCTGGATATGAGCGTACAGGCGCAGGTCGTCGATCTGCTGCGCGATCTGCAGGCGAAGCATTCGCTGGCCTATCTCTTCATCAGCCATGACCTCAAGGTCGTGCGTGCCCTTGCCAATGACATGATCGTCATGCGGCTCGGCAAGGTCGTCGAGCAGGGGCCTTCCGAGCGAATCTTCACGGCGCCGCAGGAAGATTATACCAAGGCGCTGATGGCCGCCGCCTTCAACATGGAAGCGGTCGATGTGCCCGCCGTCCGCCAATAGAGTCTGTGTCATGTCCGCGAAAAGCCCCGTCATCGTCGATCTGAAATTCATTCCGCGCGAAGTGGAGGACGGCCTGAAAGGTGCGTTCCCGGGACGCGAGGTCATCAATCTCGCCGACCCCGCCCACAACGGCCGCGATCTCTCCGGCATCGACTATGCCGTCGTCTGGAAATCCGATCCGGACCTGTTTTCGCGCGCTCCTGATCTGAAGGTGGTGTTTTCCGGCGGTGCCGGCGTTGACCACGTCCTGACGCTGCCGGGTCTGCCTGATGTGCCGCTGGTCCGCTTTGTCGATCGCAGCCTGACGACGCGGATGAGCGAATGGGTGGTCATGAACTGCCTCATGCACCTTCGCCAGCACCGCGCCTACGAGGCGCGGGCGAAGGCGCATGTCTGGGAGGATCTGAGCCAGCCGGAAGCGGCTGACGTGACCGTCGGTGTCATGGGCCTCGGCATCCTCGGTCAGGACGCCATTCGCAAACTTGGCGTCATGGGCTTCAAGACCATCGGCTGGTCGCGCTCGAAAAAGACAATCGATGGCGTCGAGACGTTTGACGGCGATGCGCTGGATGCCTTTCTGGCCAAGACCGATTTCCTCGTCAGCCTGCTGCCGTTGACAGCCGAGACAAAAGGCATCCTGAATGCCGCGCTGTTTTCAGAGCTCAGCCGCAAGGGACCTTTTGGTGCGCCGGTTGTGATCAATGGCGGCCGTGGCGGCAGTCAGGTGAGCGCCGATATCATCGCCGCGATCGAGTCGGGCGTTCTTGGCGGTGCCTCACTCGACGTGTTCGAGCAGGAGCCATTGGCCAGCGACAGCCCGTTCTGGGACATGGACAATGTCTATGTGACGCCGCATGTGGCAGCGTCGTCAGACGTAAAGGCGCTGTTTGTCCATGCCGAGCAACAGATGGACCGCTTTGAAAGCGGCCTGCCGCTGGAGCATCTGGTGGATCGCACAGCCGGCTATTGATCAAGGCCGGCGGAACCCCGTCGGCTTGTTGTAGAGCCAGCCGATCCGCTGAATCGATTCTTCAAGTCCCTCATGCGAGACGGTCATCGTATGGCCGTTGGCATGCAGCAGCGTCTTCTCGTCTTCCATGATCGCCACATGGCCCTTCCAGAACACGAGGTCGCCGCGCGTGAGTTCGCTGCGGTCGATTTCGGTGCCAAGTCCGCTGGCCTGCATATCGGTGTCGCGCGGCGCGTGTCTGCCGGTCATCATCATCGAGAGTTGTACGAGGCCGGAGCAGTCTATGCCGAATCCGGAGCGGCCACCCCAGAGATAGGGGGTTTCTAGAAAACGCTCGGCGATAGCGACATAGTCTCCCGAAAGCGGCTGTCCGACCTCGACGCAGTGGTTGGCAATCACTGCCTGCCCGCCTTCCAGCAGGAAATAGCGGGTGCCGCGCGTCTCACGCTCGTCGATGACGGCGATCCGGTTGCCCATGGAGAGCGCCTGCACTGTCGGGAATTTCAGGTCCGGTCCGGAGTAGATGAAGGTGCGCGGGGCGGTGATAATATGGGTGAGGCTGCGCACGACAGGTGAAACCGCATAATCGGGAATATATCCGACATAATCGTCAAAATCGGACTTCACCCAGGCCCAGCCGGCGTCGGTATCGAGAACGCGGACGGTTTCGCCGAGCAGCAGTTCCGTATCGGTGCCGCATTCGAGTTCCGGCCTTGCCCGCATCTGCACCACCGGCACGCAGATCAGCCCCGGTGAGCCACTGACATAGCTGGGCGCCTCGACGACGCCGCGAAGGCGCTCCTCAGCAAGATCGGTGCGGTAGGCGTTCAGCCGACGGTCGGGAAGATCAGACATAAATCCTCAGATAGACAGTTTGCGTCCCTGATCAATGATCAGATCGCCAAGTTTTTCAAGATAAAGCGCACCATCGACCGTGCGCTTGATGATCACATTACGTTTGTCGCGCTCGTCGCGACTGCGGGTCACAAGGCCGAGATCGCCCATCGTGTCGAGTGCGCGGGTAATCACCGGCTTGGTGACACCGAGAATTCCGGCCAGCCCACGCACCGTATGCGGCGGTGGAACAAGGTAGATATGCAGCAGAATGGAAATCTGCCGGAGCGTCAGGTCGCGATTATCGATCCGCACCTGTTCCAGCGAGACGCTATGCCAGAGGTTCAAAGCCTGCGAAGCTGATAATTCCACCGGCATCGGGCGCCCTCGGTTCAACCAACCTCTATTTTAGCGGCAAGACCGTTACGGAACCGTTTCTTTTCGTGAAGGTTCGGCGCACTCAAATCTGCTTGAGCGCCTTTTCAACCCTTGTCAGATGCGCGGCGCGTTGTGCCGGGCTCACCCGGTCCATGTCGTGCAGCGAGATAATCCGGAATTTGACATCCTTGGCGCAGAAGGCTGCGATCCCGCGCTTCAGCAGGCGGCGCACCGGGTTGCCCATGTAGAGCTTGACGACCCACCAGGGCGAGCCTGTTGTCGTCAGCGCCCAGAACAGCTTGATGTTGGTCAGGCGTGGAAGGATGCGGCCGCCGGATTGCTCGTGGTCGAAGGCGACGCCCGGTGCAAAGACCCGGTCGAAGAAACCCTTGAGGATCGCCGGAAAATTGAACCACCATTGCGGAAAAACCAGGATCAGTCCATCGGCGGCTCTCAGCCGCACAACGATTCCATCGACCGCCGCAGTGTCATAAGGCGTATTGAAATATCCGCGCCGCTCTGCTTCCAGCAAACGTGGATCGAAGTCTTCACGGTAGAGATCGAGCAGATCGACGCTATGGCCGCCTTTCTCAAGTGCCGCCTTCGCAGTGGCCGCAACACCTGCGGCAAAACTGTCGGCGAGCGGATGGGCGAGAACGAGGAGAATATGCATCCTAGAACAGACTGCCTTGTTTGGACGGTGCTGCGTCCGCCGGTTTGTCGGCACGTTTCTTTGCCGGCTGTGGTGGCGGTGTGGCGCTCCCCTCGACCGTCACCGCATTGATAGACCCATCAGCAAATTCGATGGCGATCGTCTGGTTGAGAGACAGGGCCGCAGCGCCCTTCACCGGCGCACCGGTTTCGTCGCGCACCAGCGCATAGCCGCGTTTCAGCACGTTGCGATAGGATAGCGATTGCAGGATGCGGTCGTGCGCCGTCACCGCACTGCGCCGGCGCCGCAGGTCGGCCAGAAGCGCGCTGTCGGCCCTGCCGGAAAGGCCGGTCAGGCGATCCTGAGACCGGTGAATCTGGCTCAGCAAACGGGCGGGCAGGGTGCGGAGCGCAACATCGGCGGAGGATACCCGCGAGGCGGAGCGCTGCAGCAGGCGCTCGACGATGCGCTCGGCGCGGATCATCCGCTCGCCAAGCTTCTGGCGTCTCTCGTTGATCCGGTTCGAGAGAACGTCCGGCCGCAGATGCGCGGCGATCCGCTCAAAGCTCCGCCGCTTGTTGGCGGTGTTCATCTGCAACCCGCGGCCCAATCCTACGGATGCCTCGTCGAAACGGCGGCGGGGCAGCGCCAGCAACTGATCGAGCGAGGGCAGGGCACGGGTCAACGCCCGCACGCTCTGGCGGCGATTATCCATCTGCCGCCCGACGGCAGATTTCAGCCGTGCGGAGAGTGCCGAGGTTGCAGCCTCCAGATCGGCCTTTACTGGCACGGCCATTTCCGCAGCCCCTGTCGGCGTCGGCGCCCGCTGGTCGCTGGCATAATCGATCAAGGTCCAGTCAGTCTCGTGGCCGACGGCGGAGATCAGCGGAATCTGCGAATTGGCCGCCGCCCGCACCACGGCTTCGTCGTTAAAACTCCAGAGATCCTCCAGGCTACCGCCGCCGCGCGCAACGATCAAAAGGTCGGGCCGGGCGATCGGGCCGCCAGCGGTAAAGGCGTTAAAACCTTCGATCGCAGCAGCCACCTCATTGCCGGAGCCTTCGCCCTGTACTCGCACCGGCCAGACGATGACATGGACTGGAAAGCGGTCGGCAATGCGGTGCAGGATATCGCGGATGACGGCGCCGGTCGGCGAGGTAATGACGCCGATGATTTTCGGCATATACGGCAACGGCCGCTTGCGCGAGGGATCGAACAAGCCTTCAGCACCGAGCTTGCGCTTGCGCTCCTCGATCAGCGCCATCAGGGCGCCAGCGCCTGCAGGCTCGAGCGTTTCGATGACGATCTGGTATTTGGAGGAGCCGGGGAACGTCGTCACCTTGCCGGTGGCGATCACTTCCATGCCCTCTTCCGGCCGGAACTTCAGCCGGCTCATCGTGCCCTTCCAGATGACGGCATCGATGCGCGCCTTGTCGTCTTTCAGGGAAAAATAGGCGTGCCCCGAGGAATGCGGGCCGCGATAGCCGGAAATCTCGCCACGCACCCGCACCTGGTCAAAGGCCTGCTCGACCGTGCGCTTGATGGAGCCGGACAGTTCGGAGACCGAATACTCGGCGAGATTGGAGGGCGAATCGGATTCGAAGAACGAGTTCATCCGGCTATTTTGCCGTGCCCGGCGGCGGATAGCCAGCCTTTGGCGCTGCTCTCAACAAAGCTTTCACCATACCTGCGGTTTCATACCGTCCAAACCGGGCGCATGGCGCCTGACACGTTGAAATTTAAGTCAATTTTAGCCCATCCGCCCCAGTGTTGCCGCATTATGATTATGGCGGGAGGGTCGGATGATAATCTTGACCGCATTTGCAATCGGATTGTTGGCGGCGGGCACGCGATCGTTGATTTGTTATTTGATGACGCCCTGGCTGATCATCATTGCCTTTGTCTTGGCAGCGCTCTGTTCGTGGGGGAATGTGTCGCTGCTCGCACTCGGGCTGGCGATTTTGGCGTATAATGCAGGTATGGCCGCAACATTTCTGACCGCGCTGGTCGTGGCGCTGCGCTCCGAGGCATAGACATCCGGATCCGCGATGCCGGTCATGCAAACCCGCCGCGCTGTTGCCGGCGGGTTTCTGTTTGGTGTGAAGCGGGCTTAGACCGGTTCCCAGCCGTCCTTCTCGCTGGCGCGATAGATGGCGTCGATCAGTTTCTGGTTGTTGACCGAGCTCTCCAGCGTCACGACTTCTTCCGCTTCCCCCTTCGCAGCGCGCGAAAAGGCTTCTGCCTCCAGCTTGTACTGGCGGGCGTCCTGGAAACGGAAAAGCTGCGACTGCGAGTGATTCTGGTTTGTCAGTTCCAGTTCTTCGGCGCCGTAACGGTCGGCGTTGAAGGGGGATTTGACCTCGATGAAACCCTTGTCGCCGTGAAACACCATGATCTGGCGGGCGGCGAGCTGGGTGGAGATGTAAAAACTCAGCTCGAAATCACCAAAATCGGCCCGCACGCTCGAATAGATGTCGGTGCCGAATTCCGGATCACGGTCGGTGTTCGCCTGAACCCGGACAGGCTCCTTGCCGGTGACGAAACGGGTCGAGATCGTCGGGTAGACGCCGATATCCGGCAATCCGCCGCCGCCGAGTTCCGGCTTGTTGCGCATGTTGCCAGCATCACGGTTGTAGTAGGTGAAAGCGCCCTGCACATGCCGCAGCTTGCCGATCGCGCCTTCCTTGAGCAGCGAGCGGACCTTGTGCCAGACGGGGCTGTAGGTGACCATGAAGGCTTCGGAGATCAGCACCTTGTTGCGGTCGCGCGCCTCGATCACGGCGTCGATTTCCGATGCCTTCAGCGCCATCGGCTTTTCGCAGAGCACGTGTTTTCCGGCATTGGCGGCCTTGATCGTCCATTCGATATGCTGCGAGGTCGGCAGCGGAATATAGACAGCGTCGATCAGGTCAGAAGCAAGCATTTCCTCGTAGGAGCCGAAAGCATGCGGCACCGAAAAGCGATCGGCCATCTCGCGCGCCCTGGACAGGTCGCGGCTGGCAATCGCGGTGACGACGCAGTTTTCAGCGTCCTGAATGGCGGGAACAACGAGTTCGCGGCCGATCTTGGCCGTCGACAGAATACCGAAACGCAACATGATGTGTCCTCTCCGTTTTGGCGGCACAGTATCTCCGAGGTACGTGCCTATCAAGCTATCCATGCCGGAATAAAATTGCCGCCCCGCATGTAAAAGCACTGTACCCCGCCTATGTCCTTGGTGCAGACTTCACGCCTCCCAAGCGATGATCCCAAACAATCTGGAGCGACCCTATGCAAAAGCGAACCCTTGGCCGCACGGGCCTGCCGATCGCGCCGCTGGTTTTCGGCGGCAATGTCTTCGGCTGGACCGCCGATGAGAAAACCTCCTTCCAATTGCTCGACGCCTTTTTCGACGCGGGCTTCAATGCGATCGATACCGCAGACGTCTATTCTTCCTGGGTTCCCGGCAATGCGGGCGGCGAGTCCGAGATGGTCATCGGCAAATGGTTGAAGGGCCGTGTCCGGGACGAAGCCGTCATCATCACCAAGGTCGGCTCTGACCTGGGTCCGGGCAAAAAGGGCCTTTCGGCAACGTGGATCATGCAGGCGGTGGAGGATTCCCTTCGCCGGCTTCAGACCGATCATATCGATGTCTATCTCTCGCATTGGCCGGATGACGAGACGCCGTATGAGGAAACGCTCGGCGCCTATGACAAGCTTCTGCAGCAGGGCAAGATCCGCCATGCCGGCGCCTCCAATCTGAATGCCGAGCAGTTGCGGGCGGCGCTGGATATCTCCGTAAGTCAGAACCTGCCGCGCTACGACGTGCTGCAGCCGGAATATAATCTTTATGACCGGGCATCCTTCGATGGGCCTTTGCGCAATCTCTGCATCGCCGAGGATATCGGCGTCATCAGCTATTTCGGCCTGGCGCGGGGCTTCCTGTCGGGCAAGTATCGCTCGCACAAGGATTTGGAAGGCTCGGCGCGCGGCAGTGGGGTCGGCAAATATCTCGACGGACGTGGCATGCGCATCCTCGGTGCGCTCGATGAAGTGGCGGCCGATACCGGTAATACGCAGGCGGAAATTGCGCTGGCCTGGATCATGGCGCGCAAGGGCGTCACGGCCCCGATCGCCAGTGCCACCAGCCTGAAGCAGCTTCAAAGCCTAACGAAATCGGCTTCGATCACCCTGTCCGACGAAGCCGTCCGGCTGCTCAACGAAGCCAGCGAATAGACGCAAAGGGAGGTGGACCATGAGTGTTGAGATCCGCGATGCTGAAGCAGGTGACGAGGCCGATTGGCGCAAGCTCTGGGCAGGTTATGTCGCCTTCTACAAGGTTGCCGTATCCCAAGAGGTGACGGCTACCACCTGGGCACGGATCATCGACCCGGCGACACCGCTGTTTATGCGGGTCGCCGTTCTGGATGGCCGGGCGGTCGGCTTCGCCATCTGCCTCCTGCATGAGGCAACCTGGGTCAAGGAGCCGGTCTGTTATCTGGAGGATCTATTCCTTGACGAGGTTGCGCGTGGACAAGGCATCGGCAAGGCGCTGCTCGACGACCTTGTCACCAAAGCCAAAACCAACGGCTGGGCGCGCCTGTACTGGCACACCGACGAAGGCAACGAGACGGCGCGAAAACTCTACGATCACTATACCGAAGCCGATGGCCACGTGCGCTACCGGATGAGCTTCTAGCTCTTGAGTACCGGAAAGGCCTTGTAAAAATCCGCATGATCGCCGGAATGGTTGTCCATGCCCGCCTTGGTCAGAAGCCCCGCCGGCGCGATATAGCTGCGGATGCGCCGTACCGGCCGTTCATGCCACTGGATGTTGACGGCCCAGAGCTTTGGGAAGAAGCAGAGCGAGGCATAGGGCAGGTGATCGTGGATCCACCAGGCCAGCGATTGCCAGCCGCCAATGGCGGCGCGCCGGTCCCAGACCCAGGGGATGACGATGCAGGCGGTGGCGCCCATGCAACCGTCGGCATCGCGCATGTCCCAGATATGGTCGGCGGCCGTTGCCGCATTGGTTGAGCAGTTGAGCTTATGACGATTGCCGAACTCGTTGACCAAACGCGACCGGTAGCCGGAGCGGATGTGCAGCCGCCCGAATGTCCGTTGCAACGGCTCCAGAAGCTCCTCGCAGAGTTTTGTACCGGCGGCGATTGCCAGTTGCGGATCGTCGGGAATATTCGGCATGCCGTAGAAATCGGCAATTTCAGAATGCAGGAAGTCGCGCAGGAAGAAGTTTTCCGACAGCCGCGCCCGGCCCATATCCTCCAGTGCTTTCATCGATCCCGGCTTTTTCATCGGATGCTCCTTGGTTTTGGTAAAGACTATGCCGCAGCCGTAGACCAAGCCACCCGTTTTCCGTGCGCCAAGTCTTGGAACGATCCGCCGTCTCGCCTTCATTCGCTCGCGCCTTCATGCTAGGATCGGCGGTCAGCAAGGGAGAGAAGCATGTCCGACGAGCAGTCTATCGGTGCAGTCGTTCACCTCTATGTCGATGGCATGGCGTTCTGCAACGAGGCGGCGCTGCGCAAGGCGTTCCATCCGGATGCCAAGATCATCGGCCATTACCAGGGCGCCGTCGAATGGATGTCCCGCGACGATTTCATCGCGGCTACCCTCGCCGAGCCGCCGGCCCCTCCCGGAACCCAGCCCCTGATGGATATCGAGATCACCGACATCGAAGGCGACGCCGCCTTCGTCAAGGTAGCCGACGAATTCGGCGGCATGCGGTTTACAGATTACCTGTCGCTGCTGAAGATCGACGGCCGCTGGGTGATCGTCAACAAGCTGTTTCATCTGCACCGATAGGGGGGACTTGGCCAAAGGGTTGCTGCGGTTCTTGTCCTTTCCTTGGGAGATCGCCGCCTTCCTCAACGGTCTATAACCACGCCCGGAAATCCGCCGTGGGTCTGCTGGTTCGGTTGACTTGGCCGGGGCGCTGGAAAGTGCCGGGACAAAGTAAGGTATATGACGCCTTCCAGCGCCCCGTTCAGTGTTCGACGATGGCAACTCCGGTTTCTCTGCGGGGATGACGGCGCCCTTTTGATACGGGGTGACGCTGACGTTGCCGCCGCGCCAGGAAAGATACTGCTGTCGCAATACCGCTCGCCGGTCCTCATGTGTGCCTCACAGGCACGCCCCGCCATTTTGCAGACGGGAGGGAAACCACTTTCTGACCATCCACCGGAGAAAGGCTTACGTCTGTCCTCCGCCCGGCACCGGCCCTGTCTCACCGCTACGCCTAGCGGTCTCGCCGATGACAGGACGCGATGATGATGACACAGGTTCTGATCGCGGGGATTTGCGGGGATGAAAAAAGCTCTCGGTCGGGTCGCGTGGCTCCGGCCGCTCATTCTATGAGGCTGGAAACATGAAGTATTTCAGGGGTATGAACGTCCACCACACCCGTTTTCCAGCGCGCAGTCCGTCTTGATGGACTGCCGCGTATCCCCGTCAGGATCTGCTTCCAATCTGTTGCGGAGAGCGACGGCCTTATGGTGCCATTGCCGCCCCGGGCTTCAATCGCAGGCCAAGCACCAAAAGCATGCCGATCGCGTAGACGGCGACGACCGATAGCCAGATCGCGCCGGGCCATTGTTGCCTGAAGACGAAATAAAAGCTCGAAAAGGCCAGCGGGGCCACGATCGAGGCAAGGCTGACAACCGAGGCCAGCACGCCCTGGAACTGGCCTTGGCTCCGCTCGTCGACCTGCCGGGTCGCGAGGGCCTGCAGCGCTGGCACCCCGATACCGCCAAGCGCAAACACCGGCATGATCGCGAAGATCATCCAGCTTTCCGTGGCGAATGCCATGACGATGAGGGCAATGCAGGTGCCGGTGACCCCGGCCAGAATAGCTGTCCGTTCGCCGAGAAGTTTTACGGCCGGACCCGGCAGGAATGCCTGGGCAAGCGTCTGGCAGATACCGAAGGCACCGAGCGACAGACCGATCCACAGACCGTTCCAATGGAAGGCGTCGCTGCCCCACAGCGCCCAGCAGGTGCCATAGGCCTCGCCGGTGGCGCTGAAAATGAAGAAAATGAAGACGATCGGCAGCACGCTCTTCATCGAGAAGACCCAGCGCAAGGGGCGCAACGGATTGAGTGCGCCGAGATCCAGTGTCTCGCGTGTTGGCGGACGGGATTCCGGCAGGATGAAGTAGGCCAGAAGCAGATTGCAGCCGTTGAGCAGCGCGGCTGCGATGAACGGCAGCCGCAGCCAATGATCGCCAAGGACGCCACCGAGAACGGGGCCGATGATGAAGCCGATGCCGAACATGGCGTTGAACAGACCAAAGCGCCGGGCGCGTTGGTCCTCGGCAGAGATGTCGGTGATATAGGCCATCGCCACGGCGATGTTGGCGCTGGTCAGGCCGGCGATGGCGCGGCCGATAAGCAGCATCCAGAGATTGGATGCGAAAGCCAGAAAGAGATAGTTGATGGCCGCACCGCCAAGCGAAATCAACAGCACCGGCCGGCGGCCCAGCCGATCGCTGAGCGCACCGAGCACCGGGGCAAAGATAAACTGCATCACCGCATAAAGCGCGGTCATCGTGCCGATATAGGGCGCGACGTTCTGGGTGTGGGTGACCTCCTGCAGCAGCGAGGGCAGAATGGGAAAAATGAGACCGATGCCGATGGCATCAAGGACAATGGCGGTAAAAATGACAAGTAGAGGCCTGTTCATGGCGCGATCCGATCGACGCAGGCATGCAGACGCGATCAGCGCCGATGCGTGCAATAGGGCCTGACGGAGGTCCGGCGTGTGGTTTATGGGAAACGCTGGCCGATCCATGCCAAAATGCGCAGGGATGGCGTGTGCTTGACCACCTGGACGACAATTCGTCCACCTGTTTACTCCGCTACTGAGCGGATCAAGGGAAGCGGCCGCTTTTCGCGACGGATGTTGTTTACATCGAGCGATTGCGCACGGCAAGTTCGTTTTTAGCTGCGGTAAAGAGGTGCGCCATTTGGCACGCAGGTGTTTGTTGGTGTCGGTTGATTGCTCAGCTAGTCAGAGCTCGACCCCATCAAGATCGTTGCACTTGTCGCGTTTTGGAAAAGCAGCGCGAAGTCCCAAAATACGGGATATGCCGGATGCCCATCCCGTAGCGAAAAAGACTCGGTTTTTGTCGCCGTTTTGACCAGCTCACCGACCTGTTTCTTGAGCGCATCCATCAAGGAAGCGAGCTTTTCAGATGCCATTACAGCTGCGGAAGGTCCAGCACCAGGGTCGCCAGCATAGAGCAAGGCTTCTTCCACCACGGTCCAGACAGATGCATTTTGGACTTCTTCAATGCTGCTCAAAACCGCCCCTTCCCCCAAAGCTGTTTTAATCTGGGCGACTGAGGTCGATGGCTGCGTCAGTGACATCTCAAACGACTCAAGAAAAACGGCGTAATTTGTTGCGTCGTTTTCCAGGACACTTACGATTTCTTTCAGGGTCTTTGTGCCCATCGCATGTCTCCTTATCGGAGCCTCGCAATTGGTTTGTCGGCTCACTTTGATATTCTGATGCAAAAGCACTCGATATCGAGCCTCAACCACATGTCAGATTTTTCAACGCTGGGAGCAATAGACCAGCGGCTTAATTACCCTTGGACGGTTGGCGGCCAAGCCCCGGACAACCAGAGGAGCAGGAAGCTCACCCCTCTGGTGTCTCATTCTCAAGCCCGCAAAACTCCACCGGTGTTCTTCGTCACGTTGGCGATGATCTTGCTGGTGAGGGCTTCGAAATCCTCGTCGGTCAGCGTGCGGTCTGCCGGCTGGATGACGACTTCGATGGCGACGGACTTCTTGCCTTCGCCAACGGATGCGCCTTCGAAAATGTCGAAGACGTTGACGCCGGTGACCAGCTTGCGGTCGGCGCTTGATGCGGCCTTCAGGATCGCACCGGCTTCGACGGACTTGTCGACCACGAAGGCGAAATCGCGCTTGACGGCCTGGAAGGGCGAAAGCTCCAGCGCCGGTTTGGTGCGGGTGGCCTTCTTCTTCGGCTCAGGCATGGCGTCGACAAAGACTTCGAAGCCTGCGAGGGCGCCGGACACGTCGAGCGCTTCCAGCACCTTCGGATGGAACTCGCCAAAGGTGCCGAGGATGATCTTCGGGCCGAGCTTGATCGTGCCGGAGCGGCCGGGATGATACCAGGACGGGCCGCCGGCTTCGAACTGGACATTGCCCATCGGCACGCCGCAGGCCTCGAGAACGGCAATGGCATCAGCCTTGGCGTCGAACACGTCGACCGGCTTGCCACCGCCCTTGGTGGCATTCGACCAGGAGCGGCCGGCACCCGCAAGCGAGGCGGTGCCACGGCGGATGCCGCCGGCAACACGCCGCTGCCCGGTGGGCGTGTCGTTCTCATAGGTGCCGGAGACTTCAAAGATCGCCACGTCGCCAAAGCCCTTGTCGGCATTGCGCTGGGCGGCGGTCAAAAGACCGGGCAGCAGCGATGGCCGCATGTCGGACATGTCGGCGGCGATCGGGTTTGCCAGCGACAACGAGGCTGCGCCGCCGCCGAAAAGCTCGGCCTGCGCCTTCGAGATGAACGACCAGGTGACGGCTTCGAGCATGCCGCGGGCGGCCAGCGACCGCTTGGCAAGCCGGGTGCGGATCTGCAGGGTCGTCAGGATCTTGCCATTGACGGCGCCAAGGCTTTCGATCGGTTCAGGCTTGATATTGTCGACGCCATGGATGCGCATGACTTCTTCGACGAGGTCGGCCTTGCCATCGACATCGGGACGCCAGGAGGGGACGGAGACGGAAACGCGTTCACCGGAGCCTTCAACGCCGAAGCCGAGGCCCTTGAGGATCGAAATCGCCTCTTCCGAGCTGACCTCAAGACCGGTCAGGCGCTTAACCTCGGACACCGGGAAATCGACGACTTTGGCCGTGTAGCCGGCATAGCCGATCACATCGGTCTTTGCCGCCGTACCGCCGCAGATGTCGAGAACCAGCTGGGTGGCGCGCTCAAGGCCGGAAACCATGTATTCCGGGTCAACGCCACGCTCGAAACGGTAGCGCGCATCGGTGATGATCCCCAGCGAACGGCCGCTCTTGGCGATGTTCATCGGGTCCCAGAGGGCGGATTCAATCAGCACATCGACAGTGTTCTCGTCGCAGCCGGAATGCTCGCCGCCCATGATGCCGCCGATCGACTCGATGCCGTTGTCATCAGCGATAACAACGTTAGCCGGCGAAAGAGTGTATTCGCGCGTATCGAGCGCCAGAACTTTTTCGCCTTCAACGGCACGGCGGACGGTAAGGTTGCCCTTGACCTTGGCTGCATCGAAGACGTGCAGCGGTCGGCCCTGGTCGAAGGTCATGTAGTTGGTAACGTCGACCAAGGCATTGATCGGACGAAGGCCGATGGCGAGCAGACGCTGCTGCATCCATTTCGGGCTCGGGCCGTTCTTGACGCCACGCACCAGACGGAGCGCAAAGCCCGGGCAGAGATAGCTGTCTTCGCCGAGATCGAGCGTGACTTTGGTGGTGGTGTCGCCTTCGGCCTTGAAGGCCGGTTGTGGCGCTGTCTTCAACGTGCCGAGACCGGAGGCGGCGAGATCGCGGGCAATGCCGTAGATCGAGGTGCAGTCCGGCCGGTTGGGCGTCAGGTTGATCTCGATCATCGGATCGTCGAGCCCGGCATAGGCGGCAAAGCTGGTGCCGACGGGTGCGTCTTCCGGCAGGTCGATGATGCCGTCATGGCTGTCCGACATCTGCAGCTCTTTTTCCGAGCACATCATGCCATGGCTTTCGACGCCGCGGATGGTGCCGACTGCAAGCGTCACGTCGATACCCGGAACATAGGCGCCGGGCGCGGCGAAGGCACCGATCAGGCCGGCGCGTGCATTCGGGGCGCCGCAGACAACCTGGATCGGGGCGCCGGTGCCGGTATCGACCATCAGTACCCTGAGCTTGTCGGCTTGCGGATGTTTTTCGGCCGAGACGACCTTGGCAATGACGAAGGGCTTGAACGCCGCCTTGTCATCGACATCCTCGACTTCGAGCCCGATCGCCGTCAGACGCGCGCAGATCTGTTCAAGGGTGGCATCCGTTTCCAGATGGTCTTTCAGCCAGGAGAGTGTGAATTTCATGATTTCACTCGTGTCCTAATGTCTTGCAAATGCTTCCGTCTGCGGAAGCCTTCGCGGAAATTGTTCAATCGACAGTCTTACGCGCTCAACCCGCCAAACAGCGTCGGCATGTCGAGCGGGCGGAAACCGTAATGGCTCATCCAGCGGACGTCGGCGTCGAAGAAGTTTCTGAGGTCCGGCATGCCGTATTTCAGCATGGCGATGCGGTCGAGACCCATGCCCCAGGCAAAGCCCTGGTAGACATCGGGATCAAGGCCGCCGGCGCGCAGAACGTTCGGATGAACCATGCCGCAGCCGAGGATTTCCATCCAGTCGGTGCCTTCGCCGAACTTGACGATCGGCCCGGAGGAACGGTCGCACTGGATATCGACCTCGAAGGACGGCTCGGTGAACGGGAAGAACGACGGGCGGAACCGCATCGTCACGTCATCGACCTCGAAGAAGGTCTTGCAGAACTCTTCCAGGATCCAGCGCATGTTGGCGACATTCGACTTGGTGTCGACGACGAGGCCTTCGACCTGATGGAACATCGGCGAATGGGTGGCGTCCGAATCCTGACGGTAAGTCTTGCCCGGGATGATGATGCGGATCGGCGGGCTCGAGGCCTCCATCGTGCGGATCTGCACCGGCGAGGTATGCGTGCGCAAGACCTTGCGCTCGCCCTTCTCGTCGGGATTGAAGAAGAACGTATCGTGCATCTCACGGGCCGGGTGACCTTCGGGGAAGTTCAGCGCGGTGAAATTGTAATAGTCGGTTTCGATATCCGGACCTTCGGCAATCGAGAAGCCCATGTCGGCGAAGATCGCGGTAATCTCGTCGATGATCTGGCTGATCGGATGGATACGGCCGCGCTCTGCAGGCGAGGAGCGCACCGGCAGCGAGATATCGACGGTTTCGCGGGCCAGCCGCTCGGCAATTGCCGCGTCCTTCAGTTCGGCCTTGCGGGCGGTGATCGCGGCAAAGACATCGGTCTTCAGCGCGTTGATGGCGGCACCGCGCGTCTGGCGCTCTTCCGGCGTCATCGTACCAAGCGTTTTCAGCAGCTCGGAGATCGAGCCCTTCTTGCCAAGCGCATTGACGCGCACGGCTTCGATCGCGGCTTCGTCACCGGCAGCGGTCACTTCGGCCAGCAGATTGTCTTTCAGTGTTTCCAGATCGGACATCGTTCATTTCCCGGTTCATTGCCGTGATCGGTCAAAGAAAAACCCGCGCCAGCCGAGCCAGCGCGGGTTTCCCAACTAATATTGAAAGGCTTGGGAAGCGCTGGTCTTAACGAACCGCGCTTTCAAACTCGTTCTTGGTGCCGGCTTCCTTGAGGTAATCCAGCGCCTTCTTTGCAGCGGCGATCAGGGCGCCGAATGCTGCCGGCTCATGGATAGCCATGTCGGAGAGAACCTTGCGGTCGACTTCGATGCCAGCCTTCGACAGACCGTCGATGAAACGGCCGTATGTCAGGCCATGTTCGCGAACGGCAGCGTTGATGCGCTGGATCCAGAGAGCGCGGAAGTTGCGCTTGTTGACCTTGCGGTCGCGATAGGCAAATGCCTTCGAGCGATCCACAGCAGCCTTGGCTGCGCGGATGGTATTCTTGCGGCGGCCGTAGAAGCCCTTGGCTGCCTTGAGTGTCTTCTTATGCTTGGCGTGGGATGTTACGCCGCGTTTTACACGTGCCATGATATGATCTCCTTAAAATCCAAAGTGCCAGACGTCTTAGAGACCGTTGGGCAGGTAGTTCTTGATGACCTTCTTGCCATCGGGCTCGGCCAGAACCATCGTTCCGCGGGCGGTACGAATGAACTTGTTGGACCGCTTGATCATGCCATGGCGCTTGCCTGCGGCAGCTGCCATCACCTTGCCGGTCGCGGTGATCTTGAACCGCTTCTTGGCCGAGGATTTCGTCTTCATCTTGGGCATTTTGCTACTCCATTCTTCTTGGTTTTGAGATCGACTGACGAGGTCGTCTCCAGCGTAAAGAACGGCCACGGCATGCCCTGCCGGACCGTTCGGACGGGGGCTTGTAACCGAAGCGCCCGAAAAGTGCAATGGGACTCGGGATATTTCCCGTTTGCCCATCGTCAAAATGAAAAAGCCGCCAGTCCGGCGGCTTTCATCAGGTCGCGGCCTGGAAGCGAGGCGCTTACCTCGGAGCCAGAACCATCATCATCTGACGGCCTTCCAGCTTCGGCTCGGCTTCGACCTTGGCGATTGCCGTGGTGTCTTCCTTGACCTGGAGGAGCAGTTTCATGCCCAGTTCCTGGTGCGCCATTTCGCGGCCGCGGAATTTCAGGGTCACCTTGACCTTGTCGCCTTCTTCGAAAAAGCGGTTCATCGCGCGCATCTTGACGTCGTAGTCGTGCGTGTCGATGTTCGGACGCATCTTGATCTCCTTGATCTCGATGATCTTCTGCTTCTTGCGTGCCTCGGCGGCTTTCTTCTGCGTTGAGTATTTCAGTTTGCCCAGATCAAGGATCTTGCACACCGGCGGTTCCGCGTTCGGCGAAATCTCGACGAGGTCGAGGCCTAGTTCTTCCGCCATGCGGAGCGCCTGTTCGGTGGGAATGCTGCCGTGGTTTACACCTTCGGCGTCGATGAGCTGAACCCGGAGGGACCGGATTTCCTTGTTAGAGCGGGGCCCGTCTTTGACAGGGGCGTCCGTTTTGAACGGTCTGCGAATGGTCGTACTCTCCTCGAGCTGTTACGAATGCAATGTCGGTTGATAGCGCTTTGTCCCGGCAAAATGCCGTCCAACTGCCGATTGGTCTTCATGTGTAAATTGCTGCGGAAAAGTCAATAACACAGCTCTTCACGAAAATCACCACCTGTCAGGCATTCGGAGAATCTGTTTTAGAAAGAAAATCAACGCGAACCGCTTAAAAACAAGGAAAACAGCATGTCATCGCCAATGTGGAACGCCGATCCCGACACGCTTGAAGTCGGTACGGGCAGCGAATCGCGCCGCATCGCCATGCGCATCCTGCCGGCAAAGAGCGGTAATACTCTGCCCACGCTGATCTGGCTGGGTGGCTACCGGTCGGACATGACCGGCACCAAGGCCGTCGAGCTGGAGCGTCATGCGGCTGATCTGGGTTCCGCCTGTGTCCGGTTTGATTATTCCGGTCATGGCGCCTCGGGCGGTGCCTTTACCGACGGGACGATTTCCCGGTGGCTGGAGGAAAGTCTCGCGGTCATCGATCATGTTGGACCGGAGCGCATGGTGCTGGTCGGCTCGTCGATGGGGTGCTGGGTGGCGCTCAGGCTGATTGCCGAACTGCGGGCGCGGGGTCAAGGTGCAAAGATTGCTGGTCTCGTCTTGATCGCGCCGGCGCCTGATTTCACCAGCGACCTGATCGAACCGAACCTGTCAGACGCCGAACGGACCTCGCTTACCGAGCGCGGCTATTTCGAAGAGCCGACGCCCTATGGTCCGGATCCGAATATCTTCACGGCGCAACTGATCGAGGACGGACGGAAAAACCGGGTACTAACCGGTATTATCGAGACCGGCTGCCCGGTGCATATCCTGCAGGGCATGCAGGATCCCGACGTTCCCTATGGTCATGCCTTGAAACTGATGGAGCACCTGCCGTCAGATGATGTTGTGATGACGCTCATTCGCGACGGCGACCATCGCCTGTCGCGGCTGGAGGACATCGAGCGCATTCTGGCCGCCGTGGATGCCATGTCCACCGGTTAACCACCGAAAACCCTGTCGCCAAAGGCCTTGCCGGGCATTTTAACCATATCCGGCGATCCCCGATTCAGCAGATTGACTTCGTTTCGGCCGCGCTGTTAACTCTTTGTTAACAATTAGAGCGGCGCGCGGCGGGGTTTCACCGCGAAAGCTGACCACAGATTTCAGGCTTTCGCGGGGATTCTTTCTGGAGTGTTTCAGAAGAAGCCGCGCTACAGGGGACACGCATGGCGCAGTTGATGGGCATCAGGAAAGTGGTCGTGGCACTTGCGGCTGTTTTCGCTTCGGCAGGCATTGCCGTCCCGGCGCCGTCGGTAACCGCGCTGTCGATGCAGACCGGCGCCATTACCTCGCAGCCGATCGGCCATTACGAGTTCTGCCAGACCCACCGTCCGGAATGCGAGATCAAGACCAAATCGACGGTAGCACCACGCGTCACCGATTTCGGCTGGTCAGTCATTCGCGAGGTCAATCTCGCCGTTAACATCGAAATCACCCCGATCACCGACATGGACCTGTACGGCAAGGACGAGGTCTGGGCCTATCCGGACACCGGCGCCGGCGACTGCGAGGATTTTGTTCTCCTGAAGCGCAAGCGCCTGATGGAAAAAGGTTTCTCTCCGTCTGACCTGTTGATCACCGTTGTCCGCAAGCCGGATGGCGAAGGCCATGCCGTCTTGACCGTGCGCACGGCGCAAGGTGACTTCATCCTCGATAATCTCGAAAATGAAGTGAAGATCTGGAGCAAGACACCCTATCGCTTCCTCAAGCGCCAGGCGTCGTTCAATACGGGCCGCTGGGTGACGATCGAGAATGGTGCGGAAGTGCTGGTCGGTTCGGTCGGGAACTGATTGCCGCCAAAGTGTGAATTTGAACAAGGGCGCGACCTGTGGAGGTCGCGCCCTTCTTGTTTTTGATCAGCGGTGTTTCACCGGCAGAGCCTGACCGACATCGATCCGATTGCCGTCCGGATCTTCAAAGACAAAGGCCCGAAGGCCGTAGTCCTTGTTCTGGAGGCCTTTGATGATGCGCAGTCCATGGCTCCGGCAAATCGCATGCAGGGCATCGACATCCCCCACCATCATGTGCGCCACATTGAAGGTCGCAGCCTTGTGATCCGGCTGCAGGGTCAGATGCAGTTCGGCCTGGTCCCGCTCAAGGATCATGAAGCCGACCGGATTGCCGTTTTCGAAAGTTTTCCGGAAACCGAGGACGTTGACGTAGAAGTCATGGGCTTTGCCCATGTCCTTGACCGGGAGCATGGCGGCAATTCGCCCGAAGCGAATACCGTGATCGGCGATGTCATCCATCGCTTCACCTCATATCTGGGAGAATTCCGGGCGCCAGGCGGACAGTGCCGCAATGAGACCCGTACTCCTTTTTTCGATCGATGAGACGGTGCTCACGCCCGTAGCCTTTAACAGGAAAATCCTGAGCGGCAAAGCCGCCGCTCAGGCATTGCCGCTCAAGACACCCCCGCCAGCACGAGGCCACCGCCGAGCACCACCTGGAAGGCGGCGCGTAAAAATGGCGTTTCCATATACTTGCTCTGGATGAAGGCGATGATCCAGAGTTCGAAGACGATGACGGCGGCGACGATCGTGCCGTCCTGACCGCGCGCACCGCGCAGGGTGACTTCATTCTCGACAACCTCGAAAACGACGTGAAGCTCTGGAGTAAGACGCCCTATCGCTTCCTGAAGTGCCAGGCGTCCTTCAACACCGGCCGCTGGGTGACGATCGAGAATGGCGCGAAGTGCTGGTTCGTTCGGTCGGCAACTGATTTGAGCTGAGGTAGAGAAAACTTTTGATCTTCCTTTAGGCCCTAATAGCGCTTGGCGGATAGGGCTGGATCCAGCTTTATTTCCGGTATGGTCTTATAGGTCTTGGCGCCTATGATAAAATACTTGTATCCAAAGACGACATTTGATGCTTCCTCGAGTTTCGTGTTCGGGTTTAGGTCGATGGTTCCGGACACGCTGCTGTCCTTTATTTTTCCTGAGGTGACCTCCGCTTTTAAGATCGGAAGAAATTTCGCACCTTGTGTGTAAATCTTGTCGGCTACGGCAATAGCATAAACAAAGACTGGAACCCCTTTGATCTTCGCCAAGGTGTCATTATTAAGCAAATCTGCGCAGGCCCCATTTACAGATGATTTTATATACTCGGCCGTTAACCTTTCGGTGTCTTGACCAGCTGTGACGTAAAGCTTCTTTTTTTCTGCGGAATATCCTTCGACGACGCGCCGAGCGCCAGAGATTTTTGCGAAATCGAACGTAAGACTAGCATCAATATTTCCGTTAAGTATTTCTCGTTTCAGTGAAGGCTTTAGAGAAATATTGATGCTGTCCAGTGGTTTTTGATCCGTCAGCTTATCGCTGGATTTCTTTGATATGTCCGTTTCTATTGCGCCATTTACGTCTGGAAGTCCTTTTCCATCTCGCCGACCAAGAAGTTCCTTGTTAGCCATATCATCTGGACATAGAGGTAGTGCGTGAAGGTCTCCATATTGGTCGACAGATAATCTATATATTCCGAATCCGTTCACTCTGTCCGAGAATGAAACTACCTGCCTCGACGCATCTTCATCGAGTGATTGCTGCTCAACGGTTTGACAACCGGAAACAGTTATTGCGACAATCGGAATAATGGATTGAATAAGTACTTTCATGCCGTGCCCCCATAGCATTAGAATACATGGAGAAGTGCATACTTCATCGCTGATTCGCAATTGAAATGCTGGAGATCTGCAATTATAGGTGGCCTCTCACGCGTTGCCGATCAGAACACCCGCCGCCAATACCAGCCCACCGCCGAGCACCACCTGGAAGGCAGCGCGTAAAAATGGTGTCTCCATGTATTTGTTCTGGATGAAGGCGATGATCCAGAGTTCGAAGAAGACGATGACGGCAGCAATGATCGTGGCCGTCCAGAAATGCGGGATGAGATAGGGCAGCGCATGGCCGAGACCGCCGAGCGTCGTCATGATGCCGCAGGCAAGACCGCGCTTGAGGGGCGAGCCACGGCCGGAGAGCTTGCCATCGTCATGCGCTGCTTCGGTGAAGCCCATAGATATGCCGGCGCCAACGGAGGCGGACAGGCCCACCAGAAAGGTCTGCCAGGTGTCCTGCGTGGCAAAGGCGGCGGCGAAGATTGGTGCCAGGGTCGAGACCGAGCCATCCATCAGTCCGGCGAGACCCGGCTGCACATAGGTCAAAAGGAACTGGCGGTGTGCCGCCTCGTCTTCTTTCTTGCGTGCGCCTTCCGGCACATGCTTGTCGGTTAGCATGCGGGCAATGTCCTCATGGCCCTGTTCGGCGAGCGCGAGGTCTCCCAGCAATTGCCGGGTTGCTGCATCGGAGGTGTTTTTTGCCGCCTCGACATAAAAGTTATAGGCCTGCGTTTCCATCTCTTCCGCTTCGCGCCGCATGGCGTCGAGCGACTGGTTGTGGCGCAGCCAGTCAGGCTTGCGGGCCGGGAACCCGCTGACATGTTCGCGGCGGATCAGCGGAATGCGCTCGCCGAACCGGCGGCGGTGCATGTCGATCAGCATGGTCTTGTGGGTGTTTTCCACCTCGCCCATGTCCTCAAAGACTTTGGCGGAATCCGGATACTTGTCCTTCAGCGTGTCGGCATAGGCAAAATAGATGCGGCTGTCGTCTTCTTCCGAGGAGATGGCGAGTGCCAGAACTTCCTGTTCGGACAGCGAGGACAGAGGACGCTTGGAGCGCGAAAGCAGGCGGGAAAACATGATGCGGTCAACCTAGTTTAGAATAATTCTAAATTTAGAACCGCTTCACGCGAAGGTCAACCCCAAACGCGGCAGTGTGACTCGACAGGTGGCCGGATAAATTCCTACATAAACAGCAGGATGAACGCCCGGAAGAAGGCTGCTTGCGCATGAACCCGCTTCTGACCAGCAAGGATACGCTTCTCGATCGCATCGGCATGGCGATGGCGGGAAGGCTGACGGCGCGGACATCGGGCTACGAGCCCTACACACCGTCCGATCCCGAAACGCTGGCCCGGACGCTGCGGCCGGGCGATATCCTGCTGATCGAGGGCAATCACAAGGTCTCGAACACGATCAAGTATCTCACCCAGTCGACCTGGTCGCATGCAGCCTTCTTTGCAGGGGATGAAATTCCGCTGACGCTCGATCAGGCAACCCTGCCGGTCATCGATCGTCCACAGCTGATCGAGGTCAATCTGGGTGAAGGTTGCGTTGCGGTGCCGCTGAGGAAATACTGCACCTATAACACCCGCATCTGCCGGCCTGTCGGGCTGACGCCAGATGATCGCAACGCAGTGCTATCCTTCATGATCTCGCGGCTCGGCCTGAAATACGACATGAAGAACATTTTCGACATGCTGCGCTATTTCATGCCGACACCGCCGGTGCCTGTGCGGTTTCGCCGCCGCATGCTGGCCTTCGGGTCCGGCGACCCAACGCGCGCCATCTGCTCGACGCTGATCGCGCAGGCCTTCGAGCAGATCCGCTATCCGATCCTGCCGGAGATTACCCGCGCACCCGGCCGGGCGTCGGCAACATCGACCTATTCACGCGCCGAAATCCTGCATATCCGCCATCACTCGCTCTACACGCCGCGCGACTTCGACCTTTCGCCCTATTTCGCCATCGTCAAGCCGACGCTGGAATACGGCTTCGACTACAAGCGGTTGCAATGGCAGGCGGATGACGATCAGGCGCTCATAGGGTGATGTTGAGAGTCTGCTCGCGGACGATATAGGCCTTCTGCCGGTCGGTGATGTAGTCGC
The DNA here is from genome assembly GCF_965279435.1 of Pararhizobium sp. Taxonomy (NCBI): domain Bacteria; kingdom Pseudomonadati; phylum Pseudomonadota; class Alphaproteobacteria; order Hyphomicrobiales; family Rhizobiaceae; genus Pararhizobium; species Pararhizobium sp. The sequence goes on from NZ_CBDIHY010000003.1 coordinate 1,539,395, forward strand.
GCACGATCGGTGCCGCATCGCGCGAGCGCGACAGCTGCATGTGAAAGACCAGCTGGCTGCCGGTGCGGAACATCATTTCGCAGCTGACCAGATAGAATTCCCACATCCGGGCAAAGCGCTCGTCATACAGCTCGACGACCTTGTCGCGGTTCTTGTCGAAGCGCTCGACCCAGTGCTTCAGCGTCGTCGCATAATGGACACGCAGGAATTCGAGATCGCTGACCCACAGGCTGTTGCGTTCCACCACCTCGAAGACTTCGGACAAGGCAGGCGAATAGGCGCCGGGGAAGATATATTTGCGCAGCCAGGCGCTGGCCATGCCGGGCGGGCTCATATGGCCGATCGAATGCAGCACGGCGATGCCGTCGTCCGGCATCAGCGTATTCAGCTTCTTGAAATACTCATCGTAATGGCTGACGCCGACATGTTCGAACATGCCGACCGAGACGATGCGATCGAAGGTCTCGTTGACCTCGCGGTAATCCCGTAGTTCGAAGCGGACGCGGCCTTCCAGCCCGGCATCCTTGGCGCGCTGCGTCGCCAGCGCCTGCTGCTCCTTCGACAGCGTGACACCGAGCACTTCGACATCTTCGAGCTGGGCGAGATAGAGCGCCAGATCCCCCCAGCCGCAGCCGATATCGAGCACTTTCATGCCGGGCCGCAGGCAGAGCTTGGAGGCGAGCAGCCTCAGCTTGTTGCGCTGTGCCTGCTCCAGCGTCTCGTCCGGTTCGCGGAAATAGGCGCAGGAATAGAGCATGTGTTCGTCGAGGAAGAGTTTGTAGAATTCGTTGCCGAGGTCATAGTGATGGGCGACGTTGCGCTGGGCCTCACCCTTGACGTTGGACTGCTGGCGCTTGCGGAAGCGCATCTTGATGGCGCGAAGGGCTTTCTGGATCGGATAGGAGCCAAGCGACAGCCGGTTGATCGAGAACAGCGTCAGGAAATCGCGAAGTGTCGAGCCTTCCTCGAAGCGCAGCGTTCCATCCATATAGGCCTCGCCGGCGGCCAGTTCCGAATTGAAGACGAGGGTGCGGTAGAGCTTGCGATCGGTCAGCCGCATGGTCACTTCCGGACCGGGCTCACCCTTGAAAACATGCGGTTTGCCATCGGCGTCGATGACGGTCAGTTGGCCCTTGCGAATGAATGCTTTCATCATATGCGATAGTGGGAACATGCACACCTCGATTGAAAAAGTGACGCTTGCGCAGCGCCACTCTATCACCGGGTTTGCAAAAAGCGCGGCAATAATTCCGAACCGCTCAACGGCCGGTGGCAGTGGCTCCGGCGCTCGCTGCGACAACGAGAACGGTGCCCATGATCTGCAATGCCGTCATCGGCTGGCTGAGAACGAGAAAGCCTGCAAAGGCACCAAGTGCCGGCTCCAGGCTCATCAGGATGCCGAAGGAAGACGTGCTCATCCGCCGCAGCGCAATCATTTCCAATGCATAGGGGATCAGCGGAACCAGAAGGGCAAGTCCGGCGATGGTGACCACGCCGTCCATCGTCATGCGCGGCAGGTCGATCAGCCCGAACGGGGTGGCGACGATTGCCGCCACGATCAGCGACATGGACAGGCCCTGCAATCCTTCGAATGCGTTGCCCGCCTTCTTCATCAGGATGATGTAAAGCCCCCACCCGGTGGCGGCACCAAAGGCGAAGAGAACGCCCGTGGTATCGCCAATCCAGCCACTGCCGTCATGGGCCAGCAAAAGCACCCCGCCAGCGGCGATCAACGGCCAGACCAACCGCCAGCCAAGGCCGAAGGCAAAGGTGGCAACTGCGAGCGGGCCGAGAAAGTCGATGGCAACGGCAAGGCCAAGCGGGATGCGTTCGATTGCCGCGAAAAAACACAGCGTCATACCCGCCATGCAGGCGCCGAGCAGCCCGGCCATCTGCCACTGCGCCTGCGTGTAGCGAAGCATCGGCGGACGCACGATGATGGCAAGCATAACGGCGGCCCAGGCCAGGCGCAGCCAGGTTGTGCCGAAGGGACCGTAGGCGGCAATCGACGGTGCTGACAGCGCCGAACCGAACTGCACGCTCGACATCGACAGAAGGCACATCAGCCCGCCGGTCAGCGCGGCAGTTGCGCCGCTGCCCGATGCGGGTGGAACGATGCCGTTGTTTCCGTCGACTACTGCCGCTGCCTGCTGATCCAAGACGCCGTTCTCCTGCAGGCGGTGCGATAACGCCCTGAACGGCTCTAACGAATGCTGGCATCTGCGGCAAATTCATATTTGTGACGATTAATATAAGATATTTGATAGTGCTCACGGAGTAACTTGGAACATATTGCCCGCAAGCCCGTTATCGGTTGCAGCAATAACTCTGTTCAAGCGAGGGCAAACACATGGACGTCAACGGCGTAGGCTGGATTGCAGCAATCATCATCGGCGGTTTTGCCGGATGGATGGCAGAACAGTTCATGAAATCCAACATGGGCCTGTTCATGAATATCATTCTCGGCATTGTCGGCGCCATCGTGCTGAATGCCATTCTTGCCTTTGCCAATATGGGTTTCACCGGCTGGCTCGCCTATCTGGTTATCGGCTTTATCGGCGCCTGCATTCTCATCGCGGTGGGCCGGGCCGTTCGCCGATAAACGCGTCCAAAGGAGACTATCATGCTGACATTCGCAGCCGAAGGCAGTGGCCATGGCCAGCTGGAAATCAACGGCAATTCGCAGCCGGTTTCCTATGAACTCGTCGAAGCCCGCGAGGAAGACGACAGCCGTCAGGTCCGCATCCGTCTGAACGCCCCGCGTGACTGGTTGCTGAAGCAGGGCTTCAATGGCGAGGCTATTCTGGTGCGCGACAATGGTTCACGCATCGCAGTGCGCCGGGAAGGTGGACTGGATGTCGGCGACAGCATTTCGGTGACGCTCGAGGGATATGACGATACCCCCAGCGACGCAGAGGAAGTGTCGGAGATCTATCCGGAATTGAAGCACTAGCTTTTGATTGCGGCAAAGAAAAAGGGCGCGGTTGAAACCGCGCCCTTTTTTGTGTTCCAGAGATCAACGATCAATCCTTGGCGCGTTCCACATAGGATGCGTCTTCCGTCAGGATGACGACGCGTGTACCGACGCCGATATGCGGCGGAACCATGGTGCGAACGCCGTTCGACAGGATCGCCGGCTTGTAGGACGACGATGCCGTCTGACCCTTGACGACCGGCTCGGTCTCCACAATTTCGAGCGTCATGCGGGTCGGCAGTTCCATGGCCAGCGCCAGGCCTTCATACATTTTCAGCTGAACAGCCATGCCTTCCTGCAGATAGGCCTTGTCGTCGCCGATGACGTCAGGCGAAACGGCGACCTGATCGTAGGTCTGCGGGTTCATGAAGTGGTAGCCTTCGCCGTCCTCATAAAGGAAGGTGTGGTCGCTGTCCTCGACAAAGGCGCGCTCGACCTGCTCGGTGGTGCGCCAGCGTTCGGAAACCTTCACGCCATCGGAAATGCGGCGCATGTCCACCTGGGTCACCGGCGTGCCCTTGCCGGGATGGAAGTTCGCGGCGGTCAGAACGGCATAGAGCTTGCCGTCGACTTCGAGAACATTGCCCTTGCGGACTGAAGAGGCGATTACCTTGACCATAAGTCTTCCTTGTAACTGAGCTTGATGCGTCGTAGAGGAGCGCACGAAATATGCGCGTCACAGACGCCAGAATGCGTTTTCGGGCCGCACCTATCCTATATTTGGGTAAATTGCCAGTGTGACAGCGGATCCGGCTCGAAGAAACCCGTGTAACTGCCGCGAAATGTCGACTGCCCGAGAGAAAACGGAAACACGACCTTCATGCCTGCTGCATCTCCCTGGTGGACGCCAGACGTCCATGCCGACCGCCGTGGTTTCCTGATCGGCCGCAACCGGATTCAGGCGGCGCTGCGCGGGTTTTTCGCTGCGCGCGATTTCATCGAGGTGGATACCGCGACCTTGCAGGTGTCGCCGGGTAATGAGGCGCATCTGCATGCGTTTGCAACGCAGGCGATCCATCACGACGGCAGCACGGTGGCGCTCTATCTCCACACCTCACCGGAGTTTGCCTGCAAGAAACTGCTGTCTGCCGGCGAGGAGCGCATCGCCTGCTTCGCCCATGTCTATCGCAACCGCGAGCGCGGGCCGCTGCACCACCCGGAATTCACCATGCTCGAATGGTACCGCGCCGGTGAAACCTACGAAGCGCTGATGCGCGACTGTGCCGATATTCTTGGTCTGGCTGCCGAAACGGTGGGAGCAAAGCAGCTGAGCTATCGCGGTGCGCTGGCCGATCCGTTTGTGAAGCCGGAGCGCATTACCGTTGCCGAGGCGTTTGCACGCTTCGCAGACGTCGATCTCCTCTCGTCCATTGATCCGGGCGGCGAAACCGATCGGGAAAGCTTGGCCGAAACCCTTCGCGCCGCCGGGTTGCGGGTCGCGGATGATGATACCTGGGCGGATATGTTCAGCCGGGTGATCGTCGAGAAGGTCGAGCCTAATCTCGGTTTCGGCCGCGCAACGATCCTTTATGAATATCCGGTCGCAGAAGCAGCGCTGGCGAGGCCCACGCCGCACGATGCGCGCGTCGCTGAACGGTTCGAGCTCTATGCCTGCGGTGTCGAGTTGGCCAATGCCTTTGGCGAACTGACTGATGCGAACGAACAGCGTCGCCGCTTCGGCATGGAGATGGCGGAAAAGAGCCGCGTCTATGGCGAAACCTATCCATTGGACGAGGATTTTTTGAGTGCACTCGAAATCATGCCACAGGCCAGCGGCAGTGCGCTCGGCTTTGACCGGCTGGTGATGCTGGCAACCGGTGCTTCGCGGATCGACCAGGTGATCTGGGCGCCAGTGGCGGACACCGAACTGTTGCGTGAGGGTCGCAAGTGACAGCACTTCGCTCCCTAAAGACGATCGATGACCTGCAGGGCGCGGGCCTTGTTCCAGCCCACCGGCGCGCCGGGTTGGAGGAGGTTGCCGCCCGCTACGCGGTGGCGGTCACACCGGCGATCTCAGCCCTGATCGACCCCAACGACCCCAATGATCCGATTGCCCGCCAGTTCATTCCCGATACGGCAGAGCTTTTGCGCTTGCCGGAGGAACGCGAAGACCCGATCGGCGATGGCGCCCATAGCCCCGTTGAAGGCATCGTCCATCGATATCCGGATCGCGTTCTGTTGAAGGCCGTGCATGTCTGTCCGGTCTATTGCCGCTTCTGCTTCCGCCGCGAAATGGTCGGGCCGCAAGGGCTTGGCACACTTGCATCGCAGGCGATGGATAATGCGTTTGCCTATATTGCCGAGCATACGGAAATCTGGGAAGTCATTCTCACCGGTGGCGATCCGCTGGTGCTGTCGCCGCGCCGGCTGGCGTCGATCATGGAGCGGCTGGCATCGATAGAGCATGTGAAGATCGTCCGTTTTCACACCCGTGTGCCGGTCGTCGAGCCCGAACGTGTCGATGCTGCACTAATCGCAGCGCTCAAGGCCAGCGGAAAGACCACCTATCTGGCGCTGCACGCCAATCATCCACGCGAATTGACTGTGGATGCGCGGGCCGCCTGCGCCCGGCTGGTCGACAGCGGCATTGTCATGGTCAGCCAGTCGGTATTGCTCAAGGGCGTCAACGACGATCCCGACACGCTGGCGGCCTTGATGCGCGTCTTCGTCGAAAACCGCATCAAGCCCTATTATCTGCACCACCCCGATCTAGCCCCCGGAACCAGCCATTTCCGGCTGACGATCGAGGAAGGGCAGGCTTTGGTTGCCTCCCTGCGCGGACGCGTTTCCGGCCTCTGCCAGCCCGCTTATATCCTCGATATTCCGGGCGGCCACGGCAAGACGGTGGTCAGTGCCTCGACCATCGCGGATAATGGCGGCGGCTGCTACACGGTATCGGATTTCAACGGCGAGGCCCATGTCTATCCGCCGGAATCGGCCGCTAAGCAGCCTCTTTAAAGGCGGATTTTGCCGAACAGGGCGCTGAGTTCCGATTGCCTTCCGGTGCCGGTTTTCTGGAATATCGAGCGGATATGGCTTCTGACCGTTTCATAGCCGATGCCATGCTGGCGGGCGATGTCAACGGCGCTCATGCCGCTGGCAACCAGCAACGATATCCGCGTCTCGGCTGGGGTCAGGTCGAACAGCGCCATCAATGTTTCAGGGTTCTGCCGTATCTCGTCGTCCGGATCCTCGATCAGGGCCATGGCGCAGGAATGCGCGAAGATATCGGCAAGCTGGGCGCCAAACCGTTCGAAACGCACAATGAGCGGCCGTTTGCCGGGACGCGACAGGCGGACTGCAGATAAGTTCTCGACGGCTGATCCAGTCGCCTGCAGCGCGATCTTGAGTTCGCGGTGAAACCGCGCCGTCTCGTTTGTGGACCCGGTGCGCACTTCCCCTCTCACAATACGCAAATCATCCGAAAACAGCGCATCGGCTTTCGGGTTCGTCAATGTGACAAGGCCCTTCCGGTCGAAGAAAATGCAGCCGATGTTCGAGGTCTCGAACGCGGCCGCCATGCCCATGACCTTGCTGGCCTCGATGTGCTGGGCGAGTTGCACGGCTGTCAGCAGCCGTGTCCGGATGGCATGAAAATGCGGCATGTCGCTGGTTTGCGGAGAATCATCCGTCAGTCTGTTCTGCAGCACGAAATACAGCTCGTCCCTGGCCGGGGAGATATCCATCAGAACGCAATCGCCAACGCCGTATTTCCGCATGAACCGATAGTATTCATGGCGATCGTACTGCTCTCTTGAAATGAAATCAGCCTCAAGTACCACGCCCGCGCGGTGGATCGGCTGCAACAGGTTTGCGCGAAAATCCCGCGATCCCCAATCGTCTCGCACATAGCCTTCCAGAAGTGCGTCGAGATTTTCCGTGCTGAGTGCGGCGCCAAATGTGCCGCGCCCCGATGGTTCCATGATGTTGGCGCCCAAAGCGCCGCTCGCCCTGCTGATGGCCTCGATCGTCGGCAGCCACAGAGAGGGTTCGAAAATTGCAGCCTGGACCTGGTCCAGCGCTTGAGAGAGGAGTCCGGCGTTGACGCGCATTCGAATCTGCTCACATTCGCAAGAAACGACTTTAGGTTTGCCATGCACCTCGCGTCAATGGTGCGCACGCAGGAGTCGCGCGCTCTCGACGGTCCATTTTTGGAGCGTTTCAGCGTCGAACCAGGATTTAGCGCACAAAAAAGCCGGCCGCTTTACAGCGACCGGCTTTCGAAGGCGATGAACAGGATTAATTCTGTTTGATCGGCGCGATGGAGATCTCGACGCGGCGGTTCTGCGCACGGCCTGCCGGGCTGCCATTCGAAGCGATAGGCCGGTCGGGACCGTAGCCGACCGCCGACATGCGGCGCTGATCCACGCCCTGCGAGCCGAGATAGTTGGCAACCGAGATAGCGCGCCGTTCCGAAAGATCCTGGTTGTGGCTGGCGCTACCGGTGGAATCCGTATGGCCATCGACATCGATCAGCGTCTTGTTGAACTTGCGCAGCACGATCGCGACCGAGTTCAGTGTCGGATAGGCCCTGGGGCTCATCTGGTCCTGATCGGTGGCAAAGGTGATGTTTTCCGGCATGTTGAGAACGATGCGGTCGCCGACGCGGGTAACTGAAACGCCGGTGTTCTGCAGCTGCGCGCGCAACTCCGATTCCTGGCTGTCCATGTAGTTGCCGATCAGGCCGCCACCGAGCGCGCCGATGCCGGCGCCGACAAGGGCGGCGTCGCGGCGTCCGGCAGAACTGCCGCCGACCAGAAGGCCGGTTGCTGCACCCAGCCCCGCGCCGATCAGCGCGCCACCGGCGGTGTTCGACATCTTCTGCTCACCGGTATACGGGTCGGTGGTGGTGCAGCCGGAAAGATAGACGGCGGCGATGGCCAGAACGGCGATTTTCTTCATCATGGAATCACGGGTCCCTAATAGATCTACTCTGCTTCATACTACCGATTGCGGCAGGAAGATGAAGAGCAAGCCTTTTGGGAAATGAACTTTCTGTCTCCGGCGGCAGGTTAGCGCTACCGGAGACGTCAAATTTGTCAGCCGGGTAGGCTGGCAGAGCTGCCAACCCGCCCGTATCTCTCATCGCTAAATCGCAGGCAGAACGGCGATGTCGCGGAGCGCGCCCGCAGAACCGGTGATCTCGCCCGCTGCCGTCGCTGCACCCGTTTCCAGATTGACGGTGTAGAACTTGGTACCGTTGGCAAGCCAGGCGGTGTTGGTTCCATCCGCCGTGGTCTGGATGTCGAAGGCGAAGGTCGGGGCTGCCCCCTCGATGCCGAGCTTGCCGATTGCGGCTAGCGTGCCGTCATTCGGCTTGGTCTGCTTTATCAACGCCCCGATCGTCGCATCGATATTGTACATGCCGGTCTTTTCCGGCTTGCCGTGGGAATTGATGTAGGCGGCAGCAACGATATTCGGCTTTTCGCCCTTGTGCATGTCGCCATCCTCATAGGCGAGCTTGCCATCGACGGTGACTTCTCCTGTGTCAGGGTGAACACGGTGATTGGTCGTGCCGGTCATGAAGCGCAGCCGGTCGGCCATCGGGTTGAAGTCTACCACAACGGCCGCATCGTCGATCGGCAGCGGCGTGTTCATCTTGGCAACCTCGGTTGCCGCACCCGTTTCAAGATCGATGGTGACGATCCGGCTGTCCGGCGTCACGCCGATCACGGTCTTGTTGGACGGGCGAAAATCGATACCGACGAGGCTGTCGACGCCGGTAACGTCCATGGTCTTGGTCACGGCCGGGTTGGCGGTGTCGAACAGGACGAGCGTTTTGTCTCCGGTCAGGCCGAGAACCGGCGCGGCAAGGACGGCGCCGCCGCTGACAAGCAGGGCCGTGGAGGCGATCAATGCAGTCTTCATGGTCTTCATCCGAAGTCTCCTTGTTGTCTGAAATCGTCACAGGAGGCGCCAATCTCAGGCCGCCTTCCAACCGGTAGACACATGGGAGGCCGGGTTTGGATGCACCGGCTGAAATTTTATTTTTGTGAAATGCATCCAGAGGTCGCCGTGCCGGGTACAACGCCTATGTGGACACTCGAGCAACGGCTGTCGATGCAATGCACGCAACCGGGACGCATGCGCGATCGGCGCAGGAGACAGTGGGAGTAGAATGCAGGAGCATCAGGAGAAATTGGCAGACGCGCTGGCCGGTTGCGCCAAGGGCGATCGCAATGCACTGCGGACGATCTTTGAACTGGAAGGCGCGCGGCTTGTGGCCGTTGCCCAGCGTATCCTGCGCCGGCGTGACCTCGCCGAAGATGTCGTGCAGGAAGCCTTCATCCAGATATGGACCAAGTCCGGACAATATGCACCGGATCGCGGATCGGCGCGCGGCTGGATCTATGCCATCGCCCGCAACCGGGCGCTTAATCTCGTGCGCGACGGCAAGCGGCTGGAATTCACCGAGCCGGACAATCTCGCCGATCTGCATGATGCAGAACACATGGATCATGCAGCCAATGTCTGGGCTGACCTCGATCGCCAGAACCGGTTGCGCGAGTGCCTGTCGCGGCTCGACGAAACCAAGCGCCGGAGCATCCTGATGGTCTATATATCCGGCTACACCCATGGCGAGATCGCCGGGCGGCTGAAGGTGCCGCTCGGCACAGCCAAGGCCTGGGTTCGCCGGGGACTGGCCTCGCTTCGGGAGTGCATGGCATGAGCGCTGGTAAGCAGGATATCGACGAACTGGCCGACGAATATGTTCTCGGCCTTCTGGACGCAGCCGATCATGCTCGCGTCGACGTGGAGATCGAAACCGACGCAGCCTTGCGAGCCGCCGTCGCCGAAAGCCGCGACCGTTTTCTGGCACTGGATCTTCTGGCAAAGCCCGGTGCCGAACCGGAAGGCTTGTGGGGGCGCATCGCTGCAACGCTGGACGAGCCAAAGGCCGGTATCACTGCGGGTCTTGCCCAACCGGCGCCAGCAAATGACAACAACGGTTCCGTATGGCGCCGTACTGCCCTTGGCGGCATTGCCGCGTCGATGCTTCTGGCGGTTGGTCTGGGCTGGAGCCTGCTGTCGCAGCAGGAGCCACGCGTGGTTGCCGTGCTTCTGGATGCAACGGGAGAGCCGCAGGCAATTGTCGAGGATTTCGGCAATGCGTCGGCACGGGTAACGCCGCTTGTCGATTTCACGGTGCCGGAAGGCCGCACCATGCAGGTCTGGACGCTTCCGTCCAAAGAACTGGGGCCGGTATCGCTGGGGCTTTTGCCGCGCTCGCAGGAAATCGTTCTTGCCGGTCCCGTACTGCCGCAGCCGCAGGAAGCGCAACTCTACGAGATTACCATGGAGCAGGCGGGCGGCTCGCCGACAGGCCGGCCGACAGGGCCTATTCTGGTCAAGGGTTTTGCAAAGATGCCGCGTTGAAAGTGATGAGGCTGGCGGGTGCCCGTTCAGGAGCGCCCGCCAATGTCTTTTGATCGACTATTGGGTCAGGTCGATCTCTTCGGTGTTGCCGCCCGTGCAGGTGTAGCAGCAATCCGTGCAGGTTTCGGCATTGTCCGGACCTGTACCCCAATAGGTTTCCTTGTCGCCGGAAATCCAGGCGCCATAGCAGATCTTTTCGCCCTGGTCGCAGGATAGCGGGATCTCTTTGGTTTCGCCGTCATCCAGCAGGTAAACCTGGTTGTTGCCCGGCCAGACATGGTCGCGGTCCTGGCTATAAAGCTCGACTTCGACGGCATTCGGATGGCTGTTCTTCATCTCGAAGGTGACATCGGCTGCCGAGGCAGCGGAGATGCCGCCGAGAAGCATGGCAATGGAAAACGCGGCCAGACCCGCGCGCTGAAGAATGGTTTTCATGAGTTCCCCTTAAGAATATCCGCCTTGCGGCTGAAAATTAGCTACCACGAAGATCAAGGGGTGCGGAATGGGCTGATTGGCCGGAAAACGTGGTTTTTCCGGCGCGATATGGCCATTTTTGGTGACAAGGATAAGTGGAGTTTGCGCCACCCCGCACGTTAATCTGCGGCCAGCGTTTTGTAGAAGAACGTCGAACCGCAATAGCTGCCATCCGGCATCAGGGCATATTGCGGAATGACGCCGACGCGCTGCCAGCCGAATTTTTCATAGATGGTTTCCGCCGGGCTTCCGGTGGCGGTGTCGAGCACCAGGACATGCCGTCCGTGTCTGCTTGCCGCCTCTTCGGCTGCCTCAATCAGCAGACGGGAAAGGCCAAGGCCGCGGGCTTTGCGATGGACAAGCAGCTTCTTCAGGTCGGCGCGATGCGGCTGGTTCGGCATCATGCCGATGCCGAGCTGAACCGTGCCAAGGATTTCGTCGTCTTTCTCGGCGACGATCAGCACGGTGCTGCCCTCGGCGACGGCCTGTGCAACTCCCTGCCAATACGGCATCGCGTCCTGCGGCGTATAGGGCGACATGAAACCGACGGAGGCGCCGCCTTCGACGCAATCGGAAAGGATATCGGCAAGGGCGGGCAGGGCGGCCGTGGTGCCGGGAGAAGTAAGCGTGCGGATCGTGATCTTGGACATCGGGATTAGACTTTGCTGCGGTTGAGAATGATGGCGTAGCGCGCGGGCTTGCCATGCGGATTGTGAAAGATGTGGGCTTCGGCAAGCCGCATGAATAGGCAGTCGCCAGCTTCCAGCACATGCGTCTCTTCGCCGGCGGTCATGGTCAGCTTGCCTTCGAACAGCCAGAGATGCTGCGTCAGCCCGGCGTCGAACTGCTGATGTTCGAATACCACGCGCGCACCCGGCGGAAATTCGACCTCGACGATATCGACCGGCGAACCGGTGCCATCCGGTGAAACCGAACGGCGCAGATAGCCGGTTTCCGGATCGCGCCAGACGCGCTGCTCATCCCGGCGCGAGAGCGGATCGCTAGCAGTTTCACCATCGGCGAAAAATCGCGACAATGTCGTGCCCAGCGCGCTGCACAGCCGGGCAAGAAGCTGGGCGGTCGGGCTTGCCTCGCCGCGCTCGATACGCGAGATCATCGCCCGGCTGACGCCCGCGCGGGTGGCGAGATCGTCCAGCGTCATCGACTGCGCCAGCCTCAACGCCTTCATCCGCTCGGCAATATCTGTTTCGAAACCGTTTGAGTTTTCCATTATAAGAGAATTAATTGTTCTTATAATGGAGTCAATGAGAATTGCTGGTCCCTTGAAATAAAGTCGGCCTATGCCGTTTTGGCGACATTCAAATTTGAGCCAACCGGGTAGAGTGCTGTTGCGCAGGTCTCTTGGGGAAACTGCCTTGCGATCAATATCTTAGTGAAGACGTGGAGAGGCGGCGACAGTGCCGCCTGTTGAAAGCTTGAGAGGGTGAATGGCGGCGACAGAAGAAATCCGGTCCGAACAGCCGCGCGCATCCGTGCTGTCGATCGCCAGTATCGTTGCCTCCATGGCTTGTGTCGGCATCGGCAATGGCATGATGTTCGCCTATGTGCCGTTCCTTCTGGCGAAGGGCGACAGCCCGCCCTGGGTGGCCGGTGCTGCGGTGACGGCTCTTGCCTTTGGCGGTCTCGCGGGCTGCGTGGTTGCCGGACCGATGATCCGCAGGGTCGGCCATGCGCGGGCGTTTTCGTGCTCGATGGCACTGGTTCTGCTTTCCGCCTTTTTGATCGCGCTCGGGTTTCACCCGCTGCTCTGGGTTTTTGCGCGCGGCGTCTATGGGGCGGCGGGCAATATCAATTTCATCATCTCGCTGAGCTGGCTCAACCATGCCAGCGCCAACAGCTGGCGCGGCAAGGCGATGTCGGTGTTCTACATGGTCTATGTCATCGCCATTGGCGCCGGTGCCTGGTTGTTCGGCCAGATTCCGGCAGATGGCAATCTGGCGCCGCTACTCACGATCTTCTTCACCACCATGGCGATCCTGCCGATCGGCCTGACGCGTCTGCCCAATCCGCCGCCACCCGCAAAAGTCAGCGTCGACGTGCCGATGGTCTGGCGCAACTCTCCCGTCGCCTTCGTCGGCGTTCTCGCTGCCGGCGGGCTGTCCATGGCCGTGCAGGGCTTTACCCCGATCTATGCCGCCGCCAATTCGGTCAGCCAGGGCGATGTGGCATTGCTGATGCTGGTCATGCAGTTCGGGCTGATCTTCATCCAATATCCGATGGGCGTGCTGTCGGACCGGATCGACCGGCGCATCGTGCTGATCCTCGTCTGCCTGCTGATTGCGGCCGCCGCGGTCGTGGCGCTCTCCGTCTCGTTTACCAACCTGATCCTGCTGATGCTGGTCTTCGCCGTTTTTGCCGGTGCGGTCGAAACCGTCTATTCAATCGCCAATGCCCATGCCAATGATCGCACGGCACCTGCCGATTTCGTGCCGCTCGCCTCGACGCTACTGATGTGCTGGTCGATCGCCGCCACGATCATTCCCCTGTCGATCACGCTGCTGACACCGGTCTTCGGCCCGAAGACCTTCATCTATGCAGCGATGGGCACGGCGCTTGCCTACGCGGCCTTCGTCGCCATGCGCCTCAAATTCCGCGAAACGGTGCCGCAGCATCTGCGCGAGAATTTCGAGATGAAGAGCGCGCAGATGCCGAATGCAGGCGCGATGGTCGAGGGTGAGAAGACCGGCGGCGGCGCTCTATGAACCTTTCCTGGCGTGGGCCTGTGAAGACTTCGTTGATGCTATTTGCCTGAACCGGCTATCCCGATCCGCCGGAAATCGCCTATTCATTCCGATGGAAACAGAAATCGGGACTTCATCGTGCTCATGCTTTTACTTGCGCTCATGTTCAAGACGTCGACCGGCACCGTTGCGGTCGACAACTGGGGTTACCAGTTGCAGGGGCTCAATGGCTCGCCGCAAAACATCGACCTGCTGGTTTCCGCCACTCATGATCTGCTGGTCATCGATTCCTCGCGCGATGGCACCAACAACGGACGGTTTACCATCGACGAGGTGGCCCGCATGAAGGACGGCATGGGCGGGAGGTCCGTGGTCGTCTCCTATATCTCCATCGGCGAGGCTTCCGATTTTCGCGACTACTGGGACAAGGACTGGACGGTCAATGGCAATGCCACCGGCAAGCTGACCAGCGAGGCACCGGATTGGCTGGGGCCGGTCAATCCCGACTGGCCGGAATCGCGCAAGGTTCGGTACTGGGACGCCGACTGGCAGAACACCATGTTCAATAGCAGGAAGACCGGCGATCTCGACGCCATCGTCAAGGCCGGGTTCGATGCGGCCTATCTCGACATCATCGACGCCTATTATTTCTGGGGTGCGGAAGTTCCCAAGGCTGTCCGCCAGCCTGGTGATCCCGTTAATCAGAAACAGGCAGCACAGCGGATGGTCGATTTCGTGGTCGCCCTGACGGAGCACGCCCGCAAAACCAACCCGGACTTTTTCGTCATTCCCCAGAACGGCGCCTGGATTCTGAATGACCTGGGATCCGATAGTGCGCGCAGAAAAGCCTATCTCGATGTCATCGGCGGAATCGCGGTCGAGGATCTCTATTATCGTGGTGACAAGGACGAGAACAATCCGCTGAAGCCCGACAAGGAGACGATCGCCATCCTCAAGCGCGACTTTATCGACAAGGGCATACCGGTCTTCGTGGTCGATTATATCAGTGGCAGCGACCGCGTCGCAGCGTTCAACAAGATGGTCCTGGCAGACGGATTCATTCCGTTCGCCGCTCCCGAGCGCGATCTCGACCGGTTGATCGACACCCATGACGGCGACCCCGCCTATATCAAACCCACCGCGCAGGCGGACACGCTGAAGGGCTCGAAACTCGCCGACACCATCGATGGCCTTGGCGGTGACGATAAAATCAACGGGCGTGAAGGCAATGACACGCTGCTGGGCGGCGCTGGCAACGACAGGCTGTGGGGCGGAACCGGCAATGACAGGATTTCCGGCGGAACTGGCAATGACAAGCTTTATGGTGGCGCCGGGAAAGACACCCTCACCGGCGGAAGCGGCAAGGATCATTTCCTCTTCGATACCAAGCTTGCCGCTGGCAATATCGACAAGCTGACTGATTTCAGTGTTGCCGATGATCTGCTGCTGCTGGACCACACCATCTTTTCAAAGCTTCCGGCCGGCCCGTTGAAAGCCTCGGCCTTTGTCATCGGCAGCAAGGCGGCGGATGCCGGCGACCGGATCATCTACAACAGCAAAACCGGCGATCTTTTTTATGACGCCGACGGAACGGGTAAGGGCGTGGCGATCCAGATTGCACAGTTGACCCCTGGTCTCAAACTCACGGCCGACGATTTCCTGATCTTCTGAGAACCGGCATTCGAGGCGATCACGGGTTTCGCCTTTTGCAGCAACCTTGCGGCAAAAGGCGGCGTTCATTGCATTTGGTCGGCGGAAATCGGTAAAATTCTTTGCAGTTTCCAAGGTTCCATTGTATGCGGGCGCATGAGCACAACACCTTCAAAGACGCCCCTGTCGCATATCCGCAATTTCTCGATCGTCGCCCATATCGACCACGGCAAGTCGACGCTGGCTGACCGGTTGATCCAGTCGACCGGCGGCCTGGCCGCCCGCGAGATGTCGGAGCAGGTTCTCGACTCGATGGATATCGAGAAAGAGCGCGGCATCACCATCAAGGCGCAGACCGTACGCCTGCACTATGTCGCCAACAATGGCGAGACCTATGTCCTCAACCTGATCGACACCCCCGGCCATGTCGACTTCGCCTACGAAGTCTCGCGCTCGCTGTCGGCCTGCGAAGGCTCGCTGCTGGTGGTGGATGCGTCGCAGGGAGTCGAAGCCCAGACGCTGGCCAACGTCTATCAGGCGATCGACAACAATCACGAGATCGTCACCGTTCTCAACAAGATCGACCTGCCGGCCGCCGAACCTGACCGTATCCGCGCACAGATCGAGGAAGTCATCGGCATCGACGCCAGCCAAGCCGTGCTGATCTCGGCCAAGACCGGCCTCGGCATTCCCGACGTGCTGGAAGCGATCGTGCACCAGTTGCCGGCGCCAAAGAGCGAAGAAGGCGAGAACGGCCCGTTGAAGGCGCTGCTCGTCGATAGCTGGTACGATGCCTATCTCGGCGTCATCGTTCTCGTGCGCGTGCTCGACGGCACGCTGAAGCGCGGCATGACGGTGCGGATGATGGGTGCGGACGCCAAGTATCAGGTGGAGCGCGTCGGCGTCATCACGCCGAAGATGGTCAATGTCGAGGCGCTCGGCCCCGGCGAGATCGGCTTTATCACCGCCTCGATCAAGGAAGTGGCCGACACCCGCGTCGGCGACACCATCACCGAGGACAAGCGCCAGACGGCCAAGATGCTGCCGGGCTTCAAGCCGGCCCAGCCGGTGGTGTTCTGCGGCCTGTTCCCGGTCGATGCTGCCGATTTCGAGGATCTGCGCTCCGCCATGGGCAAGCTGCGCCTCAACGACGCCTCCTTCTCGTTCGAAATGGAATCGTCTGCCGCGCTCGGCTTCGGTTTCCGCTGCGGCTTCCTCGGCCTGCTGCATCTCGAAATCATTCAGGAACGTCTCGAACGCGAGTTCGATCTCGATCTGATCGCGACCGCCCCGTCCGTCGTCTACAAGCTGTTCATGAACGACGGCACCGAGCGCGAGCTGCACAATCCGGCCGATATGCCGGATGTGGTCAAGGTTGCCGAAATCCATGAACCGTGGATCCGCGCGACGATCCTGACGCCTGACGACTATCTCGGCGGCATTCTGAAGCTCTGCCAGGACCGGCGTGGTCTGCAGATCGAGCTCACCTATGTGGGCAAGCGTGCCATGCTGACCTACGATCTGCCGCTCAACGAAGTCGTGTTCGATTTCTACGACCGGCTGAAGTCGATCTCGAAGGGCTATGCCTCGTTCGACTATCACCTGACCGAACACCGCGAGGGCCATCTGGTCAAGCTGACGGTGCTGGTCAACGGCGAGCCTGTCGATGCGCTGTCGATGATGGTTCACCGCATGGCTGCGGAACGGCGCGGCCGCGACATGTGCGAAAAGCTCAAGGATCTGATCCCCAAGCACATGTTCAAGATCCCGATCCAGGCGGCCATCGGCGGCAACGTGATTGCCCGCGAAACCATCTCTGCATTGCGCAAGGACGTGACGGCAAAATGCTACGGCGGCGACGCCTCGCGCAAGCGCAAGCTGCTCGACAAGCAGAAGGCCGGCAAGAAGCGCATGCGCCAGTTCGGCAAGGTGGACATTCCACAGGAAGCGTTCATCGCAGCGCTGAAGATGAGCGACGAGTAGGTCTTTTCTTCCATCGGGCATGCGCATATATTAGGCGCATGCCCGATGGAGAAGACCATGTCTCAGTCCGCCCGCAAATCTGCCAATCTATCCCTCGATAGCGACCTCGTCTCGCAGGCACGCGATCTCAAGATCAATTTGTCGCGCGCGGCGGAGGATGGCATCGGGCGTGCGGTCAAAGCCGAGCAGGAGCGTCTGTGGCGGCTGGAAAATGCCGAGGCGATTCGGCTAGAGAATGAATATATCGAAAAGCATGGTTTGCCCTTGGCGAAATACCGCCAATTCTGATGGCGCGATTCCAAGTCTACCGGCTGAAGTCAGAACCTATCCTGGCTATTGACCTTCAATCAAACATACTCAGCGACCTGCCCTCCAGAGTGATGGTGCCTCTCTATCAGGTCGGGGACATTTCTTGGTCGATTTCCCGGCTCAATCCCCGTTTTCTGATCAACGGGGAGCTTTATGTTATGGCGACGCAGCGTATGGCGGCACTTCCTGTTTCCGAAATCGGAGAGACAGTGGCCGACCTTACAAATCATGCGGACGCCATTACCGCCGCTACGGACTTTCTGTTTCAGGGCTTCTGATCTCGGCCTCTGCAGAAGCTGCAAGATTTCCGAATTGTGCAGGGCGCCCGGAAATACCGGACGCCCTTGCCGAGCCGTTCAAGCGACCTTGGCGAGATCGCCATGCGGATCGAGCACGAATTTCTGTGCTACGCCCTGATCGAAGCTTTCGTAACCCTCTGCGGCATCTTCCAGCGAGATGATCTTCGCGTTGACGATTTCGGCGATGTTTAGCCGGTCGTGCAGGATCGCCTGCATGAGCTGACGGTTGTATTTCAGAACCGGGGTCTGGCCGGTATGGAACGACAGTGCCTTTGCCCAGCCAAGGCCAAAGCGCATGGACAGGCTGCCTTTCTTTGCGGCGCTATCGACGGCGCCCGGATCTTCGGTGACATAAAGACCGGGGATGCCGACGGAGCCTGCCGCGCGGGTGATTTCCATCATCTGGTTGAGAACGACTGCTGGCTGTTCGCCGCCTGAATGGCCACGTGCCTCGAAGCCGACAGCATCAATGGCGCTATCCACTTCATCGCTGCCAGTAACCTCAGCGATCATGTCACCCAGCCGGTCACTGGCCGAAAGGTCGATCGGCTCGAAGCCGACCTTTTTGGCGTGGGCAAGACGCTCCTTGTTGAAATCGCCGATCATCACGACAGCGGCGCCGAGGATGCGCGCCGACGCAGCGGCGGCCAGACCCACAGGACCAGCACCGGCAACGTAGACGACCGAGCCGACACCGACACCGGCCTTAACCGCGCCGTGAAAGCCGGTTGGCAGAATGTCCGATAGCATCGTCAGATCGCGGATTTTCGCCATGGCCTTGTCGCGGTCCGGAAATTTCAAAAGGTTGAAATCGGCATAGGGAACGGTGACATATTTGGCCTGTCCACCGATCCAGCCGCCCATGTCGACATAGCCATAGGCACCACCGGCGCGCGCCGGATTGACGGTCAGGCAAACGCCGGTGTCCTGCGATTTGCAGCAGCGGCAACGGCCGCAGGCGACGTTGAACGGCACGGAAACAATATCGCCGATCTCGAGCATCTCGACGTCGATACCCTTCTCGATGACTTCGCCGGTGATTTCGTGGCCGAGCACCAGACCGGGCAGGGCGGAGGTGCGGCCGCGCACCATGTGCTGGTCCGAGCCGCAGATATTCGTCGAAATCACCTTCAAAATGACGCCATGCTCGATGCGCCGGCCATCCGGCGCTTCCAGCTTTGCATCGTCGATGTCGCGGACCTCGACCTTGCCGGGCTTCAGATAGACTACGCCTCTGTTCCTGCTCATGGGTATCTCCTCCACTGGAAGTGC
Source organism: Pararhizobium sp. (assembly GCF_965279435.1). Taxonomy (NCBI): domain Bacteria; kingdom Pseudomonadati; phylum Pseudomonadota; class Alphaproteobacteria; order Hyphomicrobiales; family Rhizobiaceae; genus Pararhizobium; species Pararhizobium sp. The sequence goes on from NZ_CBDIHY010000003.1 coordinate 1,558,435, forward strand.
TGACCCGGCCGACTCCTCTCGGCGCGAGTTCACGTCAATGTAAGGCCAATTCCCGGCAGAACGGTTCTGATCGCGACGTCGAACGGCCACCGGCGAACTTTAGAATGGGCTTGCATGGTAGGGTGTTTGGCAGTTGCCGAACCGGGCAGATTGATCCTGCCCGTTCACCGGGGTTCGATCGAAACTGGTCTGCGGGGCTTATGCGAGCGGCCAACCCGCCCGCATTGCAACATGTATCAGCAGCGCTTTTAGGAGGTCCGTTCCGCAAATTCCTGTATCAGTCCCGCAAAGGCCTCCATCAGCGGAAATGCCTCGTAGGAGTGCACGGCTGAGGTTGCCGCCCAGGGTAGCTTCTCGCTGGTGAATGTCTCGACGAAAGGGGCGATACCGCTTGTGTCGTCCAGCATGGTCGGGCGCAGATTGACGAACCAGTCCATGCCTTCAGGGCGGGTGAATATCCATGTCAGGCAGTGCGGGCAGAAATAATGACGGGTTGCGCCGTGCAGGCCGCCGATCACCGGTTCACCGGCGATGACTTCAAAACCCTCGGCCGGGATGGCGGCGCTCAGCGAAAAGGCGCTGGAAGACATTTTCTGGCAGCCGGTGCAGTGGCAGGCCATGGTGATGATTGGCGGTGCGCTGATCTTCAGCCGAACTTGGCCGCACCGGCAACCACCTTCCTGTGGGATAGTCAGTTTGCTCATGATTCGCTCCTCCACATTCAGGCAATGAACCTAGCGGAGAAGCCACTAAAGTCCAGTGTTGCCATTGATCGAGGCGAGGGGAAGTGGCGCCCAGCTATGTCGTTCGTTAGCCGGCTCAGTCTGACGCGCACGGCCATGCGGTCGGTGTGGTCAGCCCTTCCGGCAGCTTGGTTTCCTTGTCGCCGCAGGCCAGATCGACTTGTGCCTGTTGGAGACCCTTGGCTGCGGAAAGATCCAATCCTTCGATATGTGTGAGGAACATGAAGGCCTGATCGAAGTCCAGCGGCCCTTCGAAGGTCGCGCCACTGAGATTGGCGCGCGACAGGTTGGCCAGCGAAAAACGTACGCCGGTCAGCACGGCACCCTTGAACAGGACGCGGCCGACCTCCGCCTTTTCGAAATTGGCTCCGGTCAAATCAGCACCGCTGAAATCGGCACGCTGCAGTTCGGCGCCGGCAAACGATGCACCGTTGGCGGCAATGTTGGCAAAACTCGAGCGATAGGCCTCGACGCGGGCGAAATTGGCCTTTTCAGCCCTTGCGCCAGCCAGCCAGGCGCGGACCAGATTGGCTTTTTCGAGGTTGGCCGATGCGAGGTTCGAGCCGCTGAGGTCGGTCAGCGAAAAATCGGTACCGGAGAGGTTGGCACCTTCGAGTTCGCTTGAGGGCAGCATCAGGTTCTTCTTGGTGCATTCGCTCCAGTCCAGCCCCGGCTCCGGCGTGCTGCCGCAATAGGCGGCGATTGCCGGTGAAGAGGCGGTAAGAAAGGTTGCAAGCCCAATAGCCGGAAGCAATGTGGCGGCAAACGACGGGATTTTCCCGGTCTTGCCCGTTGCAGTCCGGTTCCGGTGTCTGGTGGAAAATATCGTCATGCGCTTCTCTGCTCCTCCGTCTGCCTCAGCCCGGCAAACTTCTTGCGCTTATAACAGTGTATCCCGTGTTGTAGATAGGAACCGCAACCCGTCACAGCAAATGGCACAACAGGGTTTATCGGGGTTTATAATGTCAGGCGCTGACGCCTGCCATTTCGAGGGTGCCGTTGCCGGCAGCCTCTGCCGGCTGGATCGTCGCGACCCAGGCGCGGGCCAGCGCCAGTCCGGCGGCGTCCGCCTGGTGCGCGTGCCGGGCGGCATGCTCCGGATAGTGTTGCAGCCAATCCGGATCGATGCGGTTGATCACCGCTTCAAAGGTCCGGTTCCAGCCTTCGACGACGCACGTTCCCGCCTCGAAATGAAACTGCATGCCATAGGCGGCGCGACCGATGCGGAAAGCCTGATTGGCAACGGCTGGGTTTGTGGCCAGATGCGCGGCGCCGGGTGGGATCGTAAAGCTGTCGGAATGCCACTCAAAGCTCTTGAAGGCAGGGCCTGCCGCGCTGAGCACCGGATCACGTTCACCGTCCGCTGTCAGCGTTACCTCGTGCCAGCCAAATTCCCGCGTTTCGCCGAGAAGATTATCGCCGCCGTGGGCACGGGCCAGAAGCTGGCTGCCGAGGCAGATGCCGAGCACCGATTTGCCGGCATCGGCAAAGCTGCGCATCAAGCGGGCAAGCTCCGGCAGGTAGGGATGGATGTGATCATCGACCGCACTCTGTTCGCCGCCAAGCACCACAAGTGCATCATGCCCGTGAATGTCGCTGGGCAAGGCCTGCCCCGTGAACGGCCGGTGCAGGTCGATCTCGGCGCCTGCTTCGGCCAGTGCCACGCCAACCTGTCCAAGGTCGGAATGCGCCATGTTTTCAACTACCAGAACCCGCATGCCGTCTCCGTCCGCTCGCCGTTTCGATCAGGTTGACCACGCCGCGTGCCCGCTTTCAAGAGGGTTGCGGCCCGATTTCGCCGCTGGCGCGACCGGCCGAATGACCGGAAAGCCTTGACCTTTTGGCCTGAAAGTAGCATTGGACCGCCTTGGTCGCGTTCCTTGAAACGCCAGACAGCGGAAAAACCATGAGTAAAGTGACATCCTCTGCCCCCTCGCAGCGCATGCTGAGGGTCGGCGAACAGGTACGTGCAGGCCTGACACAGGTGCTGCAGCGTGGCGAAGTGCGCGATTCCTTGCTTGAGACGACGGTGATTTCGATTTCCGAAGTCCGCATGTCGACCGACCTGCGCGTCGCCACAGCCTTCGTGACACCGCTCGGCGTTGCCGATCACTCTAATGTCATCGAAGCGCTGAACCGCCATGCCAAATATATCCGAGGCCGTCTGACCCCGCATATCCGGCAGCTGAAATACATGCCGGAAGTCCGCTTCAAGGACGATACCAGCTTCGACAATTACAAGAAGATCGACCAGTTGCTGCGGTCACCGGAAGTTATGCGCGATCTGAAGGACGAAGACGGCGAGCAGTGATGGCAAAGCATATCACTCTGGACGAACTCAACGCCTGGACGTTCGAACAGCGCCAGACATTCTATCGCAACGGTCTGGCACGCTTCGACAATGCCGAAGCTGTGCGGCTCGTGGAAATGCTGGTCGCGTCCGGCCTGCCGTTTCGCCAGGGCAAGGACATCGCCCATGGCGATCGCGAGATGAAGGCGCTCGAAGCCATTGTCGTTTCGCCCTATAATGAAAAGCTGCTGCTTGAAGCCGCCGCTTCTGGCAAGCCGCCGCTCGGTGCCATTGAGCCTTTGATGATTGAAGGTCTGGGCGACGATTATAGCGTCGCCAATGGCGCCACCGTCGCTGCCGGATATCTGATCGCACGCCGTCTCTATGCCCTGGGATTTGAAAAGGGCAACAGCCAGAAAATGCCGGATGGCAGCGTTGCCAAGACTGCAGCGACGTTCCGCAAAAAAAGAGCCTGAACCATGTCAAAACCCCGCAAGCCCAAGGGCCGGCCGATTTCCGGCTGGCTGATCCTCGACAAGCCGCTGGATTTCGGCTCGACCGAGGCCGTGTCGAAGATCAAGTGGTTGTTCAAGGCGCAGAAGGCCGGTCATGCCGGCACGCTCGATCCTCTGGCGTCGGGCATGCTGCCGATCGCGCTGGGTGATGCGACGAAGACCGTTCCCTATGTCATGGACGGCCGCAAGATTTATGAATTCGCCGTCGCCTGGGGCGAAGAGCGCTCGACCGACGATCTGGAAGGCGAGGTGACGCAGTCATCCGACGCCCGCCCGTCCGAAGAAGACATTCGCGCCCTTCTGCCGGCATATACCGGCGTCATCAGCCAGGTACCGCCGCAGTTTTCGGCGATCAAGATCGATGGCAACCGTGCCTACGATCTGGCCCGCGAAGGCGAGACCGTTGATATTCCGGCCCGCGAAGTCGAAGTCTTCCGCCTGTCGCTGCTCGGTTGCACACCGAACCTGGCACATTTCGAGATCGAATGCGGCAAGGGCACCTATGTGCGCTCGCTGGCGCGCGATTTCGGCCGCGATCTCGGCTGCTTCGGCCATATCGCCTCGCTGCGCCGCAGCTTCGTGGCGCCGTTTGCCGAAGAATCGATGGTGCCGCTGGCTGAACTGATCGCACTGGAAAAGATCGAAAGCGACGAGGAACGGCTGGAAGCGCTCGATGCTTTCCTGATCGATACCGGTGAAGCCCTGTCGAACCTGCCGCATATCGCCATTTCCGAAGATCAGGCCCATCGCCTGAAAATGGGTAATCCGATCATTCTTCGCGGCCGCGATGCGCCGACCGCAGAACCGGAAGCCTATGCGACCTCGCGCGGCAAGCTGGTTGCCATTGGCGAGATCGGCGAAGGCGAATTCCGACCGAAGCGCGTCTTCGTCACCGCTTGATACGCCGATAGAACCTCATAGATTTCGGAGCATGGCATCGGTTGCCTTCCGGAAATCGCTGGCGCATGTTCCGGTCTGTGTTCGGGATTCGCAGACTCCTTCGAGAGTGGCCCGCGTGTGACGTGAAGCGAAATCGGCCCATTGCCGATCTTCGCGCTGGAATTTGGGTGATGGACGCTTGAGCGACGGACTGGATAGAAAAGGTACGCCGCGTGCTCCCTGGAGGGCGCTTTTGCGTTCGCGGTTGAGACGCCCGCTGTCATTCTATCTGACGGCACTGCTGCTCGTTGCCGTTATTCCGTCCTTTTTGTTTTCGCTGATCATTCTGAAGCGCAGCACCGATGAGCAGGAGCGCGTGGTCACGGCTCTGCTCAAGGCCTCGACCGGTTCGGTGACGCGTGTGGTGGAGCGTGAAATCGACAGCATGCTGACCACGCTGAAGGTGCTGTCTACCGCGAGCACGATCGACAACAAGAATCTCCGGCAATTCTACGATCGCGCCCGCTCGTCGCTTGCCGGAACGGATTCCAACCTGCTGGTGATCGATCGCGCCCATAATCAGCTTTTCAATACGCGGGTACCGTTCGGAAGTCCGCTGGCGAAGGCATCCGATCCAACCTCCATCGACCAGGCCTTCCGAAATGGCGGACCTTTCGTCTCGAATGTGTTTTTCGGGCAAACGGCGAAACGATGGGTATTCAACGTCTACCTTCCGATTACCACGCCGCTCGGCAATAACGACTACCTGCTAACCCTGACCCAGAATGCCGAGAATATGCTGAAGGCGGTCAATAGGGATGTGCTGTCGCCCGGCTGGAATGCGGCCTTGCTGGACGGCGCTGGCAACGTAATTGCCTCGTCGGATGAGGCGCTGGCGGTCGGCAAGCCGTTTTTCATGGAGATCGTGCCGGCATTGCGTGTCGGTGTCGGCGAAGCGACGCACGATGGCGTGGAATACAGGACGGTTACCGAATTTTCCGTGCTGACGGGCTGGAAGATCGTTGCTTGGGCAAAGAGCGCTGAGGTCGATGCGCCGGCGCTCTGGTCCTATCTCTGGCTGTCGGTGGGCGGGCTTCTCTTCGCCGGTATAGCCGTAGCAGGATCCGCCACCATCGCACGGCTGCTGGCGCAGGGCGTCAAGATGCTGGCGCGTGACGCGCATCTTTTGGGCGCAGGTCGGCCGATCGCGGCGCGCAAGCACATGATCGCCGAAATCGAAACTGTATCGGCGGCTTTGGCCGAAGCTGCACAGGCGCGCAGAAAGGCGGAAAACGAAATCCGCTTCCTGATGCGCGAGGTGGCACATCGCTCAAAGAACCAGCTTACCGTTATCCAGTCGATGCTCAACCAGTCGCTCAATGCAGCCGAAAGCCGGGTGGATTTCGCCGAAACCTTCCGCAAGCGCATCGCCGGCCTTGCCCGCTCGACCGATCTGATGATCGCCAATGCCGCACAGGGTGTGGATTTCCGCGAGCTGGCGCAAAACCAGCTGCAGCCGTTCACGCCCGACGATCCGGACAGGGTTCATCTTTCGGGGCCGCCGGTGCGGCTGGATGCGCAGGTGTCGCAGACGCTCGGCATGGCCTTGCACGAGCTTGCCACCAACGCCACGAAATATGGCGCGCTTGCCAATGCGAGCGGTGTGATCGACCTGCAATGGTCGGTCTCCGGTGGCACGTTCCTGTTCGTCTGGAGAGAAAAGGGCGCTGACATTGCTCCGGCCGAGGGCGGCAGCATGCGCAAGGGTTTTGGCACGATGGTGCTGGAGCGCATGCTCGGCATGGCGCTGGATGCCAAGCTTGAGCGGATCATGCATGACGACGGGATCGAATGGCGCGTCAAAATCCCGGATGAAAAGCTGAGCGCCAATCTGTCTGTTTCGCCATAAGGTGTGCGGATGGTCTGCTCTTTTGTGGAGGGGATATGCTTCTGAACACCATCAAGTCAGCGCTCGTTGTTTTCGCGGTATTGTCCGGTGGTACGGCCGCCGCTTTTGCCGCCGGCTGCGCCGTCGCGGACCCGACCGGAACGCCCCTCAATCTGCGGTCCGCGCCGCAAGGCAGCGTCCTTTCCACTCTGCCCAACGGCACTGCTGTGGTGATCGTCGAGGAGCGGACGCTTGCCGGCAAGCGGTGGGCAAAGGTAACAGCCGCGGACGGGATGCTCGGCTGGGTGTTTGCCAGCTACCTCGATTGTACAATGGCCGGTGACAACACAAAATCAGCCCCGATGAAACCGCGTACCCCGCCGCAATGACGGCGTGTTGAGCGATTGCGGTGCCTTTATCCGCCCTCTTTCTTTTTAATGCCGGATGGTTTATAGGCAGCGCCAGCATCAGAACCCGCTCTCTGCGGACTTTTGCCTTCACGGCCGCAGCTAGACGACATCCCGGCTGCTGGCGACCTGAAATCCTAAACATCGAAAGGATGACACGATGTCGATCACTGCAGAGCGCAAGGCTGCGCTTATCAAGGAATACGCAACCGTCGAAGGCGACACCGGTTCCCCGGAAGTCCAGGTTGCGATCCTCACTGAGCGGATCAACAACCTGACCGACCACTTCAAGGGTCACAAGAAGGACAACCACTCGCGTCGTGGCCTTCTGGCAATGGTTTCCACCCGCCGTTCGCTCCTTGACTATGTCAAGGGCAAGGAAGAGGCACGGTACACCAAGCTGATTACTGCTCTCGGCATTCGCCGCTAAGCCTTACACCGGCGGGACCCTTCAACAAGGGGCCCGCCGGTTTGTTTTTTGCGGGGGAACACCCCGCGTTTGCGCTTCCAGCCAAGCCGAAACGGCGCTGTTGGAAACGGACACCCCAGCAGACCGGATGGGCCGGCTCTGCGGAACCAACCGATGACCTGTCATGGGGCAGGATTGCAGGATGCTTCGGCGCTTGCGCGTTTTCCACGCACCCGGAGCGTCAGGCTTTGAGGGAATGGGACGAGCGCCAGCCGATTTTGGAAGCCTCCCGTTGTCTTGCCCGTGATGTGTCATATCAGCGAAAACACTGCCGCCCGCGCCACACTGGCTGCGGCGCGGCATTGCCGCACACGAAGGACAAAACATGTTCGATACCCACACAGTCGAAATTGAATGGGCAGGCCGCCCGCTCAAGCTCGAAACCGGCAAGATCGCCCGTCAGGCTGACGGCGCAGTTCTGGCCACCTACGGCGAAACCGTTGTTCTCGCCACCGTCGTTTCGGCCAAGTCGCCGAAGCCGGGCCAGGATTTCTTCCCGCTGACCGTCAACTACCAGGAAAAGACCTACGCAGCCGGCAAGATCCCCGGCGGCTATTTCAAGCGCGAAGGCCGTCCGTCGGAAAAGGAAACGCTGGTTTCCCGCCTGATCGACCGCCCTATCCGCCCGCTGTTTCCTGATGGCTACAAGAACGACACCCAGGTTGTCGTCACTGTCATGCAGCACGACCTCGAAAACGATCCGGACGTCCTGTCGATGGTTGCAGCGTCTGCTGCCCTGACGATCTCCGGCGTTCCTTTCATGGGCCCGGTTGGCGGCGCACGCGTTGGCTACATCAATGGCCAGTACGTCTTGAACCCGCATCTCGACGAAATGCCTGAGTCGATCCTCGACCTCGTCGTTGCCGGCACCCAGGACGCCGTCCTGATGGTCGAATCGGAAGCCAAGGAACTCAACGAAGAGATCATGCTCGGCGCCGTCATGTTCGGCCACAAGGGCTTCCAGCCGGTCATCGACGCGATCATCAAGCTCGCTGAAGTGGCTGCCAAGGAACCGCGCGATTTCACCCCGGAAGATCATTCCGCTCTCGAAGCTGAAATGCTCGGTATCGCCGAAGCCGAACTGCGCGTTGCCTACAAGAACACCCAGAAGGCTGAACGCTACGCTGCCGTCGACGCCGTCAAGGCAAAGGTCAAGGCACACTTCTTCCCGGAAGGCGCTGAGCCGAAGTACACCAACGAAGTCATCGGCGCAGTCTTCAAGCACCTGCAGGCCAAGATCGTTCGCTGGAACATCCTCGACACCAAGAGCCGCATCGACGGCCGCGATCTGGACACGGTCCGCAAGATCGTTTCCGAAGTCGGCATCCTGCCGCGCACCCATGGTTCGGCCCTGTTTACCCGCGGTGAAACGCAGGCGATCGTTGTTGCCACGCTCGGTACCGGCGAAGACGAACAGTACGTCGACAGCCTGACCGGCATGTACAAGGAAAAGTTCCTGCTGCACTACAACTTCCCGCCCTACTCGGTCGGCGAAACAGGCCGCATGGGCTCCCCGGGCCGCCGCGAAATCGGCCACGGCAAGCTCGCATGGCGCGCTATCCGTCCGATGCTGCCGGCTGCGGACCAGTTCCCCTACACACTGCGCGTCGTTTCCGAAATCACCGAGTCGAACGGCTCGTCCTCGATGGCAACCGTCTGCGGCACCTCGCTCGCACTGATGGATGCCGGCGTTCCGTTGGCCAAGCCGGTTGCCGGTATCGCCATGGGCCTGATCCTCGAAGGTGAACGCTTCGCCGTTCTCTCCGACATCCTCGGCGACGAAGATCACCTCGGCGACATGGACTTCAAGGTCGCCGGCACTGCCGACGGCATCACCTCGCTGCAGATGGACATCAAGATCGCCGGTATCACCGAAGAGATCATGAAGGTCGCGCTTGAGCAGGCACAGGGCGGCCGCAAGCACATCCTCGGCGAGATGGCCAACGCCATCACCGAAGGCCGCTCGCAGCTCGGCGAATTCGCACCGCGCATCGAAGTCATGAACATCCCGGTCGACAAGATCCGTGAAGTCATCGGTTCGGGCGGCAAGGTCATCCGCGAAATCGTCGAAAAGACCGGCGCCAAGATCAACATCGAAGACGATGGCACGATCAAGATCGCTTCGTCCTCCGCCAAGGAAATCGAAGCGGCTCGCAAGTGGATCCACTCGATCGTTGCAGAGCCGGAAGTCGGCCAGATCTACGAAGGCACGGTCGTCAAGACCGCCGACTTCGGCGCTTTCGTCAACTTCTTCGGCCCGCGTGATGGCCTCGTGCACATCTCGCAGCTCGCTTCCGACCGCGTTGCCAAGACCTCCGACGTCGTCAAGGAAGGCGACAAGGTTTGGGTCAAGCTGATGGGCTTCGATGAGCGCGGCAAGGTTCGCCTCTCCATGAAGGTTGTCGACCAGGCAACCGGCAAGGAAGTCGCCAAGGGCGAAGGCGAAGCTGCTGAATAAGCGTTCGGCTGTTTAATCGACTACGGGCGCGGAGCGGATCGTTCTGCGCCCTTTCTTATTTTCCCTGAGAGCCGTCCGGACCGGCCGTCTCTCGCTCCCTTCGTTACCGTTTGTCTTTTTCGGGAAATCGCTTTCCACCGTCCCTGACAAGCCTGAGGACCTCGACCATGAGCCGCGACACGCTGAAGACCCTTTTCCATCCTTTCGAGACCGGCGTTGTTCCCGCACCCGGCGAAGGCGAGCGTGTGCTGTTCCTCGGAGCCGAGGCAGGCTACCGGCTGCCGGCAGAATTCTTTGGCGCGATTACCGCCGTGCAGGCGTCAAAGACGCTCTACAAGGCTCTGGAGGCCGCCAAGGTATCGGTGTCTCCTGTCGTCGAGGGTGAAGACTATGACGCGGCCCTGATCCTGTGCGGCAAGCACAAGGGTGAGAACGAGGACCGGATCGCCGAAGCGCTGAAGCGCGTCAAGGTCGGTGGCCTGATCGTTGTCGCCGGCGGCAAGGACGACGGCATCCAGTCGCTGCGCAAGCGCGTCAACCAGCTCGGCTGGGGCGGCGACAGCCTGCCGAAATATCATGGCATCGCCTTCTGGTTCGGCCGTCCGGAGGACGCCAGCGATATCATTGTCAAGTTTTCCAAAAAGCCGGTTCGTGTCGAAGGCCGCTTCGATACTGCACCGGGCATGTTCTCGCATGAGCGTATCGATGCCGGCTCAGAACTCTTGGCCTCGCGTCTTCCCGACGATTTCAAGGGTCACGCCGCCGATTTCGGCGCTGGCTGGGGCTATCTGTCGGTAATGCTGGCCGAAAAGGCCCCGGGCCTGAAGGGCATCGACCTGTTCGAGGCCGATTATCACTCTCTGGAAGCCGCTCGCGCCAACCTGAAGGCCAATTGCCCGAACGTGCCGACCCGCTTCTTCTGGCAGGACTTGACCTCGGAAGAAACCCGCGACAAATACGACCTGATCGTCATGAACCCGCCATTCCACGAGACGCAGTCTGCCGATCCGGCACTGGGTGCTGCGATGATCAAGGCGGCCGCCAAGGCGTTGAAGATCGGCGGACGGTTGATGCTGGTCGCCAATCGCGGCCTGCCCTATGAGACAGTGATGCCCGAGACATTCAAGGAATGGGGCGAAACCTGCCGCAATGCGCGCTTCAAGGTGCTCTGGGGCAAGCGCTGATCAGCACTTGCTTTTGCAATTGCTTTATTGACGAAACGGGTACACCTTTAGTCCTCGCACTTGCGTGATATAGCGCAGGCATCGATGGAGTGTGCCAATGGTTTCTAGCTATGGACACCGCCCGCCCGTCACCGAGGGCGTCGCTGAAGTCATCGTCAAGGATATCAAGAGTGGAGAAGGCAAAAGCGGTGCCTCGGAAGTGCCGTTGGCCTTCCAGACCGGCCGCGCGCCTGCCGATCCCGCGGTGCTGGGCAATACCCGCAAGCAGATGACGATGTTTGGCATTTTTGCTGTTGGGATTCTCGCCGTTCTGCTCGCGGTCTGGTGGGCCGCCTGACGGCCCACCTAATCTTACAAGCTTTTTAGCCCTTCAGAGCCCGCTCAAACAGCCGAGACAGCCGCTCGGCAAAGGCGCGTGGGTCCTGTGGCTTGTCGCCATCGAGGACACGGGCCTGGTCGAGCAGCAGCTGGACGGCATCGGTGCGGAATTCGTCGCTGCCGCCGGCGGCCAGTGCCGAGATCAGGGCGTGGCCCGGATTGATCTCGAGGATCGGCTTTGCAATCATGTCGAGCCTGCCGGAGCCCTGCAGCAGCTTTTCCAGCTGGCGGTCATAACCCTGCTCAGGCGCAACGAGACAGACAGCGCTTTCCGTCAGGCGGTCGGAGGACCGCACGTCCGATACCGCATCGCCGAGCGTCGTCTTGGCAAAGGCGATGAAATCGGTGACGGCTTCGGAGGTTTCCGGCGTTGTCGGTGTTTCGCCATCGGTTGTCGGAACCTGCGTCAGGTCGGCAGCGCCCTGGGTGATCGACTTGAATGGCTTACCTTCGAAATCTGGCGCAGCGGTGACCCAGAAGCTATCGACGGAGTCGGTCAACAACAGGACCTCGATCCCACGCGCGCGAAAACCTTCGAGTTGCGGCGAGGCCTTCAGCCGGTCGAGATTGTCGCCCGTCAGGTAATAGATCGCTGCCTGCGCGTCCTTCATGTCCTTGACGTAATCGGCCAGCGACCGCGTCGCCTCGTCCGACGTGTTGGTGCGGAAGCGCGACAGCGCAATCAGCTGTTCCCGGCGTTCGAAGTCGTCGTAGATGCCTTCCTTGAGGACGGCACCAAAGGCGTCCCAGAGCCTGGCAAAGGCGTCCGCGTCGCTGTCGGCCAGCTTCTCGATGGCGGTCAGTACGCGGTTGGTCAGGCCCTTGCGGATAGCCGCGAGGATCGGGCTTTCCTGGATCATCTCGCGCGAGACGTTGAGCGGCAGGTCGGACGTATCGACAAGGCCGCGCACGAAGCGCAGGTAGCGCGGCAGCAGCTCAGCATCGTCGGTGATGAAGACGCGCTTGACGTAGAGCTTCATGCGGCCCTTGGCCGAAGGATCGAACATGTCCATCGGCTTGGATTCCGGGACAAACGCAAGTCCGGTATATTCATGCCGGCCTTCGGCGCGGAAATGCACGGTCAGCGCCGGTTCGTCGTACTGGCCGGAAACACCGCGATAGAAATCGGCGTATTCTTCCTTGGTGATCTCGTTGCGGGATTTCGTCCACAGAGCCGTGCCGTCACCGATGCGCTCGGCGTCCGCGCCGGGCTTTTCGATCAGGTCGATCGGGACTGGGACGTGGCCGGACTGATCCTTGACGATCTTCTCGACGCTCCACTTGGACGTATAGCTCTTGGCGTCGCCCATCAGATGCATGGTGATGCGTGTGCCGCGTGCCGGGGCGTCAGACAGATCGGCTTCGGAGACCGTGTAGCTGCCCTTGCCGTCGGACGACCAGAGAAAGGCGTGAGCGCTGCCGGCGTGGCGTGATACCACATCGACCTTGTCTGCAACCATGAAGGCGGAATAGAAGCCGACGCCGAACTGGCCGATCAGCTGGGCGCCTTCGCCGGCCTTGGCCGCCTCAACGCGCTCCATGAAGGCGCGGGTGCCGGAACGGGCGATGGTGCCGAGCGCCTCGATCATGTCGTCCCGACTCATGCCGATACCGTTGTCCTCGACGATCAGCTTGTTGCTGTCGGCATCGAGCGTCAGGGTGATGCGCGGTGTCGGATCGTCAGTGAGCAGTTCAGGCGCGCTGATGGCTTCGTAGCGCAGTTTCTCGCAGGCGTCGGCGGCGTTGGAGATCAACTCGCGCAGGAACACGTCCTTGTCGGAGTAGACCGAGTGCACCATGAGGTGCAGCAGGCGTGCGACATCGGCTTCGAAGACGTGATTTTCGATGGGTTTGTCAGCGGCATTGCTCATGCGTGTCTGTCCTCAACGTGTATCTGGATGGTTTGCGCGCTCTGAACTGGCAAGTGCAGATGCAAAATTCAAGAGGCACGGAAAGGGGGGCGGCCCGGATTTTACTCCGCGTCCGCCTTGGCCAATGTATCGAGAGCCGGCATCGAGGTGATGTTGTAGCCGGAGTCCACATAGTGGATTTCGCCGGTAACACCACTCGACAGATCAGAGAGAAGATAGAGCGCCGAGTTGCCGACATCTTCAATGGTGACGGTGCGGCGGAGCGGCGCATTCTTCTGCTGCCAGGAGAGCATGGCACGGGCATCGGAAATGCCAGCGCCAGCCAGCGTGCGGATCGGGCCGGCAGAGATGGCGTTGACGCGAATGCCGCGCGGGCCGTAGTCGCCAGCAAGATAGCGGACGGACGCTTCAAGGGCAGCCTTCGCGACGCCCATGACGTTGTAGTTCGGCATGATACGGGTGGAGCCGCCATAGGTCAGCGTCAGCATCGCGCCGCCTTCGTTCATCAAGCCTGCAGCGCGCTTGGCGATCTCGGTGAAGGAGAAGCAGGAGATGACCATGGTGCGCGAAAAGTTTTCGCGCGAGGTGTCGGCGTAAAGGCCCTTCAGCTCGTTCTTGTCGGAAAAGCCGATAGCATGAACGACGAAATCGAGCTTGCCCCACTTTTCCTTGATCGCGTCGATGGCCGCGTCTACCGAAGCGATGTCCTCGACGTCGCAGGGGATGACGAAGTCGGATCCGAGTTCGGCGGCGAGCGGCTTGACGCGCTTGCCGAGCGCTTCGCCCTGGTAGGTGAAAGCGAGTTCAGCGCCCTGGCCAGCCAGCTTCTGCGCAATGCCCCATGCGATGGAGTGGCTGTTGGCGACCCCCATGATGAGGCCGCGCTTTCCGTTCATGATACCGGTCATGGATTTATCCGTTATGGCGCTGGAAAACGAGCGTGGCATTGGTGCCGCCGAAGCCGAAGGAGTTCGACAGGACGGTATCGATCTTGGCATTGTCGATGCGCTTGCGCACGATCGGCACGCCGTCGAATTCCGGGTCGAGTTCGGTAATATGGGCGCTTTCGCCGATGAAGCCAGCCTGCATCATCAACAGGCCGTAGATCGATTCCTGCACGCCGGCAGCGCCGAGCGAATGGCCGGTCAGCGACTTGGTCGACTGGATATGCGGGATTTTGTTGCCGAAGACTTCACGAATGGCGCCGATTTCCTTGCTGTCGCCAACCGGCGTCGAGGTGCCATGCGTGTTGACGTAGTCGACTTCGCCCTTCACCGTTGCCAGTGCCTGGCGCATGCAGCGGATGGCACCTTCGCCGGACGGGGCAACCATGTCGTAGCCGTCGGACGTTGCGCCATAACCGGTGATTTCGGCATAGATCTTGGCGCCGCGGGCCTTGGCATGTTCCAGCTCTTCCAGAACCAGGACGCCTGCACCGCCAGCGATGACGAAGCCGTCGCGGGAGATGTCATAGGCGCGCGAGGCAGTCGAAGGTGTGTCGTTGTACTTGGAGGACATCGCCCCCATAGCGTCGAACAGGTTCGACATGGTCCAGTCGAGGTCTTCGTGACCACCGGCGAACATGACGTCCTGCTTACCCCACTGGATCATCTCCATGGCATTGCCGATGCAATGCGCCGAGGTCGAGCAGGCCGACGAGATCGAGTAGTTGACGCCGTGGATCTTGAACCAGGTGGCAAGCGTCGCCGATGCTGTCGAGGACATCGCCTTCGGCACGGCAAACGGGCCGATGCGCTTGGGGCTGTTGTTCTTCAGCGTGATTTCAGCCGCTTCGATCAGCGTGCGGGTGGACGGACCGCCCGAACCCATGATGATACCGGTGCGCTCGTTGCCACCGATATCCTTGTCTTCAAGGCCGCTGTCGGCAATCGCCTGCTTCATCGCAACGTGGTTCCACATGCCGCCCTGCGACAGGAAGCGTGCGGCGCGGCGATCGACAAGATCGGTCGTGTCGAGATTAGGCGCACCCCAGACCTGGCACCTGAAGCCGTGTTCGGCAAAATCGTTCGAAAACGAAATGCCGGATTTTGCTTCACGCAGCGACGTGGTGACTTCCTGTGCATCGTTTCCGATTGAGGAAACAATGCCCAGACCCGTGACAACAACCCGTCTCATGTGGATGACCTCTTCTTTAATCGAGCTGAGTGCGGCTATGCCGCAGTTCAGGCAGCTTTTTCTTTCGACAGGCCGACGCGAAGGTCGGTTGCCTGATAGATGGTTTCGCCATCGGCCTTCAGCCAGCCGTCGGCGGTGCCGAGTACGAGGCGGCCGCGCATGACGCGCTTGAAGTCGATGCCGTACTCAAGGAGCTTCGTTTCCGGGCGGATCATGCCCTTGAACTTCACTTCGCCGGTGGAAAGCGCCATGCCGCGCCCAGGTTCGCCGAGCCAGCCGAGGAAGAAGCCCGTCAGCTGCCACATGCCGTCAAGGCCAAGGCAGCCCGGCATGATCGGATTGCCCTGGAAGTGGCATGGGAAATACCAGTCATCAGGACGCACGTCATATTCGGCGCGGATGTAACCCTTGTCGAAGGTGCCGCCAGTTTCCGAAATGTCGGTGATGCGGTGAACCATCAGCATCGGAGGCAGGGGCAGCTGGGCGTTGCCCGGGCCAAACAGTTCGCCGCGACCGCATTTCAGGATCTCTTCATAATTGAAGCTGGATTGTCTGGTCGTCATGAACTGTGGTTTCCCCGCTAGATCCGTTTTTGGTTGACTTGGTTTAGAGCAAGATGGGTGCGAATTGAAGCTCCGGCATGAGCCAAGCGCGTCGTTTCGCATATTCCTGTCTGGCCAAGCACAAGGCCTATTTCCGCCGTCGCATACATGATGGCTGCTGCAACAGCCAGAGATAATTGCCTTTTGCCCCAAGAATCAGGCGGTTTTTACCGTCTTGATGCCTTCAGCGAGCTTGCTCACTATTGAAAGCATTCTCGGCAAAAGTTATATCGGCTCTGTAAGTGTGTTCTGCAATAGCTTGGAAATCTGGATCCGTCCGTATGACGACTGCCATCGAGATCTGTTCGGAAGAACGCCTGCGCCGCTCCGGTCTCAGGCCGACGCGCCAGCGCATGGCGCTTGCGGACCTGATCTTTGCCAAGGGCGATCGCCACCTGACGGTCGAGGAACTGCACGAAGAAGCCGTGACGGCTGGTGTTCCGGTGTCGCTGGCAACTGTCTACAACACGCTGCACCAGTTTACTGAAGCTGGCATGATCCGTGTTCTGGCCGTGGAAAGCGCCAAGACTTATTTCGACACCAACGTATCCGACCATCATCACTTCTTCGTCGAAGGCCATAACGAGGTGCTCGATATTCCGGTCAGCAGCCTGACGATCGGCAATCTGCCCGAGCCGCCCGAGGGCATGGAAATCGCCCATGTCGACGTGATCATCCGCCTGCGCCGCAAACGCGGCTGATTTTCTCTTCTCTACATCACGTCATCAACGACGTTACATGACGTCGTCGGGATGACGGCCGGGCCGGGGATCTCCGGTCGGCAGTGTCCAGCCATATCGCAATGCACCACCGCGCACCGCAAAGGCTGTGAGTACGCCAAGTGTTGAGGCAATCAGCAGCGAGGCTCCGAACCAGGTGGCGCTTGTAAAGACACCTGCGCCGACAAGCGCAGCCGTGACATAGATTTCCGGACGCAGCAGGACCGATTGCTCCCCCGTCAGCAGGTCGCGCAGGATGCCGCCGAATGTCGCGGTGAGCATGCCGGTGACAAGGGCGACGATCGGCGAGCCGGTCGCAGCCAACCCCTTGGCAGCGCCCATGACGCTATAGGCCGAGAGCCCGATGGCATCGAGCCAGACGAGAAACTTGTAGCGCGATTCCATCATATGGGCCGAGAAGAAGACCAGAAGGCCCATGCAGCCGCAGACGAGCAGGTAGATCGGATTGGTCACCCAGAAAACCGGCGTCGCACCAAGGATGACATCGCGCAACGTGCCGCCGCCAATGCCGGTGACCGAAGCCAGGAAGATATAGCCGATAATATCCAGCTGCTTGCGCGAGGCCGACAGCGCCCCGGTCGCGGCGAAAACCGCTACCCCCGCATAGTCGAGAATTTCCAGGATCGGCATTTTTCCCCCCGCCAGAAAATCGAGCCCGCCAAAAATCGAGAAGGACCACAATGACGTGGTCGCGTCAACGGCGGGTCTTAAAGCGTATCGTTGGCTATTGCGGAAAGAGAACGTGCGTGCGGCCGCTGATGAAATAGGCGAGCAGGCCTGTCCATTCGCGCATCGCCGTTGTCGTCAGCTGCGCGTTCAAGGAAGGCTGGCTGAAATCGAGGCGAAGGGGTGCATCGCCGCTGGTGCGATAATCCACCGGCCATGGCGTCACGGCAATGCCGAGCTTACGAAACAGCCCGACGGAGCGCGGCATATGGAAGGCCGAGGTGACAAGGGCGCAGTTCGACAACCCGTTCGCTTCCAGCAGCTGCTTCGTATTGGCCGCATTCTCGAAGGTGGTGCGTGACTGGTCTTCGCGGATCAGCCGCTCTGGAGCGATGCCGAAGGTCGAGAAGAAGGTTTCGGATGCCTGCGCGTCGCCGTCATATCGCCCGCTGAACGAGCCGTCACCGCCGGAGACCAGAATGCGCGCGGCCGGATACGATTGCGCCAGTTTCAGTGCTTCGACGAAGCGGTCCGCCGCCTGATTGAGCTCGATACCGCCCCGCTTGGCGATCACCTCGTTTTCGAACGCTCCACCAAGGATGATGATGCAGGAGAGATCAGCCGGCAGGCCTGCAGGCTTTGGAATGCGGTTTTCCAGCACCTGAAGCGTCACGGTGCCGGTGCTGGTGAAGAGGGTGAGGAAAAGCAGGGTAGCGGCAAGTCCGGACAAAAACCGGTACAGCCGCCGGAAGCCGCCGGCTGCAAAAAAGAAACTCAGCACCAGGAGAATGAAGACCAGAGATAGCGGCTGGGCAAGCAGCCAGAACAGTTTTGATGCGAGAAACATGAGGCCTGCTACCGTCTCTTTCAGAGGTGTTTGATCGGGGAGGGCGAACCTATCAGTCCAAGGCGGTATTCGCCAATGCAGTCAAATGCAGACAGAAAGACCCGTGGCGGTTTATCCGCCACGGGTCTTTGTTGATGCGGGTGGTCCGGGCTTTCAGGCCCGGCCGAGCGTCGTTGGCACTTGAACGGCAACCG
The DNA here is from genome assembly GCF_965279435.1 of Pararhizobium sp. Lineage (NCBI taxonomy): Bacteria > Pseudomonadati > Pseudomonadota > Alphaproteobacteria > Hyphomicrobiales > Rhizobiaceae > Pararhizobium > Pararhizobium sp. The sequence goes on from NZ_CBDIHY010000003.1 coordinate 1,576,702, forward strand.
TCTTGTTGCGCCTCAGATAGATCAGTCCGACCGCAAGCAGGACGCCGGCGGCGATGATGGCGATGGCCAGCACCGGCCGGTAGGCGATCCAGGCGATGGCGATGACCAGTGGTCCGAGGATAAGCGTCAGGATGATCGCGATGACCGAGGTGCCGAAGCCGACGATCGAGCCGACAAACGGAATGACGTCGGCGATAATACCAAGGATCGACAGCATCATGGCAAAGCCGATGAACATGCCGAGCAACCCGCCGCCGCGAATAAGCCATGTGATCAGGGTATTCTCGCTCTGGGCAGCATCGAACATCTGCGGCGCGTCAACCTTTCCGGCGGCGCTGAGGAATACGTTTTGGCCGTTCGAGGTCTTGTAGTCGCGTGTGATGTTTGTGCCCTTCTGGGCACCGACAAAGCTGGCTTCGGCAATGTCTTCGCGGCTGAAGCTGATGCGCAGGTCGCCGATGGCCGGGGTCTGCCGGTTCTGCGACACGTAGATTGTGGTGCCATTGGCATTGATCGGCTTGTCGGAACCGATCGCAGCGGTGACTTGATTGATGACATCGGGTGAGAGCTTGACCGGGCTTTCCGTGCCGAGATTGGCAACAGCCTTGCCATCGACAGTAAAGGCGCCGAGCGTTGCCGTTGCAACGGTGAAGCGATCACCCTCGATCGGCATCTCGGGGTTCTGGTGCTGGTCGCTCTGCTTGAAATCGGAGGAATCGACCGGGCGCGGGCGCCATTCCTTCTTGTAGCTATAGGTGGTGACGGTTTCTTCGCCGCCGCCAAGCGTCTTCTTCGTCTCGCTGCTGCTATCTTCGATCCACTGATACATCTCGACCTGGCGGTTGAGCCCGGCAGCACCTTCCGCCGAGACGCCCAGCATCGGATCCTCGGGCGTGCCATCCGGCTTGACCGGGCCGGACACATGAACGAGCTTGCCTTCATTGGCCGGGTCTACGCTGCCGTTATCGATCGAAACGACGATGCCGGCACCTTCCACCAGAGCACGATAGGTCTGGACGGAACGGCCTTCGTTCCATGACAACAGCCAGATCATCCCAATCACCAGGATCGGGCCGATCACCAGTCCGGCAAGACCACTTTTCAGTTTTGAAAACCACGATCTTGTAGTTGTTTCCGTAAAGCTCATGCCCCTCATCCCTCTGCTGGTGCCCATCCGTCTAACGGTTGGTTCGACACGCTTATTCGCTGAAACAGGTGCTAGCAGAAAATCAGTAAAATTAAATATAGCGATCGCACCCTGCGGTGAACACTCTTTGGGGCTTTCGCGAAAATTTCGCGGCATTCATTCCCTGCAAGCAGCGTTGTTTTTCCATTTCGCACCTTGTCCGTAATCCAGCGGCTTGTATCTTGCCGCCGTGATCTTGGTACGGGAGGGACGGGGCATGACATCGGCCAACGAGGTGTTTGGAACGGGAACATTCGTCGGGCGCGTCTGGCGGCCCGATGTTGCGGGTCCAGCGCTGGTGGTTTTGCGCGGTGGCGATCTCATCGATATCACCTCGAAAGAGGTGCCGACGATGCGCGACCTTTTGGAACTCGACGACCCCATCGGGTTTCTTTCGGGCCGTCAGGGTGAACGGCTGTCCACTCTTGAGGCTGTCATGACAGCCTCAAGAGTGGAGGCTGCCGGTGATCTCTCGAGTATCCATCTGCTCGCGCCTTGCGACCTGCAGGCGGTCAAGGCCTGCGGCGTGACCTTCGCCCGGTCGATGATCGAGCGGGTCATCGAGGAAAAGGCTGCAGGAAACCCGGCTCTGGCCGAAACGATGCGCGAGCGTGTCACTGCCATTATCGGCGATAGCCTGCGTGACCTGAAGGCCGGATCGCCGGAAGCGGCCAAGGTGAAAGCGGCGCTGATCGAGGTCGGCGTCTGGTCTCAATATCTGGAAGTCGGCATCGGCCCGGATGCGGAGGTATTTTCCAAGGCGCAGGTTTTGGCCTCGGTCGGATGGGGCGCGTCGGTCGGGCTGCATCCGATCTCGAAATGGAACAATCCCGAGCCGGAGATCGTGCTGGCCGTCGATAGCCAGGGCCGCGTCAAGGGGGCGACGCTCGGCAACGACGTCAATCTGCGCGATGTCGAGGGGCGCTCAGCCCTGCTGCTCGGCAAGGCCAAGGACAACAACGCCTCATCCGCCATCGGTCCATTCATCCGTCTGTTTGACGATACCTATTCGATCGACGATGTACGCCGGGCTGACCTGTCGCTGACCATCAGCGGTCCAGACGGGTTCGTTCTGAAGGGGGCAAGCACGATGCGGGAAATCAGCCGCGATCCGCTCGATCTGGTCTCGCAGACCATTGGCCGCCATCATCAGTATCCCGATGGCCTCGTGCTGTTCATGGGCACCCTGTTTGCGCCGGTCGAGGACCGCGACGCACCGGGGCAGGGGTTCACCCACAAGATCGGCGATGTCGTGACGATTTCGAATGCCGAGCTGGGATCGCTGACCAACACGGTGCGGCTCTCGACCGAATGCCCGCCCTGGACGTTCGGCCCTTCGGCCCTGATGCGCAATCTGGCTGCGCGTGGTTTGCTCTGATCTGTATGGTTCGATGAGTGCGCTCAGCGGCTCTGGATGATTTCCGGTGGCTCGCGGCGGGAAAGACGCACGGCCGACAGGACGCCGCTCATGTAGATGCCGGTATCGACATTGATACGCTGACCACCGATCTCCGCCCGTGCCACCGGTGTATGGCCATGCACGGTGACGAAACCGTTGGTTACCGCGGTATTGTCAGAGGCCACCGGTCGCAGCCACAAAAGGTCTGCATCCTTCTGGTCGGCGGGCGCAACGCCCTTTTTCAAGCCGGCATGGACAAAGCAATAGCCGGGGACCTGCAGCATCGACGGCAGGGATTCGAGGAAGGCGACATGTGCGACGGGGATGAGAGACCGCAACAGCGTTTTTTGCTCCTCGCGGCCGGCGGGAAGCCTGTTCAGCCCGTATGAAGACAGTGTCTCCAGGCCGCCCAATCTCAACCAGTGGTGATCTGCAGAGGGATTGCCGAGAAAATCGAGCATGACCGCCTCGTGATTGCCGGTCAGGCAGATGCGGCGGATGCCAACGAGCGGCCGGGTCGTCAGCCGGGTGAGCACTGCGGAGGATTTCGGCCCGCGATCGACATAATCGCCGAGCATGACCAGCCATTTGGTGCCGGCGCGCCTGGCGCCATCGGCAACGATCAGGTCTTCGAGCCTGCCCAGCGTATCGTCGTAACCGTGCACATCGCCGACGGCATAGATATGGTCCGGAGCCGTGTCGAAGAACAGCTTCCGTCGTTGTTTCGGCGATGGCGTTTGAGTGCCGTCGCGCAGGAAATCAAGGATGCTGCGGATCATCAGGTGCCCCTGTCGCCACCATGTCGGCGCGATACCATTCGACGAAGCGGCGCACGCCCTCTTCCACTGAAATGGACGGCGTGAAGCCGGTAAGGCGGTGGAGAAGATCGGGTGCCGCGAAGGTTCTGGGAACATCGCCCTGCTGCATCGGCAGCATGGTCCGGACGGCCGGACGCCCGACGGCAGCTTCGACCGTCTCGACAAAATGCATCAGCTCGACCGGCTGTCCACCGCCGACATTGACCACCCGGAACGGGGCATGATGCGACAGCGTATCGATCTCTTCGACGCGATTGTGTTCTCCCGGGACCACGCCCATCAACCGGACGATGCCTTCGATGAGATCGTCGATATAGGTGAAGTCACGGCTCATGTGGCCTTCGCCGTAGACCTCGATCGGCCGACCGTTGAGGATGCAATTGACGAATTTGAACAGCGCCATGTCCGGTCGCCCCCACGGGCCGTAGACCGTGAAGAAGCGGAAGGCGGTCGTCGGTACGCCATAGAGATGCGCGTAGCTGTGCGCCATCAGCTCGCCAGACTTCTTGGTGGCGGCATAAAGCGTCATCGGTTCGTCGGCCCGGTCGGTCTCGGCAAACGGAATTTTCTCGTTGGCGCCATAGATCGAGGAGGTCGAGGCGATCAGCAGATGCTTGGGCTGTACGGCCTTGGCCAATTCCAGCATGTTCCAGGAGCCGATCAGATTGGAATCGATGTAGGCCTTGGGGTTTTCAAGGCTGTAGCGTACGCCTGCCTGGGCGGCGAGATGGACGATGACGTCGGGTTCACCGATCTCGGCCGCCCGTTCCAGCGCCGCCTTGTCCTCCAGCATGCCGATCACCGCCCTAAAGCCGTTGGACCGGGCCAGGATCGCATGGCGCCGCTCTTTCAGGCGGACATCGTAATAGGGTGTCATGCCATCAAAGCCGGTCACGAAGTGCCCGTCGTCCAGCAGCCGCTTGGCCAGGTGAAACCCGATGAACCCTGCCGTTCCCGTGATCAGATAGCGCATGCGGGCTCCTTGCCTGTCTTGTCCGCCGTGGAACCAACTATTCCGGACGGCCAATGCTAGTATACGCGAAGCCGTGCTTGGTGACCTCGCCGGACTGATAGATGTTCCTGAGGTCAACGAGGATCGGCGTGTTCATCAAGGTCTTCAGGCGGTCGAGGTTCAGCGCCCGGAATTCGTTCCATTCGGTGACGATTACCAGCGCATCCGCGCCTTCGGCCGCTTTGTAGGGATTGTCGGCATAGGTGATGCCGTTGATCACCTGCTTTGCATTTTCCATGCCCTCCGGATCGTAGCCGGTGACGATGGCGCCGGCATCGGTCAGCGCCTGGATGACGGCAATGGCCGGACTGTCGCGCATGTCGTCGGTATTCGGCTTGAAGGTGAGGCCGAGCACCGCAACCTTCCTGCCGCGTACGTCGCCACCGGCAGCCGCGATCACCTTGCGGCCCATGGCGCGCTTGCGGTTGTCGTTGACCGAGACCACGGTCTCGATCAACCGCACCGGGCTGTCATGGTCCTGGGCAGTCTTGACCAGCGCCAGCGTGTCCTTCGGAAAACACGAACCGCCATAGCCCGGACCGGCATGCAGGAATTTCCCACCGATCCGGCCGTCGAGGCCGATGCCGCGCGCGACTTCCTGCACATTGGCGCCGACCTTTTCGCACAGATCCGCCATCTCGTTGATGAAGGTGATCTTCATGGCGAGGAAGGCATTGCCGGCGTATTTGATCAGCTCGGAGGTGCGGCGCGTGGTGAAGAGCAGCGGCGACTGGTTGAGATAGAGCGGCCGGTAGACCTCAGTCATCACGCCCCGGGCGCGCTCGTCGTTCAGCCCGATGACGATACGGTCGGGCCGCTTGAAATCGTCGATGGCGGCACCCTCGCGCAGGAATTCCGGATTGGAGACCACCGCGATATCTGCGTCCGGGTTGGTTTCGCGCATGATCCGCTCAACCTCGTCGCCGGTGCCGACCGGAACGGTCGACTTGGTAACGATGACGGTAAAGCCGGTTACGTGCGCGGCAATCTCGCGAGCTGCATCGTAGACGTAGGACAGGTCTGCATGGCCATCGCCACGGCGTGACGGTGTGCCGACGGCGATGAAGATCACGTCGCTCTGCGCAACGCTGGTGGCGAGATCGGTGGTGAAGCGCAGCCGCCCATCCTTGACATTGTCGGCGACCAGCTGCTCGAGGCCCGGCTCGAAGATCGGAATGCGGCCGGCCAGCAGCGCCTCGATCTTGCCCGCGTCCTTGTCGATGCAGGCAACGTCATGGCCGAAATCGGCAAAACAAACACCGGAGACTAGACCGACATAACCGGCACCGATCATCGTTATTTTCATGGCAAACTCCAGAAAGTCATCATACAGGCACATCACGGCCCGGCGTCACATGCGCACGTGGCGAAATCCATAGTCAAACAGACGCCCCTTGCCAATGCCGGTTGTGACATGCCACCCGCCCGCCGGGCTTGCCAGCCGGTCGCAGATGGCTAGATTGCCGCCAAGACGGAGCGATATGCGGAGGGAATGCAGACGTGGCCGAGGTATTTCGCTGGCACAACGAACCGGCTGTCTGGGACGGTGACGCTTCCGGGCTGTCGCTGAAAACCGATGCGAAAACGGATTTTTGGCAGGAAACTTTCTACGGCTTCCACCGTGATAGCGGTCATGCCTATCTGCGTCCGGTTACCGGTGATTTCACCGGCTCTGCGACAATCACCGGCGCCTACGAAACTCTCTATGACCAGGCCGGACTGATGCTGCGGCTGGACGAGCGCAACTGGATCAAGTGCGGCATAGAATATACCGATGGCCTGATGCATTTCAGCGTCGTTGTCACCCGCGGCGTGTCGGACTGGTCGGTGATTCCGCTGCCCGGCATTTCACCCGCCGCGCCGCTTTTCGTGCGGCTGACGCGTCATGACACTGCCGTGCGCGTTCAATTCCGGTTCGACCAGAGCGCGCCATGGCAAATGGCGCGGCTTTGCCCGTTTTCAGCTGAGGATGCAGAGTTCGGGATCACCGCATGCTCGCCGGAGCGCGGCGGGTTCGAAGCGAGGTTCAGCGATATCGCCGTCGGCGCACCGATCAGCCGCACTCTTCATGATGTGGACCACGACTAGATCGCGGTCTCTCTAATCGCGAACAGTCATTGAAAAGTCTGCTCCACCACGAAGCGTGTTGCTGACCGTGCATATTTCGTCCTCAGCCGCCTGCGCAATCGCATGTCTTGCTTCCTCATGGATATCTCCCCGGATCGTCAGGACGACATTGAATTTCGCCACCCGCGACAGGCCCTCGCTTGCCTTTTCGCCAGTCACATCGGCGCGAATTTCGCTCAGCTGGTCGAGCAGTCCCATCCGGCTGGCGGCAATTCTGGCGCTCATCGCAAGACAAGCCGACAGCGATGCGTAGAGCAGGTCAAGCGGGTTGAAGCCGGGCTGCGACGGACCGGTGACGATCTGGATTTCACCGCCGGTCGCAGATGTCACTTGCGGAAATCCCTGCCGGGCGAGAACAGCGGTTGCGCCTGTCGGCCTGGTTTTTGTCGTTAATTCCGCCATTTTGCTCTCCTAAAATCACATGCAGCACATTTGATATGCAATTTTCTGTGTTGGAAGCCTTTTTGGCTTCCGCGACCAATAAAACCTGCCGGAATAATTAGTCTACGGATTTTATGGAAATTTGTGTCCATAAATAGCCGGACATCCGCAAGAGTTTTCCCGGCCATCACCCGATAAGAGGCGTTCGTGCTTCGCCCAGTGCATCCGATTTTGCGATAACCGTTCCACACCGGGGCGTTTCGCCTCATTTGACAGGACGGGACTGACAATGACCAAAAAGACCATCTTTCACACACTCTCGCGCCGCGCGGCCCTGACCGCTCTTGCCGTTTCCGCCGCTGCGATCGCTGGCTTTGCCGCGCCGTCCGCAAGCTTTGCCGAAGACAAGTCGATCAAGGTCGGCATCATCAGCGGCGAGGACGAAGATGTCTGGCGCGTTGTCACGGCAGAGGCTGCAAAGCAGGGTCTGACCATCGAAACCATCGTTTTCAACGATTATACCCAGCCGAACGAGGCGCTCGAGCGCGGCGAAGTCGATGCCAACGCCTTCCAGCACCAGCCTTATCTCGACAACCAGATCAAGCAGCACGGCTATCACATCGTCAATGTCGGTTATACCGGCGTCTGGCCGATCGGCCTCTACACCAAGAAGTTCAAGACCATCGCCGAGCTGCCGGAAGGCGCCGTGATCGGCGTGCCGAACGATCCGTCGAACGAAGGCCGTGCGCTGCGCGTGCTGCAGAACGAAGGCATCATCAAGCTGAAGGACGGCACCGGCATCCTGGCAACGATCACCGACATCGTTGAAAATCCGAAGAAGGTCGAAATCAAGGAACTTGACGCCGGCGTCGTCGGCCGCGCGATCGAAGATCTGGATGCCGCCGTCGTCAACACCGATTGGGCCCTGAAGAGCGGCCTGTCGGCAGAAGACCGTATCGCCCAGGAACCGGTCGACAACAACCCTTACCGCAACTTCATTGCTGTGAAGTCCGGCAGCGAGAATGAAGCTTGGGTAAAGACGCTGGTCTCTTCCTACCAGAACGACGCAGTCAAGGCCGAGTTCGACAAGGTCTACAAGGGTACCGGCATCAGCGCCTACTGATCAACTTTCGTACCTTTGAGAGAAGGGGTACGCTAAACCGGGCGGCTCTGGCATTGATTTGCCAGGGCCGCCTTGGGCGTTATAGAGACGCCCGAAACCAAACGTCGAAAACCCAACGCCGAAAACCCAACGAAGGACAAGGCATGAATTCTGTTGTTTCCGCGTCTGCGATCGCGGTACCGCCGCTGGCCGATGAGGTCGTCCGGCTGACGGACGTCAAGCGGCGCTTCGGCACGACGCCTGCCCTGGATGGGGTATCGTTGACGGTGCGCAAGGGCGAAATTCTCGGCATTATCGGCCGTAGCGGTGCCGGCAAGTCGACGCTGATCCGGTGCCTGAACGGTCTGGAACAGACCGATAGTGGCGAAATCCATATCGAGGGCCGCAACATCACCGGCCTGAGCGAAAAGGACCTGCAGCCCCTGCGCCGCCGCATCGGCATGATCTTCCAGCACTTCAATCTTCTGTCGGCAAAGACTGTCGAGGAAAACGTTGCCTTGCCGCTGAAGATCGAAGGCCTCGGCAAGGCCGAGCGCCTGAAGCGCGCTGCGGAACTGCTGGATCTCGTCGGGCTCTCCGACAAGGCGAAAGCCTATCCCTCGTCCTTGTCTGGCGGTCAGAAGCAGCGCGTCGGCATCGCCCGCGCTCTTGCCGCAAGGCCTGCGTTGCTCTTGTCCGACGAAGCCACCTCGGCGCTTGATCCAGAAACGACCCGCTCGATCCTGGCGTTGTTGAAGGACATCAACCGAAAGCTCGGCCTGACCATCCTTTTGATCACCCACGAAATGGAAGTGGTGCGCAGCGTCGCCGATCGGGTCGCCGTCATCGATGCCGGCCGCATCGTCGAGGAGGGCCAGGTCTGGTCGGTGTTTGCCGATCCGCAGGCGCCGATCACTCAAAGCCTGCTGAGCGGTATCCGCCCGCAACTGCCGGACACTATCGCTGCGCGGCTGTCGCCGGTGGCTGGATCCGAGCAGATCCTCAGCATCGATATGGCAGGACCTGCAGCCCAAGGCGCGCTGTTTGCCGATCTGTCGCAAGCGCTGCCACAATCCTTCCGCCTCGTGCACGGCGGTATCGATCACATCCAGGACCAGCCCGTGGCGCGGTTCTTCATTGCCGTTCCCACACGCGACGCCGCATTGCCGGAACAGGTCCAGAATTTTCTAAAAGCTCGCGGTGCGCGGGTGGAGGTGCTTGGTTATGACACCAATCATGCTTGAACTGCTTGTCCGCTCGCTCTGGGAAACCATCCTGATGACTGGCGCCTCCGGCATCATCTCGCTGGTTGCCGGCCTGCCGCTGGGTCTGGCGCTCGTTGCCACCGCCCGTGGCGGCATCGCCGAGAAGCCGTGGTTGAACAGCGTGCTCGGCGCCATCGTCAACGGCTTCCGTTCCGTTCCTTTCATCATCCTGCTCGTCGCGCTGATCCCGTTGACGCGGCTGATCGTCGGCACAGCGCTCGGCACCTGGGCTGCCATCGTGCCGCTGGCAATTGCCGCCACCCCCTACTATGCCCGCATTGCCGAAGTGTCGTTGCGTGAGGTCGATCGTGGCCTGATCGATGCGGTGCGCGCCATGGGCGGCAATCGCTGGACGATCATCCGCGAAGTGCTGGTGCCGGAAGCCCTGCCGGGCATCATCTCCGGCTTCACGGTAACGCTGGTGACCCTGGTCGGTGCCTCGGCCATGGCCGGCGCCATCGGCGCTGGCGGTCTCGGCGATCTCGCCATCCGCTATGGCTATCAGCGGTTCGAAACGACGGTGATGATCGCCGTGGTGATCGTGCTGATCATTCTGGTCTGCGGCATCCAATGGCTTGGCGACCGCCTCGTCGCCAGGCTGGATCACAAATAGCCGGCTAGGATTTCCGATACCGGAACGCGGCAGCGGGATGGGAGGCGTCAAGCCTTCCATTTTCGCCGCCGAACAGTTTCTGCCGCAGCGGTCCTTCAGCATAGTCCGCCTTAAACAGTCCGCGTTCCTGCAACACCGGCACGACGAGATCGACGAAATCCGCAAGACTCTCCGGTGTCACAGTCCGGGCGAGGTTAAAGCCATCAATACCGGCCTGCTCGATCCACATCTGCAGGTGATCGGCAATCTGTTCCGGCGAGCCGACCACCGGCTTCATCCGGCTGCCCAGCAGCATCTGCTCGGTGATCTGCCGCACCGTTACGGGCTTTGCCGCCTGCTTGGTGATGGCCGCAAGAGCCGACTGGTTGGCATTGGTGGTCAATTGCTCGATCGGCTCATCCAGCCCATATTTGGATAGATCGATGCCTATGGAGCTGGAATAGTGCGCCAATGAGGCTTCGATGCTGGCGTGGCGGCGATAATCTTCCAGTTTGTCCTGCGCTTCCTTCTCCGTCCGCCCGACGACGACGGTCAACAGATTGAGGATGCGCAAGGCATCGCGGCCACGGCCGAATTCCTCTGCCTTCCGGCGCAAGCCTTCGACGATCGGCCCGGCGGCTTGCGGCGTTGCACTGGCGATGAACACGCATTCCGCATGTTTGCCGGCAAAGTCCTGCCCCCGCGCCGAAGCGCCGGCCTGAAACAACAGTGGCGTGCGCTGTGGCGAGGGCTCGCTGAGATGGATGCCCTCCATCTTGTGGTAGCGCCCGTCATGCCTCACGGCCCGCACCCTGGAGGGATCGGCAAATATCCGACCCGTCTTGTCGCGCAGCACCGCGTCGTCGTCCCAGCTGCCTTCCCAGAGCTTGTAGAGCACCTCGAGATACTCTTCCGCTGCATCGTAGCGGGCGTCATGGTCCGGCTGCCGTTCCATACCCATGCTGCGGGCGGCGCTGTCGAGATAGCCGGTGACGATGTTCCAGCCGATCCGCCCCTTGGTCAGGTGGTCCAGCGTCGACATGCGCCGCGCCAGTAGAAATGGCGGCTCGTAGGTCGTGTTGACGGTAACGCCGAAGCCCAGATGTTTGGTGACATGCGCCATGGCTGAAATCGGGATGAGCGGATCGTTGACCGGGATTTGCGCGCCGGTCTGGATCGTTGTGGCCGGACTGCCCTTGTAGACATCGTAAACGCCGACAATATCGGCCAGGAACAGCCCGTCCAGTTTGCCGCGTTCGGCGGTGATAGCCAGATCCGTCCAGTAGTCGAGATCGGTATAGCGCATCGACTGGTCGCGCGGATGCGTCCACAGGCCGTGATTGATATGGCCGACGCAGTTCATGTCGAAGGCGTAGATCTGCATTGTCTTCATCCTGCCGTTTCCCTGTCTTTCGGTCGCGTTTTTCTCTGTTTTGTACCATTCCGGCGAAAAGACCCAAGTCCTTCGTTAATTTAGATTCACATTACGAAAGCATCGCGAATCCGGGAATTTTTTATCTCTATAAATTCTATGATTTTTACAATGATTAGTCATCATTCCACCGGAGCCTTCGGCGCGGAATGCCATTGAACCATTGCCGGGAGAGGGACATGACAATCAACCGACGCCGCCTTTTGGGAACCGCCACCTTAGCCGTTCTCGCTTTCACAACGCAGAGCAATTTCTCCTACGCCGCCGACGTCAACGTCAATATCGGCTACCAGCCGATCGTCGAGCCGTCACGTGTGCCGCAGGCCGACGGGACATATGAAAAGGTTACCGGCGCCAAGATCAACTGGCAGAAATTCGACAGCGGTGCCGATGTGATCACCGCGATCGCTTCCGGTTCGCTCGATATCGGCTATGTCGGCTCCTCGCCGCTGGCCGCCGCTGCCAGTCGCGAAATTCCGATCGAGACGATCTTCGTCGTCGGCCTGATCTCGGAAGCCGAAGCGCTGGCCGTCAAAGGCATCGACAAGCCCGAAGGTCTTGCCGGCAAGAAGATCGCCACACCGTTCGTCTCCACCGCCCATTACAGCCTGCTGACGGCGCTGAAGCACTGGAAGGTCGATCCGAAGTCGGTCGAAATTCTCAACCTGCGGCCGCCGGAAATCGCAGCCGCCTGGGAGCGCGGCGATATCGATGGCGCTTACGTCTGGGATCCGGTTCTGTCCGAGCTTAAGAAAACGGGTAGCGTGCTGGCGACCTCCGCAGACGTTGCTTCATGGGGCGGTCCGACCTTCGATGCCTGGATCGTCAGCAAGAAGTTTGCCGAAGAGCATCCGGACGTCGTCACCGGCTTCGTTCAGGTGACCGGCAAGGCCTATGCCGCCTACCTTGCCAATCCGGACAGCTGGAATGCCGCCTCGCCGGAAGCCGCAAAGATCGCCAAGCTGACCGGCGCCAAGGTCGAGGAAGTTCCGGCTCTCCTGAAGGGTTATCATTTCCCGACGCTGGAAGAGCAGGCCGGTGCCGATCTGCTCGGCGGTGGTACGGCAAAGGCAGTGGCGGAAACCTCAGCCTTCCTGTTGGAGCAGGGCAAGATTCCGGCGGTTCTTCCGGACTATGCGCCTTACGTCTCGTCACGCTGGGTCGTCGAAGCCGCCAAGGCTGGTCTCTAAAAAACAGGCGCTGGAGCCCGACGGGATTCCAGCGCCGCAAACCAACGGTGTGATCATGAGCGTCCTGTCGCTGCAATCCGTATCCCTGGCGTTTCCGGCCGATCGCGACAGCCGCCAGACGCGGCTGGTGCTTGATGGCGTGACGCTGCATCTCGCCTCGGATGAGTTTATTGCGGTCATCGGCCGCTCCGGCTCCGGCAAGACCAGCCTGCTCAATCTTGCCGCCGGCTTCCTGAAGCCCACGTCCGGCCGCGTCTCTGTGGATGGTGTCGATATCATCGGCCCGGCCGCCGATCGTGCGGTCGTCTTCCAGGACGATGCCCTCTATCCCTGGCTCAATACCCGCGACAATGTCGCCTTTCCGCTGAAGCTCAAGGGGGTCGCCAAGGGCGAACGACGGCTGCTGGCCGATGAACTGCTTGCCAAAGTCGGTCTGGACAATGCTGGTGCCAAGAATATCTGGGAGCTGTCGGGCGGCATGCGCCAGCGTGTCGGCATTGCCCGCGCGCTTGCGTCTCAGCCGCGTTTCCTGCTGCTCGACGAGCCGCTCGGCGCACTCGATGCGCTGACCCGCACCCGCCTGCAGCAATTCCTGCTCAAGGTCTGGTCAGACAGCAAGACCGGAGCGCTTTTGATCACCCATAGTATCGAGGAGGCCATACTGCTCGCCACCCGTGTCGTCGTGCTGGCGCCCAACCCGGGCCGCATCGTCGCCGATATCCCGGCAAGCTTCGGCAGGCAGCTGCTGAGTGGAAAATCCCTGCAGGATATCAAGGATTCACCGGAATACCGCCGCCTTCACGATGGCCTGACCGGGCTCATCTATGCGGATAGCGAGGAGGAAGCGGCATGACCATCAATATCGGCACCATTGCACCCGTTGCCCCGGCTGCGCCTGCTGTGATCGAAGCGCAGAAGCCGAAGCGCAGCCTCGGCACCCTGCCGGTGTCGCTGGCAACCATCGTTGTAATCATCGCAGCCTGGAGCCTTGCCTCGGCCTATGGCGTCGTGTCGCCGCTCTTCCTGCCGTCGCCTCTGATCGTGCTGAAGGCGATCTATTCCGTCGCGATCAACGGTTTCGTCGATTCGACGCTGGCCGAACATACGCTGGCCAGCCTGCTGCGCATTTTCGCAGCCCTTGCCGCCGCCATCGTCATCGGTATCCCGGCTGGCCTTGCCATCGGTACCAGCCGCATCGGCAAGGGCATCCTCGATCCGATCGTTGAATTCCTGCGGCCGCTGCCGCCACTGGCCTATCTGCCGCTGATCATCATCTGGATCGGCATTGGAGAAGCCTCGAAGATCACCGTCATTTCGCTCGCCATGTTGCCGCCGATCATCCTGTCGACGGCGGCCGGCGTCAAATCCGCACCGGCCGATTTCATCAATGCTGCCCGATCGTTCGGTGCGAGCCGGCTACAAATCCTGCTGCAGGTGATCCTGCCGAGCACCATCCCGTCGATCTTGACCGGAACCCGCATCGCACTCGGTGCCGGCTGGTCGACGCTGGTGGCAGCTGAACTGGTGGCGGCAAGCCGCGGCCTCGGCTTCATGATCCAGTCGGCAGCACAATTCCTCGTCACCGACATCGTCATTGCCGGCATCATCGTCATTGCCGCGATCGCGTTCCTGTTCGAAATCCTGGCGCGCTTGCTGGAACGCTGGTTCGTGCCTTGGGCTGCGCACCGCTGATAGCGATGTAATTCCGCTAACGGGGCTCGACTGTCTGGCTGAGATAGGTCGGGTCGAACTGCGCCAGTTCCTGCAGGCGTGTCCAGTCGAGAATGGTGATCATCTGACCGATCCAGGTGAGAAGCTCGGCCTTGCGCAGGATCTGCAGGGTCTTGTTGAGGTGCACCAGCGATATGCCCAGCACATCGGCCAGTTCCACCTGCGTCAACGGAAAATGGAAATTGTAGCCGGTCGTTCGCCCGACCACCTGCAGCCGCATGAACAGCTCGCAGACCAGATGGGCGAGATGGGCTTTCTTCGAACGCCGTCCCATGGCCACGATCCATTCGCGGTGGATGGCACCATCCACCAGCGTGTCCAGCCAAAGCAGGCGGCTGAGATGCGGTTGGGTTTCGGTGATGGCCTTGAGGTCGCCGTGCTCGACGAACGCCACATGGCATTGCGACATCGCAACGATGCCGTGGTCCATGGTTTTCAGGAGAAACGCATGCAGATCGACGAAATCCCCGGCAATGTGCAGGGCGGTGATCTGGCGGGTGCCGCCTGACAGGAATTTATAGCGCGCCGCAAAGCCGTCGATCAGCAGCGTGCTGTAGCCCGGCCGCGATCCCTCGACCACGATCTCCTCGTCGACCTTGAAGCGCCGGTCGCGCCAAATCAGGTTCCTGAGCAACGCCACCTCGTGAGGCAACACCACATCATGGCTTTGAAGATTGAGGAGGAGGGAATCGATCAATGTGCGGCATGCCGTGTGAGGGATGGGCTCTCCACCTATCCCACAAACGGCCGGGGCTCATTTAACATTGACACATGAATGACGAATCCTGTTGATTTCAGGAACTATTTTCATTTCTGCGAATTCTTTGAACGTTCAAGGGATATCAAAATGGCGAGCCGTTACTTTTTCGATCTGCACAATGGCGACGGCGCAACCCGCGATGAAGACGGGTTGGAGCTTTCGACCCGCGAAAGCGTGACGCGGGAAGTTACGAGGATTCTATTGGATGTCGTCCAGGACGAAATTGGCGAGCAGCCAAACGGCGCGATATCCGTTGTGGTTCGCGATGACAAAGGCAGAGCTGTTTCAATGGCCAATCTGACCTTCAGCAACTCATGGTTCGAGGATGAGATCGGCGATTAGGGGCATCGGCATCGCCGGCCATCCGTGAAATGGACGGCGATGCCGTGTCTGCGGGGTAAGGGCGGCTACAACATTGCCCGGCTGAGGCCACCGTCGATCGGCAGCGCGACACCGGTGATGTAGCCGGCCTGACGGCTGGCCAGAAACGCCGCTGCCGCCCCGAACTCGGCCGGAGTGCCATAGCGGCCGACCGGAATGTCCGACTGGCTGCGGGCGGCAACGGTCTCGAGGCTCAATCCTTCGCTTTCGGCGTCCATCCTGTCAAAGCTCAGCGTTCTGTCCGTCGCCAGCCGCCCGGGTAGAAGCATGTTGACGGTAACGCCTTCGGCTGCCACTTCGCCCGCCAGCGTCTTCAGCCAGCCGGCAACGGCACTACGAAGGGCGTTGGAGGCGGTGAGGCCGGGGATGGGCTCGCGAATGCTGGTGGATGCCACGGCCATGATGCGGCCCCAGCCGTTCTGCCGCATGGGGGGCAGCAACCGGTTGGCGATGCGCATGCCGGCCAGCACCATCGTATCGAACTGGGCGCGCCAGAATGCCGGATCGATCTCCGAAGCAAGGCTCGGCGGCGGACCGCCTCCGTTCAGCACGAGAATGTCGATATCACCGAACTCAGCTGCAAGCCTGTCAAGAAATGGATCGATGGCGCCAGCGTCCGCAAGGTCAAGCGCCAGGCCTCTGGCCGAAGCACTGATTTGCGTGGCCGCCAGCGCTGCTGCCTGCTGGTCACGCCCTGTCAGAGCGACAATGGCGCCCTCGGCCGCCAACGCCCCGGCAATTCCGCGCCCAAGCCCCTTGCTGCCACCGAGAACGAGCGCCCGCTTGCCGTTGATCCCGAGATCCATGATCTGCTCCTCATTGCCTTACTCTTGTAAAAGCAATGTTGGATAGGCTCGTGCGAGCATAGTCAATGGGTGTGGATATTCATTGAGATCGTCTAAAATGGAGCACGACTAACCTTGGGGGCGCCGCCGGCGAGCCCTGGGCAATAACAGCCGTCGTTCAGCGCTGCGCCCGCAAAATACGTTTCCAGATCGTGCCGCCGAGGAACTTGTTAAAGACCACGAAATAGGCAACGACGAGCGCAAACATCAGGAATGCCGGGCCACCCTGGAGATTGAAACCCTCCTCGGTCTTCCCGCCAAAAATTGAAGCTACGAGATAGCCCAATACAAAAAATGCGGTGAGGAAGTCCAATATGGCAGCAAGAACGATGCGCCAGGTCGAAGGCCCTTTTTGAAATTGTGTATCGGTCATCGACATGCCCCTTGCTGGTTCCCAAACAAGCTCTATCGCGCGGCCCGTTGATCGGCAACTGACATCAGGCGGAAACTATAAAAGCGGGATTGGAAAAATTTGGTGGAGCTAAGCGGGATCGAACCGCTGACCTCTTGCATGCCATGCAAGCGCTCTCCCAGCTGAGCTATAGCCCCATTTTGGGTCCGGCAAAGCCGGTTCCGGGAACGCCGTCCGAACAGTTTGTCCAGTCGGTTGGCGGCTTCATACTTCTGCTTTTTCAAGATGGCAAGCCGAAAAAGACAAAGGGCTGCGTTTTTATTCGGTGAACCCGGAACCCGGCGTCCGCAGGAAGGTTGAAAACCCGGCGCGGGCGCCAATTGTTTGAATTCTGTGAGGTTTAGGGGGGGCCTTATTCAGGCCCACAAGGTTACAATCTCTGCGGTGTAACACGTTGCCGGGAAATTGATCCGATATCCCGGAGCGGGCGTGTACGTTGCAAAGGGACACGCGCCGCACTCTGAACCTGGTTTTAAAGTGCAGACACGATCAACCTTCGGGAGCAACCCCAAAGCGGTCAGTGTTAAACGTTCTTGCATCGGCGATCGGGATGATTTCGCCGGCTGTCACCTGAAGCGTTTGCCTTGAAACGCGCGGGGCTCTCATGCCGATGACATCGCCGGGGGAATGCAGCGCCCATGTCATCAACGACTTGCCGGAGATCGCTCCGAAGTCCGCTCCCCGTTTCCAGGATCCGGTCATTGGCAGGGACCCGATTATTTCCATGCGTGTCTTCAAGGTCGCGTGCGCTGTCGCGAACGGCTCGAATCCGGCAGAGCCTTGCAAGGCAATGGGTGTTTCGATCGCTGGAAGTGCGGTGATAGGTCCGATCGAAGCCGTCTCGATCGTGTCCAGCGACGGAGTGCTGGCGGTCGCAATGGCTGGCCGTATTGACGGTATGGGAACAGTATAGGAGGAAAGATCCGTGAATGGCTGTTTTTCAACGCGGCCGCCGGGAACCGTCTGCACGGCCAGGGCATCCAGGGCTTTGCTTCGAGGCGCAGAATAGAGCGCTGTCAGCACGCCGCGCCGTTCGCCATCCGCACGCGACGCTTCCGCAGGCGATTTTGCGTTATTGTCTTGCCGCGCCGTGCTGGCGACCCTGATCGAGGCGGGGCTGACGCGTTTCTTGTAGTCCGCCACCGCCTGTGTATAGCCAGGTAGCGAACTGCCGTCGGCTGCGAGATGCATCGTGCGCCCGTGCGGGAATATCCGCGCGAGCTCCTTGCGTGACATGCGGGGCCAGGCACGGACATTACCGACATCGAGGTGGACGAACGGAGATCCCGAAGTAGGGTAATACCCAACGCCGCCAACTTGCATCTGCATCGCAAGCGCACGCACTGTCGAAAGCTTGACGCCGGGAATAAAGAAATCCATGGCCTTGCCGAGCGTATGCTGGCTGTTCTTGGCGACGCCTGTGGTACGCGAGCGGGACCGCAACATGCTATTGGTAGCCGGGGACCGGTAGGCAGAGACGATGTGGATATAGCCGTTTGCGCCGCTGCGGTCGTAAACCTCCCACACCAGGTCAAGCAGGCGGGGATCCATGCGGGCCGGTTCATTTCGCCGCCAGTCACGCAGGAACCGGTTGATCTTGTCCATTCCCTTCGGGTCGAACCGTCCGTTGCGCTTGTAGGTGATCGTGGCTCTTTCGCCCGTGTGGGTGAAATACAGTTTCAGCGCGCGATCCTCCGCGGCGGCGGTGACTGCGGATCCAAGGACCGCGATCAGCGTAAAGAGGGTCGTCATGGCCAGCCGCGTGGCGTTGCGTACCATCTCGGAGAACAGTGCAGCCGCCCGATTGACCACATATCCGACTGAACTCTTGTCCGGTACATACGCTGACACTACAAACCTCGACTCAGGTTGATCGACTCAAACACTTCGGAATGGCCGCGTTCAATGCGGCCTCCGGCATGAATTATGGTCAACAAAATCCTAACAAGCGGTTGATGATCGCGTACGATTCAATATTTCGCATTTGACCAATCTATGTTTCCCGGACGGACTCGGGGCTATCTGGCGCAACGGATCATCGAATCTGCCGGACGCGGTAATCGCGCAGCGCTGCTTGGCGGGTTGATGCTGCAGGCGAAGCCCACCCGCTGCGATGGACCGATCGGAGTTCGTTTTGGTGACGCTCGTCCCGAAAATTGCCGGGTGTTAATCCCGAGCTTCTCATATCGCGACACGTCGCCAGTTCTTGATGCGGCGGAACCGCGTCAAGGATACTTTTGTGATTTGGATCAGGGGGAGGGGCCGTATCCGCTTTATCGCTGGAGATGACGGTATCGGCATATGCGCGGTCCGAACGAGGAGCGCAAAGGCGCTTGCTCATCATCAGTCATAATAATCCGGCTGTCTCAAACTCCCTCTATCGAGAGTTTGAGACATATGGGTATCTTAATCAGCCGGTTGATCAGGTCTTGAACTTAGACCTCGTCGTCGTCGTCCGATACGCCGATCAGGTCGGACAGGCCGTCCTCATCGTCTTCATCGGCTTCCAGGAAGGTATCGTCGTCATCGCCTTCGATTTCGACGTCGTCATCGCCCAGATCCGGAATGTCGTCGCCACCAGCTGCTTCGCTGTCGGCATCCTCGAGCGAGACCAGCTCGACTTCGGGGTTCTCGGTATCGACTTCCTGAACCTCGTCTTCTTCGGCGGCCTTTTCCATTACCTTGGCAACAGATGTTTCCTCGAAGAAGGAGAGCGGGTAGGATTTTCCAGTATAAGGAGAAACGATCGGATCCTTGTTCAGGTCGTAAAATTTACGGCCCGTTTCCGGATCTGCGCGTTTTGTTCCAAGTTCCGCTTTTGCCACGGTCAAAGCCTCTTGAATGGCCGGGATTACCGGCATCTGCCGGAATACCGGCGTTGAAGATGAAATGAATTAGCCGGTCCCCATAATCGTCTTGGCCCCGTCTGTCAAAGCTTAACTTCTCCGAGCGCCCGCTGCGCTTTGCTTTGGAAGAAAGGATGACCATTCCGCAACTTGGTGTTACGCAGCCCGCAATGTCGCGGATAGCGGGCGGGTGCATCTCGCAAAAACGCTTGCCGTGGAGAGTGATACTGTGAGATTTCAGGGCTGCCGGGCAGCGCGCCACGACGATCATACCCATTTTCAGGTAGTAAAATGACTTTCATCATCGCCATCGACGGACCTGCGGCAGCGGGCAAGGGGACGTTGTCCCGCCGCATCGCCGAGGAATACGGTTTCCATCATCTCGACACCGGGCTGACCTACCGTGCGACGGCCAAGGCGCTGCTGGATGCCGGACTGCCTTTGGACGATGAACGGATTGCCGAGCAGATGGCGCGCGACGTGGAGCTCGCAGGGCTCGACCGCAGCGTTCTCTCGGTGCATTCGATCGGCGAGGCAGCCTCGAAGATTGCCGTCATGCCGCTGGTGCGCCAGGCTCTTGTCGAGACGCAGCGCGCCTTTTCGCTGAGGGAGCCCGGAACCGTGCTGGATGGCCGCGATATCGGCACCGTCGTCTGCCCGGACGCGCTGGTGAAACTCTACGTGACGGCCTCGGCCGAAGTGCGCGCCCGCCGCCGGTTCGACGAGATCGTCGGGAATGGCATTCCGGCCGATTTCCTGGAGATCCTTGCCGACATTATCAAGCGCGACGAACGCGACATGGGACGCGCCGACAGCCCGCTGCGCCCGGCTTCCGATGCGCACTTGCTAGATACGTCCGAAATGAGTATAGAAGCCGCATTCTTAACGGCGAAGACGTTCATCGACGCCGCATTGAAGCATTGAACAGGTTCGGAAAAGCGTTTCACGGTTTTCCGGTCAAGCCTGCGACGAAATAGTCCGAACCACCATCCCCGCGCCGGATTTGCTCCTTCATGATTGGAGCGGATGGTTTTTGGACCTGTCAACGCTAACCCCCGGCGCCTGTGCCCCATGAAGGCACATCAGGAGTATTCATGTCTCAAGCTAACCCCACCCGCGACGATTTTGCCGCGTTGCTGCAGGAATCCTTTGCTACGCAGGATCTTGCCGAAGGCTACGTCACCAAGGGTATTGTAACGGCTATCGAGAAGGACGTCGCAATCGTTGACGTCGGCCTCAAGGTCGAAGGCCGCATCGCTCTGAAGGAATTCGGCACGAAGGCCAAGGACGGCACGCTGAAGGTCGGCGATGAAGTCGAAGTTTACGTCGAGCGCATCGAAAATGCGATGGGCGAAGCTGTTCTGTCGCGCGAAAAGGCTCGCCGCGAAGAGAGCTGGGTCCGCCTCGAAGTCAAGTTCGAAGCCGGCGAACGCGTCGAAGGCGTCATTTTCAACCAGGTCAAGGGTGGTTTCACCGTCGATCTGGATGGTGCCGTTGCCTTCCTTCCGCGCTCCCAGGTCGACATTCGTCCGATCCGCGACGTTACTCCGCTGATGCACAACCCGCAGCCCTTCGAAATCCTCAAGATGGACAAGCGTCGCGGCAACATCGTTGTTTCGCGTCGTACGGTTCTTGAAGAGTCGCGTGCTGAACAGCGTTCGGAAATCGTCCAGAACCTCGAAGAAGGCCAGGTTGTTGACGGCGTCGTCAAGAACATCACCGATTACGGTGCGTTCGTTGACCTCGGCGGCATCGACGGCCTGCTGCACGTCACCGACATGGCATGGCGCCGCGTCAACCATCCGTCGGAAATCCTGAACATCGGCCAGCAGGTCAAGGTTCAGATCATCCGCATCAACCAGGAAACCCACCGCATCTCGCTCGGCATGAAGCAGCTCGAGTCGGATCCTTGGGATGGCATCGGTGCCAAGTACCCGGTCGGCAAGAAGATCTCCGGTACCGTCACCAACATCACAGACTACGGTGCATTCGTAGAGCTGGAGCCGGGCATCGAAGGCCTGATCCACATCTCCGAAATGTCCTGGACCAAGAAGAACGTACACCCCGGCAAGATCCTGTCCACGACGCAGGAAGTCGACGTTGTCGTTCTCGAAGTCGACCCGACCAAGCGCCGCATCTCGCTCGGCCTCAAGCAGACGCTCGAGAACCCGTGGCAGGCATTCGCGCACAGCCATCCGGCTGGCACGGAAGTTGAAGGCGAAGTCAAGAACAAGACCGAATTCGGCCTGTTCATTGGCCTCGACGGCGACGTTGACGGCATGGTGCATCTCTCCGACCTCGACTGGAACCGTCCAGGCGAACAGGTCATCGAAGAGTTCAACAAGGGCGACGTCGTTAAGGCTGTCGTTCTGGATGTGGACGTCGAAAAGGAACGCATCTCGCTCGGCATCAAGCAGCTCGGCAAGGATGCAGTCGGCGACGCCGCTACATCCGGCGATCTGCGCAAGAACGCCGTTGTCTCGTGCGAAGTCCTGGCCGTCAACGACGGTGGCATCGAAGTGAAGCTCGTCAACCACGAAGACCTCACCTCGTTCATCCGCCGTGCCGATCTGTCGCGTGACCGCGACGAACAGCGTCCGGAGCGTTTTTCCGTTGGTCAGATTGTTGACGCCCGCGTCACCAATTTCTCCAAGAAGGACCGCAAGGTCATGCTGTCGATCAAGGCTCTGGAAATCGCTGAAGAGAAGGAAGCCGTCGCACAGTTCGGTTCGTCCGACAGTGGCGCTTCGCTCGGCGACATCCTGGGTGCAGCCCTGAAGAACCGCGGCGGCGAATAAGCCTCTGCAGTCTGAATAAAGAAGCCCGCGGAAAGCGATTTCCGCGGGCTTTTTCGTGGCCGGTTCTGAGCGGCATCTGCGTGCGAATGGGCTCAGCCGTATCCGCCCATGCGGCGGTAGAGGTCATAGGGATCTCCGGTCTCGCCTTCATCATCTGCCACGACCGTCTGTGGCACGGCGGGCGCGTCGTCTTCCTGCTCGCCGCGCTCCTGCCGGTGCTGACCATCATCGTCGTCCTCTTCGCCAGAGAAGGCGGACTGCTCCTCTTCCTCGATCTCTACACCGCGCGTTTCCTGCGTCTTTGCGGGCAGGTAGGGGATCATCGCAAAGGGGATGGCGTCGCGGATAATGCCCGCGTCCGGTAGCCTGGGTGTCAGGGCTTCGCGTGCATTCTCTTCCATTGTTGCGGAATTCATCGGTGTCTGGCGACCGGCTACTTTTTCCTCGGGCGCATCGAGCATCGCGCTCCACATATCGGGTTCTAGCCCGGCCATCTCCGCCTGGTCGCCGATATAGCCGGTAAGCAGCGATGTGTCCGGCAGCATCTCGGCATTGTCGGCGGACTCCAGCTGCGCGAACAGGACCTCGGCACCCATGTCTGCGATATCGCCAGCCAGCATGGCAAACAGCGTCTCGGATGTATCCGGGGCTGCACCGGGCAGTGGCAGGCTGGCTTCGACCAGCGCTTTCAGTGTTTGGGCAAGACTTTTGTCCGGATGGTCCATCTCTGCTTCGGCCAAGGGCGAAGGAATATTTTCGGCATCTGTGAACGTTTGATCCTGTGCCTGGGTCTCCAGTTCCCACTCACCGAGATCATGCCCCTTGAAGCCGTCAACTTCGTTGAGATTGCGCGCGACGGCTGATTGGGCAGCCGACGTTCCTGCGCCTGTCCGCGTATCTGGCTCCGCTTCCAGCATGTTGAGATCGCCGCCATCGATGTCGGCTCTGGGCTTGTTCGCACCGGCAGAATCCTCCGGCTGTGTGGATGCTTCTTTTGGCTCGAAAAGGTCGAGCCCCAGCTCCTCCACCAGCTCTGCCTTCAAATGGTCATCCATGCCGGACGCAATAGTGGCGGCCAGCGACAGGGCCTCTGGATCGGCAGCGAGAAAGGCTGCAGCGGCGCGCAGCAGCGGGATTGTGTCGGAACTCGCCTTCGCAGCCTGTTGCGGTTGCCCGCTGGCCGGTGCTGTATCGCGCGCCGTCCGGGCCTTTGCCGGCTGCTCCGCGCGCGACGTCGTTGCCGGACCGTCCTCGTTGAGGCTTTCTTCGAAAGCAATGATAGCGGGCGCCGTTTCGTCGCCACCGAAAGCCTTTTTCAGTGCGGCCTGCAACATCCCGGGGTCGGCAAGGACGACAGGGGGGCTGGCCATGTTCGTTTGCGAGGCGGGGATCGGCGCCTGACGGCCCGGCATGGGTGCCTGTCCCTGCGGCTGTGTCTGCGTTGGCAGCGGTTTGCCATCGGGTTGGCCAACGCCGGTACGCGGCACCATGGGCGGCGCGAAGGGCCTGTCCAGCAATCGCGGCATATCGATGATCGAGGGTATCTTCAGCACCTCGGCGAGGATCTTGATGGAGATCGCCAGGTTGTGCTGCCCAAGCTGCTTTTCCAGCGCCGCCCGGGCTGCGGGCGGCAGCGTTTCAAGAAAGACGGCCAGCCGCTTGCCGAAATCGCGCAGTGTTTCCTGCGGCAGTGGCGGAAATTTCAGGATCTTTGCCAGCGTATCGAGCAGGCGGATCAGCGCATCCTTCGGCAGGGGCTCGCTTCCGAGCAGATGCCGGTTCAGCGTCTCCAGGATTTTGAGAACCACCTCCGACTGGTTCCCCGAAATTCGCCCCGGCATCGAGACCGGCAGCGTCCGTTCCTTGGGCGTGACCGTTTCAGCGACGATAGCCGCCTGTGCCACCGCGAGGGGCGTTTTGACTGTGAGAATGGGCATCAGCATCGCAATCTCCGTCAAGCTCGGGTTGAAGCTCCGTGGCTGTGCGGTATGCCGGCTAAGGACCGGACGTCGCCGCGCGTATTTCAAGGGATAATGGCGCTTCATGCGCATGCCCGACGGCTCGTTCACGGCCAAACCAGACTGCGGCGGCTGCTTCGAAACCAAGATGGCCGAGCATTGTATCTCGTCATATTAGGGTAGAATGATTGACAGAATATTAACCATACCGGGCAGGCGATGCTGGGCTGCAAGCCTTCCGTTGGCCCTTGCCGCCCTTTCGCCGCTCGCGTACATCTTGGCGCTGCGTCGCCGCCCATTGCGCGGTGGGCATGGAATTGCTTTCGGGGGGAATGCGATGAACCTGACCAACCTGATCCTCAACACCGACAGCTACAAGTTCAGCCATTTTCTGCAATATCCGCCGGGCACGCGGGCAATCTCTGCCTATATCGAAACGCGCGGGCATCCCGATCAGGCCGATGTGCTGTTCTTCGGCCTGCAGATGTTTTTGAAGGAATATCTCGGCAAGCCGGTAACACGAGCCGATGTGGATGAGGCCGAAGCGATCGTCCTTGCCCATGGCCTGCCGTTCAACCGCGCCGGCTGGATGCGCATCGTCGATCATTTCGGCGGCTATCTTCCGCTTGAAATCCAGGCTCTGCCGGAGGGCACTCTGCTACGCCGTGGCGTGCCGATGGTGCAGGTGGTCAATACCGATCCGGACAGTTTTTGGCTAACCTCCTATATCGAGACTGCACTGTTGCGCGCCGTCTGGTATCCGTCATCGGTCGCCAGCAATGCCCGCAAGGTCAAGCAGATCATCCGGCCGATCCTTGAGAAAACCTGCGACGACCCGGACGCCGCCTTGCCGTTCCGCCTGCACGATTTTGGCGCGCGCGGTGTTGGCGCACTGGAACAGGCGGGCATCGGCGGAGCCGCCCATCTCGTCAATTTCATGGGCACGGATACCATAACCGGCGTGCTCTATGCCCGGCGCTACTACGGCGCCGAAATGGCCGGGTTCTCGATCCCCGCGTCCGAACACTCGACGATGACCGCCTGGGGCGTCGAGCGGGAAGTGGAAGCCTATTCCAACATGATCGATCGCTTTGCCGGTGGCGGCATGTTCGCCGTCGTGTCGGATAGCTACGACATCAACTATGCCGTCTCGGAAATCTGGGGCGAGCAGCTGCGCGAAAAGGTCAGGGCCAGTGGCGGCACGGTGGTGATCCGGCCCGATAGCGGCGATCCGATCGAGACCCCGGTGCATGTGATCAAGCAGCTCGATTATCACTTCGGCTCGGCACTGAACGGCAAGGGCTACAAGGTGCTCGACAAGTCCGTCCGGGTCATCCAGGGCGACGGCATTTCCAATGCCGATATCAGCCAGATCCTTGGTCGGCTGGAAGCGTTCGGATTTTCGGCTGAAAACATCGCCTTCGGCATGGGCGGCGGCCTGTTGCAGAAGGTCAACCGCGACACCTATTCCTTCGCCATGAAAACCAATGCGCGTCTCGATGAGACCGGCAAATGGCATGACGTTTTCAAGCGCCCCGCGACCATGAACGTCAAGGCGTCAAAGGCTGGCCGTCAAGCCGTTGTCAGCGGCCTTGGCGGCCTCGAAGCAGCGCGCCTCGATGAACTCAAGGACCGCCACAATCATCTGGAAACGGTGTGGAAAAACGGCGATCTGCTGCGCGACTGGAGCTTTGAGGAAATTCGCGCCCGGGCAAAATAGGTTTTTGCCCAAGGAAGTGATGGCGTGCCTCGACCTCGTCAGGCGCGAGCCGTAATCAGGCGGCTTGCTTTTCCTTCTTTAAGAGCAGCGCGTATATGCCGTTTTCATCGACCGCAATCGGCAGGATTGACGGATCGGTGGCATCGGTCATGTCCGGGCCGTTCTTCGCAATCAGGTAGACCTCGTCCTGTTCGCTCAACGAAATGTCGTTTTTGCCATTGGCGTTCGCGGGGCCTCTGTCGGCCATCTCGCTGGCAAGGCCCTCAGGTTCTCCGGTCGTGTCCACGGTTTCGCCGATCGCTTCTGCGCCCGCAGCCAGAACCTGGATCGTCTCGACGGCCGCCATCGGGTCCTCGGTTGCTCCGGCTTCAGTAGCGCCCTTGCCGATCGCCTGTTCGTTCTGTTTTTTAACGGTCTCGTTGAGGTCCTTGACGTCCTCCAGCTTTTCTCCGGCTTCCAATGCGCCAATATGCTCTTCGCGCTCAGCCTTCGTTTCCTCGTCCTCGACCTTTGTCGGGTCGCTGATCTCTCCCGCCCGCTCAAGCTTCAGTTCCTCGAGGGTTTTCGGATCGGCAATAGCCTCCATCCTCTGCAGGGTCTTCGTCCGTGACGTCGTGGTTCCCGAAAGGCCGGTGGCGTGTTCTTCCAAGGCGAGTTCGAGCTTGTCGTCCTGCTTGCCGTAGGGGTTCTTGATCGCCTTCACGAGGTCATCAAGGGAAATTCTGAGCTCATTGAGCCCAAGCTTGTCGGTCAAGGCAAATTTCTGCTGCGGATCGAGTTGCGCAATGGCCTTTTCAAGCTGCACTCCGTAGCTGTAACCGGACTGGCCTTCCTGCTTTTCGATGCCGAGCATTTCCCCGAGCGATTCAATCAGCCTGACTTTCATCTCGTTGACATCGAGAGCGCTCGTATTGAAGAAATGCGCGTTGATCTTATCGTTGGCAGCGCTCTGCACCTCGTCGGAACGCAGCTGTGTTTTGAGGACCTTGTCCTCCTTCTTGCCTTTCAGCTTTTCGTCTTCCTCGACCCGGCGCTTTTCGGCGTCATCGATAACCGATTGCATGAGGGATGTGATGCCGGTGGCGGCCGCTTGCTGGGTGGGAAACAGCATGTCAAATCGATCCAATTGGTTGAGGCGTCAGGTTGAAAGTGCAATCTTGTCGTTCAAGCTATGGCCTCGATCACGCGGCCCGTGCCAAGGTCGCTTCGGCTTGGCGTTTCAGGATTTCGTAGATACCGTTTTCATCCAGGCTGACGGCCAGAATGCCGCTGGCTTCCGCATCCTCGCCCACCGGCGCTGCTGCGTCTCCGGGGCCGGCACGCGCCAGCAGAACGGCCGCATCGGCCTCTTCCTTGGCTTCTTCGGACGTGTCTGTCGTTCCGGTTTCCGTATCGATCGCATCGGTCCGGCCAGCCGCGCTGCTACTGGCAGCGGCGCTTTCCGCCTCTTCTTCTATTTCCGCCATTTCGGCGCCCGCAGCCAGGGTCAGAAGCAGATCGCCCGATGGGACGACCTCAGCTGCCGGCTTGCCGTCAGCGGCCGGTGTTTTGGTTTGGCCGGGTGCGCCGAGGATGGCATCGTTGATTTTTTCGATCGTATCCTGAACCTTCTGGACGTCCTCCAGTTTTTCACCCGCCTCCAGCTTGCGAATGTCCTCTTCACGCTCCTTGCGCGTTTCGGCATTCTCGACTCGGGTTGGGTCGGGCTGCTGTGTCTTTTCAAGCTTCAGTTCTTCGATCGATTTCGGATCGGCGATATCCTCCAGCCGCTGGATGGCGATCTGCTTGTCTTCCGTCGATGTGCCGGTGTCGCGCGCCGCGTCGTCGAGAGCTTCTTGGATGATTTGCGCTTGTTTGCCGGTTGGGTTTTTGATCGCATCGACAAGTTGGGCCGCAGTCACGCCAAGTGCCCTCAAACCGGCCTTGGTTTCCAGCTCTGCGATATCGATCGGCATAGTCTTGCGCACGCTTGCCATCGTTTCGCCGATGCGCTTGCTAAAGAGCAGGTCGTGCTCATCCTCTTTCTGGGTCAGCCCGTAGCGGGTCACAAAGCGAGCCGCCATCTTCGTCATTTCGGTCGGCTCTTCGGCGGTGCCGTTGAGCACCGCATCGATGTCATCAACGTTGACCCGGAAGCGAGCCAGCGTGATCTCCTGTGCTCCACCAGGGATGGGCGAACTGCCGGGGAGGTTCGCTTCCTTCTTGCCGATCATCGAGACCAGCGTCAGCGTATCCTCGACTCGGGTACCGAAATCAGTGTCGGATTCTCCCTCATCACGGGTCACACGCAGGATATTGAGAAAACGCGAAATCAGTTCCGCCATCGCATTGTCGTCGCTCTTCAGGGCGCCGAAGAAATGGGCGTTGACCTTGTCGTTCAGGGCCGCATGGCTTTTGCTTGCTGAAATGCGCGCCTTGAGGATATCGTCCTCTTTCGTCTCCTTGCGCGCCTTCTTTTCGTCTTCGGCACGCTTCTCTTCCGCTTGGTCGATCATCGACTGCATCAGAGTGGCGGTAACGGCTCCGGCACTGGACTGAAGGGGCGTAATCATGGCTGCTCCGCGCGGTCTGCAACGTGGGATGTCGTTAACAATAACCAGCAACCATTAATGTCTGATTAACCTATTTTCGCGGTTGTTGTATTAGCGGTCAATCATGCGTCATGAGGAGGCCAGGCTGGCCACTTCATCATTTTGGCGCGGGTGGCTGGGGTTTGCAGACGATCGTCACCAGAACGAAACTGACATAAAGCAGCAGGTACCAGGAGCCCAGTTTCTGCAGCGATACCATGTGCCACTCCGTCTGGCCCGGATAAAGCCATATGCCTGTTGCCGTGCCGATATTCTCGGCAATCCAGAGAAAGATGCTGGTGAGGAAGGCCGCCAGAACCAACGGCATCCAGCGTGCTTTCCGCTCGACGGTAAAATAGATCCGCACCCGCCCGAAAAGCAGAAGCGTGGCCGCAAACAGCCCGATGCGCATATCGATTATATAATGATGGCTGTAGAAATTGATGTAGATGGCGGCCGCCAGAAGGGCGGTCAGGGCGAAGTTTGGATAGTGGGTAAACCGCATGTCGAAGATGCGGATGGCGCGCGCCATGTAGCTGCCGACGGATGCGTACATGAAGCCGGAGAAAAGCGGCACGCCGGCAATCTGGAAGAGCGCATCCTCCGGATAGACCCATGATCCCATCCGGACCTTGAAGATCTCCATGCACGTTCCGGTGACATGGTAGATCAGGATGACCTTGGCTTCCTCCCAACTTTCCATCTTCAGGCGCAGGAATGTGATCTGGATGAGCAAAGCCGCCAGAAACAGCGCATCGTAGCGATTGACCACCCAATCCTCGTTCCAGATCAGCTTGGTCGCGATGATCAGAAACAGCACAAGCGCGCCAAACAGGCATGACCATGCCTGTTTCAGTCCGAACAGAACGAATTCGGCGAGACCCGGCGGCAGCCTGTCCAGCTGCTGGCGGATCCACACCCGTACGGGTTCAAGGACAGGCCCGGTCTGGTGGTTTTTGATGGGCTGCATCAGCTGTGTGCGAAAATGTCCGTGTCTTCCCAGCCGATCAGATCAAGCTTGGAACGGGTTGGCAGAAAGGCGAAGCAGGCGTCGGCATGGGCGGCGCGGCCGTCGCGGATCAGGCGCGCTGTCAGCTTGTCGCGCAGGGCATGCAGATAAAGCACGTCGGACGCGGCATATTCCAGCTGTGCTTGCGAGAGTTTTTCGGCTGCCCAGTCGGAGGACTGCTGCTGCTTGGAAATATCGACCTCAAGCAGTTCTTTCAGATTGTCCTTCAGCCCATGCCGGTCCGTATAGGTCCGCGTCAGTCGCGAGGCGATCTTGGTGCAGAATACCGGTGTCGTTGTCACGCCGAACGTGTGGAACAGCACGGCGATATCGAAGCGGCCGAAGTGGAAAATCTTCTGGCGGCTGGGATCTTCCAGCATGGCGGCAAGGTTTGGGGCCTGCGTCTGGCCCTTGGCAATCCGGATCACGTCGGCAGAGCCGTCGCCCGGCGAAAGCTGGACGAGGCAGAGCCGGTCGCGGCGCGGAACGAGGCCAAGCGTTTCGGTGTCGATGGCGATGGCCCCCTTGTAGCGGGCAGCGTCTTCAACTGAGATGTCGCCTTCGTGAAGCCGTATTGTATTTGCCATGGAAAACCCCACATCAGCCGGACGATGTGCCGCGCTTTGGTTCAAGTCGTTGGGCTATAGCGCAACTTCGCTGGAAGCGATACCGTCTCCTCACGCCCGGGGGAGACCTGTGGCGTTGATCGGGCACCAGTTGGAACGTAGATGTTGACCCTGCAGACTGTTTTTCTCTCCACCGCCCTGGTTCTGTCCGCTCTTCCGGCCGTCGCTGCCCCGCTCTCCACAGCGCCTGTGCAGCTTGCCCAGGTCTACACCGATCTGCCCGGTGTGAAGACGCCGGAGGCGGCGGTGGATGCCAAGCGGATCTACTGCGAACAGACCGTCGTCGAGCGCGAGGGGCACCCGACCTTTGCACCGCGCTACCGGACCATCAACAATTGCCGCCAGGGCGACGGTCCGGTGTTCCAGTCTCCCGGCACACCACGCTCGATCGACCGCTACATGCGCGGCCTCGATTATTAGCCCCATCCTCGCGGCCGGCCGCCTTGCAAATCGGCGGATCATCAATACAACTTCGGCCAAGAGGAATGCCGGGCCTGTCCCACGCCCGGCGAGGGAGACGATATCATGCCTGAAACGCAACGGCCTCTGGCCATCTGCGCACCGGAACCGCGCACGCTCGATCTGATCTTCACACCGGCAGCGCTGGAGCAGTTGAAAGCCAGATATCGTATCGTTGAGGCCGACCCGGAAAACATCGCCGGGCTCGGTGACGAGGTTCTCGGCGAAGCCCGCTACATCATCGGCCAACCGCCCTTGAGCGCCGAGACCTTGGCGCGCATGCCAAATCTTCGTTGCATCCTCAATGTCGAAAGCAACCTGATCAACAACATGCCCTATGAGGTGCTGTTTGCCCGCGGCATTCATGTGGTGACGACGGGTCAGGTGTTTGCCGAGCCGGTCGCCGAGATGGGACTGGCCATGGCGCTGAACATCGCCCGCAGCATCGTCGATGCGGATGTCGATTTCCGTGAAGGCCGGGAGCTCTGGGGTGGCGAGGGCAATGCGAAAGCGCGGCTGCTGTCCGGTGCCGATGTCGGCATCATCGGCTTCGGCGATCTCGGCAAGGCGCTGAACCGTGTGCTCTCCGGTTTCCGCACCAATACTCGCGTCTACGATCCCTGGATGCCGGCCTCGATCTTGATTGACAATGGCGTCAAGCCGTCGAGTCTGGAAGACGTGCTGACGCAGAGTGATTTCATCTTCGTCGTTGCTGCCGTCACCAGCGAGAACCAGCATTTCCTCGGTGCAAAGGCCTTTGCCAGCATGCGTCCGGGCGCTGCCTTCATCCTGCTCAGCCGCGCCGATGTCGTCGATTTCGATGCGCTGATGGCGGCGGTTGCAAGCGGCCATATCGTGGCAGCCAGCGATGTCTATCCCGACGAGCCATTGCCGCTTGATCATCCCGTTCGCAGCCTCAAGGGTTTTCTCCGCTCCGCCCACCGGGCCGGCGCGCTCGACAGCGCCTTCAAGAAAATGGGCGACATGGTGCTGGAGGACATGGACCTGATGGACCGCAACCTGCCGCCGATGCGCTGCAAGCGGGCGGAGCGCGAGACGGTATCCCGCATGCGCTCCAAGCCCGTCAGCGTCAACTGACCACCGTCAACTGACGGTCGCCGGCTTCAGCTTGGACGTACCTGCCGAAAGCACCAGCGGTGCCGCCATCAGGCAGAGCGCTCCGGCGATCATCAGCGCTGGCAGGTAGCTCGCGTAATTATCGCGGATGAAGCCGCCGCCGAAGGCTGCGAAGGCAGCGCCGATCTGATGCCCGGTAAACACCCAGCCGAACACCATGTTGGCCCGCTCGCGGCCAAAATGCTGGGCTGTGAGTTTGACTGTCGGCGGAACTGTGGCCACCCAATCCAGCCCGTAGAAAATGGCAAAGATCGACAAGCCGAGGAATTCGAAGCCGGTGAACGGCAGCCACAGCAGAGATAGTCCGCGCAGGCCATAATACCAGAACAGCAACGAGCGGTTATCGTAACGGTCGGACAGCCAGCCGGAGGCGACCGTGCCGGCGAAATCGAACAGGCCGATGATGGCGAGAATACCGGTCGCGGTGATCGCTGTCATGCCGTAATCGGCGCAGAGCGAGACGAAATGCGTCTGGATCAGCCCGTTGGTCGAAGCGCCGCAGACGAAGAATGACAGGAACAGCACCCAGAAAATCCGCGTCTTCGATGCCTCGATCAAAACGTCGATCGGCGAGTTGGTCTTGAGCGAGGCCGCCGCTGGGGGATCGTCTACGACCTGACCATAGGGGCGCAGCCCAAGGTCCGACGGCCTGTCGCGCATGAACAGCAGCATGGCCACGGCGCAGACGAACAGCATGCCGAGAATGAACATAATGGCGGTGCGCCAACCATAAGCTTCGGTTAAAGCCGCGATCAGCGGCATGAAGACAAGCTGGCCGGTGGCCGTGCTGGCCGTCAACAGGCCGATGACCAAGCCGCGCCGGGCCGTAAACCAGCGGGTGGCCACCGTTGCACCCATCACCATCGCCGTCAGCCCGGTGCCGGTGCCGACGACGAAACCCCACAGCACGACCAGCTGCCAGACTTCGCGCATGAACAGCGACAGCCCCATGCCGATGAAAACCACGGTCAGCGCCGTTAGCGCCATTAAACGCATGCCGAACCGGTTCATCAATGCGGCTGCAAACGGCGCCATCAGCCCGAACAGGATGAAGCGCATCGCAAGTGCCGTCGAAATTTCCGTCGCCTCCCAGCCGAATTCCTTCTGCAGCGGCAGGATCAGAACCGAAGGTGCGCCGATGGTGCCGGCCGTGACCAGCATGGTGAGGAAGGCGGTGGCGGCAACGATCCAGCCATAGTGGATGTCCCGTTGTTCGAGCCGTCTGGAGAGTGTCGTTGAAAGCATGTTCGGTGTTCTCGGTGGCGGGTGGAAGGGGGTGTGTTTTGATCTAGTGACTTTCAATATGAAAGTCACTAGATCAAAAGCTATCATTGTGCAAGTCTGTCTGCATTCACTGGAGGCGATGGCGAGGTTTACGACGCGGCAGGAGAAGGTGATTTCGTCCCGGTCCGCATCGGCAGTGGCGCGCAGGATGGCACATCGTCGCTTCGATCAACCCGCCGACCCTGACCTTCCCGGCCTGGACAAGTGATGGAAGTTTACGTTTACTCCTGAATTAGCAGGGGCAAATAAGCGGCAAATGTTGCATTTCGATCGAAAATTGTCATGCTGCAAACGGCCAAGGCATGACGAAGCCTTGGCAATTACAGGAGTATGGAACTTGGCAAAAAGTGAACCTCATCAAATCGATATTCATGTCGGCAATCGCCTGAGGTCGCGACGGCTGGTTTTGGGATTGAGTCAGGAGAAGCTGGGCGACCGTCTGGGCATCACCTTTCAGCAGATCCAGAAGTACGAGAAAGGCACAAACCGCGTCAGTGCAAGCAAGCTGCAAGCTGCAGCAGTGGTCCTGAGCGTTCCCATTGGCTACTTCTTCGAGGACCGTGAACCTCAGGCCCCGGATGGACTGGTGAGGGAGGTCGACGAGATCGGTACGTTTCTTGTGTCGCGGGATGGCGTCTCGCTCAACCGCGCCTTCACATCCATCAAGAGCAAACAGGTCCGCCAATCCATCATCACCCTGACAAAAGCACTGGCTAGCGCCGATGATACCGGTGTGCAGGCAGACATAGAGCGCGTTACCTCCCCCGCTCCTCTGTGAAACCGATGGCCCTGCAGATATTCTGTCCTGTACGCCTGCTTGGGGGGCTTAGCCCTCAGCAGGCAGGAAAATGATCCCCGCACACCAACTGGAAAATCCGGAACGTGGCAGCATCCGAAGATCCGGCCAAAAAGCCGCCGCCGAAGAGGTTTTCGGATGAAGGTCCTCCATGTCGGGCCGACATTACCGGAGGCCAAAGACTATGCCACCGGTATCACCGTTCGGGGGCCGGCGGTTCAAGGTGACATCTTTCGCGCGGTAGAAGAGGGGGCCACTGTTATCGGCATCGTTGACGGGGGCTTCGAATTTACCGCGCCGGTTTGGCATAAGGAAATCCTCTACGCCCTGAGTGCAGGCGTAGCAGTTCTTGGCGCAGCCAGCATGGGTGCTTTGCGCGCTGCCGAATGCCATTCGTTCGGGATGACGGGTGTCGGGGGTATTTTTGAGGAATACCGTGCAGGCATTCGTATCGACGATTCGGACGTGGCGCAGATCCATGGCCCCGCCGAGCTTGGCTGGCTGCCGCTGAGCGAGCCTCTGGTCAACGTCACGGCCACACTCGACCTGCTTTATGAAAAGCAAATCATCTCGTCAGCCGAAGTCATCCACCTGAAAGCGGTGGCCGGGTCGATCTTTTTCAAGGACCGGACATGGCGATCGCTCATCGAGCGCGCACTCATTCCTGATGATGGGAGAAAGAACACAATCGCAATCGCTTTGCGGGCCCACCACGTAAATCGAAAGCGCACGGATGCGCTCGAACTTCTTGCCGTGATGTCACGGCTTGACGCGCAGCGGTCAACACCCAAACCGGACTGGAAATTCCAGCGCACAACCCTTTGGAACGAAATGCGGAAACACCATTGCACGGCGAAATATCCTGGCGATCTATCTTAAGGTGTGTCACGCGCGTGTCACGCGAACTTTGCCCCGGCTCAGGCTAATGTCACTGCAAATCATTGCGGAGCCGAACATGTCAGCAGCTTATGCCACCCTTGCCTTAAACAATCCTGACGCATCGGAGAACGAGATTCAGGAGTTTCACGCAATCACCCGTCTAATCGTTTTTGCGAAGGAAAGTGCTGCACTTCTCGACGCACATCAGACAGTCTACTGCCTGGATCTGGCGCTGGAACAGATCGCCACGGAATTGCGTCATCGAGCCGACAACACGTTCGAGATTGCATGCTATCTTCAGGATGGAGTGACACGGCAATAGGATTGCGTTGTCCTCGACGTTGAGACGAGACGCTTTACGCGCCGCCAACATCGTGGCCAGATGGTGCCCCCAATGGATGGGGCACCCATTTTCACCGAAAAACCTGGGCGGAGCTTTGAGTGGCCCCAGCCCAGGTTCTAATCAGTTAAGCTTGACGGATGGCTCGCGGGCCCAGACGCGAAGTTTACCGACCTCGTTGAAAAACGTCGCGACAGTTTTCTTGTCCTTGAGTTCGATCATACCCTCGTCAAGGTCGCCGGCAATGCCGGCCTTTGCCAGCAGCGGCAGGGCATCGGCCACATAGCCGATATATTTGCAGTGTGAAAACGCATCGGCAACGAAGTCCCGCGCCGTGGCTTCCTTGAGAAGATCGCCGACGCCCTGTGCGGAAACGACGAGACAGATCGCGTCGTAAAGCACGGACGGGCCTCCGTCGATCATCTGGTGAGCTTCGACCCAGCTTCCATCCGACATCGTTACGCCACCGATCTTCGGCGCAATGACTTCAAAGGCCGCCTTTTGCTTGGTCAGGTTGTCGAGCAGGGCCTTGAAGATCTGCACGTCGGCGCCATCGGTCACCAGGATACCGAGCTTTCGTCCTTCGAACCGCTTTGGGCCACGCTCGACGATGCTGAGCGCCGGCGACGGCTCCAGATCCTGACGCGTCGGTTTGGCGGCATCGGCAGGCTTCGGCATCGACTTGAGCCCGAGGGCATGGGCCACCTTGCTCGCAAGCGTCTCGTCGATATTCATCAGGTGAGAGACCATCCGTTCACGGATGACGGGCGTTTCGACTTTCGATAGCTCGAAGATCAGAGCGGCGGCGATATGGCGCTGCTCTGGCGGGGTTTGGCTGATGAAGAACTGCCGGGCCTGGCTATAATGGTCGGCAAAACTCTCCGGCCGCAGCCGGACTTTCGGGCCCTGCTCCTCGGCGGGGAAATGACGGTACCCTTGAACGGGGGACTCCCTTGGGCCTTCGCCAAACGAGTTCGGCTGGTAGTTGGCGCGGCCAGTCGGATTGCGCATGGCCATATGGCCATCCTGCTGGAACGTCGCGAAGGGACATTTCGGTGCGTTGATCGGCAGGTGGGTGAAGTTCGGTCCGCCAAGGCGTTTCAGCTGGGTGTCGAGATAGGAAAAATTCCGGCCCTGCAGCAGTGGGTCATTGCTGAAGTCGATGCCCGGCGGCACGTTCTGGGTCATGAAGGCCACCTGCTCGGTCTCGGCAAAGAAGTTGTCGGGCATCCGGTCAAGGACCAGGCGGCCGACGGGCTGCGGCGGCAGAATTTCCTCCGGAATGATCTTGGTTGGATCGAGCACGTCGAAATCGAAACCGTCGGCAAACGCCTGGTCAAACAGCTGAACCTGCAGCTCCCATTCCGGAAAATTGCCTGACTGGATCGCCTGCCAGAGATCGCGGCGATGGAAATCCGGATCTGCACCGTTGATCTTGACCGCTTCGTTCCACGCCACTGACTGCAGCCCCAGCTTGGGTTTCCAGTGGAACTTTACAAAGGTCGATTCGTCCTTGGCATTGACGAACCGGAAAGTGTGAACACCGAAACCCTCCATGAACCGGAACGAGCGCGGAATGGTCCGGTCCGACATGGTCCACATGACCATGTTCATGCTTTCGGGTGTCAAGCTGATGAAGTCCCAGAACGTGTCATGCGCGGTTTGGGCCTGGGGAAACGCCCGGTCCGGTTCAGGCTTTGCAGCGTGGATCAGGTCCGGGAATTTGATGGCGTCCTGGATGAAGAACACCGGAATGTTGTTGCCAACCAGATCCCAGTTGCCTTCCTTGGTGTACATTTTCACGGCGAAACCGCGCACGTCCCGGGCAAGGTCAGCCGACCCCTTGCTGCCCGCGACGGTCGAAAACCGCACGAAGGCAGGGGTTCGCTCGCCGGCGCGCTGGAAGAGATCGGCGCGGGTATAGGCCGCCAGGGACTCGTAAGCCTCGAAGAAGCCATGTGCGCCATAGCCCCGGGCGTGAACAACGCGTTCCGGAATGCGCTCATGGTCGAAGTGGAAAATCTTCTCGCGAAAATGGAAGTCGTCGATCAGCGCGGGGCCACGGGGTCCAACACGCAGCGTATTCTGATCATCAGAAACAGGGCCGCCCTGGGCCGTGGTCAATATGGGCGCACCGTCTTCGGCAATCTGGTGAAGCTCTCCGCCTTCTCCACGGTGCAGTTTCTGGTCATGGATGGTCGCGACATTGGCAGTCGTTTTGGACGTCTTGGCCATGAAAGGTCTCCGATACCGGGAATGGATGCAACTCAATCTCCCGGCGCGGCCTTTTGTTCCCTTCGATATGAGGGCTTTTCCAGTTCCACCGGTCCGCCTGCCGCTGTTGCCACCGCGCCTTACAGCGAGACGGGCGGCTGGCGGCGAACATCCGGTCTTCGAGGGAATTATCCCCAGCACCACTACTTTTGGCGATTATCACCAATGGGGAAACCACAAACGCTGACATGGATCGCGTGGTTACTGGGCGGTGTCCGGCATCCGGCGACCACAGCAGCGCGGGCGAATTCAGGCTTGGCGAACCGATTTCAGAGAGAAATTTTCAGGATCGATGGGCTTGCCGGTCAGGCTGTCGATATAGATCGGCTGTGCCGTAGCCCCGGTCTCCGTGTCGGTCAGCCGCATGGCGACGCCGCGGTCGGCGAAATGCCGGTTGCCAAACATCGACAGTGCGATCAGCAGCGGCTGCAGTTCGCGTCCCATGTCGGTCAGCAGATATTCGTAGCGCACCGGGCGGTCCTGATAGGCGCGCTTTTCCAGAAGGCCGGCTTCGACCAGCGATTTCAGCCTCCGGGTCAGGATGTTCGGGGCAATGCCGGTGCTTTTCTGGAATTCGTCGAATTTGGTGCGGCCGAAGAACACGTCGCGCAGGATGAGAATGCTCCACCATTCACCGACCCGGTCGAGGG
This sequence comes from Pararhizobium sp., assembly GCF_965279435.1. Taxonomy (NCBI): domain Bacteria; kingdom Pseudomonadati; phylum Pseudomonadota; class Alphaproteobacteria; order Hyphomicrobiales; family Rhizobiaceae; genus Pararhizobium; species Pararhizobium sp. The sequence continues at coordinate 1,614,681 of NZ_CBDIHY010000003.1, forward strand.
TGCGGGCGATGGGGCAATTCATTTCGTCAAAGTTCCGGCGCTGCATGGCTCTTATGTAGAGCTTCGGCTTTCATCCTGCAAGTCGCTCGGGATTACGCGCCGTTGACCCGGCGCATCGCTTCGAGGATCGATCCCTTGGTGCCGTGTCCGGTCCTGTAGAGGCCGAGCATCACGTTTGCGGCATCGCGGCCACCGTCGCTGTCGAGGGGCGTGCGGTTTTCCTCGCACCATTCCTCAAGCGCGCCGCAGACGACTTCAATATCACTCTGGTTCAAGGCCATGTCCGAGGGAAACGACATTGCTTCACCCTACCGTTTAAAACGCGCCCCGTTTGAGCGATAGTGTAGAGCTTTTAGGACTGCTGGCAATTCCCAGATTTTGGGGTATTCAGCCGGAGAACGAGCGGCCGGGCAGCAGGACTGCCGGCGGCATCGCCTGCTCCGGCAGCTCAATCCGCCCGGGCTGCGGACGCTTCGACCAGCGAGGCCGCAATAGCCATGGCAAGGAGCTTGCCCTTGGCTCTCACCGTACCGCTGTCGAAATCGCGTGCCGATAAAGCGAGGTCCATCCCCTCGCGCATCAGGATCTGTTGTGCTCTGTAAACTGCCCAGTTTTCGACGTCGTCGCGCTTCTGCATTGCGCCTGCCCCCCGGCTAAATCATTTAGCGTTGTCGTTCGGCTCTCAATCCGGCCTGGACGCAGGCACATGAGGCGAATCAGCTGAGCACGTGAACAGAATGCGTCATTTCCTTGAAATCGAAAGCAGAATTTTTGAGCAGTGATTAATGGGGGTGAAACCTGCCTCAGGCGTTGCGCAACCGGCCTTCGAGCAGGTCAAGAACGGCGCGTCCAGCCTCCATGACGTTTGTTCCTGGGCCGAAGACGGCGGCGACGCCATGGTCGATCAGGAACTGGTAATCCTGGCGCGGCACGACGCCGCCAACGACGACGATCACGTCGCCGCCACCCTTGGCTTTGAGCGCCTCGATCAACTGCGGCGCCAGCGTCTTGTGGCCGGCGGCCAGCGACGACATGCCGATGACGTGCACCTTGGCACTGACCGCCATGTCAGCCGCTTCCTCCGGTGTCTGGAACAGCGGACCGGCCAAAACGTCGAAACCGATATCGCCAAAGGCCGAAGCGATGATCTTGGCGCCGCGGTCGTGGCCGTCCTGGCCGAGCTTGGCGACCATGATCTTCGGCTTGCGGCCGGTGGTGCGCGAAAAGTCGGAAAGCCGGGCAGACAGGACCGCCAGTTCCGGCTCGTCCTTGTAGGCATCGCCATAGATATCGTGGACCACTTCCGGCACCGCGGTATGATCGCCGAAGACGACGCGTAGTGCGTCGGAGATCTCGCCGACGGTTGCGCGGGCACGCGCTGCCGTGACGGCCGCTTCGAGGATATTGCCTTCACCGGTGCGGGCAATCTGCGTCAGGGCTTCGAGTGCTGTGGTGACTTCGGCGGTGTCACGCCGTTTGCGCGTCTCTTCGATGCGGCTGATCTGGGCGCTGCGGACGGCCGCATTGTCGATATCGAGGATGTCGAGATCGTCCTCGGTTTCCAGCCGGTATTTGTTGACGCCGACAATGACCTCTTCGCCCTTGTCGACGGCGGCCTGGCGGCGGGTCGCGGCCTGTTCGATCAGCCGCTTGGGCAGGCCATCGGCCACCGCCTTGGTCATACCCCCCAAAGCCTCCACCTCTTCCATCAGCGCCCAAGCCTTGTCGGCAAGCTCGGCCGTCAGGCTCTCGACATAATAGGAGCCGGCTAAGGGATCGACGACTTTGGTGACGCCGGTCTCGTGCTGCAGGATCAACTGGGTGTTGCGGGCAATGCGCGAGGAGAATTCCGTTGGCAGCGCGATGGCCTCGTCGAAGGAATTGGTGTGCAGCGATTGCGTACCGCCGAGCACCGCCGACATCGCCTCGAAGGCGGTGCGGATGATGTTGTTGTAGGGGTCCTGTTCCTGGAGCGAGACACCGGATGTCTGGCAATGGGTGCGCAGCATCAGCGAAGACTGCTTCTTCGGGTGAAAGCCTTCCATGATCCGCGTCCAGAGCAGGCGGGCGGCGCGCAGCTTGGCCGCTTCCATGAAGAAGTTCATGCCGATGGCGAAGAAGAACGATAGGCGTCCGGCGAACTCATCGACGCTCAGGCCCTTGGCGATAGCGGCACGGACATATTCGCGGCCGTCGGCGAGCGTGAAGGCCAGCTCCTGCACCAGCGTCGCCCCGGCCTCCTGCATGTGATAGCCGGAGATCGAGATAGAGTTGAATTTTGGCATCTCGCGCGCCGTATAGTCGATAATATCGGCAACGATTCGCATCGAAGGTTCGGGCGGATAGATATAGGTGTTGCGGACCATGAACTCCTTGAGGATGTCGTTCTGAATGGTGCCGGAAAGCTGTGCGCGTGGCACGCCCTGTTCCTCACCGGCAACGATGAACGAGGCCAGGATCGGGATGACGGCGCCGTTCATGGTCATCGACACCGAGATTTTTTCGAGCGGTATGCCATCGAACAGGATCTTCATGTCCTCGACCGAATCGATCGCCACCCCGGCCTTGCCAACATCACCGACGACGCGCGGATGGTCCGAATCATAGCCGCGATGGGTGGCAAGGTCGAAGGCGACGGAGACGCCCTGCTGGCCGCTGGCGAGCGCCTTGCGGTAGAAGGCATTCGAGGCTTCGGCGGTGGAGAAGCCGGCATATTGGCGGATCGTCCAAGGCCGGCCGGTATACATGGTGGCGCGCGGACCACGGGTGAACGGGGCAAGGCCGGGTAGCGAGCCGAGATGACCGGCGGCCTCAAGGTCGGCCTCGGTATAGAGCGGCTTGACGGCGATGCCCTCGGGCGTCTGCCAGGTCAGCGTCTCGGGCGAGGATTTGAGCTCGCGTTCGGCAAGCGTGGCCCAGTCGGCGAGGGTTTTTTTATCGGACATGGGCTTCTTCCCCTTCGATAGGCAACGGGTAGAGTGATGGATGTGTGGCAGATGTCAGATCCGTCATTCCTGTGCTTTTCACAGGAATCCAGCCACGCGATGTCCATCGCGTGAAAGGGGTCTTTCGCGCCGCAGACGCGGCGCGGCTGGATCCCCGCCACAAGGGCGAGGATGACGGAGAGTGGATGCGCATCACCTGTTCCTCCATCATGGCTTCTGCCTCAACGGCCTTCAGCCACGCGCGCGATCCGCGCCGTGGGTCTGCTGGAACGATAGTCGGACGGGGCGCTGGAAGCTGCCGCGAGAGAGTAGAATAGATGGCACCTTTCAGCACCCCGTTCAGCGGTTTTTGCCTGCGACTTGGGTCTCTCTGAGGTGGCTCGCCAGAATGGTGTTCGTCTGACCTGATGGAGCCCGGCCGAACCAATTTATCGGCAACGCTCCACCCGGCCGCCGCCGGTGCCTCCGAATCCCTCTTCCTCGTGTGGAATACGAGGAAAACCTGAGGAACCGGACGGATTTTCGGCACGTCCGGCGAAACCATTCCGTCTGCCACCCTGTGTGCCGCACAGGCACGCCCGGCGCGCTCTTTCGGGCATCCGAAGCGGGAGGGCTGATCCGTTGCCTCACCGCTTCTCCCGTGTCGCCGGAGGAAGACCATTTTCCGCAGGCCCCCGATGCCAGGGTCTGCGTCATCCCCTTGTACCAAGCGCCGGTCCCGCCTCACTGCCACGCCTGGCAGCGTATCCGATGGCGGGATGGAAGGAGTATGGCACGGGTGGTTTGGGCGGGGAAAATGCAAGCGGCATAAATCCGTCGATGTTTCTGTTCTCATTTGCGCTCCCTTCTCCACCCCCATCCCAAGATGGATCCCCTCACTTGCAATTTCTAACACTTAGCTAAAGCTAAGATGTTGAAATTGCTTTCTCTCCCGCAAGGGGAGAGATAAATAGCGGCCGCCGCTGCGGCTTTCCTCTCCCCTTGCGGGAGAGGACATAAAATCAGGACTTAGCTTCACTAAGTGCTAGATTTTATAGGCGAGGGGCTCACTTTTTCCCCGCCACCCGGACTATTCGAACTCCATGATCAACTCATCGACGGCGAGACTAACACCCGCCGACACTGCCACCCGCTTGACCACACCCCGCCGTTCGGCGCGCAGAATATTTTCCATCTTCATCGCTTCCACCGTCGCTAAGGCCTGGCCAGCTTCCACGGTCTCGCCGGCAACAACCGTGACGGTGGTGATGACGCCGGGCATCGGGCAGAGCAGCATTTTTGAGGTATCCGGCGGCAGCTTTTTCGGCATCAGCCGGGCAAGCTCGGCAACGCGCGGGCTGCGCACATGGGCGGTGACATCGATGCCGCGCCAGCGCAGGCGGATGCCGGTGCCGGAAAGATCGATCTTGACGCCCATAGCCGTGCCATCGACATTGAAGGTGGCGTGGCTGCGGCCGGGCGTCCAGTCGCCGGCAACCGCAAAGACGGTGCCGTCCGGCAGTTGGATATAGGCGCCATCCGCAGACGTGTTGAGCGTCACCGCATGTTCCTGGTCTGCGAAAGTAACGACCCAGTCCTTGCCGATCACCCGGCGATGATTGCCGATGGTGCCGGAAATCTGCGCGGCGCGGGTCTGCAGCGCCTGATGGATCAGCGTCGCAACGGCCGCGAGCCTCCTGGCCGACGCCACATCCGGCTCGACACCGTTAAAACCATCCGGGAATTCTTCGGCGATGAAGGCGGTGGTGATGTTGCCGGAGCGGAACCGGTCGTGTTGCATGACGGCCGACAGGAACGGCAGGTTATGGCCGATGCCCTCGACCTCGAAATCGTCGAGGGCCGCCGACATGGCATCGATGGCGGTGAGGCGATCTGGCGCCCAGGTGCAGAGTTTGGCGACCATCGGATCGTAATACATCGAGATCTCGCCGCCCTCGAAGACGCCGGTATCGTTGCGCACGGTGATGCCATCGGGCGCCTTGCCTTCGGCGGGTGGCCGGTAGCGCGACAGGCGGCCGATCGAAGGCAGGAAGTTGCGATAGGGATCCTCGGCATAGAGCCGGCTTTCGATCGCCCAGCCGGTGAGCTTGACGTCATCCTGGCCAAATGACAGCTTTTCGCCGGAAGCCACCCGGATCATCTGCTCGACCAGATCGATGCCGGTGATCAGTTCGGTGACGGGATGCTCGACCTGCAGGCGGGTGTTCATTTCAAGGAAGTAGAAATTTCTGTTACCATCGACGATGAATTCGACGGTACCAGCCGAGTGATAGCCGACCGCCTTCGACAGCGCCACGGCCTGCTCGCCCATGGCGCGGCGGGTGGCTGCATCAAGGAACGGCGACGGGGCTTCCTCGATGACCTTCTGGTTGCGCCGCTGGATCGAGCATTCGCGCTCGCCGAGATAAAGCACTGTGCCATGCTTGTCGCCCAGCACCTGGATTTCGATGTGGCGTGGCTGAGTGACGAATTTCTCGATGAAGATGCGGTCGTCGCCAAACGAAGCCTTGGCCTCGTTCTTTGAGGACTGGAAGCCCTCGCGCGCTTCAGCATCGTTCCAGGCGATGCGCATGCCCTTGCCGCCGCCGCCGGCCGATGCCTTGATCATCACCGGATAGCCGATCGAGGACGAAATCGTCACCGCTTCTTCGGCATCGGCAATCAGGCCCATATGGCCGGGCACGGTGGAGACGCCGGCCTCAGACGCCAGCTTCTTCGAGGTGATCTTGTCGCCCATCGCCTGGATGGCGCCAACAGGCGGACCGATGAAGGCGACGCCTGCCTTTTCCAGCGCCTCAGCAAAGGCGGCATTTTCCGAGAGGAAGCCATAGCCCGGATGCACCGCATCGGCCCCGGTCTTTTTGATCGCCTCAAGGATTTTGTCGATGACGATATAGGATTGGTTCGATGGCGAAGGGCCGATATGCACGGCCTCGTCGGCCATCTTCACGTGCAGCGCATCGGCATCCGCATCCGAATAGACCGCAACCGTGGCAATGCCCATCCTGCGCGCCGTCTTGATCACCCGGCAGGCGATTTCGCCGCGATTGGCAATGAGGATTTTTTTGATCATGGACGGCTGGCCTCGCTCATTCGGCAGTTTTCCTGGAGACGCGCGCCGGGCTCGCATCCTTCTTCTCATCCTCGAAAGCCTGCGGGAAATTCTTCCGGGCCAGGGCCTCGTTGAACTTCAGCAGCCCCTCGTATGACGCGGGATCGAAACCCCGTTCGGCCGGCAGCAGTTCGCGTCCGAACAGGCGGCAGAGGCGCTCTCCGTCCAGATTGCCGCGCTGGAACGGTGTCGTGCCGAAATACTGCCACAGCGCCTGCACGAAGCCGATGTCGGCGAGCGCCACCGTCTGATCCATGGTCCGCTGCCGCGGCCAGGCCGTCAAAGGGGTGACCTTGGAATTCGCCCGGCGCAGGGTGAACTGCCATTGGGTTCCGAGCAGGCCGGGTGGAAAGCCGCGATGCTTGGGCATTTCAGGGGTCTTGGCCATGGCGTCACACCTCGAACACGTCTTCGAAAGCTTCCGGGAAGTTCTTGCGCCCCACCCGTTCGTCGATCCGCAGCAACGCCTCATAGGATGTGGCGTTGAACGGCTCCTCGGCCGGCACGACTTCGCGGCCGAACAAAAGGTTCAGCCGTCCGGCATCGAGATTGCCGCGCTCGAACGGCTCGGTGCCAAACTGGTGCCAGAGTGCATGCAGGAAGGCGGCATCGACCTTCTGTTCGATCGAGTTCGGGCGGGCAAGGCGTTGCAGCGCCTTGAGCGGCGTCACGCCCTTCTCGTTCGCCCGCCGGATGGTGAAATGATGGCCATGGCCCGGCAAGCCGGAGGGAAAGCCCCTGTGTTTTGTCATCTCGGGCCGCTTGGCCATCTTGGTCTCCTTACGCCTTGGCCGCGCTGGCCGGGGCGATCTTGTCCTGCGTCTTCGTATCGAAGTCGGAGGCGTCGTGGCGTTCATGCAGTTGTTCAGCGGGATCGCCGCTCAGGCGATTGACCATGCGGCCGCGCTTGACCGCCGGGCGGGCAGCGATCTCGGTCGTCCAGCGCTGGACGTTCTTGTAGCTCGCAACATCAAGGAAGGTACCGGCATCGCCATAGGCCTGGCCGAGCGCCAGGTTGCCGTACCAGGGCCAGGTGGCCATGTCGGCGATGGTATACTCTGAGCCCGCCAAGAACTGGTTGTCGGCCAGATGCCGGTCGAGCACGTCCAGCTGGCGCTTCACTTCCATGGCGTAACGGTCGATAGCGTATTTGATGTGCATCGGCGCATAGGCATAGAAATGGCCAAAGCCGCCGCCGAGGAAGGGGGCCGAGCCCATCTGCCAGAACAGCCAGTTGAACATCTCGGTGCGGGCGCGCAGATCCGTTGGCAGGAAGGCGCCGAATTTTTCGGCGAGATAGAGCAGGATCGAGGCGGATTCAAAAACGCGCACGGGCTCACCGCCGCCCTTCGGCGCATGGTCCATCAGCGCCGGGATTTTTGAGTTCGGGTTGACATCGACAAAACCCGAGCCGAACTGGTCACCATCGCCGATCCGGATCGGCCAGGCGTCGTATTCGGCACCTGTATGACCTGCAGCGAGCAGCTCCTCCAGCATGATCGTCACCTTGACGCCATTCGGCGTGCCGAGCGAATAGAGCTGCAGCGGATGTTTTCCGACCGGCAGCGGCTTGTCCTGCGTCGGTCCGGCGATCGGCCGGTTGATACTGGCAAACGCGCCACCATTGCCCTTGTCCCATGTCCAGACTTTCGGGACTTCGTAACCGGCGGGAAAGTTATCGGCGGGATTTTTTTCGGTCATGGGTGTGGTCCTTGATAATGGGAGATGCGCGCGAGAGGGGAGCACGATAGGCATATGGGAAGCGAAGCATGATTTTCGCTAGTGTCGATCGTCAATTTTCCCCAAGGCGTATTTTGTTTCTCCGTCATCCTCGGGCTTGACCCGAGGATCCATGCCCAACATTCCGGCGGAGTGTGTATCTGTGGATCCTCGGGTCAAGCCCGAGGATGACGGCCGTGAGTTCAAACGCATGCCAAGGCTATAACGGGATCGTATCGTGCTTGCGCCACAGCTGTTCCTGCCGTTTGCCGCGCAGCGAGGCAAAGGCGCGGGCGATGCGGCGGCGGGAGGAGTGAGGCATGATCACTTCGTCGATAAAACCGCGTTCGGCGGCGACGAAGGGGTTGGCGAAGCGCTCCTCGTATTCCTTCGTCCGGGCGGCGATCTTTTCCGGGTCGCCAAGCTCGGAGCGGTAGAGGATTTCCGTCGCCCCCTTGGCGCCCATCACGGCGATTTCGGCCGTCGGCCAGGCATAGTTGACGTCGGCGCCGATATGTTTCGACGCCATGACGTCATAGGCGCCGCCGTAAGCCTTGCGCGTGATCAGCGTCACCATCGGCACGGTAGCCTGGCTATAGGCGAACAGAAGCTTGGCGCCATGTTTGATGACGCCGCCATACTCCTGCGCCACGCCGGGCAGGAAGCCGGGCACATCGACCAGCGTCAGGATCGGGATCGAGAAAGCATCGCAGAAGCGCACGAAGCGGGCGGCTTTTCGCGATGAGTCGATATCGAGGCAGCCGGCCAGCACCATCGGCTGGTTGGCGACGACGCCGACACTCTGGCCCTCGAGCCGGATGAAGCCGGTGATGATGTTGCGGGCAAACGCTTCCTGAAGCTCGAAGAAATCGCCTTCATCGGCGATCGCGTGAATGAGCTCCTTCATGTCGTAGGGTTTTGCCGAACTGTCGGGGATCAGCGTGTCCAGCCGGTTTTCTAGGCGGGCCGGATCGTCGTGGAAGGGGCGGACCGGCGGCTTTTCCCGGTTGTTGAGCGGCAGGAAATCGAACAGCAGCCGGACCTGCTCCAAGGTCTCAATGTCGTTTTCATAGGCCGCGTCGGCGACCGAGGATTTCTTCGTATGGGTACCGGCGCCGCCCAGTTCCTCGGCCGTGACGATCTCGTTGGTGACGGTCTTCACCACGTCGGGGCCGGTGACGAACATGTAGGATGAGTCGCGCACCATGAAGATGAAGTCGGTCATGGCCGGCGAATAGACGGCACCACCGGCGCACGGGCCCATGATCACGGAAATCTGCGGGATGACGCCGGATGCTTCGGCATTGCGGCGGAACACTTCGGCATAACCGGCAAGCGAGGCGACACCTTCCTGGATGCGGGCGCCGCCCGAATCGTTCAGGCCGATGACGGGAGCACCGTTGCGCACGGCCATGTCCATGATCTTGCAAATCTTTTGCGCATGGGTCTCGGACAGCGAGCCGCCGAGCACGGTGAAATCCTGGGAGAAGACATAGACTTGGCGGCCGTTGATCGTGCCCCAGCCGGTCACGACGCCATCGCCGGCCACCTTCTGTTCGGCCATGCCGAAATCGACGGCGCGGTGGGTGACGTACATGTCGTATTCTTCGAACGAGCCTTCGTCGAGCAGCACCTCGATACGCTCGCGCGCCGTCAGCTTGCCCTTGGCATGCTGGGCGTCGATGCGCTTCTGCCCGCCGCCAAGACGCGCCTCGGCGCGGCGCGCTTCCACGGTTTCGATGATATTGCGCATGCTTCCTCCCGCCGTCTTTGTCTCCTGCTTAGCCGGAAACACGATCGAAGGAAATCTCCGATCGTGCCGGCATGGGGTCGTTAGACAAAAGGACGAGTCGCTGGCCGTGCATAGACGCTTTGCATCAGGCCGGATCGGCGCCCATCACCAGGCCCTCGATGTCATGCTTCTGGGTGATCGGCACGAGTTCATCGACGACGCGGCAGACGAGGTGCTTCCTGGCCTTTTCCGGTAGGGCATCGAAATAGTCCTGCGTCACCATCATGTCGTGCAGTTCGGCATGGCCAGCACCGGGTGCGTCAACGCCGAGCACCATGACGGGCCGGGCGATCGGGGACAGATGTTCGGTGCCGCGATGAACGGTCAAAGCCGAGCGGCAGGAAATATCGCCGCGCTGCGGGAATTTGCGCGTGGCGCGTTCCTGAAAAGGAGCCCAGAGCGCCTTGTCCGGAAACATTTCGTGTTTCCAGTCGCGGCCGTCGTCATATTGTGTGCCGGGGGCGATCTCGAACGGCCCCATGTCGGGCGTGACGTCGACGCCGGTCAGGTTGAAGGCGAGGGACGTGATGCGGCGGTCCACATAGGTGTCTTCAGGCGACGGGAAGTCGCGATGCCAGGGCTGGTACCGCGCACCTTCGAACGGCACGTCCAGGCCGATCTCGACGATCTGGTAATCCGGCCCCAGCGCATTCTCGCACATGGCGATCACCCATGGGTGCATGATCAGATCGACGAAGCCGCCGAAATTCTGCGGATGGATTTCCACATACCAACGGCGCGGACCACGGCCGACGGCGCCGCCCGGGCGCTGGATGGCCGACCAGAAGGCGGTCATCATGTCCTCCCGCATCGCATCGGCCCATTCGGGCTTAAAGGCGCCCTTCAGTCCGGTGATGCCGTCCTGCTTCAGGATCTTGAGATTGTCCTGCAGGTCATATGAAAATCGCGCTGGTACATTCATGATTGGGTCTCCTCCGTTCTTCCCAGCCTAGTGCAATTAATAATTATTAGTCAATATGCTTATGAGAATAAATGAGCTAGGTTTTCCCACTCGATCCGGGGAAACAGTCTTGACGAAAACCAAACATGAAAAACCGCCGCGCCGCGTGACGATGACGGATGTTGCACGGCTTGCCGGCTGCTCGCAGGCGACCGTGTCGTTTGTTCTGAACAATGCGACAGGCGTGACGATCTCAGTGGAAACGCGCGGCAAGGTGATCGAGGCGGCCCGCACGCTGGGTTATGGCGCATCGTCACTGATCCATCGGCCTGTGCTTGGCAATCTGGGGAGCGGCACCATCGGCTTTCTCTGCGACCAACTGGCGACGACGCCGGAATCGGTCAATGCCATCGAAGGGGCACGGCAGGCCTGCTGGGACGAAGGGGCCACTATTCTCGTTGCCCAGACGATGGGCAATCCGGACCGCGAGGAAAAGGCCGTCGAGGCGATGCTGCGCAGCGGCATCGAGGGGCTGATTTACATGACGATCTTTACCCGGCAGGTAACGCCACCCGCCTTCCTTGCAGACCTTCCGGTCCCCGTCGTGCTTTTGAACTGCTACGGCGCCGAAAACAGCTTTCCTTCGGTTGTTCCCGATGAAGTCGCCGGCGGTTTTGCCGCCACCGAAACGTTGATCCGGCTTGGCCATCGCCGCATTGCCACCGTTATCGGCGAACCCTTCATGCAGGCGGCGCAGGATCGGCTGAAGGGTTATAAAAAGGCACTGGCGAAGGCCGGTATCGCTTATGATTCAGACCTGGTTGGCGAAGGCAACTGGTCGCCAACCTCGGGTTTCGAGGCGACGCAGCGCTTTCTGGCGCTGAAGGACCGGCCGACCGCATTCTTCTGCCAGAACGACAAGATGGCATCCGGCTGCTACAACGCGCTGCGCGACGCGGGCCTGACGATCCCGCAGGATGTCTCCGTCATCGGCTATGACGACGACGAACTCTGCCGCCACCTGCGGCCGCAGCTGAGCACTCTGATCCTGCCGCACCGGGCGATGGGTGCCTGGGCGATCGGGCAGCTTGGCAAGGGCCGGAAGTCCGGAAAGGACAGCTATCCATTGACCAAGATGGACTGCAACCTCATCGAACGGGATTCGCTCGCCGCTCCTCACTGACGAGGGAGGGATGACTCCGGCTTGGTCCATGCGCTTTTCAATACGGAATTACCGGTAAGCCGAACATGCGGTTGCCCGCCAACCCGTCGAAACATGCCCGCTAAAGGCGAAGATGGCAGACGCTGCGTCCGGTGATCGCCAGGAGTAGGCGTTTGCCGGAAACACCCCAAATATGGACAGCCTCCTGTTCCAACCGAAACAGCAGACGTGTGGTCTGCTCTGTTATCCTGCCTGCATATTGCAATCATTTGAGGATAAAAATTATGGGCGTGACGATTACAGGCGACAACAACAAAAACGAAATCATCCAGGGCAACCGGTCGGAGATCATCGTCAATGCACTCGGCGGCAATGACGTCATCGTCCTCAATCTCGTCGGCAATCTTGGCGGCGGCAATTTCGTCGATGCAGGCAGCGGTGACGACGTTGTCGACAACCGAACCGAAGGAGGCAACGATATCCGCCTCGGCGCCAATAATGATAGTTATTTCGGCCAGGGATTTGCCCTGAGCAGCGAGGGCTTCGACAGGGTTTTGGGCGGGGCGGGTAACGACACCATGAAAGTCGTGACCTTTCACAGCCAGTATTTTGGTGAGGCCGACAATGACACGTTCGTGTCCGAAGGCTGGCAGAACTTTTTCGACGGCGGCGCAGGCACCGATACGCTGAGTTATGAGCTGCGCGACGAGAGCTCCGTGCTCGGCGGCAGCGGCGTCACCGTCCAGCTGGATCAGGGATTTGCCAATACCGGCAACACCCGGATCGAGGATTTCGTCAGCATAGAAAATGTCACCGGGACGAATGTCAGCGATGTTCTTTTCGGATCGTCCGTCGCCAATGTCATCAAGGCCCGTGGCGGCAACGACCAGATCGTCGGCCGGGCCGGCAACGATACGCTGGACGGCGGGACAGGTGGCGACGAGATGATCGGCGGCGCGGGAAACGACACGTATCTCGTCGACAACGCCGACGATATCGTCGATGAACTTAATGATCTCGGCAGCGGCATCGATACCGTAAAATCCTCGATCAGCTTCAGTCTGGTGCAGAGCGCCCGCGTCGGCGGTGTGGTCGAAAACCTGACGCTCGTCGGCAGCGGCGCCATCAACGCGGTCGGCAACAGCAGTGCCAACATTCTGACCGGCAACGCCGCCAACAATGTTCTGAATGGCGGGGCCAATGCCGATACGATGATGGGGGGCGCAGGCAACGACACTTATATGGTCGAAAACGCCAACGACATTGTCAATGAAACGGCCAATGGCGGCGCCGGCCTCGATACGGTGCAGTCCTTGATTACCTTCAGCCTTGTTGCCAGTGCCACGGTTCTCGGAACCGTGGAGAAGCTGACGCTGATGGGCACCGGCGCCATCAACGCAACGGGCAATAGCGGTGTCAACACGCTGACGGGCAATGTTGGCAACAACGTGCTGAATGGCGGAGGAAATGCCGATACGATGATCGGTGGAGCGGGGAACGACACCTATCTGGTCGACAACATTAATGACATCGTCAACGAAACGGCCAATGGCGGTGCCGGGACGGACACGGTGAAGTCCGCGATCAGCTTCAGCCTGGCGGCCAGCAGCAAGGTCATCGGCACCTTTGAAAACCTGGTATTGACCGGCAGTGCCGCGATCAACGCGACCGGCAATGGTGGTGCCAATGTTCTTGTCGGCAACAGCGCGATCAACACATTGAACGGGGGCGCCAACAATGACGCGTTGAATGGAAGTCTTGGAAACGACGTCTTGACCGGTGGTGCCGGTGCGGACAAGTTCGTGTTCAGCACTGCCCTGAATGCCACGACGAATGTCGATCGGATCACGGATTTCGCTGTTATCGATGATACGATCCAGCTGAAGAACGCGATCTTCACCGCGATTTCCGGAACCGGCACGCTGACGGCGGCCCAGTTCGTCAAGAACACCACCGGCCTTGCCGGCGACAGCAATGACCGCATTGTTTACGAGACCGATACCGGCAAGTTGTTTTACGACAGCAACGGCAATGCGGCTGGTGGCTCGGTCCAGTTCGCCACGCTCGCCGCCAACCTCGTCCTCACCAATGCCGACTTCTTCGTCATCTGAAAAATTGTTGCGCGCGGCAGCCCTTCGACAGCTGCGCGCAAAATCCTACGCCACGTTGCGCAGAGCTGGATCGGGGATCGGCACAGCGGCCATCAGCGCCTGGGTGTAGGCGTCGGCCGGGTTTTCGAAGACGGAGCGGCGCGAGCCCATTTCGACGATGCGACCGGAGCGCATGACGGCGACATTGTGCGACATGCGCTCGATCACCGCCATATCGTGCGAGATCAAAAGGTAGGCGAGGCCCATGGTTTCCTGTAGTTCCAGCATCAGATCGAGCACGCGGCCGCGCACAGAGACGTCGAGGGCTGCGACGCTTTCGTCTGCAACGATCAGTTTCGGGCCAAGCGTCAAGGCGCGGGCAATGCAGATACGCTGGCGCTGGCCGCCGGAGAATTCGTGCGGGTAACGGCTGGCGGCATCCGGCTGCAGACCGACGCGGCGCAAGAGTTCCGCGACGCGATCGTCGCGTTCGCCCTTGTTGGCAAGGCCGTGGATGATCAGCGGCTCGGCAATTGCCGCACCGACGGCCATGCGCGGATCGAGCGAGGCATAGGGATCCTGAAAGACCATCTGGGCGCTGCGGCGCACCGGCCGCATCTGGCGCTGGCTGAGACCGCCGATATTCTGGCCGTCGATGACGACATCACCGGTGAAGGGAATGAGGCCGAGCACGGCCTTGCCGGTGGTGGATTTGCCCGAACCGCTTTCGCCGACGAGGCCAAGCGTCTGGCCGGGCAGGATTTCGAAGGAGACGTCGCTGACGGCGGAAGCGGGCGGCTTCTTGCCGGAGAGCCAGCCGGTCGCCTTGCCATAGGTGACGTGCAGTCCGCGCACAGTGAGAACTGGCGTCCGATCCAGCGGCGGTGCATCCACTGTGGCCGGGCTGATGCGCGGCGGGCCATCAGTGCCGGCATGGGCGCCGAGCCGGGGCACGGCGGCCAGCAATTCCTGGGTATAGCGCTGTGTCGGGGCGTTGAAGATTGGCAGGGCGTCGCCCTGTTCGATGATGCGGCCGGCCTGCATGATGACGACGCGATCGGCCATCTGGGCGACGACGCCCATGTCATGGGTAATCAGGATGATCGAGGCACCGAATTCGCGCTTCAACTCGTCCATCAACTTGAGGATCTGCGCCTGCACCGTGACGTCGAGCGCCGTCGTCGGCTCATCTGCGATCAGCACTTTCGGGCGGCAGGAGAGTGCCATGGCGATCATCACGCGCTGGCGCATGCCGCCGGACAGTTCGTGCGGATATTGTTTCAGCCGCTTGGCCGGATCGGTCATGTGGACAGCATCGAGCATGCGCAGAGCGACTGCGTCGGCGCTATCACCTTCCGATCCCTGATGCTCGCGAATGGCTTCGGTCAACTGCGCGCCGATCGACATGACCGGATTGAGCGAGGTCATCGGCTCCTGGAACACCATGGCGACATCGCCACCGCGGACGCTGCGCATGGCGCTGTTCGAAAGCCGCGACAATTCCCGGCCTTCCAGCGCGATGCTGCCGGAGGCGATCTGCAGGGATGCCTTCGGCAGAAGCCCCATGATGGCCAGCGACGTCACCGATTTGCCCGAACCGCTTTCACCGGCGATGCACAGCGTTTCCCCAAGCTTCAGGTCGAAACTGACATCATCGAGAACCCGCCTGCGGCCTTCCGGCGTGCGGGCATCGACGCAGAGTTTTTCGACGGTGAGGACGGATGGGGAAACGGGGGCAGCAGATGTCACGCGAACACGATCCTCGGGAAGTAGAAGGAAACGACCCAGTTGGGCATGTCGACGATCTCGCTGATCCGGAGATCACCGCAGACCGAGCAGAGCAGGTAGGCATCGACGGGGTTCATGCCGTGCTCGGAACCGAGCAGGTCAATCATCCGCATCAGCGCTTCGCGGGCGCCGGTCATCAGGTCCGGGCCGATGCCGGTCGTCACTTCATAACCCATGCCATCGAGATGGCGGGTGACAGGTTCGGTGGTGGTGAAGCGCGGGCTCTGCAGGCGCGCATCCTTGACCAGCTCGATCGTCGCCTCGACTTCCATCTGGCTCTCGATCGCGGTGCCGCAGACTTCGCCGTCGCCCTGGGCGGCGTGGGTGTCGCCGATCGAAAACAGTGCGCCGTCGACTTCGACCGGCAGGTAGAGTGTCACGCCCGAGGTCAGGTCGCGAATATCGAGATTGCCGCCGACGCGGCGCGGCGGCACGACGGAATGCAGGCCGGGTTCTGCCGGTGCGACGCCGATCGTGCCGGCGAATGGCTTCAGCGGCACCTTGCCGCCAGGGCCATAGAGCGACGGCGCCATGCTGTGCGGATCGTAGGACCACATATGCAAAGCCGGTTCCTTGAACTGGTCTGCCAGCAGGCCGAAACCCGGAATATTCGCGGTCCAGCCGATGCCGGACGGAATGAAGCGGCGAATCGTCACCTTCAGTGCATCGCCGGGCTTGGCGCCTTCGACATAGACCGGGCCGGTGACGGGATTGATCTTGTTGAAATCGAGCGCCGCCAGGGTTTCGAGCGTCGATCCCGCACCCAGCTGGCCGCCGGAGGAATCCAGGCACTCGAAATGGATCGTCTCACCGGGCTTGGCGATGAGAGCCGGCTTGAAATCCTTGTTCCAGCCGAAATTGTGCTGGGCGCGGTGAATGGTATGGGTGCAGGCGACGCACATTGGTGTTTCCTCGGATTGGTTTTTTTACTGTTAGGCTTTGCCCCTTGGTCGATGAGCGGGCTATTGGATTCAGGGTGAGCGGCAAGAATCTCCGTCATTCCTGTGCTTGTCACAGGAATCCAGCCAGCCCAAGTCTTTGGGCTGAAGGGCCCTTTGACCCGACGGACGTCGGGTCGCTGGATCCCCGCCACAAGGGCGAGGATGACGGAGGATGGATTCCGGCAACATCAAACAACTGCCTTTGTGTTTTCCTGTAAGCTCGCCATTTATTCCTTCACAAAAATCGCGTCGTAGTTGATGACGCGGGTCGGATCGACATAGATGTCGCCGTCGCCGCCCATGCGGGGCGACTTGGCGACGACGCGGCGTTCGTTGGTGACCGGGATCCACGGTGCATCCGCCATGATGTCGGTGAAGATCTTGCCCCATTCGGCCTGACGCTCGGCAGCCTTGGCCGGGTCCGACATCGAATCGGCGGCGATTGCGCGGGCGTCGAGGTCCTTGTTGCAATACCACGACCAGTTCCAACCGCCCTGAACCGCACCCGAGCAACCGAGGATCGGACCGTAGAAGTTGGACGGATCTGGGAAGTCGGCGATCCAGGCCATGCCGCCTGACCAGATCATCGGCGCTTCGCCTTCGGTGCCGCCAGCGGCGATCACGTTGGCCTGTGCCAGGGCACGAACCTCGGCTTTGACGCCGACAGCCGCCAGATCCTGCTGGATCGCCTGGGCGATGCGCGGCTGCGGATCGGTGTTGGTCGAGTAGAGGATTGTCTCGAAACCATCCGGGAAGCCGGCTTCAGCCAAAAGCGCCTTGGCCTTCTCGACGTCGAAGGCATAACCGGTGAAGATCTTGTCATAGCCCGGCATCAGCGGTGGCAGCGGCTGGTTGGCAGCAGTGGCGCGGCCGTTGAGGATGCGGGTGATGCGCTCCTTGTTGATGGCCATGTTGAGGGCCTGGCGGACCTTCACATTGTCGAATGGAGCGACCTTGGTGTTGAGTGTGATGTAGCCGGTGTGCAGTTGCGCGCCATCGACGATAATCTCGGCACCTTCAGGCGAGTTCTTGATCTCGAGGAATTTTGCCGGCGGAACGCCGTCACCGGCGATATCGACTTCGCCCTTCTGCAGACGCAATAGCGCGACCAGCGGCTCCTGGCCGACTTCGACGGTGAACTTGTCGATATGTGGCATGTCTTTCACGAAATAATCCGGGTTGCGCTCGAACACGAGACGCTGGCCGACGGTCCATTCCTTCAGCACAAACGTGCCCGAACCGACCGGCTTCTTGCCGAAATCACCGGCTGCTGCCTCGACGGCTTCCTTCGGCACGACGGAGGCGAAGTTGATGGCGAGAACATGCAGGAAGGTGGCATCGGGACGCGACAGTGTGAAGACGACGGTCTGATCATCCGGTGTGGCAATACCTTCGAGCGTCGTCGAGGTGCCGCCGCTGACCGCGTCAAACCCCTTGATCGCACCGAAGAAACCGGCGCCCGGGCCCTGCGTCTTCGGATCGACGGCGCGCTCGATCGAATATTTTACGTCGGAGGCGACAAGTTCGCGGCCGTTGGTGAATTTTACGCCCTTGCGCAGCTTGAATGTATAGGTGAGGCCATCAGGCGAGACGGTGAAGCTCTCGGCCAGCGACGGGATCAGGTCCGGGGTGCCCGGCGTATAGTCCATCAGCCGCGAATAGAGGCTCTTGATCATCGACCAGTTGACCCAGTCGTAGCCGACGGCCGGATCGAGCGTGGCGATGTCGTCCTTGTAGGTGATGACGACGTCGCCGCCCTGCTTGATGGTGTCCTGCGCGAAGGCAGGCAGCGGTATGAAGGCAAGCGCCATTGCGATTGTCGAGTGTCTAAGCCAGCGTTTGAACATTTTTGAGTTCCCCTTTTTGGTTGCTGATGTGGTTAGCGCGCACGAATGCGCGGATCGATGAGTGGTGCGATCAGATCGGCGACGAGATTGCCGATGACGATGGCAAGTGCCGAAACCAGCGTCACGCCCATGATGATCGGGATATCGACCTGCTGGATTGCCTGCCACGCGAGCTGGCCGATGCCGGGCCAGCCATAGACGGCCTCAACCACGACGACGCCGCTCATGAACTGGCCGATATCGATGCCGATCATCGCAATGATCGGCAAAAGCGCATTCGGCAGCGCATGACGAAAGACGATCCGAGCAGACGACAGGCCTTTGGCGCGGGCGGTGCGGACATAATCCTGATTGAGCACGTCGATCATCGCCGAGCGGACCATGCGCGCATACCAGCCGGCGCCGAGGATACCGAGTGTGGTGGCCGGCAGTACGACATGGGCGAAGGTGCCGAAACCGCTCATCGGGAACCAGGCAAGCGTCACTGCAAAGACATAGAGAAGCAGAAGGGCCGCGACGAATTGCGGGGCGGACACGCCGACGAACGAGGCCATCATCACGAAGCGATCGACCGGGCCGCCACGGCGCACGGCGGCGATGACACCGAGCAACAGGCCAAGGGCAACTTCAACGAAGATGCCAGCCGCCATCAGGATCAGCGTTGCCGGGAGACGGGCTGCGATCAGCGCGCCGACATCGGTCTTTTGCGCATAGGAGCGGCCGAGATTGCCCTCGGCGAGGCCTTTCAGGTAATTCCAGAACTGCGACAGCAGCGGCTGATCGAGGCCGAGTTCATGGCGGATATTGGCGACCGTCTGCGCCGTGGCGCTGCGCCCGGCGATCATCCGGGCTGGATCGGCGGGCAAAGCGTAAAGCAGCAGGAAGGTGATGGCCGCGACGCCGAACAGGATCAGCGCCGTCTGGACGAGCCGCCGCAGGATCAGAAAGATCATCTCAACCCCTCCCGCGCTGGGTCGGGTCGAGAATATCGCGCAGCGCATCGCCGACCAGGTTGAAGGAGAGCGCGGTCAGAAGAATGACGGCGCCGGGAATGAACACCAGCCAGGGCGCTGCCTGGAAATAGCTCTGGCTTTCAAAGATGATATTGCCCCAGGAGGGCGTCGGTGGTTGCACGCCGATGCCGAGGAAGGAGAGCGTCGCTTCCAGTAGTACGGTGGTGGCAATGCCCAACGTGCCCCAGACGATCGCCGTCGGCATCAGGTGCGGCAGGATATGGTGGAACAGGATGCGGACATGGCCGGCCCCGAGCGACCGTTCGGCCAGAATGAAGTCGCGTTCCACCAGGCCGCGGGTCTCGGTATAGACGATGCGGGCGACCTGCACCCAGTTGACCAGCGCGATCACCATCGCAACGATCCAGAGGCTCGGGCGCAAAAGCGCTGCCAGCACGATAGCCAGAAGCAGAGCTGGAAACGCCATCATCAGATCGGTGAAGCGCATCAATGCATTGCCGACGAAACCGCGCATGTAACCGGATAGAATGCCGATCAGCAGTCCGATCGTCACAGCGATACCATTGGCGACCAGGCCGATGACGAGCGAGGTGCGGGCACCGTAGAGAAGGCGGGAGAACAGATCGCGGCCGAGCGTGTCGGTGCCAAGCAGGAACTGGGTGCTTGGTGGCATCGGCGCGCCTTCCAGCGTCAGGCCGTCGAACATCTGTTCTTCGGGATTGTAAGGGGCGATCAAGGGGGCGGCGACCGCCATGAAAATGACGAGGGCGACGATCGCCAGCCCGAACAGCGCTGACGGCTGACGGATCATGCTTTTCAGAATGCGCATCAAACGGCCTCCGGCATGGGCTCGGCGCCACCGAGAATCGAGGCTGCGACCTGTTCCATCGGCATCCGGCGCTGCATCGCGCAATTGCGCAGGATCGTATAGGCGAGTTCCTCGTCGACCTTGCGCTCGGCAATGATACGCTCGACGGCGGCATGGACCAGCGGCCGCAGGCGCACGCGCTCTTCCAGATGGTTCATCCTGTCGATGACCGCCTTGCGTTCGCGATGAATGCCGAGCGCCATGACCAAAGCCGGGTAGACGGCCGAGGAGGCCAGAGGTTTGGCGATGATGGCGCCGACGCCCTGTTCCATCGCCCAGGCGATGCGGCCGGGTGCTTCGGAACCAAGCAGTGCCACCAGCGGACAGGGGGCATTGCCGCCGCTCCAGGGCAAAAGGCCGTCCCAGCCCTGATCGGCATCGACAAGCACGAAATCCGGCAGGTCGGTGGTATCGAGCGGTTGCCATTGCACCGCCACCTGGAAGCCGATGAGCTTCAATTGCCGGGTCAGGCGTTCGGTAGTGTTGTCTTCCCGGTGCAGGATCGTGGCGCGCCTGCCGGTGAAATTCGGTGTTTCCCTCATGACACGACCCTCAACTGTGCCGGAGGACGCGCGCGGCGGCCGGTAAGGTAGGGATCGGCGGCGATGGCTGGCTGTGCGGCAATGATATCGAAACCGCCCTCATCGTTGATCCGGCCGAGATGGAAGGGCAGGGCGGCATGGCGGGTATCAGGATTGATCAGGATCGGACCGAGAACGGTTGGCCGGGGCGCTGCCGACAGAAGGCGCGACACCGCCATCGGATCGTCCGTTCCGGCGGTGATGATGGCCTCGGCGCAAAGCTTGACCGAGGCGTAGGCGCTGGCAAAAACGCTGGAAATGCGCCGCTGGCTGCCGAATTTGGCTGCAACCTGCGCTTTGAAGACCGCATTCTCAGGTGTCGCGACCGTATCGAAATAGGCGGCGGCGCAAAGCTGACCGGTCGCTACACCCAGACCGATATGAGGAAGTTCGCTTTCCTGCAGGTCGCAGCTGACCACCGGGCAGTTTTCCGGGAGGAAGGCCGGATTGCGCGCCCCAAGGGCGCGGATGGCGGCGAGAAAGGCGTAACTGGACGGGCCGATGAAATTGTTGAGGATGAAGCTCGGGCGGCGCTGCTCGATATCGAGCACGATGCGCTCGACGGCGGTTTCCTCCAGCGGCAGGTATCGTTCCCCAAGCACCTCGCCGCCAGCGTCCTCGATCAACTCGCGGGCAAGCCGGTTCATTTCCCAGCCCCAGACGTAATTGGCACCGACCAGATAGGGACGGCGTCCAAAGCGCGGGATCAGATAGTCGAACAGCGGCAAGAGATGCTGGTTGGGGCAGCCGCCGGTATAGATGACATTGTCATTGGCTTCGAAGCCCTCATAGGGGCACATGTACCAGAGCAGGCCGTCATGTTTTTCGACAAGCGGAATGACTTCCTTGCGGGCGAGAGAGGTAATGGTGCCGATGATGTGACGGCAACCGTGGTCGCGCAGCATCGCACGGGCACCTTCAAGATACGCGGCGATATCGGCATGGGGGTCGATGACGACCGGCTCGATAACATTGCCATGGATTGCGCGAAGCTCTTCGATCGCAAAATCGGCGCCGTCGCGCGCGTCGCGCCCGATCTCGGCATAAGGGCCGGTCGTGGAATAAAGGATACCTATTTTTACCGCGTTGTTCATCGATCCGCCAAAAACCAAAAACCCCACGACGCCGGGCCCATCTGAGATGGGAGCATCGTGGGGCCAAACTGCCCGTCGACCATAGGGTCATGTCAAGGAAGTGCTTAATCTGTTGGCAGGATTAAAATACGGGCATCGGTGCCGTGTCAAGCACGATTCGTTTGGCGTGGATGCCCTTGGATCGGGGATGGCTGAGTGATTCGTTGCTGAGCGCCCTCACAATCCAGCCGGAGCAGTTGGCTTATAATGCTGCGCGACAGCGGGCCCGCCCGCAAGATTCGTGCGCATTGCCCCGTTTTGGCGCCCTTCACGAAAACGTCAATGCATCTGACTTGCGGTTTGGGATATGGGGCACTACCTGAAGCTCGTCGGATGTTACCGGTCACACCCTCTGTGGTGTGTGAAGTGACTTCGACGCCCATTTAAGGTAGTGAGGGTACTCACGATCGCGGGTCTCCGGCCGTTGCGTTTCGGCAACACTCAAAATCCCAACCTTTAAATATGACAGATTAAGACTGTAATTTTGATTGTTACAGTTCTTTGCTTATGTAATCTCGGGGTGCGGTTGCGACCGCTGCCATTGGGGCTTGAATCGATATCTGGGGTGGGGGACGCTGATTTTTCAGCCACGAAAACCTGTGCCCAATCGAAACTTGATTGGATCCGAAATGACTATGAAGGCTATTCTTTTTGCCTCCGCTGCGGCCTTGACCACAGCAAACGGCGCATTTGCCGCCGACGCTATCGTTGCTGCTGAACCTGAGCCGGCGGAATACGTCCGCGTTTGCGACGCGTTCGGCACCGGCTACTTCTACATCCCGGGAACAGAAACCTGCCTGAAAATCGGCGGTTACATCCGTTTCCAGA
The DNA here is from genome assembly GCF_965279435.1 of Pararhizobium sp. Lineage (NCBI taxonomy): Bacteria > Pseudomonadati > Pseudomonadota > Alphaproteobacteria > Hyphomicrobiales > Rhizobiaceae > Pararhizobium > Pararhizobium sp. Next base: position 1,637,362 of record NZ_CBDIHY010000003.1, read on the forward strand.
CCGACTTCGGCCGTAATGACGGCAACGCCGACAACACGTCTGACTGGAACACCTTCACTCGCGCCCAGCTCGAGTTCGAAGCCAAGAACGACACCGAATTCGGCACGCTGTCGAGCCTTATCGCCCTGCGTACGAACGCCCGGGATTCGTCCGGTTCTTCGGCTAACAACACCTTCCTCGATCAGGCATACATCGACATCGCCGGCCTGCGCGTTGGTATGCAGTACAACTGGTGGGATGACGACTTGAGCGGCGAAACCGACGTTATCGCGAGCAACGCGACCCGTCACAACGCCATTCGCTACCAGTACGAAACCGACGCGTTCAAGGCCGGTATCGCCGTTGAAGAGCTGGAAGACACCGCGCGTCCGAACAACATCGGCGTCACCGGTCAGGTTTCCGGTACGATTGGTGTTGTCACCGCTTACCTGCTTGGCGGTTATGACACCGACCAGGAAGAAGGCGCTGTCCGCGCGATCATCTATGCCGATCTCGGCCCGGGCCAGCTCGGCATCTACGGTGCATATGCTACCGGTGCCAACTACTACTACGAAGAGTCCGAGTGGACTGTTGGCGCTCAGTACGAACTGAAGGTCAACGAAAAGTTCGCAATCACGCCCGGCGTTCAGTACTTCAACAACATCGATCTGCGCGGCAACACCTTCAGTGGTGGCGATGCCTGGACCGGCGGCGTGACTGTCGACTACAAGATCACCGATGGTCTGCGGAGCAAGGTGAGCCTTCAGTATCACGACGAAGACAATGGCAAGGACGAAGTCCTCGGCTTCGTACGTCTGCAGCGCGATTTCTAAGTCGCCGTTTGATATCCGGTTAGCCGCGCTACAGGGGCGGCTAACCAACGGTTCGTCACGGATTTGATTGACCTCCGATCAGTGACGGGGACGGTCCGGCTCCCTCCGGCCGTCCCACACGGCCGCATTGAGTTGCGGTCTCAGGGGGCAATCGCCCTTCCCATCGGACACTTGCCGCCGTCGATATGCGCCAGTTCCGAGATGGCATCCTCTACCGACTTTTCCCCCAGAAGGGCCAGCAAGGCTTGCTCCGCCTTTTTGCTGAGTGTTGCCGACCATTCCGTCATGTTGCTTGAAATGAAGCAATCGGCGGGAATGTCATCGCGTGTCCCCCAGATTTTCTTGTCCGGCATGACGGCAAGGTAAATCTCGCTCAGGTAAATCGCGTCCGCAGGCCGCCCAAGCCTATAACCACCCTGATATCCCTCCGACGACACAAGGATGTCCTTGTGCATCAACGGCGCTACCAGTTTACGCACAAGACTGGGCCTGGCATCGAGCTTCGCTGCCAGTGCATCGCTCGTCGAGCGCGTGTTGTTCTTTTCATTGACGGCGACTGTAATAATGATCTGCAGGGCCGAAGAGAAGCGTGTGTCCATCATGAGGGCACATACTACTGCACACTTTTGAAAAAACTAGATGATTAGTGCAGACATAGTAAAACTCTCCAGCGCTTTAACGCTAGAGGTCACGTCCCCAATACAACTGCACCCGCTTGATTGGATGGCCAACCGTTCCGGGAGAATACGGCCCGGATTACATCGGTCACCGCTCGCCATAAATAAATGGGATTTCGAAAATCCGATTTCAATAGGGGTAATCCTCATATTGAGGTCGCCTCAACGTAATTTGTATTTGCTGCATACGAAGGCGCTGGCATCGCCTTACACGGTCGATGACGAACTTTCGAGGTTCGGCAATTCGAACTCCAATTTTATAATGTCTTGCCGTCTCGCCAGTAGGCGACGACGAGATGGTGTTCGTTTTTCAGTTTCCAGGTTTGGCGGGCGCACTGCCGGATGGTTTTGAAGGCTGCGAATTCGCAGGCGGCCCAAAGGTAGATATTTTTGTCGCCCTGCGGCCGTGGCGTTGCGCTCACGGCTTCGACAAGCAGCGCGCCGAATTTCTCTCCGTTGCGGATCAGCCAGTGAAGATCGATGGCCGCTGGCTTGCGCAGGTTCTGGATTTCGGCAGCGCCGGAAATTTCAAGATAGGCAACGCCGGCTGCATCGGCGGACAGGTTTTCCAGCATGCGGGCGATGGCTGGAAGGGCGGTCTCGTCGCCGGCAAACAGATACCAGCTTGCATCCACAAGTCCGCCGCCGCCGGGGCCGAGCACGCCGACTTCCGTGCCGACGGTCACGGCTTCGGCAAATCTCGATCCCGGCCCGGCATCGGTATGCAGCACGAAATCGATATCGACTTGACCGGTCGAAAGATCCACCGAGCGCACGGTGTATTTTCGCATCGACGGTTTTAGGTCCGGCCGTTCCCACTCGATGATGCCGCTTGTCCCGACAAAGGGCCATTGCGGCTCCGCAAGGCCGGGTTGCTGGATCAGCAGATTGAGGTGCAAAGCGTCGAGGCGGGCAAACCGCGTGGCGTTCTCGCAGTGGAAGGTAATCCGGCGCATATGCGGTGTCACGTCCCGGCAGCCGGTAACCGTCAGGATCTGGAAATTCGGCGGCCGCGCCATATCGCCATGGTCGCCGCTCCAACGGATCTCCGGCGCGGCCTCTCCTGCGAATTCGAGAACATGGGATGCAATGGTCAAACGCGCGAAATAGAGGTGCTCGAAGTCAGGCGCTTCGATATCGACACGCGTCATTGCCCCCTCCGTCGAGAAGCGGGCGCTGCAGCCGGAAAGGCGCAGCAGGACATCACCGGATTCCTCGCTGATCTCGGCGTTGTGTTCGCGCATATGATTGCAGAGTTCGGCAATCACGGCCTGCGGATCGGCGAGGTCGATGAGCGCCTGTGCCGTGTAGGTTCTGCCGTCCATTGAAGTGTCCTCTTACTGCGGCAAACGCGCGGCGTCGAAGTCGAGCCAGAAGGTACCCTTGAGTGGCACGCTCAAAAACCGGCTGTTGATCTCGGCGAGGGTCTTACTGGGGTCGATGTCGGCGAAGAGCTCAGGGTGAATCCATTTCGCGTAACATTCGAAGACCAGAATATTGAGAACGGAAATCGAAAGCTGATGGGAGAGGGCATGGGCGCGGCCCTCGCGCACAGCCGTCAGGTTGGCCCGCACATCGTTGGAAACGACACGGGCGAAGGACTGAGAGGCCGCCTCCGCATCGACATCACCGCCGAGCACCAGGCCACCCTGGGCGGCCAGATGCGGGCCGCCGGTGGCGATGTAGACGTCCGGATCCCTCTCCAGCACGAACTCGGCGCTGAGCCTTCCGTCATAGCCTAGCATATCGGCGCCGATGCTTTCGCCGCCGGCCAGCCGCAGATAGTCCGTCATCCGGTTTTCACGGCCCGGCGTCGAACAACAGATGGCGCCGGCGTGGGCATCGACCAGCACAGACTTGCGGGCAATCCCCTTGGTACGCTCGGTGATGCGCTGATAATGCGGCCGGAGGAATGCGCCGAATGCTCTAGCCTCGGCCTCTCGGCCGATGACTTTGCCAAGAAGTTCAAGGGAAAAGATGGTGGTATCGGCTGGTCCACTGCCGTCGTTGTGCGGGCCATCCAGAAAGACGACGGGCACACCGGCGGATTCCAGTGTCGCGGCGATCTCCGTCCAGCCATGGTCCCAGATGGAAACGACATAGACATCCGGCCTAACGGCAAGGATCGCTTCCGGCGACGTTTTCGAAGCCACCACACCACCAGCGACGGGAATGGCATCGATGGCCGGGAAGCGCTGCTTGAGATCGTTATAGTAGCCCCGATCAATCCGCTGTGGCGCTGCCCAGCCGACGATACGGGAGATCGGATCGGCCTCGATCAGGGCGAGCGACAGGATGAGAAGGCTCTCATTGGTGGCGATACGCTCAGCCGGTTTGGCAAGGCGCACCTCCAGCCCGGCCGCATCGGTGAACCGGATTTCGGCGTGCGCAGGCGATATTGAAATAAACGAGAGAGCGCCGAATGCGATAAGCAGGAAGAGGGCGGCCAATAAACTGGCGGCCCTCTTTCCGGCCATTGTTGGCTGCACGGCTACCATACGTATTTCAGGCTCGCTGTGACGGCCCGGCCTGCGCCGTAGTTGCAGCTTCCGCCTGTGATGTTGAGGCAATGGGAGACGTACGCCTTGTCGAAGAGGTTGCTGACGTTGACGCGAAGCGTCGTTCCCGCAAAAGTCTTGTCCATGGCGCCGAAATCATACTGGGCTCCAATATCGACAAGGGCCCGGCCGGGAATGCGCAGCGCCTCAAGATAATTGGCGTCTGTCTGGTAGGACGATGTCATGCGCACGCCGGCGCTCAGCGACAGGCCTTCGATAACGGCCGGGCGATAGTTTACCCAGGCGCTGGCCTGATGCTCCGGCAGGCGCAGCATCTCACGCCCCTTGGCGATGGCACTCGTGCTTTCCAGTACCTCGGAATGCGAATAGGCATAGGCTGCAAGCACGTCGAGTTCCGGCGTGACTTCGTATTTGGCTTCCAGTTCCAGGCCGCGCACACGCTGCTTTCCGGCCTGGACGTTGTAGAGGGCGCTGGTGGGATCCGGCGTCAGGCCGTTTTCCAGCGTCAGGTCGAACAGCGAAGCAGTGATCATGCCTTTGCCGCCTGGCGGTTCGTATTTCACGCCGATCTCATATTGCTCGGCCTTCTGCGCCTCGAACGGCGTGCCGGCCTGGCTGGACCCAAGTGCGGGCAGGAAGGTGGTGGAGTAGCTGACATAGGGAGCGATGCCATCGTCGAACAGATAGGTGAGGCCCGCGCGCCAGGTCAATTCGCGATCGTCGTTGGAAACGGTCGGCGATCCCGCCAGCATCCGGTTCTGGGTATCGATGTCGGAGAGATCGTAGCGCAGGCCGAAGGTGCCGATCCAGTTGTCATAGCGGATCTGGTCCTGGGCATAGAATCCGATCTGCCGCTGTTCCTGCAGCCCCGAGCGCTGGATGGCCGGCTTCGGAATGGAGCCAGCGCCATAAACCGGGTCGAGATAGTCGAGCGGTGGTACGCCGGCAAAACCGTTGCCGAAATTGGTGGAGGAATTGGCGCTCAGATAGTCGATCCCGAAGAGAGCGGTATGATCGAAGGCGCCGGTATCGAAGCGGGCTTCAAGCTGGGTATCGACGTTGAAGCTCGAAACCCAGTCGTCGGAAACGGCCGAGACACGGTTTAGCGTATGGCCGTCTGGCTGGTAGGCGAAGGCCGGGTTGACCAGCACAAGGAACATGTTCTGGTCGGAGCGGCCGTAGCGCAGGTTCTGGCGCACTGTCCAGGTCTCGTTGAATTCGTGGGAGAATTCATAGCCTAGCGCGTAGAAGTCGCGCTCGAAGACGCTGGCGTCGGGGTCGCCGAGAAACAGGTCGCGCGGGATTTTCCCGAGCGGGTTTTCGATCAAGGTGCCGATCGCCGGATAGAAGCGCGGGTTGAAATCCTTTGGGCGGTCCTTCTGGTAATAGCCGTAAAGCGTCAGTTCCGTCTGGTCGGTCGGTGCCCAGGTCAGGCTCGGCGCCAGCATCAGTTGACGCTCCCGTTCCCGGTCGATCTGCGTGCCCATGTTCTTGCCAAGGCCGGTCAGGCGATAGGACCAGTCGCTGTCCTCGCGGACGGGACCGGTAAAGTCGAACGTGCCCTGGATGCCACCATGCGAAGATGTCCCGATACCGAGCTCGTTGCGGCTTTCCTGTTGCGGACGCTTGCGGATTTCGTTGACGAGGCCGCCGGGGATCGATCGGCCATAGAGCACCGATGCCGGCCCCTTGATAACGTCGATGCGTTCCAGCGCATAGGGATTGATGCTTGGCGTCGCATAGTTGCTGGGATCGCCGGGCAGGACCAGTCCGTCCAGCCAGACCGTGCCATAGGTGTTGAAGCCGCGGATATAGAGCCAGTCGTAGCGGATGTCGTAGCCGTTCGGATCCGACAGGATGCCCGGCGTGTAGCGCAAAGCCTCCGCTACGGTATTGACGCCTTGCGCATCCATCTGGTCGCGTGTGACGACACTGATGGCCTGTGGCGTTTCCAGGAGCGGCGTGTCGGTCTTGGAGCCGCTCAGGGTTCGCTTGGCGACGATGCCCTGATCCGGCCCCTTCGGATTGTCCTTGCCGCCTTCGACGGTGATCTTTTCGAGCGACGTGGCGAGGCCGGCTTCCTGGGCGAGCGCAGGGGCGCAAAAGCTGATCAGGCTGCAAATCATGGTCGAGGCCAGCAAAATCTCTTTGCGTTTGGGTCCGATCGTCCCTTTCATGAACCTTGCCCGATAATGTTCGCCCAAACCTGTCTTCTGCCCGCCGCTCATGAACCCGTCCCTTACACAATCGCATCCCTGATAAACTTGACCAAGTAAATCAAGTTAAGATATTGCTTTAGGGCACTTGTCCCACGATCGGCAACGAAGGGACCTTTGCGCACCGCGCAGATATGTTTGTTCGCAGCCAAAGTTTTCATTCCGGCAGCGGTCGCAAGGCGGGTGGTAAGGTTCCCGGTGCAAACCGGGGACATGATGCGTTTCGAAGGTTTGGCGATGACGTCCTCCACAATCCAACCGGATGTCGAAGCCGGCTACGGGCAGCACGGCGCGGCCAAGCGGCTGCGGGTCCGGGACTTTCTGCGTCAGGACGGCGTCGTTCTGGAAAGCCCGGATGACCAGCTCTCGCCCGACGATACGCTTATGAAGGGTGAATTCCTGCACCGGGAACTCCGCCGCGGGCTGGTGTTGCATGTCAGCGACGCGATCGAGGAACGGCCGTTCACCGCGACATCACGGCTTGGCGAAGAGTTGTCCTGCATTTTCTTTCTCGACGGCAATGTCGATCTTGCCATCGGTGACAGGCGTTTCGCGTTTCAGGCGCAGAAAGGTGTGGCAAGCGGCGTCGCCATAATGAACGCCACCCCGGAGAGTTTCCAGCGCGCATCGCACGGGCGCCAGCATTTACGGCATCTCGTCGTTTCGGCAACGCCGGAGTGGCTGCATCTCGATGCCCTGGAGGAGATTGCCGATACCAAGGGTGGTGAACGGTTGATGCGTGAGCATCTGGCCGAGCATCGCTGGACACTGACGCCACGGATGACCGAACTCGTCCGGCAGATTTTTGCGCCATTGCCGCTTCTGCCGGCGATGCGTGACCTTTATCTCGAAAGCCGGGCTGTGGAGCTTGTTGCCGAAACCATGGCGGCGGTGCTCCATGCCGGCCGTCGTGCGCCGGGAGGCATGCTGCTCACCCGTCAGGATGCCGTCTGCCTGGAGCGGGCCAAGGATTACATCACCGTCCACTGGGCCGTTCCACTCAATGTCGATATGATCGCTCGAGCGGCCGGCGTCAGCGCCAGCGGTCTGCAACGGCTGTTCCGGATTTCTGAAAGCCAGAGCGTCTTTGAATATGTCCGCACACTTCGGCTGGAGCGCGCTTTCGTGGCCTTGGAGAGTGGCGAGGTGACGGTGCAGGAAGCCAGTGCCATTGCCGGCTATTCAGCGGCCGCCAATTTTTCCACCGCATTTCGCCGCCAGTTCGGCACAACCCCGCGCGATGTCATGCTGACGCGCAAGGGCTGATATTTTGCATTGCAATGCCTGCCGGAAACGCCGAATTCCCAAAACGAAAAAAGCCCGGCGAACCGGGCTTTTTTGATCTTCAGAACTGCCTGAACAGTTGTGAATATGAAATTGGTGCCCAGAAGAGGACTCGAACCTCCACACCCTTTCGAGTACCAGCACCTGAAGCTGGCGCGTCTACCAATTCCGCCATCTGGGCGACGAGCGGGGGTGTACGGGGCTCGCGCTTTTGTGTCAACAGGGTTTTTGAAGTTTTCTTGAAAATGCGCAGGAAAGTTGAGCAAACCGTTGAAGGGCAATGATTTTCGCCCGAACGATTTTGCCGGAATCTCTTTCGGTTACACAGTGCGCGGTTGCTGGCCAAAGGCACGGATGCAGGCGAGCCCCTGTTCAAGCACCCGCTTTGCCTGATCGACGGTTTCCGCCTCGGCATAGCAGCGCATTTCCGGCGCATTGCCCGAAGGACGGAAGTGAACGACACTGCGATCGGTTAGCGTCACACGCAATCCGTCGATGTCGCTGAGCGTCTCCGGCTTTCCGATAGGGGCGAGAAAACTTGCCAGATTGTCCGGCCCCGAGCGGAGGTGGCTCATCAGCGCAGCACTTGTTTCCAATGGAAAATTTTCGACCCGGTCGCTCAGCGCCACTGGCAGCGCGAAGTCCGCTGCCAGCGCCGAGAGAGGCTTGTGGCTGCGTGCGGCAAGCGAAAGTACCGCAAGCGCCGGCAGAAAGCTGTCGCGTGTCGGCAGGGCTCTGAGCGTGGTTCCGTTGATGATAGAGTCCGTAGCGGTCAGGGTTCCGCCATTGGCCTCGAAACCGACGACACCGGTTTTGCCGTTGCGGACAGCCTCCAGCATGCCCTCGATGACAAAGGGCGAGCCGACGCGGGTGCGCAGGATGGAAAGGCCCGGCTGGCGCTCCAGGCCGGAATTGGAGGTGACCGGCGTCACGGCAACCGTAGCACCGGTAAACTGCGCCGCGATCAGGCCCAAGAGATCGCCACGCAACGGCAGGCCTGTTTCGTCGCTGACCAGCGGGCGGTCGCCGTCGCCGTCGGCCGAGACGATCGCGTCGAGCCTGTGCTCGGCGGCCCATGCCTTGAGCAAGCCGATGGTTGCGGGCGAAACGGCTTCGGTATCGACCGGTATGAAATCGGCCGAGCGGCCGAGCGGGATGACGTCGGCGCCGTATCCGGTCAGCACTTCGACGAACAGGTCACGCGCCACCGTGCTGTGCTGGTAGACGCCGACTTTCAGGCCGGACAGAGCCTGAGCAGGAAGGATTGAGGCGTTCCGGGCGAGGAAAAGCGCTTCGGCCTGCCGGGAATGATCGGCGGCTTGTCCCGGCGTCGCATCGACGGGGACGGACCGGGCCATGAGTGCGTCGGCTTCCCCGCCGATTGCCTCCTCGTCGATCTTGGAGATTTCTCCGTCCGGGCGGTAGAACTTGATACCGTTGCGATCGGCGGGAATATGCGAGCCGGTGATCATCAATCCAGCGGCGCCGAGTTCTAATCCATAGAGTGCCAGAGCCGGCGTCGGTATCGTTCCGCAATCAAGAACGGTCAGTCCGGCGCGGGTCAACGCACCGGCGCAGATTGCCGAAATCTCGGGGCTGGAAGCACGAAAGTCCCGGCCCAGCAGGATCGGATCGCCGGGTTTGGCCTGTCCGGACGAGATGAGATAGTGGGCAAACGCCGTTGCGTAGACGGCGGCAGGGGGCCCGTTGAGGTCAGTCGAAAGGCCACGCAGACCGCTGGTACCGAATTTCAAGCTCAATGGATCCTCCGTCTCGCCGGCAGAGTTTCGATAATCGGGCGAGTGACTTACAGGCAATATTGGCGCATTCTGCCAATTGTGAAGGCCTGGACGTCGAATGACGCCAGATTTGCAGTCGGATGACCGCGAAAACACCAATGCAACAAAATGCTGGCCGTTATGTGAAACAGGGACACCAACCGAGTAAACCCTTTTTGGGAGAAGTGAGGAAACAAATGGCGGGATTTCGAAATTTCGTTATTGGCTGCGTGCTGAGCACGGCCTCCATCATGATGCCTGCTGCCGGTTCACAGGCCATGCCCGTGCCGGATATCGGCGCTTCGCATAAAACCGATGTCCAGACGGTTGCCCATCGCCCCGGCCATGGTCATTACCGGCCGCATCACCGCCCCGGCTACAGGCCCCATCATCGACCAAACTATAGGCCGCACCATCGGCCTGGGCGTCCCTATTACCGTCCAGGATATCATTACCGTCCCTATTACCGGCCGCCGATCTACGTGGCGCCCCCGGTCATCTATAACGGTTACAATCGCCATGTCCGCTGGTGCCTGTCGCGGTACCGGTCCTACAATCCGTCGACGAACCGTTTCCTGTCGAACAGCGGTGCCTACAGGGTTTGCCGCTCTCCCTACCGTTAAGGGATCGTCATTCTGCAAAACGGCGGGGACATTCCCCGCCGTTTCCATTTTCAGCGGATATCAAACGGCCAGCTTGTCCCAAGCCCATAACAGCACGGCATAACGCGCCGCCTTGCCGATCGTCACATAGATGAGGAAGGTGGGAAAAGGTGTGCGCAACAGGCCTGCCACCAGCGTCAACGGGTCGCCGACGATCGGCAGCCAAGAGAACAGCAGAATGGGCTGGCCGTAGCGGCCAAACAGTGTTTCCGCGCGCTTCCGGTTGACCGTGCTGACCGGAAACCATCGCCGGTTTTCGAAGCGCAGAAGAAAGCGGCCAAGCACGAAATTGACAACCGCGCCCAGCACATTGCCTGCCGTAGCGGCCAGAAAAAGTGCCACAAGCGGCGCGCCCGGCTGCCCGGCAGCAAGAACCAGTGCAGCCTCGGACAGGCCGACCAGCAAGGTGGCGGAGAGGAAGGCGGCGCTGAAAACGCCGAAAAGCAGGCCTGCGGTCAAAGGGTCAGGTCCGATCCGTGTGGCCGAGATCGCGCCCGGGTTCGATCACGTCGCGGACACGCTGCTTCAATTCCTTCGGCCCCGGAAAGCCACCATCGCGCTTGCGCTCCCAGATCAGTGTTTCGCCAACATGAATTTCAAAATTACCACCGGTGCCGGGGATGAGGGCCACCTCGCCCAGGCTGTCGCCAAAGGTGGACAGCAGTTCCTGCGCCATCCAGGCAGCGCGCAGCAGCCAGTTGCACTGGGTGCAGTAGAGAATGGCGATACGCGGCTTGTCTGTCATGTCGGCTTCCGTGGCAATGTCGGGTTGGCGAACGTTATCCATCGGCGGACTGGGCTGCAACAGCGCGTGATCAAGAATGCCTCACGAAAATGTCAACTAAATTTGTCATGTTTTGTCGGGGGCCGCCCTTGATCGTCGCAATTTTCGCAGCAACAGAATGCTGCGTTGCAAAAACCAAGAGGAGCCAACATGACTGACCTACCATCGACCCGGCCGCCAGCCATGCTGCCCGCCCTGCAGCGGTTCTATCTGCCGCTCGATACGACGGCCGAAACCCTGCTACGTGTGGTTGCCGGCGTTCTGCTCGTGACCCACGGCTATGGCAAGATCATCAATCCCTTCGGCGCCGCCGGCATGGTTGAAAGCCTGGGCTTCTACCCCGGCGTCTTCTGGTCGCCGCTTCTGTCGGCAACGGAATTCTTCGGCGGCATTCTGGTCGCGATCGGCCTGTTCACCCGCCCGGCGTCCTTTGCCGCCATGATCGTTCTGCTTGTCACCGTTTATTTCCACGGCATCGTTAAGGCAGAAGGCCTGGCGGGCGCTGAAAAGTCGATCCTGTGGGCCGCGATTTTCTTCTACTTTGCCATTCGCGGATCGAATTCACAGTCCGTCGATGCCAAGATCGGCAAACAGATCTAAGCCGTAGCGCCGCGGTTTACGTTGCGGCGCTATTCTCCGATCTTCAAGGTGAGCGGCTTGTAGGTGTCGATCTCGATACGCCCCGCCGCGATGAGGTCCTGGGCCTCGCCATTCACCGTCCCTGTGGCTGCGACAATATCGAACCCTTCAACATTGCAGTCTGTCTCGATCTTCGCCGTATTTCCCGCATGAGCGGCCGAGCCGCCAAGAACATCGAACGTGATGGTTTCATCCGGCAGTTCCGTGCTGCCGGTCGCTGTGTTCTCAGGATCGAACTGCGGCCGCAGGGTCAGCGAAATATCCGTCAGCTCCTCGCCGCTTTCCACAGCCGCAAAGTCATAGGCGCAGTAGCCTTGCCCGCCGAACCAGGTGAACGTGTTGATCAGGGTGATGGCGAGGAATTGAGCGAGCATGCGAAACCTTCCGAGCGGGAGAACTCCAGCAGCGTAGGTACTTCCAGCCGCCGGCGCCATATCCATTTTCAGGCGTGTCTGCGAACTATGCCGGTATGTGCCTGACGCCAAGTGCCGCACAGCAAAATGGCGGCCGAAGCCGCCATTCTGAAACGTGTCTTGTCAGCCCGGAAACGCTTACAGCGTGCGGGTGATGTGTTCGACGCGGAAGCACTCGATCGTGTCGCCGGCGCGGATGTCTTCGTAATTCTCGAAGGCCATACCGCATTCCTGGCCCATCGGCACTTCGGAGACTTCGTCCTTGAAGCGCTTGAGGGTCTTGAGCTTGCCTTCGTGGATAACAACGTTGTCGCGAACCAGACGCACACCGGCACCACGCTCCACCTTGCCTTCGATGACGCGGCAACCCGCGACCTTGCCGGTCTTGGTGATGTTGAACACTTCCAGGATTTCGGCATTGCCGAGGAAGGTTTCGCGGCGTTCCGGCGAAAGAAGACCAGACATCGCTGCTTTCACGTCATCCACCAGATCGTAGATGATGTTGTAGTAGCGGATCTCTATACCGGCGCGTTCTGCGGCAGTACGGGCCTGGGCGTTGGCACGAACGTTGAAGCCGATGATGGCGGCGTTCGAGGCTTCTGCCAGCGAGATGTCGGACTCGGTGATACCACCGGCACCCGAATGCACGATGCGGGCACGGACTTCGTCGGTTCCCAGCTTGTCGAGTGCGCCGGCAATGGCTTCGATCGAGCCCTGCACGTCGCCCTTGATGACCAGCGGGAATTCCTTGAGGCCGGTGTTCTGCAGCGTCATCATCATCTGTTCCAGCGAACCACGCTGGCCGGATGCACGGGCAACCGCCTTGTCGCGGGTCAGGCGCTGACGATATTCCGAGATTTCGCGGGCACGGCTTTCGTTTTCGACAACGGCGAACTTGTCACCCGCCAGCGGCGTACCGGAAAGACCGAGGATCTCGACCGGCATCGACGGAGGCGCTTCCTTGACGTGTTCGCCCTTGTCGTTGACGAGGGCACGCACACGGCCCCACTGGTCGCCGGCGACGATGATCTGGCCCGGCTTCAATGTGCCCTTATGAACGAGGACGGTGGCAACTGCACCACGGCCGCGATCAAGCTGGGCTTCAACGACGGTACCTTCTGCCGTGCGGTCTGCATCGGCGCGCAGGTCGAGGATTTCGGCCTGCAGCAGGATGGCTTCGAGCAGCTTGTCGATGCCGAGACCGGTCTTGGCCGAGACTTCGACGTCGAGCACTTCACCGCCCATGGTTTCCACGAACACTTCGTGCTGCAGCAGCTGGTTACGCACCTTCTGCGGATCGGCTTCGTGCTTGTCGATCTTGTTGATCGCCACGATGATTGGAACGCCGGCAGCCTTTGCGTGGCTGATGGATTCGATCGTCTGCGGCATCACGCTGTCGTCGGCCGCAACCACGAGGATCGCAATGTCGGTTGCCTGGGCACCACGGGCACGCATCGCAGTAAAGGCGGCGTGACCGGGGGTGTCGATGAAGGTGATCTTGTGACCGTTCTGCTCGACCTGGTAGGCGCCGATATGCTGGGTGATGCCACCGGCTTCGCCCGAAACGACGTGGGTCTTGCGGATGGCGTCGAGCAGCGATGTCTTGCCGTGGTCGACGTGGCCCATGATGGTCACGATCGGCGGACGCGGCTGCAAATCGCCATCGTCCTTGCCGGTGAACAGGCCTTCTTCGACGTCGGATTCCGAAACGCGCTTGACGGTATGGCCGAATTCGCCGGCGATGAGTTCTGCAAGGTCGGCGTCAATGACGTCGCCCGGCTTCATCATCTGGCCTTCCTTCATCAGGTACTTGATCACATCGACGGCCCGTTCGGCCATACGCTGCGACAGTTCCTGAATGGTGATGGTTTCCGGCAGGATCACTTCGCGCATGACCTTTTCGCGGGTTTCCTGCATCTGGCTGCGGCGGAATTTCTCCTGGCGGCGGCGCATGGCAGCCATCGAGCGGCCGCGCGGATTGCCGTCGTCGTCGAGAGCGGCAGTCAGTGTCAGCTTGCCCTTGCGGCGTTCCTCTTCCGTCTTCGGACGGGCAGGGGCCTTTGCAGGTTCCGGGCGAACGACCTTGCCGCGAACCGGTGCGGTGGCGCCACGGTTCGGACGGGCCTCTGTCTCTTCGCCTTCCGCCTTGCGGCGGGCGGCGAGTGCCGGGGTAATTGTCGAAGGTGTCGTTGCAGGCTTCGCGGCCTCGGCGCGCGCCTGATCTTCCGCCTTGCGGACGGCAACGGCTGCTGCTTCAGCTTCAGCGGCAAGAGCCGCTTCGACTGCTGCCTTTTCGGCAGCGCGTTCCGCAGGTGTGCGGGCTGCTTCTTCGGCGGCGAGGCGGGCTGCTTCAGCCTGCTCGGCCTTCAGGCGCTCGGCCTCTTCGGCGGCGCGGCGTGCCTCTTCGGCAGCGCGGCGCTTGGCGTCTTCGGCGTCACGGATCTGGGCTTCGGCAAGCGCACGGCGGCGGGCGTCGATCTCACCAGCGGAAAGCTGATTGAGAACCACACCGACCCGCGGGCGGTTGTTGTTGTCCTGGCGATTGTCCTGCTGGCGCGGCTGCTGTTGCTGAGGCGCCGGGCGTGCAGGCTGTTGCTGCTGCACGGGTGCCGGACGCTGTGGTTCGACCACGCGCGCCACAGGAGCAACTGGTGCTGCTGCAATCGGAACGACCGGCTTTTCGTCTTCCGGCCGCATCGGCCGCCGCTTGCGCGTCTCGACCACGACAGCCTTCGTCCGGCCGCGACCCATGTCCTGGCGAACAGTTCCCTGGCTCACCCCGGAAGGCTTCAGGGTCAGCGTCTTCTTGGCTCCGCCGAATGTCTTGTCGTCGTTGTTGTCGGTCATTCCGTTCCGTTCCTAAGATCAGGGCCGGATGCGTATCACCAGACCCCGCCGTTCAATTTCTGTTTTGCAATCGCGGTTGTGCCGGCCTGCGCCGGTGACCCGCGTCATTGTGTCGGCAAGCCAGATTCGGCGCCAAGGGCTCGAGCGGGGACGGTTCCCCGGTATCTTTCGAGCATGTTTGCGCGCTTCACTACACCCTCACCCGCCTGCCCTGCAAGCGCTGCGGCATGGATAAAAGCATTCTGGCCTAAAAGCCCTTCCATTTGCGCCTCGGTAAAGAAGCGAAAGGAGGGTATTTCCTTTCCGTCATCGACGACAAAGCTCATCGCCTTGCGCGCCTGGTCAATCTTGCGCACACCGTCCGCTGCGGCATCCACCGCATGAAAGGTGGCGAGCGCCGCCAGTCCACGGACGGCCTGCTCGACTTTCGAGGCGCCGCTGATGAACTGCGCGGCCTTGCGCGCCAGGTTCATCATGCCGCCCAGTTGCATCGACAGAAGCCGGTCCACCTCATCGGCAAGCTCCGGCCCAGCCGTCACATCCGCCCGCTTCAGTCCGCGGGCAAACAACTTCTTGGCAATCGCCTTTTCGACGACCGCCCGTTCCGCACTGACCCAGCAGCCCCGGCCGGGCAGCTGCTTCTTCAGGTCGGGCACCACCCGGCCATCAGGCCCGGCGACAAAGCGGATCAGCGTTTCCGGCGTCCCGCTCTGCCGTGTCACGATGCACATGCGGCCGTTCACTGCTTCACCATCGATTTCCCCGGCAGGGTCCTTGTCTTCAATCAACATGGCGATAATTCAAGCAGCATCAGCTTGGATCACGGTCAGCAACGCCTTGTCAGGCGTCCTGTTCCGCGCCTTCCACGACTACGAGCGCTTCTTCTTCACGCGCCAGATCTTCTTCAGTGATCCAGCCGGCGGCAAGACGCGCCTGCAGGATCATGCGTTCGGCATCGACGCGGGAGATTTCGAGCTTGGAGAACAAGCCTTCAAATTTCTTCGTCTCGCCGTCCTTGCGTTCCGACCAGCCGACGAGATCGTCAGCGGCGCAGCCTGCAAAGTCTTCCATCGTCTTGATGCCGTCTTCGCCGAGCGCGACCAGCATCTGGCTGGTCATGCCGTTGATCGTGCGCAGCTCATCGGAGACGCCGAGGGTAACGCGCTTGGCGTCCATTTCGGCTTCCAGGCGATCGAGATATTCGCGGGCGCGGGTCTGCAGCTCGCTGGCTGTGTCCTCGTCGAAGCCTTCGATCGAAGCGATTTCGTCAAGCTCGACATAGGCAAGCTCTTCAACGGCGGCAAAACCTTCCGATGCGAGAACCTGGCCAACCATTTCGTCGACGTCGAGGGCTTCCATGAACAGCGCGGTGCGTTCGTTGAATTCCTTCTGGCGGCGCTCGGATTCTTCCGCTTCCGTCATGATGTCGATATCCCAGCCGGTCAGCTGCGATGCGAGGCGGACGTTCTGGCCGCGGCGGCCGATGGCCAGCGACAGCTGTTCATCCGGAACCACGACTTCGATGCGTTCTGCGTCTTCGTCGAGAACGACCTTGGAGACTTCTGCCGGCTGCAGCGCGTTGACGATGAACGAAGCCGGGTTTTCATTCCACGGAATGATGTCGATCTTCTCGCCCTGCAATTCGGCTACAACGGCCTGAACACGCGAACCACGCATACCGACGCAGGCGCCGACCGGATCGATCGACGAATCGTTGGAAATGACGGCGATCTTGGCGCGCGAACCCGGGTCACGGGCAACAGAGCGGATCTGGATGATGCCGTCGTAGATTTCCGGAACTTCCATGGTGAACAGCTTCACCATGAACTGCGGATGGGTACGAGACAGGAAAATCTGCGGGCCACGCTGTTCGCGGCGCACGTCATAGACGTACGAGCGGACGCGGTCGCCGTAGCGCATGTTTTCGCGCGGGATCATTTCGTCGCGGCGGATGATGCCTTCGCCACGGCCGAGATCGACGATGACGTTGCCATATTCGACGCGCTTGACCGTGCCGTTGACGATTTCGCCGATGCGATCCTTGAATTCGTCGAACTGGCGGTCACGCTCGGCTTCACGAACCTTCTGGACGATGACCTGCTTGGCCGACTGGGCGGCGATACGGCCGAAATCCATCGGCGGCAGCGGGTCAGCGATGAAGTCGCCGATAATAGCGTCCGGGTTGCGGTCACGGGCCAGTTCCAGCGGGATCTGGGTCGCGTAGTCCTCGGCAACCTCGACGACTTCGAGCAGACGCTGAAGCCGGATCTCGCCGGTCTTGGAATTGATGTCGGCGCGGATGTTGCTTTCCGAACCGTAGCGCGAGCGGGCGGCCTTCTGGATCGCATCGGCCATGGCGGCCAGAACGATTTCGCGGTCGATCACTTTTTCGCGCGCGACGGCATCCGCGATCTGCAGAAGTTCGAGCCTGTTAGCACTCACTGCCATATTAAAGTCTCCGTCTGATTGCCGGGGCCTCACTTGGAAGCGTCCCGCGCCCATGAACTCAATTGATCGGCGAATCTTCGTCTTCGAAGTTTTCGTTGGCAGCCTGGGCTGCCTTTGCCTTCTTGTCTGCTGTCAGCGCATCGCGGATCAGGTCATCCGTAAGGATCAGCCTGCCTTCAGCCAGCGCCGTAAAGGGAATGACCACGCGCGGTTCTTCGCCGGGTGCCGGCTGATCGCGCTCGATCGTAAAACCGTCGGCGTCGGCGGAAAGAATCTTGCCGCGGAAACGCTTGCGGCTATCGACCAGCACCGACGTTTCGAACTTGATCAGATGACCTGTCCAGCGGGTGAAATCCGACTTGCGCACCATCGGCCGGTCGATGCCCGGCGACGATACTTCCAGATGATATTGCTTCTCGACCGGATCGTCCACGTCGAGCACGGGCGAGATCGCCGTCGAGATCGCTTCGCAATCTTCCACGGTCATCGTGCCATCAAGCCGCTCGGCCATGATCTGCAACGTCGCGCCGTTCTGCGAAGACAGGCGCACGCGCACCAGTTGGTAGCCCATCGGAATAAGGACGGGTTCGATGATATCGGCGACGCGCCGGTCGATCCCGGTCTCGGTGACCAGGCGCGGTTCCTGTGTGTTTTCTGCCGTTGTCGTATCGGACAAACGATGTTCTCCCAAAACATCGGTAACAAAAAAGAGCGGGTCCTGACGGGCCCACTCTTCATCAACCGATCAAGAATTTGAGGGTCATATACGCTCGATTATCCGCAAATGCAAGATATCCCGCTCTCGGGTCCGCAAAACCCGGATGCAGACCGTGAAGTGGTGAAATCCTGCCGACGATAGCGCTTTTGCTTGCCCGGCCTGTCATCTGGCTTAGATTGGGTGTCAAAGACGATTCAATCACACATAGGGTAGGAAAGCGCGTTGCCGCATCGATTATCGCCATTGGCGCCGTTCAAGCACGACACATTCCGGGTCATCTGGGTGGCAAGCCTTGCCTCCAACTTCGGCGGATTGATCCAGGCCGTCGGCGCCGCCTGGATGATGACCTCGATTACGGACTCGGTAAACATGGTGGCGCTGGTGCAGGCCTCGACCTCGCTGCCGATCATGCTGTTTTCGCTGATCTCCGGCGCGCTTGCCGATAATTTCGACCGCCGCCGCATCATGCTGATCGGCCAGTGTTTCATGCTTGGCGTCTCGGCGCTTCTGACGCTCTGTGCCTATTTCGGCTTCATCACGCCATGGCTGCTTCTGCTGTTCACCTTCCTGATCGGCTGCGGCACGGCGCTCAACAATCCATCCTGGCAGGCTTCGGTCGGGGACATGGTGCCGCGCGAGGTGCTGCCGGCAGCGGTTGCGCTGAACAGCATGGGGTTCAACATCACCCGTTCGGTCGGCCCCGCCATCGGCGGCGTGATTGTTGCTGCAGCCGGGGCAGCCGCCGCTTTTGCTGCCAATACGCTCAGCTATTTCGCCATCATCTATGCGCTGCTGCGTTGGCGCCGGGAGGAGACGCTGTCGACGCTGCCGCGCGAATCGATGGGCCGGGCGATTTCCGCCGGTCTGCGTTATGTCGCGATGTCACCGAATATCGGCAAGGTGCTGGTGCGCGGCTTCTTCTTCGGCCTGTCCGCCAGTGCCATCCTCGCCCTTCTGCCGCTGGTCGCCCGCGATCTGGTTGCCGGCGGACCGCTCACCTACGGCATCATGCTCGGTGCCTTCGGCCTCGGTGCCATCGGTGGCGCGCTGCTCAGCGCCCGGCTGCGCGAACATATGTCCAGCGAATGGGTCGTGCGCATCGCTTTTGCGGGTTTTGCCGTCAGCAGCCTGGTCACGGCGATCAGCCCCTATGGCTGGCTGACCAGCCTTGCGCTTCTCCTGTCGGGTGCCGGCTGGGTTCTGGCGCTGTCGCTGTTCAACACGACCGTGCAGCTCTCGACGCCGCGCTGGGTGGTCGGACGGGCACTGTCGCTCTATCAGACGACGACATTTGGCGGCATTGCGGCAGGCAGCTGGATGTGGGGGCAGGCGGCGGAAAACTATGGCCCGGCCATTGCCCTGATTGCCTCGGCACTGCTGATGGTCGTTGGTGCCGCCATCGGGCTGAAACTGCCGCTGCCGGAGTTCCAGTCGCTCAATCTCGATCCGCTCAACCGTTTTTCAGAACCTTTGCTGAAGTTGGACCTCAAACCCCGCAGCGGCCCGATCGTTGTCATGATCGATTACGAGATCGCCGATGACGACGTTCCGGAGTTCCTGACAGCCATGGCCGAGCGCCGCCGTATCCGGATCAGAGATGGAGCAGGCCAATGGGGCCTCATGCGCGATCTGGAAAACCCGACCACCTGGACAGAGACCTACCACGTGCCGACCTGGGTGGAGTATGTCCGCCACAACCAGCGACGCACGCAGGCCGACGCCGAGATCGGCGACAGGCTGACGGCCTTGCATCGCGGTGCTGCCGCTCCCCGCGTGCACCGGATGATCGAGCGCCAGACGATCCTTCCTTACGAGTACGAGCGCTACAAGCAGCAGATGGACATGCACTGAGCGCGGACACAGCAGGTGTAATCTTTCGATGGGCCGGCTTTGCAATCCGCAACGCCGGCCTTTTCATTGCCTGTCGCGCCGGTGCCCAAAAACCGGGGGAGGGCGGAATTTTGCCTGTTCAATAATATTCATCCATATGGTTGACTATCAAGTAAGTTTTATATATTCAACTGCTAGGGTGAATAAATGGACGAAGATGATCTGTCACGGGTTCTCAAGGCCGCCGGCGATACGACCCGGCGACGCATCCTGACGCTGCTTGTTCAGGAGGGTGCATTGAGAGTGACGGCGCTTGCCGCCCATTTCGACATGTCGCTGAATTCCGTCTCCAAGCATATCAAGGTGCTGGAGGAGGCAGGGCTTGTCACCCGCCGGACCTTGGGCCGCGAGCATTTCATCGCAGCCGAGCTCGATCCGCTGAAGCTGACCGAGGACTGGTTCGCGCAATTGAAGTCGATCTGGGAACTGCGCCTTGCGGCGCTGGAAAACTTACTCGTTTCAAAGGATGAGGACAATGAAGGAGCTTGAGCTGACGGTCAGCCGCACAATCGCGGCATCGCGCGAAAAAGTGTTCAACGCCTGGCTTTCACCGGTGATGCTGGCAAAATTCATGGCCCCGCCGTTCGGAAGTCCGCAGCCCAGCAAGGTCAAGAACGACCCGGTGAAGGGCGGCCGGTTTTCGATCGTCATGGTGACACCGGAAAAGGAAATTCCGCATGCGGGCACCTATCTTGCGATCGATCCGCATTCCCATCTGTCGTTCACCTGGGAATCGCCATATTCGCTTGACGACAGCGTCGTGACCATCGATCTGGCCACGGTCGATGCCGGCACCACGGAAATCACCTTGAAGCAGGTGAAGTTCAAGTCCGAGGAAGCACGCCAAGGCCACGAACAGGGCTGGACCGCGATCCTCAACCTGCTCGAAACCAGCCTCTCCGCCGCCTGATGATCAGACCGAGCGGGATCGCATGCGGTCTCGTCCGGCCTCGGTGAAGCCTGCTACAGTTTTCCCAAGAGGTTTTTCTGCGGGAAACATGTGGGCTCGATGCCGTTCTTCGCCTGCCAGGCACCGATCGAGCGGCGGGTCTTGTAACCGGCGAGGCCATCGGCCTTGCCGATATCGTAACCCTGTTTTTCCAGCGCCTTCTGCATCTTCAGGACGTCCGAGCGCAGCATCTTGCCGACATCGCCAAACTCACGCCTGAACGCGCCTCCGCCCGAGGCGATCCGGTCGGCAAGGTTGCCGATGAACAGCGCATAGAGGTCGGAATTGTTATATTCCTTGATGACGTAGAAATTCGGCGTAACGATGAATTCAGGCCCATTGCGGCCGGCGGGGACCAGCATCATGCCTTCGGCCTTGGCTTCGCTGGCTGGAAACGCCTTGCCGGATGCCCGCTCGATACCATCGGATGCCCACTTCGAAATCGGTTTGGCGAGATCCGGGCCTTCCTGCGCGCAGGTCACGTTGGCGGGGATATAGACCTCGAAACCCCAGTCGCGTCCGCGCTGCCAGCCCTTTTTCGACAGGTAGTTGGCGATTGACGCCAGCGTGTCCGGGGTCGATTTCCAGATGTCGCGGCGCCCGTCGCCATCGAAATCGACGGCATATTTTAGGAAGCTGGTCGGCAGGAACTGCGGCTGGCCCATGGCCCCGGCCCAGGAGCCGCGCATATCGGCCTCCTTCACATCGCCGCTGTCGAGGATATGAAGGGCGGCGATCAGTTCGCGCGTGAAGAGATCGCCACGCGTCGACATGAAGGCCTTGGTGGCCAGCACATCCATGATCGGATGCGGGATCTTCGCCCGGCCGAACCCGGATTCGCGGCCCCAGATAGCAAGGATGACCGGCCCCGGAACGCCGTAGGTCTTCTCGATCCGCCGGAGCGTCGCAGCATTTTCCTTGGCGAGGCTGCGGCCGGTTGCCGCCAGGCCCTGCAGCCGCTGTTCGGAGAAATAGGCGCCGGGTGAAGAGAATTCGGCCTGGCTCTGCTTCTGCTCACCGGGCGGCTTGCTGCCGGGAGGCACCAGATCCGGCAGGTCCCAGTTGAGCTTCACATCGGCAAAGGCGGCCTTGAAGGCGCTTGCAGTGATGCCGGATTTCTGCGCTTGCGGCCAGAGATCGGTCTGCAGCCATTGGCGGAACTGGGCTTCGGTCTCGGCCTTGGAGGCGGCGAGAGCAGGTAGAGGCATCAGCGAGACGATTGCCGCAACCACCATCGCCAGTGTTTGCCGTGCCTTACCGGGCTTAAGAGGGCTTTTCTGGGTTTGAAGCGGCGCATTCTCACACTCCGTCATCCTCGCCCTTGCGGCGGGGATCCAGCCGCGCCATGTCAATGGCGCGAATGAGTCTCTCACGCGACGGACGTCGCGTGGCTGGATTCCTGTGACGGGCACAGGAATGACGGGAGAGATTGTTGCTGCTCCCTGTTTGAATGCGGAGTTTGCCGTAGCAATGTTGGTAGGGAGGCCGTCTTGCGTCACCAGCAGTTTCTTCCTCAAATCGCCGTCCTCGCCCTCAGTGCCGCCGTCAGCGTGCCTTCGTCCAGATAATCCAGTTCGCCACCTACTGGCACGCCATGCGCCAGACGGGTGATCTTGACGCCGAGGCCGTCGAGCTGGTCGGTGATATAGTGGGCCGTGGTCTGGCCCTCGACGGTGGCGTTGACGGCGATGATCAGTTCGCGCACGCCGCCTTTTGCCACCCGCTCGATAAGGCCCTTGATATTCAGATCGTCAGGCCCGATGCCGTCCAGTGGCGACAAGCTGCCGCCGAGCACGTGATAGGCCGTGTTCATCGTGCTCGCCCGCTCCAGTGCCCAGAGGTCGGAGACGTCTTCGACGACGATAATCACGGAATTGTCGCGGCGGTCATCGGAACAGACGCTGCAGGGGTCGATTGTATCGACATTGCCGCAGCACGAGCAGATGCGGACCTTGCGGTGCGCTTCGCCCATGGCGTCGGCTAGAGGGCCAAGCAGCTGGTCCTTCTTCTTGACGAGGTGAAGGGCGGCGCGCCGGGCCGAACGCGGCCCGAGCCCGGGCACCTTTGCCAGCAGCTGGATGAGTTTTTCAATTTCGGGACCGGTGACTCGCTTTGCCATGCGGGGTTTCTACTCCATATCTCCGCAGAACGGAATCGCTGAAAAGAAAGTGCCGCCCATGAAAATCCGCGCCGTCTGCACCGGAAATGCCGAAATGCTGCCCGGCAAATCCTATCGGACCGGCATCTTCAAGCATCCGATAGAAGCTGGTGTGATGATCGACCGCGAGGGGCTGATCGGCGACAAAATCTGCAACCGCAAACACCATGGCGGCGTCGATCAGGCGGTTTATGCACTCGGCTCGGTCGATCTTGACTGGTGGTCGAAGGAGCTTGGCCGGGACCTGGAGCTAGGCATTTTCGGCGAAAATCTGGTGATCGAAGGCGCCGATAGCCGCAAGATCTCGGTTGGCGACCGGTTCGAAACGGATTCGGTCGAACTCGAGGTCACCTCTGCCCGTATCCCCTGCGCGACACTGGCGGTTCGCATGGACGATCCCGGCTTTGCCAAACGTTTCGCCAAGGCCGGGCGGCCGGGGTTCTATTGCCGCGTCCTCAAGGATGGTGTCGTGCAGGCTGGAGATGCCGTCAGCTATCATGCCTATTCTGGCTCTCCCGTGCTGATGCCGGAACTGCTGCACACCTATGGCAAAAACCTTTCCGACGAGGACCGCGCCCGCTATATCGCCGCGCCGATCCACCACAAGCTGAGAGCCATGATCAGCGGCTGAATCCGGTCCGCTTCTCCGCCTGCGACCTTAACCATCTGCTGAAGTTCCGCTTTCTTTCAAGCCGCTCCCAACCTATGAGAAAGCCTGTCGCACAGGGCATTCGGGCCTGCTGCGAGATATCGATGCCTTTACAGACACCGCGAGACCGTAGCGAACTTGGCAAGGACAGGGGCGCCGGGATAGCTGCGTCTGCAGGCGTGAGCGGGACAGGGCTGTCACCATGAACGGGTTCACGGAAAATGCGAGGCGAATAGGTGCGATCATCGCCGCCGCCTTTTGGACGCTGATGGTCTGTGTAAGCGGTGTCGAGGCCGGAGGTTGTTCTGCGATCCGGGCATCTGGCAACCCGGAGATGTCCCGGCTGCAGCGCCAGATCGCCGCCAACCGGGCCTTTCAAGTGAAATACAATTGCGCCGCCGGGGCAAATTTTGTCTGCCGCGAGATCGCCGGCCGTATTGCGGAAACGAACGCCCGATTAGAGAGCCTGTCCGGTGTTTCACAGCAGGTTTGCGCGAGGCCGGCCGTCGCTGAACGCGCTCCAGTCCGCCGTATCCAACCGACGGCACGCGGCACAGCAGCTGGATATGGTCTGAAGGCCAAGATCGAAACACGATGCGTCCGGCTCTCGGACGGCTATTCCTTTCCGACCCCGAATTCCGGCTACAACTCCGCCAGCGATCTGGAGGCGATATCGGCTCAATGCAAATTCATCTGCGATGATCCGGCGATGGACGTGTACAGGATCACCAGTGCCGACCGGAATACTGATGAGATGATCTCGGTGACGACGGGGGCACGGTATGCCGAGCTGCCGCATGCCGGAGCCTACCGGACGGCATCGCCGCTCAAGACCTGTGACATGAACCGGTTCTACAAAAGCGTCCTGGCAAAAACGCCGGTTATCCATACAGCCTTATCCAATGCCGAGGCTTCGGGTTCGCAAATGGCAGAAGATGCTGTGATGACTGTGGCGTTGCTCGGGGATGCCGGTCTTCGCGGAACGACGAGCTTCGTACCTGCGCCGCCGCGTAAAATCCGCATCGTCGGCGCGGCTTTCCTGCCGGAAGAATAAGACGGTCCTGACCGCACGGATGCCCGCGTTTTTTGGCAGCTGGTCTGGTTGGCGGGTTTCCAACCCATCCGGAAGGCGGCCGGGATCTGGCCGCCTGTCAGCGAAAGCGGCCTAGAAAGGCAGCTTCATACCGGGCGGGATCGGCAGGCCGGCGGTCAGTTCGCGGGTCTTTTCGGCGGTGATGGCTTCGGCCTTGTCCTTGCCGTCCTTGTGGGCAGCAACGATCAGGTCTTCGAGGATTTCGACATCGTCCTCCTTGAAGAGCGACGGGTCGATCTTCAGGCCCTTGAGATTGCCCTTGCCGTCCATGCGTACGGTGACGAGACCGCCGCCGGAGGCACCATCGACTTCGAGCGCAGAAATCTCTTCCTGCATCTTCTCCATCTTGGCCTGCATTTCCTTGACCTTGCCCATCATGCCCATGATGTCGCGCATCGTCATGTCCTCTTCTTCAATGTCTCGATAAATCTTAAACTAGTGCTCGATATCGTCGCCGGGAAGGATGTCGCCCTCTTCGGATTCGGCGGCGGCGACTGCCACCGGCTCGTTTTCCTCTTCCAGCTCCGGTCCCTTGATCCTAACGTCGGTGATCTTGGCGCCGGGGAACTTGGCGAGAATGGCAGCAACGTCCGGATCCTGGCGTGCATCGCTGACGCGCTTTTCCTGCGCCCGCGTCTCGGCTTCAAGCAATGTCGGTTGGCCAGGCTCGCGGCTGAGGATGACCATCCAGCGGATGCCGGTCCAGTCTTCGAGCTTCTTCTGCAACTCGGCAACCAGGGTTTTCGGGGCGTCTTCCGGCAGGTTGATTTCCAGCCGTCCGGGTTCCAGATTCACCAGCCGTACGAAACCGCGCACCAAGGTCTTCAGTTTGATGTCGCGGTTAGTGCCGCAGAGGTCGGCGATGTCGCTGACCGAGCGCACCGGGACTTTAGGCTCAGCCTTCGCCACCGGTGCTTCGACCGGCCGTTGCTCGATCTGTCCAACAGGCATGACCTGGGGCGGCGCCACGTCTGGCACGGCGCGCAGCATGGTCGCGCCATTTCCGGTCGCGCGCTGTGCAGGCGGCATGTCGTTGCCGCGTGCTTGAACGGATCCGCCCATGGAGGCCTGCGCACCACCGCCATTGCCGCCATTCGGGGCGGACGGCTGGCGCGGCGCGTCGCCGCTGGACATTTCGAGCAAACGCCGGGCCGCATCTTCCGGCGAGGGAAGGTGAGCAGCGTGCGCAAGCCGGATCAGCACCATTTCGGCAGCACCTGCCGGGCGTGAGGAGCTTTCGGTTTCCGGAATGCCCTTCAACAGCATCTGCCAGATCCGCGACAGCGTCGTCACGGCAATGCTGGAGGAGAATTCGGCGCCACGGGTGCGCTCGATTTCGCTCAGAGACTGGTCATTGGAAGCATCCGGCACGTATTTCAGCCGGGTAACGAGATGGGTGAAGTCGGCGAGATCGGTCAGCACCACGGAGGGGCTGGCGCCTGCCTCGTATTGCCCGGCAAATTCATCGAGAGCGGCGGCCACGTCGCCTTTGACGATGTGCTGGAACAGATCGACGATGCGGGCGCGGTCGGCAAGGCCAAGCATCGAGCGCACGGCTTCGACTTCGACCACGCCGCCGCCATGGGCAATCGCCTGGTCAAGCAGCGACAGGCCGTCGCGCGCCGAGCCTTCGGCGGCACGGGCAATCATCGCCATGGCATCCGGATCGGCAGAAATGCCTTCCTTGCCGAGAATGGTGGTAAACAGGCCGACGAGATCGGACGCACCGATGCGGCGCAGGTCGAAGCGCTGGCAGCGCGACAGCACCGTGATCGGAACTTTTCGGATTTCAGTGGTGGCGAAGATGAACTTCACATGCTCCGGCGGCTCTTCGAGCGTCTTCAACAGGCCGTTGAAGGCCTGGGTCGAGAGCATGTGCACTTCGTCGATGATATAGACTTTGTAGCGGGCCGAAACCGGGCGATAGCGCACCTGCTCGATGATCTCGCGGATATCGTCGATACCGGTATGCGAGGCGGCGTCCATCTCGATCACATCGACATGGCGGCCTTCCATGATTGCCTGGCAATGTTCGCCGGGAATGCGAAGGTCGATCGTCGGCTTGTCGATCTCGGCTGTCTTGTAATTCAGCGCGCGGGCAAGGATGCGGGCGGTGGTGGTCTTGCCGACCCCGCGAACGCCGGTCAGCATATAGGCCTGCGCGATACGGCCGGTCTCGAACGCGTTGGTGAGCGTGCGCACCATCGGTTCCTGGCCGACCATCAGGTCGGAGAAATCCTTCGGCCGGTATTTGCGCGCAAGCACGCGGTAGGCGGCGGGTTTTTCGGATGTCGGGATCAGACTATCTTCGCTCATCGCCCTTTTTTCCCCAAACGGGGCCGCTTGGTTGCAAATCGTGTCCGGTAAGGACAGAAGGAAAAGGGTGGGAGGCTGGCACGATGACCCGTGCCTGGCTCGTTGGGGCTGCTTCCTTCCGGACCTGACCCGGTTGGCGAGTGGCTCGTCCACCACCAACCTCCCGGCTCTCATATCGGCAATATCGAAACCAAATGCAAGCCACGCCTTCAAAAAACTGCTATCGTTGTTGAAACAAAAGGAAAATCACTGTTCCCGGGAGATCCACGTGCCTGCCTTCGATATTGATGAACGCCTTCAACGCGATGGATTGCTGATCACCACGCTCGGCCTTTGCCAGCTGCGGATCAACAATGACCGCCGCTGGCCCTGGCTTGTGCTGATCCCGCAGCGCAACGGCATATCGGAAGTGTTTGATCTGACGCCGCTTGACCAGGCGATGCTGACATTCGAAACCAACATGGCCGCCGCCGCATTGAAAAAAGTGACACAGGCGACGAAGATCAATGTCGGCGCTCTTGGCAATATCGTTCGCCAGCTTCATGTTCATGTTATCGCCCGCAGCGAGTGTGACGCCAACTGGCCGGGGCCGGTCTGGGGTTTCGGTTCCGCCGAGCCCTGGGACGACGAGGCGCGCAAGGCATTCGCAGCACGGATAGTGGAAAATCTCTGACCATGACGAAATCGATCTTCGACCTGCACAGCCCGCATCCCGAGCCGAGCACGCTCGTCGCCTTTTCCGAAAACCACCTGGACAGACAGTCGGAACATCGTCCCGACGATTGTCTTGAAGCCGCCTTCCGCAAGGAAGGCGCGCATGTCTTCGCTTTCTCCGGCGGCAAACTGGTGGTCAAGCATGACGAGAAAATCATCGACCCGCTGTTTGCGCCCTATGAGCTGGCGGGTCTGGAGCCGGTTCTCGACGACGCCATCCTGCTCGGCTTTCTCCCCAATGGCGAGCCGCGACTGGCGGTCCCCATCGGGATGACCGAAGAGACACTGCCGGAGCCATTCAAGCTCGCCGATGGCCGCACGCTCTATCGCCAGCAGATGCTGACGGACGAGCTGCTTGGTCAGTTTGCACAGGCGTCGAGCCTGATTAGCTGGAATGCCACCAACCGTTTCTGCGGCAAATGCGGTTCAGTCATGGAAGGCAAGGCCGGCGGCTACCGGCGCGTCTGCACCGCTTGCGGCCACATGGTTTTCCCGCGCACCGATCCCGTCGTCATCATGCTGGCGATCGATCTGGAGCGCGATCTCTGCCTGCTCGGCCGCAGCCCGCATTTTCCCGAAGGCATGTATTCCTGCCTTGCAGGTTTCGTGGAGCCGGGTGAAACCATGGAAAATGCCGTCCGGCGCGAGACGCTTGAGGAATCCGGCATCCGCCTCGGCCGCGTCCGTTACCATGCCTCGCAGCCGTGGCCGATGCCGCACACGCTGATGATCGGCTGTTATGCGGAAGCCAAGTCCCGTGACATTCATCGCGACGATCAGGAACTGGAAGATTGCCGCTGGTTCACGCGCGAGGAAACCGCGGCGATGCTGGCGCGCAATACTGGCGTGACGCTGGCGGCCGGTGAACTCGGCCCGCCACCAAAGGGTGCCATCGCCCATCAGTTGATGCGCGATTGGCTGGACTGGCCGAAATAAACGAAATCGGCGCCCGCCAGGGCGGACGCCGATCGAATGTCAGCTGGTTTCTGGTTTAGAAATTGCGCTGGATACGGACGGTGCCACCGACTGCGCTGCCAGTGCCGCGCAAGCCATCGAATTCCGTGTAGTTGATTTCCGGCTGGAAGGTCAGGCCTTCCACCACGGTGTAATCGACGTTCAGAGCGGCGGCGAAGGTGCCGTCTTCTTCGTAGGCGGCCTGGGCGTTCAGCGAAGCCTTGTCGGTTACCTGTGCACTGACGCCACCCCAAACGGCCCAGTCGCCATCCCATGGGCCATAATAATTGCGTTTGCGGGAGCCGCCGGGACCTTTGTCATTATCCCAGTCCGATTGGTAGCCACCCATGACGAAGATGCCGAAAGTATCGTTGAGCTTGACGTCGACACGCAGCTTGCCGCCAAAGGCTTCCGCCTCGGTGTCATAACCGCCAACGAAAGCGATCCCCATACCCGCTTCCTTGTAGTAACGCAGGCCGCCGATGATATGCGGGAAGTCGTCACCACGATAGGAGGCGGACGGCACAGGGCCAAAGCCGGTATCATAGCTGCCGGCGCCTTCTTCAAGCCCGATCAGGGCGGAAACGCCGAGATCTCCGCCATAGACATAGCTGACCTGGTTGGTCCGGTCGCCGGTATAGTCGATGACGTCGTCGTTGATGATATTGCCGGCCGAGTTCAGCCAGGTGTCATAATGCGAATCGGCATAGCCGGCGCGGAAGCCGGCGATCTCGATATAGGCGCCGTTGAGATAGGTTCGGGTGTCGGTGATGTTGTTGGCGTCGCTGCGCAGGTCGATGAAGCTGCGTAGCGTGCCATATTCGGTGTCCGAGCGGGCATCGAACGTGATGTTGCCGCGGGTGAAGGCATCCCAGCCGTTGTTTTTGCCCGAATAAGGGTTTTCGCCATAGTTGGAATCGAAGCGGACGTAGCCGCCGATTTTCAGGCAGGTTTCCGTGCCCGGAATATAGAAATAGCCCTTTCCGAATGCGTCGCAGACGCGAACATATTCCATGGGCTCTGGCTCGGCGACGACGATCGCGTCGGCGGCGTGCGCGCCGGTAGAGATCATCAAGGCGGCGGAAGAGTAGAGAAGACGTGTCCTGATTGCCATGTGTCGACCTTTGCCGCGCCCCTGAATTCGCAGGCGCCTGTCGTTGCCGGGGAGGCATGGCGCGCTGCGAATCAGGTAGCGCGCAATGCGACGAACAAATGGGTTCGTCGCAAAACAACCACGTTTTAGCTTTCATTTCCAGCCGCTAATTCTCGCGGGTGTTGCGGCAGTATTTTGTTTACAAGACGAGCCGCATCGGATGGGCCATATAGGAGCCCAGGATGCGAACCTTCTCGGAAAAATATCGCAATTCGTCCAACGCCTGGCGCACATGCGCGTCGTCGGGATGCCCCTCGATATCGGCATAAAACTGCGTGGCAATGAATTTGCCGCCGAGCTGATAGCTTTCCAGCTTGGTCATGTTGATGCCGTTGGTGGCAAAGCCGCCCAGCGCCTTGTAGAGGGCGGCTGGGATATTGCGGACGTTGAAGACGAATGTGGTGACGATGACGTCGCTGTCCGCCTGCCGCTTGATGTTCTTCGGGTCACGCGAGAGGACCACGAAACGCGTCACATTGTTTTCCGTATCCTCGACATTCTCAGCGACGATCTCGAGCTTGTAGAGATCGGCGGCTAGCCTTGGCGCGAGAGCGGCCATCGAGCGGTCGCCCATTTCTGCAACCAGCTTGGCAGCACCTGCGGTATCACCCGCTACCACCGGTTTCCAGCCATTGGCCCGCACGATCTTGCGGCATTGGCCAAGCGCATGGATATGGCTGTGCACGGTGCGGATTTCGTCGCGCGAAACTCCCGGAAGCACCATCAACTGGAAGCGGATCGGCATGAAATACTCGCCGATGATATGCAGCCGTGATTCGGGCAGGAGATGATGGATATCGGCAACGCGGCCAGCGATGGTGTTCTCGATCGGGATCATCGCCAGGTCGGCTTCGCCATTTTCGACGGCCAGGAAGGCGTCCTCGAAGGTCTGGCAGGGCAGCGGCTCCATGTCCGGGAACATGTCGCGGCAAGCCATGTCGGAATTGGCGCCGTAGTCGCCCTGGAAGGAAATCCGGTTGGTCTTGGTAATCATGATGCAGTCCGATCAGGCTTTAGCGGCAAGAAGGCGCCGGGCTTTTTCAAGGTCCGCCGGGGTATCGACACCGAGCGGCACCGATTTGACGATTTCCACGTCGATGCGCATGCCGGCTTCGAGCGCCCGCAACTGTTCCAGCGATTCGCGCTTTTCCAGCGGCGATGGTTTCAGCGCGACGAATTTTTCAAGCGCTGCGCGCCGGTAGGCGTAGAGCCCGATGTGATGATAGAGCGGGCCGTCGCCATGCGGCGCGGTGGCGCGGGTGAAGTAGAGGGCCTTCAGCCGGGTTTCCGAGAGCGGCGAACCGACGACCTTGACGACGTTCGGATTGGTCTTTTCTGCCTCTTCCTCGATCTCGACGGTCAGGGTGGCGATATCGACGTCGGGATTTTCCAACGGCCGAAGTGCGGCGCGGATGGTTTCGGGCTCGATGGTCGGAAGATCGCCCTGGACGTTGATGATGATCTCGGCCTTGCCTTCCGGGTCGCTCTTCAAAAGCGCCTCGTAAATGCGGTCGGAGCCGGATTGATGGTCTACCTGGGTCATGACAGCCTCGAAACCTGCAGCAGTGACGGCATCGAACGTGTCCTGATGATCGACGGCAACGACGATCCGTCCTGCCTGCGCGTCCCTTGCCCGCAAGGCGACCTGGACGATCATCGGCAGGCCACAGATGTCGGCAAGAGGCTTACCGGGCAGTCGCCTCGAGGCCATGCGCGCGGGGATCAGAATCAGGGTTTTGTCCAAATTGTCGCTATTCATGCTTAGCCCTTCAAAACGCGCCGGAAAAGTGTCAAAAGGTCTCAGACCGGGGCTTATAATGTCTGTTGCAACACAAAGCCAAAAGACATAGGTTCCGCGCGATTTCAAGATAGGCTGGCGTTTTGTTCGCGCCGGTTGCAAGGGGAGCATTTGCGGATGAACTCGTATGTAAACATGGGCGTGGGTGCCTTCCTCGGTACGGTCTTTGTTTTGATGTCCGTATCGATCGCATCGGAAGGCATCTTCAAGTCGGAAGCTCCCGAAAAGGAAGGCTTCGCCATCATCGCCGAAGAAGGCGCTTCGGATGCTGGCGCAGGCGCCACGGCAGAGGTCGAAGTCGATATCAAGCCGCTGCTGGCATCGGCTGATGCGTCGGCCGGCGAGACCGTCTTCAAAAAATGCGCAAGCTGTCATACCGTAGATAAGGGAGGGGCCAACAAGGTTGGTCCTAACCTGTGGGGTCTTGTCGAGCGTCCGATCGCTTCGCATGAAGGCTTTTCCTATTCGGCCGGCATGAAGACATTTGCCGAAGCCAACAAGACCTGGACTTACGATCACCTGAGCTTCTTCATCGAAGCGCCTAAGAAGCACGTTCCCGGCACAGCAATGGGCTTTGCCGGCGTCAAGAAGCCGGACGAGCGCGCCAACCTGATTGCCTGGCTGCGCGAGCATGCCGATACGCCGGTGGCACTGCCATCCGCAACGGCTGCTGCAGCGCCTGCCGCTGAAGGCGAAGCCGCAAAGCCGGCTGCCGAGGCTGATGCTGCTGCCAAGCCTGCGACGGAAACCGAAGCTGCAAAGCCTGCCACTGAAGGCGACGCAACAAAACCTGCCACCGAGACGGCACCTGCTCCATAAGGACACCGTCCGGAGCAATGACAGAATGAACAAAGCCCGGCCGATGTGCCGGGCTTTTTCTTGTCCGGGCTCCAGCCGTTACCGCTAAAGCAGGATATAGGCCCAGGTGGACACCGATATGACGCCAAGTGCGGTGGTGATGGTGATCGTCGATGATGCAAGGCCGTGACCGACGTTGAAATGATTGGCGATCAGCCAGGCATTGACGCCGGTGGGAACCGATGAGGTCAGCACCAGCGCTGCCGTCCAGTTGCTGTTCAGGCCAAGCAGCTGGCAGGCGCCGTAGACAGTTGCGGGCAGGACGATCAACTTCAGCGCACTGGTGACCGAGGCAAGGCCGGTATTGCCCCCAAGGCCGTATTTATCGACCGCCATGCCGATCGAGATCAAGGCCGCAGGGGCTGCAACACCGGCCAGCTGATCGATGACGATCTTGACTGGGCTGCCCAGTGGCATGCCGATGAGATGCACCAGCGCCCCGAGCACGAGTCCGATGACCAGTGGATTGCGCACCAGGTTGCGTAGGATGCCCTTGAGAAGCTTGAACGGGCTCTGGCCGGGCTTGCCGCTGGTCTTGCGCTCGGCCCGCTCCATCAGGATCGTACCGGCGATCATCATGACCGGCAGATGCACGGACAGGAGAATGGACAAAGCCACGATACCTTCTTCGCCGACGCTGCTCGACACCAGCGGCAGGCCGATGAAAACGGTATTGGCAAAAGCGGATGAAACCCCGGCCAAAACGCCGATCCGCGCATCCTTCTTGAAAAACAGTGTTGCCGCCAGATGTCCAAGCGTCCACGTCACGCAGACGCCGGAGAAATAGGCAACCCAGAGCGGCCAGGGTGAGCCATCCCTGAAATCTGCTTCGGCAATGGTGCGGAACAGAAGAACCGGTACGGCGACCCGAAACACGAAATCTCCGAGCGCCTCTCCCACCGATGCCTTCAGGTAATTCATCCGGACGATCAGCCAGCCGAGCAGGATCAGGACGAAGATAGGCACGACATTCAGGAAGACATCGGACATCAGGCGCAGCCTCTTGGCAAAAGGAACGTCCGCCATAGACCCATTCGCCAAGCTGTCGCAACCCGGTGCGGGGCAAGTATCGGGCGCACCGCATATTTCACGCAAGGCTCATATGCCAGAGTGCGGCAGGAGGTTGCCAGATGAACGAAAAATGGTGGCTGGAACCCGTCGTCCTCGAACTCGACGGAATAGGACATTACCGCATCATTCGAAACACCAGCGAAGCGGCACAATGCCTTCTCGACAAGTGGCCGGTTCATGACGGCACAGCGTATCAGGCCGCCATCCAGACATGCCGCTGTGTCCTGCGGGGAGAGCAGCCGATCGACTATGCCCGCCAGGATTTCATCGCCGCCGCAGTCGAAGCCTATATCCACGTGCAGCCGGGCGCCTGACGTTTAATCTCATTAAAGAAAATCGGAACATTCCGGAAAAACTTGCGTTGTCCCCCCGGAAGGACAATTGCCATGCACAAACAGATTTACATTCACCAGGATGATCATTCGGATCTTACCGATGACGAACTGGCCAGCAAGGTCATGCGCTACATCCAGTATTCGGCGCTGATTGATACGTCCCGGCTGTCTGTGATGGCGCTTGGCCGTACAGTTGTTCTCAGTGGGTATGTTTCCTGCGAAACCGAAATCGGCTGCATCGAGCAGGCTGCCGCCTCGGTGATCGGCGTACATCTCGTCGAGAACAAGGTGGAAGTGTTGAGACATTGAGTTCGCCATTGTCTGGGAGTTCGCCATTGTCTGGCGATTATTAGCGCCACGAAACGGGCTTGATCCTTCCCGGCGCTTTCAGCCTTTAAAGGTTAAAACGACAGATGCCGGCGCGCTATCAGCGGCCGGCATTCATCTTATTGTTGAGAATTGGCACAATGATCTTCAGATCGCTCCACCGGTTACCGGGTTGATCACCGGCTTCTCGCCTTCGTCCTTGCCACCGGCTGGTTGGACCATGGGCGGCGCTTTCGATCTCTCGTCAGCATGCGACGGCAGGCCGGGCGGCCTGTGAACGTCGCTGGGCTTCCTCTGCTCCGGTGTTACGTTGCTGTCTTCGGTGGACATGAAACTCTCCTCAAGCCATGCCGGCGGGGTCGCCGATCGGCAACAGCGCAGGCTCCAGAACAGGGTCATTGGGGTTTTT
This sequence comes from Pararhizobium sp., assembly GCF_965279435.1. NCBI lineage: Bacteria > Pseudomonadati > Pseudomonadota > Alphaproteobacteria > Hyphomicrobiales > Rhizobiaceae > Pararhizobium > Pararhizobium sp. The sequence goes on from NZ_CBDIHY010000003.1 coordinate 1,671,833, forward strand.
GGTGTCGCCCTTGTCTATCACCGGCGGTGTGGCAGGTTTTTCCTGCGAACGATCCGGCAGGCCGGGGCTCGATTGCGGTCCACGCGGGCTATCGTCCTGTGGCGTCGGGATTGTTGTCGGCATCATCGTTCTCCTTTATCGGGAGCAAAACGATGCTCAGCGGCGGATGGTTCCACCGAGGTTGTTCCAGCGGGATCTTCGGCCTGTTCAAGGCCGTTGGAGCGTCGTTCCGTTCACTGGGACGGGGTATTTTGCGTTTGGAAGGCGCCGTCGACGTCTGCGGGTTTTTTCTTCTTCGGCAGCTTCAGATTGCCCGAGAGAAGATCAACAGGCGTCGCAACCGTTGTTGCTGTCACCTGGCCGACGGTGTTGACAGTGCCGGCCACCAGAGCAGTGATGCCATCGCCCAGGCTGACATCGGAATCCGTCAATGTCTGGCCAGTGACGAGCCGCTGACCGATCAGCTGCACGATTTCCGGGCTTTCGGCAAATTTGCCGTGGTTGAGGCGATCGGTCGATTTCACCTTGGTCAGATCAACAACGGTGATGCCGGCCGCTTCGAGCTTGGTCTTGTATGGCTCTTCGGCAGGGTTGATCTGTCCAAGCCGCTGTACGTCGCCGGAAATATAGCGCGACAGCGCCAATGCGCGGTCGTCCTGCGAGACGAAAATGGTGAAATTCGGCTTGTTCTTGCCAAGCTCGTTCCATTGGCGGGAGAACACGTCGACATCGATATCCGGCGAGGCGAGAATGACATTTTCGATCTTTTTCGGAAGGCCGCCATCCCGGATTGCCATCTGGCGGATCGATTCCATCGCCAGCCAGGTTCCCATCGAATGGGCAAGGATGGTGATGTCCTTGATATTCTTGTCTTCGACCAGTGCCTTCAGTGTGTTTTCCAGCGCGGTGCGCGAGTAGTTGGTGCTTTCCTTGTCGTAATTGTAGTCAAACACCTTGGCGCGCGATGGCCATGTGAAAAGGACCGGTGTTACGTCAGCCCCGGAATCGTGGACGATCTGAGCAAAGCGGAAAACCGAATCCTCATAGGTATTGTTGAAGCCGTGGATGAAGACCATCGCATGGCCGCCGGACGAATGCTTGCGAACCCATTCACGCGCCTGCGGAACGTCTGGCACCGGCTGGACACGGACCACCGCGAAATCGGTGTCCGGATTGGGTGGCAGCTTCTTTGGCCATTGCACCGTGCCCGAGGCGCGAATTTTGCTCGATGGAATGGAAACCGCCACATCAGTCAGCGAGGCCTGCACGCTACGCTCGCCGGAAAACAAGGTTGCCGGATCGCCGGAGGGCTGCCGGCTGGTTGCCACCAGCATATCGACGACTGCGTTTCCCTTGGGCTCGGCGACAATGTTGAGCGGCTGCATGACGCCTTTGGCGTGCCCGCCGCAGGCGGTGAGCGTCGCAACAAGGGATAGCGCGATCGTCAAACGCCGGAAGAATCCGTGCGATGAAGATGGAACAGGCTTGCCGATCGATGCTGAGCTCATGGATACGCTTCCGACAAAAACACAAGATTTGACACGACAGCCTGGAATTGTGGCTTGAACTCAGTCCACAGTCAGATGCCGCCGTCAAGCCTGCACAGGGCAACTTGCCCGGCCCGGCTGATTCATGACACAGGTTCATATTGTATTTTTGACACAGCCGGGTGTCGCCCGTGTTGCCGGGGCAGGTTCAGGGTTGGTGGTGCAATTCGATAGGTTGGCTGGCCAGTCTATCCCGACAGGCCCTGTAATCCGAGCGCTGCATTGCGGCGCAGGTCCGCGATCGCGATCTTCAGTTCCGCTTCTTCCCATCCGGCCGTCAGGCCGCTTGCAACCAGCTTCGCCTCGACGTCCTCCTCCGTCAGCGAGGCCTCGCTCGATAGGTGTTCCAGCGCCACCTGCAGCACTTCTTCACAGTCGAGCGCGCGTTCCGGATGACCAATGGGGCGTTTGGGGGATGCGATATAAGTCATGCTCATTTCTCCTTGGCGTTGGCATAGGGGCCGGACTGGAAATTCGCGTTAGAAGCAGACTATCGATTGCCCTGATGGTGTAGCGCAGGTGTGCGCTTGCGGAAAGCTCAACTTGACGCAAGCCGAAACGTCTTATGCCGCGATGCAACGCGACAAGGATGTCGAGGTCGGTAAACGCTAGGAAGGATGAGGAATAGTCAGGGGAAGAGCTGGCGGACAGAGCGGGATTCGAACCCGCGATACGCTCTCACGTATACACACTTTCCAGGCGTGCGCCTTCAACCACTCGGCCACCTGTCCGTTTTTATCAATCCACTGGCGGTTGGGGCCGGTGGATTAGAGACAAGCGCTTGCTTTCTCCTGAAAACCCGTTCGGTTGAACCAAACCGGGAAGGCCGCGGGTGAAAACCTGCGGACCGGCGCGATATATACCGATGAATTCCGTGGGATCAACTGATTTCTGACAGTTTTTTGACTTCTTCCGATCCGTACCTCTGAAAAGGTGGGATTGCACTTGGCCTGACCTATGCTTATTGCTTGCTGGACCCGGAAAATACGCCGGATGGTGGAGGCGGAATGCGGTTTTTGCTGCGGTTTGCGAGTTTTCTGGCGTTGGTCATGGGTGTGCTTGTCGCAGCCGTCGATGCAATCCAGTCTGTCTCGGCATCCCAGCCGGTGTTGACGCCCCTGGCCGCAGCGCTTGCGGCCGGCGGGGCTTCGACGCAGTCGATCGTGCAGAGCCTAGAGCGGCCCCATGCGAACGGGGCCTTTTTCGATCCGCTGATCCGCTGGTCGCTGCAGCAGCCGGCTTTTGCCTTCTTCCTGCTGATCGCGCTGTTCCTTTGGGTGATAGCCTATAAACGCCCGCCCGCCGCAGGCCGGTTTTCGGCTTGACCATCGGCGGTTTCGCGCGAGAACGGCAAAAAGCTGCTCATTTCCGGTAGTTCAGGTTTTTACGCGCAAGGCATGCGCTTTGCGATTTTCTGCCGCTGATCCGGCCCGGCATGACGAAAAAGACACAACGCCTGACAAACAAGGGTTTCTCTGGCGTTTCAGCAATTGCAAAGATGCTGTATTGGCAATATAAACTTGATTATCAAAAGTAGGTTTATTTCGATCGGCAATCAGGGCCGATTCTGCCGAGATGTCATGACTTTCCAGCCGCGCATGAACAACAGGATTTCCGGGTTTTCCGTCATTGGCGGGCTGAACCGGCGCGAGTGGAACGGTATCGTTGCCGATGTCTGGAATGTCGAATGCACGCCAGCCGCTGGCGGGTTTTATGTGGCGGATGATCCCCGGCTGTTCATCGTGCTTGATGCCAAGGGCGGCGGCCGGCGCAATATCCGGCTGCGGCAGGCGCATCAGGCTGTCGCGGAAGACAGCCGCCGGCAGATCATTTCCTACATTCCGGCCGGTATGGAATTGTGGGCCGAGATGGTTGATGTCAACTATGTCCGCCATCTCGATCTGCATTTCAATGCCGAGGTTCTCAGCCGCCGGCTGATGGAGGATCTCGACGCGCGCAAGCTCAATACGCCGCGCCTGCTGTTTTCCGAGCCGCGTTTCCTGGCTCTGGCCGAGCTGATAGCTGCCGAATGCGTCAACCCGCAGCCGCTGCACGATCTCTATGGCGATGGTCTGTCTGTGGCGCTGTTTGTCGATGTCATGAAGCTGGCGCCCGTGCGAACACGCAAGCGCAGCGAACTGGCGTCGTGGCAGTTGCGCCGCTCGATCGACTATATCGAGGAAAATTGCCTGCGTGGCATCCGGCTTGAAGAGCTGGCGACCCTTACCGGCCTGTCGCAATCCTATTTTAGCCACGCCTTCAAAGCCTCCACCGGTCTGCCGCCGCATCAATGGCAGATGAAGGCGCGCATCGAGCGTGCCAAGCAATTGATGCTGACGGGCGAGTTGCCGATGAGTGTCGTTGCCGCCGAAACGGGCTTTGCGGATCAGGCGCACTTTACCCGTGTGTTCCGAAAGTCTGTGGGGGCAACGCCCGCGACCTGGGCGAAAAGTCAGCGGTTCTGAGCATTTGCGCTTTGCCTGGGCACAATGCGGAATATGGACCAGAAACGTTCAAGAACCGCAGTTAGAGACAATCCTGATCCATCATAGTTGAGCTAAATACTCCGCTTATATTCATGGAAATGCCGGATCGCGTTTCGCCGACGGGGGCGCAAGCGCCCGGCTCTAAGCTGGGGTGACGAATTCATGCAGATCAAGGGGACTGATCTCTATCGGGTATTGATGGCAAGTGCGGCTGTTGCGGCGATCGCTGTCGCGCAGCCGGCCTATGCGCAGGATGCAGCAACCGGCAACGCCACGACGTTGGAACGCCTGACTGTCGAAGGTGGCAAGGGCGGCAAGCCCAGCGACGGAGACGCAACCGGTCCGGTCGATGGCTACGTGCCGACGGCGACGGGAACCGGATCGAAGACAGCGACGCCGATTTCGGAAATTCCGCAATCCGTTTCGATTATCGGCCGCCAGGAGCTGAAAGATCGCGGTGTCGTCACCAAGATCGACGAGGCCCTGCGCTACACCGCCGGCGTTTCGACCGAGCCTTTCGGCAGTGATCCGGATACCGACTGGTTCTACATCCGTGGCTTCGACGCCACCCAGACCGGCGTCTTCCTCGATGGTCTCAATCTGTTCAGCTATAGTTTTGGCGGCTTCCAGACGGACGCTTACATGCTCGAGCGCGTCGAGGTGCTGAAAGGCCCCGCATCCGTTCTCTATGGTGGCTCCAATCCCGGTGGTATCGTCGATCTCGTGCGCAAGCGCCCGCAGGCAGAGCCCGCCTATTCGACCGAGATCGGCATCAACAATTTCGGTAATGCGTTCTTCGGCTTCGACGCCAACGATAAGCTGAATGCCGATGGCACCATCACCTACCGGATCACCGGAAAGGTCGCTGGCGGTGACAATTATTCGGACTACTCGGAAGACCTGCGCGGGTTCATCATGCCGCAGATCACCTATGCGCCGGATGATGCGACATCGCTGACGGTGTATGCGATTGTTTCTTCGCTCGATCAGACCCATGTCGGCAACGGTTTCCTGCCCTATCAGGGCACGGTCACCAATGCATCATTCGGCAAGCTTGACCGGGATCTCTTCTTCGGCGAGCCGGACCACGATTTTGGCCGTTATGATCAGGAAATGATCGGCTACGAATTCTCGCACGAGTTTGATAATGGCTGGAAAGTTTCGCAGAATCTTCGATATGCACATCTCGATAAGGCCGAAGAACTGATCTATCCCTACGGCTTGGCCGTGAACCCGTTGACCGGTAAACAGGAACTTGCGCGTCTCGGCTTCAAGCATAAAACCAGTATCGATAGCTTCAACGTCGATAACCGGGCCGAGAAGGAGTTTTCGACCGGCCCGCTGGATCATTCCCTGCTGCTTGGCCTCGATTACAAGAACTTCAAGATCGATCAAACGCAGGCATCTGCATTTCCGGCATCAAATCTCAATCCCGAGAACCCGGTCTATGGTCGGCCGCTGGCCCCTTACAACACCTATCTCGACAGCGTCGCGCGCATGCAGCAGGTCGGCGTCTACGCACAGGATCAAATCCGGTTCGGTGATGGGTGGCTGCTGACTCTGAACGGCCGGTATGACTTTGTAAAACAGGACATGGACTCGCGCCTGGTTGGTGGCGACTACAACACCGATGATAGCTCGCTCAGTGGTCGTGCTGGTCTCGCCTATACCTTCGACAACGGCCTCACGCCGTATGTCAGTGCCGCAACCTTCTTCAACCCGCTTGTCGGAACGCGGGCGACTGATCCTGCCGATCCGTTCAATCCGTCCAAGGTTGCGCCACTTATTGCCGAGGAAGGGCAGCAATACGAGGCCGGTATCAAGTACGAGCCGACTTTCGTGGATGGCCTTCTGACGGCTTCGCTTTTCCACATCACCAAGCAGAATGCCCTCGTACCCGCCGGCTTCATTCAGCAGCAGGTCGGTGAAATCGAATCCAAGGGCCTGGAAATCGAAGGCAAGCTGAACATCAACCAGAACTGGAAGCTGCTGGCCTCCTATACCTACACTGATATGGAGATCACTGAGGACGGCACCCCGGCCTTCATCGGCAACCGGCCGTATCTTATCCCAGAGCATCAAGCCGCCCTTTGGCTCGATTATGTTGTCACCGATGGTGCGCTGGAGGGCGTCAGCCTCGGTGGCGGCCTGCGCTATCATGGTGAATCCTTCGCCGATATGGCAAACACCGCCAAGGTTCCGGATGCCGTGGTCGCCGATGCGGCGATCCGTTACGAAAAGAACGGCTGGGGTGCGGCACTCAACGTCACCAACCTGTTCGACAAGGAATACGTCAAGGGTTGCCAGGGCCTGTTTACCTGCGGCTACGGCGACCAGCGGACGGTGACGCTGAAGCTCAGCAAGTCCTGGTAAGCTCGAGCGGATTGAAACATTGGAGGGTCGCGGTGCACCGCTGCCGCGACCCCTTCCGTGTTCGGTGCCGATGGTCGTTGCACAAACAATGCCGCCGCTTTGCTCGTAAAGCCGATGATTTTGCCGGTTTTTTGAGCCGTTTACCTTTTTTTACCAATTGAAAAATTTCGGGTGAATTTTGATTTGAGGCATGTAAGGATGCGCGCCAGCCAGACATCCCCAAAAAGGGAGTGGTGGTTCCGCAGACATGCTCCCACAGAGGAGCTTGCGGGAGGACCCAACAAGATCAATAGCAACAACAGGGCTGCACAATGAAAAAAACCCTCCTCGGTCTCTTTGCTTTATCGATGATGTCGGCCACGGCGCTCGCCGCCGACATTAAGCCAGCGCTGATTTTCGATCTCGGCGGCAAGTTCGACAAATCCTTCAACGAAGCAGCCTTCAACGGCGCGGAAAAGTTCAAGACCGAAACCGGCATTGAATACCGCGAGTTCGAAATCAGCAACGACGCCCAGCGCGAGCAGGCACTGCGTCGTTTCGCCGGTGACGGCAACAACCCGATCGTGGTTGTCGGTTTCAACTGGGCGCCGCCGCTCGAAAAGCTGTCGGCTGAATACCCGGACACGAAGTTCGCCATCATCGACACCGTCGTTGACAAGCCGAATGTCAAGTCGATCGTCTTCAAGGAACAGGAAGGCTCGTATCTCGTCGGCGTTCTTGCTGCGCTCGCCTCCAAGTCGAAGACCGTCAGTTTCGTTGGCGGCATGGATGTCCCGCTGATCCACAAATTCGCCTGTGGCTACATCGGTGGCGCCAAGTCTACCGGTCCTGACGTCAAAGTGCTTGAAGCCTATACCGGCACGACGCCGGATGCCTGGAACGATCCGGTCAAGGGCGGCGAAATCGCCAAGTCGCAGATGGATCAGGGTTCTGACGTCGTCTATCACGCCGCCGGCGGTACCGGCGTTGGCGTGCTGCAGGCGGCTGCGGACGCTGGCAAGCTCGGCATTGGCGTCGACAGCAATCAGAACGCCCTTCAGCCTGGCAAGGTTCTGACCTCGATGCTGAAGCGCGTTGACGTTGCTGTCTACGAAGCCTTCAAGGCCGCCAAGGACGACAAGTTCGAATTCGGCGCGTCAAACCTCGGCCTCAAGGAAGACGGCGTCGGCTTTGCTCTCGACGACAACAACAAGGCGCTGATCACGCCTGAAATGCTGGCCGCAGTTGACAAGGTCAAGGCCGACATCATTGCCGGTACAGTCCAGGTTCACGACTACATGTCGGATGAAGCCTGCCCCTATTGATCCTGAGTAATTGAATGAAAAAAGCCGCCGGTCCCTCGGGCCGGCGGCTTTTTTGTGCATTCGGCGGCAGTTGAATAGCCGGCTTCAGTAATGCGGCGGCCGGGTATTCGCCGGCGCGTCGATGCTCTGTTCCTCAAGGCTGAGGAAGCGCTCGGTCAGCCGGTCGAGCTTGGCCCGGACCTGTTCGACCACCGTCCACTGTTGCGTCAATTGATCAGACAGTTCCTCGATCGTCTGTGCCTGATGCGCGATCGTTTCCTCAAGCCGGGTGATCCGCTCGCTGTCATTGTTCATGGTTTTTCCTTAAGGCGGCCATTTATGTGGGATGTCCCTATCATATCCACATGATCGATACAGTCTGCGGCACGGCTATATTGCGTTTCGCCCGGAAGTGCGTAAATCGCGCTGGACTCTCCAGAATGAACTGGGAAGAGTAGACGCGCTTTTGATTTTCTGACTTACGTGTCCGGAATTCGATGCTAAACTTATACCAACTGGTAAAAAAATCGATGCCCGGGCTACCGCTGTCAAAGCGGAGATAACCGGGCCGACTTGGGGAACATGGGTCAATATGAGCGATATTGCCATCGAGTTGCGTGGCATCGACAAGAGCTTCGGCCTTGTCCATGCCAACAAGAATATCAACCTGACCGTCCGCAAGGGCACCATTCACGGCATTATCGGTGAAAACGGCGCCGGCAAGTCGACGCTGATGTCGATTCTCTACGGCTTCTACCAGGCCGACAGAGGCGATATCATCATCGACGGCAATATCGTGACGATCAAGGATCCGAACGCGGCGATCGCCAGCGGCATCGGCATGGTCCACCAGCATTTCATGCTGGTCGAGAATTTTACCGTGCTTGAGAATGTCATGCTCGGTGCCGAAGAGAGCCAGATCCTTAATACCAGCATTTCCAAGGCCCGCGTCGAGCTGAAGCGGCTGGAAAAGGAATATGCGCTGGAGGTCAATCCGGATGCGCTGATCGAGCAATTGCCGGTCGGGCTGCAGCAGCGCGTCGAAATCCTCAAGGCCCTCTACCGCAAGGCCGATATCCTCATTCTAGACGAGCCGACGGGTGTGCTGACGCCGCCCGAGGCCGATCACCTGTTCCGCATCCTTGGCCAGCTGAAGGACCAGGGCAAGACGATCATCTTCATCACCCACAAGCTGCGCGAGATCATGGCAATCACCGACGAGGTCTCCGTCATGCGCCGCGGCGAGATGGTGGCGACCCGCAAGACCAAGGAAACCTCGGTCGAGGAACTGGCCGAACTGATGGTCGGCCGCCGCGTATTGCTGCGGGTCGAAAAGGGCGCTGCCAATCCGGGTGAAGTGAAGCTCGCGGTCGAAAACCTGACGGTGCGCGATGGCCGTGGCGTCACCATGGTCGACAACGTCTCCTTCAACCTGCGCGCCGGCGAAATCGTCGGCATTGCGGGTGTGGCGGGCAACGGCCAGTCCGAACTGCTGGAAGCGATCTCCGGTATCCGCAGGGCGCTCGGCGGCAAGGTGCTGCTCAATGGCCAGCCGATCGATGTCACCGCCCATGTCGATCCGCGCGACCTGCGCGACAGGGGTCTCGCGCATGTGCCTGAAGACCGCCACCATGTCGGTCTCGTGCTGAAATTCGAAGAGGCCGAAAACGGTATTCTCGGCTATCACCACGACAAGCGTTATCTCAAGGGTGTCTTCCTCAACACCAAGGCAATCCAGGCGGATGCCGAGGAAAAGATCAAGAAATACGATATCAGACCGCCTAATCCGCGGCTGAAAACGGCAAATTTCTCCGGCGGCAACCAGCAAAAGATCGTTTTAGCGCGCGAAATGGAGCGTGGGCCGGACGTTTTGATCATCGGCCAGCCGACGCGCGGCGTCGATGTCGGCGCCATCGAATTCATCCACAAGCGGATCATCGAAATGCGGGATCAGGGCATGGCTGTCCTGCTTGTCTCCGTCGAACTCGATGAAATCCGCGCCCTGTCCGACCGTATCATCGTCATGTTTGCCGGCCGTGTCGTCGGCGAGCGCGATCCTGATGCGACCGAAGGGGAACTCGGCCTGTTGATGGCCGGTGTCGAAGGCCGCAAGGAGGCCGCCGAATGAGCAATCCATACGCAAAACTGCCGGCCTGGGCCGAATACGGCCTGATCCCGCTGGTCAACCTGATCGTCGCCTTCATGGTGGCTGGTCTCGTCGTGCTTCTGGTCGGCGAAAATCCGCTGAAGGCCGCCTATCACATGATCAACGGCGCCTTTGGCCGGGGCGAATATATCGGCTTCACGCTGTATTACGCCACGACCTTCATCTTCACCGGCCTGTCGGTTGCCGTTGCCTTCCATGCTGGCCTATTCAATATCGGCAGCGAAGGTCAGGCCTATATTGGTGGCATCGGCGTGGCCCTTGCCTGTCTCTGGCTCGACAAGACCATGCCCTGGTTCGTGGTGTTCCCGCTGGCAATCATCGGTTCGGCCGCTTTTGGCGCGATGTGGGCCTTCCTGCCCGGCTGGCTGCAGGCCAAGCGCGGCAGCCACGTGGTCATCACCACCATCATGTTCAATTTCATCGCCTCCAGCCTCATGGTCTATCTCTTGACCAAGGTGCTGAAGCCGCTCGGCCAGATGGCGCCGCAGACCCGCACCTTCGAGGCGGGCGGGCAGCTGCCGAAGCTGGACTGGTTGATGTCGATCTTCGGGCTCAATCTCGGTAATTCGCCGTTCAATGTCTCCTTCCTTTTGGCTCTTCTCGCAGCCTTCGGGGTCTGGGTGCTGATCTGGCGCACCAAGCTCGGCTACGAAATGCGGACCATGGGCCACAGCCCGTCGGCGGCGCGCTATGCCGGCATCGGTGAGGCTCGCATGACCATCATCGTCATGATGATCTCCGGTGGTCTCGCCGGCATGATGGCGCTCAATCCGATCATGGGTGAGCAATACCGCATGCAGCTGGACTTCGTGCAGGGTGCCGGTTTCGTCGGCATCGCGGTGGCGCTCATGGGCCGGTCGCATCCGGCCGGTATCATTCCGGCCGCTGTCCTGTTCGGTATGCTCTATCAGGGCGGCGCCGAGATCTCGTTTGAAATGCCGGCCATCTCGCGTGACATGATCGTCATCATCCAGGGTCTGGTCATCCTCTTTGCCGGGGCGCTCGAAAACATGTTCCGCCCGGCCATCGGCCGCGCCTTCGCCAGTATCGGCCGCCGCTCTGTAGCCGCCGCGCAGACAAGGGGAGCCTGAGCCATGGATCTTTTCCACACGATCATCGCGATCCTTGAATCGACCATCCGCGTTTCCGTTCCGCTGATTTTCGCAGCGCTCGCTGGCCTGTTCACCGAGCGGGCAGGGGTGTTCGACATCGGCCTTGAAGGCAAGATGCTCGGCGCCGCCTTTGCCGCCGGTGCCGTCGCTGCCGTCACCGGCAATGTGATGATGGGCCTGTTGGCCGCCGTCCTCATCTCCGTGCTGCTGTCGCTGGTGCATGGCTATGCCTCGATCACCCAGCGCGGCAGCCAGATCGTCTCCGGCGTTGCCATCAACTTCATCGTTGCGGGTTCCACAGTCATTCTCGGCGAAGCCTGGTTCCGCCAGGGCGGCCGCACGCCGGCCCTTTCCGGCGATGCCCGCTTCCAGACGGTGACCCTGCCGTTTGCCGATGCAGTCAGGGACGTGCCGTTTCTCGGGCCGATCTATTCCGAATTGCTATCCGGCCATTTCATCCTGACCTATGTCGCCTTCGCGCTGGTGCCGTTCAGCTGGTGGATCCTTTACCGCACCCGCTTCGGCCTGCGCCTTCGCGCCGTCGGCGAAAATCCGAGTGCCGTCGATACCGCCGGTATTTCGGTGATCTGGCTGCGCTACCGGGCGGTGATCTGCTGCGGCATTCTCTGCGGCTTTGCGGGGGCCTATCTGTCGCTCGCCATGAGCGCCGGGTTCGTCAAGGGTATGACGGCGGGCAAGGGCTATATCGCGCTTGCCGCGTTGATCTTTGCCAAGTGGCGCCCGCTGAATATCATGCTGGCCTGTTTGCTGTTCGGCTTCCTTGATGCCTTTGCCATTCGTCTGCAGGGCAATCCGTTGCCGCTGATCGGTCAGGTGCCGGTACAATTGATGCAGGCACTGCCCTATATCCTCACGGTCATCCTGCTTGCTGGTTTCATCGGCAAGGCGATCCCGCCCAAGGCAGGTGGTGTACCCTATGTGAAGGAGCGCTGACCATGGAAAACGAACTTTTCGAGGCAGCCCGCAAGGCCATGGCGAAAGCCCATGCGCCCTATTCGAAATTCCCTGTCGGCGCTGCCATCCGCGCCGAGGATGGCCAGATCTATACGGGCGCCAATATCGAGAACCTGTCCTTTCCGGAGGGCTGGTGCGCCGAAACGACGGCGATCAGCCATATGGTCATGGCCGGCCAGCGCAAGATCCTCGAGGTCGCCGTCATTGCCGAGAAACTGGCTCTTTGCCCGCCCTGTGGGGGCTGTCGTCAGCGGCTTGCCGAGTTTTCCGGCGCCAGCACCCGCATCTATCTCTGCGACGAGACCGGCGTAAAGAAGACACTCGCTCTCTCGGACTTGCTGCCGCATTCCTTCGAAACCGAGATCCTCGGATGACGGCCGCTGCGGATATGCTGAAGGCCAGGCTTGCCGGCCTGTCGCCCAGTTACGGCATCGTGCTCGGCTCCGGCCTCGGATCGCTGGTCGAAGCTGTGGCTGATCCCGTACGGATTTCCTATGCCGACATTCCAGGCTTTCCGGTCAGCGCCGTATCGGGCCATGCCGGTGAACTGGTAGCAGGTAAAATCGGCGGCGCCCCGGTGATCGTTCTGTCCGGCCGGGTGCATTTCTATGAACGGGGTGATGCCAATGCGATGCGCACGCCGATCGAAACGCTGAAGGCACTGGGCGTCGAGACGCTGATTCTCACCAACTCCGCAGGCTCGTTGCGCGAAGACCTGCCGCCGGGCTCGGTGATGCAGATCACCGATCACATCAATTTCTCCGGCACCAGCCCGCTGATCGGCCTTGACAGCGACGACCGTTTCGTCGGCCTGACATCAGCCTATGATCCGGAATTGACGGAGCGCATGCGCGCCGCAGCGATCAAACTGGATATTCCGCTCGGTTCCGGCGTCTATATGTGGTTTTCCGGCCCGAATTTCGAAACACCGGCGGAAATCCGCATGGCCCGCATTCTCGGCGCCGATGCGGTGGGGATGTCGACCGTGCCGGAAGTCATTCTCGCCCGGTTCTTCGGCCTGAAGGTTGCCGCCGCCTCCGTCATCACCAATTTCGGTGCGGGCATGACAGGTGGCGAACTCAGTCATCACGAGACCAAGGACATGGCCCCCATCGGCGGCCGGCGGCTGGCTTCAATCCTTGCAGAAATGATTTCGGCATAGGCTGATCAGGCTTTCGCGCCTCTGGCAGCGCGCAAGACGGGTTTGCGCGACCGTCTCAAGCGTATAGAACAACCGTTCGTGACCGGCCGCAGCTCCGCTCACGATTGATCGCGATCTAGAAATGGACGGACCCCATGATGCTCGAAGCTTCCAATCGTCAGATAGCCGCCCTTGCGCTGTCCTTACTGGATCTCACCGACCTGACGGACGACTGCACGCCGGAGGCGATTGTCAAACTCTGCGCTTCTGCACGCACGCCGCATGGACATACCGCGGCTATCTGCATCTGGCCGCGTTTCGTCGCTCAGGCGCGCGAAATTCTTGGGGCCAACAGCGCAGTGAAGATTGCCACCGTGGTCAATTTCCCCTCCGGTGAACTGCCGGTTGAAACCGTCGTCGCTGAAACGCAGCAGGCGATTGCCGATGGCGCCGACGAGATCGATCTGGTCATCCCCTATCGCGCCTTCATGGCGGGCGACGAACAGGCCGTGCGCACGATGATTTCCGAGGTAAGGAAGGCTTGCCCGGCGCCCGTCCTGCTGAAGACCATTCTGGAAGCTGGAGAATTGAAGGATCGTGGCCTGATCCGCAATGCGTCCCACATCGCCATCCAGGAAGGCGCCGATTTCATCAAGACATCGACAGGCAAGGTCGCTGTCAACGCGACGCTGGAGGCTGCGGATATCATGCTGACCTGCATCCGCGAAAGCGGCCGCAAGGTTGGCTTCAAGCCGGCCGGAGGCGTGCGCACCGTCGGTGACGCCCGCCTCTACCTCAACCTTGCCGCCACGATCCATAGCCCGGACTGGCCGATGCCATCGACGTTCCGCTTCGGTGCCTCCGGCCTGCTCGGCGATATCCTGTCGGTGCTTGATGGCCGCGAGCCTGTCGCTGGCGCGACGGCCTATTGATCATGATCCCGCAGGAGGTCATCCGGCGAAAGCGGAACGGTGAAGCGCTGGACACAGTGGATATCGCCAGCTTTATCCGTGGCCTGACGGATGGATCGATCTCCGAGGGACAGGTGGCGGCCTTCGCCATGGCTGTGTGGTTCTCCGGCATGAGCCTTGAGGAAACCGTGGCGCTGACGCTTGCCATGCGCGACAGCGGCGATGTGCTATCCTGGGCGGATATCGGCCACCCTATCGCCGACAAGCACTCGACCGGCGGCGTTGGCGACAATGTCTCCCTGATGCTCGCACCGATCGTTGCCGCATGCGGGCTTGCCGTGCCGATGATTTCCGGCCGGGGCCTCGGTCATACCGGCGGCACGCTCGACAAGCTGGAATCGATCCCGGGCTACGATATCAAGCCGTCCGAAGCACTGTTTCGCCGGACCGTTCAGAAAGCAGGTTGCGCCATTATCGGCCAGACTGCCGACCTCGCGCCTGCCGACCGGCGGCTTTACGCCATTCGTGACGTGACGGCGACGGTCGATTCCGTACCGCTGATCACCGCCTCGATCCTGTCGAAGAAACTCGCCGCCGGCCTGCAGTCGCTGGTGCTCGACGTCAAGATCGGCAATGGCGCCTTCATGGTCGGACTGGAGGAGGCTGAGACGCTGGCCCGTTCGCTGGTTGGCGTCGCCAATGGTGCGGGCGTGAAGACGACGGCGCTGATCACCGACATGAACGAGCCGCTGGCGGATGCGGCCGGCAATGCCGTTGAAATCGAAAACTGCGTCGCCTTTCTGCGTGGAGAAAAAGCTGGAACCCGCCTGGAAGCCGTGGTGATGACCTTTGCTGCCGAAATGCTGATGACCTCCGGTTTTGCAGCCAGCCCCACGGAGGGCGCCGATCTTGCCCGGCGGGTATTGCAGTCGGGTGCTGCGCTGGAGCGCTTTGGCCGCATGGTCCATATGCTGGGCGGGCCGGGTGATTTCATCGAACGTCCGCTGGCCTATCTGGTCAAGGCGCCGGTCATTCTCCCCGTCGAAGCGACACGTGACGGTTATCTTCAATCCTGCAATGCCCGCGATGTCGGGATGGAAGTCATTGCACTCGGTGGCGGTCGCACAAGGCCGGACGAAGCCATCGATCACCGGGTCGGCTTCAGCAGTCTGAAACCGCTTGGAAGCAAGGTCGAAAAGGGCGAGCCCTTCGCTTTTGTCCATGCGCCGAACGAGGATCAGGCGTTGAAGGCGCGCGCCCGCCTGCAGCACATCTATACGATCGGTGACGACGCGTTGCCTGAGCGACCGGTGATTGTTTCCAAAATCAGCGGGTAAGGTGCAACGCCCCGTTCTCGACCCGGTAGGACGAGAGCTTGTTGAGAAAACTCATGCCGACCAGCATGCCCGACAGCGATTTGTCGGGCAAAACCATCGCCTCGACGTCCTTGACGGTAATCGTACCAATCTCGACGCGATCGAGCATGACGGTAGCGCCCTTGACGACGCCGTTTGCGGTATTGGCTCTGGCATTGAAGGAGAGGGATCCTGTCGAAATGCCCAGTCTCCGCGCCGTCGATATATTGATGGCGATCATGCTGGCACCGGTATCGACCATACCATCGGCCTTGCGTCCATTGATGGTGAAGGTACCGAGGAAATGTCCCCCTGGACCCGGTTGCATGATGACACCCTTGCTGCTGGCATACTTCGCCGGACTGGCCTGGGTGGTTTCGGCCGGAGCGTCGGTCTGCGGACGCGCAAGATAGGACGTGGCAAGGCCCGGCAGCACCATGGCGGCGGCAACGATGCCTCCGGCAAAGACAGCCATACGAACCAGCATTGATCATACTCCACACCAAGAAAATTATCCGCAGTTAAGCACGAGGCCTACTAACAGGATGCAAAAAGCCGCCGGGTTTTCCGGCGGCTACGTGCAGAGTTGGGAAACTGGTTAAGGAACTGGCAAGTTTCTGTTCGGCCGGCTGCCTGTCGAGAATGTGTCAGACCGGCCGTTTGACCTTACTTCGTGCCGTACATCCGGTCACCGGCATCGCCGAGACCGGGCACGATATAGCCCTGCTCGTTGAGATGGCTGTCGATCGATGCGGTGAAGATCGGCACATCCGGATGGGCCGCCTGAAAATTCTTGATGCCCTCCGGGGCGGCCAGCAGGCAGAGGAAGCGCAGGTTCTTCGCGCCGCGCTCCTTCAGCTTGTCGATGGCGGCAATCGAGGAATTGCCGGTCGCCAGCATCGGATCGACGACGATCACCAGCCGTTCGGACAGGCTTTCCGGTGCCTTGAAATAGTACTCAACGGCTTCCAGCGTTTCATGGTCACGGTAGACGCCGACATGCGAGACGCGGGCGGAGGGGACCAGTTCCAGCATACCTTCGAGCAGGCCGTTACCAGCACGCAGGATGGACGCGAAAACCAGCTTCTTGCCTTCGAGAACCGGTGCCTGGATAGTCTCCATCGGCGTCTCGATGGTTTCCATCGTCAGCTCGAGGTCGCGGGTGACCTCGTAGCAGAGCAGCGTGGAGATTTCGCGCAGCAAGCGGCGGAACCCCGCTGTCGAGGTCTCCTTCTTGCGCATGATGGTCAGCTTGTGTTGAACAAGCGGGTGATTGATGACTGTAACGCCGTCCATGGCCAAGCCCTCCTGCGGGATCTGGATTTTAAATCCTTTTTTCACGGAAAGGCGAGATGCCGCAAGGCCTGAGCGTTGCTTTACCACGTCATCCCCAGCCCGTGCGGCTTAAAGAGCAGCGAGCAAGCGCGCGCGTGTCGGCTCATCGACAAAGGCGGCCTCGATCGCCGTGCGTGTCATGCCGTTGATCTGCTCATCGGAGAAACCCATTACCTGCGAAGCGATCTCGTATTCCTGCTTCAGCGACGTATGAAAGAACGGCGGATCGTCCGAATTCAGCGTCACCCGGCAGCCGGCCTCATGAAGCGCACGTAGCGGATGCGAGGCAAAGTCCGGAAAGACCTGCAGGGACACGTTGGAGCCTGGGCACGTTTCGAGCACAACGCCTTCATCGGCGATCCGCTTGACGAGATCGGCGTCCTCGATGGCACGCACACCGTGGCTGATGCGTGACGGCCGCACGTGATCGAGCGCAGCGCGGACGCTGAAGGCACCGGCCATCTCACCGGCATGGATGGTCAGGCCCAGCCCGCAATCCCGGGCGATATCGAAGGCACGGGAGAAGTCGGCGACCGTATGCATGCGCTCGTCGCCGGCAAGGTTGAAGCCGGTGACCAGCGGATGTTCACGCTTGGCCGCATAGAGCGCCGTCCGCTCCGCCGCTTCCGGACCCATATGCCGGATGATGGTGATGATCATCCGGCCTTCGATGCCGGTCTTTTCCTTGGCTGCGCCAATACCGGCGGCAAGGCCGCGAATATAGGCGTCGCTGCCGCTGCCGATCGTATTGCCGTGATCAGGGGAAACGATGATCTCGCTGTAGATCGCGCCAGCTGCTGCCAGCTCCGTCAGATAGGTCTCGGCCAGAAGCGCATAGTCTTCTTCTGTCCGGAAAAGCTCGGCAACGGCGTCATAGCATTTCAGGAATTCGCTGAAATTTGCCCAGACATACGCCCCGTCCTTGATGATGCCGCCGATATCGACATTATATTTCTTGGCCATGATCAGGGCGAGCGCCGGTTGCGCCGCACCCTCAATGTGGCAATGCAGCTCGGCCTTTTTCAGATATGCGGTCACAGAAAACTTCTCCCATGGAGGCCCGGTGGAAGGCCCAGATGTTTGGCAATCGTCTCGCCGATCCAGGCAAAGCTTGGCAGCACGCCGATCGAACGGGTGCGGATGTCGGGACCGAAGACGAGGATCGGGACGCGTTCACGGGTATGGTCGGTGCCGCGCCAGGTCGGATCGCAGCCATGGTCGGCCGTCAGGATGACGATGTCGCCGGGTTTCAGCTTGCGGTCCAGATCAGGCAGCCGCTGGTCGAAGGCCTCAAGGGCGGCAGCATAACCCGGCACGTCGCGGCGATGACCGTAGAGCATGTCGAAATCGACAAAATTGGTGAAAACAAGATCACCGTCTTCGGCTTCGTCCATGGCTTTCAGCGTCGCCTCGAACAGCTCCATATTGCCATTCGCTTTGATCATCCGGCCGATGCCCTGATGGGCGAAGATGTCGGCGATCTTGCCGACAGCGTGCACGGTGCGCCCCGCCTCCGTCAGCCTGTCGAGAAGCGTCGGTTCCGGCGGCAGCACGGAATAGTCGCGTCGGTTTCCGGTGCGCACGAAATCCTTGGGCGTCGCGCCGACGAAGGGCCGGGCAATGACGCGGCCGATATTGTAGTCGTCGAGCAGCCGTCGGACCGTCTGGCAGAATTCGAGCAGCCGCTCGAGACCGAAGGACTGTTCGTGTGCAGCGATCTGGAAAACCGAGTCCGACGACGTGTAGCAGATCGGCTTGCCTGTCCGCATGTGCTCTTCGCCATATTGGGCGATGATATCGGTGCCCGAGGCATGGCAATTGCCAAGAATACCAGGCACTTCGCCTTCACGGCAGATCGATTCGATCAGTTCGGCCGGGAAGGCGTCGCCTTCTGCAGGGAAATAGCCCCAATCGAAAGTGACGGGCGTTCCGGCGATTTCCCAGTGGCCTGACGGTGTGTCCTTGCCGCGCGAGACTTCGCTTGCAGCGCCGTAAAGCCCGAACACGCGCTCCGGCAGAGACATGCCCGCAGGCAGGCGTTTATTGGCAAGTTTTGCAGCATGCAGCAGACCGAGTGCCGACATGTTGGGAAGCATCAGCGGTCCATCCCGCAGCCCCGCCCTGTCGCCAGCTCCGGCAGCGCAGAATTCGGCAATATGGCCAAGTGTATCGGCGCCATCATCGCCAAATTCGGTCGCGTCCGGCGCGCCGCCGATGCCGAAGGAATCAAGAACGAACAGAAAGGCACGCGCCATGAACCACCCAGAACAACTAAAACTCTTTATCCAACGCAGTCCCAGCGAAGGCGAAAGTGCGCAGAATTACTCTGACGGCGTGCATATTGCAAATGGTTGTGAGATTTCTGTTAAGCCGTGGCAGTGACCTTCTTATTTGAAGGTTGGGCAGTCACTGCATTTTATTTCGCTGCCAATGCGCTGGCGGAAATAGGAGGTGTTGGAAATGTTGATGCTATTCACCGTGCTTTTGGAGAGCCCCGGCGCAAAGAGCAGTATTTCGTGCGGAACAACCAGCTCCGATCGCACAATGAAGGTGTTCACGGCAGAAATATCGCTCGGCATTTTAACGCTTGATCCAGCTTGATAGGGCGCAGTGCCAGCCTGATCATACGACCAGGATACGACGCCGACGCCTGGGCCGGTCATCTTGATGCCGGTCATTTTCAGTGTGTATCCTTGGTCATTCAACTCGAATGGTGACATGACGCTTTTTGCAACGGCTTTCATCCCGTCGAGACTGGCTTTATCGACGTTTCCCATCTGTGTCAGCACATCTGCGACCGTGCTAGACGCGCGCGATACTTTCCGGGACACGTTGAAGCCGACCGAGATTTCAAAACAGCCGATATAGGTCATGATCAGCAAGGGAGCGATGATGGCAAACTCGATTGCGCCCGTGCCTTTCCGGTCACGCCAAAAAGCGCTGAAAGTGTCCAGTTTCAAGGAGAGCAACGCTTTATGATATCGCATAGCCTTCATGGCTTGTTCCTCAGTAGCTTTCGGTGCGGAAGGCGGCCGTTGCCACCATCAAATAGTCTTTCGGCATGCTGCTACCGGCAGGACGTAAATTGGTGATGTAGGGGCGCACGAGATCGGTGATGACTTCCCAGCGATAGTAGGCGCGCACGATGGTGATCGTCGTCGGCCCGCCTGGGGCAAACGCAAAGCCGCTCGTGTCAAGATCACCATTCTTCCGCGGCAGAGTGCTTGGAATTTTGGAGAAATCCGCAAAGCTTCGTACATCGATAAACAGTTTCGATGGCGTTTTGGCTTCGGTTGCAGAGCAAGTCATAAGAACTGAAATCTCGGCGCAAAAGGCTTTGCGGAAGTCTTCCTGGGACGTCGATGAGGTGATCTCGCCGGTTCGCACCTTGCGGGCCATCGTCTCCGTGGCGTTGGCGAGAAGTTGCTCTCCCGTGAATGCCGCAAAGGTTTCGAGCGAGGCGAAAATGACCACCATGAACGGCAGGGCGAGAAGCGCAAATTCAATTGCCGATGTGCCGGATTTGTCTTTGAACAGACGCCGGAGCAGGCCTCGATTGCGTTTATTCTGCGCAGGCTCGTCAACCTGACCGCCCGTCACATCTTCATTATGTGTGTTGAACATTTCGCCATCCGCAATGCGCCCTAGGATGAGGCATATTAGGAAGCGACTGTTGATATTTCGTATGCAATGACGACAATAATTTGAATGGAAACACTTACCAGATGATAAGGATTGGCGGCCAGATTTGGCCCCCTATCGTGAGGTCTACATCTGTATCTCTGGTGCTCATCGTGTCCGCGCGCATTGCGCGGTGACGCGGCTCTTCAGTTTGCAATAGTCGTCTTTTGCGTTGCATGCTCTTCGCAGTTGGGTGTGCAGGACAATACGGAGCGGACTGTCTGGCGAAACACACGCACGGTATTTCCTTCGTCGATTGAGACCAGAATGCGTTCGTCGACGATGGCATTTCCGTCAATATCGAGAATGACAAGGTTCGTCGTTCCGAAAGAGCGCCCTGTCAGCACGATGGTCTTTGCATCGGCAACCGTGGCATCGGCGACGTCAGAATTGCCGATGATGACCTTGCTGACCGGCCGGTCGAGTTTGAGCACGCGCGCCTGGTTCATGAAGACGTTCAGCATTTCATCGGCAGCACGGGCCGGAGACGCGGAAAACGAACCGATGGAAACCAGAATTGCGAAGGCCGCAGTCAGCAACCGGACGCCGATGGCTGTGATTTGCAAATTCATGGCTGTTTCCTGATGATGCGATACTCATAGCATCCACTGTTTTGGTGAATGAAGCGTTAAATCGCTGCGATCGCCAACGCTTAAAGGCGTTCGCTATGCCTGTATCGCGGACTCTAAAGAACGATCGCAAAAATATGGCATTTTATACTTTACGTTGTTGAGTTTTTAACCATGGAAAACCGGGGTCAACTGTTAACGCGCCGGTAACTCTTTTCCTTAAGCGAATTGAAATTCACGTTCTGTAGGTTCTGGCCATCCGATCAACGGAAACAGTTGGCGGAAGTGCTGAACAAACAAGTGAAGTAGGAGAGATACCATGACCAAGATTTTTGCACGTTTCATGAAGGATGAGTCTGGCGCGACCGCTATCGAGTACGGCCTGATCGCCGCCCTGATCTCCGTAGCCCTCATCACCGGTGCCACGGCGCTCGGCACCAAGATCAACGGCCAGTTCACCGCTCTAAGCACCAAGATGACGCTGGCTCCTTAATATAGAATTTGCCGCATATTGATCAAAGGCTGCCTCTGGTGACAGGGCAGCCTTTGTCAATTCAGTGGATGTACGGTTCAATACGAAAAATATCGGTTCAAGGTGCTTTAGGCCGGTCGGTATTCGGTAACGAAAGTTCGATAAACTTCCCCAGTCACACACGAATTAATGGAAGACGTCATGACTGAAGCAGCTATTTTTGTGATTTTCCCGTTGTGTCTGGCCTTTGCCGCATTCTCCGATCTGTTCACGATGACGATCCCAAATCGCATCTCAGCCATACTGCTGGGTTCTTTCCTGATTGTCGCACCTTTCGCGGGTTTAAACTTCGCGTCAATTGGTATGCACATTATTGCCGGTCTAGTTGTATTCACGGCATGCTTCACTCTTTTTGCATTCAATATTATGGGCGGGGGCGATGCCAAACTCTTGACTGCGAGTGCTGTCTGGTTCGGATTTAACAGTTCCCTAATAGAATTCATCACCTGGGTGTCGATCTTTGGCGGAGTGCTAACTCTTGCCATTCTGGTTATGCGCAAGCAGGAAGACGCGATCCTGATGTATGGGCTCCCGGTTCCGCAGCTTCTGCTGACCGCAACGAAGGTCCCGTACGGCATCGCAATCGGCTTTGGTGCGTTCTTTGCTTATCCGTCGTCGCCTCTTATGCAGGTTGCGCTGGGGCAGATGCGTTAATATCTTCGGATCGTTGTGAGCCAGTCGCTCATAAGACGAGGCTTCGCTGTCGTGTTGCACGAGCGCATTTGAAGAGCATTGTTTATTAACCACGAATGTAAGTGGTCCGTTAACTATAATTACACCAATTCCTGATCAATCTGCAGCGAGCATATTCTCGGGCTGCAGGGAAAGATCATGAAACCGGTGCGCGTTATTATTCTGGCAGTGGCTGTTGCATCGGCAGGGCTGGCAGGATTCCTGGCACTTAAGCTGACGAGTGGCAGAACCGTCACCAGCACAGCCGAGCCGGTGATCGAACGCGAACCGACCGTCAACGTTCTGGTCGCCAGCAAGAGCCTGCCGGTGGGGTCGAGACTTGATCCGGATGCCGTGCACTGGATCTCCTGGCCCAAGGACGGTGTCGTCGAAGGCCTGATTACTGAAGATCTCCGTCCGAACGCAGTCGCCGATCTTCAGGGCGTCGTCGTCCGCCTGCCGATTTTTAATGGCGAACCGGTGCGTCAAGAAAAGATGGCTGATTCGTCGAGCCGGATCATGTCGTCGCTTTTGCCAGCCGGCAAGCGTGCGGTCGCTACCGAAATTACCGTTGCGACCGGCGCCGGCGGTTTTATCCTGCCGAACGACCGCGTCGATGTCATCATGGTCCGCAAGAACCAGGATAATTTCCTGACGGAAACCGTGCTCAGCAATGTCCGCGTGCTCGCCATCGACCAGCAGGTTGAGGAAAAGGAAGACGGGTCCAAGTCCGTGGTCGGTACGACTGCAACACTGGAACTGACCCCGGACCAGTCGAAGGTTATGACGGTGGCCCAGCAGATGGCGGAACGCCTGTCGCTGGTGCTGCGCAGCATCGCCGACGCGCAGGAGCCGGATACGATCGGGGCCGACTATCTGTTGAGTGGCGAGGGGCGGCCATCCATTCAGGTCATCAAATCGGGCTCTATCGTCAAGAGCGACGAAAGCTCATCCATGGGGCAGGCGAAATGATGCGGGAGCGGAACGTGAAGCGGATCGAAAATAAATTTCGGAGCTCTGTCGCAGGCGGACTGGCTTTTTGCCTCGCTTTTTCGGGCTTGCCGGCCGGGACTTTTGTCGCTGAGGCGGCTTCACAGTCGCTGGTGCGCATCGTCGATAGCGGACCAGGCGTCAAGAAGACCATCAAGATAGGGCTGAACAAGGCGGTGGTTGTCGATCTGCCGAGGGACGCGCATGACATACTTGTTGCAGATCCAGGATTGGCGGATGCTGTCACACGAACCTCCCGCCGTATCTATCTTTTCGGAAAAGCGGTCGGCCAAACCAATATATTTGTGTTCGGTCCGGGCGGCGAGGAAATCGTCAGCCTCGACTTGGAGATTGAACGCGATATTTCCGGCTTGGAAGCCAATCTCAGGCGTTTTCTGCCCGATTCCGATATCAAGGTTGAAATCATCTCTGACAACATCGTCCTAACAGGCACTGTTCGCACACCGTTGGACTCGACCCGGGTAGAGGAGCTTGCGCAGGCCTTTATCAAGGGTGGTGAGGCGACAACACGCAATATCACCGCCCAGGGCAACAACGGTGACGCGGACATCTTTGCCGAGCGCCGTCAGGTTTCGCAGATCGTCAATCTTCTCCGGATCGATGGTGAAGACCAGGTGATGCTCAAGGTGACGGTGGCCGAAGTCTCGCGCCAGGTGCTCAAGCAGCTTGGCTTTAGCGGCTCGATCAAGAGTTCGACCAGCGGAAACGGCATCACCTTCCGCAACCCGTCAAACCTCGGCAACGCGGTCAACGCGTTTGCATCCCAGATCAGTGGCGCCATCGGGTCGGGTTCCATGGGCTTCAGCAGCTATTTCAACGCGATGGAGCAGGCCGGCGTCATGCGTACTCTGGCCGAACCCAGCCTGACGGCAATTTCCGGAAAAAAGGCCAGCTTCTCCGTCGGTGGCGAATATCGACTGCCATCCGAGCAGGAAGTTGACGAAAAGGGTGCGCTGAAGAGAACCGTGGAAACCGTTGAATATGGTATCGGGCTGGATTTCACACCTGTCGTTCTGGGGCCGGGCCGCATCAGTCTGGAAATTTCAACTGAGGTTTCTGAACCAACGTTCGAGGGGTCGGTCGTAAACGCAAATGCGATCAATATTCCTGGCCAGACCTACATGTCGATCCGCCGCCGCAAGGCATCGACCAGCGTCGAGCTTCCGTCCGGCGGCTCCATCGTGATCGGTGGTCTTGTGCAGGACGATATCCGCCAGGCTATGTCGGGTCTTCCCGGTGCCTCGAAAATCCCGATTTTCGGCACGCTGTTCCGCTCGAAGGATTTCATTCGCAACGAGACCGAACTGGTCATCATCGCGACGCCTTACCTGGTTCAGCCGGTCGCGCGTAGCGCCCTGTCGCGTCCGGATGACAATTTCAATCCGACCGATGACCTGTCCAGCGCATTCCTCGGTGAAGTCAATCGCATCTACGGCACCCGTCAGGCCGCCCCCACCGGGCAGTATCACGGCAATGTCGGCTTCATTTACAAGTAGGCGGGAGCGGACATGACAACGACCATCATCCTGAACCGCGATATGAAAAGGCACATGCTCATGCGGCCAAATACTTTTGCAGGCCCGGTCCGTCTCGCACGCCTGCTGGCGATTGGCGTTTTGCTCGTTGCCGGGACAAGCCTTTCCGGCTGCGCCAACCGGGACAACATGTCCACGGGAGCTCTGCCCGACGATTACCGGACACGTCACCCGATCGTGATCGCCGAAGCGGAACACACGATCGATGTGCCAGTCGGTTCCAGTGACAGGCACCTGACCAAAGGCGCGCGCGACGTCATTCGTGGCTTCGCGCAGGGCTATACCAATTCCGCGACGGGTACGGTGCAGATTATGCTGCCGCGCGGGTCTGCCAACGCCGAGTCTGTCTCATCATTGCGCAAGGAAATCCGAGGTGTCCTCGTCGGGGGAGGGATACCGGCAAGCCGGTTGATCGAGGTCAGTTATCAGGCCGATCCCTATGGCGACGCAGCGCCGGTGCGGCTGAGCTATACGGCGATTACTGCCAAGACCGCCCCTTGCGGCAACTGGCCAAAAGATCTGGTCGCCAACACAGTCCAGAACAAGAATTACGAGAACTTCGGCTGCTCGAGCCAGGCTAACCTTGCGGCACAGATTGCCAATCCGCTGGATCTGCTCGGCCCGCGCGCCATGTCGCCGATCGATGCCGTTCAGCGCGGCAAGGTGATCAGCGACTACCGCGGAATAGACTCCGGCAGCGGCGAGCCTGGCCCCACAATCAACTTCAACTGACACATCTGAGCGGTTTGAAGGGATAGCACCATGAGCACGATTGACTACAAGATTGAGACCGCATCGGGTGAACCGGATGCCTTTTCCGATGCCGCTCGCCCGAGCGAAGTCGACCATCTGCGGCCGCTTCCGCGGATATCCGTCCATGCCTTCTGCGAGACGGAGGCTTTGCAGCGGGTGA
Organism: Pararhizobium sp.; assembly: GCF_965279435.1. Lineage (NCBI taxonomy): Bacteria > Pseudomonadati > Pseudomonadota > Alphaproteobacteria > Hyphomicrobiales > Rhizobiaceae > Pararhizobium > Pararhizobium sp. Next base: position 1,697,431 of record NZ_CBDIHY010000003.1, read on the forward strand.
TGGAGCGGTGTGGTCAGGACCGCCGAATGAGCAAGGTCACGTTCAGGATCAACAGCGGTTCGATCACTGCTGCTGCGAACATGTTCTCTACGACACCGACGCCCAATCTGATCATTATTGAAACGGCAACGGAACCACGTCTGCTGATGCAGGAACTGGCGCCGCTAGCGGCCGTCTGCGATCCCAGCACCAAGGTCATCATCATCGGCCGTTACAACGATATCCCGCTCTATCGCGACCTGATCCGCAACGGCATCTCCGAATACATCGTTTCGCCGGTCGCCATGTCCGACGTGCTTGGCGCAATTTCGGCGATCTTCGTCGATCCGGATGCCGAACCGCTGGGGCGCAGCATCGCCTTCATCGGTGCCAAGGGTGGTGTCGGTTCTTCGACGCTGGCGCATAATTGCGCCTGGGGCATCTCCAACCTGTTTTCAACCGAAGTGGTGCTGGCCGATCTCGATCTCCCCTATGGCACCGCCAACATCAATTTCGATCAGGACCCGCCGCAGGGCATTTCCGAGGCGGTTTTTTCCCCGGAGCGGCTCGATGAAGTGTTCCTTGACCGGCTTTTGACGAAATGTTCCGAGCGCCTGTCGCTGCTCGCTGCGCCGTCGATGCTGGATCGGCCCTATGACTTCGATGCGACGGCCTTCCAGCCATTGATGGAAATCCTACTGCGCAACGCCCCAGTTTCGGTACTCGATGTGCCACACCAATGGTCCGACTGGACCCGGACGGTGCTGGCTGAGGCGGATGAGGTTGTGATCACCGCCGTGCCCGATCTGGCCAACCTGCGCAATGCCAAGAACCTGTTTGATTCACTGAAGAAGATCCGGCCGAACGACAAGACGCCGCATCTGGTGCTCAATCAGGTTGGCTTGCCGAAACGGCCTGAAATATCGCCCGGTGATTTCTGCGATTCCCTCGAGATCGAGCCCGTCGCCATTATCCCGTTCGACGTGGTCCTGTTCGGGAATGCCGCCAACAGCGGCCGAATGATTGCCGAGATCGACAAGAAAGCGCCGACGGCCGAAACCTTCTCGCAGCTGGCTCATCTCCTGACCGGCCGGGCAACAGCCAAAAAAGCCAAAAATGGCGGTCTTGGCAAAATTCTCGGGATACTTGGCCGCAAGTAACTGATAGTCAAACGAAACCGGATTGAGCGCATGTTTGGTAAACGAGGAAACGACGGCTTCGGAAAGGGTGGGTCCATCAGTTCCGCCATGCAACCGGCTGCGTCCGTGGCGGTTGCCGAGCGCCCAAGCGCGCCGGTGCTTGCCGAGCCCGTTCGCGAGACGATCCCTGTTACCCGCGCACAGCCATCTCCACTGCCAGTTCGCAAGAAGACCGCCCGCACCGAAGACTATTATGATACCAAATCCCAGGTCTTCTCGGCGCTGATCGATACCATCGATCTGTCGCAACTCGCCAAGCTCGACAATGAGAGCGCACGCGAAGAAATTCGCGATATCGTCAATGACATCATCACGATCAAGAATTTTGCGATGTCGATCTCCGAGCAGGAAGAACTGCTCGAGGATATCTGCAACGACGTTCTCGGCTATGGTCCATTGGAGCCGCTTCTGGCGCGCGACGACATCGCCGATATCATGGTCAATGGTGCAGGTCAGACCTTCATCGAAGTGAACGGCAAGACAATCGAATCCGAAGTGCGGTTTCGCGACAATGCGCAGCTTCTATCGATCTGCCAGCGTATCGTTTCCCAGGTCGGCCGCCGCGTCGATGAATCCTCACCGATCTGCGACGCCCGACTTCCAGATGGTTCCCGTGTCAACGTCATTGCTCCGCCGCTCGCCATTGATGGCACGGCACTGACTATTCGTAAGTTCAAGAAAGACAAGCTGAAGCTTGACCAGTTGGTCAAGTTCGGTGCCATCACGCCGGAAGGTGCTGTCCTTCTCCAGATTATCGGCCGCGTCCGCTGCAATATCGTTATCTCAGGCGGTACCGGTTCCGGCAAGACGACACTCCTGAATTGCCTGACCGGGTATATCGATCTGGAAGAACGCGTTATTACATGCGAGGACACGGCTGAATTGCAGCTGCAGCAACCGCATGTGGTTCGCCTTGAAACCCGTCCGCCGAATATTGAAGGCGAGGGCGAAATCACCATGCGGGACCTTATCAAGAACTGCCTGCGTATGAGGCCCGAACGCATCATCGTCGGCGAAGTCCGCGGACCGGAAGTCTTCGACCTGTTGCAGGCGATGAACACCGGTCACGATGGATCGATGGGAACCATCCACGCAAACACACCGCGCGAATGCCTGAGCCGTATGGAATCGATGATCGCCATGGGCGGCTTCACGCTTCCGGCAAAGACCGTACGTGAAATCATCGCCGGTTCCATCGATGTCATTATCCAGGCCGCCCGCCTGCGCGACGGCTCGCGCCGTATCACCCACATTACCGAGGTGATCGGCATGGAAGGTGACGTGATCATCACGCAGGACCTGATGCGCTACGAGCTGGAAGGCGAAGACGCCAACGGCAAGATCATCGGCCGGCACAAGTCGACAGGTATTGGCCGTCCGCACTTTTGGGATCGGGCCCGCTACTTTAACGAAGATAAACGGCTGGCTGCGACGCTCGATTCGATGGAAAAGGACTGAGGGCCTTCATGTTCGGAATAGACATCACCATTCTGGCGATCGTTGGTCTCGTCGCGCTTTCGACGGCGGGGCTCGCCTATGGCATTCTGTTCACACGCATTGAAACTGAAAAGAGGGCCGAAAGCCGCGTCCGCAAGGTCAAATCCGCCGAAACCGACAGGGTACAGGTCAAGGCTGCCCGCGACCGCGTGAACGAGATGTCGAAACGGCGAAAGTCCGTTCAGGATTCGTTGAAGGATCTTGAGAAAAAGCAGCAGGAGAAATCGGCCAAGGCAAAGCCGAGCATGAAGGTCAGACTGATCCAGGCCGGCTTCAAGATTTCGATCTCGCAGTTTTATATCGCCAGTGTGGTGTTCGGTGGTGCGGCTAGCTTTCTGGCACTGATTGCGGGGATGGGTCTGCCGGTCATCGCAGGGATTTTTCTGGTTGCCAGCGCCGGCTTGCCGCGCTGGTTTATCAGTTTCATGATCAAACGGCGCGCCAAGGCGTTTCTTAGCGAATTTCCCAATGCACTCGACATCATGGTACGTTCGATCAAGTCCGGCCTGCCGCTCAATGATGCCATCCGGTTGATTGCCAGCGATGGCATGGAGCCAGTCAAGACTGAGTTCAAGCGCATCATCGAGGCGCAACAGGTCGGCCTGAATATTCCTGAAGCCTGCGCGCGCATGATCAACACCATTCCGCTGCCGGAGGTTAACTTCTTCGCCATTGTCATCGCCATTCAGGCGCAGGCTGGTGGCAATCTTTCCGAAGCGCTCGGCAACCTTTCCAAGGTACTGCGTGAGCGCAAGAAGATGAAGGCCAAGGTCCAGGCGCTATCAATGGAGGCCAAAGCTTCGGCCTGTATCATCGGCGCGCTGCCGTTCATCGTCGCGTTCTTGGTCTACACGACGTCGCCGGACTACATGATGATCCTGTTCACCGATCCGCGTGGCCACCTCATTATGGGCGCTTCGGCGGTGTGGATGAGCATCGGCATCTGGGTCATGCGCAACATGATCAATTTCGACATTTAGGAAAGGGTCCGGCATGAGCGAGGGCATGATCAGTAACCTGACAAATCCGAACGTCATCGTTACCTTCCTGGTGGCAGTGGCCGTTCTGGCTACCTTCTATTCGCTAGCAGTCCCCTTCTTGGAGCGGGGGAATCTGGGAAAACGGATGAAGTCAGTTGCCACGGAGCGAGACGTCATCCGGGCACGCGAGCGCGTCCGCTTGAATGCCGAGATCAGTGGTGGCAAGGCAGCATCGCTGCGGTCCCAGAACAATACGTCGGTCCGCCAACTCGTTGAGCGTTTAAACCTGCGCAAGGCACTTGTCGACGACAATACCGTCAATCGGTTGAAGTCGGCCGGCTATCGGTCTCAAAACGCACTCAACATGTTTCTGGTCGCCCGCTTTTGCCTGCCCTTCCTGTTTCTTGCTGTCGGCGCCTTCTATATTTTCTTTCTGGGTTACCTCGCCGAAAAACCATTCATGATGCGGGTTCTGGCGGTCATCGCCAGTGCTTATGTCGGTTTTTATGCGCCGAACATTTTCATCTCCAACGCCGTATCCAAGCGTCAGCAGTCGATCCGCAGGGCGTGGCCGAATGCGCTCGACCTTCTGCTGATCTGCGTGGAATCCGGCGTTTCGATGGAGCTCGCCATGCGGCGGGTGGCCGATGAAATTGCTGAACAATCAGCGCCGCTCGCGGAAGAACTGGTTCTGACTACTGCAGAACTGTCGTTTCTGCCAGACCGGCGCATCGCGCTGGAAAATCTCGGTATCCGGACGGGGCTCGACGATGTGAAATCAGTGGTCCAGGCCCTGATCCAGGCGGATCGCTACGGCACGCCCATCGCTCAGGCCCTGCGTGTGCTTGCCCAGGAAAGCCGGGACCAGCGGATGAACGAGGCCGAAAAGAAGGCTGCGGCCCTGCCGCCCAAGCTCACCGTGCCGATGATCCTGTTCTTTCTACCCGTCCTGATCGCGGTCATCCTCGGCCCGGCCGGTATCCAGGTTTCCGACAAGTTCTGATCTGGTTTCCGTACAATCCAACAGCAAGGTCAGGATAGGGGATGCGCAATGCGCATCTTCCATCGATGGTATTCTGTATCGATTGGTTTTGAAGCAGCTGCACGCAGCACTCAAGCCGTTGGGCATACGAACGCGTGGCGGATGGCTGAACTGATCGCTGCGCATATTATTGCTGCGAAGCGGTTGTTGCCCCACTGAAGGTGCCATCCGGAGGGATCAGTTCGTGCCTTTGTCGTCCTTGGCAAGCTTCTGCCAGGCATTTTGCTGTGACATGATAGAGCGGAGATATTTGACATTGGCTTCGGCCTGGTCCGGCGAAAGCTCCTGGCGGGCAATCTGCTCGGCTTCGGGGAAGCGTCCCTGCAAGCCGACGGCAAGCGCCAGGTTCTGGCGCACACTGCTATCGGCACCGGGCTGGCTGACGGCTGATTTCAGATAGGTCTCCGCCGTCTTCAAATCCTTGTTCAGCAGATACGACATGCCGAGATTGGACAGGACAGTCGGTTCGTTCGGCTGGATGTCGAGAGCCTCGCGATATCGCTGGCGTGCTTCGCCGGCGCGGCCGAGTTGATCGAGGATCGCACCTTCGGCTGATTTCAGTTTCCAATCCGGGCGGTCGGGTGTCTGGGCGCGGGTGATGGTGCTCAGAGCCTGTTCCAGCTGGCCTGCAGCGGCCTGCGATTTTCCATAGGCGGCCAGAACTTCGCGGTCGGTCGGGAAATTGATCGCCACCTGCTGCATGACGGCCAGCGCCTGTTCGTTGCGGCCTGTCATGCGCAGCATGTTGGCATAGTTCAGGCCAGCGGCGCGATCCTTCGGGTTGCGCTCATAGGCCTTGCCAATGCTTTCCGCTGCTGCAGAGAGTTCGGTTGCGTTCATCGACTGGACGGGTTTGGAAAAATTGGCGGAGGGAATGGAGCCGGTCGTCAGCTCCTTCTTCTGCGTGCCGCAGCTGGCCAACGTCACCGCAAGGATCACCATCGCGGTGCCCTGCAGGAACCGGTTGCTCGAAAAAGACGTCCGTCCGTGTGAATTCATCACCAATGCCCCTAAGCATTTTCAAAGCACCGGACAAATCCCCAACATATCGGCGCAATCTTCACTCCAGCAATAATCTGTTAACCCTAACAGAGTGTTAATCGGGTGATTCTGCACCGTTCCTTCCAAAGGATTTCCATGGCCTCCTATCAATTCATCGACCGTCCGTCGCCGTTCAATACCAGCGGTGGCAAAACCCTGCCGATCTTCGCGGTAACGCCGGCCCATATCGATATCGGCGCCATCGATCCGATTGCGCTCGATTGGGCCCGCAAGGCAGGCTTCAAGGCAGAGCCCGGCGCTGTCCTGTTGATCCCATCCGAGGATGGCCATCTTGGCGGCGCACTGTTCGGGCTTGGGGCTAATCCATCCGAAGCACCGTTCCTGACGGGTAAGCTGGCACGGACATTGCCGGCCGGGAAATGGCATATCGAAACTGCGCCGCTGACGGCAAACCGGTTAGCGTTGGGTTACGGCCTCGGCTCCTACAGCTTCGACCGCTACAAGGCGGCGATCAAGGAAGCGCCGACCCTGATGATCCCGGCCGATGCCGATGCCGCCGATATCAAACGGCAGCTCGCAGGCATCTTCCTCGCCCGCGACCTGATCAACACGCCGACCAACGACATGGGGCCAAATGCGCTGGAAGACGTGTTCCGGGCGTTGGGAGACCACTACAAGGCCAAGGTCGCCGTCGTCTCCGGCGACGATCTGCTCAAGCAGAATTTCCCGCTGATCCACACTGTCGGCCGCGCCAGCGCCGAGGCACCGCGCCTGCTTGAACTGCGCTGGGGCAAGAAGGGTCACCGTAAGGTGACGTTGGTCGGCAAGGGGGTCTGCTTCGACACCGGTGGTCTTGACATCAAACCGGCCGCCTCCATGCTGCTGATGAAGAAGGACATGGGCGGCGCTGCCAATGTCATGGGCCTCGCCCTGATGATCATGGATGCCAAGCTGAAGGTCGATCTACGCGTGCTGGTGCCGGTGGTCGAGAATTCGATCTCTGCCAATGCGTTCCGTCCAGGCGATATCTACCGCAGCCGCAAGGGCCTGACGGTGCAGATCGACAATACCGACGCCGAGGGCCGGCTGATCCTTGCGGATGCGTTGGCTTACGCAGATGAGGAGGAAACCGATCTTTTGATCGACATGGCGACGCTGACGGGTGCTGCCCGTGTTGCTCTTGGTCCGGACCTGCCGCCGTTCTACACCGACGACGAGGATCTGGCCCACGATCTGACGGAATCGAGCCTGACGGTCGATGATCCGATGTGGCGCATGCCGCTCTACAAGGGTTACGAGAAGGACATTTCGGCCCGTATAGCCGACCTCACCAACGCCCCTTCAGGCGGCATGGCCGGGTCGATCACTGCGGCCTTGTTCCTCAAGCGCTTCGTCACCAATGCGAAAAGCTGGGCGCATTTCGACATCTTCGGCTGGGCACCGGCAGAGCGTCCGCATTCGCCTCTCGGTGGCGAGGCGCAAGCCATCCGGGCGCTGTATCATCTGATTGCGAACAGGAAGAAGTAACCTGCACGCAGCTTGAAAAGAACATGCCCCTGTTCGCGTGAACAGGGGCATGTTTCCAACAACAGTCCGAGGGCCTCGGTTCTATTCGTTGATCAGCCGCTTCAACAGCTCGATCTCATGCGACAGCTTGGTATCGCCGGTGATCAAGTCTTCGATCTTGCGCACGGCATGCAAAACCGTGGTGTGATCGCGCCCGCCAAAACGGCGGCCGATTTCCGGGAAGGAGCGGGGGGTCAGGGTCTTTGCCAGATACATGGCGATCTGGCGCGGCTTGACGATGACGCGGGTGCGGCGGTTGGACACCAGTTCCTGGCGCGATACATTGTAGTGCTTGGCAACCACACGCTGGATGTCTTCGATGCGTACCCGGCGTGGTTCGCCGGCATTGACCAGGTGGCCGAGCAATTCATCGACGCGTTCGATCGACAGGGTCGGCTCAAACGACAGGCGGAAGAGTAGTTGATTGAAGGCGCCTTCGAGCTCGCGGCCGCTGGCCGTGATGTTGCGCGCGACATGGCTCAGGATATTGGCGGGAATGTCGAGCGAGGAATCGTCCAGACGGGCGACTTCGAGGCGGCGCTTGAGAATTTCGAGACGCATCTCGTAATCCGGCCCGTCCATCTCGATGGCGACGCCCCCCTGCAGACGCGAACGGACGCGCGGATCGAGCGATTCCAGTTCCCAAGGTGCGCGGTCGGCAGCAACGACGACTTGCTTGGCGCTATCGAGCAGCATGTTGAGGAGGTGGCAGAATTCGTGCTGGATCGACTTACCCTGCAGGAACTGCATGTCGTCGATGACCAGGAGATCGATGTTGCGCAGCGTTTCCTTCAAGGAGAGCGCATCATTGTCGCGAATGGCTGTTGCAAAACGCCACATGAAATATTCCGCCGTCAGATAGACGACGCGGGGCGCGCGGGCGCTCTGGATCGCTGCGGTGGCGATCGCCTGCAAAAGGTGGGTCTTGCCGAGGCCGACCGTCGAATGAATGAACAGCGGGTTGAAACGCACAGCGCCAGCGCCAGCTTCGGCGATTGTCTTGGCGGCGGCAAGGGCAACGCGGTTCGAGGAGCCTTCGACAAAACTCTCGAATGTGTAGCGTGAATCCAGTGGCGAACCGAACAACGGACCTGCAACCGGCTGCATCTTCTGCAAATTGCCGACTGTGTTGGCAGCATGATGGGCAAGCGACTGCGGCGCTGAACGGCGCGAAGACGCGGGCGTTGCCGTATCGCTGTGGTTTGCCTGCGGTGCATCATCCTGCAGGCCCGGACGAACGGCGCGGGTTGCGCTGCGAACGACGATTTCCACCTTCAGGATCTCGGCATCTTCCAGCTGGAAGATGGTGGTGATCTGGTCGAGGTAACGGTTGTTGATCCAGGATTTCAGAAAGGTCGTCGGAACGGAAAGCCGCACGACGCTTTTGGAAACGGACTGCAACTTCAGCCGGCCAAACCAGCTGGCAAAAACATCAGGACCGACCTGGGCCTTCAAACGCGCACTGACCCGTTCGAAAAGTGCGCTCTGTATCATGTCGCCCTTTTCCCCCGTCGTCCCGTCAGATTGTTTTACCGAAATCTGACGTGCATTCTCCCCATTTTCAAACACGATCGCCGCCGTCACCGAATTACCAAGCATATTGCCGCCTTCCAATATCATTCCGCGACGCCGACATTGCTGTCGGCGTCAGCCTTTATGTCTGTCTCGTGCGGCCCTCTTCCAAGGCATGCCGCTCAATTCAAACGCTCTCCGTACAATTAAGAGGAATCCTCATCCTCCTCTCAGCATACGGTTTCGTGCAAAATTCGTTTGGCAGAGCCAAACGCATGTCCCGCTTGCACATTTCATTCCAGGGTCCGGTCAGGCCTCGTGTCCTTTCCAGATCCGTCTATGTCCTAACCGGCCCTCCCGACCCTCGTTAAAAGAAGAGCAGGCCAGTTTGCCGACAATGCGTCCTCATCCGCATATCGGCCACCATTCCATTACCGCGCAGCAAAACCCGCGATGTAAAAGTCCGGCGTATCAGGCAGCCCCATTCACAATCAGAAGTCACAGAGTGTCATTCCGGGCAAACAAATTGCACAGCCAAAAACGCTCTGTTCTGATTGATGGAACGTTGTGGAACCACCCCGTTACAAAAGGCTTAAGTGAAATTGCAACGCCTGTTGAAAGGCTGCTTTCTCATCTTGTCCACAGGTTTGTCCCGCGCCTTCTGTGAGGGCATTTAGGCAGGATCGTGGCACAAGATCAATCGCGATTTTTAACACTTGGAAAGGCTCGGGCGTTGACTCTCATAGCGTGTCCTGCATGGACGGTGGCCCGGCAGAAGAGAATCGCTTTTGAATCAAGGGCTTTGAATTTCGGACTAGAACTTAGCTGGCGAAAAACAAGAAAAATAAAAAATTTCTTGACTCGTTTGGAGCCTTAAAAGGCCCGGCCAAGAGGCGGGTGAGTCTGAGTGTCCTCCCGCAACCATTTGATTTTACTTAAAAATCTCTGTCATTGCGGTGACACAATAACTTGCACAAGGATTAACCATCATCGTGCCGGGAAGTATGAATCTGAAAAGCCCGGTCATAGACCGGGCTAAATCATTGACGATATTTTAATAAGCCGGCTTAAGCCGAAATCGACTTTACGCGGCTCGCAAGACGCGAAACCTTGCGCGATGCCGTATTGGCATGCAGCACGCCCTTAGTGGCGGCGCGCATCAGTTCCGGCTGGGCTGCCTTCAGGGCTGCCTGGGCAAGAACCTGGTCGCCGGAAGCGATGGCTTCTTCAACCTTGCGGATGAAGCCGCGAACGCGCGAACGGCGGGACTTGTTGACTTCCGTGCGGCGGGCGATTTTGCGGGTCGCTTTTTTCGCCGAAGTTGTATTGGCCATTTGGTGTCTCTCTTCGAAATCTGACAAAAACTCTCTACCGTCGTGCCGGGTCACTGCGACCTGTCGTCCAAGCAAGTAGGGAGCAATATCGGAAAACCTTGGAGCGGCTTTCCAAACTGTGGGCGGCATATAGCCTTAAACACTGCGTGCGTCAACGCGATATTTTCGAAAACACGGCCGGTGGAACTCCCGGCCGGGTCCGCTATTTCTGGCATTTCGGGCAATAGAAGCTCGATCGGCCCGCCTGAACGACACGGGCGACGGTTCCGCCGCACCCCGGCGTCCGGCAAGGTTCGCCTTCGCGATCGTAGACCGAGAACGAATGCTGGAAATAACCGAGCGTGCCATCCGTCTGGATATGGTCGCGCAACGACGATCCGCCGGCAGCAATGGCATCGGCAATGACCGCCCGGATGGCCTCGGTCAGCAGCACAAGGTTAGCCTTGGGCCGGCCCTTGGCATCCACCAGTGTCCCTGCGGCCCGCAGCGGCGACAGGCCGGAGCGCCACAGCGCCTCGCAGACATAGATATTGCCAAGGCCGGCAATGTTCTTCTGGTCGAGCAGCGCCGATTTCAGCGGCTGCGCCTTGCCGGCAAACCGTGCGGCGAGATAGGCGGCATCGAGCACATTGCCGGTCGGTTCTTCGCCAAGATCGCGGAAAAAGGCGTGGTTGCTCAGCACTTCACGCCGGGCAAGGTCCATGAAGCCGAACCGGCGCGGGTCGTTATAGATGACGCGGGCCGGGCCTTTTGCCCCCTCCAGATGGAAAACGACATGATCGTGCTTTTCGCTTTTGCCACGCGGATGATGGAAGTCGCCTGGCGTCTCGGACAGCGGACCGTCTTCCACCCTAAAAGAGCCTGACATGCCGAGATGGGCGATGATCACGTCGCCACCCTCAAGGTCGATCAGGAGATATTTCGCCCGCCGTCCGAGCGAGACGATCCGCCTGCCTGAGACGAGCGTCGCGAAATCGGCAGGGAAGGGGAAGCGCAGATCCGGACGGCGCAGTTCGGCCCGCACCAAGAGCGCGCCTTCCATTGCGGGCGTCAGGCCCCGCCTCACCGTTTCCACTTCGGGAAGTTCCGGCATTCCTATCTCCTAACCATCCGCCAACCGACCGGGGTCATTTGGCAATTCCATTCGCAGCGCACATATCCTATAGCAGGCCGGTTCCTATAGCGGGTCAGCCTTAACCACGGGCGCGAATGCCGCAGGCCGCTATCTGCCGCAGAGATAGCGTGGATGAAGCGAATTCGCTATGGTTGGCGCAACAGCGATTGAATGGAGTAGGCCTTGATGACTGGTGAGCGCACCTCTGCCGATGGCGGCATGGAAACCTCCTACGGGTTTCGCCAGGTTGGTCAGGGCGAGAAACAGGCACTTGTCAACGATGTCTTCCACAAGGTTGCCAAGCGCTATGATATCATGAACGATGTGATGTCCATGGGGCTGCACCGCGCCTGGAAGGATGCGATGATCGCCTCGCTCAATCCGCGCCGCTCCGAGGACTACAAGGTTCTCGACGTTGCCGGCGGCACCGGCGACATTGCCTTCTGCATCGTCGAGGCATCCGATCGCAAGGCGCATGCAACCGTTCTCGATATCAACGGCTCGATGCTCGGCGTCGGTGCCGAGCGCGCCGAAAAGAAGGGCCTGTCGCCCAATCTGACGTTTGTTGAGGCTAATGCCGAGGAACTGCCGTTCGAGGCCAATTCCTTCGACGCCTATACGATCGCCTTCGGCATTCGCAACGTGCCGCGCATCGACGTGGCCCTCACTGAAGCCTACCGCGTCCTCAAGCGCGGCGGACGCCTGCTGGTGCTGGAGTTCTCCGAAGTCGAGATGCCGCTGCTCGACAAGGTCTACGATGCCTGGTCGTTCAACGCGATCCCGAAATTCGGCCGGATGGTCACCGGCGAGGCCGAGCCCTACCAGTATCTGGTGGAATCGATCCGCAAGTTTCCCAATCAGCGCGATTTCGCTGCCATGATCACCAAGGCCGGCTTCTCGCGTGTCACCTATACCAATTACACCGCCGGCATTGCCGCGCTGCATTCCGGCTGGAAGATCTGACGCATGATATCCATTCTCGTGAAGCGCTCTGACGGGCTGCCCCGGCGCGGCGGCCAGCCGCTATGAGCACGCCAGGAGCCTATCTTCGCCTCATCCGCATCGGCTGGGTACTGGTCCGCGAAGGCGTCATCTCGGCACTGCCTTCGGAAGACCTGCCGGCATTGCCGAAGGCCGCGCAGTCCTTCGCCGGTCTTTTCGCGCGCCGCCGTGCCAGAAATGAGGATCGCAGCGACCGGCTGGCCCGGGCGATCGAACGGCTTGGTCCATCCTACGTGAAGATCGGCCAGTTCCTCGCCACCCGTCCGGATGTCGTCGGCGCTGATTTTGCCGAAGATCTGTCCTTCCTGCAGGATCGCATGGCGACGTTTCCTGTGGAGGAAGCGCGCGCCGCTATCGAGAGTTCGCTCGGCCGTCCGGTCGCCGAACTCTATACTCATTTTGGCGACCCGATCGCCGCCGCTTCCATTGCGCAGGTACATCCGGCCACGGTGCTGAAGGATGGCGCCGAACACAAGGTCGCCGTCAAGGTCATCCGCCCCGGCGTTCGCCAGCGCTTTGCCCATGATCTGGAAGCTATGTTCCTCGTTGCCGGGCTGCAGGAGCGTTTCCTGCCCAATAGCCGCCGCCTGCGGCCGGTCGAGGTGACGAAGACACTGGAGCAGACCACCAAGATCGAGATGGATCTGCGGCTTGAAGCCGCCGCCCTGTCAGAACTCGGCGAAAATTCCGCCGATGATCCGGGCTTCCGGGTGCCGAAGGTCGACTGGGAACGCACCGGCCGCGACGTCGTGACGATGGAGTGGATCGACGGCACCAAGATGTCGGATGTCGAGGGCCTGCGCGCCGCCGGCCACGATCTCGATGCACTGGCCGATACGCTGATCCAGTCCTTCCTGCGCCATACCCTGCGTGACGGCTTCTTCCATGCCGACATGCACCAGGGCAATCTATTCGTCGATCCGCAGGGCATGATCGTTGCCGTCGATTTCGGTATCGTCGGCCGGCTCGGCAAGAAGGAGCGCCGCTTCCTTGCCGAAATCCTCTATGGCTTCATCACCCGCGATTACCGCCGCGTCGCCGACGTGCATTTCGAAGCGGGCTATGTGCCGTCCCATCACGATGTCGCAAGTTTTGCGCAGGCCATCCGCGCCATCGGCGAGCCGATCCATGGCCAGCCGGCCGAAACCATCTCGATGGCCAAGCTGCTGACGTTGTTGTTCGAGGTCACCCAGCTGTTCGACATGGAGACTAGGCCTGAACTGGTCATGCTGCAGAAAACCATGGTCGTCGTCGAAGGTGTCGCCCGCACGCTCAATCCGCGCTTCAACATGTGGAAGGCGTCAGAGCCGGTCGTTGGCGCCTGGATCCGCGACAATCTTGGCCCCAAGCGCATTCTGGGAGACGTCAAGGAAGCTTTTCACGCGGCCGTCAGGCTTGCCGAGGCAGCACCCGAGATCGCCGCCAAGACGGAGAAGTTTTCGCGCGAGATCACGGCCATGGCCGAGAACGGTATGCGTTTCGACGCCCAGACCGCCGAAGCCATCGGCCGCGCCGAGGCGCGTCACAGCCGTTCGGGCCGTGCGGCGCTTTGGGTGATCGCACTCACACTGGTCGTTATCGCATGGCGGGTTTTTTGAGCTTGCCTTCGCCGCCACGTTCGTTCAATTTCAGGACATGAACAGCGTGGCCAACACCCTTATTGTGACCTGCACGGACCTTTCGGGGTGCGCGGGATCGGTGCTGGGCTAAAAGCGCTTTCATCCTGTGGACCCTGCCGAGGCAGGTAGGGTCGCAAGCTTCTCACCTCCTCGCATTCGAAGACGAGGATCGTCATGAAGCAAACAGAAAACCCCGCCGTTTTACCCTCGAACAGTGAACTGCTCATCCGGGCTTCTCGCCCCGGCGATTATGAACAGATGGCCGCCATGTTGAACCAGCCGGGTGTGCGGCGGGGAACGCTGCGGCTGCCTCATACGCGACCAGAGGACGTTCGCTCGTGGTTGGAGAAGCCGTCAGACGGCGGGCTTCAGCTAGTGGCGGAACGGAACGGCGTCATCCTGGGGGCAGCCGGGCTCCATCGTCAGGCGGGAAGGCGGCATCACGTGGCGATGCTCGGCATGAGCGTCCACGACGCCTACCAACGGCAGGGCATCGGCAAGACATTGTTGCGTGAGCTGATCGATGCGGCGGATAACTGGCTGAACATCACCCGCATCGAACTCACCGTCTTTACAGACAATACCGGAGCGATCGCGCTTTACGAGACCGCTGGCTTCGTCACCGAGGGCGTTCATAAGGCTTACGCGTTTCGCGACGGAGCGTTTGCCGATGTGCTCGCGATGGCCCGGATCAAGACATCGGCCGGTTGACGCCTTGTTCCGTCGGGAACTGCCGCGTTGTTTTCAGTATGCGATTGTCCCTCTCAAGGATGAGGTGGCCTCATCCAGCCAAGAGGAGAGACCACCATGCGCGCACTGATCATCGCTTCCATCGTTGCCGTCAGCGCGGCTCTTTCCTTCGCAGCCCGTCGCAGGCTGGCGGTTATTATGGCGGCTCCAATGACGGCTATTATGGCGGTGGTTACAGTCAGGCCGATCACTACTACGGCCACAGGCGCCAGCACTACAAAAAGCGCTATTACGAGCCGAATTGCTGGATCAAGAAAATCCGCAAATACGACCATTACGGCAATCTGGTCGTCAGGCGCATCCGGGTCTGCGACTGAGGCCGCCTTCCCGCAGATGTTGCCATCGACGAAACCGGCGGTTCGCCCCGCCGGTTTTTCGTCTGTAAAATCCATTGCATTGTGGTTGGCATGGAAACATTGCGAAACGAAAAACGGGAAGATTACAGAGATTTCATGCTGTTGGACTTCATTATGGCGTAGTTTCAATCTAGCTGTCGCGGGAATGACGGCCAATGCCCGAATGAAGCCGAAAGAGATGTGAATGGCGGACGCCACCCGGAAAATTGCCCCTGCAGTCGAAGAACAGGATGCCGTCGCCGCGCAGCCGCTGCCGGTGCGCAGCAAGCGTGGACGCACGCGCAGGCGCTGGCTCATCCTTCCCGCCCTGATCCTTGCCGCCGCCGGCTGGTACGGCTGGTCGGTCTACGGCAAGGAGGAGGCGGCACAGGCCGTTGTTACCGAGGCGCCGGTGCGCGGCGATATCGAAAACAGCGTCACGGCATCCGGTCTGTTGAGCCCGATCAAGGATGTCGATGTCGGCGCCCAGGTGTCCGGCCAGCTGAAGAGCCTCAAGGTCGAGATCGGTGATAGCGTCAAGGAAGGCCAGTTGATCGCCGAGATCGACAGTGCCTCCATCGAAACGCAGATCGAGATCGCCGAGGCAGAACTTGCCAATCTCGAGGCGCAGATGATCGACAAATCGGCGCAGGTCGTTCTGGCCAATGCCACCCTGACGCGCCAGAGCGCCCTTGTTGCGGGCAACAGTGCCGCCCAGTCGGCGCTCGACGAGGCGGTGGCGGCCCTTGCCGCAGCCGAGGCCAATGTCGATTCATTGAAGGCGCAGGTCCGCAAGCAGCAGGCAACACTCAAGGATGCCCGCATCAGCCTTGGCTATACCAAGATTTATGCGCCACTGACGGGAACGATCATCAATACCTCGGCCAAGGAAGGCCAGACGCTGAATGCCAACCAGACGGCACCAACGATCGTCACCATCGGCAATCTCTCGACCATGACGGTCGAAGCCCAGGTGTCCGAGGCCGATGTCGGCAAGCTCAAAGTCGGCATGAACGCCTATTTCACCCTGCTCGGTCAGCCTGGCAAGCGTTATCCCGGCACGCTGCGCCAGATCAAGCCGACGCCCGCGACCGAAAACAATGTCGTGCTCTATTACGCCCTGTTCGACGTGCCCAATCCGGATGGCGCACTGATGATGAACATGACGGCGCAGGTGTTTTTCGTCGAGTCGGCGGCGAAGGACGTGCTGACAGTTCCGGTCGCCGCTGTTCATTTCGGCAAGGATGGCACGTCCGGCGAAGTGACCGTTGTGGCCGCCTCCGGTGCTCATGAAGCCCGTCAGGTCGAGACCGGCATCCGCAATCGCGTCCGCATCGAGATCAAGCAGGGCCTTGGCGAAAAAGACACCATCGTCGTCAGCGCAGGTTCCGGTGACAAGGCATCGTCTGGTCGGGGCAATTCGCGGCGCGGCATGCCGCCGATGTTCTGAGGGCACACCCGATGACCCCGCTCATTTCGCTCAAGGATATCCGCAAGACCTTCGTCAATGGCGACGTGGCCGTCGAGGTGCTGCGCGGCGTCTCGCTGGATATCCAGCCGGGCGAATTCGTCGCCATCGTCGGCGCGTCCGGTTCGGGCAAGTCGACGATGATGAACATCCTCGGCTGTCTCGATACGCCGACGGGCGGCGCGTACCTGCTCGACGGCGAGGACGTCTCGGACTTGAACGCCGACGAGCTTGCGGCCCGCCGCCGCCAGATGTTCGGCTTCGTCTTCCAGAGTTACAATCTGGTGGCGACCGCAACGGCGCAGGAAAATGTCGAAATCCCTGCCATCTATGCAGGGATGCCGTCACGGGAGCGGGAGGAGCGGGCCAGCATGCTTTTGCGCTCGCTGCGTCTCGGCGACCGCCTCGATCACCTGCCCAACCAGCTGTCCGGCGGCCAGCAGCAGCGTGTGTCGATTGCGCGCGCGCTGATGAACGGCGGCCAGATCATTCTGGCGGACGAGCCGACGGGCGCGCTCGATAGCCAGAGCGGCAAGGAAGTGATGGCGACGCTGCGGCAGATGAACGAGGACGGCCATACCGTCATCATCATCACCCACGCGCCTGAACTGGCCGAATCCGCCGACCGCGTCATCGAGATCAGCGATGGCCTGATCGTTGCCGACCGTATCCCCGGCAATATCAGGCGGATCGGCCGCACCAAGCCTCCTCTTGCCGCCAAGAGCGTCGGCAGGGCCGCTATTATCACCGATGTAGCCGAAGCCGTCCGCATGTCGTTCCGGGCACTTCGGGCCAATCTGTTTCGCACCATCCTGACTTTGCTTGGCATCGTCATCGGCGTCAGTTCCGTCGTAGCGATGCTTGCGATCGGCACAGGCGCGCAGGATTCCGTGCTGAGCCGCATTGCCGCGATGGGCTCCGATCTGCTGGTCGTGCGGCCCAACATGTCGAATTTCCGCGGCGGCGAGGGGGGCAGCATCGTCTCCTTGATCCCGTCCGATGCCGATGCCATTCTGGAGCTACCCAATATCAGCTTCGCGGTGCCGGAAATGTCGAGCACACTGACGGTGCGTGCCGGTAACTTGGATACCCAGACGACGGTCAACGGCACGGTGCCGCAGTTCCCGGAGGCCAAATCCTGGACTGTCGAGGATGGCGCCTTCCTCGAAAAGACCGACATGGATGCCTATGCGAGCGTCGCCGTTCTGGGCCGGACTGTTGCCGATGCGCTGTTTCCCGACGGTGCCGATCCGCTCGGCCAGTATATTTTGATCAAGAACATCCCCTTCCAGGTCATCGGTGTGATGTCGAAGAAGGGCGCCAGCGCCGGCGGCAACGATCAGGACGATACGGTTCTGGTGCCGCTGTCGACGGGCAACCTGCGCCTGTTCGGGGCGAGGAACGTCCGCTCGATCACCGTGCAGGTGAAGGATGGCAGCGCCATCAACGTGACGCAGGATCAGATCCAGGCTCTGCTGGACGAGCGCCACAAGCGCCAGGATACGCAGATCATCAACATGGCTGCGATCCGCGAGACCTTCACCGAAACCTCGAACATTCTGAAAGTCTTCCTCGGCTCGATCGCTGCCATCTCGCTGCTCGTCGGTGGCATCGGCGTGATGAACATCATGCTGGTCTCCGTCACCGAGCGTACCCGCGAGATCGGTATTCGGATGGCGACCGGCGCGCGCGGCCGCGACATCCTCACCCAGTTCATCGTCGAGGCGCTGGTGGTTTCCGCGCTCGGCGGCCTGATCGGGGTGGGGTTGGGTCTCGGCATCGGTGCGGTGGCCCAAGCTTTCGGCGTCGCCGTCAGCTTTGCCCCCGGCCCTGTGATCCTCGCCTTTGGCAGCGCCTTCCTCACCGGGTTGATCTTCGGCTATCTGCCCGCCTACAACGCCTCGCGTCTGCAGCCCGCTGTGGCGCTAGCCTCCACCTAAGTAGCATGCCGCACCGTCACCGGTTGACGCCGCCTACCTGATCGTTTCCACTGGTGCAAACGCACGAGGAGGAAACCATGTCCGACACAGATCGTTTCATGACCCAGGCCATCGCCCTTGCCCGTGACAATGTCCGCAAGGGCGGGCGGCCTTTTGGTGCCGTGCTGGTGATCGACGGAGAGGTGGTAGCAACGGGCGTCAATGGCGTGCTGGAGACACATGATCCAACCGCCCATGCCGAGCTGTTCGCGGTGCGTTCGGCGGCCATCAAGCGCGGCACGGCCACGCTCAAAGGTGCTTCCGTCTATGCCAGCGGCCATCCATGCCCGATGTGCCTCGCAGCCATGCGGCTTGCCGGCATTACCGATATTTCCTACGCCTATTCGAACGAGGACGGTGCGGCCTATGGGCTGACATCGGCGCCGCTCTACGCCGATCTGCGCAAACCGTTTGCCGAGCAACAGATGACATTTTCCTACCGTCCGGTGCGGCCGGAAGGAGAGGTGGACATCTATGAGTTTTGGCGGGAAATGCAGCAGGGCTGAGCCAGCACGTTTTGATCGGCGGTTGATCCAGCCAGAGGGGTGAGATGCAAAACTATCTGTTGCGTGTATGGGCATCGCTGTCACTGCCGGGCTTGCTGATCGGCGCCCTGTTCTTCGCGGTGTCGCTGACGCCAAGCCTCATCCCACGGCCCTACGTGCTGCAGGGCGTGCTGTCCGGTTGTTCGCTGGCCGCCGGATATGGTCTTGGCGTGTTCGGCCGCTGGCTCTGGCACTATCTGGAGCTTCCTTCCCTTCCGCCAAGGATAGAGCGCTTCGTCAAGACTTTGGCTGTTGTCGGATGTGCTGCAATAGCGATCGCATTCCTCTGGCAGGCCGCCCGCTGGCAAAACTCTGTCCGCAGCCTGATGGGGCTCGATCCGGTCGAGACCGCCGAGCCATTGAAGCTCGCGTTGATTGCCCTGCTCATTTTCGCCGTCGTGATCGCGCTTGCCCGCCTGTTCGGGATGACATTCGCCCTTTTGTCGCGCAAGTTCGAGCACGTTACCCCGAGACCCATCGCCCGGCTGCTGGGTGTTCTTCTGGCTCTCACCCTGTTCTGGTCAGTCGCCGATGGCCTGCTGCTCAAGGCCGGTCTGAGGCTTGCCGATTCATCCTTCCGCGAGCTGGACGCCTTGATTGACAGCGATCTGGCACCTCCAGCAGGCCCGCTGAAGACCGGCAGCGCTGCATCGCTTGTCTCCTGGCACGACCTGGGATTTCGCGGCCGTGAATTCGTCACCTCCGGCCCGACGGCCGAAAAGATCGGCGCTTTCCTGCACCAGCCTGCGCAGGAGCCGATCCGCGTCTATGTCGGCCTGAATGCGGCGGAAACGGCGAAGGAGAGGGCGGCACTGGCGCTCGCCGAGCTCAAACGGACCGGCGCCTTCGAGCGCACGACGCTGATCGTCGTTGTTCCGACCGGCACCGGCTGGGTCGATCCGGCGGCGATGGATACGGTCGAATATCTGCACAAGGGAGATGTGGCGAGCGTCGCCCTGCAATATTCCTATCTCACCAGCTGGCTGTCGCTGCTGGTCGAGCCGAGCTATGGCGCAGAGGCCGGAGAAGCACTGTTCAAGGCGGTCTATGGCTACTGGACGACACTGCCGAAGGACAAACGCCCGAAACTCTATCTGCATGGCCTCAGCCTCGGTGCGCTGAACTCCGAGCGCTCGGCCGACCTCTTCGATGTGATCGGCGATCCCTTTCAAGGCGCTCTCTGGAGCGGCCCGCCCTTCGAAAGCACTGGGTGGAAATCGGTCACCGCTGGCCGCGAGCCAGAATCTCCGGCCTGGCTGCCACGCTTCCGTGATAGCTCCGTCATCCGCTTGACGGCACAGAAGAATGCGCTGGATGTTCCCGGAGCAAAATGGGGGCCGATGCGGATCGTCTATCTGCAATATGCCAGCGATCCCGTGACCTTTTTCGATCCGCATTCCTTCTACCGCGAGCCGGACTGGATGAAGCAGCCGCGTGGTCCCGATGTCTCGCCTTACCTCGCCTGGTATCCGGTCGTCACCATGCTGCAGCTGGCGCTCGATATGGCGATGGCGACGACATCGCCGATGGGTTACGGCCATGTCTATGCGCCGGAACATTATATCGATGCGTGGGTGGCTGTGACCGATCCCCAAGGGTTGGCGCCCGGTGATATAGGGCGCCTGAAGGAAATGGTTTCGAAGCGGGATTGAGGAGCCGGCGGCAGCGATGCCGCCGGCTATTGGATGTCAGGCGCTGCGCACGGGTGCGAGCAGCCTCAGTGCATTGATCGTCACCAGCACGGTAGCACCGGTATCGGCCAAGATCGCCGGCCACAGTCCGGTAATGCCGGCGATGGTCGTCACCAGGAACACCGCCTTTAGACCCAGCGCGATGGTGATGTTCTGGTGGATATTGCCCATCGTGCGTTTCGACAGGTCGATCATCTGGGCAACGTCGCCGACCCGGCCGTGAAGCACGGCGGCATCGGCGGTTTCCAGCGCCACGTCGGTGCCGCCGCCCATGGCGATACCGATATCGGCGGCTGCCAGTGCCGGTGCATCATTGATCCCATCGCCGACCTTGGCGACGATAAAGCCCTGCTGCTTCATCTCGCCGACGATCCGCTGCTTGTCTTCGGGCATCAGTTCGGCGCGGACCTCGATGCCGAGCTGCTTGCCGATCGCAGTGGCCGTGCGTTTGTTGTCGCCGGTCAGCATGACGATCTTTATGCCGGCGTCTGTCAGTGCTTTCAGGCCGGATTTTGCATCCGCACGCGGCTCGTCACGCATGGCGATCGCACCGGCCAGCGTGTCGCCGATGATCAGGACCGAGACGGTCTTGCCGTCGTCGTTCAGCGCGATGATGGCCGCTGTCTGTTCCGCCGACAGCGGAATACGGTCACCGGCCGCTTGTGGCGAGCCAAGGAACACGGCCTTGCCGTTGACCGTCGCCGTCACGCCCTTGCCGCCGAGCGCCTTGGCATCGGAGACTGAGGGAATAGCCACCTTGTCGTCTGCGGCCCGGTCAAGAATCGCCTTGGCCAGTGGATGGCTCGATCCGGTTTCAAGAGCCGCTGCAAAGGTCAGCACGTCCGCTTCGGAATGACCAAAGGCGAGGATATCGGTGACCTTGGGCTTGCCTTCGGTGAGCGTCCCGGTCTTGTCCAGCGCAACGGCAGTGATGGAACCCAAGGTTTCCAGCACGGCGCCGCCCTTCAACAGCAGGCCGCGCCGGGCACCGGCGGACAGCGAAGCCGCGATGGCGGCAGGCGTCGAGATCACCAGAGCGCATGGGCAACCAATCAGCAGGATGGCCAAGCCCTTGTAAATCCATTCGTCCCACACACCGGCGAAAAACAGCGGTGGAATGATCGCCACCAGTGCGGCGACAAGGACGACGGCTGGCGTGTAATAGCGCGAGAACCGGTCGATGAAACGCTCGGTCGGCGCCTTGGACTCCTGCGCTTCCTCGACCAGCTTGATGACACGGGAAATCGTGTTGTCGGCGGCCGTTGCCGTCACCTGGACACGTAAAGCGGCATCGCCGTTGATCGTGCCGGCAAAGACCTTTTCATCGACGCCCTTGCGCACTGGCGTGCTTTCGCCGGTCACCGGGGCTTCATCGATAGCGCTTTCGCCAGACAGGATCAGACCATCCGCCGAGATGCGGTCGCCGGGGCGAATGAGAATGGTGGCGCCGACGGCAAGGCTTTCAGCCGGAACCGAACGCGTTTGGCCGTTTTCCTCAAGCAGCGCCTCCTTCGGCACCAGTTCGGCCAGGGACTGAATGCTCTGGCGCGCCTTCCCGGCGGCAACACCTTCGAGAAGCTCGCCGACAAGGAACAGGAAGACCACGGCGGCGGCCTCTTCTCCGGCATCGATAAAGACCGCGCCGATGGCGGCGATTGTCATCAGCATCTCGATGGAAAACGGCGTGCCGGCCAGCGCCGCCATAATGGCGCGCCGGGCGATCGGGATGAGCCCGATCAACATGGCAATGATGAAGGCATAGGATGCGATCGACGGCACGAGATGGCCGACGGCATAGGCAATGACTAGCGCCGCACCTGAGAAAATGGTCAGCTTGCCCTTCTTGCTGGCCCACCAAGGGCCAACCGTGGGACGGCTTTCCTGTCCGTGGAGACCTTCGATTGCCGCTGGGGCCGCAGGTTTCGAATGATCGTGCCCGGCATGGCTGGCATGATCATGTCCACTGTGATCGTGATCCGCATGATCATGGCCATCGTGCTTGCTATGATCGGCGTGGTCGTGTCCGGCATGGCTGTGATCGCCGTGGTCATGGCCGCAGCTGGGTTGTTTGAGTTCGGTGACCGGAGCCGCCTTGCCTGCCAGCTGCGACACCGAATACCCAAGGCCGGTGACTTTCTTGGCGATTGCCGTGAGGTCGCTGACCGCATCGTGCTTCACTGTCATTGTGCCTGCCGTCACCGAAACCGAAACATCCGTGACGCCCGGCATGCGCCGGACTGCGGTATCGATCTTTGATGCACAAGAGGCGCAATCCATGCCCTCCACGCGGTATCGTGTCTGTGTCGCCTCTGCCATTGTCCGCTTCCTGTATGCGTGCTTGTCAAACTCTGGCATCTTTCCTACATCCTCTAGCGACTAGAGGTGCAAGAGGAAAATCGATGAAAAACATCAGTATTGGCGAGGCTGCGCGCAAAAGTGGCGTCAAGGTGCCGACCATCCGCTATTACGAGGGTATCGGCCTGCTGCGGGAGCCGAGCCGCAGTGAAGGCAACCAGCGTTCCTACGAACAATCCGATCTCAATCGCCTGACTTTCATCCGCCACGCCCGCGAACTCGGTTTCGAAGTGGAAGCGATTCGCACGCTTCTGAGCCTGCAGGATAATCCTCTCCAGCCTTGCGCCACAGCCGATGCGATTGCCAAGGCCCGGCTTATCGAGGTGGAGCAGCGTATCCGCAGCCTGATGGCGCTGAAGGCGGAACTGGAAATGATGGTGGAAGGCTGCGGCCACGGCCGGGTCGATCAATGCCGGGTGATCGAAGTGCTGGCCGATCATGCCCAATGCACACATCACGGTCATTGAGACGGGTAATCGCTGATCATCCCACAGAAAGAAATATTTCCGATTTCTTGGAACTTTTCGATCTTTCGCGGGTTTGATGTCTTATCGATAGACGTATCCATCCAATTTTGCGCATCCGGAAAATATACATGCCCGAACGGTCCCGCCGAGCCCAGTTGCGCGAAAGTACGTCGCAAGCCCATGCCTCGCTCGACCGGATGGTTGGCTCGTTCGATAATCTCGACGACTACAGACAGTACCTGCGCGGAGTTTCGACGTTCCGTGAGGCAGTTGAGCGCAAGCTGGTCTCAACAGTCTGGCCGGAGCAATGTGACGGCTGGCAGGCAGAATTGTTTTCAAACCTCATCGCCGATGATCTGCGCGACCTGGATGTAAAGCCGCAATTGCCGGTGGATGCGCCCGACCTGGAACAGAGCCCCGAGGTGCTCCTCGGCATGCTTTACGTGCTGGAAGGGTCAGCGCTCGGCGCTCGCGTCCTTTACAAGCGTGCACAGAGCCTCGGCTTCGACGCCGATTTCGGTGCCCGGCATCTCGCCGTACAATCCCGCCGCAGCGATCGTTGGCCTGCTTTTCTCGCCCTGCTCGAAAATGCCGATTCCATCGACATGGAGCGGGTGGCCAATGCCTCGCGGGCAACATTTCAGACAGCCGAACAGGCATTTCGTCAGGCATCCCATGAACAAGCATGACATCAACGCGGCTGAGCCGGTCAATCTGACCAATTGCGACCGTGAACCGATCCATCTCCCCGGCAGCATCCAGCCGCATGGTTGCCTGATCGCGTGCGATGCGCGGGCTGCAACGGTTCTTCGGCATTCTGCCAATACCGGCACCCTGCTGGGTGTTTCCGGCGATATCAATGGTTTGCCGCTGGAGCAGCTGCTTGGCGCCGAAGCAACGCACACATTGCGCAATGCGCTTGCGACGCTGCGTGACGGCGTCCGTCCGGCCCTGTTGTCCGGGCTGACGGTGCCGGGTGGTGTCTTCGATGTCTCGATCCACATCTTCCGCTCGACCGTCATCATCGAGTTCGAACCGGCTTCACCCGGCCAGCCGTTGCAGCTTGCCCGTGGTCTGATCGGCCGCATCAGCGATATCGGCGACATCGAACCCCTGGTACGCCAGGCGGCACGGCTGATCCGTGGCATGTTGGAATATGACCGTGTGATGATCTATCGCTTCGAGCAGGATGGATCCGGAAAGGTTGCAGCAGAAGCCAAGCGCGGGGATCTGGAGAGCTTTCTCGGCCAGTATTTCCCGGCCAACGATATCCCCCAGCAGGCCCGCATCCTCTATCTGAAAAATACCATTCGCATTATCGGTGACGCCAGCGGCGAGCGGGTCGGGCTTGTGCCGGTGTTCGACGCATCGGGCGAGGCGCTGGACCTGTCGTTGGCGCACCTGCGCAGCGTGTCGCCGATCCACTGCGAATATCTGCGCAATATGGGGGTCGCAGCCTCCATGTCGATTTCGATCATCGTCGATGGCGCCCTCTGGGGCCTGATTGCCTGTCACCATTACCAGCCCCGTACCCTGTCGATGGCCGAGCGGGTCGCTGCCGAAATGTTTGGCGAGTTTTTCTCGCTGCACCTGACTTCACTGAGGCAGAAATCGAGGCTTGCCACCGCCACCCGCGCCCGCGCCTCGCTCGATCGTTTCCTGCGCCTGGCCTCGCATCACGCCGATATCGGCCAGTTGCTGACGGAAAACCTGCCGGATTTCAATGCACTTGTGCCATGTGACGGGATCGGGCTCTGGATGAACGGTGTCTGGACGTCGTTTGGTTCGGTGCCCCCGGCTGCCGCCATTGCAGCACTTTCGCGCCACATCGGCACACTTGCCGAGACCCGCGTTTGGGCCACACACGCCTTGTCGCAGAGCATGCCGGAAGCGGAGGATTTTTGCGCGCAGGCGGCCGGCGTGCTCGCCATACCTCTGGCACAGACAAGACGGGATTATATGTTCTTCTTCCGCAAGGAGCTGGTGCAGACGCTGAATTGGGCCGGCAATCCGGATAAGACCTATACGGCGGGTCCTTTGGGTGACCGGCTGACACCGCGCCAGAGTTTTGCCATCTGGAAGCAGACCGTGCATCAGCAGGCGCAACCGTGGACGGAAGCGGACCGGGAAATCGCCGAAGTCACGCGGGCAGCCCTGGTCGAAGTCGGTCTGCGCCACAGCGAACTGATGGCGGAAGAGCGCAGCCGCGCCGATGTGCGCCAGCGCATGCTCAATGAGGAGCTGAACCATCGGGTCAAAAACATCCTGGCTCTGATCAAGTCACTGGTCGGCCAGCCGATACAGGAGGGCCGGGCGTTGACCGATTATGTTGCCTCGTTGAAGGGCCGTATCCAGGCACTGTCTTTCGCCCACGATCAGGTGGTGCGCGGTGATGGCGGCGGGCCGCTGACGGACCTGCTGAACGCGGAGCTATCACCCTACCGGCAACCGGCCATAGCGATCGCCGTCAATGGCCCGCCGGTCCTACTCAATTCCCGCGCCTTCTCGGTCATGGCACTTGTCCTGCATGAACTATCCACGAACGCAGCCAAATACGGTGCTCTGTCGCGGCCCGGTGGCCGGCTGGACGTGTCATGGTCACTGACGGTGCACGGTGACTGCGAAATCATCTGGCGGGAAACCGGTGGTCCTCTCGTGTCTCCACCCTCCCGCACCGGCTTTGGCACCGCGCTTATTGATCGCAGCGTGCCCTATGACCTCGATGGCCACAGTGAAGTCTCCTATGCGCGCGAAGGTGTGGTGGCCCGGTTCCTGTTGCCGGCAAAGCATATTTCCCTGGCTGAACAGCCGTCGCACGCGGCAGCCGGCCAAGTCGCTGACAAGGAGCCGTCTAAGGGAATGCTGGCCGCAGATCTCAAGGTCATGCTGGTCGAGGACCAGATGCTGATCGCGCTCGATGTCGAAGGCATGCTTGGTGATCACGGCGTGTTGGATGTCATGACCTCTGCCTCCGCCGATGATGCACTGAGCAGGCTTGTGGACTACACGCCGGATGTGGCGATCCTTGATGTCAATCTCGGTGCCGGGACCTCTCTTGCCGTGGCGCGCGAACTGGTTGGGCGGGGCATTCCGTTCCTGTTTGCCACCGGCTACGGAAACAGCGAAATGATCCCCCCTGATTTTTCCTGGGTACCGGTCATTCGCAAACCGTATGACAGCACGTCGCTGATCACCACGATTGTGGGGCTTCTGGAGAGCAGGGACGGCCGGTGATCCGCTTGGATGCCGATGGCCTGATTGCCTCCCACCGGCCGGTCGGATAGGGTCCAGCCGAAAGGGCAGGGCGCAACGGCCCGCCGAAACCGGAATTCGTCATGACGCTTCAGGCAAAACGCATCCTCCTCATCATTTCCGGCGGTATCGCGGCCTATAAGAGCCTCGATCTGATCCGCCGCCTGCGGGAGCGCGGCGCCTCCGTGCGGCCGGTGATGACGGCGGGAGCACAGGCTTTCGTGACGCCGCTCGCTGTTGGTGCACTCGCTGCCGACAAGGTGTTCACCGAGCTTTTTTCCCGTGAGGACGAACAGGATGTCGGCCATATCCGCCTTGCCCGCGATTGCGACCTGATCGTTATTGCGCCTGCCACCGCCGATCTGATGGCGAAGATGGCGAACGGCCTGGCCGACGATCTGGCCTCGACCATTCTTTTGGCGACGGACAGGCCGGTGCTTGTCGCACCGGCGATGAACCCGAAAATGTGGTCGCATGCCGCCACCCGCCGCAACCACGCGACGCTTATTGCTGACGGTATCCGCTTCATCGGGCCCTCCTCTGGAGAAATGGCTGAAAGTGGCGAAAAAGGCGAGGGCCGGATGGCTGAGCCCTTGGAGATCGCCGCCGCAGCCGAGGCATTGCTTGATACAGGCCCGAAACCTCTGGCGGGCAAAAAAGCCATTGTCACATCCGGACCGACGCATGAGCCGATTGATCCGGTGCGCTATATCGCCAACCGCTCATCCGGCAAGCAGGGTCATGCCATCGCCGCCGAACTTGCCCGGCTCGGCGCCGATGTGACGCTGATCTCCGGGCCGGTGACGATCGCCGATCCGAAGGGCGTGAAGGTTATCCATGTCGAGCGGGCGGAAGAGATGCGCGACTCTGTGATCGCGGCATTGCCGGCCGATATCGCCGTGATGGTCGCGGCCGTCGCCGATTGGCGGGTCGCCAGCGCTTCCGGCAACAAGATCAAGAAGCAGCCCGGCGAAGCGCCACCGCCCCTGCTACTCACCGAAAATCCGGATATCCTGAAAACCATCGGCCATCACGCCAAGCGGCCGAAACTGGTGGTCGGCTTTGCTGCGGAAACGCAGAATGTCGCCGAAAACGGCCGCTCGAAGCTGGAACGCAAGGGCGCTGACTACATTCTCGCCAATGATGTTTCACCCCATACGGGCATCATGGGCGGTGACCGCAATACGGTGAAGGTGATTGGCAAGTCGGGCGACGAGGACTGGCCGGAAATGGACAAGCAGGCCGTTGCCGAGCGGCTCGGCACACTGATCGCCTCACATTTTTCCTGAGGACACCCGTTCCATCCGGGCCGTATCCGGGGCGGCACCTGCAGTTCCGAACAGCCGTACGTCGACGCCGTTCTCACCAACGATGACAGCGGTTCCGTCGGGGATTTCCACCCAGGCATTGTCGTCGTCGTTCAGCGGTTCGGAAACGAGGCAATAGCCGCCGCTCGGCCCCATCGGTGCCGCATAAAGCGTTGGGGCCTTCCAGTCGGACGCATAGCGCACGGCATAGAGATTGTGACCATCGGAAAGAGCGGCAGTAAAGCGCACCAGAACCTTGCGCTCCAGATGCTCGGCCAACCGTTCAACGAAAGCCAGGGTTTCGGCAGTCGCCCCCAGCGGGTCTTGCTCAAGACCGAATTGCAGCGCCAGCAGAAACAAAAGCTCGCTATCAGTCGAGCCGGTACGGGCCGTGTAGAGGTCGTTGTCGAGCATCGCCTCCATCGGTCGGCGCAGATGCTCGAAGTCGCCGATCTGGCCGTTGTGCATGAAGGACCAGCGGCCGTGCACGAAGGGATGGCAATTGTCGCGCCGTGTGCCGCCGCCGGTCGCAGCCCGCACATGGGCGAGAAACAGCGGCGAGCGGATCTGCCGGGCAATGCTCTTCAGATTGCAGTCCGACCAGGCGGGCAGGATATCGCGGTAACGGCCGGGTTCCGGATGATCGCCGTACCAGGCAATACCAAAGCCGTCACCGTTGGTCGCCGTCTTGGCGCGGGTGGCGCAATGGGATTGCTCGATCAGCGAGTGGGCCGGCGACGACACCAGTTCTTCCAGATAGAGCGGCTCTCCGCGATAGGCTGCCCAGCGGCACATGCAGGATACTCCGGATCGCGGGGATAGCCCGCCTTGATGGTTCGTTAACCATGATATTGCCCGATCATCCGGCCGAACATGGTAAAAATGCGTTAACGAACAGGATCATTTGCGAATCTTGCTGTTCAATCTACCATTTTTGGGTGCTGGGGCTGTTTCTTCAGGAACGTCGTCCGGGAAACCAGTCCAACCGCCGCCGGAATATGCTGTGTGGCCAGGGGAAATGCAAAACGGCAAGAAAAATGCAGATGTGGAATGTCTGTTCTATTCTTGCGGGGAATCTTTGCATAAGGTCCTGGCGACAGAGCAATCGCAGGAAGAGACCCGGATACAATGGCCGAAACCGAAAACAGCATCGCCATTCCGCAGGATTTCGACGGGCTCAAGACGATCATCCTGGAGCGTAAGGCCCAGTTGCCGAAGCGGCTTCGCCAGGTGGCAGCTTACGCGCTCGATAATCCTGACGAAATCGCCTTCGGTACTGCGGCCAGCATCGCCACATCAGCGGATGTCCAGCCTTCGACGCTTGTGCGCTTTGCCCAGCATTTTGGTTTCGAAGGGTTTTCCAGCCTGCAGCAGATCTTTCGCGCGCGGTTGCGCGAGCGAACGCCGGGTTATGACGAACGCCTCAAGGCGCTGAGCGGCAACGATCACAGCAAGCTGGAAAGCGGCTCCATCTTCAACGGGTTCGTGGCTGCCGCCCATCGCTCGCTGCACAATATCGCCAGCTCCGTCGAGCCCGAGGCGTTCGAGCGCGCCGTCAACATTCTGGCCGGTGCCGAAACCATCTATCTGGTCGCCAAGCGGCGGTCCTATCCGATCTCCGGTTACATGGCCTATGCCTTCGGCAAGCTGAAGGTCAAATACCAGATGGTCGGCACGGCAGCTGGGATCGATGACGATATTCTGGCAATGGCCGGCCCGAAGGATGCGGCGTTTGCTGTCAGTTTCTCGCCTTATGCGTCCGAAAGCGTCAATCAGGCCAAGCTGCTTGCCAATCGCAAGGTGCCTGTCGTGTCACTAACCGATTCGGCCTTCTCGCCGCTGGCAGAATCCTCGAAGGTCTGGTTTGAACTGGTCGAGGCCGATCACGCCGGGTTTCGCTCGCTCTCGGCCAGCATGGCTTTCGCCATGGCCTTGACGGTTGCGGTAGCGGAAAAAAGGCGGCGGGTCAGCGAAGATCATTTAATAGAATGAAAATTCCACATTGACTAAACGGCGGAATTTATGTTTCATAAAGGCGACACCCCACCAGCCAATAAAAATGTCGGCGCGACGCAAGCGTCCGCCGGGAGGAAGCAGTGAGCCAGATCAACGGGACGCAGGCGGACAAGCCACTTGACCTTATCACCATCGGCCGCGCCTCGGTCGATCTTTACGGCCAGCAGATCGGAACCCGGCTCGAAGACGTCGCCAGCTTCGCCAAATCCGTTGGTGGCTGCCCCACCAATATCTCCGTCGGCACCGCACGGCTTGGCCTGAAATCAGCACTTCTGACCCGCGTCGGCAAGGAGCAGATGGGCCGTTTCATCCGCGAGCAGCTTGAGCGCGAGGGTGTCGAGACCAAGGGTATCGTGACTGACCCTGAGCGGCTGACGGCACTGGCTATCCTTGCTGTCGAAAGCGATCATTCCTTCCCGCTGTTGTTCTACCGCGACAACTGTGCCGACAGCGCGCTCTGTGAAGACGACATCTCCGAAGACTTCATTCGTTCTGCCCGCGCTATCCTGGTGACCGGCACGCATTTCGCCAAGCCGCACACCGATGCCGCCCAGCGCAAGGCGATCCGCATTGCCAAGGCAAGCGGCGCGAAGGTGGTCTTCGATATCGATTATCGCCCGAACCTCTGGGGCCTTGCCGGCCATGACGCCGGTGACAACCGCTATATCGCTTCCGAAAAGGTATCGGCACACCTGAAGACGGTGTTGGCCGATTGCGACCTGATCGTCGGCACGGAAGAGGAAGTGCTGATCGCGTCCGGCGATAGCGATCTTTTGGCAGCGCTGAAAACCATCCGCGCCAATTCCAAGGCGACGATCGTGCTGAAGCGCGGCCCGATGGGCTGCATCGTCTATGACGGCGCGATCTCCGATGATCTCGAAGACGGCATCATCGGCAAGGGCTTCCCGATCGAAGTCTACAACGTGCTCGGTGCCGGCGACGCTTTCATGTCCGGCTTCCTGCGCGGCTGGCTGAAGGGCGAGCCGCATGCGACGTCGGCCACCTGGGCCAATGCCTGCGGTGCGTTTGCCGTGTCGCGCCTTCTCTGTGCGCCGGAAATTCCGACCTGGACCGAACTGCAGTTTTTCCTCGAAAACGGCAGCACGGAAAAGGCGCTGCGCAAGGACGAGGCGATCAACCACGTTCACTGGGCGACCACCCGCCGCCGCGAAATCCCGCAACTGATGGCGCTTGCCATCGATCACCGCAGCCAGCTGGAAGATCTGGCCGGTGGCGACGCCGAGCTTCTGGCGCGCATCCCTGCCTTCAAGGTTCTCGCTGTCAAGGCCGCCGAGCGCATCGCCAACGGCCGCCCCGGTTTCGGCATGCTGATCGACGACAAGTATGGCCGCGATGCGCTTTATGCCGTCAACAAGAACTTCTGGATCGGCAAGCCGATCGAGCTGCCAGGTTCGCGGCCGCTGCAGTTCGAGTTCAGCCAGGATCTCGGTAGCCGGCTCATCGAATGGCCCGTCGATCACTGCATCAAAGTTTTGAGCTTCTTCCACCCGGACGATCCGGCCGAGATGAAGGCGACCCAGATCGCCAAGCTCCGCTCTGCTTTCGAGGCTGCTCGCAAGGTCGGCCGCGAGATCCTGATCGAGATCATCGCCGGCAAGCATGGCACGCTCGATGACAATACGATCCCGCGTGCGCTCAACGAACTCTACGATGCCGGCCTGAAGCCGGACTGGTGGAAACTTGAGCCGCAGGCAAGCCGTGCCGCCTGGGCCGCCATCGATGCCGTCATCGAGAAACGCGACCCACTCTGCCGCGGTGTTGTTTTGTTGGGCCTGGAAGCACCATATGAGGCGCTGAAAGAAGGCTTTGCCGCAGCGCGTACGTCAAAAACCGTCAAGGGCTTTGCTGTCGGCCGGACGATCTTTGCCGAGGCCAGCAAGGCTTGGCTGGCTGGCGAGATCGACGACGAACAGGCGATCGCTGACATGGCCGGCAGGTTCGAGGCTCTGGTCAACCTCTGGCTGGGGTTGGCGGAAACAAAGGCGGCTTGATCGGGTGGTGGTGAGTTTACCTCCCCCTTGAGGGGGGAGGTCGCAGCGTAGCTGCGGGTGGGGGTGATCCGTTGGGTGTCGCAGAGGTCACCCCACCCCGGACCTGCGGTCCGACCCTCCCCCTCAAGGGGAGGGTGTGAAGTAGAAAACCGAGGCAATGTCCTCGTTCGAGGAGGAAACGATGAGCCAGAAAACCGTTCGCCTGACCATGGCGCAAGCCGTCGCGCGGTTTCTCACCCAGCAGATGACCGTGATTGATGGCGAGAAGACGCCGATCTTCGGCGGCGTCTTTGCCATTTTCGGCCACGGCAATGTCGCCGGTATCGGCGAGGCGCTGCATGGTATCAAGAACACACTGCCGACATACCGCGCCCAGAACGAGCAGGGCATGGCCAATGCGGCGATCGCGTTTGCCAAGGCAAGCTTCCGCCGCCGCTTCATGGCCTGCACCACCTCGATCGGCCCCGGCGCGCTCAACATGGTGACATCGGCAGCACTCGCCCATGTTAACCGCCTGCCGGTCCTGCTTCTCCCCGGCGATGTCTTTGCCAATCGCCGCCCCGATCCGGTCCTGCAGCAGATCGAGGATTTCGGCGACGGCACCATGACCGTCAACGATTGCTTCCGCCCGGTGTCGCGCTATTTCGACCGCATCACCCGTCCGGAACAGATTATCCCGGCGCTGCGCCGCGCCATGCAGGTGCTCACCGACCCCGCTGAGTGCGGCCCGGTTACCCTTTCGCTCTGCCAGGATGTGCAGGCGGAAGCCTATGACTATCCGGAAAGCTTCTTCGACGAAAAGGTCTGGACGACCCGCCGCCTGCATCCGGATGCGGACGAACTGGCCCACGCGATTACGGTGCTGAAGGCAGCCAAGAAGCCGGTGATCATTTCCGGCGGCGGCGTGCTCTATTCCGAAGCCAGCAAGACGCTCGCCGCCTTTGCGGAACGGCATGGCATTCCCGTCGTCGAAACCCAGGCCGGCAAGTCGTCGCTGCCACACAGCCACCCGCTCAACATGGGCTCGGTCGGCGTCACCGGCACATCGGCGTCCAACCAGATGGCCGAGGATGCCGATGTCGTTCTCGCCGTCGGCTCGCGCCTGCAGGATTTTACCACCGGTTCCTGGTCGCTGTTCAAGAACGACGACCTGAAGATCATCGGCCTCAACACCCAGGCCTTCGATGCCGCCAAGCATGAGGCGCTGCCGCTGGTCTGCGACGCCCGCGTCGGTCTCGATGCGCTCAGCGCCGGTCTCGGTTCGCACAAGGTTGACGCGAGCTGGACGCAGAAGGCAACGGACGGCAAGGCCGAATGGCTGAAGGCCGCCGACAAGGCGACCGCAACGACCAATGCGGCGCTGCCATCCGACGCCCAGGTCATCGGTGCCGTCCAGCGTGCGCGCAAGGAAAACACCACGCTGGTCTGCGCCGCCGGTGGTCTGCCCGGCGAATTGCACAAGCTCTGGCAGGCGGAAACGCCCGGCAGCTATCACATGGAATACGGCTTCTCGACCATGGGCTACGAAGTGGCCGGAGGTCTCGGCGTCAAGCTTGCCAGGCCCGATAGCGACGTCATCGTGATGGTCGGCGATGGAAGCTACATGATGCTGAACGCGGAAATCGCCTCGTCGATCATGCTCGGCGCCAAGATCACCATCGTGTTGCTCGACAATGCCGGCTACGGCTGCATCAACCGGTTGCAGATGGCGACCGGCGGTGCCAACTTCAACAACCTGTTGCGCGACACCCATCACGTTACGCTGCCAGCCATCGATTTTGCCGGTCATGCCGCCGCCATGGGCGCGCTCACCCGCAAGGTCGCCTCGATCAGCGAGCTGGAAATCGCGCTGAAGGAAACCGCCGGCGAAAACCGCACCACCGTCATCGTCATTGATACCGATCCGCTGATCACCACGGACGAGGGTGGCAACTGGTGGGATGTGGCGGTACCGGAAGTCTCCGCCCGGCCCGAGGTCAACGAGGCCCGCAAAGGCTACGAAAAGGCGCTCGCGTCCCAGCGTATCGGTTAAGCACACACTCCGTCATCCTCGGGTCTGACCCGAAGATCCAACCGGAAGGCGCCGCCGCGGACTATGGATCCTCGGGTCAAGCCCGAGGATGACGGGAAATCCAAGATGATAAGGAAGGCTGATCGCCTTCCTCCAGGGAGAATTTTCATGAAAGCCAAACTCGGCATGTCGCCCATCGCCTGGTGGAACGACGACCTTCCGGAACTCAGCGACGACGTGTCGCTCGAAGAATGCCTGCGCCAGTCGCGCAGCGCCGGTTTCACCGGCATGGAGCAGGGCCGCCGTTTTCCGAACAATCCGAATGAGATGCTGCCGATCCTGCGCGCAGCCGACGTTACGCTCTGCGGCGGCTGGTTCTCCGGCACGCTGGTCAATGAGGATCTGTCGGCCAACAAGGACCGCATCGCACCGATGATCGCGCTGTTCAAGGCCGTCAATGCGCCGTGCATCGTCTATGGCGAAGTCGGCCGGTCGATCCAGGGCGACCGCTCAAAGCCGCTCGCCACCAAGCCGCGCCTTGGCGATGACGAGATGAAGGCCTATGCCCGCCGCGTCACCGAATTTGGCGAATGGTGCGCCGATCAGGGCATGCCGCTCTCCTATCACCATCACATGGCGGCCGTCGTCGAGACCGAGCCGGAACTCGACGCCTTCATGAAGAATTCGGGCGAAGGCATTCCGCTGCTTTTGGACGCCGGCCATCTGGCTTTCGCCGGCGGCGACGTACTGCGCGCCATCGACAACCACCATGCCCGCATCAACCATGTGCATGTGAAGGACATCCGCCAAGCCGTCATCGACGGTCTGGATCGCAGCAAGCAATCCTTCCTCGACGCCGTAGCACTTGGCGCCTTTACCGTGCCGGGCGACGGCTCGCTCGATTTCGGCGCCATCGTCAAGCGTTTCGCCGACTATGGCTATGAAGGCTGGTTCGTGGTCGAGGCCGAGCAGGACCCACGCAAGTCGCCGCCGCAAAAGATGGCCGAGATCGGCCACGCCGAACTGATGCGCGTCATGACCGCTGCAGGTTATACGGTCGAAACGGAAGGTTTTCCGAAGGGGTGATGTCCTTTGGGTGCTGGGCCTATGCGCGGGAAACGGGATTGGATCCGGCGTAGGCCACCTCCCCCTTGAGGGGGGAGGTCGCAGCGAAGCTGCGGGTGGGGGTGACCCGTTGTTTGTCGCAGGAGATCACCCCACCCCGGCACTCCGTGCCGACCCTCCCCCTCAAGGGGAGGGTGGAAACTGAACAGGAGCCACACCATGCCGAACCTTCTCGTCAAACCGGCCGGCACCGCCGGCCTCGTCCACGACATCACGCCGCAGAGCGCTGGCTGGACCTATGTCGGCTTCGGCCTCAACCGGCTGGCTGCAGGCGAAAAGACGGCTGGCGAAAGTGCTGACCGCGAAACCTGCCTCGTGCTGGTCTCCGGCAAGGCGAAGATCTCGGTCGATGGCGAGGATTTTGGCGAACTCGGCGAACGCATGACACCGTTTGAGGGGCAGCCTTATGCGGTTTATGTGTCGAAGGGCAGCCGCTGGGAAGCCACGGCGACGACGGCGCTCGATCTCGCCATCTGCACCGCGCCGGGTGGCGAGGGCTACAAGGCCCATGTGATCGCGCCCGGACGCCATCCGCAGATGACGCGCGGCAAGAATACCAACACGCGCTACGTCACCAACATCATGCCGGAAGACGATAATGCGGCGCATTCGCTGCTGGTGGTCGAGGTCATCACGCCCGGCGGCCATACATCGTCTTATCCGCCGCACAAGCATGACGAGGACAATCTGCCGGCCGAAAGTTTTCTTGAGGAAACTTATTATCACCGCCTCAATCCGTCCCAGGGTTTTGCCATGCAGCGCGTCTATACCGATGATCGCTCGCTGGACGAGACGATGGCGGTCGAGGATGGCGATGTGACGCTGGTGCCGAAGGGTTATCACCCGGTCGCCGCGATCCATGGTTATGATCTCTATTACCTCAACGTCATGGCCGGTCCGTCGCGCGTCTGGAAATTCAACAATGCCAAGGAGCATGCGTGGCTGTTCACCGGCGTCTGATGCGCTAGTTACTTCCGTCAATACCAATGTTGCGGGAGGCTGGCATGAAGATCGATGGACAATGCCATTGCGGGTTCGTTCGTTACGAGGCCGAGATCGATCCGAAAAGCGTATCGATCTGTCATTGCACGGATTGCCAAAGGCTGACGGGGGCTGCCTACCGCGTCAGCGCCACGGCTCTGCGGGAGGCTTTTCGGCTAACCGGCGGCGAGCCGAAGACATATGTCAAATTCGGCGATAATGGCCTCAAAAGCATCCAGTTTTTCTGTCCCAATTGTGGCTCTCCCTGCTACCGGACAGGGGAGGGGGAAGAGGCTGCAGAAATCGGCATCCGGCTCGGTACGATCAACCAGCGCCGTGATCTTGCACCCGGTCATCAAATCTGGTGTTCTTCGGCGCTCCCATGGGTCGATGACATCGGCCGTCTGCCCGGCCGGGAGCGGGACTGAGGAGCATTCGACGGATGAGAACCGGCCAGTTCCGGATGCAAAAATGTGCGATCGAAGGTGTCGAGGCCGTTGAGGCCGAAACGGCGCACAGCTTCGGCCGCCATACGCATGACCAGTTCGGCATCGGCGTCATACTCCGCGGCGCCCAGAAATCTGCCAGTGGCCGTGGCCCGGTCGAAGCCGGTCCGGGCGACATGATCACCGTCAATCCGGGCGAAGTGCACGATGGCCATCCGATCGGGGGCGAGGGGCGTTCGTGGCGGATGCTTTATTTTGATCCGAGCGTGATTGCCCAGGCGGTTCTGGATATCGGCGAAGGCCGGCCAGAGGATTTTGTGTTTTCACGGCCGGTTATGAGCGACAGGAGCGCCGCCCGGCGTCTCCTGCCGGTCTATGCGGCGATGACACAGATGTGCGAAACGTTGGCGCCGGAAACCGGCTTTCTCCAACTGGTGGCGTCGCTGATGGATCGCAAGCCTGCGTCCCGTTTTATCCCGCCGTCCATCGGCCAGGCAAAGGCCCTGCTGGATGACGATCCGGCCGCCGTAACCACGTTGGCCGACCTTGCCGCTGCAAGTGGGCTTAGCCGCTTTCAGGTGGTGCGCGCCTTCTCGGAAGCAACGGGCATGACACCACACGCTTATCTGGTTCAGAGCCGGATCAGGGCTGTTCGCCGGATGATCGCCAAGGGCACGCCCCTCGCCGACGCCGCGTTTGACGGTGGCTTTGCCGACCAAAGCCACATGACCCGGGCTTTCGTCCGCGCCTATGGCATAACGCCTGGAGCCTACGCGCTGGCCCACAACTGACATCCTGCAATTTCGTTCAAGACCGGAGGCATGGCTATCGGCTTATCTGCGGCCTTCCTAGCTGAACGGAGTGCATCGTGACCCTCGAATATCTGCTGACATCCATCGTCGTCATCCTGCTGCCCGGCACAGGTGTGCTCTACACGCTGGCGACGGGCCTCAATTCCGGTGCTCGCGCCAGCGTTCTCGCTGCCTTCGGCTGCACGCTTGGGATCCTGCCGCATATCATCGCCAGCGTCGCGGGACTGGCCGCCCTGCTGCACACCAGCGCGCCGGCCTTTGAAGTGATCAAATATCTCGGCGTCGCCTATCTGCTGTACATGGCCTGGAGCGTCCTTCGCGATGCAGACAGCCTGCAGGTGACGGAAGACGCCCGGCCGATGCGGCCAGGCAAGATCATCGCAACGGCTATTCTGCTCAACAGTCTCAATCCGAAACTGTCGCTGTTCTTTCTGGCTTTCCTGCCGCAGTTCGTGCCGGATGGTACGCTGTCGCCGACCCTGTTCATGCTGTGGCTCGCCGCCATATTCATGGTGCTGACCTTCGTCGTGTTCGTGTTTTACGGCGTCTTTGCCGCAGCGGCGCGGCGCTATGTCATCTCCCGGCCGGGCGTCACCACATGGCTGCGGCGCGGTTTTGCTGGCGCCTTCGGGCTGATGGGGCTGCGGCTGGCGCTATCGGCGCGATGAGGTCTGCAAGAAAGCACATCGGCACCGGCCGAAAGGCGATATCCGTTTGATCTTGAGGGGGAATCCCCCTATTCGAACGGGGTCGCCGCGTGGTCACAAGACATGCGGCTCGCCAGACCTTCAAAGGAGCCTGTCCCCGTGTCTTCAGCGTCCTCGCCGGTATTCGGCAAGAAATACTCCGCCTTCCTGTTCGATATGGATGGAACGCTCCTGAGCTCCATCGAAGCGGCCGAACGGGTCTGGGGGAAATGGGCTGAAAGCCATGGCCTTGACGTCGCAACCTTCCTGCCGACCATGCATGGTAAGCGCGGCGTCGATACGATCGGCCAGCTCGGCCTGCCGGGCGTCGATCCGGTTGCCGAAGCGGCTCTGATCACGCAGCTGGAAATGGACGATACCGACGGTGTGAAGCCGCTGCCGGGCGCCATCGAATTCCTGAAAAGCCTGCCGCCGGAGCGTTGGGCCATCGTTACCTCGTCGCCGCGCGAACTGGCCAAGGTGCGTATTGCTGCTGCGGGCCTGCCGGAACCGAAATTCATCGTCATCGCCGAGGATGTCTCGCGCGGCAAGCCGAGCCCGGAATGCTACCTGCTCGGCGCCAAGCGTGTTGGCTTTGATGCCAAGGATTGCCTCGTATTCGAAGACGTTGCCGCTGGCGTTATCGCCGGCGAAGCGGCCGGGTCCGATGTGATGGTCATTACCGCCACGCACACGCATCCGTTCGAAACGGCGCATCCGACGATCCCGGGTTATATCGGCATCGAAGTCTCGGTCGACGAAAACGGCGATCTAACACTGACGGATCGCCGCTGATCAAACCGCGTCAACGTTCTCCATGGGAGAGAATGTTGACGATCGTGCCGAAGGGGTCGCGGATGTAAAAACGCCGCACACCCCAGGGCTCGTCGGTGATCCCGTAGACGATCTCCAGGCCCATCCGTTCGGCCTGCGCATGGATTTCGTCGACATTGTCCACCTCGATCGATAGCTGCGGCACCGGCGTACCGGAGCCGCCCTGGCTGGCGATCGAAACCTGCGCCAGCGCGTGCTCTCCGGATGCGAACGTCAGGATCTAGCCGTGATCCATGACGAGATCGAGGCCGAGGAGTTCGCCATAGAAAGCCCGCCCGGCCTGCGGATCGGCGGCTTGAATATTGGCGACGATACGAAGCACGGTCACCGGTCAGGCCTCCGCCGTGCGTGCTTTCGCCATCGATTCGTCGAGTTGCGATATCAATGACAGCAGGATGTCGTTCGCCGGTGTCGGCACATCGGCCATGCGCCCCAGCAATGTGATGGCGCGGGTCAGCGGTGTGATCTCCATCGGTCGGCCCTGTTCGAGATCCTGCAGCATCGAAGTCTTGGCATTGCCAAGACCTCGGCCATGTTCCATCTTCTCTTCCACCGTTTCTCTGACATGGCAGCCAAGGCGTTCAGCCACAGCGTGAACCTCCGTCATGACCTGCTTCACCAGGTCAACGGCCGGCCCATCCATGATCTCCGAGATTCGCCCTCGGGTCAGCGCGCTGATCGGATTGAAAGCAGCGTTGCCGAGAAATTTCAGCCAGATCTGATCGCGGATATGGTCCGTCGTCTTGATCGTCCAGCCACTGGCCTGCAGCAGATCGGCGATGGCGCCGAGTTCCGGGGACATCGTGCCCGAGGGCTCGCCAAGATGCAGCAGGCCGCCACTGGTCAGCCGGATATGGCCGGGCTCCAGCATCTGCGCGCCCTGATAGATCACCCCGCCGATGACGCGCTCCGGACCGATCCGCTGCCAGACCTGGCCATCCGGATCGAGCGCCTCGACCTGCCGGCCTTGAAGGCCGCTGGCCTTGTCGCCGTGAAAATACCACCACGGAATGCCGTTCTGGATCATCACCACGCGCCCCTCGGGCTTCAGCAGGCGGGCAATATCGGCACTGGCCGAGGTCAGCTGATGCCCCTTGAGCGTAACGATGACGAGGTCTTGCGGGTCAAGGTCGCCGGCATTGTCGGTGGCGGAAAATTTTGCCACCAGCGGCTCGGTCTTGCCCGGCTCATGCAGATGCAGGCCATTGTCCCGGATTGCCTTCAGATGCGCCCCACGGGCGATCGCCGTGATTTTTGCGCCCTTCAGCATGGGAGAGGAGGCCAACCGCGCCGCCAGCGCGCCGCCGATGGCACCCGCGCCGAAGATGCAGATATTGCGGAACTGGCCCAGGCTGTTCGTTTCGGTCTTGTCCATGTGATCCCTCCAGGCGTTTCCGTAGATGATACCGTTAGTAGCAATGGCCAAAGCATGCGGCCAGCGCCGAAATCTCCCTGCCTCCGAAAAGTGATTGCAACCGCGCGATCATGGAAGAGCGAACGCGCAGCAGGAGGTCGTTCCCAGACGTCGACAGGGTCGAAAGGCACCGTTAAGCTCCGGTCAAACCTTCTCTTTTCAGCCGGAATGCTCAATGTCCCAGAAAACCGCCTTCATCACCGAACCGGCCCGCCAGATCGATGTCATCCATGAAACCGAGGTGCTGGTGGTCGGTTCCGGTCCGGGTGGTCTGGCAGCAGCGCTTGCTGCTGCGCGGGCCGGCGTTTCCGTCACCCTGGTCGAGCGGTTCGGTTGTTTCGGCGGTAATATCACCGTCGTCGGCGTCGAAGGCTTCGCCTGGTATCGGCATGAGGCAACGGTCGAGGCGGGCGGTATCGGCTGGGAATTCGAAGAGCGCGCCAAGGCGATGGGGGCTGCCGTGCCTGAAAGCCAATCGCTCAGTTATGAACTGGATTCGGAAGGCTTCAAGCTCGTCGCCGACCGGCTGGTCGAGGAGGCCGGCGTCCATGCGATGCTGCACCGCCAGTTCGTCGCGCCGATCATGGATGGCAATGTCATCAAGGGCATCATCGTCGAATCCAAGGCCGGACGCGAAGCCATTCTCGCCGCCCGGATGATCGATGCAACCGGCGATGCCGACGTCGCCCATCGCGCTGGAGCGCCGGCATTCAAGACGCCGGTGGAACAGATGCAGGCAGCATCTGTGATGTTTCACCTGGCAGGGGTCGACAAGAAAGCCTTCATGGCCGGCGTCCGCTCCGACCCGCAGACCTATAGCGACTGGTCAACCGGCGAATGGCAGATCGAAACCTCCGGCAAGGAAGACCAGATGTTCTCGCCGTTCCTCGGCAAACCCTTCGCCCAGGCGATCCGCGACGGCATCATTCCGGCGCATCTGAATACGATTTCAGGCACCTGGGGCGCGCTGCACGATACCGGCGAGTTGACCTATATGAACCTCATCCATCTCGCTGGCTGCGATGGCACCGACCCGGACAGCATGACCCGGTTCGAGATCGAGGGCCGGCGCCAGTCGATGCTGGCGATCGAGGCCTTGCGCCGCTACACGCCGGGGTGCGAGGGCGCGCGTCTGCGCAATTTCGGCATGAGCATCGGCATTCGCGATACCCGCAAGATCGATGCCGCCTACAACATGACCGAAAGCGATGTCCGCAACGAAGGCCGGTTCGAAGATACGATCGGCATCTATCCGGAATTCATCGATGGCTACGGCGTGCTGATCCTGCCGACCACCGGGCGCTACATGCATGTCCCCTACCGGTCGCTTTTGCCGAAGGGCATCGAAAACCTGCTGGTCGCAGGCCGCGCCATCGGCGGCGACCGCATCGCCCATGCCGCGACACGCAACATGGCGTGTTGCGCGGTGGCCGGGCAGGGTGCAGGTGTTGCTGCGGCCGTTTCGGTCCGGAGCGGAAAATCATTCGGCCAAGTCGACCTTTCAGCCGTGCAGGCCGAACTCGAACGGCAAGGCGTAAGGATCAGATAAAGCGCGGGCGCGCGGCAAATTCCCTCTTCTCCCCAGCGGGGAGAAGTGCCGAACGAAGTGAGGCGATGAGGGGGGCGCGGCAGGTTTGGAGCTTGTGGTTCCCCCTTCATCCGGCCCTCCGGGCCACCTTCTCCCCGCCGGAGAGAAGGGCAGATCGGGGCCGATCACGCCGCCTTGGCGACGTGATATTCCTTGATGGCGATCATCTTGATGGCCGGATACCGTTCCGCCTCGTACCGCAGCGAGAATGCGTCCTGCGCCAAAAACACCGGGTCACCGTCGAGATCGCGGGCGATGTCGCCGCGCCGCGCGGTGATGAACTTGTCGAGCTCCGCCGGTTGGTCGGCCGAAATCCAGCGGCAGACGGAAAAGCGGGCGATATCGAAAGACACGGGCAGGCCGTATTCAGACTGCAGCCGTTCCTTCAGCACGTCGAGTTGCAGCGCGCCAACGACGCCGACGATGGCAGGCGAGCCGTCTTCCGGCGAAAACAGCTGCACGACGCCTTCTTCGGCCATCTGCTGCAGCGCTTCCTTCAGCTTCTTTGCCTTCATCGCATCTTCCAGACGCACGCGGCGCAGGATTTCCGGCGAGAAGTTCGGAACGCCCTGGAACACCAGCTGTTCGCCTTCGGTCAGCGTATCGCCGATCCTGAGCGTGCCGTGGTTCGGAATGCCGACCACGTCGCCGGCATAGGCTGTGTCAGCCAACTGCCGCTGCGAGGCAAAGAAGAACTGCGGCGCCGTGAGGCCGAGCTGCTTGCCGGTGCGCGCCAGCCGCGCCTTCATGCCGCGTTCCAGCTTGCCGGAGCAGACGCGGGCAAAGGCAATACGGTCGCGATGGTTCGGGTCCATGTTGGCCTGGATCTTGAAGACGAAGGCCGTCATTTTCTCGTCGGTCGCGTGCACGGTGCGGATATCGGCCACCTGGTCGCGCGGCGGCGGGGCGATTTCGCCAAGCGCATTGATCAGGTCGCGAACACCGAAGTTCCTCAGTGCCGAGCCGAAGAAGACCGGCGTCAGATGCCCTTCGAGGAAGGCCTTCTTGTCGAACGGCTTGCAGGCCTCGATGGCGAGCGAGGTTTCTTCGATGAAGGCCTCGCGCTCGTTTTCCGGCAGGCGGTGGGCAACCATTTCCGGGCCGTTGACCTTGGTGGGGATTTCCTGCGTATCGGCGCTGCGAACGGTATTGTCGGCCAGGTGATAGGAGCCGCAGAATGTTTTCGAACGCCCGATCGGCCAGGTCACCGGCGCGCAGTCAAGCGCCAGCTTCTCTTCGATTTCATCGAGAACCTCGAAGGGGTCGCGGCTTTCACGATCCATCTTGTTGATGAAGGTGATGATCGGAATGTCGCGCATGCGGCAGACTTCGAACAGTTTTAGCGTCCGTGGCTCGATACCCTTGGCAGCGTCGATGACCATCACGGCCGCATCGACGGCGGTGAGCGTGCGATAGGTGTCGTCGGCGAAGTCTTCGTGGCCGGGCGTATCAAGAATGTTGAAGACATTGCCGTGATATTCGAAGGTCATCACCGAGGTGACGACGGAAATGCCGCGTTCGCGCTCGATCTTCATCCAGTCGGAGCGTGTCTGGATACGATCCTTCTTCGCCTTGACTTCACCGGCAAGCTGGATGGCGCCACCGAACAGCAGCAGCTTTTCCGTGAGCGTCGTTTTACCGGCGTCCGGGTGTGCGATAATAGCAAATGTGCGGCGGCGGGAAACCGCCTCGGCGATACTTTCGGCCATGATATGAATCCTGTGAATTGCCGCGTATGTAGCGGAGCCGTGGATAACTTGCAATTCGCATTGACCGCGCTGCCGCCGGAATTGCTAAGGAGAGACATGACCCATCAATCGCAGACACTCCCAATCCTCAGCCTCGTTCGCCTGCAAAACGGCGAGGGCATCGATCTTCCCGCCTACGAGACTGCCGGCGCTGCCGGCATGGACCTTCGCGCTGCCGTCGAGGCAGACCGGC
The DNA here is from genome assembly GCF_965279435.1 of Pararhizobium sp. NCBI lineage: Bacteria > Pseudomonadati > Pseudomonadota > Alphaproteobacteria > Hyphomicrobiales > Rhizobiaceae > Pararhizobium > Pararhizobium sp. The sequence continues at coordinate 1,741,292 of NZ_CBDIHY010000003.1, forward strand.
CATTGTTTCTCGGCCCGGGCAAGCGGGCGCTGGTGCCGACCGGCTTCATCTTCGAGGTTCCGGCAGGATATGAAGCGCAGATCCGCCCGCGTTCGGGCCTGGCTTTCAAGCATGGCATCACCTGCCTGAATACACCCGGCACGATCGACAGCGATTATCGCGGCGAAGTGAAGGTGCTGTTGATCAATCTCGGCGACGAGGATTTCGTTATCGAGCGCGGCATGCGCATCGCCCAGATGGTGATTGCTCCGGTCACGCAGGTTTCCGTTCGCGAAGCGTCCGGCGCCAGCGAAACCGCACGCGGTGCAGGTGGCTTCGGCTCCACCGGCGTTTGATGGCCGCCGCTGCGAACAGCCACGCCCTGACATTCCGCCAGGATTATTTCAGCGATCCGGCTGCCTGGGCAGCACTTGTGGCGTTGCTTGAGGATACGTTCGGTATCGATGTCAGCATTCAGGATCGCTTCGGCGGCCCGGATCCGACCAGCATGCCGTTTGGCTATTTCGACGCAAACGGTGTTTGCGCCGCCAATTTCAGCGCCTTCTCCATGCCGATGATGATCGATGGCCGTCTGGTCAAGGTTGCCGGTTTCCAGTCGGGCGCGGTACGGCCGCAATGGCGGGGCCGCGGGCTTTATCGGGATCTGATGAACCGCGCGTTCGGCTGGTGTGACGAACAGGGATTTGAGCTCGGTCTTCTTCTCACCGACAAACCGGCGTTGTATGAGCCCTATGGCTTTACGATCCTGCCGCAGCAGAAGTTCGTTGGCGCGCCACCTTTGGAAACAAGGCTGGCCGGGATTGCGCGTGCTCTGTCCTTGGGCAATGCCGCTGACATTGCCCTGATCCGTCGGGCGTTGGGCGAAAGAACACCCGTTTCCTCTGTTTTCGCGGTCACGGCGCAGGCGGAAATGTTCCTGCTCAACGGTGTCTTTGATCCGGACATCAGGCTCACCTATCTCGAGCAGTTCGACGTGGTGGTTGCGTGGAAGAGCGACGAAGCATCCTTCCAGCTTCTCGATATTGCCGGCAAAACGATCCCGCCGCTCTCCGCCATTCTTTCTGCGCTTGATCAGCGTCCTGATCATGTCGAGGTTTGCTTTCCTTCAGACCGGCTGGACTGGCCGGACACGCCGGCGACCTTCGAATCCGATATCAGCCTGATGGTTCGCGGCAGCGCTGCCGGCCTGTCCGGACCCGTCATGCTGTCGCCCATGGCCGAGTTCTGACGCCTACTTATTGACGCCAAGTGGCGGCAGCCGGCGCTTGACCGGTGACGATTTGACGATCGACGTGTTGGTCTGGGATCGTTCGGCGATCCGGTCGAGGATCGTATCGAGCTGCTCCATGTCGCGCACCAGCAGCTTGGCGATGAAGCAGTCGTCGCCCGTCACCTTGTCGCATTCGACAAATTCCGGCGTCTCCTGGATCATCTTCTCGACGATATGCAGCATGCCGGGCATGGGGCGAACACGCACGATCGCCTGCAGCGCATATCCCAGCGCCACGGGATTGATGGAAACCGTAAAGCCGGTAATGACGCCGCGATCTTCCAGCCGCCGCAGCCGGTCCGCGGTGCTGGGCGAGGAAAGCCCCGCCTCCTGCGCCAGCTCCTTCAGCGAGATGCGTGCGTTGAGGGAGAGGATATCAAGCAGGCGCCGGTCGAGATCATCAAGCATCGGGAACTCCGGAAGGTTAAATTGGCAATCGTCCTTCAATGATAAGGTATTTTATCGTCATTGCCTTATGATATCCATATATTCCGGCGTTGCCGCATCATATTCTTCTGCATCGTTCAAAGGAGTGGATGTGATGGAAAAGGATATCCGGACCGGCAGTATCGAAATGACGGCTGCCATGCTGATTTCAGGCACGATCGGCTGGTTCGTGCTGATGTCCGGCCAGCCGGTGATCGATGTCGTGCTTTGGCGTTGCCTGTTCGGGGCGCTGACGCTGCTGGCGATCTGCGCGGCACTTGGCCATTTCCGCTCCGGTATCCTGACATGGCAACTGTTCGCACTTGCCGTCTTCGGCGGCGTCGCCATCGTCGCCAACTGGCTGCTTTTGTTCGGCGCCTATTCGCGTTCGTCGATCTCGATCGCTACCATGGTCTATAACACTCAGCCCTTCATGCTGCTGGCCATCGGTGGCCTGGTTTTCCGGGAAAAGATCACGGCCACGAAGCTCGGTTGGCTCGCCGTCGCTTTTGCCGGCATGGTCGCGATCGTTCAGGCAAAGCCGGCGGGTGGTTACGCGGGCAGCGATTACCTGATGGGCATCGCCATGGCTCTGGCAGCCGCGTTCTTTTACGCGCTAGCGGCGCTTGTCGCCAAGCGGCTGAAAGGAACTCCGCCGCATCTGATCGCCCTCATCCAGGTGGTGACCGGCCTCATCATGCTCGCACCCTTCGCTGGCGCTTCCGGCCTTCCGACGCAGGCTTATCAATGGGCGCTGCTGGTGACGATGGGGGCTGTTCATACCGGGTTGATGTATGTGCTGCTCTATGGTGCGATCCAGAAGCTGCCCACGCACCTGACCGGCGCGCTGTCCTTCATCTATCCTGTCGCAGCGCTCGTTGTTGATCGCCTCGCCTTCGGGCATCAGTTGCAGCCAGCCCAGCTTCTCGGCTCGGCGGCGATCCTGATTGCGGCTGCCGGCATGACATTTGGCTGGACATGGCCCCGCCGGATGCGGCATCAGGCAAGCTGAGTTCACCCATGGAGGCCCGCATGATCACCTGCTATTTGCGCTACACGATCGATCCATACAAGCTTGCCGAATTCGAGGAATACGCCAAGCTGTGGATCCCGCTGGTCAACCGTCTCGGCGGCACGCATCACGGCTATTTCATGCCGCATGAAGGGACGAACAACATCGCGCTCGCCCTGTTCAGCTTTCCCAGTCTCGCTGCCTATGAAGACTACCGCGAGAAAATGGCCGTGGATGCCGAATGCCTCTCAGCTTTTGCGTTGGCCGAAAAGACCCGCTGCATCGTCAGCTACGAGCGCAGCTTCATGCGGCCGGTCTTTTAGGCAAACTCAGAACGTGATTTCGCCCGACCCGCGCAGCTCGATCGCATGCCCACCGGCATTGAAGCCGCCGAGCACGCGATTGTGGTGGGCGATGATCTGCGAAAAGGTCAGTTGGCCCATGTCGCCGGTCGTGTGGCCGTCGGACAGAAGGGTGACATCATAGCCCAGCGTCACAGCGCGCCGCGCCGTGGTATCAACGCAGAACTGCGTCTGACAGCCACCGATCACCAGGTGGGTGACCGACAGTTTCACAAGCTCTTCCTCAAGGGCGGTCTGGAAAAAGCTGTCGCAGCTTGTCTTGTGAATGATCGTTTCTCCGAGCACCGGCGCGATCTCGCGGCGCAAGCCCCAGCCCTGGGAGGATCGCGCCAGCGGGTCGCCGGGGCCACCATCGTGCTGCACGAGGATGACTGGGATATGCGCGGCACGGGCGCGGGCCTGGATTGATTGCAGGCGGCCGATGGTTTCGGTGAGTGCGGCATCGATGGCCGGCTGGCGCTCTGGGGTGCCTTCGCCGTCAAGAATGGCGTTCTGGACGTCGATGATAAGAAGTGCAGTTGTCATGATATTCTCTGGTCTGGTTGTCAAAAAGGAAATGGCCTTAACGGCGGCTGTCCGTTGCCATGCGCAAGGCAAGCGCGCCAAGCACGCCGCCCATCAGCCAGCGCTGGATAGAAAGCCAGGCCGGACGGCCCGCGAGGAAGGTGGCGATGGAGCCTGCCGTCAGCACGAAGAGTGAATTGACGGAGACGCTGGTGACGATCTGGATCGTTCCGAAGGCGACGGACTGCAGAAAGATATGGCCGAGCGACGGATCGATGAACTGCGGCAGCAGCGACAGATAGAGCACGGCGACCTTCGGATTGAGCAGGCTGGTCGCAAAGCCCATCAGGAACAAACGCTTGGGTGAATCCTTTGGCAAATCGCGAACTTCGAAGGCCGATCGCCCGCCCGGACGCACCGCCTGCCAGGCGAGATAGAGCAGGTAGAGCGCGCCACCGATCCGCAGCGCATCATAGGCATAAGGCACGGCAAACAGCAGCGCGGTGATGCCGAAAGCGGCTGACAGCATGTAGACGAGAAAGCCGAGCGCGACGCCGATCAGCGAGATCAGTCCCGCCATCGGCCCCTGACAGAGCGAGCGGGAAATCAGGTAGATCATGTTCGGGCCGGGCGTCAGCACCATGCCAAGTGCCACCAGGGCAAAGGCTGCAAGACTTGCTGCTTCAGGCATGAACGGTATCTCCATTGAAGAGCGTATGAGGCGGGAATTCCGTCTGTGATCTGCATTGCATTAGCGGCAACGGATGTTTCGATCAATGCCGCGCAAATTGCCAGCATCCAGAAAACCGGCTAGATGTTCCCTTCTAAGGTCTACGGAGCCGATGATGAGCCTCACCACACTTTTTGCCTATTGCACCGCGCTTTTCATCGCTGCCGCAATCCCCGGTCCCGGCATGACTGCGATCGTGGCGCGAGCGCTCGGCTCAGGCTTCCGCGAGACCTTCTTCATGGGACTTGGCCTTGCGCTGGGCGATCTCGTCTATCTGACGGCGGTGATCCTGGGACTGGCGCTTGTGGCGCAGACCTTCACCACGACTTTCATGGTCATCAAGATCCTCGGTGCGCTTTATCTGGTCTACATCGCCTACAAACTGTGGACCGCCGGGCTTTTGCCGCAGGATATCAAAGCCAAGAAAAGCACCAGCATGGGCTTGTCCTTCCTGTCCGGCCTGCTGGTGACGTTTGGCAACCCGAAAACCATGCTGTTCTACGTGGCTCTAGTTCCGACATTGATCGACGTGCATACGATCGGCCTCAACGAATATGCCGTACTTGTGATCGCAACGTTTACGGTGCTGATGGCGGTTCTGATCCCCTACATCCTTTTGGCGTCGCGGGCACGGCTGCTTCTCAAGCAGCCCAGGGCTTTGAAGTCTTTGAACCGCATCGCCGCCGGTATCATCGGAACCACCGCCGCCTATATCGCCACACGCGCCGCCTGAAAAAATCGTTCTGAAACAGGCGGTTCTGCAATCGTTTTTTCCAACCGCGACAAAGTGCCGGAGAAGGACACTCTGGCAAGCTGAGGGCTTTGCCCCTATTCTCCCTGCAACTGATGAAAAAGGGAGATCTTCATGTCAGACCAGCGCAAGCCCGGCCGCGGCCGCGTCTATTCCTCGATCACCGAGACCATCGGCGATACGCCGATCGTGCGTCTCGACAAGCTGGCCAAGGAAAATGGCGTCAAGGCCAACCTGCTGGCAAAGCTTGAATTCTTCAACCCGATCGCCTCCGTCAAGGACCGTATCGGCGTCGCGATGATCGAAACGCTGGAAGCGCAGGGCAAGATCACCCCCGGCAAGACGACGCTGATCGAGCCGACCTCGGGCAATACCGGCATTGCGCTGGCTTTTGCCGCTGCCGCCAAGGGGTACAAGCTCATCCTCACCATGCCGGAAACCATGTCGGTCGAGCGCCGCAAGATGCTGGCATTGCTCGGCGCCGAACTGGTGCTGACCGAAGGCCCGAAGGGCATGAAGGGCGCCATTGCCAAGGCCGAAGAGCTGGCCGCGACGCTGCCTGACGCGATCATTCCGCAGCAATTTGAAAACCCGGCCAACCCGGAAATCCACCGCAAGACGACGGCCGAAGAGATCTGGAACGACACTGACGGCGGCGTCGATATCCTCGTGTCCGGCATCGGCACCGGCGGCACGATCACCGGCGTCGGCCAGGTGTTGAAGGCGAAAAAGCCATCGATCAAGGTCATCGCCGTCGAGCCGGCCGAATCCCCTGTCCTGTCCGGTGGCGCTCCCGGCCCGCACAAGATTCAAGGGATTGGCGCCGGCTTTGCGCCTGCCATTCTCGATACGAAAATCTACGATGAGATCGTTACCGTTTCGAGCCCGGACGCGATCGAGACCGCCCGCCACGTGGCGCGTCTTGAAGGCGTCCCGGTCGGCATCTCGTCGGGTGCCGCCCTGAAGGCCGCGATCACGATCGGCCAGCGCCCGGAAAACGAAGGCAAGACCATCGTTGTCATCATCCCGTCGTTTGCCGAACGCTATCTGTCGACGGCGCTGTTCGAAGGCCTCGGCGGCTGATTGCAGGTCTGATCCCGTAAAGCTCTGAAAGGCCGCCTCCGAAAGAGGCGGTCTTTTCAGTTCAGGACTACGCAGCAGCCGTCAGACGTTCTCCGGCGATCCGGTAGGAGATCGCTTCAGCCAGATGAATGCGGCCGACCGTCAATTTTTCATCGAGATCGGCAAGGGTGCGGGCCACTTTCAGAACACGGTGATAGCCGCGCGCCGAAAACTTCATCTTTTCTGCCGCATCGCGCAGCAATTGCAGTCCTCCAGCGTCGGGTTCGGCCATCTTTTCAATCATCGCTGTCGAGCAGCGGGCATTGGACAGGATGTGCGGCATGCCGAGGGCGATGAAGCGGTCCATCTGGATGTTGCGGGCACGCGCCACCCGCCGGGCAACGACGCTGCTGGGTTCGGCCGGTGCCGGGCGGATCAGATCGGCGGCGGTGACGGAAGGCACATCGATGCGGATATCGATCCGGTCCATCAGCGGCCCGGAGATGCGGCCTTGATAATCGGAGACGCAACGCGGTCCACGCGCACAGCTATGCCCGGGCTCCCCCGCCATGCCGCAGCGGCAGGGGTTCATCGCGGCGACAAGCTGGATTGCAGCCGGATAGGTAACGCGGTGGTTGGCGCGGGCAATGATGCACTCGGCGGTTTCGAGCGGTTGGCGCAGCGCATCGAGCACCTGCGGCGTGAATTCCGGAAACTCGTCGAGGAACAGCACGCCATTATGCGCCAGCGACGCTTCTCCCGGCTTGGCGCGCAGGCCGCCGCCGATCATTGCCGCCATGGTGGCCGAATGATGCGGGGTGCGGAACGGCCGGCGGTCCGACAGCTTACCGCCTGCCAGTTGCCCGGCAATGGAGTGGATCATCGACACTTCGAGCAGTTCGGTCGGCGACAGCGGCGGCAGGATCGAGGGCAGGCGAGCGGCCAGCATCGACTTGCCGGAGCCGGGCGGGCCGACCATCAATAAATTATGGTTTCCGGCAGCCGCCACCTCGAGCGCCCGCTTGGCGCTTTCCTGGCCCTTGATATCGGCGAGATCCGGCATGTTGGCCGGGCTGGCGCGCACGGCCGGTTCGGGACGTGACAGAACCTGCGTGCCGCGAAAATGATTGGCGAGCGCAATCAGGCTGCGCGGCGCCAGAATGTCGATCTCCGATCCGGCCCAGGCGGCCTCGGCGCCGCTGTCAAATGGGCAGATCAGGCCCTTGCCAAGTCCATTGGCGCCGATGGCGGCGGGAAGCGCCCCGGAGACGGCGGCAATGGTGCCGTCGAGATTGAGTTCGCCGATCACCACATAGCCATCCAGCGCATCGCCGGGAATGGCGCCGAGCGCCGCCATCAGGCCGAGCGCGATGGGCAGGTCGAAATGCGAGCCCTCCTTGGGAAGATCAGCGGGAGCGAGATTGATCGTCACCTTCTTGGCGGGAAGCGACAGGCCGGATGCGTGCAGCGCTGCCTGGACCCGCTCACGGCTTTCCGCCACCGCTTTGTCCGGAAGGCCGACGATCTGCATGCCGACTTTGCCCGGTGCAACCATCACCTGAACATCGACAGGCACGCCTTCTATGCCCTGAAATGCAACCGTACTGACACGCGCGACCATGATTGCCCCTCTCGCCGCGAGGCAGGCCGACAAGCCGCCACCACAACCTTCTCCGGTTGTGGTGTAAAATCTTGCACGAATAACGGAATAAAACAAGAACAATTATCGAACGGATTCGACCATTCCAATCGGCCAGGTTGTGGCTCGGTTGTGATTCAGGAACGGAGCGGAACAACCGCGAACATCCGGGAGATGAAATCGGGTTGCATCGGCTGAACCGGGACGGCTATCCGCCCCGGTCTGTTCAAGAGAGCGTCAGGCGCGCTTGCGTTCGATTGCGTCCCAGAGCAGGGCGGCGATATCGGCGCCGCCGAATTTCTTCACTTCGCGGATGCCGGTGGGAGACGTGACGTTGATCTCGGTCATCACGTCGCCGATCACATCGATGCCGACGAGCAGGAAGCCGCGCTCGCGAAGTGCTGGTCCGATGCGGGCGCAGATTTCCTTTTCCCGCGCCGTCAGTTCGGTCGGCATCGGCGTGCCGCCCGCATGCATGTTGGAGCGGGCGTCGTGTTCGGCAGGCACCCGATTGATCGCGCCGACCGGCTCGCCATCGACGAGGATGATGCGCTTGTCACCCTTGCGCACCGCCGGCAGGTATTCCTGCGCGATGAAGGGCTCGCGGAACATCTGGCCGAACATTTCCAGGAGCGACGACATGTTGCGGTCGTCGCGTGTCGAATGGAAGACGCCGGCACCGCCATTGCCATAGAGCGGCTTCAGGATGATGTCGCCCATTTCGGCGCGGAACGAGGCAATCTCGGCCGGATCGCGGGTGATCAGCGTCTTCGGCATCAGGTCGGGAAATTCGGTGACGAAGATCTTTTCCGGCGAGTTGCGCACCCAGGCCGGGTCATTGACCACCAGCGTCTTCGGATGGATGCGCTCCAGCAGATGCGTCGAGGTGATATAGGCCATGTCGAAGGGCGGATCCTGGCGCAAAAGCACCACGTCCATGGTCGACAGGTCGATGCGTTCGGCGTCACCCAGCGTGTAGTGATCGCCCTTGACGTCGCGAAGGGTCATCGGCTCGACCGTGGCAATCACCTTGCCGTCACGCAGCGACAGCTGGTTGGGCGTATAATGGAAGAGCTTGTAGCCGCGCGACTGCGCCTCAAGGCTCATCGCGAACGTGCTGTCGCCAGCGATATTGATGCCCGAGACATGATCCATCTGGATCGCGACATTTACGATTTTCGCCATGAGACATTCCCTGTTGATCGTCGGCATCGTTGAGAGAGCTTGTCTATATCAAATGGCATCGGGGACGCCATACAGATTTCTGCTGCCGTCTCCATCGAACACGCCTTCTCCGTCACGCGGCGGCTTTTTCGCCCGTGGCTTGAAACATCTGCAGGTTCGCCAGGCTCTTGCCTGGCGGAATTGGCCGGGGCACATCGGGTGCCGCAGTAGATAGGAGTAGGTGACACACGATGTGCCCCGTTTCAGTGTCTTTTGCCGCGCTTCTCAGGTTCTTCTGCGCTTTCCCGTGTGAGGAGAAAGCCTCCAATGCCCCAGCCTGGCCGCTTATCCGCCAGGCCTTCCAATGTGGCGGGGTTTGGCCCTGGGCCGTCAAAAGACGGCGTGACCACCCGGCACGCCCGGCTCATTTGCGAACCGGAGGAGAACCACCTTTCACGCAGCCCCGGGGATTTCGCGCGCGTTTCGCCAAACCATCCGGGCACCGGCCCCACCTCGCCGGCAACGCAAACCGGTGTATCCGTGATGGGACGGAAAGAAGTATGGCACGGGTTTTGAGGGCGGGGATTTGCGGGGATGATTTTTTTAAGGGGAAGATGGAGGCAGTGGCGGCTGCGCACCAGAAGCGGTGTTGCGTTCCGCGAACATTGCGTTAGGCATAGCCTCTTTGAAAACGGGAGCTGCCTTTGGATTACCAGCTAAGCGAACTTGGTTTCCTTCACAGCCCGTGGTTTCACGACGGTGGTTTAACGAGTATCGCGGTCGCAGACGATGTCGTTAATTTGGGTCTGAAGACTGTCGATGACCAGCATTTCTCGTTGACGCTTTGCGACACGGTGGCATTTGTCGCTAATGACTTTCAGTTGGGTAACATTGTATCCGACATACGCCTCTCCACAGGCACCGATGTTACCAGAGATCGGCTTGCAGCTTTGTACCCGTCCCCTCATCAGTCAGCAGCCAAAGACTTCCACGACGCATATCGCAAAGCAATGGATGACAAGCGGGAGGAAATCCTCATCGGCAAACTGGTTCTCTTTGAATTGACAAGCAGCTATGGTTGCGAAATCGCTGCCCTATGCAAAAAGGTGTCGATTTCTCGCTGAGCTGCCTGCGTATGCGCCCGAAAACCGCCAAGTCACCTCGGCAGAGGTGTGCCTGGTAACGGAAACGGCACTTCAATTCGCCTCCGTAGGCGTGGCCTTGACGTCATAGGAAGTTTCATGACGCCGAGAATTTGACCGTCACGCCGCGCTGGCGAAAATAGGCTTGCATGAGCTTCCGGCCAGAACGGTTGTTCTGCACCAGCCTGGCCGGGTCGAACACGGCTTCTTTCAAACCCGCCTGCGCCAATGCTGCCTTGAGATTGGCGATATGCACGTCGATGTCGGCGTTATCAGCCTGGAGCGATTCATAAATGCGGTTTGTCGCATCCGCTACGGTCAGTTCGCTCACGCTTGCACTCCTGCTGTTGTTTGGCTGGCGCTTGCCAGATCGTTTGGCTTGACCCTATCGCGGTGAAAAAGGCTGAAGTCAACGGGTGGTGATGGATTGAGCATCGCGCCGGCTTTCAAGGAGGTGGTGATGGAGAAGATCAGAGGGACCGGGCGCATGCGGGCAACGCTCCGGCAGTTCTGCGCCAATTGCGGCCGTCCAGATAGTTCGTCCACTGCCGGGTGTGCCAAAAGGCGCCACACCAACACGACGTTGCCCAGTTGAATGAATGACCTATTCGAACTACTAAAAATTGAATGTCATTCCATCTAACACACGGGGCACAATGGGACGCCGACGCCAGTTTCAGGGTATCTCGCATGACGTCCTTGAGACGTTTCTCAGTCGATATAATGACCTGGGCGGGTATTGGGCCTTGGGCCAGTACCGTTCGTTCCTTGAAGGGATAGAGCAACGTCAAATTGAGTTCCGTTTGGCAAACGGGGTCACGCTCCCAGAAAATGAGTCGTTCGAGTTTGCAACTAAGTTCTACAATGATGCTATTCTAAGAATGATGAGATCGAATGCGATGCCACACGGTTGGCTCGCGGACGCTTTCATCACACTCGCCATCACAGATCAGGCGAAAATTCACTGCGATCTGACAATCATATCTGATCTTGGAAAAATATACCGTAGCAAGCGGACGCTGACTGTCAGGCCGCACAACCCATTAGTTGAGTACCGCAGGGCGGATCGTTTCGGACCGTCAAGCCGACAGTGGTGCTGATTGCGGCGCATGCATTCGCGATCGCCAGTCTCTCCACGCGCTTCCGCGCTCCGCTGGTCTTTGGCGCGAATGCCGGTAGTGATCAGGCCCGGGAAAGACTGGCGCGCCGCTCACCGATCCAGAGCGCCCTTTCCGGCGATGATCTTCGGCCGGAATTTCTCGATGCGGACCATTCGCGTTGCGGGGTTCTTGGTTGAGCCGAGATTGATGACGTAGCTTTTCTGTCGCCCCGGCGTCAGGCTCCAAAAGGCTTCTGCAAGTTCGGGATCGGAGTCCAGTGCATCAATCAACTCATCCTGCAGCTCCAATTCACTCGTGTCACGTGGTGGCTTGATACCGGCTTGCGCATAATCCATTGCCTCCTTCAGATACGAACGGATCACATTCTCCATCCGTGCGACGTCAGCATTATCCACGAACCGGATCATGTCGGGATGTTGCGTATTCGCGCCCTGCTTTTCGAGAACGCCTTCGGGGTCTTTCATCAGTGCAGCGTTGAAAAAGGTCAGGCGGAAATCGCCGCGAAAGGCGCCGAAGATGACGATGTTGCGTCCCTGGTGCATGTAGCAGGGGTGGCCCCATTTTACCATTTCGACCAGCCCCGCTTCGGTGCAAATCTGGCGCAGGCCGTTCAGGCCCAGCGACCATTGCCGGGTGGAACAGTCCGGTCCGGCAAAACGCTCGCAGCGCCCGCATCCTTTTGTGAAGTAGTCCTCAATGTCCGTGATCATCATGGCGGCCAGGAGCTCTTTCGATTGATTGCATCAGGGGAAGGACAAGAAGCAGTGCGTCCGGCTAGCCTTGGATCCATGCCACTTGGCCGCATATGGCAAGGCGAACATGTAGAGGCCCGTGAACAGCAGAAGAAAGAGCGGTGGCAGTGGCGCGTAAACCACCCACGGTGGAGGCTCGCCCAGCGCCATCGCCACAAAATTGGCAATGACGGCAAGAGTGAACAGGATCGATAGCCAGCGGTGACCCTGGCGAATCCACATAGTCGAACGCATTGAGAACTCCTGCCGTTATGGGTGCTGAGGACTTTGGAGGCCGTCAAGCGGTCTCCGTGACAACCTGTTCCAGCTTTGCGAGAAACGTGCGCCAGCCTGCTTTGGCACCGCCATAGGCCAGCTTCTGATCCGGCCGGAATCCAGACTGCTCCATGCGCAGATGGGTCCCCGTTGCGATGGGCGTGAGCGTAAACGTGACGACGCTGTTCAGATCGAAGGCTGGATCGTCGTGCTTGAAAATCCAGGTATAGGACAGCGTTTTGTGCGGCTCGACCACGAGCACCTCGCAGTCGAGGACGCCACCCCATTCGCCGCGAAGATTAAAGCGGTGACCGACTGCAGGATTGAAGTCATTGCTCATCAGCCATTCCGAGATCAGATGCGGCTGGGTGAGGGCGCGCCACAGCTTTTCCGGCGGATGGGCGATTTCGCGCTCGACAATGACGGTGCGTGTTAAAGCCGATGCCGCGCTCATTGATCCATCCTGTTCAGCAAATCTTCGAGCTTGTTGAATCGCCCCTGCCAGAAGCCCGTCATCTGATCTGTCCACTCGGTCAAAGGCGCAAGGGCCTCGAGTTGGGCGCTGTATTGGGTTTGGCGTCCTTCGTGGCGGTCGCTGACCAGTCCGGCCCCCTTGAGGATGGCCAGATGCTTCGACACGCCTGGCTGCGAAATGCCAGCCCGGGCCGTCAATGTTGCGACGGTCTGATCACCGTCGCGGCATAGCCCTTCGAAGATGGCGCGCCGCGTCGGATCGGCGAGCGCTTTGAAAACCGTGGCTTGATCTGGCATAACAATCCATAACTCGTTGGCTATCTGTGCGGATCAATAGCCAAACAGTTATGGGTTCGTCAAGTGTTTTTTGAACAGGAGATAAGGTGGCCGCTGTTAGCGTTCACCCGGCAGCCATCTCCAGCGTCTGCGCCGTGTCGCGCCTGCCCTCGGATACCGCGAATGGCTGTGCCAGACGTTTGCCCGTGGTGTCATCGAAGAAATGCAGACGTTCCGGGGCGATCGTCAGCGCCATCGTCTCGCCGATCTCGATGTCGGGAGAGAGGGAGGCGGTCAGCTTCTTGCCGTCGACGGTGCCGTGCACCAGGCGCTGGGCGCCCAGTTCCTCGATATAGTCGACCTTCTGGATGAGTGATTGTTCGCCTGGAGCCGCAATCCGCAGGTCCTCCGCGCGGATGCCCACGGTCACCAGTCCCGGCATGCTTGCCGTGCGACCCGTGTCGAGCACCTGGCTGCCGAAATGAATGCGTGTTCCTTCGCGCGTTGCCTGGACGAGATTCATTGCCGGAGAGCCGATAAAGCTGGCGACGAAGGTGGAGGCGGGGGTGTGGTAGACATCGAGCGGCTTGCCGATCTGTTCGATCTGGCCGCCGTTGAGGACGACGAGGCGGTCGGCCAGCGTCATCGCTTCCAGCTGGTCGTGGGTGACGTAGAGCGACGTCGTGCCGAGGCGCTTCTGCAGCTGCTTGATCTCGCCGCGCATCGAGACGCGCAGCTTGGCGTCGAGGTTGGACAACGGTTCATCGAACAGGAAGGCAGCGGGCTTGCGCACGATGGCGCGGCCCATGGCGACGCGCTGGCGCTGGCCGCCGGAAAGGGCGCGGGGCTTGCGGGTCAGGTACTGCTCGATCTCCAGCATGCGGGCGGCTTCCGCGACGCGCGCCTCGATCTCGGCCTTCGGCGTGCCACGGTTTTTCAGGCCATAGGCAAGGTTGTTATAGACGGTCATATGCGGATAGAGCGCATAGTTCTGGAAGACCATGGCGATATCGCGCTCGGCCGGTTCCACGTCGTTGATCACCCGGTCGCCGATCTCGACGGTGCCCTTCGAGATTGCCTCGAGGCCAGCCACCATGCGCAGCAGCGTGGACTTGCCGCAGCCGGAGGGGCCGACGAGCACGATGAATTCGCCGTCGGTGATGTCGATGGAGACGGATTTGACCGCCTCGACGCCGCCTGCGTAGATCTTCGAAACATTGGTGATGTTGATCGCTGCCATGGTGGCGTTCCTCTACTTGTCGCTTTCGGTGAGGCCTTTGATGAACCAGCGCTGGAAGATCATGACGATCATCACAGGCGGCACCATGGCAAGGATCGCCAGGGCAAAGGCCTCGTTATAGTCGGGAATGTTGGAGCCGACCCAGACGAGCAGGATCTGCTTGATGCCGCGCACCAGCGTGAAGAAGCTCTCGTCGGTGGTCATCAGCGTCGGCCAGAGATACTGGTTCCAGCCATAGACGAACATGATGATGAAGATCGCCGCTATCATCGTCTTTGACAAAGGCACGATCACGTCGATGAAGAACTTGAAGGGTCCGGCACCATCGATGCGGGCGGCTTCCAAGAGCTCGTCCGGGATCGATTTGAAGAACTGGCGGAAATAGAAGGTACCGGTGGCGGATGCCAGAAGCGGCACGATCAGGCCGGTATAGGTATTGGTCAGCTTCAGCGTGTTCATCACCTCGTAGGACGGCAGGATGCGCACTTCGAGCGGCAGGAGCAGCGTCGTGAAGATCATCCAGAAGGTGATGGTGGCAAAGCGGAAGCGGAAATAGACCAGCGCATAGGCCGCCAGCATCGACAGGATAATCTTTCCGGCTGCAAAGCCGATACCGAGGATCAGCGAGTTCATCATCATTCTGAGCCCGGTGATCTTGCCGGTAAAGCCCCCCTGCTTGGTGAGCACGGTGGTGTAGGTATCGATGAAATGGCCGCCGGGCAGGATCTGCAACCCGTTGCGATGGATATCGGCGGCCTCGTGGCTGGAGGTCATCAGGGCGACGAGCAATGGCCCGACCATGAAGAAGACGCCCATCATCAGGATAAAGTGGTCGAAAAGTTTCGTGCGATGCATGATCTCGCCCCCGCTCAATTATAGTGGACGCGCCGCTCGATAAAGCGGAACTGGAAGATGGTGAGCACGAAGACGATGATCATCAGGATGACCGACTGGGCCGAGGAGCCGCCGAGATCATTGCCGCGGAAGCCGTCCATGTAGACCTTGTAGACCAGCGTGATCGGGTTGTTGGCGGCCTTGTCCTTCACCATCACGTCGATGACGCCGAACGTGTCGAACAGGGCGTAGGTGGTGTTGATGATGAGGAGGAAGAAGGCGGTCGGCGCGAGCAGCGGCAGGATGACCGTCCAGAAGCGGCGGAAGCCGGAGCGGCAGTCCATCAGCGCCGCCTCGCGCACCGAGACCGGAATGCCCTGCAGGCCGGACAGGAAGAATATGAAATTGTAGGGGATTTGCTTCCACACCGAGACGACGATCATCGCGAAGGCCGTGTCGTTGTAGTTCAGCCCGACCTTGATATCCCATCCGAAGAAGGCGGCAAACTTCACCAGTGGGCCGATATGCTGGTCGAACATCATCATGCCCATCAGGCCGGCAACCGGCGGGGCGATGGCGTAGACCCAGATCAGCAGCGTCTTGTAGGTGGCATTGCCGCGGATGACGCCGTCAGCCTTGACGGCGAGCAGCAGGCCGATCGCCAGCGAAAAGAAGGTGACGAGTGCTGTGAACACGGCGGTGAAGCGGGCAATGCCCAGATATTCGCCGGATTTCAGCACGTCGGTATAGTTGGCCATGCCGACGAAGGTAGAGCCGAAGCCGAAGGGGTCCTCAAGGTAGAACGACGAATGGATCGCCTGAACCGAGGGCCAGTAGAAGAACACGAAGATGATCGCCATCTGCGGAGCGAGAAACAGATAGGGCAGGAGCCGCGAGTTGAACTGCACGCGCTTGGCGTCGGTGTCTTCCGGCGGCTTGCTGGCGGATGTATTCAGGCCAAACACGCGCCGAAACCCACCTGGTGTGGGGGAGGCGACTGTTCCGGACATTGCCTGGGATGTGGGCGTGTTCGTCATGAACGGGCTTTCAAAATATCCGAGTTTACGGAGGGGCAGCTTTGCCCCTCACCCTAGCCCTCTCCCCGCAGGCGGGGAGAGGGGATGACAGAGGCTGCTGCTGGTTCCTTCTCCCCGTTTCACGGGGAGAAGGTGGCCGACAGGCCGGATGAGGGGCGAACTCCCTCCCCCTTGTGGGAGGGTTGGGGAGGGGACTTTTAAAAAGAAGAACCCCTCCCCGTCGCTTCGCTCCGACCTCCCCACAAGGGGGAGGGAGATCAGAGATCAACCAGCCGTCTTTGCAAAACGGGCGAGAAGTTCGTTGCCTTCCTTCTCGATCGTGTCGAAGGCGTCCTTGACGGTGACTTCGTTGGCGAAAATGCGGCCGTATTCGCGTTCCATGATTTCGCGGATCTGCGGGTAGAAGCCGAGGCGGTAGCCCTTCGACCATTCACCGGCAGGCAGCATCAGCTGCTTGATGCCGATTTCTGCGGCCGGCTTCTCGGCGTAGTAGCCTTCCTTCTTGGCAAGCTCGTAGGCTGCCTTGGTGATGGCAACGTAACCGGTGGCCTTGTGGTAGAAGACCTGGATTTCAGGCGAGGTCAGGAACTGGAAGAAGTCGGCGACGCACTTGTTTTCTGCTTCCGGCTTGCCGGCCATTGCAAAAAGGGCAGCACCACCGATGAAGGACGAGGTGCCCGCACCCTTGATCGAACCCCAGTACGGCAGGAAGGTTGCCGAGAACGGCATCTGGGCTGTCTTGGTCAGACCGCCGAACGAACCGGACGAGCCGATCCAGAGCGCAGCCTTGTTTTCTTCGAACATCTTCTGGTTATCGTTCCAGCCGGCACCGTAATAGGCGAAATAACCTTCGTCGGCCCAGGCCTTCAGCTTGTCGAACATCATGACGAGGTTCGGGTCGGTGACTTTCAGCGTCGTATCGGTGACGCTGTCATAGCCGTTGTTGTTGGTGGCGAACTGGATGTTGTTGCGCGAGAAGAAGTTCTCGGTGAACTGCCAGGTCAGTTGCGACTGGACGAGCGGAATGAATCCGGCTTCCTTCAGCTTCGGAGCGGCAGCTTCGAATTCTTCCCAGGTCTTCGGGGCTTCGACGCCGGCCTTCTTCAGGGCTTCGTCGTTGATGTACATGATCGGAGCCGACGAGTTGAACGGCATGCCGACGAACTTGCCGTCGCTATCGGCGTAGAAATAGCGAACGCCATCGATGAAGGCATCGCGGTCGAACTTGTAGCCGGCGTTGTTGATCAGGTCCTCAGCCGGGATGACGGCGCCCTTGGCGTTGATGATCGTTGCTGCACCCGCATCGAAAACCTGCAGGATATTGGGCTGTTCACCCGAACGGAAAGCGGCGATGCCGGAAGCAAGCGCTTCTTCATAGGTGCCCTTGGAAACCGGGGTCAGCGCGCAGGCCGTCTGCGATGCGTTGAACTTGGTGGCGATCTCGTTGATGACTTCGCCGTTGCGGCCGGCCATGCCGTGCCACCAGCTGATATTGGTCGCGGCAAACGAGGAGGTGGCGGAGAAAACCAGCGCGAGGCCGGTCATCGTGAATTTCCTGATCATTGTCGTTCCTTTCACCAGGTTTAAGGTGAGGAACCGGCTAAAGCCCTTTCATGACGTCCGCATAACGCTTTTGTGACGCGACGATTACAACTGTGCACAGCTGTTCAAAAAGCATCGGCAAGATGGACCGGCCAGCGCCAGGGTGTGACGGAGATTATGTCGTAGCGGACTGAAAGATCGGCAAAATCCGGCTGTCTGGCGAGCCAGAGGTCGCTTGCGGCGCGGATGCGGCGCTGTGCAAAATCAGAAACGGCAAAAACAGAATCTTCAAGCGAGCGGCGGGCTTTCACCTCGACGCAGGCGATCAGATTGCCCTTGCGTGCAATAATGTCGATTTCCCCGAGTTTCGTGCGGTAGCGGAATGCGACGATGCGGTAGCCTTTGAGAAGGAGACAAAGGGCGGCGCGATATTCCGCAAGCGAGCCGCGCCTGAGCGCCTTTCGTCTTTTCTGGTCCGGCGGCTCAGGTTTCATCCCGGTCTTTGAGCTCCAGCAGCCGGTCGTAGAGTTCCTTGCGGTTGAGGCCGGTCTGTTTCGCCGCCTCGGTCGCCGCCTTGCCAGTCGACATGTCCTTGACGAGCTTCATAAGGATGGCGTCGACATCGTCGGCTTCTGGTGCTGCCGGTGCATCGGGTGGGCCGATGACCAGCACGATCTCGCCTTTGACGGTGGCGCCTTCGTCATAAAACGCCTTGAGTTCGGCCAGCGTACCGCGGCGGAATTCCTCGAAGGTCTTGGTCAATTCGCGGCAGACGGACGCCCGCCGTTCACCGCCGAGCACATCATGAGCCGCAACGATAGTGGCCGCGATCCGGTGCGGGGATTCAAAGAACATCAGTGTCGCTGGAATATTGGCAAGTTCGGCAAACCGGTCGCGGCGCGCCTTGTCCTTGGAGGGCAGAAATCCGGCGAAGAGGAAGGCGTCATTCGGCAGGCCGGAGCCGACGAGGGCTGCCAAGGGCGCCGAAGCGCCAGGGATCGGCACGACCCGGTGCCCGGCCTCGATGGCGATCTGGCCGAGCCGGTAACCGGGATCGGAGACCAGCGGCGTGCCGGCGTCGGAGACAAGCGCAACAGACTTGCCCTGGTCAAGTGCGGCCAGGAGCTTCGGGCCAACTTCGTTGGCATTGTATTCGTGATAGGCATAGGGCCGGTTGACGATGCCGTAGCGGTCGAGCAGCACGCGGGTAACGCGCGTATCTTCGCAGGCCAGCACATCAGCACCGGCCAGTGTTTCCAGTGCGCGCAGGGTGATGTCAGAGAGATTGCCGATCGGGGTTGAGACCAGATAGAGCGCCGGTTCCAGCGGCCGTGCGGGCACCGCAACATTGTGCAGGCGGTAGCTCTTCTGCCGCTCGTTCGTCTGCGTTTCGCCCGATGCCTGCTTTTCCAAAACGGTCTGCCTTCATGCCTTTACCCGCCGTTCAGCCGGCGCCCGGTCTTTATGGGTGAGCGGCATCGCTTCGGCAAGAGCCGCAGATTTGCGGCAATGCAAACAATACTGGGCTCAACCACCGTTACCCCTTGCTTTTGACGGCTTGTTTCTGCCATTTTGCCTGTCCACATCTTCCCCGTCCGAAAGGGGACACTTTAAAGTTCAAGCCGGGAGGCGCGGCCCGCCCGGCGATGGTTGAAAGCGGTAGCATCTCATGCGCATTACTCTCGAGCGGTCCAATCTCCTGAAGTCGCTGAACCACGTTCACCGCGTGGTCGAGCGTCGCAATACCATTCCGATCCTCTCGAACGTGCTTTTGCGCTCCGACGGCGCCAGCCTTGAAATGAAGGCGACCGACCTCGACCTTGAAATCACCGAGGCGACGCCTGCACAGGTGGAAACACCCGGTGCGACGACGGTGCCCGCGCACCTGCTCTACGATATCGTCCGCAAGCTGCCGGATGGCTCCGAAGTGGCGCTCGCCACCAATGCCGAAGGCACGGCGATGACCGTCCAATCCGGCCGCTCGAAATTTTCGCTACAGTGCCTGCCGCAGTCCGATTTCCCGGATCTGACCGCTGGCGCCTTTACCCACACCTTCCGCATGAAGGCGACGGACCTGAAGATGCTGATCGATCGCACTCAGTTTGCGATCTCGACGGAAGAGACCCGCTATTATCTGAACGGCATCTATATCCACACGATCGAAAGCAAGGGCCAGCTGAAGCTGCGTGCCGTTGCCACCGACGGTCACCGTCTCGCCCGTGCCGATCTCGAAGCACCGTCGGGCTCGGAAGGCATGCCGGGCATCATCATCCCGCGCAAGACCGTCAGCGAATTGCAGAAGCTGGTGGATAATCCCGATGTGATCGTCACCGTCGAAGTGTCGGATGCCAAGATCCGCCTGACGATAGGTTCGATCATCATGACCTCGAAGCTGATCGACGGCACGTTCCCCGATTACCAGCGCGTCATTCCGGCCAATAACGACAAGGAACTGAAGATCGACTGCCAGTCTTTCGCACAGGCCGTCGACCGTGTTTCGACGATTTCCTCCGAGCGCGGCCGCGCCGTCAAGCTGGCGCTATCGGACGGACAGCTGACGCTGACCGTCAACAACCCGGATTCAGGCAGCGCGACGGAAGAGCTGGCCGTCGGCTACGATAGCGACCCGCTGGAAATCGGTTTCAACGCCAAGTACCTATTGGATATCACCGCCCAGCTGTCCGGCACCGATGCCGTTTTCATGCTGGCCGATGCCGGATCGCCGACGCTGGTGCGCGACATGGCGGGCGATGATGCGCTCTATGTTCTGATGCCAATGCGGGTTTAGGCCCGGGGATATTTGAAATGGAAAGCGGCCGGATCTGATCCGGCCGTTTTCGTATCCGGTTATCCAACGGCGAGAGCGGGGTTAACTGGTTGTTGGCAGACTGATATAATGACGCGAAATGACTTGTTTTTGTCGCGCCCGACAACACATAATCATTTCGCAGTTCGAGACGTTGCGTTTGCACCGGCAGGCATGAGGCCTGTATGGGACGCGGACGAGGTTTTGCTGGAGATACGCATGAATTTTCGTCTGAAAGAGCGGCTTGGCAAGAAATTCGACGAGGAAATCCGTTTCTTCAAGGGCTGGCGCAGCAATATGAAGGCTGTCGGCTCGATCGTGCCGACATCCGGCATCACCGCGCGGCGGATGGCCAGCGTCGTCAATCCGCATTCGGGCCTTCCCGTTCTTGAGCTTGGACCCGGCACCGGCGTCATCACCAAGGCGATCCTGCAGAAGGGCGTTCAGCCGGAAAATCTGGTGTCGATCGAATTTTCCACCGATTTCTATCAGCATCTGGTCAAGACCTACCCGGAGGTCGATTTCATCAACGGCGACGCCTTCGATCTCGACAAGACGCTTGGCGCGCGGCGCGACCAGCAGTTCGACAGCGTCGTTTCCGCCGTGCCGCTTTTGAACTTCCCGATGCATATGCGGGTTTCGCTGATCGACGATCTTTTGTCGCGCATCCCGGTCGGCCGCCCGGTTATCCAGATTTCCTACGGCCCGCTCTCGCCGGTTGTCGCGATGCCGGATCGCTACCAGATTTCCCATTATGATTTCGTTGTCCGCAACATTCCGCCGGCGCAGCTGTGGGTTTACCGCAAGACGCATTGAGGCCTGTCGATGTTCGGGGTTTACATAACCCATCCGCAAATCCGACTGGAGCCGGATGTGCCCGTGCCACGCTGGGGACTGTCGGAGGTCGGCACTGCGCGGGCCGAAAGGACGGCGCAGAAGAGTTGGACAAGGCAGCTTTCCCGCATTCTTTCCAGCGACGAGACCAAGGCACTGGAAACGGCCGCGATTCTTGCGCGTTCGAGCGGTGTGGATGTCGAGGTCCTGGAGCAGTCCGGTGAAAATGACCGCTCGGCCACCGGTTTTCTCGTGCCTGAAGAATTCGAAAAGGCTGCCAACTGGTTCTTCGCCAATCCCGAACAGAGTTTCCATGGCTGGGAGCGGGCGATTGATGCCCAGAAACGGATTGTCACAACCGTCACGTCTATGCTGGACCGGCATGATCCGGCAAAGCCGATCGCCTTTGTCGGACATGGCGGTGTCGGCACGCTGCTAAAATGTCACCTGGTCGGTCTGCCGATTTCACGCAGCCACGATCAGCTGGCGGGTGGCGGCTGTCTCTACGCATTTTCCCTTGCAGACCGTTCCCTTGCATGCGACTGGACCGCCATGGAGCTCTGGCAAGGATGGCAAAAATGACTGTGACCGCACGTGACCGGCTGATTGTCGGGCTTGATATCCCAACCATCGGCGAAGCAGAGGTTATCGTCAAAGCACTTGGCGATGACGTGCTGTTCTACAAGATCGGCTACCAGCTGGCCTTTGCCGGTGGTCTCGAATTTGCCCGCGATCTCGCCGCAGACGGCAAGAAGATTTTCCTCGACATGAAGCTGCTCGATATCGACAACACGGTGGCCAAGGGCGTCGAGAACATTGCCAAGATGGGCATGTCGATGCTGACGTTGCATGCCTATCCGAAGGCGATGAAAGCGGCTGTTGAGGCGGCAAAAGGCTCTGATCTCTGCCTGCTCGGCGTCACCGTGCTCACCTCGATGGATGAGCAGGACGTCATCGACGCCGGTTATCAATACGACCCCCATGCGCTGGTGCTGCGCCGTGCCGAACAGGCCCGCGCCGCTGGCATGGGCGGCATCGTCTGCTCGGCCGAAGAATCCTCCGCCGTCCGCAAGATTGTCGGCCCGGATATGGCGATTGTTACCCCCGGCATCCGCCCAGCGGGCAGCGACAAGGGCGACCAGAAGCGTGTCATGACACCGGCCGATGCCTTGCGCGCCGGCTCCAGCCATCTCGTCGTTGCCCGCCCGATCGTCCATGCCGCCGATCCGCAGGCTGCGGCCCTGGCTATCCTTGCTGAAATGAGCGGTGCACTCTGATCAATTGCTGTTGTTTTCGATGGTGTTTGTCGGATCGGAATTGCGAATGAGCGCCGCTCCGCCACCGATCAGGCGATTGCCTGTCACGGTGTTGAACTGCGCGAAGTCCTGCGAACTGAGGCTGCTGCCGAAGGGATGGGCAGGGTCGCGGAAGCAGTAGCGTTGCGCGCCACGGCGTGAATTCAGCCAGACGGCAGGTTTTGCCAGAAATGCTGTTTGGTATTGGAAGGTATTACCGGAAATCGTGTTGTATTGCGGTTTCTGGTGGCGGATCGTTCCGCCTTCGCCGCAGTTGCGATAGACGAAAATGCCGCCGTTCACCGGGTTGGTGAACGTATTGCCGGAAATGACATTGCGGGCGGAGCTGTCGATGGCAATTTGTTCGCGCGATTTTGTTTGCACCGAAAACGTATTGTTGGTGATCGTGTTGTTGGCAGATTCGGCATCGAGATACATCGCTGTCACGCCGGTGCCTGTCAGTTGCGAGCGGGTGAGCGTGACCTGCGTCAGCCCGGGTCCGAGATAGAGCGGGATGGGACCATCGCCGGTCAGCTTCAATCGGGAAAACATTATCCGGGTGGGTGCGGCCGCCTGTGCCTTCTGGGTGTGGTCGGCGTTCAGCGATGAAAGCTGAACCTGCTTGGCCTGTCCATTCGCACCAAGGCCCTGCAGGCGGATGGATCCCGTGATGCTGCAATTGGTGATGGTCATATCGGTGGGAACGTCCCAGCTGCCATCGGCTTTCTTCACAGACTGAATCTGGATCATCGGCTTGTTGATGCCAAGCGCTTCGAGCGTGTCTTCGGTGATGGTTGCCCCACCGCAGTCGAGCGTGGTTCCCGACGCTTTGCTGCCCGCATAGATGATCCGTTTGGTAATCACGTCATCCCGTTGAAGCGTGATGCTGCAGGTCAGTTTGATCGTCGAGCTTGCTGCCGTTGCCGGGGCTGTCAATGTCGAGCGCACTCCAGCGCTGCATGCGGCAGCCTTTAGTGCCGTCACGGGGGTAGACTGGGCCATCACCCGTCCTGAACCGGCGGTTGTCAGGAAGGCCAGCGTACAGAGTGATGCAACTGTTTTGAAAAATACTGCGTTCTTCACAAAAACGTCCCACTGCTCGCTCAGCTGCCGACCACCAGCGGTTGCGGCAGGGGCCATTTTATCCGTCTTGACCGCCCAGACAATTTGGCGGAGAAACCACGGGAATACTGCCATCTTGCGACGAATTGAGGGAGATTGCCATGGCCAAGGGGTACTGGATTGCGCGGGTCGATGTCCGCGATGCCGAGCGTTACAAGGATTACGTTGCTGCGGCCAAGCCGGCGTTCGAGAAGTACGGCGCTAATTTTCTGGCGCGGGGTGGTGCTTTCCAGCGTCTGGAGGGTGATGTGCGTGCCCGCAATGTTGTGATCGAATTCCCGTCGCTGCAGGCCGCGATCGACTGTTATCACTCCCCGGAATATCAGATCGCTGCCGCAATCCGCCAGCAGGTCGCCGATGCTGAAATGGTCGTTGTCGAAGGCGTCTGATGCGCTGCAGCAACTGCGGCGGAAAGCGGCAGCAAAGCCATGGTGATAAGCCTTTCCGTTGCCCGATGATTGGGTTATGTAGCTCATATACGCCATACTGCAGATCAGGAGTGCCTGTGCCATGACTTTGTCCAATCTCCCGCCGCTCGTCACCGTTTTCGGCGGTTCCGGGTTTGTCGGCCGGCATGTCGTGCGGGCCCTGGCCAAGCGCGGCTTTCGCATTCGCGTCGCCGTTCGCCGCCCCGATCTAGCAGGTTTCCTGCAGCCTCTGGGCAATGTTGGCCAGATTTCCTTCGTTCAGGCCAACCTGCGCTACCGCAAGTCGGTCGATGCGGCCGTTCACGGTTCCGATCACGTCGTCAACTGCGTCGGCATCCTGTTTGAGGCCGGGCGCAACACGTTCGACTCGGTCCAGGATTTTGGCGCCCGCGCCGTGGCTGAGGCCACGCGTAGCGTCGGCGCAACACTGACGCATGTGTCCGCCATCGGTGCCGATGCCAATGCTCAATCGCTGTATGCCCGCAGCAAGGGCCGCGCGGAAAAGTCGATCCTCGATATCGTTCCTGAAGCCGTCATTCTGCGGCCGTCGATCGTCTTCGGGCCGGAAGACGGCTTCTTCAACAAGTTTGCCGAAATGTCGCGCTTCTCGCCGGTCCTGCCGCTGGTCGGTGGTGGCAATACGGCGTTCCAGCCGATCTATGTCACCGACGTTGCCGAAGCCGTTGCCAAATCCGTCGAAGGCAAGGTTGCCAGGGGCCGGATCTACGAGATCGGCGGGCCGGATGTTCTGACCTTCAAGAACTGTCTCGAAATTCTCCTGAAGACCATCGATCGCAAGCGCACCCTGTTGCCGATCCCCTTCGGCATCGCATCCCTGATCGGTTCCGTCGCCTCGATGATCCCGCTCATCACGCCGCCGCTGACCGTCGATCAGGTCACGCTGCTGAAGAGCGACAATATCGTCTCTGCCAAGGCGCAGACCGAAGGACGCACGCTTGAGGCGTTCGGCATCGAGCCGACCTCGGTCGAGGCCGTGCTGCCCTCCTACGTGGTGCGCTATCGCCCGCAGGGCCAGTATACCCGTTCCGGCAGCGCTGCCTGATCTCGCGGCCTACAGCTTGAAAATCCGTTGTTGAACAAGCCGCCGGTACCCACCGGCGGTTTCTTTTTGACCGTCACAGAATAAAACGTTGCAGTTCTGCCTCACTTAAAAAAGCGATTGGTCTTTACCGTCGATTCAACATGTATCGATATTGATAACGACAGTTCCAGCACATACACAGCAGCCGCGCCGCATTGTTCACCCAAGGAATAACCGGCGCCGTCACATCATCTTGAGAGGCACATTTTTATGGGCAAGTCGATCGCGATTTTCTTTGCGTGCGCGGCACTTATCGTCCTGGCTGGATCCTTCGTTGCACCGAAGACGGTCGCCAGCAATCACAGCGGCTGCGCCCCGGCGTATGGCGTCGATCCTTGCACGACCGCGTCGATCGGCACGCTCGCAGCAGAATAAGAGTTTCCGCCTTCTGATGAAGGCGGCACGGACTATGGCGGGGGCCAGGGGCCGCATGCATCCTCTTCAATGAGGTGCATGCGGTTTTTTATTGGGCTTAGCCGAACAGCCAGAGGCCGATGAGGCCGGCCGTTCCGACGAGGATGCGCCAGATGGCAAAGGGTGCAAAGCCCCGGTTCGAGACGAAGTTCAGAAGCGACCGCACCACCAGCAGCGCCGAGACGAAGGCGGCGATGAAGCCGACGGCAATCAGCGTCACGTCGTCGAAGTTGAGTGCATCCCGGTTCTTGTAGAGATCGAGCGTGAAGGCGCCGAGCATCGTCGGCATCGCCAGGAAGAACGAGAATTCGGCAGCCGAACGCTTGTCGGTTCCCATCAGAAGCGCACCGGCAATCGTTGCGCCGGAGCGCGAGGTGCCGGGGATCATCGCCAGGCACTGGAAAAGACCGATCTTGAACGCCAGCGAGGGTGGATAATCCATGATGTCGCGATATATCGGCTTTAGAGGCATGCGGTCGATCGCATAGAGAATGACGCCGCCGACGATCAGGACGATGCAGATCAGCACCGGTGTTTCGAACAGAACGGCCTTGATGAAGTCATGCGCGATGGCGCCGATCACGGCAGCCGGCAAAAAGGCGAGCAGGACCGAGAGAACAAAACGCCGGGCCTTGGCGCTGGACGGCAGGGCAAGGGCGATGGAGAGGAGCCGCTGGAAATAGACCAGCAGGATGGCAAGGATCGCACCGAGCTGGATGAGAACGGCAAAGGTATTGCCGGGGGACTTGAAGCCAAGGAAATGTCCAGCGAGCAGGACATGGGCGGTTGACGATACCGGAATGAATTCGGTGAGGCCTTCAATAAGGCCAAGGATAAGCGCACTGATGATCGATTGATCGGCCATGAATTAAGCTTCCCTGAAGCATTGGAGGTTAGGCTCTGGGGCCAACGAAGGGCATTGGCTGATTCGCTTGTGTTTGCGGCAGCAAGTTCCTATAGCTTTTTCTAACACACCGTGGCCAGACGAAACCGCCATGACACACCCATCCCCTCCCAACCGAACTGACGAAATCCGATAGCTTATGCCGACACTTTATCACCACCCAATGTCCACATCCTCCCGGTTCGTCCGCCTGATCCTGTCGGAATACGGCTATCAGACGGAACTGGCGGAGGAGCAGCCCTGGGAGAAGCGGCGGGATTTCCTGACGCTCAATCCGGCGGGCACATTGCCGGTTTATGTCGATGACAGCATGCGGGCGCTCTGCGGTGCGATGGTCATTTCCGAATATGTCGACGAAACCCATGGCGTGCTGAAGCGCGATCGCCGGCTTCTGGCGGAAGACCCCTTCCAGCGCGCGGAAATCCGCCGGCTGGTCGAATGGTTCCTGCAGAAGATGGAAGCCGACGTGACGCGGCCTTTGGTGCGGGAGCGCATCTTCAAGTTGCAGATGACGCCTGATCAGGGTGGCGGTGCACCGGACTCGAAAATGCTGCGCACCTCGCGCTCGAATATCCGTCAGCATCTGAAGTATCTGGCCTGGCTTGCTGGATCGCGCACCTATCTGGCCGGCGACCGGCTGTCCTATGCCGATCTGGCCGCTGCGGCTGCTGTCTCGGTGCTGGATTATCTCGGTGAAATCGACTGGTCGGAAGCGCCAGCCGTCAAGGACTGGTACCAGCGTCTGAAGTCGCGCCCATCGTTCCGCCCACTGCTGGCTGAGCGTGTACGTGGCGTCACGCCGGTTTCCCATTACGCCGACCTCGATTTTTAAGGAGCGGTCCTGTGCCCGGCAATGCGCTCCTTGAGGAGAAGCATGACAAGCGGCGCCGGACGCTCACCAGCTTCCTGAAGGACGAGGCTCGCGACAAGGGTTTTGACGTCTGCCGGGTGACGCTCCCCGATACCATTCCGAAAGCACCGGAGCGCCTCGCCGATTTCCTCGCTGAAGGCTATCACGGCACGATGGACTGGATGGCCGAAACGGCCGACCGCCGCGCCGATCCCCGCGTCCTCTGGAGCGATGTGCGCTCCGTCGTGCTGTTCGGCATGAATTATGGGCCGGGCGAAGATCCGCGTTATCTTCTCGACAGGCCGGAACTCGGCGCCATCTCGGTCTATGCACGCAATCGCGATTATCACGACGTGATCAAGGGCAAGCTGAAAGAGGTGGCGACACGGTTTGCCGCAAGGGCAGGCGAGGACGTCAAGGTGTTCGTCGATACCGCACCTGTGATGGAAAAACCGCTTGCCGAGCAGGCGGGCCTCGGCTGGCAGGGCAAGCATACCAATCTCGTCAGCCGCGAGTTCGGCTCCTGGCTGTTTCTCGGCAGCCTGTTCACCACGGCCGAACTTTCGATCGATATGCCGGAGCGCGATCACTGCGGCTCCTGCCGCGCCTGTCTTGATGCCTGTCCGACCGATGCGTTTCCCGCCCCCTACCGGATCGATGCCCGCCGCTGCATCTCCTACCTGACGATCGAGCACAAGGGGCCGATCGACCCCGCTATTCGCCCACAGATCGGCAACCGCATCTATGGCTGCGATGACTGTCTGGCCGCCTGTCCATGGAACAAGTTTGCAGCCGCTGCCTCCGAGATGAAGCTGAAGGCACGTGAGGATCTGAAGGAGCCGCCGCTATCGTTTCTGCTGACGCTCGATGATCCGGCATTCCGCACGTTCTTTTCCGGCTCTCCGGTCAAGCGCATCGGCCGCGACCGGTTCGTTCGCAACTGTCTGATCGCTGCCGGCAATTCCGGTGAGACCAGGCTGATCGAACTCTGTCTTACCTTGTCCGGCGATGCCTCGGCGACGGTGCGGGGCATGGCCGTCTGGGCGTTGTCACGGCTGATGACGGCTGGCGATTTCTCTGATTTTGCGGCAAGACGGCAAGACGAGACCGATTCCGGGGTTCTCGCCGAATGGAAACTGGCAGGAGTTGTCTGATGCATGTTCTGGTTCTGGGCGCCGGTTTTTCCGGCTCGGCGATCGCCAAGGCTTTTTTACCGCTGGCGCAATCGGTGACCGGAACGACACGCTCCGAGGACAAGCTTGCGGGTTTACGCACTTTCGGCATCGATGCCCTTATCTATGACGGTTCGGTGATCTCACCGGAGCTCGCTGCCGTCATGAAGCGCACGACCCATCTGATTCAGTCGATTGCGCCGGGCCGTGATGGCGACCCGATGATGCGTCCCGGGGCACCGTCTCTTGCCGAGCTGATGCCCAATCTGGAATGGGCGGGTTATCTGTCGACGGTTGGCGTCTATGGCGACCATGGCGGTGCCTGGGTGGCGGAGGATGCGTCTCTGGAGCCGGTCTCCGCCCGTTCCGTCGAGCGGGTGGCGGCTGAAGAGGCCTGGCTTGAATTTGGCCGGGGTCATGACATTCCCGTGGCGGTGCTGCGTCTGTCGGGCATCTATGGCCCCGGCCGCAATGCGTTCTGCAATCTTGCGGCCGGGACAGCGCGCCGGCTGATCAAGCCCAATCAGGTTTTCAACCGCATCCGTGTCGAGGATATTGCCGGTGCCGCCGTCTTTCTCTCCGGGCGGTCGATCGGCGGTGTCTTCAATATCACCGATCACGAGCCCGCGCCGCCACAGGATATCGTTGCAGAGGCCGCTCGGCTGATGGGCGTGGAGCCGCCTCCCGAAATGCCCTTCGAAACCGCTGAACTTTCGCCGATGGCGCGGTCGTTCTACGGAGAGAACAAGCGCGTCTCCAATACACGTCTGCGTGATCTCGGATTCGTCTTTCGCTTCCCGGACTATCGGATTTCGCTAGCGGATTTATGGAGCGAGGGCCGCTGGCGCGACTGATCTTTCAAGTAACGAATTCTCTTGAAAGTCTATGCTGCGTCCCCGGCAGGTATGGTTAACAATCTTCAAATATCGTTCTGAAACAGCGCAGCTGATCTGTAAAGATGGCAAGAAGAGCTCCGGGCACGCCTTAATTTCATGCACCCATAACGGGAATGTGAGATTATTCTTCTCGGAAATTGGTTAAATTCTGCCAATTTCAAAAAATTGAATCCTTTTTATTGGGCCAAGAGACGTTCACGCTGACGTGAACGTGTCTTTCCAGTCTAACGACTGAATCCAAAGCATTTCTGCAGCTTTATGACGGAATTTCAAAATTTCGTAATTTGAATTTTTCGTAGATCGTCAAATAGGTCCTAATGCAACGTTAAAGGTTGAAGCACTTTTTCGCCATTTTTCGCCCCGACAACCCGAACCTACGTAAGGCTTAACTAAATTTCGAGTGAAGGGGTCATCTTTTGATCAAGATGAAATTCATGTCTGTTGCTTTGGCGGCAGTTTTTACCTTGGGGGCAACTGTCACAGCAGTGACGCCAAGCCAGGCAGCACCTGGTCAGTCGAAGGTAACACCAGCCACGGCCGGTAACTGTGGCGGCGCTTCCTGGTATGCTCTGACGTCGCGCACAGCGTCCGGTGAGCGGATGAATGCCAGCTATCTCACGGCTGCTCACCGCAATCTCAGGTTCGGCACCAAAGTCGCCGTCACCAACAAGCGCAACGGCAAGACTGTCGTCGTTCGCATCAATGATCGTGGCCCCTTCATTCGCGGCCGCGTGCTCGATCTCTCCAAGGCCGCCGCTTCGCATATCGGCATGGTCAGCTCCGGTACCGCCAGCATCTGTTATCGCGTCGTCAGCTGATAAAACACACCTGTCCGGAAATTGTTCCGGATGGATTTGATACGGGTTTAACGGAAAGGCGCTGCCGTCCGTCGTAACCCACAGCCTCCCATCTGGTCAGCATTCGTCATACGCCAGCACCTCCCGGCTTGCTCTTGACGGCCATCACCGCTACCACGGCGGAAAATGGAGTTTTAAAGATGCGACTGGGTGGCAGGCTCGCCGGAGCCATTGAGGTTCTTGCCGATATCGAAACGCGCAAGCGTCCCGTTGCCGATGCCCTCAAGGATTGGGGGCTGGCGCACCGCTTCGCCGGGTCCGGCGATCGTGCTGCGATCGGCAATATCGTCTATGACGCGCTGCGGATGAAACTCTCCCATGCCTATCTGATGGACAGCGATAGCGCCACGGCGCTCGGCCACGCCGTCATGTTTCGCCAGTGGGGCGTTTCGCCCGAACAGCTGGCTGGTGAACTGGAAGGCGACAAGTTCGCGCCCGAGCCTCTGTCTGCGGAGATGGTTGCTGCGTTTGCCAGCCGCAAGCTCGAAGATGCGCCGCTGCATGTTCAGGGCGATATCCCGGAATGGGTCCAGCCGTCGTTTGAAGAAAATTTTGACGAAGACTGGCTTGAGGAAGCACAGGCTTTGGCCGGCCGTCCGGCGCTTGACCTGCGGGTCAACACATTGAAGGCAACACGCGACAAGGTGCTCAAGGCGCTGGATCGCAGCGCGGTTGAGCCGACGGCGATTGCCCGCAACGGTATCCGCGTCAAGGCAGGCGAGGGCGCCTCGCGCCTTCCCAACGTCACCGCCGAAATCTCCTTCGAGAAGGGCTGGTTCGAGGTTCAGGACGAGGGTTCGCAGATTGTCGCCGATCTCGTCATGCCGAAGGAAAATGACCAGATTCTTGACTATTGCGCCGGCGGCGGCGGCAAGACGCTGGCCATGGCAGCCGCGATGAACAACAAGGGCCAGATCCACGCCTACGACACCGACCGCAAGCGTCTGGCCCCGATCATCGAGCGTCTTAAGCGCGCCGGCACCCGCAACGTGCAGGTCCATGACCGGCTGGACGGCCTGATGCCGTTTACCGGCAAGTTCGATCGCGTTCTGGTCGATGCGCCATGCACCGGCACCGGCACCTGGCGCCGCCGCCCGGATACCAAATGGCGGCTGACGCAGAAGAACCTCGAAGAGCGGCTTGGTCAGCAACAGGAAGCCCTTGCAGGCGCTGCATCCTTCGTGCGTCCCGGTGGTCATCTGATCTATGTGACCTGTTCGGTACTGCCGGAGGAAAACGAGGCGCAGGTCTACGCGTTCTGCGAGGATAATCCCGAATTCGAAATCCTCTCTGCCGCCGACGCCTGGGCCGATCTCTATGGCACCGACAAGAGGCAGCCGTGGTCTGCAGATATGAAGACCGTGACACTGACGCCAGCATCGACCGATACCGATGGCTTCTTCTTCTGTGTGATGGGCCGCAAGAACTGAGCCCTGATTGAGGTTTCAGATAGGCTCGTCGCAGCAGTCGCGGCGGGCTTTTCTGCCGCACCCCTCATTGAAAACATTCTAAACTATACACTTTGACACAAGTTTGGTTTTGGTTCATGAAAACCCGGCTGAACAGCGACGCCTATCACGGGCCGCGCGGCTTGCGCGACCGGCGATACCGGGCGGCGGGAACACCGGATTCATTCGGGAAAGATATCAGGAGAGGCCATGACCAAATCATTCCTTCGCGGCGCCGCGCTGGCGCTTGCTACCGCAACATCGATGCTGGCGCTGCAGTCGGCGCATGCTGCAACCGATGCTGCCGCAGTCGTCAAGCACTATGCCGATGTGGCTCACGCGAAATTTTCGGATGCTCTTTCGACCGCAGAAACGCTCGACAAGGCCGTTGACGCGCTGATCGCCACCCCCAGCGAAGCAACGCTGAAGGCCGCCCGCGAAGCCTGGCTTGCCGCCCGCAACCCCTATCAGGAAACCGAAGTCTATCGTTTCGGCAACCCGATCGTCGATGAGTGGGAAGGCAAGGTCAACGCCTGGCCGCTGGACGAAGGCCTGATCGATTATGTCGATCCGAGCTACGGCGCGGAAAGCGACGAGAACGCGCTGTTCACCGCGAACGTTATTGCCAACAAGTCGATCAAGATCGACGGCAAGGATGTGGATGCGACCAATATCACCCCGGAATTCCTGTCAGGCACGCTGCAGGAAGCAGGCGGCATCGAGGCGAATGTGGCCACCGGCTACCACGCCATCGAATTCCTGCTCTGGGGCCAGGATCTGAACGGCACCGGCCCGGGCGCCGGCAATCGTCCGTACACCGACTATGACACCAAGGCCTGCACCAACGGCAATTGCGACCGCCGCGCCGCTTACCTGAAGGCTGCCAGCGATCTTCTGGTCTCCGACCTCAAGGACATGGTTGCCAACTGGACGCCGGATGGCGCTGCAACCAAGAATGTCGAAGCCGATCCGAAGGCTGGCCTCGGTGCCATACTGACCGGCATGGGCTCGCTGTCCTACGGCGAGCTGGCTGGCGAGCGCATGAAGCTTGGCCTTTTGTTGCATGATCCGGAAGAAGAGCATGATTGCTTCTCCGACAACACCTACAACTCGCATCTTCACGACGCGATCGGCATCCAGTCGGCCTATACAGGCGACTATACCAGGGTCGACGGCACCAAGGTGACCGGCCCGTCGCTGTCCGAACTCGTCGCCGCCAAGGATCCGGCGCTCGACAAGGAAATGAAGGAAAAGCTGGCAACCACGATCACTGCGATGCAGGCCATGGCCAAGCGCGGCGAGATCGTGGAAAAGTACGACCAGATGATCGGCGAAGGCAATACCGAGGGTAACGCCGTCATTCAGGCTGCCATCGATGGCCTCGTTGCGCAGGCCAAGACGGTCGAGCGCGTCATTGCGTCGCTGGAGCTTGGCACGATCGAGCTTGAAGGTTCCGACAGCCTGGATAATCCTAACGCTGTCTTCCAATGAGAAAGCAAAGGCGGGCCGTCGCTTCCGGTGCGCGGCCCGGTTTTTTCTGAATGCGCACTTGGCTTGTCCGACGCCTGATTGTGCCGTCTGCCGTTCTGTTTCTGACAGCGGCGGGCGGCTTTTCCGTTTTTGGCGGCAATATCCTGGCCGGAGAGCCGGTTGCCAAGACAGAAAGTCTTGCGGAAACTCTCCCGCTGTCTTCTATCCGCGATGATTTGACCGACGCGGACCGACTACGTGTCGAGGCCGTCACCCGCCCGGCCACCGATTTTTCCAAGGCGGAAAAGTTCGAAGCCATGTCCGGCGGGGCGGGCACGTCGATCGCCTCCGTCAATCAGGACATTCTCTCGCAGTTCTCCGCCAATATCACTTTTGCCGAGGAGGAAAGCTTCAAGCTCGGCAATGCGCTGTTCCGCAAGCTCTGGGTCTCATCGCCGTCGTCGACCCAGGCATCGGATGGTCTGGGGCCGCTCTACAATGCCCGTGCCTGCCAGACCTGCCATCTGAAGGACGGCCGCGGTCATCCGCCGGAAGACTCCGATGATGCGACCTCGATGTTCCTGCGTCTTGCCCGTGCGCCGAAGACCGATGCGGAGCGCGCCGCGATCGCGGCACATGAGGTGCTGAATTTCCCCGATCCGGTCTATGGACAGCAGTTGCAGGATAGCGCTGTTCCCGGTCTTCCTGCCGAAGGCCATATGCGCATTAGCTACGTCGAAATGCCGGTGACGCTGGCGGGCGAGGAAATCGTCTCCCTGCGCAAGCCAAGTTATTCGGTCGATAAGCCCGGTTACGGGCCGCTCGATCCGACAACCACGCTTTCGCCACGGGTGACGCAGGTAATGTCCGGCCTTGGACTGATCGAAGCCATCCACCCTGCCGATATCATCGCGAATGCCGATCCGGACGATGCGGATGGCGATGGCATCAGTGGCAAGCTGCCAGTGGTCCGCGATCCGCAATCCGGCACGCTGGCGCTCGGCCGCTTCGGCTGGAAGGCCCAGAGTGCGACGGTGCGCCAGCAGGCAGCCGACGCGCTGGCGGGCGATATCGGTATTTCATCGCCGGATGCCCGGCGCAGCCACGGCGATTGCACGCCCGCCCAGACGGCCTGCATGGCGATGCCTGACGGCGTGCAGCTGCGGCTCGGCGATACGGAAGCGCCCGATCCGGTCCTCGGTCTCATCACCTTCTATTCGGAAAACCTCGCCGTTCCGGCCCGGCGCAAGGCGAGCTTTGCCGAAACGCTGGCGGGCAAGAAGGTGTTTTACAATACCGGCTGCGCGTCCTGCCATGTGCCGAAATTCGTTACCCGCCGCGATGCCGCCAACAAGGCACATGCGTTCCAGCTGATCTGGCCCTATTCCGATTTCCTGTTGCATGACATGGGCGAAGGTCTGGCCGACGGCCAGCCGGTGGGTGTCGCATCCGGAAGCGAATGGCGCACGCCGCCGCTCTGGGGCATCGGCCTGACCAAGACAGTGAGCGGCCACACGTTTTTCCTGCATGATGGCCGCGCCCGTAACCTGACGGAGGCCATCCTCTGGCATGGCGGCGAGGCGGCAAAAGCCCGCGACCGGTTTGCCGCGTTGGAAAAAGCCGATAGACAAGCCCTGATCACATTTCTGGAGTCTCTCTGATGCGCCACCGGCATATCCTGCTTCTCGGTTTGAGCCTTGCCTTCCTGCCACTCGCTGTCATGGCGGAAGATGAAGAGGCGGTAGCGACACGCGCCGGGCTGAAACTGGATGCCGTACCGGGCGTCATGCAGAAGGCTGTCGACGATTTCATCCGTCCCGGCTACCGCGATCTTCTGGAGGGTACGGAAACGCTGGCTGAGGCCGCGCACACGCTGTGTGAAAAGCCATCGGCCGAGACGCTCGGCGACGTGCAGATGAGCTTTGACGAGGTCGTTCAGCAATGGTCGACGATCGAGATCGTCCGCGTCGGGCCGGTGATCGAAGGCAACCGCTTCGAACGCTTCCTGTTTTTCCCCGATCGCAAGAGCACCGGCCTGAAGCAGGTCCAGCGCATTCTGGCAACCAATGACGAAACCGCCACCTCGGCGGAAAGCCTGAAAGGTAAGAGCGTTGCAGCCCAGGGGCTGGGCGCGCTGGAATATGTGCTCTACGGCACTGGAGCCGAAGTGCTGCCGACCGAAAAGAACGGTTTTCGCTGCCGCTATGGCGCAGCCATTGCCGACAACCTGAAAGCGGTGGCGGGCGAACTTCATGCCGAATGGGAAAAGCCCGATGGTATCCAGTCCGCCTGGAAGAACCCCGGCCCGGATAATCCGGTCTACCGCGATGGCAAGGAAGCCGCCACCGAACTGCTCGGTATCCTCGTTCATGGTGTCGAAGCCATCCGCGATCAGCGGATGCGGCCGTTCTATGCCGGCATCATCAAGGGAGAGCCCGACAAGGGCCATCCGAAAATGGCGATCTACTGGCGCTCCGGCAATACGATGCCGGCGCTCTCGGCGAATTTTACGGCGCTGGAGGCCTTGTTCAACACGGCTGACATGAAGGCGCTGCTGCCGGATGGCAATGCCGATGTGGTGAGTGCCGTGAACTATCTGCTGCAGGCGATCGTCGATGATCTCGACGAGATCGATTTGCCGGTCGAAGAGGCGATTGCCAGCGACGAACAGCGCGGCAGGCTGAACCGCATTTTGCAGAACACCAATGATGTCCTGCAACGGTTGAACCTGGATTTCGGGGCCGCGATCGGGCTGAGCTCCGGCTTCTCTTTTGCCGATGGCGACTGAGCAGAAAAGACCCGTTTTGGCATCTAGCAAGCGGTTGACAACAAACGCACATTGGCGCAATGGATCGGCCGTGTTCACCTGTGAGCACGGCCAAACAAGGATCAACGGATCATGAACCCCGACAGTCGAAGTAGAGCTTCGATTTTTTCGACCGTCAGGCCCTGATCACAAGGGGTGTCCGCTGGCGGTCGATGACTTGCCAGATTGGAACCCGACATGCTGCGCATTTATTCCTGCCAGAACAATCACCTTGCCCTTATCGATGCCATCCCGGAACTGGCTGAAGCCACCCCGATCGTGTGGTTCGACCTGTTCAATCCCGCTCAGGATGAAACCCGTATTGTCGAGCAGCATCTCGGCATCGAAATTCCGACGCGCGATGAAATGCAGGAGATCGAACTTTCCGACCGCCTGTATCAGGAGGACGGCGCCGAGTTCATGACGATGACGGCGGCCACCGAACTCGATGGCGACAACCCGATCAAGGTGCCGGTGACCTTCATCCTGAAGGGCGCGACACTGGTGACGGTCCGCCACGCCGATCCAAAACCGTTTCATCTCTATGCCGCACGCATGCAGCGCCTGAATGGCGTGTCTTGCGAAAGCGGCGAACTGGTCATGCTCGGGCTGCTGGAAGCAATGATCGATCGCACGGCGGATGCGCTGGAGCGGATCGGCAACGAGATCGACGGGATTTCACGGGAAGTGTTTCGCAAGAACCATTCGAGCGTCACCAAGAAGACCCGCGACCTGCAGTCGCTGATCGAGCAGATCGGCCAGAAGGGCGATTTCCTCAGCGTCATCCGCGAAAGCCTCGTCAGCGTCGGACGTCTCGTTGCCTATCATACGGCACTGGATGGGATCGGCACGCGCAAGGCGATCAAGGAAAGCCGCCAGCGGATCAAGCTGATCCAGCGCGACGCGGCATCGCTCGGCGACCACGCCCTGTTCCTGTCGAACAAGATCAATTTCCTGCTCGATGCGACGCTGGGCCTGATCAATCTCGAGCAGAACCAGATCATCAAGATCTTCTCGGTGGCCTCCGTCGTCTTCCTGCCACCGACCCTGGTCGCCTCGATCTACGGCATGAACTTCGATGCGATGCCGGAGCTGAAATTCCAGTTCGGTTATCCGCTGGCGCTGTTCATCATGGTGCTGTCGGCCTTCCTGCCGTTCCTCTATTTCAAGCGGCGGGGCTGGCTTTAAGCCGAGAATTTTATGATGATGCCGAGCAATTGCTCCACTCTGCCGTCATCCTCGCCCTTGTGGCGGGGATCCAGCCCGCTCACGTCCGTGAGCGAAAGACTTCTTTCACGCGACGGACGTCGCGTGGCTGGATTCCTGTGACGAGCACAGGAATGACGGAGGGGAAGGGCCAAGCCGGTCAACGGCAATCGATGCTGACGGAAACCTCATGGCATACCAAACCATCTTCACAGGCCAAATTCTCACCGACCGCCGCACCTTCCTGACAATGGCCGGTGCCGCCTGGGCAGCGACCCTTGCCCCGACAGCCGCCTTCGCCCTGTCACGCACTGACGCCATCTATGCCTCCGCTTTCATGGCGCCCGATGGGTCCTATGGTGTTGCGACACTGACGGAAGAAGGGGCGATCATCGAGCGGGTGCCGCTGCCGGCCCGCGCCCATGGGATGACCTGGTCGCCGGTCACCAACCGCGCCGTCGCCTTTGCCCGCCGTCCCGGCACCTATGCGATGATCTTTGCGCCGGATGACAGCGTGAAGCCGATCGTCATCACTTCTGTCGAAGGCCGGCACTTCTATGGCCATGGTTGCTTTTCCGCCGATGGCCGTCTGCTCTATGCCACGGAAAACGATTTTTCGGGCAATCGCGGCATGATCGGCGTCTATGACGGCACCAACAGCTTTGCCCGCATCGGCGAGTTTCCTTCCTATGGCATCGGCCCGCACGACATGACGCTGTCGGCGGATGGGCGGATGCTCGTCGTTGCCAATGGCGGCATCGAGACCCATCCGGATTTTGGCCGCACCAAACTCAATCTCGACCACATGGAACCGTCTCTGGCGCTGATCGATACGGCCACCGGCGCACTGATCGAACGTCACGCGATGCCGGATAGCCTGCGTCAGCTCTCGACCCGCCATGTCGATATCGATGCGAATGGCAAGGTCTGGTTCGCCTGCCAGTACGAGGGCGCCCGCAACGACCTGCCGCCGCTCGCCGGTTCCTTTGCGCGCGGCGAGGACCTACGCTTTCTCGCGCTGCCGGAAGAAACGACACTGGCGCTCGCAAACTATGTCGGCGCCATCGCCGTCAACCGGCGCGAAGGGTTGGTGGGCCTGACATCGCCGAAGGGAGGCGTTGAGGTGACGGTCGATGCAAAGACCGGCCGGGTCGTGCGGCAGGACAGCCTTGCCGATGCGGCCGGGATCGCGCCATCGGCGCAAGGTTTCATCGCGTCGTCCTATTCGGGCGCGTTCGGCGAAACCCAAAGCCGGGTCGCCTGGGACCAGCATATCGTCAGGGTCGGCACGCTCTGATCACAGGCCGATCAGCGCTTTAAGAGAGGAGCAATATCCTCCCAGAGATAGGCAACCTGCTCGTAGTGCCTGTCATCAAGCCAGATACTGGTCGTTTCGACCGCTGTTGCACCCAGTCGCTCGTAGAATTGCCGGTTGGGATTGCTGGCCAGAACCCAGGCAAACAGCGATTTTGCCCCTTGTTCCACACAATGTCTCGCTGCCGAACAGACAAGCGCCGTGCCGATCCCAAACCCCTGATGTTCAGCCCGGACATAGAGCGCATAGATCTCGTGGATAGTGTCGGGCGCGGTGCCGCGCCCCGGACCGAAATTGGCAAAGCCGATGATCTCTTCCGTCGAAGGCTCCACCGCGACGAGATAGCCGACACCCGGAGCGCCCATCCTGCGGGCGTGGCGCATAGCCTGCTCCTCGCGGGACATACCGTCGAGAAAATCGTCTGCCAGCAAGCCGCGAAAGGTCGATCGCCATGTATCGACCAGCACCCCGGCGATCATGAACAGATCATCGCCGGTGCCTGGCCTGATCGCAAAAGGTCTGTGCTCATCCATCAAAGCGACATCGTGATTGCAGGTGGCAAATTAAAAGTCCGGTCCATCTGGCGCTTGGTTCAAGCTCGCCCTATGTCCGCCGCATGAACCGTATCCTGATCCATATCCTCTTCATTGTCATCGTTCTCGGCTGCGGCCTGTTGATCGGCATCAACAATATTCCCGGCGAATGGTACCAGTCGCTGGTCAAGCCATCCTTCAATCCACCCAACTGGATTTTCGCACCGGCCTGGTCGATCCTCTATGTCATCATCGGTGTTGTCGGCGCTCGCACCTTTCTCAATCATCGCCGCACCACCGCCATGCGTTTCTGGGTGGCGCAGATGATCTTTAATTTTGCCTGGTCGCCGCTGTTCTTCGGGTTTCAGGAAATTGCCATGGCGCTGATCGTCATCATCGCGCTGTTGATCTCGATCACCGGTTTCATCGTCGTCAGCCGGAAGCAGGATGATCTCTCGGCGCTGCTGTTTACGCCCTATCTCGCCTGGGTCGCCTTTGCCACATTGCTCAACACGTCGATTTTCCTCATGAATTGAGGCTTGTCCTTGTTTTTCCACCATGCGACTGTCTGCGCACCAGCAACCTAGGCAATAGAGAGCACACGGTGGAATTTCGCGAGCGCATCCGCAAGAGTTTCGATCGGCAGGCCGCCATGGCAACCATCGGGGCAGAATTGACGCGGGTGGAGCAGGGGTCGGTGGAGATCGAGCTGCCGTTCGATGAGAAGCTGACCCAGCAGCATGGTTTCCTGCATGCGGGCATCATCTCGGCAGCACTCGATGCCGCAGGCACCTATGCCGCCTATTCGGTGATCGATCCCGATGCCTCGATCCTCACCATCGAATTCAAGGTCAACCTGATGTCGCCAGGCCGCGGCGAACGTTTTTTGTTTCGCGGCGAAGTGACCAAACCCGGCACGACGATCATCGTTTCCGACGGGCGCGGCTATGCGATTTCGCAGGATGGCCCGGCCAAGCTGATCGCCTCGATGACCGGAACGATGATGGTGATCCGTGGCCGCGAGGGGATCGAAGGATGATGTTTGAACTGAAGCATGTGGCGGATAAGAGCCTGCTCTACGTGATGGCCGTCGATGCCGAATACGGCGTGCACCTGCGCGAGCGCATTTCGCCCTTGATGACCGGCGTCGGCCCGGTCGAGGCGGCCGTGACGTTGACCCGCACGTTGGCCGAATTGTCTCACCGCAACAGCCTGCCCGGTCTCGTCATCTCGCTCGGCTCGGCCGGTTCTGCCCGGCTGGAACAGGCCGAAGTCTATCAGGCTACCTCGGTTGCCTATCGCGATATGGACGCTTCGCCGCTCGGCTTTAAAAAGGGCGCGACACCGTTTCTGGATCTTCCTGTAACGGTCGATCTGCCCTTGCGAATTCCTGGCGTGAAGACAGCCAGCCTTTCGACCGGCGCCAACATCGTCTCGGGGTCTGCCTATGAGACCATTGCTGCCGATATGGTCGAAATGGAAACCTTCGCCGTGTTGCGTGCCTGCCAGTCGTTCAGCCTGCCGCTGATCGGGCTGCGCGGGATTTCCGATGGCAAGGCCGAACTCAAGCATATCGGCGACTGGACGGAATATCTGCACGTCATCGACGAGAAGCTGGCGAGCGCCGTGGATGCACTGGAAAAAGCCGTCAAAACCGGCGAAATCGCCGTCTGAGGCCGCAAAATTGTCCGGGTGCAATGTAATCGTTGCGCTTGGGGCTGCCTTTATTTAAAGGCTCGCCATAGTTCCCCATCAAATGATACCAAGCCAACGGAAGCGCGTCATGACAGCGACAGTCCATCCCGATACCGTTCTCATCGTCGATTTCGGCAGCCAGGTCACCCAGCTGATCGCGCGGCGCGTCCGCGAGACCGGCGTCTATTGCGAGATCGTCCCCTTCCAGTCGGCCGAAGAAGGCTTCAAGCGCCTCAACCCGAAGGCCATCATCCTGTCCGGCAGCCCGGCTTCGACGCTCGACATCGGCTCGCCGCGTGCGCCGCAGCTGGTGTTTGATAGCGGTGTGCCGGTTCTCGGCATCTGCTACGGCCAGCAGACCATGTGCGAGCAGTTGGGTGGCAAGGTCGAGGCCGGTCATCACCGCGAATTCGGCCGCGCCTTTATCGAGATCGACAAGGAATGCACGCTTTTTGACGGCATCTGGACCGTCGGCTCCCGCCATCAGGTCTGGATGAGCCATGGCGATCGCGTTACCGCGATCCCGGATGGTTTCGAGGTCGTCGCCACCTCGCCGAACGCGCCGTTTGCCTTCATCGCCAACGAGGCGAAGAAATTCTACGCCGTGCAGTTCCATCCGGAAGTCGTGCACACGCCGGATGGCGCCAAGCTTTTGGCCAATTTCGTCCACAAGATCGCCGGCCTCAAAGGTGATTGGTCGATGGCCGCCTATCGCGACAAGGCCGTTGCCAATATCCGGGCGCAGGTTGGGGACAAGCGCGTCATCTGCGGCCTGTCGGGTGGCGTGGATTCGTCCGTAGCGGCTCTTCTGATCCATGAAGCAGTCGGCGACCAGCTGACCTGCATCCTCGTCGACCACGGCCTGATGCGCAAGAACGAGGCGGCCGATGTCGTTGCCATGTTCAAGGAGCACTACAATCTGCATCTGGTGCATGTCGATGCATCGGACATGTTCATCAATGCGCTCGAAGGCGAGAGCGATCCGGAAACCAAGCGCAAGACCATCGGCCGCCTGTTCATCGACGTGTTCGAGGCGGAAGCCAAGAAGCTCGGCGGCGCCGATTTCCTTGCCCAGGGCACGCTCTATCCGGATGTGATTGAAAGCGTTTCCTTCACTGGCGGTCCGTCGGTCACCATCAAGTCGCACCACAATGTCGGCGGCCTGCCTGATCGTATGAACATGCAGCTGGTCGAGCCGCTGCGCGAACTGTTCAAGGATGAGGTCCGCATTCTCGGCAAGGAGCTCGGCCTGCCTGACTCGTTCATCGGCCGCCATCCGTTCCCGGGTCCGGGCCTTGCCATCCGCTGCCCGGGCGGCATCACCCGCGAAAAGCTCGAAATCCTGCGCGAGGCCGATGCCGTCTATCTCGACGAAATCCGCAAGGCTGGCCTCTACGATGCCATCTGGCAGGCTTTTGCCGTGTTGCTGCCGGTCCAGACCGTCGGCGTCATGGGCGATGGCCGCACCTACGAATTCGTCTGCGCCCTTCGCGCCGTCACCTCGGTCGATGGCATGACTGCCGATTTCTACCACTACGACATGGACTTCCTCGGCCGCGCCGCCACCCGCATCATCAACGAAGTCCGCGGCATCAACCGCGTGGTTTATGACGTGACCAGCAAGCCGCCCGGCACGATCGAGTGGGAATAACGCGACCGGTGGCGATGTCGTAAATTCGGCAGCGGTTTTCGCTGCCGGGGTGCCACCATCGTATTGGTTCTCACTCCTGCAAAATGGTATTGGCCTTCACCCGGCCGGCTTGCGCCGGAATCTACGGTGCGGAACGTATGAAGCCGTGCCAAGGCCGCCATAAACTGGTAAGCGCAGCACCCGATAGTGCCAAAACTGGGAGAGCCGTGGGCACCAGCATGTGTCCAGGGCTCTGGCTGACGATTATCCGGCCTGGCTTCCGGCTTGGTTTCGGTCGAGTTCATCCAGCGCAGAAGAGTTGGTCTCCGCCCAATCGTAGAGCGCGCGCAGCGGCTCGACGAAGGTCTGGCCGAGTTCAGTGAGCGAATATTCCACCTTCGGCGGCACCACGTCGAACACGTTGCGCCTGACCAGTCCGCTGGCTTCTACCTCCCTGAGTGTCTGAGTCAGCATTTTCTTGGATACGCCCGGCAGCGCCCGCTCTAACTGCCCTGTACGCATGGTGCCGTGGCTGAGCGCGTAGAGGACCATCGACGTCCATTTGCCATTCAGAATGTAATGAATGCGGCGCTGGGGACAGTTTTCCCGCAGGATGAAGTCCTTGGCGCGCGTGGGCTCGTCATTATTTTTCATGGTTACCATTTAGTCCCTACTTACAGAAAAAACCCTACATCATATATGGGCTCTATAACAGAGGCATTTTGCCCCTGGTTTGGCCTCCGGGCCGATTTTGGAGACAAGACAATGAAAGCAGCGGTTATCAGAGCCTTTGGCGGACCCGAACAGATCCAGGTAGAGGATGTCGCAACCCCGTCCCCGGGTCGGGGCGAGGTGTTGGTCAAG
This sequence comes from Pararhizobium sp., assembly GCF_965279435.1. Taxonomy (NCBI): domain Bacteria; kingdom Pseudomonadati; phylum Pseudomonadota; class Alphaproteobacteria; order Hyphomicrobiales; family Rhizobiaceae; genus Pararhizobium; species Pararhizobium sp. The sequence goes on from NZ_CBDIHY010000003.1 coordinate 1,784,532, forward strand.
GTCCAGGCGGTCGGCATCAACCGTCTGGATCACTATGTCCGTCTCGGACACATCACCCCCGAGCTTGCGTTTCCGCATATCTTGGGTTCAGACGCAGTCGGCGAGGTTGTTGGCCTCGGGACCGATGTTTCCGGCTTGAATCTCGGCGATCGCGTCATTGCCATGCCGGGATACCCGACCGATGCTGCGGAAGCTGACATCCGGCCGGTGACCGCTGCAGCGAGCTATGCGATTCCCGGCATCCAGATATCCGGAACCTACGCCCAATACATCGTTGTACCGGAGCGCTGGCTCCTGCGTGACACCACGGGCCTGCCTGCCGAACAGATCGCCGCGCTGCCGGTTTCCCTGTTGATCGCCATCCGCGCAGTGCAACTCGTCGGCGAGGTGAAGCAGGGCGACCACGTTCTGGTCCATGCAGGCGCGTCGAGCACCGGCATGATGAGCATCCAGGTGGCGCGCGCCCTTGGTGCGCGGGTGGCAACGACCGTGCAGAACGAGCCTTCGGCGAAGCTTGCGGCCAGCCTTGGCGCGGAACTGGTGATCAACAGCGAAACTGAGGATTTCGTTGAAGCGGTGAACAAGTGGACCGGCGGACGGGGCGCCGACGTCGCTATCGACAATCTCGGTGGGGATGTTCTGGCGCGCACCATAGCAGCCGTCAAACCGCAGGGCATCATCGTGGCGATGGGCTTCATGGCCGGCACCGAGGTGAGTTTCGACATCCGCAACTTCTTCTTCACGCAGAAGCAGTTGCGCGGTACGCTGGTTGGCGACATTGAGGACTTCGCGGCCTGGCTCGATCCGATCAAGGCAGGCCAGATCAAGCCGGTGATCGACAGCATCCTGCCGTTGTCGGGGGCGGCCGAAGCCCATCGCCGTATCGCTGCCAACGAAGCGCAGGGCAGCATCATCCTCATGCCATGGGCTGCCTAGGAACGGCCGATATACGGGAGTGAACGTGATGACTGACGATGTCATGCACAGGTTGGAGGCGCTCGGTGTGGCGCTTCCATCACCGCCCCGGCCGCTGGGCGCCTATCGTGCGGTGGTCGAGGCTGGCTCGATGCTCCATGTATCGATGCAAGGGCCGCTTTTGGATGGGCGCTTCGCCTATACGGGCCTGCTCGGGCGCGACCTGTCGGTGGAGGAGGGCCGCGAGGCAGCGAAGCTTTCGGTCCTGAATGCTTTGGGTCAAATTCACGCCCATCTTGGCAGCTTTGACCGGATCCGGCAGATCGTGCGGCTGGAAGGGCAGGTGGCCTGCGCGGATGACTTCTTCAGTCATCCGCTCGTACTGGATGGTGCGTCCGAACTGCTGGCCGCCGCGTTCGCGGAAAGGGCGGGGCATGCCCGCTCAGTGGTAGGGGTTCGCAATTTGCCGGGAAATGTCCCGATCGCGATCACTCTGACCGCAGAACTCTATCCCAGCTAAGGCGGCTCGGCAGCGAGAGCACACAAACTCCTGCTTCTTGATCCGATTTCAGACGGGCAGGTCGCCGGCGAGCCTCGGCAGCATCTGGACTGCGAAGTCCATGAACATCCGTACCGGCCGGGAGATGTGGCGATTGCCGAGATGCACGATCGATAGATCGCGCGTCGGGAAATGCCATTGTGGCATGACTTCGACCAGCCGCCCGCTTGCGAACAGAGCGGGCGAGACGATCGGCGGCAACTCGCCGATTCCCCCGCCCGCCGCCAGCAAGGCTGCCAGCCCCGTAAAGTCGTTCATCGTCACTTGCGGCTTGAAGCTGACGGTCTCGCGCACGCCGTCCCGTTCCAGGGTCCAGCGGTGTTGCTGCGACCAGTAGGCGAAGGCGAACAGCTGATGATCGGACAGCTCGCCGGGATGCTCAGGCGCGCGCCGTCCTTCCAGATAGGCCGGGCTTGCCACCAGGCGATGGCGATAGCGCAGGACAGGGCGCGCGACCAGGCTGGAATCCGCGAAGGGGCCAAGACGCAACGCCAGATCTATCCCCTCCGAGATGTGATCGACATGGCGGTCGGCGACGAGTACATGCACCTCGACCGCCGGATAGGCTGCCCGAAAGGCGCCGATGAGCGGCGCCAGCAGGTTTTCGGAGATGCTGGGCGGCGCCGACAGCCGCAGTGTGCCGCGTACCTGCGAAAGCCGGTTGGAGACGATGCTGTCGACAGCCTCGCTGACCTCCGCGCCGCGTTGTGCCTGCTCGAGAATCTCCGCGCCAACATCCGTCAGCCGCAGGCTGCGTGTCGAACGCTCGAAGAGGCGGACGTCGAGCTGGTTCTCCAATTCGGCGATCCTGCGGCTGACGGTCGAGACAGGCATGGCCGAACGCCGGGCTGCCTCTGAAAAGCTACCGGTTTCGGCGACGCGGGCAAAGATCACCAGGTCGTTCAGGTCGATCATGATTTTCTCAAATTCGGGAAAATTATTACCAATAAACGTATCTAATCCCAAAAATGGAAATGGTCCATTGTGTCGATATGGCAATTCCGCCGACATTCAGGGAACTATCGATGACCAAGATCACAACCACCCTTCTGGCTGGCGCCGCGCTGGCCCTGGCGCCCGCAGCGAAAGCTGCAGAACGGACCGGCGACGCGGCTGCCATCGAGCATGTGCTGCGCACCTATGAAAAGGCGCTCAATGGCTCGGATACCGACGCTGTTATGCAGCTTTATGCTCCCGACGGTGTCTTCATGCCGCAGCATAGCCCGTCGAGCGTTGGCGCCGACGCAGTGCGGACAGCCTATCAGAACGTGTTCGGTGCGATCCGGCTGTCGGTTCGTTTCGACATCGCCGAAATCGTTCAGGTGGCGCCCGAATGGGCCTTCGCGCGGACCAACTCGTCCGGCACCGTTACCATTCTGGCCAACGGCCAGACGTCTGCAGAGGCCAATCAGGAGCTGTTTGTCCTGCAGAAACTCAGTTCTGCCGATTGGAAAATCGCCCGCTACGGCTTCTCCACCACCAACCCGCCACGTCAGTAAGGATGAGGACAATGCCCGCAACAATGAAGGCAGCCGTCATATACGAGGCAGGAGGCCCTGAAGCGCTCGGACTTGAAACACGGCCGGTGCCCGTGCCGGGAAAAGGGCAGGTGCTGATCCAGGTGAAAGCCTTTGGGCTCAATCGCTCGGAGTTGTTCACCCGCCGGGGCCTTTCGCCGACCGTCGCCTTCCCGCGTATTTTAGGGATCGAAGCGGTCGGGATCGTCGTGGAGGCGCCAGGGGGAATGTTTGCCCCCGGCGATATCGTCGCCACTGCGATGGGTGGAATGGGGCGCGAGTTCGATGGCGGTTATGCCGAGTATGTCTGCGTGCCCGCCACCCAGGTACAGAAACTCAAGACGGCATTGCCGTGGGAGACGCTCGGCGCAATGGCCGAAATGCTGCAAACGGCATGGGGATCGCTGTTCAACGCGCTGCAGCTCAAGGCGCGCGATCGTTTGCTTATTCGCGGCGGAACCACATCCGTGGGCCTGGCCGCAGCGGCAATCGCCAAGAAGCACGGCGCGTTTGTGCTGGCGACGACGCGCAATCCTGCCCGCGAACGCTTGCTGCGCGAGAACGGCGCCGACCAGGTGTTGATCGACAGCGGCGACATCGCGGGACAGGTCCGCGAAATCTGCCCAAATGGCGTCAACAAGGTGCTCGAACTGGTTGGCACGACGACTTTGAGGGACTCGTTGCGCGCCACCCGCCCACATGGCGTTGTCTGTATGACGGGAATGGTCGGCGACCAATGGTCGTTTGATCAGTTCAGCCCGATGGAGGCCATCCCGACGGCGGTGTCGCTGACCACCTATGCAGGCGGGTCAGAGGATTTCATGCGAACCCCGTTACAGTTGCTGGCCGATCAGGTCGCGGCGGGCATCCTTCGCATCAACATTGGCCGCGTATTCAAGCTTGACGACATCGTCGAAGCGCATCGCACGATGGAGACGAACATGGCCGGCGGGAAGATCGTTGTTCTGACCTGAATAATGCGACGGGCAATCTCAGGGGAAAATGGCCGACTGGCCGCGAATGCCGCGGGCAACCGGCCATTTTCGATCGCTCATCCTGCACCCCATCGCCACATGCCCCGGATGCAGGCGTTTAAGCCGGTTGCTGTTGTGTCGTGCAGTGAATTCCACCGCCGCCTGCAGCGATGCCGTCAATGTTCAGCTGGATGATTTCACGCCCCGGAAACAGGTCCCGGAGAATGTCGAGGGCATTGTTGTCCGCCGTGCGGTCGCCAAACTCGGGGGCGATGACGGCGCCGTTGCAAACGTAGAAATTGATGTAGCCGGCAGCGAACTCTTTGTTTTCATATTTCCTGCGCACGGCTGACGGCCCCTGCATGACCACCACATCCAGTTTGCGTCCGTTGACATCCGTTGATTGCCGCAGGATGTCCAGGTGGCGTTTGGTGACGGCATGGTCATAGGATTCCGGGTCCATATCCAGCCCGGCCACGACCACACCCGGGGTGGCGAATCGCGCATAGAAGTCGGTATGGCCATCGGTGATGTCCATGCCGGCAATGCCCGGCAGCCAGATAACCTTTCGTATTCCGAGCAGGCGGGAGAGTTCCTTTTCGCACTCTGCCTTGCTCAGGCCGGGATTGCGGTTGGCGTTGAGCACGCAGCTTTCGGTGATGATGGCTGTGCCTTCGCCATCCACCTCGATACCGCCGCCTTCGAGCACCAGGTTGGTCTCGATGAATTCGGTTTTGACCGTTTTGGCGATGAAACCGGCGACCTCGGCATCATCGTCGTGCTCCTGCTTGTCACCCCAGCCGTTGAAGTTGAAGCCGACCGCGTCCACTTGCGCAGCCTGATTCTTGACGAACACCGGCCCGGTATCGCGCATCCACAGGTCGTCGATCGGCTGCACCACCAGCGTCACCGAGGGGCCGCACAGGCGTGCCGCGATATCGTATTCCTCCTCGCGCACCAGCATCTTCACAGGTTCGTGCGCCGCAATCGCCTTGGCTATGCTGGCCAGGTTTTCTCTGGCCACGGGAAGCAGCTTGCGGCCCCAGACATCCGCGCTGGGTCCAAAGGCCATCCAGGTCGCGGCATGGGTCGCCCCTTCATCGGGCATCGTCCACGCGCTGTCTTGAGCAAGAGCCGTCGTGTTGAGGCCGTTGGCAAACGCGCCCGTTGCGAGCGCGCCTCCGGAAACCAGCAGGCTCCGCTTCAAGAAATTACGCCGTTTCATCATCAAGAACTCCTAACGCGAATGGGTGGATGCGGTGTTTCAGCGGTGACCAGCGCCCAGCCGCAGTTTTGTATTGTCTGCTACAATCACGCCGCCGGTTGCTGCTGGGTGATGCAATGGATACCACCACCGCCGACGGCGATGTTGGCAATGGGAACCTGGCGCACCGTGCGGCCGGGAAACAGCGCTTCGAACGTCTCGCGCACCAGATCGTCGCTGCGCACGCCATAGCGCGGCATGATCACGCCGCCATTGACCAGATACGAATTGACATAGGACCGGCAGAATCTGTCACCAACAGCCTCGACTTCCGCCGCCTCGGGAATGGTGATCAGCTTGATGCGCCTTCCCTTGGCATCCGTCTGGCCTTCGAGCACCCGGATATTGGCCAGATTGATGGCGTGCCACGGGGATTGTGGATCTCCGGCACCCTCGATCAGGACAGTACCGGGTGCAACGAATGTGGCAATACCGTCGACATGGCCGTCCGTCTCGATTTCTTCCGGATTGCCAGGCAACCATATCACCTTGTCGCCGCCAAGCATCTCTTTGAGTTCCTGCTCGATCTCGTCCCGCGTCCAGTCCGGATTGCGATTGATGTTGGGAAAGCAGCTTTCTGTGGTGAGGATGGTGCCTTCACCGTCCACCGACACGCCGCCGCCTTCCGCGACCAGGCGCGAATTGAACGTGCGGGCTTTTGCCTGCTGAAGCACATAGCCGGCAAAAGCGTCGTCCTTGTCATACGGGTGATATGCTCCACCCCAGGCGTTGAACCTGAAATTCACGCCGGCCCGCGCGCCGTGATCATCGACGAGAAAACAGGGGCCAGCGTCGCGCGCCCAGGAATCGTCGATCGGGATGATCGCCAGCTCGATGTCGGTGCCCAGCATCGCGCGGGCTTCTGCCGCATCCTCCGGCCGCACCGCCATGGTGACCGGTTCGAATGCACGGATGGTATGGGCGACCGCCGCATAGTCGCGCTTGGTGGCGGCGATATCGTCCCAGAACCCGGCTCTTGCCGGCCACATCATCCAGCTGCGCTCGTGACGCTCCCATTCCGCCGGCATGCGGAACCCGGACTGTTTTGGCGTGGCGGTGCCATTGGTGTTTTGCATTATTGACCTCAGGATTAAAATTATTCATCAATGACACTGCAGAAGCTCATTGAGAGTGATCCTGATGGTAAAAGCTCTGCAATCGGTCCACAAACGCGAATCCTTCAGGGGTTGGATGAAAAACTCTCATGTGAACCCATATCGCAACCTGCCGCCGATGGCGGCGATGGCGGGTTTTGAGGCCGCCGCCCGGCTATCCAGTTTCTCGCTGGCAGCACAAGAGCTGAACATGACGCAATCGGCAGTCAGCCATCAGGTCCGCGCATTGGAAGAGCATCTCGGGCAGCCGCTGTTCCTGCGCCTCAACCGGCGCGTCGAACTGACCGATGCCGGGCGGGATTTCCACGACACCGTCGCTGCCACGCTGGAAACACTGCGGCTGGGCGTTCGCAGGCTTGGCTTCTACACCAAGCCCGGGTCGGTCGTGCTGGCGATGCCGCCATCCCTTGCCTCCGGCTGGTATATGCCGCGGCTGGCAAGACTGAAGGCCGACCATCCGGACATGGAACCATGGCTGGTGACGACGCAAGAGGAGGTGAACCTGGCCGAATCCGAAATCGACATCCTGGTGAAGCACGGGCGCGGCAATTGGGACGGCATGGTATCGGTTGCCCTGTTTACCGACACGGTATGGCCGATGTGCGCGCCGTCCTTAAGATCTACGATGCCCGCCAATCCGGACGGACGAGTACTCCTTGATTTTCCAATGATGCATGACGAGACGGAGGACGACTGGCAGAAATGGTTTCTGGCCGGTGGGCTTGATGGCGGCGCCCTCGTCAAAGGCCTTAACTTCTCCGATTCCGGCGTCATGCTTGATGCCGCCGCGCGCGGTTTCGGCGTCTGTCTCGGCAGCGTCAACCTGGCGTCGGAACGGTTGGCGAAGGGCGAACTGGTACTCGCCGGTGACAGGGGAATGGCCTCGGCCAAACCCTTCATGCTGGCAGCCCATCCCCGCAATCTGCGGCACCCGGTGGTAACAGCACTCTGGGATTGGCTGGTGGCAGAGGCTGATCGATCAAGGCCAACGGAAAACAGTCAGACTCAAGTAAACCCGTCTGCGTTGGCGTTGGAATAGGATAAGCCCCATGTCGGGGGTCGTCGCTATTGGTTTGCAGAAACAGAGACGTCGATCTCGGTGCAGCAATCTCCGTTGGTGGGATGGAAGTCCACGGAACACGCCGTGATGACCAGCAAAAGATCACACTCCGTCCGCAGCACGACAAATCCGCCGGGCGGATTGATTGACGCGAAAACGTCCAGCTTGCCATCGGGCGATGGCAGTGAGTTTTGGAAGAAATCGACGGGGTCGGGGACGAAGGGAAGAGAAATGTTCTCTTCCTGCATCGCCTTCAACAGATTGTCCCGGCAGTTGGCATGGCCAGGCAGGCCTGCCCGTTCGAACAAGGCGGCATTGCAGGCCGGAAACAGCATGTCGTGCGGGCCGGGCGAACCGTTTTCAACCAGCGTCAGCAGAGGTCGACCTTTGTCGCTGTAAAAACTCTCTCCGACGGCGGGAAACAGGCTTTCATTGATATCGCGCGTCTGCGACGTGCTCAGCCAATCCAGTGTATCCCCCACCACAAAAGCCCACAGATCAGAGACCTGCTGTCCCTTCGGATCGATAATGCGGATAAATTCGCCGGCGGAGACGCGGATAGCCTGGCCGGAGTAGGGCGCAATGCGGACCGAGCTGTGATCTGATGGTTCTGATTTTTCGTCCATTGTCGTCCACGCCCCTGCTGCCTCGATTTGCATCACGTTTGATGCTCGACATTCCAGCTGCAGCACACTTAAATTTCGAGCCCCGATCAGAGTGGATCGCCGGTCATGACGATGCCTGTCAGGCCTCTCTTGGGAAGGCCTGACGATTCTTGAGTGCCATGAAACGGCACTGGCGCTCACGTTCGTGTCAGGCGCCCTTCGACCACATCGGGGTCAATGCCGTGACCTGTGGCGGGCCGGACAGGAGAGGTTCGACGTCCTTCAGATAGGCCGCATAGCTCTCCGTCTTCAGGAAGTCCTGGGCCGCTTCGGCGCTGGTATATTGCTGGAATGCACAGATCGAATCCGGATCGGCGTTGTCGAAGCAATAGAAGTAGGCGATATGGCCCGGATTGGCCGCAATGGCGGGTGCCATGTGGTTTTCCCATACTTTCTGGACTTCGTCCCGTTTTCCGGGTTGGGTCTTGTGCTTGATAATCACTGCAAAGGACGTCATGGGGTCTCCATTGATTGAAAAGGCAGGGCCAATTCGCGGGTTTCTGAAAAACGTTCAAGCCAATTTTCTTCATCCGATGCTTCAGCCAGCCGCATAACTGCGGGCGGGAAAGCCTTCGGGGTCGTCTCAACCGAGGCGCACCAGCATCTTGCCGACATTTGCTCCCTCAAAGAGACCTATAAAAGCCTCCGGTGCGTTCTCCAGGCCATCGACGATGGTATCACGCAGCTTGACGCGGCCGCCGCTGATCCAGCCGGACATGTCGCGCAGGAAGTCCGGCATCAGATCGACATGGTCGGATACCAGCATGCCTTGCAACGTGATGCGTTTTTCCACGGCGAGAAAGATGTTGGCAGGGCCTACCGGCGCGCTGCCGGTGTTGTAGCCGGAAATCATGCCGCAGAGGATGAACCGTGCCTTCGGGTTGGCGACCGTCAGCGCGGCTTCCAGATGGTTGCCGCCAACATTGTCGAAATACACGTCGATGCCTTCGGGCGCAGCCGCCGCCAGTGCCGCGCCGAGGTCGGGATTGTCGCGGTAATTGATGGCAACATCGACGCCGAGCTCGTCTTTCAACCACTGGACCTTGTCGGCCGATCCGGCCGTGGCGATGACGCGGGCGCCCATGAGCTTGGCGATCTGCGCGACCAGACTGCCGACCGCGCCGCTGGCGGCAGAAACAAACACAGTCTCTCCACGCTGCAGTTTTGCAATCCGCTTGAGGCCGGCATAGGCGGTCAGACCGGGAAAGCCCAGAGCGCCGAGATAGGCCTGGACAGGGATCTTGCCGGTGGGATCGGCGTCGATCTTCATGGCAGTGGCGGCATCAATCAGTGCGTGCGAACGCCAACCGGCAAAATGCGCCACCAGGTCGCCAGCCTTCAGCGCAGGGTCGGCCGACTGTTCGACGATGCCGACAGCGGCGCCATCAAGCGCCTGTCCCAGCTGGAAAGGCGGGATGTAGCTTTCACGGTCCACCATGCGGCCGCGCATATAGGGATCGACCGAGATCCACAGGTTTCGCACCAGCGCCTGTCCCGGCTGGGGTGGAGCAAGGCGGGTTTCGGCCTGTTCGAAATTGCCAAGGGTAGGCAAACCGGCGGGGCGGCTCTTCAAATGGATTTCCTGGGCAAGGGGGGCTGGACTGTGCATGACGATCTTCTCTGTTGGGATGCTTCTGTATCGAATGATTGGATGTTATGTTCGAATTGATCGGATAAAAATCTCAATTTTTCGACGATAATGATCGATCTATTGAATGTGTGGAGGGCGCATGCGGATATCGCTGGAGCAATGGCAGGCCCTGGTGGCCGTGGTGGAGCAGGGCGGCTATGCCCGGGCGGCGGACCATCTCAACAAGACGCAGTCCACCATCAGCTATGCGGTGCGCCAGATCGAGGAACGTCTCGGTGTCGGCGTCTTTGAAGTTCAGGGCCGCAAGGCGCAGCTCACCGAGGCCGGCCAGGTGCTCTACCGGCGTGGCAAATCGCTGGTGAACGAATCCGCACGGCTGGAACGGGCGGCGGGCAATCTGGCGCAGGGCCGAGAGAAAGAACTGCGTCTGGCGGTGGAAAGCCTCTTTCCCACGGACCTGTTGCTGCGCTGCCTGCAGCGCTTCGCTGACGAATCTCCGGAAACCCGTATTGAGCTGTTCGAATCGGTGGTCGGCGGCACCGACGAGCTGCTGCTGGGCGGTCATGTGGATCTGGCGATCTTTGCGGATGGGGTGCCGCAGGGCTACACCGGCGATGTGCTGCTGAGATATCGCGCACTGGCAGTGGCTGCTCCGTCGCACCCACTGCATCAGTTACAGCGCGATCTATCGGTGGAGGATCTACGGGCTCACCGTCATCTGGTCATCCGCGACAGCGGCCAGCAGCGCCAGCGCGCCAGCGTCTGGAACGTTGCCGAACAGCGCCTCACCGTCAGCCATAAATCAACTTCGGTGCGTGCCGCCTGCATGGGGCTTGGCTTTGCGTGGTATGTCGAGGACTGGATCCGCGACGAGCTGGAGAGCGGCCAGCTGCTTCCCTTGCCGATGATTGCCGGTGCCGAGCGCTGGGGCTCACTCTATCTGGTCTATCCCGACCCGGACGGCGCGGGACCGGGCGCACGCCGGCTCGGTGCGCTCCTGAAGGAGGCAGCGGCGCAAGAGCGTGGCACGGACTTTCAGGCGCCCTGAGCTTTGGCTTTTCCGCCACCGGTGCATGGACGGCGAAACGGATGTTCAGCGGTGAACCCGGCCGCTCACAACAAAAGCGATTGCTGCGCCGGCTCCGGCGTGCCGGCATGGACGCCTTCCAGTTCCAGCATGCGGACCTTGGAGGTTGCGCCGCCAGGGGCGGAGAAGCCGCCGACCTTGCCGCCGGCGGCGAGCACGCGGTGACACGGAATGATTAAAGGCACCGGGTTCTTGGCCATCGCCTGACCGACATCACGGGCGGCCTGCGGTCCGGCGCCAAGCTCCTTGGCGAGGCTGCCATAGGTGGTCGTATGCCCCCAGCCGACGCGGCGCAGCGCATGGTAGATCTGCCGGAAAAATTCGTCCTGACCATCAAGATCGACGGCTACATCCGAGAAATCGATGGTCTCGCCGTCAAAATACCGCCTGATGGCAGTGATGACCTCGCTGATCGCCGGGCTCGGTGCCCCGGGGTCGGCGCCCGGCACACGGCGCAGCACGTTGCGTTCGGTGGCTTCAGCGCTTTGCGCCGGCAATTGGAACCGGGTGATGCCGATATCGTTCCAGGCAATACCGCAATAGCCGCCGGCCGTTTTGAAGACGTGATAGGTTTGTGCTTTCTCTGCCATCGTTCCGTTCCTTCCGTTCCCCGCGCAAGGCGGCGGGGTCAAACATACACTGGCGTCCGTCAGGCCGCCGCGTTCAATCGGTTGCGCTCCAGTGCCAGCAGATATCGCTTGGCATCCAGCCCACCGGCAAAACCATGCAACTGGCCATCCGATCCGATGGCGCGGTGGCAGGGCACGATGATCGACACCGGATTTCTGCCATTGGCCGCTCCCATCGCCCGGTATGCCGTGGGATGACCGATCTGCCTCGCGATGTCAGCATAGGTCCGGGTTTCGCCGAAGGGTATCGTCAACAGTGCGTGCCAAGCCGCCTTCTGAAAATCGGTGCCGGCCAGATCAAGCGGGACAGTAAAGTCCGTCCGGCCGCCTGCGAAATATTCTCCCAACTGCCGTTCCGTTTCAAGCAGAACAGGGTGATCCGGGCTCTCTGACCGTTCGCCGAGCCGTACCCGTTTCGGGTCATCGTTCTCCCAGAGAATGGCAGCCAAACCCTCGTCCCGGGCAACCAGTTCAAGTCTGCCGACGGGCGAGGCGATGATTTTGTGAACGTAGATCATGGCCGCAGTTTCGCGCAGTTTTCAGCATCCCGCCACCCGTTTCTTGCTCTGGAATGTCCTGTCCAGGGTGATATTTCCGTTCGTGGTGTAGGGTCAAATTGGTGCAATTCCCGCCCTCATCCATCACAGATGTGTGGGAATAAATTCATATTGTTCCCGTTTTGTTCTTGATCTTAAACCCGACTCGGGTATAGTGGCGACATCCAAAAAGAGATGAGGTCTGCCATGCTTGGAAAAGCCGGGAATGCAATTGCGCGCAGTGAACAGAAGTCATTTTCATACGGTCATGGCGGGGGTGCTGCGGCGCTCCGGACCCACCAGAGACATGCCGGCGAGCTTGGAAAAAGCAATCTCTTCCTGGCCCTCGTGCCCGAGCGGGAGGTGGCGTTACAGGCCGTCGAGACGGGACGGGACATCGCCAAGCGCTATAGTCTGTCGAAAACCCCGCGTCCGCATGAGCTGATGCATGTCTCGCTGAATGGCATCGGCAAATATCCGGATTTCCCGGACGATATCGTTTTCGCCGTCTCGGCGGCGATGGCCACCGTCAAGGCGGCACCTTTCGAGGTGAATTTTGATCGCGCCATGCATTTCGCCAGCGCCAAGGCCGTCGTCCTGGCCAATGCGATCCGCAGCGAGGAAATGATGGACCTGCATGTGCAGCTCGCCAAGGAAATGTGGGCGGTGGGTCTGAACTTCACCTACAATCCACGCTTCATGCCGCACATGACGGTGCTCTATGATGAAACCCCGGTGCCGGAACATGTGCTGGCAGAGCCTGTCCGCTGGGTTGCGCGCGAGTTCGTGCTCATCCGCAGCCTCATTGGCAAGAGCGAATATGAATATCTCGATCGCTGGCCGTTGCTGGATTGACGTTCCGTCATACGTTTAGTCTGTCGCGCTGCAGGCCAAACGTTTGTCTTTTCCTCAGAGATGCGGCAATCCGGCCTTTTTTGGGCAGGATGTTGCTGCCGCAGCTCCGGACAAGCCGCATTTTTGGCGTCTTGCGCCCGCCAGTTGGAACCCGCATAAGCCCTGAAATTGCAAAATGGGAGGCACGTGCATGGACATTTCTGAAATCGTCATCAAGGGAGATACGCCGGGCGCCGAATGGCGGCTTCCGGTGATCCGGTTCAAGGGCAGCGACGCCAAGGCGCCGAAAATCTACATCCAGGCAGCATTGCATGCCAATGAACTTCCGGGCACCGCTCTCCTGCATTTCCTGTGTGAAAAGCTGCGTCAGGCGGATGCCGATGGCACGATCCTCAGCGATATTACCATCGTCCCGCAGGCCAATCCGATTGGCACGGCGCAATCGCATTTCGGCGAGTTGCAGGGCCGTTTCGATCTCGGCTCGCGCACCAATTTCAACCGCGAGTTCCCGCTGATCCCGGTCGGTGAGCGCGAAACGTTGATCGAGGATCTCGAGCGTTATCCGGCAGTCGAACAGCTGAAGCGGCAATTGTTGCACATGGCGCTGGGTGCCGATCTGATGCTCGATCTGCACTGCGACGATGAATCGGTGCAATACACCTATGTCGACGAAGCCTTCTGGCCGGAAGCTGCCGATCTGGCATCGGCACTCGATATGGAAGCCGTGTTCCTCGCCGACGGCGAAAGCAGCGCCTTCGAAGAGGCTGTCGGTTACGCCTGGAAGCACGAGACGGCCGAAAAGGCAAAGCGGCTGCCCGGCCGCCTCGCGGTGACGGTCGAGCTTCGTGGCACGCGCGACGTCTACCCGGACATGGCACGCAAGGATGCTGACGGTCTCTGGCGCTTCCTGGCCGCGCGCGGCGCTGTTGGCGGTACCGTCGAAGCCCTTCAGCCTTTCAAGGGCAAGGTGACGCCGCTTGATAATATCGAGATGATCCGGGCGCCGCAGGCCGGTGCCGTGCTGTTTCACCGCACCATCGGCGATACCGTTGTTGCCGGTGATCTGTTGGCAACGATCATCACCGCGCCGGGCATGGAAGGCGGCTCTATCGATATCCATGCGCCGCAGGCTGGCCTCGTCGCGACGCGCACCTCGCAGCGTTTCGCCCGCCGCCGCGACAACCTGATGAAAATCGCCTGCGACGAGCAGACCAAGGCCGTGCGCAAGCCGGGTGCGCTCGAAGCCTGATGTCTAAAGAACGGCCGGGGCTTGTTATGCAAGGCCCCGGCAAACCGCTGCAGCGCCGTGCCTCTCATGAATATGCCGCTTGCATGAAGAGGCGCGTCGCGTTGCGTATTTGCAGCCTCTTTGCGTCATGCTATCGGCTTGCCTACGACCAATGGATGGCTTGAAGCATGAGCGTGACCCTTTACGGCATCAAGAATTGCGACACGATGAAGAAGGCGCGGACCTGGCTGGAAAGCCAGGGCATCGCCTATGATTTCCACGACTACAAGGCCTCGGGCATCTCGCGCGAAGCGCTTCAGCGCTGGACGGCAGCGCTGGGTTGGGAGACTGTTCTAAACCGCTCCGGCACGACGTTTCGTGCGCTGCCGGATGCCGATAAGCAGGATCTCAATGAAGACAAGGCGATTGCGCTGATGCTCGCCCAGCCGTCGATGATCAAGCGCCCGGTTCTGGATCGCGACGGAAAACTGACTGCCGGTTTCAAGCCGGAAATCTACAGCGGCCTTTTCCAGGGATAGACCATGTCGAAGAGCACCCGTGCGACGCTTGCGCTGACAAAGGCCGGAGCAACCTTCACCGTTCATACCTATGACTACGATCCGTCCGCCGACCGGATCGGCATGGCGGCGGCCGAGGCGCTGGGCGAAGAGCCGCACCGCGTGTTGAAGACATTGATGGCGGAGGTCGATGGCAAGCCGGTCTGTGTCGTCGTTCCCTCCGATCGCGAAGTCAGCATGAAGAAGCTGGCGGCGGCGTTTCAGGGCAAGTCGGCCAATATGATGAAACCGGCCGAGGCCGAGCGGTTGACCGGATATCACGTCGGCGGCATCAGCCCGTTCGGGCAGAAGAAGCCGGTGCCGACAGCGATCGAGGAGGCGGCCCTTGCCGAGCCGCTGGTCTATATCAATGGCGGCCAGCGTGGCCTGCAGGTGCGGCTTGCACCGGATGATGCGCGCAAGGCCCTGAACGCGGTCGCAGTTCCCCTGATCGCCTGAGAGAAACACAATGTCCAAGATGACCGAGACGCTTTCGACCCTTGAACCGTATCCCGGCATCTTCGCCTATTATGACGGCCGGGTTGAGGGCAGGCGGTTGCATGCCGAAGGCCCGAACTGGCTGGATGATGGCGCCTACTCCCTCGGCGTTGCCTCCTATGCCGTCGTCGATGGTGACGAAGCGCTGGTTTATGACACGCATATCTCGCTGGCGCACGCGACCGCCATCCGTACACATCTCAAGAGCCTTGGCGTCCGCACGATCTGCGTCGTGCTCAGCCACTGGCACAAGGACCATATTGCCGGTAACGCCGTCTTTGCCGATTGCGAGATAATCGCCCTCACGTTGACGGCGCAGAAACTGCAGGAGAACCGCGATAGGATCGAAGCCGCCACCCCGCCGATTGCACCGCTGATCATGCCGGCACGGATGTTCGATGAAAAGCTGGAGCTTTTTGTCGGCCAGCGCCGCGTCGAACTGCATCATTTCGCGATCCATAGCGCGGATGGCAATGTCATCTGGCTGCCGGACGAAAAACTGTTGCTGGCCGGCGATACCCTGGAGGATACCGTCACCTACATTGCCGAGCCCAAGCAGATCGCTACGCATATCGGCGAACTCCAGCGTCTGCGGGAATGGCCGATCGACAGGATCCTGCCGAGCCATGGTGACAAGGCGCGCATCGCCGAAGGCGGGTATGCACCGTCGCTGATCGACGCGAACCGAAGCTATCTGGAGCGTCTGGCGGCCGCGATTGCGCGAGGCGAAACCGCGATCCCGCCGCTGAAGGATTTTGCCGCCGCTGATATCGCGTCGGGGGCCATCCTCTATTTTCCGCCCTATGAGGCGGTCCACCAGAGCAATATCGCAGCCGTCACCGCTGCTATGTGATGATCGGCTCAGTCGCGCAAATGCACCTTCAATTTCGCCGCAAAGCGCACTAAGTCTTTCGTGTGATGTCAATTCAGCAGACAGGTACCCCCATGACCTCCCCCGCCCATCAAGCCATCGATCCCGTCAAACTGGACAAACTCGCCGAAGTCGCCATCAAGGTGGGGCTGCAGTTGCAGCGCGGGCAGGATCTGCTGATTACCGCGCCGATCGCGGCGCTGCCGCTGGTGCGGTTGATCACCAAGCATGCCTATATTGCCGGGGCCGGGCTGGTAACGACGTTCTATTCCGACGAGGAAACGACGCTCGCCCGCTACGCCCATGCACCGGACGAGAGCTTCGACAAGGCCACCGGCTGGCTCTATGACGGCATGGCCAAGGCCTTCGGTAGCAACACCGCCCGTCTCGCCATCTCCGGCGATAACCCGATGATGCTGGCGGCGCAGGACCCGGCCAAGGTGGCGCGCGCCAACAAGGCGATGTCGATGGCCTACAAGCCGGCGCTGGAGAAAATCTCCAATTTCGACATCAATTGGAACATCGTCTCCTATCCCAACCCCGCCTGGGCCAGGCAGATGTTCCCGCACGATGCCGAAGCCGTCGCCGTCGAAAAACTTGCCAATGCGATCTTCGCCGCCTCCCGTGTCGATGTCGCCGACCCGATTGCCGCCTGGACCGAACACAACGCCAATCTCGCCAAGCGCTCTGGCTGGCTGAACGGCGAGCGTTTTTCCGCCTTGCATTTCACCGGCCCCGGCACCGACCTGACAGTCGGGCTCGCCGATGGTCATGAATGGCATGGCGGCGCCTCGACAGCAAAGAACGGCATCACCTGCAATCCAAACATCCCGACCGAGGAAGTCTTCACCACGCCGCATGCGCTGCGCATTGAGGGCCATGTGTCGAGCACCAAGCCGCTGTCGCATCAGGGTACCCTGATCGACAATATCCAGGTTCGCTTCGAAGGTGGCCGTATTGTCGAGGCGAAGGCGTCGAAGGGCGAAGAGGTGCTGAACAAGGTGCTGGATACCGACGAAGGTGCGCGGCGCCTCGGCGAAGTGGCGCTGGTGCCGCATTCCTCGCCGATCTCGGCCAGCGGCGTGCTGTTCTACAACACGCTGTTCGACGAAAACGCCTCCTGCCATATCGCGCTCGGCCAGTGCTATTCGAAATGCTTCCTTGATGGCGCCTCGCTCAGCCAGGAACAGATCGCCGCGCAGGGCGGCAATTCCAGCCTGATCCATATCGACTGGATGATTGGTTCCGGCGAAGTCGATATCGACGGCGTTCGCGCTGATGGCGCCAAGGTTCCGGTCATGCGCAAGGGCGAATGGGCTTGACGACGCTCGGCGTCATCGGCGGAACCGGTTGGCTGGGTGGAGCTTTGCTTCGCCCAGCGCTCGCCAAGGGTTTCGTCGCTGCCGCCGATTTGATCCTGTCGTCGCGCAGCGGCAAGACGGCGGGTTTTGAGGCGTGGCCGGATATCCGCTTTGTCACCGACAACCAGTTTCTGGCGGCACAGTCGGATATCGTCATCCTCTCGGTGCGGCCGGAAGATCTTGATGCGCTGAACCTCGATCTGTCCGGCAAGCTGGTCATCTCCGTCATGGCCCGCGTTCCGGCAGAAGCGCTGGTTGCGCGCTTCAAAAGCGAACGCGTCATCCGCGCCATGCCGAATGCCTGCGCCGAGCAGGGGCTGTCGTTTACCCCTTGGCTTTCGACACCAGGCGCAAGTGCGGCGGACGCGGACTTTGCTGACAGTTTCTTTGCCTGTTCTGGAAAGACGACCAGACTGTCCACGGAAAGCGAGCTGGATTATTTTACCGCCCTGACCGGTTCCGGTCCCGCCTTCATCGCCGCTTTTGCCGATGCGATGATCCGCGATGCGATCGAAAACGGCGTGGCGGCCGATCTTGCGGATGCGGCGGTCCGCCAGCTTTTCCACGGCTCAGGCGCCTGGATGGCAGCCGCTTCGGAAACGCCGGCGGAAACGGTGAAAGTCTTCACTAACTATGGTGGAACCACCGCCGCCGGTCTGACGGCGATGCTGTCAGCGGGTATCGCTGGACCAATCTCCAAAGGGTTGGCAGCAGCAAGGGACAAGGCCGCTAAGGGCTGACGGTTTTCGCGCTGACCGTTGCAACGGGACGCGGCGCCATCTGCGCCCGTTGTCCGAGCCAGACGCTGACCAGCACGGTAGCCATGCCAACAATCTGCAGCGGCGTCAGGTTCTGGCCGAGTACGCCCCATCCGAGCAGGGTTGCCACCAGCGGGCTGAAAAAGCCGAGCGAGGCGACGGCTGCAGGTTCGAGCTTGGACAGGCCGCGAAACCACAGGAGATAGGTGAAGGCGGCGCCAATCAACCCCAGCCATGCCATGCCAAGCACATTGGCCATGGTAGGCATTGGCAGGGCCGGTTCGAACAGCAGAGCCACCGGCAGCAACAGCAGGCCGCCGGCGGTCAGTTGCCACGCGGTAAAGGTCAGGCTCGACACTGGTGGTGCCCAGTGGCGTGTCAGCACCGTCCCAAACGCCATGGAGACTGCGCCAGCCAGTCCAGCGATGATGCCGATCGGATCAAGAGTTGCTCCGGGCGTCAGCACCAGCAGGCCGACGCCGCCCATGCCGACAATACCCGCGACAATCGCCATCGTCTTCACCGGCGTTCCGATCAGCATTCTTGCCAGCATGACGACGATCAGCGGCTGGATGGCGCCGACGGTCGCGGCGACACCGCCGGGCAGGCGGTAGGCCGAAACGAACAGCATCGCCCAGAAGAACGAGAAATTGAGCGCGCCGAGGATGAAACTGCGCGCCCACCAGATGCCCTGCGGCAACTGCCGGACGGTCAGCAGCAGGATGAGACCTGCCGGCAAAGCACGCAGCATGGCGACGGTGAGGGGATACCCATGCGGCAGGAATTCGGTGGTGACCACATAGGTGCTGCCCCAGATGGCGGGCGCAATGGCGGTCAGGCCGATGTCGGTGAGGGCGGTGGATTTTATCTTCATTTGAAGTATCTCGATTTCAAGATAAAATCAGGATAGCAGTGATTATCTTGACGTCAAGATGAATTCTGCGTAGCACGAAGCCATGGATGAAGATCACGTCGATAGAATTCTGGCGCAGTGGCGCAAGGAGCGCCCGGACCTCGATGTCGAGCCGATGGGGTTGCTGGGCCGGCTGGCGCGGCTATCGACCTATCTTGGCCGCGAGGTCGAGAAGACCTTTTCAGAGTTTGGGCTGTCGTCAGCGAGCTTCGATGTGTTGGCGGCCCTGCGCCGCTCCGGCAAACCTTACAGGTTGTCGCCGGGCGACCTCTTGGCAACCACGATGATCACGTCGGGCACGATGACCAACCGGATCGATCAGCTGGAAAAGGCAGGGCTCGTCGAACGGCTGACCAATCCGGAGGATCGCCGCAGTGTGCTGATCGCGCTGAAGCCGGAAGGGCTCGCTCTGGTCGAACGCGCGGTGACCGCCCATGTCGCCAACCAGCACCGGTTGACGGCGCTGCTGGACCCGGACGAGCGGGCGGCACTGGATGCGATCGCCAAAAAATATCTGGCTGCGTTCGAATAAAATTTAGCAGGCGAGATCGGCAACCACCGCGTCGAGGATCAGCATGCCGGCCGGCGTGCAGCGCAGGCGGGAATTGCCCAGCCGCTCGATGAAGCCGTGTTCGATCAGAAACTGTTCGCGGTCCGGGTCGGGCTCGCGGCCGGACAGGTCCTGCCAGCGCACGAGGTCGATGCCTTCCTTCAGCCGCAGACCCATCAGCAACAGCTCGTCGGCCTGTTCGTCATAGCCAAGCACTTCCTGCTCGACCATGCCGTGGCCGTGTTCCTCGACCAGCTGCAGCCAGTCCTCTGGCTTGCGCTCCGTCGCGGTGGCGATCTTGTTGCGGCCGCGCGTCAGGCGGCCATGGGCGCCCGGGCCGATGCCGGCATAGTCGCCATAACGCCAGTAAGTCAGGTTATGGCGGCTCTCGGCGCCCGGAGCGGCATGGTTGGAAACCTCGTAGGCCGGCATGCCGAAACCTTCGGTGATCTCCTGCGTCGCCTCGTAGAGCACGGCGGAATGCTCGCCGTCCGGCACGATCAGTTTGCCCGCCTTGTGCAGGCCATAGAACGGCGTGCCTTCCTCGATCGTCAGCTGGTAGAGCGACAGGTGATCGACGGCATAGGAGACGGCCTGCTTCAGCTCCTGTTCCCAGGCGTCGACGGTCTGGTTCGGACGGGCATAGATCAGGTCGAACGACATGCGCGGAAAGATGTCGCGCGCAAGGCCGATGGCCTTCAGCGCATCCTCGACATTATGCAGCCGCCCGAGGAATTTGAGGTCCCGGTCGTTCAGCGCCTGGACGCCGAGCGAAACCCGGTTGACCCCGGCAGCGCGGTAGCCGTGAAACCGGGTCGCCTCGACGCTGGAGGGGTTGGCCTCCATGGTGATTTCGATGCCATCCGGCACATGCCAGAGATTGGCGATGCCATCGAGGATGGCCTCGACCGTCGCCGGGTTCATCAGCGACGGCGTGCCGCCGCCCATGAAGATGCTGGTGACGGTGCGTGGGCCCGACATATGCCGCATCGCCGCCATTTCTGTCAGAAACGCCGTGACGAATCGTGGCTGATCGACCGGTTGATGCCGGACATGGCTGTTGAAGTCGCAATAGGGACATTTGGCAGCACAGAAGGGCCAATGCACATAGACCCCGAAACCGGGCTCCTTGCTGTCACCGATGGAAGAAAAAGTGGCCATTCTGTTCAGGGTCTTTCAGGCGCTCGGGCGCGATGTCGTTAGGTTAGGCAATACTTGTTGCTTGGCGCGGAATTTTACCACACCGTCATTCCTGTGCTCGTCGCAGGAATCCAGCCACGCGACGTCCGTCGCGTGAAAGAGTCTCTAGCGTCGCAGACGCGACGCCACTGGATCCCTGTGACGAGCACAGGGATGAGGGAGAATGAGTTCCCCGTCGATTTCCACTTCACGCACTCAGGCACGTTTCGGCAAAAAGCTTGAACGCCCGGGCGCGGTGCGACAGCGCGTCCGTATCGCCGTGCTTCCAGCCATGCTTCTCGTCACCGCTCATTTCGCCGAATGTGGTGTTGTAGCCGAGCGGTTGAAAGACCGGGTCGTAACCAAATCCTTGGTCCCCGCGCGGCGGCCAGACGATATGGCCTTCGACCTCACCCCGGAACAGTTCGACATGGCCATCCGGCCAGGCGAGGCACAGCACCGAGACGAAGCGGCCGGTGCGCCGGTCGAAGGCGGTAGCGCCGGCTTCCTGGATGGCGGTTTCGACCTTCTCCATCGCCATGGCGAAATCGCGCGTACCGTCGGCAGTCTCCGCCCAATTGGCGGTGTAGACGCCCGGATCGCCGTTCAGCGCATCAACGACAAGGCCGGAATCGTCCGAAAGCGCAGGCAGGCCGGAGGCTTTCGCAGAGGCCAGCGCCTTGATCGTGGCGTTTTCCTCGAAGGTCGTGCCGGTCTCGTCCGGTTCGACAAAATTGAGATCGGCCGCCGATTTGGCTTCAAAGCCCATCGGGCCGATCAGGTCACGGATTTCGCGGATCTTGCCGGCATTGTGGCTGGCAACGATCAGGGTCTTGTCTTCAAGCTTGCGCATCTGCGTCTTTCTCATCCGGCGAGCATTCCGCCCATTCGTTTTTAGTCGATAGCCCAGAGGCTGGCCTCAGCGCATTCCAGGCTGTTTCCGGCGGGATCGCGGAAGTAGAAGGAGTTTGCGCCCGACGGCCAAATCACCTCGGATTCAATCGCAATCCCTGCTTCCGACAGCTTCTTTTTCCAAGCGCCCAAATCCCCGGTAGCGACCCGAAAGCACATATGGCCAGGACCCTGCGTCCCATGCGGTAGCGGCGGTTTTAGCGTCTCAACCGGATTGAAGATCAAAAGAATCCCTGGGCCGCAGCGAAAGAAAACATGCCGGTTACCGGCGCGGCTGATTTTCTCAAGACCGAGAACGGAGCCGTAAAACGCCTCCGCCGCATCGAGATCGTCAACATAGAGCGCCGTCTCCAGAATACCTTCGAACGGTGCGGCCATGGCTCAGCCCCCGATTGCCTGCTTCTGCATGCCCACCAGGTCGGCAATACCGTTCTTGGCAAGGCCGAGCAGCGTACCAAATTCCTCTTCGGAAAAAGGCTTGCCTTCGGCCGTGCCCTGGATTTCGACGATGCCGCCCGAGCCGGTCATGACGAAATTGGCGTCGGTTTCAGCCGCCGAGTCTTCGAGATAGTCGAGGTCGATCACCGGCTGATTGGCGAAGATACCGCAGGAGATCGCGGCGATATGGTCCTTCAGGACCTTTTCCACCTTGATCATGTTGCGGGCTTCCATCCAGGCGAGGCAATCGCGCAGCGCAATCCAGGCGCCGGTGATGGAGGCGGTGCGGGTGCCGCCATCGGCCTGGATGACGTCGCAGTCGATCGAGATCTGGCGCTCGCCGAGTTCCTTCAGATCGACCACCGCGCGCAGCGAACGGCCGATCAGCCGCTGGATTTCCTGGGTGCGGCCGCTCTGCTTGCCCGAGGCTGCCTCGCGCTTCATGCGCTCGCCGGTGGCGCGCGGCAGCATGCCGTATTCGGCGGTAACCCAGCCCTTGCCGCTGTTGCGCAGCCACGGTGGTGTCTTTTCTTCCAGGCTCGCCGTGACCAGCACATGCGTGTCGCCGAACTTCACCAGGCAGGATCCTTCTGCATGTTTGGAAACATTGCGCTCGAAGGAAACCTTGCGCATCTGGTCGGTTTTTCTGCCGGAAGGCCGCATCATGAACTCCTGTGATGTTTGTCAGCCTTCTAACCTAACTTGGGAGGAAGGGAAATCATTTGCTCTAAAAGAGTGGAGGAGGGGCAAAAGGCTTTGTACGGCGGGCTTTCCAGCCAATTTCCCTTTTGCTATCCGGGCCGGGATCACTATATTCCAATTGACTTCAACAACATGGGTTTTTGCGTTCGAATGGTGCTGGATAAATCTGCAATGCGGGAAAGGCTTTCGGCGCTCGACGAGCGGTCGGGCGAAATCTTCCGTCGCATCGTGGAAAGCTATCTGGAAAGCGGTGAGCCGCTCGGTTCGCGCAGCCTGTCGCGCATCCTGCCGATGTCGCTGTCGCCGGCCTCCGTTCGCAATGTCATGAGCGATCTCGAAGACCTCGGCCTGATCTATTCTCCGCATATCAGCGCCGGGCGCCTGCCAACACAGAATGGCCTGCGCTTCTTTGTCGATGCCTTCATGCAGGTGGGCGATTTATCACCCGAGGATCGCGCCTCTATTGACCGGCATGTGCGCCGTGTCGATCGCGATCAGCCTGTTGAGACACTGCTAACCGAGGCGAGCCAGATGCTGTCGGGCATGTCGCGCGGGGCAGGGCTGGTCATCACCGCCAAGAACGATCCGGTGCTCCGCCATGTCGAGTTCGTCCGGCTGGCACCGACCAAGGCGCTGGCAGTGCTCGTCGGCGAGCACGACCAGGTGGAGAACCGCATCATCGAATTGCCGGCCGGTGTCACCAGCTCGCAGCTGACGGAAGCCGCCAATTTCCTCAACGCCCATCTCGCCGGTCAAACGCTGCCCGAGGTGCGGAGCCAGCTCGAAAAGGTCAAGGAAACGGTCCGGCGCGAACTCGATACGCTGAGTCAGGATCTGGTCGAGCGTGGCCTTGCCATCTGGTCGGGCAGCGAGGCGGATGACAAACCGACACAGCTGATCGTGCGCGGCCGTGCCAATCTGCTGGAGGGCCTGGCCGGTGCCGAGGACGTCGACCGCCTGCGCATGTTGTTTGATGATCTCGAAAAGAAGGACAGCCTGATCGAAATCCTCAATCTGGCCGAAAGCGGTCCGGGTGTACGGATCTTCATCGGGTCGGAAAACAAGCTGTTCTCGCTGTCGGGCTCGTCGCTGATTGTTGCGCCTTACCGGGACAGCGACGACAAGATCGTCGGCGCCGTCGGGGTCATCGGGCCGACGCGGCTGAATTACTCGCGCATCGTGCCAATGGTGGACTATACGGCGCAGCTGATGTCGCGTTTGTCGCGATAATCGGCCGGCAAGCAGCCGGTTTTTCCAGCAGCTTTCGATTGTACCCTTGATTTTTCGGCTTCAAAGCTCGATATCGACACCAAATCCTAGACATATTGACATTCCGGAGACCGTCATGACCGACGATATAAACAAACACGGTGCTGAAGTGAACGCGGACGAAGCAGCTGCCGCCTATGCAGAAGCCGCCGATGATCAGGTCGATACCGCCGTTTCCGAGCCGGATCCGTTGGAGCTTGCTAAGGCGGAAGCTGCCGACATGCGCGACCGCTACCTGCGCCTTGCCGCTGAAATGGACAACCTGCGCCGCCGCACCGCCCGCGACGTCAAGGATGCAAAATCCTATTCCGTCGCTGGCTTTGCCCGCGACATGCTGGCCGTGTCCGACAACCTGCGCCGTGCGCTCGATGCCATTCCGGCAGAAGCCCGCGAGGCCGGTGATGTCGGCTTCAACGCGCTGATCGAAGGTGTCGAAATGACCGAGCGCGCCATGCTGTCGGCGCTGGAGCGTCATGGCGTGCAGAAGCTGGAGCCGGTCGGCCAGAAGTTCGACCCGAATTTCCATCAGGCGATGTTTGAAGTTCCGAACCCGGAAGTTCCGAACAACACCGTCGTCCAGGTCGTTCAGGCCGGCTACACCATCGGCGAACGCGTCCTGCGCCCGGCCATGGTCGGCGTCGCCAAGGGCGGCCCGAAGATCGTTGCTGCGGACGAAACACCGGCGGCTTGATTTGAGCTTGCACTGAATCGCTCCCTCCCCCTTGTGGGGAGGGTTGGGGAGGGGACTTTTTTTAAGAGAAACCCCTCCCC
This sequence comes from Pararhizobium sp., assembly GCF_965279435.1. Lineage (NCBI taxonomy): Bacteria > Pseudomonadati > Pseudomonadota > Alphaproteobacteria > Hyphomicrobiales > Rhizobiaceae > Pararhizobium > Pararhizobium sp. Next base: position 1,809,306 of record NZ_CBDIHY010000003.1, read on the forward strand.
GTCGCTGCGCTCCGACCCTCCCCACAAGGGGGAGGGTTAGCCCCGAGCGTGCCGCACCTTTATCCAAACAACTGTTTCAGGTGATCGTTCAGGAATCGCCCTTCCGGATCGAGCTTGTTCCTGAGCGTCCGGAAATCTCCGGCGCGTGGATAGAGCGCCGTCACATCCTCGCTGCCCAGAAAATGCAGCTTGCCCCAATGCGGGCGGGAGCCGAACTGACGCAGGATATCGTCGACATCCTTCAGGTAGTTCCAGTAGTCCGTGCCCGGTTGGCCCGACACCGAGAGCGTGATCGAATCCTGCTCGAAGAACGGGCTGATCCAGCCACCGTCGCCGGCCGTGAAGCGGTATTCGATCGGGTAGATGCAGGTCGGGTGCTTCTCCAGCATCAGCTTGCGCACTTCGGTGCAGGCCTGCTTGCCGTATTTGACCGGCACCGCATATTCCAGCTCGTGGAAGTTGGGCACATATTCGATCGGGTAGATTTCCGAGGAATAGGCGATCTTTTCGAACGCGCTTTGCATCGGCGGCGCATCGGTGATGTCGATGGTCTTCATCTCGCAGACGTCTGAGAGGCTTGTGGTGGTCGAGACCGAGGATGTATCCGGCAGGCAGTAGCAATGGCGGCTCTCTGGCACAGGGCACCAGAAGAAGCCGAAATGCCGGTGGTTGGCGGCCAGATCGTCGTGTTGCTCCATGCATTCGTCGAAGGTGCAGCGCCACAGCTTCTCATGCAGATTGTAGCTGTCCATCACCTGCAGGGTGATTTCGGAGATGACGCCGAGCATGCCGATGGAAACGCGGGCGGCGTTCAGCATATCCGGTTCGCTGTCGTCGATCGCCAGAATGCTGCCATCCGGCTGCACCAGCCGCATGCCGACGATCTGCGAGGCCATGTTGCCGAGCGTAAGGCCGGTGCCATGTGTTCCGGTGGTCAGCGCGCCTGCCAGCGCCTGGCTGTCGATGTCGCCCTGGTTGATCATCGACAGGCCGCTGCGTTTCAAGGCCTTGCCGAGCGTGTTGATCGTCGTGCCGGCATGCACGGAGACCCGCTTGCGCGCCGTGTCGATATGACTGATGCCCTGCAGGCCGGACAGCGTCAGGTGCAGTCCGCTGGTCAGCGCCACCGGCGTGAACGAGTGGCCTGAACCGGCGCAACGTACGTTCAGCCCGTTCGACGTTGCCTCGCGCACCATATTCGCCAGAGCCGCCTCGCTGTCCGGAGCGCCCCGATGCCGGACGATGCACGATTGATTTCCCACCCAGTTGCGCCAGTGGCCACCTGATTGCATCATGTTCCCGTTCTCCCCTTTGTTCTTCACATCGCCGTAAAACAATTATCGACGAACAGATGCGTGCCGTTGACGAAGCTGGATTCGTCGCTCGCCAGGAACAGGGCAGCCTGCGCCACTTCCATCGGATCGCACATCCGCCCCTGCTGGGCGGCGATTGCTGCGTCGGAAACATCGACGCCATATTTGGCAAGACCCACAAGTTCGCGCTTGCCGTGGTCGGTTGCGATGAAGCCGGGGCAGACGGCGTTGGAGCGGATGCCGCGGTCGCGGAATTCCACCGCAATCGCCCGGGCAAACATGTGGCAGGCGCCCTTGGTCGTGTCGTAGAGTACCTCCATCGGCGTTGCTGCGACGGCGGAGATCGACGAGGTCGAGACGATGCTGCCGCCCCCGGCGGCCAGCATGCCCGGCAGTACAGCCTTGGTCATCAGGAACATCGAACGCACGTTGACGGCCATCAGCCGGTCCCACTCGTCCTCTTCCGTTTCCAGAAACGGACCAACGGCCAGAATGCCGGCATGATTGAAGAGAACGGTGATTGCTCCGAACGTGTCTTCCACGGCTTTGACGGCCGCTTTGACCTCGGAAGAAACCGACACGTCCGCAGCTGCGAAGAATGCCTGGCCACCCTCGGCGCGGATCTGGGCGGCAACCTCTTTGCCCTTGCTGCGGGGAAGATCGACGATGCCGACGCGGGCGCCTTCGCGGGCAAACAGTTGGGAAGCGGCAAGGCCACATCCGCCGGCACCTCCACTGATCAACGCGGTCTTTCCGGATAGTCTGCCTGCCATCGCCGTTCTCCTCGTGATTTTGCTTTCCAAGGATTATTGTTGACGCAATGGGGGCTGTCGATATCCCATAAGGGATAGATCGCCCGAAGAATGAGGTGCCGCCTTTTGTTGCCAGACGAATCCTGCCAGATCGCCGCGCTGATAGATGGTCTCTCGACGCCGGGGTTCGGCGCGGCGCTTGATGCGATGCTGCGCCGGGCGGCGGCGTTCGATCTGTCCGGCGTCTTCGTCTTTCCCTATGATGCACGGCCACTGCTTCTGCATGACGGCTATACGCGGCATGTGGCGCCGCAGGCCTGGGCCGCCTATCTCGGCGGCGCCTACCTGCTCGATCCCTTCTATGTCGCCTGCAACAACCGCCATCCGGCCGGCCTTTGGCGGATGCGGGATCTGGCCCCGGACGATTTTTTCGATACGCAGTTCAGCACCTCACGCGAAGTTCACCCCTGTGTTTCGACGCAATCGGGGTCGCTGGTCGAGGAGGTCGGCTTTCTGGTGCCGCTGGATGGCGGCGTCACGGCCACCTACTCGCTGATGCGGGTGAAGGGCCATTTGGGTTTTAGCGATACGGAGTTGGAGAACCTGCGGGCCTATGAGCCGATCGTGCAGGCGGCCATCCGTGCAAGCTGGAAGCATGCGGCAGAAAGGCCGGTGCTTGCTCAAGTTGGGCGCGATGACCTGATGGAGGAGGCGTTCGAAAAACTCTGCGCCGAGCGGTTGACGCTGCAGCAGCGCAATATCGTGCGGCTCATCCTGCGCGGGCACAGCAATGGCTCGATCGGGGAAAGCATCGGTATTTCGGAAGGCACGGTGCGTATCCACCGCAAGAACATCTACAAGCGCCTGGCCATTTCCAGCCAGGCGGAGCTGTTTCGCATCTTCATCGATCACCTCAATCAGCACAAACTGTATTGAGGCGGTCTTATCAGGCCGCGTTGGAGGCCTGGTCGTCGCTGAGGAAGGCGTAAATGGCGGAGGCGGAATCCGTCGCACGCAAGCGGGCGACCATTTCCGGGTCGCGCAACACGCGTGCAATCCGCGACAAGGCCTTCAGATGATCCGCACCGGCGCCTTCCGGCGCGAGCAGCAGGAAGACCAGATCGACCGGCTGGTCGTCCAGCGCTTCAAAATCGACCGGCGATTCCAGACGCGCAAAAATGCCGACAATCGACGACAGATGGCCAAGCTTGCCATGCGGAATGGCAATGCCATTGCCGACACCGGTCGAGCCCAGTCGTTCGCGCTGAAGGATAACGTCGAAAATTTCACGTTCGGGTAGATCAGTGATCTTGGATGCTTTTGCCGCCAATTCCTGAAGCAACTGCTTCTTCGAATTGGCCTTCATGGCCGGAAGTATCGCATTCTGCTGCAGCAAGCCTGCCAATGCCATTCTTTTGTCCTCGTTCGCAGGTAGAAACCGCATCGTCCGGCAAAATGCCGGGCGGCGGTCCCCATCCATCTTTCTCTCGGCGCTTTACCGGCGGACCGTCAACGGTCTTCCATGCGTAAACCACCAGAAAAAGCAGACTGTCCCGAACCGGCTGACCGGCCCGGGACATCATCCACTTAGCTCTTTATATTGGCTGCGTCGATCCAGCCAATGTTTCCATCGTTGCGTCGATAGACGATATTCAACTGTTCATTGCCAGGACTACGGAACATCAGAACGGGGTCGTCCGTCATGTCGAGCGCCATAACGGCGTTTGCGACAGACATCGTCTTCAGTTGTTTTGAGCTCTCCGCCACGATCGTCGGTGCATAATTGTCCGGAAGCTCATCGTCTTCGTCGGGCACAGAATCCATCACGGTGTAGGCTACTTCCGCAAATCCAGCATGGCCATTACCATTGTGGTGGTCCTTGAGCTTCCGCTTGTAACGGCGGATGCGCTTGGCAATCCGTTCCGACGCTGCGTCAAACGCAGCTTGCGGGTCGTTCGCTTCGCCGCTCGCCTGCAAGGCTGCACCAGAATCGAGGTGAATCTTGCAATCGGCGCTGAAGCGGGATCCAGACTTTTCCACAGTGACTTGGCTTGAATATCCTCCGTCAAAATATTTGGTTACGGCTTGTTCTATCTGATCTTCGATCCGCAGACGAAACGTTTCGCCGATTTCCATATGTTTACCGGATACACGCACACTCATGGAGTTTCCTCTCTTTTCGTGATTTGCGTAACCAGTCTATTCCAACCGCATCCGTCATCCAAGCACTTCACGCACGCAAAACAAATTTGCGTCAGAACGGCCTGGATTTGGAGGGATATGCTTAAGCAGGCTCTATGCCCGTACTCATTGCGGCCGCCTCATACTACTGGTTGTTGCCGGAGTCAACGAAACAGTTAAGAAAACCAGAATTCGAGGCCGAAAGCCCGGAGATTGCCGGGATATCGGGGATAAACATGGGCAATTGACGGGGTTGTGGTCAAGCACTGCAAACGGTCAGGCGGAGACCTTGGCAATCGCCTTTTTCTCTCTGCGGCGCTGAACGGAGGAGGCGATATTCATCGCTTCGCGGTATTTCGCCACAGTCCTGCGGGCGATGTCGACGCCGCCCTTTTTCAGAAGATCGACGATGTCGTCATCCGAAAGAACGGCCTGCGGGCTTTCCAGCACGATCATGTTGCGGATGCGGTGACGTACGGATTCCGCCGAGTGGCTGTCGCCGCCTTCCGCCGATCCGATCGAGACGGTGAAGAAGTATTTCAGCTCGAACAGTCCGCGCGGCGTCAGCATGTATTTGTTCGAAGTGACGCGGCTGACGGTCGATTCGTGCATCTTGATGGCATCGGCGACGGTCTTGAGGTTCAGCGGCCGCAGATGATCGACGCCGTTGATCAGGAAGGCATCCTGCTGACGCACGATCTCGGTCGCCACCTTCATGATCGTCTTGGCGCGCTGGTCGAGGCTGCGGGTCAGCCAGTTGGCGGTCTGTAGGCATTCGGTCAGGAAGGCGTGGTCGGCGCTGTTCTTCGGGGCATGACGCGAGACCTTGGCGTAATAGGTCTGGTTGACCAGAACGCGCGGCAAGGCATCGGGATTGAGCTCGACCGCCCAGCTGCCGTCCTGCGCCGGCCGCACGACGATATCCGGCATGATCGCCTCCGAAGGACTTGCCTCGAAACCGGTGCCGGGCTTGGGGTCGAGCTTGCGGATTTCAGCAAGCATATCGAGGAGATCTTCCTCATCGACGCCGCAAATCCGCTTCAGGCTGGCAAAGTCGCGCCGCGCCAGCAGTTCCAGATTGTCAAGCAGCGCTGCCATCGCCGGGTCGAGCCGGTTGCGGCCCCTGAGCTGGATCGCCAGGCATTCGCTGAGCGTGCGGGCAAAGACGCCCGGCGGATCAAGCTGCTGCAGGCTGTCCAGCACCCGGGCCACATCAACCGTTGCACAGCCAAGACGTTCGGCCATCTCCGCGATGTCGGCGTGCAGGTAGCCGGCTTCATCGAGCTGATCGATCAGGTGCTGGGCGATCAGCAGGTCCGCTGCGCCATGCACGCTGAAAGGAACCTGCTCGTTGAGGAAATCGCGCAGCGTCACGCGGTTGGCGACGAAGTCATCGAGGTCGTACCCGTCGCTGCTCTCGCCTTCGCCGCCGCCGGGCATGGATTTCCACTGGCTGAGCAGTTCCGGTGCATCGGCGCGCTGCGGCGCTGTGTCGTCGGGAAAGACGTTTTCGAAATTGGCGTCGAGCTGTTCGCTCATCCGTTCGCCGGTCGCAGAGGTCGCGCTGTCGTAGACGTCACCCAGCGGATCGAATGCCGCGCCGTCTGCGTTGTCCCGGTCGCTGCGCTCGTCCTGGCTGAAATGCAGGTCGTCCTTGCCGTTCCGGTCGGAACCGATGGGCGCGTCGTCATTGGCTGCGAATTCGAGAAGGGGGTTCTTTTCGACTTCCAGCTCGATGAACTGGTTCAGCTCAAAATGCGTCATCTGCAGCAGCTGGATCGACTGCATCAGTTGCGGCGTCATGGCCAGAGTCTGGCTTTGCCGCAGGAAGAGGCTGGCTGAAAGTGCCATTCTGACGCAAAACTCCACTTGATGATCGGAGCCGGCTCTCATCTTTTTGAGGGGGTGAAAATGCCAGTTCGTCAACTGGCCCAAAAATTGCTTATTAATGGGGTTTGGTCAAGCGCCGACGACAAATAAGGTGAATATCGGGCGCGTGGCGCATTTTATGTGCAGGGGTCGCCTCATATGAGCGAACTGCGCCAACCTAGCCCGATCGAAGGCTCTTCAAGGCAGGCTGGATATGCCCATCCAGCAGTGCGAAAGAACGTTGCGATGCACTCTACCTGCGTAAGAAAAACTTGCGCAATTCCTGTTGCCGGTCAAGTAAAACCTATCCCAGAAGCGGCAGGATTTCGTCTGCCGCCGCCAGTTTCGTTTATTCTGCCGCTGGAACGCGAGCTTTAAAGGCTGAAATTGTCGCCGAGATAGAGGCGGCGGACGTCCGGGTTGGTGACGATATCGTTGGCCCGCCCATGCGTCAGCACTTCGCCGGCATGGATGATATAGGCGCGGTCGATCAGGCCCAGCGTTTCACGGACATTGTGGTCGGTGATCAGCACGCCGATACCACGCGAGGTCAAGTGGCGCACCAGCGCCTGGATGTCGGCAACGGAAATCGGATCGACGCCGGCAAAGGGCTCGTCGAGCAGCATAAAGGTGGGGTCTGTCGCCAGCGCCCGGGCAATTTCCAGGCGCCGCCGTTCACCGCCCGAAAGCGCGACAGCCGGTGATTTGCGCAAATGGGAAATATTGAATTCGCCAAGCAGCTCATTGAGCTTGTTTTCGCGCCGTTCGCTGTTCTTGTCGTGAAGCTCAAGCACGGCTCGAATATTCTCTTCCACCGTGAGGCCGCGAAAGATCGAAGCTTCCTGCGGCAGATAACCGACGCCAAGTCGGGCACGGCGGTACATCGGCATTGATGTGACGTCGTTGCCGTTAATCTCGATCGAGCCTTCATCGACCGGCACAAGACCGGTGATCATATAGAAACAGGTGGTCTTGCCGGCACCGTTGGGACCCAGCAGGCCAACGGCTTCGCCGCGGCGCACCACAAGTGATACCCCGTCCACGACCCGGCGCCCGCGATAGGCCTTCGTCAAGCCGCGCGCGATCAGCGTGCCTTCATAGCGCGCCTTGTCGACGGCGCGGGCAGGTGCTGCGGTTTCAGGCTTGGCGCCGCGTTTGCGTGTGTGAAGAAAGGGAATTTTCACGTGGGCGTCTGCATCAATTGGTTTTCTGGGACTTCGGGTCGAGCTGAATCTGCACGCGGCCGCCGCAGGCCTCGAGCTGTGCCTCGCCGGTATCCATCTGAACGTTCAACTGGCAACCGCTAAAGACGTTCTTGCCTTCCGACAGAACGACCTGCTTGCCCTTTAGCACCAGTGTCTGCGCCGTCATGTTGAATTCGCCGGTGTCGGCAGTCGCCTGCTGGGTTCCCGATTGCAGGAATACCTTCTGGTCGACTTCGATGCGATCGATCTCGGCATTGCCGCCGGAAATCGAGCCGCCGCCCTTCTTGTAGAAAACCACCATCTTGCCGGCCTGCAGCGTCGTCGTTCCCTGAACGACCTTCACGTTGCCGGTAAACATGGCCTTGCTTTCCGCATCCTTGATTTCCAGCTTGTCGCTTTCGATCTGGATCGGTTCATCGTTGGAAAGCTGCATACCCTTCATCTTGCTCGTCGTCGCCTGGGCGGCGGCGGGAGAAAAGGACGCGCTGGCAAAAAGGCTCAAGAGAATAACTGTTCCGGCAAGCCGAAAGGAAAAGGCTGAAGTGGCCGACATATGTGCCCCGGTTTTCTAGTTGGCGGTTTTACGGATGGTTGCGGGATCAACGATGACCTTCACCATGCCTTCAAATGTAACAATGCGTCCCTTATCCGTCATTCTCAACGTCTGTGCAACAATGGAACCGCCCTTCATGCTGATTGCAATCGGCTTCTTCGTTTCCATCTCGCCGGCATTGATATCCAGATAGGCCGCTTCGAAGTCGGCGATCAGCCCATTGTTCATGGTGATCGTGAAAGGGGCGTCCATATCCAGCGTGTTGCGGCCGCGGTCGTAGATGCCGCTGATGGCTTCAACGGTGGCCATCAGCGTGTCATTCACAGGCATTTCCGCATGGATCGTCTCAAGGGTGATGATGTCCGGATTGGCGATATCCTGAAGCGCCCGTTTCGCCTTCATCGAATAGCTGATGTCCTGCTTGTTGCGCCCGGAAATTGCCGGGTTCTGCATGACAATCTTGCCGTTCTCGATCGTCGCGTTTTCGATCGTCAGGTTTTCCGGCAAAAAGGCCCGTACCACGGAAACGGCAACGAAAATGACGCCGATCAGCACCGCGATCAACGGGAGCACGATTTTCAGCCGTCTGACCCGCCGCGAATGCTGGGCTGCAACCGTGTAGGCGTCGGTGAGGACCGGCCCCGAATGCGGCAAGGCGCCGGAAAATTGCACGTCATTCAGCATGAAATAAACCCATTATTCAAAATCAATCGCGGCGCAAATGCACTTAGGCCCTGTCCGTCAAGCGATGTGAGTGAGCGCGAATATGGAGATTTTTTTGTTCCACCACAATGTGAGGCGCGAATTTTGTTCAAGCCGGGTTACAACAGGACCGCGCTACGGCTATTAAACCATGCGTTTTTCGCGTGGGCAGTGTGTCCCTATGCCCTTGAACTGGAGGAAAGATCATGGATCAGCTTGCCATCGCCGACCGGCGCCAACTTCGGCGAAAGCTCGGTTTCTGGCGGCTTGTGTCCATCGCTCTCGTGCTCTGCGCGGGCGTTGCGGCCTATATCTATTTCGGTGCGGGCCGGATGGGCGGCCTTAGCCAGCCGCATATCGCCCGCGTCAACATTTCCGGCATCATCCAGGATGACCGTGAATTGCTGGAGCGGCTGAATACCATTGCCGAGACCGATGCGGTCAAGGCGCTGGTCGTCACCATTTCCTCGCCGGGCGGGACCACCTATGGCGGCGAAGTGCTGTTCAAGGCGATCCGCAAGGTCGCGGCCAAGAAGCCGGTTGTTTCCGACGTGCGCACCCTGGCTGCCTCTGCCGGCTACATGATCGCACTTGCCGGCGATCACATCGTGGCCGGGGATAGCTCGATTACCGGCTCCATCGGCGTGATCTTCCAGTATCCGCAGTTCAAAAACCTGATGGACAAGATCGGCGTCTCGCTGGAGGAGATCAAATCCGCACCGCTGAAAGCCGAGCCGTCGCCGTTCCATCCGCCAAGCGACGATGCCAAGGCGGTGATCCAGGCGATGATCGATGACAGCTTCAACTGGTTTGTCGATCTCGTCGCCGACCGGCGGAAATTGCCACGCGAGGAGGCACTCAAGCTTGCTGACGGGCGCATCTTTACCGGCCGCCAGGCGCTGAAGCTCAATCTTATTGATGAGCTGGGGGGCGATGACGAGATCCGCGCCTTCCTCGATAGCCGCAAGGTTGGCAAGGGACTGGACGTTATCGAGTGGAAGGCACCGAGTTCGTCCTTGCCGTTCGGGCTTGGATCGGCCGCTGCTGCCGTGGCCAAATCCTTGGGATATGACGCTTTTCCGTCTTTGGGAGCCCTCGAAAAGTTGGGCCGCGAGAAGTTGTTTCTTGACGGTCTGGTTTCCGTTTGGCAGGTTGGCGGCGACTGAAAAGACACGATGACCTTTTGCATGCCGATTTTGGAGGCTTGAAAACGGCATGCTACCCCGCACAAGAGGTGGACAAGGCCGTTCGAGGGGCTTAACGCTTTAAGATCACATGCAAATTCACAACAGGGGGCGACAGTGATCAAGTCAGAACTGGTGCAGATTGTTGCGGCGCGCAACCCGCATCTCTATCACCGTGACGTCGAAAATATCGTCAATGCGGTTCTCGATGAGATTACAGATGCCCTGGCGGGCGGAAACCGGGTCGAATTACGCGGTTTCGGCGCGTTTTCGGTGAAAAACCGGCCTTCGCGGTCCGGCCGCAATCCGCGCACTGGCGACAGTGTGTTCGTCGAGGAAAAGTGGGTTCCCTTCTTCAAGACCGGCAAGGAATTGCGCGAGCGCCTTAATCCTGGCGCCGATGACGAAGATGATGAATAAGCCGTGGTGATCCGCCCGGTAACAGATAGCGCCGGGCAGGCGGCATGACGGAGACGCGGAATGGTGATGAAGAAGCTGTTGAATATCGTGGTGCTGGTTCCGGTCGCGATCGTCTTGATCGTGCTCTCGGTCGCCAATCGGCAGACGGTGACGCTGGCGCTCAATCCGTTCAATCCCGCCGATAGCGTCCTGTCGGCCTCGGCCCCCTTCTTCGTCTTTCTGTTTCTCGCGGTGATCTTCGGCATGATCGTCGGCTCGCTGACGACATGGTTCACACAGGGAAAATACCGCAAGCGGGCCCGCAACGAGGCGCATGAAGCGGTCAAATGGCACGCGGAAGCCGAAAAGCACCGCACCCGCGCCGAAACCATCGCCTCGCAGACGCTGCTTCCCGCCTCGTCCAAATAATTGTCTGGAATGCGATCGCCGTTCAGGCTTGCCGCATCGCCTTTGCGCGTGCCGCGTCACTGAAATCCGAAAAGAACTTGGCCGCATGCTTGCTGGCGCTCGAGCCGACAAGGCGCGATCCAAGGTGCGCGAGCTTGCCGCCGATCTCGGCCGTGGCGTCATAGGCAAGGATCGTTTCTTCGCCGTCGGCCGTGAGCGTTACATCGGCGCGGCCTTTGGCAAGTCCGGCGATGCCGCCGGCACTTTCGCCGCTCAGTGTGTAACTGTGCGGCGCATCGACATTCGACAGCGTCATATTGCCCGAAAATGTCATCGGGATCGGCCCGATCCTGACCTTGAGCGTCGCGGTGAAGTCTGTCGCCGATAGGCGGTCGATTGCCGTGCAGCCGGGGATGCACCCCTTGAGGACATCCGGGTCGTTGAGCGCCGCCCAGACGAGGTCGAGGGGAGCCGCGATGCGTTCTTCGCCCTTCATTTCCATTGGTATTCTCTCCTTACCGTCACTGCGCGATTGTATCTCAGATAGGAAACAGCTTTGCCAACAGAAAGAGCAGTGCTATTTGCAGCCTTTGAACCCCAGCAGCTGACGGACGAAACGGCGTGAAAGATAAAGATAGACGGCCAAAGGGCAAAGCCGCACCGGCAACGTCGTCGCGCGGCGTGCAGGGCCGTGCCGTACAGGCGCCGGTCAGCCGGCCGCCGTACTCCAAGCCCCAGCCTTCGCGAAGCGGCGATGGCCGGTCTACAGCCAAGGCTGCGGCGGAAAAGATGCCGCCGAAGCCGGCTGCATCCGAGCCCGCACCGCGCGCCGAGGTGCGTATCCGCACCGGCGACAAGCCGCACGAGCGCATCCCGATCATTCTGGAGACCAAGGGCGCGCGCGATTATCACCTGATCGACAGTGGTGATGGCCTGAAGCTCGAACAATACGGCCCTTACCGGATCGTCCGCCCCGAAGCGCAGGCGCTCTGGCCGAAAACGCTGCCCTCACATGTCTGGGAGAACGCTGACTCGATCTTCACCGGCGATACCGATGAAGACGGTATGGGGCGCTGGCGCTTTCCGCGTCAGGCGCTCGGCGAAACCTGGCCGATGCAGATCCTTGATGCCGAATTCTATGGCCGCTTCACCGCATTTCGCCATGTTGGCGTGTTTCCGGAACAGCTGGCCCACTGGAGCTGGATGAAGGAGCAGATCGAGACGGCGGGCCGGCCACTGAAGGTGCTCAATCTGTTCGGCTATACCGGTGTTGCCTCGCTGATTGCTGCAAAGGCAGGCGCGGAAGTTACTCATGTCGATGCTTCCAAGAAGGCGATCGGCTGGGCGCGCGAAAATCAGGCGCTCGGACGCGCCGACCATCTGCCGATCCGCTGGATCTGCGAAGACGCGATGAAGTTCATCCAGCGCGAGGAGCGTCGCGGCAGCCGCTACGATATCGTTCTCACCGATCCGCCGAAATTCGGCCGTGGCCCCAATGGCGAGGTCTGGCAGCTTTTCGATCATCTTGCGCTGATGCTGGACATCTGCCGCGAGATCCTGTCACCGGATGCCAAGGGGTTGGTTTTGACCGCCTATTCGATCCGCGCAAGCTTCTATTCCATCCACGAGCTGATGCGCGAGACGATGCGCGGGCGCGGCGGTGCGGTGGAATCGGGCGAACTGATTCTGCGCGAAGGCGGTCTTGACGGCAATGAGCCGGGCCGTGCACTCTCCACCTCTCTCTTTTCCCGTTGGGTGCCGAAATGAACGACTACAATCAGGGCCCCCGGCGCGTCGGCCAGGTAAAGGAAGTCACCAGCCTTGCCAACCCGATCATCAAGGATATCAAGGCGCTCGCCAACAAGAAGGAGCGCGACGAAACCCGTTCCTTCATCGCCGAAGGCCTGAAGCTGGTCATCGATGCTCTGGATCTCGGCTGGACCATCAAGACGCTGGTCTATGCCAAGGCGGCCAAGGGCAAGACGCAGGTCGAGCAGGTGGCGCTGAAAACGGTCGCCACTGGCGGTCTCGTGCTCGAAGTCAGCGAGAAGGTGCTCTCCGCGATCACCCGCCGTGATAATCCGCAGATGGTCGTCGGCGTCTTCGAGCAGCGTTACGCCAATCTGCGCGACATGAAGCCGGTTGTCGGCGAAACATATGTTGCGCTTGATCGCGTCCGTGATCCCGGCAATCTCGGTACCATCATCCGCACGGCCGATGCCGCAGGCGCCTCCGGCGTCATTCTGGTCGGTGAGACCACCGACCCGTTTTCGCTGGAAACGGTACGGGCGACCATGGGCTCGGTCTTTGCCATGCCGCTGATGCGGGCCACCGTTGCCGAGTTCGTCAAGTGGCAGAAGGCCGCCGGCGTTCAGCTTGCCGCCACCCATCTGGCCGGTGCCGTCGATTACCGCACCATCGATTATCGCAAGAAGCCTGTCGTTCTGCTGATGGGCAATGAACAGGCCGGGTTGCCGGAAGAACTTGCCAGGGAAGCGACAGCACTTGCCCGTATTCCCCAGCAGGGCCGGGCCGATTCCCTTAATTTGGCCATCGCCACCGGTATCATGCTGTTTGAGGCACGCCGCCATCTGCTGACGCTGGACGATAGAACCTGATGCAAAAGACTGCTCTTTTTTCGCGCCCCATTCCCATCGCCATCCTCATCGTTGTTGCCGTCCTGCTCGATCAGGCGATCAAGGCTGCCGTCGAGCTCTGGCTGCCCTATGGCGAGAGCGTCGCTGTGCTGCCGTTCCTGGCTCTACACCGTGTCTACAATTACGGTGTCGCCTTCTCGCTCTTTTCGGGTGTCGAGCGCTGGGCGATCATCGGCCTGAGAATTGTCGTCGTGGCCTTCGTTATCTGGCTTTGGCGCAAGACGCCGCCGGATCGGTTTCTGACGCATCTCGGCTACGCGCTGATTATTGCCGGCGCCATCGGCAATGTGATCGATGGCCTGATCTTTGGCTATGTCATCGACTATGTGCTGTTTCACCTGCCGACATGGTCCTTCGCCGTCTTCAATCTGGCCGACAGCTTCATCACGATCGGTGCCGGAGCGATCATTCTTGACGAACTGCTGCATATGAAAAAGCAGGATCGCTAAAATCTTAAAGACCGGCTGAAGTCAATCAAAACGCTTGCCATGCTAGGCCAAGCGTCATGAGCGACCTGTCAAATCTGAGAAAACGGATTGCAACCGAATTCAGCGCCCCGCAACGGACGTTGAACAACCGCCGTGCATCCGAGACGCCTCTGGCCGACGATCCGCATTCGCTGGAGCCGGAAGACGGTTACACGGCGGCCAAGGAGCGCTACCCGGCGCTGAAACCGGCCTTGGCTGGGACTGGTCTTCTGGGCTCCGCCGCCATTCTCGGCACCGGCATCGATGCCGGGTTCTATCTGCTGTCGGCTGGTCTGGCCGTGGCGGGCGTCACGGGCGCTGCCCTGCTGCTCAAGGACTGGTATGGCTCCAGCGTCCGGCCCGCCGCCGCCAAGGGACGTGTCCGGGACGAAAAAGCCAGCGACAGCCGTTGGGAGCGCAGCGAGACATCGCAGCTTCTCTCCACCATCCACGATGCACTCGGCGATATCGCCGTCATTCGCGAGCCCGGCGGCAAGATCGTCCAGGCCAATTCGGTATTTTGCCGGCTGACCGGTTGGCTGAAGCCGGAAGGCCGGACCTGCGAAGCGCTCGGCATCGAATTCGAACCCGCCTCGGCTCCCAATCGCTACCGCGTTCGCATCGCGACCGATGCAGGCCCCAAAATATTCGACTGGCATGATGTCATCGCCCGTGAACCGGCGAGCGGTGCCTTCATGCTGCACAGCATCGCCCGCGATGTCACCGAGGAAAGCCGGATCGCCCGCGAAAGCGAGGAAGCGCGCCGCCGCGCCGAACAGGCGAGCCAGGCGAAGTCGCGGTTGCTGGCGACCGTTAGCCACGAAATCCGCACACCGCTGTCGGGTATCCTCGGCATGAGCCATCTGATCAGCCAGACGCGGCTGACGAGCGAGCAGAAAAACTATCTCGCAGGCATGCGTCAGTCAGGCCATGCGCTGGTGCAACTGGTCGATGACCTGCTGGATTTCTCCTCGATAGAGGCCGGCCGGTTCCAGTTGCGCCCGGCGCCGGAACCGTTGCGCGAAACCATCGAGAGCGTCGTCGAGATGTTGTCACACCGCGCTCATGAAAAGGGCATTGAGATCGGCGCCACCATTGCTGCCAATGTGCCGGGCCTGATGAATTTCGATGCGGCCCGCCTGCGCCAGGTTCTGTTCAACGTCATTGGCAATGCGGTCAAATTCACCCATACCGGCGGCGTACTTGTCAGCGCCGCGCTGGAACGCGACACGATTGTCATCAGCATCGATGACAGCGGTCCTGGGATGAACGCCAAGGAACAGGCGCGGATCTTCGACGAGTTCGAGCAAGCTGGCACCAGTGCCCAGCGCGCCGGGGGCGCCGGGCTCGGTCTCGCCATCTCGCGGCGGATCATGGAAGAGTATGGCGGCTCCCTGACACTTTCCAGTATTCCCGGCACCGGCAGCACGTTTGAAATCCGCTTTCCTGCCCTTGGATGCGATCTTGCAAACGCTTCGCTGGCCAGAAAAGACGTGCTCGGGATGTCGCGTGTTCTGGTCATGGCGCCGGCCGGTCCGGCATCTACAGCGTTGTCTGCAACGATCCGCACGCTCGGAGGCTTCTGCGAACGCGCCGAAACGATGGAGGATGCACAGGCCGCCGCTGTGCGGGCGCTGTCGACCGGGATGCCATTGACCGACATCATCGTCGATCATCGCCATGCCGCACAGTTCCGCCGGCTTTTGGCGCAGATGCCCGGCCTTGAACAGCAGAAGCTGCGCAAGACCTATCTGATCAATCCGGAAGAGCGCAACGGCCGCCAGATCAATCAGATGGACGGTTATCATGCCTGGCTGATCAGGCCGCTGCGGGAAAAGTCTCTGGTCGAGGTGCTGCGCGGCCGCATGAAAGGAATGGAAGTGCGCGACGCAATCAACGACAACCGCCCGGTGCTGCGCGAGGTCCCCGCCCTGCGTGACAGGCCGGCCGAAGGCGGCATGCTTCTGGCCGAAGATGATCCGATCAATGCCCTGATGGTGCGCTCCGTTCTGGAGCGGGCGGGCCACACCGTTCGCGTCGTCGATGATTTTGCAGCGCTTGCCGTCACCCTGTTCGATGGACCGCCGGCTCTTCGTGTCGCGCCGGAACTCATTATCAGCGATCTGAATATGCCGGGCGGCGATGGGCTGTCGATGCTGGAGCGCCTGCGCCAGCATGAGCGCCAATCTGGCAGCAGATCTGTCCCGGTCATCATCCTGACGTCCGATACGCAACTGGAGACGCGCCGGAAACTCATGGCTGCCGGAGCAAGCGCCGTGTTGTCGAAACCCGCCGATCCGAAAGCGCTGACCGCCGAGATCAATCGCCTGCTTGCTCCGTGATTTCAGCTGTTTTCCTGGAGCCCCGATGTCACTATCCTGTCGCAGAAACATGGTTTAAGCCGGATAGGATTGAAGCGACTAGGATGACGTACGATGACAATCGAAACTCTGGATATGGTTGTGGTGGCTGAGCAGCCGCAGGCCCGTGTCCGGGGCGTCAATGCCCCGGCGCATGACATACTCGGCCGCATCGGTAACCTCGAGACGCGCCTTGCCCGCAACGCATCCGAAATCGATGCCGCGCAGGCAGTTCGATACAAGGTCTTCGTCGAGGAGATGAAGGCACAGATCCCGCAGGACGCCGATCGCCGCAAGCGTGACGCCGATGCCTGGGATCTGGTCTGCGATCACCTTCTGGTGCTCGACACGTCGATCGAGGGTGATCCGGAAGACCAGATCGTCGGAACCTATCGCCTGCTGCGCCAGGACGTCGCGGCCCGCACGGGTGGCTTCTATTCGGCGTCGGAATTTTCGGTCGGATCGCTTCTGGAGCGCCACCCGGACAAGAAATTCATGGAACTCGGACGTTCCTGCGTCCTGCCGGAATACCGCACCAAGCGCACCGTCGAACTTCTGTGGCAGGGCAACTGGGCCTATGCGTTGAAATACGGCGTCGATGCCATGTTCGGCTGCGGTTCGTTCCCGGGCGTCATTCCCGAAGAGCACGCATTGGCGCTGTCCTTCCTGCACCACAACATGGTCGTGCGCGGCGAGTGGGACGTGTCTGCCCGCCCCGAACTGTTCCGCACCATGGACCTGATGCCGGTTGAGGCGATCAACATGCGCAAGGCGCTTGCCGCTTTGCCGCCGCTGATCAAGGGATACATGCGTCTGGGCGCCATGGTCGGCAACGGTGCCGTGGTCGATCACGCTTTCCGCACCACCGACGTGCTGATCGTTTTGCCGATCACCAATATTTCCGGCCGCTACCTGAATTATTACGGCGCCGACGCCGGCCGGTTCGCAAGCTGAATGCTTGCGGATCAAAGGTTACATTAAGTTAACTTGACATGATTTAGTTAAAGTTAATACACGTTGCATGTTGATGGAGGACTTTTGATAAGTGTTCCCATGTTGCGTATCGAGTATTGAACTTGGGTATTTTTGATCAAGTCTGATATTACGAGAAAAGGAACCCGCCTCGGTACCAACCAGGCGGGTTCTTTGCGTTTCAGCTATTGGCGTTATGTGCTGCAAGGGCTGCCATGTTGACGATGTCGGAGTCCTTGGCGGACATCGAGACGATCTGGACCGATTTGTCGAGGCCGACGAGCAGCGGGCCGATCACAGTTGCTCCGCCGAGTTCCTGCAGCATCTTTGTCGAGATCGATGCCGAGTGGAACGCCGGCATGACCAGAACATTGGCCGGGCCTGAGAGGCGGCAGAACGGATACTGTTCCATTACCTTCGGGTTCAGCGCCACATCGGCCGCCATCTCGCCATCATACTCGAAATCGACACGGCGCTTGTCGAGCAGCTTGACCGCTTCGCGCACCCGCTCGGACCGTTCGCCGGAGGGATGGCCGAAGGTCGAATAGGCCAGCATGGCGACGCGCGGCACATAGCCGAGGCGGCGCGCAAGGCCTGCGGCCTCTTCGGCGATATCGGCCAGTTCATCGGCAGCCGGCATGTCATGGACTGCGGTATCGGCAACCAGAACCGTGCGGCCACGGCAGAGTGCCAAAGACACGCCAATCACCCGGTGGCCGGGCTTCGGATCGATGCAGCGGCGGACGTCCTCGAGTGCTGTGGAATAGTTGCGGGTGATGCCCGTCACCATGCCGTCGGCATCGCCCAGCGCCACCATGCAGGCGGCGAAGTGATTGCGGTCGTTGTTGATCAGCCGCTGCGCGTCGCGAAACAGATAACCCTGCCGCTGCAGGCGGGCATAGAGATAATCGGTATAGGCAGCGGTGCGCTTGGAAATGCGGGCATTGACGAGCTGGATGCCGGGGCGGTCGAGATCGATGCCTTCGCGCTCTGCCGTCTGGCGCATCCGGTCCTCGCGGCCAAGCAGCATGGCGGTGCCAAGTTCCTGATTGGCGTAGGCAAGCGCCGACCGCATCATCTGCACCTCTTCGCCTTCGGCAAAGACGATGCGCTTGGGCTGGCGGCGAACGCGCTCATAGATGCGCTGCAGCGTCGAGGCGATCGGATCGCGGCGGGCCGACAGCTGCCGGCCATAGGCGGCAAGATCGGGAATCTGCTTGCGGGCAACGCCGCTTTCCATCGCAGCCTTGGCGACGGCAACCGGAATGGACGAGATCAGGCGTGGATCGAAAGGCACCGGAATGATGTATTGCGGGCCAAAACGGGGCCGGTTGCCCTGATAGGCGGCGGCAACGTCATCCGGCACGTCTTCCTTGGCAAGGCTTGCCAGCGCCTGTGCCGCTGCAATCTTCATCTCTTCGTTGATGGTCGAGGCATGAACGTCGAGCGCACCGCGGAACATATAGGGAAAACACAGCACATTGTTGACTTGGTTTGGATAGTCGGATCGGCCGGTGGCCATGATCGCGTCGTCGCGAATGGCAGACACCTCCTCAGGTGTAATTTCCGGATCGGGATTGGCCATCGCAAAGATGATCGGCTTTTCCGCCATGGAGCGGATCATCGCCTCCGAGAAAGCACCCTTTTGCGATAGGCCGAGCACCACGTCCGCGCCATCCATTGCGTCCTCAAGCGTGCGCCGGTCGGTCTTGGCCGCATGCGCGGACTTCCACTGGTTCATGCCTTCGGTGCGGCCCTGATAGATCACACCCTTCGTGTCGCACATGATGATGTTTTCGGGCGCAAAACCCATCGACTTGATGAGTTCGACGCAGGCAATCGCGGCCGCGCCTGCGCCATTGCAGACCAGTCGCGTCGTCTTGAGGTCGCGGCCTGTCAGTTGCAATGCGTTGATCAGGCCTGCGGTTGCGATGATCGCCGTGCCGTGCTGGTCGTCATGGAAGACAGGGATATCCATGATTTCGCGCAGTTTCTGCTCGATGATGAAGCATTCCGGCGCCTTGATGTCCTCCAGATTGATACCTCCGAAGGAGGGGCCGAGGAATCGCACACAATTGATGAATTCGTCGGCATCTTCGGTATCGACTTCGAGATCGATCGAATCGACATCCGCGAAGCGCTTGAAGAGCACGGATTTGCCCTCCATCACCGGCTTCGAGGCCAGTGCCCCGAGATTGCCGAGGCCAAGGATAGCGGTGCCGTTGGAAATGACGGCCACCATGTTGCCGCGCGTCGTATAGTCATAGGCCTTGGAAGGGTCAGCGGCGATTGCCTTGACCGGTACGGCCACACCCGGCGAATAGGCAAGCGACAGGTCGCGCTGCGTCGCCATCGGCTTGGTTGGCGAGATCTCCAGTTTTCCGGGCCGGCCCTGCGAGTGGAAATCGAGGGCTTCCTGGTCCGTGACGCTGTTTGCGCTGCGACTGGTCTTGTCATTCTCGGCCATGGGTCCTCCAACCTTTTGTGGGCGACGGCTCTCCACAGCCGCTTTGTTGTTGTCTTCTATAAACGCGCATGGATAGTGTGGCACCACTTTTTTAGGACCAGCATGACTTTTGTGACCGCGCCAATCACCCGCCCTCCCGAGGTTCTGACCGCCGCCCAACTGGCGACGGAGGAAAGCCGCGCCACGGCTACGCCGATGATGGAACAGTTCATCGAGATCAAGTCGAACAATCCGGATTCGATCCTGTTTTACCGGATGGGCGATTTCTACGAACTGTTTTTCCAGGATGCCGTCGAAGCATCGCGGGCGCTCGGCATCACGCTGACGCGGCGCGGCCAGCATCTTGGCCAGGATATCCCAATGTGCGGCGTGCCGGTCCATGCGGCCGATGATTACCTGCAAAAGCTGATCAGCCTTGGTTTCCGTGTTGCCGTCTGCGAACAGGTCGAAGACCCGGCAGAAGCCAAGAAGCGCGGCGGAAAATCGGTCGTCAAACGCGATGTCGTGCGCCTGGTTACGCCGGGCACAATCACCGAAGACAAATTGCTGTCGCCATCCGAATCCAATTATCTGATGGCGCTTGCCCGCATTCGCGGCACGGAGCCGGCCATCGCGCTCGCCTGGATCGATATTTCCACCGGCGTCTTCCGGCTGGCCGAAACCACCGAGACGCGGCTGCTCGCCGATATCCTGCGCATCGAGCCGCGCGAGCTGATTCTGGCCGATACGGTCTTTCATGATCCGGAGATGCGTCCGGTCATCGATATTCTCGGCCGCGTCGCTGTTCCGCAGCCGGCCGTGCTGTTCGACAGCGCCACGGCGGAAAACCGCGTTACCCGCTATTATGGCGTCAAGACGCTCGATGGTTTCGGTAGTTTCTCACGCGCCGAACTTGCGGCAGCGTCTGCCGCGATCTCCTATGTCGAAAAGACCCAGCTCGCCGAACGCCCGCCCCTGGGCGCGCCGGAGCGCGAAAGTGCCGCCTCGACACTGTTCATCGATCCTGCCACCCGCACCAACCTCGAACTGGTGAAAACCCAGTCTGGCGATCGCAACGGCACGCTGTTGAAGGCGCTGGATCGCACCGTTACCGGTGGCGGTGCTCGGTTGCTTGCCGAACGGCTGATGTCGCCGCTGACCGATCCCGAGCGGATCAACGCCCGGCTCGATTCCATCTCGGCCCTAGCCGACCAGCCGTCGTTCTGCGGCGACCTGCGGTCCGCGCTGAAACACGTGCCGGACATGCCGCGCGCTTTGTCGCGCCTTTCACTCGGCCGTGGCGGGCCGCGTGATCTCGGCAGCATCCTTGCCGGCTGCCAGTCTGCTGTTGAGGTTGCCGGCCTGCTCGGCCGCGGTGATCTTTCGCAAGAGTTGGGTGCCGCGCTTCAAGCGGTCAGCGCGCTGCCGCAGGATATGGTCCAGCAGCTGGTAACCATTCTTGGCGACGAGCTGCCGTTGCTGAAACGCGACGGTGGTTTTCTGCGCGATGGCGCCAGTGCCGAACTTGACGAGATGCGGGCACTGCGTGACCAGTCCCGCCGGGTGATCGCCGGGCTGCAGCTCGACTATGCCGAGGAAACCGGCATCAAGTCGCTGAAGATCAAGTACAACAACGTGCTCGGGTATTTCATCGAGGTGACACAGGGCAATGCCGGGCCGATGACCGACACCCCGGAGGCGAAGTCTCGGTACATCCATCGCCAGACCATGGCCAATGCCATGCGCTTCACCACGACCGAACTCTCCGATCTTGAAACCAAGATCGCCAATGCCGCCGACCGGGCGCTGACCATTGAACTCGAAGCGTTCGACAGGCTATCGGCCATGGTGGTGGCGGAGGCCGAAGCGATCAAGGCGGCAGCACTTGCGTTGGCCGTAGTGGACGTCTCGGTAGGTCTCGCCACGCTTGCAGAAGAGCAGGCCTATTGCCGTCCGCTGGTCGATACCTCGAAAATGTTTGCCATCGACGGTGGCCGTCATCCGGTCGTCGAGCAGGCGCTGCGCCGCCAATCGGGTGCTGCCTTCGTTGCCAATACCTGCGATCTGTCGCCGCATGACGGCGAGGGGGATGGCGCGATCTGGCTTTTGACCGGTCCCAACATGGGCGGTAAATCGACCTTCCTGCGCCAGAATGCCCTGATCGCCATCATGGCGCAGATGGGCTCTTTCGTGCCAGCGGCATCCGCCCATATCGGCATCGTCGACCGGCTGTTTTCGCGGGTTGGCGCATCCGACGATCTCGCCCGCGGCCGCTCCACCTTCATGGTCGAAATGGTCGAAACGGCCGCGATCCTCAATCAGGCCACCGACCGTTCGCTGGTTATCCTCGACGAAATCGGCCGTGGCACCGCCACCTTCGACGGCCTCTCGATCGCCTGGGCGTCTGTCGAGCATCTGCATGAGGGCAATCGCTGCCGCGGATTGTTCGCTACGCATTTCCATGAACTGACGGTCCTGTCCGAAAAGCTCGAGCGCCTGTCGAATGCCACCATGCGCGTCAAGGAATGGGACGGCGACGTCATCTTCCTGCACGAAGTCGGCCCCGGCGCTGCCGACCGGTCCTACGGCATCCAGGTCGCCCGACTTGCCGGTCTGCCTGCTTCCGTCGTTGCGCGAGCGAAAGACGTGCTGGCGAAACTTGAGGACGCCGACCGTAAGAATCCGTCCAGCCAGCTGATCGACGACCTGCCGCTGTTCCAGGTGGCCATCCGCCGCGAGGAGCGGGTCAAGGCCGGCCCGTCGAAGGTCGAAGAGGCTTTGAAAAGCCTCAATCCCGATGACATGACGCCAAGAGAGGCCATGGACGCGCTTTACGCTCTGAAGAAACAGCTCGGTAATTCGTGATCGCTAAAGTCTTGTCCATTCCCGGCCAAAAAGGCTATAGCGCATGCACTGGAGCCGGATGATTTCAGGTCGAATCGACCTGAAATCTGAATCCGCTCCAGAATCAAAAGTAGAGCATGATGTCGTCCGAAAACCGCTTGTATTTTTCGGCATCATGCTCTGGCAGCGGCTCGCAGAGCCTGCCGGACAGGAAGACGGTCGGCCTTTGATGACCATACATGAGACGTCATTTCCCGATATCCTGGATGTTGCGGCACTCAGGGCCAAGTGCAGTTTCATCGCCTCGGCGCATGCGGAACACCGCGACATGATGCGCCAGGCGCTGCTCGCCGCCTTCAAGCAGGCCAATCTGGCCGGCCGCGAAAAGGCACGTGAACTGTTGCTCAAGGACGGCAGCGGGCTGAAATGCGCCGAGCGGATTTCCTGGCTGCAGGACCAGTTGATCACCGTCCTGCATGATTTCGTTCTCAACGAGGTTTTCAACGCCGCCAACGCTCAGCCGTGGACCCGCATTGCTGTTACCGCCGTCGGCGGTTATGGTCGCGGTACGCTGGCGCCCGGTTCAGATATTGATCTGCTCTTCCTGCTGCCGGTCAAGAAGGCCGTCTGGGCCGAGCCTGCCATCGAGTTCATGCTCTATATCCTGTGGGATCTGGGCTTCAAGGTCGGCCATGCGACGCGCACGATCGACGAGTGTATCCGGCTGTCGCGCGGCGACATGACCATCCGCACGGCGATCCTCGAAACCCGCTACATCTGCGGCTCAAAGGAGCTGACAGAGGAGCTGGAAACCCGCTTCGACAGCGAGATCGTCAAGAATACCGGCCCCGATTTCATTGCTGCCAAGCTTGCCGAGCGCGACGAGCGCCACCGCAAGGCCGGCGATACGCGCTATCTGGTCGAGCCGAACGTCAAGGAAGGCAAGGGCGGCCTGCGCGACATCCACACGCTGTTCTGGATCGCCAAATATTTCTACCGGGTGAAGGATTCGGCCGATCTGATCAAGCTCGGCGTCCTGTCGCGCCAAGAATATCAGCTCTTCCAGAAAGCCGATGATTTCCTCTGGGCGGTGCGCTGCCATATGCACTTCCTGACCGGCAAGGCGGAAGAGCGGTTGTCCTTCGATATCCAGCGCGAGATCGCCGAAAGCCTCGGCTATCACGACCACCCCGGCATGACCGCCGTCGAACGCTTCATGAAGCACTATTTCCTGGTCGCCAAGAGTGTCGGCGATCTCACCCGCATCTTCTGCGCAGCTCTTGAAGACCAGCAGGCCAAGCAGCTTCCCGGGTTTACCGCTGCTCTCAGCCGCTTCACCCACCGCGTCCGCAAGATCGCCGGCACTTTGGAGTTCGTCGATGATGGTGGCCGGATTGCGCTGGCAAGCCCGGATATTTTCAAGCGCGACCCGATCAATCTGATCCGCATCTTCCATGTCGCCGATATCAACGGTTTGGAGTTCCATCCCGCCGCGCTGAAGCAGGTGACCCGGTCGCTCGGCCTGATCACCCCTGCGGTGCGCGACAACGAGGAGGCCAACCGCCTGTTCATGTCGATGCTGACCTCGCGCCGCGATCCGGAACTGATCCTGCGCCGGATGAACGAGGCCGGTGTGCTCGGCCGGTTCATCCCTGAATTCGGCAAGATCGTATCGCTGATGCAGTTCAATATGTATCACCACTATACCGTCGATGAGCATCTGCTGCGCGCCGTCGATGTGCTGTCACGGATCGATCAGGGACGTGACGAGGAACTGCATCCACTCGCCGTCAAGCTGATGCCGGGCGTCGAGGATCGCACCGCGCTGTTCGTCGCCGTTCTTCTGCATGACGTCGCCAAGGGCCGCCCGGAAGATC
Source organism: Pararhizobium sp. (assembly GCF_965279435.1). Taxonomy (NCBI): domain Bacteria; kingdom Pseudomonadati; phylum Pseudomonadota; class Alphaproteobacteria; order Hyphomicrobiales; family Rhizobiaceae; genus Pararhizobium; species Pararhizobium sp. Next base: position 1,833,495 of record NZ_CBDIHY010000003.1, read on the forward strand.
ACTCGACCGCCGGTGCCAAGGTTGCCCGAAAGCTCTGCCCGCGCTTCGGCATGACCCCCAAGCAGACGGAAACGGTGGCGTGGCTGATTGAGGAACACCTGACCATGTCGATGGTGGCGCAGACGCGCGACCTCAACGACCGCAAAACGATCATCGATTTTACCGAAAAGGTGCAATCGCTTGATCGCCTGAAGATGCTGTTGATCCTGACCATCGCAGATATCCGCGCCGTCGGTCCCGGCGTCTGGAACGGCTGGAAGGGTCAGCTGCTGCGCACGCTGTACTACGAGACCGAACTGCTGTTATCCGGCGGCTTTTCCGATCTGCCGCGCAAGGAGCGCGCGGCACATGCGGCGGACGTGCTGTTTGAGGCTTTGTCCGACTGGAGCCAGAAGGATCGCAAGACCTATACCAAGCTGCACTACCAGCCGTATCTGCTCTCCGTGCCGCTCGAAGACCAGTTGCGTCACGCCCGTTTCATCCGCGAGGCCGACAAGACCGGCCGTGCCTTGGCGACGATGGTTCGCACGCACCAGTTCCATGCCATCACCGAGATCACCATCCTGTCGCCGGACCATCCGCGTCTGCTTGCTGTCATCGCGGGCGCCTGTGCCGCCGCCGGTGCCAATATCGTTGACGCGCAAATTTTCACCACATCGGACGGCCGGGCGCTGGATACGATCCTGATCACCCGTGAGTTTCCGGTCGATGACGACGAGATGCGCCGGGCGGCGAATATCGGCAAGATGATCGAGGACGTGCTGTCGGGCAAGAAGCGTCTGCCGGAAGTGATTGCCAGCCGCACGAAGCACCGCAAGCGCAACAAGGCGTTCACGGTGCCGCCGGCCGTCACTATCAGCAACAGCCTGTCGAACAAGTTCACCGTCATCGAGGTCGAGTGCCTCGATCGCACCGGCCTGTTGTCGGAAGTCACCGCCGTGCTCTCCGACCTGTCGCTCGATATCGCCTCGGCGCATATCACCACCTTCGGCGAGAAGGTCATCGACACCTTCTATGTCACCGACCTCGTCGGCCAGAAGATCACCAATGAAGCCCGGCAGAGCAATATCATTGCGCGGCTGAAGGCTGTGATGTCGGATGAGGCGGACGAGATGCGCGACCGCATGCCCTCCGGCATGATCGCGCCGCAACACACGCGCTCCGTCACCGGTGCAAAAAAAGCCAAGGCAGAATCATGAGCCTCGTCAAGAAATTCATGACCGTTGGTGGCGCCACGCTCGGCAGCCGCATCTTCGGTTTCGCCCGTGAAATGCTGATGGCGGCAGCACTTGGTACCGGCCCGATGGCCGACGTGTTTTATGCGGCATTCCGGTTCCCCAATCTGTTCCGCCGCCTCTTTGCCGAAGGTGCTTTCAACGCCGCCTTCGTGCCGCTGTTTTCCAAGGAGATCGAAGCCAACGGCACGGATGGCGCCAAGCGCTTTTCGGAAGAAGTGTTCGGCGTGCTGTTCACCGTGCTGCTGTTGATCACCATCGCGATGGAACTGTCGATGCCGCTTCTGGTGCGCTTCGTCATCGCGCCTGGATTTGCCGATGATGCCGAGAAATCGGCCCTCACCGTGCGCATGGCAATGGTGATGTTCCCCTACCTCATGTGCATGTCGCTGACCGCCATGATGAGCGGCATGCTGAATTCGCTGCACCACTTCTTTGCCGCCGCCGTCGCTCCGATTTTCCTCAATGTCGTGATGATCGGCGCGCTGTTTTATGCGCTCTACACTGGAGCCGATCCGCTCATGACCGCCTGGTATCTGTCCTGGGGTGTCATGGTGGCTGGCGTGCTGCAGCTTGGCGTCGTCTATCTCGGCGTCCTTCATGCCGGCATGAGTATCGGCCTCAAGTTTCCCCGCTTGACGCCGAACGTCAAACGCCTGCTGATCCTGGCGGTGCCGGCAGCGATCACCGGTGGCATTACCCAGATCAACCAGCTGATTGGCCAGGCGATCGCCTCGGCCCAGGATGGCGCCATCGCCGCCCTGCAATATGCCGACCGGATCTATCAGCTTCCGCTTGGTGTGGTCGGTGTCGCTGTTGGCGTCGTGCTGCTGCCGGAATTGTCGCGGGCGCTGAAGGGCGGCCATCTGCGCGAGGCCGGAAACCTGCAGAACCGCTCGATCGAGTTTGTGCTGTTCCTGACCGTTCCGGCTGCTGTCGCCCTTTGGATCCTTTCTGATGAGATCATTCGGGTGCTGTTTGAACGCGGGGCTTTCCATGCCGGCAATACCGCTGTCGTCGGCTCGATCCTTGCCATCTACGGTATCGGCCTGCCGGCTTTCGTTTTGATCAAGGCGCTGCAGCCGGGTTTCTATGCCCGCGAGGACACCAAGACACCGATGCGATTCTCGGCCGTTGCCGTTGCTGCCAATTGCGCTGTGGCAATCACGCTGTTTCCCCGTCTCGGTGCGCCGGGTATCGCGGTTGCTGAAGCCACAGCCGGGTGGATCAGCACGGTTCTGCTCTTCGTCACGCTGCTGCGGCGCGGTCATCTGACATGGGAATGGGCGCTGTTGCGCCGCACCGTCCTGCTGATCGTTGCCGCGTCGGTCATGGGCGGTGTACTCTATTATCTGCGCAGCGTCTTTGCCGTCTCGCTGGCGTCAGGGTCGCCATTCTGGACGAAACTGGGCGCGCTGGGGATTCTGATCGGCGTCTCGATGGTCGTCTATTTCGCCGTCGCTTTCCTGATCGGCGGAGCAGACCTGTCGATGATCCGGCGCAACATCAAGCGCAAGGGTGCAGCCCCGCCGCCAACCGACACCTGACGGCACAAACGTCAGGCCCGCTTTCCCGAGCGGCGCTTGGCGCTGAGGAAATGCCCTATCGACTTGCCACAATACGCCCACTGGCGCCGCGCGCCGGTATCGACGTGAACGATCCCGTTGCAGTAGCGGCCGATGCCGCCAATGCCCGGTGCCGTTCTTGCTGCCGCAAGGATCTTGCTTTCGGAAACGCCGGGCACGCGGATATCGGCCGCCTGGCAAAACCGGTGCATTGAACCGGAACGATGCGACTGCGGCCGGTGGCCAGAAGTCACCAGCGGCCGGCGTCCGGTTTTCGCAGCAATATGTATCAGAATGCCCTCGAGGCGTGGTGAAAAACAGCCTGTTCTGACCGATACCGTCTGGACGGCATAAGCCGTTGTTCTTGTGTGGACGGGCAGTTTTACTTTGCGCGAGCTGCGATCCTTGGCTTCGGCAATGGCAAAACTGGAAACGGCGAACACGCACGCGAGAGCGAGCAAAAGTAGGTTACGCATGACAATCCTTTGGCATGTACCCCTTCAGCATCCGGTGTCGGATCGGGGCGCATGCAAATGTCGGTTCGGCGCGCCCTTATGCGCGCGGTGCAGCGGAATGAACTCTGCTGAGAACCTCGGTGTAGTGTTGGATTGGCAAATTCATCCGAAATGAAGCAATTTTATGGAATTTTCTTCTTGTAGCTCTAAATAGCTATGCCGCACTACCGCCTTCTTCGTTAATTCAAGCGAAACATTAGAGCAAAAAATTCCAATTTAGATCTTTGGATTCAAGATCTTGGCAGCCCCGCCAACTGTCCTTCGGCGGAATTTGCCGCAAGCGCAGAGCGCACGCCTCTTGATCGCCGGGACGCCTATGTGCATAAGCCCCCAACAGCAACAGAGGCCGGGCCCTCCACAAGCCCGAATGAGGACACGATGTCAGACTTCAAACCGCTCGTCTTTTCCGGCGTCCAGCCCACCGGCAATCTCCACCTCGGCAATTACCTCGGTGCGATCCGCAAGTTCGTGGCGCTGCAGGAAAACAACGACTGCATCTATTGCGTCGTCGATCTTCACTCGCTCACTGCCCAGCTCGTACACGAGGATTTGCGCAACCAGATCCGCTCGATCGCCGCCGCCTTCATCGCCGCCGGCATCGATCCGAAGAAGCACATCGTCTTCAACCAGTCCGCCGTGCCGCAGCATGCCGAGCTTGCGTGGATCTTCAACTGCGTCGCCCGCATCGGCTGGATGGAACGCATGACCCAGTTCAAGGACAAGTCCGGCGGCAAGAATGCCGAGCAGGTCTCGCTCGGACTGCTCGCCTATCCGAGCCTGATGGCCGCCGACATCCTCGTCTACCGCGCCACCCACGTGCCGGTTGGCGACGACCAGAAGCAGCATCTGGAGCTTGCCCGCGATATCGCCCAGAAATTCAACATTGACTTCAGCGACCATATCCGCCGGACCGATTACGGTGTTGACATCAAGGTCGGCGATGAGCCGGTGCATGCCTATTTCCCGATGGTCGAGCCGCTGATCGGCGGTCCGGCGCCGCGCGTCATGTCGCTGCGTGATGGCACCAAGAAGATGTCGAAGTCGGATGCCTCCGACCTGTCGCGCATCAACCTGATGGACGACGCCGAGACGATCTCCAAGAAGATCCGCAAGGCAAAGACTGATCCAGATGCCTTGCCAAGCGAAATCGATGGCCTGAAGGGCCGCCCGGAAGCCGATAATCTCGTCGGTATTTATGCCGCCCTATCCGACAAGACCAAGGCTGAGGTGCTCGAAGAATTCGGCGGACAGCAGTTCTCGGTCTTCAAGCCGGCGCTGGTGGATCTGGCGGTCACCGTTCTTGCGCCGATTTCCGGTGAAATGCGCCGTCTGATGGACGACACCACCCATATCGACGGCATCCTGCGTGATGGCGGCGAGCGGGCCAGGGCACGGGCCGAAGTGACGATGAAACAGGTCCGGGACATCGTCGGCTTTCTGCAATAATTCGCCGCAAAAGAAACCTTGCAGCCAAAAATATCGGGTGTAAGAGTCGCCTCATGGTTTCAACACGACTCTCAAGACTGGAAGGTCACCGCCGCAAATTCATGGCGGTGATCGACGATACGCCGGAATGCGGCCGCGCCGTCCACTATGCCGGCATGCGCGCCAAAAACTCCAATGGCGGTCTCGTTCTGCTCTATGTCATTGCCGATGCCGACTTCCAGCAATGGCTGGGCGTCGAGGGCATCATGCGGGCGGAAGCCCGCGCCGAGGCCGAAGCTACGCTTGCCAAGATCGCTCAGACGGTGCGGGAAACGATCGGCATCGAGCCGGAAATGGTCATCCGCGAGGGTGGCGCAACGGATCAGATCTACAGCCTGATCGAGGAAGATCGCGATATCGCCATCCTCGTCCTGGCCGCCGGTTCGGCCAAGGATGGACCAGGCCCGCTGGTCTCTTCGATCGCCGGCAAGACCGCAGCATTCCCGATCCCGGTGACAGTCATACCCGATTTGCTGACCGACGAGGAAATCGACGCGCTGAGCTGATCCCCGATCAATTCAAGCTGTTGACTGCATAATAATCACAATTCCAGCGGCAACAATTAGCGTCTCGCAATCGCAGGTATTTTCCTGTAATAATCACTAATTCTAATTCACATATTTATATACATATGCCTTTTTGACGCATCCCAGCTCTGACACATGACAGCATGAACATTCTCGGCGCGATGCTGCCCGCGGGCGCGCATTGTCTTGCAATCATGCCCGTAAAATCGCGGTGATGATCGTGGTTTGGGCCTTTAGCGATGGAGGAATGACAGCCATGGTCTCTTTTGTTTTCCCCTATTCTCAAAGCGGTACCGGTACCCGCGCGATCCTTGCGGCCGGCGACAACGTTTTTGTCACCTTCGGGGTGACCGTTGCATCGACGGACAGTTATGGCTTTTATGGAACTGGTAGCGGCAACAGCCTCAATATCCAGGGCACTGTATCTGCTAACGCTTACGCGATTGCTCTGTTCAGCAGTACCACCGCAGCCACCAATCATCGCATCGAAATCGGTGAGGGTGGTTATCTTAACAGTTTTGCTACGGCGATTGCTCTCAACGGCTCGGACGGCAGGATCATCAACAAGGGGACGATCTGGGCCGACGACACCGGTATCATCATCACCGCGAGCAATACCGCAACGTATACCCTGACGAAGGTCGTCAACAGCGGCGACATTTCTTCCGGGGGCACCGGCATTCGAAATTCGGGAACCAACGGCCTTTCCCTGCTGAACTCGGGCACGATCACTGCGGGCGACTATTCTTGGGCCGTCTATTCGGATCAAGCCAGCAACGATAACATCGTCAATACCGGAACTTTAAGCGGCGGCGTCTATCTGGGTGGAGGAGACTACGACCTCTACGACGGAAGCAAAGGGCATCTTATCGTTGGGAACGTGTCTGGCGGCGATGGCACGGATTACATCATCGGCGGCGGAGACACCGAATACTTCACGGGTGATGCGGGGAACGACACCCTCCATGGGGGTGGCGGCGCTGACTCGTTATCAGGCGGGAACGACTCGGACTATGTTTATGGCGACAGTGGCAACGATAGCGTCTACGGCAACGCAGGAAATGACTATCTCTATGGTGGAACCGGCTTGGACGATATTATTGGCGGCACAGGTGATGACTACTTGGCTGTTGATAACGTTGGGGACCGCGTATTCGAATATGTCGGCGAAGGCACGGACTATGTCTATTCGTCGGTCAGCTACATGCTGGAAGGCGGTCAGGAGATTGAATTCCTGAACTATTCCGCTGCGACGTCTGCGGCTTATCTGAAAGGCGTCAAGCTGACCGGCAACGCATTCGGTCAATCCATCAATGGCGGTGGCGGCAATGATGTCCTCATTGGCGGTGGCGGCGCCGATACTTTGACGGGCTATGGTGGCAATGACACCTACGTGACGGATGGCGGCGATGCGATCGTCGAGGCGGTGGGTGGTGGAACGGATACCATTCAGTCTTCTGCCTCCATAACGCTGTCGGCGAATGTCGAGCGTCTGCTTTTGACCGGCTCCGCTAACCTGAACGGTGCCGGTAACGCGCTGGCAAACGTGATAACCGGAAATACGGGCAATAATTCTCTCTCGGGTCTCTCAGGCGCCGATACATTGTCGGGCGGCGCGGGCGCCGACAAGCTGAGTGGTGGGCTGGGCGCCGATAGCCTGACCGGTGGCAGCGGCAACGACACGTTCCTCTTCAATGCGGCGCTGGCAGGCGGCAATATCGATACGATCACCGATTTTCGCGCGGTGGACGATACGATACAGCTCGAGAATGCAATCTTCACCGCTTTCGGGGCGGCCGGCCAGATGGCGGCCTCCGCCTTCGCGAGCAACACGACCGGCCTGGCGGGGGATGCCAGCGATCGTATCATCTACGAGACCGACACGGGCAAATTGTTTTACGACGCCGATGGAACCGGCTCGGCCGGCCGGACACAATTTGCCTTGCTCAAAACCGGCCTCGTTCTAACCAGCGCCGATTTCATCATTGTGTGAGCGGTTCGGATGGCGCAATAATAGGCCATGGTCGCCGTTTCATGCCTCTTGAAGCAGGTCATCAAACGGCATATATCATCTGGAATAATTCTAAAGAGCCGTCTGCTGTGGCAGGCGGCATGGAGACGACATGTTCATCCAGACCGAAGCCACGCCGAACCCCGCGACGCTGAAATTCCTGCCGGGCAAGGTTGTGATGGAAAATGGTACGGCGGAATTCCGCGACGAGGAAGAGGCCGCAGCCGGTTCGGCTCTGGCCGCGCGCCTGTTCATGATCCCCGGCGTCACAGGCGTCTATTTCGGCTATGATTTCATCACGGTCACCAAGGAAGCGCAGGAATGGCAGCACCTGAAGCCTGCGATCCTCGGCTCGATCATGGAGCACTTCATGTCCGGTCAGCCGGTCATGGCGGTCCATACGCGCGCTGAAGAAAGCGACCAGGACGGCGAGTTCTTCGACGAAGGCGACGAGACCATCGTTGCCACCATCAAGGAACTGCTTGAAACCCGCGTTCGTCCGGCCGTGGCCCAGGATGGCGGCGATATTACCTTCAAGGGTTTTCGCGATGGCACCGTTTTCCTCAACATGAAAGGCGCCTGCGCCGGCTGCCCGTCTTCGACGGCAACGTTGAAGCACGGCGTGCAGAACCTGCTGCACCATTTCATCCCTGAAGTGCAGTCGGTCGAAGCCGTCTGAGCGAGCGTTCGTCCGTGCCGCGACTATCCATCAAAGTTGAAAAAACATGATCGTCCTGGCCATTGATACGGCTGGGACGGGTTGTTTTGCTGCGGTCTATGACAGCGGTACCGACACGGTTCTGGCCTCTGTCGGCGCCGATATCGGCCGTGGCCATGCCGAGCAGCTGATGGGCTTCATCGACGAGGCATTGGCGGCTGGTGGCAAAGTACTTGCGGATGTCGATCGCATCGCCGTCACCGTCGGCCCCGGTTCCTTCACCGGCATCCGTGTCGGCGTCGCGGCAGCCCGTGGTTTTGCGCTGGCGTTGAGTGTGCCCGCCGTTGGCGTCACCACACTTGCCGCCGTTGCCGAAGCTGCTCGGGAGGCAAACCCCGGACGTGCCATATTGGCAACGATCGATGCCAAGCGCGACGAGCTTTACTGCCAGAGTTTTGAAGCCGACGGCACGCCGCGCAGCGAAGCCTTGATGCTGGACATTGCGGAAGCGCAGAAACTGTTTGCCGATTTCGATGGCCTCATCTGCGGCACCGCAACCAAGCATCTGACGGACCAGCCGCCGGAAAACACCGCGCAAACGGATCTCACGGATATCCGTCTTGTTGCCCGCCTTGGTGCTGCAGCCGATCCTTCTTTGGGCAAGCCGAGCCCACTTTATCTCCGAGGCCCGGACGTCAAGTCTCAGGCCGGTTTTGCGGTGGCGCGAGCATAAGATGTCGCTGACCGACTTTTTTGTTCGCAAACCGGAATTCGAAATCTTCGCCCTGGAAACGGCCGACTTGCCGCACGCCGCCGCCATCCACAAATCGCGTTTCACCCATGCCTGGAGCGATGGCGAACTGCATTCCCTGCTGATTCAGGATGCCGTTTTTGGTTTCATCGCCCGTCAGAACAACGCCTATACGCGACCGTTCATTACGCAACCGCTTGTCGGCGGTTTCGTCCTGTCGCGGGTTGCTGCCGGAGAGGCGGAAATCCTGACGATCGGTATCGATCCACGGTTCTCGCGGCTCGGTCTTGGCTGGCGGTTGATGCGGGCGGCATTGCGCGAGGCGCGCGATCAGGCGGCCGAAGCCGTTTTCCTCGAAGTTGACGAGACCAATATCGCCGCCATCGGTCTCTACCGGAAACTCGGCTTTGCCAAGGTTGGCGAGAGACGTGCATATTATCAAGGTGTTAACGGCGCTAAAACTGGCGCCCTTGTCATGCGCCTCGATCTTGGCTAGCCGTACCCGCTTGAACTGACTGATGTAAAGCGGACTTGGAAGAGAAACGCGCTTGCGCCGCAATCCCGACAGACCATGCAGAGATCACGATAGACGCGGCTCATCGCGGCTGACGGCGATGCCAAACGTCGTGCTGGGAAACAGCGCGTGATCAATTGGCTGCGCGTTGCGCTCTGCATGACGGTTCTGATTATCGCGACGCTGGTCATGGCGCCGGTGCAGATCCTGTTGCTCTGGCTGGATAGACCGCAGCGCCGGACGCTGCCCCGCCTCTGGCACAGGATGGCCTGCCGTCTCGTTGGTATCCGGGTGCGCGTCCATGGTACGCCGGACCGGCAGCGGCCGTTGCTGCTGGTGTCGAACCACGCCAGCTGGAAGGATATCCTTGTTCTCGGTTCGATCGCCGACGTGGTGTTCGTCGCCAAGTCCGACGTCAAGGCCTGGCCAGTCTTCGGTCTGCTGGCGCGGCTGCAGGCAACGATCTTCATCGAGCGCGATCAGAAGCGCACCACCGGCAATCAGGTCAACGAGATCGGCAAGCGTCTCGCCGATGGCGAGATCGTCGTGCTGTTTCCCGAAGGCACGACATCGGATGGCAACCGGCTGCTGGAGATCAAGACCTCGCTGTTTGGTGCCGCCGCCGCCGCCGTGCCGCTGTCGCCGACTGGCGCCGTCCATGTTCAGTCTGTCGCCATCGCCTATACCGGCATTCACGGCATGCCGATGGGCCGCTATCACCGCCCGGTCGCCGCCTGGCCGGGCGATATTCCGCTTGGCCCTCATCTGCTTGGCATCCTGCATGAGGGCGCCGTCGATGTCGATGTCATCTATGGTGAGCAGATCACCTACACGGCAGAGAGCAATCGCAAGGTCGTCAGCCGTCAGGTGGAAAAGAGCATCCGCGAAATGCTGGCCCTCAAGCTGCGCGGCCGCTGAGGCTGTTGGCGCTAGGGAAGGGGCTTCAATTTTGGGCCTTGATACTCTATGGAACCGGGCATGACACAGGAAATCGCCGTTTTATCCGCAAAGCCTGAAATGGCTCTTGAAAGCCCGCCGGTCCGCAAGGTCTTTGTGAAGACCTACGGCTGTCAGATGAACGTCTACGATTCCGATCGGATGACGGATGCGCTGGCCAAGGACGGCTATGTCTCGACCGACGTCATGGAAGACGCCGACCTGGTGCTTCTGAACACCTGTCATATCCGCGAGAAAGCCGCCGAGAAGGTCTACTCGGCGCTCGGGCGGCTGCGTGACCTGAAAAAGAAAAAGGCCGCCGAAGGCCGCGAAATGATGATCGGCGTTGCCGGTTGCGTTGCGCAGGCCGAAGGCGACGAAATCCTGCGCCGGGCGCCCGCCGTCGATCTCGTCATCGGCCCGCAGACCTATCACCGGCTTCCCGAAGCCCTGAAGCGCGTTCAGCGCGGTGAGCGGGTGCTGGAAACCGACTATGCCATCGAGGACAAGTTCGAGCACCTGCCCGCACCGGACAAAGCCAAGACACGGGCGAGGGGTGTCACAGCCTTCCTGACCGTGCAGGAAGGCTGCGACAAGTTCTGCACCTTCTGTGTCGTGCCCTATACGCGCGGCTCCGAAGTCTCGCGGCCCGTCGCCCAGATCGTTGCCGAAGCCCAGAAGCTGGTGGACGCCGGCGTGCGCGAGATCACGCTTCTCGGCCAGAACGTCAATGCCTGGCACGGCCTTGGCGCAGACGGCGAAAAATGGGGGCTCGGCCAGCTACTGCATCGCCTGACGCAGATAGAAGGCCTTGCCCGTCTGCGCTATACGACCAGCCATCCGCGCGACATGGAAGACAGCCTGATCGAGGCCCATCGTGACCTTAAGCAGTTGATGCCTTATCTGCACCTGCCGATCCAGTCCGGCTCCAACCGCATCCTCAAGGCAATGAACCGGCGGCACACGACGGCCGAGTACATCGCGCTGATCGCCCGCATCAAGGCAGCCCGGCCCGATCTCGCGCTCTCCGGTGATTTCATCGTCGGGTTCCCCGGCGAGACCGACGAGGATTTCGAGGACACGCTGCGCCTGGTCGAGACCGTTGGTTATGCACAGGCATTTTCGTTCAAGTATTCGACCCGTCCGGGAACGCCCGGCGCCGACCTCGGCGATCAGGTGCCGGAAGACGTTAAAGCCAAGCGATTGGAAAGATTGCAGGCTTTGTTGCTAAAACAGCAAAACGGGTTTGCGCAACAGTGTATCGGCAAGACCATTGACCTGCTTCTGGAGAAGCCGGGCCGTATGCCGGGCCAGTTGATCGGCCGCTCGCCCTGGCTGCAGTCGGTGAATGTTGATGCAAACGCATCGCAAATCGGTGACATTGTTTCTGTACGAATCACTGGTGCGGGCCCTAACAGTCTGTTTGCCGAAGTGGTAAGCTGAGGGACCGCTAACTCAAGGAGCCTGACCGCTTGAACGGACACGAATTGGTTTCATCCTCGCCGCGCCAGTCGAAAACATCCGCGACAGACGTCAATCACTTCGTGCTCACATTTGAGAACAACCGGTTCGCCAGCGAGTTGTTTGGCCAGTTCGACCAGAATCTCAAATTGATCGAACAGCGCCTGCATATCGATGCAAGGCCGCGCGGTAATTCCGTTTCGATCTCGGGCGAAGTGGTCGCCACCAATCAGGCCCGCCGGGCGCTCGATTATCTCTACGGGCGCCTGCAGAACGGCAGCACCGTTGAATCCTCCGATGTCGAAGGCGCCATCCGTATGGCTGTCGCTGCCGACGACCAGCTACAGTTGCCGACCATGGAAAAGAAAGCCAAGCTGAACCTCGCGCAGATTTCGACGCGCAAGAAAACCGTTGCGGCCCGCACGCCGACGCAGGACGCCTACATGCGCGCGTTGGAGCGGTCCGAGCTGGTGTTCGGTGTCGGTCCGGCCGGTACCGGCAAGACCTATCTGGCCGTTGCCCATGCCGCTCAGCTTCTCGAGCGTGGCGCTGTCGATCGCATCGTGCTGTCGCGCCCGGCTGTCGAGGCAGGCGAACGCCTCGGCTTCCTGCCCGGCGACATGAAGGACAAGGTCGATCCGTATCTGCGTCCGCTTTATGACGCGCTCTACGACATGATGCCCGGCGACAAGGTCGAGCGGGCGATTACCGCCGGTGTGATCGAAATTGCGCCTCTCGCCTTCATGCGTGGACGCACGCTCGCCAACGCCGCCGTCATTCTCGATGAGGCGCAGAACACCACGGCGATGCAGATGAAAATGTTCCTGACGCGTCTCGGTGAAAACGGCCGGATGATCGTCACCGGTGACCCGAGCCAGGTCGACTTGCCGCGCGGCGTCAAGTCCGGGCTTGTCGAGGCTCTGCAGATCCTCAAAGGCGTTGAGGGTGTGTCGGTTGTCCGCTTCAAGGACGTCGACGTTGTCCGCCATCCGATGGTTGCCCGTATCGTTCGTGCCTATGAGGCAACGACCGCCGTGCATGACGAAAGCGAGCAGGGCGACCGCTAAGGCGGAAGCAAGCCAATCATGACGAGCCTTGATATCCAGATCAGCGTCGAGGAAGGCCCATGGCCTTCCGAGGCGGACCTTGCGTCTCTCAGCGAACGCGTCCTTGGCGCGAGCGCCGAATTCCTCAAGCGCGAAGAAAGGCAGCCGTTTCCGAAAATGCCGCCGGAAGTGTCGCTGGTCTTTACCGACGACGCCTCCATTCGCGAAATCAACGCGGAATGGCGCAGTCAGGACAAGCCGACCAATGTGCTGTCTTTCCCCGCCTTTCCGGTCACCCCGGGCAAGATGCCGGGGCCGATGCTCGGCGATATCATCCTTGCCCATGAGACGCTGGTGCGCGAGGCCGACGATCTCGGAAAGCCTTTCGACGAGCACCTGACCCATCTCCTGGTGCATGGATTCCTGCATCTTTTCGGCTATGATCACATCGATGAGAGTGATGCCGAAAGAATGGAGAGCCTGGAGACTCGCATTTTGGCCGGTCTTGGTTTATCTGATCCCTATGGGGACAGTGATCCCGTTTGATAGTTTGGAACAATGAGCGATTTTAGAGCGCAGCCGGCACCGGCTGCTAGAGACGAGGCGGAAGCCTCCAGTCAGGACGAAGCGGGCAGTAGTAGCACCGCCCCGAAACCTGAGAACGGCAAGTCAGGCTCCTCCTTCTGGAGCCGTGCAGCCCGGATCTGGCGTGCGGGCAATGCCTCCAGCCTTCGTGAAGATCTCACCGATGCATTGATGACGGGTGGCGCCGACGGCGATACGGCCTTTACGCCGGCCGAACGCGCCATGCTCAACAATATCCTGCGTTTTCGCGAGGTCCGCGTCGAGGATGTCATGGTCCCGCGCGCCGATATCGAGGCGGTGGATCTCAGCATCACCATCGGCGAACTGATGGTGATTTTCGAGGAATCCGGCCGCTCACGCATGCCGGTCTATAGCGAAAGCCTCGATGACCCGCGCGGCATGGTCCACATTCGCGACCTGCTGTCCTATGTCACCAAGCAGGCCCGCAACAAGCGCCGCAACGGCAGCCGCTCGACGGCAAGTGCAACCGCGGTTGTGGCTGAAAAGCCAGAAAAGCCGGTTCGTCAGCCCAAGCCAAGTTTCGACCTCGGCCGTATCGATCTGTCAAAGACGGTCGAAGAGGCCGGCATCATCCGCCAGGTCCTGTTCGTGCCCCCGTCCATGCACGCCTCCGACCTGATGCAGCGCATGCAGGCCGCCCGTATTCAGATGGCCCTGGTGATCGACGAGTATGGCGGCACCGATGGTCTCGCCTCGCTTGAGGATATCGTCGAGATGGTCGTCGGCGATATCGAGGACGAGCATGACGATGAAGAGGTCATGTTCGCAAAGACCTCTGACGACGTCTTCGTCGCTGATGCCCGCGTTGAGCTGGAAGAGATTGCCGCAGCGATCGGCCCGGATTTCGACGTGCGCGAGCAGCTGGAGGATGTCGATACGCTCGGTGGTCTGGTCTTTGCCGCGCTCGGCCGCATTCCGGCTCGGGGTGAGGTGGTTCAGGCCATCCCCGGCTTCGAATTCCAGGTTCTCGATGCGGATCCGCGCCGTGTGAAGCGTGTGCGGATCGTCCGCAAGCGCCCGCCGGCCCGCCGGCGTCCGACAAAGGGCGAAGAGGATGTGCCTTTCGAGGCAACTCCAACCGCCGCACCGGAGAAATCACTGCGCGAAACCGGCTAAGCCTCGTGCTCTGAGCGCCAAAACAGCGTTTCGAGGCACGACAAGCTGTCACTTTTTTGGAACACTGCCCCACGTTGATTCGGATTGACGGTCTGTGCGCGCTGTTTGCTGTGCATGTGGCCGGGTGGCGTTTTGCGCCGATTGGGGGAAGTGAATGGAGTGGCTTGCGGGCAGGATCATGCTGTTGTCGGGAGCCCGCCGGGCACTTGTCGCCTTCGTCGCCGGTTTGATTGCCGTTTTTGCCTTGCCGCCCTTCGGCATTTTCGCTGCACCCTTCCTGTCCTTCCCTATCCTGGTGTGGCTGATCGACGGCGCGTCGGGCAATCCTGATCGCGGTCTTATCAGGCGCAGTTTTCCGGCCTTCTGGATCGGCTGGTGTTTCGGCTTCGGCTATTTCCTCGGCGGCCTGTGGTGGCTGGGTAACGCGCTTCTCGTCGAAGCCGATGATTTTGCATGGGCGGTGCCGTTGGCGGTAATCGGTGTGCCGGCGTTCCTCGCCTTCTTCTATGCGTTCGCAACGGCCATTGCCCGCATCCTGTGGTCTGACGGCCTCGGCCGGATTGCAGCGCTTGCCTTTGCTTTTGGGCTTTTCGAGTGGTTGCGCAGCTTTGTCCTCACCGGCTTTCCCTGGAATGCAATCGGCTATGCGGCCATGCCCATTCCGCTGATGATGCAGTCCGCCGCCGTGATCGGCCTTGCCGGCGTCAATATGCTGGCTGTCTTCGTCTTCGCAGTGCCCGCGCTTATCGGCACGCGCAAGGGGCTGCGCATCGGCTTGGGCCTTGCTGTGCTATTGCTGGGCGCGCATTTCGGTTACGGCTATTACCGGCTGGAGCAGCCGTTGCCGCCGCCTGCTGATCCTGCTTTGACGGTCCGGCTTGTCCAGCCGTTGATCGATCAATCGAAGAAGATCGATGACGCCGAACGGATGAACATCTTCGAAGAGCATCTGGCACTGACGCAGGCGCCGGCCGCCGATGGCGGCAAGCGGCCTGATATCGTCGTCTGGCCGGAAACAGCAGTGCCGTTCATCCTGACCGAAAATCCCGATGCGCTGTTGCGAATCTCCGATGTGTTGCAGGACGGCCAGCTTCTCATTGCCGGCGCCGTGCGGGCTGAAGCCAGTGGCGCCGGTCAGCCACCGCGTTACTACAATTCAATTTATGTGATTGACGATCGAGGCCAGATCGTCGGCGCGTCCGACAAGGTTCACCTTGTTCCCTTTGGAGAGTACCTGCCGCTGGAAAGCCTCTTTTCGGCAGCGGGTGTGGATACAGTCGCCATGCCCGGCGGCTTTACGGCAGCGGCAACACGCTCACTGCTGACGCTTCCGGGCGGCAAGACGTTCTACCCGCTGATCTGCTATGAGGCTATTTTCCCAGGCGAAATCGGCGGGGATGCACGCCAGGCCGATGCGCTGCTCAATCTCACCAACGATGCCTGGTTCGGCAACACGCCCGGACCTTATCAGCACTTCCAGCAGGCCCGGATACGCTCGGTGGAGACGGGTTTGCCGCTCATTCGCGATGCCAATACCGGTATTTCCGCTGTGATCAACGGCCGGGGAGAGATTGTCACCGGATTTCCGCTCGGATCGCGAGGCTTCGTGGACACACTTTTGCCGGGAAAGTATGCATTGCTAATGAGCCATGAGGAGCAGGAACGAAACGCAATCCTGATTGGGTGCCTTCTCCTCGGTTTAGCGGTTATTTCCCGCGCAAGTTTTATTCTACGAGAGAATTGACCAAAAACCCCTAAAATTGCATAGTGGCATTCACCATCGATCTTCACCTATGTTCGGGGGGTTTCCGCCCCGACTGCACAACGTGACGTGTAGTCTGCTCTCGGCAAGTGTCCAGGTTATGGAGCAACTGAAACTTCTCTTATTAGGAAACCGTTATGATAGAGAACAAGAAGAAGCCGAACCCTATCGACATTCATGTCGGTAGCCGGATTCGTCTTCGCCGTACCATGCTGGGCATGAGCCAGGAGAAACTCGGAGAGGCTCTCGGGATCACCTTCCAGCAGATTCAGAAATATGAAAAAGGCACGAACCGGGTCGGCGCCAGCCGTCTTCAGAACATCTCAAGCATCTTGAATGTCCCGGTATCCTTCTTTTTCGAAGATGCTCCGGGCGATCCATCCACCGGCGCGTCTGGCATGGCGGAAGCCTCGAGCTCGAACTATGTGGTTGATTTCCTCTCCTCCTCCGAAGGCCTTCAGCTGAACCGCGCATTCGTCAAGATTGGCGATCCCAAGGTGCGCCGCAAGCTCGTGGACCTCGTCAAGGCTTTGGCCGCAGAAGCGGAAGCCGAATAAGGCTGACGAAGGCATAGTATGAAAGAAAGCGGCCGGACAGTGCCGCTTTTTTTGTGCCCTGATGCAAGGTCTGGCCGCCGTGACGGGAAGGTCGGCTCACTCAAATACGGCTTTAGAGCATTAAAAACCCGGAAAATCGTTCCTGTTTCGCTCATATAAAGATATATTTATGTCCTTGTGTGCTTGTCATTTTGTGGCAAGATCACTAACACGTTTGAAGCAGTTTTTTCTTTGAGGGGACTTCCCGCATGCGCGCTAACTACCTGTTTACGAGTGAATCCGTGGCAGAAGGTCATCCGGATAAGGTCTGTGACCGGATCTCGGACGAAATTGTCGATCTTGTGTATCGTGAAGCCGCCAAAACCGGCGTTGACCCCTGGGGGGTTCGCATCGCCTGCGAAACGCTGGCGACCACCAACCGCGTGATCATCGCCGGCGAAGTCCGGGTTCCGGACACCCTTCTGAAGAAGGACAAGGACGGCAACGTTCTGAAGGACGCAGCCGGTCACCCGGTTATCAATCCTGCAAAATTCAAGTCCGCCGCCCGCAAGGCAATCCGGGAAATCGGTTACGAGCAGGCGGGCTTTCACTGGAAGACCGCCAAGATCGACGTGCTCTTGCATCCGCAGTCGGCCGATATCGCCCAGGGTGTCGATAGTGCCGCTGACAAGCAGGGCGACGAAGGGGCGGGCGACCAAGGCATCATGTTCGGTTACGCCTGCAAGGAGACGGCAGAATTGATGCCGGCGCCGATCTATTATTCCCACCGTATCCTCGATCTCCTGGCGACGGCCCGCAAGAAGGGCGTTGGCGAAGCCGGCCGCCTTGGTCCTGATGCCAAGAGCCAGGTTACCGTCCGCTACATCGACGGCAAGCCATCGGAAGTGACCTCGATCGTTCTGTCCACCCAGCATCTCGACGAAAGCTGGGATTCGGCCAAGGTGCGCTCTGTTGTCGAACCCTATATCCGCGAAGCGCTGCACGACATCGACATTGCCGATGACTGCAACTGGTACATCAACCCGACCGGGAAGTTCGTCATCGGTGGACCGGACGGTGATGCGGGCCTGACCGGCCGCAAGATCATCGTCGATACGTATGGTGGAGCAGCTCCGCATGGCGGCGGCGCGTTCTCAGGCAAGGACACGACCAAGGTCGATCGTTCGGCTGCCTACGCTGCACGCTATCTCGCCAAGAATGTCGTGGCCGCTGGGCTGGCGGACCGTTGCACGATCCAGATCGCCTATGCGATCGGTGTCGCTCAGCCGCTGTCGATCTATGTCGATCTGCATGGCACCGGCAAGGTCACCGAAGACCAGGTCGAAGGCGCAATCCGCAAGACGATGGACCTGTCTCCGTCGGGCATTCGCCGCCATCTGGACCTCAACAAGCCGATCTATGCCAAGACGTCGGCCTACGGTCATTTCGGCCGCAAGGCTGGCCGCGACGGCTCGTTCTCCTGGGAAAAGCTTGATCTCGTCAAGCCGCTCAAGGATGCTTTGAAGGAAGACGCGCTGAAAGCTGCCTGATCCGGCTCTTTACGGACCTGCCGATAAAACTGTAAAGCGGATGTTTCCTGACGGAGACGTCCGCTTTTATCGTGAAAGACCATTGCCATGACTGACCAGCATCGTAGCCGCTCGACCGAAGCTTTCTTCGGCCGCCGCAAGGGGAAACCTTTGCGCGCGCTGCAGGCGACGCATCTTGATACGGTCCTGCCCTTGCTTCGGCTGGATTTGGCCTCGCCCGCACCTGCGGATGTGAAGACGCTGTTCAGGCATCCTGTCGGACGCGTCCGGCTGGAGATCGGCTTTGGCGGCGGCGAGCATTTGATCCACCGCGCCGTCGAAGATCCGGCGACGGGCTTTATCGGCGTCGAACCGTTCGTCAATTCGATGGCAAAACTGGTCGGTTATATCGAGGAGCGTGGTGCCGAAAACATCCGTCTGCACGATGATGACGCGACGCAGGTCCTGGATTGGCTGCCGGAAAATTCGATCGATCAAATCGACCTTCTCTATCCGGATCCGTGGCCGAAGCGGAAACACTGGAAGCGCCGCTTCGTGTCTCCGGTCAATCTCGACCGGTTCGCACGCGGGCTGAAGCCGGGCGGCATCTTCTGCTTCGCCTCGGATATCGATACCTATGTCAATTGGACGCTGTCGCACTGCCACGATCACGCGGCGTTCGAATGGACGGCGGAAAACGCCTCAGACTGGCTGACGCCGTATGCTGGCTGGCCGAGCACGCGCTACGAGGCCAAGGCGCGCCGGGAAGGCCGCAAGTCCGCCTATCTGACATTCCGGCGCGTCTAGGCCGGAATGTCACAACAGCCTGCCTTAATGCAGGCTGACAGTGCGCAGATCGTCTTCTGCGGCCTTGAAGAAGGTGCTGGAGCGGTTGTCGGTCAAAAGGATCGGTGTGCCGTCAGCGCCGAACAGGGCCCACAGGTCGAGATCAGGGTCCATATTGGGGGCTTCCGGGAAGACACGCGACACTTCGTCCGAGCGCATCTTGCGGATATAGCCAACCTCACCGGCGCCGAGATGCGCCAGGTCGTTTTTCGACAGATGTGAGCTGACGTGTTTCAATCCCATGAGTCGTACTCCGTGGCTTTGCTGATTTCATCGCCCGGGAGGCGAGGGAAATCCGCAACACATTGATTTTTCTGTACGAAGTACGAGGCCATTGGGAGCGGCCGGGTCCTTGGTGCAGCCGGCATAAGCTGCCGGTTATCCTACTCTGGGACCAAAATATTAATTTTCTTTACCATGCGGACAGGTTCTGGACGAATGAGGTCGACCGACAGCAAGCCGTTCTTCAGTTCGGCCTTGGAAACCTGCATTCCCTCGGCCAGCACGAACATCCGCTGGAACTGGCGCGCGGCGATGCCACGGTGCAGATAGTCGCGATCGCTGGTTTCAGTCTGGCGTCCGCGGATGATCAGCTGATTCTCCTCTGTCGTGACGTCGAGATCGTCTTCCGAAAAACCGGCAACGGCCAGGGTGATTCGCAGGCTGTCCGGCTCGACGGATGAATCGTCGTGGCGAACGCGTTCGATATTGTAGGGAGGGTAGCCGTCATTGCCCTTGGCGATGCGCTCAAGGGTCTTTTCCATCGCATCGAAACCGAGCAGGAGCGGGCTCGTAAAGGGCGTGATCCGGGTCATATCTAGTCCTTGCAGCTCAAGCGACTGTTTTGACGGACCTGCGAGGCAGCATCCGCGAGGCTTCAATATGGTAGCTGTGCGTAGCGAGTGCAAGGCGCTTGCACTGGGCCAAGAGGCAAATCATAGTCCCGCTCGCCGATTTGGAGGAGACCCGCATGGCCGTGCCGAGAAAGATTATCATCGATACCGATCCGGGGCAGGACGATGCCGCCGCGATCATGCTGGCGCTCGGCAGCCCTGGCGAACTCGATGTGCTGGGTATCACAGCTGTCGCTGGCAATGTGCCGGTCGCGCTGACCTCCCGCAACATTCGGGTGATCTGCGAGCTGTGCAATCGCCGCGACGTCAAGGTTTACGCTGGAGCCGACAGGCCGCTGGTTCGCCAGTTGGTAACGGCGGAACATGTGCACGGCAAGACCGGCCTCGACGGCCCGGTGGTCGAAGAGCCGACAATGCCGATGCAGACCCAGCATGCGGTCGATTTCATCATCGAGACCCTGCTTACTGAAGAGCCGGGCACCGTCACTCTCTGCACGCTGGGCGCACTTACCAATATTGCGCTGGCGCTGAACAAGGCGCCGCATATCGCCCCGCGTGTGCGTGAAATCGTCATGATGGGCGGCGGGTTCTTCGAGGGCGGCAACATCACCCCGGCGGCGGAATTCAATATCTATGTCGATCCCGATGCTGCCGATATCGTCTTCAAGTCCGGCATTCCGATCGTCATGATGCCGCTCGATGTCACCCACCGGGTGCTGACCTACAAGAGCCGGGTCGAAAAGATCAAGGCGATCGGCTCGCCGGCAGCCGTCGCCATGGCTGAAATGCTGGAATTCTTCGAGCGTTTTGATATCGAGAAATACGGTTCCGACGGCGGCCCGCTGCACGATCCGACCGTGATCGCCTATCTGCTGCGTCCAGAGCTGTTCAAGGGCCGCGATTGCAATGTCGAGATCGAGACCAAATCGGAATTGACCGTCGGCATGACGGTGGTCGACTGGTGGCAGGTCACCGGCCGCAAGCAAAATGCCAAGGTCATGCGCGAGGTCGATGATCAGGGCTTCTTCGATCTCTTGACGGAGCGGTTGGCGCGTCTTTAAGCGTAGGCATAACGGCAAACGAACAACGGCGACGCAAAGGCGCCGTTGCTTCAGCTTCAGAGGCGTTGCGCCCAATCAGACTTCACATCTACGGCGTGGTCGGCGTGGTTGTGGTCGGTGTGGTCGTCGTCGTGGGTGTGGTCGCCGTGCCGGTTGCAGGCGAACCCGTTGCCGGGGTGTCTGTTGCAGGCTTGTCCGTCGATGGGGTTTCCACTGCCGGCACGTTGACGTTCACGTTGGTGCCGCCACCGCCGTTGATGTTGATAACGCCGGTATACATCAGTATGCCGCCGATGACGACAAGCGCCAGTATGACAGCAACAATCCAACTCGTGTTGCTGCGGCCTGTATTGATAACTGTGGGCCCACGATCAGTCATCTCGAATTCCTCCGCGTTGACAATCAACCTTAACGCTGAGGATCAAAGGAAGTTCCATCAGAGGTGGGCAGGCGATTGTTGGGACCGAAGGACATCTGGTAAAATCAAACGGCGCCACATGGGCGCCGTTTTCATTCGTCTCGAAAGTTCAAATGCCTGTGGCTCAGAACTCTTCCCAGTTGTCCTGGGCGAGAGCCGTGTTGCCGGAAACCTGCGGCACTGCCCTTGGCGACGGAGCGCTGTAGCGGGCTGGCGCCGACTTGGCAGGTGCGCTGTAGCTCGGCGTCGATGCCCTGGCTGGCGCCCGCATCTTGTCAGCGGTATTACGCAGCATCTCGGTCGAAGACTGGCCCTGGCGTGCGACATGGAACCGGGAAACGAGCGTGTTCAGCGCACGGGCTTCTTCGTTCAGCGCCATGCTGGCGGCGGTTGTTTCTTCCACCATCGCCGCGTTCTGCTGGGTCACCTGGTCCATCTGGTTGACCGCCGTGTTGATCTCCTTCAGGCCGACGGCCTGCTCGGAGGCCGAGCCGGAAATCTGGCGGATCAGGCCATTGATTTGGACCACCTGGTCGGCGATCTTCTGCAGCGCTCCACCGGCACGTCCGACGAGATCGACACCGTCGCGAACCTGACCGGCCGAGGTGTTGATCAACTGCTTGATCTCCTTGGCGGCATTGGCCGAGCGCTGGGCGAGTTCGCGGACTTCCTGGGCAACGACGGCAAACCCCTTGCCGGCATCGCCGGCGCGGGCGGCTTCGACACCGGCATTGAGTGCCAGCAGGTTGGTCTGGAAGGCGATTTCGTCGATGACACCGATGATGCGGCTGACTTCGCCTGACGACTGCTCGATGCCTTTCATCGCGGCAATCGCCTTCTGCACCACTTCACCGGACTGTTCGGCGTCGCTGCTGGCCGTCTCGACGGATTTGGCCGCAACCTTGGCATTGTCGGCGCTGGCATTGACCTGCGAGGTCAATTGATCGAGCGCTGCTGCCGTTTCCTCCAGGCTTGCGGCTTGCTGTTCGGTGCGGTGTGACAGGTCGTTGGCGGCGTTGCTGATTTCGCTGGTGCCGGTGCTGATGTTGACGACCGAATTGTTGACCGTCTGGATCGTCTCTTCGAGGCTTTCCATGGCTGAGTTGAAGTCGGTCTTCAGCTGGGCATATTCGCCGGGGAAATCGTCGGTGATGCGATAGGCGAGATCGCCGGAGGAGAGCTGCGACAGGCCCTTGGCAAGCTTGGCAACAATCTCGCGCTGGGTGGCGTTCGACTGGGCACGTTCGGCTTCGGACTGGCTGCGCTGCTGTTCGGAAGACTGGCGCTCCTGCTGTGCTTCGGCTTCCAGACGCTTGGTGTCGGCGAGCCGGTGACGGAAGCCTTCCAGCGCCTTGGCGACAGAGCCGGTTTCGTCGGTGCGATCCTGACCGGAGACGGCGTTGGCGTAGACACCCTTGCTGAGGTTCTCGACATCGCTGACCAGCCCTGCAAGCGGCTTCTGAACGAAGCTGCGAACGGAGAGGTAGAGGCCGAGAAGCACGGCGCCAAGCACGATCAGGCCACCGATGATCATCATGTAGGTCTGATCGACGACGGGCGCATTGATCGCAGACTGCGGGACGTCGACGAGCACGACCCAGGTGGTGTTCACGTCGGGCAGGGAGAAGGGATAGACCACCCGCTCGAAGGTCTCGTTGCCGTCATAGGTCAGGTCGTGGATCATGCCTGGCTTTGCGGTGGACAGCGCGTTCTTGACAACATCCGCGCCGATGCCGTCATATTCCTTCATCAGCAGATCGGGAAGCGGGGCGACCAGCCATTTGCCGGTCTGCGATAGCAATGTGACGCGGCCGGTGCCGAAGGGGCGGATATCCTTCACCTTGTTGGCAAGCGAGGACAGCGAGACATCGACGCCGCTGGCGCCGATCAGCTTGCCGTTGGCGATGACCGGATAGGCGATCGAGGACATCGAGTTGCTGTCGCCCGTCGTGCTTTCGGTATAGGGCGGTGACATTGCGCCCTTGAGGCTTTTGGCCGCCAGCGCATACCAATCGGCCGCGTAATCGGAATCAAAGGTCGAGAAGGCGATGCCGGTCTTGCTCTTCGTCCAGTAGGGGTTCAGCGTTCCGTCCTTGCTGGCGCCGAAATCCTTCTGGCCCGCATAGTCCTTGGATTTTCCGTCGAAGGCATTCGGTTCCTCGGCAAACCAGCTGCCAAACGCGAATGTATTCTTTTCGACATTGGCCTTCAGCAAATCGACGACGGCCTTGCGGTCGAGATAGCCGCCTTCCTGGCCGCGTCCGATGATCCCGGCAGTCGAGCGGGCAGCACCCGCCAGTTCGGCGATGTTGCTGGCAATGTCGGATGCAATGGATTTTGCCTCGGTGCGTGCCTGGTCAAGCACCAGGGTTTCGACCCGGTCCTGCGTCTGGGAGATCAGCACGTAGTTGGAGGCGAGCAGCACGAGCGCAATGGTGCCGCCCGTGACCGCGATTAGTTTTGTCGCCAGCGATTTGGCCTGGAACTTGAACATGAATATCCCCGCATGGTGAGAGGTCCGCGGGTTTCAAGCCGCGGAATGGCGCGATCTTTGGGTGGGAGATGCCCCCTCATGGAGCGCCAGATACCGACCGGCATCGTGAGGCTGCCTTTGATCCTTGGAAAGGCAGCCTTTGCAGGTGCTTGATAGCGTGGGATTTATTAAAATTAGAACAACGTTAGAGACCGAAATCCCGTAGTTTTGACGGGATTTCGGTCGGAGTGCAGCATAGGCGACTTTGGCTGTCCTGATTGCGCACTGGCCCGTTTGGCAGTGCCGCCGGTCAGATCCTGGCGTCGACCTCGGCAGCCTGCGGGATGGCCGGCTGGGCGCCCGGGTTGAGACAGGCAAGCGAACCGGCAACGGCGGCACGGCGCAGCGCCGCATCGAAATCGAGCCCGGCATCGAGGCTGGCGGCGAGATAACCGCAGAAGGTGTCGCCGGCGCCAACAGTATCGACCGGCTCGATCTTCAAACCCTTGGCGCGGTGGATATTGCCGCTGCGCACGGCAACGACGCCTTCGGCGCCGAGCGTGACGATGACGGTCTGGCCTGTTTCCCGCGACAGAGCCTGCATGGCATTTTCACGCTCAGCCGCCGAAAGCCCTTCGCGTCCGGCAAGCAGCTCGAATTCCGTCTCATTGGCTACGACAATATCGGCCATCCGGCCGAGCCGTGCGGCATCCGCCGTCAAAGGCGCGATGTTGATGATCGATGTGAGCCCCTTGCTCTTGGCAGCAATGAGCGCCGTCTCCACCGACGCGGGAGGGATTTCTAGCTGCAGCATCAAAGTATCACCGGGACTCATCGTTTCGACGGCAGATTGCGCATCGTCAACACTGACCGTGCCATTGGCGCTCGCCACCACGACGATGACGTTCTCGCCGTCGCCACCGACCAGAATATGCGCGGTACCAGTCGGTTCGCTGACGGTCTTCGTCAACGACAGATCGGTGCCGGCCTGTTTCAGGAGAGCCAGCGCGCCATCGGCAAAACTGTCGGATCCGACAGCGCCTGCCATGCGAACGCTGGCTCCGGCCCGCCGCGCTGCCAAGGCCTGATTGGCACCCTTGCCACCGGCGGCGGTCGAAAAGCCCGTGCCGGTTACGGTCTCGCCGGGCTTTGGCAGGCGTGCGGTGGTGGCGATCAGGTCCATGTTGATGGAGCCGAAAACTGTAATCATCTGAAGTCTCTCCCGGGGCAGTCGATTTTGCGGGACAGTGCCCGACAGGGTCAGTCCTCGTCAACCACCCGCAGCTTCAATTGCCCGATACGGGTGTCGAAGGATTTCTGATCCGGTTTGGCGTCTGCCGCCGCACTGGATGTTTCGAGGTCCAGTGCCTCGATGCGTGTGCCGCGCCGCTTGAGCTTGTCCGACGACACCAGAATGTCGTCGACGTCCTTCTGCGTGGTGAGGAAATGGCCGTGCAGCTTGCGCACCCGGTCGTCGAGCCGGGTCAGGTCCTCCATCAGCCGGATCACTTCGCCCTGAATCAGATGCGCCTGCTCGCGCATCCTTGCATCCCGCAGGATGGCCTGGATGACCTGGATCGACAGCATCAGCAGCGATGGTGAGACGATGACGATCCGCGACCGGTGCGCTTTCTGGACGATCCCCTCGAAATGTTCGTGGATTTCGGCGAAGATTGATTCGGATGGCACGAAGAGAAAGGCCGTTTCCTGGGTCTCTCCCGGGATCAGGTATTTTCCGGAAACATCCCGGATATGCACTTCCATGTCGCGCCGGAACTGCTGTTGCGCCTGTCGGGTCATCTCCGGGTTTTCGGCACTGCGAATGGCGTTCCAGCCTTCGAGCGGAAATTTCGCATCGATGACCAGCACAGGCTGGCCGTTCGGCATGCGGATGGTGCAATCCGGCCGCGATCCGTTGGAAAGCGTCGCCTGAAAGGCATAGGTGCCCATCGGCAGATTATCGGCGATAATCGTTTCCATGCGCGACTGGCCAAAGGCACCACGGGTCTGTTTGTTGGACAGAATGCTCTGCAGCCCGGCCATGTCCTTGGCCAGCGACTGGATATTGGTCTGCGCCGTGTCGATGACGGCCAGCCGCTCCTGCAGCCGGCGCAGATTTTCATGCGTCGCCTTCGTCTGCTCGGTGATCGACGTGCCGAGCCGGTGCGTCATGCCGTCGATCCGTTGGCTGATCGACTGGTTGAGTTCGGACTGGCGCGCGCCAAACACATCGGCCATGGCCGCGATACGGCCCTGCATCTCGGTCTGGGCAGCAAGAAGCGCCGTCATGCGCTGCTCGGCATCGAGTGCCGACTGCCGGTCCCGCCGTTTGCCGAGGACTGCCGGAATACCGGCAAACAGCAGGATGACGACAGCGCCGAACAGGCACATGCCGAGCGTGACCGGATAGGAGCCAAGAATGAAAAGCGGCTGATCGAGGGTGAGAATTGTCGGTTCCATGGCAGCAGGTTAGGGGGATTCGGACGTGCTGACTAGATCAAAACAAGAACATTGGTGAATCGATCGATACAAACTGCTGCATTTGCTGCAAAAATCTTGAAAACGAGAATTCCATCGGCGCAAAAGATCGGTTATGGGAGCCAGATGACCATCAAGCCGCTCATCATTCTTCCCGATCCCGTCCTGCGCCAGCTGTCCCAGCCGGTGGAAACGGTCGATGCCGATGTTCGCCGTCTGGCCGACGATATGCTGGACACGATGTATGACGCGCCCGGCATCGGCCTTGCCGCGATCCAGATCGGCATTCCGCGCCAGATGCTGGTGATCGACGTGTCGAAGGATGGCGAAGAAAAACAGCCTTTGGTCTTTATCAATCCGAAAATCCTGACCACATCCGACGAACCGTCCGTCTACGAAGAAGGCTGCCTGTCAATCCCGGACTATTATGCCGAAGTCGAACGGCCAGCAGCCATTACGATCGAATACATCGATCTTGAAGGAAAGCAGCTGACGGCGAAGGCCGATGGTCTTCTGGCGACCTGCCTGCAGCACGAGATCGATCATCTGAACGGCGTGCTGTTCATCGACCACATCTCCAAGCTGAAGCGCGAAATGGTCATCCGCAAGTTTACCAAGGCCGCCAAGACCCGCGGCGCCAAGGCGATCTGACACTTCGATTGAAAATCCGGGCCTGCGAGACTATGATATCAGTGATATCATAGTGGAGGTTGCGCATGGGCGATCTGCTGATCCGAAATATTTCCGACGCTCTCAAGCGCGACATCGCCGCTGCGGCTGACCGCACCGGGCGTAGTCTTTCCGATGAAGCCAAGGAGCTTTTGCGCAGGGGCCTGATCGCCGAGAGCGATATCAAGCCCGTGGAGGAATCTGCCTACGATGTTCTGCGTGCAGCTTTTGGAGCTGACGAAGGCTTGGGTGACGATTTTGCCGCTATTTTGGATGAGGTGGAAGCGGAGCGGAAGAAAGACTTTGGCCGCCCGGCCCTGGAGTTCCAATGATCGTACTCGACACGAACATCATTTCGGAGCTTGTAAAATCATCCCCGGACAAAAGCGTTGGAGTATGGTTTCGACGTCAAGCCGAATCGAATTTGTATCTCAACTCCATCGTCGTGATGGAGCAGTCGTTTGGAGCGGAGCGCTTTTATCTGCGTACGGGTTCTGATCGGTATATTCTCTCGCTTGAACGCCTATTGGCAATTCAGTTTCGTGGTCGCATTCTGGACTTCAGTGAGCGGGCCCCGGTGCTAACCGGCCGTCTCCGCGCCAAGCGCGAAAGTGCCGGCCGGCCGATCTCGGTTCAGGACGCCATGATAGCCGCGATCTGCTTGTCGCATGATGCGACACTGGCGACGCGCAATACAAAAGACTTTGAGGGGCTTGATTTGAAGCTGGTAAACCCGTTTGAAGAGGCCTGATCAGAACGGGGAACCGCGCGCCATGCCGCTTCGCATCATCTTCATGGGAACGCCGGAGTTTTCGGTCCCGACATTGGCGGCGCTGGCTGAGGCCGGTCACACGATCGTTGCCGTCTACACCCAGCCGCCGCGTCCCGGCGGACGCCGTGGTCTCGACCTGCAGAAATCGCCAGTGCATCAGGCAGCAGAACTGCTGGGCATCGAGGTGCTGACCCCCGTCAATTTCAAGGATGCAGCAGACCGTCAGACGTTCCGCGAGTTCGACGCCGATGTTGCCGTTGTCGTGGCTTACGGCCTGTTGTTGCCAGAAGAGATTCTGAGCGGCACAAGGCTTGGCTGCTACAACGGCCACGCGTCGCTTCTGCCGCGCTGGCGTGGAGCGGCACCGATCCAGCGGGCGATCATGGCCGGTGACCACGAGACCGGCATGATGGTGATGAAGATGGACAAGGGGCTCGATACCGGCGATGTGGCGCTGACCAAGGTTATCGCCATCGGCAGCGAGATGACGGCTGGCGAGCTGCATGACAAGCTGATGCTCGCCGGTGCCGGTTTGATGAAAGAGGCCATGGACAAGCTCGATGGCGGTGATCTGCCGCTGAGGCCGCAATCCAACGATGGCGTCATCTATGCCGCCAAGATCAGCAAGGCGGAGACGCGGATCGATTTCTCCAGAACGGCCGTCGAAGTCCACAATCACATTCGCGGACTGTCGCCCTTTCCCGGTGCCTGGTTCGAGCTGGAGATTGGTGGCAAGCCAGAGCGGATCAAGGTTCTTGCTTCGGTGGCTGAAACCGCCGGCGGCGAGACGGGTACGGCGCTGTTCGACGACTTGACGATTGCCTGCGGCGAGGGTTCCGTTCGGTTGACCCGGCTGCAGAAGGCGGGAGGCAAAGTTTTGAATGCCGAAGATTTCCGGCGTGGCACGCCCATTCCCGCCGGCACAAGGCTGTCCTGATGCCGCGGTTTCGCTTGCTGATCGAATATGACGGCTCCAATTATGTCGGCTGGCAGCGGCAGGACAATGGGCCGTCGGTGCAGGGCGCCGTCGAAAAGGCGATCCTGGCGCTGACCCGCGAACCTGCTCTGATCCGGGGGGCGGGCCGTACCGATTCCGGCGTGCATGCCTGGGGCCAGGTGGCGCATGTCGATCTGTCGCGGGCATGGAAGCCGGAGACGTTGCGCAATGCGCTGAACGCCTATCTCGGGCGGGCCGGGCAGCAGGTGTCGATCATCGAGGCCGCCGAGGTTTCTGACGACTTTGACGCCCGCTTTTCTGCGCTCCGGCGGCATTATCTTTACCGGATCATTTCGCGGCCATCACCTTTGGCGCTGGAGGCGAAGCGTGCCTGGTGGGTGTCGAAGCCGATCGATCACGAGGCCATGCATGTGGCCGCACAGGTGCTGGTCGGCCACCACGACTTTACCACGTTCCGTTCCACCCATTGCCAGGCGAACAGCCCGTGGCGGACGCTTGACCTGCTCGATGTGACGCGGGCTGGCGATGTCATCGAAATCCGGGCGACGGCGCAGAGTTTTCTGCACAATCAGATCCGCTCGTTCGCGGGCACGTTGAAAATGGTTGGCGACGGGCGATGGACGCCGGACAACGTGCGGGCAGCGCTGGAGGCGAAGGACCGCAAGGCCTGCGGTCCCGTTGCGCCGCCCGACGGGCTTTATTTCATGCAGGTCGATTACTGAAGGGTTGCGGCATAGATCGGCATCAGACCGAGCAGAGGTGGCAGGGCTTCGCTCAACATCAGGGACGGCAGGATTAAAAGGGCTGAGATCGCCGAGGCGAGCAGCAGCTGGTTGTTGGTCACGGTCTTCACCAGCCTGAAAATCACCGTGAAATTGGCCAAAAGCAGGGTCAGGGAGAGCAGGTAGGCCAACCCTTGGCCGCCTGGAAGGACCAGCCTGATCGCCAGCGGGACCGCCATCGCATAGACCGTCGGGACAGCCAGCCAGTTGGTGCTGACGATAAGTGTGGCCAGCATGTCGGCATAGCCGAGCGGCTTTGCCAGGACGGCCACCAGTACCAGAGGCACGATCCACATCGTTGCATCGACGAGAAACAGCCTTAAAATGAAGCCGAGCCCCGTTTCGGTTCCTGTCGGCATCTGTTCCAGATAAAACAGGCGCCACGCCGCCCAGCCGACGGCCATGGCCGGAAGGCACCAGAGGAATGCGGCAAACGAGCGCCAGACGCCGGTCGCAGTGATGTCGAGCCAGTCGAAGCCGCTCTGGTCTCCCAGGATCAGCAGCCAGACACCCTTCAGATAGGCCCCGACTTCCTCAATCTGCGGCATGGCCAAACCAGCGGCTGATGAAGACTTCATAGATCCCGGTCAGGGTTCGGAGGTCGTCGATGGCGACCCGTTCATCGACCATGTGCATGGTCTGGCCGACAAGTCCGAACTCGACCACCGGGCAAAAATCCTTGATGAAGCGCGCATCCGATGTTCCGCCGGTGGTCGAGAGTTTTGGCTCGCGGTCAGTAACCATCTCTATGGCCTTCGACAGCGAGGCGATCAGGGCGTTGTTGCGGGTGATGAAGACGTGGCTCGGGCGCTCGCTCCAGACGAGATCGTAGCGGACCGGCGGGCGGCCGGGACGAAGCGGGCTCTCTGCGGCGGCACGATCCAGCCGGGCGATGATCTCCGCCTTCAGGCTGTCGGCGTCCCAGGTATCGTTGAAGCGGATGTTGAAACTTGCCGATGCCTTGGACGGGATGACGTTGACTGCCCTGTTGGCGACGTCGATCGTCGTCACTTCGAGATTGGACGGCTGGAAAGTGTCGGTACCGCCATCGAACGGCGGGTCCATCAGCGCCTGCGTCAGGGAAAGGATGCCGCGCACAGGGCTGTCGGCCAGATGCGGATAGGCGGCATGGCCCTGAACGCCGTGCACGGTGATGGTGCCGGACAGCGAGCCGCGCCGGCCGATCTTGATCATGTCGCCGAGCTGGTCCGGATTGGTCGGCTCGCCGACCAGGCAGGCGTCCCAGCGTTCACCCTTTGCCGCTGCCCATTCGAGCAGCTTGGTGGTGCCGTTGATCGCCGGGCCTTCCTCGTCGCCGGTGATGAGGAACGAGATCGATCCCTTGAGCGGCCCGTTGTTTTCGATATGGCGGGCGACGGCGGCGACAAAACAGGCGATGCCGCCCTTCATATCGACGGCGCCGCGGCCATACATTTCGCCGCCAGCGATATCGGCGGAAAACGGACCATGCGTCCAGGCGGCCTCGTCACCGACCGGCACGACATCCGTATGGCCGGCAAACATCAGGTGCGGGCCATCTGTGCCAAGGCGGGCATAAAGATTTTCGATATCCGGCGTCCCGTCCTCGGTCGCCGTCACCCGGTCGACAACGAAGCCGAGCGGCTTCAGCATCGCTTCCAGGGCAGTGAGCGCACCACCTTCGGCAGGGGTCACGGACGGGCAGCGGATCAGTGCGGAGAGATTGGCGACGGGATCGATAGCGGTCATCAAGAAAGCCTGTTGTTTCGCGGGGCTTGGTTTAGCCGATCCATACGGGGCTGTCACGCTGTTACACTTGGCATTCGCGGCAGTTTTACCCTCGCCTCGAGGGGGAGGGTCGGCACGTAGTGCCGGGGCGGGGTGATCTACGGCTTATGCTTTAGGTCGCAGAGTTCGCGGCGGTCACCCCCACCCGCGACTGTGTCGCGACCTCCCCCCTCAAGGGGGAGGTGGGTTTTCCTCTTCTCCCCGCAAGGGAGAAGAGGGAGTTCGCGGTCCCGTCAACACCTCAAGCCACGCCCGGAAAAATCCGCCGTGGTTTTTTGTGATACTAACTTGGCCGGGGCGCTGGAAAGTGCCGGAGCTAAGTTTTTTTATATGACGCCTTCCAAGCGCCCCGTTCAGTGTTTGCCGATGGGCAACTCCGGTTTCTCTGCGGGGATGGCGGCGCCCTTTTGATACGGGGCGGCGTTTACGGCTGTTCGCCGTCTCGCCGCGAAAGGCCTGTCTTTCGACACACCAGTCGCCGGTCCTCATGTGTGCCTCACAGGCACGCCCCGCCATTTTGCAGACGGGAGGGAAACCACTTTCTGACCATCCACCGGACAAAGGCTTACGTCTGTCCTTCACCCGGCACCGGCCCTGTCTCACCGCTACGCCTAGCAGTCTCGCCGTGACAGGACGCACTGATGATCGCACGGGTCTGAACCGCGGGGATTTGCGGGGATGATTTTTTAAGTGGGGTGGGTAGTGGTCGCGAGGAGGACGGGGCGATAAGTGCTTGAAGTTAAATGAAGGCAGGCCGTTTTCTCCCACTAACGCGGGACGAGTGCTGAGCACTGAGGAGGTGCATATTTCCTCCCTCATCCAAGGGGCTTGACCCGAGGATGACGTGTTATTGGGCAGCGATTGCGTGCGGTTCAAATGCCGTGTCTGAATTCCTGCGGCATGTGAGGATAATGGCTCGGTGTATGGTATGCTGCTTATTGGGAAATACCCGAAACGTGAGCGGCACCTTCGACCGATAGTAAACTATCGGCGGATAATCCCTTGTCTTGCGATAGACGGTTCTGACAAACATGCGGGCGATGGCCCCTTGCCCTGGGCGCCTGCATGGGCGCATCGTGTCGAGATGGAGTTTTGAGATTTGAGTGTTGCCTTTGCCAAGGATGATAGTGCTGAAACGGCTGCGGAAACCCATTTGCCGGACCGGCCGATTTCGCCGCACCCGAACCGGGTGACGGAGGCTGGATTGAAGGCGCTGGAATTGGAACTCAGCCAAGCCCGTGCGGCCTACGAGGCCACGAGTACTATCGAGGACGTCAACGAGCGGCGCAGGCAGGCGGCCACCCCGTTGCGCGATACGCGCTATTTTGCGGCACGGGTTCATACGGCCGAGGTTATGCCCGCGCCGGCATCGATCGACAAAGTCTCGTTTGGCAGCACGGTGACGTTCAGCCGCAACGACGGGCGTGTCCAGACCTACCGGATTGTCGGCGAGGATGAAGCCGATCCCAAGGCCGGATCGATTTCCTATGTCTCGCCGGTGGCGCGGCTTTTGACGGGCAAGGCCGTCGGCGATGTGGTGGGCGCCGGTGATCAGGAACTCGAGATCATCGCCATTGCCTAGAATACCCGCCAGCATGTGACGGCTATGGTTCTGCAGGCATTTCAACGGCTGTGGGGTCTTTGAAACTTCGGACTCAGCTTATGCCGCAATTGGGCCAGAACGACCCCTGCCTAGAGTGCTCGTGAATTGGTTTGGACGGGCTGAAAATTCGGTTTAGTTTTCGGCTTTGATGGAATTGGAGAATGAAGCGCGAAAGGACACCGCAATGGCAAAGAACACCATCTGCCTCTGGTATGACAAAGACGCCGAGGCCGCCGCCCGTTTCTACGCAGAGACATTTCCCGACAGTGCGGTGGGTGCCGTCATCCGTGCCCCTGGAGACTATCCATCGGGTCAGCAGGGCGACGTATTGGTTGTTGAGTTCACGGTTGCCGGTGTTGCCTGTATTGGCCTGAACGGCGGTTCCGGCATCAAGCACAACGAAGCCTTCTCGTTTCAGATTTCAACGGACGATCAGGAAGAGACCGACCGCTACTGGAACGCGATTGTCGGCAATGGTGGCCGTGAAAATGACTGTGGCTGGTGCCAGGACAAGTGGGGTCTGTCCTGGCAGATTACACCGCGCGTCCTGATGGAAGCGATGGCGGCAGGCGGCGGTGAAGCAAAGCGTGCCTTTGATGCGATGATGACCATGAAGAAGATCGATGTTGCTGTGATCGAAGCGGCTCGGCGCGGCTGACAGCAGTCTCGCACCGGGCCGCAAATTTGCCGGAGCGCAGGCATTCGGCGCACGTCCGGTATGGATGGCCTTTACGGGCCGGTCTTCACCACCCGCGCCAGCCCGCGGATGCAACCAGTTCGTTGCGGATGAAGGCGATATCATCGGAGGCGGCAGGCGTGCCGGCGCCGGGCAGGCGGCCGCGGCGCAGCGATTTCAGGGCGGGAATGCGGCGTGCGGTCTTTTCGGGAAGATCGGGGCTGCACAGGTTTTCTGCGTCAAAACCCGCCGGATCGATCGAGACGACACGAATGCCGCGCTCGGCGAAGTCGCGAGCAAGGCCGAGTGTCAGCATATCGATGGCGCTCCTGATGGTGGACTGCGTCTCCGCATCCGGCGTTCCTGCCTGCGGAGCGGCATTGGCCATTACGCTCATATTGATGATGATGCCACCCTTGCCGGCGAACTGGCGGGCCGCTTCCTGGCACATCAGGAATGTGCCGAAGACATTGACGGCAAAGGTCCTGTTGGCGTCTGCTTCTGCCTGTTGCGGGTCGACCCGGACGATACCGGCATTGTTGACGACGATGTCAGGCCGGCCAAAAATCTCGATCGTGGCCCGGAAGATGCGCTTCACATCCTGCGCCTTCGAGATATCGCCCTCGACGGCGACAGCCCTGCCACCGCGCCGGACGATCTCTGAGGCAACGCGAGATGCACCTTCGCTATCGGCGACATCATTGATGATGACGGCAGCACCTTCGGCGGCAAGCCGGGCTGCGATCCGGGCCGCCGGTCCATTGGCAGCGCCGGTGACGACGGCGGTTTTTCCGGTCAATCTGGTCATGGCGATTTCCTTGATTCTTCGGACTTGCTGATCCGATGAGCCAAGCATGCGGCAGACAAGGGCAATAGCGTTACAACGATACTCCGAGATTTCTATGCGATCCTGCAAATGTGAGAGAGTGGGCATTTCCCGGTTCGATATTCCGGAGTAGCTTCGGATCAGTCGAACATCAGGGTATCGTTTCCGCTCCATGCAGAACCAGACAGAACGCTTCGGTGAAATCGCTGAGATCATTTCGCGGCACACGCCGGGAACAGGCATGTTCGAGACCGCGATCGACAACCTGCTGCTGGGGCGCCAGACCGCACCGACTGCTCCTGTGCACCTGGCACACCGGCCGGCCTTCGCGCTCATTGCCCAAGGCCAGAAAAGTGTGACGCTCGGGCAGGATGTCTATCATTACGGGGTTGGCGATTGTGTCGTGGTGTCGTTTGACCTGCCGGTTATCTCGCGGGTCAGCGTCGCCAGTCCGCAGGCGCCGCATCTGGGGCTTGGCATGGTGATCAATCCCGACCGGCTGCGCGAGGTGCTGCAGCGGATCGCCGTTCCATCCGTCGCGGCAACGGCCGATGGCATGCGGGGTCTTGTCGTCCACAAGGCATCGCCAGCCCTGGTGGACGCGACACTCCGGTACTTGAAACTCCTTGATACTCCGAACGACATTGCAGGCGTGGCGCCCCTCGTCGAACAGGAAATTCTCTATCGTCTTTTGACGGGACCGTACGGGCCGCGCTTGATCCAGATTGCCACGGCCGACAGCCCGGGGAACCGGGTCGCCAAGGCAATCGCCTGGCTGCGTGAACACTATGTCCGGCCGCTGCGGATCGAGGATCTGGCCGACCATTGCGGCATGAGCGTTTCGTCGTTGCATCATCATTTCAAGGCGGTCGCGGCGATGACGCCGATGCAGTACCAGAAGCAATTGCGGCTCAACGAGGCGCGCCGGCTGATGCTGGTCGACAACATGGACGCCGGCATGGCCGGGCATACCGTCGGTTATCAGAGCCCGTCGCAGTTCGGACTGGAATATACCCGTTTCTACGGCCAGTCGCCGCTGCGCGATGTCTCGATGCTGCGCACGCAGGCCGCGGCCGAATAGCAAAAACCGTTTTGGACGCGCAGAGCGGCGTTCGAAAGTCCCCGGGGTGGCAACGCAGCCGTTGCGCCCTACTTTCCTCAAAAGCATTGCCCGCGCTGCCGGGCCCTTCCGTCCCCTTCATTTCAAGAGAACTATGGAGTACCCCATGCGTTACAATCAGCTTGGCAATACCGGCCTGTTCGTTTCGGAAATCTGCCTGGGAACGATGACCTTCGGATCGGCCGAAGGCGCCTTCTGGGGCGGTATCGCCGGTGTCGATCAGGATGCGGCCGACCGGATCGTCGAGCGGTCTCTGGCCGCCGGCGTCAATTTCATCGATACGGCCGATGTCTATTCTGCCGGTGAGTCCGAACGGCTGCTCGGGCAGTCGCTGATCAATCTCGGTGTCGAGCGCAAGGACGTGGTGATCGCCACCAAGGTCTTTGGCCAGATGGGCAACGGCCCGAACGATCGCGGCGCCTCGCGCGGCCATATCATGGACTCGGTCGAGGAGAGCCTGGACCGGCTGCAGATGGATCACATCGACCTCTATCAGATACACGGAACCGATACGGTAACGCCGATCGACGAGACACTGCGGACGCTGGACGATCTGGTCACGAGCGGGCTAGTCCGTTATGTCGGCATGTCCAACTGGCAGGCCTGGCGGATTGCGAAGGCACTGGGTGTTTCCGAGCGCAAGGGCTTTGCCCGGTTCGAGACGTTGCAGGCCTATTATTCGATCGCCGGGCGCGATCTGGAGCGGGATATCGTGCCGTTGCTCAACGAGGAAAAGATGGGCCTGATGGTCTGGTCGCCGCTTGCCGGCGGGTTGCTGTCGGGCAAGTATGGACCGGGCGCACCGGGCAATGGCGAAGGCCGCCGGGCCAGCTTCGACTTTCCGCCGGTTGACAAGGACCGGGCCTGGGCCTGTGTCGCCGCCATGCGCGAGGTTGCGGAAAAGCATGGTGCCAGTGTCGCCGAAGTGGCGCTCGCCTTCATCCTGGCCAAGCCCTTCGTCACCAGCGTCATCATCGGCGCCAAGCGGGTGGAACAGCTGGAGGAAAACCTGAAGGCGGTGAAGCTGAGGCTCGATGCCGACGATCTTGCCAAGCTCGACGCCGTCAGCGCCCTGCCGCCGGAATATCCGGGCTGGATGCTGGAGCGGCAGGGGGCAGCGCGCCGTCCGCAGCCGTTCGAAGCCAAGGCATGATGCCGCAGGGCGGCGGTTGTCGCCGCCCTTTCCATCATCAGACTTGCATCTGAGGTGCATTCCGCAGAGAAAGAGGGAACCGCTTTGAATGCCTCCTATCGAAAGTCATGCATTGAACGACAATCCCGCCGCTGCGGTTGACGCTATCGCACAGATCACCGCCGTGCCGACCATTCTCGATGTGGTTTGCAGGACGACAGGCATGCGCTTTGCGGCGGTGGCGCGGGTCACCGCCGACCGGTGGATTGCCTGCGGCGTTCAGGACAATTTGGCTTTCGGTCTGGAGCCGGGCGGCGAGCTGAAGATCGAAACGACGATCTGCAATGAAATCCGTGATCATCATGAGCCGGTGATCATCGACAATGTCGCCGAGGACCCGACCTATTCCGGTCATCATACACCGGCGCACTACGGCTTGCAGAGCTACATCTCCGTGCCGATCATGCTTGCCGACGGGTCGTTCTTTGGGACGCTCTGCGCCATCGATACGGTGCCGCGCACGCTGAACACGCCTGAGATCACCGGTATGTTCCAGCTGTTTGCCAACCTGATCGCCTTTCATCTCGACGCGCACGACCGCATCGACCAGGAGCGGCAGGGCAGCGAGCTGCGCGAGCAGTTCATTGCCGTGCTCGGCCACGATCTGCGCAATCCGCTGGCATCGCTCGATGCCGGCACCCGCATGTTGCAGCGCTCGGTCACGGACGATAAAAGCAAGACGGTGCTCGGGCTGATGCAGAACAGCATTTCGCGGATGTCGGGCCTGATCGACAACGTGCTCGATTTCGCCCGCGGCAGGCTGGGCGGCGGCATTTCCATCGAGCAGGCAGACCGCGTGCCGCTCCGGCCGGTTCTGGAACAGGTTGTCGCGGAACTGATTCTGGCCAATCCGGGCCGGCGGATTGAGGCTGACCTGACGGAGGCGATGGTCCGCTGCGACGAGGGCCGGATCGGCCAGTTGCTGTCCAACCTTCTGGCCAATGCGCTGACCCACGGCGATCCGGAAGCGCCGATTCGGGTGCGATCTACGACATCGGGTGGCCTTTTCGAGATTGCGGTGGCCAATGCCGGTGAGCCGATCCCGGAAGCGGTGGTCAAGGACCTGTTCAAGCCGTTTGTGCGCGCTTCGGCCAAGACGAACCTGCAGGGGCTCGGTCTTGGGCTCTATATCGCCTCGGAAATCGCCAAGGCCCACAAGGGCAAGCTGCTGGTCACATCGACACCGGCCGAAACTCGCTTCACCTTCCAGATGCCGCAGCAATAGCCGCCACTTCCAGGCAGCCTTGCCGTCTCCGCCAGTCAGCGGCCGTAGTCGTTCGCCCCATCGGTGCCCGGCCAGAGGCAGAGTGCGATGAAGAGGACAGGGCTGAGCACGGGAATGAACAGGCAGATGGCGAGGTGGCCGGGATAGCCGATATCGTGCAGCCTCTTGATGGTCATCAACGCGATCGATGCGGTGGAGACAAGGGCGGTGACGACGAGGATCAGGGTCCAGAGTGCCAGCGGAATATCGTTGCCCTGATGGGCGAATACGCGGGACAGCACGAAGCCGCTGGCCGCGGCCCAGAATAGCCAGCCGAGCAGATAGGGCAGGCGGCTGACGCGGCCGGAGGGGCTGAAGAACAGCCAGGACATGCTCTGCTGCCCCTCCGTGCGCATAGGGATTAGTCTCGCAGAAGTTCGTTGATGCCGGTCTTCGAGCGGGTCTTTTCATCGACGCGCTTGACGATGACGGCGCAGTAGAGGTTCGGGGCAACCACGCCGTTCGGCATGACAGCGCCGGAGCCCATCGAGCCGGCTACAACGACGGAATAGGGCGGCACTTCGCCATAGGTGACTTCGCCGGTGGCGCGATCGACGATCTTGGTCGACTTGCCGATGAACACGCCCATGCCGAGAACCGAGCCCTCGCGGACGATGCAACCTTCGACCACTTCCGAGCGGGCGCCGATGAAGCAATTGTCCTCGATGATCGTTGGGCCGGCCTGCATCGGTTCCAGCACGCCGCCGATGCCGACGCCGCCGGACAGGTGCACATGCTTGCCGATCTGGGCGCAGGAACCGACCGTTGCCCAGGTATCGACCATCGTGCCTTCGCCGACATAGGCGCCGAGATTGACGAAGGAGGGCATCAGGATGGCGTTGGGGGCGATATAGGCGGAGCGGCGAACGATCGCGTTCGGCACGGCGCGGAAGCCAGCTTGCCGGAACTGGTTTTCGCCCCAACCTTCGAATTTCGAAGGAACCTTGTCCCACCAGGTGGACTGGCCAGAGCCGCCCTTGACGACTTCCATGTCATTCAGCCGGAACGACAGGAGAACGGCTTTCTTCAGCCATTGATTGACGGTCCAGTTGCCGTCCGTGCCGCGTTCGGCCACGCGCACCTTGCCGCCGTCAAGCAGGTCAAGTGCCGTATCCACCGCATCGCGGATCTCGCCCTTGGTGTTGATGGTGACGGTATCGCGGTTGTCAAAAGCGGTGTCGATGGTCTGCGACAGGGAGGCGAGATCATGGGTCGTCATCGGAATTCCTTAAACTTCGGCGGCTATCGTAATCTGCTCTAGAGCATGATCCCGAAAAATTGAAGTGGTTTTCGGTTGCGGTCTGGGCTGGATGAAGCTGTATGTCCCGGAATGGGCACGGGTGATTTGATCCGTAGCGACCGGGATGTTGAAAGGAGCATCCGGCAGCGATGATTTGCTGTCGGTTTGCGGCAGGAAAGTTTGACATGACAAGAATGAAGAAGCGGAATCTGCGGCGCAAGGATGGGGTCTGGGACCCTTTGGTCGATAGCCAGCAGACCCGCCAGCGCGCGGCAGGCGTTCCGCAGACACCACAATCGATGTCACCCTCCTACAGGCTCGCCTATACGGACGATGATTTCATGGGCCGAGAAGAGCTGCGCCCCATGCGGCTGCAGCTGGAACTGCTGAAGCCCGAAATGATCATGGCCGAACGCGGCATTAATTCGACGGTGGTGATGTTTGGCGGTGCCCGCATTCCCGAGCCGGGCGGCGATGCCTGGGCGGCGAAGAACGACACCCAGCGCCAGAACCTGACAGCCGCCTCGGTTTACTACGAGGAGGCGCGCAAATTTGCCCGCCTCTGCTCGCTGCATTCGGCCCAGTCCGGCTACAAGGAATATGTCGTGACCACCGGCGGTGGACCGGGCGTGATGGAAGCCGGCAATCGTGGTGCCGACGACATCGGCGCGCCATCGATCGGGCTGAACATCGTGCTTCCGCACGAGCAGGCGCCCAATCGTTATGTGACCCCGGACCTGTCGTTCAACTTCCATTACTTTGCCATCCGCAAGATGCACTTTCTGTTGCGCGCCAAGGCCGTCACGGTTTTTCCGGGTGGCTTCGGCACGTTTGACGAACTGTTCGAAACGATCACGCTGATGCAAACGGGCCGCATGGCTTTGGTGCCGCTGATCCTGTTCGGCGAGAAGTTCTGGCGCAGCGTCATCGATTTCCAGGCTCTGGCCGATTTCGGCACCATCGCGCCGGATGATCTCGATCTCATCCAGTTCGTCGAAACTGCCGACGAGGCCTGGGACATCATCGCGAAATTCTACGAGACGGTCGATCCGGCCACGGTGCCGGTGGCATCCGGCGCGCGGTAAAATCGATCACAATCCCATCTTCTCCAGCCCGCGTTTGAACCAATCGGCGCGGGCTGCGTTTTCCCGTCATTCATCGACACGGGAGACGATCATGCCTTCGAAGAGCCTTTCCGACATAGCCTCCAAAATGCGCGATATCGATATCGCCATGCTATCGACCCATACCGACGGCGGCGCCATCGCCGGGCGTCCGATGAGCAACAATGGTGAAGTCGATTACGACGGCGATTCCTACTATTTCACCTGGGAAAAATCGCGCATGGTCGACGACATCAAGCGCAACTCGAAAGTTGCCCTGTCCTTTCAGGGCAAGAAGGCCTTCATGGTCGCGGTCGAAGGCGAGGCCGATGTCATCAAGGACAAGGGCGTGTTCAAGGAACACTGGACGAAGGATCTCGACGAGTGGTTCAAGGACGGCGTCAATACCAAGGGTCTGGTCCTGATCAAGGTCAGCGCCGTCAGGGCGCATTACTGGGACGGCGAGGATGAGGGCGAGATCAAGCTGACCGGTGCTAAGCGGCGTCATTGAGACGCCGGCCGGTCCGATTTGCGCTGATCGGTCCCTCAGCGATCAGCGTTTGAAGACCTCAGCAAAATTCCCGTAACTGGCGTTGTGTCGCAGTGACAGGCGGTCGCAGCTATGGCAATGAGCCGGGATGAAAACCCTGCGGCTTGTCTTGAGAGATGGAGTGTCGGCCGGCGCGATTGCCGTGCTGTTCGCTGCTATGCTCTTGATGCAGGGGCTTCTCTCCGGTGTTGCGCATGGAACGATGGCAAGTGCTGCCGTCGATCCGTTCAACATCCTCTGCATTGGACATCAGGACGGGCCGCAGCAGAGCTTGCCGGACGGCGGGCCGTCCAAGGCAGCGCGCGACCTCTGCGGCACGCTGTGCCAGCTGGCGGCTGGCTATACGCCCGCCTTGCCCGGCCGTTCGATCGATATCGTCACTCCCGTTTCCGGCGTCGTGGCTGACGTCTACTTCGCCGCAAAGCCTGTGCCACGGGTTGTTCTTCGCAGTTTCTTCGCTGAAGCCAGGGCGCCTCCGTCCATCTCCGCATGACGTTTTGAATTATGGCCGCTCGCGAGGCGGCGGCCGCTATCTTTGCTCATCTGGAGATACCCATGTCCGATTTCACCATCGGCCGCGCCGACGCCGCTGTTGCGGTGCGTTCGCCGTCCGACCTTTACCGCGCCGTCTGGCGTTGGCATTTCTATGCGGGCCTTCTGGTCCTGCCCTTTCTGATCACGCTGGCCGTCACTGGCGCGCTCTACCTGTTCCGCGACGAGATCGATGGTCTTGTTTACGCGGACTTGAAACGGGTCGAGGTTCAGGAGAACACCGTCACAGCCGCACCCTCGGCGATGGTCGCAGCAGCGCTGGCCGCCTATCCCGGCAAGGCGGTCAAATATACCGACCCGCCTTCGCCGGTGGATTCGGTCGAGATCACCGTCAATTCGTCAACGGCCGGAAAACTGGCTGTTTACGTCAATCCCTATGACGGCAAGGTGCTGGGCGCGCTTCCTGATCGCGGCACCATCATGTGGACCATCCGCACGCTGCACAGCCTCAAATATTTCGGCTCGTTTGCGCGGTCGCTGATCGAGATCGCCGCAGGTTGGTCGGTGCTTCTGGTCGCCACCGGCATCTACCTCTGGTGGCCGCGCAGCCAGACGGGCGGGGTGCTCCGTGTGCGCGGCACGCCGAAACGGCGGGTGTTCTGGCGCGACACCCATGCGGTCAGCGGCATTTTCGTCGGCTTCTTCATCGTCTTTCTGGCGGTGACAGGCATGCCTTGGTCCGGCGTCTGGGGCGAGAAGGTCAATGAATGGGCCAATGGCAGCAATTTCGGCTATCCGGCCGGCGTGCGCACTGGCGTGCCGATGTCCGGCGAGCATCTCGATCATGTTGCCAAGACGACGTGGTCGCTGGAGCAGGCACAGGTGCCGGAATCAACTGGGCAGGGCGCCACGCCGATCGGTCTCGATCAGGCCGTTGCCACTTTCGACGGACTCGGCCTGCACCACGGCTATGCCGTCAATATTCCGGCGACGGCGAAAGGTGTTTATACCGGTTCCGTCTATCCGGACGATGTTGCGCAGCAGCGGGTGGTGCATCTCGACCAGTATAGCGGCAAGCCGCTGATCGACATGAGCTATGCGGATTACGGCCCGGTCGGCCGGGCGCTGGAATGGGGCATCAACGTTCATATGGGCCAGCAATTCGGGCTCGCCAACCAGCTGGGGCTGCTTGCTGCCTGCCTCGCCATCGTGCTTTTGGCGGTGTCGGCCGGTATCATGTGGTGGAAGCGCCGGCCAAAAGGCTCGCTGGGCGTGCCGCCAATGCCTTCGGACAAGCGGGTATTTCGCGGCCTGATCGCGCTCCTGGCCATCGGCGGCATCATCTTTCCGCTGGTCGGTCTCTCACTGGTGGTGATGCTGGTGCTGGACTGGAGCTATCCGCACTTCCGGCGGGCGATCCGGTTCGCTTGAACGGGCGCTGAATGCTGACGAACTGCAATCTCTGTAGGGCGGCTCCTAATTTTCTCCGTCATGCTCGCCCTCGTGGCGGGCATCCAGCCAGCTCAAGTCCTTGAGCTGAAAAAAGTCTTTTGACCCAACGGACGTCGGGTCGCTGGATCCCCACAACAAGGGCGAGGATGACGGAGAATGGGGTGAAGCTTTCGTCAAATATCGGCTTCAGGGTTCGTCAGTAGTCTGAACGCCCCGGCCGTTCGTCGGCCGGGGCGATAACAATCAGATCTTCTTGGTCTTGGTAAAGTCCGAGGCGTCGATGACGCCGTCGCCATTGGTGTCGCGGCGCTTGAACATCGCGTCGGCCCGCGCTGTCACTTCGGCCAGGCTGAGCGAGCCGTTTTTGTCGGTATCGGCGCGCTTGAAGCCCTTATGCCGGATGCCGGGCAGCATCGGTCGTGCTTCCCTGAGCTTTTCCATCGCAGCAGTCTTGTCAGCGCCGGTCTTTTCCTTGGCAGTCCGCCATTCCTGGCCGTGAGCCTTGCGCTGCGCCTTGATTTCCTCGCGGGTAACCTGGCCGTTGCCATCCGCATCGAAAGTCTTGAAGGCTGCTGCCGTGCCGGCATGAAACTCGTCCAGCGAGACCTTGTTGTCGCCGTTGGTATCGAAACGCTTGATCATCCATTCGCTCCGCTGCTCCGGCGTCGGCTTTTGCTTGGCGGCGAAGGTGGGGGCTACAAAGCCGGTGAGCACGAGGCTGGCGGCGACGGCTCCGAGAATCAAAGTGTTCTTGCGCATGTCGAAATCCTTTCAGTGATCATTGTCCCTGAGTGGAAGATAGACAGCCTGACGCGGATCGCCAGTTAAACTTTGGTAATTTAAACCTTTGACAGGAAAGGGGTTTTTCCATGTCGAAACTGTGTTCCGAAGGCCGATGTCAGCCCTCGGACAGAAGCCGGTTGAGGAAGCCTGTCAGGTCTTCAGTGACGTAATCGACCTGTGCTGCTCCGTCCTCCGTCTTTTCCCAGGCTTCGGCAAACTCGTATTCGAAATTGCGCGGCACCAGGAGAACCGTCTTCATGCCCAGCGTCTTCGGCACCACCAGATTGCGTGGCAGGTCCTCGAACATGGCTGCATGCTTGGTGTCGACCCGGTGCAGGCTCATGAACTTGTGATAGGTATCACCGGCGGGCTTGGGCACATATTCGGCGGCGACGATATCGAAAATATCGTCGAAATGATCGAGGATACCGAGCGCACGCGCCGTCATCTCGGCATGCTTGACGCTGCCATTGGTGAAGATGAACTTGCGGCCCGGCAGCGCTTTGATGGCTTCGCCAAGCGCCGGATCGGCCGGAACGACGGAATAGTCGATTGCATGCGCCTTCTGCAGAAATTCGTTGGGATCAATGCCGTGGTGGATCATCAGGCCCTGCAGGGTGGTGCCGTGATCGCGATAATATTCCTTCTGCAACGCCTTGGCCGCCACTGGGTCCAGCGTCAGCAAAGCTGCGACATAGGCCGTCATGTTGCGGTCGATCTGCGAGAACAGATTGACGTGATGCGGATAAAGCGTGTTG
This sequence comes from Pararhizobium sp., assembly GCF_965279435.1. Classification (NCBI taxonomy): domain Bacteria; kingdom Pseudomonadati; phylum Pseudomonadota; class Alphaproteobacteria; order Hyphomicrobiales; family Rhizobiaceae; genus Pararhizobium; species Pararhizobium sp. The sequence continues at coordinate 1,877,885 of NZ_CBDIHY010000003.1, forward strand.
TCGAGATCGAACACCCAATCGGTGACATGGGCGAAATCGGCTTGGGTCGGCAGGCGGTCGAGCTGGGTCATGGGCGCGTTATGCCATGGGTCGCAGCGGAGGCAAATGGGAAATATGCGCACACGGCCAGGCCAGGCGGGCGGCAAAGGCGATTTCCTCGTCAACGGCCATTTCGACGGCCCGCTGCCAGGCCGCTACCGGTGTTGTTGCGTAAGCGCGACAAGTGAAGGTTTACCGTTGGGCGGTGATGGATTCCGGCGCTGCGGCATGCTAGCCCGCAAAGATGCAAACCTGGATCGTCATCACCATCGCGGCTGCCTTCCTGCAGAACATCCGCTCCGCCATGCAAAAACACCTGAAGGGCGTGATGGGCACGACCGGGGCGACCTTCGTGCGCTTTGGTTACGGCGTACCGTTCGCGCTGATCTATCTGGCGGTCCTCTGGCGCGGGTTCGACCGGCCGCTGCCGGTTCCGGATGCGCATTTCTTCCTCTGGGCGGTGATCGGCGGGCTGTCGCAGATCGCCGCGACCTTCCTGCTCGTACACCTGTTTTCCTTCCGCAACTTTGCCGTCGGTACCGCCTATTCGCGCACCGAGCCGGCGCAGGCGGCGCTGTTTGCGCTGATCTTTCTCGGTGAGGCCGCAAGCCGGGGAACGCTGGTCGCCATCGCCATCTCCGTTGTCGGCGTGATGATCATTTCGGTGGCAAGGACGCCGCTCAGCGTCAAGTCTCTGGTGACGTCGGTATTCACCCAGACGGCGGGCATTGGGCTCTTGTCGGGCACGTTCTTTGGCCTCTCGGCCGTCTCCTACCGCTCGGCCTCGCTGGCGCTCGCTCCCAGTCTGCCTGAGTCGGATTTCGTCATGCAGGCGAGTTTTACGCTCGGCTTCGTCATCCTGTTGCAGACGGTGACGATGCTGGTCTGGATCCTGATGCGCGAGCCGGACGAGTTGAAACGGGTGGTCAAGGCCTGGCGGCCGGGCCTGCTGGTCGGCTTTGCCGGAGCCTCGGCCTCCTTCGGCTGGTTCATGGCGATGACGCTGCAGCAGGCGGCCATCGTCAAGGTGGTGGCACAGGTGGAAATGCTGTTCACCTTTGCGTCCGCCGTGTTCATCTTCCGCGAATGGATCAACAAGCTGGAGGTTCTCGGCTGCCTGCTGATCGTGCTTGGCGTGGTGATGCTGCTGATCCTTTAAAGAATAGGCGCCCGATTTTCGGCGGCGCGTAAAATGCTGCGGTGGTAAAAGGGATCATGCTGTTTGATCTCCCCCCTGAAGACACCCTCTATGACGCGCTTTTGTCGCGCAGCACCGACTATGAAGGCTCGGCCTTCGTCTGTGTCAAAACCACCGGCATCTTCTGCCGCCTCTCGTGCCCGGCGCGAAAGCCCCGGCGGGAGAACACCATCTTCGTCGATTCGATCGGCACCTGTCTGGACGCGGGTTTTCGGCCCTGCCTGCGCTGCCGCCCGCTGGAAACGGCTGGCGGCAAGGACGCGATCGTTGACGGCCTGATGCAGGCGCTCGACGCCGATCCGGAACGGCGCTGGACGGAGACCGATCTGATCCGGCGCGGCTATGATCCTTCGACCGTGCGCCGGGCCTTCAAGCGTCATCTCGGCATCACCTTCCTCGATCTCGCCCGGCATCGCAGGCTCGGGGCGGCGGCGCGGCATCTGGCCGAAGGTGGCCGCGTCATCGATGCGCAAATGGAGGCGGGCTACGAATCGCCAAGCGGCTTTCGCGCCGCCTTCGCCCGGCTGATCGGCGGAGCACCGGCGATGTCGCAGGGCCGGACGCTGCTTTATGCCGACTGGATGGAAACGCCGCTTGGGCCGATGGTCGCGGTGGCCGACGAGACACGCCTGCATCTGCTGGAGTTTCACGACCGCAAGGGGCTGCCGGCCGAGATGGAAAAGCTGAAACAGAACACGCGCTCTTCCGTTGCACCGGGAAAGACGCCGCCGATCGCGCAGATCGAAACTGAGCTTTCGGACTATTTCGCTGGAAAGCCAGGCGCGTTCAAGACGCCGCTGGCTCTGAACGGGACGGCGTTCGAGAAGCAGGTCTGGGCAAGGCTGCAGGATATTCCGCCGGGCGAGACACTATCCTATGGTGATATTGCCTGCGAAGTGGATAGGATGAAGGCCGTCCGGGCGGTTGCCAAGGCCAATGGCGCCAACCAGATTTCGATTGTCATTCCCTGCCACCGCTGCATTGGTTCAGACGGTTCGCTGACGGGATATGGCGGCGGCATCTGGCGCAAGCAGTGGCTTTTGCGGCATGAAGGCAGGATGAGGCCCACAGGATTGTTTTCGGAGGAAAGACGATGAACCAGACGGACAAGGCAAAGGCCTTCAAGGAACTGCACCGCAAGGGCGATCCGGTGGTGCTCTACAATATCTGGGATGCGGGCACGGCAAAGGCCGTGGCGGCCTCCGGAGCCAAGGCATTGGCAACCGGAAGCTGGTCGGTCGCTGATGCCAACGGTTATGGCGACGGCCAGCAAATCCCGATGCAGCAGCTCGTCGATATTGCCCGCAGCATCGTTGCTGCCACTGATCTGCCGGTGTCGATCGATTTCGAGGGTGGCTACGCCGAAGATGCTGACGTCACCGCTGAGAATGTCGGCCATGTCATCGATACCGGCGCCGTCGGCATCAATTTTGAGGATCAGGTGGTCGGCGGTAGCGGGCTGCACACGCTTGAGGCGCAGGCCGCGCGGACCAAGGCGATCCGGGCCAAGGCCGACGAAAAGGGCATTCCCTTCTTCATCAATGCCCGTACCGACCTTTTCCTAAAACTCTCCGATCCTGTACGGCATGCACCGCTGGTCGACGAGGCGATCGAGCGGGCGGCGGCATACGCCGAGGCTGGCGCCAGCGGCTTCTTCGTGCCGGGATTATCGAACCCGGACCTGATCGGACGGGTCTGCGAGGCGGTGGCGCTGCCGGTCAACATCATGATGCGGCCGGGCATGGATGTGAAAGCGCTGGCCGGACTGGGTGTGGCGCGGATCAGCTATGGGCCGGGGCCCTACCGGGCGATGATAGAGTGGCTGAAAGGTGAGGCGAGCGGGATTTATCAGGCGCGCTGAGGGGCTTGGGCTTTGCGGAGCGCGCCGTGCATCGGTTTTGGGAGCAGCGCCCCCCACTCCCGTCATCCTCGCCCGCGTGGCGGGGATCCAGTAGCGGCGCGTCTGCGCCGCTGAAAGACTTCTTTCACGCGACGGACGTCGCGTGGCTGGATTCCTGTGACAGGCACAGGAATTGTCTGTGACTTTCGTGCTTTACTGCTCTTGAGGTTGGCGATGCGATCCCCGGGATGGCCATCCCGGGGATCGCCGCGGCAGGCGCCCGTACAGGAATAGGTCCTTGCGACCGCCGTCATCAGGGGACACTGCCGCTCCAGCCTCGCATCGCTTGCTGACTTGAATGGGCCATCGCGACGATGCGCCCGCAGACAATGCAAAGCATGGAGCATCATGATGACAGACGATGACAAAATCCAGTCCGTTCTCGGTCTCGACGTGTCCTGTGACAGCGTCACCCTGTTCGACAGCCTGACTGGCCACCCCCTGACGATCGGCAATACCCGCGACGCCCTGCATTCTGCCCTTCAGGCCTATGGCGGACGGACAGACATTCTGGCGGTCTGCGAGGCAACCGGGGGATATGAGGACCAGGTACTTGCCGTGCTGATGGCGCTTGGAATTTCCGCCCACCGCGCCGACGCCGCCAAGGTCAAGGCCTATATCCGTTCCTTCGGCAAGCGGGCCAAGACGGATGCCATCGATGCGCGCTGGCTGGCGCAGTATGGCCTCGACCGCAGTCAAACCCTGGTCCGCTGGCAGCCGCCGCAGGCCAGCCAGAGCCAGGTGCGGCTGTTGAGTGCCCGCCGCACCGATCTCGTTGCCATGCGGGTTCAGGAAAAAAACCGGCTCAAGGCGCCCCGCAGTGCCATGATCGCAGCCGATATCGAAGACCATATCGCCGAGCTCGACCGACGCATTGCTCTCATCGAGGCGCAGATCGAAACTCTCATCCGCGATGACACCGGGCTGCGGCGCCGTGAAAAGGCTTTGCGCTCCGTGCCCGGCATCGGCGCCACCATCGCAGCACTTCTGATCGCCGCCATGCCAGAACTCGGCAGCATCAACCGCCGGCAGGCGGCCAGTCTGGCCGGATGCGCGCCGCATCCCAGAGACAGTGGAAAGCTGAATGGCTATCGGGCAGTTTGCGGCGGACGCCGGCATCTCCGGCCAGCACTGTTCATCGCAGCCCTCACTGCCATCCGTGGCGACAACCCGCTCGCCACCGCATACAAGGCCTTCCTGTCCGCCGGAAAACCAAAGCGCCTGGCGCTCGGCGCCATCATGCGGAAGATCATCACTATCGCAAATGCAAGAATACGTGACGCCCAAGCGGCCCCCGACAACTGACTTGATGACGGAAGTGGGGGCTGCGATCCGTCACTTCGACGGCGCCTGCCGGGCCAAAAACGGCGGCTTTCGGCGAACTTAGTCGACCTATCTGCCGCCCCTCACGGAACAATCAGCGTTCCCGCACCATGCTCGGTAAAGATCTCCAACAGCACCGAATGTGCCGTCTTACCGTTCAGAATGACGACGCCTTCGACCCCGCGGGAAAGCGCTTCGATGCAGGTTTCGACCTTGGGGATCATGCCGCCGGAAATCGTGCCGTCCTTGATCAAGGCATGGGCTTCCGCGACCGAGAGTTCCTTGATCAGTTCGCCCTTCTTGTCGAGCACGCCGGGAACGTCGGTAAGGAACAGCAGGCGGGTTGCGTTCAGTGCACCGGCAATGGCGCCAGCAAAAGTGTCGGCGTTGATGTTGTAGGTGGCGCCGTCACGGCCGGGGGCGACCGGGGCAATGACCGGGATCATTTCGGACTTGGCGAGAAGATCCAGCAGGGTGCGGTCGACTTCCGTCACTTCGCCGACGAAGCCGAGGTCGAGCACACGTTCGATGTTGCTGTCGGGATCGATGACGGTCTTGCGGGCCTTCTGGGCAAAGACCATGTTGCCGTCCTTGCCGCAAAGGCCGATCGCCCATTCGCCGGTCTGGTTGATCAGCGCGACGATTTCCTTGTTGATCGAGCCGGCCAGAACCATCTCGACGATCTCGACGGTCTTCTGGTCGGTGACGCGCAGACCGCCTTCGAATTTCGATTCGATGCCCATTTTCGTCAGCATCGCGCCGATCTGCGGGCCGCCGCCGTGCACGACGATCGGGTTGACGCCAGACTGTTTCAAAAGCGCGATATCGGCGGCAAAGGCCTTGCCAAGCTCGGCATTGCCCATGGCGTGGCCGCCATATTTGACGACGATCGTCTTGTTCTCGTAGCGCTGCATATAGGGCAGCGCCTTGGCGAGAAGATTTGCCTGGATTTCGCTTTCGGATGCGGACATGGAAATACCTCGAAATTAGCCGGGTGCTGTTTAGCGCAAGTTTCCCCTGGAGGGAATGATCCGGGGCAAAGATAAAGCCGGTGTGACATAGGTTGCTGCAACCGTTTTAATCTCGTGCAACTCCCCTTTTTATCCCCAGCCTTGTGCTCTATGTTCGCGATTGAGGACGAGGACCGGAGTATCAATGACCACAGACGACATCTCCACGCTGATCGGCCGGGTCTCGCTCAGGGACCGCGCGGCGTTCTCCGCTCTTTACCGGCAAACAAGCCCGAAACTTTTTGCCATTTGCGTCCGTATCTTGAGAGACCGGACGGAAGCGGAAGAAGCCTTGCAGGAAATCTACATCAAGATATGGCAGCGGGCGGACCGTTATGCCAGCGGCGACACCAATCCGATGTCCTGGCTTTCGGCGATTGCGCGCAATCATGCGATCGATCACCTGCGGGCGCGAAAGCCGGTGGCAAACACGATTGACGAGGCTTATGATCTGGCAGATTCTGCGCCAGACCCGGAAAAAACCGCCATCAATACGGCGGAGGGCCGGCGGATCGACAATTGCATGAATGAACTCGAGGCAGACCGCGCCGATGCCGTGCGCAAGGCCTATGTCGAGGGATTGAGCTACCAGGAACTGGCCGAACTTTTCGGCACGCCGCTGAACACGATGCGAACATGGCTGCGCCGCAGCCTGTTGAAACTCAGAGAGTGCATGGAGCGATGACCACACAGAACCCCGAAAGCGGAGATTCCCGTCGCGACCAGGTGATTGCGGGCGAGTATGTGCTGGGTGTTCTGTCTGCCGACGATCGCCGAAAGGTCGAGGCGCGTATCGTTCTCGATGGTGCGTTTGCGGCCATGGTCAATCACTGGCAGAGCAATCTCACCTCTTTCAACGATGCTTATGAGCCCATTACTCCGCCGCCGCAGGTGCTGGTCGCCGTCGAGCGCCGCCTGTTTGCTGAGCAGGCGAGACCAGTTGTTGCCGCAGGCGGGTTCTGGAATTCGCTGGCGCTCTGGCGTGTGCTGACGCTGACATCGGTGGCGGGTCTTGTCACCGTTGCGACATTCTCTTCCGGCATCTTGACGCCCGTTAGCCAGACAAAGCCGCTGGTGGCTGAACTGACTGGCGATGCCAGCACGACGATCAATCTTCTGGCACAATATGATGCTGGCAACGGCGCGCTGAAAATAACGCCGGTGGCTGCAAAGCAGGCGGAAGCCAAGTCGCTGGAACTCTGGTTGATCGAGGGCGACAATCCGGCCAGGTCGCTGGGCATCCTGCCGCAGACAGGCGAAGGCGAGATCATCATTCCGCCGGAGCTGCGCTCGAAATTCGGCGAAGGCGTCACGCTCGCCGTCAGCGTCGAGCCCTTCGGCGGCTCGCCGACCGGCACGGCAACCGGCCCGGTGGTTGCCGTTGGCAAGACACGCCTGCCTTAACCTTCACCGTCCACTGTAAGTCTAATCTTACTTAATGCTGATTAAGTTGTTTTCTGACCATTTTGCAGATCACTTGGGAAACCATGCAATTGCCAAACCCTCCGTCATTCCTGTGCTCGTCACAGGAATCCAGCCAGTTCAAGTCCTTGAGCTGAAAGAGTCTTTTGACCCGACAGACGTCGGGTCACTGGATCCCCGCCACAAGGGCACTGCTGTCCGGTTTAAAATCCCAACCCGCTCAAGGTCATCTGTCCTGTGTCGTTTGATGGGCTGGGTGGTGGCTTTGTGAGGCTGTCGGTTCGGCGGCGATGCATGAGATTGGCGCGCACGAGGCGGGCGAAGGCGAGCGGACTCTGGACGTTTGTCTGATCGGCCTGGGCCATGCGCAACAGCAGATAGGCGATGAGGGCGGCGGCAATCTGGATACGGACCGCGTTCTCGCTATTGCCGAGAAAATGCCGGATCTTTAGCGTCTGCTTGACCCAGCGGAAGAACAGTTCGATCGCCCAACGGCGCTTGTAGAGATCGGCGATCTCGTCCGCTGGCGCATCGAGATCGTTGGTGAGCAACCGCAAAACCTTGCCTGTTTGTGTCCTGACACTGATCTCGCGCACGGGATCGCCAAACGGGTTCTTGCGGTTTTTCGCCTGGCGGGCTGGCAACAGGCCGATGCGGTCGGACAGGATGGTGCCGTTGCTGTTGAGCGGTTGTTCGCGCGTTACGGCCAGCGGCGTATGCGACTTGAACCGCGTGACGATCCGGCATCCGGCCTTGTCCATTCTGGCCCACCAGCCGAAATCATAATAGCCGAGATCGAAGACATAGGTGGCGCCCGCTTCGATCGGCATGACCTTGGCTGCGGTGATGTCATTGACATTGGCAGGCGTCACCGCCGCGTAGATCGGCCGTTCGGCCAGCGCATCATAGACGATATGGACCTTGGCACCGCAGGCCTGATGGGAAAACCGCGCCCAGTCGCTTCCCGCTCCACTCAGGCGGACCCCAGTCGCGTCGATCAGATAGGTGGCCTCACCGGCCGCCCGGCGCAGGCCGCGTCCTGCCCTTGCCACCAGTTCAGCAAACAGGCCGGCAAACACCGCGCTTGAACGCTTCGCATTGGCGTCGGCAAGCGTCGAGCGCGAGGCCGGACGCGCACCGAGATGGTAAAGACGCGCCGCATGACTTTCCAAACCGCCGGCGATCTCGCGCAAACTCACCGCACCGGCCAATTGGCCGTACAAAAGGGCGATCAACTGTGTCCGCGTCGAGAGCCGCCGAACATGTTTGTCGGCCCCATGTTCCTCCACAAGCCTGTCAAAAGCCGACCATGGAACGCGCTTCAAAAGATCATGAAAGACGCTATTGTGATGCCGCACGGGGTTGCTCCTCCTTCGTGTTCGAGATCGTCGCCAAACGCTCGAATACGAGTAGAATCAACACCGTGCACCATGTCTACAAAATTTAAACCGGACAGCAGTGCCACAAGGGCGAGGATGACGAAGAATGGGGTGCCGCTCTCGCGAGATAATCGTATTCACGGTTTGTAAGCAGGTCACTTGCTGCGCTTGAAAGAGTGCAGCATTTTTGTCTGTAGACGATCGTACTTGTCATAAAAACATAGAAAATCAAATATTTGGGGAAACGTGAATTTTCCTGAAACTCTTTCGGACACCCTTCCGTTCCTTGTTTTGTCCTCTGCGCAGAGAACACGAATTCCAGAAAAATTGGGAGAGGCCCGCCTTCGCGGGTCCGCGAGATCAACAGGAAGGAATAGAAATGTTCAAGTCCATGCTGCGCACGGTCACCGTCGCTTCGATACTGGCCGCCGGCACTTTTGCAGCTCATGCTGAAAATCCGATGGTCGGCGGCGCGCCGATGTATGCCAACAAGAACATCGTCGAAAACGCCGTCAATTCCAAGGATCACACGACGCTGGTTGCCGCCGTCAAAGCTGCCGGTCTCGTCGAAACCCTTCAGGGCAAAGGCCCGTTCACGGTTTTCGCACCGACCAACGAAGCATTCGCAGCCCTGCCGGCCGGTACGGTCGACACACTCCTGAAGCCTGAAAACAAGGCGATGCTCACCAAGGTCCTGACCTGCCATGTCGTCGCGGCAGACGCGATGGCGGCGACAATTGCCAAGATGGTCAAGGACGACGGCGGCACCCATGACGTCAAGACGGTCGGCGGCTGCATTCTGAAGGCCAAGGACAAGGGCGGCAAGATCACCCTGACCGACGAAACCGGCGGTGTGGCACATGTCACCATTGCCGACGTGAAACAGTCGAACGGCGTCATCCACGTGATCGACAAGGTCCTGCTGCCGAAGTCCTGATCCAAGCCCATGTGGTTTGGGGCCCGGATGCATCCTCAACGCATTTTCGGCTCCGGGCCGGGGATCAAGTCCTCTCCGGCCTCAAGGCCACCGGTTTTCACTCTCCGGTGGCCTTTTTAGTTCGTATACAAGCTGTTGCTCACGCGGGATTGATCGGCATTTGTTTTGCAGTTGGATGAGCACCACACTAGCTTTCAGGCGTTGCCGAGGCCATTCGGCAGACGGGAGAGTATCATGACAAGCCGACGCTTCTTTCTTCTTTCCGGAGTAGCCATTGCTGCGACTGCGGCGTTTCGCGGGTTCAGGCCTGAAGCCATCGCTGCCGAGACGTTCGAGGTGACGAAAACCGATGCGGAATGGAAGGCGCTCCTCACCGCCGAGCAGTACCAGATCCTGCGCCACGAAGACACGGAGCGGCCGTTCACCAGCGCGCTCAACACCGAGAAGCGCAAGGGCATGTTCCATTGCGCCGGTTGCGATCTGCCGGTCTATTCATCGGAAACCAAATATGACAGCGGCACGGGCTGGCCAAGCTTCTGGGAATCGTTGCCGAATGCGGTGGGCAAGCGCGAGGATACGTCGCTGTTCATGACCCGCACCGAATGTCATTGCAGCCGGTGCGGCGGCCATCTCGGCCATATCTTCGACGACGGTCCGCGGCCGACCGGCATGCGCCATTGCATCAACGGGATGGCAATGACATTCACGCCCGCATCGGCTGCCTGATCGCTGTTAGAGGGTGCCTGGAGCCGCAGCGGCCGGCTGAGTGTCGGATAGTGCGGCCTGGAGCTTGGCTTCCTGGTCCGGCGACAGCGAGGTTTTCAACACCTTGCCGCGCAAACCGTGAAACTCGGCGAGAACCTTCTCCGGCTGAACCTTGCGGACCAGCACGAACAGCGCCGAGGAGTTGTTGGGAATAGTTTCGCCAAGCGACTTGATGAAGTCGTCATCGATGCCGTAATCGGCAAGCGAACCCGACAGCGCGCCGGTGCCGGCGCCAATCGCACCACCAATGGCGAAGCCGGCAAGCGGATTGAGGAACAACAGACCAACAAGGCCACCCCACAGCGAGCCGCTGAGAAGTCCCGATGTCGCACCGATAGCCGTCAGATTCATGCTCTGCTTCAGATGCACCTTGCCCGTCTCGTCGCGTACGACGACGACGGCGTCCTCGAGGTCGATCAGGTATTCCTTCTTCAGCGTGTTCAGCTTCAGAAGCACCTTGTCGGCTTCTTCGGTGCTGTCAAAACCCACCACAATCAGATCGGACATGTTGTTTTCTCCTTGAACGCTCAACGCATTGGAGGTCGCCGAAAGGCCGCCCCGCGCGTGAACATAGAGCACATGTCCTGTCTGGGTAGTGTGACAGCTGCAATTAAAGCATGCCGCGCAAAATCGCACAGCAAATTGCGCAAATGGCATGCTTCAAATCAGAATATGAAGCCGATTTGGGTCAGGTCGAGATGGCGACGCGGATGGCGGCGCGCAACTCTTCCATTCCAAGGCCCTTCTCGGACGAGGTCGCAAGGACTTCCGGAAAGGCTGCAGGCCGCTTCTTGATCTTTTCCAGCGTCTCGGAAATCAGCCGGGGAACCGCCGGGTCCTTGATCTTGTCGGTCTTGGTGAGGATGACCTGATAGGACACGGCTGCCTTGTCGAGCAGGTCGAGCACATCGTCGTCGTTCTTCTTGATGCCATGACGGCTGTCGATCAGCACGTAGACACGCTTCAGCGTCGAGCGGCCGCGCAGATAGTCGAAGACCAGCTTGGTCCAGGCATCGACATGCTCCTTCGGCGCCTGCGCATAGCCGTAGCCGGGCATATCGACGAGCGCCATCGGCGGCAGGTCGCCAGGCTGGCCGGAATAGCCGTCCGGAACGAAGTAGTTGAGCTCCTGGGTGCGGCCCGGCGTGTTCGACGTACGGGCAAGACCCTTCTGCCCGACCAGCCCATTGATCAGCGACGACTTGCCGACATTGGAGCGGCCGGCAAAGGCAATCTCCAGCGGACCTTCCGGCGGCAGGAACTTCATCGACGGCACGCCACGGATAAATACCCATGGCCGCCCGAAAAGGGGCTTGTCGTCCTGCTGCGTGGCGTCTGTCATGGTGTCTGTCCTTGGCTTTTGTTCAGGACTTCAAGGTTTTGTGCCGCCATGTCAAGAAAACTCGCGATTTTCGCGAATTTGCTTAAATGGCAACGCGCCGCTGACGCCACATCTCGACGCTGAGATAGGAAAGCAGGGCAACCAGCACTACCGTTCCGCCAAGTATAGTGTTGAGGTTGGGGATCTCGCCATGGATTAACGCGACCCAGAGCGGCGCCAGGATCGTCTCGGCGGTGCCGAGAAGGGCTGCGAGTGCCGACGGGATAAGCCGGGCGCCGGTGACGAAGAATGCGAGGCCGAGGCCGAAGTTGAGAGCACCGAATGTCGCGAGAATGCCGAGTTCCGGCAGCGTGACGCTGAAGCCCGATGCCATGATGGCTGAGACCGTACCGGCAACGATGGTGCCGAAACAGGCGGCCGGCGTCATGCGCACATGCGCGTAGCGGCGGGTGATGATGGTGGCGAGCGCGAAGACGAAGGCGATCAGGACGGCCAGCGCATCGCCGATTGGCGAGACCGCCCCGCCGATGGAATCCGACACCATGATCGCGACACCGCCGATCACGGCAGCGATGGCAAGCCAGGTGAGGAGGGACACACGTTCGCGAAAGACGATCCAGCTGATCAGCGCAGCAATCAGCGGCACGCCGGCCTGGATGAGAACGATATTGGCGACGGTGGTATAGGCGAGCGCCAGGATGAACGAGGTCGAGGCGATGGCAAAACACAGGCCGACCGCGATGCCCGGCAGGCCCATGTTGCGAAACAGCGCGACGGTGCCGCGTGGCCCGCCGCGCAAAAGCATGAAGCCGATGAGGAAGACGGCGGCGAAGAACGAGCGCCAGAACACGATGGTCCAGCCATCCTCGATCGACAGGAAGCGCGCCAGCGTGCCGCCAAAACTCCAGACGATGGCGGAGCCGAGCACCAGTGTGGCGCCCTGGGTGGCACTGTGTTGGCCGGTGGTTACGGACTGCTGCAGGGTTGAGGGCTGCGACATGACGGGAATCCGGTTGCGGTATCCTAATGTAGAATCGAACAGTCTTGCGTGCGCCGGTATCCGCGACAGGGTGTTGTCGCAAACATTCTCCGCATGTGCCCGCTGCTATCGATCCTCGACCGCAGCGGCTTCCGGTTCGGGCTTGATAACGGCAAGCACCACGCCGCCGATGGCGATGATTGCCGCGCCTGCCAGCACGCCGGTGGTTGGGATTTCGTTGAAAAACAGGAAGCCGATGACTGCGGCAAAGACCAGCCACGCATAATCGACCGGGCCGACGATCGCCAGCGAGGCAAGCCGGTATCCGCGCACGACACAATATTGCGCTGCCACCGCGATGGGGCCGAGCAGCAGAAACGGCGCCATGGCGGACAACGACGCATGCTTCCAGGTCAGTATCGCCGGAAGAGCTAGGAAGAGGATGCCGAAGCCGTTGACATAGAGCAGCACCGTCAGCGGCCGGTCGGCATGCGACAGGACACGGATCATCAGGCCCTCGATGGCGAGCAGGGCAGCGCCCAGAACGGCAATGCCCGCGGGCATCAGATAGGCGGGTTCGAACTGGGTGAAGGCGCCGCGTGAGATCATGATGAAACCGGCGCCGGCGAAACTCAGCGTAATGCCGACCATATGCTGCTTGGTCACGGTCTCCTTGAGGACGAGAACGGCGAGCGGAATGATGAAAACCACATAGAGAAGACCGAGTGCCGTTGCATCGACAATCGGCATCGCCGCCGAGGAATAGATCAGCGCGAAACCACCGGAGACACCGAACGCGGCGCGCATGGCATGCGAAAACGGCCGGGCGCTGCGATAGACGCGCAAGCTGTCCCGTTTGCAGGCAACCACGCAAAGTAGTGTCGCAAAACCGCTGATGTACCGCAGGAACTGGATTTGCAGCACGGACATGCTGTCGCCACCGAATTTCCCCGAGGCGAAGATCAAGGAAAATAACGCCGTGCCGAGCACGACCCAGATCATGGCTTCGGCATTCGAGTTCAACAGACTTTTCCGCAAGGCCATAACTTTCAATGGTTTCAATCGAAACTCTTGCCAAATCGGCGCACCGCATTGCAAATTCGATTTTTGAACCCTGAATGAGTATTTTCGATGCAGAACAAGCGCAGTGTCTCGCTGAATGCCGTGCGGGTTTTTGTCCTGACAGCGCGTCATCTCAGTATCGTGCAGGCCGCCGGAGAAATCGGCGTCACCCCGAGCGCCGTCAGTCATCAGCTCAAGAAGCTGGAGGGCGAACTGGGCGTGGCGCTGTTCAAGCGGAGCCACAATTTCCTCGAGTTGACGGATGCGGGACGCCGATTCCACGATGATGCCGCCGCAGCGATTGCTGCGATCGACCGGTCGGCCGAAGCGCTCAGCCGCGATCAGAATGAAATTGTCGTTCGTGTATCGATCTCGCTCGCCGTTCGCTGGCTGATTCCGGCGCTGGAACGGTTCAAGGCGCTCAATCCAGCCGCCCGTGTTCGTGTCGAGACGAAAACCGGTTCCAGTATCTCTCTGGGCTCCGGCGATCTGGCGATTTCCTATCATCGTGCTGGCACAAACCCCGCCGACGGAGAATGGCTTGCCGCCGATATGAGCCGTCCGGTCGCATCGCCAGCGCTTCTGGCTGCGGTCGGGTATGGGGAGACAGGTGATCTCGGCAAGGTTCCAGCCCTGCAATGTGCGGTGGACAATTGGGACTGGGCGCTGTGGACGCGCACGCTTGGCCTCGAGCGCAGCGCCATACAGATCCAGCATGTGTTCGACACCGACGATGCCGCCTTGCACGCGGCGACTGCGGGGCTTGGCATGGTGCTTGCGCCTGCGTTCCTGACGGAGCGTGAAATCCGGTCTGGCGGGCTGGTGGTCCTGCCTGGCTTCGGGCCGGTGGACCTCGGTCACTACCGGGTGGTCTTCCAGCGTCACGAAAACCGCATGACCCGGAAATTCCGCAAGTGGCTCGGCGAGGAAATGCAACGGATGATCTAGCTGTGAGCTAAGCTGGCCGAAACGCCAAGGGCGTGTTCTGGCCAAGAAAAAACCCCGGATCAGTCGACCCGGGGTTTGTGATTTTCGCCTCGATCCGGCCTATTTGGCCGGTTTCGGTTTCCGTGTGAACAATCCCTTGAGATTGTCGATCAGTTCGACCTTGGCGCCGTGGCGTTTCATGATGAACGCCTGCTGCGTGATCGACAGCGTGTTGTTCCAGGCCCAGTAGATCACCAGACCGGCCGGGAAGCTGGCCAGCATAAAGGTGAAGACCAGCGGCATCCACGTGAACAGCATCGCCTGGGTCGGATCCGGTGGCGTCGGGTTCATGCGCATCTGCAGGAACATGGTGATGCCCATGATCAGCGGCCAGACGCCGATAACCAGCGCATGCGGTACGTCGTAAGGCAGCAGGCCGAACAGGTTGAACAGCGAGGTCGGATCCGGCGCCGAAAGGTCCTGGATCCAGCCGAAGAATGGTGCATGGCGCATTTCGATGGTGACGTAGATCACCTTGTAGAGCGCGAAGAACACCGGAATCTGCAACAGGATCGGCCAGCAACCGGCGATCGGGTTGATCTTTTCTTCCTTGTAGAGGGCCATCATGCCCTGCTGCAACGCCATGCGGTCGTCGCCGTGCTTCTTCTTCAGTTCCTCCATCTTCGGCTGAACTTTCTTCATGTTCGCCATGGAAGCGTATTGCTTGCTGGCAAGCGGGAAGAACAGCAGCTTGACGACGATGGTGGTCAGAAGGATCGCAACGCCGAAATTGCCAAAATAACGGAAGAAGAAGTCCATCAGTTTGAACATCGGCTTGGTGATGAAGTAGAACCAGCCCCAGTCGATCAGGAGGTCAAACTGCGGGATCGAGTAGGACTTCTCGTAGCCGTCAACCAGCGGGACCTGCTTGGCACCGGCAAAAACCAGCGTCTTCAGGTCTGTGGACTGGCCGGGCGCAATCGTTACGGCATCCTGCTTGTAATCAGCCTGGAAGCGCGGGCGGCCATCGGTGAAGTGTTCGTACTTGGATTCGTAGGCCAGGTTCTGCGGCGGCACGATGGTGGCGGCCCAGTACTTATCGGTAATGCCGAGCCAGCCGGTCGTTGCCTTCTCGTGCTTGGCAGGAACGTCGTTTTCCACCTTGCTATAGGCAACTTCGTTCAGGCCATGCTCGCCGATGACACCGATGAAGCCTTCGTGCAGAACGTAGACGCTCGGGGTGGTCGGCTTGTTGAAGCGGGTGACGCGGCCATAGTTGGACAGTGATACCGGAGCGCCGCTGCCATTGGTGATCGTGTCGGCGACCTGGAACATGAAATGTTCGTCAATCGAGATCGTGCGGGTGAAAACCACGCCTTTCTCGTTGGTGTAGGTCAGCACGACAGGCGTTGCGGTTGTCAGCTTGTCGCCGCTCTTGACCGTCCAGACCGTGGTTGGGCCAGGAACGGTGCCTGATGCCTCGTTACCGATATAGCCGAGTTCAGTAAAGTAGCCGTCCGGCGTGTCGGAGGGGCTGAACAGGGTGATCAACGGGCTCTTGTCGTCGACGGTCTCGTGGTATTCCTTGAGCTTCAGGTCGTCGAAGCGTGCGCCGGTGAGGTTGATCGAGCCAATCAGCGCTGCCGTGTCGATGGAAACACGGGCGGATTTGGCGATCGCCTGGTCACGGGTTTCAACAGCACCTGGGACAGCACCCTGGGCCGGTTGGGCCTGGCCCGGAACGGCAGGCGTACCGGCCGGCTGGTTCTGCTGGGTGATCTTCTGATGGGCTTCCGCCGCAATCCGTTCTTTCTCTATCTTCGGATTCACATAGAGAAATTGCCAGGCAATCAGGATGAGCACTGATAGCCCGATCGCCACGAAGTAGTTGCGGTTTTTTTCCATCATTCTTTCCTGGAGCCGGCCGGTGGCCGTGAATATTTTTGCTTGCTTTCGATCCGCTCGCAGAGGGTCTTGCCGATCCGCTCGAAGGGCGCGTTCAAAAGGTCGCGTCTGGCGACAATCACATAGTCAAGTCCGGGCTTCATTGCAAATCCGGCGGAAAGTCGCACCGCTTCTTTCAGACGCCGGCGCATCCGGTTGCGTTCGACGGCATTGCCATGCTTCTTGGTGACGGTGAAACCGACGCGTGGCGCGGTGTCAGGCTCGTTGCGATCAAGAACTTCCAGAAGAAACAACGGCCCCTTCCGCTGCTCTCCCTTGCGCACGGCAAGAAACTGCGGCCGGCTTTTCAGCCGCCCGGCAGTTGATTTAGGCTTGGGTGATGTCATTCGCCCGCGCTCCTTCCGGAAACAGGAGCATCCATCGCCCAGACGGACGTTTGCAGGATGCTCCGGCACCATGAAGCCGCGCATGCAGGTTTCGCGAAGGTAAGTGCGCGAAGACGCGGCACGCGTCAGACGGCCTTAAGCCGACAGACGCTTACGGCCACGTGCCCGGCGGGCAACGATAACCTTGCGGCCACCCTTTGTGGCGATACGTGCACGGAAGCCGTGACGGCGCTTGCGAACAAGCTTAGACGGTTGATAGGTACGCTTCGTCATTTATTTTAATACCGCGGTGTGCGGCCCTTCTTGGGTTTGCTTCTTAGCAAGGGAGCGTTACGTTCCGGACACGGCGTTGCACAGGGCAAGGGGACTTGTCCGGACGTGGGCGGCTTATAAGAGCAAAGGGCCGCGAAAGTCAATTGCCGGGGCTGAAAAGCTGGGATCGACGCCGGTTGCGCCGTTCCAGCGTGCCAATAGCGGTGGTGCGTATCATTTGTGTCTTTCAACTTAAGATTGAAAGTTAGTGCATTATAATGTAATTGATTAAACAAAGCCCTAAGACCCAATTGCTAGAATTGTTCATCTCCGCAAGAGTCTTCATTAACCATCGCTGTCCTAGTGTCATCCCTGACGCAAGAACCCGTAAGCTGTGCCTTTCATGGCCTGTTGGCGGTCCCAGGGAGACACGTACATGAAAATTCGAGGCAAGATCTATCTCATCGTCGGCTTGATGAGTCTGATCGCAGTGGCTGTGACCGGCATGGCACTGACCGTGATTACACAATACAATGCAAGGCTCGTCCAGTTCGACAACGCCTCGGATCGCGCGCTGAACGGCGAGCATCTCAATCGTCTGGTAACAGCCGTCGTCATGGAAGCGCGCGGTATATACGCAGCGCCGACGGTGGAAAAATCAAAGCCCTTCGCTGAAGGCCTGGTGAAGAACCTCGACAAGATCGACACTCTTCTCGCTGAGTGGAAACCACTCGTTCCTGCAGAGGAAGTTGTCGCCTTCGATGCGGTCGTCAAGCGCGCCGCCGAATTCCGCACGTTCCGCACGGAAACAGCCCGCCTCAGCCAGGAAGTCTCGCCGCAGGCTGCCAACGAACAGGGCAACAACGACCTCAACCGCGCCAACCGCAAGGCTTTCCAGGCCGAGATCGACGCGATCGTCGATACCGACCGTGCAGCGCTGGATGCGATCCAGAACGAAGTCAACGCGATCGAAAGCCGGATGATCCTCATGGTGCTTTTGACGGCAGGCTTCGGTCTGGTCATCGGCGCGGGAACGGCTTTCTATATTGGCACCAAGCAGCTGAGCCAGCCGATCCTGCAGTTGACCGGCACGATGAAGCAGCTCGCCGACGGCGACCTCAACGCCAACGTGCCCTTTGCCGGACGCAAGGACGAAATCGGCGAGATGGCCGGTGCCGTCGAAGTGTTCAAGCGCAATGGTCTGGCCGTGCGCGAACTGAATGCCCAGGAAAGCGCGCTGCGCGAAAAGAGTGCCGATCTGCAGTCCAGCATTGCTGTCGTCGTTACAGCCGCTGCCGCTGGCGATTTTACCAAGCGGATCAGCAAGGATTACGGCAATGCCGACCTCAATCGCTTTGCTGCCAGCCTCAACGAGCTGGTTGATGGCGTCAACAGCGGCGTCAACGAGACCCGCCGGGTGATCGCCAGCCTGTCGGCCGGCGACCTGACGCAGAACATGCACGGCAATTTCCAGGGCGCCTTTGCCGAACTGCAGCAGAACGTCAACGACACGCTCTCCACCCTGCAGAATACCCTGCGTGAAGTGCGCACCACAACGGACTCGATCAACGGCAACTCGTCCGAACTCCGCTCGGCCGCCGACGATCTGTCCAAGCGCACCGAACAGCAGGCCGCCGCACTCGAAGAAACGTCCGCGGCACTTGAGCAGATCACCGCTGCCGTGCGCAACTCTACTGACCGCGCCCAGGAAGCGACCGTCATGGTCACCGAGGCCAAGCAGAGCGCAGCCCAGTCCGGCGAAGTCGTGCGCAAGGCCGTCGATGCCATGGGCCGGATCGAGCAGGCCTCCAGCGAGATCGGCCAGATCACCAACGTGATCGACGAGATCGCTTTCCAGACCAACCTTCTGGCGCTCAACGCCGGTGTCGAAGCGGCGCGCGCGGGTGACGCAGGCAAGGGCTTTGCCGTTGTTGCGCAGGAAGTCCGTGAGCTGGCCCAGCGTGCGGCAAGTGCCGCCAAGGACATCAAGGGCCTGATTGCCAAGTCCGGCTCCGAAGTCGCAACCGGCGTCAAGCTGGTGCAGGAGACCGGTCAGGTTCTCGGCCAGATCGAAACGCGGGTGTTGAGCATCAACGATCACATCCACTCGATCGCCACAGCTGCCCGCGAACAGTCGACCGGTCTTGGCGAAGTCAGCACCGCCGTCAACCAGATGGATCAGGTGACGCAGCAGAACGCCGCGATGGTCGAAGAAGCCAATGCTGCTACGCACAAGCTTTCGGCCGAAGCCGACAGCCTGGCGCGGTTGATCTCGCACTTCAAGCTGGATGACAGCGCGCCGTTGCGCGTGGTTGCTGCCCCGGTTCGCGAAAATACCCGCCCGGTCGCGTCGCCTGCCCGCAAGATGATGGGCACCGTCGCCCGCGCCTTTGGCGGTGGTTCGGCCAGTGCTGCTGTGTCGAAGGACAACTGGGAAGAATTCTGATCCTTCAGAGTGGATCGGACTTGAACAGCAATCCCGCAGCGATCCAATATCGCTGCGGGATTTTTGCGTTTCGATCACGGCGACGTTTTTGATCGCGATCATTAGTTATTGGTTCGAGCAGCCCTTTCCTTCTAATGCTGGGCAATGGAACACAACGAGCGCGAGAGGCAGCAGCTGACAGTGGAAGGCCGCCGGGAAACCACAGCAGCAGAGGGCGAACCGGCGGGGCAGCCGCTGGTGCTGCGCATGGCGCCGCTTCTCGTGCTGGCAGCAGGCCTTGCCGTTGCCTATGGGCTGGGGTGGCACCGCTACGTGACGCTCGGCTGGCTGGCGGATCAGCGCGAGATGCTGCTGGATATGGTGGAACGTTATCCGCTGCGGGCTGCATCGCTGTTTTTCATCGTCTATGCGGCCGTCGTGGCGCTGTCGGTGCCGGCGGCTTCGGTACTGACGATCTTTGCCGGCTTCCTGTTCGGCTGGCTGACGGGCGGGATCATCGTTGTCATTGCCGCCACCATCGGTTCCTGTCTTCTGTTTGCCGGGGCACGCACGGTATTCGGCGATATTCTCAGGCGGCGGGCCGGGCCGTTTCTCAACCGGTTTTCGGCCGGCTTCAGCCGCAATGCTTTCATTTATCTGCTGGTGCTGCGTCTTGCGCCAATGTTTCCATTTTTCATCGTCAACATCGCCCCCGCCTTCTTCGCCGTCAGCCTGCGGACCTTTGCGCTGGCCACCGTGGTCGGCATCATTCCCGGCACGTTCGTTTATACGTGGCTTGGCTGCGGCTTTGAGGAGGCCATCGGCGACGCAGTCGAACACGGCCGGTCGCTGCAACTGTCCGATTTCCTGACGCCAAAGCTGACCTTTGCCTTCATGGCGCTCGCCGTCATTGCCGCGTTGCCGCTTCTCGTGCAATTTGCTCGCGAAAAACGGCAGGCGGCGGGTGATCGTGGACAAGACTGACGGCGTGGCAACGGTTCTTTCCCCCGATATCTGCGTGATCGGCGCAGGCTCCGCCGGTCTTTCTGTTGCGGCAGGCGCCGCCGCCTTCGGCGTGCCGGTGGTGCTGATCGAGCGCGGACGGATGGGTGGCGAATGCCTGAACACCGGCTGCGTGCCCTCCAAGGCGCTGATCGCGGCAGCAAAGCATGCGCATGCGGTGCGCAAGGCGGCCGAGTTCGGGGTGATCGCCGGTGAACCGGTGATCGATTTCGAAAAGGTCCAGGCGCATGTCCGCTCGGTCATCGATGCGATTGCGCCCAATGATTCGGTCGAGCGCTTCACCGCCATGGGGGTGAAGGTCATTCGCGCCGATGCGCGGTTCACCGATCCGGACACGGTGGCCGCCGGCGGCTTTACCATCCGCGCCCGCCGTTTCGTCATCGCCACGGGATCCTCGCCAGTCATTCCGCCGATCCCCGGCCTTGCCGATATCGATTACCTCACCAACGAAACCCTGTTCGATCTCAAGAGCCTTCCACAGCATTTCGTCATCATCGGTGCCGGCCCCGTCGGATTGGAGATGGCACAGGCGCACCGGCGGCTGGGGGCAACGGTAACGGTCGTTGATGCGGGCAGGGCGCTGGCCAAGGAGGATCCCGAACTGGCGGGCATCGTCCTCGACCGGCTGCGCGGCGAGGGCATCGATATTTTCGAACATAGCCGGGTTCTATCTGTCGAGAGGACGGCAACGGGCCACCGCCTGCACTGCGAAACGCAGGCTGGGCCGGTCATCATCGACGGTAGCGCCTTGCTCGTTGCGACCGGAAAAAGGGGCAATTCGTCCGGGCTGGGTCTTGAGGACGCGGGTATTGCCGTGATGGCAACTGGCATCGCTGTCGATCGCAGCCTGCGCACGCAAAACCGGCGGGTCTACGCGATCGGCGATGTGGCGGGCGGGCTGCAATTCACCCATGCCGGCAATTATCACGCCTCACTGGTGCTGCGCGAAATTCTGTTCCGGCTGCCGGCCCGGGAAAACCGCGATATCGTTCCGCGTGCCACCTTTACCGATCCGGAAATCGCCTCTGTCGGGCTTGGAGAAGAAGAGGCGCGCGCCCGCCATGGCAAGGTCGAGGTCCTTCGCTGGTCCTATGCAGACAACGATCGTGCGCAAGCGGAACGCAGCACGGCAGGCCTGATCAAGATCATTATCGGCAAGCGTGGAAAGGTCCTTGGGGCTGGTATCGCCGGGGCCGGAGCGGCCGAAATGATCACCATGTGGTCCGTCCTCATTTCCAACGGTCAGGGGCTATCGCACGTGCGCAACGCCATAGTGCCCTATCCAACCATGACGGAGATTGGAAAACGTGCCGTCATCGCCTATTATACGCCCTTGACACGCACGCCGTTCGTCCGGGCCATCATCCGTTTGCTCAGACGTTTCGGCTGAGACGATGGAATTCTATGATATGACGGCAGAACTGACAGAAACCACAGCCCTTCAAAGGCAGCCGGTCCGCGCTGGTTTTTTTCGCGGCCTGTCCGGCAAGCTTCTGTTCTTGACCGTCATCTTCGTCATGCTGGCCGAAGTACTGATCTTTGTGCCGTCCGTTGCCAATATGCGTATCCGCTGGATGGAAGACAGGCTGAACACGGCCGCCGCCGCCGGCGTGGTGGTCGATGGCCTGCAGGACGTGCAGCTGTCGCGGCCGCTGCAGGAGGAAACCCTGATGGCGACCGGCACCAAGGCCATCGTTCTCAGGCGCAAGGACGAATCGCGGTTGATCGCGGCGGTGGACATGCCGCCTGAAATCGACGCGCAATATGACGTTGCCGCGATGACCCCCATCTCCGCCATCTGCGATGCCTTCGACACGCTGCTGTTCGGCGGTGACAAGATCATTCGTATCTATGGCCCTATCGGTGAAAGCGATGCGATCATCGAAGTTGTGATGGCGGATGCGAGCTTGCGCAAGGCGATGCTGGTCTATTCACGCAATGTCTTCTTCCTGTCGCTGGCCATTTCGCTGTTTACGGCGGCGCTGATCTTTCTGGCCATCAACCGGCTGATGATCGCGCCGATCCGCCGGATGACCACCAATATGCAGGAATTCGCCGCCGAGCCGTCCGATCCCGCCCGCGTACTGGAGCCGGCATCCGGCCGGGATGAACTCTCCATCGCCGGACAGCATCTGTCGGCCATGCAGCAACAACTGCAGAAGACGCTGAAGCAGCAGAAGAATCTGGCCGATCTCGGGCTTGCCGTTTCCAAGATCAATCACGACATGCGCAATATCCTTGCGTCGGCGCAGCTGATTTCCGACCGCCTTGCCGATGTCGACGATCCGATCGTCAAGCGCTTCGCCCCGACGCTGTTGCGCACCATCGACCGCGCCGTCGGTTATACAACCGAGGTGCTATCCTATGGCCGGACGACCGAGCCGGAACCGCATCGGCGGTTCGTCGAGCTTCGGCCGCTGGTCAGCGACGTCGGCGAAATGCTGGCGATCGACCCGAATGCCGGGATCGAGTTCCAGATCCAGATCCCCGACGGCCTGC
The DNA here is from genome assembly GCF_965279435.1 of Pararhizobium sp. Taxonomy (NCBI): domain Bacteria; kingdom Pseudomonadati; phylum Pseudomonadota; class Alphaproteobacteria; order Hyphomicrobiales; family Rhizobiaceae; genus Pararhizobium; species Pararhizobium sp. The sequence goes on from NZ_CBDIHY010000003.1 coordinate 1,900,658, forward strand.
AGGTCGATGCGGATAGCGAGCAGCTGTTTCGCGTCGTCCACAATATCTGCCGCAACGCGGTCCAGGCATTGATGAACGATCATGCCGACAGCGGGGCTGCGCGCCTGATCAGCGTTTCGGCGATGCGCACCGGCAGCGTCGTCAGCATCTCCGTCGATGATACCGGTCCTGGCATGCCGCCCAAAGCGCGCGAAAATCTGTTTGCCGCCTTCAGGGGCTCTGCGCGCTCCGGCGGCACCGGTCTCGGTCTTGCCATCGCCCGCGAACTGGTGCTCGCCCATGGCGGCACCATCGCGCTGGTGGAAAAGCCGACGCCGGGCACGCTGTTCAGAATCGAATTGCCTGACCGTCCTGTCCCGCTTGATGCTTTCCGCTCAAAAGCCAGACGCTGACCGCAGATTTTTTATATCGGGCGTCGACGCGCGTGAAACGGCGCTGTGAAAAGGCTTTGCGGCTGAAATCCATCCACAGTTTCAAGGATATAAGCGGGTAGTTTCATCAAAAAACAAATTTTCTGCCGAAATTCGCTTGCATTCCCCTGTTGGACGTTTTAGAGGATCGCCACGCAAGCGGTTAACGCCGCAGCAGGAAGCACCCGTAGCTCAGCTGGATAGAGCATCAGACTACGAATCTGAGGGTCGGACGTTCGAATCGTTCCGGGTGCACCATTTCTTTCAATGACTTAGCGGTAAGATTAAAATCGTTTTCGCCCATGGGTGAAACGCTGCCGCGGCTTGTCGCCACGCCAGCGCGCCCTCTTAATCCGGACTATTTCTTCTTCCGCAAGGCTTCGATCAGGGTGCGGGTCTTTCCGGTGGCGTAGACGATGTCTTCGCGATCGAGATGCACAGTGATCTCGACATCTTTCCAGCCCGCACCGTTTTCGCCGGCAAAGATCACAGCGGCTTCCAGCGTCGGAAAAACCGAAGCGGTACTTCCGGCAATCATGAACTGCACCGTGCACTCCGCGTCCGAATAGTTGGTGAGCGCTTTGATGGGATCGAAAGCCATGGTCTTCTCCGGCAATTGGGTCATTGTTCGACCGGCGACGAAACGCCCCGGCCTCGTCGCTATAGCTGGAAAAAACTGTTTCGTCTCGCATGTGGTCGTTCATGTGCAATGCAGCGATCGCGCGACGAACCCGGTATAGCCGCGCCGGGAGAACCGGCGCGGCCTATGTCTTTTACCATTTCTGGTGAACGTGAACCTTGATCAGGCGCTCGTAGACATCGGCAAGGGCTGCCAGCGTTTCGGCAGGGATCGCGGGCAGTTCGCTTGCCGCGGCATTGGCCTTGGCCTGCGCCTCGTTGCGAGCCCCTGGGATGACGACGGAGACGGCCGGGCTCTGGAGGATCCAGGCCAGCGCGAACTGCGCCATCGACGCGCCCTGTGGCACCAGAGGCCGCACCTGTTCGACGGCCTCGAGTGCCACATCCAGCGGCACGCCAGCAAAGGTCTCGCCAACATCGAAGAATTCGCCGTTGCGGTTGAACTTGCGGTGGTCGTCATCGGCAAATTTGGTATCAGCGGTGATCTTGCCGGAGAGCAGGCCGGACGCCAGCGGTACGCGCACGATAATGCCGACATTCTTCTTCTGCGCCTGCTCGAAGAACAGGTTATGCGGGCGCTGGCGGAAGATGTTGTAGATGATCTGGATGGTCGCAACGCCTGGATACTCAATCGCCTTCAGCGCTTCCTCGACAGTCGACACCGAGACGCCGTAGTTGCGGATCTTGCCCTTGACGGTGAGATCGTCCAGCGCCCCGAACATGTCCGGCCGGTAGAACACTTCCGTCGGTGGGCAATGAAGCTGCACGAGGTCGAGCGTCTCGACGCCGAGATTGGCAAGGCTTCGGTCGATGAAGGCTTCGATATTGGCGGCAGTGTACCCCTCGGCCACGTGCGGGTTCAGCCGGCGGCCGGCCTTGGTGGCAACGAAGGGCTTTTCGCCGCCGCGTTCCTTCAGCACCGCTGCAATGATCTTTTCCGAACGGCCATCGCCGTAGACATCGGCCGTATCGATGAAGGTGACGCCGGCATCGAGCGCCGCATTCAGAGCGCGCTTGCCGTCCTCCTCGGAAACATCGCCCCAGGCGCCGCCGATCTGCCAGGCGCCGAAGCCGATTTCTGAAATGGTCGCGCCGGTGCGCCCCAAAATTCTGTTTTTCATGGTTTCATCCTCGCCGGACGGCGCACGCCGCCCCGTCAAACCCGCTCCATCTGAGCGGGAAAACTCTGTTTACCTGCTGTTTCTATTCCGAATATGACAGGCTGGCCAGCATCCGATCTTTCAACAGGATAGTATAGGAGGAAAAATAATTCTTGTTTTCAACGCGTTATCGAAAGTGCGCCGAAGCGGTGTCCGTCAATCTTCCAGCCGGAGGACAGTCCGGCCGCGACTGAGGTCGAGGATCATTGCAGCAGCCGTCTGAGCCGCATCCTTGGGGATTTGCAAGGTGAGGTTGGCGCCGGTGCCGGTAAACGTTTCCGTGCTGACCGTTACACCCAGCCCGCCGAGCCGGGCCTTGATCAGGGCCAGATCGGAAAATTCGCAATCGACGGTGGCCTCGATCGTCTCGATGACCTCTATCTTCTCCGCGGCACGCAGGCACATCGCCGTCGTACCGCCATAGGCGCGGATCAGGCCACCGCTGCCGAGCAGCGTGCCGCCGAACCAGCGTGTGACGACAACGGCGATATGATCGAGCGACTGACCGTCAATGGCCTGCAGGATCGGTTTGCCGGCCGTGCCACTCGGCTCGCCATCATCGTTGAAACGGTAGGTCTGGCCGATGCGGAAAGCCCAGCAATTGTGGTTCGCCGTCGGGTCGGACTGTTCGGCAATGAAGTCTTTTGCCGCCTGCTCGCTGGACACGGGGCCGCAGACCGCGAGAAACCGGCTCTTCTTGATCTCCTGCGTGTGGGTTTCGATGCGTTGAAGCGTGAACATTGGCTGGCCCGTTTGCGCGGTGATAGCGCATCGGGTGGCTTGGTGCCAAGAGATGCCATTCTTCAGGAACTGCGGCGGAGCGAAGACCCCACTCTCCATCATGCTCGCCCTTGTGGCGCGCATCCAGTCACCGCGCGTCTGCGCGGTGAGAGAGCCATTTTCTCACGAAAGTAGATGAGTCTTTTGGCGCCGCAGACGCGGCGCCGCTGGATCCCCGCCACAAGGGCGAGGAAGACGGAGGAAAGGGCGGCGGCAAGCCATCCTTACCCGATCGACATCAGGCTCGCATTGCCGCCTGCAGCCGCCGTGTTGACGCTGGTGGAGACTTCTTCGAGCAGCCAGTTGAGGCAATAGGCATCTGGGTTTTTCGAAAGCTCGGCCGTTGATGCTGCCTGGACCAGGACCAGTGGGCCGGGAAGGGTGGCGATCTGCTTGTTGACGGTGCGGACGCGGTCCGCCTCGCCTTCGATCAGGGCACCGGCGAAGGGCACGTCCATGCGCCAGTCGGCGGTGAAGGAAACGCGGGCGGCGACTGTGGACGGCAACGATGCCAGTGCTTCCTTGAGGCCGGATGCTGTATCGACCACGGCGGTGTTGCCGGTCGCGAAGACGGCGGCAAGCTGGCGGTAAAGGCCATCGGCAGTCTGCGGCACCAGCAGGATTTTTCCGCGCGGATGCAGGGCATAGAGGTTGAGTTCGCCGACCGGGCCGGCAAGCTCTGTGGTGAGGCCGAGCGCCGACTGGCTGCCGGTTTCGCGGGCGTCCTGCGCTGGGGTTCTCAGGCCCTTGCTGTCCAGCCATTTGGCAAAATCGAGTAGGACCGGATCGGTATGAACCGAGCTGTGCTGCGGCGGCACCGGCGGCGTGGTGACGAGGCGGCCGAGATAGAGCGGGCCACCAGCCTTCGGGCCGGTGCCGGAAAGGCCACGGCCGCCAAAGGGCTGCACACCGACGACGGCGCCGATGATGTTGCGGTTGACGTAGAGATTGCCGGCTTTCACCCGCGAGGTGACATGGGCAATGGTTTCGTCAAGGCGCGTGTGCAGGCCAAACGTCAGGCCATAGCCGGTGGCGTTGATGTCGTCGATCAGCCGGTCGAGATCATCGCGCTCGTAGCGCAGCACGTGCAGGACCGGGCCGAAGACTTCGCGCTTGAGGTCGGAAAGCTGTTTCAGCTCGACGATCGTCGGTGGCACGAACGTGCCTTCAGCGGTCGCAGCCGGCAGCGTGATCTGCTCCACCTTGGCGCCGATGCCGCGCATGGCCTCGACGTGTTTTTCGATGATGCCCTTGGCTTCCGCTGATATGACCGGACCAACATCGACAGCCAGACGGTCGGTGCGGCCGATATCGAGTTCGTGCAAGGCGCCCTTCAGCATGGTCAGTACGCGGTCGGCCACGTCGTCCTGCAGGCACAGCACGCGCAGCGCCGAGCAGCGCTGGCCGGCGCTGTCGAAGGCAGAGGCGATGACGTCGCCGACGACCTGTTCGGCAAGCGCGGATGAATCAACGATCATGGCATTCTGGCCGCCGGTTTCGGCAATCAGCGGGATCGGCTTGCCGGAGGGGGAAAGCCGGTCGGCAAGCTGGGCCTGGATCAGCCGGGCAACCTCGGTCGAACCGGTGAACATCACCCCGGCAATGTTGGGCGCGCCGACAAGGGCAGCACCGACGCGGCCGTCACCCGGCAGCAGCTGCAAGGCCTCTGCCGGGATGCCGGCTTCATGCAGGATGCGCACGCCTTCGGCGGCGATCAGCGGAGTTTCCTCGGCGGGTTTGGCCAGCACCGGATTACCGGCGACCAGCGCTGCGGCGATCTGGCCGGAGAAGATGGCGAGCGGAAAATTCCACGGGCTGATGCAGACGATGGGGCCGAGCGCCTGATGGGCAGGTCCGAGCGTGCGGGTCGCCTGTTCGGCGTAATAGCGCAGGAAGTCGATGGCTTCGCGGACTTCGGCAATGGCGTTCGGCAGCGACTTGCCGGCTTCACGGACAATGAGGCCGAGCAGCGTCGGCATGCGAGCCTGCATCAGGTCGGCGGCGCGCACCAGGCATTGGGCACGCTCGGTGGGCGAAACGGTGCTCCACTTGGCACCCTCGGCAAGCGCGATCTCGACGGCGCGGCGGGCATCGTCTTCGGCAGTCTCGATGACGGAGCCGACGACATCGCGGTGATCGCCGGGGTTGAGCACTAGACGGCTTTCACCGCGCAGTGTCTCGGCGCAGAGATGCGGGGCGGCGGTCCAGTCAATCGCGGTGCTGGCCTTGAGGGCATCTGACAGCATCGACAGCGAAGTCTCGTTGGAAAGATCGAGACCGGCGGAATTGCTGCGGCCGGCATAGAGATCGGCCGGCGCCTTGATCTGCTCGTGCTGGGCGCCCATCACCGGCATGGCGCGGACGGTATCGACAGGATCGGCAATCAGGTCGTCGATCGAAACAGTGGGATCGGCGATGCGGTTGACGAAGGAGGAGTTGGCGCCGTTTTCAAGCAGGCGGCGGACGAGATAAGCGAGCAGCGTCTCATGCGTGCCAACCGGTGCATAGATGCGGCACGGACGGTCGAGATTGGCCTTGCCGACCACTTCGTCATAGAGCGGTTCGCCCATGCCATGCAGGCACTGGAACTCGTATTTGCCGACCTTGAAATCGGGACCGGCCATTTCATAGATCGTCGCCAGCGACTGCGCGTTATGGGTAGCGAATTGCGGGAAGATCACGTCGGTCGCGTCCAGCAGCTTGCGGGCGCAGGCGATGTAGGAAATGTCGGTGTAGATCTTGCGGGTATAGACCGGGAAACCGTCGAGGCCGTCGATCTGGGCACGCTTGATCTCGGCATCCCAATAGGCACCCTTGACCAAACGCACCATCATCCGGTGACTGGCTCGGCGGGCGAGATCGATGATGAAATCGAGAACGAACGGGCAGCGCTTGCCATAGGCCTGGACGACGAAGCCCATGCCGTTCCAGCCGGAGAGCGCCGGATCGAGGCGCAGTGCTTCAAGCAGGTCGAGCGACAGTTCCAGACGGTCGGCTTCCTCGGCGTCGATGTTGAGGCCGATGTCGTAGCCCTTGGCGATCAGCGCCAGTGCCTTCACCTTCGGCAGCAGTTCAGTCATGACACGGGCCGACTGGGCGCGGACATAGCGCGGGTGCAGCGCCGACAGCTTGATCGAAATGCCGGGGCCTTCATAGATGCCGCGGCCTGCAGAGGCCTTGCCGATAGCGTGGATAGCGTTTTCGTAGTCGGCGTAGTAGCGCTTGGCATCAGCGGCCGTGGTCGCAGCCTCACCCAGCATGTCATAGGAATAGCGGAAGCCCTTGGCCTCCAGCGGCCGCGAGCGCTTTAGCGCCTCGTCGATGGTCTCGCCGGTAACGAACTGCTCGCCCATCATCCGCATCGCCATGTCGACACCACGACGGATCACCGGCTCGCCGGCCCGCGCGATCAGGCGGGTCAGCGCGGCCGACAGGCTGCGGTCGTTGACGGTGGAGGTCAGCTTGCCGGTGACGACGAGACCCCAGGTGGCCGCATTGACGAACAGGGAGCGGCCGCCGCCGATATGCGAGCGCCAGTCGCCATCGGCGATCTTGTCGCGGATCAGCGCGTCGCGGGTGGCTGTGTCGGGAATACGCAGCAAGGCCTCGGCCAGGCACATCAGCGCCACGCCTTCCTGGCTCGACAGCGAATATTCATGCACCAGACCCTCGACGCCGGAGCCCTTGTGCTTGGCGCGCAGGGCGGTGATCAGCTTGCGGGCAGTCGTCTTGGCGCGGGCGCGGATATCGTCGGGCAGGGTGGCGGCCGTCATCAGCGGCGGCAGGCATTCGGTCTCGGGGCGGCGATAGGCGGCGGTGATGGCTTGGCGCAGCGCCGTCTGCTCGGCGATGGGTGGGGCAAAATTAGAAAAGGGAGCTGTTGGGGTATTGGTGGTGTTTTGTGGCTGCGGCAGGCTCATCGAAATCGTCCCTTTTCGAAGCTGTCAGGCTCACGCTGCGTGGCCCGGAATTCATGGGCGCAAAATAGGGTAGAGGCCGCCGGATAGCTATCCGGGAAAACACGCCAGATTCCGGATTTTTCACCGAAATAAATCGCAAAAACCGTACACCATGCGGCGATACCAAAATCGAACCGGACGATCCGTCGTCAGAGAAGCACCTTCTGGGACAGTTTATGCCGGGCCATCAGACATTCGTCGTCGCCCGGCATGCAGGTGCGGCAGACGATCGGGCGGACCGCATAGATCTTGCAGCCGACATGGACACCGAGCTTGCCATCAAGCGCCGAACAACGATTGTCCTCGCAGCGCATGCCGCCGAGATCGGCAGAGACATACTCAGCGGGGATAAGGTCCAGCTCCTCGTCGGTTTCCAGCGAAAAACGTGGCCAGTCTTCGGAATAGCTGCAGCAGGCGCCACAGCTCTGGCAGTCAAAATCATCGGTGGGAACGGCAAGGGTCATGCGGGTAGGGTAGCGGAAATCATGCGGGAACGGAATGGGGTGGAAGGTTGTGGCTTCCTCTTCTCCCCGGCGGGGAGAAGGTGCCCGAAGGGCGGATGAGAGGGAGCCACATACTTTGAATGTGCCGAACCGCCCCCTCATCGCCTCACTGCGTTCGGCACTTCTCCCCGAGGGGAGAAGAGAAAATCTAAGCCACAGCCGCTTCCCGGACCGCGATCTCGTAATCCTCCGTATGCACCAGAATGCCCGTATCCGTCATCACGGCGATGCCGTAGGCGGCTGGTTCATCGACGGAGAGCGAGGCGTCGGGCGCGTCGAAGGGCATCGGCTGCTGGTGGACAGGGCTCTTGAACACCGAAAACGGTATGCCGCGGCCGGAGCCGGAGATTGTCCGGTGCACATGGCCGGCGAAGATATGCAGGACATTGCCCCGGCGCTTGACCACATCGTAGAAATCCACTTCATTGATCAGCCGGATCAGGTCCATGCCGGTAAAGCCGGTGGCGTGCGGCGGGTGGTGCATGAACAGCAGCACCGGCAGATCGCCGGCGGTTTCCAGCTGCCGGTCCAGCCAGGCGAGCCGTTTGGTGCAGAGGAAACCGGCATGGCTGCGCGGATAATCGTAGGGTGGGGCAAACAATGTATCGAGGATCACGGCGCGGCAGTCCGGAAAATCGATGACCTGCTGGACAAAACCGTCCTCGTCCGTGGCAGCATCCGGAAAGACATCCAGGAATGTCTCCCGGTTGTCGTGATTGCCGACAGCGATGGCGAGTGGCGGGATCAGCTGGTCCAGCAGGCCCTTCAACCGCTCATAGGAAGGCCGGTCGGCGCGGTGCGCCAGATCGCCCATGATGATCACCCGGTCCGCATCGGCGTGGTAGCGATTGACGTGATCGATGCCGGCGGCAAGCCGCTGGAAAGGATCAAGTCCGATGATGGACTGTCCCTCGGGTACCATGTGCAGATCGGTGAAGATGATCAGCTTCGTCATTGTGCAGAAACTCACTTAAAAACGCTACTCGATGCCTACACGCTGTCGGTGGATGGCGCGGGCGTCAAGCAACATATTTGGGAGGATTAACGTCAGGGTGCGGCTTCAACGGCGCGTCTCATATCCGATACCGTTGTTATGAGTGACGCCATGATGCCGCAACGTCGCTGAGGTTACGGGCTTTGATCCGAGGGGGCGGCGGTTTTTCCAGGCCCCGTCCGATAGCGTCTAGGCAAAGGTGGCGGGCTGATATATCGCGATATGAAATCGGGTTTCTCGATGTGACGGGTGTTGGTTCTCCCGGATCGAGGATGCAAGGAGCGATGGGATGAGATGGAAGCGCACGATCCAGTTGCTGGATGTTCATTGCGAAGGTGAAATCGGCAAGGTTGCCATTGGCGGTGTGCCGAAAATTCCCGGCAACACGATCGCCGAACAGCTCAACCACATCAACACCGTCGATGACAGCCTGCGCCGGTTCCTTTGCCTGGAACCCCGCGCCGCCTCGATCGGCTCGGTCAATCTGCTGGTGCCGCCGAAGCGGCCGGAAGCGGATGCCGGTTTCATCATCCTGCAGGCCGACCAGGCGCATGCGATGTCCGGTTCCAACTCGATCTGCGTCACCACGGCGCTGCTCGAATCCGGCATTGTCGAAATGAAGGAGCCCGAAACAATCGTCATGCTCGATACCGCCGCCGGTCTCGTCAAGGCGACGGCCACCTGCCGGGACGGCCGCTGTGAGCGCGTCAAGCTCACCATGGTGCCATCCTTTGTTCACGAACTGGATGTCGAGATCGACACCCCGGATTGGGGCCGCATCAAGATGGATATCTGCTATGGCGGCATCTTCTATGCGCTGGTCGATGTGGGGCAGATCGGCACGACGATCGAAAAGGCCAATGCCCGCAAGATTGTCGAGGCTGGCATGATCCTGAAGGATCTGGTCAACCGCACCATCCCTGTCGTCCATCCGGAAATCCCGGAAATCAAGGGCGTCGCCTATGTGATGTTTCGCGATACCGAAGCCGACGGCACTGTGCGCACCTGCACGACGATGTGGCCGGGCCGCGTCGATCGTTCGCCCTGCGGCACCGGCAGCTCCGCCAATCTGGCAACGTTGCACGCCCGTGGGCTGGCAAAGGTCGGCGATGTCTTCAAGTCCCGCTCGATCATCGGGTCCGAATTCGAGGTTGGTCTCGAAAGCGTCACGGAAGTGGCTGGGCGTCCGGCAATCATCCCGACCATTTCGGGACGCGGCTGGACGTTTGGCCTGCATCAGGTCGCACTCGATCCGTTTGACCCGATGGCCGATGGCTTTGCACTCACCGACACCTGGGGCCCGCAGGCAGGCGAAATTCGCTAACCTAAAAGGTTAGTCCACACTTACGGGCTGCCGTTTGAATATTGCTGGGGCGGATAACGCAATCCGCCTCAAGAGATTACGCTGGATTGTCCGGCATGAGCAGGCCGGGGCCTGTTTCTGGGGTGCAGCGGCCTCACTTCACACGGCCCGTCTTCGGCATTGCCAGACTTGCCTGCTCGCTCGGTGTGACGCTGGCTGTGGTGGCGGTATCAACTGCCGGCTGGGCGATCTTGCCTTGTGCGAACGCATCGCCCTTTTCGGCGGCCCGGCTGAACATCGCGGTCGCTGCGGCGGTATCGGCGGGCATGCCTTCGCCGCTCTCCAGCATCAGCCCGAGATTGACCATTGCATCGACATTGCCGCGATCGGCGGCCAGCTTGTAGAACTGCGCTGCCTTGCCGTTATCTTCCGGAATTTGCGTGCCCTCGTCCAGCATCACGGCGAGGTTGAAGGCACCAAGATTGTCCTTGGCGATAGACGCCCGCTCGAACCATTGCGCGGCGAGCGCGCCGTTGGCCGAGGTGCCGATGCCGTCGCGGTAGGCAACGCCGAGATTGTAGGCGGCGAGGATGTTTCCGGTGGCAGCCGCCTTCTGATAGAGCGCGAATTCCGCTGCACGGTCGCCGCGTTCACCGAGCATCACGGCATAATTCACCATCGCGACCGCATGGTTGCCTTCGGCCGCCTTTTCCAGCATCGCCATGGCCTGACCGCGCTGGCCGGCGGCATGGAGCACGCGGGCAAGCTCAAAGGTCTGTCGCGGGCCGCTGCCCTGGTTGTAGGCTTCGCGGCAAGCCGAAAGGGCAATGCCGATACGGATGTCTTCGGTCGCGACGGGACGAAAGGACAAGTTGCGTTGCAGGTCGTGCTCGCTACCGGCTTCCGCATCGCATTGGTCTGCCGGCAACAGCGCCGAGGCGGCGCGGGCGGAGGGAATGGCGATCGCTGCGATCGAAAGCAGGCTGACGGCGGTCAGCAGGATGGCGTTGATGGCTGAAATGCGGTTGCTGGGTTGGTTTTTCATGGCGCTCTCCTCGGTGTTTGTGTCACCCTATGAGCTGTGCTGGACTGCGGCTGTTCCTTGGGAAACAGTATGAGGAGCAACCGGGGAGGAGGATGAGAACACGCCGGGCAAGAGCGGCATCCGAACAGAAGCGGGCTTCCCACCCCATCAACACGGATACTCCCGCCGGAAACCGGATTGTTTTGAACAAGGAGCAGGGACAATGACGCCAGACATTCAACAGTTGCGGCAAAGCCTGATCGGGCGGCGGGCATTCATTGCCGGCTGCGCGCTGGTCGCAGGCGGTCTTGCGGCCATACCGACCCAGGCGAGCACAGTGATCGGCAAGGCATCGGACGTGCGCGGCAAGGTCAATCTTAAGCGGGCGGAAAAGCGGGAGAGCTTGGCGACCGGCGGGCAGATCATGGACAATGATTTTGTCGCCACCGGCAGCGACAGTTTTGCCGATCTTGCGCTGGTCGGCGACACGCGCATCTTGCTGGGGAGCAAGACGGAGCTTCTGCTCGACAGCTTTATCGCTGGCCAGGGCGGCACGATGGAACTCGGCATGGGCCAGATGGTGTTCGACAGGCCGGAAGGCCTGCCGAAGATCGATCTGGCGCTGCGTACCACCTTCGGCATGATCGGCGTGCGGGGCACGAAGTTCTTTGCAGGCCCCAATCGCGGCGTGTTTGCCGTTTTCGTCGAACACGGTCAGGTGGCGGTCGATGCCGGTGGCGTCAGGCGGCTGGTGAACGCCGGTGAGGGTATCGAGATCGCCAAGCCCGGCGAGGCGCCGAACAAGACGGTGAAGTGGAAAGAGGCCCGCATCATCGAAGCCTATGCCAGCGCCGGTCTGAAGCGCTGACCGCGTTCAGGCTTGGCTGGTGAACAGTTCCATCTCGCCAAAACCACGGATTTCGTGCATGCCGACCGAGCGCAGGGTGCGGCCGCTCTCGACGGCGGCCTGCGGGCCGATGCAGATAGCGGTGCCGAGGAATTTGTTGGCCTCTTGAAGCCGGGCTGCAAGATTGATGCAGTCGCCATGCGCCGTGTAATCCAGCTTGCCGCCGGCGCCGACCTCGCCAAGCACGGCAATCCCCGTTTCGATCCCGATGCGGGTGCGGCCGAATTGATGTTCGGCAAAACCCTGCCGCTGGCGCATTTCCTCCGTCAGCGCCCGGATTGCTTCGGCGCAGTCGATCGCCTTGTTGACGTGATCGTCCAGGTCCTCCGGCGCATTGAAGAAGGCGTGCACGGCATCGCCGACCACTTTGTCGACCATACCGCCATACTGCGCCACAAGGCCGTTGACCTCGGCATAGTAGATATCGAGCAGGGTGACGAGATCGCGCGGCGAAAGCTTCTGGGATAGCGTCGAAAAGCCCTCGATATCGGTAAACAGTGCGGTCACCGGGCGCTCCTCGCCTGCCACCCGGTCGTCATCCGGATTGTCGATATAGCGGGCGACCACGGATTGCGGCAGGTATTGCGAGAACTTGCTGCGTGCGGTGGATTCCGCCCTCCGGACGCGGGCGAATTGCAGAGTGCTGGTGACGACAAGCACAAAGACCAGGGCAAGGCTGATGCCGACGGCATCGACCAGCAGCGCGGAACCGGCATAGATAGCCGCAGCTGCAGCGATCGTGGCGGAGATCGCCAGGAGGCCGAAGGCCACGGAGGTGACCGGCCGCAGACGCGTGGCGACGAAGGCCACCAACAGTCCGCCGATCAGGGCCAGGGCTGCTTCGAACAGCGGAAGCCTTGCCTGCCTTTCCGGGATGAAGCCGGTCAGAACGGCATTGGCGATATCGGCATGGATCTGCACCGATGGTTCGAGCGGCATGGAGGCGGTGGAGCGCAGCCCGCCGAGATTGGGCAGGCTGCTGCCGATCAGCACTGTCTTGTCCTTGAAGCGTTCATCCGCAACGCCGCCGCTCAGCGCATCGCCTGCCGACACGGTGCGCGCCTCGATGGTGGCAATGGGGCTTGCGGCAAAACGCAGGCTGCCATCTTCATCCAGTTCGATCAGCCGGCTCTCAAGCTTCAGCCAGGCCGGCTGCCCGCCGAGGATCGGCGTTCGCCCACCCGCCGCCAGCCGCGCAGCTTCAAGCCCCAGCGCAGGATAGGCATCATTGCCGATGATCGAGAAGGCCTGCACACGGCGGATGCGGGCATCCTCATCGCCAACCAGAAACGCGGCTGCTGCCGAGTGCGACGCCGTCTGCAGGAAGCTGCAGGATGCTTCTGCGCCATTGATGAACCAGAGATCGGGAATAGTGACCGGTTTGCGGACGGCGACAGGCGGAACGGGTACCGGATGCTCCGGCCCGCCATCGGCGATCAGGAAGCCAAGAACGACCGGTACGCTGGAAATCGCCTTCGCCAGCGCGACGTTGGATGGTTCTGCCGGATCGCAGGCCGTGCTGAAGATGAAATCGACGGCGACGGCCTTGGCTCCTGCCTTTGACAGTCTCGACAGCAGATCGGCCGTCTCGGTCCGGCCCCAGGTCTTGTCCGGCAACTGCTGTATCGAGGTGCGATCGACGTCGATGACAACGATCTCTGCAGATTGCGGTGCCGGAACCCATTGGGTGAGGGAATCGAAAAACTGCTCCCGCTGCGTTTCGAGCGCCTCCCCACCGTAGAAGAACAGCAGCAAGGCGCCGAGGAGGCTCGCCGCCGCTCCCGCAAAAAGCGGCCTGATCCGGGACAGGCGGAAACTTTTCAACGGGTTATTCCTCCTCCGGTTCCGCGATCTTCTGCAGGCGGCCGATATGGCAGGTGATGATGCCGTCGAGCCGCTTGATCGCAGCGCTTTCCTCCAGCGCCAGAATGGCCCGGTTCACCTTGGGGCGGCTGGCGCCCAGTATGCCGGCAATATCGGATTGGCTGAGCGTCAGGCGCAGATTGGCGCTTTCCGGCAGGTCGGTGCCGTGGATCTGTTTCAGTGTGGCGAGGAAGAAGCGCGCCACACGGGCGTGTAGATCATAGAGCGCGATGGTTTCCAGGCGGTCCGTCGTATCGCGCAGCTGCGAGCAAAGATAGCGGATGATCGATTCAGCGGCGTTCGGTGTATGGGTGATGAAGTCGAGGAAAGCTTTCTTGCTGATGACATAGCCCTCCGTCACTGTGATGGCGGTGGCGTCGGCGGAACGCGGCTGGCTATCGAGAATGGCCATTTCTCCGAACAGTGCTCCGGCCTCGATATGGCGCAGCAGCAGTTCGCGGCCCTGTGGCGTCAGCAGCGACAGCTTGATGCGGCCGGACAGAACGGCAATCATGTAATTGCCTTCATCGCCGCGCTGGAAAATCACCGTTCCCGAGGTCCATTTGCGATAGGTCGCAAGTGCTGAGATCGCGGAAAGCGTCTCCTTGTCGAATTCTTCGAAAATCGGAAAGGAACGCCAGAAGGCCGGACTCTTGTTGATCTCGCTCATTTGCTTCCCCGCCGCAAATTCATTGTTTCCCCGGTAAAGTTCTTCTCGCAGTCTTCAAGGCGTTGCAACAAAAAACACTATGGATGCCGCAATGCACCGGGATATGCTGGCGATGATCCGGTGGATTCGCCGTCACACTGAGCCGTTAAAAGGGTGATGGTGTACTCGGTTGACGATCTTAAGGGGTCGTCTACTTTTTGTGAACAATCTGTCTCCGGCCCATGGGCTGGATGAATTTGGAATTGCTGATAAATCTGTCGCCAACAATGAACCCAAACCGGAGTCTCTTCCAATGCCGCAGAATGCAGTCCTCCTCGTCGCACGTATCCTCCTGTCGATCCTCTTCATCGTTGCCGGCTACGGCAAGATCACGGCACTCGGCGGCACCGCCGGTTATTTCGGCGGCATGGGCCTGCCGCTGCCGATGGTCACGGCCATCCTCGTCACTGCTGTCGAACTGCTCGGTGGTCTCGCCATTCTCGTTGGTTTCTTCACCCGCCCGGCCGCCTATATCCTGGCGCTCTTCTGCGTTGCCACAGCTTTCGTCGCCCACGCTGATTTCTCGGTTGCCGGCAACGACATTCACTTCATGAAGAACCTTGCCATCGCTGGCGGCTTCCTGTTCGTCGCCACGTTCGGTGCCGGTGCTCTCTCGGTTGATGCCAAGCGCGCCTGATTGCTGTTTGCCCAATAAAAAAAGCCCGCTGATTGGAAAATCGGCGGGCTTTTTCGTGTCTATCGTTGAAGGCCGTCAGGAGTAGATGACGCCCTTGCGCAGGATGACATTGCCATAGAGCCGTGGTTCGCTGGTCTGGACAACGGTGTGGGCGGCGCGAACCCGCGGATAGAATTCCGGCCCCAGCAGCGGCGTGACCGCCCGGTCCGGCTCATATCTGGCGCAGCAGGCGATAATGTCCTGATGCACCGGATCGAGCGCATCGCGGTCCTGCTTCACGGTGGCGCGGAAAATGGCCGACGGTACAAAATCGTCGATCGGCAGCAGGCTCAGGATCGCGTCGAGAACCGGGATCAAATGATGCCCGTCGAGCCGGATCAGCCGGCGGCCGTGTTCCTGCCCGGGATAGTTGCCATCGACCAGAGCAATTTCATCGCCGTGGCCCATGGCCCGCAGTGTCGACAGAAGCTCGGGGCTCAGGAGTGGGTTTAGACCTTTCAGCATCAGGCTGTTTCCTTGAAAAGAACGTTGGTATCGATGAGGTAGCGCGAAAACAGCGGCAGGCTGGCGCCGCCGATGGCACGGGCCTGGGCGCCGACCGCACCCTCGATGATATCGGGCAGGATGACGCCTTCGAGGTCGAGATCTCCGGCCGCCTTGCGGATTGCTGCGACGATGCGCTCGCGCACCCAGCCGGGAAAGCCGCCATCGATTACGGCGGCGCCGAAATCGATGATCGAGGCGGAGGAGACGATGGCCTGCGCCAGTGCCGCAGCTGTCAGTTGGATCCAGGTTTCCAGCGGTTCGCCGAAATCGATCCATTCATCGGCGGAATACCAGAGCGGCGTCGGGTCGATACCTTTCTCGCGCAGCAGATTTTCGAGCACGAAAATGGACGCGATCTTCAGCAATTGCTGCGGCTTGCCGTTCTTGTCGGAAACCTGCAGCGGGCCGACGGCGCCGGCCGTTCCGGTGCGGCCGGAAAACAGCGCCGAATTCAAAACGATGCCGCCGCCGATGAACGAGCCGATGTAGAAATAGATGAAATCGGGATAGGAGGAGCCGACCCCGAAGATGAGTTCAGCGCCGCAGGCGCTGGTGGCATCGTTCTGCATTAGCACCGGGTGGTGCGTCCGCGCCGCCACCTCGTCGCGCAGGTCAAAACCGCGCCAGCTGTTCATCGCCTCACGCGGTGCACCGGTCTCCTCGGCCCAGCTCCACAGCTGGAAGGGGGTGGCGATGCCGATGCCGGCGATGCGTGTCCTCTGCTGACCGGTCAGCATCGCTTCGAGTTTGGGGATGCCCTCGACGATGAAGGACAGGATGTCGTCCGGCATCGGATAGGCGTGCGTCTGATGCAACTGCAGGCGGATATTGCCGATAAAATCCATCAGCACCAGATCGCAGCTGCGCCGGCCGATCTTGACGCCGTAGGAGTAGACCGCATCCGGATTGAGCCGCATCGGGATCGACGGCTGGCCGACACGGCCGCGCACCGGTTCGCCGCGAATAAGCAGATCGTCTTTCTCAAGCGCCCGCATGATGACCGTGACGGTTTGCGCCGAAAGGCCGGAACGCCGGGCGATATCGGCCTTCGACAGGCTGCCGTGGCGGCGCACCAGCGACATTACCAGCCTCTCGTTATAGGCGCGCACACGGGTGAGATTGGCGCCGCCACCCGGGTCGAAGACGTCCGGAACGGTCGATGCACCGCCGGAACCGGCTTGTGATGTCATGCCCGTTACCTCCCTAAAGCGCGATTTCCTATCCGGACTGGGTTGTTCCGGACTGGCCTCCTGATCACGCCTTCATTTTGTTTCTTGCGTGCCCTGCAACCACGACAGGCGCATGCACATTTTCTGCGCAGAGAATGGCACAGATATTTAATAATTCAATTTGATTTATTTATTGACAGCATTTCATTTTGATGTTTGTTTTATGTCCGGAAGCGCCACCCGCACAGAGGAGATGTTGCGGTGGGCGAAGCCTGACGGGCCGGTTCGCCGGTGCCATTTTTCAATCCTTGGGAGGATTTCATGAAGAAGACTATTGTTTCCGCCGCTCTCGGCGCGCTGGCGCTTGGCGTCGTATTTGCAGCCCCTGCCCAGGCCGCCGGCGTTTCGGCCTGCCTGATCACCAAGACCGATACCAACCCCTTCTTCGTCAAGATGAAGGAAGGCGCCGAAGCCAAGGCCAAGGAACTGGGTATTGACCTGAAGTCCTACGCCGGCAAGGTCGACGGCGACCATGACAGCCAGGTTGCAGCGATTGAATCCTGCATCGCCGATGGTGCCAAGGGTATCTTGATTGCTGCTTCCGATACCAAGGCCATCGTCGACCAGGTCAAGAAGGCACAGGATGCCGGCCTGCTCGTCATCGCTCTCGATACCCCGCTCGATCCGCCCGGCTCTGCCGACGCAACATTCGCGACAGACAACCTGCAGGCCGGCAAGCTGATCGGCGCCTGGGCTGCTGCAACGCTCGGCGACAAGGCCAAGGATGCCAAGATCGGCTTCCTCGATCTCGTTCCGTCGCAGCCGACCGTCGACGTTCTGCGTGACCAGGGCTTCATGATCGGCTTCGGCATCGACCCGAAGGACCCGAACAAGATCGGTGATGAAGACGATCCGCGCATCGTTGGCCATGACGTCACCAACGGCAACGAAGAAGGCGGCCGCACCGCCATGGAAAACCTTCTCCAGAAGGATCCGGACATCAACGTCATCCACACGATCAACGAGCCGGCTGCAGTTGGCGCCTATGAAGCCCTGAAGGCTGTCGGCAAGGAAAAGGACGTCCTGATCGTCTCCGTTGACGGCGGTTGCCCCGGTGTAAAATCGGTGGCTGAAGGCGTCATCGGCGCAACATCGCAGCAATATCCGCTGCTGATGGCATCGCTCGGCATCGAAGCCATTGCCCAGTACGCCAAGGACGGCACCAAGCCGAAGCCGACCGCAGGCAAGGACTTCTTCGACACCGGCGTTGCTCTCGTCACCGACAAGCCTGCCAAGGGCGTCGAGTCGATCGACGTCAAGGCCGGCACGGACAAGTGCTGGGGTTGATGCCCTAGGGCTTTCAGCACAGAATGAATATGGAAGGGCGGTTTTCAAGGCCGCCCTTTTAAACAGCCGGTTGGTAGGCCGGTCTCTTGGGAGGGAGGCGTTGTCATGACAAGCGTCCAGGAATTCGAAAAAACACTGGATCAGAGCGACAAATCAGTCGCTTCATTCGAAGATCGTTCGCCTCTGCGGCGCATCCAACATTTTCTGCATTCGACACCGGCCGCCATTCCGGCAATCGTGCTGATTGTATCCGTCATCGTGTTCGGCGTCCTGAAGGGCGAGCGGTTCTTCACGGCCGGAACGCTGACGTTGATCCTGCAGCAGATCGCTGTCGTCGGTATTCTTGGCGCGGCACAGACGCTGATCATCCTGACTGCCGGCATCGACCTGTCGATCGGCGTCATCATGGTGCTTTCGGCCGTGGTCATGGGCAATTGTGCCGTGACCTACGGCCTGCCGGCACCGCTTGCCATTCTGGCGGGTTTCGTGACCGGAACCGTCTGCGGCATGGCCAACGGTTTCCTGGTATCCCGAATGAAGTTACCACCCTTCATCGTCACGCTGGGCACCTGGAACATCATCGCCGCGATCAACTATATCTATTCGGCCAACGAGACCATCCGCCGTGCCGATATCGAGACCGCAGCACCGCTGCTGGGTCTCTTTGGCGCCAGCTTCAAACTCGGCTCGGCCGTCTTCACGCTTGGCGTCATCATGATGGTGCTCACCGTGCTCGCGCTCTGGTATGCGCTCAACCACACGGCCTGGGGACGCCACGTTTATGCTGTCGGTGATGACCCGGAAGCAGCGGAACTGTCGGGTATCCGGGTCAAGGGCGTGCTGCTCGGCGTCTACGGCCTTGCCGGGGCCATCGCAGCCCTTGCTGCCTGGGTGTCGATTGGCCGCAACGGCTCGATCTCACCGTCCTGGGCGGTCACGGACTACAATCTTCAGGCCATTACGGCAGCGGTGATTGGCGGTATCTCGCTGTTCGGCGGGCGCGGCTCGATCCTGGGAACGCTGTTCGGTGCTCTTATCGTCGGCGTTGTGTCGATGGGCCTCAACATGCTGGGCGCCGATCCGCAGTGGAAGGTCCTGTTGACCGGCGTCCTCATCATTACGGCTGTCGGCGTCGACCAGTGGATCAGAAAGGTAGCAGGCTGATGGAACCTCATCTCACCGCACCCCTCTTGACGGCAAGGGGTATCGTCAAGCGCTATGGCCGCGTGACCGCGCTGGACCAGTCCGATTTCGACCTCTATCCCGGCGAAATCCTCGCCGTGATCGGCGACAACGGTGCCGGAAAGTCCTCGCTGATCAAGGCGATCTCGGGCGCGGTCCATCCGGACGAGGGCGAAATCCGGCTGGACGGCAAGGTCGTCAACTTCCGTTCTCCGCTGGAGGCACGCGAAGCTGGCATCGAAACCGTCTATCAGAACCTGGCGCTTTCGCCGGCGCTGTCGATTGCCGACAACATGTTTCTCGGCCGCGAGATCCGCAAACCGGGGCCGATGGGGTCTATCTTCCGCATGCTCGACCGGCCGAAGATGGCCAAGATTGCGCGCGACAAGCTTTCCGAGCTTGGGCTGATGACGATCCAGAACATCAACCAGGCGGTGGAGACGCTGTCCGGCGGCCAGCGCCAGGGCGTTGCGGTTGCACGTGCTGCGGCCTTCGGCTCCAAGATGATCATTCTTGACGAGCCGACAGCAGCGCTCGGGGTCAAGGAATCGCGCAAAGTTCTTGAACTCATCCTCGACGTGCGCTCCCGCGGCCTGCCGATCGTGCTGATCTCGCACAACATGCCGCATGTGTTCGAGGTGGCGGACCGCATCCATATCCATCGTCTTGGAAAGCGCCTCTGCGTTATCAATCCGAAGGACTATACTATGTCGGATGCTGTCGCCTTCATGACCGGTGCCAAGGTGCCACCGGAGGCTGCCGCCGCATGACCATGACGCTTGCCGCCATCGCGGATAGCATTGTCGAAAAGGCGGGCAACTTGCCCCGCTTCATCGTCGCCATTGCCGGCCCTCCTGGGGCCGGCAAGTCCACGCTTGCCGATGCGCTGCAGGACGAGTTGACGCGCCGTGGCGAAAAATCCGCCGTGCTGCCGATGGACGGCTTCCATATGGACAACGGCATCCTGGAAGAGCGCGGCCTGCTGAAACGCAAGGGGGCGCCGGAGAGCTTCGACGTCCGCGCCTTCATCGATATCGTTTCGGCGGTACGCAGGACGGACCAGGAGGTTCTCGTCCCGGTGTTCGACCGGTCCCGGGAAATTGCCATCGCGTCGGCCCGGCCCGTATCGCCTGAAACACGGATCATCCTGGCGGAAGGCAATTACCTTTTGCTCGACGAGGCGCCGTGGTCGCGGCTCGACGGCATGTTCGACCTGTCGATCTTCGTCGGCCCGCCTTACGAGGTTCTGGAAGAACGGCTGCGGCAGCGCTGGGTCCACTATGGACTGGATGCCGCCGGCATCGAATGGAAGCTCTACGGCAACGATCTGCCGAACGGCAAACGGATCATCGACAATTCGCGCACCGCCGATATCGCCCTCGAGTTTTTCGAAACGGCCTGATCGCGCCGATCCTCCATTGTTTCCGTCGCTGAAATGATGCTATCGGAACCTCAATGCTGGTGGGCGGAGCTCTTTCTCTCCGTCATTCCTGTGCTTGTCACAGGAATCCAGCCGCCCAAGTCCTTGGGCGACGAGAGTCTTTGACCCGACAGACGTCGGGTCGCTGGATCCCCGCCACAAGGGCGAGGATGACGGAGAGTGGGGCATTCGACCGAGCGAAACAATGACGCCACGTCTCTGTTTCAGCTTCATTTGTATGCTTTGGCTCTGTGTTTTCAGAAATTGATGAGTGCCTGGAGATATCCGCCATGAGCCCACAGCCTGTCACCGAACTGACGATACGCCGTCCTGACGACTGGCATTTGCATCTGCGCGATGGTGGCATGCTCAAGGGCGTCATCGGCGATACCAGCCGCCACTTCGCCCGCGCCATCATCATGCCCAATCTCGTGCCGCCGGTGGTCACCACTGCCGATGCGATAGCCTATCGCGAGCGCATTATGGCGGTGCTGCCGAAGGGCGATCGTTTCGAGCCGCTGATGACGCTTTATCTCACCGAAGGCACCAACCCGGATGACGTAGAAGCCGGTCACGCCAGCGGCCTGATCAAGGCCGTCAAACTCTATCCGGCCGGGGCCACCACCAATTCGCATGGCGGCGTCCGCAATTTCGAAAATGCCATGCCGGTGCTGGAGCGTATGGCCAAGATCGGCCTGCCGCTGTGCGTTCATGGTGAAGTCACCACGCCAGAAGTCGATATTTTTGATCGCGAAGCCGTCTTCATCGAAACCGTACTGGAGCCGTTGCGCGCCCGCCTGCCGGAACTGAAGGTGACGATGGAGCATGTCACCACTAAGGACGGCATTGATTACATCAAGGCATCCAAGAGCAATCTGGCCGGTTCGATCACCACCCATCACCTGATCATCAACCGCAACGCCATTCTGGTCGGCGGTATCCGCCCGCATTATTACTGCCTGCCGGTTGCCAAGCGTGAACTGCATCGCCTTGCGCTGCGGGCCGCAGCAATATCCGGTGACGGCCGTTTCTTCCTTGGCACGGATTCAGCACCGCATGTCGATCCGTTGAAGGAATGCGCCTGTGGTTGCGCCGGTATTTACACCTCGATCAACACCATGAGCTGCCTTGCCCATGTGTTCGAGCAGGAAAACGCGCTGGACAAGCTGGAGGCCTTCACGTCGCTGAATGGCCCGGCCTGGTATGGCCTGCCGGTCAACGCGGAGACGATCACGCTGCGCAAGCAGACGGAGGCTGTCACATTTCCGGAAAAGATCGAGACGGAAGCGGGCACGGTCACGGTGTTCGATCCGATGTTCCCGCTGCATTGGGCAGTTTCCTGAAGGTGGGCAAAAGGCCCGCCCCCAGGAAACCAGCGTGGTCACGTCAGGACTTGAGCTTCGAATTGCAGATGCTGTAGAAGCCGCCGCCCTTCTGGATCCAGGCAAGACCATTGAGTGAGTTGTCGGCCTTGTTGGCCTTGTATTGATCGAGGCAGGTGTGCATGCGGGCTTTGCCTGCAGTCTCGGTCGAGTATTTGGCATCGACCTTGGTCGGGAACACGACGCCCTTCGGCGCCTTTGCCGTGGTCTTGGCCGGTTCCGGCATGTTTTCGGTATTGTCCGCCGTCGGTTCCTGATTGGCGCTCATTGCGGTTGGCGTTTTCGCAGCCGTTTTCGTGGAAGCCGGTGTCGTGGTTGCAGCCGCGGCATCACTGCCGCATTGGGCTTTGCGGAAGTCATTCCACTTCATCCCATTGAGCGTGCCGGCCGTTTGGGCCGCTTTGTATTTGGTGCTGCATTCCGCCATCGTCGTCGCATTGGCGGCGGATGACAGAACGAGCGGGGCGATGGAAAGAGCGGCGAGGGTGGCAAGGCTGATAATCTTCATCGGATAACCTCATGATAGGAGGGCATCAGGCGTTCAGCGACGCGTTGAACGTCCGCCTCAACTACAGGTATGTGTCCGGTTTGTGTCCGGATCATGGTCTTTTTTTTCTAATGTAGTTGAAGCTTACCAAGAATTAATCTGACTGGTCTCACCGGTCGTGCAGTGTGCTGACCGGGCGCTGGCGCAGTGGTTTGCGATCGGCGAGCGACGGGCTTGATCGGGGAAAAAACTTCGCCTAACAATGAGGCCGGCCGGATGCGGCCAGCCGCCCCGCAGTGTCTAGCACGAATGGTGAATGCATCCATCGAAACCTTCTCATCCTTGCCTTTGGCGTTGATGGCGAACGGGTCAGCAGAGCGGGCACTGATCGTCCTGTTTGCCGCCAGACGGAGGATGAACCATGCGCGATTTTCGCGATGCAAAACTGATGGCAAAGGTGCTCAAGCAGGCCTTTGCAGATCGCAATACCAACCTTTCCCACAGCGAAGCCCTCGAGATCGTCGCCAGCCAGTTCGGCTACGGCCAATGGAATATCCTGTCGGCAAAGATCGACACAACGGACAAGGTGCTGCCAAAGGAGGACGGGCATGTCGGCATAAAAGCGCCCATCCCGATCTTCCGCATCTTCGACGTCGCCAAGGCGATGGAGTTTTATTGCGGGTTCTTAGGCTTCACGCTCGATTGGGAACATCGGTTCGGCGATAATTTTCCGCTCTATTGCCAGGTCACCCGGGAAGACATGATCCTGCATTTGAGCGAGCATGCCGGCGACGCAAGCCCCGGC
Source organism: Pararhizobium sp. (assembly GCF_965279435.1). NCBI lineage: Bacteria > Pseudomonadati > Pseudomonadota > Alphaproteobacteria > Hyphomicrobiales > Rhizobiaceae > Pararhizobium > Pararhizobium sp. The sequence goes on from NZ_CBDIHY010000003.1 coordinate 1,923,884, forward strand.
GCCCGCGCCTTCGTCCGCGTCGAGGATGCGGCAGCGCTGCAGGCAGAACTGGCGGGCAAGAACTACCGCTACATGAAGCCGGGCGTCACAAAGGCGCCTTGGGGGCTGGAGGTCGAGGTGATCGATCCCTTCAACAATCGCATCACCTTCTGCCAGCAGCAGGGCGAGAACCAGAACGATTGAAATTGGCGGCGCGGCTGCTCTGCCGCGCCCTCCACCTCTGGCATTGCGCGGCCCGACCTGCTATGCGGCGGGTGATAAAAATCCCGAGCTGCAGGAGCCCCGCCGATGATCCAGACATCCTTTCCCGACAAGGCCGTGATGGCGGAACTCGTCGCCAAGATGCTCTGGGAAATCAAGGCGGTGCATTTCAGCGCCGATAAGCCCTACAAGCTGGCATCAGGCATGGCGAGCCCGGTCTATATCGACTGCCGCAAGCTGATCTCCTATCCGCGCATCCGCTCGGCCGTGATGGATTTCGCCGCAGCCACCGTGCTGCGTGAAGCCGGTTTCGAAAAATTCGACGTCATCGCCGGTGGCGAAACGGCGGGTATTCCGTTCGCTGCGATGCTGGCCGAGCGCCTGGCGCTGCCGATGATCTATGTCCGCAAAGCGCCGAAAGGCCATGGCCGCAATGCGCAGATCGAAGGCCATATGCCCGACGGCGCCCGCGTTCTCGTCATTGAAGACCTGACGACGGCGGGTGGCTCGATGTTCACGTTCATTGATGCGATCCGCGCCGCCGGTGGCGTCGTTGATCACGGCATGGCGCTGTTCTACTACGATATTTTCCCGAAGGCCCGCGCCGGGATGTTGGACAAGGGCGTGACGCTGCACAATATCGCCACCTGGCGCGATGTGCTGGCGGTTGCCAAGCAGCAGAAATTATTCGACGAAAAGACCCTGTCTGAGGTTGAGGCCTTCCTCAATGCGCCACTCGAATGGTCCGGCCGCAATGGTGGCGTCAGCGAACTGGCGACGGCTTGAAAACGGCGCTGGAAATCCGGCGCGGTTTGGCTTAAATCGATTGAAATAAACCACTGAGGGGGAAGACGCCGCCATGATCGTTTGCTGTGGAGAAGCCCTGATCGATATGTTGCCGCGCCAGACAACGGCGGGCGAAACGGCGTTCGCACCCTATTCCGGCGGCGCGATCTTCAACACGGCCATCGCGCTCGGGCGTCTCGGCATCCCCACCGGCTTCTTCACCGGTCTCTCCGACGACATGTTCGGCGATATGCTCCGCGAGACGCTGAAATCCAGCAACGTTGATTTCGGCCCCTGCGCGACCCTGTCGCTGCACACCACCGTGGCCTTCGTCAAACTGGTCAACGGTTCGGCGACCTACGCTTTCTTCGACGAGAATACGGCAGGCCGGATGATCTCCAAGGACCACCTGCCGGCACTCGGCGATTTCTGCGAGGCACTGCATTTCGGCGCCATCAGCCTTATCCCGGAACCGTGCGGATCGACTTACGAAGCGCTGATGACCCGCGAGTATCAGAAGCGGGTGATTTCCTTCGATCCGAACATCCGCCCCGGCTTCATCAAGGATGCGCAAGCTCATAAGGCCCGCATGCTGCGCATGGCGGCGATGTCCGACATCGTCAAATTCTCGGACGAGGATCTCGATTGGTTCGGCGAAGAGGGCACGCATGACGAACTGGTGGCCAAGTGGCTGCAGCGCGGCCCGAAACTCGTTGTCATCACCAAGGGCGCCGATGGGGCCGATGGTTACACGACGCGCGGCAAGGTCTCTGTTGCGGGCGAAAAGGTCGAGGTCGTCGATACGGTCGGCGCCGGCGATACGTTCGACGCGGGCATCCTGGCGTCGCTGAAGATGAACAATCTCCTGACCAAGGAACAGGTCGCGAACCTCAGCGAAAGCGCCGTCCGCGATGCACTGGCACTGGGCGCAAAGGCCGCCGCTGTCACCGTCTCGCGGGCAGGGGCAAACCCGCCGTGGAGCTACGAGATCGGGCTTTAATCGCCTCTCTTCGTCTTGCCGGTTACACCGTGGATCCCAGCTTCCGTCCGCGCCCGGCAAAAGCGCTGTGCGGTACTCCGGCGAGATTTGACAGAAATTGGCGGGCGCATTCGCTCCAGTTGAACGTCAGCGCCTTTTGCCGTGCGTCTTCGCGCGATAACGTCAAGGCGGCCAGTGCAGCCTGCCTGAGATCGCCGGACAGCGCGCCGCTGCCGTCGCCCAGAATATCCTTCGGTGCCGTCACCGGAAACGCGGCAACCGGGCAGCCGCTGGCAAGCGCCTCGAGAATGACGTTGCCGAATGTATCGACCCGGCTCGGAAAGACGAAGACATCGGCCGACGCATAGAGTGTCGCCAGTTCCGTGCCGAAACGTTTTCCCAGGAAATGCACATCCGGATAGCGCTGCCGTAACGCGGCAAGGTCGGGTCCGTCGCCAACCACAAGCTTGCTGCCCGGCAGGTCGAGATCGAGGAAGGCCGGCAGGTTCTTCTCCACGGCAACGCGTCCGACATTAAGGAAGATCGGGCGCGGAAATGGCAGATCCTGACGGCGTGCCGGATCAAACAGCGTGGTATCGATGCCCCGCGTCCAGCGCTTGATATTGTGAAAACCGTGGGCTGCCATTTCCGTGCCGAGCGAAGCGGTCGCGACCATCATGCCATTGCCGGAATTGTGGAACTGGCGCAGCCACCAGTAGCTCCAGCTTTCCGGGATGGGCAGCCGGGCACGGACGAATTCGGGAAACCGCGTGTGATAGCTGGTGGTAAACGGCAGGCCTCTGCGTAGACAGATACCCCGCGACACAAGACCCAGCGGTCCTTCTGTCGCAATGTGGATATAGTCAGGTGCCACAGCGTCGATCTCGCCAGCCACCTGCCGCCGCATTGGCAGCGCTAGCCGGATATCGGCATAGAAGGGCAGCGGAAAGGTCGCAAAACGCTGGGGCGTCAGGAAGTGAATGGCAATGCCCTGTTCCTTCAGGGACCGCGCGAGTTCATCGAGCGTGCGTACGACGCCATTGACCTGCGGATGCCAGGCATCGGTAACAACGAGAATGGTTTTTTCCATAAGTCGCCTCGGCGCGGCCTCGCCACCTGCCGGAAAACACCGGCTGACCTCGAATCAGGTGACGGCTGCATTTCGCTGATTTGATCATGCTCTGATGACAGGCGGATGATCGGCATATCTACGGCGGCCTCATCCGGGCGGTCGGCCAGCTGATCCGGGCGCAACCGCACCCGCACCCGGCCAGTGCCGATCCTACATCGCGCTCAAGGCAGGAAGGATGAGATCTCCGACCTTGTAGATGTGAAATTCGCTTTTCGACACAGCGTCCAGAGATTTGAATTTCTCCACAAAGACGGGGTCGGAGAAAAACTCGTCGACATTGTCGGCGCTGTGGATTGCCTCGATGTTGACGACGGTCTTGCCGTCGGTGCTTTTCGACAGGTTGCTCCAGAGAAAGCCCGCCTTGCGTTCGGCGACGTAGTGCACGACGTCCTGGATGATCTGGAATGCCTCATCCTGCTTGCCCGGGTGGGCGTGGATGACATTTACGACGAACACGGTGGGTTGGGGAGAGAGTTGAAATTCGGCCTTCGGGGAGTGGGTCACGGTGTCTCCATCTGCAGAACGATCGGCGGAATATGCCGCCGGGATGAGACTTAGTTCGTGACGGTAAGTGGAAAAACGGGGTATGGCTCCGTTGATAACGGATCTGGATGTCCGCAATGGAGAGCCACCATGGAAAATATCGGTTCCTTGAATGTGTTCATCGTCGTGGCGGATACGCGTAGCTTTGTCGGGGCAGGTGAGGTTCTCGGTATCTCCTCCTCCGCTGTCGGCAAGGCTATAGCCCGGCTGGAGAAGAGGCTTGGTGTCCGGCTGTTTCATCGTAGTACGCGCAGCATAGCGATCACTGCGGAAGGTACGATGTTCCTCGAACGCTGCCGCCGGATTTTTTCCGAGATAGAAGCAGCCGAACAGGAACTATCGCACACGCTTGCTGCACCGCGTGGCTGCCTTCGCGTCAGCCTGCCGCTCGCCGGAATGCTGTTCATGCCGGCGATCACCACGTTCATGCACTTGTTCCCGGAAGTCTCCATCGATCTCGATTTCACCGACCGCCTGGTCGACGTGATCGAGGAGGGGTTTGACGCCGTGGTTCGAACGGGAGATCTCAGCGATAGCCGCCTGATGACGCGGACGCTTGGAAAATTCTCGCATCGCGTCGTCGGAACGGCCGAGTACTTCGCCCGCTTCGGAATTCCGGAAAAGCCGCAGGACCTGTCAGGCCATATCTGCCTTCACCACAAATATCCGTCCTCCGGGAAGCTCGAGCGCTGGCCTCTAAGATATGATCCGGAACAGGGGAAATTCGAGCTGCCGGTATCCTCTATGGCAAGCACGCTCGAGCCACTTGTCAGCATGGCAGAGCAAGGGCTTGGCGTTGCCTGCTTGCCGCTCTTCACGATCCACGGTCAGATCGCCGCAGGGAAGCTGGTTCCGGTTCTGGCCGACCATATCGAGGATGTCGGCGAGTTCAACATTCTGTGGCCATCCAGCCGACATCTGTCCCCGAAGGTGCAGGCGTTCGTGAAGTTCATGAGCGAAAATCTGTTTCGTGCTTGATGTGACTGGGACAGACGCAACACGCTGCTGCCGAGGGGCCTCGGCTGGGCGTATCATCGCCCCATCAACGCCATCTGTTCGAAGCCACGGCCAGCCGAAGCGGCAACGATTGCCAGCACAGAGCCTTCGAGGGTGCGTACATGGACGGTGAGCGAGCGATAGTCCGTGTCGCGACCGATCTTGTCGGCAATTCTCTGGCCGTAATAGACGGCGGAACCGACGTCGAAATGATCGACGCCATCTTCATCGACAACCTGTTCGTTGCCGAAATGCAGATCGAAGAAATAGTGTTCCACGTTAAGCCCCGAACCCGTGCGCCGCTGGAGATTTCTCCGGCTTGGGGACGCATCTTCAGGGATAACGCATTGTGTCCGAATACAGGCTGAACTGGACGTTCAGCCTGTATTCATCGTGCGGGCGCCGGTATTGTCAACTTCCTGGCAGCACGGTGGAAGGGAGGATTTGCTGATATTCGAGAATATCACCCGGTTGGCATTCAAGGACGTGGCAGATCTTTTCCAGGGTTTCAAACCGAATTCCCTTCACCTTGCCGGATTTTAGCAAGGAGATGTTCTGCTCGGTAATGCCGATACGCTCGGAAAGCTCCTTGGAGCGCATTTTCCGCTTGGCAAGCATCACGTCGAGATTCACGGTGATCGGCATTTCTAAACAAAGCTCCGGTTTTCCGCGTCGATGTCGGCAGCGAGCCGAAAGACATGGCCCATCACCAAAAGCAGAACAGACACCAACAGGAGAAACGCTTCGCTGGTTCCGAAAACAACCAGCAATACCTTTTGGCCAGGCGGGTTACCAAGGGTGACGATGAGAACTGCAAGGGTGCGCGACATCACTGTGCTGGCAGCACCGATCAAGGCAGCAAAGCCAGCCTTTCGCAACAAGCCGCCGCTTCTGGCGGAAAAGACATCTCCCCGTTCGAACCCGTCGAACAGGTGCCAGACTGCGGACAGACCGGAAAATGCGATCCAGAGATTAACGCTGCCGAGCAGGACCAGGGCCGTCATCGCAGTGCGCGACACCGTCATCGGGATTTCCTCAAACAGGTTCGCTTTGACGAGGTCGGCAAAAGCTGGCTGATCGAAGGCCAGGAGCCACAGCACATAAATCACGGCAAAGGCAATGCCCGCCGCGAGGACGAGAACAAGACGCTTCATCAGCCTGCTCAGGCTTTGGATGGTCTGCGAAGAATGCTGACTCATGATCAGAACTTTCATGTTTACTGCATAAAAATTATTGTATAACGATAATTATATCTCGTCAATCTGCATAGGATGCGATCAGTCAATGACCTGCCTGCTACGGAATACGTCCTGCGTCGTCGCTGTGGCGGCACTGCTTGCCGCGTGCACCACACTCTCGCCGTCCGCCCTTGTGAAGTTTTCCCGCTTCAATCCCCTCGAGTTCGATCCTGGTGCAATGCGCGTGGCTCTGATCTTGCCGGAGCCGCTTGTTTTGAAAAGGGGCGACGTATCACTGGCCATGGGCTGGCAGGCCACCGAGGCCTCCCAGCATTATCTTGGCAGCTTCCATCTCGACCTTCTATCCGGAAACGCGGCAGCCATTGCGTTGAATGAAGAGGTAAAAGCGGGCCAAAAAATCGTGCTGCTGACAATGAGTGTCGCTGATGCTCAACGAATGCGGGAACTGCAGGCGCAAATTGGCAACGCGAAAAGAGCCGGACTGAAGGGCAAAGGGTACATCTCCATGAGTTTTGACGGCGGCTGCTGGAATGGCGCGGTGTCGCAAAGTGAACAAGGCCAGTCAGTTGCCGCATGGCTTCAGGCTAGTCCAGTAGACACATATTTTCCGGTGCTTGGCGCCGTCGATCTGAAAGACATCCTGAAAGAGCAGGGCATCGATACCCTGCCCACCTGCCAGGACGCAAGCCCAGATGGCGCCTTGCGTCCGGCCGCAGGGCGCCATCCCTCATGACAGCCTATGCGCGTCATTCGCGTATCGAAACTAACACCAGAAGCCAGTGCGAAAGTTTGGAGTGCCGCGATGCACGCAAGGCTAGGATGGACTTATTTCGCAGCCTTCAACAAGGCGGCGACCAGCCCGGCGGTTGACGAGTCATGACCGGCAGCGCTTTCTTTGCCTTCGACGACTGGCAGCAGGCCTGTTGCCAGTTCCTTGCCGAGTTCGACGCCCCACTGGTCGAAGGAATTGATGTTGAACAGCGCCCCTTCGACGAAGACGCGGTGTTCGTAGAGTGCAATCAGACGGCCGAAGGTAAAGGGCGTCATCTCATCATAGACGAGGGTCAGTGACGGGCGGTTGCCGGTAAAGACCCGGTGCGGGGCGATACGTTCGATAAAGTCCTTGTCCAGGCCCCTCGAAGCCATCTGCGCCTGGGCTTCCGCAAGCGTGCGCCCCTTCATCAGGGCTTCCGATTGGGCCAGGCAATTGGCCATCAGCAGCTGATGCTGGTGGCGCAGATTGGGCTCGTGGCCGTTGGCGGCGATCATGAATTCGGCCGGGATGACGCTCGTGCCCTGGTGGATCAGCTGGTAGAAGGCGTGCTGACCGTTGGTGCCGGGTTCACCCCAGACAACCGGGCCGGAATTGCCTTCGACCGGCGTACCGTCCAGCGTCACGCCCTTGCCGTTCGATTCCATGTCGAGCTGTTGCAGATAGGCCGGAAAGCGCGACAGGCGCTGGTCGTAGGGAAGGATGGCGCGCGTAGCATAGCCGAGCACGTTGCGATGGTAGAAACCGAGAAGGCCGAGCAGAATCGGGATATTTTCGCGCAAAGGCGCGGTGCGGAAATGGTTGTCGATCGCGTGCGCGCCGGCCAGGAATTCGGCAAAGTTCTCCTTGCCGATGGCAATCATCAGCGGCAGGCCGATGGCCGACCAGATCGAATAACGTCCACCGACCCAATCCCAGAAGCCGAAGATGCGGTCTGCGTCGATGCCGAACGCCGCGACCTTGTCGAGCGCGGTCGAGACGGCGCAGAAATGATGGCCGACAGCCTTTTCACCGAGCTTTTCGGCAATGAAGGCGCGCGCGGTCGCGGCATTGGTCATCGTCTCGATGGTGGTGAAGGTCTTGGAGGCAACGATGAACAGGGAGGTTTCAGCGTCGAGCAGTTTGAGAGTATCGGCGATATGCGCGCCGTCGATATTGGAGACGAAATGCAGGCGGGGACCGTCATGATTGGGTGCCAGCGCCAGCGTCGCCATGACCGGGCCGAGATCGGAGCCGCCAATGCCGATGTTGATGACGTCGGTGATTTTTTTGCCGGTGGCGCCTTTCAGTGCGCCCGAGCGGATGCCGTCGGAAAAAACGCCCATGGCGGAGAGTACGGCGTTGACGTCCGGCATCACGTCCTTGCCATCGACCAGGACCGGCGTGTTGGAGCGGTTGCGCAACGCGGTATGCAGAACAGCGCGGCCTTCGGTGATGTTGATGATATCGCCGGCAAACATTGCGTCGCGCTTTTCAGCGACCTTGGCAGCCTTGGCGATTGCCTCCAGCCCGTCCAGCACCTTCTCGTTGACGGCGCATTTCGAGTAGTCGAACAGCATGTCGTCAAGCGTCACGCTATATTTGGTGAAACGCTTGGGATCGCTGGCGAAAGCCGCCCGGATATCTGTTGCGTTGGTGTCGGAAACGGTGGATTTCAGCTGTTCGACAAGCGCGCTCATGGCGGGGTTCCTTGCATTGCGGAAGGGTTGCGATAGCTAGTCGCTTTGCCCTTAGCAAATCAAGCCTGTCCTCATGCGAAGGCTAAAAAAGCCATCCCACCTTTTTCGTCAGGCAACCGGAAATCGTCTTGTGGTTGCAAATTGGCGCCTTTGCAGTCATGTTTTCCTCATTCGGGGATGAAAGCAGCAACGCCATGCCAGCTGGCGCATCCGGACGGATGGGCTTTCCGGACTGTAGCAGGACACAGCCCCGTCCTCGGATGTGGAGGTGATCTATGTGGTTCCGGCCATTTAGCATCACGTTTCGCATAAGAAAAACCCGCACAAGCTGGTTAATTACCGTGCGGGTCAATTTCTTAGCCTAGCAAAGGTGGCTGGAGTTCGCGCTCCAGTCACCACTCCGCTAAAATAGATGTTTCGCGGCGTTCTGACAAGTAAACAAGGCCTCTTACCCGCGCAGGTCCTTACGCAGAATCTTGCCGACATTCGATTTAGGCAGTTCCGTACGGAACTCAACAAACCTTGGGCGTTTGTAGTTGGTCAGGTTTGCTGCGCAATGTGCCTTCACGTCCGCTTCCGTCAGGTTCGGGTCCTTCTTGACGACGAACAGTTTTACCGCTTCGCCGGAATGTTCGTCGGGTACGCCGATAGCGGCACATTCGAGAATGCCGGCAAGGGTCATCGCCACTTCCTCGATCTCGTTGGGGAAGACGTTGAAGCCGGACACCAGGATCATGTCCTTCTTGCGATCGACGATCTTGACCAGCCCTTCCGGGTTCATGAAGCCAATATCACCCGAGCGGAAAAAGCCGTCGGCGGAGATCGCCTTGGCGGTTTCGTCCGGCCGTTGCCAATAACCGGCCATGACCTGTGGTCCGCGGATGCAGATTTCACCGATATCGCCGAGTGGCACTGCGTTGCCGTCGTCGTCGCGGATTTCGACATCGGTTGATGGCAGTGGCAGGCCAATCGTCCCGGTGAAGTCGCGTCCGTCGAGCCGGTTGGCGGTGGCGACCGGCGAGGTCTCCGACAGGCCATAGCCTTCCTTGATTGGCGATCCCGTCATCCTTTCCCAGCGTTCCGCGACCGGACGCTGCACCGCCATGCCGCCGCCAAAAGTCAGCGCCAGGTCGGAGAAATCCAGCCGCTGAAATTCCGCATTGTTCATCAGCGCGTTGAAAAGCGTGTTGAGGCCAGGGAAGATATTGACCTTGTACTTGGCGATCTCCTTGACGAAGGCCGGAATGTCGCGCGGGTTGGGGATGAGGATATTCTCGCCGCCGGTGCTGAGCCCCATCAGAGAATTCACCGTCAAGGCGAAGATATGATAGAGCGGCAGGGCGCAGAGAAACACGAGCCGTTCCGGCCGTTTCTTGTCCAGGAAGGCCGTTTCGAGCCATAGACCCATCTGGGACATGTTCGACAGCAGATTGGAATGGGTCAGTGTGGCGCCTTTGGAGACGCCGGTCGTGCCACCGGTATATTGCAGGAAGGCGACATCGCCAGGTTTCACATCGACGGCCGTGAGTGTCTGTCCGGCACCCTTTGCAAGGACTGCTTTGAAGGACAGATGCCCCGGCAGAGACCAGGCGGGCACTAGTTTCTTCACCTTGCGCACGACGATGTTGACGATCAGGCCCTTGAAGCCAAGAAGGTCGCCCATCGTGGCGACGACGGTGTGCTTCAGATCCGTGCGTGCCGCGACCTGCTCGACGGTGTGGGCAAAGTTTTCAAGGACAAAAATTGCCTTGGCGCCGGAATCCTTCAGCTGGTGTTCCAGCTCGCGCGGCGTATAGAGCGGATTGACGTTGACGACCGTATAGCCGGCCCGAAGAATTCCGAAGACGATCACCGGGTTCTGCAGGATGTTCGGCATCATCACGGCGACGCGATCGCCCTTGGCAAGGCCCGTCGATTGCAGCCAGGCACCGATCTTGCGGCTCTGTGTGTCGAGGTCGCTGAAGGTCAGCGTCTTGCCCATGCAGGTAAAGGCGGCGCGGCCCGCATATTTTTTGCAGGATTGCGCGAAGAGATCGCCGATCGAAGCGTAGGGCAGGGGAGCAATATCGGCCGGCATGCCGGGGGGGTAGGATTGCAGCCAGGGTTTGGCCGCTTGCGGGCCGGGGGTCTGCATCAATGTGTCAGGCATTATCTCTCCCTCATCGATCCGTCGCGGCGCCACTAAGTAAGCGCGGCCTTTCACCCTCTCCATACGCATGCTGTCCGAAAATGTCTCAGACAAGCATTTGCGCACAGACGAAAAAATCCCTCCAGATTCTTCGCCCAATCAAGATGGGGCTTTTGTTGCACGCCATCAAGCGTATTCCGGATTATATAACCTTAACGTAAACGTCAATAAGCGGCGCATATCTGGCCAGATTTCGGGGTTTCTATCCGCATCAATCCCTTTGCGAGCAGGCGCAAAAGGGTATATTGCGTTGCAATAACGCCAAGGTTTCCTCCCATTTCCGCCTCGGCTTCCCATTTCAGAACGAAAATCCTTCGGGCCGTACGGCTCCAGGCAGGTCTTCCTATGTCAGACGACGCTCTTTCTACCCTTCCGGCGACCCGCCGGGGTGGCATGTCCAGCGCTGAATTGGCCTTGGCCGTTGGCGGCTTCGGCATCGGTACTGGTGAATTCGCCATTATGGGGCTTTTGCCGCAGGTGGCCGGCGATCTGTCGGTTTCGGTTCCTTATGCCGGGCACGTCATCAGTGCGTATGCGATCGGCGTTGTCGTTGGCGCACCGCTCATCGCCGTTCTTGCTGCGCGGTATTCAAGACACAATGTGCTGTTGGCCCTGATGAGCCTGTTTGCGCTCGGCAATCTTGCCAGCGCCGTCGCCGGTAGTTTTGGCCTTCTGGTTGCGGCCCGGTTTCTCGCCGGCCTGCCGCACGGCGCGTATTTCGGCGTCGCTGCGCTGGTTGCGGCCGGCATGGCAGCGCCACACCAGCGGGCTCGCGCGATTGGCCGCGTCATGATGGGCCTGACGGTCGCAACCCTGGTTGGCACGCCGCTTGCGGCCTGGTTTGGCCAGGCGCTTGGCTGGCGTGCGGCCTTTGCCATCGTCGGCGCCATCAGCGTTTTGACGGTCGTCCTGACCTGGTTCTACGTGCCGAAGGATCGGCGCAACCCGTCGGCGTCGCCGCTGACGGAGCTTGGCGCACTGGGCAAGTCCCAGGTCTGGCTGACGCTCGGCATCTGCGCCATCGGCTGTGGCGGCATGTTCTCAGTCTTCAGCTATATTACTCCGGCCCTCACCGAGGTTGCCGGCGTATCGCTCGGAACCGTTCCGATCCTGCTTTCGGTCTTCGGCGCCGGCATGATCCTCGGCAATATCGTCGGCTCGCGTCTGGCCGACTGGAAGCTGATGCCGGCCATCGGCATTGCGCTGGTCTTCAACCTCGTCGCCTATGTGCTGTTCTATTTCACCATGACGACGCCTTGGATGGCGGTCATCAACGTTCTTCTGATAGGCGGCGGCTTTGCCGTCGTGCCCGGTATCCAGATGCGGCTGATGGATGTGGCGGGGAAGGCGCAGACACTGGCTGCAGCGCTAAGCCATTCGGCCTTCAATCTTGCCAATGCGCTCGGGGCCTGGCTTGGCGGCCTCTCTATTGCGGCCGGTTATGGCTGGACATCGACCGGTCTTGTCGGTGCGATGATGGCGGTGGCCGGTATCGGCATTTTCCTGTCGTCGGTCTTCCTCGACCGCTCAAAGCGGGCAGCCGCCTGAAGGCGGTGCTTTGCGTGCATTGAGGCCGGGGTCGGCCGTTGCTCCCTCCACTCAAAAACGTTTGTCATCCGCTTGTGTTGACCATGCGGTCATACTTACCTATGCCGCATGCGCACCGGTTTACCGTACACGACGGAAACATACTGGCTCGCGGTGGGTTTTGCTGTCATCTTGAGTGACACTTGGAGGAACGCTTTTTGCAACTGAGCAATCGTGAACGGGACGAACTGCCTTCGGAACCGCGCCTTTTTGGCCGTACGGCCTATGAACGCTCAGCGCTTGTCGGCCCGATTGCGGCTGCGCGCTGGCTTCTGGTCTTTGTCCTGTTGGCCGGGGTCTACTTCTTTCACGGATTTCTCGTGCCGGTGCTGGCAGCGCTCGTCATCGGTTTTGCCAGCTGGCCGATCTATCGCTGGCTCCTTGGCGCGATCGGCGGCAACCGGACGATCGGGGCGACAATTGCCATCATTGCGGTGATTTCCTTCATTGTCGCGCCCATCTCGCTTGCAGCCGTCTATGCCGTCGATGAAGTTCATAACTGGGCTGTCTGGACGATCGAAACCAACGCTGCCGGTGCTCCTGTGCCGATGTGGCTCACTCAGATCCCGGGGCTTGGTGTGTGGCTGGGCGTTCAATGGGCGAAATATATCGGTCATCCAGGCGCGCTCGGCGAACTGGTGCAGCTCGTCAGCGGGTCCAACATCGGCAATATCTATCGTGGCGTGCTCGTCGTCGGCGCATCGGCATTCCAGTCGATCCTGACGCTGCTGTTCATGCTGATCACGCTTTTCTTCGTTTATCGCGATGGAGAAAAGCTCGTCGCCCAACTCGATCACCTCGGCGAACGTATCCTGCCCATGCGCTGGGAGCGCGTCTCGCGCATCGTGCCCTTGACCATCAGCTCGACGGTGACCGGCATGGGTGTCATCGCCATCGGCGAAGGCATCGTGCTGGGGATCGCCTATTGGATAGCGGGCGTCCCGTCACCGGTCACACTCGGCATCATCACCGGCATCATGGCCCTTGTTCCCGGCGGCGCGCCGCTGTGTTTCACGCTCGTATCGGTCTATCTCGTTGCGAGCGGCTCACCCGTGGCCGGCGCGGCGCTGTTCGTCTGGGGAACGGTTGAACTGTTCATCGTCGACAAGACGCTTCGGCCAAGACTGGTCGGCGGCCCCATCAAACTGCCTTTCCTGCCGACGTTCTTCGGACTTGTCGGGGGCGTCAAGACCATGGGCTTCCTTGGCCTGTTCGTCGGACCGGTGCTGATGGCATTGCTGGTGTCGATCTGGCGGGAATGGCTGCGCGAGGTGACGACCCCAACGCCACCAAGCACGATCATCAAATAAGACTGACCGTATCCCCCTGCCGGATCGGGGCGACCTCTACCACGCTGGCAAGAACGCCAAAACCGCCGCCGCCGTGACGGGCAATTGCGTGCAGAACGTCCTTGGCGAAAGGCAGTTCGCCCTGCGCCAGCGCCGTGAAGCTGCAGCGTTCGCAGGGTTCGGTGACCGCAACCAGCGCATCGCCGATCCGCAGCCGCCTGCCGATCAGCTGCCGGTCGGGAAAGCCAGGCTCGGCCGCATCCATGTCGATGACGATGTTTGGCCGGAACCGTCTGACATCCACCAGAGAACCCGGCGGCACAAGGTCGGCAAGGGCTTTCAGCGACGCTGTGGTCAGGATATGCAGATGGCCCCGATCATAGCGTGGCGGTGCTTTGCCGGTACTTGCTGTTTCCATGGTGATTGCCAGCGGACGGAACGTCACAGGAAATCCCGCGCGTTTCGAGGCAGCGGCGTTGGCCGTTTGGGATGGAACGGCCAGCCATGCCGCACCGTCTGTGCTGATCTCAAGGCCAGCCCCGCCGGTGCGCGACAGTATTTCGGGCACGAACCGCCAGCGGCGCTCGGTTTCCGGAGCTGCCACGGCGCCGGTCTCGTCAATCAGGCCCCAGCCGCGATCATGAAGGACGCCGTCTGCATCGAGCGGCGCTGTATCGATGCGTTCTCCTCGCAGGGAGCTGACCGGATAGCGCCAGAGTTCAGCCACCGTCCCCCACAGTTCGTCCATGCAATCCATCCCGCCTATTGATTTATCGCAGCATAGATAGTGCGGCGCTCAAAGCACAACAGGCTTCGACAAGATCCCCGGCAGGAAAAGACGGAATGGCCGGTTGAGGCATCGGTCTGCAGTGATCTGCGCTTACTTCCTTCTTCTGCGTGAAAGTGAATCCAGAGATCAAGGGGAATTGCCGCGTGATCTGCGTGCCGTGTTGCGCTAATGGTTCTCCATGCCCGACGGCATCCCGCCGCCGTCATGGCTGATCCATTCGAAAGTTCAGGGAAGCAGATGAACCGCACTTATTATGCCCCGCAGGGCGGCGCGCCCGCGCAAACCCAGCTGTTGACGGACCGCGCCGTCTTTACCGAAGCCTACGCCATCATTCCGAAGGGGGTGATGATGGATATCGTCACCAGTTTCCTGCCGTTCTGGGACAATACCCGGCTCTGGGTTCTGTCGCGCCCGCTCTCCGGATTTGCCGAGACCTTTTCGCAATACATCATGGAAGTCGCCCCCGGCGGCGGTAGCGATCGGCCGGAGCTCGATGACGCTGCCGAAGGCGTGCTGTTCGTCGTTGAGGGTGAACTGACGGTGACGCTGGACGGCGAAGCGCATCAGATGCGTCCGGGTGGCTATGCCTTCATTCCGCCAGCGAGCAAATGGTCGGTGCGCAACACAAGCGGCCAGACAGTACGGTTCCACTGGGTGCGCAAGGCCTATGAATCCGTTGAGGGTCTTGATGTTCCGACGCCTCTTTTCCTCAACGAAGCGGATATCGCGCCATCGCCGATGGCAGGCACCGAGGGCAAGTGGGCAACGACGCGTTTTGTCGATCCGAACGACCTGCGCCACGACATGCACGTGACGATCGTCACCTTCGAGCCGGGCGCGGTAATCCCGTTCGCCGAAACCCACGTCATGGAGCATGGGCTCTACGTGCTGGAGGGCAAGGCGGTCTACAGGCTCAATCAGGATTGGGTCGAGGTCGAGGCGGGTGATTATATGTGGCTGCGCGCCTTCTGCCCGCAGGCCTGCTATGCTGGCGGCCCCGGAAGGTTCCGCTACCTGCTCTACAAGGACGTCAACCGCCACATGAAGTTGAAGCCGCGCGCCTGAGCGGCCACATAATTGCAAAGCGTCCCTGCTGGAAAAGCTTCAGGCAAATCCGGCGGGGATTGGCGCGATCGTCCGGTCGCTGCCATAGTCCCGCTGATGCGCCATATGGCCGCGAAGACGGCGCGGTTCGGACTTGATCTCGTATGCCGTCAATTCAAAAGCGCCATCGGCATAGGTGCCGGTGTCTGCCGACTGGTCGCGCTTGCCCTTGAGCAGATTGAAGATCATCGAAGGTCCTCCCGGGTTTTCGCATCAACGGCTGATCCGTTGAACCGTTCCGCTCATAGCCGAAAAATAGTTAAAAAATTAACCATGTTCGCATGAGGAATCGCGGCCGCGAAAGCGATGCGTGCCAGGAGGGCCATCTTACGGGTGATGTAAGACATCCATGAGTCAGTCGCGTTCTAAAAAAACCGGACTGGGGCGAAACGCCTAGTTGAGCGGCCCCGAGACCAGTTCGTCGCTCAGAATTCGGAAGGCCTCGTCGAGGGCGTCCACCAGAATATCGGTCAGCTTGTCGCCGTTCTCGTCCTGCAGAAAAAGAGCGATGGCTGCATCGCTGGGTTCGCTGGAATATTCGATGATGTTCGACATATCATTGTCCTCTACTGCCCGGCATCATGCCGGAGGTGAGGGCAAGATAGGCTGCGTCGCTTGCGCCGGGCTTGAACATCCCGATGTGGTGCTACTCCCCCGCATTAACCTTCGATTAAGGATTTGAACAGTCCTGTTGCGTATTTTTCACGCTCAGTGCCTGCGCGCGGTCATTGGATTTGCAGATCAGCCGGAAATCTGGAAAAATGGCCGGGCAGAAGGACTTGCCTTGTTTCAACAGCACGCCATCTCTCCATTCTGGAGGAAGCATGAGCCACAAGTTAGTTATGATTCTCAGTGCCCTCGGTGTGTCCAGCGTGATCCTGTCGGGTTGCGTCGATGAAGGTGGATACCTCTATACCAATGCGCGTGTGCCCACTGCTTATCGCGAGCAGGTGGTCATAGAGCGGCGCGTTTACGACGTCAGGGAAGGGGCGAGCTATAATCATCGGGGCAGGCCGCGAGTTTTCTACGTTCAAACGGGAGACCGCAGAAGTCCGCGATGCTTCGGGACAAATTGCTACGTCGGTGCGACCTACAGGGAAGACCCCTATTACCAGTTGCCCAACTGAGCGGCGCGCGTTTATCACGCCTTGAAACGTAGGATTAACGCTCGAAATCCGGTGAGATTCGCAAGGTGCTGTTATTCGATCAAGGATTATGGTGCCGCTTAGAGGACTCGAACCTCTGACCCCATCATTACGAAAGAAGGGATCGAGAGGCAAAAAGCCCACGAAATAAGGCTTTTCATTCCATCTCATTCTGTCTTGTTCCGCATAATTTCCGGTGTTTCCGGAGATATCGGGAGACGTAAAAGAGACCTAATGTAGACCTTCGGCACCACGCACTACCATCAGACCGCTAGAATAGCGACAGATTGTTTTTCAGCCTAAGCAGCCTTCTTGGCCTCGGCGGCCTTTTTTGCTTTCCGCTCGGCCACTGTTTTCGCCAGCCGCTCTGCTTTGGCAATCTTCAGGACATCGTTGATCTCTTTGTGGAAGTCAGGATGGAAATGTCCGTAGTGTTTTTTTATCACAGCCTCGGTGGTCGACAGATAAGTTGCGATGATGCTGACCGGGGCGCGTTTCGACATCAACCAGGACGCGCATGTGTGCTTGAAAGTATGTCGGTTGACTTTTTCGACCCGACCAGGAGGAAGGACTTCGAGCTTCAGCCTGCGGAACGCACCGCGCGTGCTACCTGCGCGACCCTTGTGATCTATCACATTGTCGGTGTGTTTGTTCAGCGCGCGCCACCGGTGCAGGTGCGCTAACAGCTCATCAGGAATTCTTACCGGATCAGCCCGCTTATTTGTCGGGCTCTTGTTCTCAACGCCGCCGCGGTAAAAGATGCCGCTATCCAGATCCATCCAGGGCCGATCATCAGTCTCGACGAAGGATGCCTGCTCGATCTTTTCCGACCGCGTACCGGTCCACACTGCGATCAGAATAAAACGAGCTATGTGCCGTGACGTTGAGATGCCTTTCCCAGTCTTGCTGACCACCCTCTGCTTCTTGACAATGCCATTCTTTTCAACCTCCTCGAAGGCCATATTCTTTTTCTTCCAGGCGGCCATGAGGAGAGCAGCCACTTCGTCACGCGTATAATAGGCTTCGCGCGGCGGCGGTGGAGCAGGAAGCTCCCAGTCAATGAGATGCCCGCCGAGTTCGAGCCGTTGTTTTTCGATGCCGAAGTTGATCATCGGACGAAAGCTACCGAAGTCACGAAGAACCGTATTGTCGGACAGAGGAGTCCCGGCTCGAGAGGTCGCCTGGTACTCCCGGATCGTGTTCTCGTTTATTTCGAAGACCGTTTTGCCGTCCCAGAATTTGATCAACCGCTCGACCATATGCAGATAATCGCGCAACTTCTCTTTGGATTTTGCTTGGATCATTTCAGCGTTACGCTCGAGGTAGAACCTGATTAGATCCACCACAAGTACATCGCGCGGACCCTTTCCTCGTTCATTTATGACCGCAGAAACCGAGCGGCTTGCATACAGTTTTACTTCGTAGTCGTGCCTGGCTTTCTCAGCGTCTGCACGAAACTCAAGGCCGAATCCCGTGCTAAGTCTTTTCTCGCCGTCTGCGATGGCCCAGTAGCCGCGCGACCTGAGTTTGCCTGTGACCTTGTCGACTTTGGGTTTAACCCAGATGAGATGCGGGGCTTCTCTTCTACGTGCCATTCTGTTGTCATCCATTCTTTGATAGTGCGCCGGGAGACGAAAAACTTGCCGTTCATCATGGGCGGTACACGCCGGAGCCTGCCGGCCTCGATTTCGTCGTAGAGCGCTTTCGCCCGAACGTGTCTTCCTGCCACTCCGTTTCCATCTTCATAGAGACGGCCGCCGAGTTCCGGCAGACAACATGCTTCCGCGACAGTGAGCTGCTCATCATCGTGGAGAACGCGCTCCGTCCGCGTCGAGGTGATCTCGCGGAGGTCGTTGAGGGCAGCCACAAGATCATCGTGAGTCTGCGCCTGTCTAGCGGCGGCCGTCTCGAACTCGGCGATAGTGTCTTCCATCACCGACATCTCACGCATCCAGATCGGGATCGTCCCGTCGTCATCGGGCACGTCGTCATCACCCGGCCGCATTGTCGCTCGAACAAGTGCATCGAACGCCGCAGCGTCGGCTTCGTCGTCGCGAGGATCTCGGCCGAGGGCGTTCAAATTCTTCTCTCGGGCGCTAAATGGCCTTAGGTCGATGACGGTGGTCGGAGCATCAGTCATAGGGTCTCCCGAAATAATGATGTGCCCTCTTAAACGGCGTCTGTTTAACGACGTCAAAACATAAATTGATGAATCCTACGGGTGCCCCTGTTTTCGCCGGACGCGTTTGTATTCCGCCTCGATCATCTTCATTAGCCAGGCCTCGAGCCAATATCGATCACCAGTCGGCAGGACTTCAACATCCGGCCAGCCGGCGACCTCGCCTGACACGTAGCCGCGGAGATATTCCTCTTTGACGAGCGACCCTTGCGCCGCATCGACAAGATGTCCGGCATAAGTATGCAACAGGTCACGACTACGGCTATCGAGCGCGTCTGCATCCCTCTGGAGGTCAGCGACATCGACCAAGAATTTGCCCAACTTCTGCGCGCCGATCCGACTGAGGTCGTAGTCTGTCACCCTATCGACTTCCACTGCTGCATGCACCATCCGTACACCCTCTGCGATCAGCTCGGCGCGCCGACTGGGTGACACTATTTCCCACGATTCCACATCGGCCCGGATCCAGTCTTCGGCCGAGATCTCGTCGAAGACATCGTCGTCGTGTTTCTGGACGTAGCCAGCGACGCTCGTCCGGAGTCTTTCGTCAGTGTCTCTCATCGCCGAATTTCTCCTGGATTTCGCAGTAGCGGGCGGCCCGGACGCGCAAGCCTCGCGGCAGATGCGTCGCAAGATACTCGACGACATCATGCCGTTGAAGATCACCCACCTTGAGTCCACATCTGACAGCACGCATGACATCGTGCATCAGCTCGTCGTGCGTGCCATCGTAAAGCGCCGCGAAATCGTCGAAGGCCTCAGGCATACGGCTCCCTTTCACGTTCGCGACGATCATGTCGCTGCGATCCATCCGGGCAATCGTCTCCGCCACCCTTTGTTTCAACTTGTCGGAAATCTCAGACATTGATCGTCCCTCCGTCGGTTATCGTCGACATCACGAATGCATCCTCTCGCCGAGCCTGAGCCAACCCTCAGCCGTTCGCGCCCAGCCCTGGCCGACGTCGATGTGGAGGAGCCTGAACCATCTCCGCTCTTCGTAGCCTCCGGGATATCTCAGGATGCCGCCGATCTGCCACACCGCCGGGACGCGGCCGGACTGCCAGAGCGTCGCGCTCCATGGATCAAGCTCCGGCGCGTCTTCTCGCCGCGGCGGTGGCGGGTGCAGTCGGCAGAAACGGAACTCGGGCGGCGGCAGAAGATAGCCGTCAGGCGACAGCGCAGTCAGGATCGCACGGCCACGTCGGAACGGCATGCCGACCTGTCGGATGAGGATGCGGCCAATGGCTTCTGCGATCTCATCCGGAGGCCCTACAATACTGGTCAGGCCTGCGTCATGGAGAAGATCGGCATGCCGGAAAGCCGCGTCACATACAAGTTCGTGCAGATCATCACGCATTGCAGGATTCCTTCTTCGGACGGCCGAGTGCGGTAACGGCCAGATCCGCAAAAACAGGAACGCACTCCTCGCACAACGTCCGGTTCATCGAGGTGCCGCATCCGTGGGCGGTCGCATCGACGTGACGACCGTGGTGGCTGCCGCACTCTTCGCAAGTCGAAAGAGACAGGGTGACAAAATTCTGAATGAGGCGGGACAGTCGGTGATCACGGATGGGATCGAAAGGACGACTTCCGTTGTCGATGTCCACATGCAGCCAGCCCCCGCCCGCCTGGATCCGGCTGAAGATGACGGTCGGGTGATCACGTGCGACCTGATTCAGCATCGCCTCGACGAGCGGATACCATCCAGCACGGACCATCGGGTGTCCATATTCTGGCAGGCGGTCGGCATGCTTGCGGACGATGGATTCGTAGCGAGCGTCGCGTGTGTCGTACAACATCTTCATGCCAGATCTCCCGAGCGTTCCTGAATTTCGTCGACGATCGCGTGAGCCTGCGCGACTACGTCCGGTGCCAGCGACCACGACAGGTACAAGCCGATACGCAACCGGCCGAAATCCGCGTCGATGTCTTTGACGTGACACAGGCGTTCGTCGGGGAGCAGCACGGCGAGCCGGGCGTAGAACTCCTCAATCAGGTCGCGCATGCCGTCAGGCACAAGGATACTGCCAACGGCTGGGACGCGACGGCCGTAGTGGCGGACGAGGTGCGAATGCCAGTCGGCTTCGGAATCGGTTGGCATGTTGGCGATCAGTTCCGCGAATGTCATTGGGGCAAGCTTCGTATCCGGGCAGTCGATCCCCACGTCGCGGCTGCGGCTGTAGCCAGGCAGGTTGCCGTGTGAGTGGCCGTACAGGTGGTACGAGCCGTGATGCATCGCTGGCCAAGAACGATGGGCGTAGTGAGACAGCCAGACCCGCTTGCCGCCGTCTTTAGTTTCCAGCGTATCGGAAGGTGGTCGATCCCATGGGAGGCCTGCAATGACTGTCTTAACCTCGCCGCGGTTGTCTACGTCGTGGTTGCCCAGGATCAAGACCTTGCGAGCGCGGATCGAATGGAACAGATGCTCCACGTACTCCGAGTTCCGCGACTGCGTGAAGTCGCCAAGGATGTACAGCAGGTCGTCCTGACGGGCGCGTGCGTTGATGTTGTCGATGATGACGGCATCCATCTCCTCTGTGGTGCTGAACGGCCTTGTGGCGGCGCAGGAGCGAAGGATGGAAGCGTGGCCGAGGTGCAGATCAGCGGTGTAGTATTTCGCGGTGAAGGACATGCAGGACTCCTGGAACAGAACAATCGGAAGCGACCCGGTCGGGGGGTCAGGCTATCGGTTGGGCTATTCGCAGTGCGCTCATGTCGGTGGTCTCTCGTTGCTGGATACGTTGTAGACGGTCCTTGGTAGGATTGGAGCCCGTGATCTGCACTATCGGAAAACAGATCTAATAGAGTGCTGCCGTCGACGTGGCTGTATAGGTCGTCAGGTTGGCGTTGGTTCCCAACGGTAGGAAGAAAGAGTTTCAGTTGGAAGGGGGAAGAGACAGTCATGCAGAGTGTGAGGATGGATTCCAGAATCTGATTCCGACGTATAAGATTCTGGAATCAGATTCTGACTCAGAAGGTGGCGGCCGGAGGTAGGGGGGCAGGCAGGGAGAAGAGGAGGGTTCCGTATGTGGGACAGAAACATGTTAAGTTCATGATCTTATTGCCGTATCTGTTGCAGTCCACTCTCACGTTCGAATGCCTCTTTCATGACCGTTATCAGCATGTCTTTGGCCGACTGAGGTACGATGAACGAGTCGTGCACGGGAAGGACTGGGATGCCGTGTCTGACGGTCATCTGTGCCAGGACGTACCTGCACATCTCCGAGTCCATGTTCTGAAGCCGTAGCCCCGCGCCGGAGTGGATGTAGTCCTTAATCGCCGTGTGCTTATTCTTGATGTCGGCGATGAGTTCTCTGGCCGTCACGTCGCAGCCGTCGACATATGGGAGGATTGCACCAAGTGCTTGATGGTAGCCGGTGGCGTTGATCAGGATGTTGAAAGCGCGCTTGCACAGTTTTCTCTCCCAGCCGTCGAGCGTGTAGGCATCGCCGTCCAGGTGCTTTCCGGCAAGTGCGTACAGCAGACGTGGGTGGAGCTGCTCGTAGTCGATCTCAACTGTCTGCTCGCCGTCGAGAATGAAGTGCTGCCGATCTTCTGATCGCACGGACTGCCACCAGCCGCCGTAGTAACGTCCTCCGGAAGTCCAGCCGCCGTTGTAGACGCGGTACATCTCGATCATGTCCGGATAGACCGTATGAGCGTCGAACCGGATGGCCTCGCCGTCAACGACACCACCAGGAGCGTCGAGGCGGATGTCGGTCTTCGCGATGACAGCGTTAGCCTTCACGAGGAGCTTCCTCTCATCAGAAGTGCGCTGAGTGTCGCGGTAGTTCTGCAGGATGCCGTTCTTGTCCTTCAGTCGGATCAGCTCACCGGGCACCCGCTTGATCTTGGGTACCTTCAGCTCGGCGAGCCACGCTGCTGGCAGGAAGCTAGACTGCACACCGGTGGATGCTGTGCCTGGTGGGCGGCGGTCAGGTTCGACAAAGATTTCGGCATCAACCAGAGCATCGATCGCGGGAACAACGGTCGTGAAGGTGTAGCCGTCACCGTTGTAGCGTTCCATGCCCGCATACCAGTCGCGTCGGCGTGAGTACGATGTCCGCTTGGTAGGATCTTCGCGCGCGGACAGGATGGCATGCGCCACAGCCGATTCCATTGCTCTTCCGATGCGCTCATTCTTGACGGGAGGAAGATCGACCAGCTCACGGAGCGCGGCTCCATCGACGCGCCATTTGAAGGACAGCGGACGGTCGCGATTTTCGTCTACGGAATGGTGTTTACGTTCGTGCATGTTGGTCCCCGGCGGCAAAGAATGAAGGTTTCGGAGACCTCTTCTTGGGTCTTCCATCATCATCGTTTGCGTCGGCCGAGCACGCGGCAAGGCAGCCTGCCGGAAGGAAGTCGCCAGCCGTCGCGTCAGCCCCCGTGCTCACTCGTGGGGTCAACTAACTTTTATTTTTCAGAGGCTTGTGGGATTCACGCCGGTGGCCGAATCTAGGGTGTCACGTAGTGACGGGAGGTCAGCGTCACGTAGTGACGGGTAGGAAATGGGAGGGTGTCATGCCGAGAGCGAAGAGCAATGTTCCGAGGTTGGTCAGCAAGCAGAAGCGGCAGGCCAGGTACCGTGCGCGTCTGCAGGAAGCAGGTCGGCCGGAAGCCTCAAAAGTCGACGTCGCTGTTGCGGCGGCTACGGCGACAGCTTTCCGGTGGCTCCGGGCCAGGATCAAGGCCGGGCAGATGTCCCAGGACGATCCCCGGTTTCATCTTCTTGAGACGATCTCCAAGGAGGCGACCAAGACTCTAGTAGCTTCCGGCTCGACCGAAGATGAGGCTACCCTCAAGCTTGCAAAACGGCTCCGGCCTAAGAGGCACTATCGGGATGCGGCTGGGGAGGTTACTCCTCCCATTACTTCACACGATTGAATCGGGGATTTCGCAGTCACTTAGTGACGTGCCATCGGGAGTGTCGACATGAAATACATCCTTGCCCCGCTCCCGAAAAGGCCGCTGCTCGACCGCCTTGCCGCGTCATCCCGGCAGTACACCATCGAACTGGAACATGAGCTACCCGGCACCCTGCCGCTGCCACTGTCGCCATGGGCGTGGCCTCAGTTCCGGGCGAAACTCGACAGCAGGGAACGTCTCGCCGCGGCGCTTGAAGTTCTCCGTGCCGTTGCCCGCGAGGACGAAGACCATGCCAGAAACATAAACGGCCGGGGGTACAGCAAGGCCGACAGCTCGGCAGGACATCGGCTGGCGCAGATGTCGGTGTCTGACGTGTCTCGTGATGGACAGGCGGAGCGCGACGTTCTGAGGCTCGCTCGTCGGTACAGTCGACAAGCGTCGTCCATCGCTAATACCAAAGACTGAAAACCGCCGGCGCTGGAATCTTGCACGCATGATGCGTCATCATTTTTGAGAAACGGATGATGACGCATGACCGAAAAACCCACGCCTAAGCCCGATGCCCCCAAGCCTGTCTCGCCGATCCTAATCAAGAAAAAGGATAGGCGCGCAAAGCCGGTGGCCGTCAGATGACAGATAAATCGGCCGACATGTCGACGGTGGCAGCCCGGCTCTCGTGGGTCGAGGACGCGTACGCGTATCTCAAAGACAAGCCCAGCGAAGGCGGGGGAGGCGACGGTCTCACGGACCTGATCAAAAAGCTCTGGCGGAATGTGTTGCGTTATGACAATTCGGCACTGACCGAAGATCCCTGGACGACGACCTCTGTCTACGAGACGCTCGGCACGTCCTTGCACTACTGCATCATGTCAGAAGACACGGCAGTTCCGACAGCGTTGAGCAACAAGCCTCTTTACAACTGGATTTTCAGCGTCGGCGACACCCGGTGGAACAACAGCAATCCAACCCGTCGTCTGGCTGACGACATCGTCGGGACGGCCGCCGACGGCTATACGGCCGCGCTCCGTGGCAAGAGCTGGTCTTTGGCGCAGAGCGTATGGGGCACAGCCGCGACGATGACCCCGACTCCTGCGAAGACGATCGTAGCCAGGATTGCGGACGTTCAGACATCCGTCAACGCGTTGCGCAACACCGAGCTACCCGCGAAGGTCGAAGAGCTGCAGGATCAGATCGATGACATCTGGACGCTGCTTACTACTCTTTCGAGCCAGCAGTCGGCCATGGGTACGCGCCTGAACAACGTTGAGTCTCGTCTCACTGCAGGAGGTCACTGATGACCGACCTGACCCCGCGCCAAGCGATCCTTTCATATCTCGGCGGTGACCCTGTAGACCCGCACGTCCTGCGCTCGTCCGTCGCCCAGGTCTACTACGGCCTCGAAAGTGTTTTCGAGATCGACCAGTACGACAAGAGCCAGCTCAAGCCGACTGATCGCCTTTCGACGATGTCGCTGGAGCTTCTCGTCTTGCAGTCCGCGATCGACGACTACGTCTGCGACCGGGCGCCGTCGGCAGCACTCTCTGATCTATGTCGCGCGCGCCGGTCAGAAATCAGCCGATCGTCCAGCAAGGAATGCACATGACACTTGCGCCGACGGAATCGACAGCACACCATGATGAGGTCGATTTCACATTTCGACACCTTCACCTTACCCCTGCGCTGAGCGTCCCCGCTCGCCGGGGGTACTTTTCTTTATGGAGGTTCTGATGTCTGACGGATTTGAATTCAATCTTCGCGGTCTCGTCGCACAGATCAACGACCTGGAACGCAAGCTGCTGCCGCGTGCGCAGGCAGGCACGCTGAACACGATTGCATTCAACGTCCGCAAGGCTCTCCTCAAGCACGCCGACGACACGATCGAGGGCGGCCCGACTGCTTTCACGCGCCGCGGCTTCGTCGTCGACCGCGCCATGCCGACGACCGTTAACATGGCCTCCGCAGTGAAGATTCTGCCGAACCAAGCCAGATACCTGCGGTACATCATCGACGGCGGTGTGAGGCGTGCAGGCGATCCAGGTGCCGGGCAGTACGACATTATGGTCGAAGGTGCCGAGACAACGGAACAGGGCAACGTCAAACGTGGATTCCTCAAACGCACAGCCAAGGCCGCCAAAGCCGAGCGGATCAAGCGAACACGGCTGAGGGATAAGCGCGAGAAGATGTCGTCGGCTGGCAAGGATGCGACCGCCTTCGAGTGGAACGTACAGGGCAAGGGCGAGCCCGGAACATTCTTCGCCGAAGTGAACGGCATCAGGGGCTACTGGGAGCGTCCCGACCCCGACAACTGGCAGATGAACCTAACCCTGCTCACACGCTTCGCCGACGAGGCCGTGCACGAACCGTCTTTCGACTGGGACGGTGTGGTGACGAAGTCCGTATCCAAACAGGATCTGACCGCCATCTTCGCCGCAGAATTGGCGCGCGCCGTCGGCAAGTCAAAATAGCTGCCGGCTGTTTGCATCACGCGTCGCCGGCACACAAGATTCTTCTAACACAGGAGGAATTATCATGCAGACACAGCAGTCATGGACTATCGACGATATCACCGTCACCCGCATGCCCAGCGCCCACCACAGAGTATGGGTGACCATCGGCTCCGAAGCTGACATCAAGCATCTGATGAAGACGTGGGACGGCGTTTACAGATTCCAAATTCAGGACATTCCTGAGAACTCGGATGTCTACTGGTGCCTGACCAACGTGTTGTTTCACTCGCAACGTCGCGACACGATCCGGATCAATAACGGAGCTGTCCAGGTCGACCGCCGTCGGCTGAAAGAGCTGAGGGATGGGGTTGATTGGTTTTTCGATCTGCTCGCCGAGGAGCACCACCCCGACCGATACGAATGGTTCGATCACATCAAGGACTGGGTCAGGTGCGATGACGCTCCGCAGCCTTTGACCGAGCTGGAAGACGCTCGCAGATGCATCGTGACGATCGATGCCATCTTCGAGGTGACGGCCGACAATGTAATCAGGTTGTCTGACCGCGAAATCGCTTAAGTTCAAAATCACCTGGACGCTTCACGAAGTCATCTGCCGTTGTCCAAAGTGCTTGAACCAAGAACGGTGTCCTTGGTGCCTGCGTATGGGCGGCAGATGGGTATCTTAGTGGAAATCCGCCGCCGCCGTGAAGCTCACCAAGCGTGCGCACATATTCCTGAATAAGTGGGAGCACCTCGTCCTCGGCAGGGACAACGAGGTACCCGACATCCTGGCGGCTCTCTGCGGCAACCCTGACAGCATTCGCAAGCACATGTCCACGCACCGGCTCGCATACATCCAAATTCCACATGCCGACGATGTCGTGCCCATCCCGACCTTTTGTCTTCGGTGCTTCGCGATTCAAGGACATGCATGCCTTGAGCAATACCTCCAGTCCTTGCCCGGCAAGTGCGAGCGTCGGACGGAACAAAATTTTGCCTCGGTCGCGCTGCGCCTCGCTTAGAACGAGAGCACCTTCAAGAAATTGCTTTGCGATACTGGCGTATCCACCTGCCTCCGTGCTGAAGAAACCTTCCGTCATGGAACAGGACGATCCTTCGAAATCCCGTACCGGTTGCCTATCACGCCGCCTACGACGGCAAGGATGACAGCAGCAGGTACGCCCGCGCCGCCGCCCATGGCCGCGATCCCGACACCGCCGACCATAAGACCGAGAACAGCGCCTGCTGCCCCTCCGATCAGCGACCACCGGGTTTCCGAAGGTCTCGCCCTCGCGGCCGCTGAAACTTTCTTCGTCGCCGATGAGATCTTTTGCTTCATGTCGCGTCGCCTTATGTGAATCCCTGACTGTGACACTATCGTTTCGAACGGGTAAAGCCAGCCGGATGACCGACACATTGAATCCATCCGAGCGCTCCGAGCGCATGTCCCGGATCCGCAGCAAGGATTCAAAGCCGGAACTTGTTGTCCGCCGGCTTATTCACGCTATGGGATTTCGGTATCGCCTTCATCGAAAAGATGTGCCTGGCAAGCCAGATATCGTTTTTGGTAATCGTAAAAAAGTAATTTTCGTGCACGGTTGCTTTTGGCATCGACACGATGATTCGTCGTGCAAGCTGGCGCGCCTGCCGAAGTCGAGACTTGACTTCTGGCTGCCAAAGCTTGAACGAAACGTCGAACGCGATGCTGATAACAGTGCCCGATTAGACGCGCTGGGGTGGGATGAAATGATCGTCTGGGAATGCGAGCTGGCAAAAACCAACTTGCCAGTCCTGCGCGATAGAATACGGAAATACCTGTGTGATGAGATCGATTGAGTTGTTCGCAGGTGCTGGTGGTTTAGGACTCGGATTGCACTCAGCAGGATTCAAGCCTGCCAGCGTGATCGAGTGGGACGACTATTGCGTCGATACCATCCGGGAAAACCAACGCTTGGGCATGCAGGCTGTGAAGGGCTGGAAGGTCAAGCATGGCGATGTGCGCGACGTCGATTTCAGCGTCTTCAAGGAGAAGATCGGACTCGTATCAGGCGGCCCTCCATGCCAGCCTTTCTCGATGGGTGGCAAGCATGCGGCCTATGATGACGCGCGCGATATGTTCCCTCAGGCGATCCGCGCTGTCCGGCAGTCGTCGCCACAGGCATTCATTTTCGAGAACGTCAAAGGACTCACGCGCGCGTCCTTCCGCAATTATTTTGAGTATATCCGCCTGCAGTTGACGCACCCGGATATCGTCAAGGCGACCGACGAATCCTGGCATGATCATCTTTCGCGGCTCGAACAGCACCACACCAGCGGTAGCCGTGAAGGACTCAATTACCGAGTCGTGACACAACTCCTCAATGCGGCCAACTACGGCATCCCTCAGAAGCGCGAGCGCGTGTTCTTTATTGGGATTCGTGAAGACCTCGGTAAATCATTCCATTTTCCCCAAGAGACCCATTCTCGCGAATCCCTGCTGTGGGACCAGGTTAACGGTGAATACTGGGAGCGGCACCGGGTCGCGAAGAAGAACCGCCCTGACGTAGTTGCGAGCACTAGGCTTAAAGAAATGTCGATGCCGGACGAGTTGCCGTGGCGGACAGTAGCCGACGCGCTGGTGGGTCTGCCTGATCCGACTAAGAAAATGCCCACCGACGAAATCTATCACAACCACCGTCTCCAAGCCGGTGCACGCTCCTATAAAGGCCACACTGGCAGCCCCCTTCATGAGCCTGCCAAGACCTTGAAGGCTGGAGTTCATGGCGTGCCAGGCGGGGAGAACATGCTTCGTCGTCCTGATGGGTCGGTGAGGTATTTCACTGTCCGTGAGAGCGCGCGCCTGCAGACGTTCCCCGATGACTATGTTTTCCATGGGAGCTGGACCGAAACCATGCGGCAGCTCGGCAATGCCGTTCCCGTGGAACTGGCAGCCGTCGTCGGACGCAGTGTCGCCGCGCAGCTAGGGGTCTGAAATTGGCAGAGGGCTACGTCGAGTTTGAATTTGACCTGCCTTCGGCCTTGCTAAAAAGCCTTGTCGACGAGTTCGCGAAGATGGAACCGGCATCCCTCATTCACGAGAACACACAGAAGGTGCCGGACGAACAAGGTGTCTACCAGCTTCTCGTCGGCGGTCAGGTGGTCTACGTCGGTAAGACGGATGCCGACTCCGGTCTGAGAGGCCGCCTGCGGAAACACGCATGGACGATCCAACACAGGCAGAACCTAAAAGCGTCGGATGTGCAGTTCAAGGCGGCGCGCGTGTACGTCTTCACTGCGCTGGATCTCGAAAAGCTCTTGATCAGACACTATGCTGAGCATTCTGGCCAAGTCTGGTGGAATTTTTCAGGCTTCGGATCTAACGATCCCGGACGTAATCGAGACCAGACGGAGCTGAAGGCCGCAGGCTTTGACGCCCAATATCCCATCGACCTCGATCATCCCGTCGACATCAAGACGGACGGCGGCGTGTCTGCAGCACGAGTCCTTGAAGCGTTGCGTGCTGAGTTGCCGTTTACGCTTCGCGCTGAAGGCGAGGCAGGCAAGATCCGAAAGCCCCACCCGGATCTGGTGCATGCCATTGTGCCGACCTTTGAGACCAAGCCATCGACTACCCGTCAGGTCTTCAATGCCGTGCTGTCCGTTCTTCCCCCAGGCTGGCAGGCCACTGCTTTACCAGGCCGTATAATCATGTATCGCGAAAATCGTGAATATAGCGCGGGCGTTGTCATAGGCCGATCCTGAAATCCGCCGGCGTGTGCGTTGCCGTCGACAGGCAGGTCGACGTACCCGAGGAGCCGAACGGCTCCATCTTTGAGGCCGCGCTCTGGACACGTGGAAAGTTACCTCATAAGGTAATGCAGCGCGTCGCAAGGTTTTGGAGACCATGCGACGCGCATCCTTAACCCTTCTGGAAGGGGTCAGGCGGAGCCGCCGTTAGGCGGACACCGATATTATGGTCCGGCGATGCCAAGCCATGATCTGTCCTTTCTCATATGCGCCAGCACGACGCGGGTTATGTTTTTAGAAGGTTGGGCCGTTCGTAGCGGCTTGCCCTTCCAGTTTGAGAGGTCCCTTACGGGGCCTCTTTTCGTTTCAGCCCTAAGGCCGAATTATCCGAATACGTCCGATGCTTTCTCGGTGGTTTCCACCTCGTTAGGATTCACATCGTCGTCTTCGCCGAGTAGGTCGTCGAAAAGCTTTCCGTATCGCTTGACGGCATCCGATTGCTGTTCTGGATCCAACTTAGAGGTGTCGGCGGCCAGTTTGTTCAACGCTTCCATCGCAACCTGATGACCATGATCGGTCACGGAGAATTTTCCGTCGCCGACACGTTCGACCAGCTTGGTGTCGATATAAGTCTTCATCTGCGACCGGGCGGCCGCGATGGTGATCCCTAGGTCTTTCAAGTCGGATACGGAGACGATCTCCGGGTACCCGAAAGTCGGCATTTCCTTCAGGCTCATCAGCATGACAGCCCAGTTGACCGAGATCGACCTCTTGCGCTTCTGAACCTTTGTCTGCGGCTGCGGGCCGTATGACGGTGTTTTCGAAGGCACCGTCTCACCCATCAGAGCAGACATGAAAGCGTTGAACTGCGCCTGGCCGTAGACCATTTTCGCGGCATCTTCATAGCTTTCGAGCTGGATCGAGATGTAGTTGATCTCGCTCTGCAGGTCGGCACGCTTCTGCCTCAGCCGCCCAATCTTGCGGAGCAGCTCGTGTTCGGCGGTGGAATCGTTAACCTTGTCGATCATGCGGATCTTTAAATCAGATCTCTTCCCCCAGCGCAATAGCAAACCTCATGCGTCTCACACGTGAGCGAAGTTATCCCGTGCTCCGTTAGACTAAACGGGAAAAATCCCTTATGCATGCTGGACACGGAGACGACACGACAACGACGCGGCTACGATTCGACAACGGCTGTACGCACTGCAAATACTGCATGTTACGGTGATACGAACGAATGAACGACCGACGACAAACGACGGTGGACAAACGTTGATACGAAACGCATAGGAAATATCCTACGCACTACGTGGATATTATCCACATAATGGGTGATTTAATACGAATCGAATAATGGTTGATAATCGGATTTTCGACAAACGCTGTCGAAACGACAAACGAATGTAATCAACGACAGCGGTGCAACAGGTTGCACGAACGAAACGACAAACTTGCAAACGTTTGCAACTTCGGACGACGACACCGGAAAACGGCCGGCGTTTGCGCCACGCGCCGCCGACGCACACAATCATCTTCGGACACAATCGAGGAGGATGAGATGTCGGAGAATTTCGAAACGATCGGAGAGTTGTTCAATTCGTACAGCCGGGTAATGCGCGGGAACGCGAGCAAGAACTATGACTGGGTCACCGACCGCGACTTCAAGAACGTGCATAAGCTGCTTGTTGCGTTTCCGAACATTGGCCTCGACGCAATTACCTACCTTGAAGGCGCGCTGAAAGCAGCGGACGAGATGCGCGAGCTCGCGAAGCAGAATGTCTTTGTCTCTAGCTTCGTGACCCTTCCTGCAGGATACGACATCCAGTCAGTCGATGGGGAGGTGGTCGTGACCACCAATGCCGGGGTCGACGACCAAGACATCATTTCAGTCGAGGAAGCGCGCCGCCGGACTATCGTTGCAAACATGTTCCTCACGGAACTCGACGTTGCCAGCCGCCTTACTGAGGATGACGGCCGTATCGACGCGGTAATCGCCAAGCCTACCCCGGTCTGGCATCACGTACACGGCTGGATCCACTCGGCAGCCGCTGTCGAACAGCCAGACGAGACTACTCCGAACATCGAGCTGACCCCGTTCTTCGCCTCGTTGTCGAAGGCCTTCTCAGGCATTCGACAGGGCAGCCCTTCTCGCCAACGTGTGACTGCGGATTTCGGAGTTGATGTTGACGAGGTGGATGCAGAGAATGAACGCGACCGGGCGCGCGCCGCGGCTATCGGACTTCCGCCCCTGCCGGAGGTCGCCGAACAAGATCATGCCACCATCTACACGATCAAGCTGGGCGACGGATCGGCTTCAGTGTCGACCGGAGACGAAGGGCTCCGGAATTTCCTGAAAGCTCTCACTAGGGGCTACTGATCTTTCAGGCCAACACATTCCACGGCCGCCGCTTAAACCCGGCGGCCGATTTGCGTTCTGCGCGGGGCAGCGGCGGTATAGACAGGTTACATCGACACCCTTATAATGGTCGGGACTGTCGCAAGCTCTTGAAGCCGTGCGACAGCCACTCTTGTAACGTACGTCTAGGCCGTGGCTGCTATCAGACTCTTCTGATGCTGAATTGCCAGTTCATGATCTCTCCTTTCGTTTGAGTGCATCCTAGGGATCGACGACATCTGATTTGCAGTCTCGAGGTCGTCATTCCCATCTGTTCAGGGGCTTCCAGTGGAGGCCCCTTTATTCTTTCTTGTCGTCGTCATCGAACGGCAGGTCGAGTGCACTGGGCATCCCGCCGCGTGACGGCTGTCGTAGGGTATCGGCATATACAAAATCGTCTCCATCCGGAAACTTCACCCAAACATCGTGCCATGCGTTCCGTGCCGTTCCGCGAGCAACGTGGCGTACCCACTGGCTGACCGAATGGTACTCGACGCTTTCGTAGTGGATTGCGTCAAACCTGACTTTGGCGAGGAACGTCTTCCGGCGATATCGCATGCGCAAGTCGGAGCCGTTAGGAAGCCATAGCGGCGACCATTCCATGCCTCCGCTAGGATCTCCATCGCTAAACTCCTTGTTCGTGACCTTGTCGAATGTCCTGGTGTCCACAACCACTTCATCAAGCTTGGCTAGATGCCGCCGGACGAGAGCCTCGATAAATTCGCTCGGGTCGCCTTTCACGCGCTTGGCGAGATCGATGAAGAGGTCTGCCGGAAAGTGGATCGAAATCGGTTGCAATGGACACACCAAGTTGTCTCTTGCTGTCGTAGTAACAGAGGGCGATAGAGTACGCAATAGCACGATAGCGCAAATTAGGACTATTCCACTATGCGTCCCATTTGGCCGCGTCCACGATTACGCGTCAGGCTACCACCACCTCGACCCGGTATCCTTCCAAGCGGCAGACGACCTGCACGGATCGTCATCTGGCACTGTCTCACCGTGGGGGACGAGATATCCCAGAAGCCAGCCAAACGTCGGATCCGCCGCAAGGTGACCTGGCGAGAAATATTCCGGCGTGTAGGCTACTTGGGCGGTCTTATCGATGATCCCTACAGCGGTGTAGCAGGCAACAACGAATGCTGAGCAGATGAAGCGCTGAATCGCCAGCTCGTCGTTGGATGACGATTTTCCGTAGTTTTCGGCAATGTACTGTAGCTGGTTTGCGAAATGATCATCCTGGGAGCCGATGAAGTTCGACAAGCTCAGGATGTTGTAGAACTTGTTGTTCCTGACGACGTCATCGACAAAGTCCTGTAGCGCCTGCTTTCGACCTTGACCGAAGACCGCCTGACTTCTCAGCACGGCAACGTATTTGGCTGTAACCAGGAGATCGGAAAGCGGATTTTTTCTTACTCCTGGCTTGAAGTTTGAGTCCGCGGTGAATCCATCACCGATGTAGATGGCTGCGTGGGTGTAGGGACTGTCCGTCGCCTTCGAAATCCCGCGCTGAAAAATCTTCGGATCCCTAGGGCGATACAGCAGGATGTCTCCCACCAGAAGGTCGTTGGTGTCGATGATCAAGTTGCCGTCTGCAGGCTCCATGGCCAGTTTCGGTTTGCTGTTGGCTGTCGCGCCAGTGCTCATGTCGGCCTCCCTAAGGAATTCAGTGACCTTTGTGGCCCTCTTTGTCCTTGTAGCGCTTTTGCACGATGCCCGATGTGATTCAGTCGGTAGCCGTTGGCGAGATTTCGGCTGGATCAGGAAACAGAGCGGCTATGTCCTTTAAAGGTCTGCCGACCACGATCAAATGCTCTGGACTGCCTAAGCTCGGATAAAGCTGGATACGGACAACCATATAGCCTTCCGCTGGGCCGTCCGGTATTCCGCCAAGGGATATCTGCATCGTTTGCGCGAGGTGGGTCTCGAACGGCCCAATGCCGGGAATATCA
Source organism: Pararhizobium sp. (assembly GCF_965279435.1). NCBI lineage: Bacteria > Pseudomonadati > Pseudomonadota > Alphaproteobacteria > Hyphomicrobiales > Rhizobiaceae > Pararhizobium > Pararhizobium sp. Next base: position 1,957,842 of record NZ_CBDIHY010000003.1, read on the forward strand.
CCGACGTACATATCGACGTCGTCTGAGCGATTCAGGATGATGTCACTCAGGCATGGCTCAAAGGCATCAAGACCAACCTTGGCAGCCGTGAAGGCATGTGCGGTCTTCGCAAGTGAACGCAGATAGTTGAGTCTATTTACGTCGCCTACCTTCATAGCGACATGAAGAGAACCTGTCTCGTCGGCAATCTTCCGGCACAGTGGCACTGCAACTTCTTTTTCAACGAAAGTCCAGGGCTTGCTGGGACGGATAACCGTTTCCTCAAGGATTCGAGGTGGTGGAGACTGCCAGAGATTGAACATCAGCGGAGCGTCAGCGAGAGGTATGATCCTATGACCGAGATCTCTAACCAGCGTCATCGACTCATCAACTTCAAAGAATTGGATGTTCGCGTCAGTAGGTCGATCTTTTTTGTTTCGGCTCGGCGCTTCGACCTGTGCTCGAAACACGCCAAGTTGATGCTTCAATACTGATTGTTCGTATGGGTTGATCTTCCCTTGGCATTCCTCACAGCAAGATTTTAGGAAAATCATTGTGTTCGCGCCGAGAGCATACGGAATGACATGCTCGTCAGTCAGCTTTTCTGGTGGAAATACCCGGTAACAGTAGATGCATTTACCTGGAGAAGAAATCTTCGGATGTGTTTCATACTTGCCATAATCGTATTCAGAAAGCTGCATTGACCCCTCCATCAACCTAGACGTTTGTATCCCTATTCGTCGTTGGAAAGCGAGACCTTCATGAAAGCTACCGGCTAGTTGCACGGTGCGTCGCCGGCACACATCATTGTCCTTGGACGCGAGGAGGATGACCATGGGTTACAGACCACAGCCACAGATGAAAGCCAAACGCGTCAGCGTTCGTGAGCGTGCTCGCCAGCGTCGGCGCAGTTTCATTCAGTTTGGCCCCGATTGTTGGTCTTTTGAGCCAATCGTGTCGACCATCCCGAGGTGGTCTGAATGGACCTCCACCGTTACATCGGCACCAGGCTCAACAGAAGATGACAGCTTTGCTTCCTCCGCTATCTACAAGGCCCGCGAGTTCTTCGAATACGACCGGGTGATGACGGACCTCCTTTACGAACATTCGAAGATGAGGTCGCTTCTGACCGTGTTCTATCATGGGGAGGCAAGGTCATGACCCACAAAAAGCTCCGTCTCAACCTTACGTACACCGTCTATGCCTATATTGTGCTGACCTGTTTCGTCTTGTGGCGCACAGCCTGGATGCTGTTTTTCGTCATCCTGTCTAACGACGTTCTGCTGGGCCACGGCTCATTCAGCGATCTCGCTCTTGGCAAGACGGCAATCACCGATTTACGCACGCTATACCTGATGCTTTTGATGGCCTCGACCTTCAGCCTATATCTGGAGATCGGCAAGTCCGGCATCGCCGAGCGCGCTTATCGGACTGACCCTAAGTTCTGGGCGAAGATCAGGAAGGTAGATGCGGCATGACAATGCCGGGGACCCTGGGAAATAAATCGCAGTGGGGGTAATTCGCGACGGCACCCCATCTCTCGTTACAAAAATTTTATTTCACCGCAAGCATCAGCACCCCCTCCGAAAATTATAGAAACTTGCACGGCACGCGCTCCCAATGATCCCTGTAATCGTTGGGAGTTTCGTATTCATGGCCACAAAAAAAAATCCAGATCCTCTGTTGGGGGGTGCTCAAATTGACGTCGATGAGCTGGCACCCCACGAATTTCCTGACGACGACGGGTCTGCACCGATCACCAAGCGTGAAGCCGCGAAGATCCGCCTAGTCTCAGTCAAGCATGCGTCCGCCTTGCTCAATCGGTCACGCGGCACTGTCGAGAAATGGCTCGATAACGGTTGTCCTTATGTGACGAAGGGCGACAAGAAACTTGGTCTGCCGTGGCAGCTCGATCTAAGCGAGATCGTCAAGTGGCTCGAGGAACGTAGCGCAACCGTCACGGCTGAGAAGTTTGGATCGACCGTCGACGGCTCGACCTCGATCGAAGAAGCGAAGCGCCGCCGCCAGGTTGCGCTCATGCACTTGGATGAAAAGGAAGCCGAGGAGTCGCTCCGCTCGTTCGTTAGGTGGAGGCCGGTATATGAATGCGTATCGAACCTGCTTTCGGAGATTCGAAGTGGTCTGGAGCTCGTGCCTGACGCTATCGCCGGAAGGGTCGACGCGAAGATAGCACCCCGAGTGCGGAAGATTGCCGACGAGCAGATCAGGACGGTGCTTGAGTCGTTGAAGATCGAGAATGTCGTTCCTCCGCCTCCGGCTGGAGAGTGACATGCTTTCTCCTAATGCTGTCGTAGACTTCGAGAAGGCCATCGCCGACGGCGAGGCTGAGTTCCGCGCTGCCATCGATAGTCTCCGCAACGAGGTTCTGCAGCTCCCCGCATGGAAAAGCCCTGTTGAATGGGTCTTCGAGAGCATCCGCTTGAAGACGCAAGACAGTAACCGTGTCGGATGGATGATGTTCAACGGCTATCAACGGCCGGTAGCCATGGATGCCATGTCAGGTGACGTCGATCAGATCACGATCCTCAAGGGCGTACAGGTCGGATACTCATCTTTCATCAAGGCGATGATCCTCTACGCACTCGCATATCTAGCGATCAAGTGCATCGTCGCGCAACCGACCATCGGGGACGCACAAGGGTACTACAACGACGAGCTGGAGCCGCGTTTCCGTGACGTGAAACCCATGATGGCCATCATGCGCAATCCCGGTCGAGGCGAAGTGCAGGACACGTGGAAGGAACACCGTTTTGCGAACGGCTCCGGCCTGTTCATGCGCGGCGCGGCTGCCGACGATGCGTTCCGTCGTATCCGCGCCAAGTGGCTATTCGGCGACGAAGTGGATGCCGATGGCTGGGCGGCTCTTCTGACAGCATCCCAAGGCGACAAGATTGAACTGTACCGTGCTCGCGGTACGGCGTTCTACGATTCTATCCTGTGGCTGGGATCCACACCACTCGTTCGCGACACTTCGATCATCTGGCGGGAGTGGACACGCTCCGATCAGCGCCGCCTGTTCGTGAAATGCCCCCATTGCCAGTTTCCGCAGTACATGAAGTGGGGAGACCGAAACAGCCCGTATGGATTCAAGTACACCACCGACAAGGGCGGCACGGTGACCGACTGCTATTACATGTGCGAGGGACCCGATCACTGCAGGATCGACGAAGATCATAAGGAGGACATGGTCGAGGGTGGTGAATTCATCGCCCAGAACATGTCTCCCAACCGCCCCGGACATCGGGGGTATCACTGGCCTGCCTGGCACTCCATGGCACCCAAGGCTCGATGGATGATCCTTGCGCAGCAGGACGTGAACGCACGCGGCGATCCAGAAGCCCGGAAGGTTTTCGTGAACAACGTGATGGCGGAGCCGTGGGATGACCTGACCCATCTTGGTTTCGATGCCAGCACCACGGATTCACAGCAGGTGCTGTACGCGGCCGAGGTTCCAGATGACATCCTCGTCCTGACCAGCGCCTGGGACATGCAGACCAACAAGGAAGGCTCCGACCTCGAGAAGATCGCATCTCGTGAATGCCAGATCATCGGCTGGAACGAGAAGGAGATGCCTGCTGTCATCGCGTACTACACCGTTCTCGGCGAGCCCAGCGATCCTGAGGCGCGTCGTCAGTTCGATGAGATCATCCGCCGCCCGTACACCAAGCGGGACGGCACCAAGATGTTTATCCAGGCGACGGTCTGCGACATGGGTGGCCACTTCCCGGATCAGGTGAAGACCGAGGCACAACGCTATCCGAAATCCATGAACGTCTGGGTCATCAAAGGCCGGGCCTATCCCCAGAAGGGCAAGCGAGCAAACACGATCTGGCCAAAGAAGGTGTCGAAGAACGCGAAGAATTCGCTTGATGCCTGGTACATGATCTGCACCCAGCTCGCGAAGGATGCCATCGCAAGGAAGCTTCTTGTCAAAGGCCCAGGTGGGCCACGTTTCCCGATGTCATTGCCGGACGGCTACTTCGATCGCCTGTTCTGCGAGCGTCCATTCAAGCAGAAAAACGGCTCGTATCACTGGGATCACCCGAAGGGCGGCAGGTCGTCTGAAGAGTGGGACACCTTCGTCTACTGCTATGCCGCACTGCAGGGTCTGAAGATCTCATACCTCCGTTGGCGCGACTTGAATCTTGCAGGGAAGAAGCTCGGAATCAGTCTTGTGCCGCACGATCCAGTCACCGGCGAGATTCAGGACGAGCCTTATGCCGGTCCCGATCTTTCAGCCATGGCCTCCATCGACGCGGCAGTCGACGATGTTCCGAACCCGGCTGCAGTGCTGAAAAAGGAGCAACGAGTGAACAAACCAACAGCCGCGGCACAGCGTCTGGAGCCGGTGGCGGCTCCATCAGGCGGGGGTGCCAGGCCAACGAAGAAACGGCGTAGGGGCGGTATCGTCAGCTACGGGTGACGAGGGAACGATGGACGTAATTTACTTTGAAGACTGGACGATCGCCGAGCTCCGAAAGGAACGCAAGTCGATCGAGAAGCAGATCCTGACTGCGGTCGCGTCTGTGTCGTATGCCGGTGGCAGTTCGACACCCATCACCCAAGCTGAAGCCAAAGCCCTCGTCCGGCTACTCTCCGCCCGCATCGCCGAACTCGACGGCCGTAAGCCTCGTCGCAACGGCATGCGTTTCCTCGGCCTCGTATCGAGGGGAGCATAATCATGGCCGCGAAATCCACACCCACCCAGACCCGCGCCGTTATCACCATGCCCCCGTCCGCCCCTCCATCAGTTCCTACACGCAAGCAACGCCGTGGCGGTGTCCGCGGCATGTTCGACAACCTGTTTTCGACATCGCAGTCGATCGCCCGCACCTTTTACAAGGCAGCCGACCTCACGCTCCGTCGGCAGCCGGTCACGGATGTAGGCCCGAATGGTTCGAACGGCGAGATCGAAGCCCTGCGCCGCGCGTCCAGGTACATGAAAGCCAACAACGGATTCTACCGCAACGGCATGCGCGCCACTGCGAACAACATCGTCGCCTATGGCATCACGCCGATCATCCCGTATCCCGATCTCAAAGCCCTGTTCAAGGTCTGGTCGGAGGAAGCCGACGCTCGCGGACGGTATGATTTCTATAGTCTCATGTGGCAGGGCTGTGAGACGGTAGCCACCGATGGCGAAGTACTGTTCCGCATGCGTGATCGTCTCGACGGTGACATGCTGTCCGGTGTTCCCCTGCAGTTGCAGATCATGCAAGCCGACCACCTGCCGCTAGGTTGGACGAAACAGTCGCCGATCGGCAACTGGATTGTGGACGGGGTCGAGCGCAACAGCATCGAGCGCGTGACATCGTACTGGCTGTATCCGTATCACCCGAAAGACTGGCGTGGGACGATGACAGCGATCCTGCCACAGCCCGTTCCGGCTGAAGACATCCTGCATCTTTTCATTCCAGAGTCGCCGACATCGGAACGTGGCGTGCCGTGGGGTGCTCCGGTCTTGGATGTCATCGAGCAGCTCAAGGACTACAATAGTTCCGAGTTGATCAAGAAGCAGCACCAGGCGAAATTTACCGTATTCTACAGCAAGCCCCTCGACGAAGAGGGCGCCGCCTTCCAGGGCACCGAGGACGACGGCGACGACCTCGTCTTCCAGACCGTGCCTGCCGGAGGCGCAGTCGAAGTGCCTGAGGGCTACAAAGTTGAGTTCCCGGCACAGCCTGCGACCGATGCCAACTATGCCGCCTTTGCTCGTTTCAACATGAGCGAGGTCGCGGTCTGCCTTGGCCTGTGCGTCGAGACGATCACGAATGATTTCGCGGGCATCAACGACCGCGTCTATCGCGCCATGATGCTCGAAGTCGGTCGTTTCGTGCTGTCCGTACAGCATCACATGATGATTCAGCAGTTCTGCTCGCCAGTGTGGAAACGTTTCGTCTCGGCTGCCATCCTCGCCGGACGCTGGACACCGCCGGAAGGCGCTCGTCCGGAGGAATACATGCGTGTTGAGTGGATGCCGCCAGCACGCGGGCACATCCACCCGCTCCAAGAGGTCAATGCTTTCATCAGCGCCGTCCAGAACGGCTTCACGTCGCGGTCCAAGGTGGCCGCAGAGATGGGCTACGACATCGAAGAGATCGATCTCGAGAACGCCAAGGACGGCATCCGCGCCGAGACCCTTCGCGTCGCCTATCCCGTGTACGACGGTCAGGCCGCCATGGCTGAGACACCCGAATCTGCGGCGCTGAAGGTGCTCGTGCAACAGGCCGTAATGGATGCGCTCATGAAGATGGGCGAAGCGGAGGCTGCCTGACCTGTCCTTGCCGGTGATCGTCGGCAAGGATTCACATCGACGTCGATTTCCAGATCGCGGTATTGTCAACAATGTATATCGGTGTATCAAACTGACACTGAGAGAGTTAATCCGTTAACCAACTCGTCATTGTCAACAATTACACTTGCCTAGATACCGCCGTTTGACGTATAGATGGTCAACTTAATTTAGAAATACTCCGATAAGGATCTTGCAACCGACATGCTAGGCGTGTATCGGTCCCTTTGTCTTGGAATGATGAGAGGGATGGCAGCAACGATGGCACGCCGACACCGCCGAAAATCGACCCTGCCCAGTCCCTGGTTCCTGAAAGAGTACTACGAAGACGAGAGGCTTCGCCTAGCGGCGCGGCCTCGGTGGAAGAAGATCCTCGACGCGATTAGCAACAGCTTCGGCGGATTATAAAGACTGACTTACGTCAGGTGCGGGTCGATCCCACCGACGGACCGCGTCCAGATAGGGTCGATCCTATCGGATGGCAGCAGGTGGGGTAGATCCCACCGCAACGAAAGGAATGCTGATGAATCAACACAACTAAAGGAGACCCTTGTGTTCAATTCTAGCCGTATTGCCTCTACTGCATCGACCACTCTACCCATCGACCCCGTCGTGAAAGCGGTCGATTTGCTTTTGAAGACCAAGTTCCAGCCGAAGTATGCCGAGCATACGGTTGTAAATCCCGCGTACATCGGTCGAACCAACCAGCTTGTCATCGGTCCGCGGAACGATCGACTGCCGTTCGTCGATCTGATCACGAAGAACAATAAGTCATTCCACTTGTACAGTGCCGCGATTGAATTGCGTGTCGACGAATACGTCGAGTACGAAATGATCGAAGATCTGATGCGGTCACGCCCTTTTCTGCAGCTCCCGGACACGGCATACAGCCCCGCAGGTGTTGCGGCCGTCGAGGCCATGCTGTTGGCTGTCGTTCAGGCTGAGGATCCTGATCGTGACACGCGATGCCTTCCCGAGTTGATGTCCGACTCTGCGGTGCTCGAGCGGCAATATTCCGTAATGAGCAAGGCGCGTCTCGCGAAAACCATTCCTCTGGAGTTGATGATCCGCTTCGTCGATCTTGGCAACCGGAAAAGGGCGTCATATCATGTGCGTGTCAGGCATACACCGGATGCAGTCCATGAGCTCGGGCGCGTTCGCTACGATCTGATGCCGTACGAACACGGTGTGCGGACGATGTCAGATCTGCTCAAGATGATCAGCGCACCGAGCTGGCAGGACTTCCTCCTCGAAATCGCAGACTAGCAACAGCATCAAGGCCTCCGGGTTAGGGAGGCCTTTTGCCCCACTAGAGTGCAAGCATGAGCGTGTCATAAATTTCGGACAGCTCGAGAGAAGCGCCGATCTCCGGCATGTCGACCACGCTTGCAAGGTCATCGTACTTCTCGGACCCCCACGCTCCTTCACTGTCGCGTCTGTAGAGCTTGACGAGGACACTGCTCGGCTCGACGAACATGATGAGCCGAATCGCCGGATGTTCCCGGTATTCGTCGAGCCTGTCGGTGGTGTCCACTGAACTCGTGCCGGGGGACGAGACCTCCACAACAAGCGTGGGGCTTTCGGCAACCATCGCGTCCGGGTCGGGAGGACTGCAGTCCACGACGATGTCGGGGTACCGAATGGTGCTCGCCAGCGTCTGGACGGCTGTGTCGCTTGAAGTCGTTCGGCAGCCGCCAGACTTCGATTGCGGCCCCAGTGAGGAAACGATGTTCGAAACGACGACGTTATGGCCCTGCTTTGCACCAGCCATCATCTCGATGACATAACCATCAACCAGCTCGAATCGGCCCTCCTGGCTGAGAACCCAATCGAGGAAATCCTCCGCCGAGACACGATCGTGTTCCATGTCGTGCTCCCTTCTTCAGGTCATTATAGTATCATTGCCGTCATGTCGTGACCACGCCTCTCGGCTCAGTTGTTGGCACCTGCTACCGAACAGCGCTTTTTATGCCAAGAGCGCTCGGAACTTGCACGGAGCCTGGGCACGCTCCCTCTCAGAAACAGATTTCTGAGACAGGTCCGCATGAAAAAGCCCCTTCGCCCGCAGCCGGAAGCACAGCGCACAGCGCGTGCAGTTTCCGTGCGTGCAATGGCAGGAGCGCCGACATCGGTCGACAGCGAGACCCGTAGCTTCGACATCATCGTGACGACAGAGACACCTGTCCGCACATGGATCGACGACCCGCGTGAGCCCGGCAAAGAGCTTCAAGTCGATGAAGTCCTTCTGACTGATGGGCTCGACTACTCTCGCACGCCGCGCATGAGCCTATGCGACGGTCACGACACCGGCTCCGTAGACAAAGTGCTAGGCAAGGTCACCGATGTTCGCGCTGAAGACAAATCCATTGTCGCTCGTGCCACGCTGACGCGCCGCCGGGCTGATCTCCTCGAAGATATTGCCGACGGCATCTACGGGCAGATTTCAGCGGGCTACACGCCGCTCGATACGGAGATCGTGGAGCGTGACGGCGACGTTCCTCTCGCCCTCGTGAAGTCCTGGCTCCTCACCGAAGCGTCGATCGTGACGGTGGCAGCCGATGAGAACGCATTCATCCGGAGCGCGGGGCCACCGCCCAAGTCGACAGTCACCTTCCGCGCGGCCGCCAAACCCAAATCCCCCCAGACACGGCTGAAGGCCACCGGGAAACCCAGATCACAGGAGAAGACCACCATGACCAAGCTGAGAAACAAGAAGCGGAGCGTCCGCGAGGATGTTGCTGTTGCATCGGAAGACCTGGAAGCCGTCGTATCGGCCGCTGAAGACGCTGTGGCCGCGGCTGAAGAGGCAATCGCCGCTGTCGACGAAATCGTAGACGGTGCGACGGATGCTCCGGAAGAGCTACTCGAGCGTGCTCGTGCCCTACGCGGCAAGCGTGCCGACGAAGACGATGCTGACAAGGCCGACGACGAGGAGCGTAAACGCGCCGACGAGGAAGAAGACGAGCCTACCGAGGCTGAAGCCAAGGAAGAGGAAGAGATCCGCTCGATCGCCCGTTCGTACGGCCTGACCAAACTGGTCAAGGACATGCGCAGCCTCGGCGCTCGCCCGGTAGAAATGAAGCGGGCACTCCGCACGGCCATCGCTGGTCGTTCCGCGTCCGCATCGACGACCTCTGCCTCCGACCGCAAGCCTGCTGAGAAGCGTTCGGCTGCTCCGGCGATGCCGTCCGTCCGCTCGATCTACGACGTTCTCAACAAGCGCAAGTAAGCCACACCCATTTTAGGAGACCACCATGACTAGAGTAACAATGAAGAGGCAGGACGGCGTTTTCATCTCGTCCAAGGCCAACGGCGACCGCTCGCTGTCGGTCGTCACCCTGACCGCTGATACGGTCGACGCATACGAAGTCGGCACCATCCTCGTCGACGATGGCGAGAAGTTCATCCGAGCTTCCGAAGCCACGGTTGAGCAGATCGCCGACATCACACGCGCCGTTTTCCTGCGCGACCGGACGTTCGCAGAGGTCGACACGCAGGTGCTTGTCCTCGAGCGCGCCTTCGAAGGTGTCGAGCATCTCACCGATATCGACGAGCTGTCCACGGCGACCCGCGCCGCAGTCGTCGCCCTCATCACCGCAGCCGGCATCGTGCTGCGTTAAGAACAAATCGTGAACATGGAGCATATGTAATGACCGACTTCCTCAACATCTTCAACCCAGGCAACGCCATGTTCACCAAGGCGGCCCTTACGGGAAGCGTGAACACGCAACCTTACGTCCCCGAGCACACCAGCAAATGGCTGGAGTGGAATACGCAGGGCGAGACCAAGCGCACACTGATTCTGGAATTTAACGAGGGCAGCCTCGCGATCATCCCGGAAGCTCCAGTCGGCGCGCCGGGCTTCACGCCGGACGCTGACGTGCGTTCCGCGATCCCTGTCATCGTGCCGCACTTTCCGATGAAGAAGTCCCTGCTGGCAAAGCAGTTCGAAGGCGTACGCGCTTTTGGCTCCGAGCTGGACGAGACGATCCAGAACGCCACCAACCAGCTCATGGCTCAGATCGACAAGCACAACAAGCTCATTTGGGAAATCGGCCGCCTCGGTGCGATCACCGGCCTTGTCCGCGGACATAACGGCTCGATCCGCCAGAACTGGTTCAACGTCTTCCGCGACGAAGACGGCACCCCGCTGACCCAGACGACGCATTCGGTGAATTTCGCCAACGCCAACACCAAGATCCGCTCCGAGCTGATCGCCGCCAAAGAGAAAGCTGAAGAGCATCTCGGCGACATTTCCGCAACGGGCTGGGTCGCGATCTGCGGCAAGAACCGTTTCCGGTCGATCACCGATCACCAGAGCTTCGAGAAGTCATTCGAACGTTACAACGACGGCTCCGCCCTTCGTGACGACCTCGGCATCGACGGTTTCTCGATCGCCTCCGACATGAAGGTGGTCAAGTACTCTCGCTCGACGGTGGCTGGCGTTCAGCTCATCGGTGATGACGATATGTACGTCTGCCCGATCGCCCCGGACATGTACCAGACGCGTTTCGCGCCGGGCACATCGATGGCCGACCTCGGCTCCACCGGTCTGCCGCAGTACGTCGACAGCAAGTTCCTCGACTTCGGGGACGGCGTGGAATTCCGGGCGCAGACCAATCCTCTGTCCTACGTCACCCGCCTTCAGGCGATCACCAAGGTTGTGCAGACCGCATAAGCGACCGGCACCTCAGCGACACCGGGGTTTCCTCCTCCTTTACCCGGTGTCGCTCCTCCTATTCCATCCGCGGAGCTGCTCCATGACCAACACAATCGACACTTCAGTCTCGACGAGCGGCGATGCATTTCAGGCGATGCTCCTCGACAGCGAGCGCGTGTTTCAGATCTTCGTAGCGGGTGGCGATGTTCCCACCGTGCACACTCTACTGCCGGAAACCACACTGATCATGGTCGCCGTCTCGGCTGACGTGAGCAGCGTCGGCATCTTCCGCGGTGAAGAATTCGACGGGTCGAAGACGTTTCCATTCACCCCCAGCTACTTCCCCCTCAACGTCCCCGGCGGTGCCCGGATTCTGCACATCGTTGCGCCCACCGACACAGTCGTCGTGATCCAGGAGAATTGATCATGATGGTACCTAATGTTGCCAAGATCGCGAACGGTGGACCCGGCGCTTCTGCTGGCTCTCTCGTGCGCAAACGCATCCTGACCGTCGACGGCGGCAAGCCTTTTCTCAGAATCGCGGAATCGACCACGATTTTGCCCCATCCAGACAACTGGCTTAATTTGCTCCAAGCCGAGTACGATGGACCTCTAACTCTTACGAAAGGAATCGTTGAGGCCGAGGTCGTGCTAATCGGTGGCGGGGGTGGCGGCGCGCTTAGACCCTACGCTGAGCCCGGTCGCGCATACGGAGGGTTCGGCGGTGGGGTATACAAATTTAAGTCATTGCTCTCCGAGATGACACCGACATTTTACATTTTCGTTGGCTCGGGGGGGCCCGGAGGGACAGTCCCGAGTGGCGGGTCAGACGGCAGCGCAAATGCAGGTTCCGCCACCCAGTTTTATCTCTACACGGAGTCAAATTACAACGATCCAGCCGCGCTAGGTGGATATGGCGGGACAATCGACGATGCCACGATGCGAGAGGCTTGGTTCGATATGTGCTCGTTCGGCGACTGTCGTATGCCTGATCCTACGCTGAGGAATTACGGCGGCACCTTTGGAAATCAAAACGGGCCTGGACCAGGCGGCGTTGCAGTGACGGACGATGATGGCCAGTTTTACTTCTCTGCGGGAGGATTTGCGTACTCGGCTGATCCGATGCTGACGACCGAGCCTGGCTATGATCCAGGTGCCGCGGGCGGCGTGGGTAATCCTGCGCAGTTTGGTTCGTGCGGGGCTGGCGGAGCTCCGACAGTGAACAACGAGTTTTACCCACCTGATGGCGGCGCTGGCGGGTTCCCTGGCGCTGGCGGCGGAGCCTCGTTCACCAACACGGGTGTTGGTGGCAGCGGTGCGGATGGGTGTGTGGATATTCAGTTTTCGATTTGGGAGCTCGCATGACTAACAGATTTATCGCGGTAAACACGACGACGGGAATCGTCATCGGGGTTTTCATCGGAAACCCGGACGTACCCGGACTTCTGTTCGTGCCGGCGACCCCTCAGACTCAGCCTGTGTGTGCCGGCTTCCGCTATTCGGACGGCAAATTCATCAAGTCTGCCGAGCCGTTCGACCGACAGAACAGGTTCATCGGCGTCGGCGATCAGACTCCAGACACGCAGCCAGAGGTCGTCTGATGACCGCGCGCATGTTCCGTGACCTCCCGCGCATCTTCATGAGATCCTTCGGCGAAGAGGTGTCTGCTCTATGGGCAAGGAACGACGGCGCGTCCGTCGACCTGATCGACGTCATCTTTAACTCGGCGTACGTCGTGCGTAGTGCGGACGGCATCGAGTTGACCGACCCGGCTCCGTTTGCGTTCGTCAGCGTGGAGTCCGCACTGCTCATCGAGCCTCTGCGGGCTGTCGATCTGAGCCTGCTTTTCCGCAACGAGGGGCGCGATCAGCTCATCATCGGCGGCCGGGCATACGGCGTAGAATCTTGCACCGAGGACAGTCACGGTATGTGCACGATCGAGCTGATCGAGCCGAAAGCCGCCTGATGACGCATGTACGGACGCAGATTAGAGATGCCTTGATGACGAAGCTGGAAGCAGTTTCGGTGATCAACAGCGTCTACGCGTCGTCCCGTCTGTTCCGCAAATTCCAGACCGACAACTTCCCGATGGCTCTCATCGGCATCGCCGAGACCAGCACTCCGACCACCGGCAGTTTCCCTGGCTCGAAGCCCATTGAACGCCGCCTTGTGATCTCGATCCAGATCGGTGTCGAAGAGGCTGTCGACGACGCTGAAGACATCCTCGACGAGGCCTGTGTCGCCGTCGAGAAGGCTCTGTGCGTGCCGGACATCGGCATTAAAGGCGTTCAGGACTGGTCGTACGACGGCACCACGAGGGTCATCGGTCAGCCATCCGCCTCAGGCCTGCTGCTCACTCAGACGCTCACATATTCCTGCACCATTCGGACGCTCGACAGCGCCCCCGACAAAAACCTTTCTGCTTAGGAGAACAAAATGGCAACTCTTCCAATCCGCCCGCTCGTCGCAATGCACCGCCTCATGGGTGGCATCGGTCTCGTCCGTCGTCCCGGCACTAAGAAATGGACCAAGACCGGTCCGATCGACGCGGTAGAATTCACACCGAACATCACCAAGGTCGACATCTTCTCTGCAGAGACCGGCAAGCGTCGGTTGATCAAGAAAATTGCCACCGAAGATACGGCGCAGGTCGTCCTCACCGGCATGCAGGCATGGACGGAGGAGACGTATGAGCTTCTGTATCTGGCTGCGAAGCGGTACCTGACGCAGGCCGCTCTGACCAACCAGACGCTCATTTGGCCGGATGTGCAGATCGGTGACGTTTTCGAACTTCCCGGCCGTGACGCGACGATCGATATGGTCACGGGCGGCTCCGACGGCACAGTCGAGCTGGTTGAAGATGTCCATTTCATCTTCTCGCCATCGACGCGGCACGGCGAAATCATCGCACTTCCGACCGGAGTGACCGCCGGGACTGAAATCGAATTCAGCTACGACCTGCCTGCTGTCACCGAAGCCGACAAGATCCTTGATCTTCAGATCATGGAGAAGTCCGGCACCACGCTCGAGTTCAAGTACATCGGCATGTCGGCCGACGGCAATGGCACTCCGCTGACGCTGTACCTGCCTTCAGTCGAATTCGCACCGAATGGGGCGATCTCGAACGGTGATGCGTCGGCTGCGAACGCCGGGTCGCTGACTGGCGACGTCTATTCGACGTCGACGCTCGGATACGGCTCCATCGAGCTGCGCGAAGAAATCGTCAACGCATAACCAAGAATCGGAGCCTGCGCTCTGCAGGCTCCGCCCATGATCACTAAGGAGGATCCCCCATGGTACTGAATCCCAACTACAAGACCGCCGCCCTGCCAACCCCAAACTTCGTCGAAGTCCAGATGGATGCAGTCGAGCTTCTGATGGCATCGGTTGCGCATGAGTATACCGATTTCCACTACACCGCAGCCGACGGCTCTGACCAGGTAGTGCCGCTACGCGCGCCGACACTTCTGCAGGCCGTCCGCCTCTGCAAGCGTTACCGCAGCCTGCTCGCCGTCTTCGATGGAGCCAATCCGGTCGACGCATTGTTCGATGCCGGAGATGAAGCCGTTGCGGCCTTCGTTGCCTGTGCCGCCGGGCGCGAGCGTGACGAGCGTTTCGAAGTCTGGCTCGCCGACGCTCCGGACGGTGTTGCCGTCGACATGGCCATCATGGCTGCGGCGCTCATGTTCGGAGGGTCTGATCCTGAGGTTTTTTTTCAAAAGATCTCGCTCAAGCTCGTTCAGGCGGGACTTATCAAAACAGCCAAGATGCCGACAAAGAAGACCCCGGCGCAGGCCGAGATCGACAGAGCGGTCGACGCTCTACTGACGGAGTCTGGCTCTCAGGAACTTTCGTCGGCCTCTTAAAACTGGCCACGGAATACGAAAACCGGACGGGGCGCAGCGGCATGGAAATGACACCGGCCAGATTGATCTGGTCGATGAAGGTGATGGAAGCGACCGACGAACGCAAGCTGATGGAACAGGCACAGATCGCCGTGCTGTCGGCGACAGGAAAGATGATGTGACGGCATGGCAGTGAAATCTGAAATCAAAACGCGGTTTGCGCTAGACGGCATCACCAATGCCGTAGCCAAACTGCGTGCGTTTCAGAAGTCGGTCACCGACACGTTCGTCCGTGTCCGCGAGCGCACTGCTAAAGCCTTCGAGCCGATGACGAAATCGCTGACCGCGCTTGGTGAAAAAGCCAAGATCGTCGGCAAGGAGCTGGGCAAGCTCGGCGCGCACGGCGGACTCAAGGTTCTGAAGACAGGCGCTCTGGCTGCTACGGCGGCTGTGGCGCTTCTTGCTCTCAAAGTCACCGCCATTTCAGCGGCTGCCATCCGTGCGTCCAAGGACACCGCGGCGATGCTCGACAAGCTCGGGCGCGACGCGAAAAAACTCCGCATGTCGACGCAGGATCTGTCCGTCCTCGGCTTCGCGGCCGACCAAAACTCCATCGAGAAAGAAGGCTTCGTATCTGGCCTAGCCGACATCAGCGATCAATTCAAAGAGATCGGCCGTTCTGTCGACGAGTCCTCCCGTAAGCTCCAGCTCTGGTACACGCAAGGTCGTGCCGTCCGCGCATTCGGCAAAAAGAACCCCGGCATCGATGTCTCCGAGATGACTGATGCTTCGACCGCCGAATACAGCGCGGCCTTCGGATCGTCGCTGGCGGCCGTCGAAGCCGCAATGGATCGCAACGCTGTCGCGCAGAACCAGACATATGCCCTTGGCGATCGTCGGAACTCACAACAGGCGCAGGGACTGAGAGATCTCTCCTATGTCCAAGTGCAACAACAGCTCCTCGATCAGCGTCAGGCCATCATCGACGGCTACGGCGAGGTCGGAAAAGGCTTGTTCGACCTTCGGGCGTATGGTCTCGATTTCGAGGCTGCCACCAAGGGCGGAGCCGAAGGGCTTGTCGCCATCAGTGAGGCCTTCGTTCGCATCGAAGACCCTGCTCAGCGGTCGCGTACGGCCGTCCGGCTGTTCGGCAAGGAGGCCGGGCCGGGCATGATCCCTGTTCTCGAAGGTGGCCGGAAGAGCATCGAAGCATATCGGAAAGAACTCGAGCGTCTGGGTGGCGTAGCCACGCCTGCGGACGTAGCGAAGGCTACGGCATACGAGGTTTCCCAGCGAAATCTTAAGACTGCTGGCCAAGGCCTACAGCTTGAGATCTCGCGCAGCCTCCTGCCTGTGCTGACCGAGACCAACGTCGAGATTACGGACTGGGTGGTAGCGTCGCGCGTCAAGATCGCCGAGTACGTGACGTCGTCTTTCATCGCGGTGAAGACGTTCGTCACCGATATCATTTCCCTCCTGCAGGGCGATACCACCGACATCCAGACGGGCTGGCTCGATGCGCTGATCAAGAAGTCCGTCGTCGTCCGCGACGTGTGGCGTGATATCAAAAGACAGTTCAAACTGCTGATGTCGGGACAGGATTCCGACTACGCGTGGATCAACAAGATCCGCGATGGCTTCCTCGTTGTGAAGGCCTTCGCGATGGACGCGTTTGCCGTTTTCACCGGGGGCGATGCGAAAGAATTCAAGTTCATGAACGGCCTGCGCGACCAGGTCGTCGCCTTCGCGGGGAAGGTCAGGGAAGCCTTCGAGATGTTCAAGAGCGTCCTGTCGGGGCTGCATGAGCTCATCAAGCCCATCCTCAATTTCTTCAGCCTGGACATCACGACGTTCGCCCTCTTTGTCGGAATGTTGCGCCTGACGGGTCTGCTCGGAGTCCTGAAGCTCGCCTTCATGGGTGTCATCGGCACGGCTGGAAAGCTGTTCGCGTTCGGCGGCGCGGCCACTGCGGCCGCAGCAGGCGCTGGGGCTGCTACCGGAGCCGCGACAGCCGGAGCGGCCGTCGGCGCGGTCGGACTGCTCGGCACACTCGGTCGCGTCATCAGCCTGCTTGCCGCCGCGACACGAGCTGCCGGCGTTCTCGGCGCGTCGCTGGTTGCCGGGTTCTCGTTGGGCAAGTTGGCCGGAGAAGCTTTCTACTCCCTGACAGGTGCCCAGAAGGGTTGGGAAGATCACTTCGCGATGCAGACGGACGCGATCAGGAAACAGGACGGCGCATACGTTAACAAGCTCCTCGCACGTCGTGACGATGAGGGTGTTGCCGTACGTAACCGCCTACGTGAATCGATGGGGCAGGTCGGCGGAGAAGTGACTGCGGAAGATCGGAAGTTCAAATTCCGTCAAAAGATGGACGAACAAATTTGGGGTGTCGGCAATGCGCGATACTACGGACCAGATGCCGCAGCTCAGTACCGGAAGGACGAAGAGGAAAGTGCGGAAACCGCCGAGCGTCGCAAAGTGATGTTCCCGATCTACAAGGCCGAGCGCGAAGCTAAAGAACGCGAGGAGGCAGAACGCAAGGCGGCTGTTCAGCAACCTTCGGCGACGTTCAACTACAAAATCGACATCAACGGCAAGTCCGCGACGGTCAGCTCCGGCGACACCAACATGCGTGCGGTCATGCAAGAACTTAAGCTTGCAACACAGGGGTTCAACTGATGTCAGAGCAACAGTCCCCCACCAAGATCATCTGCGACCGCCTGGCTATCGGGTGGCAGACGGGTTTCGATCTGTCCGTCACCATCACGCCGATTGCCGCCTCTGGTGACATCGAACGTAACTGGAACGGGAAGTATGTAGACCTGTCTGAGCCTGAGTTTCGGCTTTTCAGCGTCCGGATCACGTCCGGCGACGCTGAGATGCGCGCACCTGCGCTTGCCCGGCTGTGGCCTGGTACGGTCTTCACGATCGTTCCGTCGACACCGTTCGAGGATATGATTCCTGTCGGCGGCACGACCGTCGTTTTCGAGCGCCTGATCCATCCTGGTAGCGTGCGCTGTCTGGATCTTGAGTTCAACGACGTGCCGTTCACGGTCGTCGGCCGGACTGTCACCCTGTCGTCGCCCGCAGCCACCCCGGTGCGTGTCTCTGCCCGGTATGAGCTTGAGGTCATCGTCACGGAGCCGTGGTCGATCACTGATCAAGAGACCAAAGCATCCGTATCTTGGTCGCTCGGGACGGAAGAAGTCGGAGGAATCATCTGATGCTCGGACTCGCACAACTCGACACGTGGGACGTGCCGTTCAATCCGGCCATTCATGGCACTGACACCGCATTCGATGTCTTCTCGGCGACGATCACGGAAACCCGCGTCGGCGACACCATCACATCTTTCTTCAAGGCCACGGTCAAAAATCCCGGATCATCGGGCATCGTCACGTCGGCGAAGAGATATTACGTCCTTTGGGAACAGCGACAGGAAGACGATCTTCCTGTCGAGCTTGCACGCGGCCGTATTGTTCCTTTGCCGACCGGCATGGCAGACCGTCGCATCGACATCAGCTTTCAGTGCCTCCCGCCCAAGTCGACGATCGTGAAGAAGGCGGCTGCGATCGCGTTGCGTGTCCGCGAAGTAGCATATGACCCGGATGCTCCGGCCGCCGACCGTGAGGCCGCCGAGGCCTATGACCCCTTGTTCTACGGCGCGGCCGCAGAGGAAGACCCAGACACCGCTCTCGGCGGTCGCCCGGAGCTGTGGCGTTGGGATCGCAAGACCCTGGCTCTTCGGCGTACGCATATCGTGGAGAGCGACATCACGTATAGCATCGGAGCCGACGGTCTGGGACAGCCTCCGATGCTCTCGATCAACGATCCCCCACGCCCGTGGACTCAGCAACGTATCGTCGCGAACTGGACGCAAAGAGCCAGAGGTCAGCAGTCGGTTGCCGAACAGGGCGACGTGACGACCTTCACGTATGACGACTTCATCGCAGGTTTCCCGAAAGCCGGAAGCGGCATTGGCTCCGACACAGGTTGGACTTTAGCTAAGGCGGAGATCACCTCCGTCGACGATCAGCCCGCCTATTGGGTGTCCATCCTTGATCCGAAATTCGGGACGGCCGCAGGGGGTATGCTTCAAGTGCGCCCGAAGAGGATCTCGTATCTGATGACGGCTGCCTATGACTATCAGCAACAGCGCGAGGAGATCATCGACATCCGCCTGGCCTCTGGCCTGCAGGACGTTCCTGCTGACGACGAGGAAGTCGAGCCAGTCGATACCGTCACGCTCGGCAGCCTGACGCTCGATACATCCACGCCGGAATGGCAGTACGAGAACCCTGAGACGCTCGTCCGTCGGCACTACGTTGTCGGCCAGGAAGTACTTGCCAACGGCCGCGCATGGACGTGCCAGGTTGAACACGACGCACAGATCGACTTCATGCCGCGCGATCCTGTCACGCAGGAACTCATCTGGCTGCGCCGTGAAAAGCGGGCGCCCATCGGCACAACCCGGAATCCGAGATTCGTAGACTTGCCGCGCGGTGTCCGTGCCATCAGGCATGCCATTCGTCGTCTCAAGCGTCAGGTGCTGCTACGTGCCCAATGTGCAGAGGTCACATTCGAACTGCCGTGGGTGCTGTCGAGGAACATCACCACGGAAGATTCCTGTTGGATCGCCCACCGGAGTCTTCCAGGCGGCGAGATGACGGGCAAGGTCTCCTCGATCGAGCTGTCCATCCAGCCCGGCGGGAAACGCCGTGGCCGGATCACGATGCTGTCGATCCCCGGAAAGGGTCTGCCCGCAGGCATCCCGGAGGAGGGGGAGCAGCAGACTGCCGATGTTGTTTATGTCACCGACTACCGCGGCGTGAATATCCCCGTCGATGCTTTCGCTCTTCAGGCACAGTCTCCGAGGATCTTCGAGTTTGAAAACGAGTGGGGTGACCAGCTTGCCGCCGCGAACGCATCGTCCGATCCTATCGCCGCCATCGGTGCTAACCCAACCCGGCTCTCGATCGCGTTCAAGGCTCTCCGCGAGGAAGACCTGCTGTCGCGCCGCGGGACGGTCATCTGTGAGCCTCTTCCTCTCCCGATGCAGATCAACCTGTCGCCAGTTATGTGAGGACACCATGAGCAAGCTTGCAATGCCACTGAGCGCTTTGATCGTGAAGAAGGTGCGATCAGCCCTCGACGGCCGCGTCACCGCCATCACCTACGATGTCATGTCCAGGCGCGACATCGACGAGGAGAGCGGGATCGTCATCGGCTCGACGACCCCGGTCGACGCGACATCCTGCATTGTTCAGACGCGTGTCGTTTTCGTGCCGCCGACATCCTGATCGTCCTCGAAACTTGCACCACAGTCGTGTCTGCTCGGGGAAGATTGCACTCCCATGACGAGACACCTGATGATGACGGACCTTACCTACGACCTCTTGAAGTCGCTCAGCGCTGATGTGAAAGAGCTGAATAAGAATTACGCGAGGATCGCTGTCGAATTCAGCTTCCATTCGCTGTCACAGACGGCGGTGCGTGCCGAGATGGACAATCTCAAGTCCGACATCGCTTCCGTGAAGTCTGATGTGGCCGAGATCAAGATCCAGAAGAGGGTGTCTGCCGGCTATTTTGCCGGACTGGTCACGTTCGCAGGCGCTATTGCATCGGCTTTAGTAGTAGTCGGCAAATTTTTCTTCGAAAAATACATGGCGATGTAATCAGACGCTGGCTTGAAAGGTCAACAAAGTTGATAAAACGGCTTTAAAAATAAGGAGTTGACCATTTGCGTAGCGCTCCGCCGACGGCAACAGTCTTCTTAAGCCTGCGAATAACGACGGGCAAGGAAGGTAAGTAAATGTCACACATCGCACACAGCACAATTCCGTATTCCGTCCACCTCGAAGCCGTTGTAGCACTCCGTGAAAAGGGCTTCACACTTGCACAGATCGCCGAAAAGCTCGGCTGTCACGTATCGCGGATCAAGAAGGTCAGCGCTCTCGCGTCGAAGTCCTCAACCGTCGTCCAGCCTGCCGCGACGCAGGAAATCACCACCGAAACGCCCATCTCCCTTATCGACGATCTGCGCAGCCGCGTCGCCACCGACGAGCTGACCGTTCCGTTTTCCAACTGGTTGGGCCGGGGCTGGTATCGCGAATTCGCCGAGCCTCAGGAGATCTACGAAACCGATCAGGACGGACATCAGCAACTCGTCGGCCTCAAGGTCGATCCGGGCGTGATGTGGCCAGACGACTACGATGCCGCGAAGGACACCGACGGAATCTGGGTCTCACCGAATGTACCTGCACCTAGGACCTCGTTGAAGCGCGGTTACATCATCTCGATGGCCCAGGCGCTCACGCCTGTCCATGGACCACTTCTCATCAACATGTGCGCCCTGTCAGAAGCTCGAGGTGGCTATGACATCATCATCGGCGGCGCCACGTACGGCAAATCATTGTTCGCGAAGCGCCGTAAGGCCGATATCATGGAAGTCGCGCCATGGTCATCTCTGATAGCCGATCTCGTGACCCGCGAACGTGTGGAGCTTCATCCCAAGATCCAGTTTTGCGCCGAGATGAATATGCGGCCGACAAAATCCAATCCGCTGACCGGCTTAAACCGATACATCCGCGGCATCACATCTCTTTTTGCGCACCCCAAACGTGCCATCACATCCGTTCCTAGAGGGCAGTACGACGAGCCAATCACCATGTGGTCGACGGGAGCCTGCACGGTCCCCAACTATGTGACCCAGGAAGCCGGGCTGAAGGCTCTTCAGAATCACACGATGGGCTTCGTCATTGTCGAGATCGACAACAATGACGAAGTCTTCATCAGGAATGTGGATGCCGACGATAACGGCGACTTTTTCGACCTGGATCTTATCGTCAGCGGCGCAGAAGTTCATACTGTCGACGAAGCGGTAGATATAGACATCGCAGGCCTGATCCAGCGGCCGTTCATGGGTATTCCCTGCACCCATCGCGCCGGAATACATGATCCATACGCGCGTGCCTTGTGGGGCTACGGTGGAAATCCTGTCGACGACATCCCGCTGATCGATCTTGTGAAGGCATCAGGCCAGGCGTTCAACGATCTTTTCGACGGCGCTGCCATCAACCACCACGAAGAACGGAATCCGTTGGCGATGTACCGTCGGCATTCTGAGAAGCGTACGGCCGTCGAGCCTGAGATCGAACAGGCCGCCCGTTTTGTTGCCGAGACAAGTCGCGAATGGTGCAAGAGCTACATCATCTATAGCAACCACGACGACTTCCTGCACCGCTGGCTTCAGAAGCCGTCCACCGAGGTTGCCGTCGAGAATTCCAAGCTCTGGCACCAGGCCAACTATGAATACAGGGCGGCTGTCGATCAGGCGGCCAAATTTGACGTCTTCGACTGGGTATTGCGGCGTGCTGTTCCCGATGCTGATTTCACGCTGATCACGTCAGACGATCCGTTGAACGTCTATGGGACATTCTACAACTTCCACGGCGACCAGGGTTCCGGCGGATCTAAAGGGTCGACCGTCGGTCTCGCCCGCCTCGGTATCAACATCTCGAAAGCGCACGACCATATCCTTTCCTGGCTCGACGGGGTGATTTCCATGGGCAACCTGATCTTCCGTGCGGCCTACGCCAAAGGGCCGACAGCATGGGCTGGGGCATGGCACATCGGTCATTGCGACGGAAACCGACAGGTCGGCTTGCTCGTCGGCGACAAATATCGCGCGTGAACGCCGCCGGCGCTGGAAAGTTGCATACGTTATAACATAACATGAACGTCTATTGGGGAGACGTTCATTCGATGGGCTGCACTTACATTCCAGAGCCGTGGAAACCTTACACGGCGGTTGATATCGAGGACACGCTTGGCAAAGCGATCCTCCATCACATCGACAGCCGAGGTCTCGGCACGAAGGATATCCGTCCTCGCTACAAGTCCATCCGCAAGGCTCACATCGACGCTCTCCGGCGCGGTGAGCCCCTTGGTTTCCGGATGTGCACGGCCATCATCGAAGCTCTGGGACTGCCGATCCACATCAGTGTGGGTGACGCAACATGACAGCTTCCAACTATCCTGCATCTCTCAAGCTCGTCCTCAAGCACGAAGGCGGCAACGTCGACCATCCCAAGGATCCAGGCGGACGTACGTCCCGTGGCATCACGAAGGCGGTCTATGATTCCTGGCGCAAGTCGAAGGGGCAGGCGCTCCGCGATGTATTCACAGCCACCGAGGCAGAGGTGGCAGCCATCTATCGCAGGAACTATGCCGACAAGGTGCGTTTCGACGATCTTCCTGCCGGGCTGGACTACGCCACGTTCGACGGAGCCGTTAACAGCGGTGTCAGCCGTGGTGCCAAGTGGCTTCAGTCGGCACTGGGTGTCAGTTCTGACGGAGTGGTCGGCGCAGGCACCGTCGCCGCGGCTACCAAGGCTGATGCTGTCAAGACGATCAAGGCCATGTGTGCGAAGCGCATGGGGTTTCTCCGGGGGCTGTCGACCTTCACGACGTTCGGACGTGGCTGGACTTCCCGCGTAGCAGGTGTCGAAGCTTCGGCTGTCGGAATGGCGCTGTCGTCGAAGGGCGCATCGAAGTCGTCGATCCTCAAGGCCGCAGCCATCGAATCCGATGTCGCTTCGAAGAACTCGAAGTCGGCGGCGACGACATCTGCAGGTTCTGGAGCCGCATCCGGCGGGGCTGCCTCTCAGGCCGACTGGTCGAATCTGACCGGCATCGAATCCATCCTGCTTCTCGCCGCAGCCGCAGGCCTCGTCGCTCTCGCAATCTACCTCATTCACCGCTCCCGCACGCAGTCTGCGCGTGCAGAAGCCTACGCCGCCGTCGCCTCTGGAGAACTCGCATGAACGGAATGCTCGCCCCCTTTGTAACCATCCTCGCACTCGTGCTCCGGCATGGTCTCATGCTGATCGCCGGAGGCATCTTCGCCGAAGGCATGACGGATTCACAGATGTCTGACGTGACGACACAGCTCGCAGGTGTTCTCATTACCGCCGTCGGCGTTGCGTGGTCACTCTGGGAAAAGAAGAAGTCCGGCAAGCTGTCCCGCAAGCCTCGCTGTGCACGCCCATGCTGACCTGGCTGACATCCACCATCGGCCAGACGGTTGCGAAATGGACGTCGATCGTTGCCATCGCGGTCGCCGTCTACTGGAAAATCTATGCCGACGGTCAGGCCGCCGAGAAGGCCACACAGCTTGCGCGAGATGCAGCGGCTGCCAAGGATCGGGAGAAGATCGATGACCACGTTAGCAAGATGGATGATGTTGCTGTTCGTGACGAGCTTGCTCGGTGGGTGCGCCACGACTGATTGGTGTTCCGGCAACCGGGCTATCCGGACGACGGCCGAGGACGTGGTCACGATGTCGTCGGGTACTGCTCGACAGCTCCTCGAGCATAATCGGTACGGCGAAAGTCACTGCGGTTGGAAGCCATGAATCAGAAAGGCCGGGATCATCTCCCGGCCTTTTCCCTGTCGTCCACCTTCGTCAGAACATTGATATCTGACCGGCGTTCTCCCTAGCTTCGATCTCATCGATCGAGCCGAGGATATGCCAATCCTTTTCCTTCGACGACGGCGTGAAGAAATAACGGCGCTGGGTAACGACGCAGTCCCTCTCACCATCCCAGCGGTGGCGGACGAAAATCGGTCTCGTTTTCGGTACGATTGGTCCAGATTTTGGAACGGCATCGTACTTGGCCAATTTTGCGGCGGCCTTGGTAGCGGTCTTCGACAGGGGCTTGTTCCTGGTGAATGCTCGTGTCATGCGGCTACTCCTTCTTCCGGCATTTCAAGATCCCGGATCGCGTTCTCAAGCCGCTTGACCATCGCCTTCGTCGGCTGGATAGCCCATAATCCAAACTCAGTTCCGATCCGCCAGAGGCTGTACGGACAACAGTCAGCTTGCTGGCACAGGAATTCTTCGACGGTGAGATAGCCCTCTGTCGGCGGCCACGTGCACCTGTATGCCGCCTTGCGCCACCGGCTTCGAAGCTCGGCGGGTTCGTCGAAAACCGCCGTAGATGGGGTTCCGGTGGTGTCGATGACATACCCGCCGTGGTTGTCGGCACGCTCGCGGACGCGAAGCGGGTGCGGGTGTCTTTCGCACATGCTGCCGTCGGCGCGGAGCGCAATCAATGTCGGCACGATGTAGTTGTCGCGATGCAAGAACCTGGCGGATGTCCGGTATGGGTTCTCAGCAGCCGTCCAGTAAGCCTCTATCGCGGCTTCCCGGAGCAAGTTCAGAGTAGCAAGAGGGATCTTGCGGTGTGCGGTCGTGCCGTCAAGCGCGCCGTACTGTTTCATCGTCTGCTCGGCCAGGCCACAGATCTTGGCGCGAGCTTCGGCATCGATATCGTGACGCGTCAGATAGCTACAGACCTCGCGGTAATGAAACGTGATGTCTGCGGGGCGCATTTTGTATGTTGGAGTTGTCTCCATTGTTGTGTTCCTCCGGGTAGATTGGCTACCGCGACCTCCCAAGGGGAGGTTTCGGCCCCAGCCACGGGGCCATCGTCAGGCGGCCCTGATCTGCTTGATGAGAGATCGGTCGGTATGCTCGAGGATCTCTTCGACCTCCAGCTCTGCAAGCCAGCCTTGACGTCGGAAGTCGATCTCCCAAGGTGTCAACTCGTATTTTTCATCAATGTGCAGAAATGCGGCTTCATCGATCGTCTTGTAGCCAGCGGCACGGACATACTCGAGCACGGCTGCATCAGCGTCGACAGCTTGATAGATGCCGAGATGAGTGCCGTTGGCTGCGACCGCAAAATTTTTGAGTGTGGTCATCGTCGTTCTCCTTGTTTCGTCTACTGCCGCGCATCCGGTATAGAAATGGTGACCGAATACCCGGCAGTAGACAACCCTTAATCTCAACTATTTTTTGCCGAATTGTGAAACCATAGCAATAACTTAGGTTGTCAACATTTGTGGCTACATTGGCTAACCAGGATGCAACAAATCTTGTCTATTTCCGCCGCCGGCGGATGGCGATTTGTGGGTTTCCGCCGACGGCCGCACGCTCTTCTTTCAACAAGGAGGACGGCGATGCAGAAGAAATGGTGGAACCCGGTCTCGTGGATGCAATTCGCATTGGAAGCGATCTGGAGCGTGCTGAGCGGGATATGGACGGCTATCCTCGGGATCTTCGGGATCCATCCGACCGCTCCCCGCGGCGCGCACGAGAACATCAAGCTCGGCGACGTCGACGATGCGGCTGCGGCGGAGGCCGACAAGCAAGCTTTGGCTGATCTGATGAATGCGGAGATGACACCGGCCGACGTAGTTCTGGCTTATGCGTCTGCAGGACTGATGGATAGACCGACGGTCGATCTCGGAAAGCTCACGCCGGAGCAGCAGGACTGGCTTGTCAGCCTGTCCGACGGCGACCTGGCCCTGCTGTCGGCATCAGGCCACCCGTCGTGCGAGATGTCGTTGAGGGCCCTGAAGGCCATCCCGTATCTTACCAAGCTCCGCGCAGAATCGGCCCCGGAGGCAGCCCCGGAGCCGATCGTGTTGCAGACGAAGGAGAATCTAATCCGAGAGCGGTACATAGAAGTCGTTCGCGGCCTTCATCTTAGCAAGAAGCCCTTCAGCCGCGGTTGAAACTGTCACCCAGTCGGAACTGAAACTGAAAGCGCCCGAGGTTAAAGCCGGGCGCTTTTGCATTTCGAATTGCCGGATCGACCGCGCGAGTTCAGGGATCTCGTGCATCAGGTCGCCGACGCGGTCGAACAGGTCTTCGTCTGAAAGGCCACTCATGCGGCGCGTGCCTTCGTCAGGCGGGAGATGATAGTCTGACGCTGTTGAAGAGCCATGCGGAGATTGCGGTTTTCAGCTTCAAGCGCTGCCACCCGTTTCGCGGACGCGATGGCTTCCCGGCCGAGGTCGTCAGCACGAATACGAGCTGCGAAGAGCGAGCAGTCGTATTCGTGTTCTTTGCGACGAGCGCGGGCGGCATCGGCATTACGCTTCCCGGCTTCATGCGCATCTGCGAAGCTGTTCACAAGGCCGACGGTCAGGAGACCGAGTTCGAGAGCCGCTGTTCCTGCCGGATTTTTGGAAGTGTAGATGGACATGTGCGCGGCTCCTGGTTTCGTCGAAGACATCGATACAGGGACCCGAAGTTGTTGTGAGCCCCTGACGCGATCGTAGGCTTAACAACTCACGATCGGGTCAGCGAGGCTGCTTCCGGATCATGAAGGAGCCTCCGCCTTTGTTGCCACACTTCCGACAGCGAAGGCGTGACACCAGGGATATGAACACGACACCCGGCCACCTCTTTGCAAGCTCGTGGCGGTCAACCCATCCCTCACGCTCACACCGGCTGCATCGTACTCCGAGGTCATACCATTCCTCGAGCCTGTCAAACGTCAGCCAAGCGGTTTCCTCCTGGCTGAGCGTGTGGACAAACTGATCCCGCGGCGTTCCCAAGTCGATGCCCTTTCGGTGCTTCATCAGCCACGTTCGAACTTGGGCTTCCACCCGCGGCTGATCCCGGCGCTCATCAGCGTCGATGCGACATAGAGCTGATCCCTGAAAAAATCGGCGTCGTCTATCAAAGAGCGGATCGCGACGAGCGGATCACCACCTGCGGCCGCCAATACAGATGCGGCCAGATCCTCCTCATCGAGCGACTGGGTGACAGTTTCTTCGAGGGTGAGCTGTTTTTGCATTGTGATCTCCTAGATGGCGGCTTCCGTGGTCAACGGAATTTGTTCCTATTTTGTTCTCGCAGCCTCAGGAGTCAAGCGGAGTCTGATGTCGTCCGACGATTTCTGAATAGCCCTTTCTTGTCAACATCTTAGCGTTGGGGAATTTCCGCCGGCCGACTGACAATTTTCTTCTAACAGAAGGAAGTTGTCATGATCAGATACCCCAGCATCGACCAATTCAGGAACGCAATCGGGGCAGTACACAAGCTGTCTTTCCAGCAGAACTGCCGCCGTGATGCCGACGGCAACCCCATCGAGGGGATGCTACGCAACTGGAAATTTCCAGAAGTCGTCTTCACAGGAACGGTGAAGCTCCACGGCACCAATGCCGCTGTCGTCGTCCGCGACGGTGTGGTTGGCTACCAGTCCCGCAACCGTGACCTTACTCCTGATGACGACAACGCTGGCTTCGCGGCCTGGGCATCTCAGCACGAGGCCGCCTGGCAGCAGATGGCGGCGCCGTTCGGAAACCTGATCGTCTACGGCGAATGGTGCGGCGGGACGATCCAACATGGCGTTGCGCTCACCGGTCTTCCGACTATGTTCGTCATCTTCGAAGGTCACGTCGTCGACGGCGACTACATCGATATTGCTGAGCTGGCTGGACTGCCGCCCCAAACATTCAAGTCAACCGACTTCCCGACGTGGACTGTCGCCGTTGACATGGAAAATCCACAGCTCGTCCAGAATGAGCTGGTTGCGATCACGTTGGCCGTCGAAGAGGAATGTCCGGTCGGGAAACATTTCGGCGTGTCTGGCGTGGGCGAGGGCGTGGTCTGGTCGGCGGATGTCCTCGGCCACAGGATCCGGTTCAAGGTGAAGGGAGACAAGCATTCCAGCCACCGCGTCCGCACACTGGCGGCCATCACGGCCGAGAACCCCGGCACGATGGCCGCCTTCGTCGAAGACGCTCTTTCAGCGCGTCGCCTAGAGCAGGGTATCGAATTTCTGAAGGAACATGGACTGCCTATCGCCATTCAGTCGACGGGTGACTTTGCACGGTGGGTTGTCGGAGATGTCGTCAAGGAGGAGTCTGACACGATGGAAGCGGCAGGCCTCGATGTTGGCATCGCCAAGAAGAAGATCGGCAGTGCTGCCGCCAACCGATTCAAGACGAGCCTCTGGCAGTTGGCTGCTTAGGACTTGCGCTTGGCACCGCCGGCGGCAATCATACAATCTGTGGTGCGGTTCAATTCCGCCTCGGTGGTCGAGATCAGGTGAGAAAAGGGTTCGAATCCCTATCCTGCGCAATCAGGATTCCTGACCATTGGCGTGGTTGACCTGACAGATCGGAAAGACGATCAAACTAGGGCTGCGGCCGTCCAAGACCTCCGAGGGCAACTTCGGGGGTCTTTACGTTTTCAGCGACGTCGAATCTTGCAGGGAACAGGGGATGTTTAGACTCTACCGCGTCGTCGGTGAACGTACAGCTCTCATGAGGGCACCGCGGTCGAGTAAGAAGAGGCTACGGGCAACCGACGAGACCTTCAACTGCAAACCGAATCCAATAACGAACATCCCGGAAATGAAACTACGTGGTCTTCAGTTCAAAATTGACTGACGACTATGGCTGCTCCAGATCAGCCACCTGTAACGTCTCCGTCTATCGTCCCTCAGATTTGAACTTAGTGAGACCTAACTTCAATCGGGAGACGTTTCGGGAGACGTAGTTCACGGAGCCATTTTGGCAAAAGCCATTTTATCTAATCATTTCAGTGACATGAGAGTGGTGCCGCTTAGAGGACTCGAACCTCTGACCCCATCATTACGAATGATGTGCTCTACCACCTGAGCTAAAGCGGCCAGCATGCGTTCCGCACGGTTGCGAAACGATGTGTGAGGGGCTGATACCTGCAAACGGGCGTGATTTCAAGCCATCAGTTTTGAGAACGGGAAAAAAGCTTGGGCAAGGGGAGGGGCGCCTTTTAAAGCGCCAGCCTTTGTCTCGCCGCCGCATATTCCGCAGCCAGCCGATCGACGAGGCTGGCGGTGGGGACGATGTCGGTAACGGCGCCGATACCCTGGCCGCAGCCCCAGATATCTTTCCAGGCCTTGGCGCCGGTGGTGGCCGTCTCGAAATCCATCTTGGACGGATCGGCTTCCGGCAGATGATCGGGGTCCATGCCTGCGGCGACAATCGAGGGCTTGAGGTAGTTGCCATGGATGCCGGTAAAGGAGTTGGAATAGACGATGTCGCTGGCGCTGCTGTCGACGATCATCTGCTTGTAGGCATCGCTGGCGCGTGCCTCGGTGGTGGCGATGAACGGCGAGCCGATATAGGCCATGTCTGCCCCCATCGCCTGCGCCGCCAGAACCGCGCCGCCGGTCGAAATCGCGCCGGACAGCAGTAGCGGGCCATCAAACCAGGTGCGAATTTCCTGAACGAGCGCGAAGGGAGAGAGTGTGCCTGCGTGGCCACCGGCACCGGTCGCAACCGCAATCAGTCCGTCGGCGCCCTTGCGGATGGCCGAATTGGCGTGGCGGTTGTTGATGACGTCATGCAGCACGATGCCACCATAGGAGTGGATCGCGGCATTGACCTCGGGTACGGCACCGAGCGAAGAAATGACAATCGGCACCTTGTATTTGACGCAGAGCATCAGGTCGTGTTCGAGCCGCTTGTTGGACTTGTGAACGATCTGGTTGACCGCGAAGGGGGCTGCCGGTTTGCCGGGGTTGCGGGAATTGTAGTTGGCGAGGTCCTCGGTGATCTCGGCGAGCCATTCATCCAGTTGGGCTTCCGGCCGCGCATTCAGCGCCGGAAACGAGCCGACGACACCAGCCTTGCACTGGGCAAGCGTCAGGGCCGGATGCGAGATGATGAAGAGCGGTGCTGCGATGACGGGCAGGCGCGTTGTGCCGTTGAGAATGGCTGGCAGGGACAAGGTTTACTCCCGGTTTTTATTTTGACGTTTCCGTAAACGTAAGAACTTTAGCAGCGGCTTTGTGTTTTGCAAAGGCCGATTTGTCAGGGCCGATACAGATGGTTCTGCCAAAACCACCGGGTTTTCCCCGGCGCAGACGGGCCGTTTGACGCGCAAGGCTTGCAGATCGCAGCGTCAACCGTTACCCAATTGTTAACACATCCAAAAGCGTGCCGGGTTTCGTCAGGAATCTCCGGCCGTGAGAATGGTTTGTTCGTAAGGCCTATAGCCGGGCGTGCATGGTTTTTGGGTGATAGTGATCCGGCGCTTCGGGTTTCGAGGCGTGTGGTATGCCTTGCCAGGGCGCTGATGCCTGCACCAAGAAGGACGAAGAGTGAGCGGACTGGAAACTGCGATCAGACAGGCGTTGGAACGCTCCGAAAGGGCGAATTCCGAAACGCGCGCGCGCATCTATCAATCGGCGCGCAACGCGCTGGAGGCAGGCCTCAAGAAGCAGGATGTGCACGATCCCGACGTGGTCGCCCAGCAACGCCACCGGCTCGAAGGTGTCATCCACGCGATCGAACTGGAAGAGCGCGCCAGCCTGAAAGCCATTGCATCCGTGCCGCCGCCGGTCCGTGTTGAGACCATCGACACCCCGGTGCCATCGGCGGAGCTTGATCACGACATTCACATGCCGTCCGACCGTAATGCCGATCGGGCAGATAGCCCCGGCATCGACGGCGGGCTTTCCGGATTGCGTCCGGAGCGCCGTGATGGGCCGCGTGTTGTCGAGGCAGCACCGGCTCAGCCGGTGGCGGGCAAGCGCGGCAAGGCCGCCAAGGCCGACACGGCGGCGGCAAAACCCCGGCGGCGCAAGCGGGGCAGTTTTCTCTCATTCGTCATGGTCACTACGACGCTGGTGGCAGCTGTCGTGATGGGTGCCTGGTGGGTTGAAACCAGTGGGCTTTTGAAAACCGCAGCGGAGCGCGATACCAGCGTCGCCAATCCGCCCTCGACGGTGCAGTCGGAGGATTTCGACGGTGCAGCCGGCCTGAAGACGCTCGGGCCTCAATCAGGCTTTTCCGGCGATTGGGTTGATGTCTTCACGCCTGCGGATGCGAGCAATGTCAAGGCGGGCAGCCGTGCTGCGGCTGATCCCGTCAGCGACGAGCGCGGGCAGCGTCTTCGGATCACGTCGGCGACGGCGGATGACGACGGCAACGTGTCGATCGCGATACCAGCGTCGGTACTTGAGCAGATTTCCGGCAAGACATCGACCGTTGCCCTGAGCGTCCAGGCAGATGGCGGCAAGCAGACGCAGTTTTCCGTCGAATGCGATTTCTCCTCGCTCGGCGATTGCGGCCGCCACCGGTTCACGGTGAACGAGGAAAAGAACGACATGCTGTTCAAGGTGACGTTCGACCGCAGTCTTGCGCCGAGTTCACCGGGACGCATCCTGATCAACAGCGACGTGACCGGCGCTGGCAATAGTCTCAGCGTCTATGCTGTCAGGATTCTCCCCGGCCAGTGATGACACATGCCGCCCTGGCCCATATCCCGGGCGGCTATTTCACAAAGCCAGGCCCGGAGCCGAGGATCTTATCGTCGATCTCGCCGATCGCGGCCTTGTCCTTGCCGTCGTAATCCAGTGTCTTGAGGATGTGACGGATAAGGTCCAGCCGGGCACGGCGCTTGTCGTTGGCGCGCACCACCGTCCAGGGGGCGTGCTGGCTATGGGTCTGCTTGAGCATCTGGTCGCGGGCGTCGGAATAGAGGTCCCATTTGGTCAGCGCCGCGATGTCCATCGGTGACAGTTTCCAGACTTTCAGCGGATCGTGGCGCCGGTCGTGAAACCGCTTCAGCTGCATCTCGCGGCCGATATCCAGCCAGAACTTGAAGAAATGAATGCCATCACCGGTGATCAGCTTTTCAAACCGTGGTGTCTGCTTGAGAAAATGCTGGTGCTGTTCCGGCGTGCAGAAGCCCATGACCGGTTCGACGCCGGCGCGGTTATACCAGGAGCGGTCGAACATCACGAATTCGCCCGCAGTCGGGAAGTGCGTGACGTAACGCTGATAATACCACTGGCCGCTTTCGGTTTCGGTTGGCTTGGTCAGAGCGACGACGCGGGCGGAGCGCGGGTTCATGTAGGAATTCGTGGCAAGGATCACGCCGCCCTTACCTGCTGCATCGCGGCCTTCGAAGAGTGTCAACACCCGCTTGCCGGTCGCCTGAAGCCAGAACTGAACCTTGACGAGCTCGATCTGCAGCTTTTCCAGCATTTTGTCGTAAGTGTCGCTGTCGAGCTTCTTGTCATAGGGATAGTCGCCCGAGGCCAGCGCCTGCTTGTCGATCCAGCCCGGCAGGTCCGGATTGTCGATGTCGAAAATGCGCTCCTTGCCGTTGATCACCAGCTCGACCGGCTTGTTTTCCTGAATATCCGTCATGACGTGTCCTCCTGAATGTATTGGACGGCCGGCCGCCGATTTCACGGGAGGAGGCCACAATTGCATTGCGAATTCAAGCATGCCGTGAAAATCATGTCATGAACCTCCGCTATTACCGGTCAATTGCACCGTGCACGTGAGACGATTTTGGAAGATACAGCAAAAATCTGGGAGCGACTGAAGGCGGCAGCCAAGTCGGAGATATGGGTCATCGGCCTGTCCGTTGCCGCTGCCGCAGGTCTTGTTCTTTTCGGTATTCATACGGCAGCTGTGCTGCTGTTCTGGCTTGTCTGGATGATCGTTCTGTTCAATCGTTCCGCCAACCCCAAGCCGCCGGTCCCGGTCGTTGCGCCGTCTGTGGTGGAAGACACCGATCTCGACATGCTCGCGGCGGGCCTCAATGCGCTCGACACACCGATCTTGGTGGTGGCCCCCGATGAAACGGTGCTGTTGCAGAACCAGGCGGCCGAAAAGGCCTTCGGTACTATTCCGCCGAACACCGATCTGTCGGCCCGGGTCCGCTCGCCAGGCATCCTCGATATGGTGCGGGAGACCATCGTCACCGGCAAGGTCAACCAGATCGAACATTCGGAACGGCTGCCGTCCGAGGCGGTCTATATCGTTCGGGTGGCACCGGCCGAGATCGGTCAAAAGACCGGCGAGCGGCTTTATATCCTGTCCTACCGCGATATTTCGCAGGCGCGGCGGATTGACCGGATGCGCTCCGATTTTGTCGCCAATGCAAGCCATGAGCTGAGAACGCCACTGGCCTCCTTGCGTGGCTTTATCGAGACCCTGCAAGGGCCTGCCCGTAACGACCAGAAGGCGCACGAAAAGTTTCTCGGCATCATGCACGAGCAGGCGACGCGGATGAGCCGGCTGGTCGATGATCTCCTGTCTTTGTCGCGGCTGGAGCTCAAATCCCATATCGCACCCGACGAGGCGATCAATCTGGCACCGCTGCTTGGCCATGTCCGTGATGCCCTGGCGCCGCTTGCCGAGGATGTTGGTGTGGAGATTTCACTGATCGTGCCGGATGAGCCCGTTATCGTGCAGGGAGATCGGGACGAACTGACGGAAGTCTTCGAGAACCTGATCGAAAACGCCTGCAAGTATGGCCAGGAAGGTAAAAAAGTCGAGGTCACGCTCTCGGGTGGTGACGGTACGCCGGCTGAAGTTTCCGTTCGCGATCACGGGCCTGGTATTCCGGCCGAGCATGTTCCGCGTATTACCGAACGATTCTACAGGGTTAATGTCGAGGCCAGCCGGTCGAAAAAAGGCACGGGCCTCGGGCTCGCCATCGTCAAGCACATCCTCACCCGGCACCGCGCCAGACTGCTTGTTCAGTCCGAAGTCGGCAAGGGCACGGTCTTTACCGTGAGGTTTTGACACAAACCTGTCGCCTGAAATATCATTTTTGAAAAATAGTGAACTATTTCAGCTGCTTGGATTGTCACAAATGTTTCGTCAAGTTGACATAAAAGGTGTGGGCATCGGGCGCTAACTAGGGCGGCCGATCGACACGGCGAAAGCGAGCGCTGGTGAAAAGCGCACCCACACAAGCCCATTATGGGAGTATTCTGATGAAGTCCTTGAAACTTACTGTTGCAGCTCTGGTTGCATCCGCCGCTTTTGCAGGCGTTGCCATTGCTCGCGACCAGATCCAGGTTGCCGGCTCCTCGACCGTTCTGCCTTACGCAAAGATTGTTGCCGAAACGTTCGGCGAAACCTTCCCTGACTTCAAGACCCCGGTTGTTGAATCCGGCGGCACCGGTGCTGGCCTGAAGGAATTCTGCAAGGGCGTTGGCCCGGACACGATCGATATCGCCAACGCATCGCGCAAGATCAAGGACAGCGAGCTGGAAACCTGCAAGGCAGCCGGCGTTACCGAAGTCCAGGAAGTCAAGATCGGTTATGACGGCATCGTTTTCGCAACGGACAGCAGCAATGCTGACCTGAAGCTTGAGCCGAAGGACATCTACCTCGCTCTCGCTGCTGAGCTCGTCATCGACGGCAAGCTCGTTGCCAACCCTTATAAGAAGTGGTCGGAAGTCAATAAGGACCTGCCGGACGTTGAAATCGCCGCTTACATCCCGGGCGAAAAGCACGGCACGCGCGAAGTCTTCGACGAGAAGATGCTGGCGCACGGCTGCAAGGACACCGGTGCTGACGTTGCCATCAAGGGCCTCGTCGCCGACGAAAAGGAAGCTGCCAAGAAGTGCATCGCCGTTCGTAAGGACGGTCTGGCGATCGACATCGACGGCGACTACACCGAAACCCTCGCCCGTATCGCTTCCAACAAGAACGGCATTGGCGTTTTCGGCCTGTCCTTCTATGAAAACAACGCTGACAAGCTGAAGGTTGCGACCGTCAGCGGCATCGTTCCGTCGACCGAAACGATTGCTTCGGGCGAATATCCGGTTTCCCGCCCGCTGTTCTTCTACGTCAAGAAGGCTCACCTCGGCGTTATCCCGGGCCTGAAGGAATATGTTGAATTCTTCCTCGACGACCAGATGGTCGGCCCGGACAGCCCGCTGGCAGCCTACGGTCTCGTTCCGGCTCCGGATGCTGAGCGCGAAGCTGACCGCAAGGCGTTCACCGACGGCAACATGCTCTAATTTAGTGCAAAAGCCGGCACGGCAGCTTTGCCGTGCCGGACATCCCGAGTATGCGGATTTGCCGGCTGTCGATGATTGACACGCCGGGGGGACATATCGATGAGCACTTCTCTTATTCTTTTGATCATTTTGATCGTTGGCCTTGCGGCATATTTTGCCGGGCGCGGACGGGCGATGGCCAGCTCCAAAGGCAAGCTGTCCGTGCTGCATTCTCTTCCGGGCTATCACGGCGTCTACGTCGCTATCTGGGCGGTTCTGCCTGCGGCGTTCGTTCTAGCCCTGTGGCTTCTCGCCAGCCCGTTCTTCATTGAAAATTCCGTTCGATCCGCGTTGCCGGAATCGGTGCACAGCCAGGGCAGTGCGACCACCGAGCTGATGCTCGGTCAGGTCATGCAGGTCGCCAACGGCCTGAAGCGGCTGAACAGTGATGAGCTTGCGGCGGTCACCAGCGGCTCCAGCAACCTTCGGGATGCGTTGGCCGCCAAGGGCGTGCCGATGGCAAATGCCGGTGAGCCCTATATGGTCGAAGCGGCGCAGCACTATAATTCGCTGAGAGATAGCAGCCGGTGGGTCATGAGTGCCGTCGTGCTGATCATCGCCATTGCCGGTGCGGTCTTTGCCATTCGCGGTATCAGCGCCCCGTTCCGGGCCAGAAACCGCGTCGAGCGGGTCATGCTCGGCACGCTGCTGCTCGCCTCTTCGATCGCGATCCTGACAACGGTCGGGATCGTCGGCTCGATGCTGTCGGAGGCCATCCGCTTCTTCCAGTCGGTCTCCCCGAGCACATTCTTCTTCGGTACGGTCTGGGACCCACGCTTTTCGGCCGCCGGTAGTGGTGGCACGGAAGGTCAGTTCGGTCTTTTGCCGCTTCTCGCCGGCACACTCTACATCGCTTTCGTCGCCATGCTCTTTGCCGTGCCGGTCGGCCTGTTCGCCGCCATCTACATGGCGGAGTATGCGCGGCCTGTCGTGCGCGGTATTGCCAAGCCGCTGCTGGAAATTCTCGCCGGCATTCCGACCATCGTCTACGGCTTCTTCGCGCTGGTGACAGTTGGGCCGTTCCTGCGCGATATCTCGGCGCAGCTGAACGGCCTGGTGACCGGAAACTACGTCAACTTCATCCAGGCGCAGAGCGTTCTGACAGCCGGTCTCGTCATGGGCATCATGCTGATCCCGTTCGTGTCGTCGCTGTCGGATGACATCATCACACAGGTTCCGCGTTCGCTGCGCGACGGTTCGCTCGGCCTCGGTGCGACGCGTTCTGAGACCATCAAGCGCGTCATCCTGCCTGCTGCACTTCCGGGTATCGTCGGCGCGCTGCTGCTGACGGCATCGCGTGCTGTTGGTGAAACCATGATCGTTGTGCTCGCTGCCGGTGTTGCCGCCCGCATGCAGCTCAATCCGTTCGAGGCGATGACCACGGTCACCGTCAAGATCGTCAATCAGCTGACGGGCGACCTTGAGTTCAACTCGCCCCAGACACTGGTGGCGTTTGCTCTCGGCATCACCCTGTTTGCCATCACGCTCTGCCTCAACATCTATGCACTCTACATCGTGCGCAAGTATCGGGAACAGTACGAATGACCGACATGACATCCTCCGTACAGTCCACCTTCGTGCGCCCGGCGCAGGCAAGACGTGATATCGGCATCAAGAAGCGCTATGCCGCCGAGCGCCGCTTCAAGGCTTACGGCCTTGCAGCCATCCTGATCGGCCTGTTCTTCCTGTTCGTTCTGTTGTGGACCGTCGTCTCCAAGGGCTACACGGCCTTCCAGCAGACCGCGATCACTTTGCCGATCGAGTTTTCGGAGCAGATCATCGATCCGAAGAACGAGCGTGGCGCCAATCCCGCCAAGCTGATGACGGCCAACTATCCGCTTCTGGTGCGTGATGCGCTGGTCAAGGTTCTTGGTATCGATCCGGCCAACAAGCCGCTGGTCAAGCAGGCGACGGACATGGTTTCGGCCAGCTCCCGCACCCAGCTTCGTGATCTGGTGGTTGCCAATCCGGCCATCATCGGCACGACCGCCAATGTTTCTCTTCTGGCGGAAGGCAATATCGATAGCGCCAACAAGGGTCAGATCGACCTGACCGTTGCCGAAGCCAACCGCAAGGTGAAGGATCAGCAGCTCGAATGGATGAAAAAGCTGACTGAGACCGGCGCGATGGCCAAGCAGTTCAACACCGGCCTCTTCACCTACGGCGCATCGAGCCGTCCTGAAGCTGCAGGTATCGGCGTCGCCGCTCTCGGTTCGCTCTACATGATGCTGATCGTCCTGGTGCTTGCCCTTCCAATCGGTGTCGCGGCATCGATCTATCTGGAAGAGTTCGCGCCGAAGAACCGGCTGACCGATCTCATCGAGGTCAACATCAACAACCTCGCGGCTGTTCCGTCCATCGTCTACGGTCTGCTCGGCCTGTCGATCTTCATCAACTTCGCCGGCATGCCCCGTTCGGCTGCCGTCGTCGGTGGTCTGGTGCTGACATTGATGACACTTCCAACGATCATCATCGCCACCCGCGCAGCCTTGAAGGCGGTTCCGCCGTCAATCCGCTCTGCTGCTTTGGGTCTGGGTGCTTCCAAGATGCAGACGATCTTCCACCACGTCCTGCCGCTCGCCATGCCGGGCGTCCTGACAGGCACGATCATCGGTCTGGCGCACGCGCTTGGCGAAACCGCGCCGCTGCTCCTGATCGGCATGGTGGCCTTCGTCGTCGACTATCCGGGCTCGCCGATGGACCCGTCCACTGCTCTGCCGGTCCAGATCTACATGTGGGCCAACGAAGCCGAACGTGCATTTGTCGAACGGACTTCGGGTGCGATCATGATCCTCTTGATCTTCCTCGTCGTCATGAACCTTGGCGCAATCCTGTTGCGGCGTCGCTTTGAGCGGCGCTGGTAGTGAGGTAGAAACATGAACATGATGTCAGAAGCAGCAGTTGAAAAGGCGCTGGACCAGAAAATGAACACTGTTCCCTTCAAGATGATCGGAAAGGACGTTTCGGTTTACTACGGTGAGAAGCGCGCGCTTTTCGATGTAAACCTCAACGTTCGCGAAAACACCGTCACCGCTCTGATCGGCCCGTCGGGCTGCGGCAAGTCGACATTCCTGCGGACACTCAACCGCATGAACGACACGATCGACAGCTGCCGCGTCACCGGCAAGATCACCCTCGATGACGGTGACATCTACGATCCGAGCATCGACGTCGTTGAACTTCGCGCCCGCGTCGGCATGGTCTTCCAGAAGCCGAACCCGTTCCCGAAGTCGATCTACGAGAACGTCACCTACGGTCCGAAGATCCATGGTTTGGCCCGCACCAAGGCCGAGCTCGACCAGATCGTCGAGTCGAGCCTCCAGAAGGCTGGTCTCTGGAACGAAGTGAAGGATCGCCTGCATGAATCCGGCACCGGTCTTTCCGGTGGTCAGCAGCAGCGTCTGTGCATTGCCCGCGCCGTTGCCGTCAGCCCGGAAGTCATCCTGATGGATGAGCCGTGCTCGGCGTTGGATCCGATCGCGACCGCCAAGGTCGAGGAACTGATCCACGAACTGCGCACGAACTACACGATCGTCATCGTCACGCACTCGATGCAGCAGGCCGCCCGCGTTTCGCAGCGCACCGCCATGTTCCACCTCGGCAATCTTGTCGAGGAAAACGACACCGACAAGATGTTCACCAATCCGGACGACCAGCGGACCCAGGACTACATCATGGGCCGCTTCGGCTGAGGATTGAGCTTGCCACCCTGCCGCAAGGGCAGGGTGGTGGTCTTCCAACCCGGATTGTGATCGCAAGGAAAAACAATCATGTCTACGCACATTGCTTCCGTCTACGACGAAGATCTGAAGTACCTGACCCGGCGCATCTCCGAGATGGGCGGCCTGGCCGAACAAATGGTGGCCGAATCCGTGCGCGCTCTGGTCAATTCCGACCTGGCGCTTGCCCAGAAGGTCATCTCCGACGATGCCATCCTCGACGAGGCCGAGCGCCAGATCGGCGAAAAGGCGATCGTCACCATCGCCAAGCGCCAGCCGATGGCGGCTGACCTACGGGAAATCATGGGATCGATCCGCATTGCGGCCGATCTCGAGCGGGTCGGTGACCTTGGCAAGAACAATGCCAAGCGCGTCATCGCCGTATCGACCGCCAGCCTGCCGCGTCAGCTGGCCCGTGGCCTCGAGCATCTGGCCGAGCTTGCGCTGGTTCAGCTCAAGGAAGTGCTCGACGTCTATGCATCCCGTTCCCCGGAAAAGGCCAACAGCATCCGCGAGCGCGACAACGAGATCGACGCGATCTACACGTCGCTGTTTCGCGAACTCCTGACCTACATGATGGAAGATCCGCGCAACATCACGCCCTGCACGCATCTTTTGTTCTGCGCCAAGAACATCGAGCGCATTGGCGACCACGCCACCAATATCGCCGAGACCATCTACTACATGGCGACCGGCGCGCAGCCTGTCGGCGAGCGTCCGAAGGACGATACGGCCAACACGGTCGGCGCGGTCGGTAACTGATCACGCAATAGGGTAAGTATATGCCTACGCAATAGTTGCGCGAGCGGCCGCTGGAGCCGCTCGGCAAGCCTTCGGCCAACCGGCCGGGCGCCAAGGAGCCAAAGTGAATGTTGCCAAGAATTGCCGTTGTTGAAGATGAAGAGGCGCTCAGCGTCCTCCTTCGATACAATCTTGAGGCCGAAGGGTTCGAAGTCGATACGATCAATCGTGGCGACGAGGCGGAAATGCGCCTGCAGGAACGCCTTCCCGATCTCCTGATCCTTGATTGGATGTTGCCGGGCGTTTCCGGCATCGAACTGTGCCGCCGGCTGCGCCAGCGCCCGGAAACTGAACGTCTGCCGATCATCATGCTGACGGCACGCGGCGAAGAGAGCGAGCGGGTACGCGGGCTCGCCACGGGTGCCGACGATTACGTGGTCAAGCCGTTCTCGACGCCGGAATTGATGGCGCGGGTCAAGGCGATGCTGCGCCGTGCCAAGCCAGAGGTGCTATCGACGCTGCTGAAATGCGGCGATATCGAACTCGACCGCGAGACCCATCGCGTCCATCGCAAAACCCGCGAAGTCCGTCTCGGACCGACCGAGTTCCGCCTGCTGGAATTCTTCATGGCCTCGCCCGGCCGCGTCTTTTCGCGCTCGCAGCTTTTGGATGGTGTCTGGGGTCACGACATCTATGTCGACGAACGCACGGTGGACGTCCATGTCGGCCGCCTGCGCAAGGCGCTGAATTTTTCCAACATGCTGGACGTGATCCGCACGGTGCGCGGCGCGGGCTATTCGCTGGAAAGCTAAGTTCCGTATGCGGAAGGACCGTCAGGCGTTGCCGAGCGGTTCGCCAATCTCGATGGCGTGGCCATCCGGATCATAAAAGCGGAAGACCCGCTGCCCCCAGGCTTGCGTCTCGATGGGGTGGATGAGGTTCACATTGCCGACGATGCGCTCGAAAAGCGCATCCAGATGATCATGTTCGAAATAGAGCAGGATATTTTGGCGGCCATAGGGCTCGGAAATGACAGACGGCTGTCCCCAGACCGTCGTTTCCAGGGATTTGCCGTCATGGATGGCAAATCCCGTTTCAAACATAACGAAATTGCCGAAGTCTCGGCTGACTGCCAATCCCAGTATCTCGCTGTAGAACGTCTTCGAGATGCCGATATCCCGCACGAACGGGATGGGATTGACGAACCGCACGACCGGCCCGGCCTCAGCGTGCCCGGCGACGCTCGCCGGACGGCTGGTACGCAAGCTTGGCGTGGAATGTGCAGTAAGGCGATGTATCCGGGGAATCGTTGCCGCAGAAGTGGAACTCTTCCTTCATCGGATCGCCGATCGGCCACTTGCAGGTGCGGTCGGTCAGCTCGGTCAGGACCAGGCGGCGCGACATCGGAATAACAACGTTATTGCCGGCCGGTGCTGCTTCCTGATCCTCGATCGCGCCGATTTCCACTTCTTCCTTCATAACGGTTGCACCGGCGGTGCGCGTCACGGTGCGGGTGGCGGTCATGCGCGATGCTGTGTAGTTCGGTGCGCGCGGGGCAGCGGACGGTGCTGGGCGTTTTGCACGTGCCGTTGCGGTGCTGCCGCCGGCCTTGGCGCGGCCCGGAAGGCAGAGACGGTGGACCTTGCCAATGACAGCGTTGCGGCTGACGCCGCCGAGTTGTGCAGCGATCTGGCTCGCGCTCAAGCCTTCGGCCCACAATTTCTTGAGTTTTTCGACCCGCTCGTCAGTCCAATTCATGGTCTTGTCTCCATTCCCAGCGTTGGTGATGGTCGAATCCTCCACCGAGCCCTGGATGTGATCCGAGGCTGAAACGCGATAACACTTTTGGTGACTAGGTCCGCCGCATGCGCTCTAGTAATTATTTCTTAACGTAGAGGCCGGGGGACTCTCTGACAAGAGTCCGGGGAATCTCACCGAATCAATTTCTGAGTTTTCCCCAACTTGCTTGCGATGCGTGGCATTTTTGCAAGGGTATCCGGCTAAAAAATTTGCCTCCGCTGTATAGCCGCGAATTGCCGGAAATCATGGGCTTTTGTTGACATCGCAGTGCGAAGTGAAGATAGTGCCTCTGCCGCCGAAAGGCGGCATTTTGATTTTTTACGGGCTGGTCACAGCCCTGTCGACGACGCCGATTATACAATTGCCGTGATGGTTTGAGGAGACATGCGCCATGGCCGATGCCACGCCGCTTTATGACACGTATGCACGCGCGCCCTTGCGGTTCGAGCGCGGCGAAGGCGTCTGGCTGATCGCCGAGGACGGTACCCGCTATCTTGATTTTGCTGCCGGTGTGGCGGTCAATTCGCTCGGTCATGCACATCCGCATCTTGTATCGGCATTGAAAGAGCAGGCAGACAAGGTCTGGCACCTGTCGAACCTCTATGAGGTTCCGGGCCAGGAAAGCCTCAGCCGCCGCCTGACGGAGGTGACCTTCGCCGACAAGGTGTTCTTCACCAATTCCGGTGCGGAAGCGCTGGAATGCG
This sequence comes from Pararhizobium sp., assembly GCF_965279435.1. NCBI lineage: Bacteria > Pseudomonadati > Pseudomonadota > Alphaproteobacteria > Hyphomicrobiales > Rhizobiaceae > Pararhizobium > Pararhizobium sp. The sequence goes on from NZ_CBDIHY010000003.1 coordinate 2,000,266, forward strand.
CCATCAAGACGGCGCGGCGCTATCATTTTTCCAAGGGCCAGCCGGAGAAATTCCACATCATCACCTTCGAAGGTGCGTTCCACGGCCGCACGCTTGCGACCATCGCTGCCGGTGGGCAGGCGAAGTACCTGGAAGGCTTCGGCCCGAAGGCGCCTGGCTTCTATCAGGTGCCATTCGGCGACATGGGTGCGCTGAAGTCCGCCATAACCGAAGAGACCGCCGCAATCCTGATCGAGCCGATCCAGGGCGAGGGCGGCATCCGCACGGTACCGAAGGAGTTCATGCAGGAACTGCGTGCCCTTTGCGACGAATACGGCCTGCTGCTCATCCTCGACGAGGTCCAGACTGGCGTTGGCCGGACCGGCAAGCTGTTTGCGCATGAATGGGCCGGTGTCACGCCGGACATCATGGCGGTTGCCAAGGGCATTGGCGGCGGTTTTCCGCTCGGTGCCTGCCTTGCGACCGAGGAAGCAGCATCCGGCATGGTCGCCGGCACGCATGGCTCGACCTACGGCGGCAATCCGCTGGCCATGGCCGTCGGCAATGCCGTTCTCGATGTTATCCTTGCAGACGATTTCCTGCAGAACGTCCGCGATGTTTCTCTGGTCTTCCGGCAGGGCCTTGCCTCGCTTGCCGATCGGTTCCCCGACGTTATCGAGGAAATCCGCGGCGAAGGCCTGATGCTCGGCATCAAGGCCAAGGTGCCGTCTGCCGATCTCTTGAAGGCCATCCGCGCAGAAAGACTGCTGGCGGTGCCTGCAGGTGAGAATGTCATCCGCCTGCTGCCGCCGCTCGTGACAACGGCCGAGGAAGCCCGTGAAGGCCTGGCGCGGCTTGAACGCGCCGCCGAACAGCTGACAGCGGAGCGACGACAGGCATCGGCCTGAACGACGCTTCGCTTACACGCTGAAAAAACACAGGACTTTGAATAGAATGGCCGGCACCAGACATTTTCTCGATCTTTCTGCCATGACGACAACTGACTTAAGGTCAATCATCGAGGACGCCCGCGTCCGCAAAGCCGACACCAAGGCCGGAACCGCGGAAAAGCCGCTGGCCGGCAAGATGCTGGCGATGATCTTCGAGAAGCCCTCGACCCGTACCCGCGTGTCCTTCGATGTCGGCATGCGCCAGCTCGGCGGCGAGACGCTGTTCCTGTCCGGTACTGAAATGCAGCTCGGCCGCGCCGAGACCATCGGTGACACGGCCAAGGTCCTGTCGCGCTATGTCGATGCGATCATGATCCGCACCACCGATCATAACCGGCTGCTGGAACTGGCCGAGCACGCCACCGTGCCTGTGATCAACGGCCTGACAGATGCCACGCATCCCTGCCAGATCATGGCTGATATCATGACGTTCGAGGAGCATGCAGGCCCGGTCAAGGGTAAGACGATTGCCTGGACCGGCGACGGCAACAATGTGCTGCATTCCTTCATCGAAGGCTCGGCGCGCTTCGGCTACCGGATGAACATGGCCGTGCCGCTCGGCTCGGAGCCGGACGACAAGATCCTCAACTGGGCTCGCAACAATGGCGGCGAGATCAAGCTCTATCACGATGCGGAACATGCCGTGGACGGCGCCCATTGTGTGGTCACCGACACCTGGGTGTCGATGAACCAGGAACACCGCGCGCGCGGCCACAACGTCTTCCAGCCTTTCCAGGTCAATGCCCAGCTGATGGCGAAGGCGGACAAGGACGCGATCTTCATGCACTGCCTGCCGGCCCATCGCGGCGAAGAGGTGACGGACGACGTCATCGATGGCAAGCAGTCGGTGGTCTTCGACGAGGCAGAGAACCGCCTGCACGCACAAAAGTCCGTTCTTGCATGGTGCCTTGGCGCGCTTTAACGCCTTGCCCGGGATATTGAAAACCGGGTGGCGGCACACGATCTATGCAACAAGCTGATGACCGGCAGGCGGCGTGTCCTCCTTTGCCGGTCATTCGTATTCAGAAGTATCCATCCATCCTCGCCGCCGTCCTTCATGGAGGCGGCAGACCAAACGGCCGGTTTTTCAGGAGCGATCTGGACAAGGCCGGCTTGCGCAGGATCAATAGAAAGCATCGGACAGCGCCCCGGCCTTCATGGCGGGTAAAGGTCCGAGGGCTAGGAGCAGAGTGATGACGGAAGAAGACTTTGGCCTCGGCCAGTTCGATTTTGCCGGCGACGATCATGTCGTGCCGTTTCAGGTGGAAGGCCTCGACGTGCGCGGCCGCGCAGTCCAGCTCGGCCCGATGCTGGATGCGATCCTCGAACGCCACAACTACCCCCTGCCGGTCGCCCGTCTCGTTGCCGAAACGGTGGTGCTGACGGTGCTTCTCGGTACCTCGCTGAAATTTGAAGGCAAGCTGATTATCCAGACCAAGAGCAACGGCCCGGTTGATCTGGTCGTCGCCGATTTCGCGACACCGGACCGGGTACGTGCCTATGCCCGTTACAACGAGGAAGCTCTGAAGATTGCGGAAGAGAATGGCCTGACCCAGCCGCAGCATCTGCTCGGCGAGGGCATCCTTGCCTTCACCATCGATCAGGGGGCACATATGCAGCGCTATCAGGGCATCGTACCGTTGGACGGCGCCTCGCTGGAAGAGATTGCCGGCGTCTATTTCCGCCAGTCGGAACAGATCCCGACCAAGGTCCGTCTCGGCGTTGCCGAACTGCTCGATCGCGATGAAAACGGCAAGCCACGCCATCGCTGGCGGGCGGGTGGCATGGTCGCGCAGTTTCTGCCGGAAACGCCTGAGCGCATGCGCCAGAGGGACCTGCACGGTGGAGATGGCGACGCGACGGATGCCGGCGCTGACTTCGAGGTCGATGATCTCTGGGGTGAGGCCAGTGTCATGGTCCAGACCATCGATGCCGATGAATTGACCGATCCGACCGTTGGCACCGAGCGTCTGCTTTACCGGCTGTTCCACGAGCGTGGCGTCAAGGTCTATCCGCCGCAAGCCGTCTACGACAAATGCAGCTGTTCACGCGAGCGGTTGCGCGATGTGCTGGCAGCCCTCAGCCAGGACGATATCGATCATGCGGCGGAAGACGGAATGGTGTCGGTCAGCTGCGAGTTCTGTTCGACGACATACAGCTTCGAGGCAACGGAAGTGAAGCCGCAGTAAGACGCTGCGGCCATCAGTTCAGCGTCCGGTTCTGGCCGGGCGAATCCAGCGAGAAGGCGGGAATGGCAACGTTGAAGGACACGCCTTGCGTGGTTTCCATCGAATAGTGGCCGAACATCACGCCTGATGGCGTATCGAGCGGGCAGCCGGAAGAATACTCATAGGTATCGCCGGGGTTGAGAACCGGCTGCTCACCGATAACGCCAGGTCCATTGACCTCGTCCACCTGGCCGTTTTCATCGGTAATATGCCAGTAGCGCGTCATCAGCCGGACCGTCTCTTCGGACAGGTTCGAGATCAGGATCCGGTAGCCCCAGACATAGCGGCTGTCATCCGGATCGGATTGCTCCTCCAGATAATAAGGCTCGACGGTCACCTCGATGTCGCGTGTCAGCGCGCGGTACATATGCAAACCCTTTTCAAGTCTATAGGCGATATTCTACAGCAAGATGGTTTCGTCAAGAATAATGGACAGCGTAAACTGTCTGGATAGGGCACAGCATGCTGGACGGTCATTTCAGGAAGCGGCTCGACCCTTGGCTGGATCGTGCAGGTCAAGGTTTGGCGGTGCGTGGTATCGGGGCGAACACGGTCACCATTCTGGGCTTCGGGATCGGCCTGGCCGCCGGAATTGCCATCGTTCTCGATGCTTATGTCTGGGCTTTTGTTCTGATCGGCATAAGCCGGATGTGTGATGGCCTCGACGGCGCCGTCGCGCGGGCCACCCAAAAAACCGATTTCGGCGGCTTCCTCGATATCGTGCTCGATTTTGCCTTCTACGGTCTCATCCCGTTCGCCTTCATCCTTGCTGACCCGTATGAGAACGGCGTTGCCGGCGGGCTTCTGCTGCTATCCTTCTATGTCAATGGCGCCAGCTTCCTCGCCTTTTCGATCATGGCTGAAAAGCGCGGTCTCTTGACGGATGCGCGCGGCGCAAAGTCGCTCTATTTCACCACCGGTCTTGCCGAGGCAACCGAGACGATTGCTGTCTTTCTGGCGTTCTGCCTGTTCCCGCAATGGTTTTTCGAGATCGCGGTGATCTTTGCGCTCGTCTGTTTCTACACGGCTCTGTCACGCATCGTCTTGGCACGGGCGAGCTTCAGGCGAGAAATCCAAGCATAAAAAAACGCCCGCATCCGGCAGGACACGGGCGTTTCGCAAAATCCAGAAATCAGGCCTGAACCGACTTCAGCGCGCGGGCGAAATCCTCGATCAGGTCTTCGCTGTCCTCGATCCCTGCCGAGAAGCGCACGGTGCCCGGCGAAATGCCGAGCTCTTCGCGGGCTTCGTCCGAAAGGTTCTTGTGCGTCGTCGTTGCCGGATGGGTGATCAGGCTCTTGCTATCGCCGAGATTGTTGGAGATTAGGACCACGTCCAGCGCGTTCTGCAGCGCAAAGGCCGCCTCCTTGCCACCCTTCATCTCGAAGCAGACCAGCGTCGAGCCGCCCTTCATCTGCCGGGCGATGATATCGGCCTGCGGATGGTCCTTGCGGCCGGGATAGATCACCTTGGCGACCTGCTTCTGCTCGGCCAGGAAGTCTGCAACGCGCGAGGCGTTCTCGCTCTGCTGGCGCACCCGCAAAGGCAGGGTTTCGATGCCCTTCAACAGCGTCCAGGCGTTGAATGGCGAGAGAGCTGGGCCGGTATGGCGGAAATAGTCGTGCAGGTGCTCGTTGATCCATTCCTTGTCGGAGAGGATCACACCGCCAAGGCAACGGCCCTGACCATCGATATGCTTGGTGGCGGAGTAGACGACGATATGGGCACCCAGTTCCAGCGGCTTCTGCAGCAGCGGCGTCGCAAAGACGTTGTCGACGATGACCTTGGCACCGATCTGATTGGCGATCTTGGCGACGCCTTCGATATCGACCACTTCCAGTGTCGGATTGGTCGGGCTTTCGAGGAAGAACACCTTGGTGTTCGGCTTGACGGCCCTTTCCCAGTTTTCCAGGAAACGCCCGTCGATCAGCGTGAATTCGATGCCGTATTTCGGCGCCAGCGTTTCGACCACCCAACGGCAGGAGCCGAACAGGGCGCGGGCCGCAACAATATGGTCGCCGGCCTTCAACTGGCAGAGAATGGCGGCGGAGACCGCAGCCATGCCGGATGCCGTGGCGCGTGCGTCTTCTGCGCCTTCCAGCATACACATGCGCTTTTCGAACATGTCGTTGGTCGGGCTGCCATAACGGGCATAGATGAAGCCGTCTGTCTCGCCCTTGAAGCGCGCTTCCGCCGCTTCCGAGCTGTCGTAGACGAAACCCTGCGTCATGAAGATGGCTTCGGAGGTTTCACCATGGTTTGAACGGGTCGTGCCGCCATGAACGAGCTGTGTCGCGGGGCGCCAATTGTTGCTCATCGATTGTCTCTTTCAAAACAAAAAAACCGGCCGCGTAAAGCAAGCCGGTTTCAAACCCGGCCTTTTTAGCTATTTGTTTTACGTGGCTGCAAGCCGACCGGCCAAATCACCACGGGATAAGTCAGTATTTACTGATTAGCCGCGCTTGCGTCAATTCCCGTGAACAACAAGATATGTCACAGGGACAATTTGGTTTATGACGTGCCGGGTGCGGCAAAGAGGACGATGGAAATGACCAGGGCCACAGGCATTCTAGCCGATCGCGCCATTGCGGCGCTGTTTGATGCGGGACGGTTGAAAAGCGAGGCAGATCTCGATACCGACCAGATCCAGCCGGCCAGCCTCGACCTGCGTCTCGGCTCGATTGCCTTTCGTGTGCGTGCCAGCTTCATGCCCGGTCCCGGCCATCTGGTGGCCGACAAGCTCGACCGGCTGAAGCTGCACGTCATCGATCTGTCCGAAGGGGCGGTGCTCGAAACCGGCTGCGTCTACATCGTGCCGCTGATGGAAAGCCTCGATCTTTCACCGGAAATGTCGGCCTCGGCCAATCCGAAAAGCTCGACCGGCCGCCTCGACATTTTTACCCGCGTCATCACCGACCGTGCCCAGGAATTCGACAAGATCCCGGCCGGCTATTCGGGCCCGCTCTACCTCGAAATCAGCCCGCGCACCTTCCCGGTCATCGTCCGGCGCGGCTCGCGCCTGTCGCAGATCCGCTTCCGCGTCGGCCATGCGCTGCTCGCCGAGACGGAAGTGCTGGCGTTGCATGAAAGTGACGTTCTGGTCGCCAGCGACAAGCCGAACGTCTCCGGCGCCGGTATCGCCCTGTCGATCGATCTTAAGGGCACCGGCGCTGACGGCCTGATCGGTTATCGGGGAAAGCACCACACCGCCGTTATCGATGTCGACAAGAAGGCCGAGCATGGCATCTTCGATTTCTGGGAGCCGCTCTACAGCCGTGGCCGCGACGAACTGATCCTCGATCCCGACGAGTTCTACATCCTCGTCTCGCGCGAAGCCGTGCATGTGCCGCCACTCTATGCCGCCGAGATGACGCCTTTCGATCCGCTGGTCGGCGAATTCCGTGTTCATTATGCCGGCTTCTTCGACCCCGGCTTCGGCCACGTTTCGGCTGGCGGCAAAGGCAGCCGCGCCGTTCTCGAAGTCCGCAGCCACGAAGTGCCGTTCATCCTCGAGCACGGCCAGATCGTCGGCCGCCTGATCTATGAACACATGATGGAACGCCCCGAGGGCCTTTATGGCGTCGGTCTCGGTTCCAACTACCAGGCCCAGGGCCTCAAACTCTCCAAGCATTTCCGCTCGGAGTAAATAGACGCCCCGAAAACCGGCTACTGCCTTGACAGGCAGCCGTGCTTGGTGGAAACCTCGGGCGCAAGGCGGGTATGATGTAGTGGTAGCTTGTCAGCTTCCCAAGCTGATCGTGCGGGTTCGATTCCCGCTACCCGCTCCACTTTATTTCTCAGCGCTTTGCGGCCATGAGTGCGAAGTGCCTTTTACAGGCGGTTTTACGTTTTTCGTTCTGGGTTTGGCCTCGTTCATCTGTTTGCTGACGGCTTCGGTCGCAGCAGATCGGCTTAAATATCGCCGAATAATCTTGTCTACCGCGTCCTCTTCCCAACCCAGAATCTCCGCAATAACTTGTATCGAGAGCCAGGCGAGATAAAATTTATCGCGGCAGTTCCGCGTGCTTTCGGATCGTTGTTCATGAGCGCCCTTGATCCGATCATGCCCATCCTGCAGCATGTCAGCGACGGCGCTCGGTAGCAGTACGGTTGAGTTTCGAACTTGCTTGGCCCGATCGATGGTCTGGGGCAGTCATGGATCGCCATGAGCCGCAACGCCGGTAAGGCCATGGGTGACCCGTTGTCTCGACCGTCGTTTGATGGCAGGCCTTCCGGGAGTGATTACCTCGACCACTTCATGACGATCAGCTTGGGCTGATCGGAACGACCATCGTCGCCGGCATCAACAGTGGTGTTACGAATTCGGTCGGTGCAATTGTCTCTTTTCGCGACGCGGTTGTGTCGTCGATGTCGCCCATTGATTGGGGCAGTGTGGGTTACCTTGGTGCCGGTATCTCTGGTTTTTAGGACGCGATCACTGCCATCTTCCTGCCAATCAACTGGAGCGGCTTTGGCGACGGGATTGGTTCTGCACTACGGGCTGTAATTGTCGGAGCCGTCGATATCGGCGGCGCCATCATGGCAGTATGTTATGGAGGCGATGGCGGCCCTGGTGTCGCCCTGAAAATCCTTGCCTCCGTTCGCGACGCTCTGGGTGCGTTCGATTGATTCGGCGTCGCTAGTTCCATGCGCTTGGGGCGGGGCTTGTCGCCCACGGCCTGTTTTGGAACGGGATCGGAAGGTCTGTTCAAGATCGACCTGGCGGCCGTGGGCCTGACATGGCGCAAACGCTCTGTAACACCAATCCTCATTGATCAGAACCCATTGGTCCATTTCCGGCGCCCGATGGGCCTGATTTTCCAGGGACGGTTCTGCAGTGTTAGCCAGGCAGGCAGCGGTGGTCGACGATGTCGTCGTGGGATTTGAAGACGCGGTTCGAAAGCCAGTTGTCACGCATGAACTGCCAGATGCTCTCGACGGGATTGAGTTCGGGCGATTTCGGCGGCAAAGGCAGGATGGTGATGTTTGCAGGAACCAGGAGGTTGTTTGACATGTGCCATCCTGCCCGATCCATGATGAGGGTGGCGTGCGCATCGCCGGCGACGTTTCGGGATATCTCGGTCAGATGCTGGTTCATGGCATGGGTATCGCACCAAGGCATGACGAGAGCGGCGGCCTTGCCGTGTTTGGGGCAGATGGCACCGAAGATATAGGCCGAGTGGGTTCGCTGGCCGTGCGGTGCGGATGGCCTTGATCCGCGCTTGGCCCAGCGGCGCGTGATCTTATTCTTCTGGCCGATGCGCGCCTCGTCCTAGAACCAGACCTCGATCACCTTGCCCTTGGCGTGACCGTCGGCGATCTCTGCCAATGCGGCGGCGAAGTTTTTTTAAACGCCTCGGCCGCCTCGGCATCCTGCGCATGATATTTCGGGCGAGCCGGGAGTTTGCGGTAGCCCATCGCGTGCACTTCGCGGCCCAAAGTCTGCTCGCTCATCGACACACGGAATTCCTCCCAAAGCCACTGGGCCAGATCGTACAAACGCCAGCGCACGACTCCGTCGAGATAGGGGGCCGTGCTCAATGGCTTGCGCCAAGGCCGCGCGCTGATGGCCGTTCAAGAGCGACAGCTTGCCCGGAGCCTTGCCGTTGATCAACCCATCGGGACCGCGCGCGTTGAACCGCACCACCCAGCCGCGCACGATCTGCACCGTGACGCTGCCGAGCCGTGCAGCATCAGCGCGAGAGCCGCCATCATAGATCGATGCAAGCGCCAGGAGCCGCCGCGCCTGGTCGGCATCCTTTTGTCCGTCGGGCCAGAATCCGCAGCCCGTCTCCGCCAAAGTCTGATCGCAAAGAAGTTGCTGAACCCATTGCAAACCTCCTGCTTGCGCTATCGATTAAGATTCGTCGGCTTTTGGGAACCCCGAGAGTCAGTATCAATGAAGGTTGGTATTAGTGGTCCGGTGTTCAATGTCGGCCTTGGCGCCGCAGGGAGGAGCGCGTCAGATGGGGGCTGCAGAGCGTAAAGGCAGTCGTAGAGAGGTAGCAGCGTATAGCGCCTGAAGGGCGACGATAACCGCCTCTTCCTTGACCAATAGAACCGTCGAACGCGGTTCCTTGGGACCAGTCGGAAGATCACAGACCGAAGCCCGCTTACTCCATTTGGCAACCGTCTTCTGGTTAGGCTCAGGACTCATTAATCGAGCCAATAGCAGCACGTTGCGGCGATGGTGATTGCGGATAGGAAAGTATGAGCGCATCGGTCGTATCTGGTCGCGATGCGCCTCCAATCCTTGATCCTGCCAAACATGTTCTCGATACGATATCGTTGCCTGTAAAGGATTTTGTCGTAGTCGGCCGGGTTGCTGCGCTTTTTGCGTGATGGAATGCAGGGCGAAATGCCTTTGTCTTTCAATCCGTTGCGGAACCAGTCGGCATCGTAGCCACGATCTGCCAGCAATTCCCTGTCCTTGGGCAGGCGATCGAGCAGGTGCCGGGCCCCTGATAGTCGCTGGTCTGGCCAGCCGTGAGGAAAAACAGCAAGGGTCGGCCCAGCCCATCGGTGACGGCGTGCAGCTTGGAATTCAGGCCGCCTTTTGTTCGTCCGATAAAGCGGGAAAGAGCCCCTTTTTTAGCAGGCTGGCTGCGGTGCGATGGGCTTTGAGATGGGTGGCATCGATCATCAGCCTGTCGGGTTGGCGCCCCTTGCCGGCAAGGGGCGCCGTTGCATAATCATCGACTTTTCTGATTGGGAGGTAGATCAACGAGTCCTTTTGCCCTCGCTCAGGTGTCCTAAGCAGGTTCTGGGCCGGTTCGGGGTGGTTTTTCAGTTTCCAGGCGCAGTGCGGCCTTGGTCAAGCAGCCATCGTCACCCAGCGGCGCATGTTGAAGGCAATCGTTGCCATCAGCACCTGGGCTTCTGCCTTGGCAAGGCCACGATAGCGGATCAGGCTAAGACCCATGCGATGCTTGAGCGTGGCGAAGGTCGTCTCGACGGCCGCCCGCCGCCGCGATATCAGCCGGTTGAACTGCGCCAGCCGCGGCGGCAGAACGCGATGGTGACGGCTGGGCCGCCGCATCAGCCGTGGCTTGATGCCGCTATCCTTCAAGGTCTGTTCGCGGGCATGGGTATGATAGGCGCTGTCGGCCATCACGCAGGCCTCGTCGCCGATGATCAGGCGGTCAGCGACGACGGTGTCGTTGACATTGGCCGGCGTGGTGACAACCCTGCGGATCAGGCCGGAGCCTTCGTCAACGCCGACATGGGCCTTGTAGCCATAGGCCGAACCGGCCTTGCCCTTGCGCATGGTGAAGCGGGCATCCGGATCGCTCGGCGCCTCACGCTTCAACCGATCGGCAGGATCGTCCCGGTCCATGCCGGAGGTAGCGGCGTCGAGGTCGCGATTGCGGCCTTCGGGCGGCCTTGCCGCCGCCGTCTCGATGATGGTCGCATCCAGCATCGTGCCGCGCGGCAGGATCAGGCCGGCGGCATCAAGTTGCCGGTCGAGCTCGGCAAACAGCGTGTCGAGCAGCGCTTCGCTGACCAAAAGGTTGCGGAAGCGGCAGAGCGTCGAGTGATCGGGAACCGTCTCATCCAGTGCAAGGCCGGCGAAGCGCTTGAACGACAGCCGGTCGCACAGCGCCTCCTCGATCTCCATGTCGGACAACCCGTAGAGCGACTGCAGCAGCAGCGCCTTGAACATCACAATCGGCTTGTAGGCCGGACGACCGGCGCTCTTGGCGTCGCGCAGACGGTTGAGATGCTTCTCGAAACGATACCACTTCACCAGCGACGACAGCCGCTCCAGACGACCGGCACCCTTACCCTGCGGCATCAGCGCATCCACGAAACTGAACTGGCCACCATCCCGAACCGACATCGCATCATCTCCGCTGCTCGTAACCACAGAGAATCACAACCGCAGAATTTTGCAACGGCTCCCAAGGGCCTCGAAAATCCGGTTGAAGACGCCCAACTCGCTCCATCGAATGAAGCGATTATAGAGCGTCTTGTGAGGACCATATTCTTTCGGCGCATCTTTCCACTGAAGCCCATGTTTCAGCACGTAAATAATGCCGCTGACAACCCGGCGATCGTCAACGCGTGGGATGCCATGAGCCAGCGGGAAATAGGGCCTGATCCGGCCGAACTGAGATGGCGTCAGCAAAAACAAATCACTCATGGCAAAATCCTCCTGCCATGAGTGAATCAAAACAATCCCAAATTGGGAAGGCCCTTAATCAATAGGGCCTGAGCCCAATCCCGTAGCGCTTGGAAAGTGCTCTCAGGCTCTCTTGACTATGCTGTATCGCTCAACGGATTGCCTCTGTCGTCTTAGCGCTACCATGTAAAATCTGCCCATAGCGAATCCCTCCAGGCTTGCGACAAGATTGCACCATCAATTCCCGGGATCAAACATTTCGCGGCCAATGTTCGAGCCTTTAGCCAGAGAACGTTTCTGGTGCTTGGACCAGCGTGGAAAGGTCCTTTTCTGGAGCATCGGGAGGGATCCTTCGTTTATCGGCCGGGCTTATCGTGCAGGTTAAAAATAACAACCGGTGAGGGCGCGCGGAACTTTACTGCCTGACATCACCGGAACTTCGTCAAACAACAAGGACGTTTATTTGGTTTAAGTAACCGCCGTCCTTCCGCGCTCAAATGTTATTTAAACGCGGTTCGCCGACATCCAAGTGGCCGGGTGCAGATTGCTCGTAGCAGCACTACGCTGTTGTCCCGCTTTGCACTCGTTCCGGAACGATCCCCGCCTTATTCGCGGCATTATGGAGCAAGTGCCACAAGATTCCCGTGACGGCTGATGCTATCTCCTGAGGGTGCCTCGGGAGTGTTGCGTATGGTTGAAGTCGTTGTGGAATTAAAGGCGAAGCTGGTCGAGATCGACGGCAAGATGCAGGAGCTACGGCGCGAGATCGCCGTCCTCGAAGCTCAGAAATCCGCATTCGAGATGGTGATCAGGGTTTATGACCCAGGTTTCAAACTGGCCGCGCCGCATTCGGCGAGGATGCGAAGCGCCTCGTCCCGCGAAACGGCGAACGGTCGCGTCACCGAGATTCTCAAGGGCAAGAACAACCGTCATATCGTACTCGACATCCTGCGCCGCGCCGAGCGCCCGGCGACGACGGCAGAGATCGCCGAGCGGTTCGCGAACGAGGCTGACCTCGGGAGCGAGGCTGCACGCTTGGAATCTGCCCTCACGAGCCGCTTCTCTGCAACGCTAAACGGCTTGGTGAAGCAGGGACTGGTTCGCCAGGCTGGCACCGCAGACGGCCGTCGCCACCTCTGGGAGATCAGCCGCTAGTCTGGCGGTTCGCCCTGTAGCCAGACCTGGTCGACGATGTTCTGGGCCGCGCACTGCCAATATCCGCAGAGGTTTCGCGACGTCGGCCTTGAGGTGATCGTTCGCAAGAGATCGGCGAACTGCCACCGTAGCCCCATATAGCGCGTATCTTCCTTCCAGGAGAGCATCGCCATGTACCAATCAAGGTACTTCGTTGAGAAGCGGTGGTTGATGCCCTTGTAGGCTTTCTCGACCCGGCTGAAGAAGCTCTCGATCACGTTCGAGTTCGTCCCGTCGTCCTCCTGGTACTGAAGGCTGTGGTTCACGCGGTGCATGGAGACAAGGCCGATAAGATCGTCGTAGGCCTTGTGCTCGTCGGCGATGAGGAGCGCCTTCGGATCGACGTGTTTGGCCACGGCCGCCCAGGCATCCTTGCCGTTCTCATCCATGATCACACGCGTCAACGTCCTGTTCGGGGCGTATTTGTTTGCCTCTCTCAGCGCGAGGACGCACATGCGCTTGCCGTTTTGATTTTCCCTCTTGCGGCCGTCCTTTCGCTCTTCCTTCTTGTTCGCCTTGCGGAGAACGCCACCGACGTACTTCCCGTCGATCTGTACCAGTCCCTGAAGCGTGACGGCACTGCGACGGAGGCCGACGGCCTCACGCAGCTTTTGCAGCAGGACGTATGCTGTCTTGTACTGGACGTTGATTTTTCGGCTCAGATGGAGCGCCGCCATGCCCTTGGCGGCCGTGATCTCCTCCCAGATCGCCATGACGATCTTCTTGAACGACAGCTTCCGATTGGCGAACACCGTCCCAGAGGTCACCGAGAACTCGGCGCGGCATTCCGGCTCCGAGCATCGGAAGCGCCGACGGCGGACGCTGTAAGGCTCCAGGCAGCCGCAGCGGGGGCAGTAAGGCTTGCCACCGTTGTCGGCCCAACGGAAATCGACGAACAAGCCGTAAGCGTCATCCTCGGTGAGCGACCAGACCTTTTCGGGGTCGAGATCGCGGCCATCCGGGCGCAGAAGTGGATGCTGTCCGAAGCCTTGCTTCGGATCAGGCCAGGCGCAACGGTCGTATTTCGAACCTCCGGTCTCCTGCAGAGAAGGGGTCGTAGGTGTTCGGCCTCAGGATGGGAATTCGCTTCTGGAGCATGTTCAAATTTCCGTTCGATACGCAGGACATAAGCGGACATCTCCGTCGGAAGGACGGATGTAAAAGGTCAGCGCTCTATTCGTATCGATCTGAACATCCAGGTCCCATACCAGGCTGAGCGGACAGAGTCGAGGATGTTTCTGTGTTCAGGGACTTGTGTAGATCGCGGTTTCAAAGCAACCATTGATGACGTGGCAAGCTACTGCCAGCAACGACCAACAAGGCCGCTCTCGATGATCAACGCTGTTCTCGCAACCTCCCGCTACCTCTGGAAAGTCACATCGGAAGCGACATGGGCAGAGGGAGCCTATTCAAAGATATTCAGACTGAGAGCAGCAGGGAACACGACTTTCGAGGCAACTCATGTTCCAACCGGCATCCACTCGCTGTTCAAAGTGGTGGAGCATGACAACCTCGGTCGTGGGTATATGATCCGCGACACAGAGGGAAAAATAAAAGGGATTATCTCGGAGCGGTCTTTAATGAACATCAAGGCCATATATTATACCCGTGGCCCATTTTTATAGCGCCAATTCGGGTACTATGCCCAATGAAACGGACACCGAAATAGACAGTTTTCATCCACAATAGGTGGTTGCGGTCAGCCACTTTGGTTCGCGGCACCCCTCAGTCTGGTTGTCTTGTGGCAACTGCTCCATAATGCCGCTTATTCGCATGCTGGCGCCGACGCTCAATCGGAGCCTTCGTAACATTCACACCGGTCACTTCGGTTGTGCTTTACATTACGAAAAAGTCGGTATTTGTTACCGCGAGCCCCGGTGTCAGTGTGGCAAAATGAACACTATCAAATGCAAGTCCAGTTCCGTCTCTATCATAATAGACCTTGCCCGTATCCGTCTCGTAGATGATGCGGTCGCTGGCATCTCCAGCATTACCGGTGCCATTTTTGGCGAATGATGCCGCCAAAAGCGTACCGTTTGTTGTCAAAGCCGTAAAAACTGCATTCTCGAGATAAACCGTATCATCAACGACAATAAAATCCGTAATTCGGTCTACATTTGTCGCCGGATTCAAGGCGGTGCTAAAGATAAAAACATCCTTACCAGCACCACCTGTGAATATATCGTTCCCTGCAAACCCCTGAATTTTGTCGTCTCCTGCGCCGCCATTGATGCCATTTGCGGCCGAGTTTCCACTCAGGTAGTCATTGAAACTGGAGCCCGAAATGTGCTCGATTGAATTGTAAGTATCGCCTGCGGCATCGCCGAAATTGGTTGAAGGGCTTGTGAGGTTTACAACTACAGCCTTCGTCGCGGACGTGTACGTGGCTCGATCTGAGCCGTTGCCACCGCTTAGAAAATCAGCGCCCGCCCCACCAATTAACGTATCGTCGCCGTCTCCCCCGAAAAGGGCATTGTTGCCCGATCCCGCATAAATCCGGTCGTTGCCGCCGCCACCAAGAACATCGCCCTGCACGGTTCCTAGACGGCCGTCAAACAGGTCGTCACCAAGCCCAAGATCGATCTTGCCAATCATTGCACCATTATTGGTAATTAGGTCCTTCGCTATCTCGGTTTGGAAATACTGTCCGTATGAAAATAATGTTCCAGATATTGTGCCCGTGTTCACGACGGTCACTGTCTCGGTGCTGTTGGAATACCTCGTAACTCCGTAGCTATCGCTCTCGATAACACCGCTGTTTTTCAACGTGGATGTCGTCGTATCATTGATACCGTAAAAGGCTATTCCGGCGACACCAGCCGCGTATATATGTCCTTTGTTCTCCACGGTCGAGTTATATGCGTAGAAGACGATTCCGCTGGATATCAGGGACCGAACGATGCCGCCCTCACCAATTGTGACTGTATGGCCAGAGGTTGTCGATGGGCCGCCCGTAAACCAAATTGCGTCGGATGCTACAGCAACCGTACCGTCAATGATTATTTTCTGGTTATTTCCACTTCCGCGAACAGCAGCAACTTGAATACTCGAACCCACATAGATGTTGTCCAGCGTTGTCAAATCTATAGTGGTATTGGTATTTGCAAAGGGAATCTGCCATGCCATCGTGATTCTCCCGTGAATGGCCTAATAAATAGGCGTGGAATTATCGAGATCTAAATGGATGAAGTTCGGTGCACTTGAGAAATTATTATCGCGCCTTAAGTGGAATTGTTGTGGGTATGTCCAATTAACCGACGCAGAGTAAGTCACGGGCGCATATACTTCAAGAAATTATTAGTGTTCGTGCACAAGCGCGACGCGCCGTCCCAACGGTTGCAACAGCTTGGCGGGTGAATTGCTGACTTTTCACTATTTAACGTACAGTGCCCTGGCGATAACGAGATCGGTCGGCGTGTCGATATCGATGGAGCGAGCCGTCGGCATCAGATAGGGCATAGCATCAAGCCACCATTGCCGGCCTGACCGTGCATAGTCTGCGCTAAACACGTAAATTGCCCCATTTGGGGAAACATAGTCGGCATCTTGCCGACGTGCAGCAAAATCGAATGCAGGCTTAACGCTGTCTCCAGCCTTGACGAAAATCCATGGTTTCGCTTCGGTGACCGATACCACTGGCTTTCCGGTTTCACGGTGCATTTCGACGCAAATACGAATATCTTCTGCGGTGCGCAATGGCGACGTTGGTTGCAGCACAACCACGGTGTCTGCAGGGGACTGGTCCAACGCATGAACTACGGCATCCATTGTGGTTGCTTCGTCGGTGCTGAGATGGGGTGGGCGAAGCCAAGGCACGGACACACCACTGGCGACCGCTATGTCAGCTATTTCTTGGCTATCCGTTGAAACGAGAACAGCGTCAAAGCAACGGCTGTCGAGTGCCGCCTCAACAGTCCAGCATATCAGCGGTTTGCCGTGAAACTCGATGATGTTCTTTCCTGGCAGACCTTTTGAGCCTCCACGGGCAGGAATGACAGCGATGGTTTTCATAAGTATTGATCTCTCATATTCAGAGCATGCCCATAAATTGCCACTTTAAACTCGGCGCTTGACCGCGCCCAACGGGTCAGTGCGAATATACAAAACAGTACATGATACCGAAACGGCTTTGCGTGATGCAAGGGCTTGCTTAAATATATGAACTATATTTCACTTGGGGAGGGAATCAGAGTAAAGAAGAGGTTAGGCATGTGTGTTAAAGACGTTCCTCGCGGAGAATTCTAGACCCAGTGAATAAGCTGAGCCCACAGAAAATCAAGATCATCACTGTTTTGATAACGAAGAATTTATCGAGCCCGGTGGCCGTGTACTCTGGGTAAATAGCACTTCTAAACCACATGATCACATGGACGAGGGGATTCCACATCATGTAATCGGAAAAGGGATGAGGCATCGAATCCGGCACAAGTATGACCCCAGAAACCATGAACAACGGTCGGTTGATCATATTGAAAATCTGTTCATACAATGAGGATGCGGCAAATAGGGCGACATTAGCCATACCAATGCCAAGCCCCATCATCGATGCCAAAGTAACTGCCTCGATCGCTGTCCATAGGTCCAAGTCGCCTATATGACGGATTTCTGTAGTACATATCGCAAGAACGACGATGGTGACGACGACCGATGTCATCAATTGAAGGATGTATCTGGCAGTCACCGCGTCAACTGGAGAAACAATAGGGTAGGAAAAAAGCTGCTTGTTCGCTTTTACAGAGGCAGCGACATAGGCAGCCATCGCCTGATAAAATGCAAACGGCAAATAGCCGGATGCGAAGAATAGCGCGAAGTCGGTTCCAAGCGGTGGTACACGAGCAAGGACCGAAAAAAGAGCGGTCATTGTCATCACATGCGCAAGCGGGTCCGCTATAGCCCATACGTAACCGCCTGGTTTGCTGCCAAACCGGGCCTCCATCTCGCGAATAACCAGTGCGGAAGTGACGCGAAAATGTTGCTTTAGAAAATACATGCGGCACCCATAACCCGTATATCTAATATTAGCAATTCGACACTCCCGCACGACAGGCGATGTCCAACTCAGCGCCTTCAAGAGTAAATGCAGGTGACCCCCAGGTAGACACCCGATGAGCCGTTGGTGATGATAATTCCTGCCGCATCGGCCGTTGATAGCCTGCAGGGTTTTGTTAGCCCAAGGCGAGGATAGCACTGCTCGGGATGCTGACCAGTCGCTGCTCGATTTCCCGAGCGACCGGCAGGGGCATGGAAGGGCTCCCTTCATACATTGGCAGGTCGCACATAAGCGTCCAGCAGGGGCGTGTCATCAGGCCTGCATCGTTCGTTGCCGCGAGGAAATCGTCGCGGATGCTGGCTTCGTCGAGTATCACTGAATTAAGCCAGTAATTGCTCTGGGTACCAGCCGGTTCGACGAAGAAGCGAAGGCCTTCGACCGACGCGAATGCGTCCCTATAGCGCGCCGCCAACCGGCGCTTGGCAGCGACGAAGGTGGGAAGCTGTTCCAGTTGAGCACAGCCCAACGCCGCGTTGAGGTTGGGCAGACGGTAGTTGTAGCCGAGTTCGTCGTGCCAGAAGGACCAACGATGTGGCCGCTTGGCTGTCGTGGTCAGGTATTTGGCACGATCGCCCAGCTGTTCGTCGTTCGTCAGGATTGCACCACCGCCACCTGTGGTGATGATCTTGTTGCCGTTGAAGCTGGTAATGCCGACCAAGCCCCGGCCGCCGAGCGGGCGTCCGTTGGACAAACTGCCGAGCGACTCCGCAGCATCCTCTACCACAGGGATACCCCATTTTTGGGTCACTTCGAGTAGCCGGTCGATAGCCACCGGATGTCCGAAGGTATGCATCGGCACGACAGCTGCAAACCGGCGGCCCGTATTGCGGTTGCGTGGCCCATGTTCGCCTGGTTCCGCGATCTCTGTGAGCCATGCGTCGAGCACGTCCGGATCGAGACCCAGTGTCTCCATCGAGCTATCGACGAAGTGGGGAACGGCACCGCAATACGCAACAGCATTCGCAGTCGCGGCAAACGTCAGTGCGGGGATAAGGACTTCGTCTCCCGGTTTTACCCCGGCGAGCATCAAGGCAATATGCAGAGCTGCTGTACCGTTGACGGCCGCTATCGCACGCCGAACCCCGAATGCTTCTGCCAGCTCTTTCTCGAAACGATCGACATAGGCGCCTACCGATGAGACCCAACCGGTGTCGAGGCAATCCTTGACATATTCCCATTCAGCGCCGGCAAAACGCGGTTCATGCAGCACAATAGATTTGCCGTCGGGCGCTGCAGCTTCGCGCAAAATTTGCACGGCACGTGTAATATCCAGGTTTGCCATCTTAGATACCGTAGGTTTCGGCCTTGTACAGGGCCAGATTGCTCGGATTGCTGAACCATTCGATTGTTTCGCGAATGCCACGCGCGAAACCCTCGTGACCCGAAAAACCGGGCTTCCAGTCGGTGAGCCGCTTGGCTTTGTCGATGCCGGCCCAAAGGCGATCGACTTCGCTCAGCTCCGGGCGCTGCCGCTGCTCTTCCGAGACGATCTGGGCGTCTACTCCCATGATTTCAATGATCGTCTTGACGGCATCTTCGATCGAGATTTCAAAGCCGCTGCCAAAATTGACAACTTCGCCCAGAACCTCGGGGCTTTCGGCCATGGCCTGGAACGCCTTGACGGTATCGGCGACGTAGGTGAAGTCCCGTGTCGGGCTGAGCTTGCCGAGGCGAACTTCCTTCTGGCCGGCCGCGAGCTGAGTGATGATTGTCGGCAGGACCGCGCGCGTTGACTGGCGTGGACCAAAGGTGTTGAACGGGCGGATCACCGTCACGGGCGTGCCGAAGGAGCGGTAGAACGATAGGGCCAGTTGGTCCGCGCCGATCTTCGATGCCGAGTAGGGAGACTGGCCCACCAGCGGGTGTTCCTCGGTGATCGGAACGAACTGGGCAGTGCCGTAGACCTCACTGGTCGAGGTGTGTACGACCCGCTCGGTTTCGAGCAGGCGTGCAGCCTGAAGCACGTTGAGCGTACCCTTGATGTTCGTGTCGATATAGGTATCGGGCGAATGATAGGAGTAGGGGATCGCGATCAATGCGGCGAGATGCAGCACGACATCGCAACCGCGCATGGCCGTCGCAACCCCGTTCGGATCGCGAATATCACCGCTGAACACCTCGAACGAATTCTTGACGTCGGGCGCAACGCGGTCAAGCCAGCCCCAGCTACCAAAGCTATTGTAGAGGCAGAAAGCCCGTACTTTCAGGCCTTGGCGCACCAGGTGTTCGACCAGGTGCGAGCCAATAAAGCCATCGGCACCGGTCACAAGAATAGTTTTCCCTGACAGGTTAGTCATTCCGGTTTGTCCTTATATGTTGGAGCGACTGCCGTCGCGGATGGTTTCGGGCCCCCCACAGCGTGGTGTTTTTCTGGGCAAGTCAATTTATGTGCAGACCTAAAAGAGCGTCGAAGTAGGATTGTTCGGCCTGCCAGTTGTGTCGGCTAGGCCAAGCGCCAACGTTAGATTTCCCATAATAGTAAGAGACTGCAGACGTGTTTTGGCCCAGCGAGTAACCCATAACTTGGTGAGGCGCTAACTGCCCCTTAGAGAGCGATGCTATCCAGGCAAGCCCGATTAATCCGGCGCTAGGGGATGCGTCAAGCGCAGCGAATAGCGTTTGGCAGAGGGCAGTTGGCAAGAGCCCTACCGGCAGGTTCATCTGCACATAAGGTTCGAGAAGTTGCAGACCGGTGGAATAGCGGTTCCTGATATTGCAGCCAGTCAGCACAATGAGGCGGTCAGGCGCCATCTCCCTTATGGGTACATGGGTCGATTCGGCGGCCCGGAACCAGATATCCGTTCGTTCTCCCTGATCTACCGATTTGGGCGCCGCAGCATGGTTGTTGAAACGGACGACCAGTTTGTGTGAGTCAATTACATTTCCGAGGCCTCGCCGCTCCAAAGAGGGGCCATTTGCGACTACTGCCACGCTACCGGCGTGCCGCTCAATTAGCTCGGCGAAAAGAGCTTCGAAACGGGACAGATGCGCGGCGACGGCGCGCGCGCGCGCGGCCTGGGGGAGAACAAGCGTTCTATTGTCCGCAGCGGTCGCCAGTATGAGATCCAAGTAGCCCATTGAAGACAGGGCTGCTGGCTTGCTTCGGCCGACCCGAGCCAGCAGGTTGAATGCATCCCTGGGATAGCCTGCATCGTTAGCCAGCGCGGCGGCTCTCAACAAAACGCGTGCTGACGTCTCTCCTTCACGGATGAGGCGAGGAAACCACTCCATCGCTACGCCAGCGCCTTTGCGCTCCCACAGCAGATTGATGAGGTAAATGAGCGCCTGCTTCGCCAAGATCGGCGGTGCTTTGGATACGATCGTTTGCAGCAGAGGTAGGGCTTCCTCAAAGGGCAGGAGCCCGAAGCGTGAGAGGCTAGCCACCTGCATCATCAATTCGGGATCGTTCGGCGTGGCTGTGAGTGCATGCCGCAGCGCGAGCGCCGCCTCTTCGAACTGGCCCTGTTCATATAGCCGCAGATATTTCTTACGTTCCTGCCGACCGGGAGCACCTTCCATCCACCAACGAACGGTTTGGCCGATCTTATGCAATCCATCTTCCAGGCCAAGTCGGCCGAGAATATGTGGGTAAGTAGGAAACATCGGGTTAGGCTATCCTGTTGCCGCCGCGAGTGCCGAAATAGTGACTACTTTCGGCGCCGCGATATTGCACAGTGACTTAATGGATGCATGGTTGAGTAGCAAGACTAAGCACTTGCTGAAAGGAACATGTGTTCGTCATGTTCGCGTCAAAACCTGCCACGCAACAACATAAAGGCCTCCGCAGCCCGCGTACCGGATGCTGCGCCGCGCGTCATGGCCAAAGCGCGAAGAGCTTCCTCGCTACGCGGAAACGGAAATTCGCCGATCTCATCTCCAAACATTGCCGTGATTCTCAGCTTTTCCTCCAGCTGTTCGCTGATGTCTATGAAGATATTGGGATTGAAGACGTCGCTTAGGAAAAGCCCTGCGTCGGTCTCGGAAAGCGTTTCGTAGACCAAAGCCCAGCGGACCGAAGGATAGCGGAACCATTTGGCGCACGCGGTTGCTGCAGCGTGCACGACGTGGTGATCGGAGTGGGCATCACCCCGATGGGGGATAAGGATCATTTCCGGCTTGATCGCTGTAACCACCTTACCTATGCCACCAATAATGTCGCCAAGAGGAAGGGTTTCGAGTTGGGCCGAGGGTAGATTCAATCGATGAACACCGGCGAAGCGGTAGGCTTTGGCGACCGCATCGATTTCGGTTTCACGGCGCATTACCTTTTCGGAAGGCCAGCCCTGCTCGGTCGTGATGCCGGTAACAATCAGCCAGTGAATTGGCCTTCCCGCCACTTGGGCGCGCAACAACAAGCCGCCGGCGCCGAGTGTTTCGTCGTCAGGATGAGGGGCGATGACCAGAATCGGGCCTTTTCCATTTTCCAGCAGCATTAGCGTATTCCCCTAACCCATTTCTTATCGAGCAGGTGTTTACCAAGCTCAACATTGCACAAGACCTCAGCTATGCGTTGCCCGGCCTCGCCGTCGCCATAGGGGGTCCGTTTTTTTGCGACCAGCGCGCGAAAGCTCTCGTCCGTCGTCGCTTTGGTAATTGCCGCTGCGATTTCCTGCGCATCGTAGTCCGTGAAAATCACATTGTCGCCATGCTCCCGGCCTCTTTGGCGTATGCCAATATTGACCACAGGCAGACCCATGCTAGGCGCTTCCAATATCCCTGCGGAGGAATTTCCGACCATCACGCGCGCGTGGCGGAGCATGTTGATAAAGGCCTTTCGCTCCAGAAAAGTAAAAGCTTTTGCTTTCGGATAGCGCGCGATCAGTTCGTCGATTTCCAAGCTGATCGCTTTGTTGCCAGGATCGGTATTCGGGGCCATGACGGCAATGTTCAATCCGCTCGCTTCAAGCACGCGGGTGATCGAGGCCATATGCGCCCTAGCTTCCGAAAAGTCGGTAATCGTCGGATGATAGAGCAGTACTGCATAGGGCTGGCCATTCCATTCGACACCGAGTGCTGCCTCGACCTCGGTTCGAGGCATGTCCGGGGTCGCATGAATCCGGTCAAGGCCCGATGCGCCGGTGACGTGAATGCGCCAAGGCTCCTCTCCGAGTTCGCGCAGGCGGCTGGCGCTGAGTTCGGTGGTTGCCATGTGTAGATGGGACATTTTGGAGACGGCGTGCCGGACGAGATTATCGACATTACCGTCATCGGCGTGATCCCCGCCGCCGACATGCACGACCGGGATGTGATGATAGATAGCAGCCAGTGCGCCAGTCATCACTTCTTCCCGATCACCCATCACGACGAGGAAGTCAGGTCTTTCGCGAGCGAAAAGATCGGTGAGACCGGTAAGCTGCAGGCCCATCCCCTTGACGCGTCCGCCAAGACCATCCGAGGCTAGGAGAGAGTCGATACGAGCGACGATACGGTGACCGTCGGCTTCAATTTGGCGGACGGAATGCCCATGTAAGCCGGTCAAATGCGCGCCGGTGACGATCACCCCCTCACTTAGGCCGGGCTGCTCACGCACAGCTGCTATGATCGGTGCCAGGATATCGTATTCGGAGCGAATCCCGGTCAGGAAGTGAACTGTTCTGGTCATATTGCTTTCGCTTAGTAGAGGTCGGAGTCCAACATGGATAGACGCCACAAGCGTGCATCCGTCAAATCGGCTGGTAAGGGCGCAAAGGTTCGGCCACCAAAATAGGTAACGGGCGCGGTTGCCTTAAAACCAGCCATTTCGAGAGCGATCCGATGATCGTCATGGGGCAAACACCATGTGGAAATCTTGGTGCGCCCGAGGGCTGCAGCGTTCGCCACGACAGTGTTTAACAATGCACGTGCCGCGACCGTGCCGCTGCATCGCAGTTCAACGAGATCAAGTATTTCTGTCCCGTAGGGCTTAGTGAACGCATAGCCCGCTATCTCAGTGCCCTCCTCCAGCACGAGGCGGGTATAGGTGTTCGCGGGATTATGGTCGATCCGCCAACGCAGAATATTCGCGTCACGATGTCCGGAGACCGGAAGCGTTGACGCTATATTCGCGAAGAAACGTCCAAACCGATCATCGATGTGGGAGGCCGTTCTTACGGCAGTGTCTGCAACGGGAACCGACTGGAGTCCACCGATGTCGAGCACTAAACTCGCGACATCACAGAAGTCGTCCCACCCAACCTTATTTCTACGTAGGGCGTGAATTGCGGTATTGGGGAACCCATAAACCGCCTTCTTCCCTCTGGATGGGAGCGTTTCATACAAGGCCTCCGCTGTTCGCTCGAACAGCTTTTGCCCCCTCCATTCTGGATGAGTCATCGTCCCAACAGACAGTCCCGCCGGATGGACGGCTCCCCCGATATTGAGCGGTGCCTGGCTTGCGGCATAGTGTCCGACAAGGATTTCGTCGTCGAAAGCAAGCATGATCATCGGATCAGCCATTGGATGATCGAGGAATCGCCAACGCCAAAACTCAATGCTCATCGGCCGGCCAAATACGCGGCAAAAGAGCGAGGTTATCGCGGCCTCGTCTCCGGGTTCATAAGGTCGAAAAGCGATCACGCCTTTTACTCCATCGAAGGAAATTGGGAGACACGGCGGGTGGCTTTGAGATACGAGCTGTCAGGTAGATCGGTAGCGACTACTGTTCCCGCTCCGACAAACGCATTGCGACCAATTCGGATATTTGGAACGATAACCGCTGCAGCTCCAACAAAGGCGTGCTCTCCGACATGCACATGTCCACATAGGACCGCCCCCGGAGCAATCATAGTTCCAGCGCCAATCCGGCAGTCATGATCTACTTGGGCTCCAGTATTGATGATAGCCGCTGGACCAATCACACAGTCGGCCTGGATGATAGCACCCGCCATGACGACCGCTCCAGCATTCACTTGCGCGGACGGTGAAACGACGGCTGACGGGTGGATTAGTGACGGAACGCGGGCCCCTAGAGCCGCTAATCTAACAAACTCACGCCAACGAATTTCATCCTTTCCAATAGCGGGAAACATGTCGTTTCGCTCTACCCACGAGGAATCCGCGCACAAATCAATTCCGTCACCGAGGACGGGAGCACCGAGATTTTCGGCACCTCGCTGGTCGGCCGGTGCCAGAAAGCCCGTTACATGCCACCCAATTAGACGTGCGAGTTCGGCGACAACCTTGGCATGACCGCCAGCTCCCAAAATGATCAATCGGCCAGGGTTACTCATGCTAGATCCTCAAGCGTGAGTAAGGTATTTGCAACGACAGGGCGGCCCAAAACACGACCGCGGAGCATGCCCTCTAGGCGAGGGGGCAAGCCGGTACCAGGACGTAACAAGGTGAGGTCGTCGATGGTAAGTGTGTAACCGGCTGGCAAGTCTCGGTTGACGGCGACACTCCGCCGCCCGAGTTGCCTTGCAGAGATTTCACAGGGCTGGGGAGCTTTAACAGAACTGCCTAGTGCTTTTTCCACACCGCGAATGCCAGCAACCATTGCCGCGAATTCATGGGGTTCTAGCGACGCCTTATGATCTGGTCCCGGGAGATTACGATCGAGAGTGATGTGTTTTTCGATGACACTCGCGCCGAGAGCCACGGCCGCAATGGAAACTGCTATGCCGTCAGAGTGATCGGAATAGCCGACAGGCAATCCCATGATGCCGGAAAGCGCGGGAATGACCCGAAGGTGGAGTTCGTCGAGTGGCGCGGGATAACAACTCGTGCAATGCAAGAGAGCAATATCCTCACTGCCAGCTTCACGCAGAGTGTTGACGCCAAAAGCGACTTCCTCCATGTCGCACATGCCAGTCGATAAAATGACTGGGCGCCGCTTAGCCCCCATGTAAGCTAAGTAAGACTGCGAGACGCAATCAGGCGAGGGGACCTTAAAAGCTGGTACATCAAGCCGGTCAAGCATGTCGATGCTTTCCAGATCAAAAGGCGAGGAAAGGAATATGATTCCATCAGCACGGCATTGCTCCAAGAGCCGGAGGTGCGCCAATTCATCAAGCTCAAGGGCTGCCAGCAGTGCATGTTGATCTGTCTGGGAGGTATTGGCCTTCTGATAGGCAGCTGTTGGCGTCGCGCGAACCACTAGCTGGTCCGCACGGAATGTTTGAAACTTCACCGCATCGGCCCCGGCAGCGCGCGCGGCATCAACGAGTTTGGCAGCTAACTGCGGATCGCCGTTATGGTTGACGCCAATCTCTGCAATGATGAAGCAGGGGTTGTTGCCACCAATAATCTTATCGGCAATTGAGAATGTTTTGGTCATACTAGATACTCGCGAAATGGAGCGGTTACGAAAAGTGTGGACGGTAGCTCATCACTAGTGCGGATGCCCTGAGGGCCTTTGGCGACAACGTCATCGACGATGGCAGCAAGACGACTGAACGTGGAATTGTCGAATAGTTCCGGATTGGCTTCCTTGAAATTGGTAACCCAAGTCGTTCCCGTAGGGCCGGCAAGCAACACATCAGAGACCAACTCTGAAATCTTGCCACTATCAGTGCAAAACGGAACACCTAAGACCTCGTGCCAAGGCATGGGATATTCTATCCCATCTAGGCTAACAATAGCGACATTGCGCTCCAATATCGCAGCCTCTATCGCGGTTGTACTATAGCAGGTCAAGACTACCTCGCTTGCAATCAATAGGTCCTTTATGTCGACGTCCGCTACATAGCAAAGGTTACCGGCATTTTCGTCTGCGATTATCTGACGGTAACGTTCGATGTGGCCAGGACCCTCCTCTGGGTGTCTCTTAAGAATGACGCGCACCGGCATATCCAGAGCCTTCGCTGCGCGAATAATCATCCGCCAAACGGCCAAAATATGTTCCGCAGGCATTGGTTGAGTAGCAAAGGCTATGATAGGCGGATCGCCCTCATGGAGTCCGATTTTCTTGCGGGCTTCTTTACGTGAATCGAGCGGGCTATAATCAGTGGGCCGCATTATCCGTGGTGAGCCAAACGTGTAGCAGCGACCATGGGGAATTCCAAAATGACGGTCGTATTCCTCCGCAAAATAGTCTGAATAGACGGCCGCATAGTCGCTGAGTACTGTGCCATAGCGGCAGTAGGCGGCAGTTAGGCAGTGCGGTTCAATCGCAATGGAGGGGATGCCAACGGCGCGAGCTATTGTCGCGAATTGTGCGTTGCGAGGCGAACGGATCGGGGAAATAGCGATCGCGGAATAGTTTTGATCGACAAGATGCGTGGCAATTGCGCGCGCATTGCCCATTACGTGCAGGACCGTTTCAGGCAAACCTTCTGTGAGCATGCAATCGAGTGTCGTCCTGAAGGACAAATCTCCATTGTGAGACAGAAACAGTCGTCGGGTGGCGTCTGCTACTGCCGGGAGGAACACATCGGAAAACTCCTTGGCGATAACTTTACTGGGTACTTTGGCTGACACCTTAATCAGCCCCAGGCTCCTGCCTTCCTGTGGGCCGCTTAAATAAGGGTCCTTTTGAGCGCTCCTAATTGCCTTTTGTAGATTAGCTGGGTTCCCTTGTGTAGCCAAGATGTCAACATCAAACCGCTCGTTCAAGTGTGTGGCGATTTGCACGGATGTTCCCATATATGCGCGCGAATCGTGAGCAACAAATGCGATATTTTTCCGGGCCTTCAAATCGCTTCTCGTCGTTTTTCCGTTAGATTTCGCAGCGGACTCCAGATATTCTTTAACTTTCGCGGAAGGTTCGAGGTCAGCATTTATTTCAATTAGATCTTCCTTTGCGGCAATCTCTCCAAGAATTGGATCCCGACTACCGACGGTGGCGCGGCGTTGCATCTCGGCAATACGAGAAGAGAACTTGGTCGCGGTCTTGATTTTTTGCGTCCGGCAACATCCTTTGATGCGCGAACTTTGCCAGAGGATTGGATCAGAGAAAAAGAAGCGATAAAGCTCGAAACTTTCTCCGAAAGATACAACGACGCTATCAAAGGCTGGATCGATTACCGCTTGATACACGGCTTCGATACGCAGCGCCTTGAAGAACAGTTTATCACTGAGTTCGAGGGTAAGGTCTTTGTCAAAATCCCGAATGCCAGGAACGAATTGTTCAAGCCAGGGGGAGTTTTCGATGAAGCTCTTGCTTAAAGCCTCCGCCGCCTCAAGCGTTTTCCTATGTATATCAAAGTATTGCTGTTGAAAGCGGTCGATTCGTGAGCGTCCATGTTCCACTGCGATCTCGATGCCCGGAAGAACGGCCTGAACCGTCTCAAGGTCGATCCGGCCATATAGGTCCCCATATTGGAGAAGCGTAACTCTCTCCGCCCCTGTAGCGAGGCTTTTGATTGCCGCAGGTGAAAGTTTTTCGTCCATCAAAATGAGACGACTTTTGCATTGTCCTGGAAGCATATTGTCAGGTGACCAGGACTTAGCAGGCGAAGTCTCAAAAAGGTATCGCGGCGCAAGCGAATGAACCAGCGAATTCCAGTCGACAAATGAAACTGGGTGAGCATTGTCCTTGAACTCGGCAACAACTCCGAGAGCCAGTTCGATATCACCTCGTTCAAGAAGGGCTGACACGAGTGCGATTGACCTATCAGTGTTCCTTTTGGCTGTGGCCGAGATGGCAGTGATCGAGGCCGAGAGCGCGTCGGTACTTGGGTAGTGTGCACCAGTCGCGACCAGGGTTATGGCGTAGTCCAATGCTCTTGGCTTCGCTGTCAGATAGTCAAATACAAAAGAATCAGCGGCTTCTTGGCCAAACCGCGCGACAATTTGTTTATGGAGCCATAGTATGCGCGCTTTTGTTCGGCGCACTATTGGAGAAAAGGTAAAGTATTTCTGCGTAAATCGTGGTCCAAATAGCCTTAGAAATAAATAAAGTGAGATGTGAGAAAAGTCCCGCTCGATTTTCTCGGCGTAGTTGATAAATTCTTTCAAAGAACGCATTCTTTTATTGCACCTTTTGAGGCTTTAGCACCATGGATGCGAGATCCTACGAGATAGGGATCGAGTAACGATGAAGTGCATTTAAGAACCGAATATTTTCGCTACTTCGCTGCGAGCTCGTTCCAAATCGGCGACCTGACCAATGTCGCACCAGTACTCCCGCAATGGAAATACCGCAGCAGCGCTAGGGTTCTTCTGCATCAGGTTATCGAAAAGGGAAGGCATGTCGAAATATCCGCTTTCGGGCAACAAATCCAAAATCGATGCGTCGAGTACATAAATGCCGCTGTTGACATAGTGCTGATGCAGGGGTTTTTCTTCGATACCAATAAAGCGTCCGTCAGTTTGTGCCACCACACCATAAGGTACTTGAACAGTGTATTCTCGGAGACACATGGTTGCATCGGCACCCGTTTCAAGATGGTAGTCTGCGATAGCAGCGAAATTCGCCGCAGTTAGAAGATCGCCATTCATGACTATAAAAGGCCCCCGAACGTTGCTCGGAAGTAGGCGAAGGCTGCCAGCTGTGCCCAACCGCTCCGTCTCCTCAAGGTATGCGATTTCCGCACCGAACAGTTTTCCGTCGCCGAAATATTCCTTGATGACGTGCGACATGTAGTTGACTGAAATATAGAAACGTTTGAATCCCTGACTCACAAAACGCCTTATAATGTGTTCAAGGATTGGTCGTCCACCAACGTCGATCATTGGTTTGGGAAGATTATCGGTAAAGGGGCGCAGCCTGGTTCCTAGGCCGCCCGCCATCAAAACCACCGGGATTTCATGATGGAACGGGGTGGCGACTAGGTCTTCGGCCCGAAACAATCCTACTAAGAGTCCTTTATCGTCAACCACAGGCAACCGGCTGATTCGATCATGGTTAAGCGTTCTTACTATCTCCTCAAACGTTGCAGAAATCCTGCATACCTTCGGCTGGGTATTGATAATCTGCGAGGCCGGGCTGGCCAGATCAATTCCTCGAAGGATGGCCCTTCTTACATCGCCGTCGGTTATCACGCCCAGTAATCGCCCATCGTTGTCGACGGCAATTGTGATTTGTTGTGCTCCGGCATCAATTATGCGGATAGCATCCAGTATGCTCGCATTTTCGGGGACAAGTATCCGTTCGATTGGATGCAGAACCGGCTTTAGAGAAATTTCTTCTCGCATCAGATCCTCTGACAAATGATGACGCTTCAACAGAAACGACACTTTAAATCCGCGATGGAGCCGAATCCGAAGATTCCTTGGCTTCACGCTATGGGCCGTGCAACAGTCTCATCACTCGGCGCTTCTAGGTGCTCGAAGGTACCTTTACCCTCAAGCAGGCAAGTCATATGGTGAGAAGTGAATAGATGCAAGCTGAACTGACGAGCAGGCTTTTCGATTGTGCAATTCCAGGTCGGCGGTGGGCTTGCGGAGGTCATTGGAGGTTTCTGGCAAGTCTTGTATCTTTGAATTGATAACGGCGCACTGTTTTGGCTCGGAATGTCTACTCTGCCGAGGCGCTGGTATCCAAAGGCGATTCAGAAATTTCGGGAAGAACAGTGTTTCGCAATTCCTGTAGACGCAGCAGAACAGCCTCAAAGCTAGAGGGCGCTCCCGATATCGGGTCAAAATATCGAGGATAGAGTAGATAGCTCGCAGCAAAAATCTCGTCGATGCTCAACTTTCTGACACGTCTCTCGTTTTTCTGGCGGTCGTCGGTTGCGCCCCAGCCAGCATAAAACGGTGAGCCACAACAGGTAACAGTTATGCCACGCAACAACCCCTCAAACCCCATAAGTGAGGTAATGGTGTATATGTGGTCAACCGTTTCAAAAACATCGGCCGGCGCTATATCCTCCTTCAATATATCACAAATTGCCGAAACGTCCTCGGGGTTTGATACTCCAGGTCGCGTGCCGTGCAACACTTCTGGATGCGGTTTGTAAATGATCTGGGCATCTGGATTCTCGACGGCTGCCAAGCGCACGAGATCATTGTTGTTTATCGCACGATCGCAGCCCATGAGAATGGACGCATCAGTTTCGACCTGCCCCACCACCAAGATACGCTTTTTGTTTTTCGCACCGTAAAATGAGCTTTGGCCATTCTTTCCGAGGTTGTACTTACTAATGCGGTTCGAGAGGATGAGTTGAATGCCGAGCTTGGCTCTTTCCATCAGTTCCCTATCGCTAGCGAAGTCGTAGGTGCATAGGATTGTTTCGAGATCGGAGGGTTTAGTCGCGTCAAAATACAAGGTCTTGGAATCGACGGTCAGGGAGGCGGGAGCACTCCCATATGCCCCAAGTGCGATGGAGCGCACAAACCCGTCTTCAATGTGACGAAATGGAATACCGAAGATCTTGCAGAAGGTTTTCAGAAATTTCGGATATTTGAAGCCCCAGACGTACACCTCCGCCCTTCGCGTCATTAGTATTCGAATCAGCCACCAACCAAGGAGAATATCTTTCGTCTTTCGGCCGACTACGACGCAATGGCGATCCGGAAACCATGCCTGCAAATAGTCCTTCCAAGGGGCAAAGCCGAAGAAAAATGCGTTGATCATCCGCAGAGCCTAAATCTGCGGCGCAACAAAAGTCAATCGTACCGATCGTCGCGGACTCTTGCCTAGCTGTAACTGCTAGCTCATTAGGGACCGCCTTGGCAGGCGCACCGCTCGTTGAAGTCGTCGCATATGAGCACGGTGTGACCGGCAGAAGGAATGGTAATCCCCCCGCCAATTAACGGGGCTCGTCAGTAGAATTCACGCGGCTATTTTCAGTTTCTGTGCGGGTGTGATGCCGCCGATGCCCATATTGGGCCGTTCATTGTTGTACGTCCATAGCCACTGCGTGGCGAATTCCTGTGCCTCCTCGATACTTTCAATGATGTATTGGTCGAGCCATTCATGTCGGACGGCGCGGTTGTAGCGCTCGACATAGGCATTCTGTTGCGGCTTTCCGGGCTGGATGTGGCTCAAGGCAATTCCTTGCGTTTCGGCCCATCCCATCAATTTGCCACTGACATATTCAGGTCCATTATCCACACGAATGGCGAACGGTTTGCCGCGCCACTCGATGATCTGGTTCAGACTGCGGATGACGCGTTCAGCAGGCAGCGAAAAATCCACCTCGATGCCCAACCCCTCGCGGTTGAAGTCGTCCAAGACATTCAACAGCTGGAATTGCCTACCGTCTTCCAAACGATCCGCCATGAAATCCATGGACCAAACCAGGTTCGGTGCTTCCGGCACGGTCAAGGCATCGGGCTTGTCCCGCTTCAAACGCTTGCGTGGCTTGATCCTGAGGTTCAATTCCAGCTCGCGGTAGATGCGGTACACACGCTTGTGGTTCCAGCGATGTCCCCGGACATTGCGCAGGGAAAGAAAGCACAGGTCGAAGCCCCAGGTCTTCTTCGCCCTCGTCAGCCCGATCAGGAGATCGGCGATCTCAGCGCAAACGCAGTTTGTCGCCGTGCTCGTTCTCGTCGTTCAGCTTTGCGCTGTAACGATAACATGTCTCGCTGACATCGAAGGTACGGCAGGCCAACGCAATGCTGACCCCACGTAGCGCCACTGCTTTCCCAGCCATCCCTTGGCCGACAGGCAAATGCTTGCATTTGCCGTAAGGCTCCCGGCGTGTAGATGGCCGCGTCATTTTTTTCCAAGAGCCTCCTTCAGAAGATCGGCCTGCATGCTCATCTCGGCATACATCTTCTTCAGCCGACGGTTCTCGTCCTCCAGGGCCTTCATCTGGCTGATCATCGAGGCGTCCATGCCGCCGTATTTGGATTGCCATTTGTAAAAGGACGCTGTGCTCATTCCGTGTTCCCGGCATAGCCCGGGCACGGGGACCCCACCTTCTGCCTGGCGAAGGATTGCAAGGATTTGTGGCTCGCTGAATCTGCTCGCGTCATCAAAATCTCCTCGAGCATATTGCCGAGAAAATTCTACTTTTGAAGCCCGCTAAAATTGCCGGGGGATTACTATCTGATCTCTGTCGAGCGACGGTTGAAAGGTGAAATCGAAGCCGGTCGGCGTTTTGATGGTCGCCAGGCGTCCCATCCGAAGGGCGGTCTTTATGCGACTGTTCTCCCGCTGTGTCGACTCTTCGGAAGGAGGGGTGTCGATTGCTTCGAGAGCCGATAGTTCACCCTGTTCCAATCGACGGACAACATGGTCGAGTGTTTCAAGGGCACGCGGCATCTTCAAGCCGACAAGATCATGACGAATGCGGTCGATTATCGATGGCACGGGCTCAAGAGCGGTGCTCATGTGCGGTTCTCCTGCGCCATGGCTCGGGCGACAGCGTCATAGAAGGCAAGCGGTCGCTGTATGACTCTGTGTCCAGATCCATGAAGAATGATCTCATCTTGATTGACGTGCGGTCGCGATTGCGGCTGTGAGCGAAGCGTTCTGTGACCGGGTTCGACGCGGCGCTGATGACGCCCCTCCAACGCTGGATGCACAGCAATGAGGGGGCCGGCCTCGAAGATCTGAACTTCGTTGGCCAGAGTATGAACCTCGACAAGCCGCCTTCTGGTGGCGTCAGGCACGCTGTAGGCGTTTGCGCCGACGCTGACCATTCCGTCTTGAGAGATTCTACGCTCCAGTCTCAATACGGATCGGATCGGATCGGATCGGAGCCAGAGGCAAAGGCAAAGGCCGTAAATGATGACGCTCCTCGGCGAAGGCCTCCATGAGGACACGCTGGGTTGTGGCGTGCACACGCGGATTGGCATCCGTATCAAGCCAATACCGCAGTTGGCTGTTAAGATCGTCGAGGTTGCGAAACGAGCGTGCCAGGAAGAAGTCTTCCCGGATATAGCGGAATGGCCGCTCGACCTTTTCCCTTGCTCTTGGCGCGATATGCTTTGCAGGCCTTTGGATGAAAGCCGTAATGGCGGGCAAGATCTAGCAGAGCGCGGTTATAAACAATGCCACCGGTTTCCCCTTCGCCGATGACCGCAGTCTTCATTCGATCGTAAAGTATCTCGCGCGGAGCACCGCCAATAGTATCGAATGCGGCGACATGGGCATCGCAGCACCGTCGGCAGATCCTGATGCATAGCGAAACGAGTCCAGATGAGACGGCTGTGGCCCAACGCCATGGAAAAGAGCCAGACGATCCTTGGCGTTGAAGGCTCATCGGTGAAGATGACCTGAAACTGGGCGAAATCCACAATATATTTGCGGATTGTCTTGCGATCGACGTTGGTCTGTCTGGCGATCGCCGAAACCGGCAACCCCTTGCCTGTGTAAATCTAAAATCATGACTATCTCCCCGAGTTTGATCACCGACATTCCCCTCTCGACCATCGAGAGCAGTATCGGTGACAACGCTAAACTGGGGAAGATTCAAACGGCACTTCTGGGGAGTATTGATCCGGTATCGACGGCCACGGTCTTGATCCCCTTTTTCCCCGTCGCCGCATGTTGATGAACACGGACACAGGAGCTGTCGATCATGACGATATCGCCATCGAAAGCCTTGGAAATCTCGCCCAGAACATGATCCCAGACACCCGCCTTGCGCCATAGCACGAACCGGTTGTAGCAGGTGGTATACGGACCATATCGATCCGGAACGTCCGCCCAGGGCGAGCCTGTCCGGAACCGCCACAAGATGCCGTTGATCACCCGCCGGTCATCAACCCGGGGCACGCCGCGCGGCTTATTCGGCAACAAGGGTTGAATAACAGTCCACTCGAACTCGGTGAGATCAAACCGGCGACGGGTCATCAGAAGCCTCCAAATCAAGGCTTCAGCGAATCAAAATCAAACCGATTGGAAAAACCGGTTTATGAGTGCGCGGCCTAGGAAGCGCCGTTCCGGCCATGGAAAAATCCGCAAAGCGCATGCGTTTGGAAGAAGAACGCGATCAGCTCAAGAATGAGTTGGCGAACGAGTTCAAATTCTTCAGCGCAACCAATGAATTCCGCGAGGGGATGCTGCCTGAGATCATCGCGGTCATGATACGTTATGACCGGGTTGAGCGTATCCTGAAGCGTTACCAGGATGAGGTGTTCACGCCGGCGGAGGAGCCGCCCCTCGACATCGATGCTCCACCGGTGGAAGGTGACACGCTGCATTTCCTCGGAGAAAAGCCTCCCGCCCAATAGACCGCGGCGGTGGATATCCAGCGTCTAAACGCCCGGCGACGTCAGCTCTCCATGTGGTCGCTGACGGGAACATGCGGCGTCTTGTTCCAGGAGAAGGGGTTGGTCTGCAACTCTAGCAGGGCTCTCCAGGCGGCCAAGGACATGGCCAGCCAGTAGATTGGTACGAAAATCCAGCGCCAGCCGACGGCGCGTTTTTCGCGGACGGTCATCCGGCTTCGCCCAAGCGAGATGAAGACCGCGTAGCTGCCGAAAATATTGACGATATCGAAGGTGAACAGCCAGAAGGTCAGCCACCCTTCCGTATGCGTGCCGTCATCCAGCATCAGCCATGTCAGATAGACAAGGAAGCCGACGATGAAGGGATGGCTGAGGGCGGAAAGCAGCAGGCCGGCGATCAGGATCTGGAAGACGATGAAGGCCGACCAGCCCATCTCGCCCTTGAGCTGGGCGGGCTTGCGCATCAGCACCAGCCAAGTCTGCAGCCAGCCCTTGAACCAGCGCGTGCGCTGGCCGAGCCAGACGGATCGCGAAATCGGAGCCTCCTCCAGCGTCGGCTTGAAGATGACGCGCGAGCCGTAACCGAGCCGGTAGAGCCGCAACCCGAGATCAGCGTCCTCCGTCATGTTGTAGGGGTCCCAGCCGCCGATCCTTCTCAGCTCCATCGTGCGAAAATGATTGGATGTGCCGCCGAGCGGCAGGGGCAGGCCGGTCAGGGACAGCATCGGCAGCAGTCCGCGAAACAGCCCGGCATATTCCAGCGCAAACAAGGCGCTCCACCAGGATTGCCGTGCATTGGTGACGATCAGCGGCGCCTGCAGGCAGATCACCTGTGGTGGTGCGGCCATAAAGGCAGCATGGGCCTCGCGCAATTGTTCGGGATGTGGCCGGTCTTCTGCATCATAGACCGTAACATACGTGCCTCGGACGCCGGGAAGGGCATAGCTAAGCGCCTTCGGCTTGGTGCGGGGCTGGTGGACAGGAACCAGCACGATCTCGTATTCGTGCCCCAGCGGTAACGCCTGCAGTGCCGCGATGGTGGCTGCATCGTCCGCCTCGCAGATCAGCTTGATATCGAGCCGCGAACGCGGCCAGTCGAGCCGGTCGAGTGCCTGGACGAGCTGCGCCACGACGCTTTCTTCCTTGTAAAGCGCGACAAGCACCGAATAGACCGGAAGCGGCTGGCCGTCGTCCGGTGGTTGCGGCCGCCGCTCTCCGCCGTCTTGCAGCATGGAGCAGCCGAGCGCGTAGAGCCGTACCAGAAAATTGGCCAGATAGAACAGTGTCAGCACGATATGCAGGATCAGCAGGCTGATCAGCGGCACAACCACTGCCGCCGCGATCATCGCGCACAGCATGATGCCGGCGTAAAAACCCTGCTTGCCCCAGAACGTAATGCGGGCGCTGTGGAGCGGCGCGGTCTCGAACAGCGCGCGCGTCACCGCTGAAACCCGCCTTTGGCTGCCCGCCCGCCACGTGGCATCGCGCACCGCTGACGGTGTTGATACGGCGAGCGACGGGCGCAGCAGCGGCGTTCGCTGCAAAAGTGCTACAAGCCCGGAAAGCCGGTCCAGCGATGGAACGATCACGGTCACCGGCGGGCGGCTCGCATGATGGACCCGCAAGATTTCCGGCCGGGCGATCTGGCTATCGAGCCCTTCGATGTCCTGAACCTGGTCAGGATTTATCGACGGCATGAAGTCCAGCCCCAGTGTTTCCGCTAGGGCCTCGAAATAGATCGTTTCGTCGATTTCGCCGGATGCCAGCAGCTCGGCCTCGACGGTTGTGCCGTGCGCCTGTGCGCGTTGCATTGCCCGTGCAATCGACGGTTTGCCGATCCCCATCTGCAGCAGCAACCGGCCCTCATGCTTCAGTGCAGGCGCGAATCCTCCCACGACGGTATCAGGCGGTAATCGCCTGACCGATGGCTCATTCGCGGTAGCCATTCCAGTATTGTCCGGATATTCTTCCAGCCGCATGAAAACCCCATTGCCGCGCCCCGCGGCAATATCCCCTATCTCGTCCCGGGAATAATCATAATGTTACGCGCTTTCCGTGCATCTCTAAAATTTTATGGGATTTTCACGCTTTGCGTGTTGCTGGTTGCACCTTTTCCGGCCGTATCGCGTGCTGCGGATGGGGTTCACGATCTGCCGCTGCTGTTCGATGCGCGCGAGCGGATCGCAAAACCGGACTTGAGCGGCCTAGCGCGACTGCGGTTCCTGACCACCGTGGATTTTCCGCCATTCAATTTCATCGACCAATCGGGCAAGCTTGCCGGGCTCCATGTGGATCTGGTCCGCGAGATCTGTCGGGAGCTGGAAATCGACGCCAAGTGCCAGATCCAGGCAGTGACCTTCGCCGAGCTGCAGCCGGCACTCGAGGATGGGCAGGGAGAGGCCGTCATTGCCGGGATCGGGACCAGCTCGGAACTGCGGCAGCGGTTTGCCTTTTCGCGGGCATTCATGAAACTTCCGGCCCGGTTTGCAGCCAACCGCCAGGCGATGGGAAGCACGCTTTCGGTGGCGGCGC
Source organism: Pararhizobium sp. (assembly GCF_965279435.1). NCBI lineage: Bacteria > Pseudomonadati > Pseudomonadota > Alphaproteobacteria > Hyphomicrobiales > Rhizobiaceae > Pararhizobium > Pararhizobium sp. The sequence continues at coordinate 2,037,307 of NZ_CBDIHY010000003.1, forward strand.
TCGCCGGAAAGACGGTGGGCACCGTATCGGGAACGACGCATGAAGCGATGCTCAAGGCGTTTTTCCCAAAACTCGAAACGCAATCTTTTCCAAGCCGCGACGCCATGCTGGCCGCACTGAAACAGGGGAGCGTTGCGGCAGTGTTTTCAGACGGCATGCAATTGTCGTTCTGGACGGCGGGCAGCGATGCTGCCGGTTGCTGCGCGTTGATCGACGGCGCCTATTTCTCGCAACGCTTCCTGGGTGAGGGCTTGGCAATCATGAACCGCAAGGGCGATTCGGCACTGACGCAGGCGATCGACCACGCCCTGCTGGAATTGTCCCGCAAGGGCCGGCTAAACGAGATCTACCTGCGCTATTTCCCGGCCGGGATTTATTGATCTGAAATCAAGCGGCCTATCGAAACGGCAGCAACAGCGACCAGAAGAGCCTGGCAGGCGAAGGGTTGGGATACTGTGCAAGCCCAATCCGCATCGCCTCTGGCGAGAGTTTCGAGCGCTCGCGGTAGGTCGAAAACAACCGGTCCCAGAGGGACAGGTTGAAGCCGTAATTGGTATCGGTCTCGTCCGGTGCAGCGGAATGATGGATGCTGTGCATGTCCGGCGTGACGATCAGCCGGCGCAACAGGCCATCGACGCGGGCAGGTAGTTTCAGATTGGCGTGATTGAACATCGCGGCGCCATTCAGCACGATCTCGAAGATCAGCACGCTGATCGGAGGTGCGCCGATCGAAAGGATGACGGCCGATTTACACAGGACCGACAGCAGGATTTCCAGCGGGTGGAAGCGAAGCGCCGTCGTCAGGTCCAGCCCGGTATCGGCATGGTGAACCCGGTGGATGCGCCAGAACAGCGGCACCTTGTGGAAGATCAGATGTTCGAGCCAGATGGCGAAATCGAGAATGACGAAGGCGAGCACACCACTGACGAATGGCGGTAGCCCGAGCATCGGTAAAAGCCCATATCCGTGCGCGTCTGCGTAGAGCGCGACACCGGTGGCCGCCGCCGGAAAGATCATCCGCAGCGTCAGCGACGACAGGACGAGGATGGATAGATTGGTGAACCAGCGCCGTGCTTTCAGCGCCCGCACCAGTTCCGGGCGCTCCAGCCGGGGGTGCGCCAGTTCGAGTGCGGCAAGCGACAGGAAGATTGCGGCAAAGAAGGTCAGGCGCCAGACCGGTTCGCCAAAGCCGAATATCTGTACCGTCATACGTTCCCCATCCTCGCTCCGCAGGCGGCCAGTCTATCGGGACGGTGATCGAGGGTGAACGCACTTTGGCGTGAAGCGGAAATCCGCTCCCTTCACTTGCGGAAACGGGCCATGGCGCCGCGCTCGATTGCAGCGCAGGTCAGTTTGTCCAGTCCAAATCGGTCGCGCAACAATTGTAGCAGCCGGATTTCCTCCTGGGCGATGGAAAAGTCGGCGGCGGCAATCTCGACTGCCAGCGCATAGGCAGTGTCGTAGAGACGCGGGGGCAGAGCTTCGCGCACGACTTCAAGTGCGATGTCCAGCCCCTCCGGACCGTCCAGAAGAGCAGTGCATTCGCGGGCCGCATGCATCAGATGGTCATGGTCGAAACCGTCAAACACGGGCAGGAAGCTGGTCAGCCTGCCGATGCGTTCCAGTTCGGCATCGGTCATGGCGGTATCGACAGCCGACATCATCACCATGACGTAGATGAGGGCTTCATGATGGTTCATGGTGTCAGGCATGGGATATCCGTGTTGTTGTGCCGGTGTTGTGAAGTATGAACCGTCAGCGTGGCCTACAAGTCCTGATCGGTCATATCAATGCTGGGATCCGCGTCGCCGGGAAGCTGCATGTCATCCGGCAGTGGCGGTGCTGTGCTCAAATCGCGCGGATCGTCACCGAAAAAACCGAGGCGGGATTGCCGTGCACTGGCGACCTTACCTGCGAGGGGCGATCCTGCCGGCGCATTTGCCCAACCATTCTCGGCAAGCCAGGCAGCGGGATCGGTGTCGTTGATACTGCAGGTGGCGGTCAGTGTTCCCTGCCAGCCGTTCTTCGGGACGGTGCATAAAAGTGCGCGGGCCCGCAGGAAATTGCGGAACGCAGTTTTGGCCACCACGCCGCAGGGCCATGTCTTGCCGGTTTCGCCGCAGATGCGATCCGCCTTTTCCGGCTCGATCCCGTCGAGCTGCAGCAGCCGGTCGCCGAACTGGATCAGGCCTGCCGACAGGGCAATGGGATGGCGCAGCACAGACGGCACGGGCTCCGGCCGCGCAACAGGCTGTGACAGCGGCGTGCGGGGTTCGATGCGCTCCAGCGGCTGCGCCGTCACATCCTGCGGCAGGGCAAATTTTTCGGGCGCGATATCGCGAACGGCCTGCGGGTCGGGAATTCCGGATGCCGGATTGACCGGCATGATCTCATCGGTTCCGCCTTCCGCAGCATTCATCCCGTCGCCGCTCAGATCGGGCACATCGGCCAAATCAGGTGTTTCCATTGCGAAATCGGGTACATCGGCGCTTTGCTGTCCCTGGATCACCGACGCGCCGGTTACCAGCAGGGCGACGGTCAGGGCAATTCCGGCGAGGCCGCCGCCGATGGTGAGCAGATGCCGCTTCATCAGGAAAACCGTCCTATTGGCTGGCCCAGATGATGCGGGCGATCCACTCGACGTCGCTGAGGTCGAATGTGCGGTTGGGATGTTCCGGGTTGAGCGACAGCAGCTCGATGCTGCGCGGCGTCTGGCGCACCAGCACCTTGGCCATGACTTCGCCCTCGATAGTCTTGACCACCACGCGGTCGCCGCGGCGGATCTGCGCGCCCGGTTCGACGATCAGCACATCGCCGTCGCGATAGAGCGGTAACATGCTGTCGCCCTGAATTTCCAGGGCGTAGACGCCGGCCTTGGTACCGGGGGCTGCCGGAAACTCGACGACATCCCAGCCTTGGCCGGCGGGAAAACCACCATCGTCGAAGAAGCCACCGGCCCCGGCCTGGGCAAAACCGAGCAGCGGAATGGAGCCGGCCTGCGGCGGAAAGGCACCCTCCGGCAACGCTCCGGAAGCTGGCCCCGGGAGCAGGAAATCCATGAACTGGTTGATCGTCGAGCCGGTCGCGTCAAGAACCTTGGCGATCGATTCCGTCGACGGCCAGCGTTCGCGGCCATCGGCGGAATGGCGCTTGGACTTGTTGAAAGAGGTCGGATCGAGTCCGGCCCTTCGGGCAAGGCCTGAAGGGGATAGCTGATGCCGCTCGGCGAGCGCATCGATCGCACTCCAGATCCGGTCATGTGAAAACATCGTTGCGCATCCTGCAAGCGGTGAAGCGTGACGCTTTCCTGTGTTCTGGCTTCTTGCTGTCTTGATTGTTTAGCTGCAGAGATTAGCGAGAATCTGTGTTGCCGTAAAGTGCGAAAGGAAAATAATCCTGTCTTCTGTCCGGTGCGATCGTGCCGGTCCGATTGAAATGCGTCGCATGCCGCCTATACTTCGCTGAACCTTATTCCGCTGGTTGCGAGGCGCCGCACGTGTTGACACTTTTGAAGTCCGAAATGCTCTTGGGCGTCGCGCTTGTTTTTGCTGCCGCCGGCTTTCTGCTCGAACATGCGCTGCTTCAAGCGGGGCAGATGGCAGCTCTTGCCGGTGCCGCTATACTGGTCTTTGCCATCGTGCTCGCTTCGCTGCGCGTCGCCCATCATGCCGAGGTGCTGGCCGCTAAGGTCGGCGATCCCTACGGCACGATGATCCTGACGCTATCGGCGGTGCTGGTCGAGGTGATCATCCTGGCGATCATGATGAGCGGCGAAGAGATTTCGCCAACCCTGGTGCGTGACACGATCTATTCCGCCGTCATGCTCGACATAAACGGCATTCTTGGCCTTGCAGCCCTGCTGGGCGGCCTGAAGCACGGCGAGCAATCCTATAACGACGATTCCAGCCGCACCTACAGCGTCATGATCCTGACGGCGATGGGTATCTCGATGATCGTGCCGGAATTTGTTCCGGAGGCCAAATGGCACTTCTATTCCGGTTTCACCATCGTCGCGATGGTGACACTCTATGCGGTCTTCCTGAAAATGCAGGTGGGCGTGCACAGTTATTTCTTTAGCTACAGCTATCCCAAGCGCGAAGGCGGGGAAAAGCATCCGTCGGAAAACGAGCCGGTTTCTGTATCCATAACCATCCTGATCATCGGCATCATCATCATCGGCGCGTTGGCCGAAATCATGTCGGGCCTTTTGACGGCCGGCCTGAAGGGCACCGGTGCCCCGCCGGTTCTGGCGGCGATCGTTGTGGCGGCCATTTCAGCCTCGCCGGAGATCATGACGGCGATGCGGGCAGCGCTTGCCAACCGCATGCAGGCCGTCGTCAACATCGCGCTCGGTGCCTCGCTCTCGACCGTCATTCTGACTGTGCCGGTGATGGAGGCGATTGCGCTCTATACCGGCCAGCCCTTCATCATGGCGATGACGCCGGTGCAGACGGTGATGGTGACGATCACCCTGATCGTTGCGGCCATCAACCTCAACGATGGCGAAACCAATGCCATTGAGGGCATGACCCATTTCGTGCTGTTCGCCACCTTCGTCATGCTGTCATTTCTTGGTCTTTAGGCAGGATATTCGGGGGGTAGACGCGCAGGTTTGACGGCGGCGCTACTGGTATAATTTTCGGGTGGTGCCCCCATTTTTCGCCACACGTCTCAATGTCATGCCTCTTCCTTGTCCGCGTGCCGCACGATATCACAAGCTGCGCACGATTTGTGCAGTCCGCTGGGAGCCCTCCGTGAATACCTCCGTGCTTTCAGGCATTCTGCTGACGATCTTTTCCTATTTCCTGTTCACGCTGCAGGACGCCTCGGTCAAATGGCTGGTGGTGGCGCTGCCGGTCTGGCAGATTCTATTCGTGCGCAGCGTGACGATCTTTGCGATCTGTGCCGCCATCGGCCGTGGCCCGCTGCTTGTCCGCTCGCTGCATTCGCCGGTTCTCAAGCCGATGATCCTGCGCAACCTGCTGCTGCTGGCCGCTTGGCTGTCCTACTATACCGCCGCCCGCGATCTGGGCCTGGCCGAGTTGACGACGATCTATTACGCAGCACCGATCCTGATCACCATTCTCGCCGTGCCGATCCTGAAAGAAGATGTGCCACCGCTTCGCTGGATCGCTGTTATCATCGGCTTCATCGGGGTGCTCGTGGCAACCGATCCATTGGGATCCGGCATGAAACTGTCTTTGCCGGTCTGGCTGGCGTTACAGGCAGCGGTGTTCTGGGCGTTTTCGACGGTACTCTTGCGCAAGACTGCGATGCAGGAGGTGACGCTGGTGCAGATGACGCTGTCGAGCGGCTTCTTCATCCTGTTCACCGGCATTGCCGTCATTGTCACCTGGGTTACACCAAGCCTTCTGGATGTCGCGCTGATGGTCGGCACGGGGCTGATCGCTGGTATCGCACAATATGCGCTGTTCGAGGGCATGCGCCGGGCGCCGGTCTCGATGCTGGCGCCGTTCGAATATTCGTCGCTGATCTGGGCTTTCGGGCTCGGATTCTTGATCTGGGGCGATATTCCCGCGACCCAGGTCTTTGCCGGCGCAGCCCTTATCTTTTCCGCCGGCATCATCATCATTCTGGGCGAACGCTTTGGGCGGCGGCTGCGGGCCGGCTAGGCCGTCTTGTCGATGAATCGGCGGAACGCTTCCAGTGTCTCGACGCTGACGTGATGCTCGATGCCCTCGGCATCGATGCGGGCCGTTTCCGGGCTGACGCCCAGGCAACGCAGGAAGGCTTCGACGGTCTGGTGGCGGACCCGGCTTTCAAGCGCCATCTTCTGGCCGGCCTCGGTCAAAAACACGCCGCGATAGGGCTTGCGCGATACCAGTCCTTCGGCGGCAAGCCTTGCCAGCATCTTGGCAACTGTTGGCTGCGCCACGCCAAGGCGGGCGGCGATATCCACCTGCCGCGCCTCGTTGCCATCCTCGATCAGGTCGGCGATCAGCTCGACATAATCCTCGATCAGCGCGCCCCGCCGTGCTTCGCGGGTCTGCCGGAAGCCCTCGGAATGAATGTCCGCGTCTGGGAGCGGGTCCGTGCGGGGAACAGGGCGGCGCGGCAAGGGGGCGGTATCCTCTCAAGTTTCTTAAGGTTGCGTTTTGAAGTTTCATAACACGGGGATGGATTTTTCATAATGATTTATCCCGTCCTCCACATTCCCGTCCTTCGTGCCTTTTCATTTGCTGAAAAAAGCAAGATCGATGAAATATAGCCTATTGCATAATGTTTTGCCTTGGCATAGCTTTTGGATAACAGCCCATTCCGCATCCGGAGACCGTGCATGTCCAATACCGAAGCCGCCCTTCCACCCCAAAAAAGCTGGACCTTTTCCAGCCCCGACGAGGATGCGCGGCCAAGCCTCCCCGAAGTCAATGCCAGCATCCCCGTACCCTCCGGCGGCATCTGGTTCCGCCGCCTACTCGCCTTCATGGGGCCCGGCTACATGGTCTCGGTCGGCTACATGGACCCCGGCAACTGGGCGACCGATATCGCCGGTGGTTCGCAGTTCGGCTATACGCTGCTGACGGTCATCCTGCTTTCCAACCTGATGGCGATCCTTCTGCAGGCGCTTGCCGCCCGTCTTGGCATCGCCACCGGCCGCGATCTCGCCCAGGCCTGCCGCGATACCTATTCCAGACCCGTCAATTTCATGCTCTGGCTTGCCTGTGAAGCGGCGATCATTGCCTGTGACCTTGCCGAAGTGATCGGTACGGCGATCGCCCTGCAACTGTTGTTCGGCATCCCGCTGATCGGCGGCGCGTTGATCACCGCAGCCGATGCCTTCCTGCTGTTGCTGCTGATGAACAAGGGTTTTCGCTATCTTGAGGCGTTCGTCATTGCGCTCCTGATCGTCATCGCCGGCTGCTTCGTCGTCCAGATCGCTGCCGCTGCCCCGCCGATCGCTGCCGTTCTCCATGGCTTCCTGCCATCGACCGAAGTCGTCACCAACCCGGCCATGCTCTACATCGCCATCGGCATTATCGGCGCCACCGTCATGCCGCATAATCTCTATCTGCATTCCTCGATCGTTCAGACCCGCAACTACAAGCGCACCGACGAGGGCAAGCGCGATGCGATCAAGTGGGCGACCACCGACAGCACGATCGCGCTGATGCTGGCTTTGTTCATCAACGCCTCCATCCTGATCATTGCCGCGTCGGTCTTCCACGCCAATGGCCGCACCGATGTCGCTGAAATCGGCCAAGCCTACGAACTGCTGTCGCCGTTGCTTGGCCTCGGTATCGCCTCGACGCTGTTTGCCGTGGCGCTGCTGGCCTCCGGCCTCAACTCGACGGTGACGGCAACGCTGGCCGGCCAGATCGTCATGGAAGGCTTTCTGCGGCTGCGCATTCCGCAATGGGCCCGCCGCCTCATCACCCGTGGTATCGCCATCGTCCCAGTTGTCGTCGTTACCTGGATCTATGGCGAGAAGGGCACTGCCGAACTTTTGGTCTTCAGCCAGGTTATCCTGTCGATGCAGCTGCCTTTCGCGGTCATTCCGCTGGTGCGCTTTGTCTCCGACAAGAAGAAAATGGGCACCTTCGTCATTCCGAAATATGTCGCAGCCCTTGCCTGGATCGTCGCCTCGATCATCGTCGTGCTCAATCTCAAGCTGCTCTACGATACCTTTATCGGCTGATAGCCGGTCAGGTCTGGTTCCATCGGCGGATGACCGGCTCGGTCCGGTCATGCTCGTAACCGAGCACGCTGATGCTGGCCGTATCCAGCACAAACCGCCTGCCGTCCCCGGGCGGCAGGCCGAGCCAGCGGGCGGCGAGCACCCGCAGGAAATGGGCGCTGGAGAAGATCAGCACCGCACCGTCAATCTCGCGGATCTGCCGGATGATCCTGCCGGCCCGCTCTCCGGCATCCGCCGCCGTCTCGCCCCCTGGGCAGCCGTCCCGAAACAATTGCCAGCCGGGACGCTCGGCAAGGATCTGTTTCGTCGTCAGGCCCTCGTAAGCGCCGTAATCCCATTCGGCAAGGTCGTCCTTCTTCACGCATCCGGCGCCAAAGCCTGCAAGCGTGCAGGTGTTGAACGCCCTTTGCGACGGGCTTGACCAGACAATCGGGAATGTCAGGCCACGCATCCGCTCCGCCAGGCCGCGGGCTGCATCCTCGCCCGCCTGCGTCAGAGGAATGTCGCTGCGGCCGGTGTGTTTTCCGGAAAGGCTCCATTCCGTCTGGCCATGCCGGACGAGATGAATTTCGGGCAGTGCGTGGCTCATCTCATATCCCTTCGATGATATCTGCGGCCTCGCGGATTCCGCAGGGTGGCAGCGCCAATTCTTCCGCTTCACCGGACTTTCCGTCAATTCCCGGCGGTCGAAAGGCGGAAAGCAAGCCCGCTTTACCGTGAACTGCAGCGCAAAAGCCTTCAATTCGGCAAGCATTGCCCCCATATGTCTGCCAAGAGGCGCGCGGTTGCGGGCCGGGAGTGAACAACAGGATTGGGTTTCATGTTTAGAGTTGGACGCGTTCTTGCGACCTTTGCGGTCGCTTCCATGGTGATGCTGACGGTGGTTGATCTGGCCGAGGCCCGACGTGGCGGCAGCAGCTTCGGCAGCCGCGGCACCCGCACGTTCTCCGCACCGCCGGTTACCCGGACGGCGCCGGCGGATGCGACGCCGATCAACCGGACGATGACCCCGCAGAACCAGGCGACGACGCCCGGCGCTGCCGGCCAGCAGAACATGGGCCAGGCGGCCCGTCCCGGCGCCCAGCGTCCGGGCGGCTTCTTCGGCGGCTTCGCAGGCTCGATGCTCGGCGGTCTCGCCCTTGGCGGCCTGATCGGCATGATGATGGGCAACGGTTTTGGCGGCATGGCCGGCATGCTCGGCATGCTCTTGCAGATCGCGCTGATCGGCGGCGCCGTGATGCTTGCCCTGCGCTTTTTCCGCAATCGCCAGACGGCAGCACCGGCCGGCTACGCACCGCGTGGCGCGGGTAGCTCGCCAATGCAGGGCTTTGGCACACAAGGTCAGAACTCGGGCTCCGGCTTCGGCTCGGGCATGCCGTCCTTCAAGATTCCGTCGATCGGTGGCGGAGCCGCCGGTGCGGCCGCAGCCCGCCCGGCGCAGCCGCGCGTGGCCGATGATACGACCGACGAGATCGGTGTTGGTGGAGAGGATCTTGGCCAGTTTGAGACGATGCTGAAAGAGGTTCAGGCTGCCTACGCCGCCGAGGACTATGCCACGCTGCGCAAGTTGACGACGCCGGAAGCGATGTCGTGGCTGGCCGAAGAGCTGAGCGACAATGCCACCAAGGGCCTGAAGAACGAGGTCCGTGACGTGCATCTGGTGCAGGGCGATGTCGCCGAAGCCTGGAACGAGGACGGCGATGACTATGCCACCGTTGCCATGCGGTACGAGAGCATCGACGTCACCCGTGACCGCGCCACCGGCCGCGTCGTCGAGGGCGATCCGGACAACCTGACGGAGACCGTCGAACTCTGGACGTTCCTGCGCAAGCGCGGCGGCGACTGGCAGGTCTCGGCGATCCAGGGCGCGGCGGCCTAAGCGCTGCACCCACCCCACTTCGATTTGAAACCGCCGGCACTGCCGGCGGTTTTCATATGTACTCGGTGTCATCCGGTAGGCCGGCAAGTCTGAACATTTCCCTCAAGGTTGCCGACTGACGGTGCGGCCCCTCGCGGATGCAGGGCGGAAAACACCGGTGATAGCGGCCGGACGTTGCCTGCGCCTCCGAAAGCAAGCTCCGGCAGGCCTTCGCGCGGCGGCAGGGCGAGAGGCTGCAGGTCTTCCAATAGCCAAGCGAACTGGCGCTGACCTGTAGTATTTTCTGGCACTCCTGCTCCTGCTGGCGCTCCGTCAACCGGTGGAATTCGCCCCAGGTGAAACCGGGAATATAGGGCTTGGCATCGCGTTCAGCGTCGTCGCACTGCTGCTCCTCCTGCGTTCTGATCTTCATCTCGCCTTTCCTTCGCGCACGTTGTTGCGGTCACGCGGCAGCTTTGCCCGTGTTTGATCCATGGAGAGCCACACGAGTGCGGAACCTCATTTGAGTTTTAGTCTGTGGCTCCGCACTCGCGTGGCCTTCGGCGTTCGTTCGGGGTGTCCGGCCCCTACAGGTGATTGCCTCGCTTCGCTGCATGGCTTTCTTCACGGCATCCTTTCGGGATGCCCGGCCACTTGCACGGCTCAACCGAACCGGACCTGGCGGCCCGGGGGAGGCTTGATAGGCGGCGCTGCCCGAAGGCAGGACCACCATGGCTGTCACCTCCCTGGCCATTGCCGCACGTTACGGGTCAAACCAGGGCGCCGGCCTCCACCTGCCCGCGACCGTCTCGCGAAACACTCCGGCGGCGGAGACGGGAAGTAGTATGGCCGCATTTTTCAGGCCGGGGACGAACGGGGATGATTTTTTATCCGAAAAGCCGGGCGCAGCGGCATTTGGCGGGCAAGGGTAGGCATTATTCGTCCCCGCTGAGCCGGGCCATGGCTTTCTCGACGCGGGCCAGGCGGATCTTTGGCGTGGTGGCTTTCAGAAGCGGCAGGATCAGCGCGTACTGGCCGGTCTTGTCGAGCGCTGCAAACGCTGCGGCAGCTTTCGCATTGGTGCTCAATGCCGCCGCCAGGTCCTCCGGCAGCCCGGCATTGCGCTGCGGCTCATAGGCCACCGCCCAGCGCCCGTCGGCCTTGGCTGCCGCCACTTCCGCAAGACCCGCCGCCCGCATCCGCCCGGCCTCGATCAACGCCGCCACCCGATCGACATTCAACCGCGACCACGGACTTTTGCCCCGCCGGGGCGAATAGCGCTGCAGATAGGCGTGTGCGTCAAACCCCTTCCGCTGACTGTCGATCCAGCCGTAGCAAAGCGCAACATCCAGCGCCTCGCCAATGGTGATCAGCGGCTTTTTGGCGTTCTTCTTGGCGATCAGCAGCCAGATGCCGGGGGACTGGGCGTGGTGGGCGGCAAGCCAGGCGTCCCATTCGGCTGAGGTGGTGAATGCGTGGGGGGTGAGGGTGTCCATGGAGTGGTCCGGGTTGGATTTGGTGGCGAGTGTATCGCGTGTGCGGCGCATGGCTAGGGGTGTCATTGCCGGTTGCAGGCTGCCTCTTCGGAGCCAGTTGTTTGGCGTGGACGACAACCCCAAAACTCCGTCATGCCTGTGCTTGTCACAGGCATCCAGCCGCCGCGCGTCTGCGCGGCGAGGGGACTGCTACTCCGCGAAGGGAGTCTTTCGCGCCGCAGATGCGGCGCACTGGATTCCTGTGACAGGCACAGGAATTGTCTGTGACTTTCGTGCTTTACTGCTCTTGAGGTTGGCGATGCGATCCCCGGGATGGCCATCCCGGGGATCGCCGCGGCAGGCGCCCGTACAGGAATAGGTCCTTGCGACCGCCGTCATCAGGGGACACTGCCGCTCCAGCCTCGCATCGCTTGCTGACTTGAATGGGCCATCGCGACGATGCGCCCGCAGACAATGCAAAGCATGGAGCATCATGATGACAGACGATGACAAAATCCAGTCCGTTCTCGGTCTCGACGTGTCCTGTGACAGCGTCACCCTGTTCGACAGCCTGACTGGCCACCCCCTGACGATCGGCAATACCCGCGACGCCCTGCATTCTGCCCTTCAGGCCTATGGCGGACGGACAGACATTCTGGCGGTCTGCGAGGCAACCGGGGGATATGAGGACCAGGTACTTGCCGTGCTGATGGCGCTTGGAATTTCCGCCCACCGCGCCGACGCCGCCAAGGTCAAGGCCTATATCCGTTCCTTCGGCAAGCGGGCCAAGACGGATGCCATCGATGCGCGCTGGCTGGCGCAGTATGGCCTCGACCGCAGTCAAACCCTGGTCCGCTGGCAGCCGCCGCAGGCCAGCCAGAGCCAGGTGCGGCTGTTGAGTGCCCGCCGCACCGATCTCGTTGCCATGCGGGTTCAGGAAAAAAACCGGCTCAAGGCGCCCCGCAGTGCCATGATCGCAGCCGATATCGAAGACCATATCGCCGAGCTCGACCGACGCATTGCTCTCATCGAGGCGCAGATCGAAACTCTCATCCGCGATGACACCGGGCTGCGGCGCCGTGAAAAGGCTTTGCGCTCCGTGCCCGGCATCGGCGCCACCATCGCAGCACTTCTGATCGCCGCCATGCCAGAACTCGGCAGCATCAACCGCCGGCAGGCGGCCAGTCTGGCCGGATGCGCGCCGCATCCCAGAGACAGTGGAAAGCTGAATGGCTATCGGGCAGTTTGCGGCGGACGCCGGCATCTCCGGCCAGCACTGTTCATCGCAGCCCTCACTGCCATCCGTGGCGACAACCCGCTCGCCACCGCATACAAGGCCTTCCTGTCCGCCGGAAAACCAAAGCGCCTGGCGCTCGGCGCCATCATGCGGAAGATCATCACTATCGCAAATGCAAGAATACGTGACGCCCAAGCGGCCCCCGACAACTGACTTGATGACGGAGGAGAGGGAGGAGCCTCGATCGAAAGAGCCGAGTATGAGGCACCTGCGAGAAGCGATGCGCAGTCTTCACCAACCGCCAAAACGGCCTCTCACAGCCCATGCAGATAGTGCGCGATATCCTGCCAGTTGGGGTTCATCGCCTCGATCAGGTTGAGCTTCCACTGGCGCGGCCATTTCTTGATGGTCTTTTCGCGGGTGATCGCCGTCGTTACCAGATCATACTCCTCGAACCACACCAGCGTCTTGACGCCGTAGCGGCTGGTAAAGCCCTTGGTGAGTTCGTTCTGATGCTCGAACAACCGGCCCGGCAGATCGCTCGTCACGCCGGTATAGAGCGTGCCGTTGCGCTTTGAGGCAAGGATGTAGACGTAGCCTTTCATGGCGGGAAAGGTGCGGCATGGGCGGCGGGCTGGCAAGGGGGCTGGGTGGTCGTTGTTTGAGGGATGGTGGTTGGCGGCGGCATCATCGAGAGGCTGCGGGCCGCTTTCGGAGGATGCGGTTTGCACGCGGCAGCCTCCCCATCCTCCGTCATGCCTGTGCTTGTCACAGGCATCCAGCCACCGCGCGTCCGCGCGGTGAGGGGGCTTTCATATCGCGGAGAGGAAAGGAGTCTTTCGCGCCGCAGACGCGGCGCACTGGATTCCTGTGACGAGCACAGGAATGACGGAGGAGGGGTGGGAGCCGCACTTGCCATCACAATTGCTATTCATCCTGCTCGATATCGATAAATGAAAGCTTGTCTCCTTTTCCGGATTTTGCCCGGACGACAACTTGTTGATTGACCATGGGGCCGATTAAGTCGTCCACCGTCTCTCCAACTCCAGAGACCCGAATATTTTGCCCATCGACAATTACTTCAAGCCAATCGTTCTCAAGATGAAGTGCACGCAGTGTGCCTCTAATTGTTGTCTCCTGCTCGCCAACTTTTCCATTGGAGGCGGCAACTGGCCGAAGCGTATCCGAAATTTGTTTTCGGGAACTGGCAGAAAGTAAAACCGACGTCGCTTCCGTCGTTCCCCTTATCTCCAGTTCCTTGAAGGACTTTCCTGTGGGCGCTAAGTTCCTCGTCAGTTTAAGAAAAGTTTTTCTATAGTCTGAAGATGGAACGACACTTTCCAAAACCTCTGCCGACTCGTTGGATGCCCCGCGCAAAATTGATAAAAAAGTTTCCGTCAGAATTTCAGGTTCGGGATCATCTGTTGAAAACATTTCGTGCTGCTGTGGTCTTTGGACGGCTACAATAAACTGATAGCTTCCGGGTACCGATTGAAAAAGCCAAGGTCGGTATTTTTCCTGAATTTCCTTTGATGGCGGTCCTTTTATGCGCAAGGGTACCGATTTTAGAAATTCGGCAGTTCGATAGAAAAGATTCTGTACTATTTGAACTCTGCCCAGAATGAGATCGAGCGGCGCTCCACCCGTAACGACTTCACCACCGCGAACGGACACGACAACTTGCCCGGGAGCAAATGCAATGCCGGCATATTCTTGAGCTTTCTCATTCCAGATTGCTTGCAGGAGGCCTCTAAGTTCAATCTGTGCAAAGGGAGGTAAAGATTGCATTGATAGTGCTTGGTGAGCAAATCGTTCCGCTTTTGAAAAGCAACGAGCCTTGTACCATAGTGCCGTTGCACTAATCGCAGTGATGCCCAGAGTGCGTGGCTTGTCTTCTGATAGGACAGAAAACGCGATGGCTTCTTGTTCTGCTGCCTCACCGAAAAGACTAACGGCCAGATTATTGTCACCTTTTCTCAGAGCCTCGTGAGCAGCGACCGCAAATTGTTCACTCTGACGATGAGATTCTACCCAGTTCATGATGTCTCACTCACATCATCAGCCATGATCTGGAGCGATGCGAAACCGACGACACATGCAATTGCTGGTAAGTTAGAGTTGCCTGCAACGGCCTGAGTCAATTTTTGTTTTAGGCGAGTCTTAATCATGCTAATATTGCCGGTATCAACACCGGATACCTCCAATCTAAAGCTCTCTTCCAAATCTAATATTTGTGCATCCGGAGAGCCGATGTAGTAATCGGCTCCGGTTCTGGTTTCTGCACGCCTAACCGCAACCAGTCCTCGAGAATGCTCAACTGCAGCCAATGCGAGCGCGTACGCACCGTCTTCGGTAGCATCTGTCGTATTGTTCCACGCGCTCTTAGTTCGCGCGTCCACCGCAGGCCACATTGCCCCGGCTTCGGTAGACTCGGATCTATCGATGAGCTGAAATGTTACCGGCGAGGAGTGATGACGGTCCAAGCAAACACGAGCCGCTTCTCCATACCCATGAGCGATCGCTTTAGTTACTCCGATATGTCTTTCACTCAAATCCAGGAAATTTAGCTCGGACATTTTCACCCCGCATAGTGCATGTGTGTATCGCAAAGGCATAGCAACATGATGTACATCACTGCAATCCTACAGGGGTGAAAATACTGCTTTCCCGTTTAAGCTGAGGCGGCCTAAGCCGCCTCCCTCTTCCCATAGGGGTCGAAGCGGCCGTAGAAGGTCTCGTTCTTGGCGGCCATGTCCTTGAGCAGCGGCGTCGGCTGGAAATGCTCGCCGTAAGTCGCGGCTAACTTCTCGCAGAGCGCCACGAAGGTTTTGACGCCCATGCCGTCGATATAGCTCAGCGTGCCGCCGGTATAAGGCGCAAAGCCGAAGCCGAGGATGGAGCCGACATCGGCTTCGCGCGGGTCGGTGACGATGCCTTCTTCGATGGTGCGGGCCGCTTCCAAGGCGATGGTGACGAGGAAGCGCTGCTTGATCGTCTCGACGTCGAAGCTTTCGGCCGGCTTTTGCGGGTAGAGGTCTTTCAGGCCCGGCCAGAGAGACTTCTTGGCGGGCTTGGCCGGGTAATCGTAAAAGCCCTTGCCGTTCTTGCGGCCGCGGCGGTCGAGGTCGTCGACCAGTTTGTTGATCAGCGTCATGTGGCGTGGATCGACGGAGGCTTCGCCGAGATCGGCGATCGAGGCCTTGAGGATCTTCTGGGACAGGTCGATCGCCACTTCGTCGTTGAGCGACAGCGGACCGACCGGCATGCCGGCCATCTTGGCGATGTTCTCGATCATCGCCGCCGGCACGCCTTCGATGAGCATGTCATAGGCTTCGTGGATATAGCGGAAGACGCAGCGGTTGACATAGAAGCCGCGCGTGTCGTTGACGACGATCGGCGTCTTCTTGATCGCAGCGACGAAATCGAGCGCGGTGGCGAGCGCCACGTCGCCGGTTTCCTTGCCGAGAATGACTTCCGTCAGCATCATCTTCTCGACCGGCGAGAAGAAATGGATGCCGATGAACTGGTCCGGGCGCCTGGAATTTTTCGCAAGGCCGGTGATCGGCAGGGTGGAGGTGTTGGAAGCGAAGATGGCGTCTTCGGAAAGCACCGCTTCGACCTTTTCGATGACGTCCTTCTTGACCTGGCGGTCTTCGAACACGGCCTCGACGACGAGCTTGACGTTTTTCAGGTCGTTGTAATCGGCCGATGGCGTGATGCGGGCGAGAAGGGCCACCGCCTCGTCCTGCGTCAGGCGTCCCTTACCGATGGAATCCTTGACCAGGCCTTCCGAATGGGCCTTGCCTTTCGTTGCGGCTTCGATGTCGCGGTCGATCAGGGTGACCGCGATGCCGGCGGCAGCGGCGACGTAGGCGATCGATGCGCCCATGAAGCCGGCGCCGACGACGCCGATCTGCTTGAGATCCGACTTCGGAATACCGGCCGGGCGGCGGGCGCCCTTGCCGAGTTCCTGCATCGAGATGAACAGCGAGCGGATCATTGAGAAGGCTTCGGTGGTCTGCAGGATCTCGGTGAAATAGCGCTGCTCGATCTTAAGCCCGGTATCGAAGGGAACCTGCAGGCCTTCATAGACGCATTTGAGGATGGCAAGGCCGCCCGGATAATTGCCGGAGGTTTCGCGGCGCAGGATCGCCGACGCTGCCGGCCAGAGCTGTGCTGCAGCCGGTGTCCAGATGCCGCCTCCGGGAACTTTGTAGCCCTTTTCGTCCCAGGGCTGGACGGGCTTCAGGCCATTCTTGATCATCGCCTTGGCGGCATTGATCAGCTCGGCGGGCTCGGCGATCTCGTGGATCAGGCCCATGGCCTTGGCGCGCTGCGGCGTCAGCGACGAGCCGGTGGTCATCATCTGCAGGGCGTCCTGCGCATTGGTGAGCCGCGGAACGCGCTGCGTGCCGCCAGCGCCCGGGAAGATGCCGACCTTGACCTCGGGAAGGGCAAGCTTCACCGACTTGGAATTGGCGGCAACGCGGCCGTGGCAGGCGAGCGACATTTCAAAGGCGCCGCCCATGCAGGTGCCGTTGATGGCGGAGACCCACGGCTTGCCGCAGGTTTCGAGCTTGCGGAACAGGCCGGTCATCTGGCCGGTCAGCTCGAACAGTTTTTGCGCGGCGTTGTCCGGGTCGAGCTTCTTCTGCTCGGCCTGGAACGTGAACATGCCCTTGATCATCGACAGATCGGCGCCGCCGGAAAAGGTCGACTTGCCCGACGTAAAGACGACGCCCTTGACGGCTGCGTCGGCAACGGTCTGATCGACGATGGCGTCGAGTTCCTTCATCACCTCGACGGTGAAGACGTTCATCGACTTGTCGGGCATGTTCCAGGTAACCAGCGCAATGCCGTCGGCGTCGGTTTCGATGGTGAAATTGGTGTAGGTGCTCATGATGGGGTTCTCTCCCTGAAATTCATTGCTGCTCATTCGCCATTCTCGCTTCCGTCATCCTCGGGCTTGACCCGAGGATCCATGCCGCGGGGCCGTGGATGGTCGGGTCAAGCCCGACCATGACGGAGGACTTGGGCTAGACCCGCTCGATAATCGTCGCCGTGCCCATGCCGGCGCCGATGCAGAGCGTGACAAGCGCGGTCTGCAGGCCGCGGCGTTCCAGTTCGTCGAGCACGGTGCCGAGGATCATCGCGCCGGTGGCCCCGAGCGGATGGCCCATGGCGATCGCGCCGCCGTTGACGTTGATCTTGTCATGCGGAATGTAGAAGGCCTGCATGTAGCGCAGTACGACGGCGGCAAAAGCCTCGTTGAGTTCGAACAGGTCGATATCGGCAATGGTCATGCCGGCGCGCTTCAACAGCTTTTCGGTGACATCGACCGGGCCGGTCAGCATCAGCGCCGGATCGGAGCCGATATTGGCGAAATGCTTGATCCGGGCGCGGGGTTTTAGCCCCATGCTCTCGCCGCCGGCCTTGGAACCGACGAGGACTGCGGCCGAGCCATCGACGATGCCGGAGGAATTGCCGGCATGGTGGACGTAGTTGATGCGCTCGATTTCCGGATGCGCCTGGATGCCGACGGCCTCGAAGCCGCCCATCTCGCCGGGCATCTGGAAGGACGGGTTGAGCGAGGCCAGGTTCTGCATCGTCGTCGCCGGACGCATATGCTCGTCCCTGGCGAGGATGGTGATGCCGTTCTGGTCCTTGACCGGGATGACCGACTTGTCGAAATAGCCGCTGTCCCAGGAATGACCGGCGCGCTTCTGGCTTTCGACGGCATAGGCATCGACGTCATCGCGGGAGAAACCGTATTTGGTGGCGATCAGGTCCGCCGAAACGCCTTGCGGCATGAAATAGCCGGGGAAATTGACCGACGGGTCCATGTACCAGGCACCGCCCGACATGCCCATGCCGACGCGTGACATCGATTCCACACCACCGGCAATGACGATGTCATCGGCACCGGCGGCGATCTTGCCGGCGGCGAAATTGACGGCATCGAGGCCCGAGGCGCAGAATCGCGAGATCTGCATGCCGGGCGCCTTGTTGGAATAACCGGCCTCGAAGGCGGCAGCCTTCGGGATCACGGCGCCGGCTTCGAATACCGGATCGACGCAGCCCATGATGATGTCGTCGACGGTGGATGTATCCAGCCCGTTGCGATCGCGCAGCGCCTGCAGCACCTTGGCAGCCAGACGCGGCGTCGGCACTTCGTGCAGCGCTCCATCCTTCTTGCCCCGGCCGCGCGGCGTGCGCACGTGGTCGTAAATGAAGACGTCGGTCATGATTGTTTTCTCCCTATGCAGCGATCATCAGACCGCGCGTCGTCTGTGTCAAATCAGTCGGGCTTCCTCTTCTCCCCCGCGGGAGAAGGTGGCCCACAGGGCCGGATGAGGGGGAGCCAGGACCTCAGCATGTGCCGTAAGACCCCCTCATCGCCTCGCTATGCTCGGCACTTCTCCCCATTGGGGAGAAGAGGTTTTTACTCAAAACGCCGCCGCGTCCAGTGCCATCATCGTGTCGGCGCCGGTTTCGATGCGGGCTTTGCGCAGTGCGGTTTCCGGCATGATGCGTTCCATGAAGAACTTTGCGGTGACTAGCTTGTTCTTCAGGTAGGTCTCGCGATCGCCAGCGCCCTCTGCCAGTTTTTCTTCGGCGGTCTTGGCAATCTTCGCCCACATGTAGCCGAGCACGACGAGGCCGAAGAGGTGCATGTAGTCGGTGGAGCCCGCACCGGCATTGTCGGGCTTGGCCATGGCGTTGCCCATGAACCACATGGTGGCCGCCTGCAGGTCGTTCAAGCCCTTCTTCAGGCTCTTGGTGTAGACAGCCAGTTTTTCGTCGGAGCGGTTTTCCTCGCAGAAGTCGCCGATTTCCTTGAACAGGGCGGTGATCGCGCGGCCACCGTTCAGCGCCAGCTTGCGGCCGACAAGGTCAAGCGCCTGGATGCCGTTGGCGCCTTCGTAGATCATCGCGATACGGGCATCGCGGACATACTGGCTCATGCCGTGTTCTTCGATATAGCCGTGACCACCGAAGACCTGCTGCGCCATGACTGCGTGGTCAAAGCCCTTGTCGGTCAAGACGCCCTTGAGGATCGGCGTCATCAGGCCGAGGATGTCGTCGGCTGCCTGGCGGTCCGCATCGTTGTCGCCGCGATGGGCGATGTCGGATTTGAGCGCCGTCCACAACGTGAAGGCACGCCCCGCTTCGTTGAAGGCCTTGATGGTCATCAACGTGCGGCGCACGTCGGGATGGACGATGATCGGGTCGGCCTTCTTGTCCGGCGATTTGACGCCGGAGAGCGAGCGGCCCTGGATACGGTCGCGCGCATAATTGGCGGCGTTCTGGTAGGCGACTTCGCTGACCGAAAGACCTTGCAGGCCGACGCCGAGGCGGGCCTCGTTCATCATCACGAACATGGCGTTGAGGCCCTTGTTTTCCGTGCCGATGAGATAGCCGACTGCGTCGTCATAGTTCATGACGCAGGTCGAATTGCCGTGGATGCCCATCTTATGTTCGATCGCGCCACAGGAAACGGTGTTGCGGGCGCCGATCGAGCCGTCGGCCTCGACATGGAATTTCGGCACGATGAATAGCGAAATGCCCTTTACGCCTTCCGGCGCGCCCTCGATACGGGCAATCACCAGATGGATGATATTGTCGGCCATGTCGTGTTCGCCGGCGGAGATGAAGATCTTCTGGCCGGAAATCTGGTAGGAGCCATCGCCCTGCGGCACGGCCTTGGAACGGAGCAGGCCGAGATCGGTGCCGCAATGGGGCTCTGTCAGGTTCATGGTGCCGGTCCATTCGCCCGCCACCATCTTCGGCAGATAGGTTGCCTTCTGCGCATCGGTGCCGTGGACGAGGATGGCAGCGATGGCACCCTGGGTGAGGCCCGGATACATGGTCAGCGCCATGTTGGCGGACGACATGTATTCGCCGATTGCCGTGTGCAGCGTGTAGGGCAGGCCCTGGCCGCCGAATTCTTCGGGAACCGACAGCCCGAGCCAGCCGCCTTCGCGGTACTGGTCGAAGGCCTGCTTAAAACCCTTTGGCGTGGTGACTGTCGCATCGTCGTTGCGCTTGCAGCCTTCCTGATCGCCCGAAAGGTTGACCGGAAACAGCACTTCCTCGGCAAGCTTGGCCGCTTCGCCAACGATCGCTTGGATCATGTCGGGTGTGGCATCGGCAAAGCCGGGAAGATTGTTGTAGCGCTCGATGCCGAGAACGTCGTTGAGAATGAAAAGCGTGTCTTCGACCGGGGCCTTATAGCTGGGCATGTCTCGTGTTCCTCACCTGTAACCGTGTCACGGGGCGGCGTCTCCTAGGTCGCTCCATGTGATTTACCGCATGCTACAAAACTTTGACGTGCGCGTAAACGTCAAAGTTTGCGGGGTGGCAAAATTTGATCGCTCACCTCATCCGGCGGACCGGATGTGCCGAAACTGTCGTGCGGAAGCCTCCCAAAGCCAGCATGCGCGCAAATCGTTAAAAAATTTTCAGTCAGGTTAACGGGTTATTTACCACGTTTCGTGAAAGTGCGTGTTGAGATGGTCACAGTTGCAATAGTTTTGTCTTCGCGTCGTTGCAGCTCTGTCCGGATCGGTACCGGAACTCCCGGAAGGCGGGGATTTGCCTTTCTGAAGCCCGGATTCCGATCAAGGCCGATGAAAGAGGCGAAGAACGATGAACGGATCGCGATCAAACACTCCACGTCCGGGCGCCCAGCCTTATGGCGACAGGTCGTCCCTCGACGCGCTGAACCGCACGATCGAAGGCTTGGAAGCGCGCATCGAAGGATTGATGGGAACGGCGGGGCGTGATCAGCGCGGTCGCGTTCCGGCCGAACGCGATGGCCAGGTGGCTGTTCCTGACCCGGTGACGGAAATCATGCAGCGGCAGCGGACACTGACGGCGACGCGCGAACGCGACACCGTTCGCGACCGTGAAGCCATTCGCGATCGCATCCAGTCCCGCCCGGAACCGCGCGCCTATGAGGAGCGTAGCGTTCCTTCGTTCCAGGCTCCCGCATTTCAGGCACCCGTGCAGCCCCGCCGCGAGTTGCCCGTGGCACCGGCACCCCTCAGCGAACAGCTACGCAACGACACCTATCGCAGCGAGCCGTTCCGTCGCGAGCCGATCCGCCAGGAAAGCCTGCGCCCAGAGAGCCTACGCCCGGAAACCATTCGCCAGCAGCCGGCCCAACGCCCGGAACCTGTTCGCAGCGAGCCATTGCGCTCGGAACAATACCGTAGCGAACCACAGCGTCCGGATCCGGCCATGGCCGAAATTGCGCAGGCACTGGTCGGTCTTCGCCAGGAATTGAAGAAAGACATTGCCGACGGCCTGTCGCGCGAGATGACCACGTTGCGCGCCGAAATTCGCGGTATCACCGCCGATGCGGCGCAGGACCAGACGATGGCGGAAGATATTCGCGGCGATCTGCTGCGCCTGTCCGATAGCATCAACCAGCTCGGCCGGCAGGCATCGCCGTCGCAGGCCGATGCCCTAAAGGTCGAGTTTGACGAGCTGCGCGTCATGATCGATGGCCTTGCCCGCGAAGACAGCGTCCACCGCATGGAAGCGCGCTGGACCGGCGTCGAAGACCGGATGAATGCGTTCGATTCCAACCGCGACGACGAACTGGTGGCGCTGGCCTACCGGCTGGACGAAATCAAGTCGCAGATCGGCTCGATGAACAGCGGCCCAGCCATTCACGCTCTGGAAGACAAGCTGGTTTCGGTTGCGCAGGCGATCGAAATGATCGGCCGTCACATGCAGCCGGACGATCGCCAGATGACATCGCAATTCGCCGATCTGGACGCGCGTCTCGACGAGATCAGCCGCGCCATCGTTGCCAGCGGCCGTACTGCCGTTCCCGATAGTGCCGGGGTGACCCGTGTCGAAGGCCGTCTTGCCGACCTTTCCCGCCAGATCGACAGCCTGCAGCGGCCGGCCGACAATGGCGTCGGTTCCCGCATCGAGGCCCTGACGGCCCGTGTCGAGGAACTGGCCAACGAGGAGGCTGCTGTCCGTCTGGAAGAGCGCCTCGAGCAGCTGTCGCAGATGCTGGAACGGTCGCAGAAGGTGTCGACCCAGCCCGATCTGACCGGCTATCTCTCCGATATTTCCCGCAAGATCGATGCGCTCGACCAGGGCTCTGTCAACGATGCGCTCGCCGAGCGTCTCGACGATCTCGCCCGCCGGATCGACCAGCTGGATATGCCGGCCACGTCCTATGTCGGCGATGCGCGGTTTGACCGGCTCGAAGGCCAGCTGTCCGACATCGCCACCCGCCTGGAAGAAACCCACGCGGCGCCTTACGACGATAGCGAGATCCTGCGCAGCCTGCAGGACCAGATCGCCAACCTGTCGAGCCTCGTCAGCCAGCCGCGCGAAATGGCACCAGCTGTTGTTCCTGCCGAGTTCGAGGGCCGGATGAGCGCGCTTGAGGATTATCTGGCGACCAGCGACGAATATATCATCGAGGCGGCCCGTCAGGCGGCCGAAGCGGTGATGGAAGCCTATTCGAAGAACGGCATGGGCCAATCCGCCGCCGGTAGCACGGACATGGCGGCGATCTCGGCGCTTGCCGACGATCTCAAGGTTCTGGAAGACATGAGCCGCTCGAGCGAGGAGCGCACGGCACGCACGTTCGAAGCGCTGCACGAAACGCTCGTTCATATCGCCGAAAAGCTGGAGCGGCTGGAAGAGCGCGGCCAGGACCAGGATGCGCCGCGCGCCTTCGGTTCGCGCGATCAGGCCCAGATGCCCCGTGCGGTACAGCCGGTTTTCGAGACGCAGGACGATCCCTTCGCCGAAGCTGATTTTGGACGCCGTTACGAAGACCTGAAGCGCGACATGCACGGGTTTGCCGATGAGGCGGAGCCTGCAAGCCCTTCGCGTGAAGAGGTCGCGGAAGCCGTTGCCGTGGTTACCGAGCAGGCGTCCGTGCATCAAAGCGATATCAAGACTGCGCCGCTGCCCGCTGGCAAGCCCAGCCTTCTCGCCGGGATCGCCAAGCGGTTTGCCGGCAAGCGGGCGGAGCCGGTTCGCGCCGTCGAGCGTCAGGTCATCGACCCGACACCGTCGATCGATGCCGCAGATGCCATTGAGCCGGATGTGGCCAACCAGCTGCTGGAGCCGGGTTCCGGCGTTCCGGATGTGAAGAAGATTCTCGAGCGGGTACGCGCCGGCCAGAACGGCCGCACCGCACCGCCGAGCGAAACAGACAAGGCGGACTTCATCGCCGCCGCCCGCCGTGCAGCCCAACAGGCTGCCGAAGAAGTCGATACGATGAACCGTAGCAAGGGCGGTGCCAGTGCCTCGCCGATTGGCGGCGCTCTGTCCCGTCATCGCCGTCCGATCCTGATGGCAGTCGGCGCCGTGCTTCTGGCAATCATGTCCTATCCGCTGGTCAATACGCTGATCCGTGGTGAACAGGCCCCTGTCCAGGCACCGGTCGCTGCCATCGAGCAGCCGGTGGCGAATGAAGTGCCGGTCACTGCGGAAACACCGGCAATGGCAAATGTGGCCCCTGCTACGGAGGCTGCCGATAACGACGTCGAGCCGCTGAGCACGTTGCAGCCGCAGGCCGAAGGGCAGACGTCCGGTCAGACTGAGGGCGTCGAGCCGCAGGCGGTGCAGCCGGAAACCTCGCTGTCCGAGCCCGTTCAGCCGGAAGCAAAATTGCCGGACGCCGTCGCGCAGCCCATGCCGGAAACCGGAGCTGTCAACAACCGGATGCTGTCGCCCGTCATCGAAGGTTCGGAAGCGGCAACAGGCCTGGCTACGGCAAAGGATGATGCCACCACGGCAGCGGCGCAGCCTGCTGCAGGCGACACTTCACTGATCGTTCCCGCCGACATCAAGCCGGAAGCGCTGGCCGAAGCTGCCAGGAAGGGTGATCCGCTCGCCCTGTTCGAAATCGGTGCCGTCTATACCGAAGGCCGTGGCATCAAGGCCGACCTCGTCCAAGCGGCGAAATGGTATCAGCGCGCTGCCGATGCCGGCGTCACGCCTGCCGAATATCGTCTCGCCAGCCTCTATGAAAAGGGCACAGGCGTCAGCCGTGACCTGGTCAAGGCACGCACGCTCTACCAGCAGGCTGCCGAAAAGGGCAATGCCAGCGCCATGCACAATCTTGCCGTCATGCTGGCAAGCGGCGGCGGTGCTGCTCCCGATTTCGCCGGTGCCGGCAAGTGGTTTGCCATGGCCGCCGATCGTGGCATCCGCGACAGCCAGTTCAACCTCGCCATCCTCTATGCCCGCGGCAACGGGGTCAGCCAGGATCTCGAAGAATCCTACAAGTGGTTTTCGATCGCTGCCCGTGACGGCGATGCCGATGCCGGCCAGAAGCGCGATGAGGTCGGCAAGGCTTTGAAGCCCGACCAGCTGAAAAGCGCCAAGGCGAAATTCGATGCGTGGAAGCTGACGCCGCTCGAGCCGGCGGCCAATTCGGTCGATGTGCCGGATACCTGGGTCGGCAAGGGCACGAAGACTGCATCGGTCGACATGAAGAAGGCGCTGCGCAACATTCAGGCGATCCTCAACAACAATGGCTTCGACGCCGGCAAGCCAGATGGCGAGATGGGCCAAAAGACCGTCGCCGCGATCAAGGCCTTCCAGAAATCGATCAACCAGGAGCCGACGGGGCAGATCACCGATGCGCTCGTCAAGGAACTTCTGAAGCGGAACGGCTAAGGCTTTCTGTGTCCATTCGGGCACAGGCCAAGGATTTGGCCGGTCAAGCCTGCGAACGGCGTCTGCGGCCGTAATAATGCCGCAGACCGGCCGGACACAGGGTCGTGCTGGGGTTAGGGTTAAGGCCTGCAAAAGGTTGACAGGCTAGGCCCCGGGGCGCATGACGGAACGACGTTGAATTCGCGATTTTAACAATTGGTTTTCAAGACTGTTTCATTCCTTATCTCCCGTGGTGAATCACTTGCCACTTTGATGTTTTCCGCCCGCCTTGCGGGCTATTGGCATATTTAGAGGTCTGGCCGTGACGGTGTATCTGCCCATTGCAGAGTTGTCGGTGAACATTTTCATCATCCTCGGAATGGGCGCGGCCGTCGGCTTTTTGTCGGGCATGTTCGGTGTCGGCGGTGGCTTCCTGATCACGCCGCTCCTGATCTTCTACAATATCCCGCCTGTCGTTGCCGTCGCCACCGGTGCAAACCAGGTCGTTGCTTCCTCGATCTCTGGTGCCATCACCCATTTCCGCCGTGGTACGATCGATATCAAGCTCGGAACCGTGCTGCTCTGCGGCGGTCTTGTCGGGGCGACGGTCGGTCTGTGGATATTCTCCCTGCTGCGCCGCATCGGCCAGCTCGATCTGGTGATTTCGCTCGCCTATGTGCTTTTGCTCGGCACCGTCGGGTCGTTGATGCTGTGGGAGAGTATCAGAGCTTTGCGCCGGGCCGCCAAGAACGAGACCGTCACACTCAAGCGGCCGGGCCACCACAACTGGGTCCATCGCCTACCGCTGAAGATGCGGTTCAAGAAATCCAAGATCTATCTCAGCGTTATCCCGATCGCAGTGCTGGGCTTTTGCATCGGCATCCTGACGTCGGTCATGGGCGTCGGCGGCGGCTTCATCATGGTGCCGGCGATGATCTATCTCCTGCGCATCCCGACCAATGTTGTTGTCGGTACCTCGCTGTTCCAGATCATCTTCGTGTCGGCCTATACCGTCATCGTCCAGGCCTCGGCCAACTATACCGTCGATATCGTGCTGGCCTTCGTGCTGATGATTGCCGGCGTTATTGGCGCGCAGTACGGCGTGCGGGTGGGGCAGAGGCTGCGCGGCGAGCAGTTGCGCGCACTTCTGGCGCTTCTGGTTCTGGCCGTCGGTATCCGTCTTGCCATCGAGCTGGTGATCCCGCCAAAGGAAGTCTATTCGATCGTATCCGCGGGGCTCGGTTTCTGATGCGGATCGTCTCGCGCCTCTTCTTTGCCGCCCTGCTGTTGTCCGCGCCGCTTGCCGCGCAGGCGGAACCGGTCGACTTCACCGAAAAGCTTGATATCGGCATCTCCACCGACGAGATCGCCATCACCTCGGATTTCCGCGGTGCTGATCTGACGATCTTCGGCGCCATCGACGGTGCCGACCCGGGGCTTCTGGCGCAGGGCAAATATAATATTGTCGTGGCGCTGGAAGGACCGAAGGAAAATACCACGGTGCGCAAGAAGGAGCGCGTCTTCGGCATCTGGATCAATACCAATTCGATGACCTTCGAGATGGTGCCGGAATCCTATTCTCTGTCGAGCACACGCGATATCGAGACGATCGCGCCACCCGGCGATATGAACAATATGGGCATCGGCGTCGATCACATGCCGCTGACGCCGATCGGCTTTGTCGGTGATGGCAGCAACCTCACCGAATTCCGCGATGCGTTCCGGCGGCTGCGCGAAACCACCGGCGTCTACCAGCGCGATCCCGGTGGTGTACAGTTCATCAGCTCCAGCCTGTTCAAGGCCTCGCTGCGTCTGCCGGCCGACGTGCCGAACGGATCGCATATCGTTCGCGCCTATCTGTTCCGCGACGGCCTTTTCGTTGCGGCTAAGGCCTTGGAACTGCGTGTCGTCAAGACCGGCCTGGAGCAGGCGATTACCACTGCGGCGCACCAGCAGCCGTTCCTCTACGGTCTGGTGGCCGTTCTGCTCGCCGTCGTCACCGGCTGGCTGGCCAGCGTCGTCTTCCGCAGGGATTAACCGGATCCGGCTTTGCCTCGTCTTCAAAACAGGCTATTTGCGATCAAAACATCAGGAGACTGAGCCATGAAGCCGATTTTCGTCCAGCTGCAATGCGCCCCGGGTAGGACCTACGAAGTTGCCGACGTGATCTACAAGAAGGAGATCGTCTCGGAGATGTATTCGACCAGCGGCGATTACGATCTGCTAATCAAGGTCTATGTCGACGAAGAGCAGGATATCGGCAAGTTCATCAACGACAACATTGCCACCGTGCCGGGCATCAACCGGTCGCTGACGACGCTGACGTTCAACGCTTTCTAGCCCGCCTGGCAGGCGCCCGCACCGGCCGGGGTCAGGCTTTTACGGCGCGGAAGTGTTAGTCCCCAGTAGATCAGGGCTGTAAGGCTGACGGCACTGCCCAGGATACAGACGCCGGTCCAGCCCGCATGGGCGTAGACTGTCGTCGATGCGATGGCGCCCGTGGCGCTGCCTGCCGAGTAGAACACCATGTAGCCGCCGATAATCCGGCTTTTGGCTTCCGGCCGAATGGCCAGGATCGCACTCTGATTGGTGACATGCACGGCCTGGATCGCCAGATCGAGAAGCACCGTGCCGGCGATCAAGGCGAGGATCGACGTGTGAAGCATGGCGATACCAGCCCAGGAGACGAGCAGCAGACCGAGCGCAATGCCTGTCGTCCAGTTGCCAAAACCCCGGTCCGCCAATCGTCCGGCACCTCCAGCGGCAAGCGCACCGGCAACGCCTGCAAGGCCGAACAGGCCGATGATTGTGTGCGACATCCCATACGGTTCGGCACCGAGCGGCAGTGCCAGCGATGTCCAGAAAATGCTGAAAGCGGCAAAGATCAGGAAGGCCATACCGGCCTTTCTGCGCAGCACCGGCTCTTCGATGAACAGCACTGGGATGGAACGCAGCAGGCTCCAATAGCGCGGCCTTGGTTGGCTTTCGCAGTGATCCGGCAGCACACGGTAAAGCGCGATGGCCATCAGCAGCGTCAGCATTGCCGAGGTCAGATAGACCGATCTCCACCCGCCGATATCCGACAGCACACCCGATATGAAGCGGGCGCAGAGAATGCCGATGACCACGCCGCTGGTGACGATGCCGACGGTCCTGCCGCGCGCTGCCGGGACGGCGAGAACAGCGGCGAAGGCGATCAGCGTCTGAACCAGCACCGACAATAATCCAACCGCGACCATGGCCGCCATGAACAGGCCGCCTGTGGGCGCCAGAGCCGCCGCCGCCAGTGCCACGCAAAGCAGGAGAGATTGTACGGCGATCAGCCGGCGCCGGTCGAGAATGTCGCCAAGCGGCGTGATGAAAATCAGCCCCAGCGCATAACCGATCTGCGTCATGGTCACGACGATGCCGATGGCGGCTGGGCTGATGCCGAAATCGCCTGCCATGGCGCCGAGCAAGGGCTGGGCATAATAGACGTTCGCCACACTCAGGCCGCCCGCCACCGCGAACATCATGGTCATCACGCGGGAAAGCCCGGCCGGGGCATTGCTCGCAGTGTCTGTCACGGCATCTCGCATCAATTTTCCTTTCCACTTGGTCTTATAATAAGACCAGTTGCACTGACGCGAGTCCAGTCCTATTTTAAGACCAGCCATGGATTATGGGGTAAAGGTTTTGAAACGAACAAGTCTGACGCAGGCGGAATGCCCGGTCGCCCGCTCGCTGGATGCGATCGGCGACTGGTGGTCCTTGTTGATCGTTCGCGACGCATTCGACGGCATCAGCCGTTTCGGCGAATTCCGCCGCAGTCTCGGCATCGCCAAGGGCATGCTGACGGCGCGGCTGCGCGATCTCGTCGATTGCGGCGTGCTGGAAACAGCGCCGGCATCGGATGGCAGCGCCTATCAGGACTATCTGCTGACGGAAAAGGGACGCGCGCTTTTCCCTGTCGTCGTCGCGCTGCGGCAATGGGGACAGGACCATCTCTACGCGCCCGGCGAGCAGCATTCCGTCCTGGTGGACGTTGCCACGGGGAGCGCGGTAGAGAAACTGGAGTTACGTTCGGCCGATGGCAAGGCGCTGGGGTGGAGCGATACGAGAGTTAGGAAGGTTTAGAGGCAGGATGCTGCGCCGGATGACCGCTTTCGCAAAAAGGGTCTCTTGAAAACTTGATTTTTAGTGTTTTTGCGTCCAATGTAGTCACGAATGACCACAAGGGGTAAGCGGATGTCGACGGTAAGTCTACGTGACGCAAAGGCTGGATTTTCAAACCTTGTCGATGAGGCGATTAAGGGCGAGTTCGTGACGATCACTCGGCACGGAAAACCGGTTGCAGCGCTCGTCAGTATCGAGGCGGCTGAAGCTGCAAAAAAAATCATGAACAAGTCGCGGCCGAATTTCGGCGAATATCTCATGACCTTTCCCGGTGGCGTGGAGCTTGAACGCAGTCCGTCGAAAATGAGAGATATCGATCCGTGAGCGGTTATCTGCTCGACACGAATGTCATCTCGAAATTTGCACCCGACAAACCGGGGCCGCCCGTCGCCTTGACCGCGTGGATGCGTGAGCAAGGCGCGGCAGACAGGCTATTTCTGTCCGCCATGACAATTGCGGAGATTGAGAAGGGGATCCGGAACCTTGAACGGCGCGGCGCCAGCGAAAAGTCGGCGCGGCTTCACCAGTGGCTGGAGGGGATTGTCTCATCATTCGATGACTGCATTCTGCCGATGGATATTACAGTTGCAAGGACCGCCGGAGCAATCGAAGATGAGGCCGCCGGAAGGGGCCGGCATCCCGGGCTTGGCGATGTCATCATCGCGGCCACGGCGAAGGCACATGGTCTAACGGTCGTCACGGAGAATATACGACACTTCGAGCCACTCGATGTGGTTGTTGAGCTTCCGGAAGGTTCGCACGCCAGCGAATAGGTGAAAAGAACGGGGGGTGGAATCTCTCCGCTCCTCAGCAAAATTCGCCCGCCCTAAAAATGGTGGAACTGACAAGCGCTTCGAACTGCCAACGCGATGCAAAGATACCCGGGTCGAGAAACTGCAGCTCTGCATTTCGACACCTTCATGATAACCGATTGCATTTTGCAAGCTGTTTGATTAACGTCAGGCAGCTTGAGAGTAGCGCTCCGTTTTGATTGAGGAAGATTGATATGGGTAAGGTCATCGTCTGGAATCTCGTCACCCTCGACGGCTATTTCGAAGGGGTGAAGAAATGGGATCTCGATTTCCACAGGCAGGCCTGGGGGCCGGAACTCGAGGCGTTGAGCAAGGAATTCGGCAAGAAGGCCGAAGCGCTGGTCTTTGGCCGGGTCACCTATGAGGGCATGAAGACCTATTGGACGACCGCGGACGACGACACCGAGGTTAAGGCCTACATGAACGCGCTTCCGAAGATCGTGGCCTCGCATACGCTGGAAGAATCGGACTGGAACAACACCCGCGTCGTCAAGGATATCGCCGGGGAACTTGCGCAATTGAAGCAGGCCACCGACAAGAACATCTACATCTTCGGCAGTGCCGACCTCGTTGCCTCGCTTTTGCAGGAAGATAATGTGATCGACGAGATCATGCTTTGCGTCGTACCGGTCCTGCTCGGCCAAGGGACACCGCTGTTCAAGCCCGCAGACCAGCGCAAGTCGTTCAAGCTGCTGGAATCCCAGCCGCTGTCATCGGGTGGAATTATCCTGCGATATGGGACTGAGAAATCGGCGGCTTAGCCGAGCAAATTGGCAAACCGCACCGAGTAGATCCGGTCCCGTCCGAGCATATGCGCCACGAGGTTCTGGTGGTCGAACAGGCCGCGCATGGCCTGGTGGCGCAGATCAAGGCCGCCGGTGGTGACGCCGAAGGCGGGCATGATCAGGCGGCGGCCGTCGGTGGCAAAGCAGGCGCGGCGCATGTATTTTTCGCGGCGGCGGACGGTGGCCGAGGGATGAAGGTGACCGGCGATTTCGCCTGCGGTGGCGTTCAGCGACGGTTCGTGGCGGAAGATCAGGCCGGAATGGCCGAGCTCATCCATCGATGTGCCGGGCAGGGCGGTGGTGCCGTCGGGATCATGGTTGCCGTTGATCCAGATCCATTCGCGGCCGCGCGCCATGGTTTCGATCATGCCGCGAAAAAGGTCTGGCATCAGGGCTGAACCGACGCGATCGTGAAAATTATCGCCAAGGCTGATGACGGTTTTCGGATTGTGGCGCGAGATCACCGCGTCGAGGATACGCAGCGTTGCCAGCGTATCGTAGGGTGGCAGCATCATGCCGCGCCGGGCAAAGGCCGAGCCTTTTTCCAGATGCAGATCGGAGACCACGAGAATATCGAGATCGGGCAGATAGAGGCCGCCGAGCGGATCGCAGACGCCGATCACACCGTTGACGACGATGCGGGCCGACAGCGCCGGATTGTCCGGAAGGGCAGAGATGGCATGGGCGATGCGGTGCATAGGGGTTCCGGCGCGGCGTTGCTTTTCAGTGTTTGATCAAGGTTTATGGCGATGCCGTGGCCAGCACGTCCGCAAACAGTTCGTCGGCCGCTTCGGCGAGCAAAAAGTCCTGTGCATCGCCATTGACCGCTTCCTTGCCGATTTCCAGCATGACCGGAACGGCCAGCGGCGAGATGCGGTCGAGCGGCCGATGGGTGATATGGCCCTTGATTCGCGACAGCATATCGCCAAGCCGCTCGATTTCCAAAAGCCCGGTGGAAGCGTCGTTGCGGGTGGCCTCCAGCAGGATGTGATCCGGCTCGTGGCTGCGCAGGACGTCATAGATGAGATCGGCTGAAACAGTCACCTGCCGCCCGCTCTTTTCCTTGCCGGGGTGCCGCTGGTCGATCAGCCCGGCGATGACGGCACAGTTGCGGAAGGTACGCTTCAAGAGGAAGCTTTCGTTCAGCCAGGCTTCGAGATCGTCACCCAGCATGTCCTCGTCGAACAGGTCGGCGAGCCTCGGCCGTCCGGAGGTAAAGGCCTCGCCTAGATCCTCCAGCCCCCACACGGCCAGCGAATAATCGGTGGCGACGAAGCCCAGAGGTTTGAGCCCGGCGCGATCGAGCCGCCGGGTGAGCAACATGCCGAGCGTCTGGTGGGCAAGCCGTCCTTCGAAGGCATAGATCACCATGTAATGGCGGCTGCCGCGCGGGAAGGTTTCGATTAAAAGCTCGTCCTCCTTCGGCAGCATCGAGAGGTTTTTCTGCAGCGACAGCCAGTCGCGCACCTGATCGGGCAGGGTGGCATGCCGGCTGGGGTCTGCAAGCATCTTGCGGACCTGCTGGGCAAGGTAGGTGGAGAGCGGAAACTTGCCGCCATTGTAGGAGGGAACTTTGGGGTCGAGCTTGTAGCCCTGGCTGACCAGGCATTCGCTTTCGCGGATGCCCTCGAAGCGCAGCACCTTGCCGGAAAACAGGAAGGTGTCGCCCGGCGACAGCATTTCGATGAAATATTCCTCGACCTTGCCGAGCGGCATGCCGCCACGACCGAGCGCCCCACGGGCATTGTGTTTGACCATGCGCACGTTGAGCATCGGCGATTCGATGATGGTACCGACATTGAGGCGGTATTGCTGGGCAATCACCGGATTGGATACGCGCCAAAAGCCTTCGGGTGTCTTGCGGATTTTGGCGTAGCGCTCATAGGCGCGAAGGGCATAACCGCCGGTGGCGACGAAATCGACGATGCGCTCGAAGGTTTCCCAGGTCAGAGTGGCATAGGGCGCGGCGCTGGTGATTTCGGCATAGAGTGCCAGTGGATCGAAGGGCGCGGCACAGGCCATGCCGAGCACATGCTGGGCGAGCACATCGAGCGCGCCCTTGCCGACCGGCGGGGTATCCTGCGCGCCGATATAGTTGGCGTCGAGGGCGGCCTGGCACTCCATCACTTCGAAACGATTGGCCGGCACCAGGATGGCGCGGCTTGGCTCGTCCATGCGGTGATTGGCGCGGCCGATGCGCTGGGCAAGGCGCGATGCCCCTTTCGGTGCACCGACATGGATGACCATATCGACATCGCCCCAGTCGATGCCGAGATCGAGCGTCGAGGTGGCGACCACAGCCCGCAATTTGTTTTCGGACATCGCTGCCTCGACCTTGCGCCGCTGGCCGACATCGAGCGAGCCGTGATGCAACGCAATCGGCAGATTGTCGTCGTTGATGGTCCAGAGTTCCTGGAAGACGCGTTCGGCCTGGCTGCGGGTATTGACGAACAGAAGCGTCGTTTTGGTCTCGCCGATCGCTTTGTAGATATCGCCGATGGCATAGGCGGCGGAATGGCCGGCCCAGGGCACCCGTTCATCCGTCCGCATGATCGAAATTTCCGGCCGGGCGCCGCCCGTGACGGTGATCAGCCCGGCATGATTGTTTTCGCCCTCTCTCTGGGGGGCAATCCAGCGCTGCAGGTCCATCGGATCGGCGACGGTGGCGGACAGGCCGATGGCCTGCATCGCTGGTGCCAGCTGACGCAGGCGGGCAAGGCCGAGCGAGAGAAGATGGCCGCGCTTCGAGGTGACCAGCGAATGCAGTTCGTCGAGCACCACATATTTCAGGTCCTTGAAGAAGCGCTCGGCCTCGCCATTGGCAAGCAGCAGCGCCACCTGTTCCGGCGTCGTCAGCAGGATATCCGGCGGATTGAGCTTTTGGCGCTGGCGTTTGGCGGCAGGGGTATCGCCGGTACGGTTTTCGATGCGGACCGGCAGGCCCATGTCGCCGACCGGCTTCATCAGGTTGCGCTCGATATCGACGGCGAGCGCCTTGAGCGGTGAGATATAGAGCGTGTGGATACCGGTGAAGGCCGAACCCGGCGGGATTTTTCCGCGTTCTGTCAGCGATACCAGCGAGGGCAGGAACCCCGCCAGCGTCTTGCCGGCGCCGGTCGGCGCGATGAGCAGCATGCTTTCGCCGCCCTGGACGCGGGAGAGAAGCTCCAGCTGATGCGCACGCGGCTGCCAGCCCTTCTCTGCGAACCAGCGCAGGAAGGGTGGGGGCAGGAGCAGGTGTGTCTCCCCGCGCGGGATGGAATCGATCTGGTTCACAGAGCGAAATGTAGTGCAAATGCCGGGGAAAAGAAGCGGGGCGGGGCACGCAACGGCAATTCAAGCGGAGAAATCAGGCGGGTGTGCCGGTCGCCAGAGGAGTGTAGGAGGGAAGTCCGGTTACGCTGCCTGTCCGGCCTTTGTCGTGTGCGCCGGGTTTGCATTTTGCCGCTGGTCAGTCGCGAGCGCAGACGGCGCATCGGCCCGATAGGCTTCGATACGGTTTCTGCCACGGCTCTTGGCCGCATACAGCGCCGTATCGGCCCTGCTCATCAGTTCCTGCATCGGCAGGCCGGTGCCGGCAATGGCTGTACCGGCGCTGATCGTGATGGGAATATCGATCTCACCCACTTTGACTTTCAACGACTGGACGGCAGTGCGCAGTCTCTCGGCAACAGTCTGGGGATCAAGGCCGGATGCGGCGGGCAGGTAGAGGCCGAATTCCTCACCGCCGAGCCGTGCGAAGATTTCATTGCGGCGCAGGTTCAGCGTCATTTCCTTGGCAGCTGAGGTCAGCACGATGTCGCCTGCGGCATGGCCGAAGGTGTCGTTGACGCGCTTGAAGTGATCGATGTCGATGATGATGAAAGCATCGCCCGCAAGTGGCGCGACTGGCAGCGCCAGGAAGAACCAGCGGCGATTGTGGATCTGCGTCAGCGCATCGGTGTCGAGCAGTGTCGTCAGCGTTGCCTCCACTCGTTCGTTGACGAAAATCAGTGAAAACAGGGCTATGGCGAAATGGCAGAGAATGAGCAGGAAGAATGCCTCACGCGGATGAACGGGGGCCGCGTCCGGGGCCACCAGACCCACAACGACGAACCCTGACAAGATCACCGCCACGGCGATCGCTGCAGCCAGAGCATATCTGGCCGACAGTTTTTCATGCCGGTCGTCGCGCAAAAGCGTCACGGCCGAGGCACTCAGAAACAGGATCGAACTGCCCTGGAAGATGCTTGCGCGCCAAACGCTATTGAGGTGAAATCCGCTCAGGAGCGCCGCTACGATGAGAACTGCAGGAATTGCCAATGCCAGCCAATCCCATGAACGCCGTTTGCTGGTGCTGCTGAGCATCCGCATTCCGATCCAGAAGACGGCATAGCCGAGGGTTCCGGTGGTAAAGCTCGACAATGCCCAGACGGAAAGCGGCAGAGCCTGCTTTTCACCGAGGCCCGCGAATGTCGAGGCAATGGCCAGAAGGATGAAGGCGACAGCAAGGATGCCAAGCCCGTGGCTGCTCGGCGATTGCCAGCGAACATACAAGAAGCACAGCGCACCAATGAAAAATGACGACTTGTGAAGGAGCAGTACGGTCGCGAGGTCCAAGGCTGGTGTCATCCGAAGGTTATGGCATTTGAGGTGCCGTGTACCATGCTTCGATTACTGAAACCTGAAATATGCTCGCAAAGCCTTGGCTAGGCTGGCGCGCGCCGCTGCCAATGACGGGATGGCAACAACACCTATGCCGAGGCCCCCGCGTTCCAGCGCTTCTGCATTTCCTCCGGTGTCACTTGTTCGATGGTCTGCGACAGCATCCAGCGATGGCCGTAGGGATCAAGCACCTGCGCCACACGCTCGCCAAAACTCTGATCCGCGGCCGGGCGCAACAGCGTCGCTCCAGCGGATACGGCCTGCGCTACGGCGGCATCAGTTGAGCCGGTGTCGATGTGGAAGGTGACGGGCGATCCGCCGATCGTGTCGGGCGACAGGGCGCCGAAGTCCGGATATTCATCGGCCAGCATCATCGCCGTCTCGCCGAAGCGCAGTTCGGCATGGCCGATGCGGCCGTCGGAAGGGTCGGTCATCCGGAAGATCTCCTCCGCGCCAAAAGCCTGGCGGTAGAATTCGATGGCCTGGGCCGCATTCTTCACGACGAAATAGGCACTGACTTTGCGGGCAATGGTTATCATCGGATGATCCTCCTTGACTGGGTCGTATATTAACGTTACGTATCGTAATGATATGAGTCAAGACAGAAATACACAACCGAAAAAACGCGGCCGCCCGCCGAGTGAGGCCGCACAAAGGCGAGCGCTTGAGGTCGCCCATGATATCCTGATGGCGGAAGGTTTTGGCCGCCTGACGATCGAGGCGGTGGCGGCGCGCTCCGGCGTCGGCAAGCCGACGATCTATCGCTCCTGGGCGAATGCGCAGGAACTGGCGATGGCTGCGTTGCTGGTCAGTCCGATGCCGGAAGCCGAGGCGAAGGGGGCGACGGCGGACGTCGCGCTTAATGCGCAGATGCGCGGTCTGGTGACGGCATTCGCCAGCACGCGCGGCCGCCAGATCACCATGGCGCTGGCGGCGGCAGACCCGGAAAGCGAATTCACCAAGGCATTCCGCAATCAGGTGATCCTGTCGAGCCGCAATGCCGGCCGCGGCATCCTCGAGCAGGCACTGGCCCGGGGCGAGATCACGCAGCCGATTGATCTGGAGGCCCTGCTCGACATGATCTACGGGCCGGTGTTCTTCCGGCTTTTGGTCGGGCATCGCCCGGTTTCGCTGGAATTCGGCGATGCGGTGGTGGCCACCGCCCTGCGTGCCGTAGCACCTTCAGGGGTGTAACGGCCCGCCTTCTCACATCGCGATATAGCGGTCCTTGCGGTGGTTCATCGCCAGCGTGATGTTCATGACGACGGCGCCGGCGATCGAGCAGGCGATGATGTAGGGGCTGGCAAGGAAGAACGAGCAGGCGACGATGGCGCCGTCGAAGCCGAGCTGGACAAGGCCGGCGCGCCAGCCGAAGCGATCCTGCAGATAGAGCGCCAGAATGCCGATGCCGCCAAGGCTGGCGCGGTGGCGGAACAGGGCGAGCAAGCCCGCGCCAACCACAAGGCCTGCAAACAGCGCGCCGATCAGCGGATCGACATGGGTGATCCCCAACGCGCGCGGCAGGACCTCGGACATGGCGGATGTCAGGGCGACGGCAATGAAGGTCTTCACGGTGAAGGCTAGGCCCATGCGACGGAAGGCCAGATAATAGAACGGCAGGTTCACCGCAAAGAAGCAGGCGCCAAAGCTGAAGCCCGTCGCGTAGTGGACGAGAAAGGCGATGCCGGGCGTACCGCCGGTCAAAAGTCCGGCGCTGGAGAACAGCGTGATGCCAAGCACGGCCAGCATGCTGCCGGAGATCACGCCCTGTGCATCGTCAACAACCGAATGCCGCTCGGCGCTCGAATTCATCAAAGCCGCAAAGGCAGATTTTGCTGGTGTTGCCATCATCGTCACTGTTTCCCGTCGTCCGTATCATGCCCTTCTATCCTCCGATTTTGCGAACGCAAGCTCTGTGACGAATTTCACCGCTTGACGGCCGAAATAATCGTAGATATAAATTATCCACGATACAAAACGGAGGTAAGGCGATGAAGATGGGTGAGGGGGTCGAGCAGGCTATTCACAGCGTTGCCATGCTGTCCGGTCTTTCCGAAGGCGGGGTTTTGTCTGCGGCTGCGATCGCCGAGTTTCATGGTGTGTCGACCAGCTATCTGCTCAAGCATCTGCAGTCGCTGTCGGGTGCCGGCATTCTCGATACGGTGCCTGGCCCGAAGGGCGGATACCGGCTGGCGAGACCGGCGGAGAAAATCACACTGCTCGACATAGTGCTTGCCGTCGAAGGTGCGGCACCTGCCTTCCGGTGCGGCGAAATCCGTCAGCGCGGACCGAACCCGGTCGCCAATCATTTCTTTTCCAAGCCCTGCAATATCTCGGCCACCATGCTGAGAGCCGAGCGCGTCTACAGGGCAGAACTGGCCAAGACCACGATTGCCGATCTCGGCGTGCAACTCGCCGAAATCGACGATGGATCGATCGCAGCAAGGGGCTGCGCCTTCCTTGAAATTCACGAACGCAAAACGGCTCGCTGAGCCATCAACACAGGAGAAGACCCATGCAAACCCGTTTCAACTTCGCCAAAGTTTCGCCTGCCGCCTACAAAGCCGTCGCTGCGCTGGAGCAGTATGTTCAGGAGAGCAATCTTGAGCGCCGCTTCATCCACCTGATCAAGCTGCGGGCGTCGCAGATCAACGGCTGCGCCTACTGCGTCGATATGCACGTCAAGGAATCCCGCCATGACGGCCTGAGCGAGCAGTGGATCAACCTGTTGTGCGTCTGGCGTGAATCGCCTGTTTATGACGTCCGCGAGCGGGCTCTGCTCGGCTGGGTCGATGCCGTTACCAATATTGCCCAGACCGGCGCGCCGGACGACGTTTTCAATACGCTGAAGGAGCGTTTCACCGAAGCCGAAATCACCGACATCACGGTTGCCATCGGCGCGATCAACGTCTGGAACCGGTTGGCTGTCGGCTTCCGCTCGCAGCATCCGCTGGACAAGGTGGCAAAGGCCGCCTGATCATCAAAACAGCTACGGCGCTGCGCATCCGCAACAGGTGCGGTGCCGGAGAGCGGGAAGGGTTCATTGCTTGTCCCGCTCTCACTTCCGATGCAAAAGGTTGGATGAGGGAGCAGCCGGTGCCGCCCTTGGCGTTGGCGCAGCGCAATCCTTGAAGAATGCGCCATTGGCCCCCTCATCACCTCGCTTTGTACGCGACGTCTCCTCCGCCTGGAGGACGTGCGCTTTACAAAGCGATATAGCGGTCGGCGCGGTGGTTGATGGTCAGGAACAGATTGAGCACGACGGCACCCAGCACCGAATAGAATACGACCGGTGGTGTGGTGACGAAGAAAGCGGCTGCTAGCACGCAGAGATCGATAGCAAGTTGCACCAAACCCGCGCGGATGCCGAAGCGCTCCTGCATGTAGATGCCGAGAATGCCGACGCCGCCGAGGCTGGCGCGATGACGATAGAGCGCCAGAACGCCGTAACCCAGAAGCAGACCGCCAAGAAGTGCCGCCCAGGCCGGATGGATGCTGGCAATCTCGAACACCTGGCTTTGCACATTGGTCAAAAGCGAGGTGATGGCGATAGCGATAAAGGTCTTTACCGTGAAGGCCATGCCGAGACGTTTCCACGACAGATAAAAGAACGGCAGGTTGAGCACGAAGAAGGCCAGACCGAAATTGACGTCGAGCGCATAGTGTAAAAGGAACGCGACACCGGCGGTGCTGCCCGTCAAAAGGCCAGCGCTGGCGAGAACATAGAGGCCAAGGGCTGCAACGAGGCTGCCCGAAAAAATGCCCTGAACGTCCTCGACGGGCGTGTGGCGCGTCGCGCTGGTATTCAAGAAACCAAGGGCATTGACGATGCTCATGTCGCGATCTCCGAAGACGGCCAGACGGCGCCCGGGGAAACCCGAACGGCCGTGAAGGGAATGAATGAAGGTGCAGATGCGCCGGCAGTCCTTCGACCGTGGCGCCTGTGTGCAGTGCAGCATTTATCGGGAATCTGTGCGTCGTAATCAAGCAAAATACGTAAGCAATGCTGACCTATTTCAACTTCGCAAGAAAACTGCGCTCAAGCCGATGTGCGCGTAAGGAACAGAATGCCAGAGACCGGTTTGCCGCCATCATTGCGAATGGTCGTTTTGCTGATCGCAAGAATTTCGAGCCCAAAGCGCTTGCAGAGGCCTTCGATGTAGGTTTCCGAATGGGCGTAACGCAGCGACGGCCGCAAAATGAAATCGCCTTGCGCATCCGCATCCTCGACGGAAAAGGCAAACAGGCCGCTGCTGCCCAAGAGCTGCGACGCGATGATGAAGACGCTGTCGAGATTGCCGAGATACATCAGGACATCGGCGGCGCTGACCAGATCGGCACGGTGGTCCGGCATGTTCGAAAATAGCCCTGAGGTTTCCGGCGGCATTGAAAGATCGGCCTGCGCGAGACGGTCATAACACCCCTTGCCCTCCGCCTTTGCCAGCATGTTGCCGGACAGGTCGAACCCCTCCAGCCGCGCCGCCCTGTCACGGATGCGCTCGCCAAACAGGCCGGTGCCGCAGCCGAGGTCGACCACATTGGCAAACCGCGCTTCGCCCGTGTGGCCGGTAATCAGTGCTGCCAGCTTCTCCGGAACGGTGTAATCCAGCTTTTCGACCAGTGCCCTGTCAAAGCGGTCGGCATAGTCGTCAAATAACTGCGCCACATAGAGGCTCGACGGTTGGTCGGGTGTTTCGGCGCCGCCGAGAAGGGCGAGTTTCAGGCCGGCGCCAAAGATATCATCCGGATTGAGGTCGAGAACTTTGCGCAAGGCAGCGACCGCCGCCTCTTTGCGGCCGGATTTCTCCTCATAGTCGGCAAGACGGAACCAGCCGGCCGCCCAATCGGGCACAAGCTCCAGCGCCTGGGTCATCAGGTCGGCTGCATCCGCATGATCGCCGCTATCGGCAAGCATATGCGCATATTCGGCGCGGCGGTCGGCGATGAGATCGCCGGAAGAAAGCTGGTTGAGCGTCATGGTTCCGGGTCTCGGTTATGCGCCGCCGATCGACGGTCTGGGCTTCATGCGCTTGTCGCGTGCAAGTGCAGAAATGGCAAGCGGCGATTTGACGGCAATGTTGACGGCTTGCAGCGGGCGCCATGGCGGCCTATGTGAAGAAAAACAGGAGAATTGTGGGCCATGGCCGATGGAGTGAACAGGTTTCTGGGCGATTCGCCCCTTCGGGTGCTCGTCAAGCTGTTGGTGGTCTCGGTCATCGTCGGCTTTGTCATGGCCGTTTTCGGCTGGACGCCCTATGGCATCTTCTACACCGTCCGGGATTTCGTCCTCGATCTCTGGCATTCCGGCTTCGCAGCCCTTGGCCGCGTTGGCGATTACCTACTGCTCGGTGCCGCCGTGGTGATCCCGGTGTTCATCATCCTGCGTATCCTCAGCTACCGGCGGTAACATGCACGATCAGAACTCTCTTGCCTCCCGCCGCACGTTTCTGCGGGCGGGCGCAATTTTCTCGCTTGGTCTGCTCGCCAGTTGCGGTACGCCCAAGATTACCCCGAGTGGCAATGGCAGCGACCAGACCGACGCGACGCTGGGCTACATCAACGATCTCAGAAAACAAAAGGGCCTGAAGCCGCTGGCGCGCGATCCGGCAGCAGCGCAAGCGGCCCTGTCGCAGGCCGCCCGCATGGCCAAGGCCGGTAAGATGTCGCATCTGATCGGCATGGGCGACAGTTTTCTCGCCCGCATGAAGGGTGACAGTGTGGCGCTGCCTGCGGCCGAAAACATCGCCGTCGGCCAGGACAGTGCCGAAAAGGCCTATGCCGCCTGGTTCAATTCGCCCAAGCACCTGGAAAATATGCTGGGGCCGAACTACAGCGGCCTCGGCGTCGCCGTGATGCGGAACCCAGCCTCCGGAAACCGGCCCTATTGGGCCATGGTGCTCTCGACCGGTTGATCGGGTTCAGGCGTTTTTGGATGCCCAATAATCGGTGCGGCTGCCGCGGATGTCGCTGATCGAGGTCAATGCTTCACGGTCGCAAAGCGCTGACAGCCCCCGGACGATCTTGCCCGGCAGCGATGGACCCTCGTAGACCATGCAGGAATAGAGCTGCACCAGATTGGCGCCGGCGCGGATTTTTTCAGCTGCAGTTTCGGCCGAGGAGACGCCGCCGACGCCGACGATCGGCAGATCGGGGCCGACGCGCTTGCGCATCTTGGCGAGCACGACGGTGGATTTTTCAAACAGCGGCTTGCCGGACAGGCCGCCGCTTTCCCTGGCCTGCCGCTGGTCCTTCAGCCCGTCGCGTGACAGCGTCGTGTTGGAAACGATCAGGCCGTCGAGATGATGCTCCAGCACCACTACGGCAATATCGTCCATGCCGTCTTCAGTCAGATCCGGTGCGATCTTCAGGAATACCGGCACGCGGATACCAGCCTTCCTGGCTTCGTCATCGCGGGCGGCAAGGACCGAGGAGAGCAGGGCGCCCAGGCTTTCGCGCGCCTGCAGGTCGCGCAGGCCCGGTGTGTTCGGCGAAGAGATATTGGCAGTTAAATAGCGGGCGACGCCGTAGAAGGTGCGGATACCGGTGACGTAATCGGCGATGCGATCGGCGCTGTCCTTGTTTGCACCGATATTGACGCCAATCATCGCCTTGCGATCGCAGGCCTTGAGGCGCTGAAGCGCGGCCTGATGGCCCTCGTTGTTGAAGCCGAGGCGATTGATCACCGCCTCATCCTCGACCAGCCGGAAGATGCGCGGCTTGTCGTTGCCTGTCTGCGGCTTTGGCGTCACAGTCCCGATCTCGGTGAAACCGAAACCAAGTTTCAGCAACGCTTCCGGCACGTCGGCATTCTTGTCGTAACCGGCAGCAAGGCCAATCGGATTGGCGAAGGCGAGACCGGCGACGGTCTGCGTCAGGCGCGGATCGGCGGGTGCTGCGCAGGCCGGAACGAGGCCGGTCTTCAGCCCCTTGATCGACAGGCCATGGGCCGCTTCCGGATCAAGCAGAAAGAGACCGCGGCGGGCAAGCGACTGGAAGGCATCGATCATTGGTCAAGCTCCGGGAAGACATGGCTGCCATCAGCGCCAAACGGCAGCGGCTTTTCCCAAATGACTGCATCAAGCGGCAAAGTGGCAAAGAGATGGGGAAACAAGGCGCCACCGCGCGAGGCCTCGTAGACCAGCCTGTCGCCCAGCTTTTCGCCATCAACGGCAACAAGCAGCAGGCCGTGCTGACCGGCGAAATACAGGGCGGCGGTTTCCCTGACCTGTTCACCGGTCGAAAAATGGATGTAACCGTCGGTGAGATCGATCGGAGCGCCCTTGAATTCTCCGCTTTCGCGCGCATCCTGCCATAGAGTTGCCGGAACGATTTTATAAATGATGCTACGCATGCCGCCGTTTCCTGAAAGCTTGGACGATACTCTTTGCGGGATTGCCGCAATCTTCTGCGAATGTCCACCGGCAAGCGTGACGGGACCCTGATTTTTGGGGGGCACCGGATTTTATCGAGCGAGGAGAATGTTATGAACAGGATGCTGATGCCGGTGGTAACCCTTGGTGGCGTGCTTGCGGCGTTTGCCGCCTTGGCACAGGAGCCGGCGCCCGGGCGCTATGCCATGCAGAAGACCGACAGCGGCATCGCGCGGCTGGACACGCAGACCGGCGAGGTATCGCTGTGCCAGGAAAAGAACGGCGACATCGTCTGCCGGATGGCGGCCGACGAGCGCACCGCCTTCGAGCTGGAACTGGATTTGCTCACCAAGCGCGTCGAAACCCTGGAAAAGACCGCATCAGAAGGCCCATTTGGCATCAAACCACGGCTTCCGACGAAGGAAGAGATTGACCAGACGATGGGCGTCATGGAAAGAATGATGCGCAGTTTCATGGGAATTGTGAAAGATCTGGAAAGCGGGGAAACGCCGCCGTCTGACAAGACGGAGGACGTGCCTCAAAAGACCTGACCGGATCTGGACGGCACAGCGGATGAATTGGAGGATTTTTCCGCCGTGACGGGCCTGCGGGCCGTGCTCTTGGGAGGGAGCGTCATGACGTCAGGCTTGACCATCATCATTGCGGACGATCACCCGCTGTTTCGCGGCGCCATGCGCCAGGCTTTGGCGGGCATGCCCGGCAACCCGGCAATCATCGAGGCCGGTGATTTCACCTCGGCACGGCAGGCGGCGATCGACAATATATCGGTCGATCTGATGCTGTTGGACCTGACGATGCCGGGTGTCAGTGGACTTTCGGGGCTGATTGCACTCCGGGCCGAATTCCAGAGCCTGCCGGTGATGATCGTCTCTGCCCATGACGACCCGGCGACCATCCAGCGCGCCCTCGAACTCGGCGCCTCGGGGTTCCTCTCCAAATCCGCAGGCATCGACGAAATCCGCCAGGGGATAGATACGGTGATGGCCGGCGATATCTTCACACCACCGGGTTTTCAGCGCGGTATGGAGCACGAGCCGGAAGTGGCAGCATTGCTGCACCGGCTGCAGACGCTCACCCCGCAGCAATCACGCGTGCTCGGCATGCTCGCCGAAGGCCTGCTCAACAAGCAGATCGCCTACGAACTCGGCGTCTCCGAGGCGACCATCAAGGCGCATGTCTCGGCGATCCTCCTGAAGCTCAACGTCGACAGCCGCACGCAGGCAGTCATTCAACTGGGCAAGATTTCCGCTGTGGCGGCTTGAGGCAAAGCCGGTCGCCCGGGGTCATTTTTTGATAGCTGGAAACTTTCCTCCGTCATGGCTGTGCTGGTCACAGGCATCCAGCCACCGCGCGTCGGCGCGGTGAAAGACCGTTTCTTAACGGCCGGCCGAGTTTTGGCGTCATGGGCATGGCACACTGGATCCTCGCCACAAGGGCGAGGAGGACGGGAGGGGGAGTTTTCCACCCTCAAAACAAATCTGCTACTCAGCCGCCGCCTTCATCGACACCGACAGCTGTGTCAGCCAGGCTCGCATCGAGGCTGGACGGACGGGTTTGTTTTGCAGGGTGATACCGTCCCGCTCGGCGCTGGCGCGTACTTCCGGGGAGCGGTCGGCTGTGACCAGCAGCGACGGGATGTCGGTGCCGAAATAAAGCCGGATGGCCTGGATCATGTCGATGCCGGTGCCGTTGTCCAGGTGGTAGTCGGCAATGATCGCGTTGGGGCGATGGCTTTGGACGGTTAGGTCCTGCTGCCAGATATCGAGGGACGGCGTGGTTGCGACGTTGCATCCCCAGCCCTCCAGAAGCAGTTTCATGCCCTCCAGGATCAGCGGTTCGTTATCGATGCAGAGCACGCGCATGCCATGCAGTGGCTCGGCAGTGCGAAGAGGCTCGGACGGCGCGGCCTTGACGCTGCCGGCGGCTGTGCGGTCGATCGGCATCCGCACGCGAAAGCGGGTGCCTCTGCCGGGTTTGGATTGC
The DNA here is from genome assembly GCF_965279435.1 of Pararhizobium sp. NCBI lineage: Bacteria > Pseudomonadati > Pseudomonadota > Alphaproteobacteria > Hyphomicrobiales > Rhizobiaceae > Pararhizobium > Pararhizobium sp. The sequence goes on from NZ_CBDIHY010000003.1 coordinate 2,081,949, forward strand.
AGGTCGACGCTATGGTTGAGAACACGCGAGATGCGGTCGACGATCGACAGGCCAAGACCGAGCCCGGATGCGGTCTTGGCGCCTTCGTCGAGGCGGGCGAATTCCTTGAAAACGGTGCGAAATTTGGACGCCGGAATACCGATGCCGGAATCGAGAACCTGGATGACGGCATCGCCACCCTCACGGCGCACGCCCACCAAAACCTTGCCTGTCAATGTGTATTTGATCGCGTTGGAGACAAGGTTTTGCACAAGGCGGCGCAAGAGATTGGGGTCGGTGCGCACCGTCAGCGATGTCGGCATGACGGTCAGCTTCAGATTTGCGGCGCGGGCGACCGGCGCAAAATCGGTCTCGATGCGGCGCAGCAGGTCGTTCAACGGTACGGACTGCAGGCGTGGTTTCATCGCGCCGGTATCGAGCCGGGAGATGTCGAGAACAGCGCCAAGGATGGTTTCGACCGATTCCAGCGACGAATCGATATTTTGGACCAGCACACTGTTTTCCGATTCGCCGAGACGCTCGACCAGTGACGACGAATAGAGGCGGGCGGCATTCAGCGGCTGCAGGATATCGTGACCGGCAGCGGCGAAAAAACGCGTCTTGCCGATATTGGCCTCTTCGGCGGCGGCACGCGCCTCGGCCACCTCCTTGTTGACGCGGGTAAGCTCGCCGGTGCGCTCGGCAACGCGCAGTTCCAGCGTCTCGTTCGCCTGTTTCAGCGCCATATCGGCCGCAACGCGCTGGGTAATATCGGTATAAGTAGTGACGATGCCCTTGTCGGGCATGGCATTGGTGCGCACCTCGATGATCCGCGCCCCGCCCGAGAGTTCGAGCAGGAACGGTTTGTCGAGGGTGAGGAAGTCGGCGACCAGCCGCTTGCCGTCCTCCCTGCGAATATCGCCGCGCTGGGTGAGCATGGAAACGATATCCGCCAAGGGGAAGCCGACCTGGCCAGCGCTTTCCGGCAGGTCGAGCAGCTGGCGGAAACGGCGGTTCCAGATGATCAGGTTGTTGGAGCTGTCGAAAACAGCAATACCCTGGTCCATCTGCGACAGAGCCGTCTGCAGCATGTCCTGATTGTACTGCAGCGCCTCCGATGCCTGATCGAGCAGCCACGCGGTATCCGATGACGTGTCGTCCAGCCGCTGCAGTACCAGCGACAGCACCAGCCGGGCAGAAGACGAACCGATGGCGCTGCCAAGCAGCTGTTCGGAAAAATGGATCAGTCCCATATCGGCCGGTAGGTGATCTTCCAGCCAGCGTCCCGACTGGCGTTCATAGGTCTGGAACGAGCGCTGCATTCGTTCCTGGCCGAGATAACGCGCAATCGTCGTTTTGAGGTCGAGAACGGTAATCTTGGTCTTGCGGCCGCGAAACGCTTTTTCGGTGCGCGATTTGCGGCGGATGAACACGCCGGCCTGCAGCCGCTCCAGCGGTTTTGGCGCGCGGGTGAGCGAGCCGATGACATAGGCCATCACATTGACCAGCAGGCTAAGCGCCGAGGCATTCACCAGCGGATCGGCTTCGGGGCCGGAAAAGATCGAGGTGAACGGGAAAAGGAAACCGAGAACGGTTGCTGCGACATGCGAATTATCCGGACCGCCAAGACTTGGCAGAAACAACAGATAGGCCCAGACGATAAAGCCGAGCGTCATGCCGGCAATAGCACCACGGGCGTTTGCCTGGCGCCAGACAAGGCCGCCAAAAAAGGCCGGTGCCATCTGCGAGATGGCGGCAAAGGCGAGAAGGCCAAGCGAGGCGAGGCCCGAACTCATATCGGCAGAGCGGTAGTAGGCGTAACCGAGCAGCAGCACCACGAAGATCGCCGTGCGCCGGACGTTGAGCAATGTACCGGCCACATCCTGTGAGCCTCCACGGCCCGTCAGATTGCGCCGCAGGAATACCGGCATGATGATATCGTTGGAGATCATGATCGACAGCGCCACGGACGCAACGATGACCATGGCGGTCGCTGCGGAAAAACCGCCGATGAAGGTGATCATGGTCAGTACCGGTATATCTGCGGCCAGCGGTAGCGTCAGCAGATAGAGATCGGCATCGCCGGTGCCGGCAAAGGTCAGCACGCCGCCGATCGCGACCGGCAGCACGAACAGGTTGATGGCGACGAGATAGATCGGAAACAGGATGCCGGCTGTGCGCAGGTCCTTTTCCGTCCTGTTTTCGACCACCGTCACATGGAACTGCCGGGGCAGCATGATGATGGCAAAGGCCGACAGGACGATGAGCAGGATCCAGCGTGGCAACGGCGTCTGGTAGTGTAGCGCCGTCATCACCTGCTGGTTGGCAAGTGCCTTGGCCCACAGGTCGCTCGGGCCGTCGAACAGAAAGAAGACGACATAGATCCCGGCGGTGACCAGAGCCAGAAGCTTGACCACCGATTCCATGGCGATCGCCAAGATCAGCCCGTCCTGATGCTCGGTCGCATCGGTATGGCGCGTGCCGAAAACAATGGCGAAGCAGGCAAGGAAGAGCGTCACCAGCAGCGGCAGGTCGATGAAGTCCTGGCCGGAACCAATGTCGTAACCGCTGGTATCGACCATTGCCGATACCGAACTCGACACGGCCTTGAGCTGCAGCGCGATATAGGGAATGGCGCCGATCAGCGAGATCAGCGCAACGATGGCGGCGACCATCGGGTTCTTGCCGTAGCGGGCGGCAATGAAATCGGCGACCGAGGTCAGTTTTTCGGCCTTGGCGAGCGCGATGATCCGGCGGATCACCGGCAGGCCGATGGTGAACATCAGGATCGGGCCGATATAGATGCCGGTGAACTCCAGGCCGCGCTCTGCGGCAAGACCGACGCCGCCGAAATAGGTCCAGGAGGTGCAGTAGATCGCCAAGCTCAAGGCATAGACCAGCGGTCTGCCCTTTCCGGCAGGATCAGTCTTGCGCGCCTTGCGATCGCCGTAGCTTGCCACCGCAAACAACAGCAGCAGATAAGCAAAGGCAGCCCCGAAAATGATCGAGCCCGAGAGCATGTCTCCTCCTTGTCCTCCACCAGAGCATAGGACAAGACGGACGTGAAGAAAATCGGGGCGGCCTAAGCCTTAAGTCACAGAAACCGCGCCTCTTTCTCCGTTCAATCGTGATAGGAGGGCGCCGCGCTATTTTTGATTGCGCGATTTACAAGATTTCGATTTCGGCTAGCATCCACTGTGCATCCGGCTGCGTAGAACAGGCAGGCGCAGTTGGTTTTAGGCCACAGACAAGGAGAGAGTAATGCTGAATGAATTCAAGGCATTTATTGCCCGGGGCAATGTCATGGACCTTGCCGTCGGTATCATCATCGGCGGCGCGTTCACGCTGATCGTCAATTCGCTGGTCGGCGACATCATCATGCCGGTCATCGGCGCCATCACCGGCGGCCTTGATTTCTCTAATTTCTTCTTCGCGCTCTCCCCCGCAGTAACGGCAACGTCTCTTGCTGCGGCACGCGAGCAGGGTGCAGTCTTTGCCTATGGCAACTTTCTGACCGTGGTTATCAACTTCCTCATTCTCGCCTGGATCATTTTCCTGATGGTCAAGGCCGTCAACAAGATGCGCGTTTCGCTGGAAAAGCAGAAGAACGAAGAGCCGGCAGCACCGCCACCGGTGGATGTTCAGCTTCTGACCGAAATCCGCGACCTGTTGAAAACGCAGCGCGTATAAAACACGGTTTGGTGATGTCCGGCCGATACCGATACATCACCAAAATCGATAAATCCGTCACTGAATATCGCGTGATCGTGATGTGAAAAACGGCTAGAAGCGGCGGGCAACTAGAGCGTCGCGTGCCCAATTGGGCGCGCAAAGGTCGCTCTAGCAGTTTTAAGCTGCGCATAACCCTTCCAAAAATCGGTTCCGATTTTCGGGGTTATGCGCGAGGAGCCCGCCGATGACCATACTTGCCAGCCTCAGCCCCCGATCCCTTTCTGCCCCGGAAAGCGGCATCGTTGAACTGGTCAATTATGCGCGCGGGCGCGATGGGCTGATCCCGCTCTGGGTCGGTGAAGGCGATCTGCCGACGCCGGATTTCATCTCGCAGGCAGCGCAGGATTCGCTAAAGGCCGGCGAAACCTTCTACACCTGGCAGCGCGGTATTCCGCAACTGCGCGAAGCCCTGTCGCGCTATTACCAGCGGCATTTCGGCAAGACGCTGTCATCAGACAATTTTTATGTGACCGGATCCGGCATGCAGGCGATCAAGCTGGCCATCGAGGCTGTGACCTCTCCGGGCGACGACATGGTGTTTCTGACCCCGGCCTGGCCGAACTTTGCCGCCAGCGCCGAATTGTCCGGTGTGCGCCCGATTGCCGTGCCGCTCAGCTTCGAAGACGGAAAGTGGCAGCTCGACATCGGCAAGCTAGAGGCGGCGATCACGGAGAAGACGCGGGCACTGTTCGTCAACACGCCGTCCAATCCCACTGGCTGGACAGCCACGCATGACGATCTGAAAGCCATTCTGGCTTTGGCGCGCAAACATGGTCTTTGGATCATCGCCGACGAGATCTATGCGCTCTATTCCTACAATGACGATCGCGCGCCGTCCTTTCTCGACGTGATGGAAGAGGACGAGCGCATCCTGTTCGTCAATTCCTTCTCGAAGAACTGGTCGATGACCGGCTGGCGGGCCGGCTGGATCGTGGCGCCGCCGGCAGCCGGCCAGGTGCTGGAAAATCTGATCCAGTATTCGACATCCGGCGTGGCGCAGTTCATCCAGGCGGGCGCCGTGGTGGCGCTTGACCAGGGTGATGCGTTTGTCGCGGAAAACGTCGCCAAGGCAACCCGCTCCCGCGACCTTTTGTGCGATGCACTGATCGCTACCAACCGGGTGCAGACGTTGAAGCCCGACGGCGCGATCTATGCCTTCCTGAAGATCGATGGCGTCACCGATGCCCGGCGCGCGGCCCTCGATATCGTCGACAAGACCGGCGTCGGCCTTGCACCCGGAACCGCCTTCGGCGAGGGCGGATCGTTGTTTATGCGTGCCTGTTTCCTGCGCGATCCCAAGCAGATCGCCATCGCGGCCGAACGGCTGGCGGGCTATATCGCTGCGCTCTGATCCTGCTTTGACCGCTCTATAGTGCACATAATCCTTGTGCATCGCGCCGTGAACGGGTTTTATCCCGCTCACGTGAACAGCGCAGGAGCAGGCAATGGCGGTATTGGTAACGGGCGGCGGCGGATATATCGGCAGCCACATGGTCTGGGCATTGCTCGATGCTGGCGAACAGGTCGTCGTTATCGACCGCCTGTCGACCGGCTTTCGCTGGGCAATCGCGCCGGAAGCCCGTTTCTATGAAGGCGATATCGCTGACACGGCCCTGATGCAGCAGATCTTTGCCGACAACGACATCGATTCCATCATTCATTTCGCCGGCTCGATCGTCGTGCCGGAATCGGTTGCCGATCCACTCGGCTATTACGAGAACAACACGGTCAAATCGCGCAGCCTGATCGCCAGTGCGGTCGCAGCCGGTATCCCCTATTTCGTGTTTTCCTCGACGGCGGCGGTGTACGGCACGCCGGACGTGCTGGAGCCGGTGACGGAGAGCGTCAACCTCAAGCCGGAATCGCCCTACGGTTCATCGAAGTTGATGACCGAGATCATGCTGCGCGACACTGCGGCTGCACATGCATTCACCTATACCGCGTTGCGCTATTTCAACGTCGCCGGTGCCGATCCGAAAGGACGCAGCGGCCAATCTTCCGCACTTGCCACCCATCTGATCAAGGTCGCCTGCGCCACCGCGCTTGGCAAACGCCAGTCGATGAGCGTCTTCGGCACTGATTATCCGACCCCAGACGGAACCTGCGTGCGCGACTATATCCATGTCTGGGACCTGGTTCAGGCACATCTGAAGGCCCTGCAGCGCATGCGCGCCGGCGGTGGATCGCTGGCCGCCAATTGCGGCTATGGCCACGGTTTCTCGGTGCTCGAAGTGCTCGACGCCGTGCGTGAGGTGCATGGCGAAGACTTTCCTGTCACATTCTCCGAGCGTCGCGCAGGAGACCCTGCGATGATCGTCGCCAATCCCGCACTGGCCAAGCAGGAGCTTGGCTGGGTGCCACAGTATGACGATCTGAACGGTATCATCCGCAGCGCGCTGGATTGGGAATTGCACCTGATGCGGAAGAATTCCTTCTGATATCCGGTGTGTTTAGAGCCTGTTCGGTTGATGCCGGGCAGGCGGCCGGCTGTGCCCATACGGCCTCTCCAGTTTGACGACAGCTTCACCCTCTAGGGTATCGGTCAGAATAGACTGACTGGACCTAGAGCATGATGGAGTTTTCGCGCCTTAAAAACCGTTTGACCGCAAGGGCTAGGCCCCTGCAGTCGAAGGCGGCGCGTGGCCCCGGTTCTGCTCCATCGGTGCCTAACTGCAATCCTGCTTCCTCTCGCCAAGCCATCGCCGGTGCCGCCCGCGATTGTCTTTGCGTCTAACAGGAGGGGCGGATGAAAGCTGTCATTCTTGCCGGCGGCCTCGGGTCGCGCATCGCCGAAGAAACCCATCTGAAGCCGAAACCGATGATCGAGATCGGCGGGCGGCCAATCCTCTGGCACATCATGAAGCTCTACTACGCCCACGGCGTGCGTGACTTCATCATCTGCTGTGGTTTCAAAGGCTATGTGATCAAGGAATATTTCGCCAATTACGGCCTGCACATGTCGGACATCACGTTCGACCTGTCACAAAACTCGATCGAATTCCACCGCCAGAGCGCCGAGAACTGGCGCGTGACGCTGGTCGACACCGGCGAAAGCTCGATGACCGGCGGCCGCCTCAAGCGGGTCGCATCCTACCTCAAGGATGAGGAAGCCTTCTGCTTCACCTATGGCGACGGTGTCGGCAATGTCGACATCGGCAAGACCATCGCCTTCCACAAAAGCCATGGCAAGCAGGCAACGGTGACGGCTGTGCGGCCGCCGGCGCGCTATGGCGCGCTGCAGCTGGAGGGCACCGAGGTCCAGGGCTTCATCGAAAAACCGGAAGGCGAGGGCGGCTTCATCAACGGCGGCTTCTTCGTGCTTTCACCCCGCGTCATCGACCGGATCGAGGCGGATCATTCAAGTTGGGAAGGGGAGCCCCTGATGGGACTGGCCAGCGAAGGTGAGTTGCAGGCGTACTTCCACGACGGCTTCTGGCAGCCGATGGATACGTTGCGCGACAAGAACCACCTTGAAAGCCTGTGGCAGAGCGGCGCCCCACCCTGGAAGAGCTGGTGATGACAATGACGAATGAATTCTGGCGCGGAAAACGGGTTCTTGTCACGGGACATACCGGCTTCAAGGGCAGCTGGCTGGCTCTATGGTTGCGCGAACTGGGGGCCGACGTCTCGGGCCTGTCGCTGGCACCGCAGACCGACCCCTCGCTGCATCTGCTGCTTGGTGGCGGTATGGACGGCCCCGGCATTATCGATATCCGCGACCGTGATGCCGTTACCCATCATGTCCTGAAGACCAAGCCGCAGATTGTCTTCCATCTGGCGGCGCAGGCACTGGTGCGGGCGGGTTACCGCAATCCGGCCGAGACTTACGACGTCAATGTCATCGGTACCGCCAACCTGCTCGACGCCCTGCGGGTGTCGGAGGATGTGCGCTCGATCGTCGTGGTGACCACCGACAAGGTCTACCACAATGCCGAGACGGGTCTTGCCTTTATGGAAAGCGACCCACTCGGCGGCCACGATCCCTACAGCGCCAGCAAGGCAGCGGCGGAGATCGTCGCGGCAAGCTACCGCGCCTCGTTCTTTGCGGCCCGCAAGATCGGTCTTGCCACGGCACGCGCCGGCAATGTCATCGGCGGCGGCGACTGGGCGGAAGACCGGTTGATCCCCGACGCAGTCCGGGCCTGGCAAGGCGGCGAGACATTGCAGGTGCGCCGTCCGCGCGCCGTGCGCCCCTGGCAGCACGTGCTCGAACCGCTGGGCGGCTACATGGGATTGGCTGAGCGTCTGTGGCAGATGCCGGATGGTTGCGAGAGCTACAATTTTGGTCCGGATCATGGTGAAGCGGCCTCTGTTGGCGCAGTCCTCAAGATGGCTGAGCGGCACTTCGGTGGCGGAGCTATGGTGCTTGGCGATGGCACGGACGGACCGCACGAAGCGGGCTACCTGGTGCTCGACAGTGCCAAGGCGCGCGCCGATCTCGGCTACCAGCCGCGTTGGCGTCTGGCGGAGACCGTCAAGCGGACGATGGAATGGTACCGGGCGCAAGGGCAGGGACAGGCAGCGCTTGAGCTGTGCCTTGGCGATATCCGCGATTTTGCCGGGCTTGCCACCAAGGACGAACCTTTGCGGGCAGCCGGATGAGCGCGCGGTTCACGGCGCATGCGACGCCGCTCAAGGGGCTTTGTGTCATCAACCGCAAAACCATGTCGGACGATCGTGGCTTCCTGTCGCGGCTGTTCTGCGAGGAAGATCTTGCGGTCTTCGGCTGGCAGGGGCGCATCGCCCAACTGAACGAAACCGGCACGCTCCACAAGGGCACGGTGCGCGGCATGCATTTCCAGCGCCCGCCCCATGCCGAGATCAAGCTCGTCACCTGCACCCGTGGCCGCATCCTCGATATCGCCGTGGATATCCGTGCGCAATCGCCGACGTTCCTGCAGCATTTTTCCGTTGAACTGTCGGAAGACAATGCCTGCTCCCTGCTGATTCCGGCGGGTTTCGCGCATGGTTTCCAGGCGCTGACCGATGACGTGCGGATGATCTATGCCCATTCGGAGCCCTATGCGGCTTCCTCCGAGGGGGGGCTCAATCCGGAAGATCCCGCACTCGGCATCGACTGGCCGCTGCCGGTCGTCAACCTGTCGCCACGCGATGCGGCGCATCCGTTGCTGTCGGCGGACTATCGTGGAGTAGCCGCATGAAATGCCGTCACTGCGGATCGACGCATATGCTGCCCTTCCTCGATCTTGGCACAGCGCCTCCATCGAATTCCTACGTCAATCCCGGTGAACGTCACCTGCCGGAACTCTGGTATCCGCTGGTCATCCGCTGCTGCCGGGAATGCCGCCTGGTCCAGACCGAGGACTTTGCCGATCGCGAGACGTTCTTTTCCTCGAGCTACGCTTATTTCAGCTCGTTTTCGACCTCCTGGCTTGATCACGCCAAGCGCTATGTCGCCGATATGCAGACCCGTTTCGGCCTGACGGCAGCGTCTCATATTATCGAGGTCGCCGCCAATGACGGCTATCTCTTGCAGTATGCCAGGGAACGCGGCATCGGCTGCCTCGGCATCGAGCCGACGGCGAGCACGGCGGCTGCGGCGCGGGCCAAGGGCATCGAGATCGTCGAGGCGTTTTTCGGCGAGGCACTTGGCGAAAAGCTGGCAGCGGAGGGCCGTTCCGCCGACCTGACGGCCGCCAACAATGTGCTGGCCCACGTTCCCGACATCAACGATTTCGTCGCCGGCTTCGCGCGCCTGCTGAAAGAAAACGGCGTCGCGACCTTCGAGTTTCCACACCTGCTGAACATGGTGTGCGAGGCGCAGTTCGATACTGCCTACCACGAGCACTATTCCTACCTGTCGCTGACCTCCGTCAGCCGCGTCTTCGAAGCCAATGGCCTGTCCGTCTTTGATGTCGAGACAACGCCATGGCATGGCGGCAGCCTGCGGGTATTCGCGCAACGCAGCGATACCGGAAAACATGCGGTCACCGCAGCCGTGGCGGCAACGCTGGCTGAAGAGCAGGCCGCGGGAATGCTCAGCGATGCCTTCTACACTGACTTTCAGACGGCTGCGCAAAGCGTGCGCGATGGTTTCCTGACATTCCTGATCGAGAGCCGGCGGGCCGGCCTGAAAGTCGCAGCCTATGGCGCTGCAGCCAAGGGCAACACGCTGATCAACTTTTCCGGCGTCAAGCCAGACCTGTTGCCGTTCGTCGTCGACAAGAACCCCGCCAAGCAGGGCCTCCTGCTTCCCGGCAGCCGGATACCGGTTGTTACGGAAGAATTCCTCAAAGCCGAAAAACCGGAAAGAGTGGTGATACTGCCATGGAACCTTCAGGCCGAAATCAGACAGCAGCTTTCGTATATCAGCGATTGGGGTGGCAAGTTCGTAACAGCGGTGCCGACGCTGACGGTGCATCCGTAGCTGACGGTTCTGTTGCCGTTTTGCCGGACGTCACGGTCGATGCGCCGGCCAAGAAAGCCGAGACGGCCAGCGTAAAGATAGGCTGAACGCCGTTGTCCGGCTATTGTCCGTTTTCACCGAGAATGATCTGCTCATGCGTGATCGAATGCCGGATCAGGCGTGCCCAGAGGTCCTCGTAGAAATCCGGATCGAGCCCCGCCATCGCGGCGCTGCGGCGGGCATTGAGCCGCACTTCATCGACGCGTGAGGGGATATCGGCCTTCAACCCGGCCGGTTTCTTGATCTCTGCAGCGCGGCCGATATAGCCCCAGCGCTCCTTAAAAAGCGCCATCAAGGCTTCATCGATACGGTCGATCTCGGCGCGGATCTCGACCATCGAGGCACAGTCTGCCGGGCTTTTCTGCATAGGGGCCTCCGGATACGTCATCACGGCTCTGCTGTATCGCAAGGCCGCATGCGACGGTGCTTATCAAGCCATGCCACGGCTGGAAAGCCGAAAACCGGACTTATGGCCAAAGGGCCGCGGGCAAGCTTCGCAAAAGCCTTCGCCGCTAGTCTGCGGCAAACGGAGAAATTTCATGTTCGCCCTGCCGAAACTGACGATTTGTGTGCCATCGCGTAACCGCCAGATCTATTTTCAGGAAACGATCAGAAGCCAGCTGGCGAATATGCGCATGGATGTCGAGTATGTTTTCGCTGATAATTCCGATGACCCTTCGATCATGAACGACTTCATGGAGGAATTTCTTGGCGACCCACGCGTGAAATATCTGCCTTCGGCGGACCGGGTCTTGCCGATGGTCGAAAACTGGGATCGGAGCGTTGAGGCCGCCACCGGCGAATTCATCTGCATGATCGGCGATGATGATTACGTCGATGTCAACGTTGCCGACCTGATCCGCCGTTCCCAGGCCGAACAACCGGCGACGGACGTTCTCATTTGGAGTCGGCTAACGTTCAATTGGCCTGGAAACCGGCCGCAGCGTTGTAACGTTGCCGCAAGTCTGGATACTGAGGTGTACTCCGTTCCACGGGCAACGGCTTACCAGGATTTCTTTTCCTGGAAGGGTGGTGCCCCGACTCCGAATATGGCCTTTGGTTTCTATCACGGCGCTGTTTCGAAACGTGTGATGGACAAAATCAAGGTAAAATTTGGCGGAAAATACTGTGAATATCCGGTCGTCGATTTCGAGAATATTTGTAAAGTGCTCGTGACTGCCGAGCATATGGTTTACTCGGGGCGCCCATTTTCGGTTCTCGGGTCCTGCGCGAAAAGCAATTCGGCGAAGATCAAAACGGCTGACAATGTGAAGGAGCAACTCGCGATATTCGCGCGCGAAACCGGGCGTAATATTGATGACGACCCCCATATGAAGGATTTTCCGTTTCCCACACCCTTGGGACTGACAGCCTGCATCGCACAGGTGCAGCATTGGTTCCTGACACGATATGGATACAGCCCGATGCAAGGCTGGGAGGGTAATTTTGCCGAAGCGTGCGGCAACAGTTGCAGCCTCATGGCAACTCAGCAAGACAATGATAGAGCTATCGAAGGCTATCGTGCCGTCCTTGCAAAGTGGCACGGCGGAAAATATTTGAAGCGCTTCCAGCCGGTTGATTTTGTGGATCCGTTGGTAGGACAGTTCTTCACGGGTGTTTCCGACAAGCAAGTCTTTATGGACGAAGAGATTGGCGGGGTTCAGACACCAGCCGAACTTTATCATTTTGTCGCTCAGATGTTGGTGTCCCCAGAGACGTTGAAACTGAATCTGAACGAAAATTACAGGGCTGCCTGATGACCGTATCGGCTGGTTGGCGAATACAGCAACGGAGCTCGATTGCGGTTTGGGAACCGGGTTGCCAATGTTCCGCAGTCACATTGGCGCGGATTTCGTGACCCAGAAAAGGATGCAAAGCATGATTCAGAATGAAGTCATCATTCCCGCCTCGGCCAAGGAAGATTTCGCCACCAAGGGCTATACGATGCTGCCGCAGTTCTATGATGCGCAGCGCGATGTGGCGCCGATCCAGGAAGGTATCCGCGTCATCCTGGAGCTGCTCTGCGGCAAATACGATGTCGATGCGCCGACGGACACGTCCTGGAATGCGATGACCAAGGCCTATCCGGCCCTGATCGCCAAAAACCGCGCCTGGGGCGGCGAGGTCTATGATGCGGTCAAGCAAATCCCTGCCTTCATGCAGCTCGTCACCAAGACCGTAAATCAGACGGTGTTCCAGCATCTGCATCCGGGCTCCATTCCGGGCATTGCGGCTGGAGGTTATGGCATCCGTATCGACAATCCGGGCGAGGAAAAATTCCGCGCGCAGTGGCATCAGGAATTCCCGGGCCAGCTTCGTAGTCTCGATGGCATCGTGTTCTGGACACCACTTCTGCCGGTGACACAGGATATGGGGCCGGTCCAGATTGCTGAAGGCTCCCATGCCGAAGGCCTGATCCCGGTCTACCGCGACGACGCTGGTCTCGGCAAAAGCGGCGCCTACGCGCTTTACATGGACGGTGCCGAGAAACGTCTGGCGAAATACGAGAAGGTTGCACCGTTGACCCAGCCGGGTGACCTGATCCTGATGGACTTCCTGACCATGCATCAGGGTGGACATAACGTATCGGCCATGCCGCGCTGGAGCATCCAGTTCCGCTATTTCAATTTCGCCGATCCACTCGGTACCCGCATCGGCTGGTGCGGATCGTTTGCCGCCGGCGTCGATTTCGCGAAGGTTCTGCCGGAACTGGTGACGGATGGGGAGAGGGCGGTATGACCGCATGCCGGGTCTGCGGATCGCACATTTCCGAGCCCTCCTATGAGGCCTCTGCGCCTGCCCTGACGTCGATGATGGCCTTCATCGATATCCCGACACTGGTCTATGTCTGCGACGAGTGCGGTCACGCACAATGCGCCGATCTGCCGGATATCGAGAGCTTTTACGATACGACCTACCGGATTTCCCTGGAATCGGACGATCACGACCAGGTCTTCGCCGTGGCTGCGGACGGAACGCCGATCTTCAGGACCGACCATCAGGCCGCGATCGGCCTGCGTCTTCTGGACTTACCGCAGGGCACCTCCATCCTCGACTATGGTGCCGGCAAGGCGGACACGTTGCGCAAGATGTGCATGGCGCGTGATGATCTACATCCGCACGTCTTCGATGTCAGCCGCGACTACGTGCCGGCATGGAATAGCTGGGTGAAACCCGAGAACCAAGCGAGCTATCGCGTGCCGGATGCATGGGCTGGCCAGTTCCAGGCGATCATCAGCCATTTCGTCATCGAGCATGTGGCCGAGCCCGTTTCCTTCCTGAAGACGTTGCGCGGGCTGCTTGCTCCCGGCGGCCGACTTCTCCTGTCCATGCCGGACGTGGCCGCCAATCCCGGCGATATGACGGTTGCCGACCATCTCAATCATTTTAGCATCGCGTCGATCAAACGGGCGCTGGCACTGTCCGGTTTCATGCTGGAAACGGTGGATAGTACTGCGTTTCCGGGTGCATTCTTCATCGTGGCGGTCTGCTGCGAACAGCCGGTGACAAGTGCTCCCGACCGCCAGGAAGCCGCCCATGCCGCAAAAAAAGCCAGGGAAATTTGCGCCTTCTGGAAGCAGGCGACTATTCGCCTGGATGACGCGGCCAAGCAGTTTTCTGGCAAGCGCGCGGCGGTCTATGGCTCCGGTTTCTACGGCAGCTGGATCTGCAGCCGGATCGAAGCGGATGTCGATTTCCGCGTCTTCCTTGACCAGAATCCAAAGCTGCAAGGCTCCGTGCATTTCAACCGGCCGGTTTTGTCACCATCGAAACTCGATGACGACGTCGATGTCGTCTTTGTCGGCCTCAATCCGCTGAAGGCCCGCGCCGCCATTGCCGGCCAGGCAGCCCTCCACCGGCCGGGCCTTGATCTCGTCTGGATCGACGGCTGAACGGATGGCCGGCAACCAGCCTCGCGAAAGGCTTTGGCGATACGGTCGCGCTGTCAAATTGTCTGGAGATGCTGCCATGGTGGCGGCCTCCGGTAAAAGTCGGGCCAGCTTGAACGGATCATGAGCCGGAATATCGTTATTTCACAGTCTATGTACTTTCCCTGGGTGGGTCTGCTGGAGCAGATCCGCTTGGCGGATGTCTTCGTTCACTATGACGACGTGCAGTATTCAAAGGGCAGTTTCAGCAACCGTGTCCAAGTCAAGGGCGTCAATGGCGTCAGCTGGATGACGCTGCCCTTGCGCGACTATCATCTCGGCCAGCGGATTGACGAAGTGATGCTTGACGACCGGACGGATTGGCGGAGCAAACATCGCGAAATCCTGCGTCAGGCTTATCTGAAAGCGCCATTTCGCGACGATATGCTCGGCTTAGTCGATAGTGTTTTCGCGCAGGCTGCATCGTCGGTCGCCGACATATCTCGCCAGTCCATGCTGGAGCTCGCCGCCTATTTCGGCCTGGACCGGCCGCAGTTCCTCTCGTCGCAAGCACTGCCGGTTCCCGGCGCAAGCAGCGAGCGCGTCTGCGACATTGTCGAGCATCTGCAAGGGACAGCTTATATCACCGGGCACGGCGCCCGAAACTATCTGAACCATGGGCTGTTCGAGGAGAAAGGTATCTCCGTCGAATATATGCGTTACGAGCGCACGCCCTATCCACAATTGCACGGCGACTTCACCCCTTATGTGACCGCATTGGATCTGATCGCCAATTGCGGTGCGGAGGGCGCCGGGTTGATTCATTCGGGAACGATCGGTTGGAAGGAATTCACGCAATGACGACAGAAAATCTCGATGCAGTCTCATCCGAGTATCTGCCGAATGCCGCGACTGCGATTGAGAATGATCTTATCCTCAACTGGTATCCGGAGCGGATTATCCGGCGGTTCGGTTCGGTCAGTTCCATTCTGGAGCTCGGCATCGGCCATGGCTATACGCCGGGTCTTTTCAACGCGGCCTGCGATCGCCATGTGATCATTGAGGGCTCGCAGCTGGTCATTGATCTGTTCAAGGAAAGAAGCCCGGATTTCGCGGGTGAAGTCGTGTTCTCCTATTTCGAGAATTTTGACACGGAAGAGCGCTTCGATGTCATCGTCATGGGGTTCATTTTGGAGCATGTCGATAATCCGGGCGTGCTGCTTGACCGCTTCAAGCGGTTTCTGAAGCCAGGCGGGCGTATCTTCGTCGCGGTTCCCAACGCCAAGTCGATGAACCGGCGGCTTGGTGTCGAACTTGGCAAGATCGATGATATCTACAGCCTCAATGCCAACGATCACGCTCTCGGGCACAAGCGCCAATATTGCCGCGATACGCTGAAGCAGGAGATGCAGAGCCACGGCTATGCGGTCAGCCTCGAAGAGGGGATTTACCTCAAGCCGCTGCCGCTGGCCGTTCTCAAGACATTGCCGGACTTTCAGGAGAACCTTGAGGCGATGCTGCGTGTGGGCATCGATTTTCCCGACCTTTGCGTTGCCCTGCTGATGGAAGCCACCGTGCAATGAAGACTGCTGCCATTATCGGGGCACGCTCCATGCTTGGTAGCCAGTTGATTGAACGGCTGAATGCACGAGGCGTTGCCACGATAATGATCGGGCGATCGACGGATGATGATATCTATTTCGATCTTCGCAGCGAGCGGGCGATCATACAAAATGGCTTTCGTGCCGATGTGGTTTTTCACTGCGCAGCGAGCTTTTTCGGCGATGACGATGACGGGGTTCGCCAGAATTTTTCAATGAATGCGGCAAGTGCCCTACCGGTCGCGGATTTGGTGCAGCAACTGGATGCCAAGACATTGATCTACGCCGGATCAATATTTTCCGATCCGACGCTAGGACGCGGCAATTTCACATCCTATGGTCTCACCAAGGGGCTTGCCGAGCAGGTCATGAGCTGGGCTTTGGAGAGGAAGAACAAGCTTTTCTCCAGTCTTCGGTTTGCGCAACTGTACGATACCGCCGGCTGTTGCTGCGGGCATCAGCCTTGGTTCGGACGCGTCATTGCCTATGCATCGGATGGGAAGGATATGCGCATGCCGCGATCCGATGGCGTTCGCAACTTCCTGCATGTTCGGGATGCTGCAGAGATGATGATCCAGGCAGCAATCTGCGGCACGACGGGAATTCTCAATGTCGTGCATCCGGAATCGCTGACGTTCGAAGAGATAGCGCACATCGCTTACGAGGTTTTCGGCGAAGGAGGCAAGGTCGTCATCGCACCGGAAAAGCCACCCTTCCGGCCTATTCATTTCCCCCACGCTGCCGAAACCTTTGAGCGGCTAGGTTTAGGGCCTGCGATCGGCATGCGCCAAGGTATCAATATGATCAGGGATGCCGGTACAGTCAAGGCCTTCGGGCCGATGGACATCACATGACGGCAGAGAAGCCAGACAATTCATCTCCGGTTATCACTGTCGTGGTCACAGCGGTCGGTGCGCTGATCGGGCAGGGGATTATCCGCTCGCTGCGTTTGTCGGGGCTTTCGGTGCGGGTCATCGGTGTGGACCGCGATCCGAACGGCATCGGCCCCTACTGGTGCGATGCGTTTTTTGCCAAGCCGGTAGTTGACGAGAGTTCGGACGCCTATCTCGGCTTCTGGAAAAGCCTGCTGGTCGCCGAGGCCGTCGATCTCGTGCTGCCGGGGCTCGAACTCGACGTCCTGTTCTTCAGCCGGAACCGGATAGCTTTCGCCGACCTCAATGCGCGTATTGTGCTCAACGATCCTACAGTCATCGAGCTGGCGCAGGACAAATGGGATTTCGGCATCGAACTGGAGCGGCTTGGACTGCCTGCCATTCCGGCGCTTCTCGGAGCAGGCTGGACGGAATGTGTTCAGGAACTCGGCCTGCCGCTGCTCTTGAAGCCCCGCCAAGGCAATGGTTCGCGCGGCATCGCCGTGTTGCGCGACGAGGACGATTTCAACTATTGGAGCCGCAAGAGCAGGGATGAATTCCTGATCCAGAAGTTCATCGGCAGCGACGAGCAGGAATTCACCGTCGGCTCCTTCGGCTTCGGCGACGGCACGGCGCTGCCACCGATCATCTTCCGGCGAAAGCTCTCGGTCGCCGGTAATACGCAATATGCCGAGGTTGTCGATCACCCTGTTTTGGCTGAAGCAGTGACCCGGCTTGCGGCGATCTTCAAGCCGGTAGGGCCGACGAATTACCAGTTCCGCATGGACAGCGAGACGCCTTATCTGTTGGAGATCAACCCGCGTTTCTCCAGCAGCACGTCGCTGCGCGCCGCCTTCGGCTATAACGAGGCCGCCATGTCGGTCGCGTATTATCTGCACGGCAAGAGACCGCCAGCACCCGAAATCCGCCCCGGGCGCGGCTGGCGCTATTACGAAGACCTTGTGGTGACATGATCGCAATCATTTCGGACGTTCACGGTAACCTGCCGGCATTGAAGGCGGTGCTGGAAGAGATCGATGCGCTCCGCTGCGAAACGATCATCTCGCTCGGCGACGTCGTCGGCTATTATGCCCAACCGGGTGAATGCGTCGATCTGCTACGCGCCCGAGGCGTCGTCAATATCCTCGGCAATCACGATCACTACATCGTCAGCGGCGAGGGCTGCCCGCGCTCGAAGCTGGTGTCGGATATTACCGAGTACCAGCGGGGCATCATCTCGCCGGAGCAGGTCGTCTGGCTGGCGCAGTCGCGGTCCTGCATTATCGAGGGTTCGGCCTATTTCATCCATGGCGGCTGGCAGGATCCGGTCGATCAGTACCTCTATGCGATTGCAGAGACGGATATTCCCGCAGAGGCCGAGACGTTTTTTGCCGGGCATACCCATGTGCAGGTGCTGCTCGACGTGAACGGCAAGACCTTCTGCAACCCTGGTGCCGTCGGCCAGCCGCGCGATGGCGATCCGCGCGCCGCATTTGCGACATTCGAGGATGGGCATGTCGAGCTGCGCCGGGTCGAGTACGACATCGACGAGACCGCATTTCACATGAAGGAAGCCGGGTTTCCGGCGAAGTGCTACGAAAATCTCTATATCGGCGCGCAGATCGGGGGCCGGATCGACAAGATCACGCTGGCGGTCTAACTGCAGGATATGTCGGCCTGCTCGCGGGGTTTCATTCGCAAACAGGGCACAGAAATACAAAGGCCCGTATCTCGCCTCGGCAAGATACGGGCCTTTGAAAGGGAAATAGACTGCGCGTCAGGCCGTGTCTGGCAGACGGACACAGTATCCGCCCGGAGAGGAAGCAAGCACAAGCTTGCCGTTGATGACTGGATCGACCTGGAAGCGATCGTTTTCCTTCAGATAGTCATTGACCGCAGTCAACGGATCGTTGCCCTTGAACCAGGATTTCGAGCGTTTCTTCGGTGCTTGATCTTCTGTCAGATGACCCGCAGCCGTATCTGCCACCACAAGATAGCAGCCGGGTGTCACCAGAGAACCATAGGCACGGCATTCGGCCAGTACATGACCGTAGGAATGGTCGCTGTCGAGAACGACCATGACCCTTGCACCTTCCGGAATGAGATCGCGAACGGCCTGCAAGGTGCTGTCATCGACGGAGCCGCCTTCGATAAGGGCGATGCGGCTCGCCATCGGATGCGTTTCGATCGCGTCGCGGTTATGGGCGCGGATGTCGATATCGACGCCGATGACCTTGCCCTTGTCGTTGCCGGTCATTGCCAAGAGCGACGCCATGAAAATCATCGAGCCGCCGCGCGCGACGCCGGTTTCGATGATGATGTCGGGCTTCGTATTCCAGACGATTTCCTGTGTCGCCATGATGTCGGCCGGCAGTTGGATGATCGGAACGCCCATCCAGCTCCAGAGGTAGGAGTAGTCATAGGTGTCGAGCGCCAGCATCGTGTCGATCGACTGCTTGAAGACCTCTGTATCCTTGCCAAGTGCCAGGCACATTTCCTGCCGGTGCGCTTCAAATTCCTGGCGATCGTCTTTGGTTGTCATGGGATGGTGTGCCTTTGTCATTCAGGACGGCTATTGGAGGCTACATGGACTGATGGCCGGTTTTTCAAGCGGATTTTGCCAGAAGTGGTTCGCCGGCTGCCCGGCTGTCGATCAGGCCGACGATGACATCGGTCACGCGTCCGATCTCGTCCTCGGTCATGTCATGATAGCTCGGCAGGTTGATGGCGCGTTCGGGGATATCCCAGGCATGCCGGTTGTCGCGCCGTTCCGGGAACATTGGCAGGCTGGTCAACGGGTGGAAGAAAACGCGCGCGTCTATATTGGCGGCGCTGAATGCCTGCTGCAGCATCTCACGGGTGATACCGATGTCGCGGTCGAACACCGCAGTCGGCATCCAGGCGCCGTTGACGGTACCGGTGTTCTCGGGGTTGAGGCTGATGCTCTGATAGACTTTCAGCCTTTCGGCATAGCTTGAGAGGATCTCGCGCTTGCGGGTGATCAGGCTCTCGATACGCTCAAGCTGGGCACAGCCGAGGGCGGCCTGAATGTTTGACATCTTGTACTTGAAGCCGACATCGTCCGGCCAGAACTGCTTTTTCTGGTTGCGGGCGCGGCCGTGATTGCTGAGCGTCAGCACCTTTTCGAACAGTGCATCGTCGCTGGTAACGAACATGCCGCCTTCGCCTGTCGTCAGCGTCTTGGTGCCGTGAAAGGAAAAGGTGCCGAACGTGCCCATAGATCCGGCGCGCCGGCCGTGCCATTCGGAACCGATCGCCTCGGCCGCATCCTCGATCACCGGGATGCCGTGGCGGCGCCCGATGTCCAGCAGCCGGTCCATGTCGCAAAGATTGCCGTAGATATGGGTGGCAATGATCGCTTTGGTCTTCGGCGTAATATGGCGCTCGACCTCGACCGGATCGATGCACCAGCTGTCGGGGAGGATATCGACGAAAACCGGCGTGGCACCGAGATGGAAGACAGGGGCAGCCGTGGCGATCCAGTTGGTGTCGGCAAGGATCACTTCGTCGCCATGACCGATGCCAAGCGCTGCAAGCCCCATATGCATGGCGCCAGTGCAACTGGACGTGGCAATCGCATGGGTGACGCCGAGATGACGGCGGAAACCGTCCTCGAACCGGACGATGTAGTCGTAGCAGCGGTCGCCCCAGCCGTTGGCGGCAGCGTCGGCGGCATAGGCGACTTCCAGCTCGGTAATCGAGGGCCTGGTATAGGAGATTCTCGAGGCGGTCTGGTTCATGCGGCCTTGGTGTCCTTGCCGTAAAGAGCGCCACCGCAGATCAACCCGACCGGCGCCAGCATCAGCTTGACCGTCGTATAGAATTCCCTGGCGTCGCGCGCGCCGGCGACGAAACGATCGATCAGCAGCGCCCCGTCATGCAGGCCGCGCCGCTGATCCTTTTGCCGCACCTCGTGGAATTCCGGCCGGAAGAAGGGGGCTAGGTGGCCGCCTTCGAATTCCTTCAGCGCGGCGAAATAGGCGTTGCCCTTGTTCTTGTAGGCTTCGCGGCCGGTTTCCATCATGCAGTCGATCATCAGCGCGCGCACGAAGGCCTCGTTGCCGCCGGACCAGGGTGTGCCGAGGTCGCGCAACACATGAAACTGAACTTCTGCCACCGCCCCGGCGATGCCGATGCCCGAATGGAACGGGAAATTCCAGGGATGAAGGGGGTGTTCGGCGATAAACGGGGCAACGTTGATGGCCGACATCGGCCGGGCGCAGAAGGCCAGTTCATTGGCGAACAAAAGAACCTTGGCCGCCCACTCATATTGCGGTACCGGCGTCGACCACTCCTGCGGCTCTGGCAGTTGCAACAGTGCATCCAGAAGCGACCGGCGGATAGCGGCGTGGTAGAGGCCGAACGGCATTTTCGGGCTGTTCAGGCTGTTTTCCCAATAGAAGAACGCCTTCAGCATCACCGTCTTGTCGAGTTTTTCGATATGGTAACTGGCCGGGATGGCGACCGAGCTTGCGTTGCCGGGTTCGGCATGACGGTCGATCTGGAAGGCGTTCCATGCCAGGGCATCGACCTCGGGCGACGTTGTTTCGAGAAAGCCGACCATCATTGCGAGATCGCTTTCGATCATGTCTGCAGGATTGACCAGCGTCACCCATTCGCCCTTGGCAGCAAGAGCCGCCTGGCGCCACAGATGCTGGCGGGTGGTCCCTGCTGTTGCCTCGGCAATCACGATATTTGCGCCGCCGGCAGCAAGCTCGTGTAGGGTGCCGGGGAGTGCAACATTCGCAGGTTTTGCGATGACAATCTCGAAGTCTGCGCTTTGGTTTTCCAGGAGCAACGTCACCAGCGGCAGGGCGTCCTGCGCTGCAGTTTCCACGGGAATGCAGATCGAGAGTTTGGTCATGGCTTGCCTCGTGACGTCAGCGGTCCTTGCCGAACCGTCACTGCGCGTGGCCAATCCGGAAAATGGTCACATCAGCAGGCAAGTACCTTCTGCGCGGAGGAGGGTGCGGTCCTGTCTCTGAGCGGAAGCCATTGCCTGCTAACGTGTGCTTCCAACGTAGCGCGGGAAACTGGAGCGAGGCTTTGCACGGAGAGACGGTTGCCCGGCACTTAGGCGCCGAGCGAGAGTTTGATCGCAAAGCCGATGACGGTGACGGTCAGCACGCCGAGAAACCACAGGCCGACGAACCACAGGAGCTTTTTGGAAACGCTGTTTTCGTCTGGCATCAGTGATAGCCCTCCTCGGGGTCCATCTTGCCGCGGAACACCCAGTAGGCGTAACCGGTGTAGATCAGGATGATCGGCACGAGGAAGGCTGCCCCCCACAACAGGAAGGCCAGGCTCGAATCCGGCGCTGCGGCATCCCAGATGGTCACCGACGGCGGCACCATATAGGGATAGAAGCTGACGCCGATGCCGGCAAAGCCGAGGACGAACAGGCCGAGTGCCGCCAGAAACGGCTGGACATCACGCTTGCTGCGAATACCCATGAGCAGTAGCGCGAAGCAGCCGAGCACCAGAACAGGTACGACGACGCTGAAGATTGCGGTCGGCCATTTGAACCAGCGTTCCAGATAGATGGGCTCAAGGAACGGCGTCCACAGACTGACGATGCCCATGGCGGCGATGGTGGCAAAGCAGGTGCGCAACGCGATCTTGCGGGCTTTTTCGGCAAGGTCGCCAGTGGTTTTCATTACCAGCCAGGTCGAGCCGAGAAGGGCGTAACCGATCACGATGGCAAAGCCGGTGGCGATGGAAAACGGCGTCAGCCAATCCCACCAGGCACCGGCATAGGCGCGGTTGGCCACAGGGATACCCTGGACGAGGGCGCCGAGCGCCACCCCTTGTGCGAATGCCGCAACCATCGACCCGCCGGCGAAAGCCCAGTTCCACAAGAACTCGCCACGCTTGGTGCGCCAGCGATATTCAAACGCGACGCCACGGAAGACCAGGCCAAGCACCATGGCGATGATCGGCGCGTAGAGGGCCGACAGAATGACCGAGTAGGCCAGTGGAAAGACTGCGAGCAGCCCGCCGCCGCCGAGCACCAGCCAGGTCTCGTTGCCGTCCCAGACCGGGGCGACGGAATTCATCATCACGTCGCGATCGCGCTTTTCCGGAAAGAACGGGAAGAGGATGCCGATGCCGAGATCGAAACCGTCGAGGATGACATAGGCGAGCACCGCAAAGGCAATGATGGCGGCCCAGATGAAGGGAAGGTCAATGGCCATGATGTGCGCTCCCATGGGTGTGTCCGGTCGCCGGACCCGGCATGATGCCCGAGGTTCTGATCGGTCCGTCGTCGAGATCGGGCGTCGGATCGCGCGGCAGGCGTTTCATCAGCCGCAGGATGTAGAAGGTGCCGGAGCCGAAGACGAAGAAGTAGACGATGATGAAGGCGATCAGCGAGGCAGCGACGGCAGGTGCTGCGATCGGCGAAATCGAATCGGCCGTTAGCAGCTGGCCGTAGATCGTATAGGGCTGGCGGCCGACCTCGGTGGTGATCCAGCCGGCGAGCACGGCGACGAAACCGGCAGGCCCCATCAGGACGGCGGCTCGATGCAGCCAGTCGCTGCTATCGAGCGTGCCCCTGAACCGACACCACAGGCTCCACAGGCCGATGCCCAGCATGGCGAAGCCGATGGCGACCATGACGCGGAAGGACCAGAAGACCACAGCGACGGGCGGCTCGAGATTGTCCGGGATAGTGTCAAGGCCGGCAAGCGGCGCGTTCAGATCATGCTTGAGGATCAGGCTGGATAATTTCGGGATTTCGACCGCGTAGTCGATGCGCTTTTCCGCCGTGTTCGGAATGCCGAACAGGATCAGCGGCGCACCGTTGGGATGGCTGTCGAAATGACCTTCCATCGCCATGACCTTGACCGGCTGGTGTTCCAGCGTGTTGAGGCCATGGAAGTCGCCAGCCAGGATCTGCAGTGGCGCGACGATCGTCGCCATCCACATCGCCATCGAGAACATGGTGCGCGAACGCCGTGGAGCGGTGTTCTTCAGGAGGTGCCACGCGCCGACGGCACCGACCACGAAGGCGGTGGTGAGATACGCGGCCAGCACCATATGGACGAGGCGGTAAGGGAAGGATGGATTGAAGACCACTTTCCACCAGTCGAGCGGAATGAACTGCCCGACTTCGTTGATGCCGAAACCGGCCGGTGTCTGCATCCAGGAATTGACCGCGAGGATCCAGGTGGCCGAGATCAGCGTGCCGAAGGCGACCATGAAGGTAGCGAGGAAATGCAGCTTTGGGCCAACGCGTTGCAGGCCGAAGAGCATGACGCCGAGGAAACCGGCTTCAAGGAAGAAGGCGGTCAGCACTTCATAGCCCATCAACGGCCCGATGACCGGTCCGGCCTTGTCGGAAAAAACACTCCAGTTGGTGCCGAACTGGTAGGACATGACGATGCCCGAGACGACGCCCATGCCGAAGGCAACGGCAAAGATCGTCTTCCAGAAGTTGAACAGGTCCATGTAGACCTGATCCTTTTTCCACAACCACAGCGCCTCGAGCACGGCGAGAAAACTCGCAAGACCGATGGAGAAGGCTGGAAAAATGATGTGAAACGATACGGTGAAGGCAAACTGGATGCGAGCGAGCAACGTCGCGTCAAAACTCTCGAACACGGCACAATCCTTTCAAAGGTTTGGCAGCCGTCGTTGTGTCCGATCCCGCTCCGGCGGGTCCCCTGCCTTCGCGGTGTGTTCGGTGCCTGAACCCGTGCGCCATAATCTGCGCTATTGGGGGTAAAGGTCAATGACATCGTTGCAACCATAGTGTCACACTGCGACAATCGCCCGCCTGCGGCAAAGTTGCATCCGATCCGGAGAGGCTCAAAAAAGCTCTTCCGATACAAGAGATATTTGGGCGGGACTGTCTTTAAAAGAGACATCGATAAAATTTTAGCAATCGGCTTAAGCGGCCCGAAAACCCAACCACATATGGTTGCTTTTATCGAAGATAGAAACCTGTCGAGCGGTCCGCGTTGCATGATGACAACCGCACCTTTGCCAGACTCCGATCTAGATGGGCTGCACCGCCGGTCAAGGCTTTGCCGCGCGTGCAGGCCCGAACATTCGACTGATCGCATCTTGCGATAGACGTGCCTACACTGTCCCGATTTGCCGCAGGAATGTCCCTTCCTGCGGCCTTTTCGTTTTGGAAGCCGTTACGGCCGGGAGAGATAGGCTTCCGCTAGCTCTGTCCAGAACGCGGCACCGATCGGTAGCAGGTCGTCGTTGAAATTATAGCCCGGATGATGCAGCGATTTCTCATTTCCCGTGACGCTGGAGCCGAGGAAGAAATAGGTGCCCGGCCGATCCTTGATCATATAGGCGAAGTCCTCGCTGCCCATGAAGGCGCGTTCGAGATCGACGACCTTGTCGGCGCCGGCAAAGCGCACGGCGAGGTCGCGGACGAAATCCGTTTCAGCCTTGTGGTTGATCGTCGCGTCATAGCTGCGGTGATAATCGACCGTCGCCCGCATGCCATAACTTGCCGCCTGGTTTTCGGCGATCAGCCGGATGCGGCGTTCCAGTTCGTCACGCACTTTTGGATCGAACGAGCGGATGCCGACGACGATTTCGGCGCGTTCCGGAATGATGTTGCTGGCCGAGCCGCTGTGGAACGAGCCGACGGTGATGACGGTCGGGTCCATCGGATGGATGTTGCGCGATACGATCGATTGCAGCGCCATGACGATGGACGCGCCGCAGACGATCGGGTCAGCGGTTTCCTGTGGTTCGGCACCATGGCCGCCAAGGCCGTGAACGGTGATCTTCGCTTCGTCAACGGCCGCCATGATCGGGCCTTCGCGCAGTGCGAACTGGCCGAAGGGCAGGCCGGGTTCATTGTGGAGCGCAAACACGGCATCACAGGGGAATTTGTCGAATAGACCTTCGTCGATCATGATCTTGGCACCGCCGAAATTTTCTTCGGCTGGCTGAAAGATCAGATGCACGGTGCCGTCGAAATTCTTGCGTTCGGCGATGGCGCGGGCAGCGCCCAGCAGCATGGTCGTATGGCCGTCATGGCCGCAGGCATGCATCAGGCCGGGGGTCTTGGAGGCGTAGTCGAGGCCGGTTTCCTCGAAGATGGGCAGCGCGTCCATATCGGCGCGGATGCCGATCGAACGATTGCTGGTGCCGTTCTTCAGCGTGGCGACGAGGCCGGTCTTGGCGAGGCCGCGTGTCACGGTATAACCGAGGCCTTCCAGGCAAGTGGCGACGAAATTGGAGGTGCGGACCTCCTCGAGCCCCAGTTCCGGATGGGCGTGCAAGTCGTGGCGGATGGCCACCAGTTCCGGCATGGAGTTGGTCAGGTTCACGTTCAAAGTCATATCAGGCACCACGGGTTGGTATGCGATTTTCAAGATAGCGGAAGACGAAGACAAGAATTCCTGTCAGGCACATATAGATCAGCGCGAGCAGCAAAAGCGGCTCGTAGGTGATGTAGGTATCCTGCCGGACCTTGGAGATAACGGCATAGACATCGATGACGGTGATGGTGGCAACCAGCGGCGTTGCCTTCAATTGCAGCACGGTTTCGCCGTTGAGCGTCGGCAATGCGCGGTGAATGGCGCGCGGCAGCCAGATGCGGCGAAACAGCGTCCAGCGGCTCATGCCATAGGCACGCGCCGCCTCGATCTCGCCGGCTGGAACGCCGGCAAAGGCGCCGCGCATGACCTCGCCTTCATAGGCGGCAAAGGAGATGGTCAGCGCGGCAACACCATAGGGCCAGGATTCGCGCAGATACGGCCAGAGGAACGACTGGCGGATGGCCGGAAACTGCGGAAACAGCGAGCCAAGTCCGTAATAGAGAAGCCAGAGCTGCAGCAGCAGCGGCGTACCGCGAACAACCGTGCAGAAGCCTTTCGCCAGCGCCTTCAGCGGCCAGGGGCCTGTCACTTGGACGAGGCCAAGCGGAACAGCCAGAAGAAAGCCGAGGATCGACGTGCTGAACAGCATCGCCAGCGTGATCATGATGCCGTAGCCGAGCCGCGGCAGATATTGCGGTATCCAGTCCCAGCGCATGAACCAGACGATGCAGAAGACGAGCCCGGCGGCTATCGCCAACAGAACGATGCGGTGCGGCTTGAAGAAGCTCGCAGCCGTCGGCAGGTCTTCCGGTGTGATCGCCATAGCATGGGTGGTAATGTCGGTGGTGGGCGTCTCGCTCATGACTGCTCCACAAAGCCACGCCGGGCCCGGCGTTCGATGATCCTGATGATGACATCCGAAACAAGCGTCAGCATCAGATAGAGAACGCCTGCGGCACAGAAGAACAGCAGATAGGCCTTGGTGGATCCGGCCGCCTGGCGGGTGACCAGCGTCAGTTCGGAGAAGCCGACGACGGCGAGAAGGGCTGTGTCCTTGGTGGCAATCAGCCAGAGATTGGAAAGGCCGGGAATGGCGTAGGGCAGCATGGCAGGCAGGGTCACCCGCGTCATCACCTTGTAGGGAGACATGCCATAGGCGCGCGCCGCCTCGATCTGGCCCGCCGGTACGGCCTTGATCGCGCCGCGCAGCACCTCGGTCGTATAGGCGCCCTGCACGACGCCGATGACGAAGATACCGGCAACCAGCCCGCTGATATCGACCTGGCCGATGCCCACAAGGCCGAGGACGTAATTGAGTGCGTCGGTGCCCGCGTAATAGAGAAGCAGGATCAGAACCAGTTCCGGTACGGCGCGCACGATGGTCGTGTAGCATTCCATCAGGTCGCGGGTGATCGGGCCGCCATAGAGCTTGCCGCATGCGCCGCCGATGCCGAGCAGCAGGCCGAAGGCATAGCCGCCGATGGCGATCTGGATTGAATTCAAAAGGCCGCGCAACAGCACGCCACCCCAGCCGGGCGGCTCAAGTGCCAGAAGGCTCCAGTTTATGAAGGATACAGGATCGGCCATGGGTCCTCTTTACCGGGGGGCTCTGCGTCTGCGGCATCACCCCCCTCTGTCACTGCGTGACATCTCCCCCTCAGGGGGGAGATCATTCTTTTCACGCACCGGCTGCAATGTCAGGGAGGCGCAATAGTTGGGGTCAATCTCCCCCCTTGTGGGGGAGATGTCGGCGTCGCCGACAGAGGGGGCGAGCCCTCCGCAGGCGGTTAGATCATCACTGGCCGTAGACGTCGAAGTCGAAATATTTCTTCGAGAACGTGTCGTAGGTGCCGTTGGCGCGGATGGCCTTGATGGCGGCGTTCAGCTTGCCCTTCAGCTCGTCCTCACCCTTGCGGATGCCGATGCCGACGCCGGCGCCGAGGATGGCCGGGTCATCCTTGACCATGCCCTTCAGGTCGCAGCATTCCTTGCCCTGGTCGCTCTTCAGGAACGCGCCGAGTGCGATGCTGTCGGCCTGCACCGCGTCGAGACGGCCGGCGGCGAGGTCGTTGTTGGCCTCGTCCTGCGTCTGGTATTCCTTCACGGTCGCGCCGTTTTCACCGAAATACTTGTTGGCATAGACCTGATGGATGGTCGACACCTGAACGCCGATCGTCTTGCCCTTCAGGCCTTCCGGGGTGGCTTCGAAGGTTTCGCTCTTCGGACCGATAACGCCGGTCGGGGTGTTGTAATATTTGTCGGAAAAATCGATGGTTTTCAGGCGTTCCTCGGTGATCGACATCGATCCGATGATCATGTCGATCTTCTTGGAGGTCAGTGCCGGAATGATACCGTCCCAGGCGACCGGCGTGATCACGCACTCAAGCTTGGCTTCAGCACAGATAGCTTTCTCGAACTCCACTTCCCAGCCTTCCCAGTTGCCCGAGGCGTCCGGCGAAGTGAAGGGCGGATAGGGCTCGGCCGCGAAGCCGACCTTGAGGGGCTCGGCCGCAACGGCACCGGCGGCAACAATGCCCAGAGCAAGCGAGAAGGCGATGGTTTTGAGCGTCTTTTTCATGCTGTTCCCTTTTTTGGTTTTCGTGGTTTTTAATTTTAGTGGATGGAGCTGATGAATTTCTTCAGGCGTTCAGACTTCGGATTGCCAAAGATCTCGTCCGGCGTTCCCTGTTCGTCGATGACGCCCTCGGCCAGGAAGACAATGTGATTGGCGACGTTGCGGGCAAATTTCATCTCGTGGGTGACGAGGATCATCGTGCGTTTTTCTTTGGCAAGATCGGCGATGACGGTCAGCACTTCGCCGACCAGCTGCGGATCGAGCGCCGAGGTCGGCTCATCGAACAGCATGACCAAAGGCTGGATCGCCAAGGCCCGTGCAATCGCTGCGCGCTGCTGCTGGCCGCCGGACAGGAAGGCCGGATAGGCGTCGCGTTTCTCGAACAGGCCGACGCGGCGCAAAAGCGCCTCGCCGATGACGGTGGCCTCGTCCTTGGATTTGCCGAGAACATGGATCGGAACTTCGATGACGTTCTGGAGAATGGTCATGTGCTGCCAGAGATTGAAGCTCTGGAACACCATGCCGAGCTGGGTGCGCAGGCGCTGCACCTGTTTGCGGTCCGAAGGCATCAGGCCGCCGTGACCGTCTTTTTTCATGGCGATGGTTTCGCCATGCACCGTGACCGAACCGGAGGTCGGCAGTTCCAGCATGTTGATACAACGCAGGAAGGTCGATTTTCCCGAACCGCTGCCGCCGATGATGGCGATCACATCGCCTTCATTCGCGGTCAGTGAAACGCCCTTGAGCACTTCAAGCGGCCCGAAACGTTTGTGGAGGTTTGTGACCGCAATCGCCTGGGCTGGTTTCGTCATGAAAAGTCAGTCCTGTCGAGACAGGTCGCCAAATCTGAACGCATGAAAACAGTTCCCCTGTTTGTCTGTCGTGCGGCATTTTTGCCTGTCACGCTGTTCCATGAAACGCATCGTGGCACTTGTGTAGAAATTATTCAACCGTATAATAATTTCGACGCTGCTTTTTTTGGCAGCCCCGCCAAATGAACAATTTTCCAACAGGAGTAGATGATGACGGCTTATGGTTCGCAAGAGATGTCGGCCAATCTGACACGCGTGCTGATGCGCCGGCCGGGCGCCAGCCTTGCCACCGCCGATCCTGCGAAATGGCACTATGGGCCAACCTTCGATGGTGAAAAGGCAGTGCATCAGTATAAGGAATTTGCGCGCCTGGTGGAAAAGTCCGGTGCCGAAATCCTCTGGCTGGAAGACAAGGGCGACGGGCTTGCCGACGCCATGTTCACCCATGATCCGTCGCTGATGTCCGACCACGGTGCCATCCTTCTGCGCATGGGCAAGCCGCTGCGCGAAAAGGAAACGGCGCTGCATGAAGCCGCCTACAAGGCAGCCGGTATCCCGATCCTTGGTCGCATCGTTGCGCCGGGCACCGTTGAGGGCGGAGATTGTATCTGGCTCGACGCCGAAACGCTGGTCGTCGGCCGCGGCGTCCGCACCAATGAAGACGGTATCTCCCAGCTCACAGAGATGCTTGATCCGCACGGCATCACGGTACTGGGTTATGACTTGCCGCTCTGGCATGGCGAGGAGGCCTGCCTGCATCTGATGTCGGTGATGAGCCCGCTGTCGCGCGATCTGGCGCTTGTCTTCGCGCCGCTGTTGCCGGCGTCCTTCTACCAGCTGCTGAAGGAGTGGGGCATTACCCTGATCGAGGCGCCGGCCGACGAGTTCCACGCCAGCAACGGCCTCAGCCTCAATGTTCTGCCGGTCCGGCCGAACGAAGTCATCATGGTTGCGGGTTTCCCCAAGACCAAGGCGGCGATGGAAGCGGCGGGCTGCAAGGTCGAGACCTTCGAGGCCGACGCGCTGTGCATCGCCTGCGAAGGCGGCCCGACCTGCCTGACCCGGCCGGTCCTGCGGCGAGCCACATGAACCGCCGGACGTTCCACCGCGCGCCGGAGGGGGAGCGGCGGCAGGAGCTGATCGAGGCGACCCTCGACACGATTGCCGAGCTTGGCCTGCGCGGTGCGACCGTCCGCCAGATTGCCATCCGGGCCGGCGTCACCGCCGGCCTCGTGCGGCATTACTTCGCGTCCAAGGACCAGATGGTGGAGGAGGCCTATCGCTCGGTTCTCGCCACCTTCGCCGCCAAGGCATCCGATGTTTCCGGCGATCCGGGGACCCGGCTGAGGCGGTTCATCACGCTCAACCTGACGGCACCGGTCGCCAATGACCGCAGCCTGTCGCTCTGGGCGTCGTTCATCAGCCAGGTCCGGCTCGATCCGGAGCTTGCGGCGATCCACCGCGAAGGTTATCTCGGTTTCCGCAATGATTTGCAGGGCTTGATCGGCGACTTTCTGAAGGCGCAAGGCAGGCCTTCAGGAGAAGCGGATTGCCGCCGCCATGCGATTGCCATCAATGGCATGATAGACGGGCTGTGGCTGGAGGCTTGCCTTGCGGGCGAGCTTTTCGAAGAAGCCGAGCTTGTGGCAATCGCAGTGTCGGCGAGCGAGGCCCTGTTGGGATTGCCGTTCGGCAGGGACGAACACGTGGCCGCTTCATAGCAGCTGAGCGCGGCAAGGATGCCGCAATATTCTGACTGAGGGTAGGAGACCCCTATGCGCTATTCATCGATCACCGACCGTCTGGCCGATCTCGGATCGGAAAAATGGGCGCTGCACATCCGCGCGCGGCAGATGCAGGCAAGCGGAACGGAGGTCATCCAACTGACCATCGGTGAACCGGACATGCCGGCCGATCCCTCGCTGATTGCCGAGGCGCAACGGGCGATGAATGCCGGGCGCTACCGCTATTCCAATGGCCGTGGCGAGCCTTCGGTGGTCAACGCGCTGACCGCCCGCTACGCCAAGCGCCGCCCGGATGTGACAGCCGAGAACGTCCTTTGTTTCCCCGGAACCCAGACGGCGCTGTTCTCCGTCATGCTGGGGCTGGTCGAGGCCGGTGACGGCGTTTTGGTCGGCGATCCGCTCTATGCCACCTATGATGGGGTCATCCAGTCGACCGGTGCGCATCGCGTTACCGTGCCGTTGAAGCCGGAACACGGGTTTCACATGCAGGCCGCTGATCTCGAGAAGGCGATTACGCCGAAATGCCGGGTGCTGCTGCTCAACACGCCGCACAACCCGACCGGTGCCGTGCTGACGGCAGACGAGATCAAGGCCATCGGCGACATCTGCCGCAAGCACGATCTCTGGATTGTCTGCGACGAGGTCTATGAGGAACTGATCTTCAACGGCCCCTTTGCCTCGCCCTTTGACGATCCGGAACTGGCCGAACGCACGATCGTTGTCTCGTCGATCTCCAAGTCGCACGCCGCCCCCGGCTTCCGCAGCGGCTGGGCTGTCGGTCCTGCCGAATTCGCCAGCCGCCTGTTGCCGGTGTCTGAGACCATGCTGTTCGGCGTCCAGCCTTTCATTGCCGATATGACGGCCTATGCACTGACCCATGATATCGGCACGTCAGCCGCCATGCGCGCAGCCTACAAGACCCGCGCCGACCTGATCGTCGAGGGACTGTCGAATGTGCCGGGCATTGTGCCGCTGCCGCCGGAAGCCGGCATGTTCACGCTGATCGACGTGCGCGGTACTGGCCTGACGGGCGAAGCCTTTGCCTGGATGCTGTTGGAGCAGGAGCATGTTGCGGTGATGCCGGGCGCTTCGTTCGGCAATGAAGCGACCTCCTTCGTGCGCGTCAGCCTGACGGTACCGGACACGGTCATTCAGGAAGCCTGCGCCCGCATCACCAAGCTGGCGATCCGGCTTCTGACGCCGAAGGAGCGCCGGGCATGAGTGAAGCCTTGAAAACCGTCGGTGAAGTCTTGGTCGACCTGCTCGAAGCCAATGGCGTCGAGGTCGTGTTCGGCATTCCCGGCGTGCATACGGTCGAACTTTACCGTGGCCTTGCTGCCTCAAAGATCCGCCACGTGACGCCGCGCCACGAACAGGGTGCAGGCTTCATGGCCGACGGTTATGCCCGCGTCAGCGGCAAGCCGGGTGTGGCGCTGGTCATCACCGGGCCGGGGCTCACCAATACGATCACGGCGATGGCGCAGGCCCGGCAGGATTCGATCCCGATGCTGGTGATCTCCGGCGTCAACCGGCGCGATTCGCTGGGTCACGGCCGTGGTCTGCTGCACGAGTTGCCGGACCAGCACGGCATGATCAAGACGCTGGCGCTCTATTCGCAGACGCTACTCAACCCGGCCGACCTCGGACCCGTGGTCGAGCGCGCCTTTGCCATCCTCACGTCCGGCAGGCCGGGGCCGGTGCATATCGAGATCCCGACGGATGTGATGACGGCCCGCATCGCGGCACCCCCGCTCCGGAAGGCCACGGCAACGCGGCCAAGGGCCGATGCCGAGACATTGCAGAAGGCCGCCATCCTCTGCGGTGACGCACAGCGCCCGGTGATCATCTGCGGCGGCGGCGCGATCACTGCGGAAGCAGAAATCCAGGAGCTGGCCGAACGTATCGGCGCGCCGGTTGTCATGACCGTCAATGCGCGCGGCATGCTCGCCGGTCATCCGCTCAGGGTTCCCGCAAGTCCCAGTCTCAAGGCCGTGCGTTCGCTGATTTCCGATGCCGATCTGGTCATCGCGCTCGGCACGGAAATGGGCCAGACCGACTATGACATGTATGCCGATGGCGGGTTTCCGATCCTTGGAAACCTCATTCGCACCGATATCGACGCAGCCCAGCTGGCGCGTGGACCGCATGCGGCTCTGTCCATTCTGTCGGGTGCCAAGGCGGCGATATCCGGCATTCTCGTCTTCCTCACCGCAAAACCGGCGGCACGGGGCGCAGAGCGTGCGGCAGCAACGCGCAAGTCGGCCATGGCCGAGCTGACGGCAAAGATGCGGGCCGAAATCGCCGTGATCGATGCGATCTATCAGGCGCTGCCCGATTGCGTCATCGTCGGGGACAGCACCCAGGCCGTCTATGCCGGCAACCTCTATTGCGATGCGCCACGGGCAAAGAGCTGGTTCAACTCAGCGACCGGTTTCGGTGCGCTAGGCTATGCGCCACCGGCGGCTGTCGGTGCGGCTGTCGCCGATCCGGACAAGCCGGTCATCTGCCTTGTTGGCGATGGCGGCATCCAGTTTTCGCTGGCCGAACTGGGGTCGGCCGCCGACATCAACGCCAATGTCATCTTCGTCGTCTGGAACAATGACGGTTACCAGGAAATCGAGAGCTTCATGGTCGAGTCCGGGATTACCCCGGAGGGCGTAAAACCGTCTGCCCCGGATTTCCTGCTCGCTGCCGGCGCCTATGGCGTACCGGCTGTGCGGTTGTCAAAGGTGGGGGAGCTGGCGGCAGCACTGGCAGACGCGCGCAAACGCGGCGGTCCTTCGCTGATCGAGATCCATCAGACGCGGACGGCTGGCGTCACGGCATAAGCGCTACGGTCTCGAGGATGTTCAACGGCGCCGTGTGATGGTAAGATTTGACTTTGGCGGCGGGCGATGGTTTTTAGGCCCGCTTGCACGCTGAATCGGCGTGCAGTTCGGCGATTTGCTGTGAAAACAGCGCGCCAACGGGAAGGACAATGTCCTCGATGGGCATGAACGGCAACAGCATCGACCGGAACCAGGCAGGCAAGCTTTTTGCCGTGCTATGGATTCTGGCGGCGGCACTTGCCATGCAGTTCGTCGCCTCGGCGCAAGGGTTTTCGTCGCGGTTTCTGACGGAGGCAAGCGCCGGAAACGTCGCTGCCCCGGAAGGCGGCACCTCCGACACGACACTGGCGCGTCATGTGGTTCGCGCTTTTCCGGTTGCCGATCTGCGTTTCCTGGCTGATCGCAACGACGGCAAGTCTTCTCCGGGCGGGCCGGGGCCATTCTTGCTGCCGGTTCCCGTTCTCGTCGCGTCAATTTCTTACGGCAGCATGCCATCCATCGGCTCTTTGCATGCTGCGATAACGGGAGTGAAGGGTTACACGACCCGCGCTCGCGGACCCCCGGCGTTTGACGCCTGAGACTGCCTTTGGCAGCCTTTTGCGCCTCGGCGCAACTTTCCTTGACGCATCACACCCGCCGTCCCAGGCTCTGCCGGATGGGCGCGGGCTATAATGGAACCTCAACATGCGCACTTCGAAATGGGCCGTTCTGGCCTATGTCGCGATTACCCTTTTTGGGATACTCGCGGCGCTGCCCAACATACTGCCGGCATCCGTCCAGCAGCAATATGCTTCCTACCTGCCAGTCAAGCCGGTCACGCTCGGCCTTGACCTGAAGGGTGGTTCCCACCTGGTTCTGGAGGTCGATGCAGCCGGCCTGCGCCAGGCGCGCCTCAACACGCTTCTCGACGATATCCGCGGCGCGCTTCGCGCGGAGCGGATCCCGACATCCTCGGCGCGCATCGCTGGCGATTCCATCGCCGTCAAGATCCCCGATCAGGCCGATCGCGACAAGGTCATGCCGAAGATCCAGGAACTGGCGGTCCCTGCCGGCACCCTCGGTTTCGGCGCTGCAACGTCCGATATCGAAGTCTCCACCGCAGATGACACCATCACCGTCAAGCTCACGGAGGCTGGTCTCAGCGAGCGCATGACGGCTGCCGTCGATCAGAGCCTTGAAATCATCCGCCGCCGCGTCGACCAGGTCGGCGTTGCCGAACCGCTGATCCAGCGCGTCGGTTCCGACCGTATTCTGGTCCAGCTGCCAGGCCTGCAGGACCCGACGCGCCTGCGTCAGCTGCTTGGCTCGACCGCGCAGATGAGCTTCCACATGGTCGATACCTCGGTTGATCCGAACACGACCACGCCGCCACGCGGCGTTGATATCCTGCCGGGCACAAATGACGGTGCTAAATACGCCGTCGAAAGCCGTGTGGCGATTTCCGGCGAACGTCTCGCCGACGCCAAGGCCGGCTTCAACCAGCAGACCAACGAACCGATCGTTTCCTTTACCTTCGATAGCCAGGGTGCCCGTCAGTTCGCTGAAATCACCCGCGACAATGTCGGCCTGCCTTTCGCCATCGTTCTGGACGGCAAGGTTCTGACGGCGCCGCGCATTAACGAACCGATCCCCGGCGGGCAAGGCCAGATCAGCGGCAACTTCACCGCTCAGGAAGCAACCGTTCTTTCCGCACTGCTGCGCTCCGGCGCCCTGCCGGCACCGCTGACCATCATCGAAGAGCGCTCCGTCGGCCCGAATCTCGGTTCCGACTCCATCCGCATGGGCATCTATACCGGTCTTGCCGGCTTTGCCCTCGTCGTCGTGCTCATGGTCGTGCTCTACGGCGCCTGGGGCATGATCGCCAATCTCGGCCTTCTTCTGCACACCATCCTCACCATCGGTGTGCTCGGCATGCTTGGCTCGACACTGACGCTGCCCGGTATCGCCGGTATCATTCTCGGTATCGGTATGGCAGTGGATGCCAATATTCTGATCAACGCCCGTATCCGGGAGGAAACCGAAGGCGGGGCAGGGGCGATGAAGGCGCTCGATATCGGCTTCAGCAAGGCCTATGCGACCATCATCGACAGTAACGTCACCACCCTGTCCGGCACCATCCTGTTGTTCATGTTCGGCACCGGTCCGGTCCGCGGTTTCGCGATCACCATGATGCTCGGTATCGTCATCTCGATGTTCACCTCGATCACCATCGTCCGCCTGGCGATGCGTGAGGTTGTCGTCCGCCGCAAGATGAAGAAGCTGGAGATCCCGTCGCTGTTCGGCGGCGTGCCGCATATTCCGAAGATCTCCTTCATGAAGGGCCGCTTCATCGCCATCGGCATGTCGGCCTTCCTGTCGGTCAGCTCGGTGGTTCTGTTCTTCCATCCGGGCCTCAACTACGGCATCGATTTTGCCGGCGGTATCCAGGTGGAGGCGACCTCGAAATCCGTGCTCGACCTGCCCAAGCTGCGCGAGGAACTGGAAGGGCTGAGCCTCGGCGAAGTGGCGCTACAGGAGTTCGGTCAGAACCAGTCGGTGCTGATTCGCGTCCAGCGTCAGCCGGGTAGCGAACAGGAGCAGACCGTTGCCTTGAACAAGATCAAGGAAGGCGTGGTCCAGGTCATTCCGGATGTGAGCTTCGAACGGACCGAAGTCGTCGGCCCGACGATCTCGGCTGAACTGGCCCGGTCCGGCTTCCTGGCCGTCGTTCTCGCGATGCTGGCGATCCTGTTCTACATCTGGTGGCGGTTCGAATGGCACTTTGCCGTCGGCGCCATTGCTGTGCTGCTTCTCGACATCACCAAGACGATCGGCTTCTTCGCGCTGACCGGCATCGACTTCAATCTGACGGCCATCGCTGCACTTTTGACGATGATCGGCTATTCGGTGAACGACAAGGTGGTGGTCTATGACCGCATGCGAGAAAACCTGCGCAAGTACAAGTCGATGCCGTTCTCCGACCTGATCGACATGTCGATCAACCAGGTGCTGGCACGATGCATCTTCACCTCGATGGCCACGGCGTTTTCGTTGGTGCCAATGGCGATCTGGG
Source organism: Pararhizobium sp. (assembly GCF_965279435.1). Classification (NCBI taxonomy): domain Bacteria; kingdom Pseudomonadati; phylum Pseudomonadota; class Alphaproteobacteria; order Hyphomicrobiales; family Rhizobiaceae; genus Pararhizobium; species Pararhizobium sp. The sequence goes on from NZ_CBDIHY010000003.1 coordinate 2,118,755, forward strand.
GTGGCGATGCGGTGAAGAGCTTTGCCTGGCCGATGATCTTCGGCGTTATCGTCGCAACGACCTCGTCGATCTATATCGGCGGCCCTATCCTGCTGTTCCTCAGCCGCTGGTGGAAGGACCGCGAGGCAACCCGTGCACCGGGGACCGAGCTCGCCAAGAGCTGAGACCGGGTCCTATGGAGAAAAATCGAAAGGGCAGCTTCGGCTGCCCTTTTTTCGTCTCATGATGCGCCTACGTAATACCCGTGAAGACGATTCGGTTTGTTACCGAAAAGTAGTTTTTCATTCTACGGTATCTGTTTTTGCGAATAAGCCTTGCTGCATTCGACTGAAATGATGAACTAAGTAGTATTATTTTGCGCGGGTAGACAAATTTAATTGACTAAATTTGTGGTCTATCCTATCTTGTGGTTGTTCGCTGATGGCAGAAGCCGGAGCGGAGACCTGTAACGCGCCCGGGGAGCATTCACCGGGCCTTGCCGAAGGAGAGAGCCATGTCTGACAATGCCCGCATCGCCGCTTTCCGAGGCACGCATTCCTATTGTCGCACAATGAAAGACCTTTGCATTCGCACTTTCTGGCGAATGTGAATTCTACGCCGTCTTTTCCTTGAATATTGCACGATTTGAATGATCCGCGCCACGGCGCGGCAGGAGTACTATCCCATGAGCAAGCAGGTTATAGAATTTGGTGGAGAAGCTGTCGGTGTCGTCGTTCCGGACGCAGGCCGGCTGAAGTTTGTCGCCGTTAAATATCATGTCTGGGATCTTGATTCGCGGCACTTCCGTTCGGCCGACGAAGCGAGGGCTGCGGTGCGTCAGTTGATATCGACACAGGCTGTCCGCAGGCCGGTGTTGCGGGTTCAGGACATATCTCCGGTCTATGCTGTCGCGTAAGCCACAAATAAGTATGAAAACCGCAGTTTGGCCATCTTTTCCCTAAATCGGTATATTGGCACGGCTTCCCATGTGATATGCCGGGTTACGTGATGGCAATCAGCAGACAGGCGCACTTTTCAGGGCCTGTTTGTTCAAAGAGCGAACTGCGATGCTGACCAAAAAGGGTAAATACGGATTGAAGGCGCTGGTTGATCTGGCGCGTCTTGATCCGGGTGAAACAGCTTTCATCACCGAGATTGCTAGCCGGAACAATATCCCGAAGAAGTTTCTCGATACGATTCTGCTGGAGCTGCGCAATGCCGGTATCCTGCGCTCGAAGAAAGGGCCTGGCGGTGGTTATTCGCTGTCGCGGCCCGCATCCGAAATCCGCATCGGTCAGGTTGTACGTACGCTGGACGGCCCCCTGGCGCCGATCCGCTGTGCCAGCCGTACGGCATATGAAGTCTGTGACGATTGCAACGATCCGGATACCTGCGAAGTTCGCCGGTCGATGACGACGGTCCGCGATGCCATCGCCGACATTCTCGACACGATGACGCTGGAAGCGTTCGTCAGCAATCCTGGCCATATGATTGCCGGCGAAGACGAGATCGTCGCGCAGCGCGCAAGCTGATCCGGCTGTCACTCTTCCTACAGTGCCGGGCTTGGCGGTTGTGCCTGCTTTGCCGGCGAGGGGCGAGATCGGCCATTTTGATTTGATCTAAGGGCGCCCTGGTTATAACCGGATGCCTTGTTTTGGTTTTGGAGTGTCACTCATGGGTCTCAGGCAAGTCGATACGAACCCTCCGCAAGAGGGAATTGTCATTGAATCGCTGAGGCGGTCGATCGCCACGGCAGTTGACGGCATCAACGCATTTGCAGCCCAATTTGCTGCGGATCAAGCCCTCGCGCGCAACCTGGTTGATGCGGTTGAACTGATCGCCGGCGGCCGGGGCCGCGTGGTGGTTTCCGGCGTCGGCAAGAGTGGCCATATCGGCCGCAAGATTGCTGCGACCATGGCATCCACCGGGACATCGGCCTATTTCGTGCATCCGACCGAAGCCAGCCATGGCGATCTCGGCATGATCACGTCCGAGGATCTGCTCATCCTGTTGTCCTGGTCGGGAGAAACCGTCGAGCTTGGAAACATGCTGGCCTATGCCAAGCGGTTCAATGTTCCGGTCGTCTCGGTCACGTCCAATGCCGAAAGCCTGCTGGCGCGCAATTCCACTGTCGCCATCACTTTGCCGAAGGTGCAGGAAGCCTGCCCGCATGGACTGGCGCCCACAACCTCGGCGATGCTGCAGCTGGCTGTCGGCGATGCCCTGGCGATCGCACTTCTCGAGCGGCGTGGGTTTTCTGCGCAGGACTTCAAGACATTCCACCCCGGTGGCAAGCTCGGTTCGCAACTGCTTCTCGTTCAGGAACTGGCGCATGACGGCGATGCGATCCCGCTATTGCCGCTCGGCAGCCCGATGGGCGACGCGGTTATCCAAATGTCATCGAAGGGCTTTGGCGTCGTCGGAATTACCGACGAGGCCGGCAAACTCGCTGGCGTCATCACCGATGGCGACTTGCGCCGCCATATGTCGCACGATCTGCTGGTCGAAACGGTCGATACGGTCATGTCGCACAGTCCGCGGGTCATCAAGGGGAGCGTGTTGGCCAGCGCTGCCATGGAAATCATGCAGGCACAGAAAGTGACTGTGCTATTCCTGGTCGATGATAACGGTATTCCGAGCGGGATACTGCATATCCACGACCTGTTGCGTGCCGGCGTCGCTTAAATTGAAGGCATGGTCTTGGTGGGCAGGGTTTCAGCCATTGTATCGTCGATGGTATTGATCCTGCTCCTTTAAGAGATGGAGTTCGAAAATGGCCTTGCGAGCTGATATCCTTGTCTGAGCAGCAACAGTCCCTGAGCGCGCATCCAAAGCGGCCGTCAGGCGAGGCGGCGTCTTTTGCCTCTGGGCCGATCAAGATGATTACGACTTATGCCTTCCACATTCACGGCTGGAAGCAGGAAATTTTCCGGCGGTATTTTCCGGACCGCACGTTTGTGTTCGTTCCGATGTACGCGCGCGAAACCGATTTCGAGGATTGGGCGGCGCGCATCCTTCGCGATGACAATCCGGAGATTTTTGTCTGGAGCTTGCGGGCGCCAAAAAAGCTTAAATCCTTTGCGTCACAGCATGATATTCCAGTCTTCTACATAGAAGATGGCTTCATTCGTTCGGTCGCAGCCAATGCCAGCCGCACACCGCCGTTGTCTCTGGCGCTTGACCAGGGCACGGCTTATTTCGATTGCCGCGAACCGTCCGATCTGGAGCGACTGCTGTGCAGCTATGATTTCGATGGTGCGCCGGAGCTTCTGGCGCGCGCATCGGCGGGCATTCGTTTCCTGCTTGAAACGGGCGTCAGTAAATACAACAGTGACACCAGGGCCGATCTCGATCGTCTCTACGGCCCGAAATCCGGCAAGCGCATCCTGGTCATCGGCCAGGTCGAGGATGACGCGTCCATTCAGTTCGGTTCCCTCTCGCCGGTGACCAACAATGACCTGGTGCGATTGGCAGCCAGGGAGAACCCAGGCGCACAGATCATCTACAAACCGCATCCGGATATTCTCAACCGGGTTCGTCTGGCACAATCCGATCCTCAGGATGTTCGTGATCTCTGCCAGATCATTACGCAGCCTCTTTCCATGAGCCAAGCGTTTGAGACGATCGATCATGTCTATACGATCACGTCGCTGGCCGGTTTTGAAGCTTTGCTTCGGGGTCTGAAAGTCACCACCTATGGATGTCCATTCTATGCCGGCTGGGGACTGACGGATGATCGCCAGCCGAACGAGCGGCGCGGCCGGGCGCTCAGCATCGAAGCCTTGTTTGCTGGTGCCTATCTGCTTTATCCACGATACTATGATCCCCAGAGCGGGAAGAGCTTGTCGTTTGAAGAAACGGTAGATGGAATATCACGGCACTTCGCGACGGCTAGGGAAGCTGAGCCGTCGTGGGAAGCGTCTGGTCCGCAGTGGCAGGCGTGGGGCCCTTACGGCGTCCTCGGCTGGAGACATCTGATAACGCCGCCTCTGGCGCTGATCATCTCCAAGATCGGCAACAGTCATGATGCAATGATATTCCGGCAGGATCCAATCATGTTCTTCCGGGAGTTGTCCAGCCCGATGTTTAGGCTTATCGGGCGCATAGTTTATCCATTTGGATAGCTGTGGTTACGGACGAATGTGGTTTATCGGCAGCGGCTATAATTGTTCGCCAACTTGAAAATTGGCTTCAAGAGAGTAAGAGCTAGTCGGGTAAGCCACACGGCGTGCCGGGATGTGAGTCGCCATGATCGTTACTCACGCATCCTGTGGTTAGGAAAGCAGCCGGATTTGGAACATGTCGTAACACATATGCGGGTCGTTTCTGCCTTGCTCATTCGTGAAATGGACGCGCGGTTCGGCAGCAAACCGGGGGGGTATGTCTGGGCAATGCTCGATCCTGCAGCGCATGTGTTCCTGATGACAATTATATTTCAGGCAATTGCCCGTGCGCCTGCTCTCGGAGTGAGCTTCCCGCTTTTTTTCGCGACCGGCTACATCGGGTTTCAATTCTATCAGGCGATGGCGACCTATTTGAATGGTGCGGTCAAGGCAAATAGATCCTTGCTCAGCTATCCAAGCGTGGCCCCTATAGATACCATGATTGCCCGCTATTTCCTTCAGCTCGGCACGACGGTGCTCGTGGGCGTCGTCGTTCTCGGGGCAATTGTCGTCTGGATGCGCACGCCTCCGGAGTTGACCTGGCCAGCCATCATCGAAGCAATTTTTTTGGCAAGCATGCTGGGGCTTGGCATGGGGTTGATCAACAACGTCATGTTTCTGAAATATGCACTCTATGAGCAGGTATTCAGTATTGTCAATCGGCCTCTGTTCCTGATTTCCGGCGTCTTCTTCCTTCCCGACGCTATCCCGCACCCCTACCGGGAGATCGTGCTCTTCAATCCCCTTGTTCATGTGGTCATGCAGTTTCGGGTCGGATTCTACAGCGAGTACAGAGCAGCGGGACTTGATATGCCTTATGTTTATACCTTCGCATTTTTGACATTGTTTATTGGAATGGTCCTATTCACATCATCGTCCGCATTGTTGAGAAATGACCAATGATCAGGCTTGAGCAGGCGACCAAGTTCGCGCGTACCAAAGGTATCAAAAAGCCGATTATCAATGGTGCTTCCCTTGTTTTGCAAAGGGGAAAGAGCATTGGTCTGCTCGGGCGCAATGGTGCAGGAAAATCCACGTTGCTCCGCTTGATTGCGGGTACGATCCGGTTGGATAGCGGCAGGATCATTCGCAAGGGCAAGATCTCCTGGCCGCTCGGGTTTCAGGGGAGCTTTCAAGGTACCATGACCGGCGAACAGAATGTTCGCTTCGTGGCGCGTATCTATGGGGTCGACACGCGTGAATTGATCGCCTACGTCGAGGAATTTGCCGATCTGGGGCAATTTTTCAAGGCACCGGTTGGGACCTATTCCTCCGGGATGAAGGCCCGTCTTGCTTTTGGATTGAGTATGGGTGTCAATTTCGACTATTATCTCGTGGACGAAATTACCGCTGTCGGAGATACAAACTTCAAAAAGAAGTGCCAGGTCGTTTTCGAGAGCAGGCTTCAGGATTCTGATGTGATCATGGTCTCGCACAGCACATCCACCATTCGCGCCTATTGTGATTGCGGGGTGGTTATGGAAAATGGCAAATTAACCTATTATGATGATATTGAGGACGCGATCAGCGCCCACGACGGTAATATGAGGGAATTGTAGATGGCGATCATCAGAAATGCGGCTCCAGGTGCTGCGCAAAAGGATGGCGCTGTGGATCAGCTGAAGAGTACCGATGTCGTCAAGTCGAAAAGCGTGCACTTGCTTGAAGGACTGCTTGGCAACGATGATCGTGTGCTTGTGCCTAAGCTAAAAGCAAAAGCTCCAAACAAGCTTCACAGGATTATAACCCAGCAAGCCAAGAAGCAGACTTGGCTGAGATCGCTTCGACTGCGTCACGCCATGATCATAGGCAGTTTTTTGGCTTTTGTTGCAATCCCTGCGGCACTGGCGTCAATCTATATGATTTTCGTTGCCTCCGATCAGTATCATAGTTCGGCGTCGTTTTCTGTCCGCAGCATTGAGGCGGCCGGTGCGCCTGATATTCTTGGGATGTTTTCACAGGCATCGACGGGCAATACGCTCTCCGATAGCTACATCCTAATGGACTTTGCGCGTAGCGAAAGAATGCTGGCGGAAGTCGAGAAAAAATTTGATCTCGAAAAAATCTACGCAGCCCGAGGCCTGGACTACTTCTACGGAATGGCACCCGGCCTTCCATTGGAAAGTAAACTCGAATATTGGCGCAAGATGATTGACATAAATTTCGATCACGCGTCGGGCATCATGCAATTGCAGGTCAAAGCATTCGATCCTCAACAATCGCAAGCGATTGCCAAATTCGTTATTCAACAAAGTGAGACATTGATCAACGATCTTTCTGGGTCGGCCCGTGATGGTGTTCTTAAAGCCGCGCAGGGGGAAGTGCATTTGGCAGAGACCCGTCTCGCCAAGGCGCAGGTGGCTGTACGGCAATATCGCGATGTTTCCCAAGAGGTCGACCCTGTGGAGGGGGCTAGACTGGCAGCTCAACTGATCGGGGGGCTTGAGTCCCAATTGGTTCAGATGAACGCCGATCTTGCAACCGCGAAAACACAAATGAGCGATGATACGCCGCGCATGCGTGTGCTTAAAGCCCGTATTGCCAGCGTCGAGGAGCAGCTCGCATCCGAGCGTCAGCGCCTTGGCAGTGGCAATGCGGACGGACAATCCTTGGAGGCCAACGGCGACGTCGCCGGCCGGATTCAAAAATACGAAAGTCTGGAAACGGAACGCCAATTTGCCGAGCGTGCCTATACGGTATCCCTCGGCAGCCTCGAAAAGGCGCGTATCGATGCGAACAACAAGCAGCGATACCTTGCCGTCTTCATAGAGCCGACGCTTTCGCAATTGGCACAATACCCGGCACGCTTCATGAATTCATTCTTGGTGGGACTGGGCCTGCTCTTCGCATGGGCAGTTTTTGTCATGGGCTATTATAACATTCGTGACCGTACCTAAGCTCCGTTTGATATCGAGAATCACCTCAAGCCGGGAGGCTTTCTTGCCTGGTTTCGGTTTTCTGGTTACTTGTCTGGGCGCTGAGCCATCAACGTTTGTTTCGATGGTACGTGAACTCCGGCCCGGATGAGGCTTGCGCGGTAAACAATAATGTTTTTTCTTTCGAAGGCCTGCCGGTTTATCAAGTCTTTGCCACGCATCCGTTTCTTCAAGCCCTTCGCCATTCAGCTCGATTGGGGGCATAATAATGTCGTCGATGCGAAAGGGCGTTTGACGGCGACAGTGCGCCTGTATGGCAGCCAGAACCGGATTGAATTACCCAAATCATCCTCTTTCACGGGGCATATAACCGTCCGTGGGCAGGGCAACCGGATACTGATCGGCGATAATTGCCGTCTGGCAGGCGAGTTCATCGTCAAGGGATCCAATCAGACGGTGACTGTAGGAGAGGGAACCACGTTCGAATCTGTCTATGTCCTCTGTCTGGAGCGCTGCGATATTACCATCGGGCGCGGATGTATGTTTTCCCGTGGGATCGAGGTGCGCACCAGTGACGCACATGCGCTGATCCGGCGAAGGGATGGACGGCGGCTTAATCGTGCTGCCTCTATCGTGATCGGCGACCATGTCTGGGTTGGCCTGGGAGCCATTCTGAACAAGGGAACGGTCATTCCGGAAGATTGTATCGTCGGGGCCAAATCCTTTGTGAACAAGGCGTTCAGCGAAAGCGGCGTTGTGCTCGCTGGAACGCCCGCAACGGTCGTCAAGCGTGATGTCACATGGAGCCGGGGCCGCAAACACCGTTGGTCGCAGGAAGAAATGGACGCCTGGCGTGTCGCCGAACCGGTTAGTGAAGACGAAGACTGATTTTTTCTGGCTTCCGGCGCGGCGGTGGATCGATGAAGCCGCCGGGTTGATTGATCGACTGGTTGTGTAATCTTTCCGCAATCGCCTCCGCACCGGCGTCGGTGCCGGCAGACGAGTAGAAATTGCCCCGAACCTGGATTGCCGCCGCAAGCAGACGGAAAAAGGCTGCGCGGATCGGTTCGTGCGGAGTTGTTGGCGCTCCCCAAAACTGATCAAGCGCACTTTGGTCGCTGAGATCGGCAATGTCGAATACGGCGGTTCCCAGCACTTTCACGGGTTTGCCCAGCTGTAAGGCATGAAGCCCGACAGTCGAGTTGATGGTGACGACACCGGTGGTCTTTGCCAGCAGCGCATTCAGGTCACCACCATCGAGGAACTGGACACGCTCATCGATGTTAAGCCCAGTTGCCAGTGCCTCAATATAAGCTTTCCAATCGATGAGCCCGTTATCGAGAGGATGCACTTTGATCACGAGACGGGCTGTGCGAGGGGCGTGAGTGGCGAAGGAGGTGATCACCTCGGTGATGGCCTCACGCTGATCGTTGTAAGGGGAATGTGCCCGCAATTGGAAATCGGTTTGCAATTGCAAAGGGAAAACGAAAAACGTGGCTTCGTCGGCAAGCGCGTGTTCGACGAGTGTTGTTGCCGCCAATGCTCTTTTCCGGCTCCCCGCCAGCCGCATAATCCAACCGGCATATTCTGCCAGAGGATGAAACAATGCATGGCGGCGGTAGTGTGGAAAGAGAAACCACAGGAAAACGTTCGGTAAATTGTAAAGAAGGTCGTAGGCCGCCTCGACGGTAAAACTTTGCGTATAGCGTCTCGTCCAGTCCGGTTCGGGAAGGGTACGGGCCGCGTCGATGATCTGCTGCGGATCATTGGGGAAATGCGAATTGGACGACATTCCATTGCGTTCAAGCGTCAACCAGTCCGGTCTCAGATAACCCATTTCAACGACCGATACCGCTATGTCGCGCTCTTTGGCAGCCTTGAGCGCAATGAGATGGTAGGGCCGCTCCTCGCCCAGCAGAACGAGATCGGTGACCGCATGCCGATCCATGAAAGAGGCAACATAGTCGCGCCAAGCGTCTCCGCCTCGACCCCTGTAATTGTACCCGCCCTTGCGGCGCCAGAAGATCTGATCGCCCGGATTGAGGTTGATCCGCAGGCAGTGATGGCCTTTGGCTTCCAGGCGGTCGGCGATCTTGGCAAAGATCGGCGAGGATGGCCCTTGCAGAAAAAGGAAGACGCGCCGTTCCGGCGCTTCTGGCAAAGCCATCGTCACAGGTCCTTGAAGAATGGCGCCGGCACTATCGCAGATCATCCTTTTGCAGATTGGCATGTTTCAACATGGCTTCCAGCAGGTTCCAGGGTTCAACATTACGCGGAAACGACGGAGCATTCTGCGGTTTGCGCGCGTCCGCCAATGGCACGATGAAGTAATCGGTTCGGGGGTCGGGGAAAGGGTCGGCGAAGGATTTCAGCAAGGGCGCATGGTCTCCATAGAAAACCAGCCACACGGGGCGATCGAGCCTGTTCAAATGGTCGACAAGTTCACCCAGTGCCTTGTCGGATTGCTGCAGAATTTCGAGATAGATCGCGACAGGATCGGCCATTCCTTCGACGCGATTGGGCTCCCACGGCCCATGGTTGGCCATTGATGCGACGAACAGAAAACTACCCTTGTCGTCCGCTTGGCTTTCCACGTCAGCAATGACCTTACGGGTCAGAGCTGCATCCGAGACATAGGGACCATCGCGGACGGGATCATGGTCGAACTCGTCGAGCATGGTCATTTTTTCAAAGCCAAGCTGCGGCATGGCTTTATGGCGAAGGAAGAATGTCCGGTCATAAGGGTGCATGAAATGCGTGCTCCAGCCCGCATTCTTCAGCTTCGTCGGCCAGACCACATCGGTATAGTGGCTCGCCCGGAGGTAGGGATAGCTTGCATCGATATGCAGGTCGTCGGGGACAAGGCCACTCAACACGGCGAACTCGGTGCGCAGCGTATAGCCGCCCTCGAAGACTGTGGCGAGGCGGCCCCATTGCACAGCAAGTTTCTGCAGCCTGTCGATAGTCGGCAGCTTGACGCTGTCTACGCCGCAATGGCGCATGTCGATGAAGGATTCCGACTGCCAGACAATGACCAGCGGCGCCTTGTTGTCGGCATCGTGACCGATCAGGTCCTGGACGGCGGCGAAGAAGCGTTCTTGCAACTCGGCAACAATCTTCTCGCGCCGGCGGCCGAGCCAGAGGATGAAATGGAAAATGACGGACGCGAACGTTCCGAAACGGATGGTGCTGACCTTGACGTTCGGCTTGCCGACAAGGTGTTGCACGAAATCGGCGACCGGCCTGTTCACCGGGCCATAGAACAGCAAAATCCAGGGCAGATCCGCGATCAGGATCACCAGGATGATCCAGAGGAGCTTGTGGCTGGCGGGCAGGACGCTGGGCTCGAAATACATGTATAGCGCCGAGACGCCGAAGACGTACAGGAAGGCGACGAGCCAGAACACGATGTTGAGCGAGTTTGCGTAGAAGATCGATTTATACTTGAAGACGTCGGCGACGAGGGCAATGTCTGAAAAGACCAAAGGTTCGCGAATGAACTTGTATTTGGCCCGGGATATGCCGGTGAAGATGACGAAGAAGCTCATCGTGCCGGCGCTGGCATAAAGAGGGCGCCAAGAGATCGAGAAGAAGCCCGCGAACACGAGTGCGATAATCGGCAGCCGTGACAGGAGATCGACGGCGGTCCGCCGGCGGCTGGATGGTGGCCGATGTCTGCGGCGCTCGCGTGCAGGCAGGGCAAATTTATCCGTGTAGAGGATGACAGCACAGGCCAGCGCGTAGCAGAAAAAGGTTAGCGTTAGCGGATGGTAGTGCATGTGGAGCGACGTCAACGCCAAACGGATACCTTCGATCTTTCATCGGTCGCCGACGCGTCATGCACCGCCGCGACACAGCGACACTTAAATCCTATTCGCAGCGGATACAAGCAACTATGGCCGTTCAGCGCCGCCGCCGATCCGTTGAATACCTCTGTCGAACCACCAGTTGAGAACCGGCTTTACTGCCGTGCCGAAACGCCCCAGCGCCCACAGCGTCCAGCCGAAAAACACCTCGAATTGGCCTTTGTCGATGGCGCGTGCGATCCGGAGCGCAACAGTCGCGGAGGACCAAGGCGCAACACGCCCCATGATCACCGTTGCTTCCAGCGGCCGATGTTCCAATTCGCGGGAAAACTGCGGCGTTTCGGTATCCGGCGGGAAACAGACGGAAACACTGACACCATGCGGCTTTGCTTCCGAGCGGAGAGCATCGGCAAACCCATGCAGGGCGAACTTCGAGGCGCAATAGGCCGTGTAACCATAGATACCGATCAAGCCCGCACCGGACGATACCAGCATGATCCTACCGGAGCGCCGTTCTTTCATGGCCGCATAGACGGCGCGTACCGCATGGACGCTGCCGAACAGGTTTGTCTGAAGCTGACGGTTGAAGGCGGCTGAGGACAGAATTTCGAACCGTCCGGGCTCGACGATCCCCGCAGACGTGATCAGGATGTCACAGGGGCCGAAGGCATCCTCGCATCTGCGGATTGCCGCCAATGCCTGATCTTCGTCGCCGACGTCGGCACTTTCGATACGGATGGATTTCTCGCCATGATCTCTTGCAAGTTCTGCTTGCGCTTCCTCAAGCGCAGGCATGGAGCGTGCCAGAAGCGATAGGCGTGCGCCGCGTACGGCGTAGATGCGCGCCAGCGCCAGACCGATACCACTTGAGCCGCCGGTAATGATCACATGAGTCATGCCGCAAGACCGGTTCGGTTCATGGATGTTGCCTAGCCGTTTCTGGAGCGCGTTATCGGGAGGCGAGCATCTTCATCATCTGCTGGACATCGATCGATGCAAGACCGAAATTCCGCTCGGTGAGATCCTTGAGCTTCTCAGCCGTCATCGCCACGGTCTGGCGGATCTGTTCTTCGGTATGTTCGCTGGTGATGAAGAAACGCAAACGCGCCATGCCTTCCGGAACTGCCGGATGGATGATCGGCAGTGCGTTGATGCCGGCGGCAAGAAGATCGTTCGACAGTTGCACTGCCCGCAGTGAATCGCCGACCAGAACCGGAACTACGGAAAAGCCCGCGCTCAGACCCGTGTCGAGGCCAGCTTCCTGCGCAAGCTTGAGGAAGAGGGCACCATTGCGCCTCAAGGCGGCGACGCGTTCCGGCTCGCCTTCCAGAATATCGAGGCTGGCGATCGCCGATGCGGTCAGAACAGGTGCAAGGCCGACACTGTAGACGAAGCCGCCTGCGGTTGCCTTCAGCACAGCCGCCAGAGCGCCGCTACCGGCGATATAGCCGCCGCAGCTCGATGTCGTCTTGGAGAGCGTTCCCATCCAGATGTCGACCTGGCGCGGATCGATGCCAAAATATTCGAACGTGCCTTTGCCGCGCTTGCCGAGAATGCCGAGTGAATGGGCCTCATCAACCATCAGCCAGAAGCCGTATTCGGTCTTCAGCTTCACGATGGCCGGAAGGTTGGCGATATCACCATCCATCGAGTAGACGCCCTCGACGATCACCAGGATACGGCGGTAGTCGCCTGCAACCGTGCGCAGCACATGTTCCAGATCGTTCGCGTCATTGTGCTTGAACAGGCGCCGGGTGGCGCCGGAGAGCTTGATGCCGGCAAGCGCACTGTTGTGGATGAACTCGTCGTGCACGACGAGGTCCTTCGGCCCCATCAGGCAGCTGATTGCTGCGACATTGGTGAGGTAGCCGCTGACGAAACAGACGGACGCTTCGACGCCATAGAAGGCGGCAATGCGTTCTTCCAGTTCTGCGTGCGCCGGACGTTCTCCCGCCACGAGGCGGCTGGCCGATGCCGAGATGCCGAAAGTGTTGATGGTGTCGCGAGCCTGGGCCAGAACATGCGGATGCCGGTTGAGACCGAGATAATCATAGGACGCGAAGTTGATCAGCTTGCGTCCGTCGATCACCGTCGTTGCACCGGCGGCGGTCTGGTGCGCGCGGTAGAACGGGTTGTCGATGCCCAGCTGCTCACTGGCCATCTTCTGCGTCTGCACCTGCTTGTATTCAGGCAAATCCTCGAACCGCGTCTGCTTGCGCCTGACCGGGGGAGGAACGTCGCGTTCGGAACGAGCCATGCGGTTGCGTTCGGACGACTGATGCGCATTGCGCATCTTGTCCAGAAGGTTTTCCTTCAGGCTGCTGTTCATCTTCGAGACGCTGTTATGTTCCTCGTTATCGCTCATTGGCCGACTGCCTTCTCCACACCGTTGCCGGCATGGCGCTGGGTGAGCTCGTTGACGATCTTGTTGTCGGCTGGCTCGCTGTCTTCGCTGCTGCCCTGATCCCGCTTGCTGACTTTGTCATAAAGCTTGCGCGCTACATCGCCGACGGTCGTATTATCGGCGACGCCACTCAGCGGCATGTCGAAGCCGGTATTTTGCTGGAAGCTGATCCCCAGTTCCACGGCCATTAAGCTATCGAGGCCGATTTCCTTGAGAATCTTGTTGCGTGAGATCGTATCCTTCGACACGCGCAGGATAGCGGCAATCTCGCTGGCCACCAGATCATAGAGAATGTCTTCGGCTTCCTGTGGCGACTTTCCTTCGATCATCGCCACGAGATCCATGGTCGTGCCATCGCTGCCTGCGGTGTGCTGGTCAGCCGTTCGCAGGATGACCTTAAACAGGGCGTTGCGCACAACCGGCAGATTGCGCGCCGCTGCCCAATCAAGTTCGGAGATCATTGCCACGGCGGCATCCACCGTGCCCGGATCGGAGCGGATATAGCTCTCGACCTGGTTAAGGGCGGATTGAGCCTTCAGCGCCGTCTTGCCGATACGCTTGGAGAGCAGATCGTTGACGTCGGTGTTTTGCGCCAGATAGCCCTTGTCGGCGATCGCGCCAAAGCCGATGGCCAGTCCCGGCAATCCTTCAAGCCGCCGTGCGCGGGCAAGACCTTCGAGATAGCCGTTGGCAGCCACGTAGTTGGCCTGGCCTGGATTGCCGACCAATGTCGTTGCCGATGAGAACATGATGAAGTGTTCAAGCGCGTCCGTGCGTGTCAAGCGGTCGAGAACGGCTGCCCCTTGCGCTTTCACGTCGATAACCGGACGGTTGCGTTCGCGGTTGAGATTGTTGATCAGTGCATCATCGAGAACCATCGCAGCGTGAACAACGGTCTTCAGGGGACCAATCTGGCGAAGTGTTTTCAACAAAGCATCCGCAGCGGCCTCGTCGGTCACGTCGCAGGCATGAATGGTCGCCGAAACGCCCATGTTCTCCCAGCGCTTGATCACTTCGAGGGTCTCGATATCGGCAATGCCGCGCCGGGTAGCAAGCGCGATGTTGCGTGCGCCCTTTTCGACCATCCAGTTGGCAGCGGCGAGACCAAACCCGCCGATACCGCCAACGACCAGATGAACGCCGAGGCTATCGACCGACATGCGGCCAGCCGGCCGGTTGGAAACCTCATCGCGTCCTGCAACGGGCGGCAGTACGACGATCTTGCCGATATGGCCGGCGTTCTGCATCAGGCGGAAGGCATTGCCAATCTCGTCGAACCCGAAAGCACGGTAGGGCAGCGGCACCAGCTTGCCCTCTTCGAACAGCGCACCGATTTCGGTGAAAATCCGCTTCGTCAAATCAGGCGCATTGACCAGCAGCTGGTCGGCATCGATGCCGAAATAGCTGATGTTGCGGCGGAATGGCCGAAGGCCGATTTTGCTGTCCGCATAGTAGTCGCGCTTGCCCAGTTCGAGGAAGCGGCCGAATGGCTTTACCAACGACAGGCTCTGTTCCATGGCTTCGGCAAACAGCGAATTGAGCACCAGATCGACGCCTTCGCCGCCGGTGACGCCGAGGATGTCGTTGACGAAGGCCAGCGAACGCGAATCAAAGACGTGATCGGCGCCGAGCATTTTCAGGAAGCGGCGCTTTTCGCGCGTTCCCGCCGTGGCGATGACCTTCGCCCCGGCAAGTTTGGCAACCTGCAGAGCGGCAAGGCCGACACCTCCGGCCGCGCCGTGGATCAGGATCGTTTCGCCTGCCCGGATGCGGCCAAGCTCGATCATTGCGTAATAGGCGGTGAGGAAGGCAACCGGAACGGTCGCTGCCGCAACGGGGCTGACGGTTTCCGGCAGTCGGGCGACACCCGAGCGTGAAACGACAACATGGGTGGAAAAGGCTGCAGGCGCGATCGCCATGACAGCATCGCCAACCGAAAGATCCTTGACGCCGTTGCCGATGGCAACAACATGGCCGGAAAGCTCCATGCCGATCGTTGCTCCGGCAAAGCCGTCTTCGAGCGCTTCTTCCGGCAGAAGTCCCATCGCCCACATCACGTCGCGGAAGTTCAGACCGGTTGCAGCAACCGCAACGACGACATCGTTCGGGCCTGCCTGCGGGATTTCGGACTGCTCCCAGGCAATGCTGCCGACCTGCGAACTGACACGCTGGCGGATCGTTGCAGCCTTGAAATCGATCGTCTTGCGCAAGCTTTGGTCGACCGGACCGGGGACGGCACGGATCTCCGAAAGGATACCGCTCTTTCCGTCAAGCAGCCATTCGCGGTTTCCGCTGGCATCGCCAAGCATCGAGATCGCAGCGGCAAGCTGATTACCGACGCTGGCCTTGGGGCCAGTGAAATCAAGCGAATGGATATCGAGGAAGTCATATTCGTTCTGCAGCACGCGGGCGAATGCCCACAGGCCACTGTTGACGCTAGAGCCGGACACATCCTTGTCGCGCGTGCTCAGCGTGACAGGTGCACCACCTTGAGCCGCGATCACGAGGCAGGGACGTTGATCGGCTGCAGGCTCCGCATGGGCATAATGCTGGCGAAGCGCTTCGGCAAAGGCACTGAGCGACAGAACGCGATTTTGCAGAGCAGCCGAATCCTGACTACGATCCGCTGTTGTCGGGGATGACAGATAGACCGCCCGTACCGGCTTCTCGTTCAATCCCTCGATCGCCTCGGCGATCTTACGCTTGTCGGCCTCAAAATCACCCGTCAATTGTACCTGGATAAGAGGCGCCTGAATGGCATCCTTGCCCGAAGGCAGTTTGTTCTGCAGGCTTGAAACACTGCCTTCATGCAGAACGAGTACCGGCCTTGCAACCTCTCCCGGCTGCGTATCAGTAGCCTGGGTGGCGTCGGTAAACTGACCACCTTGCGCTTCGACGGTAATGATGTTTCCGTGCGATAGCTCGCGATCTTCAACGGTGATATTGCGCAAGCCCAGATCGGTCAGATCTTTCTGCCATTGCGTCACCGTTGCCAGCTTGCCAATGGGGAACTCGACGGCCTGTGTGCGGGCGAACCAGCTCTCGGTCAATCCGAAAGCAAAATCGCTGAACACTGTCGGTGCATTGGTGGCAGCGATAAGTGCCCCATTTTCCTGCAGGCAGACGCGCAGGGCATTGCGGATGGCGCCATCTTCATCGATCAGTGTAAAAATCGTGTCCGAAGCACTGACAACGAGATCGAAAGCGGGAAGGGTTGAGAAAGTGTCCTTCTTCAGAACACGGACATGTGCGTCTTCCTCGAAGGCGATTTCGAGATTGCGCTGGGCATTTTCGCGTGGTTCGACAACGATCAGGCTGGCACTGTATTTTGCAGCCAAAGTTGCCAGCTTGCGGGTGAAACCGGCAGAGACAGTGCCCGCCTCGACAATCCGCAGGTCGGTTTTGCCATTTTCGCTGGTCAGGGCCTTTTCGACCGCCGCCAGAACCAGATCCATGCGTTGGCGGGTGGATTGGGAGTGAACGGTCTGGTGGTCAAGCGTCGCATCGCTGATGAAGCTTTGCTGTTTGCTCAGCGCTTCAACCTCGTTGCCCGATAGTTCGGAGGCAAAAAGGTCGTCGATCCTGTCAAGCGCCTCAGCGTAGGAGTTGTTGATCAGCACCGCCTCAACGGCGCGCTCCGAGCATTCGCCGTAAAGCTCCTTGAGGATATCGCCGACCGGAGGTAACGAGTATTCTTCGGCAATCTTCCAGCTGCCGGCCTTGTGGTCGCACAGGCCTGCGTCTTCAAGGACATAGAGACAGTTGGCCAGGAAGCAGCGGAATGCAAAATCGCCGGGTAGCGACCGTGTATCGACCTTGGCCGTGTCCTTGCCGAGCTTAAGTGCTATTTCGTGGCAAGCGCGGTAGATTGCCGCGTTGAACAGCAGTGTCGTGTTGTCGATGCCGTTCTCTTCCATTGCGGGAAGCAACGGCAGCGGCAGTGTCTTCGATCGCTCCAATGCCGCAAGCGGCGCAGCACGGTCGGAAGACACGGCTTCGTAGTGGAAGGACAGCATGTCCAGTGTCTTGTGCTGGCGCAGATAGGTCCGGCGGAAGCGGCAGTCGTCGAATGCTGCGATGAGTTCGCCTGCCTTGCCGAAGAAACGGAACTTTGCCTTGATCGAATTTGGGCTGATGCGCTCGATTTCGACCACGGCCCGCTTGACGGTCAGGCCGGAATTCGTGAGGCGAACTGAGCCGAAGCGCACCGGAATATAGGGTGCCCCGCCGGCATCACCGGTAAAGCGGTCAAACAGCGCGACCATTCCATGGAAGGTTGCATCCACGGAAATCGGATTGAGGCTGTAAGTGACAAAGGGGTTCCCGGTCTTCTCGGGCTCTTTCAGCTCGACGTCGATGAAACGGTCGCCATAGGAGACGGCCCTTACCATCAACTGGAAGCGCGGACCGTAATCCAGGCCGAATTGACGGGCAGTCTCGTAGGCTTTCGCAGGCGTTACAGTGGCCGTTTTTTCCAGGTTGGCAAAGGCGTTCCCGGAGGCAATCTCGTCGGACGGGATCGGCTTGCGGCTTCGTGCGACCGCATGCACAGCCCAGTCGTCTTCGGAAAGACGCTCACGAGAGCGGATTTCGATATCGCCGGTTTCCGGCGACAGGATGGTCGACAGTTCCATCATCCGGTTGTCGGCAAGCTCCAGCGGCCGCACGATCTCCAGATTGGTGATATCGACTTCTGTGGTGCCATAGTATTGCTGCGCAGCCGAAATGGCGATCTCGATGAAACCACTGCCCGGCAGGATAGCCTTGCCATCGACGATATGCTCCGCCAGATCGGGAAACAGATGCGCGTCGATATGGTTCTTCCAGCTGCCGCTATTAAGATCAGCCCGCCAGCCAGCCAGCGTATAGGGAGTTTTCGAGCCGCGGCCGAACAGGTCGGTGGCGTCACTCGTAGATGCCGGGCGCAGTTCGGTCTGTTCGAACGGCAGGTTCGGAAGGCGGACAAACGCGTTGCGCTTGCCAAACAGTCGCGCTTCGTCGAAGGCCGCGCCATGGGCAATCGCACGCGACATTGCGCGGGAGATCGGATCCTGGCCCTTTTCACCGCCGTCGCGCAGCAAGGTCGCAACGACCGTACCGGGAATTGATGCTTGCTTGACCGTTTCCTTGATGTAGGACGAGAGGATTGGCCGCGGTGAGATTTCAATGAACAGGCTGCAGCCGAGCTCAATGGCTGCCTCAGTCGCAGCTTGGAAGCGGACCGGTTCGCGAACGTTCTTCCACCAGTAGTCGGGATCGAGCTGCGTGCCATCCATGCGCGCACCGGTGACGGTGGACAGGTAGGCAAGCTCCGTTTTGCGCGGCGCAATATCCGGGATATCGGCGAGGAAGGCCTTCTTGGCCCGATCGATGATCGGGTGGTGGAACGGATAGTTGATGTCGAGAATCTGGACGGGGATCTTCGCCTTGCGGGCGGCATCGCGGAAGGCGGAAACCTCGTGTGCAGGGCCGGAAATCGTTACGGAGTTATGCGCGTTGATAGCGGCAACGCAGATTTGCTCAAGACCGCGCGACTTGGCAAAAGCATTTGCCGCATCTTCACCGAGCATGGCGGCGGCCATCGTGCCCTGACCGGCCAGGAGATCCTGGTGCAGCGAGCGTTTGGCAACGATCGAAACAGCATCCACCAGCGATAGAGCACCGGCGGCATAAGCCGCAGCGATTTCACCGACCGAATGACCGAACACGGCCGTGGGCTTGATGCCCATGGCGACAAGCGAATCCGACAGCGCCGCCTGGACCGCAAACAAGAGCGGCTGGGCGTACTTGGTGTCGGACAGCTTCCTGTCCAGATCCGGATCTGTCAGCAGATCCGTCAGCACGATGTCCGAATGGAACTTGAACAGAGCACTCACCGAGGTGAAACACTGGCGGAAATGCAGGTTTTCGCGGAAGGCCTCGACACCCATGCCGGCCCATTGCGAGCCGTTACCGGAGAAGACGAACGCAACCTTTGCATCCTTCGTCACCGCTTCGCCGGTCTCGCCGATATCGGATGCCGGCTTTTCAAGGTGGCTGGCAATAGCCCGAATAATGTCTTCAGGATGGTCGCTGCGCGCCGCGAAACGGTGGCGCATCTGCGTACGGTTAGCACCGGACGCGGCAATGACGGCCCGGGCTTCATCCTTGGAGGTCTTGGCGAATGTCGATTTATACGACTTCAGCAATTCCTCAAGGCTGCCCACCGTATGGGCGCTTGCCATGAAAACATGGCCGGTGGCGTTGTTACGGCTGCGTTCGTCCTGAATAGGGTCTGGATCGCTGATCACGACGTGGGCATTGGCGCCGCCAAAGCCAAAGGAGTTGATGCCTGCCAGGCGCGCGCGCTTGCCGCGCAGCAGTTCAATCGGGTTGCCGGTCACGCGAACGTTCAGACCGTCGAAATCGATGTTTTCGTTTGGCGTGTCGAAGTGCAGAGACGCTGGCAGATAGTTGTTTTCAAGTGCCATGACGGCCTTGAGCATGCCGAACAGACCGGATGCCGGCTCCGTATGGCCGATATTCGATTTGATCGAGCCGATCGGTACCGGCGCCCGCCGGTTGGCGCCGATCACCGTACCGATCGACCAGACTTCGGAGGGGTCGCCGACCTTGGTGCCCGTTCCATGGCCTTCGACGAAGGCAACCTGGTTGGAATCGATATTGTTGCCTTCGTAGATGGCGCGCAGGAGATTGGCCTGTGCTTCTCGCGACGGCAGCGAAATGCCGTTGGTGCGTCCGGCAGAATTGACGCCGGTCGCAACAATCTTGGCGTAGCTGCGGTCTTTTTCCTGCCGTGCCCGGTCGGAACGGCGCAGAACGAACACCACACCACCTTCGGCGCGGACATAACCGGCGCCGTCATTATCATAAGCGCGGCAGAGCCCTTCCGGCGACAACATGCGCGCCTGCGCAAAGCCGACAAACGGCAGCGGGTGGGCAAGGACATTGATGCCGCCGACGATCGCCGTATCGATTTCACCCGCGTTCAGCGCGCGCATCGCCTGATCGAGCGCAACCAAGGACGACGAACAGGCGGTATCGACCGTCATGCTCGGGCCGCTCAAGCCGAAAATATGGGAAATACGGTTGGAAACGATAGAAAGCGTGTTTCCAGTCATGAAATAAGGACCGGCGGCAGCGGGATCTTCCACGGTCAGATTGGCGTGGTCGAGGCTGGACGCACCGATATAAACGCCGACATTTTCACCATGCAGCGACGGGACGGAAATGTTGGCATCTTCCAGCGCGCGCCAGGCCAGTTGCAACAAAACCCGCTGCTGCGGGTCCATGTGCATGGCTTCGCGCTGCGACATGCCGAAGGCTGCCGGGTCGAAATCATAGATACTATCAAGCACTCCGGCGGCAAAGGAGTAGGTCTTGCCTGGGTTGCCGATGACAGGGTGCCAAAAGCGTGCAAGGTCCCAGCGATCAGATGGAATACGCGTGACCGTGCATTTGCCCTGGCGCAAGATTCGAAACAACGCCTGCGGCGAATTCGCGCCAGGGGCGAGACATGCGCGCCCTATGATTTCAACTGTCATATTATATCGAACGCTCTGAACTGCTGTGAATGATCTTGCTGATTGCACTTGATACACGAAAAAGCAACCTGAACTTCTTCCCCTGATCCGTGGATCATTTCGGCATTCTTTGGGTTTCGGCTATATTAGCATCTTTTTTAAGTCATCTTCACGAGGTTTCAACCCTTTTGTGGGAACATACACGGGGTACTGTGCGGCCCAAGACAATTATAACGACAGGCCGTAACCCATTGTGGAGAACCTATTGCCAGAAAGGCGCACTGCGAATTATTTAAGCGGATGTGACCGTGAATGGCTTGTTGTGGGACAACGATTGTGCTTTTCAAGGGCAATCGGAATTCCGATTATTAGAATGCAGCGGCACCTTTGGTAATACAAATACCAAAATAGGGTCGATTTCGGAGTGCGTTAATTGAACCGTTTGAATGCAATCCTGGTTTGCGCCCTTCTCACGGGATGTCAGGCAGTTCCGGGCGAAGGTCCCCTTTCTTCCGCAATTACCAAGGATGCCGGCCTTTCGGCGCAGGAAATCGGCCGGCAAAACACGGTCGCTTATGACATTGTCGACGTGGATGCCCGTTCGGCACGCCTCGTTTCCGACTATGTGGCAACGGCACTCAATCGCCGCTTCGGTATCGGCGGGGGCGTTGGCCGCGTCGTTATCGGTGTTGGCGACGCACTCAAAGTGACGATCTTCGAAGCTGGCAGTGACGGCTTGTTTTCTACAACAGATTCGAAGCAGACGAATATGGACCTGGTCGTGCAGCCGAATGGCATGGCGACGATCCCGTATGTCGGTCCGGTCCAGTTCGCAGGGAAGACTCTGGAGCAGGCCCGCGAGACAATTCTCGCTGCTCTTGTGAAGAAGGCCGTCGAACCCGATGTAATTGTCACCAGCTTGTCGACAGCATCGCGCAACGTCACCGTGTCAGGTGCGGTCGGCCGCGCGTCCGTCGTGCCTTTGAGCCTGGTCAGCGAGACGATTAACGAAGTCATTGCCAAGGCGGGCGGCCCGGTTGCTCAGCCTTACGAAACCTACGTGACATTGGTCCGTGGCAAGAAGACCGGTACGGCACTGTTGAAGTCGATCATCGAAAATCCGTCGGAAAATGTTCGGGTCCAGCCCGGCGACCAGATTTTCGTGACGCGCGAGCCCCGCACGTTTACGGTTCTCGGTTCGACCAAGATCAATAAACGTGTCGAATTCGGCGCCAGCGAACTTAATCTGCTCGAAGCTGTGGCGCTTGCCGGTGGCGGTAATGACACCACTATCGATGCCAAGGGTTATTTTGTCTTCCGCTACGAAGAGCCGGACGTCGTCATGAGCCTTCTGGGCACCGAACGGTTCAATGCCATGTTACGCAAGGGCATGGCTCCGGACAGCGTTGGGCGTTATCCGATCGTTTACCGTCTCAACATGACCCAGCCGGATAGCTTGATTGTTGGACAGACATTCCCGGTCAAGAGCCGCGACGTGATCTACGCATCCCGCCATCCGTCCGTCGACCTTTCGAAATTCATGGCATTCGTGGCTAGACCAATCGGCATTGCAAATGGCGTGACGAATGTCGCGCAGGATATTCAAGATCTCGAAAACTGATTGCTCTCTACGGAGCACTATCCGCACAATGAAAAAACCAGCGCTCGAGCAGAGCGCTGGTTTTTTCATTTTTTGACCTATTACGTTTTCTCTGCTCGGTCAGAAGGAGAGATCGAGCACCCGGTCTTCGAACAGGCGGTTACGGGAGCCTTCGAGGTGGAGGCGCATGGCTTTCTGCGCATCGTCGGCGCGGCCATCGGCGATGGCCTGATAGATGGCGTTGTGTTCTTCGAAGACTTTTTCCAGTCCGAGCCGTGGCCCCATCAGTGACAGGCCGTGCAGGTGCATGCCGACGGCGATGTGGGGCTTCAGCGCTTCAATGGAGGCGGTGTAGTAATGATTGTTGGCGGCCTCGGTGACGCTTCTGTGGAAAACGAAATCGGCATCGGTGCGGTGCAGTTGATGGCTGGTTGCCTCGCGCAGGTCGGCAAGGGCGGCGGCGATCTTCTGGATAGCGGCATCGTCGCGGCGCTGGGCGGCAAAGAAGGCGGCGACCGGCTCGATCGTCAGGCGAAACTCGTAGCAGCGCTGGATATCGGCAATGGTCTTGACCGGCGAATAGGCAAGATGCGTGGCGGGCGATGCCTGGGCGCTGACAAAGGTGCCGGCCCCTTGGCGCGAATAGACCATGCCTTCCTCGCGCAAACGCCCCAGCGCATCGCGCACGATCGGACGGGAAACGCCCATGATCGATGCCAGTTCATGTTCGCCGGGCAGGCGAGAGTCCGGCGGATAGTTGCCGGAGCGGATGCGCTCGCGTAGCTGGTCGAAGACGCGATCAACCAGCCGCACGGATTTGACGCGCTCTGGTTTGGCGTTTGGGCCGGGCTCTTCGATTGCGGGGGCATCCTGCGCCATTTTTTTTACCACGCCTGTTTTTCGATCCTTGTCCTGTGGGACGTTGTTTCACTTAGCAGATTCTCGGGCACGAGTTTTAGCAAAGAATCGATACTACCGAAGCCCCCCGATTTGACTGCACAGCAGATTACCCGCCTGTCCTGGGTTTCGATTTGAAACCACGGAATGCCCGCCTCGATCTCGCCGGAGGGAATCAGCACACTGGCGCCGAGCGCTTTCAAGATCGCCAGCGCCGTGTCGCCGCCGCCCATCATCAGCATGTCAGGGTGAGTCTGCTCGACCACCTGCCGAATGCCGTCGGCAAAGCGGGAAACGACGTGGTCGGGGTTCGATGTCTGCTCGCCGGAGCACCTGGCCACCGCAGGAAGCCCATGGATCCTCGCCGACAATTCGCCGGCCGGGGCATCGGCGATCGCCACAAGTTGCCGGTGTTTGGCGAGATGTTCGATCTGGGCCGATGTAATGGGATCGCGCGACCCGAAGGCGAACAGGGTGTCCGTGGGTGGCGGGAACGGGGGGCGAAGGGTAGCCGGTCTTGTCAGCGAGCGGGCAAAGGCGCTGCCAAGGCCGCGCGCGCCAACGAAGACCATGGTGGACCAGTCGGTTTGTCGAACCAAATCGTCCAGTTCGGCATCGGTGTTGGCATCGTAAACATCGATCGCCAAAGCGTTTGTGGGAAACAGGGTGCGGATCGGCAGTGGTATCTCGACACCCCGGCCTGTGACAGCGCCATCGATGGTGAAGCGCTGTTGATCCGGGATGGCGGGTGCCACAATGATCCGGTTGCGGCCGGACATCCCGGCAAGCGCAATACTTTCTGCAGCGACATTGCCCTTCAACCGCGAATCGATTTTTTTGAAGAGAATAAGCGGCTTGGTTGAACCCAGCGAGCCAATCGCCGCCCGCATCTTCTGCGCCGCCTCATCAGCAGGCAGCGCCCGTGATGCTGTGTTGATCACGATGACATCCGGGTTGAGCTGGAGCGCCTCGCTCACGGCTTCGACGTCGATTGCCACTGCCACCTTCAAGCCTGCCTCGACAAAGGGCGTGCCGGTATCGAGCGCGCCCGTCAGGTCGTCGGCAATGATGGCGACGAGCAGCGTCATCCGGGCAGGCCCTCCGTCACGGCATGACAGGCAACCATGTGGCCCGGGCGGGCTTCGCGCCATTCCGGCACCACCTTGCCGCAAACGTCCATGGCGATCGGGCAGCGGGTATGGAAACGGCACCCGGCGGGCGGCGATAGCGGGCTTGGCACATCGCCCTGCAGGACCTGCCGCTTGCGGCTGCGCTCATGCGCGGGGTCGGCCTCAGGCACGGCTGAGAGCAGCGCCTTGGTGTAGGGATGCAGCGGGTGCTCGAACAGCTCCTCACGGGTTGCAAGCTCGGCAAGGCGTCCGAGATACATGACGCCGACGCGGTCGCTGATATGGCGAACCACCGCAAGGTCATGGGCGATGAACAGATAGGTCAGTCCGTATTTCTGCTGCAGGTCGAGCAACAGATTGATGATCTGCGCCTGCACGGAAACGTCGAGCGCCGAGATCGCCTCGTCGCAGACGATGAATTTGGGCTGGCAGGCAAGAGCGCGGGCAATCGCCACGCGCTGGCGCTGGCCGCCGGATAGTTCGTGTGGATAGCGGGAGGCAAAACGTGGCGGCAGGCCGACATCGGCCAGCAGTGTGGCGATCCGGTTCTTCAGTTCGGCCTTGGTCGCAAGCTTGTGAAACAGGATCGGTTCGCCGACGGCTTCGCCGATCGTCATGCGTGGGTTGAGCGTCGAATAGGGATCCTGGAAAACGATCTGCAATTGGCGGCGGTAGGGCCGCATCGCCTTTTCGTCGAGCTCGACGATATTCTTGCCCTGATAGATCACCTTGCCCTCGGTGGCCCGATGCAAGTTGAGCAGGGTGAAGCCGGTGGTGGACTTGCCGCAACCGGATTCGCCAACGAGGCTCAGCGTCTCGCCTTCGAAAATGTCGAAATTGACATCGTCGAGTGCATGCACGGTGGCGGCGCGTTCGCCAAAGGCGCCGAGCCGGACGTGGAAATGCTTCACCAGATGTTCGATGCGCATCAAGGGTTGGGCAGCCATCACGCAGCCTCCAGTTTTCTTTGGGCGACGAAGCAGGCGACGCGGTGCACTCCGCCTTGGCTCAGGCCTTCCAGTGTCGGTATACGCTCATGACAGATCGCCTCCGCGAGCGGACAGCGCGGCGCAAACGGACAGCCTTTTGGCCGGCGGCCGGGCTCCGGCGGGGTGCCGCCGATCGAACTGAGGCGCGTCGAGCGTTCGTCGGAGAGTTTCGGGATCGAGGCGAGTAACCCTTGCGTATAGGGATGGCTCGGATTGGCAAACAGCGCATCCACCGGCGCATCCTCGACAACAGTGCCGGCATAGAGCACGTTGATGCGGTCAACGAGACCGGCAATCAGCGCCAGGTCATGGGTGATCCAGACGACGGACATGCCGAGCTTGTCGCGCAGGTCCTTCACCAGATCGACGATCTGCGCCTGGATCGTCACGTCGAGCGCCGTGGTCGGCTCGTCGGCGATCAAAAGTTGCGGATTGCAAGCCAGGCCGATGGCTATCATCACGCGCTGGCGCATGCCGCCGGAGAGTTCGTGTGGGTAGGCATCGAGACGATCCTCGGCGCCGGGAATACCGACCAGCTTCAAGAGTTCGCCGGCCCGCTTGCGCGCATCGGCCTTCGACATGCCACGATGATAGATCAGCGGTTCGGCCAGTTGCTGGCCAATGCGCATCACCGGGTTGAGCGAGGTCATCGGGTCCTGGAAAATAAAGCCGACCTCACCGCCGCGCACCTTGCGCAGTTCGGAATTCGACATTTTCTGCAAGTCGCGTCCGGCAAAATTCGCCTCGCCCTTGGTGACCCGGATCTTGTTGGGCAAAAGCCGCATCATGCTCAGCATGGTCAGGCTCTTGCCGCAGCCGGATTCGCCGACGATGCCAAGGGTCTCGCCTTTGTTCACATGCAGATCGATGCCATCGACGATGGTCGCGGGACCATTGCGGGTTTCGATCTCTATGGTCAGGCCCTTGACGTCGAGCAGGCGCTCGCCGGTCCTGGCCGATGGTTGTGAATTGGCCAGCATCATTTTGCTCCGCGCGGATTGAGGGCGTCGTTGAGCCCGTCGCCGAGAAACGAGAAGGCGACAGAGGCGAGGCCAAGGACGGCGGCGGGTGCGGCGAGCAGATGCGGATAATGCTGCCAGACGCGCAGGCCATCGGAGATCATGTTGCCCCAGCTGGGGGTCGGTGGATTGACCCCGACGCCAAGGAAGGAGAACGCGCTTTCCAGTACCATTGCAGTGCCGAGCCCGGCGCTCACCGCGACGATCAGCGGGCCGAGCGCATTCGGCACGACATAGCGCATCAGGATGATGCGGTTGGTCAGCCCCAGCGCCTGGGCGGCGGTGATATAAGGCCGCGACCGGATCGACAGCACCTGCGCACGGACGAGGCGGGCATAGGGCGGCCAGGAGATCAGCGCCATCGAACCGAAGACCAGTAGGAAGTCGACCCAGATGGTTTCGCGATAGACCGGATTGAGCGTCGCCAGATAGCGGCTCTCCATCCAGCTGGTGATCGGCGATTTCAGCGAGGCATTAATGACGACAACGAGCAGAAGGTTGGGGATCGACATGGTCATGTCGGTCAGCCACATGACGATCCGGTCGAGCCAGCCGCCGAAGAAGCCAGCGAGGGCGCCGAGCGTGACGCCGATCAGGACGGCAATGAAAGTGACGACGATGGCGACGAGGAATGCGGTGCGCGTGCCGTAGACGACCCGGCTGAAGACATCGCGGCCGAGATCGTCGGTGCCGAACAGGTGCGACAAAGACGGGGCGATATTGCGCGAATTCAGATCCTGGCTGAGAAAGTCGTAAGGGGTCAGATACGGCCCGAAGATTGCCGCGAAGGCCAGGATGACGACGACAACGAGGCCGAAGACCGCAAGCTTGTTGCGCCGCAGCCGGTGCCAGGCGTCACGCCAGAGGCTGACGGGTGGTTCGATCTCGATGGGGGTGCTGGTCATGGGAACGACGGACATGGTCAGCGGCTCCTTCTTGTATCGTTGGCGCGGGGATCGAGCAGCGGATAGAGCACATCGACCAAAAGGTTGGAGATCATCACCAGGAACGAGCCGATCAGCGTGATGGCGAGGATGACGGGGTAATCGGTATTGGTCAGCGCCTGAACGGTGAGGCGGCCAAGGCCGGGCAGGCCGAAAACCAGCTCGACGAAGATCGCCCCGTTGACGATGGTGATCATGATCAGGCCAAGCTGGGTGACAACGGGGGTCAGCACCGGGCGCAGGATATGGCGCAGCGCGACGACGACTTCCGGAACGCCCTTGGCACGGGCCGTGCGGACGAAATCTTCAGACAGCACCTCGATCACGGCAGCGCGGGTCTGGCGCACGATCAGCGCGATCGGCTGGAAAGAGAGAACAAGCAGCGGCAATATGATCCGCACATCAAAGATGCCGCCCCAGCCATAGGGCACGGCCGAACCGGGCAAGATCATGATCAGCATCACCATCAGCATCGGGCCGGCGACATAAGCCGGGATCGCCCAGAGAAACAGCGCCGAGCCGAGGATGGCATAGTCGGTGCGGGTATTCTGGTTAAGTGCCGCGATCAGCCCGAGCGGAATGGCGACGACGGCGGTGAGAATGACGGAACAGAGCGCGAGCTTGAAGGAAACGGGGGCGGCGGCTGAAATCATTGCCCAGACGGAACGTCCGGAGCTCAGAGAATTGCCGAAATTGCCATGCAGAAGGTTCCAGATATAGCTGCCGAACTGGACAAGGAACGGCCGGTTGAGGCCAGCACTTTCGCGGATCGCCTCGATGCGTTCGGGATTATAGGCGACGTCTCCGGGCGCGCGCAGAAAGATCAGCTTGATCGGATCGCCGGCACCGAAATAGGCCAGCGCATAGACGCCGAGCATGACAAGAAGGACGGAGGGGACCCAGACGACGAAACGGGTCGCGATGTAACGCAGCATGGCAGTCTCCCACCCTTGGTTTCAGAAGATGATGCTTCGAGCTTTGCCCTGCGGCAAAGATCCGCAATCATACTCCAGCAATGGCAATCTGTGCGGAAGCGGTTTCCGCCTCCGCACAGCAGATGTCGGTTGTGGAAATTGCCTTAAGCGATGGAAATGTCCCAGGGGGCTACAACCTGCCAGTCGAGGTTCTTGTCGATGCCGGTGACCTTGTCAGTCGCCCAGCGTGACATCGCCTGGGCGTACCAGGGGATGAAGCTCCAGTCCTCGCGGAAGGCCTTCTGGGCTTCGAGCGCCAGTGCCACACGCTGCGGATCATCCACAGACTTGGTGGCGGCCTCTGCCAGCAGGCTATCGACCTTGTCGTTCTTGTAACCGCCAAGCTTGTTCTGCGCATTCGACGAGGTCGAGGCGATGGAACCGGCGAGATAGGACACCGCATCGGGAACGCGGGTGCCGACGTCGTCGCGGAAGATCTGCACCGCGTTCTGGTCGGGGCCTGCATAGGCATCCTGCTGCGGCTTCATATCGACGGCGGTAATGCCGAGGTTCTGGCGCCACTGTTCGGCGATGAACTGGGCGGCAGCCTCAATGGCCGGGCCGGAAATGCCGACGAAGAGAAGCTTGGGCAGGCGTTCCGGGCCACCATAGGTCGATTCAGCGAGAAGCTTCTTGGCGCCTCCCGGATCGTAAGGGTAGGGCTCGAAGCCGGACGTGTCGGCGCCGGGGACGGAGTTGATGACTTGGTCGGTCTTCTTGTGCGGACCATCCGGGAACGAAGCCTTCATCAGGCCTTCGCGATCGACGGCCATGATCAGCGCCTGGCGAACCTTCGGATCATCCATCGGTGCGCGCGCCGAATTGAACCAGAAATGCTGGCTGGTCGGGATCAGCGGGCCTTCGGCGAAGCTGGCGCCAAGGTCCCGAATGATGGTCGAGGTGACGAGTTCCGTATGGGCATTGTATTCGCCTGACTTCAGCAGCGATGTCGCGGTAACGTTGTCCTCGATCGAGTCGATCTCGATGCGGGCCAGTTTCGGCTTCGGGCCGAAGAAGTTTTCATTGGGCTCGAACACCAGCTTGCCGGCATCGAGATCGATGCTGGTCAGCTTGAACGGACCGGAATAGACGGCGTCATTGGTCGGCATGTACCAGTCGGCGACTTCCTCGCCATCTTCACCGCGCGACTGCGAGGCTTTGGTGATCGGCGCGATATGGTTGCCAAGCCGCATGAAGAAGATCGGATCGGCTTCTGTCAGGGTGACGACGACCGTACCTTCGTCCGGCGTGGCGATGCCGGAAATTTCCTTGGACTTGCCGGCGCCGACTTCGGCATAGCCCGCGACCTTGCTCAGCACCTGGTCGGCGCGCTGGTTCTTGGTGTTCGGCATGGCCGAGACGTTCCAGGAGCCCTTGATGTCCTCGGCTGTGATCTTGCTGCCGTCCGAGAACACGGCCTTCGGGTCGATCTTGAAGGTCCAGGTCTTGTTGTCGGCGGCCGGTTCCCAGCTTGTAAAGACGTAAGGGTGCAAATCGCCCTTGCTATCGAAATACATCGGCGATGCCCACCAGGCGGAATTCCAGCGATACGGAGGACCGCCGCCGCGCAGTGGCGACCAATCCTGGTTGAAGGCCGGATGCGCGACCTTGAGCACCTGGCCTTCCTGAGCCATGACGATGCGGGCGTTCAGGCCGAACAGGCCGAGCGCCACGCTGGTGCCAAGGCCGAGTTTCAAGGCGTTACGGCGAGTGATCTGCGGCTGTGACGCGCCGGCTTCATTGTTTTGATTAGACATCTGATCCTCCAATAGATGCTGTCATCGCGCCCTCCTTCTGCCGGTTCAGGACAGCTTGCCGCGCCATGATGAGGCCGGACACTGGATCGTTATTGTAAATATGTCAACATTAATTCTTGGTCATATTCGGTTCTTATGGCGATTCATAAATAAAATTCATATTTTTCAATGTGATAATTTTCTGTTGAAATTTTCAACGCGGATTTTTTCTTGACAAGTTGTTATAGTTGAGGAAAAAGCGGGAGGGCTGCAGCCACGGGATGGCAGGACGGTCGCGGAGGAATTTGCAAAAATGACGATTCACAGGATTACCGGCGTCTATAGCGCCGCCACGACGCCGCTCAATGCTGACGACACGCCTGATCTTGGCCTTTTCACCGCCCATTGCCAGCGGCTTCTGAGTGAAGGGTGCCACGGCGTGGCGCTGCTGGGTACGACCGGTGAAGCCAATTCGTTTTCGTCCGCCGAGCGCCGCGATATCCTTGAGGCAGCGCTGAAGGCAGGCATATCCGGCGATCAGCTGATGCCGGGTACCGGCGTTGCCGCCATTCCCGAGACGATCGAGCTGACACGGCATGCGCTGTCCCTCGGTGTTAACAGCGTCGTCATGCTGCCGCCCTTCTATTACAAGGGCGTATCGGACGAGGGGCTGTTTGCCGCCTATGCGCGGATCATCGAGACAATTGCCGACGACCGGCTGCAGGTCGTGCTCTATCACATTCCCCAGGTGTCCGGCGTTCTGCTAAGCTTGCCGTTGATCGGCCGGTTGATCCAGGCCTTCCCGGATACGGTGGTCGGTATCAAGGATTCGGCTGGTGATTTCGCCAATATGGAGGCGCTTCTTGCCGCATTCCCGGGTTTTTCCGTGCTTGCAGGTGCCGATCCGCTGCTCTTGCCGCTGATCAAGGCCGGTGGGGCGGGCTGCATTACCGCGACCTCCAATCTGGTCGCAAACTCCCTGCGCACCGTCTATGACCATGCCAATGATCCGGCCCGTGCCGCCGATGTCGAAACGGCGCAGGCGCGCATCAATGCCTATCGCTCGCTGTCCAACTCCTACGTCCAGATCCCAACGATCAAGGCAATGGTTGGCCTGAAGAACGGCAGTGCCGCCTGGGCGCGCCCGCGTCCGCCGCTGATGGCGCTGAGCGCTGCGGATCAAGCGGATCTCGCCGTCAAGTTTGCGCAATTGCCATAAGGGGGGGGTGGATCATGACATCCGGTTCCGGCCTGAAACCTGAGCAAATTCCGCCGCTTATGAATGGCTTGGTTGGACCGGGCGGCGAGGGGGGCTATCGTTTTGATGCCTTCCTGCCGTCGCCCTGTGTGCAGAACCACGCCGCCAATCTGGCTTTCCTTGCCGATGGCACGCTGACCTGTGTCTGGTTTGGCGGCACGATGGAGGGCATGGGTGACATCTCGATCTACATGTCGCGGCTGCCTGCCGGGTCCGCCCAGTGGTCGGATGCGGAAAAAATGTCAGACGATCCGCAGGAGTCCGAGCAGAACCCACTGATGTTCACAGCGCCGGATGGCAATGTCTGGCTGATCTTTACCTCGCAGACTTCGGGAAACCAGGACGGCGCGATCGTCAAGCGGCGGATCTCCGCTGATGGCGGGCGCACATTCGGCCCCGTTGAAATCCTCTGCGATAGCCCTGGCACATTCGTGCGCCAGCCGATCGTCGTCAACGCCAGGGGCGACTGGCTGCTGCCGGTGTTCCGCTGCATTGGCGTGCCTGGCCAGCGCTGGACAGGTGACGCCGATACGGCCGCCGTTCTGATCTCGCGTAATGCCGGATCCAGCTGGGATATGGTCGATCTGCCCGGGAGTATCGGGGCCGTTCATATGAATATCCTCCCGCGTGGCGATGGGCGTATGGTGGCCTTCTTCCGCAATCGCTTTGCCACGCAGATCCTGCGCAGCCGTTCCGATGACGATGGCCTTACCTGGAGCGCGCCGGTGGAAACAGCGTTGCCCAACAACAATTCATCGATCCAGGCGGCCGGCCTCAAGGATGGCCGGATCGCAATCGTCTACAATCATTCCAATGTTCTGGCATCCAGCGATCGGCGCCTTTCCCTCTATGACGAGATCGAGGCGGAGGAGGAGGCGCAGGCCGTGCCAGCGGAAACGGTATCTGCAGCCGATGGCAGGCCGAAGGCGATCTGGGGTGTGCCTCGTGCACCGATGAGTCTTGTCTTTTCCGGTGATGCTGGAGAGACCTTTGGTGTTCCCGTTCATTTGGAAACCGGCGACGGCTATTGCCTCACCAACAATTCCAAGGATGCCCTCAACCGCGAATACTCCTACCCTTCAATCGTCGAAGGGCCGGATGGCGCGCTCCATATCGCCTACACCTATTATCGCCGGGCGATCAAATATGTGCGGTGGAGCCCGGATACGGTTTTTAGGCCGTCCTGCGTGCTCGAGTAGCGCTTGTCGCCGCTGCTGGCGAAGCAGTAATTTTTACAACTGTGAAAATCGGGCGCCAACCGAACAGAAAACGAATGGATATGGGTTCGTTTGTCAGTCCAATCCTGATTGGCGCGGGAATTTTAGGATTATTTACAAGATATCTTCTCGGTTTTTAACAAGGCTCCTTCTCGGTCCCGATTTTTTGAGAGAGACTAAAAGCCCGGAAAAGTTCTAAATTTAATCAACAGAAACAGATATTTATTGTATTTCAGAACACGGATGTGAGGGTGAGCGGCGATAAAACATGGCTTCGGTACGCCTTGGTGCTTGCCAAGAATGGTAGTTTTATATAACAAATTTACATGTTGGTTGCGATCTTCAATGGATGCGGCAACGAAAACAACGAGGACATGTCCATGACCAGCTTGAGCGCACCCATCACGATCATCCGTCCGGATATCATCGAGTTTGGCGTCGGTGTGGCCGGTAGACTTGGAAAATGGGCTGGGGACCGAGGGTTTGGACGCATTCTCGTTGTGTCGGATGCCTTCAATGCATCCCGCGTCGACATCCTTGAGTTGCCGGGGAATGTCGCCGTTTTTTCACAGGTAAAGCCCGAGCCCGATGCGGACAATCTTGATCTTGTGCTGGCAGCAGCCGATGCGGCGCAGGCCGATCTGATCGTTGGCTTCGGCGGCGGTAGCGCCATGGACCTGGCCAAGCTGGTTTCGGTGCTGTCCGGCTCTACGCAAACACTGCGCGACGTCGTTGGTGCCGGTAAAGTGGCCTCGCGCCGCCGCGTTGGGCTGGCGCAGGTGCCGACCACGTCCGGGACCGGCAGCGAGGCCGGTATTCGCGCCTTGGTCACCGACCCGGCAACGCAGGCAAAGCTGGCGGTGGAAAGCATCCATATGCTTGCCGACATCGCCGTCATAGATCCGAGCCTCACCTTCACCGTACCTGCCGCGACGACTGCCGCAACCGGCGTCGATGCCATGGCCCATTGTGTCGAGGCTTTTACCAATCGCAAGGCACACCCGATGATCGACCTCTACGCGATCGAGGGCGTACGTCTGGTCGGGCGTTATCTTGCCCGGGCCGTGGCTGATGGTTCGGACGCTGAGGCGCGGGCCGGCCTGTCGCTCGCGTCTCTGTATGGCGGCTTTTGCCTCGGCCCGGTCAATACCGCCGGTGGCCACGCGCTTGCCTATCCGCTTGGCACGCGCTGGCATGTGGCGCATGGCGCCGCCAATGCCTTGATCTTTCCGCATGTGCTGGCGTTCAACACGCCGTCGGCCGCAGAAAAGACGGCGATAGTGATCGCGGCGCTGGATCTGCAAGCCGGCGCCGATCAGGCCTCGGTCTTCGATGCGGCATTCGGTTTCTGCGCCGGGCTCGGCATCGAGATGCGGCTCTCGGCCTTGGGCGTGCCCGAGACGGATCTCGGTATCATGGCCGATGATGCCTTTGCCATCCGCCGCCTGCTCGACAACAATCCGCGCGATCTTGAGCGTGCCGACATTCTTTCGATCTATCAAGCCGCCTATTGATTGGAACTATCCTGCCACGGGAGAGCCGCAGTGCAGGAACGGCCCGAGCGCCGCACGGAGGACTGAACATGAGCACATCGCGCGTAGCCGTCACGCTGGGAGATCCGGCAGGCGTCGGCCCGGAAGTCATCGTCAAGGCGCTGGCGTCCCTGCCGGAAGCCGACCGGGCGAACTTCATCGTCGTCGGCAATATCGAGGCGCTGGAGCGGGCAAACGGGGTGACGGGAACGGAATTGCATTTTTCTGCAACCCCCGCCGCAGGCGCCATCGCTGTCGATGAGGTTGTAATCGATGGAAAGCTGCCGGAGATCGGCAAGGTGAGCCCGGTCGCCGGTGATGCCTCGGTGCGCTATATCAAGCGCGCGGTCGAACTGGCGCTGTCAGGCGCAGTCGATTGTATCGTCACGGCACCGATCAACAAGGAAGCGATGAACCTCGCCGGTCATCATTTCGACGGCCATACCGGCCTTCTCGCCCATCTGACCGGATCGAAAAGCTCCTTCATGCTTTTGGCGTCCGAGCGACTGAACACCATCCACGTCTCCACGCACGTCTCGCTGCGCACCGCCATCGAGCGGGCGACTGTCGAGCGGGTGCTGGCAACGATCGAGGCAGGGCACCGGCATTTCCTGCGTCTCGGCCACAAGGCCCGTATCGCGGTCGCCGGCATCAATCCGCACTGCGGCGAGGGCGGTCTGTTCGGCGATGAAGACACGAAATTCCTGGTACCGGCGGTCGAGCTGGCGCGAGCCAAGGGTATCGATGTGGTCGGCCCGATCTCCGCAGATACGGTCTATGCCCGCGCCTATGGCGGCGCCTTTGATCTCGTCGTGGCGCAATATCACGATCAAGGACATATCCCGATCAAGCTGGTTGCCTTCGAGACTGCGGTCAACGTCTCCCTCGGGTTGCCGATCGACCGGGTATCCGTTGATCACGGTACGGCGTTCGATATTGCCGGCACCGGCAAGGCCAATCACGTCAACATGCTGTCGGCGATTGACTACGCACGGCTGGTGGCGCGGTCCCCACGGGTTACCTCTGCCTCCTAAGGCAGTGGACGGGCTTCAATTTTCATCGAAAATGTCGCTGCGAATCTCACGCCGGATGAGCTTCAACGAGCGGTCCGGCTGGATCGTATAGGTCTCATAGGCTACCCCGGTCAGGGTGCGGAACGAATTGTGCACGACGCTGCCGACCGGCGATTTCGTCAGTTTCGTGCGGGGTTGGCCGCCATAGGTGATGCTGCCGGGGATCGGCTCCACATCCGGCGTTGTGCACGAGGCCAGCATCAGCAAGGCTGCACTGAGAAAAAAGAGAGATTTCATCGAGCCTACTCCGCAAGGGCGTCTATTGAGAGCACGTAATGTGATCGGTGGTGCTTTCAAGTTTGGCCGGTGTTTCGTTTCTTTCCCAGCCCTGGAAGCGCCTTCAAGGCCGGTCGGTTCATTTGGCCTCAGGGACCTTCTTCAGCTTGACGCTAAGCGCGGCAATGCAAAGTGCAATGGCAGGTGTATGGGCCGTGAAATACGGGCCGTCGTCGATCTTGGCGGTTCCACCTTGTGAATCCCAACTGACGCCGCCAACACAACCCGGCGCAAGGCTTTGCGCGAGAAGATAGGCGTCATCAAGCCCGGCAGTAAAAGCAGGCAGGCTGCTCTCGTCGCCATTGTTGGGGTAGAGCCAAACGACGTTTCGTTCCTGTTCGCTGCCATTCTCCTTGTCTGCCTTCACATGACGCTTGTAACCCATGACGATCCCGATGGAGATATCGAGTTCCTTGCTGGGTTCCTTGGCGTTCTGGAGTTGCAGGATCAAATCGGAAATTGCCATTATCGGAACTCAATGCTTCATTTCAATACGGCCTTAAGTAGACCGGTACCGAAGCGCAATCAATATCAATGCAATCAATCGGCGGTCTCGTCCGCACCGCCTGCACCGGGCAGCAAGAACGGCGAGGGGCCTCTTGGCAGAGGAGGTATGACGATCACGCCTGCATGTCGTAGGGGCGACGCTTGCCGCTTGGGAGGCGGTGCCAACCCTCGGGCAAGAGTCTTAGTGCTTCGGCCTGTCCGGGTTTGAGACGGGAAAGACGAAATGAAGCTGACCCGACTTGATCGAGGCGCGCTCGATCAATGCCCTGTGCTCTTCCCGCATGGCCTGAGACCGTTCCCGGAACGCCCTCGAGCGTGCCAGCACTGCCTGCGTCCGCGCCGTAATCTCATCAACATGGCTCATGTCTTGCCTCAACGGTTATCCGGTGGAGTGAGCTTGCCAAGCAAAAGCACAACGCCTACCGGCCTGCACAGTTCCATATGTTCACTATATGTTCTATTTTCGAGTGAGAGTCAAGGCA
The DNA here is from genome assembly GCF_965279435.1 of Pararhizobium sp. Taxonomy (NCBI): domain Bacteria; kingdom Pseudomonadati; phylum Pseudomonadota; class Alphaproteobacteria; order Hyphomicrobiales; family Rhizobiaceae; genus Pararhizobium; species Pararhizobium sp. Next base: position 2,155,140 of record NZ_CBDIHY010000003.1, read on the forward strand.
CGGGTAGCGCTAAGCCCCGCGCTTGGTTCTGACTAAGAAGGACCAGTTCACCAGGAGGAAAAATGGTGCCCGGAGGCGGATTTGAACCACCGACACGCGGATTTTCAATCCGCTGCTCTACCAACTGAGCTATCCGGGCATCCTGCCTTGCGGCGGTGGTTCCTTTTTAAGAACCGTGGGGCGGTTGGTTGCGCCCCGGAAGCGAGCGGGGTTATAACATCTTGTTCGACGGTGTCCAGCACCAAATGACGTTTTTTCGACAGGAAAATATCATTTGGTGCAAATAATTGAAAAACAACGGATATCCCGCGAAATCCGACCGTTCTCAATCCTCGCCGTCGGCTTTCGATTCATCATCGGCCACTGGAATCGCGTAGGAGCCGGTCAGCCATCTGTTGAGATCGACATTACGGCAACGGTCGGAGCAGAACGGGTAATGTTCACGGTGCGACGGGCGCCTGCACTCGGGGCAGGTCACTGCCTTGCGCAACGGCGCCACGTTCGAGGCGCTCTTGGTTTCGTCTGAGCTCATGGCCTTTTAGCCCTTCATCCAGCTGTCATGCACGTCATAGCCTTCGCCTGAAAGCAGGCTGACGGTCTCATAGAGCGGCAGGCCGACGACATTGGTGTAGGAACCCACCAGCTTGACGACAAAGCTGCCAGCGATGCCCTGGATGCCGTAGGCGCCCGCCTTGCCGCGCCACTGGCCCGAGGCCAGGTAGCTGTCGATGTCGTGGCTGGAGAGGCGCTTGAAGCGAACCTTGGTATCGATGACCTTCTGGCGCACCGTCTTGTCCGGCGTGATCAGGCAAACGCCGGTATAGACGCGGTGGCTGCGGCCGGACAGAAGATGCAGCGCGCTTGAGGCTTCGCTGACCAGTTCGGGCTTTCCCAGGATGCGTCGACCGACGGAGACGACGGTATCAGCGGCAAGGATATAGCTTCCCTCCCAGCCGGGTTCGCCCTTGATGGCAGCAAGTGCCGCTCTCGCCTTTTCGGCAGACAGCCGCCAGGCAAGCGAGCGCGGATGCTCGGTGCGCTTCGGCGTCTCGTCGAGATCCATCGGCATCAGGCGCGCGGGCTCGATGCCCGCCTGCGCGAGCAGTTCGACACGCCGCGGCGAACCGGAGGCCAGGATCAGCTTATGTGTCAATGCCATCGCAACAGGGCCATCGATCTTGAGTTTTGCGGCGCAAGGGCCGCAATGCGCTTACTTGAAGCGATAGGTGATACGGCCCTTGGTCAGGTCGTACGGCGTCATTTCGACAAGCACCTTGTCGCCGGCGAGAACGCGAATGCGGTTCTTGCGCATGCGGCCAGCCGTATGGGCAATGATTTCATGCTGGTTTTCGAGCTGGACGCGGAACGTTGCATTGGGCAGCAATTCGGTAACGACGCCCGGGAATTCGAGGACTTCTTCTTTCGCCATGTAGGGTATTTCTTTCTGTGCTTCGATAGAGGCGCGTATCGCACCTTTTAAAAATTTGGCGGAAACTACACAATCGCCGCTGTTTTGTGAACAGCAGCGAGCTCATTTTCCGGTTTTGCATGTGCCCTATGCCATCTTGTCCGGCATTTGTCCAAGCAAACGATGCTTGAGCAGGTTGGCAATGTGATTTCGAACCTCGCGATAGGCCGAAATGATCTGTTCGCGCGTGCCGGTGGCGACCGTCGGGTCCGGCGTCGGCCAGTAAACAACATCGATTGCCATCGACCGCGTCAGCTCCAGTGCCGCATGATGCGCCTCCGGCGCCAGCGTGATGATCAGGTCGAAATAATCATCTTCCAGTTCGTCCAGCGTATGCGGCTGGTGGCGTCCGGCCGTCAGCCCGATCTCTTCCAGCACCACATCGACGAAGGGATCGCGCTCTCCCGGCCGGACGCCGGCAGAGGCAACATAGGTGCCGGGCGGCAGCATCGCCTTGGCCAGAACCTCGGCCATCGGCGAGCGGATCGCATTCATCCCGCACATGAACAGCACCGAACCCGGCGATTTCGCGCTCCGCTGCGGCTCGTTGGGGGAAGCAGCGATCGTCACCGTCATCCCCGCCAGTAGAGCACACAAACAAGCGTGAACAGACGCCGCGCCGTATCGAAATCGAGCTTGATCTTGCCCGACAGCCGGTCCATCAGCGTCTGCGAGCCCTCATTGTGAATGCCGCGCCGTCCCATGTCGATCGCCTCGATCTGGCTTGGCGTCGAGGAACGGATGGCCTCGTAATAGCTTTCGCAGATCATGAAATAATCCTTCACGATCCGCCGGAACGGCGTCAGCGACAGGATATGGGTGGCAACCCCGGCGCCTGACTCTGTGGTGACGACAAAGACGAGCTTGGCATCAACCAGTGACAGCTTGAGCTGATAGGGGCCGCCGATATGACCGGCCGGCTCGAAAAAATTCTCCTCGATCAGGTCGAAGATCGCCACCGCGCGTTCATGCTCAACATCGGGCGTCGAGCGGCCGATGGTCTCATCCAGCACGACATCACAGAGACGGTGGCTGGATGTCATCCCTCGCCCCCGAGATTGAGGCGGATGGCAACCGAGCGCGCATGGGCTTCAAGACCTTCAGACCGGGCAAGTGCGATAGCAGCCGGTCCGAGATCGCGCAGCTGGTCGGCGCCAAGGCGCAGGATCGATGTGCGCTTCATATAGTCGAGCACGCCGAGGCCGGAAGAGAACCGCGCCGAGCGTGCCGTCGGCAGCACATGGTTGGAGCCGCCGACATAATCGCCGATGACTTCCGGCGTGTGGCGGCCGACGAAAATGGCGCCGGCGTTGCGGATTTTTGGGATCATCGCATCGGCATCGGCAAGAGCGAGCTCCAGATGCTCGGCTGCAATCCGGTTGGCGAGCGGCACGGCCGCGTCAAAATCAGGCACAAGGATGACGGCGCCAAAGTCGCGCCAGCTGGCGCTGGCCGTTTCAGCCCGGGGAAGCGTTCGCAGCTGGCGCTCGACCGCCGCCTCGACCGCAGCGGCAAAGGCCGCGTCGTCGGTAATCAGGATGGACTGCGCGCCGACATCGTGTTCGGCCTGAGCGAGGAGATCGGCGGCGATCCAGTTCGGATCATTGTCGCGATCGGCGATAACAAGCACTTCCGAAGGTCCCGCGATCATGTCGATACCGACAGCGCCGAAAACCTGGCGCTTGGCGGCGGCGACATAGGCATTGCCCGGCCCCATGATCTTGGCAACCGGCGCAATCGATGCCGTGCCATAGGCAAGGGCCGCGATCGCCTGGGCGCCGCCGATGCGGTAGATTTCCTCGACGCCGGCCATGCGCGCGGCGGCCAGAACCGCCGGATTGATCACGCCGCCATTGGCGGGAACCACCATGACGATGCGCTCGACGCCGGCGACCTTGGCCGGAAGCGCATTCATCAGCACCGAGCTGGGATAGCTCGCCGTACCGCCCGGCACATAAAGACCGACGGCATCGATCGCCGTCCAGCGCGAGCCGAGGCCGACGCCCATCGAATCCTCGTAAATATCGTCCTTCGGCCGCTGGCGGGTGTGATGCGCCTCGATGCGCACGGCAGCGACCTTGAGCGCGCCCAGCACTTCGGATGGCACGGCATTGATCGCTGCGTCGATTTCGCCGGCCGTCACGGCCATGCCGGTCACGGCGAAATCGAGCCCGTCGAACTTCCTGGTATATTCGGCAAGCGCTTCATCACCACGCAAGCGCACGTCATCAATGATAGTCTTGACCACCACGTTGACGTCTTCGGACACTTCCCGCTTGGTTGTCAGAAAAGCTGCGAACTCGGCTTCGAAGCCGGGGGTCAGATAGTCGAGACGGAGAGCCAATGAAAACGTCCTTATGGATGGTCGGCGGAGATGCACAGCCTTCTCAGGCCGGCGGGCAGGAAATCAGACGCCGGCTGGATGGCGCGGCTTGAAACCGGTTTCCCATGCGCCGCCGGTATCTGCAAGCTGAACCTCGATACATTCCACATCGAGCATGATCGAGGCTTCGCCGGACAGGATGAATTCGACAGTTCCATCCGGGCCTTCGCCGTTCGGTTCAAACTGGATGGCGAGCAGCGACAGCACTGTCTCGTCGTCCTTCCGATCGAAACCGATCGAACGGACGGCCGAGACGCGCTTGAAGGCGAGCAGGCTGCGGCGGCGCTCGAACGACTTGCCGCGGCCTTCGGCCGTTTCCCAGACGAAACGGTTGATCACCAGCGACAGCTGTTTCGAGCGTGGCGTGTAGTCCAGGCCGGAAACCTTGAAGACCGCGTCCTGCACATGGGCGGACACGATCTCCAGATCTTCAGTGTCCAGCCCCATCAGCTTCAAAGTCTCCATGCCATTCATCCCTTGCCTGTGCAGCCATCAGCTGCCGTCATCATGACACAGGACATAGGACGCCGGCATCGAATCCGCAACTGCAGGCCGCATGCGACCGGTCGGATCAGTCGCTGACGCGTTCCACCTGAGCGCCGCAATTGTTGAGCTTTTCTTCAAGCCGCTCGAAACCGCGATCAAGGTGATAGACGCGCGACACCATCGTCTCGCCTTCCGCCACCAGACCGGCGATAACAAGCGATACGGAGGCGCGCAGGTCGGTTGCCATGACCGGAGCACCCTTCAGGCGCTCGACACCTTCGATCTTTGCCGTCTGGCCAGACAGCGTGATCTTGGCGCCGAGGCGGGCCAATTCCTGCACGTGCATGAACCGGTTTTCAAAGATCGTCTCGGTAATATGCGACGTGCCGGATGCCTTGGTCATCAGGCCCATGAACTGTGCCTGCAGATCGGTCGGGAAACCGGGGAAGGGGTCCGTCACCACGTCCACCGGCCTGATGCCACCACCGTTGCGCACGACGCGCAGGCCGCTTTCGGTTTCAGTGATCTCAGCCCCGGCGCGGCGGATGGCTTCGATTGCCGTGTCGAGCAGCTTGGCATTGGTGCCTTCGAGCACGACGTCACCGCCGGTCATGGCAACGGCCATGGCATAGGTGCCGGTCTCGATGCGGTCGGGCAGGACGCGGTGTCGTGCGCCTGACAGCGAGGTAACGCCTTCGATGGTGATCGTCGAGGTGCCGGCACCGGAGACCTTGGCGCCCATGGCATTGAGGCAGTTGGCAAGATCGACCACTTCCGGCTCGCGCGCGGCATTGCCGATCACCGTCGTGCCATTGGCAAGTGTTGCCGCCATCATCATCACGTGCGTGGCGCCGACCGAAACCTTCGGGAAGACATAACGCGCGCCGACCAGGCCGCCCTTCGGCGCCGTCGCATTGATATAGCCGCTATCGATCTCGATATTGGCGCCGAGCGCCGTCAGGCCTTCGATGAACAGGTCGACCGGCCGCGTGCCGATGGCGCAACCGCCCGGTAGGGAGACGCGGGCCTTGCCTTCGCGGGCCAGAAGCGGCGCGATGACCCAGAAGCTGGCGCGCATCTTGGAGACCAGCTCATAAGGAGCGGTCGTATCGACGATGGTGCGCGAGGTAAAATGGATGGTGCGTGAATAGCCTTCGCCCTGCCGCTCGCGGCGGCCATTGACGGAGATGTCGGCGCCATGATTGCCAAGGATGCGGATCAGCTGCTCGACATCGGCCAGATGCGGCACGTTTTCGAGCGTCAATGTGTCATCGGTCAGAAGCGACGCGATCATGAGCGGCAGCGCGGCGTTTTTTGCGCCGGAAATCGGGATGATGCCGCGCAGCTCGTTGCCGCCGGTAATTCTGATGCGATCCATAGGGTACCTTACGGGCGCCGCCCGCCTTTCCTGATAGTCCGAACTTTAAGAGATTGGCGCCTCCATAAAGGATGCACCGTGAAATGAGAAGCAAATTGAACCGATGCCGGATGCGCATCCGCATGGATGCAGCAGCAACATGGATAGTGACTGGGCTCGCCCCAATGTTTCATCCAATCCGATGAGACATCAAGCTTGCGGGGATGGCATTGCCGACCATCGCGACCCGCCCCCGGATCCGGTCGATGGTGTTGGCGCAGTTTATTCCGCAGATTCGTCCGTTTTTGCGGCAGGCAGGCCAGATGTTTCATCGGCGGCACCCGCACGCCGCGCCCGTCCCTGTTGTTTGCGCCGCAAAAGATTGTCGCGCAGCGTCTTTGCCGCCCGCTCGCGGCGCGCCTCGGCCTGCCGCTCGGCCTCATGCCCCGGTTCGAGATGGCCCGGTTCAAGCTTGCCAGCCGCAGCAGGGGTTACAGCGTCTTTGCGTGTCTGATCATTGTTATCTTGCATGACCGCTCAGATACCGCAAAACCGCAGGCTCCGGAAGGGTCACTTGTTTTTCGAGCGCGACATCCAATGAAAACTTCGATTTGCGGCTTGCGCTCCGCAACAAGCTATGGCAATAGGCCCTCGCTCGCGCCGGACAAACACTGATCCGACCGCACGATGCTGCTATAGCTCAGGGGTAGAGCACTCCCTTGGTAAGGGAGAGGCCGAGAGTTCAAATCTCTCTAGCAGCACCATTCTATCCCCCAGAATTATTGAATACCCCTACCGTGCATTCATCTGCAAGGCGCATTGAACCTGCGGTATCGCTTTGACCCCTCCCGCAGCTTTAGGGCTGACGTTTGGGTGCCGCTTTGTGCGTGTCCATTGTCGGAATTGGCCGATCGGGCTGCTCCATATTTGGTGATGTTTCATGAACTCAAGACTGGAGAGGCCCTCTTTGAGGACGGGCTTTGCCGTGGTTTCGTGCTCTGACGTGATCCGGACAGTTGCCGGGCTAATGCTTGGTTTTTATAGTTTCTTTTGAAAACAATGGGTTGTGTATTATTTAGTGCTTTTGAAATCTCGCCAAACCAAGGGAATTCTGTCTGAATATGCCATCATTGCGCGTGTTAGCTCCTGTTGAATTAAGCCCGCCTCATTCATGCCGCATTCACATTTGGAGCGCTTTAAAGCCCGCAGCCGCTTGGGCTTTTGGGAGTAGAAAATGCAGAGAATGAAAATCGCCGTTGCCGCTGCAGCGGTGTTGTTGACGGCTAGTGTGTCTCATGCGGAAGACCTCGTCTTCACACTGAAAAACGGCACGAACTCGGTGCTCAACAATTTCCACGCTTCGCCTGTTGGCGTCGACAAGTGGGAAGACGATATTTTTGGCCGTCAGGCGCTAGGCCCGGGCGAAACCATGGAAATCACCATTGCCGATGGACGCGACGTCTGCAAGTACGACATGCGTTTTGAATTCCAAGGCGATGATCTCGACGTCACGACCGACACGCAGGACCTCTGCGAGTTGGGTGAATACACGATCGAAGAATAATAGTTCTGACGCTTGAATTTGCCCCGCCATCCTTCAAGGAGGCGGGGTTTTTAACCTTGGGTTGGCAGCCGCACGGTGCCGGCCAAGTATGTACGCCGGCTCAGGCGCCATCGGTCAATAGCGCGATGCTGTCCAATAGAGACCGCGAGCGATTGGACCATCGGCTATGCTCCTCAGGGCCTTCACTCTTCGGCGGCTCGTGTTCTTTCTGTGGAGCCAATCCCGCGACCAGTTTCCTTGCGCGACCTCCCTTCATGCACACCATCCTTGTTGAGGTGCCGAAAGGCCCTTGCTCTCGGCTCAGTCCAAGATTTTGGTCTTGAGCGTGTTGAGACGGAACATTTCATGCCGCGCCCGAGTTCCCCCGTCACACTCAATCCCTTTCCAAAGGCTGACTGCTGATTCTGTGTGATTTTGGTGACTGGCGGCCAGCATGCGGTGGACACATCGGTCTGGCAGCGGGGCTGCCTTCGAAATGTCCTAATAACAGGTGAACAGTTGAGTGTCTTTCATCTGCAACCGATCCTGGCTTGTCCTGCGTTCATTCTCCCAGCTGGGATCGCTGCAATATCGATGACTGTTGTGAATCTATCGACTGAATGGCTGCGTGCGGTATGCGGTCCGGTTTGAGAAGGAAAAAATGATGAAGAAAACACTCGCTTTGGCGCTCACCACCGTGACCCTGGCTCTGACGGGCGGAGTTGCCGCTCGGGCTGCCGATCTGGCAAACAGCGCGCCGGCCCCAAGCTATGAAGAGAGCGATGTGCGTGACGGCGTCAAGATCGGTTATCTCGAATGCGATGTCGGCGGCGGCGTTGGCTATGTCCTCGGATCGGCCAAGGAAATCGATTGCACTTTCAAGTCGACCGTTGGTGCTGAACGCACGGATCGTTATACCGGTGCTGTCCGCAAGATGGGTGTCGATCTTGGTTTTACCACGCGCGGCAAGCTCGTCTGGGCAGTGCTGGCGCCGACGGCAGGTTACCATCAGGGTTCGCTCAGCGGTCTCTATCAGGGCGCCAGTGTTGAAGCCACAGTCGGAGCGGGTGTTGGTGCCAATATCCTGGTCGGCGGCACATCCGGCTCTATCCACCTGCAGACGATCAGCGTGACGGGCCAGCTCGGCCTCAACCTTGCAGCCACCGGCACATCGGTGACGCTGACCGCCGTCAACTAAATCGATCTCGTCCTTCCCTTACGTTTTGGCGCAGGGGAAGGACGGACATTTCAGTCTGCCAGTTCGGGATCGCTGGTGCGCAGGCTCTTGGGCCTGAGCAACCGCAGCGACTTCCCGGCCGGATGGCTCTGAAGCTGCAGAACGCGGGTAAAGAACCTGTTGCCCGGTTCCATACGGCCGATATTGAGAATGCCCGCCTGACCCAGCTCCTGTTCTAGGAAGGTCAAAACCTGCTGGTAGGCATCGCGCTCCAGCGTATCCAAAGCTTCATCGATAATGATCCAGCGTGGTTTGTGCAGGCCGAGCCTGGCGATGGCCAGCAGTCTCATTTCCACTTCGTTGAGCTTCAGCTTCGTGCGCATGTCCTGATCGAGACTGCCATTCAGCTTGCCCAGGCCCACCTTCGCCAGGACCGCCACCATGTCGGCCTTCTTGAATTTGTTAGGATTATCGGGGTAGCTCAGCACCTCTTCCAGCGTGCCCGGCGGAAAATAGGGTGTGCGCGGCACGAAGGCCATGTCGTCGCCATTCGGCAGGGCAATGCGCCCATGTCCCCAGGGCCAGAGGCCGGCAATGGCGCGGAAGAACGGTGCCTTTTCCACATCCGACGTGCTGGTGAACAGGACACGGTCGCCGGGCCGGATATCGACATGCTGATCAGCAAGCTTGATGCAGCCGGAGGGCAGGGCGATTTCCAGGCTATCGATGGTCAACTGGTGGTCATCGGCCTTGGCAAACTCGATGCGCTTGTCGTTTTCATGCCGCTCGTCGGTCATCAGGATCGCGGAGCGGAAAGCGGCGACACGCAGCAGGGTTGCCCGCCAGTCGGCGATACTGTCGATATTGTCGACGAACCAGCGTAGCGACGCATTGACCTGATTGAACGCGCCGACAGCCATCATCAGGCCGCCGAAACTCAAATCACCATTGAAATAGACCGGCGCGGCGATAACGATCGGCGCAACGACGGTGACCCAGCCGTAGCCTGCCGTCACCCATGTCAGCCGCGTCAGGGCCATCATCAGCTTGCTGCTGATTTCCAGAACCGAGGCGAGATCGCGCTGCAGACGGCGCTTTTCGTTTGCCTCGCCGGAAGACAAGGAGACTGCCTCGATATGTTCGTTGACCCGCATCAATGAGAAACGGAGTGCCGCTTCCCTTGAATAGTGGTCGCCATTGATCTTGACGAGCGGCCGGCCGACGAACCAGCTCAATGCCGCAGCCGTGCCGGCGTAGAGGAAGGCGGCCCAGACCATGTAGCCGGGAATGTTGAGATTGTAGCCACCGACATGAAAGACGAAACCGGACGAAAGCGACCAGAGCACGCCGACAAAACTGGCAAGCAGAATGCCGGACTGGAACAGGCCGATGGTGAGGCCCGCCGTCAGATCAGCGAGATGGCGGGCATCTTCGTGCACGCGCTGGTCGGGATTAATGCCGATCGCGCCGGCATTGGCCAGCCGGAAGGCCCGTGCCGGCTTCATCCACTCGCCGATCAGATCAAGCGTCAGGCCCTCCCGCAGCTTGATCCGGATCCACTGACTGAGCCAGGTCTGGATCACATTGAGGACTAGCAGCGCACCGGCGATCTGGCCGAAAGTGATGAACTGCATCAGAAACGCCGAAAGGTCGCGCCGCTCCAGGGTGTCATAAAACGGCTTGTACCATCTGTTCAGCAGGATCTGCCCGAACGATGTGGCAAGGATGACGGCGACAATTCCGATGGCGAGCCAGATGATGGCTTTGCGCACGGGGGAATCGACAAAAGCGCGTTGCATCATGCGGAGCTGATCGAAGAAAGGCTGCTCGTCGTCGGTTTCTATGCGCTGGTTACTCTTACCATTCATGTCATGCGGCATCGGCGCGAATCTCTTCACCACGGTCTTCACCTCCGAAATATAGCGCGTCCGAGACGCTATCCCTACGAAAGATTAGCAGGGGAGCATGGAGCGAGGCAGTCCAACGGACTCAACTGCCCGTCATCATGGCAAATTGGCGGGCAAATGGCTGTTCACGTTTCGCGGAGCTTGCCATGGACGAAGGCCTTGGCTTGGGCAATGGCGGCCGCAAGTGGGTCGCCAAAGGCCAGGCGTGCTGCGATCGCGCTGGCGAGCATGCAGCCGGTGCCGCGCATGGTCACGCTCAGGCGAGGGGATGCAAACGGCTGATCGGCCTGTCCTTGCTGAATGAGCAGATCGATGGCGTCCACGCCGTCAGCGTGCCCGCCCTTGACCAGAACCGCCTTTGCCCCCGACTGCAAAAGGCTTCGGGCCTGATCGGCAGCGCTAGCCGATGATGTGGAAACCGGAGATGCCGCCAGCACCGAAAGCTCGGGCAGATTGGGCGTGACGAGCGTGCACATCCGGAACAGGTCACGCAGGATATCCGTGGCATTCAGGCTCAACAAGGCGCGGCCGGATGTCGAGACCAGAACCGGATCGAGAACCACGGGAATGCCGGGATGATCCGCGAGGACCTGGGCAACGGCGGCAATCGTCTCTGCGGTCGCCAGCATGCCGATCTTGATGGCTGCGATTGGATTGGCGGACAGCGCGGCGCGCATCTGCTGCGCCACGCGATCTGGTGCCACGGCATCGATATGCTCGACGCCTTTGTGCGTCTGGACAGTGACGGCGGTGATTGCCACCGAAGCCTTGACGCCGAAGGCCGCCAGCGTCTCGATATCGCGAACGATCCCGGCGCCGCCAGAGGAATCCGAGCCCGCGACGACAAGCACATGCGGCTTGGGGTTCATCCTGCCCTCATCATCGAAAGTCCGCCGTCCGTTCGATCCATTCCCGCGTGCGCGCTTCCGGATCGGCATTGAGGGTAATGTCGGTGACGACGGCGGCGCTGTCGGCACCATGGGCAAAGACGCTGTCGATCCGGCCGGTATTGATGCCACCGATTGCCACCAGCGGCAGAAAACCGATGCGATCCTTCCAGGCACGCAGCTTTTCCAGCCCCTGCGGCGCCCATTTCATTTTTTTCAGGATCGTCGGCCAAACCGGCCCGAGCGCCACGTAGTCCGGTGCTGTGTTGAGCGCCGTCTCCAGTTCCGCTTCGTCATGGGTCGAGAGCCCGAGCTTGAGCCCGGCAGCGCGAATGGCCGCGATATCCGCCTCGGCCAAGTCTTCCTGGCCAAGATGGACGAAATCGCAGCCTTCCTCGATCGCCACGCGCCAGTAGTCGTTGATGATCAATTGGCAGTCATGGGCTGCGCAGACCGTTTTGGCGCGGCGAATGGCGGACCGCAGTTCGGCATCGGTGCTGTCTTTCATCCGCAACTGCACGAGCTTTACGCCAAGCGGCACGAGCCGATCGATCCATTCGGCGCTGTCGACGATCAGGTAGAATGGATCGAGCTTCATGAAAACACCGCCTTGCCGATGACCGGAGTGGACGGAACCGCCATGTCGCGTGGCTCCAGCATGCCGGCATGAAATGCCGTGCGTCCCGCTTCGATGGCGCCGGTGAAAGCTGCAGCCATCACGGCGGGATCGGCTGCCCCTGCAACCGCTGTATTCAGCAGAACGGCGTCGAAGCCGAGTTCCATGACGGTGGCGGCATGCGAGGGGCGGCCGATGCCGGCATCGACAATCAGCGGTACGTCGGGAAAGCTTGCCCGCATGCTGCGCAGCGCCGGCAGATTGACCGGGCCCATAGCCGAGCCAATGGGAGCACACCAGGGCATCAGCACCTGGCAACCGGCGTCGAGCAGCCTTTCCGCCACGACAAGATCGTCGGTCGTATAGGGGAAGACCTTGAATCCTTCGCCGTTCAGGATACGCGCGGCCTCGACCAGCGCGAAGACGTCGGGCTGCAGCGTGTCGTGATTGCCGATCACCTCGAGCTTGATCCAGTCGGTGGCAAAGACCTCGCGCGCCATCTTAGCTGTCAGCACTGCTTCTGAGGCCGTGTGGCAGCCGGCGGTATTGGGCAAAACCCGGACGCCAAGCGCGCGGATCAGCTCGAAGAACGCGCCGCCGGCGCGGCTGCCTGCCGCTTCCCGGCGCAGCGACACGGTAACGATATCGGTTTTCGAGGCCCGTACCGCATCGGCCAGGATGGCGGGCGAGGGATAGCGCGCCGTGCCGAGCAGCAGGCGGGATTGAACCTCGACGTTATAGAGTTTCAACATTTCAGCCTCCCTGCATGGGTGAGAGGATCTCGATCCGGTCGCGTTCGCCCAGCGGAAAGCCGGTACGCTCTTCGCGATGCACGAGTTCGCCGTTGACGGCGGTCGCCAGCCATTCGCCGTCATAGTCGAGAGCGGCCAGCAGGTCAGCGAGTGTCGCCACCGCAACCTCCTGTTCCTCGCCGTTGATGATGAAAGTCATGAAGCCCTCCTGTCCGGTTGTCTCTGTTGTCCAAGGAGAAGCCGCGCGACCTCCCCAGCCATCGCTGGCGCCAGCAGATAGCCATGCCGGTAAAGGCCATTCACATGGAGGGTACGCCCCTCTTCGGTCACGCGCGGCAGGTTGTCGGGATAGGCAGGGCGCACGCCTGTGCCGGTTTCGATAAGCCTCGCCTCTCCAAAGGCAGGGTGAAGCGCATACGCGGTATTCAGCAGCTCCATGAGCGAGCGGGCGGTGATGGGACCGGCATCATCGCTTTCGATCATGGTCGCGCCGACCATGAAGCGGTTTTTGTCGCGCGGCACGATGTAGATCGGGTGGCGCGGATGTAGCAAGCGGACGGGGCGGGAGAGGCTTATCTCGCGGGTCTCGAGGAGCAACATCTCTCCCCGCACACCGCGAAGATCGGGCAGGGACCCGATCTGTGCCGATCCGGTGCAATCGACAACGCGGTCGTGGCGGGCTTCCTCCGGCACGCCGTCGGTGCAGAACAGGAAGCGCATGCGGGCTTCCTCCAGTCCCCCGGTCAGTGCGGAAAGTGCTTTCCGCGGATCAAGATGGGCTTCCTGCCGGAAAAACAGGGCCTTGCGGAACCGGCCGGCAAGGTCCGGTTCCAGCGCTGCAATGGCTGCTTCGTCCAGCCACTTCCAGCCGGTGGTGCGGCTGGCAAAGCGGTCGAGTTCGCCGGCATCACGGTTGCCTGCGACGACCAGCGTGCCCTGTCGCTTTACATGGCCGGGGAGAGCAGCCTCCCACCAGTCGGCGGCCATTCGGCCGAGCGTCAGCACGGATGCATCCGCGCTTTCCCGCTCGCACCAGGGGGCCAGCATGACACCGGCAAAGCCCGAAGCGCCGGTGCCGATCCTTTCAGCGTGCTCCGCGATGGTGACATCGAACCCATGGCGAAAGAGTTGCCAGGCGACTGTAAGGCCGGCAACGCCGGCCCCTTTGATGAGGACACGCATGGTCATTCTCCGGCTGTAACCGTTCCATCCGAGCCGAGCGGCATATAGAGCGCGCCGCCCGCCTTGAATTTTGCGGCCATCGCCTCCAGTCCTTCCTTCTGCGCCTCGGCGCGGATGTCGTGCGAGATCTTCATCGAGCAGAATTTCGGCCCGCACATTGAGCAGAAATGCGCCACCTTGTGAGCTTCCTTCGGCAGGGTCTCGTCATGGAAGGACCGTGCCGTTTCAGGATCGAGCGAAAGGTTGAACTGGTCTTCCCAGCGAAACTCGAAACGGGCCCGCGACAAGGCGTCGTCGCGCAGCTGGGCGGCCGGGTGCCCCTTGGCAAGGTCGGCGGCGTGAGCGGCGATCTTGTAGGTGATGACCCCGACCTTGACGTCGTTGCGATCGGGCAGGCCGAGATGCTCCTTCGGCGTGACATAGCAGAGCATCGCCGTGCCGAACCAGCCGATCATCGCAGCGCCGATGCCAGACGTGATGTGGTCGTAGCCGGGAGCGATATCGGTCGTCAGCGGTCCGAGCGTATAGAACGGCGCCTCGCCACAGACTTCCAGCTGCTTGTCCATGTTTTCCTTGATCTTGTGCATCGGCACATGGCCGGGGCCTTCGATCATCACCTGGCAGTCTTTCGCCCAGGCGATCTGGGTAAGTTCGCCGAGCGTTTCCAGTTCGGCAAACTGCGCGGCGTCGTTGGCATCGGCGATCGAGCCGGGTCGCAGGCCGTCGCCGAGCGAGAACGTCACGTCATAGGCGCGGGCGATATCGCAGATCTCGTCGAAATGCTCGTAGAGGAAGCTTTCCTTGTGGTGATGAAGACACCACTTGGCCATGATCGAGCCACCGCGCGAGACGATGCCGGTGACGCGATTGACGGTGAGCGGGATATACGCAAGCCGCACGCCGGCATGGATGGTGAAATAATCGACGCCCTGTTCAGCCTGTTCGATCAGCGTATCGCGATAGACTTCCCAATTGAGATCTTCGGCAATTCCATTGACCTTTTCCAGCGCCTGATAGAGCGGCACGGTGCCGATCGGAACCGGTGCGTTGCGGATGATCCACTCGCGGATATTGTGGATGTTGCGGCCTGTCGACAGGTCCATGACGGTATCCGCACCCCAGCGCGTCGCCCAGACCATCTTCTCGACCTCCTCGGCCATCGACGAGGTAACGGCGGAATTGCCGATATTGGCGTTGATCTTCACCAGAAAATTCCGGCCGATGATCATCGGTTCGGCCTCCGGATGGTTGATATTGGCCGGGATGACGGCGCGTCCACGGGCAATTTCCTGGCGGACGAATTCCGGTGTCACGTGGTCGGGAATGCTGGCACCGAAATTCTCGCCGTCGCGCACCAGCGCACCCTTCGGCGGCTTGCGGCCGAGGTTTTCGCGGATGGCGATATATTCCATTTCCGGCGTGATAATGCCGGCGCGGGCATAGGCGATCTGGGTAACAGCCTTGTCGTCTTTGGCTTTTAAGGGTTGGTTGCGGTGGGGGAATTCCGGCGTCAGCCGTTCGCCGGTGGCAAAGCCGTTGTCTTCGGGTTTGACGTGGCGGCCGTCATAGGTCTCGACATCGCCACGCGCAGTAGCCCAGGCCTGGCGCTGCCGGGACAGACCGGCGTCGATCGAGACGATGTGCGCCGGATCCGTGTAGGGGCCGGAGGGATCGTAAACGGTGACAGGCGGTTCGCCAGATGTCGGATGCACGGAAATTTCGCGCATCGGCACGCGGATATCCGGGTAGAGTTCGCCCGGAATATGCACCTTGCGCGACGCCGGCAGCGGGCCGGTGGTGACTGTGGGAGTAATGTTCTTTGCGGCAATAGTCATGGTTGAGGCTCCAAAGTTGGAGACCCAGTCATCAGAGCCGGAATGATGAAAAGACGCTGACGCGAATCCGCAAACGGAATCCGAGTCGCAGCAGCGCTTGCACCGTCCCTACGCCAGTATGAACTGGATCAGGTTCAACGGGTCACTGCGCTGCTTGAGAGTGGCAAAGCCACCGATCATGCCAGCAGAATCTCAGCCCCTTGTCGGGACCCCCCTGGTGAATGTGCCAATCTAGGCACAGTTTTGGACGGAGCGTCAAGAGCCGTTCGGCGCGGCACCCGGCATGCGGCCCTCGTCGAGCGTTGGAACACTGTGAAGATATTCAATGATTACAATCTCGCCCTCGACAGCGCCGCCCCGGCAAATTATCTATAAAACATGACCTCAGCGAGCGAAGACACGATTGCCAGCCGCATCAGCCGCATCCTTGCCGACAGGATCGTGACCGGACAATTGGACCCGGGCACGAAACTGCGCCAGGACCATGTCGCCGAGGAGTTCGGAACCAGCCACGTGCCCGTGCGCGAGGCCTTCCGCCGGCTGGAGGCGCAGGGTCTGGCGGTGAGCGAACCGCGCCGTGGCGTGCGGGTCGCATCCTTCGATCTGAAGGAAGTGCGTGAAGTGGCGCAGATGCGCGCGGCACTTGAGGTTCTGGCCCTTCGGCACGCGGCGCCGCATCTGACGGCTGCCATTCTCGATCAGGCCGAAGAGGCGACGGTCGCGGGCGACAATTCCCATGACGTCCGCTCCTGGGAGGAGGCCAACCGCCGTTTTCACACGCTGATTCTGACCCCTTGCGGCATGCCGCGCCTCTTGGCCGCCATCAGCGATCTGCATGCGGCCAGCGCCCGTTTCCTGTTCGCCAGCTGGCGATCCGAATGGGAAGTGCGCACCGATCATGATCACCGCGCCATCCTGACATTTCTGCGTCAGGGCAATATCGAAAACGCCGCTCCCGTTCTGGAACGCCACGTGCAATGGATCGGCCAGAAGCCCGTCCGCAATGCGTCCGGCGCCACCCGCGACGCCTTCGCCATCGTCGGCTGACGATTTTTTTAAATCTTCTTTTTTCCTGATTTTGCCTGCTCCCAGCGCGCGCCGTGGCATCACAAACACACGTAGAGCATGAATTTATCTGCTTTGCACTCAAAAGGCGGTTGCGGTTTTTCGTCCTTCGATAAATTATAGATAATTATTATTTTTAATCTATCGTATGGGGTGATGGATGTTTAGAGATGAAAACCACGCTGATTTCCCGGTCGAAACGATGGTTGTAGGCGAGATTTCCCTTGCGGAAGCCGCTGAAACAGTTCGACCGTCTCTCGACGGCGCAAAAATTATCTATAATTCTCCATTCAACGATTTGCTCTTTCAAGCGCACTCGGTTCACCGGGAAAACTTCGATCCGAACGCCGTACAGATCAGCCGTCTTTTGTCGATCAAGACGGGCGGATGTGCCGAGGATTGCGGCTATTGCAGCCAGTCGGCACGCTCTCCGACGGGGCTGAAGGCCTCCAGGCTGATGATGGTCGAAAAGGTTCTGGCGGAAGCGCGCAAGGCCAAGGACGAAGGCGCCAGCCGCTATTGCATGGGGGCCGCCTGGCGCAGTCCCAAGGACCGCGACATGGACACGCTGGTGGACATGGTGGCAGGGGTCAAGGCACTCGGGCTGGAAACCTGCATGACGCTCGGCATGCTGTCGCCGCAGCAGGCAGGCACGCTGGCCGAAGCCGGGCTCGATTATTACAATCACAACATCGATACGTCGGAAGAATTCTATCCTCAGGTCATCACCACCCGCACCTTCGCCGACCGGCTGGACACGCTCGCCAATGTCCGTGATGCCGGCATGAAGGTCTGCGCTGGCGGTATTCTCGGCATGGGCGAAACGACCGATGATCGCATCTCCATGCTGGTGACGCTCGCCAACCTGCCGGAGCCGCCGGAAAGCGTGCCGATCAACATGCTGATCCCGATCCCCGGCTCAAGGCTTGCCAATGCCGAACCGGTCGATCCGATTGAATTCGTCCGCACCATCGCGCTTGCCCGTATCCTGATGCCATGCGCGCATGTGCGCCTGTCGGCCGGGCGCACGCAGATGAGCGACGAGATGCAGGCGCTCTGTTTCTTCGCCGGCGCCAACTCGATCTTTGCCGGGGATACGCTGCTGACGGCGGATAATCCGGGCGAGGACCATGACACGGCCCTGTTCCGCCGGCTCGGCCTGAAGCCGATGGAACTGAGGCTGGCCGAATGATAGCGCAGGGTCTTGCCCGCTACGAAACCACGCTGGCGGGCCTGGAGCGCAAGGGCAGGCGGCGCATTTTGATTGGCCGGGCCGGGGCGGATTTCAGCTCGAACGATTATCTGGCGCTTGCCGGTTCGGCGCGGCTGGCGGCGGCGATTGCATCTGCTCTTGAGCGCGGCGTGCCGGCCGGTGCCGGCGGTTCTCGCCTGCTGCGTGGCAATCACCCGGAGCATGAGGCACTGGAGGCGGAGGCGGCCGTTTTCTTCGGAACCGAGCGGGTGCTGTATTTCGGTAGCGGCTATGCCGCCAACACAGCGCTTTTCTCGACCCTGCCACAGCGGGGCGATCTCGTCGTCTATGATGCGCTGGTGCATTCCAGTGCGCATGAGGGCATTCAGGCCGGCAAGGCGGAGGCAGTGGCCGCCGCCCACAACGATGTCGAATCCTTCGCACAGGCGATCGAGCATTGGCGCAGCCACGGCGGAACCGGGCATCCATGGATTGCCGTTGAAAGTCTCTATTCGATGGATGGGGATCGCGCACCGTTGACGGAGCTTGCCGCAGTGGCCGAGAAGCACGGTGGTTTCCTGGTGATCGACGAAGCCCATGCAACCGGCGTTTTTGGCCCTGATGGCCGCGGTGTTGCGGCTGATCTTGAAAAGCGTGGGAACGTTATCGTGCTGCATACCTGCGGCAAGGCGCTCGGCGTCTCCGGCGCGCTGCTGGGTGCCAGTGCCGTGCTGTGCGATTATCTCGTCAACCGGGCACGCGGTTTCATCTATTCGACCGCGCCATCACCGCTGATGGCGGCAGCGGTTCGCGAAGCCTTGGCGATGCTGGTGGACGAGCCGCAGCGCCGTGCCGATTTCGACGCATTGTGCCGTTTCGCCAATGCCGAGCTTGCCGCAAAACTCGGTGTCGCAGGCAGCGGATCACAGATCCTGCCGGTGCTGATCGGCGACAATAGTCGGGCGGTGCGGATTGCCGCACGCATGCGGGCGGAAGGCTTCGACATCCGCGCCATCCGCCCGCCGACCGTGCCGGAAGGCACCGCAAGGCTGCGGATCGCCATCACGCTGAATGTCGACAGGGAAACGATAACCCGCATGTTCACCCGGTTGGCGGCCATCATCGGGGAGGAGAAACCATGATGCGCTTCGTGGTGACAGGAACCGATACCGGCATCGGCAAGACGGTGTTTTCGGCGGCATTGGCGCAGGCACTTGGCGGTTATTACTGGAAACCGGTGCAATCGGGGCTGGATGAGGAAACCGACAGCCAGGTCGTTCTCCGGCTTGGCCGTCTGCCGCCGGAGCGCATCCTTCCAGAAGCCTACCAGTTGCGGACACCGGCTTCGCCGCATCTCGCGGCCCGGCTTGATCATGTCGAGATCGAGCCCGAGCGGTTGACACCGCCGGAGACGGATGGACTTCTGGTCATCGAGGGCGCCGGTGGTTTGCTGGTGCCGCTCACCGAAACCTCGGTTTTTGCCGATGTCTTTGCGCGCTGGCAAATCCCGGTCATCCTCTGTGCCCGCACCGGGCTCGGCACGATCAATCACACGCTGCTGTCGCTGGAAGCCCTACGCCACCGCGCCATTCCTGTCTTCGGCGTTGCCTTCATCGGTGACGAACAGGCCGAAACCCAGCGGATCATTGCCGCGATGGGGCAGGTGCACGTTCTGGGCCGTTTGCCCCGGCTCGATCCGCTGACGCCGGATATCCTGCATCAGGCTTTTCGCGAAAACTTCTCCCCTTCCTTGTTCCACGAGAGGACGGCATGAGCTCACCTGTCTGGCACCCCTTTACCCAACATGCGCTGGAACCCGCTATGAAGCGCATCGTCCATACGGACGGCGCCTGCCTGATCGATGACGGTGGATCGCGCATTCTCGATGCGATCTCCTCCTGGTGGGTGATCACGCATGGCCACCGCCATCCGGCAATCATGGCGGCCATCCAGGCCGCATGCGACCGTTACGACCAGATCATTTTCGCCGAATACACCCATGAACCGGCGGAAGAATTGGCACGCGGCCTGTTGCGGATCGCCCCCCCGGGCCTTGCGCACGTATTCTATTCCGACAGTGGATCGACCTGCGTCGAAGTCGCCTTGAAAATGGCCCTCGGTTTTTTCCACAATTTAGGCAGCCCGCGCCGCCGTGTCTGCGTTCTGGAACACGGCTATCACGGCGATACTATCGGCACGATGTCGGCAGGCGAACGCGGCGTTTTCAACGCGGCCTACGAGCCGATGCTGTTCGGCGTCGATCGCCTGCCGTTTCCAAAGGCCGGTCATGAGCAAGAGACGCTGGATAGCTTCGAGCGGTTCTGCGTAACCGGCGATGTCGCGGCCCTGTTGATTGAGCCGCTCATTCTCGGTGCGGGCGGCATGCTCACTTATTCCGCCTCGGTTTTGGCTGAATTGAAACGGATTGCCGAACGGCATGACACCCTGCTGATCGCCGACGAAGTGATGACCGGCTGGGGCCGCACCGGCAGTGTCTTTGCCTGCGAGCAGGCAGGCGTGGCGCCCGATATCCTCTGCACGTCCAAAGGCTTGACCGGCGGCGCCCTGCCGCTTGCCGCCACCCTCTGCACTGCCGAAATCTTCGATGCGCATCTGTCGACAGACCGCCGGAAGACATTCTTTCACTCCAGTTCCTACACTGCCAATCCGATTGCGTGCGCCGCCGCCGTCGCCAATCTGGCTGTCTGGGAAAACGAACCGGTGCGCGAGCGCATCCGGGCGCTGGAAGTCATGCAAACGGAGAATCTGGTTCGCTTTGAGGCCGATCCACGCTTTGGCAATGTCCGCCAGATCGGGACGATCACCGCGCTCGACCTCTCGGTCCTTGCCGGTGGATATCTGTCAGAGGTTGGCCCGAAGCTCCGGACGTTCTTTCGCGAGCGAAAACTGCTCATCCGGCCGCTCGGCAACGTCATCTATCTGATGCCGCCCTATTGTGTCACTGCCACCGAACTCGACCGTGCCTATGATACGATCGACGAGGCGGCGGCATGGTTTGCGGCGGGACGCCTGTGAGGCGCGTCCGCTCGTCCCGCCTTGCCGGCTTCGGTCATAGCGTGCCGGGGCGGCGTGTCGAAAACGCCGAAATCGAGGAAAGGCTCGGCCTCGAACCGGGCTGGATCGAACGCCGGACCGGGATCAGGACACGTTATTGGGCCGAACCCGGCGATACGCTGTCCGGGCTTGCGGCAAGGGCAGGCGAGGCGGCCGTCGAGGACGCTGGCATCGCGCGGGAGGACATTGCACTGACGCTGCTCGCCACCTCGACGCCCGATCATCTGTTGCCACCGTCGGCGCCACTGCTTGCCCATCACCTCGGATTGGCAAATTCCGGCGCCATCGATCTGGCCGGAGCCTGTTCCGGCTTTCTTTACGCGCTGACGCTGGCCGACGGTTTCGTTCGCACGCAAGGCCGGCCGGTGCTTGTGGTCGCCGCCAATATTCTCAGCCGCCGGATCAATCCTGCCGAGCGGGCAAGCTCCGTCCTGTTCGCCGACGCCGCCGGCGCGGTGGTTCTGATGCCTTCCCACGATGCAGAAACGGGATTGCTCGGTGTCGATCTCGCCTCAGACGGCAGCCGTTACGACCTGATCTCCATCCCGGCCGGCGGCAGTAATTACCCATTTTCGGCTGATGTGGCGGCGCAGGATTGCTTGATGACGATGCGCGATGGACGGGAAATGTTCACCCAGGCAGTCCGGATGATGAGCGATTGCGCGCGCAGGGCGCTCGATGACGCCGGGATCGGTGCGGCGGATATCCAGCGGTTCATTCCGCATCAGGCCAATGCCCGCATCTTCGATGCCGTCTGCAGTGATCTCGGTATCTCCCCGGAGAGAACCGTTCGCACGATCGATACTTACGGAAACTCGTCCGCTGCGACCATCCCGCTTTCCCTTTCGGTTGCCCATCAGGCCTCCCCCTTCATGTCCGGAGAAAAACTGCTGCTGACCGCTGCGGGTGCGGGGTTGACGGGCGGCGCCTGTGTTGTTGGAATGTAAGTGGTATCTTACGATAATCTTCGCCGAGAGAAAAAAGATTGCGCAGGAAACGGGTGGCGACCTGCAGCTCAAGCCGTCATTCAAGAAGCATCCGCCGCCCCAACAAGGAAGCTTTGCCATGAATGCGCATTCGACAACCCAGCCGGTTTCTGCCGCTCTGTCCGCAGAAGCGCGTGTCGCGCGGTATGACTGGAACCATCTCTCAGAGGAGCTCAATGGTTTTGGCTGCGCCGTCATCGGCAAGCTTTTGTCGCCGGAGGAATGTGGGAAGATCGCCGGGCTCTATCCTGAGGAAAAACACTTCCGTAGCCACATCCACATGGCCCGTCACGGTTTCGGCAGGGGCGAGTATCGCTATTTCAAATATCCGCTGCCAGACTTGATCGGCGCGTTGCGCACCGCGCTCTATCCGCATCTTTCCAGTGTCGCAAACGCATGGAACGAACGTATGGGCATGGATGACCGTTATCCGGCCGAACATGCCGCGTTCCTGAAACAGTGCCAAGATGCCGGCCAGATCCGGCCGACGCCGCTCTTGCTGCAATATGTCCCGGGCGATTTCAATTGCCTGCATCAGGATCTCTACGGCGATCTCGCCTTCCCCATCCAGGTGGCGATCCTGCTCTCGCAGCCCGGAGAGGATTTTACCGGCGGCGAATTCGTCCTGACGGAACAACGGCCGCGCATGCAGAGCCGTGCAGAGGTCGTACCGTTGCGCCAGGGTGACGCCGTTGCATTCGCGGTTCACAATCGGCCGGTCCAGGGAACCAGGGGCAATTACCGGGTCAATCTGCGCCACGGCGTCAGCCGCATTCGCTCCGGCATGCGCCACACGGCCGGGATCATTTTTCACGACGCGAGATAAGGCTGGTATGACCGTAAACTGCGGGAAAATACCGGCTTTAAGCGGATTTAACAGCAGGGTATTGGTTGCGCGGCCGCATCATCTTTGGTAAATTTTATCTGAAGATTGATGGAGCGATCAGCCATGTCGAGCGTGACGCGCCGTTTCGAAAACTACATGAGAAACGGCATGGGCGGCTGGGCGCGGTCGCAGCCCGTTTTCATCCGGGTGCTGCTTTTTTTACCCTGCTTTCTGGAATACCTGATCGTCTACGTCTTCTGTGCCGCCGCGATTGCCGTTGTGATCTTTCTGATGGCGCTTGTGGCGATCTTCGGGCTGGATGCGGGGCGTCAGCCCGGCCTGCGTTGAGAGAGATCCCTTAACGCGCGGCCTTCAAGGGCTGCTCGATATAATAGCTTTCATAGCTCTTGCGGTATTTTTCCGCCGCGCCGAAATCGCTGTATTTTCCGAGCTCGTCCATATCCGTTTTGTTGAGCATGACGCCAAGGATCTTGGCGTTGAATTGCGGATCGGAATGCAGCACGTCGCGGACCAGCCGAGCGGGCGTCTTGCCCCATTCGATCACCATCAGGAACCCGTCGGCAAACGGCGAAAACGCCTTGGCATCGATGACCGGTGCCAGCGGCGCAAGATCGACGATGACATAGTCAAAGCTCTTGCGGGCATTGGCAATCAGGGTTTCCATGCCCTGCGAGGCCAGCAGTTCGTTGGTATGGTAGAGGTGGTCGCGTGGCGCAATCGGCAGGATCGCAAGCCGCGTCTGCGGATCGACCCTCAAACCCACGGTCCATTCTTCCTCACCCAGAACGGCTTCCACCAGCCCGGTTTTCGGTGCCGGCGAAATCATCCGGCTGATCGCCGGGTTGCGGATGTCGGCATCGATCAGCAGCGTGCGTTTGCCGCTGGCCGCAAGCAATCCGGCAAAATTCGCAGCAATGGTCGATTTGCCTTCGCCCGGCAGCGCCGAGACGACGCCGATCACCCGGTTGGTGCGGCCCTGCAGGATGACGTCGCTGGCAAGCTTGGCATTGCGCAACGTTTCGGCAAAGGCCGATCGCGGTGCATCGACAGCAATGCGCGTCATGCGGTTCAACGGCATGTCGGCTTCCGCCGGTTTGTCGGCTTTGTCCAGTTCCGGCTTGGCAAAACGCGCGCGTGTCTTTCCCCACATGCTGACGGTCTTCTTGCCGATCAGCGGCAGATAGCCGAGAGACTTGTGTCCAAGCACCGAGCGGATGTCCTCTTCCAGCCGGAAGAACCGTTCGCGGAACTCCTGCAGGCCGGCAATGACGGCACCCAGCATGAAGCCGAGCACGATGGAGAGCGCAAGCACCATCGTTCGCTTCGGGCTGGATGGCGAAACAGGGACCCCGGCATCGGAGATGATGCGGGCCTTTGCTATCGGGAAGGAACGTTGCTGGGCCGCTTCCTCGAAGCGTCCAAGATAGGATTCGTAGAGCGTTTTCAGCGCTGTCGCCCGCTGTTCCAGTTCGCGCAGTTGCACCAGCGACCGGTTGGCCTGCGAGTTGCTGCCGACCACGCCTTCGATACTCTGGCGCAGCGATGCTTCGCGGGATTTGGCGACTTCGAATTCGTTGCGATAGCTGCCGGTGATCTGCTGCAGTTCCCGGAAAATCTGGCCGGCAAGTTCGGTCTTTTCCGCCCGCAGGCTGACGGCCTGGGGGTGATCGGCGCTGAAATTCTGCGTAACGGCCTGCTCGCGCTTGCTGACGGCAAGGTAGCGTGTCCGCAAATCCTGAATGACTGAATTGTCGGTCTGGTTGGACGAGATCGTCGCGTTGTTCACGGCGTTTTCGGCGCCCTTGTCGATGATCGATTTGAACTGGTTGTAGCGTGCGGACGCGCTGGCGCTGTCTGCCTGCGCGACAATCAGCTGGCTGTTGAGATTGGACAGTTGCTGTTCCGACATCAGCTCGCCGCGCGTCGAGGTTAGGCCATTGTCAGCTTTGAATTTCTCCGCCTCGAGCGACGCTGCCTGCGCGCGCTGGCCAAGATCGGTCAGTCGTTCCTGCAGCCAGACCGAAGCGCGCTCGGTCGCGTCGAAATTGGCGTTCAGCTGGTCGGTCAGATAGGCTTTGGCATAGGCGCGGGTGATGGTTGCGGCAAGCTTCGGATCGGTGGATTTGTAGGACACCGCCACGACCGAGCTGCGCGCCACGCGTTCGACTGTCAGCCCCTGCTGGATATAGGCGGCCGCCGTCTCGCGCTTGCCATTGCGGGCTGCCGCTTCGGAAATTTCCGGCTGCGAACCGAAGATGCCGGTAACGGATTTGACCGCCGATTTCACCGTCGACATCAGCGATTGCGGCGGGTTGAGAACGGTCTCGTTCTCCCCGAGGTTTTCCGCGTCGGTGACGCGCAATGCCAGTTCGCCGGACTTCAGGATCTCGACCGCGCTTGAAAGCTGCGTGTCGGCTTGCTGGGCGCTTTGGGGCGAGGGCGCTTCTTCCGCGTATTTGGACAGATTGTCGTCGAGCAGAATCTGCGTCTGCGATGTGTAGACCGGTGTCGCGACCAGCAGATACAGCAAGCCGAGCATGAAGCAGAGGAGGACGCTAAGCGCCACGACCCTTGAACGGCGGAACGCAATCGCGGTCAGCCGGTTCAGATCGATGAACGAGTCTGATTCATCGCTTCGCAGCGATGGGACGGTGTTCAACGGAAGAGGTCTCTGATTCATGGGCCGTCTGGTCTCCAGGTACTTTTCGTGGTCGGTTCTCACCCCAAAACGCGGCAGGGGTGAGACCAGATTTTCAGGCAGCATCAAGCCACTGAAAAATCGTCATTTTCAGGCAGCACGCATGGCCTGTTCGTGGGACAGAACCATCTCGCGAACGGATTCGAAGACGAGATTGCCGATATCGGCCCGCGCCAGTGCAAAGGCGACGTTGGCCTCGATGAAGCCTTGCTTGGAGCCGCAATCGAAGGTCCGGCCCTCGTAGGGATGGGCGTGGAACGGCTGGTCTGCCGAGAGGCGCAGCATGCCGTCGGTCAACTGGATTTCGTTGCCGGCGCCGCGTTGCTGATGCGCCAGGATCGAGAAGATTTCCGGCTGCAGGATATAGCGGCCGTTGAGGTAATAGGTGGACGGTGCCTCGGAAACCGGTGGCTTTTCAACCATCTGCGTCACTTCAAACCCATGCCGGGTTTTCTCGCCCATGCCGACAATGCCGTATTTCGAGGTGTCCTCGAGGGCGCACTGCTCGACGGCGACGACATTGCCGCCGACATCGTTATAGAGATCCATCAGGCCGGCCATGCAGCCGCGCGCACCGTAGGAAATCATATCCGGCAAAAGCAGCGCGAAGGGTTCGTCGCCGATCAGATCGCGGGCGCACCAGACCGCATGACCAAGGCCAAGCGGTGCCTGCTGGCGGGTGAAGCTGACGGAGCCGGCGGTTGGCAGCATGCGAGCCAGTTCGGAAAGCTGGGCATCCTTGCCCGAGCGCGTCAGCGACGAAATCAGCTCCGGCACATCGTCGAAATGGTCTTCGATTGCCTGCTTGTTGCGGCCGGTGACGAACACGATGTGCTCGATGCCGGCCTGCATCGCTTCCTCGACGGCATATTGCACGACAGGACGATCGACGATGGTCAGCATTTCCTTCGGCATCACTTTGGTTGCGGGCAGAAATCGCGTGCCGTTGCCGGCGACGGGAATAACGGCTTTGCGAACGGGTCTGATAGGAGCCATAGAACTATCCTTTGTTCTTGTGCGGGCTGTTGCCCGGGGTGGTTCTATTCATCGTTTCCGGCGGGGGACCGAAAGGGCGAATTGCAGTGAACGGCGCCATCAGGCGCCGTAGCCTGACGGCAATGGGCATCCGCAGATGCCGGATTGCCGCCGGATTTCTCCACGCGGTTTTGACCGCGCCGGAAAGGGATCGTGCCTTGATCTGATCGACCAGGATGATGAAGGACCTTGCATCCTCGATGCTGCGGTGACGCCGGGCTTGAGCGCCCATCGACGCGGCATCCAACTGGTGATTCCTGAGAAACGCAGCATCGGCGGCCAGCATCGCATCCACCTGATGCAGCTTCAGCACCCGCGAGATCGAGCCGCTTCGAATGTAATAGGTATAGCCGGCGACCGGCTCGACGGCGCAGCGGCCACCCTTGGCCAGCGCCGATGCCAGGAGCAGATAATCCTCGCCAATCGGCAGGCTTTCGTCGAAACGCAAGCCGTGCTCCTCGATAAACCGGCGCTCGAAGATTGGCTTCATGTAGCCGTAATTGTGTTCCGACTGAAACAGCACGTTCGAGCCGATGAAGGCTGGAAGCGTCAGCGTTTCGAGGGCTGCCAGCCGGGCCTCATCGAACATCCGCTTGATCTGGCCGTCCAGTGGAACGACATCAACATTATCAACGACGATCTGAGCCTTGGCGGCCTTGGCCCGCGCGATCATGCGCGCGGTGCGGCCCGGCGATACAGCATCGTCGGAATCCAGAATAACGATCCACTCCCCGCGCGCGGCGGCAAGACCTGCATTGCGGGCGGCGCCGGGACCGCGGTTCTTTTCAAGCCGGATCAGCCGGACGCGCGGATCGGTATAGGCATCGACGATTTCGGCTGTGTCATCCGGCGAACAATCGTCGATGACGATGACTTCGACACTGACGCCGGTCTGGGCGAGCGCGCTGTCGATGGCGCGCTCGATCGTCTCTCCGGCCTTGAAGGCAGCGACGATGAATGTGGCGTCGGGACGAAGTTGTTCCATCAGGACGACCTCGCCTCGGTTGCGCCGTACTGCTCGATTTCCCGAACGCCGAGAAGCCCGACGACCACTCCTGCATGCATCGAGGCGCGCAGGGCATAGCGGTTGCGGTGAACAGGAGAGAAAAACAGGATGACGCTGGCCAGCGCGCAGAAACCGCTTTTGGCTGCAGCAAGCGCAAGCGCACGGATTTTGCCCGGCGCACCGGTGCCGGCATCGATCAGCCGGCCGTGGGTCTGGCCGAAACGGAATTTTCGTTTCGCAAGCCAGGAAAAGGCGGCGCGCTTGGCCGGCACAGGTTCCTCAACCCAGGCCGCCGGTGCATAGGCAATTTTGCCGCCCATCCGGTGCATATGGGTAAAGAACTCGGTGTCCTCGCCGCCGCTGCGGCCAAGCGCCAGGTTGAAGCGCCGGCCGGCAAGCGAAGGCGCTGCAAGGCGAAGAAGGACATTGCAAGTGTAGCCGGTGATGATCCTGCCGCCGACCCAGACCGGGAATGTCGAATGAAAGTCGCCGCGCTGCATCCAGCTCGGCGCATCCGTGCCGTAGGTCGCCTTGACC
Organism: Pararhizobium sp.; assembly: GCF_965279435.1. Taxonomy (NCBI): domain Bacteria; kingdom Pseudomonadati; phylum Pseudomonadota; class Alphaproteobacteria; order Hyphomicrobiales; family Rhizobiaceae; genus Pararhizobium; species Pararhizobium sp. The sequence continues at coordinate 2,183,174 of NZ_CBDIHY010000003.1, forward strand.
GGGCCAAGCACCGCATCGGCTGCGGTTGCCTTCGCTGTCTGAACCAGTTGGGCGATCCAATCCCCGCTGGCCGTCTCGTCGTCATCGATGAACGCCAGGAAATCTCCCGTGGCATTGTCGAGGCAGGCATTGCGGGCGATCGAGATGTTGGAGGACGGGCAGTGCACGTAGATGATCTCGTGCTGCACGGAACCGCGCAAGGCGTCCACCCGCGCTTTCGCACTCGGCGTATCGTCATTGTCGGCGACGATGATGCGGATCTGCACGTCATCGGGCACGGCAAGGTGGCCCAGCGAGCGCAACGTCTGTTCGAGTTCCGGGCGCCGATAGGTGCAGACGCCGATATCGACGCGGATGCGGCTCATGTCGGTCCTCATGAGGCGACCCGGCGATTACGGAAATCGAGAAGTTCGCGCCAGAAGCCGGCCGACCAGGCAAAATGCATCACCATTGCGGAAAGAGCGGCGAGCGGGCCGTAGGGGTTCTTTTCGCCCAGCGCCATCCACACGCCATAGCCAAGGCAGGCCACCGCCCAGAGGCCGAACGGAATGACGGCGGCCCAACTGACGATTGCCAACAGCGCGCCGATGGCGACGGGAACGACGGCAAGCGGCAACATCTGCCGGATGCTCGGCATGGCGCGGTGCTTGAGGAAGTTTTTCGCACGGCCGCGGCCATAGCCGAAATACTGACGGAAAAGCGCCCCTGCGGTGCTGCGCGGATGGTAGATCATGCTGGTCTTGTCGGTCATCCAGATCCGGTAGCCCGCCTTGTTGAGGCGGTAGTCGAACTCGGCGTCCTCGTTATGGCTGAACATCTCGTCATAGCCGCCGACAGCCTCAAACGCTGAAATCCGCATCAGCGCGTGGTGGCCGTGATCGGCCCAATGGCCGACAGCGCCCGTGCGGTGCTTGGAACCACCGTTGCCCAGTTTGGAATTCTGCGCATAGGCCGTCGCTTTCTGGAAGGTGCTGAAGCCGACGGTCTGCATGGCGACGACAACGGAATCCGCCCCGGTCGCAATGGCGTCCTGCATCAGGCGCTGGCAATAGTCATCTGGATATTCGCCATGCGCATCAATGCGGATCATGTATTCGTAGTCTGCACCGAGTGTGGCGACGGCGAGATTGATGGCGGCGCTCTGGATCTTCTTCGGATTGCCGAGCAGCCTGACCTTCGGATTGACGGTTGAGATCCGCTGAACGATCTCGCGGGTACCGTCGGTACTGCCACCATCGACCACGACCAGATCGGCGTTCAGATCCTGCATCGCGCTTGCGAGCTTGGCGATCAGGGCTTCGATATATCTGGCCTCGTTGAGGCAGGGAATAACGATCAGGCTGCGGCCATGTCTCAAATCATCGGCGTTCATAGCAGTCCACCCTTGTTGCTGTTCGTTTGGGAGAGCTCATGGATTGGTGCGGTCTGGGCGTCGCTGGCACGAAGTGCCGCAAGCCGGTTGACCAGCCGCTGGCAATCGGTGCGGTCGAAGACCCAGGTCGACGAGCCTGTTGCTGCGACCTTGCCGAATTCGGCGAAATAGCGTTCCCGCGTCATACCGGAGAGGAGAGTGGCGAGTGCAGCACTGTCGGCGGTGTCGAGAACAAGGCCGATATGCTTGGCGCTGATGAAGCGCGCCGTTTCCGTACCGCGCATGGCGATCGGAACGGCGTTGTAGCGGCAGCCTTCGTAAAGCCGGTTCGGCAAAAGCCAGCTGGAGTTCAAGCCCTCCTCGAAAAAGTCGATGCCCCAGGAAAACTGCACGTCGTCGTAGATCCGGGCAAGGTCCTCGGGGTTCTTGTAGGCGCCGTGAAAGTGCATGAACGGTTCGTTCTCGACAAACCCATCAAAATCGTCGAATTCGGAATAGGCGGGGCGTCCGCGCAGCACGACTTCGAACTTTCCGTCCATAGCGCGGGTAAATTCAGCAAGGAGCTTGAGCGATTTGCGGCAACGCAGGGCGCCGAACCAGCCGATCTTCCAGGGTTCGCCGGCCTGTGGCGGGCGTGGGCGGGCGGTCTGCATGCCAATGCTTTCCTCAAGCTCGATCACCTGGTTTTCCAGCAGCAGAACCGGCGCTTTCAGGCGGGAAACCGGCCTGAAATAGTTTTCGATAAAGGCGGGTGAACTGGTGACAAGAAGGCTGACATTACGCCCGAGGTATTGCTCAGCTGAACGCAGAGCACGGCCGGCAAAATCCTTACGCAGCAGGAGACGATGAATGTCCAGGCATTCGTAGACGATCGGAACGTCGCCGCCGAAAATAGCATTTGCCCGGTTGGCAAGGGGAAGCATTTCGAGATTACGGGCAATGATGATGCCGGGCCTCTTGGCCCCGCGCAGTTTGCGGCGCAGCAGCACTGCAGCCTTGGCAACGGCCGCGACCCGCTGACCGAACCGTCCATCCCTGGTGACACCGAGTTCGATGACATCCTTGGCGACAGGTGTGTCTACGCCGCGCCGGAAGCCCGCCACCGTCACGTTCGCACCACCCGCCTCGAGCGTCAGGGTTCTACGCCTGATCGCCGGGTCTGCCACATCATGTGCCAGGTATAGTACATCCAGCATGAAAACTTCCCGTTCCCCGCTCAGCTTGCGCCGAGCTTAGTTCAGTTTTTTGTGCATCGCAACATTCATGTTGCGAATGCTAATAAGCATCAATCGAGCGTGCAGGTGAGGGATTCGGGAAAGAGGCATTTTTCATCGGGAGCGGTGTAGGCCACCCGATCAATCTGCATCTTTGCCGGGCCTTTATAGTCAAACTTGCCCATCCAGTCGCTCAGGGTATCCGTTCCCCAGAGGCTGAAGAAAATCTTCTGTTCGTTGACCGGAATTTTCGCAGGGTCCGTGACCTCCTGAACCAGTTTGCCGTTCAGGTAGTAGCGCAGCCGGTCTTTTTCCCAGACGAAGGCGTAATCGTTGAAATCGGCGTTGGCGCCGCCTTCCACGTCGATCAGCTTCTCGTTGCCACCCTTGGCGGAAATATACTGGTTGAGCTGAACCTTGCCGGAATCCTTGCCGAGCACCTCAAAGTCGATCTCGTCATGCGGCTTCTTGTCGGTGGGGCCGATATAGGTGAAGAAAGCCGAGTTCAGCCCTGAGCCTTCGGCCGTCTTGATCCGCGCTTCATAGGTGCCGTAAGTGTAGCGCTTGTTGGTCTGTATCTCGCCGCAGGCATAGTCGCGTTTGCCGGCCTTGCGCTGCTCGAAGGTGAGTTCAAGCACGCCATTTTCAATCGCAACCTGATCTTTCGACCAGGTGCAGTTCTGATGCGCGCCATTGTCCCAGCCGTCCGAAATGTACCAGAGCTTCCTGTCGATCGTGTCGAAATTCTCGACGAAAGAGGCGCCGGTTTTAGCGCCTTGGGCGAAGGCAGATGCCGGAATGGCGACGGAAAACGTCGAGAGGACGATAAGGATTTTTGAGATCGATTGGGTCATCGGGTCGCTTTTTCCTTTGGAGAAGAGGTGTCGGGCCAGTCTTTCTGGTTTGTTCCGCTTTCCGTCATGCGCTTTGCTGCGGAGGTGGAACGGCCCGCACGGCTGCCGGTCAAAACGGCATGCAACTTGGGCACCAAGCGCTTCGCCACATGGTTGGAGGCGACCAGAATGAGGAGCGCCAGAATGGGCGTTGCAAAGTAGAACAGCGGGTAGAGACCGGGATGCGCCGCGCGGTTCCAGAGCATCCAGAATGCGATGAGCAAGGGGTAATGGGCGCAGAATATCCAGAAACTCAGGCCTTCCGACCCGGAAAGCCGCTCGCCGAGCCGTGAGCGGATCAGGATCGCCGAGATCGCCCAGGAGCCGACAATACCGCAGATGGCCGTCAGGCTGCGCAGCATGTCTATCCACACTGGATAGTCAGGTCCGGTCCAATACAGTGCGGTCGCTAGCATGACGGCCGCCGTCAAAAACAACGCGGATATCAATGTAGCATGCCGATCGAGTGTCCGGATGTTGATTTGATGAAGGCTTGCGTAGATGCCGCAGCTGAAGCCGAACAGGATTGATTTCTTCAGGAAGATGCCACTCGGGATCGGCAACACGGCATAGGCGAAGAAGATTGCCAGCATTGTCAGCGGATAGCGCTTGATCAGGATGGCGAGAACCGGAGCAAGCAGGATGCACAAAAGCAGGTCCCGCAGGAAGTAGAGCGGAACATTGATCGGCAAGCCCTCGAGCGCAAGGGTCAGCGTCGCCAAATCGCGTGGCGCCGCGTTGATCGCATCGGGAAGATAGCCAAAGCCGATGCCGCCCTTCTGCCCCAGCACAACGAGGGCCAAAAAGGACAGGTTCCAGATCAGGAAGGGCAGCAGAACCGTACGCGCCTTGGAGCGGATCGTCTTGCCGTAGTCGAAGGCGTCAAGCCCGCGGCGAAACATCAGGTAGCCGGAAATCGCGCTCAGGCATGGCACGCCAACCCTGAAAAGGCTGTCACCGAGAAAGACCCTGATCCAGTCGACGAAGCCATTGGCACCGAGGAACGGACTGGTCTGCGGATCAAAGGGGACGTGTACAAAGACAATTCCCGAGATGAGCAAGATGCGCATCAGATTGATCCGCGATGATATATTCGCGTCGATAACCAAGGCGACATCCCCTGTTGGGCCACTCCCCCCGAAGCGGCGTTTCAACCAGAGCAGGCTTCAACCTGCATCTGGAAGATAGGGCAGTACACCCCGAAAAATATGGCACTGCAGCAGAAAAAGTCGCCTTGATGCTGCGATGCACGCGAATTCGGCGCGGGAAATTTTGCCACGAAAATCGCAGGAATTTTACCCTTAAGTTCGGAAAAATGCGTGGTGGTAGGGTGTTGCGTCATATCAGAATATGATCATATACGTGTCGCCGCAGAGATGGCGGAGCGCAAAAATTAGTTTCGAAAACGCGCAATTCCACACGTCAGGGTTTGTGAAATCCTGCTCGTATTGGCGCGCTTGTTCCGAAATAAGGCGCTGCTGCAACCCCTCCGGCGTGTTTCGCTATGGTTCACGCCGGAGTATTTTGACCGTGGCCTCAAGCCCGCCTGTTTTTGACCAGTTGATAGATTTTCGCCAAAAGTGGCCGTTCCGATAGAACGACGAACAGGACATAGATCAGGCCGCCGATGGCAGCGCCGGCGAGGATCTGCAGGATGGGGTTGGGCGCCAGGGAACCAAAGGTCTCAAGCAGATAGCGAACGGCAAGCGCCATCACCAGCGCCATCAGCATTGGGCGGCTGCTGATATACAGGCCCTTGAAGAACGGTGTTCCATCCGCCTTGAAGACTGCCCAGGAGTAACCGATCAAAGTTGCGGCATTGACGATGCAGAGCCAGATCATCGCATCGATCAGCTTGCCAGTGCTTGCGCCATAGGCAACGGCAGCGCAGGTGACGATGGCGCGAATGATCGCCGACCAGAACAGTGCCCGGCCATGTCCGACACCCTTGAGATAGGGAATGAAGGTGCTGCAGGGCGTGAGGATGCCCTTGGACAGCGCCAGCAGCCCCAGTACCGGCCAGGCATAGGCCCATTGCGAACCGAACAGCACGCGCATCGCCGGTTCCGCGAGCGCCCAGAGGCCGAACATCATTGGTGCGAGCAGCACGGTGGTCACCTGCGTCGAGAACATCAGCGCCTGCGAACGGCGGGCCTTGTCATCCATCATGCCGCTGAAAGCCGGGAACAGAACGCCCGTGACGGCGGAAAGCACGACCTGGTTGGGAATGCTGGCAAACCGGTTGGCGGCCGAATAGGCGCCGGCATCGGCAAGGCCGAGATAGCGCGAGATGATCACCATCGGCGACTGGAAGGTGATGAAGTTGGCGACCTCCGAGCCCATCATGCCCAGGCTGAAACGGCTTAAGCCCAGAACCCGTTTGGGGTGGAAAACGAAGCGCGGCATATAATGTGATACGGCATAGAGGCCGCAGAGCCGCACCAGCGCCGAGACGAAAAGCTGTGCCATCAAGGCCCAGACACCCCAGCCCAAAAGCGCCAGCACCACGGCGACGATGGCGCCGAGCGATTCGGAAATCATGCTCCAGACGGCGTCCTTGCTGAAATTCATCCGCCGTGCGAGCAGTGAATAGGCAACGTCGCCGCCAAGCTGGAGCGGAATGAGGAAGCTCATGACTTTCAGCAGGTACGCGGCTTCGGGGGCGCCGAGAAGGGCTGCAAAGAAGTCTGCCCAGATGAAAAGGCCGAGCGCCATCAGACAGGAAATCGCCAGGTTTGCCCAGAAGACAGAGTGGACGGTTTCCATCTCCTCCTCGCGCTGGATCACCAGTGCCGAGGTCAATCCGGCCCCGCCGATCATGGCCAGAAACTGCACCACGGTGAGCGCCACGGCGACGGCGCCGAACTCTTCCGGCGTCAGGATACGGGCCAAAATCGGCACGGTGACAAACTTAAGCCCGAATGTGCTTGTCTTGGATAAGATACTCCAACCGACATTGCTTGTGACGGATTTGACGTTAACTGTAGGAGGCATGGCGTAAATCCTGTGTGGGGATGGGGAGGATCAAGGACAGAGGAGACGCGCTCGATAACGCAGCCGCAACCTGATGGAGGAACCAGGAAGCACCTTCTAGGAAAACCGCAGGGGCAAAAAGATGGCGAAGTTTACAGTTGTTATTCCGTACTACCAGAAACAGGCAGGAATTCTGAGCCGGGCCTTGGGCTCCGTCTTCGCGCAGACCTGCCAGGATTTCGATGTCATCATTGTTGATGACCAGTCGCCTTTCCCGATCGAAACCGATCTTGAAACTCTGAGCGTCGAGCAGCAGGCGCGCATCCGCGTCATCAAGCAGGCGAATGGCGGTCCGGGCGGCGCGCGCAACACCGGCCTCAACAACGTCACGGCGCAAACCGATTTTGTTGCCTTTCTCGATTCCGACGATCTGTGGACGCCGGACCATCTGCAGAATGCACATGAGACGATGACCCGTTTTGGTGCCGATTGTTATTGGGCATCCATTACCGGCGGCGATGCCTTCTACTACCATTTCGACATGGCCGAGCTGGAAAAGACCGAAAAGGTCACGCGGCTGTCGGAGAAACCGCTGGTTCTGGAAGTGCCCGAGTTTTCGCAGGTGATGTTGCGCAACTGGAGCTTCCTGCATCTGTCCTGCATGGTGATCGGGCGAAAATTGTTTGAGGCCGTGCGCTTCGAAGCCGAGCTGCGGCTGGCGGCAGAAGACGTGCTGTTTTTCTGCGATTGTGCCATTGCAGCCGACCGCATCGTCCTGTGCAACGAGCCGGGTGCAGTGCGGGGCGAGGGGGTCAACATCTTCCACAGCATCGATAGCGATTCTCCGCAGTTCCTGTCGCAGCAGTTCAACACCTGGGTTGCGCTCGACACATTGGAAGGGCGCTTTTCCCGCAAGCCGGCGGAAATCGCTTCGATCCATTCCTACAAGCATACCGCGCGCCGGCAGGCTCTCTGGAGCCAGGCCCGGCTGATCAAGCGGCGGAAGATGCCGCAGTTCAATCTGTTGGCCCGCTGGGTCTGGCGTGATCCGAAGCTGCTGCAAAGCGCGCTTCAGCTTGCCGTCGGCAAGTTATCACGGTAGCCTTCGCAGGTGCAGCATTTTTTTGTTGCGCCCATTGATGCGCGTGATTGCCATTGCATATCACGCGCGAGCAATTCCTTGCGCAACGCATGTAGGAGATGGTCATGGACCCTTATTACTGGGAATCCGCACACGGAAATTTCGGCGACGATCTCAATCTGTGGCTCTGGGATTTTCTGATCCCGGGATTTCGCGATGTTCGTCCAGATACGCTTCTCGTCGGGGTCGGCACGGTGCTGAACCGCGCGCTCCTGCCGGAAGGCCGGCACAAACTGGTGCTCGGCAGCGGTTTTGGTTACGGCTCCTTGCCCGATATGAGCAACAGCCAGGAATGGGACATTCGCTGTGTTCGCGGACCGTTGACGGCGCAGAAAGTCGGCGTTGATGCCAAGCTCGGCATCATTGATCCGGCGGTCATGGTCGCCGAAATGCCCGAGTTCAAAGGTCTGCCGAAGAAATATAAGAAGAGCTTCGTTCCGCATTGGGAATCGGCGATTGCCGGTATGTGGCCGGTTGTCTGCCAGACCGTCGGTTTGCACTACATCGATCCGCGCGGCGAGGCGAAGGATGTCATCCGCCAGATTGCCCAGTCTGAAATGATCGTCGCGGAATCGATGCACGGTGCCATTCTCGCCGATGCTTTCCGCGTTCCGTGGCTCGCGGTGGCGACCTCCAACAGCATCAACAGTTTCAAGTGGAACGATTGGGCTCAGACTGTTGGCGTCATCTATCGTCCGCGCCATGTCCCTGTTTCCAGCCGGGCAGAAGCCATCATCAAGGGTGCGAAGTTCTGGGGAGTCGATTTCGATGCGCATCAGCCGGCGCTCGATGACCCGAACAAGCGTCAGATTGACGAAAGCGTCATGGTCGCCGCCCGTGATCCCAAGCAGACGTCATTGCGGATTGCCGCCAAACAATTGCTAGCGGCTCCCTCGGCCTTGTCCCTCTGGCAAGCGGCGCGGGCGACGCCGCAATTGAGCGCCGATCACACTCTGGCGGAGCGCAAGGAGCGCTTTCTCGAGGTTATCGCTGGGGTACGCCGCGACTATTTCTAAGCCGCGATCGCCGTAGATTCCGCCATCAAACCCGCCTTACCGGGCGGTTGATGGCGGCTGCAGGAGATAGCGCAAGCCCCCTGATCCGCCCAGCGCCACCGGTGCCGCATCCGCCTGGCGGCGGAAACGCTCCGTCTTGTCAGAAAATATCCCGAAGGCGATGGCCGGAATGGCGGCTGGGTTTCCAAGTGCATGCAGCAGCGCGGCTTTCGCACCGGACTGCTGCTTGATGTCAAGAAATTCCCGCAACTCATATCGCCAGCGAATGTGATGCTCGTGCTCGGCTATCAACGCCCTTGCCTCCGGCGTCAGATCCGTCTGTGCAAGAATTGTCCTGTCAGCCTCATAGAGCCGCTTCAGGTCGATTGTGCGGTGACTGCTGCTGAGGGAATCGCCACGGACGACGGCGCCATAGCCGCAACTGTGGATAATCTTGTAGCGGGCGCCTTTGGTCAGCGCACGGGCATAAAGATCGTAATCCTCGCCCAGCCGCAGGCTTTCCTGATAGCGAAGGTGGTGGGCATCGAGAAAATCGCGCCGCATCAGCGGTTTCAGAAATCCGATCTCCCCCCGCCGGACACCCCGCTTGGAAATATTGCCCGCGATGAATTCACCAAGGGTAAGAACCCGCGGGGCTGCCGGAAAGGTCTGAAGGGCAAGATGCGCCTCCTCGGCCGTCTCGGCGTCAACGAAGGCGATATTATCAGCGATGAAATCCCAATTTTTTTCCGACAGGAGGTTGCCCAGCCGTCCAGGAAAAAAGAAATCATCGGCGTCAAGGATCGCCAAGACCGGCGCTTTCGAGATCGAAATGGCGTGGTTGCGGGCCGCAGCCGGTCCTCTGTTGACTTCGAATCGGGCGATTGTCAGCCGTCCGCTGCCATCGTCAGCCTTTTGGGAGACATCGCTGGTGCCGTCGCTCGATCCATCATCGACGACGATGACTTCGGCGGTTTCAGGCTCTCTCAGTGCCGAGATGATGGCCCGCCGGATCGTGTCGGCCGCGTTTTTCGCGGCGATGATAACGCAGACGTCTGCATTCGGTTTCATGATCGCATTCCTTCATCGCTGTCGCGCCGAACCTAGGTTGGCTTTGGACGGGCGGCAAGGCGCGATATTGCGGATGCGAAGAGATCAGTCAGTTTGGAGTATGAATGAAGGGCAACTGAGATTAACGAAAGCCCAGATGCCAAACTGGCGGTTCAGGCGCCCATTCAAGAATTGAAGTGGCCGGGATTGTTCGAGACACGGATGGTTTTCGGCTCTTTTTCGTCACCGGCCGATGCGGACGCCGGCGATTGGCGTTGTGCCGCGTTGCGGCGGTCCCGGCCTTCCCTTGCCACCAGAAACAGCACGGCGATGAAATATCCGGCCTGCACCAGCACCGCGCAGACCAGCGTCTGCCACGCTGTCGTCCATGCAGAACCTGTCAGGATAAAGGTCACGATGGCAAAAACGCTCAGCGCTCCGATCATGCTGATGAAAACACGTGGTGCAAACATCAGAGCGTCCTCAATATTATGTCTTGGTTTGCAGACATCATTGAAAAATCCACCTTATCCTCTTAGGCGATTATTAACATATCGAAGACCCACGGCGGTTTCAATCGCGCATAAGCACTCTGTTTCATTACATTTACGTTATTTACGGTATGAATTCTTAGCCTGCATTTAAAATCATCTATCGATTGCGCAACAACGACAATATTTTTGGCGGAATATCACGCCAATTTTCCGGATTGCCGCCGGATTGCGATGCGAGAAGCGGCCCCAACAGGATTCGGACACATTTCGAGATGCATTGCCATATGCACGCATCTAAAAGGTGCATTCTTCTGGTCGCCTACCCCTTGGTGGCAGAGAAGGCCCTTTAGTCGATCAACTTTTGTTACAAAATTAGAATATACTAATAAGTTAAAGTGCAGTGCAAAAATAATGCTGCATCGCAATATTTTTACCGAAAAGACAATATTTTTGGTATTTCTTAACGAAGATAAGAAATCTTAAATATCAAATCCGGATCAGTGATGTTCATAAATGGGTTAGTTTTGAAACAAAACTCAAGAGAGACAGCATAGTTTTCCATCGCGGCGGATTTTCTTTTGATCAAACCGCAAAATATGGGTCGATGAACGCAGACGATAGGGCCGCGGCTATTTTTAACTTGGCCGCATTTGCCATGAACGGCCTTAATGGGGCGAAAGTTGCCTTTAAAAATCTAAATCTCCCTCTACACTCTCATCTGTAATTGATCCCAGTACCCGCTGGAACCCGACCAATCGCCAACCCGAATGGAGTTTTCTCCCATGAAGTCTGCGACTCGATCGGCAAGTTCGCCGTATTTTACGACCATCGAATCCGGGGCACACCGGCCGATAGGGGGAATGTCCAAAAGGGGTTTCGATATCTTCGCCGCGTCCCTGGCGCTCATTGTCTTCAGCCCGCTCTTTCTGCTGCTGATGGCGATGGTGAAGTTTTCCGACGGCGGCAAGGTGTTTTATGGACACCGTCGCGTCGGTCATAATGGCCGCTTTTTCCATTGCCTCAAGTTCCGGACAATGGCGCCGGATGCCGACAAGATTTTGCAGGACCATCTGCATAAAAATCCCAAGGCCTATGAGGAATGGCAGGCAACCCGCAAGCTGCAGGACGATCCGCGTGTCACCGTGGTTGGCAATGTCCTGCGCAAATTGAGCCTGGATGAACTGCCGCAGCTGCTCAACATCATCCGCGGTGAAATGAGTGTCGTTGGCCCACGTCCCGTTGTCGAAGACGAGCTTGAGCTTTATGAGCATTCTGCCGTCTTCTATCTGAAGTCACGCCCTGGCCTGACAGGGCTTTGGCAGGTGAGTGGCCGCAATGACGTCTCCTATGCCGCGCGTATCGCCTTTGATACGCATTATGTGACCAATTGGTCCCTGCTCAACGATGTGGTCATCGTTGCCAAGACAATTCCTGCTGTCTGCCTGTCCCGGGGTAGTTACTGATCACAGTCATCAGCGTGAATACGCCGCTTCCGTCGTAATGCCGGAATCGGCTTTGTTGTTAAGTGAGGAAATTTCATGAACAGAAGTCTTTGCAAAGGACTTCCAGCCCTCTGCCGCAAAGTCCGGGGTGCTGCGCGTCTTTCCGCGCTCGCCATCGCAATCAGCGTCTCAGGCATTCATGCGGCGTTGGCCGGCGATTACACGCTGGGCGCCATGGACAAGCTGAGAATACGCGTCGCGGAATGGCAGACGGCGGAAGGAACCGTCCGTGACTGGTCTGCTATCAGCGGCGATTACACCGTCGGCGCATCCGGCGGCATTTCTTTGCCTTTCCTTGGCACAATGCCCGCGTCCGGCAAGACCACGTCGGAGATTTCCGAGGAACTCGGCCTGCAATTGCAAAAACTGTTTGGTCTGCCCGATCGCCCGTCCGCGTCCGTGGAGCTTGCTCAATACCGGCCAATCTACCTGGCCGGCGAGATCCAGACGCCGGGTGAATATCCGTTTGCGCCCGATATGACGGTTCTGAAGGCTGTCAGCCTGGGTGGCGGCCTGCGGCGTGCCGAAAATGGCCAACGCTTTGCCCGGGATTTCATCAACGCGCATGGAGAATCGTCGGTGCAGATCACCGAGCGAAACCGGCTTCTGGTTCGCCGCGCACGGTTGCAGGCAGAGATTGCCGAGAAGACTGATATTGTCATGCCCGCCGAGTTGAAGGGCGTCGCAGATGCCCCCGGTCTTCTTGAAAGCGAAAAGGCGTTGATGGTCTCCCGGGACAAACGGCAGAAGCTCCAGTTGATCGCGCTGGCCGAACTTAAATCGCTTCTGCAAAGCGAAATCGAAGCGCTCGGCAAGAAGTCGGTCACGCAGACGCGGCAGCTGGAGCTTGTTATCGAAGACAAGGGGCGCGTCGATGTTCTGGCGGAGAAAGGGTTGGCACTCAGCGCCCGTAAGCTTGCCGTCGAGCAGCGGGCCGCTGATCTTCAGGCTGCGCTGCTCGATATCGATACCGCGTCGCTGAAGGCCAAGCAGGACGTCAGCAAGGCGAGCCAGGACGAAACCAACCTTCGCAACGACTGGGATGCGCAGCTTGCCCAGGAACTGCAGAATACCGAAGCCGAGCTCGATACGCTGTCGCTGAAGCTGATCACCAGCCGCGATCTGATGACGGAAGCGCTGGTCCAGTCGGCTGATGCCTCGCTGACCCCGAAGCCGGGCAGGACAATCGACATCAACTATTCCATCATCCGCCAGAAGGATGGAAAATCGACGACGATCGCGGCGGACGAAGGCACCCCCATTCAGCCCGGCGATGTCGTGAAGGTGCAGCCTACGCTCAACACACAATGAGGCCGTAAGGATGAAAATCGCCAAGGCCAGTCTGGTGAAGCCGGGCGAAAACCTCCTCTACGGGGTTTTCGCCCTCACCGTTTCCTATTTCGTCTTCGCCTATTCCGGGCGCTTCGGCCAGGTCTCGATCCTGCTCTATTACGCCGTCTGGCTGCCTCTGGTGCTCATCGACTACCGGCGGGCACTGGGGAACTACGTCAAATATATCTGGATCTTTGCCTTCGCGGTTTTTGCGCTGCTCTCCGTCTTCTGGTCGGCAGCGCCGGGCACGACGACAAGAGCGGCGATTCAATATCTCTCCCATGTCATCTGCGCGCTGATTGCCATGCGGGCGCTGGATGTGAAGACGTTGACGCTGGGCTCGGTCACCGGAGCCGGCGTCGTGTTGCTCTATTCGCTGCTGTTCGGCGTTTATCATTTTGACCCGCTCGACGGGACGGTCAGTTTCGTCGGGGCTTTCGATTCCAAGAACCAGCTCGGATTCTATGCATCGCTTGCGGTCTTCTTCTGTTTCTCCGCCGTCGTCCTTTTGAAGCAGCGTGGGTTCTGGCTTCCTGTCTGCGGGGTGATCGGTCTTCTGGCAGCTTATTGTCTGTATGCATCCCAGTCGGCGACCTCGGTTCTGACGACCGTTGCAGTCCTTGGGATCACCGTCGGTATGCAAGTGTTTTCCCTGCTGCCGCCGAAAAGTCGCAAGCTGCTATTCATCGCTGCCACCATCTTCGGCACCATAACTGTGGTCGGGGCTATCTACGGTGGCGCGATCGACAGTGTTCTCGGTGCTTTCGGCAAGGATTCGACCCTCACCGGCCGGACGTATCTCTGGCAACAGGGGATCGAGGCCGCGCGCGCATCGCCGGTGATCGGTATCGGCTATCAGGCCTACTGGGTGCAGGGTTTTTCCGAACCGGAGCGGTTGTGGGAAGAGTTCTTCATCGGCTCCCGCAGTGGGTTTCATTTTCACAATACGTATATCGAAACGATGGTGGAAACCGGTGGGATCGGGCTGCTTCTTTTGACCACGCTGTTTCTTGCTGGCCTGTTCGGTCACCTCAAAAGGGTGCTGGCCGAGAGACGGGGTTTCGAACCTTTGGTGCTGTTCGGCATTTCCGCCTTGCTGTTCGTGCGCTCTTTCGCAGAAATCGACGTCATCTTTCCCTATCAGATAGGCTCGTTCCTGCTCTATATCGCCGCTGGAAAATTGACTATGCCGGCGCCGCAAAGCGAGCCGGTGCGATCTCCGGCGTTTACCGGAGACGCAGCGCAGCCGATGGCGCATCCGCTTGGACCCGGTAGCGCCTATCTGTACAGGTAGGCAGATCCTTCAGAAGGCAAAGACATCGATCGGTTCGCTCAGGCCGCGCAACAGGTGGGAGCCGACATTTTCCATCTTTGTTTCGCATCCGGGAATTTTGGCTTCGCATCCGGCGATTTCCACGAATGCACGCGAGAGCAGCACAGGCCGCTTGAGTTCCTTGGTCAGGCTTTCGAGCCGGGAGGCGACATTGACGGTCGGGCCTATGACGGTGAAATCGAGGCGGCTGCGCGAGCCGATATTGCCATACATCACGTCCCCGACGTGAACGCCGATGCCGTAGCCAAGAGGCTGGTACCCCTTTTTGACATTCTCCTCGTTCAGCGCCGTCATCGCGGTCTGCGCCTCGCGGATCGCCGCGAGAAGATCGCCGCAGGCGCGGGTGTTGCTGAGCGGGAAAATTGCCAGCAGGCCGTCGCCCATGAATTTGAGGATTTCGCCGCCATGCCGCTCGATCGGCTCGGCCATGGCATCGAAATAGCCGTTCAGCAGCTCGATGACATCGTCGCGCGGCCACATGTCGGAAATGCCGGTAAAGTCGCGCAGGTCGCAGATCAGGATGGCAGCGCCGACCGTGACCCCGCTGCCACGCGTCGTGGCGCCGGCAAGGATCTGTTCGCTGGCATGCGGGCCGACATAGGTTTCGAGCAGCGTCCGGGCGAGGCGGTTCTTCAGGCGGATTTCACTGACCAGCGCAAAGGCTGGCAGCAGCTCGGCCAGAGCCGTAATGTCGTCATCGCTGAAGCCGCCCGGTCTGTCGCTGCCAAAGGTGATGATGTGGTTTTTGCCCAATGTGTGCTTCAGCGGCCAGGCAATGTAATCGGTATGTCCCTCAATGCGCAGTTCGTCATAGAGCGGATAGGGTGGGGCGTTGGCGAAGGCTGCCGGTTCGAGCCGCTGGCGCACCTCGGCTGCTCCGTTGTGGAGGTCGTTGACCGGGCTGTTCCGGTAACGGTCGCTGTCCTCGATGCCGAAACCGAACGTCTGGATATCGGCCTCTTCCATGCCTCGTTGCCACAGGATCCGGGCACCCAGCCATTGCGGGTGAAGGATGCGGAAGTGCAGCGTCCCGCGCGAGACCGGGATGCCGGCCTGATTGAGCCGGTTGCACATGTCGATGAAGATATTGTCGATGAAGCGATCGTCGCGCGTCTCGGTCATCAGCCATTCGATGATGCCGCTGCTGTCGCTTGGTGGAGCGCCTGCGCTCTCGCGACGCAGGCCGGAAGTGGCGTTGGATGGCACTTGCATGGATACACCCTGTCTTGGTCTCGGCACTCTAAGACGTACAATTAGTCACGCCGTGACGGGAATACCAGTGCGGGAAATGACCTAGTGGTCCTGAAACGGCTGGCCGTATCGTTATGGCTGGGAACGCCTTGTCGGCCTGAATTGCCAACCGGACACAAGAATGGCGCCGCCCGGGTGGGCGACGCCATAAGGTCGTATCGGTAGAGCGGCAGAAACTTAGGCGGCGGCCGAAACTTTGCCCGCAGTCGGGACTTCCGCAATCGTCTTCAGGATCTGCGAAGCGATCTGGTAGGGGCAGCCCTGCGAGTTCGGGCGGCGGTCTTCCAGGTAACCCTTGTAGCCGTTGTTGGCGAAGGAATGCGGAACGCGGATCGATGCGCCGCGGTCAGCAATACCGTAGCTGAACTTGTTCCACGGTGCCGTCTCGTGCTTGCCGGTCAGGCGCTTGTCGTTGTCCGGGCCGTAGACGGCGATGTGGTCGAGAAGGTTCTTCTCGAAAGCTGCCATCAGCGCTTCGAAATAGTCCTTGCCGCCGACTTCGCGCATGTACTTGGTCGAGAAGTTGGCGTGCATGCCCGAACCGTTCCAGTCGGTATCGCCCAGCGGCTTGCAATGGAACTCGATGTCGATGCCGTACTTTTCCGTCAGGCGCTGCAAGAGGTAGCGAGCCATCCAGATTTCATCGGCAGCGCGCTTCGAGCCCTTGCCGAACACCTGGAATTCCCACTGGCCCTTGGCCACTTCGGCATTGATGCCTTCGTGGTTGATGCCGGCTGCGAGGCAGAGGTCGAGATGCTCTTCGACGATCGTGCGGGCGATGTCACCGACGCTCGAATAGCCGACGCCCGTGTAGTACGGACCCTGCGGAGCCGGATAGCCGGTTTCCGGGAAGCCCAGCGGACGGCCGTTCTTGTAGAAGAAATATTCCTGCTCGAAGCCGAACCATGTGCCTTCGTCGTCAAGGATGGTGGCGCGGCTGTTGGAGGCGTGCGGGGTGACGCCATCGGGCATCATCACTTCGCACATGACCAGCGCGCCGTTGGTGCGGGCCGGATCCGGATAGATCGCAACCGGCTTCAAAACGCAATCCGAGCTGCGGCCTTCGGCCTGCATCGTCGAGGAACCGTCGAAACCCCAGAGCGGCAGCTGCTCGAGCGCCGGAAATGCGTCAAATTCCTTGACCTGTGTCTTACCGCGAAGGTTCGGGACCGGGGTATATCCGTCGAGCCAGATATACTCGAGCTTAAATTTCGTCATTTCTAACCTCTCATGGGTTGATGATGCACAACATCTGGAAAGCCCATCACGCTGCGCCGCCAACGGCTGCCATCTTATATGCAGGTGGCATGCCAGTTTGACTTGGGCGGGAAGCCACAAGCCAATTTTCTTCGGAAAGGCGCAAAACAGGGCGGCTGCGTGGCGCCAGGCTATGACGGATGCGAAAAGTTGAAGTCACTGGCGAAGTTGATGTTTTCGGCATCGCTTCCTGCCTTTTCGCAGCATTTTCCCGCCGGTTTTGGATTGGGATGGCTGGGTTTGTCCAAAAAATGCGCAGAACTTGCGACAATTTGACTGGAGTGCACACGCACAAAATTTATCGCAAAAATGTCATGAAAAATCAGATGCCTAAAAAATGGCCTATTTTTTAGGCGGATTGATTTTTTTTTAATCAATCCGCGCAAATCACGCCCAAGTCTGCTATGGTCTTTATAAGCAGTCCTGCTGAGGGCTGTGAAAAAGGAAAAGGCACTATGGCAATGATGTCTCCGGCCGGTACGGCCAAGATTTTCGAGTTCCCCGCCGGTGGGCGGAATTCGGGTGGCCGTCGCTTCGAGCAATCTGCCACGATCGCGGATATACGCCCGAAGCAGGTCCTCACTGTCGATTACAGCAACTGGTACCACGACGAAGCCGTCCGTGAGGAACAGACGCCGAAATCCTGAACGGCGGCAGGCTGAGAATTCCGATTGCCGCTAATTGCGGACATCGTGCGCCTTTGTGGCGCTGACATCGCGCGTTGACTGTTGTTCCGCGCCTATGGCATGGCTGGCTGATCGTCGCCACGAAACTGTTTTTCCAGCGACCGTATTTGCCGCGCATTGATAGTGGCTGCGGCCGCCTGCGCCTCTTCCATTCGAGAGCCGGCAAGACGGCGAGTTTCAGCCGATCAGGGGATTCAGCATGCCGGTCTTGGTTAACAAATTTCATCAGTGCCGACGATCGATAGGACGTTATTTTAACTTTTGAGGCGCAAATTTGAGCAGAATCGTTCGTCGGGTGCACCCAAACCGTTCGTTGGTGCGTTACTCGATAGGAGATTTGGCGCAATCGGCGGAATAGTCCTGCCGGGCGGGCGAAGATCACCGCAGGCCGGGAGCCAGACGGTTTCACGCGCTCCTGCAGATCAGAGGAGGCTCGACATGACTGATCATATCATGAAGACGCTTTTGAACATCATGGCTGCGCTGTCGTTCGGCGCCATCATGGTCCTGTTCGTCGTCCTGTAACAGCAGCAGAAATGCTGCTTACGGATAGAGATAATGGGCGTCCCACTCGTCATGCGGGATAAGGTCGCCGATCTTGTAGTTGAACGACAGAACCTCGATATGGTCCGGTCCCGTGCTGCATTTGTATTTTAGCTTGTACCACTCGCCCTTGCTCCGGAATACAGCACCTGGCGCTTTTAGATTGTCGGCATCGACGACCGGCTCGGCGAACGTATAGGCAATCACCTTGTCAGGCTTGAACGACGACTGATCGGCGCTGATCTTCCACATCGCTTCAGTGTCGCATCGCTGTTCCAGGCGGGTCTGCGGATCCAGTTTTTCAAATTGCTTGACCAGCGACTGATCCATGGCTGCCGCCGGTGCCGCAATCGCTGCGGCCATCAAGGGCAAACAAACAAGCCTGTTCATTGCGGATTGAACTCCTTCGTCACACCGGAAACATCGGCGTCGAGCCGGTAAGGAAGCCGGCAAATAGCGAACGTGAGGGCGAAGGAATGCCGGTTCCGGAGATTAACTTCAAGGAAACATTTGTGTTCATTCGAAGGCAGGCGGCCTCAAGTCTCCGACACGTCGATCCATTCGGCGAAGGACAACTGAGCCATCCGCTCCGGGTTGATCCGAACCGCCGCGTGCGGTGCGCCAGCGGCGGGAACGACCTCGTCGAAAGCCCTGAGCGAAATGTCGCAATAGACCTTGTGCGGTTTGGCAAGACCGAAGGGGCAGACGCCGCCGACAGGGTGGCCGGTCTCTTCCTCGACTTCGTCGAACCCGAGCATGCGGGCCTTGGTCGCAAACCGGGCCTTGTATTTCTTGTTGTCCAGGCGCGCGTCGCCGCGCGTAACAATCAGGATCACCTCGTCTGCCACCCGCAGCGCCAGTGTCTTGGCGATCTGTGCCGGCTCGACCCCATGTCCCGCCGCTGCAAGCGCCACGGTGGCGGTGCTTTGCTCAAGTTCGATAACGGCGATGTCGGGGGCGTGTTCGGCAAAGAAGGTCTTCACGGAAGCGATGCTCATCGGATGAAGGGACTTTTCTAATCGATGCCGCCCGGATGATCCGGGCGATAGGCCGTTGCCGATCTTTTCAGTCGTCGTTCGACGCGTCAAGATTTTCCGGGCGCGTGCCTTCCTGATCGTGCGGTAAATAGCCGTGGCTGGTAAACCAGTTGATCAGGATCGCGGAGATTGCCTCATCGCGCGTGTGCATGCCGGGATGATCGGAAATGAAGGATTGAATCGCTTGTTCGATCCTGGGATCGTAGATGTCAGACATAATGTCTCCAGAACAAAGATCGTGGATGTGCCGGTTGCCTCGCGGCAGACCGGCACGATGCCATGATAAGTCAAGCTTGCTTGACGATGCGGATCAGCACGAGAAGGATCACGGCACCGATCGTTGAATGGATGATGGCGGCAAGAATGCCACTGCCGATGCTGACGCCCAGATAGGGGAACAGCCAACCGGCAATGAAGGCGCCGATAATGCCGATGACCATATTCCCGATCAGGCCGAAGCCGAAACCCGAAACGATCAAGCCTGCAAGCCAGCCGGCGATGGCGCCGACGATAAGAAAGACAACAATGCTCTCGATACCCATGGATGGTTCCTTTCCGTTGTATCTGCAAGGAGCAAGATAGAGCGAAAAGTGTTTTGCGTTAGAGGGGAAATGCGCTCTTTGCCTATTTTTTGCCGTGAAAAGGCGGGAGTGGGCGATGAAGATGTCTTTTCGGCGTAAAAATGAGGAAACGACTGGCCTGAAACGGAAAAAGACCCGAGGGATCGGGCCTTTCTGGGTAGTCTGCGTTTCTCAGACGATACCGCCGCCGCCGCTCTTTGATGCCGGCCGTTCGCCGGAAACCTTGGCGCGATAGCCGCTGGCGCGATAGGCGGCAACCGGCGCGATGGCGCCGCCAGCCTCATAGCGCGACATAGCAAGGATGGGTTCGACATGCGTGCGGAACGCGGCCTTCAGCGTTTCCGTCGCCATCAGCGCATCATTACCGTCCTGATAGCCTTCCAGCACCTTGCGATCGACGAGCAGCGCCTGCGCATAGGCGCGGCTGACTTCCGTCGCCGAATTCATCAGGCTTTCGATCGGGTCGGTGACATTGTGGCTCTGGTCGAGCATGTGCATCGGCGCGAAGCCTTCTGCAGCCCTTGTCTCGGCATCGACCAGTTCGTTGAAGACGAGGAACAGGCGGTAGGGATCGATCGAGCCCGTATCCAGATCGTCGTCGCCATATTTCGAATCGTTGAAATGGAAGCCGCCGAGTTTCTTGAACTGGATCAGCCGTGCAACGATCATCTCGATATTGACGTTGGGTGCATGATGACCGAGATCGACCAGGCAATGCGCCTTGGGGCCGAGTTCCTGGGCGATCAGATAGTTGGTGCCCCAGTCCTGCACGACGGTCGAATAGAAGGCCGGTTCGAACATCTTATGCTCGGAAAAGATCTTCCAGTCATCCGGCAGCCCCTTGTAGATCGCCTTCATTGCCTCGAGATAACGTTCGAAGCTCTTGGTGAAGTTCACCTGCCCGGGAAAGTTGGAGCCGTCGCCGATCCAGACGGTCAGCGCCTTGGAGCCGAGCGCCTTGCCGATCTCGACACATTCGAGATTGTGATCGACAGCCTGCTGACGGGTCGCAGCATCGGCATGGCTGAGCGAACCGAACTTGTAGGAATTCGCCTGATCTGCAGCGTCGGAAAAGGTGTTGGAGTTCATCGCATCGAAGCCGAGACCCAGCGCGTTGCCCTTTTCCTTCAGTTCCGCAAGATCGTCCACCTTGTCCCAGGGGATATGCAGCGAGACCGTCGGCGTCGCCTTGGTCAATTGCTGGATCACCGAGCAATCCTCGATCTTGTCGAAGATATGACGCGGTTCGCCGGTGCCGGGAAAGCGGGCAAAACGGGTGCCGCCGGTGCCGACGCCCCAGGACGGGACCGCAACTCCGTAAGCCGATACTTTCGCTTTAACCGCGCCGATATCGATGCCCCGGCGGGCGAGTTGCGTGCCGAGATAGTCGTAATCGGCCTTCAGATCGGCAATGCGCGCGGCATTGTCGGTGGCGATAACGTCTTGTGTGATCATCCGTGTCATGTCGTTCTCCGGTCTAGCGTGTGAACGACTGGGCATTGCCCGCGTCGACATTGATGATATTGCCGGTCGACTTGGCCGACATGTCGGAGGCAAGGAAGTAGATCGCTTCGGCAATGTCTTCCGGAAAGACGCTGAGCTTCAGCATCGAACGCTCGCGATACATTGCCTCAAGTCCTTCCATATCCGTCTTGTAGACGGCGGCGCGCTGTTCCTTCCACTCGCCGCTCCAGATTTTTGAGCCGCGCAAAACGGCGTCCGGATTGACGACATTGACGCGGATCTGGGCGGATGCGCCTTCGAGCGCCAGGCACCGGGCAAGATGGATTTCGGCGGCCTTGGCGGTGCAATAGGCCGAGGCGCCGGGGGAGGCGGCAAGGCCGTTCTTGGAGGCGACGAAGACGACGTTGCCGCCGGCCTTCTGGTTGCGGAAGATGCGGAATGCTTCGCGTGAGACGAGGAAATATCCGGTCGCCAGGATATCCATGTTCTTGTTCCACAACGCCAGCGTCGTGTCTTCGATCGGCGCGGAGGAGGCGAGGCCGGCATTGGAAACGAGGATGTCGAGACCGCCGAATTCCAGCAGCGTATCGGCAAAGCTCCTTTCGACAGCGGCTTCATCGGTGACGTTCATCGTGACGGCGCGGACAAAATCCTTGCCGTAGCGGCCGCCGAGTTCGCTCAGTGCGGAGGCGAGCGCGGCCTCATCGATATCTGCGAGCACGACGCAGGCGCCTTCCTGCATCAAACGGTGAGCCGTCGCCTTGCCGATGCCACCAGCCCCGCCGGTGACCAGTGCGATCTTGCCGGCCAGCATTTTCGGCTTCGGCATGCGCTGGAGTTTGGCTTCCTCAAGCAGCCAGTATTCGATGTCGAAGGCTTCCTGTTCCGGCAGGCCGACATAGGTGGAGACGCCGGAGGCGCCGCGCATGACATTGATGGCGTTGACGTAGAATTCGCCGGAAATGCGCGCCGTCGCCTTGTCCTTGGCAAAGGTGATCATGCCGACGCCGGGGATGAGATAGACGACCGCATTCGGGTCGCGCATCGCCGGGCTGTTGTCACGCTTGCAACGCTCGTAATAGGCGGCATAACCGGCGCGGTATTCGGCGATGGCGGCTTCAAGGCCGGCCAGCGTCTTGTCGATGTCAGGGTTTGCCGGATCGAAATCGATCACCAATGGGCAAATCTTGGTGCGCAGGAAATGGTCTGGGCAGGATGTGCCGAGTGCTGCCAGCGGCTGAAGATTCTTCGACGTGACGAAATCGAGGACTGCCTGGCTGTCGTCGAAATGGCCAAGCTTGCGCTCGTCGGCACTGATCAAGCCGCGAATGACCGGCATCAGCTTTTGCGCAACCGCGCGGCGCTCAGCGGCCGGGAGAACAGGCTTGACTGCGCCACCGAAGGCCGGTGCCATGTTGGTCGTCTCGAACCAGGCAATCGCCTTGTTGATGATCTCGACGGTAGTCTCGTAGGCTTCCTTGGCCGTGTCGCCCCAGGTGAAGAGACCGTGGCTTTCAAGGATCAGGCCGCGTGCGTTCGGGTTCTCAGCGCAGAATTTCGAAAGCCATAGGCCAAGCTCGAAGCCGGGACGTTTCCAGGGCAGCCAGCCGATATCGTCACCAAAAATTTTCTGGGTCAGCTCGCGGCTGTTGTTGGAGGCAGCGATGGCAATGATCGCATCCGGGTGCATGTGATCGACATGCTTCTTGGGCACATAGGCGTGTAGCGGCGTGTCGATCGAAGCGGCGCGCGGATTGAGGTTGAAGGTGCAATGCGGCAGGTAACCGACCATTTCGTCTTCATGTTCGAGGCCGCGATAGAGGCCCTTCAGGGCTTCGAGCTTCTCCATATAGAGTGTCGAAAAGCCGTCCATCTTGATCGTGCCGACATCGCCGCCGGAACCCTTGACCCAGAGAACCTCGACCGTGCCGCCGCCGAGCGGATCCTTTTCCATCACTTTGGCAGAGGTATTGCCGCCGCCATAATTGGTGATGCGCTTGTCGGAGCCGAGCAGGTTGGAGCGGTACAGAAGCCGCTCGGCTTCGTTCATCGCCGCTGCCTTGACGTCGTCCCAGAGATTGGCAAGGCGCGCGCCTTGTTGCTTGTCGAGCATCGATCATTCCTCCCGGTCAATTCCGCGCCAGCCCGGTAGATTTCGCCGGGCAAAGAGCGCATTCGTTGCGATCAGATCACACAAAGATCCGCCGCATGTCAATCAGAAACGATCAAATTCAGTCATATTGCACTGCACAATGAAAAAATATGATTGTTTGTGATTGACAATGCGCGGTCGTGATGGAAGCATAGACAATATTGGAGGAGCCTAATGCACGAGAAAGAGCGACACAGGATCATTCTGTCAGCGGTCCAGGACAAGCCGGTCATCACCGTGCCTGAGCTGGTCGATCTGACCGATAGTTCTGAAGCGACGATCCGCAGGGATATCGCGGCGCTGCATGTGCAAAAACGTCTGCGCCGGGTGCGCGGCGGGGCGGAAGCCATCAATCCACCGCAGTTCGTCGGCCTTGCCGGCCGTCCGTTCAGTGTCAACGAGGGCCTGCATGCCCGCCAGAAGCAGGCGATTGCCAAGGAAGCCGTCGCGCTCTGTCAGGATGGCGAGCCGATCATCATCAATGGCGGCACCACGACGTTCCAGATGGTGCATTTCCTCGCCAACCGCCGCATGCAGGTGTTCACCAATTCGTTCCCGATTGCCGAGCATCTGCTCAAGCACTCGAAGAATACCGTGATGCTCTCGGGTGGCACGATCTACCGCGAGCAGAACATCATCCTCAGCCCGTTCGATAATGACGTGACGCGCAATTTCTATGCGCGCCGCATGTTCATGGGCGCGCAGGGGCTGGGTCCGCTCGGCCTGATGGAAGGCGATCCGCTGCTCATCCAGGCGGAGCAGAAGTTGATCGACCAAGCCGACGAACTCGTCGTTCTGATCGACTCGTCGAAATTTCACAAACGCTCCAGCCTCATTCTTTGCGGGCTGAAGCGCATCACCACGGTGATCACGGATTCGGGCATCGAGGACCGGCATGTCCAGATGCTCGAAGATGCAGGCGTCGGCTTGGTCATCGCCAATACGCGCTCGGGCATTGTTGAAGAGAATGCTTCCTCGTCGGCGTAAAGCCGGCGGGAGGAGGGGAGTGGGAACCGCCGATGGCGTCACGCCGGCTGGCAAAGTTTTGAGAGCATACAGCCGAATGAACGCGATCATTGTGACCGCGCGGCTTCTGGGAGGAGAACGTCATGAAAATTGTCAAGGCACTGATGGTCACGACAGCGGTTTCGCTGGCACTGATGGCCGGTACCGCGCACGCGGAAACCAAGAAAATCGCCCTCGTCGTCAAGGCGCTCGGCATCGGCTTCTTTGAAGCAGCCAACAAGGGCGCGCAGGAAGCCGCCAAGGAACTCGGCGATGTCGAAGTGATCTACACCGGCCCGACGACGACGACTGCCGAAGGCCAGATCGAGGTCATCAACTCGCTGATCGCCCAGAAGGTCGATGCGATCGCCGTATCCGCCAACGACACCGACGCCCTGGTTCCGGCCCTGAAAAAGGCCATGGATCGCGGCATCAAGGTCATCTCCTGGGATTCGGGCGTCGCCAAAGAAGGCCGCTCAATGCAGCTGAACCCGTCGTCGAGCCCGCTGATCGGCAACATGATCATCAAGCTTGCAGCCGACCAGCTGCCTGAAGGTGGGGACGTTGCCGTTCTCTCCGCGACTGCCACATCCACGAACCAGAATGTCTGGATCGAAGAAATGAAAAAGGTTCAGGGCAACTACAAGGGCATCAACGTCGTTGCCACCGTCTACGGCGACGACTTGGCCGACAAGTCCTATCGCGAAACACAAGGGCTCATCCAGTCCTACCCGAACCTGAAGGCGATCATCGCTCCGACTTCCGTTGGCATCGTTGCTGCCGCGCAGGCCGTCGAAGATGCCGGCAAGGTCGGCCAGATCAACGTCACCGGTCTCGGCCTTCCTTCGGAAATGGCTGGCCATGTGAAGGCCGGTTCGTCCAAGTCCTTCGCCATCTGGAACCCGATCGACCTCGGCTATTCCGCAACCATGATCGCCTATGACCTGATCGGCGGCGCGGAAGCAAAGCCGGGCGCCGAACTGAAGATGGGCCGCATGGGTACCGTCAAGCTCGACGACAACACCGAAGGCGCCATGGCCGACCCGTTCATCTACGACGCCAAGAACGTCGAAGAATTCGCCAAGATCTTCTGATCGCGGTTTAACCCTCCCCCTTGTGGGGAGGGTCGGAGCGAAGCGGAGGGGAGGGGTTATTTCTTTTTAAAAAGGGAATCCCCTCCCCAACCCTCCCCACAAGGGGGAGGGAGTTCATCGAGCCCGCCGATCCTGTCCCTATTCAATCGTATACTCACATCGGTGGATTGCCTCTTGCTGCAGGAAACGACCACATCGCGGATGAAACCCGCTGTCGCGCTTGAGGGCATATCCAAGTCCTTTCCGGGCGTGAAAGCACTGTCCGACGTCTCGCTCGCTCTTTACCCGGGCTCCGTCACGGCGCTGATCGGCGAAAACGGCGCGGGCAAATCGACGCTCGTCAAGATCCTCACCGGCATCTACCAGTCGGACGGCGGCACGATCCGTGTCGGTGGCAAGGAAACCCATTTTCCGACGGCGCTGTCCGCAGCGCATGCCGGCGTCACCGCGATCCATCAGGAAACCGTGTTGTTCGATGAACTGTCGGTCGCCGAAAACATCTTTCTCGGCCACGCGCCGCGCAACCGTTTCGGTCTGATCGACTGGAAAAAACTGAACGGCAATGCCCGCGAACTGCTTTCCCGCGTTGGCACAGACATCGATCCGACCATCCGGCTGCGCGATCTCGGCATTGCCAACAAGCATATGGTGGCGATTGCCCGCGCCCTGTCGATTGACGCCAGCGTCGTCATCATGGATGAGCCGACGGCCGCTTTGTCGCACAAGGAAATCCACGAGCTTTATGAGCTGATTGACCGTCTGAAGGCAGACGGCAAGGCGATCCTCTTTATCAGCCACAAGTTCGATGAAATCTTCCGCATTGCCGATCGCTACACCGTGTTTCGCGATGGCGGCATGGTCGGCGAGGGGTTGATTGCCGATGTGACGCAGGATCAGTTGGTCAAGATGATGGTCGGCCGCGATGTCGGTCAGGTCTTTCCGAAGGTTGATGTCGCGATCGGCGAACCGGTCCTGACCGTCTCTGGCTATCGCCATCCGACCGAATTCGAGGATATCAATTTCGAGCTGCGCCGCGGTGAAATCCTCGGCTTCTACGGCCTGATCGGTGCCGGCCGTTCCGAATTCATGCAGTCGCTGATCGGTATCACCCGGCCGTCTGCCGGTGCGGTCAAATTGAACGGCGACGTGCTTGTCATCCGCTCTCCCGCCGAAGCGATCGAGGCCGGGATCGTCTATGTGCCGGAGGAACGCGGCCGTCAGGGTGCGATCATCGGCCTGCCGATCTTCCAGAACGTCACGCTGCCCTCGCTTCAGAAAACCTCGCGGGCGGGCTTTCTGAAGCTTGCCAACGAGTTTGCGCTGGCGCGCGACTATACGCAGCGCCTCGACCTGCGCGCCGCCTCGCTCGATCAGGATGTCGGCACGCTGTCGGGCGGCAACCAGCAGAAGGTGGTGATCGCCAAATGGCTGGCGACACAGCCGAAGGTGATCATTCTCGATGAGCCGACCAAGGGCATCGATATCGGCTCCAAGGCTGCGGTGCACGCCTTCATGAGCGAACTGGCAGGGCAGGGATTGAGCGTCATCATGGTCTCCTCGGAAATCCCCGAAATCATGGGCATGGCCGATCGCGTCATCGTCATGCGTGAAGGCCGCATCGCCGGGCGTTTTGAGCGCGCTGAACTGACGGCCGAAAAGCTGGTCCGTGCCGCCGCTGGCATTGGGGAGGCCGTATAATGGCAAAGTTGCTCAAGAACCGCGAAATCCTTCTGGTCATCGCCATCATCGCTCTGGTCTTCCTGATCGCGCTGCGCTTCCCCGGTTTCGTAGCGCCAGTCAATCTGGCGCGCGTCTATAATGACACCTCGATCCTGATCATCCTGGCGCTCGGCCAGATGGCCGTCATCCTGACGCGCTGTATCGACCTGTCGATGGCGGCCAATCTGGCGCTGTCCGGCATGGTCGCGGCAATGGTCAATGCCGCCTTTCCGGGCATACCGATCCCGCTGGTCATTCTCGCCGTCGTCGCCCTTGGCGCCGCCCTCGGCTCGATCAACGGCCTGCTCGTCTGGAAGCTCGACATTCCGCCGATCGTCGTGACGCTCGGTACACTGACCATCTTTCGCGGGAGCATCTTTCTCCTGAGCAAGGGCGCGTGGATCAATGCGCATCAGATGAGCGATGCCTTCAAGGCGCTGCCGCGTGCGCCGCTGATCGGCTTTCCTGTCCTGTCATGGCTCTCGGTTCTGGCAATCGCCGCCGTCTACATCCTGATGACGCGCACGCCGATCGGCCGCGCCTTCTTTGCCGTCGGCGGCAATCCGCATGCGGCCGTCTATACCGGCATCGATGTCGGCCGCACGCGCTTTCTCGCCTATTGCCTGTCCGGTGGGCTGGCTGGCCTCGCCGGCTACCTCTGGGTGTCGCGCTATGCGGTCGCCTATGTCGATATCGCCGCCGGTTTCGAACTCGATATCATCGCAGCCTGCGTCATCGGCGGCATCTCGATTGCCGGTGGCATCGGTTCTGTCGGCGGTGCGGTGCTCGGCAGCCTGTTCCTTGGGGTCATCAAGAATGCGCTGCCGGTCATCAATATCTCGCCCTTTGCCCAGCTGGCGATTTCCGGTGCGGTGATCATCATCGCCGTTGCCGTCAATGCCCGGACTGAAAAGCGCAAGGGCCGTGTCATTCTGAAGAAGGCGGAGGCGGTCTGATGGCGGAAGCGCATCTTTCACCCCGGATCATTCCGGATCGTCTGCAGAGCCGCGGCAGCCGCGCGCTGAAGAGCTGGGAGAGCCTGCTCCTGGTGGTGGCGATCCTGATCTTCGCGATCAACTCGTTTGCCTCGCCCTATTTCCTCGATCCATGGAACCTGTCCGACGCGACATTCAACTTTACCGAAAAGGCGCTGATCGCCTTTGCCATGGCACTGGTCATCATTTCCGGTGAAATCGACCTCTCCGTCGCCTCGATCATCGCCCTGTCTTCGACCGCCATGGGCCTTGCCGTAACGATGGGCGCCGATACGCCGATGCTGGTCGTCGTCGGGCTGGGCACGGGGCTCCTCTGCGGCGCAGTCAACGGGCTGTTGATCACCGGCCTCGGCCTGCCATCGATCGTCGTCACCATCGGCACGATGAGCCTGTTTCGCGGCCTGTCTTTCATCATACTGGGCGACCAGGCCTATACGGGCTATCCGGCGAGCTTCGCCTATTTCGGCCAGGGCTATGTCTGGTGGGTTTTCTCGTTCGAATTCGTACTCTTCGTGTTCTTCGCAATTGTCTACAGCGTGCTGCTGCACAAAACGAATTTCGGCCGCGCCGTCTATGCCATCGGCAACAACCAGACGGCAGTATTGTTCTCCGGTGTCCGCGTCGCTCGCGTGAAGTTCATTCTGTTCCTGCTGACGGGCCTGATGGCGGGCATTGCCTCGATCTGCCTGACCTCGCGCCTCGGCTCCACCCGTCCGTCGATTGCGCTCGGCGTCGAGCTGGAAGTGGTGACGATGGTGGTGCTGGGTGGCGTCAGCATTCTCGGCGGTTCCGGCACCATTCCAGGCGTCGTGCTCGCCGCGTTCATCATGGGCATGGTCACCTTCGGTTTCGGGCTCTTGAACGTGCCAGGCATCGTCATGTCGATCTTTATCGGCGTGCTGTTGATTTCCGTCATCGCATTGCCGATCCTGTGGTCACGCGCCCGCCGCCGCACGGCCCATTGAGGATAGAATGGAAAAATACGCTTTCCGCATGCGGCTCAATCCCGGCATGACTGAGGAATACAAGGCGCGCCATGACGCGATCTGGCCGGAATTGTCGGCGCTTCTCACGGACGCCGGCGTGTCGGATTATTCGATCCATCTCGACGAAGAGACAAACATGCTGTTCGGTGTTCTCTGGCGGCGGGATGATCACACCATGGCCGATCTGCCCAAACATCCGGTGATGCAGAAATGGTGGGCCCATATGGCTGACATCATGGAGACGAAGGCGGACAACGAGCCTGTCGCCGTGCCGCTGACAACCGTCTTTCATATGAAGTAGTGCCATGAAAACCATCGCCGTCATCGATATCGGCAAGACGAATGCCAAGGTCGCATTGGTTGATCTCGACAGGTTTGAGGAAACGGCGGTGCGCAAGACCGCCAATGGTGTCATGACCGAAGGCCCCTACCCGCATTTCGACGTCGAGCGTCTGTGGCGGTTCATTGCCGAAAGCCTCGCCGCGCTGAATGCCGAGACACCGATCGAGGCGATCTCTGTCACCACCCACGGCGCGACAGCCGTTCTGCTCGATAGGAACGGCGATCTTGCCCTGCCGCTGCTCGATTATGAATTCACCGGACCCGATACGCTCGCCGGACACTATGAGACGGTTCGCCCGCCCTTTTCCGAAACTGGTGCTGCCAGATTGCCGATGGGGCTAAACATCGGCGCGCAAATCTACTGGCAGGAACAGACATTCCCTGACCAATTTGCCAATGTCGCCAGCATCCTCACCTACGCGCAATACTGGTCCTACCGGCTGACCGGTGTCCTTTCCACCGAGCTGACATCGCTCGGCTGCCACACCGATCTCTGGAATCCCTATTCTGCCGACTTCTCCACTATGGTCGACGCCCGCGGCTGGAGGCCGCTGTTTGCGCCGGTACGGCGTGCAAGCGATGTCCTGGGTGGATTGACCCCGAAGGCTGCGAAGGCCGCTGGGCTACCCGTAGGTTTGCCGGTCTATTGCGGCATCCACGATTCCAATTCCTCGCTGCTGCCGCATGTGCTGACGCGGAAAGCGCCGTTCTCCGTGGTGTCCACCGGAACCTGGGTGGTGATGATGGCGATGGGCGCAAGAAAGGTGGCGCTGGACGAGGCGCG
This sequence comes from Pararhizobium sp., assembly GCF_965279435.1. NCBI lineage: Bacteria > Pseudomonadati > Pseudomonadota > Alphaproteobacteria > Hyphomicrobiales > Rhizobiaceae > Pararhizobium > Pararhizobium sp. Next base: position 2,213,369 of record NZ_CBDIHY010000003.1, read on the forward strand.
CGACACGCTGATCAATGTCAACGCGCTCGGCGATCCCGTACCCTCGGCCCGCTTCATGGGCGGGCGGGCATTCTCGACGCTGATCCCCGATCCGGCAGTCATGGTTTCCGAGGATGTCGAGGCGGAGGTCGCAGCTGCTGAATGGATGCTGCTGCCATCGGTACCCGAAGGCTCCGGGCCTTTCCCGCACGTCAAGGCCTCCTGGACCTGCGACGAGGCGTCGTTGACAGGCTCACAAAGGCTTGCCGTCGTCTCCTTCCATCTGGCGATGATGACGGCCAGTTCGCTCGACCTGATCGGCGCCGAAGGCGAGATCGTCGTCGAGGGGCCGTTCGCGGTTAATCCAAGCTATCTGCGGATGCTGAAGGCCGCGACCGGCCGGCCTGTGCTGATCGGCAGCCAGAGTGCTACCGGCACCAGCCTTGGGACGGCATGCCTTGTCGATGGCAGCCGGGCACAGGCGCACACGGTGGAATTCGAGGGGGAAGTTCCTGAGGCGTATATAGCTTACGCGGCACACTGGACCAAGCTCGTCCAGGCCTTATAGCCGGCATCGGCCAGACTATGACGATGCCACCTTATCGGCGTTGAAGATCGCTGACAACAGCCCGGGAAACCGTGCCTCCAGATCATCCTGCCGCAGTGACATATAGATGACCCGGCCTTCCGGCCGCTGCCGGATCACGCCGGCCTCGCGCAGCACGCGCCAATGATGCGTCATCGTTGATTTCGAAACGTCCGTTACGAAGTCGCTGCAGATACATTCGCCCGTCGCGATCTGCTTCACTGCCGCCAGCCGGATCGGGTTGCCCAGAGCCAGAAGCACATCGGGCAGGCGAAGGTCGTCACGCGTGGGATGATGGTCGTTCATCAAGGCAAGATAATAAACCGTTCGCGTACAGTCAAACATTTTGGACGTATTGCGTTGACAATTGTACGATTCTATCCGTACTATCAAATCATCAACGCTGCGCAGCCTTGTCCCCGCAACAAGAGATATCCATCATGTCATTTTCTCCCGCATCCGGCGGTCGTCAGCGGCTGGGCTGGACATTGTTCCTGCTCGCTTTCGCTCAACTGGTCATCGCCGTCGATTACAATATTGTCTTCGTTGCACTGCCTGACATCGGCGCGCAACTTGGCTTCTCGCGCCAGACGCTGCAATGGGTCGTCAGTGCCTATGGTGTCGCCTTCGGTGGCTTCCTGCTTCTGGGTGGTCGCGCCGCCGATCTTCTCGGCCGCCGCCGGATCTTCATCTTCGCCTTGGCACTTTACGGCGTATCGTCGCTGGTCGGCGGTCTGGCGACAAGCCCGAGCGCCATCATCATCGCTCGCGCGATCCAGGGTGTTGGCGGCGCACTGCTGTTTCCGGCAACGCTGTCGCTGGTGACCACGTTGTTTGCCGAAGGTCGCGAGCGCAACCGCGCCCTCGCTGTCTGGGGCGGCGCCGGTGCCTCCGGCCTGACCGTCGGCGCTCTGCTCGGCGGTATCCTCACCAGCGCCTATGGTTGGCCCGCCGTCTTCTTCGTCAACGTGCCGCTGGTCGTCATCATCATCGTTGGTGCACTGATCGTCATGCCGCGTGACGTCAACCAAGGCTCGCATCGCAGCTTCGATCTTCCGGGTGCGCTGACTGCGACAATCGGCATCACCCTGCTGGTTTACGTCCTCGTCCAGGGGCCGGAATCTGGCTGGGCATCGCCATCGATCCTGCTGGCGCTGGTGGCTGGTCTCATCCTGCTCGCTGCCTTCTTCGTCATCGAAGCCCGCAGCGATGATCCGCTGATGCCGCTGCGCCTGTTTTCCAACCGTTATGCGCTGGCGGGCATGCTGCTGACGCTATTCTTCGGCGCCACGCTGGGTGCGTTGCCTTACTTCGAAACCGTACTGTTCCAGGGCATGCTCGGCTTCGATGCACTGTGGACCGGGTTGGCGTTCCTCGTTCCGGCCGTCGCCATCTTCATCGGCACGCAGCTCGGTGAACGCATGGCGACCGGCTCCGGCGTTCGCACCAGCCTGGTGACCGGCCAGGTTCTCAGCGTTGCCGGCATGGTGGCGTTCGCCTACGGGATTTCGCCGGAATGGGGCTATATGGGCCTGGTTCCGGGCATGGCAGTGCTCGGTGTTGGCCAGGGCATGGTGTGGACGGCCATGTGGATCGTGTCGGCGACAGGGGTTGCCCAGGAAGAGCAGGGCGTGGCGTCGGGCATGGCATCCACCAGCCTGCAGGTTGGGCTGGCCGTCGGCCTCGCCATACTGGTCGCCGTCGCCAATGGTCTCGGAGAATCGATCGGCCAGACGGCGACAATCGGTCTGATCGAAGGCACACGGTTTGCCGTCTATCTGGCTGCTGTGGGAACCGTTCTGGGGCTAATCGTCGCTCTCACCCTGCCGCGCCGGGTGCAGGTGCCAGCGGGTGTGAATTACGCTCCCGCCGAATGAACCTGTGGCCCGCCTTCCGGGGCGGGTCTCACCCACCGGCTGTTCCGGCGTGCAATCAAGTGCGGTAAAACAGAATGGTTATTTGAGGGCTGCAGCCGTTAACGGCAGGGAGCTCCTGATATCTCAGAAAATTCCGCGATGTATTGCGTTCTGCTGCACGCAAATGCTTACGGGCCAAAGTGCCGTTGAACTATTTCCTAGAAAATCCGGGCATTCAATGACTTACGATCATCCTCGATATTCAGGAGGATGGAGACTGCTGCCAGTGTAAGGGTGGCGATAAGCGTAGCGCTTAGTCCCAGAACAATCATTGCCCGTTCCTTCTACGTCATCATCATGATGCCGCTTCACTTTGTCCGGCTATGCTTGCGCATGGCTTGCGCCGGTCAGAATAGGCAGTAGTTAATGGCGGGGTCTCTCAAGATCAACTCTCAAGTTTTACCATTGAAAACCTGTTGTTTCTGCAGCAGGCGCAAACCCCCGTTTCACAGGCGGTTGCGCCGGGTGAGGGCAATATGCGGCCAATTTTAGTGAAAGAAGATACGGACGATCAACCGTTAACCTTCAAGCAAGGAATTAACCATAAACATGGTCGTACACGTTGGAGTGGGAAAATCTACTTCCCCGCAAGGCATGATGCCGTACCGACGAACCGGTTCTGATCCGGTATGCACTTTCACCGGATATCTCTTGGGAACGAAGCGGCCGATCGCCGTGGCCAGCCGGCATTGCGCCGTCGCCACTTGGCGTCTTGCAAGACGGCACGCTTGGGCAACGCCCCTTTGAAACATCCGTTGATGAGTGAATGCACCATGCGCCGTTCAAGGCGTGAAACATGCTGCAAGAGTTTGATTTTCTACAGGATACCTCTGAAAACCGCTCGGTTTGCAGAGATGAGAGACCGGACCGGGGAATAGTGTGAGGCAGGAAACATCGCCAGATCAGACCAGGAAAGCTCAGGCAGGCAGCCTGCTAGAGCGCTTGCGTTTTGCCGGGCTTGATGAAGACCAGACAGATGTCCTGCGCAAGCATCGCCAGTCCATCGGGGCAGAGGTTGAACTCGCGTTGCGCGACCTGTTCCAGCGCCTCCAGACCTTTCCGGATGCCGCGCGCCACTTTACCAGCGACCGCCAGATCGACCGGCTGCACGACCTCCAGTCTTCGCACTGGAGCGTACTGACCGACGCCCGTTTCGACAGTCTCTATGCCGAGCGCGTCAAGGTGCTCTCGGATACCGAAAGCAAGATGGGTCTCGATCCGCGCTGGCAGATCGCCGGTCATTCGGTGGTGCTCGAACGCCTAATCTGTTCGATGATCGAGCAGTTCTGGCCGAAATCGATGCTGTCGCTTGGCAAGGCGAACAGGAAGGAGTTGGCCGACCTCGTCGCCGCTCTGGTCCGCACCGTCTTTGTTGATACCGAAATTTCCGTTTCCCTGCGCTTCAACGAGCAGCGCCACAGCCACCAGCGCCAACTCGCCGAGCAGCGCAAGGCCGGTGAAGCCGAGGCTCTGGCTTTGTTTGGCGGCGTTACCCAGGCGCTTGGCTGCGGCGATCTGTCTGTCCGCACGCCGAATGACGTGGCGGCCGCGTATCAGCCATTGGCCTATGAACTGAATGGCGCCCTTGATGCCATGCAGAACGAATTCATCGGTCTTGCCGATCGCGCCGTTACCATGGAAACATCGTCGCGCGAACTTGCCGGTCAGACCGGACAAATTGCTGATCGTGCGCGCGAACAGTCCGAAGCACTTGGCGAGACCGTCAGGTCGCTCGGCGCCATCGTCGATCGCGTCAAGCACAATGCCGGCCAGACACGGGCTGCCGAAAAGAGCGTCGCAGTCACCCGCCAGTCGGCCGAACATAGTGGCGAGATCGCCGGTCAGGCGATTTCCGCCATGGCCGATATCGAAGCGTCGGCCGAGAAGATCGGCCAGATCATCGGCGTCATCGACGAGATCGCCTTCCAGACCAATCTCCTGGCGCTAAATGCCGGTATCGAGGCTGCGCGTGCGGGCGAAAGCGGCCGTGGCTTTGCCGTCGTCGCCCAGGAAGTTCGCGCCCTGGCGCAACGCTCGGGCGATGCGGCGCGCGAAATCAAGCAGCTGGTATCGAGCACGAAGTCGCAGGTCGAGGCGGGCGTCGAACGCGTCGGCCGTACGCAGGACGCCATCAGCAATATCGTTGAGCAGGTACGCGGCATCAATGATGCCATCGCCGGCATTGCCGACGAAACGGCCGAACAGGTCACAAGCCTTCAGTCCGCGACATCTGACCTGAGCCGTATCGGCGCTGAAATTGGCGCGGGTGCACAGCAGGCGGCCGGCGCCAAGGAAAGCTGCGACGACCTGCACACAGTTATTCTCGAGCTTGGCCAGACGATCCGCCAGTTCCATGTCCAGCGCCAGGCGCCGAAAACGACTTTCGCACCATCCTATTCGACCCCGGCGATTGTGGCGCCAGCCACACGGCCGGGTGAAATTACCGGTGAGAGCAATGACGGCTTTGATGAGGGCTTCGGCTTGCAGGGTCGCCTTGCCGGATGGGGGCGCTGATGCAGAGCCGTCACAAACACATCCTGCCAAGATCCGCTATTTCCGAGGGCCAGAACGTGCGCTCGCATGGGCGTGCCGGAAGCCGGTTCAACCATCCCTGTAAATTACTCCCAGCCAGACAAGGAAAGTAGAGATGGCAGCCAAGAAAGCCGCTCGGAAAAGTTTGAGCCTCGCGCCGGTTCTCGACCTCAACGAGGCCAACGCGCTGCACGGCAAGCTGATGGCTCTGCGCGGCAATCCGCTCGCGATCGACGCATCCGCGGTCGAGCGTGTCGGCGCGCTCTGCGTCCAGGTCCTGATGGCCGGGGCAAAAAGCTGGGAAGAGGATAATCAGTCTTTCACCTTCGCCAAGGTGTCGGACGCATTTACGAAAACGACACAGCTCATCGGGGTCAATATCGACCACCTGATGGCAAAGGAGATTTGAGACATGAAAAAGAAAGTTCTTACAGTCGATGATTCCCGAACCATCCGGAACATGCTGCTCGTTACGCTGAACAATGCCGGGTTCGAAACGATCCAGGCAGAAGATGGCATCGAGGGGCTCGAAATTCTCGAGGATGCCAATCCGGACGTCATCGTTACCGATATCAACATGCCGCGTCTCGATGGCTTCGGCTTCATCGAGGGCGTGCGCAAGAACGAAAAATTCCGGGCAATCCCGATCCTGGTCCTGACGACCGAAAGCGACGCGGAAAAGAAGAACCGTGCCCGCCAGGCAGGCGCGACCGGCTGGATCGTCAAGCCGTTCGATCCGACCAAGCTGATCGATGCAATCGAGCGCGTAACCGCCTAACGCCAGGATTCACCCCATGGATATGAACGAAATCAAAGAGATTTTCTTCCAGGAATGCGAGGAGCAACTCGCCGAACTGGAATCCGGTCTCCTGAGGCTCAATGACGGCGACCGCGATCCGGAAACGGTGAATGCGGTTTTCCGTGCGGTCCACTCCATCAAGGGTGGCGCCGGAGCGTTCGGGCTGGATGATCTGGTCTCTTTCGCACACGTGTTCGAGACCACGCTTGATTGCGTTCGTTCCAACAAGCTGGAACCCAACCAGGATGTCCTGAAGGTCATGCTGAAATCGGCCGACGTCCTGGCCGACCTGACCAATGTCGCGCGTGACGGCGGTAGTGTCGATCAGGCCCGTTCCGCTCAGCTGATTCGCGAACTCGAGGCGCTGGCCAAGGGCGAGGCACCTCCGGCTGCCGCAGCTCCGGTCGCCGCAGCACCCAAGGCAGCTCCGGCTGCTGCCGCACCGGCACCTGTCGTCAGCGACGATGGCTTTGTCCCGGTCGCCTTCTCCTTTGACGATTTTGGCGACGATGATCTGTCCGCCGATCTTCCATCCTATGACGTCGTCTTCAAGCCGAAGTCGGAACTCTACACCAAGGGCAATGAAGCAACGCTGCTCCTGCGCGATCTCTCGCGTCTGGGTGAAATGAGCATCCATTGCAACATGGACAGCCTGCCTTCGCTCGACCAGATGGATCCGGAAGCGGCCTACTTCTCCTGGAAAGTGTCGATCAAGACCGACAAGGGCGAGGATGCCGTACGTTCGGTGTTCGAATTTGCCGAGTGGGATTGCGACCTCGAAGTGACGGCGCTCGAAACCAGTGACGTTGCAGAAGTAGCCGGTGACGACCTGCCGATGCAGCCGGTACCGTTTGATCTGTCCGCGCTTGATGATGAACCCGATGCGCCGCTGGGCGTGGTCGAGGAAGAAGAGCAGATCGCGGCCGTGCAGCAGGCAGTCGCTGCTGCCGAAGCAGCATCCAATGTTGTCCAGATGGCCGCCAGTGCATCGCGCACTGCTGCCGCTGACAAGGGTGCAGCCGCTGCTGCAGCCCAGAACAATGCCCAGCAGGCATCTGCTGCCGCACCGACCATCCGCGTCGATCTCGATCGTGTCGATCGGCTGATCAACCTCGTCGGCGAACTGGTTATCAACCAGGCCATGCTGTCGCAGAGCGTCATCGAGAATGACTCGAATGGCGTGTCCTCGATCAACATGGGCCTCGAAGAGCTGCAGCAGCTGACCCGCGAGATCCAGGATTCGGTCATGGCGATCCGCGCGCAGCCGGTGAAGCCGGTGTTCCAGCGTATGGCCCGCACCGTCCGCGAAATCGCCGATATCACCGGCAAGTCGGTTCGCCTCGTCACCGAAGGTGAAAACACCGAAGTCGACAAGACGGTCATCGACAAGCTCGCTGAGCCTTTGACCCACATGATCCGCAACGCGGTCGATCACGGCCTCGAAATGCCGGAAAAGCGTATTGCCGCTGGCAAGAATGCCGAAGGCACGGTCAAGCTGACCGCCAAGCATCGCTCGGGCCGCATCGTCATCGAACTCTCCGACGACGGCGCCGGCATCAATCGCGAGAAGGTTCGCCAGAAGGCAATCGACAACGACCTGATCGCCGCCGATGCCAACCTATCGGACGAAGAAATCGACAACCTGATCTTCCACGCCGGCTTCTCCACCGCCGACAAGGTCTCCGACCTTTCCGGACGCGGTGTCGGCATGGATGTGGTCAAGCGCTCGATCCAAGCGCTCGGCGGCCGTATTAATATCTCGTCGAAGCCCGGCCAGGGCTCGGTCTTCACCATGAGCCTGCCGCTGACGCTCGCCGTTCTCGACGGCATGGTCGTCACGGTTGCCGGCCAGACGCTGGTCGTGCCGCTGACGGCGATTGTCGAAACCCTGCAGCCGGATGCGGCAGCGATCCATTCCTTCGGTGCGACGCAGCGGCTGATCTCGATCCGCAACTCGTTCTGCCCGCTGGTCGATGTCGGCCGTATCCTCAACTTCCGTGCAACCCAGGCCAATCCGGTCGAAGGTGTCGCCCTTCTGGTGGAATCCGAAGGCGGCGGCCAGCGCGCTCTGATGGTCGATGCCATCCAGGGGCAGCGCCAGGTCGTCATCAAGAGCCTTGAGGCCAACTATACGCACGTGCCCGGCATTGCTGCCGCCACCATTCTTGGTGATGGCCGCGTTGCGCTCATCCTGGACGTCGATGCCGTCGTTTCGGCATCGCGCGGCCAGTCCCTCCACACCGAAACATCGCTCGCCGCCGCAGGGTAAGGACTATGACGCTTCTCGCAAAAAATCTGACGAATGGGGGGCGCGAGTTCATCGCCTTTCGAATCGGCGATCAGGAATTCTGCGTCAACGTCATGTCCGTGCGGGAAATCCGCGGCTGGGCGCCCGCAACGCCGATGCCGCATGCACCGCAATATGTGCTTGGCGTCATCAACCTGCGTGGTGCGGTCCTGCCGATCATAGACCTGTCCGCCCGGTTGGGCATGAAACAGGCCGAGCCGACAGTGCGCCACGTCATCATCGTGACGCAGGTCAAGAACAAGGTTGTCGGTCTGCTTGTCGAGGCAGTCTCCGACATCCTGACGATCAAGGACGAGGATATCCAGCCGACGCCGGATATGTCGTCCGACTTCGAGCGGACATTTGCCCGCGGCATGCTGGCGATCGAAGGGCGGATGATCTGCCTGATCGAGCTTGAGGCCGTATTTCCTCATTACGAAAGTGAAGCTGCATGAGCATGCCAGCCGCCTTTGACAGCAAGCTACCCCCGGACGAGTGCCTAGCCAGCGGAGAATATCCGCTGACCCGCCGCGACCTCGCCGAAATTGCTGCCATGATATATGCCGACGCTGGCATCTATCTCAATGAATCGAAGGCTTCGCTCGTTTACTCGCGGCTTTCCAAGCATATCCGCAATATCGGCCTGAAGGGTTTTCGCGACTATTGCCAGCTGGTGTCATCGCCTGCCGGTGCCGCCGAGCGCCGCGATATGCTTTCGCATCTGACGACGAATTTTACCCGCTTCTTCCGCGAGAACCATCATTTCGAGCATCTGAAGACCGACGTGCTGCCGGAGCTGATCGCGCGTGCGAAGAACGGCGGGCGGGTGCGCATCTGGTCAGCGGCCTGCTCGGACGGGCAGGAGCCCTATTCGATTGCGCTGACAGTCCTGTCGATGCTGCCGAATGCGGCGGACTACGATTTCCGCATTCTCGCAACCGATATCGACCCGAAGATCCTGGCGCTGGCCCGGGCCGGCAGCTATGACGCCACCGCCCTTGAGACAGTCAGCCCGGCCATGCGCAAGCAGTGGTTCACCGAAACCTCAGTCAACGGCCGCCAGAAATGGCAGGTCGATGATCGGGTGAAGAAGCTCATCACATTTAACGAACTGAACCTGATGGCGCAGTGGCCATTCAAGGGCCAGTTCGACGTGATCTTCTGCCGTAACGTCGTGATCTATTTCGACGAGCCGACCCAGATGAAGATCTGGTCTCGCTTTGGCGGCATGCTCAATCAGAAGGGGCATCTCTATATCGGCCATTCCGAACGGGTCTCCGGCGATGCGAAGTCGGTCTTCGATAATATCGGCATCACCACCTATCGCTATGCCGGCAAACCGCAGGGAGGCCGCTCATGAGTGTTGCGCGCGTTCTTGTCGTTGACGATTCAGCCACCATGCGCGGGCTGATCACCGCTATCTTGAGCAGCGATCCCGAAGTCCAGGTCATCGGTCAGGCCGCCGATGCGATGCAGGCGCGCCAGGCGATCAAGGATCTTGATCCCGACGTCATCACGCTCGACATCGAGATGCCCAATATGAACGGGCTGGAATTCCTCGAAAAGATCATGCGCCTGCGCCCTATGCCGGTGATCATGGTCTCGACCCTGACGCACAAGGGTGCGGAAGCATCCTTGGCTGCGCTGGAAATCGGCGCCTTCGATTGTGTCGGCAAGCCTTTGCCGGGCGACCCGCATCCGTTCCGCGATCTCGCTGAAAAGGTGAAGGCCGCAGCCCGGTCGCAGCGCAAGTTTATCATTTCCGGCAATAAGGTCGCAGCCCCAAGCGCCGCCAACGCCAATGCGGCGTCCGATTACCGGGTGGGCCGCAAGATCGTTGCGATCGGGTCGTCAACCGGTGGCGTCGAGGCCCTGATTGCGGTTCTGCAGAAATTCCCGGCCAATTGCCCGCCGACATTGATCACGCAGCATATGCCGCACACCTTCACCAAGAGCTTTGCCGAGCGTCTCAACCGCATCTGCGCGCCAACGGTGGCGGAAGCGACGGACGGCGCCCGGCTGGAGATCGGCAAGGTCTATCTGGCCCCGGGCGGCGAACGTCACCTGCAGGTCGTCAATCCGACATCACCCAGCTGCCGTCTTCTGGACCGCGAACCGGTCAATGGTCATCGCCCGTCCGTCGATGTGCTGTTTGATTCCGTTGCGGAACTCGCCGGCCGCAATGCAGTCGGTGTAATCCTGACCGGGATGGGCCGCGATGGCGCGTCCGGTCTCTTGAAAATGCGCCACGCAGGTGCCCGCACATTCGGTCAGAATGAAAAAACCTGCGTCGTCTATGGAATGCCGAGGGTTGCCTACGAATTGGGCGCCGTCGAAACACAACTCCCCCTCGGCTCAATCGGGGAAGAAGTCCTGAAAAGTACTGCCGCCCGAAGAGAAGGAAGCGAATAATGTCCCTAGCGGAAAAAATCAAAGTTCTGATCGTTGACGATCAGGTCACCAGCCGCCTGTTGTTGGGGGATGCCCTGCAACAGCTTGGTTTCAAGCAGATCACGGTTGCCGGCGATGGCGAGCAGGGTGCCAAGATCATGGCAGCACAGCCGCATCACCTGGTGATTTCCGATTTCAACATGCCGAAGATGGATGGTCTTGGCCTGCTTGCTGCCGTGCGCAACAATCCGGCTACGAAAAAGGCCGCCTTCATCATGCTGACGGCCCAGGGCGACCGTGCACTGGTGACCAAGGCCGCGGCACTTGGAGCCAACAACGTGCTCGCCAAGCCTTTCACCATTGAAAAGATGAAAGCTGCAATCGAAGCCGTATTTGGGGCATTGAAATGATCATTGAGGCTGCGACCAGGCGTGTGCATGTCATCCAGGGCGAATGGAAGGTGGTCAACGATCCAGACGTCGTACTGTCGACCATCCTCGGTTCCTGCGTGGCGGCGTGCATGCGCGATCCGGTCGCGGGTGTCGGTGGCATGAACCATTTCCTTCTGCCGGGTTCGGCGGATGCAATTTCGTCGGGTGGCGATGCAACACGTTACGGCGTGCATCTGATGGAATTGCTGATCAACGGGCTCCTGAAGAAAGGAGCCCGCCGCGAGCGGCTGGAGGCGAAGATCTTTGGTGGTGCCAAGACGATCGCGCGCTTCTCCAATGTCGGCGAGCAGAACGCGCTGTTTGCGCGCCAGTTCCTGATGGACGAAGGCATTCAGGTGGTCGGTGAGAGCACCGGTGGCGATCATGGACGTAAGCTTGAATACTGGCCGCTGAGCGGCCGTGCCCGGCAATATGCGCTAACGGGCGTGGAGGCACAGAAGGCCGTGGCTCAGGAGCAGCGTCCAAGGCCGGTGCCGAAGCCGGTCGACAATGCGATCGAGTTTTTCTAGCGCTTGGGTGGGATCCCGGGACCGTCCCGGGATGTGCTTTGGCAAGGTGTTTAGCGTAGCCGTTCGGTGGGGGTAGTCCCGAACGGCATTTGTTGCCAGCGTGAGGGCGTGAAATGCTGACTGAAATGAAGAGCCATATGCCTCACGTCGATGAGGCGCTCCCCGATGTGATGATGCGCATCGTCTCGGAGCTCTATGACGTGGCTTATCTCATCGAGCGGATCGAACCGATGCTCAGCGATATTCATGGCGAGGCGGTGCTGGCATCGGCGGACCGGATAAAGGTCCTGCAGGGCATCGATCTCGCCGTTCAGAAGACACGCGGCTTGGCCGAATTCATCGATACAGTCACGTCGGCCATTCCGCAGTCCTGGCTGGTGGACGTCACAACGGCGCTCAATCTCGTCAAGCTTGCCGATATGCAGAAGTCGCTCGGCAACGGCATGCTGCGTCACGGCCATTCACAGCCGCTGACCGAGGCTGCCGGAGATTTCGAGGCCTTTTAGCCGATACTAACCTCTCCCTCCTTCTTTTTACCGCCGCCTCGACAATCGTCGTGAGCGGTGGTTTTGTTTTTAAGCCGGTCTCAGATCGTGGATGTTTTGAGCCGGGGCTTGGTGTTGGACGGCACATTCTCAATGCACAATCTTTCAAGTCTTGCTGCATTGCACAAAGAGATGCGGCGGCCGATGCAACCGCCTTTTCGCTCCGGCTTTTGGTCAACGGACAGACGAATCGGTCAAAGGCGAAATCCGCGCCAGTAACTACTAATATATCGGAATCGTTACGGTTTTTCTCTGGATCGTAAAGAAGCGGTGGAACTTAACGGCCACTGGAGGGTTGTGTCGCCGAGGATCACTTCCGTATCCCAAGGAGAGCCCAGTGAACAAATTCATCATCGCATCGGCGATCGTCGCCCTGTCCGCATCGTCCGTCTTCGCACAGGCAGCAACGCCTTCTGCCAACCCAAACGGTGACACGCCGGCCGTGGCGACACCTTCGGAGCAGAACACCACTGCACCGGTTGAGGGCGCAAACAGCTTCACCGAAGGTCAGGCCACCGACCGCATCGTCGAAGCCGGATACGCCGACGTGACCGAGCTGAAGCTTGACGACAAGGGTGTCTGGCAGGCGAAGGCCACCAAGGACGGTAAGCCGGTAGCGGTGTCCCTGGATTATCAGGGCAACATCGTTGCCAAGTAAGCGCCTTTAAAAATAACAGCCAAAAATAACAACCCAAAAATAACAGCACGGAGAAACACCATGACAAAGACCGTAACAGGACTGTTCGACCAATATGCTGACGCGACCGCCGCTGTTGACCAGCTGAAGGCCGCCGGTATTTCCGACAATGACATCAGCATCGTTTCCAACAATGCCGATGGCCGCCACAAGGGTGACAAGAACGATGTTGCCGAAGACGCAGGCACAGGCGCCGGTATCGGTGCTGCCGTCGGTGGTGTCGGCGGCCTACTGACAGGCCTCGGCATCATGGCAATCCCGGGCGTTGGTCCCGTCGTTGCTGCCGGTTGGCTTGCTGCAACAGCGGCCGGTGCCGTCGCTGGTGCCGTGGTCGGCGGAGCTGCCGGCGGTATTATCGGCGCACTGACGGACTCGGGTGTCGATGAGCGCGATGCGCATGTCTACGCTGAAGGTGTCCGCCGTGGCGGCACGCTGGTAACGGCGAAGGTCGATGATGCTCGCGCCTCGGAGGCCGAAGCCATCCTGAAGCGCTCGAACTGGGTTGATCTGCCCGCCCGCCGGACTGCCTACGAAGGCCAGGGCTGGAAGGGTTTTGACGACACGTCAAAGCCTTATACCCAGGCTGAAATCGATGCAGACCGCGCCCGTTATCCCGGCCGCGTTTTGTAATCCGACATTGTTGTCAGCGAATATCGATATCTGCACCGGGGCCGTCGACAGACGGCCCCGTTCTGCATGAACTGTGCCGATAAAGCATTTATCCCGTTCCGGCCGTTCAGATGGGCCAAGACAAGTTCGCGCAAGTTTCGTTTTCTAGTGTGCCAATCGGGACTGGTAGATTTGTGCGCGATTTGACGAAGCCACATGCGTCATATCCATCAGCAACCCGAATGTTTGGATCTGCGCATGTTCACTCCCCAGGCGATGTTGTCTGAACGGTACATGCGCCACTGGGTGCGGAAACAGAATGAATCTGTTGGATCAACTTTCGAAGGTCTCGAAAAACCTGGCCAGTCTCGGGCAGGGAAAGCTCATTGCGCTGATTTCAGCCGGTGTCGTCGCGGTGGCGATCGTTCTCGCGGCCGGGCTCTACGTCAACAAGCCCTCCTATGAAACGCTGTATGTCGGGCTGGAAAGCAATGACCTCAACCAGGTCAGCGTTGCCCTTGCCGAAGCCAACATCAATTTCGAGGTCGGATCCGACGGAAAGAGCATTCAGGTTCCGGTCGGTATGACGGGCAAGGCCCGCCTGTACCTCGCCGAACGCGGACTGCCCAACAGCGCCAATGCCGGCTACGAGCTCTTCGACAATGTCGGCTCGCTTGGCCTCACCTCCTTCATGCAGGAAGTCACCCGCGTCCGCGCCCTTGAAGGTGAAATCGCCCGCACCATCCAGCAGATTTCCGGAATCTCCGCCGCCCGTGTCCACATCGTCATGGCCGACCGCGGCAGCTTTAGAAAAGCCGAGCAGAACCCAACGGCCTCGGTGATGATCCGCGCCAGCGCCAATATCGGCCGCAATGCTGCAGCCTCGATCCGCCATCTGGTGGCTTCGTCTGTTCCGGGCCTCGGCATCGACGACGTCACCATCCTCGATTCCACCGGCCAGCTTCTGGCTTCCGGTGACGATCCTGCCAATAGCGCCATGAACCAGTCGCTGGGCATCGTCCAGAACGTTCAGCGCGAAGTCGAAAACAATATCGACAAGGCTCTGACGCCTTTCCTGGGCATGGACAACTTTCGGGCCAGTGTTACCGCCAAGCTGAACACCGATACCCAGCAGATCCAGGAAACGGTTTTCGATCCGGAATCGCGCGTCGAGCGGTCGACCCGGGTGACCAAGGAAGAGCAGAAGTCCAGCCAGCAGCAGGCCGACAATGCCGCGACCGTTCAACAGAACGTTCCGCAGGCTGCACCCACAGGCGGCGCTGCTGGACCTCAGTCGAACGACCAGACCGAGAAAAAGGAAGAGCAGACCAACTACGAGATCAACTCGAAGACCGTCGCCACCGTGAAGAGCAGCTATACGCTGGAAAAGCTCTCGGTCGCCGTCGTGGTCAATCGTGGCCGGGTCGCCGCCATGATCGGCGAAGGTGCCGACCAGGCAAAGATCGATGCCTATATCCAGGACATGCAGAAAATCGTCGCATCCGCCGTTGGCCTCGACCCGGCACGCGGTGACATGATCACGCTGACGGCAATGGATTTCGTCAACACGCAGCTGCTCGATGAAGCGGTCGCTGGCCCCGGCATTATGGAAACCCTGACCCGCAATCTCGGCGGTATCATCAACGCTCTCGCCTTCGTCGCAGTGGCCGTCGTGGTTGTGTGGATGGGCATGCGTCCTCTGGCCCGCTCGATGGGGCTGGGTGGTCCGGGTGTTGCACTCAACGATAACGAGCCGGTCGGTTTGGAATTGCCCGACTTCTCGCCTGCCGCAAACGGCGGTGGAGGCGGCGCGCTGATGGAAGGCTTTGGTTCCGACTTCGGCTTCGACAGCACCGACGACCTGCTGAGCCTCGGCGACGACAGCGAAGGCGGCTTCAACCGGCGCGTCAAGGAAGGCCCGGAACGCAGGCTCGCTCGCATGGTCGAAATCAGCGAAGAGCGCGCTGCCAAGATCCTGCGCAAATGGGTTGCCGAAAAAGCAGCCTGAGATCAGACGCCTTCTCCGTCTCACACCAAATCCTGCGAAAACCCGCCCTCACCGGCGGGTTTTTTCATGTAGATGATCGTCGGCTCAACGTCAGGTGCCAGATTGCGCTGGAAGTTTCTTCGAGATATGCACCGATTATCGCGCGGGCCATCCGGCCGTCCCGTCTGGGGCCTGCAATAGGATGCCTGTCTGAAAAGCGATAAGCGCTGCCGTTTTCTGTATTGCCTTCCCGCCACGGGAAGGTTTGCAAGAATCGGGGGTTGCCCGAATGATGTAATCGGACGCTCCGAGATTCGTTATATTTAACAAACCGTTAATTTTTCTCTGGGGAAAACCGGGTTTGTCTGCCGCAACGTTTGGGGCAGCGCGGGTATTGATTCCCAGAGTCAGTAAAAATTCAGTTTGAACAAAATATTACCATCAGTTTGTGCCCATCATTACTATGGTTTATGGTTCGTTCTAGAATTTAGACGGTGAGTTTCAATGGTGTATTTTCGCAACAGCGGTTGAAACAAATAAAAAAATGAAAACTTGACAAAATCTGGCGATTCAATCGCCGCTGATTTGTTTTCTCGTTTTAGCATCTTATTGAACGTCCATCGCCGCCCTGTTGATAAGTGAGGATGGTTTTGCCGTCAGTGATTTCCAGGAAAACACAATAATTACAATATACTAAAATGCCATATCTTTACGCACCGCGGTAGATCTCTGATTTTTCCGCCGCGAGCGCGCGAATCGATTCACGAATTCCTGAAAAAGTAAATCCCGATATGAGGGCAGTAGTTTTTCGCAAGAGGCGATGTACATTTTATGTAGTGATTCGCGTACTGATTCGCGTGTGTCGAAGAATGCGGACGCTTCGATACGGTAGCCGGCGGCGGCGAAAGCGCTTGAGTGAGCACGGACGAATCCATCACGGGGGTAATGTCATGGATGCTCTACAAACAGAAGTTGCGGCCTGGCCATTGCCAGGGTCGGTCGCGCGCGGTGTTGGACGGGTTCCTTCCAAAGAGCAGCTCATTCGCAGGCTTGGCGAATTTGCCGAGCGCGGCAATCTGAACAAGGGGCTTGCGGCCCTGACGGACTATGTGGGAGCAACCCACTATCTCCTCGCGCGCTATGATTTGTCCCAGGATGAGGGGCTGGATTTTGTCGTATGTTCGGACTGGCCGTTCGATGTCGTCAAGCGCCTCGGCAAGGTGATGTCGCAACTCCATTCCAAGACCAACGAGATGGAGAAATGCCTTTCGGTCATGCAGCCGGTGTTCATGAGCCTGCCCGATGACATCGACATTAGCCGCGGCATCAGCCGGGAATACTGCGCCATCACCTTCAATGTCGGGCGCGCCCGGTTGTCGCTGATGCTGCTCTTCCCGCAGGACGTCATTCTCTCGCAGGAAAGTTTGAGAGATGTCGGTCTGCTGACCGGTTATTTCGCCAGCTTCACCACCGAGCGCGGTGTTCGCACCGACCGTGATTTCGAACTGACGGAACGCGAACTTGAATGCCTGTTCTGGATTGCGGAAGGCAAGACCAGCGACGAGATCGCGGTCATCCTCGGCATCTCGCGCAACACGATCAACAATTACATCACCAGCGTGATGCGCAAGACGGCAACGAAGACCCGCTCCGAGGCCATCGCCTACGCCGTTCGCAACAATCTCGTCTAGGAGGACGGTCATGACCTATTTCCTCCCACATGCGCGGGCAGGCGATGACGCCAAGGCCGGCAGGTTACAGGCGCGGGCGTCCAAGGCGGCAACGCTCGTGGCGCGGCTGCAGGCGATGCAGAAGCAAATCAACGCCAAGAATTTCGCCGTTCTGCGGCTGAACGGAAACGGCCTTCCGGCAACCCGCAAGCTGAGCTGCGTCCTCGACAATTGGGGCGTTGAGAGCGAAGCGATGGCGCACGAATTGGTGTCCGCCTATGGCATCGAGATGCTGGCCCATCTGGATGCGTCGCTGCTGCCATTGCTGTGGAATGGCATGGGCGAGCATCAGGCGGCGGAGACGCCGGATTTTGCCCGTTTCACTCAGCGCCTTCTCGCCCGCGTCCTGCCCTATTCCGGGATTGCCCTGCCGGTCAGGCTCGGCGCGCAGGGCAACGGCTATGTTCTCTTCATGGGCAGCTATATCGACCTGTCGAGCGAGGTGATCATCGATCTGCACGGACGCAGCTGCCAGATCATGACCGATCTTCTGGCCGCCGACGAACGGCGCATGCTTCCCTCGGAATCGCTGAGCGACCGCGAGATCGGCTGCCTGCAGATGGCTGGTGACGGTTACATCAGCGAAGAAATCGCCGAGAAGATGGGACTGTCAGTGCATACCGTCAACGCGTATCTTGGCGCTGCGACCACCAAGCTGGATTCGGTCAACAGAATCCAGGCGATCGCCAAGGCCATTCGTCTCGGTTACATCAGCTGATTGTGATTTTCAGGCCGTCATGGCCTCGTATCCGATATCCGGAACTCAGCTCGCCAGAGCGGTCGGATAGGATTTGACGAATTTCGCCGCGTTCAGGCTTTGCGCCAGGAACGCCGTATTCTCGTCCGGATCGCTGGACGGGCTTTGAAACGCGATATGGTTGATCTCGAGACCGGCAGAGTTCTTGCCCAGAGCCAGCTGCGCATAGACAGTGACGCCATCCGGCTTCAATTCGAGATCAAGGGTGATCTCCGGCTCCGTGCCCCAATCCAGGGAATAGTTGCCGCCGATACCGAAATTGACGGTACCGGGAAGAAAATAGAGTTCTGCGGCCGATGACACCAGGTCCGACAGGCTCCCATGCGATTCAAAACGCAGCATCGCGATAAAGTCGGCGGCATCGATCAAGCGCAATTCCGTCGCAACAGGACGGATCGCGTCGGCTACTATTTTCTCGCGTTGTTCCGAATATTCGCATTTTTTCATTGGGATCACGTCATCCGTTTCGGCTGCGTTGCATAGATCCGGTGAATCAGTTCAGCGACTGCCTTATAAAACACCGGTGGAATCACACTATCCACCGAGACTTGCGCAAACATTGAGCGTGCAAGCGGCGGGTCTTCGAAAACAGGTATGCCGTTTTGCTCGGCGATCTCGCGAATCTTCAGCGCGACAAGGTCTTGCCCCTTGGCAACGACGACCGGCGCATCGCCTTCCTCGCGGACATAACGCAGCGCAACGGCATAGTGCGTCGGGTTTGCGATCACCAGCGTGGCGCGCGGAACCGAGGTAATCATACGCCTGCGGGCCCTATCGCGGGCAATCGAGCGCAGCCGCGCGCGGATGATCGGGTCGCCCTGGGATTGTTTGAGTTCTTCCTTGACCTCCTGCTTTGTCATCATCAGTTCGGTGTACCAGTGGTGCCGTGTCCAGAAGAAATCGGCGATGGCGATGACGGCGGTCGAGATCAGGATGACAATCATGATCTTGTTGAAATCCTTCGACATCGTCGAAAAGATTGTCAACGGATCCGAGAACATCGAATCGAGCGTGGCGTAATAGTCGTTCCAGAGTACGAGCACGATAATCAGCGAGACGACTGCCACCTTGGCAAAGGCCTTGGCGAATTCGACGATGCCCTGAATTCCGTAGATCCTCTTGAACCCGCCGATGGGCGAAATCCGGTTCATCTTCGGTGCGACACGATCAAGCACCGGGCTCGGCAGGTTCTGCAGAATGGAGGAGCCGATCCCGAACACGATCAAAAGCACGAAAAAGGGAATGAGCAGCGTGCCGGCTTTCGCGAAGAGATGCATGATCAGCGCCACCACATCGTTCGATGTATTGAGACGCCAAGCCTCCGGCTGCTCGAAAATATCCTTCAGCGATTCCGCCACAGTGGCGAAGCCCTCCGGCAGGAAGAAAACGACAAAGATATAGATGGCGACAACCGAGGCGAACATCGTGACTTCGCGCGAGAAGGGTGTGTTGCCCTTCTCCATGGCGTCAGTGATTTTTTTCTCGGTCGGCGATTCTGTTTTACTGTCTTTGTCCTGATCGTCCGACATCGGATGAAGACCTCTTGCATGTTGCTGCAGCAGTGATTGCTGTCAAACCCGTTGTGAGCCGGGGCAGGAGGGCATGCAAGGAAGATATGCGCGGGAAACCAACGCTTCACAGAAAGTAGACGGCCGCAGGCAAGCACCCAGTAAAAAGCCCTCCAACCGGATCGGTGGAAGGGCTTCTGGTATCAGGGCAGGGCTAAAGCTGTGTGAGTGCCCGGTCAGGCAGCGACGGCTTCCTTTTCCTTCAGCTCGATCTGGCCGCTGGCAGCCAAGCGAATGGCTTCCTGCGTGATCGAGCGGCGGGCAATGGCGATATCGCGCGGATTGATGCCGACGTCGCCGGCTGCAAGATCCGATTCGATCATGCGGCGCTGGCGCGCGCCGATCGAGGCGAGGACCGATTCGCGCAGTTCCATACCGGATCCGCGCAGTGCCATGGTGATGATGTCGCCCGATACGTCGTTGAACAGCTGAACGCGGCTGCGCTGCGGCATGTAGAGGACGTCGTCGAAGAGGAAGATCTTCGGGCGAACCTTCTTGACCGATTCGGTGCTGAGGGTTTCTAGCGATGCCAGCAAGGTATCGACCTGGCTCTTCTCCAGCTCGTTCATCACTTCGGCAATCTTGATCGACCCGATCGAGTTCTTTTCAGCGTCCATCTCGCGCATCATTTCGACCACGCGGGCCTCGATGATCTGGGCGGCCTTGGGGCTGACGGTCTTCATGTTGACGGCGCGGTTGATAATGTCGGCGCGGCTGCTTTCCGGCAGCTGCAGCAGGACCTTCGCACCGAAGGTCGACGGCATCATCGACAACACATAAGCGATCGTCTGCGGATGTTCCTTGCCTAGGCTCTGGGCGACGAAAGCCGGGTCGGAATCCTGCAGGCGATCCCAGATATTGGCTTCATAGGCGGCAAAGGCGGTGCGGCGGCCGAGCAGGCCGTCAACTTCATCCGGCGTCAGGCCTTCTTCGAGAATGCCTTCGATGGCCTTGGCATTGTCCATCAGGCCGGCACCTTCGGTGAACAGGTCCTCGAACTCGTTCACCAGAATTTCCAGTTCGTGGGGCGGGATCGAGCGGAGCGACTGCGCGGAAGCGATGATGCCCTGCAATTCGCTCTGCGTGAAGAATTTCAACAACTTGCCGGCAATAGGCTTGCCCATTGCAAGGAGAACCGCAGCGGCCTTGTCCATTTGGGTGAGTGGCCTTGTGGGCGCCGAAGCCTCGAAATTGTCGAAATCCATCATGGATTGATCCTCATGACCCTAACCGGGTTCAAACTTTACTGGTACCCTTGATTTCGATGAGTTTTACACCGAAACGCGTTTCGTCTTCGTCGAGGACGGTGATTTCGCCGCGGCCGATAACCCGGCCATTGACGACGATTTCCACCGGTTCGCCGATCCTGCGGTCGAGCGCGATCGTCGCACCTTCCGTCAGGTTCATCAGGCCGGAGACCTGCATGCGGCTGGTGCCAAGAACAATCTGGACGTCGATCGGGATATCCATGATCAGGTCGAGATTGGCCGTCATGCCACTGCCGGGTTCGCTGGCTGGCTGGTCTTCGAACGTGTCGCCACCGAATGCTTTTCCACCGAACGAACCGGCGTCGAAGGCTGGTGCAGCCGAAGCCTGCGTCAGATCGGCGAAGCTGTTGCTAGCGCCGAAATCGCCGCCGAAGCTGCCGAGATCGGTTTCGGCTGAGAATGTGCTGCCGAAATCGGATGTTTCGCCAGTGGCGGGTGCAGCCGCAAAATCGATGCCGAAATCGTTGTCCAGCCCGGTCCCGGTGGCATCGCTTTGCAGGACGCCACGCAGATCGTCGATGGCCTGATCGAGCTCGGCATCGCCGCCGCTCTGGATCGCCTGGTCTTCTAGTGGTGCTTTCTTCGGTGCCATGTGCAAACTATTCCAGTTGAAACTTGCCCCAACCATGTTGCCGGGTAAGGGAGGGGTTTTTTAACTCATCAGGTGGTGGAGAATGTCACTCTCCGAACCGTGGGTATCCTTGATCCGCACCGTGTATTTCGTGCCGGATCGCCCGA
Source organism: Pararhizobium sp. (assembly GCF_965279435.1). Classification (NCBI taxonomy): domain Bacteria; kingdom Pseudomonadati; phylum Pseudomonadota; class Alphaproteobacteria; order Hyphomicrobiales; family Rhizobiaceae; genus Pararhizobium; species Pararhizobium sp. The sequence goes on from NZ_CBDIHY010000003.1 coordinate 2,234,719, forward strand.
ATTCGCAGATATAGAGATCGCGGCCGTTGGCGTTGATCTCGACGCGCACATCCTTGGCGTCCTGGAACGGAATGACATCGCCGGGTTGAAGGCGGCTGATGCTGTCCAGCGTCAGGCTCTGAAGCTTGATGCGCGCTTCCAGGCTCACCGTCGAACGGCGGACCTGCTGTTCGAGCTGTTCGCCCCAGGCGCCCTTGGCCTTGCGGCCCTGGCCGATGCCTTTGGGGAAAACGACAGCCGTTTTCAAAAGGGTCTGCTGCGGCACGATGATCGAGAAGGTCGAAAGAACGGGGCCAAGGCCCATCGTCACGTTGATACAGGCGGCGTAGACATCAGCGACCTCTGGATCAGCCGGCGGCCGTTGACTTGCATTATACGGGCGTCCAACCACCGGCTCGAAGCTTCCGGCAACGCTGACTGCCGATTTCAGCACGTCGGCGACCTTTTCGAAGATCATCGTCGCAACATCGAGCTCGATGTTGGAGAGCGACCGTGGCTTGGGTTCTTCGATGCCGTTTGCAGGCGCGCCGAGCAGGATTTCCATCAGCGTGATGATCACCGGGCTGTCGCAGCTGATGACGAAATCCGGGCACCAGTTGCGCAGCGATGTATCGCTGAGCGCAACGCCGTTGCCAAGATTGGCGATCAGTTCGCTTTTCAGGCCGGTATCGAAGCCGGCATAACCGATCTCGATGTCGAGACCGGTCTCGTTCTGGAAAATGTCGGGCAGGAACTCGGCAAAGACATGGCCGAGATCGCTGCAAAGCTTGCTGATCGTCTTGGTATCGCCGAGCGCGCCGGTCATCCGGGCGAGCAGCTTGCGGTCGAAGGTGTAGACGTTGTTTGGGGTCAGTGAGGTCATCGGATCAGGCCGCCTTGCTTTCGCTGCCACCACCGGGGTTCATCATTTCCTGCTCGACGGCGTCGATCGACGGACGCTCGTAGGCCGAAATGGTCTTGCGGCCATATTCGAGCGCAACCTGGGGAACCGAGCCGTTCATGTAGGCAAGCAGCGTCTGCTTGACGATGATGTAGAGCCGGTTCTGCTTGTCGCGGACGGCCTTGATGTTGGCGATGACAGGGCTGGCGATACAGTAGGACAGGAAGATGCCGAGCATGGTGCCGACGAGGGCCGCGGCAATCTTGCCACCAAGCACTTCCGGAGATTCGGAGATGGCGCCCATCGCCTTGATGACGCCGAGAACGGCGGCGACGATGCCGATGGCCGGGAAGGCGTCGCTCATGGTCGTCAGTGCGTGATAGGGCTTCATCTTGTCGTGGGTGATCGTGTTGATTTCTTCGTCCATCAGCGCCTCGATCTCGTGGGAGCGGGCGTTGCCGATGATGATGAGGCGGACGTAGTCACAGATGAAGGCCGTCAGTTCCTTGTTCTTCAGCACCGTCGGGGCCGACTGGAAGATCGAGGATTCATCCGGGTTGTCGATGTGGCTTTCGATCTCGTTGCGCGACTTGGTGCGCAGGTCGCGCATCAGGCTGTAGAGAACGCCCAGCGTGTCGAGATAATTGCGCTCCTTCGGAACCTTGTGGGTGAAGGCCTCGCCGAGTGCCTTGCCGGTATCTTTCAACACTTTCATCGAGTTAGCCATGATGTAGCCGCCGATGCCGGCGCCGCCGATGATGACAAGCTCGAAGGGCTGGTTGAGGACCTCCATATGGCCGCCCATGGCAATAAAGCCGCCGAGGATACAGCCCATTGTCAAAAGGAGCCCGATGATGATGTTCATTTCGATACCTGCCGCAATGGTGGATTTTCGACGGTATCGTTAGGCCGCCAGCCTTGCGTGAGGCTGGCTGTCGGCCACATTTGGAGGCATTGCGGGGAAACAGGTTCGCGCAAGCAACAGCCGTCAGATTTCCGTTCAATCGGCGCGCGATGCGTCATTTCTAATGGATGAACGGGGAAACGTCGTGACGACGACTTACACCAGCTACCAGATGATAGCAGGCAATCTCAGCAAGTCGCTGGAGCGGGTGTCCGAACAGCCGGATGTGGCGCGCGAAACCGAATATTACCTCGCCAATATCGGCAACGTCAAAACGGTCGACGACTTCTTTGCCGATACGCGGCTTTATAATTACGCGATCAAGGCCCACGGCCTCGAGGACATGGGCTATGCCAAGGCGTTCATGCGCAAGGTTTTGACCGAGGGCATCGACAAGGACGATGCGTTTGCCAAGCAGCTGACCGACAGCCGCTATTCGAGCCTGGTGGAATCGTTGAATTTTGCCCGCAACGGCACGGCGGCAACGTCGTTCGACAAGGCCCAGAAGGGCGTTGCCGATAAGTATATGCGCCAGACGCTGGAGCAGACGGCAGGCGAGGACAATGCCGGCGTCCGCCTGGCGCTGTATTTCGAGCGCACGGCGCCGACCATCACCAACGCTTTCGGATTGCTGGCCGACGATGCCTTGGCACAGGTCACCCGCACTCTGCTGCAAATGCCGGACGAGTTTGCCGCTGCCGATATCGACAAGCAGGCGGCGGCGATCGAAAAAGTGATCGACATCAAAGACTTTAAAGATCCGGCCAAGCTGTCGAAACTGCTCGAACGGTTTACCGCTCTTTGGGAACTCAACAATTCTTCGGATCCTTATGATCCGCTCGCCGTGTTCGGCTCATCCAGCGGCTATGGCATTTCTTCCGATCTCCTCCTTTCCATCAACACACTGAAACTCGGGGGACGCTGAAATGCAGACCGGTCTCTATGTCGCCGTCTCCTCACAGATGGCGCTTGAAAAACGCATGAACACGCTGGCTGACAATGTCGCCAATTCCAGCACCGTCGGCTTTCGCGCGACGGAGGTGAAGTTCAATCAGATACTCGGTGACACGCGGCCGACAAAGGTCTCGTTCGTTTCCGAGGGCAAGGAATTTCTCAACACCAACAATGGCGGTTTGACCCAGACCGGCAACCAGCTGGATTTCGCCATCAAGGGCGATGCCTGGTTCCAGATCGAGACGCCAGGCGGCGGCCAGGCGCTGACGCGTGACGGCCGCTTTACCATGACGGAAACGGGCGATTTGGTCACGCTGCGTGGGTACCCGGTTCTCGACGCTGGTGGTGCGCCGATCCAGCTCAATTCGCAAGCCAGTGAAATCAAGGTCGGAGCCGATGGCTCTATCCACCAGGATGGGACGCAGGTTGCCGCACTTGGGCTCTACGAAGCTAATTTCGCCAACGGTTTTTCACGCCACGATAACAGCGCTGTCATCCCCAACTCCGCTCCGGAACCGGTCGTCGATCGTTTCGATGTCGGCGTGATGCAGGGGTATGTCGAGGAATCCAACGTCAATCCGGTTCAGGAAATGTCGCAGCTGATCATGGTGTCGCGCGCCTTCGAGAACATTTCGGCTCTGATGCGCGATAGCGAAACGTCGTTGGGTGAAGCGATCAAGACGCTCGGCGGCAGCAAATAGCACTTTTGATTTTCGACAGGACTAAAGCCACGCCCCCGGTGTTTTTTCCGGCATTGCGGGCAGACGGCAGGAACCGGCATGCAGAACGACAAACTTCAGATCAGCAACTCATCGACGTCGCTTGCAGCACTCGGGGGCCTCGTCGGGCGCTATTCCAATCCGGAATTCTCGATAGCACCCGGTGGTCACGTCCAGTCGATTTCGGCAGGATACTATACCGTGACCGGTCTTTCCCGGCATGTCCGTCTTGGCGATTTTGTGGCGCATAAAAGTGCGACTGGCGTTCACCTTGGCGAAGTCGTCAAGGTCGAGCAGGAAATCGTGGTGGTCTGCCCGATCGAACCGGGTGATCCGATCGGCATTCATGACACCGTCATCCGCAAAGGTGCCTTCCGCATTGCACCGACGGAAAGCTGGTGCGGCCGCACGATCAATTCGCTGGGCGAACCCATCGATGGACGCGGCCCCCTGCTGCAGGGCGATATCCGCCGGCCGATCTCCAACACGGCACCACCGTCGATGACCCGCAAACGGGTCGAACACGGATTCCGCACCGGTGTGCGGGCGATCGATATCTTTTCTCCGCTCTGCCTTGGTCAGCGTCTCGGCGTCTTCGCCGGCTCCGGCGTCGGCAAGTCGACATTGCTGTCGATGCTGGCGCGTGCCGATGCCTTCGACAAGGTTGTCATCGCGCTGGTTGGCGAACGTGGCCGTGAAGTGCGCGAATTCATTGAGGATACGCTCGGCGAAAACCTGTCCAAGTCGGTTGCCGTGGTGGCGACCAGCGATGAAAGCCCGATGCTGCGCAAGATGGCGCCGCTGACGGCCGTGACCATTGCCGAGCACTACCGCGACCAGGGCGACAACGTGCTTCTGATCGTCGATAGCGTCACCCGTTTCGCCCATGCCATCCGTGAAGTCGCCACCGCATCGGGCGAGCCGCCGATCGCGCGCGGCTATCCGGCCTCCGTCTTTACCGAACTGCCACGTCTTCTGGAGCGCGCAGGTCCAGGTGCCGAAGGGGCAGGGACGATCACCGCGATCATCTCCATCCTCGTCGATGGTGACAATCACAACGATCCGATCGCCGACTCGACGCGTGGTATTCTCGACGGCCATATCGTCATGGACCGTAGCCTTGCCGAAGAAGGCCGCTATCCGCCGGTCAATCCGCTGGCTTCCGTCTCGCGTCTGGCCCGAAAAGCCTGGACGCCGGATCAGGAGAAGCTTGTCGGGCGCCTGAAATCGCTGATCCACCGGTTCGAGGAAACCCGCGATCTTCGCCTGATCGGCGGTTACCGGCCGGGCAGCGATCCGGATCTGGACATGGCGATCAAGCAGGTTCCCGTCATCTACGAGATTTTGAAACAGACACCCGGCGAACGCCCGGCCTTCGATGCGTTCACCGACCTGGCCAATGCGCTGAAGGCGGCAGCCAACGCTGGTCAGGCCGGAAACATACGGAGGGGATAAGCCATGATCGATTACGATGCCGATGAAATCGTGCCGCAGCGCAAGCGTAGCGAACGCACGCCGCTGATCGACAAGGCGTTGGGCGTGACGGGCGTTGCGCTCGCCGCAGCTGCCACATTCTTTCCCTGGTATGCCTTCCTGCATCAGGACAAATTCTCGATGCCGACGCTTTGGCAGGGCAATACGCGCGACATGCCTGGCCGCGAAGGGCCCGGCGGTTCCGCATCTCCAACGGCCATGATGGAGCGCGATGCGGCGACGCAGTCGGCCATCGACCAGCTGACGACCGCCACGGTCCCGAATTCCGAGGGCGCCAGAAAGCCCGGCGTTCAGGATGATCTGGAACAGCCGTTTCCCGCCGCCGGCGGCTTCAAGCTGATGCATGTCGCCAACGGCCGTGCGCTGATCGAAGACAGCAGCGGCATGTATATCGTCCGGATCGGCTCCGCACTTCCCGACAACAGCCGGCTTGCGACACTGGAGCAGCGCGACGGGCGCTGGGTGATGATCACCTCCAAGGGCGACATCTATCAGGCTGACTGATCCGGCGGTCTTAGACCGTCGGGCATAATCCGTGTTTTTCGGACTTCCGGCCGGAAATGGGCAAACCCGTCCTCACGGATGGCTCCGCTGCACCCAGCTTTTCCGGCCGCGCAGGCCAATGGCATTGCTCAAAAGCATCACTTCGCAATGGCCGCATCTGCTGGGTTTCCGATACGCCATCCACTTCAGTCCCACGCAAGATTGCTTGCCTAGGTTCTCCAGCAACAAGCATGGAGTCGCATGATGCAACCTATACAGCTTTTCGATCTCGCGTCCCGGCAGGCGCAATGGCTGGCAGTTCGCCAGAACGTCGTCGCCGGGAACATCGCCAACGCCAACACGCCGCATTACGCAGCCAAGGACGTCAAGCCGTTCGAAAGCGTGATGCAGCAAACCGGCTTCCAGATGGCGTCGACCAACCCAGCGCACTTTACCGATGGCAGCAGTGCCGCGCAGGTGACGGAAACCAGCATACTGGACGGCGTCGAGGTCCAGCAGTCGGGCAACAGCGTCCGGCTGGAAAAGGAATTGATGAAGACCGGTGAAATCAAGCGCGACTACGAGCTCAATGCCGGGCTGGTAAAGGCGTTTCACCGGATGATGCTCATGACGGTACGGAAATAACGGCCATGGATCCTCTGGTTTCAGCTCTCAAGGTTTCGGCCTCCGGTCTCGAAGCGGAATCGACGCGCCTGCGCATCGTTTCGGAAAATATTGCCAACGCACGCTCCAGTGGCGATGCGCCGGGAACCGACCCCTATCGCCGTAAGACGGTCAGCTTCGCAGCGGAAATCGACCGCGCCAGCGGCGCATCGACGGTCGAGGTTCAGCGGCTTGGAACGGACGATTCCGACTTCTCTGTCGAGTTCGATCCGGGCAATCCGGCGGCCGACGACAAGGGCATGGTCAAGATGCCGAATGTCAACGTGCTGATCGAGATGGCCGACATGCGGGAAGCAAACCGCTCCTACGAGGCCAATCTCCAGACCACGAAGCAGGCACGTGACCTGATCTCCGCAACAATCGACCTTCTCAGGGCATCGCAATAATGATCGACGCAATCAAAACAATCAGCGCGGCAATTTCGACCGTCAAGGATGTCAGCTCCACCTCATCCGCATCGTCGGCCCAGAGCATTCTCGGTGGCGCAGCCACGGCCGGAAAGTCGCAGAGCTTTGCCGAAGTCATGGGCAACATGGCAACGGAAATGACCAACGGCCTGAGACAGTCGGAAGTCAACTCGATCCAGGGTATTCGCGGCGAAGCCAATACCCGCGAAGTCATCGATTCCGTCATGAATGCCGAGCAGTCGCTGCAAACCGCCATCGCCATCCGGGACAAGGTCGTCAGTGCCTATCTCGAAATCGCACGCATGCCGATCTAAAGGAAAAATGTAATGAAGGCTCTTTCGATCGCCGCGACAGGCATGAACGCCCAGCAGCTGAACCTGGAAGTGATCGCGAACAATATCGCGAACATCAATACCACCGGCTACAAGCGCGCGCGGGCGGAGTTCTCCGATCTTCTCTACCAGACGGAACGCGCCCAGGGCGTACCGAACCGCGCCAATCAGGCGATCGTTCCTGAAGGTGCCCTCATCGGTCTCGGCGTTCAGACCTCCGCTGTCCGTAACCTGCATCTGCAAGGTAGCCTGATCAGCACCGGCAACAATCTGGATATGGCGCTGGTTGGGCGCGGCTGGTTCCAGATCGAGACGCCGGATGGCGAGACGGCCTATACGCGGGCCGGTGCCTTCAACACCAATGCCGATGGCCAGCTCGTGACCATCGATGGTTATACGGTCGTGCCTGAGATCACCGTGCCGGCGAATGCCAGCGAGATCACCGTCAGCACGTCGGGAGAAGTCTCGGTCCGTGTCGGCAATGACACGATCCCGACCGTTCTTGGCCAGCTGACGATTGCAAACTTTGTCAACGAGGCAGGCCTTGAGCCGCAGGGCGACAACCTTTTCAAGCAGACGCCAGCGTCGGGCGAAGCCGTGCTCGGCACACCGGCCGATCCGGGCTACGCACAGATCAAGCAGAAATACCTTGAAGCGTCGAACGTCGATCCGGTCAAGGAAATCACCGATCTGATCTCTGCCCAGCGCGCCTATGAAATGAACTCCAAGATCATCCAGGCCGCCGACGAAATGGCTGCGACGGTCAGCAAGAACCTGAGATAAAAGAGGGATAGGCAAACATGACGTTTCGCCGGACTGCCAATGTGCCGCTCGTGAACGCTGCCACTATCCGCGGGGGTTTCCTTCTGCGGGCGCTGGCCGTCACAGGCGTGATGTGCGCTGGACTGCTGTCCTCGCACCCTGCTCTGGCTGAAAAGCGCATGGCGGTTATTCCGACCCAGACAATCTATCCGGGCGAAGTCATCGATGCTCATCGTCTGGAAGAGGTTGAGGTGACCAATCCAGCTTTGACGGGTGACTATGCCATCTCTACCGAACAGGTGACCGGCAAGGTGACCAGCCGGACCCTGCTTCAGGGACGCGTCATTCTCGTCTCGGCCTTGCGCGAACCCTATACGGTCGAGCGCGGCAAAGCGGTTCGCATCGTCTTTACCAACGGACCTCTGACGATCACAGCCGGCGGCGCGCCGCTGGAGAATGCCGCAGTCGGCGATCTGATCCGGGTGCGCAACACCGATTCCGGCATCATTGTCTCCGGAACGGTGATGGATGACGGTACAATTCACGTGGTGGCAAAATGATTTTTCGTTTCGGCAAATGGTGCCTGGCAATCGCTGCTGTTCTTTCGATGACGATCGCGCCGGCGCAGGCAGCGTCGCGCATCAAGGACATCGCTTCACTGCAGTCGGGCCGCGAAAATCAGCTGATCGGTTATGGTCTGGTGGTCGGGCTTCAGGGCACCGGCGATAGCCTGCGCTCTGCCCCGTTTACCGCGCAATCGCTGCGCGCCATGCTGCAGAACCTCGGCATTTCAACGCAGGACAACGAATCCCGATCGAAGAACATTGCAGCGGTTCTGGTGACCGCCAACCTGCCGCCTTTCGCCAGCCCCGGCAGCCGTATCGACGTGACTGTCGGGTCGCTTGGCGATTCCACTTCGCTTCGTGGCGGCACGCTGGTCATGACCTCGCTTTCCGGCGCCGACGGTCAGATCTATGCGGTCGCGCAGGGATCGGTCGTCGTCACCGGTTTCAGTGCGCAGGGTGACGCGGCCTCCATAACGCAGGGGATCACCACATCCGGCCGCGTTCCGAACGGTGCTATCATCGAGCGTGAACTGCCGGCCAAGTTCAAGGATGGGTTCAATCTCGTTCTGCAATTGAGAAACCCGGACTTTTCGACTGCGGTCGGCATGGCTGCGGCCATCAACCGCTATGGCAAGGCCCAGTTCGGCGGCAGTATTGCCGAGGCTCGTGATTCCCAGGCCGTTGTCATCGACAAGCCGAAGATGGCCGATCTTTCCCGCCTGATGGCCGATATCGAAAACCTCGTCGTCGAGACCGACGTGCCTGCGCGCGTTGTCATCAACGAGCGAACCGGCACTATTGTCATCGGCCAGGATGTGCGGATCAATCAGGTCGCTGTCAGCTATGGCACATTGACGGTTCAGGTCACCGAAACGCCGACCGTCGTGCAGCCGGAACCGTTTTCGCGCGGCCGTACCGAAATTGAGCCGAATACGACAATCCAGGCGTCCGAAGAGGGCGGTACGGTTGCGATCCTCAATGGTTCCAACCTGCGCTCGCTTGTCGCCGGCCTCAATAGTATCGGGGTGAAACCTGACGGTATCATTTCCATTCTCCAGGGCATCAAGACAGCCGGTGCCCTCCAGGCGGAGCTCGTCTTGCAATGATGACACATCGTCTTTCCAGCGCTTCCAACGGCCTGCGCCGCCGTCTGATGTTGATCGCCACCGGCTGCACCATGCTGGCCATACCCGGCGCTTTTGCACAGGAGGTTGCCGCACCGGCTGCGGGCATTCCGGCCAATGGCAACGAAATCCAGCAGTTCTGCACCAATATTGCCGATGCGGCGCGCGACCAGCGTTATCTGCTGCAGAAGAAAGACCTAGAGAAGCTGCAGTTCGACATTGACGAACGCATCGCAACGCTCGAGAAGCGCCGCTCCGAATACGAGGACTGGCTGAAGCGCCGTAATGATTTTCTCAAGCAGGCCCAGATCGGCCTGGTCGGAATCTATAAGACGATGAAGGCGGATGCGGCGGCGGCCAAGCTGGAGCTCGTCAATCCCGGTGTCGCAGCGGCGATCCTGATGCAGCTGCCGCCGCGCCAGTCGAGCCTGATTCTTAGTGAAATGAGCAATGAGAAGGCAGCGGTCGTCACCAATGTCATCTCCAGCGCCACAGACCCGGACACATCGAAGGAACCGTCATGAGATATCCGATTTCGGTTCTTCTCGCCGCCAGCCTGCTATCGGGATGCCAGAACCAGGCCCTAAGCGAGATCGGCAGGGCTCCATCCATGAGTCCGATCGGCAGCGGGCTGCAATATGCCCAGACCCCGCAGATGGCGATGTATCCGAAGGAGCCGCGCCAGGTCATGAACGGCTATTCGCTCTGGAGCGACAATCAGTCGGCCCTGTTCAAGGATGCCCGCGCACTCAAGGTCGGCGATATCCTGACTGTCGATATCCGTATCGACGACAAGGCATCGTTCGACAACAAGACGGATCGCAGCCGTACCAATGGCAGTGGTTTCAAAATCGGAGCCAACGGCAAATCCCAGACGAGCGACTTTGGCTGGAATGGTGGGCTCGACTATGGTTCGAATACCAAGTCCAAGGGCGAGGGCACGACGGAGCGCTCCGAAAAGCTTGTCCTGCTCGTTGCAGCCGTCGTCACCGGTGTGCTTGAAAACGGCAACCTGCTGATCAGCGGATCCCAGGAAGTCCGGGTCAACCATGAAATCCGCATTCTCAATGTCGCTGGTATCGTCAGGCCTTACGACGTCGATGCGAAGAACATGATCTCCTACGAAAAGATCGCCGAAGCACGCATCTCCTACGGCGGTCGCGGCCGGTTGACGGAAGTCCAGCAGCCGCCATGGGGGCAGCAGATCATGGACATCGTTTCGCCAATCTAACGACTGACAGCGCTGCGAATTAGAAGTGCTAAAGCGACCTTTGCGCGTCGTGAATGACGCGCGGCGCTGTAGCGGCCCACTCTTGATGGATTTTGAAGATGGAAGATGCCGATCTCGCCAATGGTGGCCCGAAGAAATCATCGCCGGTCGTCATGATCGCGGCGCTTGCGGTCCTGACATTGATCGCAGGCGGTGGCGGCTGGCTGGTTGGTGGCATGCTCGCGCCCAAACCACTCAGTACCGAGGAGGCCAAGATCGTCGAGGACGCCAAGGCCGCAGTCGCTTTGAAAAATGCCGGCCAGAAACCCGAGGGCGAAGCCGGCAAGAAGGACGAGGGGTTGCCAAAAGTCGCGACCGAAGCCAACGGCGTCGTGCAGCTTGATGCAATCACCACCAACCTCGCCTATCCCACTGAAAACTGGATCCGGCTTGAAGTTGCCCTGCTTTTCAAGGGCGCGCCCGATGTGGCGATGGCAGAACAAATCCATCAGGATATCGCTGCCTACCTCAAAACGGTGTCATTGCAACAGATCCAGGGACCACGCGGATTTCAGTATCTCAAGGATGACATCGAGGAACGGGTTGACCTGCGCTCCGAAGGGCGCGTAACCAATGTCATCTTCAGGACATTTGTTATTCAATGATTCGCTCATGATCCGGACTATCACATTCATAGCCGCCATGCTGGCGATGTCGGGTATCGCGGGAGCGCAAGGCTTTCCCGCCGATATACTCAACACGCCTATCGACGGCTCGGTCGCTTCCTGGATCATCCGCACATTCGGCCTTCTGACCGTCCTGTCGGTCGCCCCCGGCATTCTCATCATGGTGACGAGCTTTCCGCGCTTCGTTATCGCTTTCGCGATCCTGCGAACCGGTATGGGGCTCGCCACGACGCCGTCCAATATGATCATGGTCAGCCTTGCGCTGTTCATGACCTTTTACGTCATGGCGCCGACCTTCGATCGTGCTTGGCAGAACGGCGTCAATCCGCTCCTGCAGAACCAGATCAACGAAACGGAGGCGATGACGCGCATTGCCGAACCATTCCGGGAGTTCATGCTCGCGAATACCCGCGACAAGGATTTACAGCTGTTCATCGACATCGCGAAGGAAAAGGGCCAGACCGTCGTCGTCGGCGACAGGGTCGATCTGCGTGCTGTCGTGCCAGCCTTCATGATTTCCGAAATCAGGCGCGGCTTCGAGATCGGCTTCCTGATCATGCTGCCGTTCCTGGTAATCGACCTGATCGTCGCCACCATTACCATGGCAATGGGCATGATGATGCTGCCGCCCACATCCATTTCGCTGCCGTTCAAGATCCTCTTCTTCGTTCTCATCGACGGCTGGAACCTCCTGGTCGGCAGTCTGGTGCGATCCTTCAACTGATCCCACCATCGTGGTTAACGTTCCGTCTCTTTTCGAGGCGACGCTGTCTCGGAAAAAAATCCACAACTAATTGAATTTAAATAATAATTCGTGAGTCGCCGCGATTTCGGCCGCCTGTGCGGGCGGGCTCTGACGCGTGCCTGTTTGCAGGGCATTTAAACATATCGAAATGTTTGCCTGCGACATTACCCTCACATAACGGATTTGGACTTCCTGACGAACAGGAGCCGAGTGGCATGATGCCGAGCCGTTATCACCGGTAAGTATTTAGTCCGGTATGTCCCCAATCTTGTATTTTGTATCTAGAGGGACAACCCTAATGACAAGCATCCTGACAAACTCTTCTGCAATGACAGCGCTCGCAACTCTGCGCTCCATCAGCTCGGACATGGAAACGACCCAGGGTCGTATTTCTTCCGGTCTCAAGGTTGGTAGCGCATCCGACAACGCTGCTTACTGGTCGATCGCCACGACCATGAAGTCGGACAACAAGGCTCTCTCCACGGTTCAGGACGCTCTCGGTCTCGGCGCTGCCAAGACAGACACTGCCTATACCGGTTTGAACGCAGCCATCGACGTCGTTTCCGAAATCAAGGCCAAGCTGGTTGCCGCTCGCGAACCGGGTGTTGACAAGCTGAAGATCGACAAGGAACTGACGGAACTCAAGAACCAGCTGGTTTCGACAGCGCAGTCGGCTTCCTTCTCCGGTGAAAACTGGCTCTATAACGATACGGCGACTGCGGTCGGCACCAAGGAGATGGTCGGTTCGTTCACACGTGACGCTTCTGGCAACGTTGCGGTCGGCGTCCTGAAATTCGACGCCGCCACCTCTGTTCTGATCGACACCAAGACTGCCTCGAACGGCCAGCTGACCAAGGACGTCACTGTCACCCAGCCGAGCGGTGCAACGACGACCACTGCCACCTACCGCTTGATCGCCACGGCTGGCTCGAGCGGCGCGACGGGTACGCAAATCGCACTGACGGCGTCGACCAGCGATGACAGCATCGAAGGCATGATCAGTGCCGTCGACAAGATGCTGACGAACCTCACGGACTCGGCTGCAACACTCGGTGCGACCAACAAGCGCATCTCGATGCAGGACGACTTCATGGCCGACCTGATGGACGTGATCGACAAGGGTGTCGGCCGCCTCGTCGATGCCGACATGAACGAAGAGTCGACCCGCCTCAAGGCTCTGCAGACACAGCAGCAGCTCGGCATCCAGGCTCTCTCGATCGCCAACTCGGACTCGCAGAACATCCTGTCGCTGTTCCGTTAATCGAAAAAAACGGCGCGGGGCGGCCATCCCCCCCAACGGCCAGTTCCGCGACCTATCGAAAACCGCATCTCGCAAGAGGTGCGGTTTTTTCTTTGCCGGGCGAAAAAAGTTTTCTGCCTTTAGGTTTTCTTTAACCATGTTGGTGTTTTCTATGGCCATCGAAACAGCGGGTTAACCAAGAAAATTAACGCGTTAACAGGCATGAAGCTGGCCGCTGTTTCCCGGTACTGACCGGAATGTCCCTTCCATTTCACCTGTTCAAAAGGGGCAGTAATACCATGACAAGCATTCTCACCAATTCGGCTGCAATGGCAGCACTCTCGACCCTGCGTTCGATCAATTCCGGCATGGAAACGACGCAAGGCCGCGTCTCCTCGGGCCTGCGCGTCGAAACCGCCGCGGATAACGCCGCTTACTGGTCGATCGCCACGACCATGAAGTCGGACAACAAGGCTCTCTCCACGGTTCAGGACGCTCTCGGTCTCGGCGCTGCCAAGACAGACACTGCCTATACCGGTTTGAACGCAGCCATCGACGTCGTTTCCGAAATCAAGGCCAAGCTGGTTGCTTCCCGCGAACCGGGTGTTGACAAGCTGAAGATCGATAAGGAACTGACTGAACTCAAGAACCAGCTGGTTTCGACAGCGCAGTCCGCTTCCTTCTCCGGCGAAAACTGGCTCTACAACGACTCGGCCACTGCCCTTGGCACCAAGGAGATGGTCGGTTCGTTCACACGTGACTCTTCCGGCAACGTTGCGGTCGGCGTCCTGAAATTCGACGCCGCCACCTCTGTTCTGATCGACACCAAGACTGCCTCGAACGGCCAGCTGACCAAGGATATCACTGTCACCCAGCCGAGCGGTGCAACGACGACCACTGCCACCTACCGCTTGATCGCCACGGCTGGCTCGAGCGGCGCGACGGGTACGCAAATCGCACTGACGGCGTCGACCAGCGATGACAGCATCGAAGGCATGATCAGTGCCGTCGACAAGATGCTGACGAACCTCACGGACGCTGCTGCAACACTCGGTGCGACCAACAAGCGCATCTCGATGCAGGACGACTTCATGGCCGACCTGATGGACGTGATCGACAAGGGTGTCGGCCGCCTCGTCGATGCCGACATGAACGAAGAGTCGACCCGCCTCAAGGCTCTGCAGACACAGCAGCAGCTCGGCATCCAGGCTCTCTCGATCGCCAACTCCAACTCGGAAAACATCCTCTCGCTCTTCCGCTAATCGGAACAGGCAAGACGATAGCGCCGGCGGGTCAAATTCATCATCGATCCGCCGGATATTCCACAAGCCGCGTCCCGTAAAGGGCGCGGCTTTTTCGTGTTTGGCGATGCCGCCGTTAACGAACCAGCAATTGAGATTTATTTTCGTTCATTTTGATTACCGACTTGCTAACGCGCTTAATGATTTGTTAACCATATGATTGTTAAGTGTTCGTTAAGAGCGATAGGCTGTCCTTGGGCTAAACATAGGGCAGTTTGCATGACGCTGGTCCCGTCGCTACCGGTTATCGATCCGGAATGTTCCGTTTAATTTCGAACTGGGGCAATGACCATGACCAGCATTTTGACCAATTCCGCCGCTATGGCGGCTCTCCAGACATTGCGTTCGATCAATTCGAACATGGAAGAAGTGCAGAACCGCATTTCGTCCGGCTACCGCGTCGAAACCGCAGCCGACAACGCTGCGTACTGGTCGATTGCGACCACCATGCGTTCGGACAACGCGGCTCTCTCGACCGTTCAGGACGCGCTCGGGCTGGGCGCGGCGAAGGTAGACACATCCTACGCCGGTATGAGCTCGGCCATCGACGTCGTATCCGAGATCAAGGCCAAACTGGTCGCCGCGCGCGAACCGGGTGTGGACAAAACCAAGATCAACAAGGAACTGACCGAACTCAAGAACCAGTTGGCATCCGCAGCCGAATCCGCTTCGTTTTCGGGGGAAAACTGGCTGTACAATGACAGCACGACGCCGGCGGGTACCAAGTCCATCGTGGCGTCCTTCAACCGGTCGACCAACGGCACCGTGTCGGTATCGACATTGGACTACAACACGGCCGCGTCGATCCTGATCGATACCAAGAATGCCTCGCTCGGCCAATTGACCAAGGGCGTTACGGTCACCCAGCCGAATGGCACGACGACCGCGACCGCAACCTATAAGCTGCTTGCGTTTACCGGCGGTACTGCGGCTGCAGGTACCCTCATCCAACTGACGGCCAGCACCAGCTATGATGATATCGAAGGCATGATCAAAGCCGTCGATGCTATTTTCAGCAACCTGACCGATTCTGCCTCGACACTGGGTGCCATCACCAGCCGTATCGACATGCAGGAAAACTTCGTCGCCAATCTGATGGATGTGATTGACAAGGGCGTCGGCCGCCTGGTGGACGCTGACATGAACGAGGAATCGACCCGGTTGAAGGCGCTGCAGACGCAGCAGCAGCTTGGTATCCAGGCGCTGTCGATCGCCAATACCAATTCCGAAAATATCCTGCGCCTGTTCCAGCAGTAAGCGTACACGCGCCGGACCGGCGGGCATGAAACCGGTTCTGGCATCCTTGTCGCCGCCCTCCCATTAATCGGGGCTGCGAACTCTTTTCCGCCAAGCCGCGGTCATCGGCAGGTGGAAACGGTTGGACCGCGCTCATTGCCCAAGCGCGGTCCAACACCTCTTACTGGTCTCCCCAGCAGAAGACTTCCCACCGGGACCGGATATATCTGTGACCTACATTTTCGCACAAGTTTGACCGGATAGTCTCCAACCGCAGCCATCCTCATCCGGGTTGCCAGCCGACATGATTGTCGTGCTGCCGTTGTATGCTGCCTGCAAGCCGGTTCCCGGCATCGGGCTGGTACGGATTGAAAATGTTCGGGCCGTGCGGCACTCCCGCTCCGCAAGGTCCTGAAGGAGACATTCCGGAAGTGTCACAGTCGTATGTTTTCAGGCTTGTTAGCCCAATGCCGCCCGCAACCGAACGGGCGGCCGGCTTGACCGTGGCCCGGTTGAGGGGAGGCCGCCGATGAGCGCGTCCATTTCCCGCTATCTTAAGGATTTCAGTGCGCCGGAGGTCGATCTGTCTCTGGTTCCACCACGGTATTTTCCGGACCTGGACGACGATTTTCCGGCCAACGGTGGTTTTGCGATGAAGCCGCAGGCCCAACCTCAAATCGATATCGACGCCGCGCGCCGCGATGCGTTCGCTCAAGGACGCCGTGAAGCGGAAAGTGAACAGCTTGCACTTCACGAAACCGAAATCAGCGCATTGAACGCGCGCCACGCAGCTGAACTTGAAGCCATGCGCGTGCGCTGCGAAAACGAAATTTCCGCGATGATCTACGATCGATTTTCGGATATGGGCTCGCAGCTTGTGACCATGCTTTCGGATCAGACCGCACGGGTACTCGCACCGGTCATGGACGGCGTGCTGTTACAGAAATCCATCGCCGATCTCGCCCGGATGATTACCCTGTCGATCGGCTCCGGCGAAGGCGCCAAGATTGTCGTTAAGGGCCCGATAGCGTTGTTCGAGGCGCTGAAACGGCATCTTAATGATGAAACTCTCATCTTCCGCCATCAGGAATCCGGCGACATCGATCTTTCGGTCGAGTTCGGCGATTCCATTCTGGTGACGCGCATGGCCGCCTGGGCCGATACCGTTGGCAAGGTGCTGGCATGAGCGAGAATGACGGCCACCACCACGGCAAGAACGAAATCATCATCATCAAACGTCACAGTGGCGGTCACGATGGACATCATGGTGGCGCCTGGAAGATTGCCTATGCCGACTTCATGACGGCGATGATGGCATTCTTTCTCGTCATGTGGCTGATCAATGCGGCCAATCCGCAGACCAAGGCAGCGCTCGCCTCCTATTTCAACCCCGTGCAGCTCACCGATGCCAAGCCGTCCGAAAAGGGCGTCAAGCAGCCGGCAAAAGATGCCAAGGGTGAAGAGGACCAGATGAAGTCGAAGGTCGACGGCAACGAGACCAAGACCGGCGGATCGGCGAAAAACGGCGACGACATGACCGCGACGTCAGGCGAGGAAACCCAGTATTCCGACGCCGACTTCTTCGAGAACCCCTATTCGGTCATGTCCGAAATCGTCAATGAAGTCGGCCGCAACGCCAATATCAGTGCCAAGGGCGATGGCGGCGCATCGACGTCCGGACCTGCGACCGGCGCTGATGGCGGCGAAGCTTATCGCGATCCGTTCGATCCGGACTTCTGGACGAAGCAGGTCGAGTTGCAGAACGCGGAAAAGGGCGGCGACAGCCTCGAAGCCAAGGCTGGCAACGGCCCGGTGGACGAGACGAAGGCCAAGACCGAGGCCGGCAAGGACCAGGCCGAAACCGCGATGCAGAAGCCTGCCGATACCACTACACCGGCCAAATCCGGCGAGGATGCCGCCAAGGCCCTGAAGGCCGAGATCGAAAAGGAAATCGGCGGCTCTGCCGGTAAACTCGCCGAAGGATTGCTGGTCACACCAACCGAGGGCGGCCTTCTGGTGACGATCAGCGAGCAGGGGGATACGCCGATGTTCGGGCTCGGCTCGGCCGTACCTGAAAAGGATATGGTGATTGCCATGGAAAAAATCGGCAAGCTTCTCTCGGCCCGCAGCGGTGCGATCGCTATTCGCGGCCATACGGACGGGCGGCCTTTCAAGAAGGGCGCATATGACAATTGGCGGCTGTCGTCCGATCGCGCCCAGAGCGCCTATTACATGCTTATTCGTGGCGGTCTCGCCGAAAGCCGCGTCAGCCAGATCAGCGGCTTCGCCGACAAGCGTCTCCAGGATACGAAGGACCCATTGGCTCCGGCCAACCGGCGCATCGAAATCCTGCTGCAGACCAACCAGGGCTGACGGTGATGTTGAAGGCGATCCGTACCCTCCTTCTCTGTGCATGTGCGGCCGGGGCAATCCCGGCGACGGCAGCGTATGCGCAAGGGCCGGAAGATCTGCCGCCCTACAAATTGCTGCGTTCGCTACAGGCTATCCAGGACGGCATCGTGCTTGGCGACCATTCGGCTGCCGAAATGCAGCGTTTCATGCTGGCGGCGATCGACAAGCGGCTGCGGGAATCCGATACCGCCGTCTTTGATGACCCGCGCAATGTCGATGCTGCGTTCATCTATGCGATGAGCGGCGGCAACCCGGAGACCCTGTCCTATCTCGCCAATCAGGATATCGAAGGCAATTTCGATACTCGTGTCGTCGACGCGCTCAGCCATTATCTGGCCGGCAAGGGTGGGTTGATGGTGGAAAATCTGGCGAAGGCCGTTCCGGAATACCGGAATTCCAGGGTCGGACCTTATCTTTATCTGGTCCTCGGCAATGCGACGGCTCAGCAGAGCCCGGCGAAATCGATAGCATATTACGATTGGGCGCGGCTGACGGCGCCGGGAACCAACATCGAGGAAGCCGCCCTGCGCCGATCGATATCGCTAGCGACCCGTGGCGCCATGCCGGAGAAGGGCTTTGCCTATTCGCTCTCCTATGCCCGGCGCTTCCTGACGTCTCCTTATGCCAGTCAGTTTGCCGATGTTTTCGTCGAATTGGCCGTGGTCAATTACAGCGAGAGAACGGAACCAAAGATCCAGGAAATTCTCGGCTTCATGGACAAGCCACGGCAGCGGGAGGTCTATTTGCGCATTGCCCGCCGCGCTGCGATCGGCGGCATGCAGGAGCTGGCAACGCTGGCGTCAGCGCGGGCTCAGGATCTTTCCGACGTTGCGGATGCAGGTCCCAAAGCTTTGGCCAGCCTCTACTCCGGCCTGGTCGGTATTCCTTCCAAAGGTATTCTGGAAGCGGTCAAGGATATCAGCGCCATTCCGGAAGCCGAGCTATCGCCCCGCGACCGCGCGTTGCGCCAGGCGGCGACCGTCGTCGCGGAGGAGGTGCTGCGTGCGCCCAATCCGGAAAGCCTGACACAAGCAACTGTTTCTAATGTCAAATCCGACGTGACTATGGAGGAAGGCGCAGCTGCCTCCGGCAGCGGTGAAAGCCCATTTGCAACCCCGGCATCGGACGCGGCTTTGAAGGCGGCGCAACCCAGCGCGGTGCCGCAGGCGGCCTCATCCGGACAAGGCCCGGCTGACCCGGTTCTCGATGCGTTTCTGAGCACAGGCCGCTCGAAGCTCGATGAGATCGATTCTCTCCTGAAGGGGGAAAACCAACAATGACATTCGTAGACGACAACCTCTTGGGAGCAAATCCCGTAAGGTCAGGCAAATCAGGCGCCAAATCGGCGGGCAAGTCGCATGATATGGACGCCGCCAATCAGAAGTCGGCATTCGAAAATGCCTTTGCCGATGCCGGCAAAAAGAAGCAGCCAGTGGTCTCGATCACTGGAAAACCGGCTGTTGAGAACAGTGTCATACCGAGCCTCAAACCCTCTGCGGCCGAGGTTCTTACCGCATCATCCAAGGAGAGCGATATCGGTCCCTTGGTTCCGGACACCGAAGCGAACGATCTCTCGCCCCTGCAGGATGGTGCCAAGGAAAACGACAGCTTCATGAAACCTTCACTCAGTTCCTCCTCCACCGCAGACCCTCACGTCACGGGCAAGTCAATATCATTGCAAGGTTCGCAGGCCGCTACAAAAGGCGACCATTTGGAAAAATTCTCGCTGATGCAGGCCAACCTCGCCGGGGTCGGTGAAGATACGGGCAAAACCGTCGATGGGCCTACCGGCGAGAAAATTGCCGAACTGATAAAGAATACCCAGGCAAGCGCCGCCAAGAGTGGCGACAAAACCGGAAAGCCTGATGACGCGTCGGCGGCTAAGCCGCAGGACGAAGCGGTGGGTGTAGCAGCTGGTGATGTCAGTCAATTATTGAGCCTTCTGGATGCAACACAGAAACCGGTTGCGGCAAGCCAGCCCACCGGAGCAGAAACGACCCCGGGCATGTCCGAGTTCCAGGCGCTTGCCGAGCGGGCTGGCAAGGCGAAGCCCGGTGCGAAGGATACGGCGAGGACCGAAGGGCAGGCGGCTGGCGATGCAAACGCGGTCAAGAATGCCACCAAGGCCGGAACTGATGCTGGAGCTGACCAGGTGTTCCGTTTCGCCCGCGCCGATGGCAAGGGCCAGGCGGTATCCATGAGCGTGGCTTCGGATGGAGACAAGGCTGTCGCCAAGAACGAGGCGTCCGCAGCCACAGCCACAGCCAAGGCCGAAACCGTTACCGTGGTAGAGGCGCGTCGTTATCTCGGCTTGGCGCCTTCCAGCAATGCGGCGGCCGTGACCAGTCAGATCGCCAGCAATCCGGAATGGGCGCGTGCGCTTCAACCGGGCACCGCCGGAGATCAGGCACCGTTGACACAGGCATCTACCGGCAAGGTTCTCAATACCTTGAAGATACAGATGCACCCGATCGATCTCGGCATGGTCACGGCGACGCTGCGGCTCAAGGACGACGAGCTGCAGGTCGAAATCAAGGTAGAGACCGGCGATGCCTTCCGGCAGCTGAGCGATGACCAGAGCGCCATGGTCAAGGCCTTGCGTGCGCAGGGCTTTGCCGTTGATCAGGTCAACATCGTCTTCAATGCTTCCGACTCCTCCGGCAACAACAACGCGCAGCAGCAGGCACAGGCTCAGACAGGCCAGCAGGGCCGCGAGGCGGCCGGAGACGGCGCCAGGGGGCAGCGCAATGAAAATGGCGGTCAGAACCAGGGCCGCGAAAGGTGGACGGGCAATGAAGGTACGGGCGATGCGTCTTCTGGGGCTGAGCTTAATCGCGCTGGTGATGTCTACATGTAATGCGCAGGCAAGCGCCGGCGTGTGCGAAAGCGAGATCACGGCGGCGGCGGCAAAGTATCAGATACCAGCCGGTATCCTCTATTCCGTCGGTCTGACGGAGACCGGCCGGAAAGGATCGCTTCAGCCGTTTGCGATGAATATCGAGGGCAAGGCTTACTT
The DNA here is from genome assembly GCF_965279435.1 of Pararhizobium sp. Classification (NCBI taxonomy): domain Bacteria; kingdom Pseudomonadati; phylum Pseudomonadota; class Alphaproteobacteria; order Hyphomicrobiales; family Rhizobiaceae; genus Pararhizobium; species Pararhizobium sp. The sequence continues at coordinate 2,255,874 of NZ_CBDIHY010000003.1, forward strand.
TGAGAACAGCGCCGGTGAGGTTTTGCAACGTTTTGCTGCGGCGCGGGCGCAGGGTGCCAAGCTGATCGATCTCGGTTGCATGCAGATCAATTACTATTTCCATGGCGAGAATTTCAGCTCGCCGGACGAGATGCTCGACCCGCGAAAGAATGTCGAATATGCGGCCCAGTTTCTCTCCAAGCTTCACGCTCGGCATGAAACCTGGACGATGGCCGTGGCCCGCTATCATGCCGGACCGAACAATGATCCGGCGCAAAAGAAATATGTCTGCCGGGTCATCGCCAATCTGGTGGCGACGGGCTATGGAAAATGGACGGCAAACGCCTCGAATTTCTGTCAATAACTCAACCGTAAGATGAATTATAGGGTGCTTTTATTGCCTCGAACGATTGCGTCAAGATTGAGTTAGAAAAATGACCACAAGCGATTTCTTAATATGCCGTTAACGTTTCCACATGAAATTTAGTGCCATATCTGGATGGGCCCACTACATCTAGTTCAAATCGGCACACAAATCTTAATCTACTATTAATTTCAGCCACTAACATTCCATAGTTGTTCATGAATCCCTCGATTCGTACCTCTTAACCATAGATGCGCGATACTGATTCGGAGGCGGACGAATGATCGTAGTGGTTGATGAGCGTGAGCTCGTGAAAGACGGATATACTTCACTGTTCGGACGCGAGGGCGTGCCCTCCCAGGGGTTCGATCCCAGCGAGTTCGGCGATTGGGTTTCAAAGGCGGCCGATAGCGATATCGACGCTGTCGAGGCGTTCCTGATCGGCCAGGGCGAAAAGGCGATGAGCCTTCCCCGCGCCATCCGGGACCGTTCGACGGCCCCGGTCATTGCCATCAGCGACAGCCCGTCACTCGAAACGACACTGGCGTTTTTCGACTGTGGCGTCGATGACGTTGTGCGCAAGCCGGTTCACCCCCGCGAAATCCTGGCGCGGGCGGCAGCGATCCGCCGCCGCCTGAAGGCTTTGGTGAATTTTACCGACATCGGCCCGATCCGGGTGTTCTCGGACGGCCGGGATCCGGAAGTCCAGGGCGAAGTTTTCGCCTTGCCGCGCCGCGAGCGCCGCATTCTTGAATACCTGGTCTCTAATCGCGGACGCCGTGTCTCCAAGTCTCAGATTTTCAACGCGATTTACGGCATTTTCGATGAGGACGTCGAAGAAAACGTCGTTGAAAGCCATATTAGCAAGCTTCGCAAGAAGCTGCGCAAGCGGCTCGGTTTCGACCCGATCGATTCCAAGCGTTTCCTTGGCTATTGCATCGACTGGAGCTGATCGACGATGGGGGTCGCATGTACGGCATCCGGCACCCCAAGACAGGTTCACGCAAGGCCCACCCCATAGTCTCTTCATAACGACGAAAACGAGGATCGGACATGAGTCTTTACGGAATGATGAGAACCGGTGGTTCCGGCATGAATGCTCAGGCAAACCGCCTGGGCACGGTCGCTGAAAACATCGCCAACTCCAGCACCACTGGCTACAAGCGGGCATCGACGGAATTCGCCTCGCTGATCCTGCCGACGAGCAATGGCTCGTACAATTCAGGCGGTGTCGAAACCAAGGTGCGTTACAGCATTTCGGAACAAGGCCCGACGACCTACACCACGAACAAAACCGATATGGCCATCAGTGGCGGCGGTTTCTTCATCGTTTCAGGCGCCGACGGCTCTAATTTTCTCACCCGCGCTGGCGCTTTCACGCCGGACGGCGATGGTAACTTGGTCAACGCGGCCGGTTACAGCTTGATGGGTTATGAGTATCAGGAGGGTGTTGACCCGACGGTTGTCGTCAACGGCTTTGACGGTTTGACGAAAGTCAATCTTGCTTCTGACGGTCTGGTGGCAAAAGGCTCCACCAAAGGCAGCATGGGTGCAACACTTAACTCGGCTGATCCCGTCGGCAAAGAATCCACGACGTCGCTCAGCGTTTTCGATAGCCAAGGCAATTCGCGGCTCCTCGACTTCGTCTACGAAAAGACCGGGCCGAATGCCTGGATGGTTGAGGTTCGTGACCGCACCACCTACGGCGCCGGCCCACCGGTTGTGGGGCTCCTCGGGACGCAGACACTGAATTTCGACGCCAGTGGAAATTTGACACCTGCTACGGCCTCGGTCACCACGACTGCGAAAAATGGGCTTCCTGGCACTGGCGCTAATCTTAGCGCTCTAACGATCGATCTCAGCAATACCAAGCAACTGGGCGCCGCCTTCCAGGGCGATGGTGGAAAGATCGACGGCAGTGCGCCGAGCAAGGTCAAAGGCTATCAGATTGACAAGGCCGGTGTCGTGTACGTTGAGTACGCGAATGGCACGCTCGACCCGCGCTACCGCGTGGCTCTTGCCAGCGTTCAGAGCCCTGACAATCTGGTTCCGCAATCAGGCAATGTCTATTCGCAGGGCGTGGATTCGGGTGTCATCATCACCGGGTTCGCCGGCTCCGGCGATTTCGGCAGCATCCAGTCCGGAGCCCTTGAAGGCTCCAACGTCGATATCGCCAACGAACTGACGGCGATGATCGAGTCCCAGCGTAGCTACACGGCAAACTCGAAGGTCTTCCAGACAGGTGCAGACCTGTTGGACGTTCTTGTGAACCTGAAGCGATAATTGAAAAGGTACGGTCTGCGTCATGTCGTTGTCATCAGCCATCAACACCGCACAGACGATATTCAACAACACGGCGGCTCAAACGGCGCTCGTTTCGAAGAATATCCAGAATGTGAACAATGCGGATTACTCGCGCCGCATGGCAATGTTGGGCACGAGTGGCAACGGCGCGCAGATCGTATCCATTCAGCGCGCCCAGAACGACGCGCTGATGAAGCAGCACTCCATCAGCATTTCCCAAGCTTCTGCCCAAGACGCACTTCTGACAGGCTTGGAAGCTGTAAAGGCGGCGCTGGGCGGCAATGGGTACGAAACCTCGCCGTCGAACTATCTCAAATCGTTCCGCGACAGCCTGCAAACCTTGGCGGCTGCCCCCGGCAATACATCCATCGCGGCGACAACTGTGTCGAGCGCCTCGGATCTCGCCAAGTCGTTGAGCAAGACGTCCGCCTCCGTCCAGGCCGTTCGCTACGATGCCGATAAGGAAATAGATTCTTCGGTTAAAAAGTTGAACAAGCTGCTAGCCGAATTCGAAACGGCTAACAACGCAGTACAGGGCGCGACAGCCAGCGGCACGGACGGAAGCGATGCGCTTGACCAGCGCGACACGCTGCTTCGCCAAATTTCCGAGATCGTCGGTATCTCGACGGTCACACGCGCCAACAATGATACGGTCATCTTTACGTCCGATGGCACGGTCCTGTTTGAAAACAGCCCACGAGCGGTGACGTTTCAGGCAACGCCCGGTTTCGGCGCGACCACGACCGGCAACGCGATCTACGTCGATGGTGTGGCGCTAAAGGCCGGCAAAGGTGCCGATACGTCCGGTGAAGGCAAGCTTTCCAGCCTGCTTCAACTGCGCGACGAAACAGCACCAAAGTTTCAGTCGCAGCTCGATGAAATCGCACGCGGCTTGGTGTCGCTCTTTCAGGAAAATACGACACCCGCAACCACGCCTAAACCCGGATTGTTCACCTGGGCAGGCGGCACAGTTCCGGCGCCCGGTGTGACTGTGCCCGGGATGGCAGCATCTCTGACAATCAATCCGTTGGCGACAAGCAATCCGACGCTGGTCCGCGATGGTGGTTTTAATGGCCCGACCTATAAGTCGAATACGGCGGGAAGTTCGGGCTACACAGCACTTCTGGATAAATTTGTTACATCGCTCAGCACGGACATACCGTTCGATCCGGCAACAGGGCTCGACGGTTCAAGCAGTATCCTGGATTTTTCGGCTTCCTCGATCGGCTGGCTGGAGGACCTGCGAAAGACTGCATCGACCGCCAATGACAACAAGTCAGCGATGCTGTCGCGCACGCAAGATGCTTTGAGCAACGCCACGGGCGTCAGTCTCGATGAGGAGTTGTCACAATTGCTCGACCTCGAGCAGTCTTATAAGGCATCGGCAAAATTGGTCAGTACGGTGGATGCCATGATGGCAGCCCTTCTGCAAGCTGTAGGATAAAATCATGAAAACGTCTTTCGTTTCCAACCTGGCCGTTCAAAATGCCTTGCGTCTGACCATTCAAAGAGGTCAGTCGGAAATGATAAAGCTGAATAATGAAGTAACGAGCGGGGTTCACTCAGATTATGGTCTGGCGCTTGGAGGCTCGACGTCGCGATCAGTCAATATTTCCTCTCAGATTGATCGGCTGGCGACGCTGAAAAGCACCAACTCCATCGTCACTCAAAGGCTTTCCGGTTCTCAGGAAGCGTTGAAGACAACGCTGGATGCTGCCCAGAAGTCGCTGTCGTCGTTGATGGCTTTCCGGGACAGCAAAACCGATAACCTTTTGAAAATCGCGCAGGACCAGAACACGGCCGCGATGGCGACCTACACATCGGCCGCCAATACGTCCCTGAATGGGGAATATCTGTTTTCGGGTATCAATACCGATGTCAAGCCTATCACTGGCTATACGGATACGTCAGCAGCTAAGGCATCCTACGATGCGGCTTTGACGACGTTTATCGGCGCGCAGCCGGTTCAGGTGCCGCCGCTGACGTCGGTCAGCCAGTTCACCAAGGCACAGATGACCGATTTCATCGAAAACACCTTGGAGCCGATGTACGCTGACCCTTCCGTCGCCGGGTCGAAATGGACGGATTGGTCGAGCGCATCCAGCCAGAACATGACGAGCCGCATCAGCGTCAACGAAGTCATTCAAAGTTCGACAAACACCAACACGGAGGGTTCCCGGAAATTTGCTCTTGCAAGTGTGATTTCCAAGGAGCTTCTCAGCGCCGATTTGAGCGATGAGGTTCGCGGCACGGTCACCGACAAAACCATCCTATACATGGGTGAATCCATTACCGGACTGATCAGTATGCAGAGCAATCTCGGCCTGTCGGAGGAGCGCGTCAAGAAAGCCAATACGTCGCTCGAGGCGCAAACCAAGATCGTCAAGGCACACCAGCTGGACCTAGAGGGGATTGATCCCATTCAGGCAGGATCCATGCTGAAGTCTTTGGAGCTCCAATTGCAGACCTCCTACACGCTGACATCGCGGCTTCAGCAGTTGAGTTTGATTAATTTCCTCTGATGCGGTGAGGACCAGGACAAACATGAAGGATGTCTGAATGTATCAGTTTTCATACGCCGAGATCATGGAGGATGGCGTTGCCGACTCCAAGGATCGCGAACGGCAGGTGCTCGATCGATCCATTGCGCTGCTCGCAGCTGCAAAGCGGCAGAAGGGCTACTCTCGGGAGGCGATCGAGGCGATCTACTACACACGGCGGGTCTGGATCCGGTTCATCGAGGATCTTCGCGCTTCAGACAATCAGCTGAACGACGAACTGCGCGCCAATCTCATTTCCATAGCCATCTGGATTCTCGGTGAGACAGAGAAGATCCGCAAACGCGAATCCTCGAACTTCCAGGGCATTATCGATATCACAACCATCATCAGGGATGGACTCAAATGAAAAGCACACTGCGTATTTCGCTCAAGTCTGGCGAACGGATTTTTGTCAACGGGGCAGTGCTGCGTGTCGACCGTAAGGTCGCCGTCGAATTCCTGAATGACGTGACATTCCTGCTTGAGAACCATGTTCTGCAGCCGGAAGACGCGACCACCCCGCTGAAGCAGCTCTATTTCATCGCTCAGATGATCCTGATCAATCCGGAAGGCGCCGAGCAATCGACGAACATGTTCCGCAAGTCGGTCGTCATGCTTCTGAATTGCTTCAAGAACGACGAGATCGTTTCCGAGCTGAAGAAAGTCGACGGAATGGTGACGCAGGGCCGCGCCTTCGACGCCTTGAAGGCCATCCGCGGTCTTTATGCCCTCGAAGACAAGATCCTGAACAACCAGGAAATCACCCCTGCAACGATCGAACAGATTCGCAAGGAGATCGCACCATGGCGGTAAGTGGCGTTAATAACAGTTACGTGCCCACAGCGTCAGGCGTTGATTCTGGTGGGGACAAGGCCAAGGCAAACCTGAACTATGACAGCTTCCTGAAGCTGCTCGTGGCCCAGATGAAGAACCAGGATCCGACCCAGCCGATGGATTCGACCCAGCAGATCGCCCAGCTGGCGACCTTCTCGCAGGTCGAGCAGACGATCAAGACCAACACCAATCTGGAAAGCCTGCTGCAGCGCACGTCACTCAGCGAAGCCAATGCCGTGATCGGCAAGACGGTGACCAGTGCCGACGGCAAGACAACTGGTGTCGTCAAGGAAGTGAAGCTATACTCGGATGGAATCATCGCGGTGCTCGATAACAAGGCAGAACTGGTTATCGGACCCGGCGTTACCATAAAGTGATAGATCATGAATGAGGCGGATGCCCTCGATATCGTGCAGGCGGCGATCTGGACAGTGGTCGTCGCTTCGGGGCCAGCCGTCGTCGCCGCCATGGTTGTCGGCGTTGTCATCGCTTTCATCCAGGCGCTGACCCAGGTTCAGGAAATGACCCTGACCTTCGTTCCGAAAATCCTTGCCGTGCTTATCACTATCGCGCTTTCCGCCTCGTTTGTCGGCGCGCAGATCTCCATTTTCACCGATGTTGTCTTTTCCCGCATTCAAACCGGCTTCTGACTTTCCGGCGAAATTGACATGGGCGCGCAGAGAAAAGCGCGCCGCCCTCTTCCTTTCGACATCGATGCCACCTTCGCGCAAGTTTGGTGCGTTAGGCCTGCTGCTTAGTATGGGCAGCAGGTATGAATGCTGTCCGCCTCTCATGACGAGACGGAATTTCCGATGGCACAACCTCCTGCTCTGATCATCCCGAAAGTCGCGCCGAAAGGCCGCGATGTCGGCTTTGCCCTCGGCATCGTCGCGATCCTGTCGATCCTTTTCCTGCCGATACCGCCGTTTCTGATCGACATCGGGCTGGCTTTCTCCATCGCGTTTTCCGTGCTCATCCTGATGGTATCGCTCTGGATACAGAAGCCACTGGATTTCTCGTCCTTTCCAGTCATCCTCTTGATCTCCACCATGACCCGGCTGGCGCTCAATATTGCGACGACGCGCGTCATTCTTTCGCATGGTCACGAAGGTCATGATGCCGCCGGTGGTGTCATCGCCGGGTTTGCCGAGCTGGTCATGGGGGGCGATTTCGTCATCGGCCTGATCGTCTTCCTGATCCTGATCACGGTGAACTTCATCGTCATCACCAAGGGTGCGACGCGTATCGCCGAAGTCGGCGCGCGCTTCACCCTCGACGCCATTCCCGGCAAGCAGATGTCGATCGACGCCGACCTTTCGGCCGGTCTAATCGACGAGAAGGAAGCTCAACGCCGCCGGCGCGAACTGGAAGAGGAAAGCTCCTTCTACGGTTCGATGGACGGTGCGTCGAAATTCGTGCGCGGCGACGCGATCGCCGGCCTTCTCATCACCGCCATCAACGTCTTCGGCGGTATCATCATCGGCTATGTCCGCCATGATATGTCGATCGGCGAAGCGGCCGACGTCTTCGTCAAGCTGTCGGTCGGTGACGGTCTGGTTTCCCAGATCCCGGCTTTGATCGTATCGCTGGCCGCCGGCTTGCTCGTGTCGCGTGGCGGCACGTCCGGCTCCACCGATCAGGCCGTCATCAATCAGCTCGGTGGTTATCCCCGCGCGCTGATGGTGGCATCGGGCCTGATCATCATGCTTGCCTTCATGCCTGGCCTGCCGTTCTTTCCGTTCGCTGTTCTTGGCGGTGGCATGGCTTTCCTTGGCTGGGTGATCCCCCGCCAGCTGGAAGCGGCCAACAAGCTCAAGCGCGATCAGGACCAGCAGACGGCCCAGATGAAGACAGATAGTGAAAAGGATTCGGTCAAGTCGGTACTGAAGACGGCTGAGATCGAGCTTCTGCTCGGCAAGCAGGTCTCCACGCGCCTTCTGGGAGCCCATCAGGAACTGGCCTTCCGCGTCGGCAAGATGCGCCGCAAGTTCGCCGGCCAGTACGGTCTCATTGTTCCGGAAATCAAGGTGTCGGACGATATCAGCATTCCGGACAAGGCCTACCATGTCCGTATCCACGGCACGACGATCGCCTCGAATACCGTGCGCGTCGGCGAAGTCATCGTCGTCACCGGCGGTGGCCGCAAGCCGAGCGTTCCAGGCGACGATATCCGTGAACCCGCATTCGGCATGCCGGCCGTGTCGATCCTCGAAACCTTTACCGAAGACCTGAAGCGTGAAGGCTTCCACCCGATCGACAACGTTTCGGTGGTGCTGACACATCTGTCGGAAGTGATCCGCAACAACCTGCCTCAGCTTCTGTCCTACAAGGACGTCAAGATCCTGATCGAACGGCTGGACCCGGAATACCGCAAGCTGGCTGACGAAATCTGCACGTCGCACATGTCCTATTCGGGCCTGCAGGCGGTGCTGAAGCTGTTGCTCGCCGAGCGCGTGTCGATTCGCAACCTGCATCTGATCCTCGAAGCGGTCGCCGAACTTGCGCCGCACGTCAGGAAGACAGAGCAGATCGTCGAGCATGTCCGCGTGCGCATGTCGCAGCAGCTTTGCGGCGACCTCGCCGACAACGGCACGCTGCGCGTCCTGCGTCTCGGCAGCAAATGGGACATGGTCTTCCACCAGGCGCTGAAGCGCGACGCGAAGGGAGATATCGTCGAATTCGACATCGACCCGCGTCATCTGGAGGAGTTTAGCGAACAGGCGACCAAGGTTATCCGTGAACATCTTGACCGTGGCATGCCGTTCGTACTGGTAAGTTCGCCCGAATCCCGCTCTTATGTGCGCATGATCATCGAGCGTCTTTTTGCAACATTGCCGGTTCTCTCGCATGTCGAGCTCGCCAAGGGCCTCGAGATAAAGATCATTGGCTCGATTTCATGATCACCGACCCTGAAGGCACAGTGCTGGCGCTTTTCGCCGCATTCTGCCGGATCGGCGCCTGCATCATGGTCATGCCCGGATTTTCCACCGCACGTGTGTCGGTGCAGATCCGCCTGTTCGTCGCGGTGGCGGTCTCGATGGCAATCTTGCCGATCATGTGGAACGAGATCTATCCGCAGATTTCCGGCAAGGGGCACACCTATATCTACATCGTCGCCACTGAAACTGTCATCGGCGGCGTCATCGGCCTGATCGCCCGTTACTACGTGCTTGGGCTGCAGTTCACCGGCACGGTGATCACGATGATGATCGGCTTCAACGCCCCGCCGGCCAACGACGTGTTGGAAGATACCGCCGAAAACCAGTTGACCAACATGATCAGTTTCGCCGGTCTGATGGTTCTGTTCATGCTGGATTTCCACCATGTCATCCTGGCGAGCATCGTCGATTCCTACAAGGTGATGCCGCTTGGCGTTGGCTTCGATCCGCAGGGTGTACTGATCACGCTCACCAATGCACTCGAGACGACCTTCTACATCATGCTGCGTCTGGCGAGCCCCTTCATCATCTACGGCCTGCTGTTCAATGTCGCGATCGGCATGGTCAACAAGCTGGCGCCGCAGATGCCGCTCTATTTCATCTCGCTGCCCTATCTGATCATGGGCGGCATGTTCCTGCTCTATCTCGGCATCGCTGCGATGCTGAAACTGTTTGCCGATGGCTTCGGTCCGATGATGCAGGGGATTTAGCCTGATGAAAAGCCGGTCCGAAAAGCTCAAGCGCCTCGTCGTCGTCCAGCGGCATCTGGAGCAGATGGCGGAAAACGAACTGGCCGAAACCGCCAGGCAGCGCCGCGAGCTGGGTGAAACCATTGATGTGGTCGTGGACGCCATGGGGTCGGCAAGCCCGTTGCACGCGATGTTTTCCGGGCATTATGCCTCGCAGCTTGGCCGCCTTGCCATGAAGGACCAGATGCTTCTGGATATCCAACAGGGGCACGAGGCCCGGGTTCTGAAGGAGCGGGCAAAAGGCGACCGGCTTGAGGAAAACATGAAGGAAGCCCGCGTTCTGGAAGACCGGACCGAGGCGGACGATGCCATCTACGATCTCGTCGATCAGCAAGTGATGAGCGCATCACCAGCTTCCGGTAAGGTTGGCCGGTCATAGTACGGGTCAGGAGCGGTCGCATATTGGGGCTGAACCGTTCGCTAAAATGCTGATTTTATGGAGTGATCGCTGGCTCTTGCAGAGGCGCCCGCAGCAAGCTCCGTGACCGAGAGGACACCGCATGGCCATTTCTCCTCCAAGCGACCTGGTGCTGGATGTCGTGCGCGCTGCAGATCCGGCTCAAGTGCAGGAAGCGCAGGCGCGGCTGAAGGCCAATCGCGCCGCATTCCAGGCGACGAGCCTTGCTGAAAACGGCAACGGCTTTGCCAATACGGTCGCCGTTCTCAATCAGGACAGCCCAACGAACAGCCTTGGCGATATCACCAATCGGGCCGAGGCCAAGAAGATCCCGGAAAGCTATCGCAAGTTCGAGGCCATGGTGCTGCAGAACTTCGTCAAGTCGATGCTGCCGTCGGAAAGCGAAGAGGTTTACGGCAAGGGTACGTCTGGCGATATGTGGAAGAGCATGATGGCCGAGCAGATCGGCAACGTCATGGCGCAGGGCGATGGTGTCGGCATTGCCGAGCGCATGGTCACGGACCGCATCGTCGGCGAAGGTCCCAACCGGGTCAGCGCATCGCTCGACGGCAACAGCAGCAATGTCGCGCTGAGCATGGTGCAGGAATACGAGCGCAAGGCGGTCGCCAATTTCACGGGCACGCAAGACAATAACGATCAAGCCTGAGGCAGGACCGGTCATCGGCCGGACTGACCTACACAGAAGTTTCGCGCATACATCACGCCAGGGGCTTGGCCCCGCGTGCCGCCAGCGCCAATGGGAGCCAAATAATGGAAGTTGCAGCATCGAGTGACGTGCGTATCCAGAACGTGCTGGGCCGTCTCGAAATGATCCTCGACAACGAGAATACCCGGATCGGCGTCGATCCGAGTTTTGACCTGAAAACGTCGAACGCCCGCAAGAGCCGTTGCCTCTATGAACTGACGATGCTTCACCGCGACGCTTCGCCGGACGAAATCTCGCCGGCATTCGTATCGCAGACGCGCCACATCCAGACCAAGCTGATGACCAATTCGCAGAAGGTCAATGCTCATATGGAGGCCTGCCGCTCGGTGGTCGACCTGCTGAAGGCTGCCGTCCAGGACGCCGACGCGGATGGCATCTACACTGAACAGCAGTTCCGCTACGGCGATTTCTGATGTTGAAGATTGTTTTCACCGGTGTGTGGATTTGCGCCGTATCGCTCGGATCCGTCTATTTTTCGATCCAGCATGCGTCGGCACCGGTGGAATCGAGTGCGGAGGCTGAACGCCGCGCATTGCAGGAATATCTGCCGGGCGAGTTGATCACCGTACCGGTGATCACCGATGGTGCGGTGCAGGGTTATTTCCTCACCAAGCTGTCGTTCTCGGTCGACAAGGCCAAGGCCAAGAACATGGAAGTGCCGTTCAAGGAATCGGTCACGAACGCCCTGTTCGACATTCTGGTCGGTCAGAAATTGATCAACGTCGCCGATACCAGCAATTTCGACCTTGCTAGCTTCAAGACGATCGTCAAGGACCAGCTCAACAAACAGCTGGGTGACGAGGTAATTTTTCAAGTCTTGGTCGAGCAGCTCGAGTATCTGTCGAAGACCGATGTGGCCCGGCTTGCCAATTCGGCGAACGAAAAACAGCGCAAGCCTGTGCCGATCGTCGACAAGAACGGCGAAACCGCGCACGATCAGATGCCCGAGAGCGAAAAGCGGGCTGCAGCGGCTGGAAAATGAGCCACCGGAGGCTGCTTAGTTCTTTTCCGGATTGCGATATTGCTCGTTGACGAAGCCGAACTCCATCATCAAACGTCCGCACGCCACATAGAAGTGGTAGAGTCCTGCCGATGGCAGGCCGGATGATCTCCAAAGCGAAATGCCGCGAAACGGTGAGACCGCCAAAAGGGCCAAAGACTTGGCGATCGTCCTCACCCGCCCGGCGAAGCCGGGGGCTGCGCGGTGTTCGAGCAAGGCGGAAATCGCCCCGTTTCGCAGACTGCGCGATCTGATCCACGACAGCTCTGTCCGCCGCGCCGGAATGGTCTCGGCTACCCAGGCTTCCGCTGCCCAGGCAAAGGAAAAGCCGTTTTCCTTGCACCGGCGATAGAAATCGCTGTCGCCCCCACCGATGAAATTGAACAGTGGATCGAGGAATGGTCGCGGCATGGCGTCAAGCACATGGCGCGTGATCAGCACATTGCCTGAAGAGTACAGGATCGGCACAGGGCCTGTCGTGTCATAGTGGGGCATGAACACCGGATGCCGCTTGCGGTCATTGCGGGTCTTGTCCTCGAAATCGGGAAGTTGCGGCCCTCCAATGAGATCCGCCCGCGTCCGACGATGTATCGAAACGAGACTGTCGAGCCAATCGGGGGCTGCCAGCTCGTCGTCGTCGATGACGGCGATGGCCTGCAGGTTGGGATAATTGGCAAGCGCCATCGACCAACCGGCATTGTATGCGTGGCAATTGCCGCGCTGATGCGCGATCACCACCAGAGCGTTGACCCGGTGGTCGGCAAAGAACATTTTTGCAGCGTTTGCCCCTTCCAGCCCGTCCGCGTCATTCTCCATCACCACGATGGCGAATGGACTGCCGGGCGCCTGTGAAAGAACGGTTCTCAGGGTTTTAAGCAGATGCTCCGGCCGCCGGAATGTCGGCAGCGTCACGACGAGCTCGATGCTCTCATGGCTATCGACCGCCGTCCGGTAAAATTCGGTCACATCCTGGGCGGGCGGGGGCATGGCGGGTACCTGTTGAAGGCGGGAAACTGGCAAGCACTAAAGCAAATGTTCCTAAACAGATGCTGAATTTCCGAATTCTCTTTTGAATGAATGGCTTAAAGCTCGCTTCACGCCGTGTTGCTAGAGTCCGGGCAATTGTTCTCTAGGCTCGCGTGACAGCATGCATCTCGTTTTCGTTTCCTCACTGGTACCGGTGGAAAACTCTTCGTCAGGGTTCGACATCGCCAACCGGGCCGTCTTCGATGGTCTTCGCGCCCTTGGCCACAAGGTCAGCGTGATCGGCTATCTGCAGCCGGGGCAGACCGCTGCCTGCGACAAGGACGTGCATCTGCTGGGCCAGCTGGAAGTCACCAATGCCAAGGTCGGCACTGCTACCAAGCTGCGCTGGCTGGCAAAGGCCTGTCTCCATCGTACCACGCTGTCATCGGCAAAGATGCTCGAGGTTAGCCGGGCGCACATGGAAGCCTTGCTGCAGCGCCTGCAGCCGTTTGACGGCATCGTTCTGAACTCCGTGCAATTGCCCGGCGCGTTTGCCGCTTCATTCCAGAAACACAAGACGATCTACATCGCGCACAATGTCGAAGCTGGTTCGGCGCGTGAAAACGCCGCCACCGCCTCCGGTCTGTTGGAGCGGTGGCTGTTCAAGCGCGAAGCGCATTACCTCGACCAGCTTGAACGGACATTGACGCGGGGCGCCTCGGCGGTCTGGACCTTTGCGGAGGCGGATCGTCTCGGCTTTGGCCATGCGGTATCCAGCCGGGCAACCGTTCTGCCGCTGGTAACCCGATGGGACCTTGCCGAGAGCGGCCCGGAAAAACAGCCGGAATACGATCTGGCTTTGATCGGGACCTGGAGCTGGCAGCCAAACCGGATCGGCCTCGACTGGTTTCTCTCAAAGGTCGTGCCGCTGCTACCGGCGGATATGTCGATCGGCATTGCCGGCCAACTGCCGGACGCGCCCGCCATTTCCCATCCCGGCGTGCGCCTGCTTGGCCGGGTGCCCGATGCACGCGCCTTCGTCGAATCCGGCGCCGTTCTGCCGCTGATCAGCCGAGGCGGCACGGGCGTGCAGCTGAAGACCATCGAGACCTTCGAACTCGGCATGCCCTGTGTCGCGACGCGCGCATCCTTGCGCGGCATCGACGCGCTTCCCGGCAATTGCGCAGTTGCCGACGATCCCGCCGAATTTGCAAAACTGCTGATCGAGAAGGTCGCACAGGTGCGGGCGGGTGATCGTCAGCGCCTATCGGGATCGATTTTTCATCAGGCGCAGAAAACCAAGCTGCTTGAGACGCTGGATGAGGGCCTGTCCCGGTTCGGCAAGCCCGGCGTTGCCTCGGACCTGGTTTTGACGAGAGACGACACGCGGCAGCGGGCAACTGCGGTCAGCGCATCTTACGGCCTTGCCGTGCATGAGGGGGGACAATCCCGATGAACGTTTTCCCGGGTACATCGATCGTTGCCTCGCAGCGCATGATCCTCGACATACCGGTCTGTGATTTCGGCTGGGCCGACGCCTTTGCCTTTGCAGACGAAATCGCCTCGCTGCCGATCGGGCAGACGGTGATATCGTTTCTCAACGCCCACAATGCCAACCTGATGATGCATGATCCGGAATACCGGGCCGTGCTCAACCGGCACATCGTCCTGCCCGATGGGCACGGCGTCGATCTCGCATCCTGGCTGTTTCATGGAAAGACTTTCCCGGCCAACCTGAATGGCACCGATTTCGTCCCGGCGCTGATGACCTATATGACGACACCGAGGCGCATCGCCATGGTCGGCGCGCGTCCGGACGTGCTCAAGCGCGCTGCCGAGAATTTTCAGAAACACGCGCCATGGCACGAGTTCATCGCCGTTTCCGATGGCTTCTTCGATCCGGCGCAATCCGATGAGATCATGGCCAAGGTGCGTGCTGTGAAGCCGGATATTCTGCTGATTGCCATGGGCAGCCCGAAGCAGGAAAAATGGATCGACCGTCACGTCGGCCCCGGACATGCGCGGCTGGTGATCAGCGTTGGCGCGCTGTTTGATTTCATGGCCGAAGAGGTACCGCGCGCGTCGCCGACCGTCCGGCGCCTGCGCCTGGAATGGCTGCACCGGCTGGTCCAGGAGCCACGACGTCTGTGGCGGCGTTATCTGCTCGGAAACCCGTTGTTCATATATTATATTCTCCGCCATAAGCTGAGCGGGCGCGAGCCGCCGCCAAAAGTCGGTGGTCAGCGCGCCGGGTCGCGATCGTTCTGACGGAAACCATCATGCGCACAGCTGTCGTTACGGCCTCCTACGCCAATGATTTCGAGCGCTGCCGGTTGCTGTGCGAAAGCATGGACATGCGGCTAAAGGGCGATTGGGTCCATTACCTACTCGTGGCGCCCTTCGACGTCGCACTGTTCCGGCAATTGGAAGGTTCGCGGCGGCAGGTCGTCAGCGAGAGCGATCTTTTGCCATGGTGGCTGCGTGCCATTCCCGATCCGCTTTCGGCCGGCCGGCGCAAGCTCTGGATCAACCCTTACAGCCTACCGCTGCGCGGCTGGCATGCGCAGCAACTGCGCCGTCTGGCACTAGCGGGGCATATCGGCGAGGCAACGATGTTCGCCGTCGATTCCGACGTGGTGCTGTTGCGTGATTTCGATCCGGCTGATCTCTGGCAAGGCGACCGCCTGACGCTCTATCGCAAGGATGGGGCGATCGGTGAGCGCATGCGCTCCAACCATCTCGAATGGCTTGCCCATTCCGACCGGCTGCTGGGGATCGGTCCCTTCAGCCTGCCTGCCAATGATTACATCAATACGCTGATTGCCTGGCGCACCGACACCTGCCGGGCTCTGCTCGATCATATCGAAGCCCTTCACGGCCGCAACTGGATACGCGCCATCCTTCGCTCGCGGCAATTTTCGGAATGCTTGATCTATGGCCGTTTCGTCGATGAAGTGCTGATGGGACAGGGGCATGTCGCGTCTGCAGAAGGGCTTTGCCACGTGCTCTGGTTCGATGACAGCTACACGCGCGACATCAGCGGGCTCAGGCATTTCATGCGCGAGATGGGACCGCATCAGATCGGCATCGGCGTCCAGTCTTTCGTCGGCCACAATCTGACCGACATCCGCAACGTCGTTATCGAACGCGCAGTCTGATCCGTCAGATGACCCGCCCGGTTTCGCGGCGAAGGGCGGAATAGGTGAGGGTGAAGGATGCGGCGTAGAGCGCCAGATAGACGCCGTTGAGCAGCGGCGCCCAATAGGCAACATCCGTGCTGGTCTTGAAGACGACGGCGAGCAAGGACACCTTGACGATCCCCGCAAGCACCAGATTGACCATCCGGCGCACCGTGCGGCCGGTCGCATAGAGCAATTCGGAGTGGTATTCGACAAGATTTCGGAAGGATGGCACCAGCAGCACCGCCATCATATAGGGTGCTGCCTGCGCGACATTGTTTCCCAGACCGCGCGGGAAGATCCAGAGATATCCCGCCATGGCGGCGATCGCCAGGAAGGATATGGCTGCCACCAATGTCTCGATCGTCAGCCGGGTCCGCCAGGATGAGATCGTTCCCGGCGTCCGCATGATCTTCTGGACCAGAAGCGTATTGAACGAACGTACCGGCAGCGCCGTCAGGTCTGCAAGCCGCATGATGATCGCGTATATGCCTGAAACCTCCGGTCCGCCAATCGCCAGAACCGCGATCTTGTCGAATTCCGACTGGATGTAGAACAGTACCTCGGCTCCGGCGACCGTTACCGAATCCGCCCAACGGCGGATATACAAGGCCGGGTGCCAGCGAAACCGGACTTTCGGAAAGAACCAGACGAGCGCGATCACGAGGGCAGCCAAGTTGGCGCCAAGATAGAAAAACGACCAGGTGCCGAGGTCGGTCGATTGCGACAGCGAAAAGGCCAGTGCGGCGGCGGTACGGATGCCCGTGCCGATCACCACCAGAAGGGCGGCGCGGCCAAAGCGTCCGAGACCGTTGAGGACGATGACGGCGACCTCAAGCCCCCGCCAACAGATGATTTCAGCGGCCATTAAGGCGAGGAAAGCCACAAGTGCAATATCGCCTGCGAAAACAGCGTAATAGACCGCCAGGCAGAGGACCGCGATCAGGGGTAGAGACAGCAGCGCTCCGGCGGCGAAGCCTGCGCTATAGGTGCCCACCAGCAACGGTTTGACCGTTGCCACCCGGTAGAGCGGCGACATGAAACCGAAGGCAAGTACACGTGAGATCATGATGCCGGCGGCCGATGCGGTGGCAAACAGCCCGAACTCAGCAATCGAAAGCCCATTTGCAATGCAGATGAAATAGACCAGCGACAGCACAAGTCTGCCCGCCGACCCGCTTGTCATCGAGATATAGGCGTGAATGACGCTTTTATGGCGTGCATAGAGGGTCTTTGCGAAATCGATCACGAGCGGCGTCCGGATGTACTGTCCTGTTTCTAGCCGGGAAAGCTTAATGAGCGGTTTGATATCGCGTTTTCGTGGCCTTTCGGGGGCTTAACTGGCGGTCTGTTAACGGTTTGTTTGCCACAAAAACTTAAGCTTCGTTCACACTTCGTCAATTTGCCCGATTGCGGGCGTTTGCAGGCATTGATGTTCGATCCGGAAGACAACAAACGGACTGCGGCGCGCCGCTCTCCCATCGGCCTTGGGCCGGATGGGACGGTGTCTTCGCGTTCCCATGCGCAGGCACGTGCCGGAGCGCCGGTTGCGCGCACTGCCAGCGAGTTGCTCGACCGTCTCGGCAGCCCCGCCGTCAAGCCGAAACCGTCCGCCAATCAGCAGCAGTCCACCGGGGAGCCAGCCATAGCGGCGCCGGAAAAGGCGGCCGGTCGATTGTCCCGCTGGTTCAAGAGCGACAAGAAAGCGGCGAAGCAAGGCAGCCCATCACAGGCCAGTGCTGCCGTGCCTCTGCCGATTAACAATCGGGACGCCTATTATGGAGAGCATCAGGATCGGCCGCTGATCGACATCGCCACGATCATGACATCTGTCTGGCAGCTCCGAAAGACCATCGTTGTGCTGACGGCCGTCGGCGCGATTGGTGGCGTGTTGCTCGCCATCGCCACCCCGAGTGTCTATGTTTCGCAAAGCAAGCTCTACGTCGATCCGCGCGAAGTGCGGTTGACGGATTCCGATCTGTCCAAGGAAAGCCTGGCGACCGAGGCGATCCTGGCGCTGGTCGACAGTCAGCTCGAAGTGCTGCGGTCGCGGACTGTTCTGGAAAAGGTCGCCGTCGATCTGGGGCTTGATCGCGACCCGGAATTCGGCGGTGTTACCTCTGGAAAAGGTGGGATTCTGGATGGCATCGGTGTCATCCGCGATATCGTTTCACCCGGTAAGGCGCAACCGGCGCCGGCCTCTGGAGTTAACCCACGCACGCTGGAAAAACTGAGCGACGCGGTCACCGTGTCGCGTGATCCGAAGACGTTTATCGTCACCATCGAGGTCAAGAGCCGGGATCCGGCCAAATCGGCGCTGATTACCAATCGTCTCGTCGCCACCTTTCTCAACGAGGAGCAGGCAGCCCAATCCGGATTCTTCCAGCGGACGACGCTGGCGCTCGACAGCCGGTTGACCGAGTTGCGCACGGAGCTGGATGCAGCGGAAAACGCCGTCGAGAAATACAAGGCCGAGCATGACATCGTCGGGGCTGCCGGCGAGCTGATTTTCGACAAACAATTGCTGGCTCTCAACGATCAGGTTGGCGCCGTCCGCAATCGCATCGCCGATGCCCGGGCAAAGGTCGATATCGCCACCAAGATCCAGTTGAACGACGTGCTCAGCGGCGCATTTCCTGAAGAGGTCAGTTCGGTGACGCTGCAGGAGCTGCGCAAGCAGTATTCCGAGGCTCGCGCGCAGTTGGGGGCGCTGGATGCCAGCCTTGGCCCGCGTCATCCACAACGGCTGGCCGCCGTCCAGTCACTTGAGGTTGCACGTTCGGAAATCGGCAATGAAATCCGCCGCATCGAGGCGACGGCGCAGACCGAGTTGGATCGTGCGATCCGCACCGAAAAAGATCTCGTCCAGCAGCTGGCGGTCCAGAAGGCGCAGCAGATGAATTCGTCCACCGGCTTTATCGAGCTGCGTGAACTGGAGCGCAAGGCCAACGCGACACGGACAATCTACGAATCCTTCCTCAAGCGGGCGAGCGAAACCGGCCAGGAAGAAAAACTGACCTCGAAGAATATCCGGGTGATCGCCTCGGCGCAGCCGCCGCTGCAGGCGACCGGTCCGTCACGCAAGCTGATTGCCATCGGCGGCATGATGGCCGGCTTCATGGGCGGGGTCGGGTTGGGTATCGCGCTCGGCGTCTATCGTAGCATGAAGGACTTGCTGCAACGCTCGAGCCGGCCGGTTGCCATCGTTCCGCAGCGTGATCCGCCGGGCAGGGACGATCATCATCCCGATGGCCCGGGAACGCCACAGAATATCGAAGAACTATTGCCTGCGCCCGTCGAATATCGGACACGGATGCCATCGGCGCATCACGCGGCAGCATCTGCCGCAGCGCTGAATGCCTTCCCTCAGCGCCCCGATGCTGCACCGGCAAGTCTGCAGGATTATCTGCGCCAGATGCAGGATAATGCCACGGGCGATCGGGATATGGCGGAAGTCCAGGAAAACCTGCGTGCCCTGCGGTCTCGTGTCGAGCACTACGCGAAGCTGCGGACGGCCGGCCGGCGGTAATAACATCCTGTCTCCACAGACGATCCCCTCAGCAATGATGGAAAATGCGGGCATCGGCGGCGTTTGCCGGAGGTTTCGCGGATCAGCCTTGAATTTATTCGAACTGAACAGCATAGGACGCATTGAGGCCACCGCTATTTTTTGCTGAAACTAGAGTGAACAGAACAAACGATAATCTGGGAGAACACCGTGACGACAGTGATTGATGGCAAGCAAGTTGCAGCGTCGGTGATCGATGCCGTGAAAACCGCATCGCACGCATTGACTGAACAGACCGGCGTCAAGACCGGTCTCGCCGTCGTCATCGTTGGAAACGACCCGGCAAGCCACGCTTATGTTTCTTCCAAGAGCAAGATGGCCAAGGAATGCGGCTTCACCTCGGTTCAGCACACGCTGGCGGAGGAAACCACGCAGGAAGAGCTGGCCGCTCTGGTCCAGGCACTCAACAAGGACGAAACGCTTCACGGCATTCTCGTCCAGCTGCCGCTACCTAAACACTTCAATTCGGAAGCGATCATCCAGTCCATCCTGCCGGAAAAGGACGTCGATGGTCTGCATGTCGTCAATGCCGGCAAGCTGGCGACCGGCGATCTCGATGGCGGCCTCGTGTCCTGCACGCCTGCCGGCGCCATGGTCTTCGTCAAGCGCACGCACGGCGAGGACCTGTCAGGCCTCAACGCCGTTGTCATCGGCCGCTCCAACCTGTTCGGCAAGCCGATGGCGCAACTGCTGCTGGCCGCCAATGCGACCGTCACCATCGCCCATTCGCGCACCAAGGACCTGGCCGCAGTCTGCCGCAATGCCGATATCCTGGTCGCCGCTGTCGGCCGTCCGGAAATGGTCAAGGCCGATTGGGTCAAGCCCGGCGCCACCGTCATCGATGTCGGTATCAACCGTATCGCGGCGCCTGAAAAGGGCGAGGGCAAGTCCCGTCTTGTCGGCGATGTCGCCTTTGAGGAATGCGCCAAGGTGGCCGCCGTTATTACGCCGGTGCCCGGCGGTGTCGGTCCGATGACCATCGCCATGCTGATGGCCAACACGGTGATCGCCGCCTATCGCAAGGCCGGCAAGACAGCACCGAAGTTCTGATAAAAGCGGACCGCGCTACGATTTCGGAGCAGGGCCTGTAGAGGCCCTGACAATCAACTCTGTGCGCCACAGTTCCTGTTCCGGATATTCGCCGGTCTTGAGGATTCGCGAAATCAGCCGGGTGGCGATGCGCGCACCGGCAGCCCGCAGGGATGAGCGTGTCGTGGTCAGCGGCACGCTGAAGTTTTCCGGCTTCAGCATTGGCAGCACGTCATCATGGGCAATCAGCGAAATATCCTCGCCCATATGCAGACCTGCCCGGTTGATCGCCCTGACCGCGCCGAGCGCAATCACGGTACTGGAGCAGAGAACGGCGGTTGGAGGCTGATCCTGCTCGAGGAACTGCTGCATGGCACGGTGGCCATATTCGTCGGTCATCAGTGAATTCTGAACCAGACCTTCATCGAACCGCAGGCCGTTTTCCTCAAGCGCGCGCCGCATTCCCTTCATCCGGCGAATGGAAAAGGTCAGATTTCCCGGCCCGTTGATCAGTGCGATCCGCCGGTGCCCCAGTTGAATGAGCAGGCGGGTCGCATCATAGAAGGCGCCGGTATTGTCGATATCCAGAAACGGATAGTCGGCCGGCTGGCCGATTGCCCGGCCATGCACGACGAATGGGATCGACAGGGATTTCAGCATGGCGATGCGCGGATCGTTGGCGCGCACATAGGCAAGGAACAGTGCATCGACATTGCCGCTGGCGGCCAGCCGCTTGAATGTTGCTTCCTCATCGTCGGGTGCGCTCGGGTTGATAACGAAATGGAAGTCATGCCGGACGGATTCCTCGCCAAGCCCGGCCAGGAACTCACCGAAATGCACATCGGAATCGATGCCCTGGGCGATCGGCATGACCAGGCCGATGGATCCAGCCCGGCCTGTTGCCAGTCTTTGCGCTGCGCGGTTCGGCCGGTAGCCGGTTTCGCGGACGGCGCTCAAGACCCGCTGGCGTGTTTCAGCGTTGACTTCCGGATAGCCGTTGAGCGCCCGGCTGACTGTCGTTTGCGACAGGCCCAACATTTCCGCCAGCTGCTTCAAATTCACATTCATGACAAGCGCGTACTCCCAAAGCGCTTTGATTTTTATTTTGTTTTTGCTTTCAATCTCCACGCGCGACAGATTTTGTATCATCGGCTTTGCTCAGCAACCAGAAAAATCAGCCTCATTGCAGCGCAAAACTTCGCTGCACTGCATGAAAGGTGCCATTGTTCGCCCGTAACGGGAAAGCTCTTGACTTGGTGCCTGTCGCAATGGTTTGTTAGCAAACTCAAAGCGCTTTGAATTTTGGCGGCGCTGCGGTGTTCGCCCGGCATCAATGGGTCGGGTCTTTCTTGGGAGGAAATGACGTGAAGAGAACATTCTTGTTGGGAGTGGCGGCGCTTGCGCTGGTGGCGGGAGCCACGCATGCGGCCGAGCTGAAGTTCAAGCCGGGCGAAGATTCCAAATTCAATTGGGCAAGCTTCGAAGAGTTCAAGAAGAGCCATGACCTCAAGGGTCAAACGCTGACCATTTTCGGCCCCTGGCGCGGCGAAGACGAAGCGCTGGCTGAATCCATGCTCGACTATTTCCGTGATGCGACCGGCGTCACTGTAAAATACTCGTCGTCTGAAAACTACGAGCAACAGATCGTCATCGATACCCAGGCTGGCAGCCCTCCGGATGTCGCCATCCTGCCGCAGCCGGGCCTGATCGCCGATCTGGCCTCGAAGGGTTACCTGACGCCGCTCGGCGAAAAGACCCAGAAGTGGCTTCTCGACAACTACGCCGCTGGCCAGTCCTGGGTCGATCTGTCGACCTATGCCGGCAAGGACGGCAAAAAGGAACTCTACGCATTCCCCTACAAGATCGACGTGAAGTCGCTGGTCTGGTACGTGCCGGAAAATTTCGAGGATTCGGGCTATGAAGTTCCGAAGACCATGGAAGAGCTGAAGGCCCTGACCGAAAAGATCGTCGCCGATGGCGGCACGCCGTGGTGCATTGGTCTGGGTTCCGGCGGTGCGACCGGCTGGCCGGCCACCGACTGGGTCGAAGACATGATGCTGCGCACGCAGCCGGCAGACGTCTATGACAAGTGGGTCACCAACGCCATCCCGTTCAACGATCCGGCTGTCGTCGGCGCCATCGATGAATTCGGCTGGTTTGCCAAGAATGACAAGAATGTCGATGGCGGCGCTGCAGCTGTTGCCTCCGCCGACTTCCGCGACAGCCCGAAGGGCCTGTTTGCCTCGCCGCCGAAGTGCTATCTGCACCATCAGGCATCGTTCATCCCGTCGTTCTTCCCGGAAGGCACCAAGGTCGGCGAAGACGCGGACTTCTTCTATATGCCGCCTTATGCCAGCAAGCCTGAGCTCGGCAATCCGGTTCTCGGTGCCGGCACGCTGGCGATGATCACCAAGGACACGCCGGCGGCTCGCGCCTTCATCGAGTTCCTGGAAACGCCGATCGCGCATGAAGTCTGGATGGCACAGACCAGCTTCCTGACGCCGCTGAAGAGCGTCAACAAGGATGCCTATGCCAACGGCCCGATGAAGAAGCAGGGCGAAATCCTGCTCAACGCCACCACGTTCCGCTTTGACGGTTCCGACCTGATGCCCGGCAAGATCGGCGCAGGCGCATTCTGGACCGGCATGGTCGATTATGTCGGCGGCAAGTCGGCCAAGGATGTTGCAGACGGCATCCAGAAGGCCTGGGATTCGATCAAGTAAGATCGCCTGATACTTAGCGGCTCCGGGTGAAAACCCCGGAGCCGCACTCAAAAGACTGCGAGGCCTGAAACGCTGCCTGCCAAGCCGCCCGGTGCGTGCGCGGCGGAGCGGCTCGGGGAAAGCTGACACAAGAAGCCCTTTTGAATGAACACACTCGCCAGCCGCATATCCGGTTGGGACACAAAAGAGGGTGTGACTATTTTGGTCGCGTTTGATCTCCCGAAAAGCCGGGATGCGGGCGCAACAAGGGCGGGCAGGCCGCGTATCCGGCCTTATATTCCTGGGGGAGGAAGTTGCCATGCAGCAGTTGATATTCGCCATCGCCACGATGGCTGCCGGGGTTCTTGGCTGCGCCGCCTATTTCTTCGGCACGAACTGGATCCTCGACAAGCTCTTTCCGTCGAAGGGTCTGACGGGTCCGGTCGCCTCGCGCAACCTGCGCATCACCAATGCCATCCGGCCATGGCTCTTCCTCGGGCCGGCGCTGTTGTCACTGACCATCTACCTGATCTATCCGGTGATCGCCTCCGTCTGGCTCAGTCTGCACGACAGGGCGGGCGAAAACTTCGTCGGCCTGAACAATTTCATCTGGATGTTCAACGACGGCGAATTCCGCCAGTCGATCTACAACAACTTCCTTTGGCTGCTGGTCGTGCCGGCGGCAGCGACGTTCTTCGGCTTGATCATTGCAGCGCTCACCGACCGTATCTGGTGGGGCAACATCGCCAAGACGCTGATCTTCATGCCGATGGCGATCTCCTTCGTCGGCGCTTCGGTCATCTGGAAATTCATCTACGATTACCGCGCTGAAGGCACCGCGCAGATCGGCCTTTTGAACGCGGTTGTCGTCTATTTTGGTGGCACGCCGGAAGCATGGGTGACACTGCCGTTCTGGAACAATTTCTTCCTGATGGTCATCCTCATCTGGATCCAGACCGGCTTCGCCATGGTCATCTTGTCTGCCGCTCTGCGCGGTATTCCGGAAGAAACCATCGAGGCCGCCGTTATCGACGGCGCCAACGGTCTGCAGATCTTCTTCAAGATCATGATCCCGCAGATGTGGGGCACGATCGCCGTCGTCTGGACCACCATCACAATTCTGGTGCTCAAGGTCTTCGACATCGTGCTCGCCATGACCAACGGGCAGTGGCAAAGCCAGGTTCTCGCCAATCTGATGTTTGACTGGATGTTCCGCGGTGGCGGTGACTTCGGCCGCGGTGCCGCGATCGCCGTTATCATCATGGTTCTGGTGATCCCGATCATGATCTGGAACATCCGCAACGCTGCCAAGGAAATGGAGGGCCACTGAGATGATTGCTTCTTCCCGCTCGCCCCTCGTCTGGGCCGTCCATATTTCCGTCATCCTGCTCGTCGTCCTCTGGACCCTGCCAACTGCCGGCCTGCTGATCTCGTCGCTGCGTGACAAGGACCAACTGGCCGTCTCCGGCTGGTGGACAGCGCTTTCAACGTCGTCGCAGAACCTCACCGGACGTGCAGCCTCGCCAGAAGTGCAGGTCGAACGTGACGGCAAGTTCGTCATTGCCGGCAATCTGCTGGAGGCCGGCGATTCAAAGGTTTCGGCCTTTGGTTTCCGGCCGCTGCAGCCCACCGCATTCGAGGCTGGCGCGCTCGCCGACATCGGCGAAGGCCAGACACTGACCGTCAAGGATGACGGCAGTTACGAGATCGTCTCGCCGGCCCGCATGGAAGGCACGCGCGGCCAGCGCATCTTCTATACCGCAGCCATCCCGCCGCGCTTTACCTTCGACAATTACCGCGAAGTCATGCGCGCCGCCGGTATCGGTTCGTCCTTCATCAACTCGCTGACCGTCGCCATTCCCGCCACGATCATCCCGATCCTTGTCGCAGCCTTTGCGGCTTACGCACTGGCCTGGATGAAATTTCCCGGCCGGGCAATCCTGATCGCGGTTGTCGTCGGCCTCTTGGTCGTGCCGTTGCAGATGTCGCTGATCCCGCTGTTGAAACTCTACAACGGCGTCGGTGCGTTTCTCGGCGTTCCGGCCAAGACCTATGTCGGTATCTGGCTGGCGCATATGGGTTTCGGCCTGCCGCTCGCCATCTATCTGCTGCGCAACTACATGGCTGGCCTGCCGCGCGAAATCATGGAATCGGCCCGCGTCGATGGTGCCAGCGATTTCGACATCTTCATCAAGATCATCCTGCCTCTGTCGTTCCCGGCACTGGCATCCTTCTCGATCTTCCAGTTCCTCTGGACCTGGAACGATCTGTTGGTCGCCATGGTGTTCCTCGGAACCGGCAATGACGAACTGGTGCTCACCGGCCGTCTGGTCAACCTGCTCGGCTCGCGCGGCGGCAACTGGGAAATCCTCACGGCCTCGGCCTTCATCACCATCATCGTGCCCCTGATCGTCTTCTTCACCCTGCAGCGCTACCTCGTGCGTGGTTTGCTCGCGGGATCGGTCAAGGGCGGCTGAGACTTTTTAAGACACAAGGACGTCTACAGGAATGAATACGAGCATAACCCAGGCAAGTGGTTCGACATTGCAGGCCGACCGGGACTGGTGGCGTGGCGCGGTGATCTACCAGATCTATCCGCGCTCCTACCAGGATAGCAACGGCGACGGCATCGGCGATCTGAAGGGCATCACCGCCCGCCTGCCGCATGTCGCCTCGCTCGGCGTCGATGCGATCTGGATTTCGCCGTTCTTCACCTCGCCGATGAAGGATTTCGGCTATGACGTGTCGAATTATACCGGCGTCGATCCGATCTTCGGATTGCTTGCCGATTTCGACGCGCTGATCGCTGAGGCCCACCGCCTTGGCATTCGCGTGATGATCGATCTGGTTCTATCGCATACCTCTGACCAGCATCCCTGGTTCGTCGAAAGCCGTTCGAGCCGCTTCAATCCGAAGGCGGACTGGTACGTCTGGTCCGATTCCAAGCCGGACGGCACGCCGCCGAACAACTGGATGTCGATCTTCGGTGGCTCGGCCTGGCAATGGGATCCGACGCGGCTGCAATATTACATGCACAACTTCCTGACTTCGCAGCCCGACCTCAATCTGCACAATCCCGAGGTTCAGGACGCGCTGCTCTCCGTCGAACGTTTCTGGCTGGAACGCGGCGTCGATGGTTTCCGGCTTGATACGATCAACTTCTATTTCCACGATCTGCAACTGCGCGACAATCCGGCGTTGGCGCCGGAACGCCGTAATGCCAACACGGCACCGGCCGTCAATCCGTATAATTACCAGGAACATCTCTACGACAAGAACCGCCCGGAAAACCTCGAATTCCTCAAGCGTTTTCGCGCCGTCATGGACGAGTTTCCGGCAATCGCCGCCGTCGGTGAAGTCGGCGACAGCCAGATCGGCCTCGAGATCGCCGGGCAATACACGTCCGGTAATGATAAGATGCACATGTGCTACGCCTTCGAATTCCTGGCGCCCGATCCGCTGACGCCATCAGGCGTCGCGCAGGTGCTGCATGATTTCGCCCGTGCAGCACCCGAAGGCTGGGCCTGCTGGGCGTTTTCCAATCATGACGTCGTGCGCCATGTCAGCCGCTGGGGCCAAGGCATTGCCGATCAGGATGCGCATGCGAAATTCCTCGCCAGCCTGCTGATGACCCTGCGTGGCTCGGTCTGCATCTATCAGGGCGAAGAGCTCGGCCTGACGGAAGCCGATCTCGCCTTCGAGGATTTGCAGGACCCCTACGGCATCCAGTTCTGGCCGGATTTCAAGGGCCGCGACGGCTGCCGTACGCCAATGGTCTGGGACAAGAACGCCGTCAATGGCGGTTTCGGTGAGGGCAAGCCCTGGCTGCCGGTGCCGAAGGAACATCTCGGCCGTGCCGTGTCGGAACAGCAGGCGGACCCGAATTCGGTGCTCAACCATTACCGCCGGTTTCTCGCCTTCCGCAAGCAGCACTCGGCGTTCGCCAAGGGTGAGATCGAGTTCCGCCCTTACCCGGCGCCGCTGCTCGGTTTCGAGCGAAAATTCGGCAACGAGACTGTTCTGTGCCTGTTCAACATGAGCGGCGAAACGCTGGCGGCCGAACGGCCGAGTGAAAAACTCAATGTGCTCGAAGGCCATGGCTTTGCATCGGCATTGAACGGCGACACCATCACGCTACCGGCCTGGAGCGGCTTTTTCGCCCGGGTCGAATAACCAGATCAAACCGGTTCGCTCAAATGAGCCGGCCAAAAACGAGAGAATGAAGGGGAGGATGACATGGCAGGTTTGCAACTGAAGAATATCCGCAAGTCCTATGGCGCGGTGGATGTCATCCATGGCATCGATCTGGATATCAAGCAGGGCGAGTTCGTCGTCTTCGTCGGACCATCCGGCTGCGGAAAATCGACGCTGTTGCGGATGATCGCCGGCCTGGAGGAAATCTCCGGCGGCGAAATGTACATCGCCGAGCGGCTGGTCAACGAGGTGCCGCCATCGCAACGCGGCATCGCCATGGTCTTCCAGTCTTATGCGCTTTATCCGCATATGACCGTCTATGACAACATGGCCTTCGGCATGCGCATCGCCAAGGAAACGAAGGAGGAGATCGACCGCCGCGTTCGCGCTGCTGCCGATATCCTGCAACTGACCGCATATCTCGACCGTCTGCCCAAGGCGCTTTCCGGCGGCCAGCGCCAGCGTGTCGCCATCGGCCGGGCGATCTGCCGCGATCCAAAAGTGTTCCTGTTTGACGAGCCATTGTCCAATCTCGATGCAGCCCTGCGTGTCGCCACCCGTATCGAGATCGCCAAGCTGAACGAATCCATGCCGGATACGACGATGATCTACGTCACCCACGATCAGGTCGAGGCGATGACACTCGCCGACCGCATCGTCGTGCTTTCGGCCGGTCACATCGAACAGGTCGGCCCGCCGCTGGAACTCTACGAGCGCCCGGCCAATCTCTTCGTCGCCCGCTTCATCGGTTCGCCGGCGATGAACATCATTCCGGCGAAGATCGTCGGAACTGGTGCCGAGACATCGGTCGAATTGCCGGGCGGCAAGCGGGACGTTCTCGATATTCCGACGGCGGCCTCCGAAAACGGCAAGGCGGCAAGTTTTGGCGTGCGGCCGGAAGACCTGCGCGTCTCGACCGGCGACAGCTTCCTGTTCGAAGGCACCGTCGCGATCATCGAGGCGCTGGGCGAAGTGACGCTGCTCTATATCGAAGGGCTGGTTGCCAACGAGCCGATCATCGCAAAGGTGCCGGGTATCCTCGATATCAAGCGTGGCGAGAAGGTGCGCTTTACCGCCGACAAGGCCAAGCTGCACCTGTTCGACGCGAACGGAAAGAGCTACCGGGCGTAGAGCCAGGCAGAATGTTCAAGACCCGGCCGGGCGGTGTTTTCGGGCGGGTTTTTTATTGGCGCTGTGCCAAAATCGGTCACGGACTCACGCTCTGTTAAATCTCCGACGCTAATGTTTCAAAAAAACAAAGGGCATGGAGCAGAAAGATGCGGGGACAGGCATCCGATAGACCGACATATCTCAGCAAGGAAGAATCCTTCATGTACGATCGGGAAGCCAATTTCCCGATGGAGGATACCCGCAATGATGCCCGGATCGAATATACCGAAAACGGCATGCTCAACCTTACCTCACGCCGCTGCGAACTGCTGAAAATATCGAAAAGCAGCGCGGTTCTGGGCATCGCCACGCAGTTCAAGCTACCGCAGAATTTCTATCTCGATGTGCCCAGTGCACGCATCGGCATGGTCGGCTGCATCGTCAAGCGTGTGCATGCCAACAACATCATCGAGGCGCGCTTCCTGCGATTGATGTCCGAGCGCGACCTCAATCGCATCTTTGTCTATTCGACGCATCCAAACCATCGCAACCGCGTTCTCGACATCTACAGCTGACCTTTTTGGGGCAATTGATGGTCGCTCGCGCTTGACACCGCCCGCAAGAGGCGGATTGATAGGGATTGCGCGACGGAAGCGAGAGATTACCGATGAAAAGACCCTATCGCCTTTCCTGTCATTGCGGCGATATCTGCTTTGAAATCGACGACGAGATTTCCGAGCTGGTCGAATGCAATTGCTCGACCTGCCGCCGCTCGGGTTTCCTGCATTGGAAGGTTCCGGTCAGCAAGATAACGCTGGTCAGCGAAAAGCGCCGCATCTCCACCTATGTCTGGCGCAGCATCACCGAAGGCCACCATTTTTGCGCCACATGCGGCGTAGCCCTGATGCGCAGCGGCTATCCGGGTGAAAAGGTATCCGTGAATGCCCGCTGCATCGAGGGCATCGATATCTTCGAGCTGAACATCGAACGCTATGACGGCCGCACCGACATGCATCCGGGGCCGCTTCCGTAAGCATCGGCATGTGAAGACTTGTGATCAACGGATACGGACTGCCGCGAAGTCACTTCCTCACAGTTTGGCAGGCCATTTGGGAAATTATGCGTTGCCAAATCTTCCGTCATCTCTGTGCTTGTCACAGAGATCCAGCCAGCCCAAGTCCTTGGGCTGAAAGAGTCTTTTGACCCGACGGACGTCGGGTCACTGGATCCCCGCCACAGGGGCGAGGATGACGGAGAGTGGGATACCGCTCTCGCCAGATAATCGTTTTAGGATTCGTCAGCAGCCTTTCTCAGTGAAAAAACACGCTGGCGCCCTGATCGGCGGAACCTGTGGCCGCGCGGAAGGGGGCGAACAGTTCGCGGCCCATGCCGAATTCATTCTCTGACAGATCGGCTTCGGCCGGAGCCCGGCCGGCGAGTTCCGCAGCGTCCACCAGCACCTTGATCGTTCCGTGGATGGCATCCAGCCGAATGATGTCGCCCTCGCGGATCTTGGAGATCGGTCCACCGTCCTTGGCTTCGGGCGTCATGTGGATCGCCGACGGCACCTTGCCGGAGGCGCCGGACATGCGGCCGTCGGTCACCAGCGCAACCGTCTGGCCGCGATCCTGCAGAATGCCGAGCACAGTGGTCAGCTTGTGCAGTTCCGGCATGCCATTGGCTTTCGGGCCCTGGAAGCGTACGACCGCGATGAAATCACCCTCAAGCTTGCCCTCCTTGAAGGCCGTCTGCAGTTCCGATTGATCGTGAAAGATCTTCGCCGGTGCCTCGATGACGTGGCGTTCCGGCTTGACGGCCGAAATCTTGATGACGGCCTTGCCGAGATTGCCGGTTAGCATCTTCAGGCCGCCCGAATGCTGGAAGGGATGTTCAACGGTCGAAAGCACTTTTGGATCGTGGCTGACGTCTGGCGCCGGTTCGCGCGCGACGGTGCCGTTCACGCCCAGCTTGACGTCGATCGCATAGGCGTCGAGCCCCTGGCCGAAAACAGTACGGACGTCGTTATGCAGCAGGCCGTGCTTCAGAAGCTGGCTGATCAGG
The DNA here is from genome assembly GCF_965279435.1 of Pararhizobium sp. Classification (NCBI taxonomy): domain Bacteria; kingdom Pseudomonadati; phylum Pseudomonadota; class Alphaproteobacteria; order Hyphomicrobiales; family Rhizobiaceae; genus Pararhizobium; species Pararhizobium sp. The sequence goes on from NZ_CBDIHY010000003.1 coordinate 2,286,516, forward strand.
TAGCCCATGCCACCGGCTGCATGGAAATGGTTCACGTCGGCAAGACCGTTCGGATAGACGCGGGCGAGCAGCGGGATGATGTCGGAAAGCTCCGAAATATCCTGCCATGTCAGCGCGATACCGGCCGAACGGGCCATGGCGACAAGGTGCATTGTGTGGTTGGTCGAGCCACCCGTCGCATGCAGGCCGACGACGCCGTTGACGATCGAGCGTTCGTCGATCATTTCACCGGCAGGGGTGTATTCGTTGCCGAGTGCGGTGATAGCTAGGGCCCGCTTGGTGGCTTCCCGCGTCAGAGCGTCGCGCAGCGGTGTGCCCGGATTGATGAAGGAGGCGCCTGGCAGGTGGAAGCCCATGATCTCCATCAGCATTTGGTTGGAGTTGGCGGTGCCGTAGAAGGTGCAGGTGCCCGGACCGTGATACGACTTCGATTCCGCTTCGAGCAGTTCGTCGCGGCCAACCTTGCCTTCGGCAAACAGCTGGCGGACGCGCGACTTTTCGTCGTTCGGCAGGCCTGTGGTCATCGGGCCGGCCGGAATGAACACCGCCGGCAGATGGCCGAAGGTCATGGCGGCAATCATCAGGCCGGGAACGATCTTGTCGCAGACACCGAGATAGACGGTACTGTCAAACATGTTGTGCGACAGGCCGACGCCTGCGGCCATAGCGATCAGGTCGCGGGAAAACAGCGACAGCTCCATGCCAGGCTGTCCTTGCGTGACGCCGTCGCACATGGCCGGAACACCGCCCGCCACCTGCGCCACGCCGCCCACGTCATGGGCCGCCTGGCGGATCAGCGCCGGATAGGTCTCGAACGGCTGATGCGCCGACAGCATGTCGTTGTAGGAGGTGATGATGCCGAGGTTCAGCACCTCGTCGCCAGAAAGCGCCACCTTTTCCGAGGGGGAACAGACGGCAAAGCCATGGGCAAGGTTGCCGCAGCCGAGAACCGAACGGGTGACGCGCTTGGATGCCGCCGAACGAACGCGGGCTAGATAAGGCTCGCGGTAGGGTTTCGAGCGTTCGACGATGCGGGCGGTAATCGCGGCAATACGGCTGTCGGCGGACATGGCAATCCTGTTCCGGAGTGTTCGGCACTCCTGTGGTCGGCATGGTTTCGGTTATCCGGGTCTTGGGACCCCGGATGTCGGGCTTGAAGCATGCCGCGTAGAAGTGTGCAGCAGTGCTGCGATGACGACATGCGTAAAATCAAAGTCCTAAGTGCAGGAGGCGATCCCCAGAGATCGCGACCTGCTTCAGGGGGCCCAGTAGATCTGAAGCGGGGAGGCGGCCCGGCGCAATATCGCCCGGATCGGCATCTCCGCCTCGTCACCGGGCGCTTCAGCCTTGGCAAGAACGTCCTTCTTGGCCGCTCCCTCGATATGGAGCACCAGAAGTCGGGCATCCTGAAGGCTGGAGAATGTGAATGTCAGGCGAGGTTCTCCCGCACCGTCGGCTTCCATCGTCATCACGCCGCGTGGCGTGGCCGGATCAAGCGCCTCTGCAAGGCGCGAGCCACCCGGAAAGAACGAGGCCGTATGTCCGTCGCCACCCATGCCGAGGATGGCAGCATCGAACGGACAGCCGAGAGCGGCGGTCTGCCTGGTGGCCGCGGCCGCTGCTTCCTCGGCCGTTGCTGCCGGATAATAGAGCGGCTGGAAGTGTGCCGAGGCGGCTGCATTGATCAGCAGGTTGTCCTTGACCAGCTTTTCGTTGGATCGGTCGGTATCGGGCGCCACGAAGCGTTCATCGACCAGGGTCACGGTGACCTTGGTCCAGTCGATCGTCTTGCCGGATAAAGCCTTGAAGAAAGCCTTCGGGGTCGAGCCGCCGGAGACGGCGATGCAGGCTTGCCCGCGCGCCGCAACGGCTGCGGACAAAGCCGCAGCCACGGCGTCGGCAAGGCCATCCGCCAGGGCCGCACCATTGTCGAATACATGCATCGCAGCCGTCATGGCTTTCGTCCTCAGATCACTTCATGCCAGGTACGGCCGTCCCGCTCGATGAGCGCGATAGCCTGGCTCGGTCCCCAGGTGCCGGCCGTATAGGCCTGGACCTGCTGGTTGACGGCTTCCCAGGATTTCAGGATCGGATCGACCCAGCGCCATGCGGCTTCGACTTCGTCGCGGCGCATGAACAGGGTCTGGTTGTTGCGAACCACGTCGAGCAGCAGGCGCTCATAGGCATCGGCGCTGCGGGCGTTGAAGGCTTCGGCAAAGGTCATGTCGAGCGAGACGTTGCGCAGGCGCATGCCGCCCGGACCCGGGTCCTTGATCATCAATGACTGCTTGACGCCTTCGTCCGGCTGCAGGCGGATGATCAGCTGGTTGGCTTCGATCCGACCTGCGGCCTCGTCGAAGATCGAATGCGGGATCGGCTTGAAGGTAATGACGATTTCCGACATGCGGCCGGCCATGCGTTTGCCGGTGCGGATGTAGAACGGAACGCCAGCCCAGCGCCAGTTGTTGATTTCGGCCTTGATGGCAACGAAGGTCTCGGTGTTGGACACGCCGCCTTCCAGCTCTTCAAGATAGCCCTTGACCGCACCGCCGGCCGAAGCGCCTGCCTTGTACTGGCCACGCACCGTCATTTTCTCGACATTGCTTGGGTTGATCGGCTTCAATGCGCGCAGCACCTTCAGCTTTTCGTCGCGCACGGCTTCCGCATTCATCGACGGCGGAACCTCCATGGCGACCAGGCAGAGAAGCTGGAGGATATGGTTCTGCACCATGTCGCGCAGCGCCCCGGCCTTGTCGTAATAACCGGCACGGCTTTCCAGCCCGACGGATTCGGCAACGGTGATTTGGATATGGTCGATGTAGGACGAGTTCCACAACGGTTCGTACAGCGTGTTGGCAAAGCGCAGAGCCATCAGGTTCTGCACGGTTTCCTTGCCGAGGTAGTGGTCGATACGGAAGATCTGCTCTTCCTTGAACACTTTGCCGATCGTGTCGTTAAGCTCCAGCGCCGAGGCAAGGTCGCGGCCGATCGGCTTTTCAACGACGATGCGTGTCATTTTGGTGATCAGCTTGTGGTCACGGATCTTTTCCGAGATATCGCCGAAGATCGCCGGGGCAACGGCGAGATAGAAAGCGCGGACGCGGTCCTTGCCTTCGTCCAAAAGTGCCTTCAGCTGATCCCAGCCATTGTCCGACTTGGCGTCGACAGGCACGTAGAAAAGACGGTCGGTGAAGGTCTTCACCTGCGCCTCGTCATACTCGCCGGGCTTCAGATGTTCCTTAAGGGCATCGGTTGCAAATTTGCGGTATTCTTCGTGGCTGAGAACGCTGCGCGATGCACCGATAATGCGGGTCGGATCGGTGAGTTGGCCATCCAGCTGGCGATGATAAAGGGCAGGAAGCAATTTGCGTTCGGCAAGGTCGCCGGTGCCTCCGAAAACCACATAGTCAAAGGGTTCCACAGGAATGATCTGGCTGCTCATGAGAAATCTCGATCTCGTTCTGGTCTGAGGAGTGTATAATCTAATCGATTTAAAAGCGCTAGGGTGCGACGCAACAAAATGCGTTTCGTCGGCCTTTCGGGTGCGGCTTTTAAAACTTGTCGCGCAAGGCATACCAGCTGAGTGCGACGAACAAAAGCACGGAGCGGAACCGCGTACCGCCCGGAAATGCCGGAATGTTCAGCTCCCGGAACAGATCGAGGTCCGAGCGGTTGCCGGTCACCATGTCGGAATAGAGCTTGCCGCAATAGTTCGACAGCATGACGCCGTGGCCGGAATAGCCGCCGATCGAGGTAACGCCGGGCATGACCTCGCGCACGAATGGTTGGCGCGGCAGGGTGATGCCGACCGAACCGCCCCAGGCATGGGTCATCTCGATATTCGCCAGCGACGGATAGATTTCGCTGATCTGCCGGCGGATATGCTCGGAAATCTCGCGGGGATTGTCCGCCGTATAGGCTTCGCGGCCGCCAAACAGCAGCCGCCCATCCTTCGATTTGCGGAAATAACGCACGACAAAGCGCGAATCGGCAACCGCTTCGCCGCCCGGCAGCACATCCGGAAAATCGCTGAGAACCTTGGTGGCGCCGATGAACGAGCGGATCGGCATGACATGCCGTGCGGTCACCGGTTCGAGATTGCCGATATAGCCGTTGCAGGCAATCAAGGCGCGGTCGGCGCGGATGGTGCCCTTGTCCGTTTCGATGGTGACGCGCCCACCGGCCTGGTTGATCGTCAGCGCCTTCGTCTGTTCATGCAGTGAAGCGCCGGCCAAGGCTGCCTGCTTTGCCAGCCCGACCAGCAGTTTCATCGGCTGGATATGACCGGTGCCCGTATCGCGGATACCGAACACGTAACGTTCGGAGCCGAGCCGTGCTACGGTTTCGTCGCGGCCCATGAAGCTCTGGTGGGCATAGCCATAACGCGACGCAGCGATCTCGACGCTGTCGCGATAGTCTTTTTCAAGGCGTGGCTTGTGGCAGACGTTCAGCTGGCCCTCGACATATTCGATGTCGATGTCGTGCGCGGATGCAAACTCGAGAAGATGTTTCTTGGCATCTTCGGCGAGATCGAACAGAGCCTTGGACCGCTCGAAACCGAGCGTGCCTTCCATCTCTTCGGGAGACCAACGCTGGCCGGTGCCGAGCTGTCCGCCATTGCGGCCGGACGCGCCGTCACCGAAGCGGCAGGCGTCGATCAGGGTGACACGCACGCCTTTCAGGGCCAGATTGTAGGCCGCCTGCAGCCCTGTGAAACCGCCGCCGACGATGGCGACATCGGTCTCGACCGAGCCGGAGAGGGCCGGATATTCCGGCCGCTCCACAACGTTGGACTCATACCAGGAAATCCCCGGCGAGATCGGGCTTTGCCAAGGCATGGCTGCGCCTTTCGTATCAGACATTGAGAAGCAGGTATTCGCGCTCCCAAGGGCTGATCACCTGCATGAAGGTTTCGAACTCGCCCCGCTTCACGCCACCATAGATAGCAATGAATTCCGGGCTGAAGATCTCGGCAAAGGCTGGTTCTGCTTCAAGCAGCGACACCGCTTCCAAGAGGCCGCGCGGCAGGTCGATCGTGCCTTTGTCTGCCGAAGCTTCCGCCGGTGCCGACGGCTCCAGTCCCTGAATGATACCGAGATAACCGCAACCGAGAGAAGCCGCCAGCGCCAGATAAGGATTGGCATCCGAGCTTGGCAGGCGGTTTTCGACGCGGCGCGCAACAGGCTCCGAAACAGGAATACGGAACGCCGTGGTCCGGTTGTCATAGCCCCAGGCATTGTTGACCGGTGCCGACATATCAGGCGTCAGCCGCCGGTACGAGTTCACATAAGGGGCCATCATCGACAGCGCCTTGGGAACAAATGTCTGCATGCCGCCGATGAAGGAGAAGAACTCCTTGGACGGTGAGCCATCGGCATTGGAAAACAGGTTCCGGCCGGTGTTCACCTCGATGACGGACTGGTGGATGTGCATGGCGGAGCCGGCCTGCGCCTGCATCGGCTTGGCCATGAAGGTCGCGTAGATGCCGTGCTTCAGCGCCGCTTCGCGAATGGTCCGCTTGAACATGAAGACCTGGTCGGCAAGCTCGATCGGATCGCCATGGCGAAGGTTGATTTCCAGCTGCGCCGGACCTTCTTCGTGGATCAGCGTGTCGATCTCGAGACCCTGCTTTTCCGAGAAGTGGTAGATGTCGTCGATCAGTTCGTCGAATTCGTTGACGCCGGCGATCGAATAGCCCTGTCCACCCTGGATGGCGCGTCCCGAGCGGCCTTTCGGCGGATGCAGCGGATAATCCGGGTCTTCGTTCTTGGCGACCAGATAGAATTCGATTTCCGGTGCGACGACCGGCTTCCAGCCCCTCTGGTGATAAAGATCGAGCACATGCTTCAGCACGTTGCGCGGCGTATAGGGAACCTTTTCGCCCTGCGAACCCGCAATGTCGCAGATCACCTGCGCCGTCGGGTCACTTTCCCAGGGAACGACCGAAAGGGTCGAAAGGTCGGGCACCAGCTTGATGTCGCTATCCCGGCTGTCATAGCGGAAGTTGCCGGTCTCTTCGGGATATTCGCCGGAAATGGTATGGCGATAGATCGCTGAAGGCAGCGCCAGGGAGGTGTTGGAGGTAAACTTCGAAGACGGCATCATCTTGCCGCGCGGAACGCCGGCGATATCAGGTGTGATGCATTCGATATCTTCGATGCCGCGGATCTTCAGCCAGTCGGCGGCTTCCTTCCAGGTTTTCACTCCGCGTGGAGCTTGCAGTGCGGCGGGTATTTTCGAGCTCTTGACAGTCCTTGCAGTTGGTTGGGCAGCATTTCTTCTGACGGGCATAAATCACCGGTTTTGGGTTCGGATGGGGCATCATAGCCACAGTTTGGCAATTGGCTAGGGTGAAAACCGGGACTTTTTCCGCCGTACAGGCTGTATTCGCGCTCATCGCAGCAACAGCGATTGACTTTGACGCCCTCGCCTTCGAAAGAAAACTGAAACGGGAATGGATGTCTTGGCTGAACAGTTCGACGTGGTGATAATCGGCGCAGGCGCCGCCGGCATGATGGCGGCGATCGAGGCGGGTAAGCGCGGCCGCCGCGTCGCCGTGCTCGATCATGCCAAGGCGCCGGGCGAGAAAATCCGCATCTCGGGTGGTGGACGCTGCAACTTCACCAATATCCATGCGAGCCCGAAGAACTTCCTCTCGGCCAATCCGCATTTCTGCAAGTCGGCATTGGCGCGCTATACGCCGCATGATTTCATTGCGCTGGTCGATCGCTACAATATTGCCTGGCATGAAAAGGCACTTGGCCAACTGTTTTGCGATGACACCGCCAAGGATATCATCCGCATGCTCTTGACGGAGATGAAGGAGGTTCGCGCCGTTCTGCGGCTTGGTGCGCAGATCCAGACGGTTGACAAAACCGTTTCCGGCTTCCGGGTCGTGACCGGGGATGGGGCGATTGACTGCTCTTCGTTGATCATGGCGAGCGGCGGCAAGTCGATCCCGAAAATGGGCGCGACCGGTTTCGCCTATAGGATTGCCGAGCAGTTTGGCCTGCCGCTGGTCGAGACCCGCCCGGGTCTGGTGCCGTTGACGCTTGATCCAACACAGCTGGAGAGCCTGAGTGCCCTTGCCGGCGTTGCTGTCGATGCCCAGGCGCGCTCCGGCAAGACGATGTTCGAGGAAGCCCTGCTGATCACTCATCGGGGACTAAGCGGCCCGGCCATCCTGCAGATATCCTCCTACTGGCGTGAGGGCGGCGATATCCGCCTCAACCTGTTGCCGCATGTCGATATCGCCGCCGTGTTGAAGGCGGCGCGCAAGGAGAATGGCCGTCAGGCACTGCAGACCGCATTGGCCGAACCGCTACCGAAAAGGCTGGCGCAATTCTTTGCCGAGGCAGCCGGGCTCAGCAACCGGCCGCTTGCGGATCTCTCCGACAAGGCCATCGATACGTTTTGCCTGACCATCAAGGACTGGGCCATCACCCCAGCCGGCTCGGAAGGGTATCGTACCGCCGAGGTAACGCTGGGCGGCGTCGATACCAGGGTGCTCGATTCCCGTACCATGCAGGCACGTGACGTTCCCGGGCTCTATTTCATCGGCGAGTGCGTCGATGTCACCGGCTGGCTCGGCGGCTACAATTTCCAGTGGGCCTGGGCCTCGGGTTTTTCGGCGGGACAGGCGGCATAAGCGGACAAAGCGTAGGCCGCTTCAGCACTTGTTAAGACATCTGACGGAACCTGCTTGAAACGCTGGCTCAACGGCTTTGCGCGGTGGTGAGAATGCAGTTTTCAGGGATTGTTTCAGAAAAGTGACATTTTTTGCTCTTTTGTGAGCCGTTGCAACGTCAGGTGGGCTGGCGGTCCGGATGATCCGGGTCTACTGTTGCTTTGGTCGAAAGGAAATGATGCCATGAATCAATCACGCAGTCGTTCCACAGCCCGCGCAATCGCAATTGCGAAAGCCGACGAGAGCGCGGCGCGCAAGGCTTTGCTGATCCGCGTATCAGTGATCGCCGTGTTCGCTCTTGCTGCTCTCGTGGCCCTGCCGTCTTTCTGGTCTTTCTAAGCAGACCAATCCCGTTTCAACTTTGGAATAGCAGACGTCTCTGTGTGCCTATGCTTGGGCGCACAATCTCGCGAAAATTCCGTACGGCCGTTATACCTGCCAATATGCGGGTAGCCGCCATCTGAAACGATTTAGACCGCATTTATTCAAATATTAATCGTTGCCGTTGAAGAATGTGTCTCAACGGAGCCTGCCGTGATCTTAGCCCCCGGGAGGCGGCGGTTCATGCAATGAATGCCTGGCAGGCTGGCGGCGATGCGCCGCATGATTTTTCAGTTAAATCACCAGCTTGTTGGCGCACCGGGGAAGCCTGTCATGGCTTGAGGAGGGCGGACGCAGGCTGCGAGCCAAGGTGCGTTCATGTTCATCGACAAGATTCTTGCCCGCTTCAAAATCCAGACCAAGGTGCTGTTGTTCATTCTGCCGTTCGTCATCAGCATCTGTGCTGTCGGCATCACCGGGTTCTATGCGTCCGGATTGCTGCAGGGACGGATGGAGATTTCCAACAGTGTCCTCCAGTCGCTGAGCGGCTTCAAGGACGTCTATGCCGGCATGAACGCTTTCCTGAAGAACACGACCGAAGAGTCTCGCGCGGCGGTGCTCGAGAAGATTACAGCCCAGCGTGCGGTTCTCGAAGGGACGCTGAAACAGGTCGATGACGAGAACGGCCGTAATCAGCTTCAGCAGGCTTTGACTGGTAGCGCAACGATCGGTGAGCGGGTCGATGGCCTGTGGACGCTCTACGAACAGGAAGTGACCCTGCGTCAATCCATCAATGGAAGCCTTCGCCTGCTGCTCGCCGCACAGATGAAAATCCTTGATGAAGCGACGACCATGGAACAGAACGTCCGTCAGGACGAGGAGGCCGCCAAGTCGCTGTTGCGCGAGGCAGAACGCCTGACCTCGTCCAGTGACACGCTCGTCGCTTTCAACACGAGTTTCGCAAAGGCGGCCAGTGCCGAAGACAAGATCAAGGTCGCGGCCGATTCCTATGGTGCGATGACCAAGGTTCTGCGCAAGATGAGCTCCGGGCTGCCGCAAAACCAGAAGGCGGTTTCAGAAACCTTCAAGACGACCATCGGCGAGATCAAGACGCTGGTCGACAGCGGTGACAAGAGCGACGAAACGGCGGCTTCGGTCGGCAGACTTATGGCTCGCTTCCGCCAGACGAGCATTCAGCTCAACACCGCAGCCGGTTTGAAGATGCGTGAAGCAACGGCGACCTTCGGCAAGCTCGACGCGGCGCTGGTGAGGGCCAACGCCGTCCTTTCCGGTACCCGTTCGATCGTCAACTCCGTCTACTCGATCCGTATCGCCGCCGCGAGCTTCCTGGAAAAGACGGATGCCGCCGGTAAAGAGCGACTGATGCGCGAATTCAGCCTGATGAATCAGGAAATCCAGAGCTTGGCCCAGTCGGCTGGCGATTTGCCGTTCTTCAACAATCTCGTCATTGCCGTGAAGCCGGTGACGGAAAAGATGCAGGCAGACAGCGCCGCGCTCGTTGATAGCAGTGCCGCCCGCCAAGCAGAGTTCAGCACCGCAGCCGCCGAAATCGATGACATCTGGGGCCAGTTGACGGCGTTTGCCGAAGGCCAGAAAACCACGGCTTCGGTTGAGCGCGACAAGGCCAACCAGGTGTCGGTCTTCGCAACGGTGGTCGGTATCCTGATAGCGCTTCTCGCCGGCGGCGCGCTGGTGCTGACGCTGAAAGGCCCGATCGGCCAGATCACCGCCGCCATGCGCCGCCTTGCCGACGGCGCACTCGATACCTCGATCGACGGTGGTGCCCGCCGCGACGAAATCGGCGACATGGCCCGGGCGCTTGGCATCTTCAAGGAGAATGCCCTGTCGAAGGTCCGCATCGAAGCCGAAAGCGAGGAGCAGCGCGCGCAGGCTGATGCCGAACGCAGCCGCAACGACACGGAAAAACGCGCCCTCGACAGCCAGATCGATTTTGCCGTCAGCCAACTGGCCGCCGGTCTTGGCCGCTTGGCGCAGGGTGACCTGTCGCAACAGATCGATACGCCGTTCACCGGCCGCCTCGAGCAGCTGCGCAAGGACTTTAACGGCTCGCTGATCCGCCTGCAGGACACGCTCCTGCAGATCCGCAACAATGCCCTGTCAATCCAGCGCAGCGGCAACGACTTGCACGCGTCGGCCGATTCACTGTCGAAGCGCACCGAGGCGCAGGCAGCGTCACTGGAAGAAACCGCCGCTGCCGTCGACCAGATCACCGTTACGGTCCGTTCATCGGCCGAACGCGCCCACGAGGCCAATATCGCTGTCACGCATACCAAGAAGAGTGCCGACAGCTCGGCAGTTGTCGTCAGCAACGCGATTGCGGCGATGGGGCGGATCGAGGATGCCTCGCACCAGATCGAGCAGATCATCGATGTGATCGACGAGATCGCCTTCCAGACCAACCTTCTGGCGCTCAATGCCGGTATCGAGGCCGCCCGCGCCGGCGATGCAGGCAAGGGGTTTGCGGTGGTGGCGCAGGAAGTCCGCGAGCTTGCCCAACGCTCGGCGGGCGCCGCCCGTGAGATCAAAGGCCTGATCAACAAGTCCGCCAATGAAGTGAATTCCGGATCGCAACTGGTCCAGGAAACCGGTGCGGTTCTGGCGTCGATCAGCCAGCAGATCGTCTCGGTCAGCAGCCATGTGGAAATGATCGCCACCGCCAGCCGCGACCAGGCCGCCGCCCTGCATGAGGTCAATGGCTCCGTCAACCAGATGGACCAGATGACCCAGCAGAACGCGACCATGGTCGACCAGGCGACCAGCGCCAGCCGCGAACTCGCCAATCAGGCCGATACGCTGATGATGCTGGTCGAGCAGTTCCGCCTGGAGCCCGTCAGTACCGGTCGCCAGATCGGCCGCGCCGCCTGATCAAACGGACCGTTCGAAGAAGGAAAGCCCGGCATCATCAGATCGCCGGGCTCTTTGTTTGTCGTCCTATCGTACCCAGCGCAGGCAAAGCAGGCGCAACGCGGTGGACATCCTGTTGGACAGGCGGTTCCGGTTGATCAAGTCCTGGAATTCATGTGGTTTGTAGGCGTTCTTCGCCAGCATTTCCGCCAATAAAACCACTCCCATCATCTCTGGCATCGTTCATGTCTCCTTCGGCAACAGAAAGCCATTGCCGGACCGGGTGTCCTGCAACCAACTTTCTTCAATTTGGGGTGGGGCGGCGGTTCTGCTGCGCTCCGTTTACGCCTCTAACCTATGCTTCAAAAATCAGTTTATAAACGCAAGAAACCGGAGTATGTTTTTCATTGATGAAAGACATAAGCTGGGATGCCTATCAGATATTTCTGGCTGTCGCGCGCCATGGCGGGTTGACCGGCGCTGCGCAGGCCAATGGTTTGAGCCCGGCCACGGTCGGCCGCCGCATCCTTGATCTGGAGCAGGGGATCGGGCGGCAGCTGTTTGTTCGCAGTCAGACGGGCTACCGGTTGACGGCCGATGGGCAGGCTCTTTTCGAACAGTTGCAGGCGATGGATGCTGTTGTTCGCAAGGTCGATGGCTGGCGCCAGGAAGCCCACGGCGCATCGGTGGTGCGGCTGATGGCCGGCACCTGGGTGACGTGGCTGGTCTGCGAAAACATCCAGGCAATCTGGAGCGATCGGGACGGGTTCCGCCTCGATATGTCCGTCTCCGAACGCCGGGCGACGCTGGTGCACCGGCAAAGCGATGTCGGCGTGCGCGCGGTGGCGCCGGAAGAACAACATCTGGCGAGCCGCCATACCGGCGACGTCGCCTATGCCGCCTACCGCCAGCGCAATGCGCCGGAAGGACTTTCATCCGCCTGGCTTGCCGTGTCGGAGGAGGATGCGATCTCGCCCTATCTGCGCTTTCCGCATGATCAGGCCGCAGCCTCGATCGCTGTCATCGTCAGCCGCCCGCGGTCGCTGCTGGATCTGACAAGGGCAGGGGCGGGGCAGGCGGTTTTGCCCTGTTTCGTCGGCGATCTCGATCCGGGTCTGGAGCGGGCAGGCGAGGAGTTGAAACAGCTGCGTCACGGCCAGTGGATCGTCACCAACAGCGAAGACCGCCACCGCCGCGAAATCCGCACGGTCTCCGACCGGTTGTTCCGGCTGCTGAAAAGCCACGCCGATCTGTTCGCCGGCAAACGGCCAAGCCGGAGTCTTTAGGCGCTACATAAAATGCGAAATCCCGGCGGGGAAAGTCCCGCCGGGATCTCCGTGGACAGGTACCATGCCTCAGCCACGTCCCTGCGTCACGATGACGGGGATCAGCAGATCGCCCCAGTTGCCTTCGCCGCCATGATGGCGAGCCGAGCGAACGAGTTCGACGGAAACACCTGCATCCACGGCCTTCATGACGGCCTGGTTGAGCCTGTGAAGATCATTGGCGACCATGCGGATCATCGCCTGCTGTTCCGGTGTCATGCCCGAGGATTGTTCCTCTGCCCGTTCCTTGACGTGCGTCTTGATGGTGGTCTGGACTGTCATGGTGGTTCCTCCTGGTTGATGTCGGGTCGCTTGCGCGAAGTTCATTTGGGCGATTGCGTTACCTCATTCTCCGTCATCCTCGGGCTTGTCCCGGGGATCCAGCCACGCGACATCACGTCGCGTGAAAGAGTCTTTTGCGGTGCTGACGCGCCACGCTGGATCCCCGCCACAGGGGCGAGGATGACGGAGGATGGTGGCGTTCGCCAATCCGTGTAACTATTCTGCCGCCGGGCGGAACTGTTCGTGTTCGGTCGATTCATGCATGGCGGTGGTCGAGGACTTGCCGCCAGTAATCGCCATCGAGACGGCGTCGAAATATCCGGTGCCGACTTCGCGCTGGTGCTTGGTGGCGGTATAGCCGTTGACCTCGGCGGCGAATTCCGCCTCCTGAAGCTCAGAGTATGCGGCCATCTGCCGGTCCTTGTAGCCGCGGGCCAGTTCGAACATGCCGAAATTCAGCTGGTGGAAACCGGCAAGCGTGATGAACTGGAACTTGTAGCCCATGGCGCCGAGTTCACGCTGGAACTTGGCGATCGTCGCGTCGTCGAGGTTTTTCTTCCAGTTGAACGACGGCGAGCAATTATAGGCGAGCTTCTTGCCCGGATGCACCTTGTGCACGGCCTCGGCAAACTTGCGGGCCTGTTCGAGATCCGGCTTGCCTGTCTCCATCCAGATCAGGTCGCAATAGGGCGCATAGGCAATGGCACGGGCAATGCAGGGGTCGATGCCGTTCTTGACCTGGTAGAAGCCTTCCGTGGTGCGGCCAGCATCGTAATCGACGAAGGGCTGGTCACGTTCGTCAATATCGGAGGTCAAGAGCTTGGCGGCTTCCGCGTCCGTGCGGGCGATAACCAGTGTCGGCGTGCCCATGACGTCAGCGGCGAGCCGCGCGGCATTGAGGTTGCGGATGTGGGCCGCCGTCGGGATCAGAACCTTGCCACCGAGATGACCGCACTTCTTTTCCGATGCCAGCTGGTCCTCATAGTGAACACCGGCAGCACCCGCCTCGATGAAGGCTTTCATGATCTCGAAGGCGTTGAGCGGTCCGCCGAAACCGGCCTCCGCATCGGCAACGATCGGGGCGAACCAGGTATCGACGGATAGGCCCTTGCCCTCCGAGGTCTCGATCTGGTCGGCGCGCTGCAATGTCCTGTTGATGCGTTTGGCCAGTTCCGGTGCGGCATTGGCCGGATAGAGCGACTGGTCGGGGTACATAGAGGATGCAGTGTTGCTGTCAGCGGCGACCTGCCAGCCGGACAGGTAGATCGCCTTCAAACCGGCGCGGACCTGCTGCATTGCCTGATTACCGGTCATCGCACCCAGCGCATTGACGAAATCTTCCTCATGGATCAGCTGCCACAGCCGGTTGGCGCCCATCTCGGCCAAGGTATGGCGGATCTGGACAGAGCCGCGCAGCCGCTTGACGTCCTCTGCCGTGTAGGGGCGATCGAGGCCATCGAAGCGGCCTTGCGGCGCGCCGGGAACGAGATTGTAAAAATCAGTCATAAACATCCTCCTGCAGATTTCGAGGCTTCATTCGACTTTGGTTGAATGACGCTCGGGTCGATAAATTTGGTATGACGAGTTTTACAATTCGCTGCACAAAACGGCGAGAACAAAAGGATTGTCGCGGCTTTGAAAAGGGTTATCATGTGTTGTGTTTTACAAAGGGCGTTTGTAATTTTGTAAATCGTGTAAATATTCTGAATGCTTGGAAATTTGTAAAAGGCGTGACAAATGGCTGAGAACAAGATTTTTGCCGGCGCCCGCGTACGGCGCATTCGCAATGGATTGTCGTTGACGCAGACGGCGATGGCCGAGGCGCTCGGTATCTCGCCTTCCTATCTCAACCTAATCGAGCGCAATCAGCGGCCGTTGACGGTGCAGCTGCTGTTAAAGCTTTCCTCGGTCTACAAGGTTGATCTCGACGAGTTGCAGGGCGAGGTGACCGGCAGCGTCACGCAATTGCGCGAAGTGTTTGCCGATCCGCTGCTCTCGGGCGAGCTGCCGGGCGATCAGGAGCTGATCGAGGTGGCGGAGGCTGCACCCAATGCCGCGATGGGCGTGCTTAAGCTCTATCGTGCCTACCGCGAACAATCCCTGCGGCTGAAGGACCTGAGTGCGCTCCTGTCCGATCAGGGACATATGGCAGCGCTGTCGGATGCCCGCCTGCCGATGGACGAAGTGCGCGACATCTTCGAAAACCGACCGCATTATTTTGCCGGTATAGACGAGGCAGCCGAAGCCTTTCATGCGCAGCTTTCCCCCGGCGACGATCTTGCCGGGGCGCTGAAGGGCTGGCTGCGCAGGGAGCATGGCCTGACGGTCCGGACACTACCGGTGCATGTCATGCCGGATCTGCGTCGCCGCTTCGACCGCCATTCGATGCGGCTGTTTCTGTCGGAACGGTTGTCGGCGCAGGATCAGCTGCGGGAAATCGCCATGGAAGCGGCGCAGATCGCCTTTCCGGAGGCCATCGCCGCCGATCTTCAGTCGCTGGCATTCTCGACGGGCGAGGCGCGGCGCATTGGGCGCTTCGAGCTGGCGCGGTACGCAGCACATGCGATCATGATGCCATACGCCGGGTTTCTCGCCGCGGCACAGCGGGCCAAATACGATGTCGATGTGCTGAGCGCCCGGTTCCAGGTCTCGTTCGAACAGGCGGCCAGCCGGCTGGTGACGCTGCAGCGCCCCGGTGCCGCAGGGTTGCCCTTCTTCCTGATGGAGATCGACCATGCCGGCAACCGGCTGCGCAAGGCCGGTGCGTCAGGCTTTCCGCAGGCGCGCTTTGGCGGCAGCTGTCCCAAGCTCAATGTTCACACGGCATTTGTGCAAGCCGGGCAGGTGTTGGCCGATCGGGTGGAGATTTTTGGGGGCGGCGAATTTTTGACCGTTGCCCGGACCGTCGAGGGACCGCGGGCAAATTTTCAGGAGCGCGTTCGCCGCACGGCGATCCTGATCGGCTGCGATGCTGTCCATGCGCCGGAAACCGCCTATGGCGGCGCGCCGCTTGCGACCGTTGCCGGTGGCACCGCCTGTCGCCTCTGCGAGCGGCAGGGCTGTCTCGCCCGGGCCGAGCCGCCGGTTACACGGCCGCTCGGGCTGGACGAAATGGTGACCGGTTTGAGCGCCTTTGATTTTCAGTAGCTGCCAGGTCAGTAGCTGACCGGATGATGGGCCGGCAGCAGCGGCGCATTTGGCGCAAAACACTCTGAAGCAAGGCCTGTCGTATAGCCGCGGGTGATATGCGCCTTGGCGGCGTAAGTCGGGTTCTTCATCAGGATCCCATGCAGTTCCGGCAGGTTGTAATACGGCACGCCAGGATAAAGATGGTGCTCCAGATGGTAGTTGATGTTGTGGGGCGCAAAGAACAGTTTTTCCCAGAGATAGGGATAGACCGTGCGCGAGCTGCCCAGTTCATCGGAATAATCCATGCTGCCGAAATGCTCGGCGACGCTGCGGACATAGAGGAACAGGCAGAAGAAGGTGAAGAACGGCACCAGCCAGTAGAGCGTGACATCCGTCCAGAGCCCGAACACCGAGAAGATAATGGCGGCAGCGGCGTAGAAGCCGATCCGCAGCAGCTTGTAGGTCCGGGTCGAGCGGTCATGCTTGGCGATGCGTTTTGCCATATGCAGGATGTCGCGAACGGAGTTCACCGCGACGAGATAGCCGAGCAGTTGCACCACGCCGCGCCAGACCTTTTGCGGAAAGGTGAATTGCGTCATGCCGAGCTTGGCGGCCCAATCCGGATCGTCATCGGTATTGGTGTGCTGGTGATGGGCAAGGTGGTTCATCCGGTAGCCATCGACGGTCGCCATGATCGGCCATGCCAGAAGCAGGTCACTCATCCAGTCGCTGATTTTGCGGTTCTTGATGATGCGGTAATGGGCCGCCTCGTGCATCAGGCAGCCGAAGGCGTGCATGCGTCCGGCAATGACCAAGACAGCGGCGAAATAGGCAAGCGGATGTTGCATATATTTGCTGAAGGCGATGGCGCCGGCAATCAACGCCCAGTCGAAGCCGATGGCCAGAAGTGTCCGATGGGATTGCAGCACCGACAGCCGCTTCAGTTCCCGTGGATCAATCCGCTGCGACTTCACACTCATGATGACCAACTCCGAACGCACAACCGTTGCGGCGCAAAATCGCATCCCGGGCATGGTTAAGCAATCGTAAACGCGGTGGTTCGGGATCGATCTAAGCTTATGGTTAATTCTCTTGGGCTGCCCGCTCTCGCCGGCCACTGGTTGGCCATGGCGTACTGAAAAGATTCGGCTTTTGGCAGGGACCGCTAAAATCCAGGATGTTGCTGGATGGTTCGCGCGGGACCAGTAAAAGCGCTTGTGGTTGTTGGAAAACATGCCTAACTTCCAAACGCGCATACGGAGGGGAAGACAGGCAGGCGACGGCGGCGTGCCTGGACTGACCCGATAAAACCAAGGGGAATTCTATGTCGCGTACGATTGCCACCGCCTTTGCCGCGTTGATCCTCAGTGGGTCCGCAACGATTGCCACCGCGCAGGAGCGCGTGGTCAATGTCTACAACTGGTCCGATTATATCGATGCCAGCATTCTCGAAGACTTCACCAAGGAAACCGGTATCAAGGTCGTCTATGACGTCTTCGACAGCAACGAGATCCTTGAAACCAAGCTGCTGGCAGGCGGCACCGGCTATGACGTCGTCGTGCCGACGGCGAGCTTCCTGCAGCGCCAGATTGCCGCCGGCGTCTTCCAGAAGCTCGACAAGTCGAAGCTGCCGAACCTGTCCAACATGTGGGACCTGATTTCCGAGCGCATCCAGAAATACGACCCCGGCAACGAATACGCCGTCGACTACATGTGGGGCACCACCGGCATCGGCTACAATGTCGAGAAGGTGAAGCAGATCCTCGGTACCGACGAAGCGCCGACCTGGGACGTGATCTTCAAGCCGGAAGTGGCCGCCAAGTTCAAGGATTGTGGCATCCACATCCTTGATTCCGCCTCCGACGTTTTGCCTTCGGCGCTCGCCTATCTGGGTCTCGATCCCGATAGCCGCACCCCGGACGACCTGAAGAAGGCGGAGGAGTTGCTGACCTCCATCCGTCCCTACGTTCGCAAGTTCCACTCGTCGGAATATATCAACGCGCTCGCCAATGGCGATATTTGCCTTGCTGTCGGCTATTCCGGCGACGTCTTCCAGGCACGCGATCGCGCCGCCGAAGCCAAAGCCGGCGTGACGGTCAACTATGTCATCCCGCCGACCGGCGCGCAGATGTGGTTTGACGTCATGGCCATCCCGGCCGATGCGCCGCATGTCGCCGAGGCCCATGAATTCCTGAACTACATGATGAAGCCGGAAGTCGTCGCCAAGGCATCGAACGTGGTGTTCTACGCCAATGGCAATAAGGCTTCGCAGCAGTTCATCGACAAGGAAGTCCTTGACGATACCGCGATCTATCCGACGCCGGAGGTGCTCGCCAAGCTCTTCACGGTCACACCCTATGACGCCAAATCGCAGCGTCTGGTGACGCGGCTCTGGACCAAGGTGGTTACCGGCCAGTAAGTCGAAAAGAGTTGCCCGGACCTGAAATCCGGGCAATTTTCTTTTGTGGCGCTGGGGACGGCGCCGTTTGTGCATGTCATTCGGGGATAGATGATGAAGTCACTTGGCAGTATCCGGCGGTCCTTCGCTCCATGGGCAGATCCCAATTCCGTACCGTTCATCGCCGTCAAGAACGTCACCAAGAAGTTCGGTGATTTCGTTGCGGTCGATGATCTGTCGCTGAACATTTATCCGCGCGAGTTCTTCGCGCTGCTCGGTGCGTCCGGCTGCGGCAAGTCAACGCTGCTGCGCATGCTGGCCGGTTTCGAACAGCCGACCTCGGGCGAAATCATCCTCGACGGACAGAGCCTTGCCGGCATCCCGCCCTACAAGCGGCCGGTCAACATGATGTTCCAGTCCTATGCGCTGTTTCCGCATATGACGGTCGAAAACAACATCGCCTTCGGCCTGAAGCAGGACGGCATGCCGAAGGCCGATATTGCCGCGCGTGTCGAGCAAATGCTGAAGCTGGTCAAGCTCGACAAGTTCGCCAAACGCAAACCGCACCAACTCTCCGGTGGTCAGCGTCAGCGCGTGGCGCTTGCCCGTTCGCTCGCCAAGCGCCCGAAGGTGCTTCTGCTGGACGAGCCGCTTGGCGCGCTCGACAAGAAGCTGCGCGAGGAAACCCAATTCGAACTGATGGACCTGCAGCAGGAGCTTGGCCTGACCTTTGTCGTCGTCACCCACGACCAGGAAGAAGCGATGACCATGGCCGACCGCATCGCCGTCATGGCGCATGGCAAGGTCGTGCAAGTCGCCACACCGCCGGAAATCTATGAAGCGCCCAATTCGCGTTTCGTCGCTGATTTCATTGGCGATGTGAATATTTTCGACGGTACGGTCTCGTCCGCTGGCAACGGTACTGTCGAGATTGCCACGCAAACCGGCTTTACCGTCCGCGTCGCCTCGACCGAACCGCCTGCTGTTGGCGCAAAGGCCGGCTTTGCCGTCCGCCCGGAAAAGATCCGCGTCGGCCGCGACCGGCCCGCCTGCGCGCCGCTCAATGCCGCGCAGGGTGAAATCTGGGACATCGGCTATCTCGGCGACATGACGGTTTTTCACGTCAAGCTGAAGGATGGCAAGGTGATCAAGGCCTCGTCGCTCAATGCGGTGCGCGCCGTCGAGGACCCACTGGGCTACGATCAGGAAGTCTGGATTTCCTTCGATGAAAATGCCGGCGTCGTGCTGAAGGATTGAAGCCATGGCAAAATTCGGATCGGCTTTGTTCAACCGGCTGGTGATCGTCATCCCCTATGCCTGGTTGCTGTTCTTCTTCCTGATACCGTTTTTCATCGTCATCCGGATTTCGCTGTCGGAAACCGCGGTCGCGATGCCGCCCTATCTGCCGGTGTTCGACCTCGCCTCCGGTTTTGGCGGCTTCATCGACAATATCAAGCAGTTCTCGATCGACAATTATATCTGGTTGACCGAGGACGCGCTCTACACCAAGGCCTATATCTCCAGCCTCTGGATCGCCGGCGTCTCGACATTCCTGACGCTGTTGATCGCCTATCCGGTGGCCTATGGCATGGCGCAGGCCCCAAGCACCATCCGCCCGACGCTGTTGATGCTGGTCATCCTGCCGTTCTGGACCAGCTTTCTGATCCGCGTCTACGCCTGGATTGCCATCCTGAAGCCAGAAGGACTGCTCAACCAACTGCTTCTGACGCTCGGCGTGATCGATCAGCCGCTGATCATCCTCAACACCAACTGGGCGATCTATATCGGCATCGTCTATTCCTACCTGCCGTTCATGGTGCTGCCGATCTATTCGTCGCTGGAAAAGATGGACCACAGCCTGACGGAGGCGGCGCAGGATCTTGGCTGCACACCGATCCGGGCGTTTTGGCGCGTCACATTTCCGCTGTCGCTGCCCGGCGTAGTTGCCGGCTGCATGCTGGTCTTCATCCCGGCTGTCGGCGAATTCGTTATCCCAGACCTGCTCGGCGGCTCCGAGACGCTGATGATCGGCAAGACCTTGTGGAACGAGTTCAATGCCAATCGTGACTGGCCGGTGTCCGCTGCCGTGGCGACCATTCTGCTGCTGATTCTCGTGGTGCCGATCATGTTCTTCCAGCATGCGCAGTCCAAAGCCGACGCGGAGGGGAGATAGTCATGCAGCGCTGGTCCCGTTTCAATATCGCCTCGATTGTCATCGGTTTTGCCTTTCTCTATCTGCCGATCGTGTTGCTGGTGGTCTTCTCCTTCAACGAGTCCAAGCTGGTCACCGTCTGGGCGGGCTTCTCGACCAAATGGTATGTGCAGCTGTTCCACAACCAGGCGCTTCTCGATGCCGCGTGGGTGACCATCCGCGTTGGTCTGATCTCGGCGACCGTCGCCACGGTTCTCGGCACGCTGGCAGCACTTGCCATGACCCGCTACACGCGGTTTCGCGGCCGCATGCTGTTCTCCGGGATGATCTACGCGCCGCTGGTCATGCCGGAAGTCATCACCGGCCTGTCGATGCTGCTGCTGTTCGTCGCCATCGGTTTCGATCGCGGCTTCTGGACGCTGACATTGGCGCATATCACTTTCACCATGTGCTTCGTCGCCGTTGTCGTGCAATCCCGGCTTTTGAGTTTCGATCGCTCGATCGAAGAAGCCGCGATGGACCTCGGCGCCACGCCGGTCGCTACCTTCCTGCAGGTGACCTTGCCCGTCATCGCGCCAGCGGTCTTTTCCGGCTGGGTGCTTGCGTTCACGCTGTCGCTAGACGATCTGGTGATTTCCAGCTTCACGTCCGGCCCCGGCGCCACAACGCTGCCGATGCGGATCTACAGCCAGGTCCGATTGGGCGTGACGCCGGAGATCAATGCCGTCTGCACCATCCTGATCGGCATCGTCGCAATCGGCGTGCTGATCGCCTCTGTGGTCTCGCGCCGCCGGGAGATCCAGCGCGTCAAGGACGAGCAGGCAGCGTTCGCGCACTGATGCGAACATGGCGGGCGCGTTAGTCGCGCTCGCGTTCTCTTTCGCGCGGCGGCAGGAAGACATAGGTCAGCAGCCAGATCGGCAGCACGATCATCGATCCCAGCATGATGTTGGGCAGCGCCCAACTGGTAAAGCGTAGCAGATGTGCCCACAGCACATCTGGCGTCAGTCCGGCCTGCTCGAGGATTTGCGCTGACGATATGTTGAAGATCGACAGCCCGGCACCCGTCAACAACGATGCCAGCGCGATCTTGAGCAGGGCGGCAAGGAAACGCAGCACGGACACATCTCCTGTGAGCTGATTCGCCTGCTTATCTTAGAACGCCCTGCGGTAAAGTCGATCGGACCTGCTTATGGCTGCGTGGTGCGCGCGGGCAGGGGGGAAATGACCGGGTTCGGCCAGGAACCATCGGCAAAGAAGCGCATGGCAGGTGTTGCGGGATCGTCTGACCGGATGGCACCGGCAAGCGCAAGTTTCCCATTCGTGAAGGGAAGGGTTCCGGCAAGTGACACCGTCTTTCCATCGCCGGTGATATCAGCCGTAGTCAGTTCGACAACGCCCTTGCGCATGGTTCCAACGATGTCCGCCCTGGTAAAGGCGAACGAACCATTGGTGGCGTGGCTGACGTTGAAAACCTGGCCCAGCATGGCAAGCCGCGCGAATTCCGGCAGGTCAAAATTCACCACGGTGCCGTTGTTCGCTGCGTAAAGAAATTTTCCGGAAACACCGTCCACCGTCATTTTTGACAGGGGTTCGGTGGTTGACAGATCAACGCTCAGCATGCCCCGGCCAAGTGGCAACGGTCCTGCGAGGCCGAGACTTGCCGCAACGGGCGCGAGATCGGCATTCTTCAGCGCAAGCTGCACCTGCCCGCCGTCGGCGCCGTCATTGGCAAGGGCGATGCGGCCGCTGAGCGAGCCCTCGGCGAAGGTGCCATCGCCAATATCGATGGATGCCCGGCCGTTTTCCACCATGATACCGGCGGCGACATCCGTCAGGGCAGCCGGCCCATAACTGATCTCCTGCGCCGACAGGCGAAGATCAAGGCTGATCTGCTTGAGCAAAGCCATTTCCGGCCCATCCGCGGCGCCTGCCTCCGGACGAAGCGGGAAAACCGATGAAAGAAGCGGCGTCAGGTCCAGCCGGTCAAAGGCCAGCGTGCCATCGATACGTGGGCCGCGAGACGGATACCACACCATGCCGAGAACGCCGGTCGCATTGGCGTCATCCAGAGACAGCGAAAGGTTGTCCATCTTCAATGTCTGTGCCGACATGGTCACGCTGGTATCGATGCTGACCGATCCGGTTGTCGCAACCGGTTGCGGCTCGTCTTTGACCCAGGCCAGAAGCGCGCCCACCGATTTTGCTTTCAGCTGAAGTTGCCCGATGGCGAAGGGACGGCTTGAGGCATTGCCACTGCCGTCGAAACTGAAGGTCAGCGGCAGCGAGGTGAACGATGCCTGAAACGTGCTGTTCTGTCCTGAAAGCAGCATCAATGGTTCATTGCAGGTGATGGTTCCTTGAACCTTTTCACCATTCATCAGCGCCGAAAGTTCCGCTGTCATCCGCGTGGTCGGGGTCCGCCACTGCACGGATCCGGTGATCGCGCTGATGCGATGCGTGCTTGAGGTCACGCGGTCGGTCAATTCGAGCGTACCGTTGACGATCTCGACATCGCCGATCGGCGTGTTGCGGGCGCTGGACGGTGTCTTGCCAGCAGCGTCGGCGATGGCATCGGCCATCCAGCCGGCGCGGCGCCAGTTGAACGTTCCGTCGAGCCGGCGCTCCACATTGAAAACCGGATTGACCAGATGGAAATCATAAAAGACCGGCGTGCCACGCAGGGCGGCGAGGATGTCGAAACCGGCTGCAATCGCGTCGGCCTTCGCCAAAAGTTCCGGTGCTGCCGCATCGCCGCCTTCGAAGGTGACATTGCGCAGCGTCAGGACCGGATGCGGCCAGAAGCTGATCTGTGGATCACCGGCAATATTGGCCCGCGCGCCCGTCCACGAGGATAGCACGTCCTCCATGTTCGTCTTGACACTGGCTGTCGAGACGAACAGCGGCAAGGCGATTTTGAACAGAGCGGTGAGCACGACCACGCCGACAAGAAGCCATGCGACGGTACGCGACATGAAAAATGCCTGCCATCCGATTTTTCTGCTGGCGATGGTGAAGAATGGCCTCATGGGCGTCCGGGGCACTTTCAATCGGTTTGAGGGCCTCTGGATAGGCTTTCACCGCTCAGAAATCAAACGGTTGACACGCAAAATGTCGCAACTGCCACAGCCATCATTTGTCCGGCCTGTTTATCTTGCGTCGCAGCATGATATAGAGGCTGGCTTGGGAAGCGGAGGAAAAAATGCAGTCAGATCGGCCCCTTTGGACACCGTCGGCAGAATTCATCGAACAGACGCCGATGAAGGCGTTCATCGACTGGTGCGGACAACGCTTCTCGAAGACGTTTGCAGACTATGACGCGTTCCATGACTGGTCGATCACCGAGCGCGCCGATTTCTGGACTGGCGTCTGGGATCATTGCGGCGTCATCGGCAATCGCGGCGAACGTGCCCTGATCCATGGCGATGTGATGCTGGAGGCACGGTTTTTCCCTGACGCCACGCTCAATTTCGCCGAGAACCTTCTACGCCATACCGGCAGCGGCGACGCTCTGGTTTTCCGGGGTGAAGACAAGGCGCAGTCGCGCATGTCCTTTGATGAGCTGCGGGCTTTGGTTTCAAGACTGCAGCAGGCCTTGAAAGCGCAGGGCATCGGCAAAGGCGACCGCGTTGCGGCGATGATGCCGAACATGCCGGAAACCATCGCGCTGATGCTGGCCGCCGCTTCCATCGGTGCCATCTGGTCGTCCTGTTCTCCCGATTTCGGCGAACAAGGCGTGCTCGACCGTTTCGGTCAGATCGAACCCAAGCTGTTCATTACCTGTGACGGCTACTGGTACGCCGGCAAACGCCAGGACGTTGCCGCCAAGGTGCAGGCTGTCGCACAGAAGCTCGGCGTGCCGGTGCTGATCATTCCCTATGCCGGCGATGCGGAAGCGCTTGCGGCCTCGTTGGAAAATGGTAGGACGCTTTCCGACTTCATCAAGCCTTTTACTGCCAGGACGCTTGAATTCGTCGCACTGCCTTTCGGTCATCCGCTCTATATTCTCTTCTCGTCCGGCACCACCGGCGTTCCAAAGTGCATTGTCCACTCAGCAGGCGGCACTTTGCTGCAGCACCTGAAGGAGCATCGCTTCCATTGCGGGCTGAAGGAGGGCGAAAAGCTGTTCTACTTCACCACCTGCGGCTGGATGATGTGGAACTGGCTGGTCTCCGGGCTTGCCCTTGGCGCCACGCTCTGCCTGTTCGATGGTTCGCCGTTCCATCCCGACGGCAATGTCCTGTTCGATTATGCCCGCGATGAGCAGTTCGCCATCTTCGGCACGTCGGCAAAATATATCGACGCCGTGCGCAAGGGCGGCTTCACCCCGGTCTCGACGCATGACCTCTCGTCACTACGGCTGATGACCTCGACCGGCTCGCCGCTGTCGCCGGAAGGCTTCTCCTTCGTTTATGAAGGCATCAAGCCGGATGTTCAGCTGGCGTCGATTTCCGGTGGAACCGATATCGTCTCCTGCTTCGTGCTCGGCAATCCGCTGAAGCCGGTGTGGCGCGGCGAAATTCAGGGGCCGGGGCTCGGTCTTGCTATGGATGTCTGGAACGACGAAGGCCAGCCGGTGCGCCAGGAAAAGGGCGAACTCGTCTGCACAAGAGCGTTTCCCTCCATGCCGGTGATGTTCTGGAACGACCTGGAAGGCGCCAAATACAAGGCGGCCTACTTCGAGCGCTTCGACAATATCTGGTGCCATGGCGATTTTGCCGAATGGACCGAACATGGCGGCATCGTCATTCACGGCCGCTCGGATGCGACGCTCAACCCCGGCGGCGTGCGCATCGGCACGGCGGAAATCTACAATCAGGTCGAACAGATGGACGAGGTGGCCGAGGCCATCTGCATCGGCCAGGACTGGGATGACGACGTTCGTGTCATCCTGTTCGTACGGCTGGCGACAGGCATCGTCTTGAACGACGATCTGGTGAAGGCGATCAAGTCGAGGATCCGCAGCGGCGCCTCACCGCGCCACGTCCCGGCCAAGATCATCGCCGTCACCGATATACCACGCACCAAATCCGGCAAGATCGTCGAGCTTGCGGTGCGCGAAGTCGTGCATGGCCGTGTGGTCAAAAACAAGGAAGCGCTCGCCAACCCGGAAGCACTCGATCTTTATGCCAACCTGGCCGAGCTTGGAAGCTGACGCTCCGCGTTAACGATTTGGGGCTCGCCGAATTAACCAAAGCTTAGGTCTTACGGGCCGATGCTTAAAATTTGCGGGTCGGCTGGAAAGGTTTTGTTTACGAATGGCAGCGCATGTTGATCTCAACTTGAGGCCACCCGATGTGGGGTGGCTTTGGCAGAGATGCCGGCGCAGACATGATGTCATTACCTCTCGAGCACCTGTTTTAGCATTTAACTTATCGAGGCAGCTTTCCAGCTGCCTCTTTTTTGTCCGAATTTTCGGGAGTTCGGACTGGCCGCTAGACTAGTTGGCCAGAACCCGCTGCGACGGGAAGGAAATCTCCACCAGTGTGCCCTCGTTTGGCGCCGAGTTGATCGAGAACTGGGCCCGGTTTGCCTCTGCCATCGCCTTGGTCAGCGGCAGGCCAAGGCCGGTGCCGTCGCCGCGCTTGCGTGCGCCGGTGGTGACCTGTCGGAACGGTTTCATCGCCTGTTCAAGCTCGGTGCGGGTCATGCCGACGCCGGTGTCGCGGATGCGCAGGATGACGCTGCCATTGGCCTCATAGGCGGTCGAAACGACGATCTGGCCGCCAGACGGGGTGAAGCGGATGGCATTCGACAGAATGTTCAGCGCGATCTGCTTGATCGACCGATTGTCGGCAACCACGTTTGGCACCGAACCGGACAGCGAGGTGCGGATAATGACGCGCTGGCTGTTGGCTTGCGGTTGCACGAGAGCGACGGCCTCGGACACGGCATCGTTGATCTCGACGGCGGTGAATTCGAGATCCATCTCGCCGGCTTCGATCTTCGAAATATCGAGTAGGTCGTTGACGATATCGAGCACATGGCGGCCGGAGCGGCCAATATCCCCGGCATATTCGACATAGCGCGGATTGCCGATCGGGCCGAAATGCTCGCTCGCCATCATGTCGGAAAAACCGATGATCGCGTTGAGCGGCGTGCGGATTTCATGGCTGACGCGGGCAAGGAAATCGCTCTTATGGGCATTGGCCGTTTCAGCGGCCCGCTTGGCGTTGCGCAGTTCCTCTTCCGTCCGCTTCCACTGAGTAATGTCACGGATGACGGCGCAGAACCCGTTGGAGGAGGACAGGCGGCCCATGGTCATGAACAGCGGAATGAAACCGCCGGACGCTTCGCGGCCGATCACTTCGCGGCCGTCGTTGAGCACGCTGGCGACACCATGGCCGGAAAGACCGGCGAGGTAATCGAGAACAGCCTTCTGGCTCTCATGGGCAAACAGCATGGCGAACGGTTTGCCACGGATTTCGCCGTCGTCATAGTTGAACAGGGCGCTCGCCGAGCGGTTGACCGAGCGGATTTCGCCCTCGCCGCCGACGACGACGACGCCGTCCGTTGCCGTCTCGAGGATGGAACGGAGTTCTTCGGCTTCCATGCGCAGCGACTGGATTTCCGGCGCGTCAGTCGGCTCTTCGACAGCATCCGCCGGCGGGATTTCCGCAGCCACAGGCGCTGGTGCGGTCTGAGTTGCCGAAAGCGCCATCATCAGCGCGTTCTTGTCTTCCCAGCGGATTGACTGCAGCCGCGCCGAGACCGGTAGGAGCTGGCCATCGTTGCGGATCAGCATCATCGTGCCATCCGGCAAGTCGAACAGGCCATCCTCGTCACCGGCGAAAAGGGCATCGATCCCGCCTTCCTCGCGCAGTTCGTCCAGACCGGCATAGCCCGTCAGCGCCAGAAATTCGGAATTGGCGTGAAACAGATCGTCGCCGCTGTGAACCAGAAGAGCGAGCGGAAGGTTGTCGAGGATTTCCGGCGTCAGGCTGCTGTTGCCGCTGGTGCGCGCAGGCACGATCGAGGCAGGCGCCTCGGGCACGGTGTTTTCGGCCGTTTGCTCAGCGCCATCGGCGATGACGGCACGATCATCCTCGGAGATTGCCTCGATTTTCGGTGCGGCATCATCTTCTGACGGATTTGCAGCCGGAGGCACATCTGTGACGGCCACATTTTCATTCGGGCGCTTGCCGAAATTCTCGCCGAGTTGACGGGCGATTTCGCGAAAGGCGGCCTGTTCGCTGCGGCTTAAGGGTTCGGTGCCCGGACGGTGATTGTCGAGCTGGACGACCTTGTCGGATGCGCGGCGCCCAGCAGTCTGGACCAGTTTGAGTGCCGGACGCTCGCCACGGAAAGGGTCTTCCTGGTCGTCGGCCGCCGTCAGCGCATCACCGGCCTCGGCAAGCGGCTCTCCGTCGCCTTGCTCAGGCGTCTCAAGTTCAGCTGCAGACTCAGTGTTGTCTGCCGGTTCGCTTAAAGCTTCGATAGGCTCCGCTGCCGTGGGACCTTCTTCGGTCGTGTCGTGCGGGGCTGCGTCTTCTGCCACCACCTCGGGATCGGCAGGCAACAGTTCCTGCGCCGTGTCGTCAATCTGGTCGGCAACTGCCTCTTCGGCAGCACCTTGTGCGCCAAACGTCAGGCCCATGGCCTGTTTGTCATCGACGGTGTCAGCCACGCGCACGATGCCGAAGCCGCGAAAGCCATCGAATTCGCGGTTGCGCGAGTAGGTCGGAAGGGCGGCGAGATCGACCGGAACCTGCAGGCTGGTGCCTTCGACCGGCCAGTAGATCGTCTTTCCCGACCACGTGTCGCGCCGCTTCAAAAGCTCGCTGATCGTATTGCCGGGGTCTAGGTGATAGCGGTCCGCCAGATCGCTGAAACTCTGGCCGGTAATATCGGCGGAGTTCGGCCCGACCGCCGTCGCAAACTCCTCGGAAATCTCGCTGAAACGCCCGTCCGCATCGATCTTCCAGACGAAACGGACCGCGCGGCTATTCGGGTTGAAGACGAAACCCTGCACGGGCTCTGGTGCGTCGTGTTCGGCAGGCGTGTCTTCAAGCGGGATATCGGTTGGAACTGTGGCGTCGTCGTCTGCCACACTATCCGCAGTGGTTTCGACAATCGGTGTGTCGCCGGTGGTGTCAGTCACAGCCGTTTCATCCAGCGCCACACTGTCTTGGACTGGTTCTTGCAGCACCTCGACCGGCTCGGCCGCCAATGTTTCGCCGACCTCGATCTCCTCGGTCACGGTTTCATCGGCTACAGGCAGAACGGCAGCTTCCTCGGGGGCATCGGTTTCGGCAACCTTGTCCTGATCGTCCACTGCTGAGGCGATATGCTCCGACTGTGAATCGGAAGGCAATTCCCGAGGGGGTGCTACCTCTTCGGGCTCGGGTTCAACAGGAGCCACAAAATCCTCAGCGGCAGGCTGTTCGGTCTCTGCCACAGGCGCAGCGTCATCATGCGGATCGACAAAGCTATCGTCTTCCGGGGCGATTTCCTCGATCTGCTTGATCTCGTCGATGACATCGGCGGGCAGGGTCATCTGTGAGGCAAGCGGCGCTGCGGCCTCGCTGAGAACGGGCTCTGCCGCTGCTGGCGTCTCATCGGTATCTGTAATTTCCTCAAAATCCGTTCCGGGATCGAGGTTGCCCAAAATGGTTTCGACCGCGAACAGCAGATGCAGGGCGGGACGTTCCGACAGCTTGCCAATGGCAGCCGGCAGATGGCCCTTGCCCGTCGGGATCGGACGCTTGAGCAGCCAGTCGCTGTCGCGGGTAACGGCTGTTACCAGCGAGCGGCAGGTCTGCGGCGTCATGGCCAGTGCTGCAAAACCGGGCGAGGCGGCAAGCACGGCGCCGTCGCCATCCAGAACGGCCATATGCGTGTCGGGGTCGTCGAAGCCCGAGATCATCCGGGCGGCGCGGTCGTGAATGGCAAGCGGCTTGCCGCTGCGGGGGGCCGCAAAGAGGATGGCGGTTTCACCCGGCCGCACGGAGATCATCTCGACCGAGGCACTGACGGACGCGCGCTGGAAACCCGACGCGATACGCATCAGGAACGTCCGGCTATCGCCGCTGCGCTTCAACTGCCGGGCGGCGGCCTCCATCTGGCGATAGGCGGCATCGTTGCGGTTGGCGCCGCTGTCGATGAAATCGTAGATCGACGGCAAGCCGAACAGGAACGCGCCTTCGCCATTCGACCACAGCACCTGGCTCATGTCGGGGGAAAACAGCACGGCGGCATCGCCCTTGGCAAAATGCTCCCGCACCCGTTCATGAACGGCGATGTCGATAAAGGGATACGATTTTGCGGGCATCGGCTGACCTGGTTTGCGCAACCGCCACAGGGGCGGGATTGTTAACAGTCTATTAATAGACGCCGGGCGGCCTAGGGTCCAGCTTACAGACTATGGCGCACCGGCCTTTCGCAGCGCAAGGTTAATACAGGTGATTTTAACGAATGCTGCAGTGCACAAATATGTTGCATCGCACAAGTAAATCGCCTATATAGACATCATCACACAATGGGCGCCTCATGAGAGGGCCCAAAACCAAGGAGCGCAGATCATGGCTACCAAGAAAACCGACGACGTCTTTTCGCTTGCCTCGTTCGATCCGGCAAAGGTCACGGAAACTTTTCGCGATTTCGCTGAAAAGGGTGCTGCCCAGTCCAAGGAAGCCTATTCCAAGATGAAGACTGCCGCCGAAGACGCAACGAAGACCGTTGAAGCGACGATCGAAAGCGCCCAGTCCGGCTCCGTCGAGCTCGGCCTCAAGGCGATCGATGCCCTGCGCACCAATGCTGAAAACTCGCTGTCGCACATGGAAGCGCTGCTCGGCGTCAAGTCGGTTTCGGAACTGTTCGAACTGCAGACTGCCTTCATCCGCAAGCAGGCAGAGCTTGCCATGGAGCAGGCAAAGTCGATGCAGGAAGCCACCCGCAAGATTGCTGAAACCGTGACGAAGCCAGGCAAGGATGCCGCCGAAAAGGCGATCTCCGGCTTCAAGAAGAACTGATTTCTGCAGGCGCGGTTTTTGACCGTGCAACATGACAAACAGAACCGGGTGATTTTTTACCCGGTTTTTTCACATCTACGGGCAAGTTATGGCTTGCAAAAAAGACGGACTGCCCGTATTTGACCCCTCAGCGGCACATGATAATGTCTGTGCATCGCTGTGTTGTGCGGTTGTAGCTCAGTTGGTTAGAGCGCAGGTTTGTGGATCCTGAGGTCGGTGGTTCGATTCCACCCAACCGTACCATTCTCTCCAAAGTCATATATCTGATGGTACGGCGTTTTTTGCTAATCGTGGTTTGACGCATGGCGGTGCCCCTCATTTTCAATAGTCCGTATGCCTGCGGCTTGCAGCCCAGAATTCCCCTGTATTTTGATGTTCTCAGAAGGTCTCTCTCTATCGAGAGTTTTCTATAAATCGGTTATTCGGAATCGTGAATGATTCACGCCATCGGCAAGCGAAGTGAGGGAAGAAAATGACTGACGATGCGCCCGAAATCATGATGCTGAGTACCAAAACTGTTTACCAGAACCGTTGGATGACAGTCCGGGAGGATATCGTTGAGCGCCGGGATGGCTCGCGGGGTGTCTACGGCGTTGTCGAGAAAAATGACTTTTCTCTGATCGTGCCTATCGATGCGACCGGTACCGTCTATCTGGTTGAACAGTTTCGTTATCCGGTAGGAAAACGCTGTTGGGAGCTACCTCAGGGCTCCTGGGAGGAGCAGGCGGGTGTTGATCCGCTTGAGCTGGCACATGGCGAACTGCGAGAGGAAACGGGTCTTGCTGCCGATGAAATGACATATGTCGGCCAACTCTTCGAAGCATATGGGTATTCGACGCAGAGCTGCCATATTTTCCTCGCCCGCGGCCTGCGCCCACTTTCAACAAACCTGGACCCGGAAGAACAGGGATTGATCAGTCGTGGTTTTGCAATTGAGACGGTCATTGAGTTGATTGTGCGGGGCGAAATCAAAGACGCTGCCACAGTGGCGGCTTTCGGGCTTTTGCGTCTTAAAGGGCTGCTTTAACGAGGCTCTTCATTGATCCAAGTCAAGTCTGCAGCCATCGCAAAAGTTGCAGAATAGCCGCAATGCTACATCTTTCCGCTTCCTTGCACGCCAAAGGCCTCCACACCGGCCTGTTCATTTGATACTTTCTTCATCGAAGAGCGTTGGCGCATAGAGGTTGCAGTTTGCCTAAGTAATACCGGTCTCAATCCAGTTTCACCCCGTATTGTCCGATGGCAATGCCGTCGGCGTACAGATGTGTTCATCGGGTGGTGGCGAGAGACCGGTCTGGCATTGTTACAATGTGCCATGTGCAGCTCCGCTGTCTCAGCTCTTCAGCCGCCCAGAACATCGCCACGCCGCGCCCGCAACGGGTTTCTCCTGCACCATCTTGGTGGACTTCCGAACGGAAGACCAAGACGATATGTGCAATACACTTCGGGTCCGATGGACCATCACCCCGCAAACGGCGCCCCAACCCTGGATCGCCTGCAGCGGATGCGGACTACAAAGGCCATTTCAGAGCAGCGGCAAAATCCGGCTCAATGCCAACGGACGCAAGCTCGATGCCTGGCTGATCTACAAATGCCTGATCTGCGACAAGACCTGGAACCGGCCGATCTTCGAACGCAAGTCTGTTGGCTATATCGATCCCACCGTCCTTGAGGCGCTGCAGTCCAACGACGCGAATTGGATCAGGGCCGAAACGTTCAACATCGAGGCGCTCCGGCGGAAATCGCAACGCATCGAGGAGTTTTCCGGCTTTGACATTGGCAAGGAGCTGCTCAACCAAACATGCGGATGGACGGTGCTCGATATCCAGCTGAACGTGCCATTTGCGATCAGCATGCGGCTTGATCGCCTGCTGGCGGGCGAACTGCAGGTCTCGCGCTCCCGGCTGCAGGCTCTGCACGATGGTGGTCGTCTTCAAACCGGCCCAGACGCCGCCAGCGCTTTGCGGCGGCGGATCGGCAATGGCACACGGATCAGCATTGATCTGGCTGCCTATGCGGATCGGGAGCAAGTCTGGAAGCCTTTGGCGGCGGGAGGGTTGGCGTAGGCTTGATGACCCCTAAGGCTCTACATGCCAAGCCTTTGGGTCTGCCTGGGAAAGGCGGTGCCTTCCGCCGCCTTTCCGGAGCGCTGGATCAACGTTGCTCCACCTGCTGCGGTGGTTCCGGGTTTTCATCGGGATTGGGCAACGGCTCCTCGTCCGGCAGCCGGTCGGGCTCGGGCTCCTTGACCGGTACCGGTTGCTGGATTGGCGGAATGGGGCCGGGGATGGGATCGGCGGGAAGCGTCATCGTGTGTCTCCTGTTGTCGCAACAGCAACGCAATGATGGCCTGCATGTTCCTTCATGTGCTGCCAGGCCGCCCCTCCTCAGATTTGGGAGCCGTCTGTAAACCTTGTGTTTACCTAGTCCTGTGCCGTTTCCGTTCATGCGCCTTAAATTAGGATTCTGTTGACCCTTCGCCGATTAGGTTCCGGCTGTTCGATGTAGAACCGGCTCGCATGATGCGCTGCTGAAGATGACGATGGGGTTGGTGGCACATGACGTGCGGAAAATATCTGGCCATTCCGGCCGGCGCTCTCGGCTTGACTCTGATTCTGTTGCCGATGAGCCTTCAGGCGCAGCTCATGCTTTCCTTTGCTGTTCTCGGCATCATGTTCATTGGCATGACTCGGCCCGACAACAGCACGTTCCGCGTCATAACACTCGTCTTCGCCGGTATCATCGCGCTGCGCTACGGTTTCTGGCGCACCACCGAGACGCTGCCGGATATCACCGAGCCGCTGAACTTCATCCCCGGTTTCCTACTTTACCTCGCCGAAATGTACTGTCTGGCGATGCTGGCGATCAGCTTCTTCATGGTCATCGATCCGATCAAGCGGAAGACGCCGGACATGGGTGCAGCCGCCGACCTGCCGACGGTGGACGTGTTCATCCCGAGCTACAATGAAGATGCCGAGCTTCTGGCCGTGACGCTGGCCGCCGCCAAGTCGATGGCCTATCCGAAGGACAAGCTGAACATCTATCTGCTCGATGACGGCGGCACGGATGCCAAGCGCAACCACAAGAACCCGCATGTCTCGGTCGCCGCCATCCGCCGCCATGAGCAGCTGAAAGCGCTCTGCGCCGCGATGGGCGTGCATTACCATGCCCGCAAGCAGAACGATCACGCCAAGGCCGGCAATCTCAACGAAGGCCTGAAGGTTTCCAAAGGCGAACTGGTCGTGGTGTTCGATGCCGACCATGCCCCGGTGCGCGATTTTCTGCGCGAGACGGTCGGCTTCTTCAGGGAGGATGAAAAGCTCTTCCTCGTTCAGACGCCGCACTATTTTCTCAATCCCGATCCGCTGGAAAAGAACCTTCAGACCTTTGCCCGTATGCCGTCGGAAAACGAGATGTTCTATTCGATCCTGCAGCGCGGGCTCGACAAATGGAACGCCTCGTTCTTCTGCGGTTCGGCCGCCGTCTTGCGCCGCTCGGCGCTGGTGACCACCGATGGTTTCTCCGGTCAGTCGATCACCGAGGATTGCGAAACGGCGCTGTCGCTGCATTGCCAGGGCTGGCATTCGGTCTATGTCGACAAGCCGCTGATTGCCGGTCTGCAGCCGGAGACGTTCGTTTCCTTCATCGGCCAGCGCGCCCGCTGGTGTCAGGGCATGCTGCAGATCCTCATCCTGAAACGGCCGTTTCTGGCCAAGGGTCTCTCGATCCCGCAGCGCATCTGCTATGCCGGCATCAACATGTTCTGGCTGTTTCCGCTGTCGCGGCTCGCCTTCATGTTCTCGCCGCTGCTCTACATTTTCTTCTCACTGGAAATCTACAAGGCCAACATTCTCGAGTTCGCCTCCTACGCGGTCACCTATCTGATCTCCTCGTTCGCGATGCAGAGCTATCTCTATGGCCGCGTCCGCTGGCCGTGGATTTCTGAGCTCTATGAATATGTCCAGGCCGTGTTCCTGTTCGGCAGCATCGTCAGCGTCGTGCGCAATCCGCGCAAGCCGACCTTCAACGTCACTGCCAAGGGCCAAACGCTGGACAAGAGCAAGCTGTCGCCGCTTGCAACGCCGTATTTTGCCATCTTCTTCCTGCTGCTCGCCGCAGCCCTCTATTCCGGCTATCGCGTGCTGACCGAGCCGGTCGCCAGTGAACTGCTGCTGATCGTGGCGATGTGGAACCTGATCAATCTCGGTCTCGCCGGTGCGGCCCTCGGTGCGATTGCCGAACGCCGCGAGCTGCGCCGCAACCAGCGCCTGCCGGTCAAGCGTCATGCGCTGATGCATATCGACGACATCATCCACCACGTTATCATTCAGGATGCCTCCAGCGGCGGCGTCTCGATCGAATTTGTCGACAAGGAGCCGAAGCTGGACCTCGTCAATCCGACGACGGCCAAGGTCGAGGTGCGCCGTGGCGGCCAGACGATCAACTTCAATGTTGTCTATCGCTCGCGGCGTTTGCTGGACCAGACGGCGATCTGCGGCTTTGCCTATTCCGAGCGCACGCCGGAAACGGTGATGGCGATTGCCGAGCTGATGTATTCCGACCAGTCCGTGCTGCAGGATCGCCTGGAGCGCCGCCAGACGCGGAAGAACTTCTTCTGGGGCACCAGCCGCTTTGCGCTCTGGAGCCTGACGGAATCGCTGCGCGCCATCCGCTACAGTGCCGGCCTGATCCGCGAAAGCGTCGTCCAGTCCTTCGAAGATGCGCCGATGGTGCTCAACGACAACAAGATCGTCCAGGTACCGGTGCCAGTCAAAACTGTCGAACATGCCCCGGTTCTCAAGGGAGAGCAGCTCTATGGCTAAGCCTTTTCGTACACGGGCAGCCGGCCTGTCGCTGGCCCTGATCATGGCACAGACACTGCCTTTGTCCGCCCAGAGCCTGCTGGATGCAGCCCCGTCCGCTGCCCGCATCCTGCCTGGCGACAGCGAGAGCATCCTGTCGACCCGCCCGGTTCAGGCGGAAGCCACCGCTGCCAAGGTCAACGGCCTGGTGCCGTTCGAGCAGGCGCTGCCGGCCTATCACCTGTCGGGGGAAGACGCCGTTGCACGGCTGAGTTTCAATCTCGCCGCCGATCAGGCCGCAAGCGGCGGACAGCTGGCCCTGGCTTATCGCAATGCCGTCTCTGTTCTACCTGACACGTCCGCGATGGATATCGAGGTCAATGGCAAACCGGCCGGAACATTCCGGATTGCTTCGCCGAACGGCTTCAAGAACGAGGCGCTGCCGATTGGTGCCGAGTTTTTGAAACCGGGCCGCAACCAGGTGGTTCTGCGGGCCCGCCAGTTCCATCGGGTCGATTGCTCGCTGGAGGCAACCTACGAGCTATGGAGCGAGCTCGATCCTTCGGTAAGCGGTTTTGTCGCCGCCAGGCATCATGGCTTCCGCTCCTTCGACGATCTGCTGACCGTCGCCCGCAAGGATGCCAGCGTCACCGATGTCCGCCTGATCCTGCCGCCGGCGGCGACCGCTGAAATGTTGAACGATGCGGCGCCCGCTCTGCAGACGCTGGCGCTGTTTATGAACCGGGACGATCTGGCGGTCACGGTCAGCGAAAAGCCGGGCACAGGTCCGGGCATCGATCTCTATGTCTCGACGGACAAGACGGGGGCGCAGGCACGCGACGCCAATGGACGGGCAGCACCTTACGGCCTTTCCGTGCGCGACGCCGGAAATGGTGGCCGTGCGGCGGTCAGCCTGCGGGGTGCCACCCGCGCCGATATGAGCGGCCAGTTGCTTCAGGCCATACAAGGACCGCTTAAGGAAAGCCTCGATAGCGGCATTTTTTCCCGCCAGTCCGGGACGATCATCGCCGATGCCTCGACGAGCTTCACGCTGGCCGATACCGGATATGAGACCCGTGTCTTTTCCGGGCGTCTGTCGCGCACTGGTTTCAACATGGTCATGCCAGCGGATTTCTATCCGGCCGACTATGCAACGATCGGCCTGAAATTGAGTGCCGCCACGTCTCCGGGCCTGAAGCGGACGGCGCAGTTTCTGGTGCGGGTTAACGACCGAGTCGTCACCAGCTACCCCTTCCGCAATTCGGCTGGCGAACAGTTTGACGGCAAGCTGATCGAACTGCCGCTGCGGGCATTCCGCCCGGGCAACAACAAGGTCGAGTTTTTGGCCGAGCTGCCAGTTGAGGCCGACGAAACCTGTGCGCCGGAAGCCCGCGACGACACCACACCACGGTTCATCCTCCTGCAGGACACCAGGATCGAAATTCCGGCGCTTGCCCGGATCGGCCGTCTTCCGGATATCGGCGCCCTGGCCGGCACCGCCTATCCCTATGCCGATGGCAGGCCATTTGACATCTTCATTGAGCGCCCGGACGCGCAGTCCGCTGGCGCTGCCCTCACCATGCTGTCCCGCCTGGCGCTTGCCGCTCGCAATCCGCTGAATGCCGAAATCCGCCTGGGTGCCGCCAATCCGTCAGGAGATCGCAATGCACTGGTGATCACCACGCAGAACGCCCTTGCCGAGCTTGGCAGTGCTGGCAAGAGCGCATTTCCTGTCGACTCGGGTCAGCCGGTGGCTGCCTCCATCGCCGACGTCGATCCGATCCGGACAGCGACCATCGGTGGCGGTGTTTTCGCAGCCAGCCCGGCGCAAAACAATGACGACGATTCGACCGCCTTGCTGGATGCGTTCCGCAAATCGACGACGCGGCCGCAGGACACGCTGTCGGTAACGTCAAAACTGCAGGACTGGTTTTCTGGAGCGGGCGCGCGCTTCGGCAAATGGCTAAACTACCAGGACGGCTCCGGCACAACGGCAATGCTCAAGCCGGGACGCTCGCTCCTGACCTTGACGCAGGCCCCGTCGCCTTCCGGCGATGCGGTCTGGACCGTGTTGCATGCCGGATCGCCCGCCGATATCGCGCTTGGCGTTCGCCGGCTTGTCGAGCCTGCCGTCTGGCAGGGATTGAATGGTGGGTCGGCCGAGATCGAGACCACCAGTCTTGCGGTCAATACGGTGCCGGCCGGTTCGCACTTCATCGCCGGAATGACCGACCAGAGCCCCAGCAACATCCGCCGCCTGGCGGCTGCCTGGTTCTCGGACAATTTCCAGTTCTACGTTTTGCTCATCGTCGGGTTGATGGGCGTCTTCGCCGTATGGCTTGGTCTTGCCATTCCGCGCAAGGGTGTGAGGTCGGATCAATGATCGTCATGAAGAAACACTGGATCGCCCTTCTGGCCGCATCGAGCCTGCTTGTGCCGGCAACGGCATTCTCGGAGGATTCGGCAAAGCTGCTGACACAGGCGGCCGGTTCCTTCCGCATTATCGACGAGGCGATGACCTCGGCTGCCGCCGGACAGATCGAACCCGCAGTGGCTGCGGGTGGTGCGCAGTCCGCAAAGACATCGCAGGCAGCGGTAAACCAGCCCGATGAGGTCGAGATCGCCGCTCTCTATTATTATGCCGAACAGAAACAGGATGAGCGCGTCGCCGCCGAAGCTGCGCGCTTGCGGCTGAAATTCCCGCAATTCGAAATGCCGCAGGACCTTTACCTGCTGCAATCGGCCCGCGGCGCCGATGAAACCGTGCTCTGGCAGCTTTATGACCGCAGCGATTTCACCGGTATCGACGCCGAAATCATCCGCCGCAAGACCGATGCGCCGGACTGGCAGCCGACAGCCGATTTCATGGAGAAGCTGGCGCGCCGCAAGCAGCGCGTGCTGATGACGGAAGCGGCGAAGAACAACAACTGGACGGATATCATCCAGGCCGGTGGCAGCATCGATCCCGCGACCGAAACAGAGGTGGACCTGCTTTGGACGCTGATCGACGCCTATGCGCAGACCGGCATGAAGCAGCCCCTGGCCGACGTTTATCGCGGTATCCTTTTGCGTGAAGGTGACAAGCGGCTGCCGGACGCGGTGCTGGTGACGACGCTGCAGAAGGCCATCCGCGATTTCCCGACGGCGGACGTCCAGGCCGTGATGCAGAAATTGGCCGTGACGCCAGCCATGCAGGCGGGCCTGCAGCCGGTCGCCTTCGATCTGATGCGCAAGACGGTCGCCGATTTCAATGCCGATGAAAAACAGACGGTGCCGTTGTCGGATGATCAGCTCGCCCCGCTCAAGGCAACAAATCCCGCGAAGATCGAGGATATGGCGTTGCTCGGATGGTATTATTTAAAGATCAAGCAACCGGCCGTCAGCGCCGGGTGGTTTACGAAGGCGCTGGCGATCCAGGCGGATGCTGCCAATGCCAAGGGACTTTATCTCAGCCTCGCCGCACAAAATCTCGAGGAAGAAGCTTATAAGGTCGCGGCCACCTATTTGCAGGACCTGTCCGGTGACCCGGAATTCCTGATGAACGCGCTGTCACTGCGCTTTGCCAAACCCGATATGGCAGTCATCGACGAAAAGATCGTCGCGTCCTACTCGACGACGATCCTGCAGACGCTGAACGCCGATCACGCCGAAATTCTTGCCTGGTACGCCTATAATTCCAAGCAGTACGAAGCGTCTTCCGCCTGGTTCCGGAAGGCGGTCGACTGGAAGGTGGCACCGGCCCGCGTCAAGGGCTTAGCACTGTCTTACCTGCGGCTGGCACAAAAACCGGAATTTGCCGCGTTGCAGGAAAAATATGGCCAGGCTTATCCTGATATCTGGGACGAGATCCGTGCCGCATCGCCGCCGAAGGGCAGGGTGGCCGCCTCTGTCATCAAGCCGCGCGGTCTGATCCAGGCCAACTATTTCCGCAATTTCCAGGCCAAGCGCTATGCCGCCTGCATCAACGATCTCACCGATTTGCGCAGCAGGGGCCAGTTGTCGCCGGATGGGGCGCAGATCGGTGGCTGGTGTTACCTCGGTCTTGGCCGTCTCGCCGAGGCACGCGCCGCCTTCGCGGACGGTCTTGCCGCCGGCGGACAGGTGCGGGCCGATGCGGCCTATGGGACGGCACTGACCCTGTTGCGCGGACGGTTGACTGATGATGCCGAAGCGACCATCCGGGCCTATCCGCTCAACGCCGAACGGGACCGCGAAATCCGGGCGGAAATCTACTTCCAGCGCGCGCGGGCAAGCTTCGATCGCAAGCAGTATCAAAAGACGCTCGATGCCCTGAATGCGCGCGCGAGCCTCGTGGCGGAGCCTGCCGATCTTAGTCAGTTGCGTGGCTGGGCCTATTACCATCTCGGCAACAAGCAGGTCGCCAAACAGGTGTTCCAGCGTCTCAACGATCACCTCTCGGATGCAGGCGTAAGGCGCGGCCTTGTCGCCACGAGCCAGACGGATACGCGCCGATGAAAAGAGTTTTTCCAGCAATCGCCCTGGTCTCGATGCTTGCCTCGTGCACGTCGGTGGTCGATGACCCCTTTCTGCGCACAGGCGCTATCGAGGGCAACTGGCCGTCGCTCGCCACCACGGTTTCTCCTGAATCCGCAGTCGCAGCCCTTCCAGGGCTTCCGGCTACAGCGGTCCGGCAGACGGGAGCCAAGGGAAAAATCGAGCAGACGATCGTTTACGCCAATGCGACCGATCTTGCTGGCGAGAACATGCTGAAAGTGACGATCGACCCATCCGCGAAGATCACGCGCAGCAACGGCGCGCCGTCGCGGCCGCAGGTCCAGGCCGAGATGCGCAACGCCTTGTCCGGCGTCAAGATGCAGATCAGCCCGGTGATTGCTGATAACGCCTATGGCGTTTTCGGTTACGCAACCGGCTCCATCGGCAAGAGCGGCAGCTGCGTTTACGCATGGCAGTTTGCAAAGAACATAAGATCCTATGATGGCGGGCAGACGACAGGCGGAGCAGCGCAGATCCGCATGCGCTATTGCAGTCCGTCGATCGCGGCTGACCGCATCGTTGCGCTGATGCAGGGGCTGCGCCTCAATCCGGCCTCGTCGCAAAACGTCCAGACGCTGGGCTATGCGACAGGGCCGGGCGCGTTTGCGCCAGTCCCGTTCACGCAACAGGAGGTCCGGCCGGTAACTGAGATCGCCGTTGCGGCACCCGTGCGACGGGTAAGGCAGCCGGCCGTTGCCGAAAATCCAACGGCGGACATGGCGGCGGTCGAACCAGCCGCAAAAGCAGAAAAAGCGGTCGTCAATGCTGTGAAAGTCCCAATGCCGGGCGAGGCGGCTGCAATAGCCGCAGCGGATACGGTGCCGGCGGTCGCGCAGCAGGACGTTTTGAAGGCGGCAATGAAACCATCCTTCGTGCCGCTACCGGCAACTGTTGCCTCCGTGGCGCAATAGGCATCTCAGATGAAGATGCTGTGCTCTTCGGTCACCAGTTCCTGAAGGAAATCGACGACGGTGCGGACGCGGACGAGTTCGCGGGCGCTTTCATGGTAGGTGGTCCAGTAGCCCCGCCGGATCGTCGTCTCCGGCAGGATGCGGATCAGCTCGGGATATTGCCGGGCGATGTAATTGTGCAGGATGCCGATCCCGGCACTTGAGCGCACCGCTTCGGTCTGGCCCGTCGCGCTGGAAATCTCGAAGGAGGCGTCCCAACTGCGCATGATCTCGCCGGTAAAGTTCAGCGAGGCTGTAAAGATCAGGTCCTCGACATAGCCGATGCGGCGATGGGTTTTCAGATCATCGACGGTTTCGGGCGCCCCATAGGACGACAGGTAGTCCTGCGAGGCATAGAGCCCGAGCGTATAGTCGGTCAGTTTCGACGATATCAGCCGCCCTTGTTCCGGCCGCTCCAGCGTGATGGCAATATCGGCTTCGCGCTGCGACAGTGAAAACGAGCGCGGCACCGGTACCAGCTGGATGCGCAGTTCAGGAAACCGAGCAGTCAGCTTGCCAAGACGCGGGGCAAGGAACGAGACGCCAAACCCATCCGGCGCACCGACGCGAACGGTGCCGGCAACCGCCGTGTCGATGCGGCCGATCTGCGCCTGCGCCGCCAGCATCTCTGTTTCCATCCGTTCCGCCGCATGCAGAAAGATTTCACCTTCCGCCGTCAGATCGCAGCCATTGGTGCGGCGGATCAAAAGCCGGGTCTTCAGGGATTCCTCCAGCGCCGTGACGCGCCGGCTGAGCGTCGCATGATTGACCCCCAGCCGCTTGGAGGCAGACAGGATCTGGCCGCTGCGCGCGACCGCCAGGAACATGCGGACATCATCCCAGTTCATCGAGCGTTCCTCATTTGGCTGAGAGTGCGATGGGATCCGCATCGACAAGGTTGAGCGACCGGACCATGCCGGTAGTCGCCGTTTTATATTTGAGGAAATGCGGCGTCTGAATATGGGCTTCGTAGGACTGCCTATTGGCATAGACTTCCAGGATACGAATCTTTTCAGGCGCGTCTTTGAGCGAGACAGCGTGCAGCATCAGCACGCCCGGTTCCTTCTCAACGGAAGCTTCGATTTCTTCGGTCAGAAGGACGAGATAGTCCTCAAGCTGGGTGGGATCGATCTCCAGCTCCGCCATTCTGACGATCTTTTCTGAACTGGTTTTCACCAGAGAGCCTCCACAGGGATGATGAGCTTCAATTTTCGCACAACGGTTCCTGAATATCGCGCGTTGATTTGTGCATATTGTAGTGCGACACTCCCGGCATAATCAAGATCAGGAGGATCACCATGTACGAGATCGGTCATTTCATTGGCGGCAAGCGCGTTGC
This sequence comes from Pararhizobium sp., assembly GCF_965279435.1. Lineage (NCBI taxonomy): Bacteria > Pseudomonadati > Pseudomonadota > Alphaproteobacteria > Hyphomicrobiales > Rhizobiaceae > Pararhizobium > Pararhizobium sp. Next base: position 2,328,273 of record NZ_CBDIHY010000003.1, read on the forward strand.
AGGCACCAGCGGTCGCACCAGCAATGTCTTCAATCCGGCAACCGGCGAAGTTCAGGCAACCGTGGCGCTGGCCAGCGACGCGGAAATGGATGCAGCGGTACAGAATGCCAAGGCAGCGCAGCCGAAGTGGGCAGCCACCAACCCGCAGCGCCGCGCCCGCGTCTTCATGAAGTTTGTTCAGCTCCTCAACGACAACATGGACGAACTGGCTGAAATGCTGTCGCGCGAGCATGGCAAGACCATCGACGATGCCAAGGGCGACGTTATTCGCGGCCTCGAAGTCTGCGAATTCGTCATCGGCATTCCGCACCTGTCCAAGAGCGAATTCACCGAAGGTGCCGGTCCGAACATCGACATGTATTCGATCCGCCAGGCTGTCGGCATCGGCGCCGGTATCACACCGTTCAACTTCCCTGCGATGATCCCGATGTGGATGTTTGCGCCCGCAATCGCCTGCGGCAACGCCTTCATCCTCAAGCCTTCCGAGCGCGATCCGTCCGTTCCGATCCGCCTTGCCGAACTGATGATCGAGGCTGGCCTGCCAGCCGGCATCCTCAACGTCGTCAACGGCGACAAGGGCGCAGTCGATGCGATCCTGGCGCACCCGGACATTTCTGCCGTTTCCTTCGTCGGCTCCACCCCGATTGCCCGCTATGTCTACGGCACGGCTGCAACGAACGGCAAGCGCGCCCAGTGCTTCGGCGGCGCCAAGAACCACATGATCATCATGCCGGACGCCGATCTCGACCAGGCCGCCAACGCCCTGATGGGTGCCGGTTACGGCTCGGCTGGCGAACGCTGCATGGCGATCTCGGTTGCCGTTCCTGTCGGCAAGGAAACCGCCGACCGCCTGATCGCAAAGCTGACCCCGATGATTGAAAGCCTGCGCATCGGTCCTTACACCGACGAGAAGGCCGACATGGGCCCGGTCGTCACCAAGGAAGCCAAGGAACGCATCCTCGGCCTGATCAACAAGGGTGTCGAAGACGGTGCAAACCTCGTCGTCGATGGCCGCGATTTCAAGCTGCAGGGCTATGAAAACGGCAACTTCGTCGGCGGCTGCCTGTTCGACAACGTCACCCCGGACATGGACATCTACAAGCAGGAGATCTTTGGCCCGGTTCTCTCGGTCGTCCGTGCCAAGACCTATGAGGAAGCCCTCGATCTGCCGATGAAGCACGAATACGGCAATGGCGTCGCGATCTATACCCGCGACGGTGACGCTGCCCGTGACTTCGCATCGCGCATCAACATCGGCATGGTCGGCATCAACGTTCCGATCCCGGTTCCACTGGCCTATCATTCTTTCGGCGGCTGGAAGTCCTCGTCCTTCGGCGACTTGAACCAGCACGGCACGGACTCGATCAGGTTCTGGACCAAGACCAAGACGATCACTTCGCGCTGGCCGTCCGGCATCAAGGACGGTGCTGAATTCGTCATGCCGACGATGAAGTAACGGCTGAGTTTAACAGCATTCTCCCCGATTGGGCCTCCGCAAGGAGGCCCTTTTTTGTTGTGATCTGCCCGGTGCGATTGACCTGTGGGGTTGACCGTTTAAGACTTGGCGCAAGCGGCCGAATATCGGGGGATCGTCGGCCGTTTCTGAATTGCATCTGATGATACGCAAGAGGGGCGACGATGAGCACACCCGACACGGCACCATTACCGGCCGCATCGCAGGATTTTCACCGGTTGTCATTTACCGGAAATGCCGCCGAATATTTCGGCATCTGGATCGTCAATATCCTTTTGACTATCATCACGCTCGGCATCTATTCGGCCTGGGCGAAGGTGCGCCGCAACCGTTATTTCTACGGCAATACGGTGCTGCTTGGCCGTGCCTTCGAATATCATGCCAAGGGCGGGCAGATCCTCATCGGGCGATTGATCGTCCTTGGCTGTCTGGTGGTGTACAACATCATTCTGGCGGTGTTGCCCATTGCCGGGTTCCTCCTCGTTCTGGTCGTCCTCTGCTTCTTTCCCTGGCTGATCATGCGTGGCCTGCGCTTCAGCGCCCGTGTCACCAGCTATCGCAATGTCCGGTTCAACTTCGTCGGAAGGATGGGCGGCGCGTTCATCGCCTTCATGGCCGGCCCGGTCATGGCCGTGTTGTCGCTCGGCATCCTGGCGCCACTTGCCAGCCGCTGGATGTACCGCTACCTCGCCAACAATCTGCGCTATGGCGGCCGGTCGTTTGCGACGGATCCGAAGCTCGGATCGATCTACCAGACATGGTTCTTCTCGGCGGTGATCATCGTTCTCGGCCTGCTGGTGATCGCTGTCGCAGCGCTTGCCAATTTGTCCCTGATCATCGCTTTGATCAATAACCCAAATGCACTGCCACCCGGCTTGCAGGCATCGATGTTCGTTCTGGGAACCGTTGCCTATCTGGCCGTGCTTTTGTCCTTCGGTATCGCAGCGCTGTTTTACCGCGCCGGCGTACGCAACATTGCCTGGTCGGCGACCCGCTTTGATGGCAGGCATGAGCTGAAAAGCGACTTGCCGCGGTTCGGCTATGTCTGGATCGCCGTGTCGAATGTGGCCGTCACCGTTGCGACGCTCGGTCTCATGCGCCCGTGGGCTGCGGTTCGCATGGCGCGTTATGTCAATGAACACACGGCCGTCCGCTTCGACGGAGATGTGGGCGAAGTGCTTGCAACCGCCGAGCAGGAAGGCTCTGCGGTCGGTGCGGAATTCATGGAGTTCGAGGGCTTCGACTTTGGCTTCTGACGAAAAGCCGGTCTGCCGGGGCGATTGGCATCCGCGTGATTCCAGCCGCTCGATCTCGTCCCGCTTGGTCGACAGGGACGGGCAGATCCTGGCCGTCGCGGAAGACGGTAGCGAACTCGCCTCCACAGCCTTTTCAACGCTCGGCATCTCGGCGCGGGTTGGCTCGATCCCGCGTCGTGTCGAATTCACCGATGGCTCGCTGTTCGAAACCACGGACAATGCTGCAATCGACAACCTGCTACGGACGCACGGACGCAAGCGGGCAGGGCTTGTTCACGGACTGGAGCGGTTTCATCCGCGGCTTCTGGTCTTTGTCGTCGCGGTGTTCCTGCTGTCCGGTTTGGTCTACCGTTATGCTCTGCCGGTGCTGGTGGAAGTCGCCGTTGCCGTGACGCCGCCGGTCGTTCCGCGCCTGATGTCCGTCAGTACGCTGGAAACGCTGGATCGCACCGTTCTCGGCGAAACCAAGCTGGACGACGCGAAGCGACGGGCGATTTCGGATGGGTTTGCCCGTATCGCGCTCAATTCCACCCGTGGTCCGTCTGCCTATACGCTGAACTTCCGCGAAGGCGGAGCGATCGGTCCGAATGCGTTTGCGCTGCCGGATGGCACGCTGATCATCACCGATGAACTGGTCGACCTTTCAGACGGCGATACTGAAATGCTCTTCGGCGTTCTGGCGCATGAGATCGGCCATGTCGAACTGGAGCACAGCCTGCGCCAGATTTACCGCGCTGCGGGCATGGCCGGTTTAATCATGCTGATTGCAGGCGATGTCGGCGATAGCGTCGAGGATTTGCTTGTCCAGGGTGGTGGCCTTCTGGCGCTGTCCTACTCCAGAGATGCGGAAGCGGCAGCCGACCGGCATTCGGTCGAACTGATGCAAAAGGCCGGCTACGACCCGGCCGCGATTGCGCGCTTCTTCGAGATCATCGAAAAGAAGCTCGGCGACACATCCGAAACCAACATCCTGTCGACACATCCGGGCACGCCCGACCGCCGGAAGGCGATCCGTGAGTACGAGGTGGAATTGCGTGAGAAACAGCCTGGCAATTAAGCCGGCGAGGGGATAATCCACCTAAACTTGAGGTGTTACATCAACTTTTTCCCGCCTGAAGGGTGGACAGGCCGCTGGAAGCTGATCATGATCACTTCAATCATGTTTTTCTGCTTTTTGGAATTGTTCCAAACTAGCATCCGTCCTATATGATAAGCACGAAGTGAAATGCTGGTCGAATCGACCGTGTGACACGACATCTTGAGTGCCTCTATGGGCTCACAGGTTCATCCGAACCAGGGGCGCCGAACGATCGAAGCCTGGAGTAAATGATGCGTCTGACAAAGCAAACGAACTACGCAGTCCGCATGCTGATGTATTGCGCTGCCAATGACGGCCATCTCAGCCGCGTTCCGGAAATTGCCAAGGCTTATGGCGTCTCGGAGCTGTTCCTTTTCAAGATTCTGCAGCCGCTCAACAAAGCCGGTTTGGTCGAGACCGTGCGTGGCCGCAATGGCGGCGTGCGCTTGCCGAAGCCGGCAGCCGATATCAGCCTGTTCGACATCGTCAAGGTGACCGAAGACAGCTTCGCCATGGCGGAGTGTTTTGAAGCCGGCGAGATTGATTGTCCGCTGGTTGACAGCTGTGGCCTCAACGCTGCCTTGCGCAAGGCGCTGAATGCATTCTTCGAAGTCCTGCAGCAATACTCGATCGACGATCTGGTGAAAGCCCGGCCACAGATCAACTTCTTGCTCGGCATCGACCTGATCACCCACCCGAAGAAGGCTGCGGCCTGATAATGGTTCGATTAACAAAAAGCCCGGTCTAGCCGGGCTTTTTGTTGTCTACGTTCGCGTCACATATTCCCGCAGGATGAATTCGATCGCGGTCGGATCAAGCTCCCCCTTGTCAATGCGGAAATCGGCACCGTACTCTTCGAATTTCTGGAAATAGGGGTCGGCAAGCGACGAGGAAATCACTCCGATCGGGCCGATATAGCCCTGCTGTCGCAGCGCCGGTACCGTCTCGCGAAAATCGCATTGCTGCAGCCGGTTATCCATCAATACCATTGAAACCGGCGTTCCGGCTTGGATGAAGTCCAGGGCCGCGTCGATGGTCTGGCAATAGTGCAGGTGGATCTCCACGCTTAAGACCTTTTTCATCAAGCCGCGCATGATCAGGTTTTCAGCCGGATCGTCGTCAACAAGCAGGATATGGATCGGGTGGGTCATCTGGCGATTTCACTTGGTGAATGACAATAATTAAGACTTGTGAAATGCATTTTCAGACGCCCGCAGGCGTCATTGTATGATCTGTTCCCGGATCGCTTTCGCAACCATCTGGGTTCTGTTGACGACGTCGAGCTTCTTGAGAATTGTTGCCGTGTGCGAATTGACCGTGTGTTCAGAGACGGAGACGATCAGGGCGATTTCGCTTGCCGTCTTGCCATGGGATATCCAGCGCAGGATTTCCGTCTCTCGAGGCGTCAGCCCAAGGCCCGCCTTGTTGGATAAAACCAGCCGGTAGAAATAATCGAACGCGCAGACAGTGTCGTAGCAAAGTGCCAAATGCGCCTGCCGTTCAAGGTCTTCGCCATCGCCGAGAAACAGCACGGCATACCGGGCACCGGTGATGCCCGCGACCGGCACGCACATCAGCATGTCGAAACCGAGTTGGCCAAGGAGATTGCCGCCATGGCCGGGCTGAGGATCGTCGGCTTTCCAGATCGATGGAATAGCGGACGTGTGAAGGTTTTTGAAAACGGAGGAATCGCCAAACCGGTGGCGCTTGTCGTAGGCATCGGCAAGTCCGGAGGGCAGGTCGTGCAGCGCCAGCCGGTTGGTCAGCGTGCAGGCGTCGCCCTCGTTGCCGAGTTGCAGGATGCCGAAATGGTCGAAACCATAGCGGAGTGCCATCGTATGGAAAATGCGAAAGAAATCGACCCGATTGAGAGCCTTCTCCAAATCGTTGTCATGGTATTGCCGGTGGCTTTTTAAATCGGTCGTCACGTCGCGGCCGTCCCCCACGTATCCCGCGACTACCATTTTAACGTGCGATTGACGCAAAGCAACCGCATCGGAATGGAAAAGGAAAGTTGTCGGCAGTTTTGACACCGAAGGTGGCGAGCCGGGAGGGCAATGGCGAGAGGGAGGACTGAATATGGTCGCTTTCATCCAATCCCCGCCTGGCAGATAAAAGCTGAACAGTCCTCCCCGCCCCGCACGTGCCTTATGCCACGACGCCTCTTCCCATACTATCAGTGCAATTTGGGATTGACTTTAACGGTAAAACGAAATCGATTCGGCGCGGCGATACTGGTGGCGACAAGAAAGTCGTGTATAGCCTCCGGCCTTGTCGAATATGGAAGAATTTTCCAATTGGACAAATTTTTCGGGTCGCTTATTGCATTGCCCGATCAAATGTCGTTCCATCCGGCCTTGACCGGAAACAACGGCTTCTGCGTCAGAAAAATACGAGAACAAGAACAAAGCTGGGAAGCAAACTCATGAAAAAGCTCTCTACTCTCCTTGCGGCAACCGCAATCGCCACTTTGATGGCCGGTTCTGCATGGTCGAAGACCTTCGTCTACTGCTCGGAAGCGTCGCCGGAAGGCTTCGACCCTGGCATGTATACCGGCGGTCAGACCTTCGACGCCGCCGCACACACGGTTTACAACCGCTTGGTTGAATTCAAGCGCGGCACGACTGAAATTGAGCCTGCGCTGGCCGAAAGCTGGGAAATTTCCGCTGATGGCAAGGAATACACTTTCAAGCTGCGTCCGGGCGTAAAGTTCCAGACGACCGAATACTTCACGCCAACACGCGAACTGAACGCTGATGACGTGATTTTCTCCTTCGAGCGCCAGTACAAGGCCGACAATGCCTGGAACAAGTACGTTCCGGGTGCATCCTGGGAGTATTTCTCCGGCATGGGCCTGCCGGACCTTCTCGAAAAGGTTGAAAAGGTCGATGACCTGACGGTCAAGATCGTTCTGAAGCGCCCGGAAGCGCCGTTGCTGGCCAACCTCGGCATGCCCTTCATCTCGATCCTGTCGAAGGAATATGCCGACAAGCTGCAGGCTGACGGCAAAATGGAACTGATGAACCAGCAGCCGCTCGGCACCGGTCCGTTCACGTTCGTCGCCTACCAGCCGGATGCCGCCATCCGCTACAAGGCCAATCCTGATTACTGGGGTGGCAAGCAGAAGATCGATGACCTCGTGTTCGCGATCACCACGGATGCCGCAGTACGCGCGCAGAAGCTGAAGGCCGGCGAATGCCACCTGATGTCCTATCCGAACGCAGCTGACGTTGCCGAACTGAAGGCCGATCCGAACCTGCACATCTCCGAGCAGGCCGGTCTGAACGTTTCCTACCTCGCCTACAACACGCTCGTTGCGCCGTTCGACAAGGTTGAAGTCCGCAAGGCCCTCAACATGGCGGTCAACAAGCAGGCCATCGTCGATGCCGTGTTCCAGGGTGCCGCAACGGTTGCCAAGAACCCGATCCCGCCGACAATGTGGTCGTATAACGACAAGGTCGAGGACGACAAGTACGATCCGGAAGTCGCCAAGAAGATGCTTGCAGACGCTGGCGTCAAGGATCTCAAGATGAAGATCTGGGCAATGCCGGTTGCGCGTCCGTACATGCTGAACGCTCGCCGTGCAGCTGAACTGATGCAGTCTGACCTTGCCAAGATCGGCGTTACCGCCGAAATCGTCTCCTACGAATGGGCCGAATACCTGAAGCTCTCGTCTGCCAAGGACCGCGACGGTGCGGCCATCCTCGGCTGGACCGGCGACAATGGTGATCCGGACAACTTCCTTGATACCCTGCTCGGTTGCGACGCTGTCGGCGGCAACAACCGTGCGCAGTGGTGCAACAAGGAGTTCGACGACCTGGTAACGAAGGCGAAGGAAACCTCCGACGTTGCCGAGCGTACCAAGCTCTATGAAGAGGCACAGATCGTCTTCAAGAAGGAAGCGCCTTGGAACACCCTCGACCACTCGCTCGCCGTCGTTCCGATGAGCAAGAAGGTTTCGGGCTTCGTCCAGTCTCCGCTCGGTGACTTCGTCTTCGAAGGCGTTGACATCGCCGAATAAGATCGGCTGAGATAAAGAAAGGCACGCCGCAAAGAGCGTGCAATGGCCGGCGGCTCGAAGACATTCGGGCCGTCGGTTTTTCAAAGAAAGAAGGGATTGGCTCCCATGTTGCGCTTTATCTTCGGACGTCTTGCCGTCCTGATACCCACGTTCCTCGGTGTATCGCTGATCGCGTTCTCCTTCATCCGATTATTGCCGGGCGATCCCGTCATGTTGATGTCGGGTGAGCGCGTCATGGCTCCGGAACGGCACGCTGAACTCATGAACCAGCTCGGTCTCGACCGGCCGATGTACGTTCAGTATTTCGATTATCTCGGTGGTCTCGTGACGGGCGACTTCGGTTCGTCCATCGTTACCAAGCGCCCGGTTCTCGACGATTTCATGAACCTTTTCCCGGCAACGCTGGAACTGTCGCTGTGCGCCATCATCGTGGCGGTGCTGCTCGGCATTCCGGCCGGCGTGATCGCTGCAGTGAAAAGGGGGACCTGGCTCGACCAGTCGCTGATGGGTGTCGCCCTCATCGGTTACTCGATGCCGATTTTCTGGTGGGGCTTGCTGCTCATCATCTTCTTCTCCGGCTATCTCGGCTGGACGCCGGTCTCGGGACGCATCTCGATGATGTATTTCTTCCCGCAGGTCACCGGCTTCATGCTGATCGACAGTCTGATCTCGGGGCAGGCGGGCGCCTTCAAGTCGGCGGTCAGTTATCTGATCCTGCCGACCGTCGTGCTGGCGACCATTCCGCTGGCGGTCATCGCCCGCCAGACGCGCTCGGCCATGCTGGAAGTGCTCGGCGAGGATTATGTCCGTACCGCCCGCTCCAAGGGCCTGTCGCCGTTCCGGGTTATCGGCGTGCACGCACTGCGCAATGCCTTGATCCCGGTCATCACCACCATCGGCCTGCAGGTCGGCGTGCTGTTGGCCGGTGCGATCCTGACGGAAACGATCTTCTCCTGGCCTGGTATCGGCAAATGGATGGTCGATTCGGTGTTCAAGCGTGACTATCAGGTCGTGCAGGGCGGGCTGATGCTGATCGCCGCCATGATCATGATCATCAACCTCATCGTTGATGTGCTTTACGGCTTCATCAACCCGCGTATCCGGCATTAGGAGGGTCTGATGGCTGTCGCTGAAATCAAAACTACCAAGCCGCAGACCGGCTTTGCCGAATTCTGGTTCTATTTCTCGCGCAACAAGGGCGCGGTGATGGGGCTGGCTGTCTTCCTCATTATCCTGTTCGTTGCGGTCTTTGCGGCTTTCGTCGCGCCGCATAGCCCAAGTGTCCAGAACCGCGATGTGCTTCTGTTGCCACCCGGCTGGACGCAAGGCGGGCAATGGACATACCTTCTTGGCACCGACGCTGTCGGCCGTGATATCCTGTCCCGCCTGATCTACGGTGCGCGTTTCTCGCTGTTCATCGGCCTCGTGGTCGTGACGCTTTCGGTCATTTCCGGCGTTCTCGTCGGCTTGATCGCCGGCTATTTCCGCGGCCGCACCGATACGATCATCATGCGCGTCATGGATATCATCCTGGCCTTTCCGTCGCTGCTTCTGGCTCTCGTGCTGGTGGCGGTGCTCGGACCGGGCCTGGTCAACGCGATGATCGCGATCTCGCTGGTCAACCTGCCGCATTTCGTGCGTCTGACCCGCGCCGCCGTCATGTCGGAGCGCACCAAGGATTACGTCATCGCGTCCAGGGTCGCCGGTGCTGGCACAATGCGTCTGATGTTCCTGACCATCCTGCCCAACTGCCTCGCACCGCTGATTGTCCAGGCGACGCTCGCCTTCTCGGCGGCAATCCTCGACGCGGCAGCGCTCGGCTTCCTCGGTATGGGCGCTCAGCCGCCGACACCGGAATGGGGCACGATGCTGGCCGAAGCCCGTGAGTTCATCCAGCGCGCCTGGTGGGTCGTCACGTTCCCCGGCCTTGCCATTCTCGTCACCGTCATTGCCATCAATCTGATGGGCGACGGCCTGCGCGATGCGCTTGATCCCAAGTTGAAGAGGTCATGATGTCGCTTTTCGAAATCGAAAATCTCGTTGTCGAATTCCAGACGGCTGCCGGTCCTTTCCGTGCCGTCGATGGCGTCTCGATGAAGGTCAATGCCGGTGAAGTGCTGGCGATCGTCGGTGAATCCGGCTCCGGCAAATCGGTGTCGATGCTGGCGGCCATGGGCCTGTTGCCCTGGACGGCCAAGGTCACCGCCGACAAGCTGCTGTTCAACGGCATCGATCTGCTCGGCCTGTCGCCGTCGGATCGGCGCAAGATTGTTGGCAAGGATATTGCCATGATCTTCCAGGAGCCGGTTGCCAGTCTCAACCCGTGCTTCACCGTCGGGTTCCAGATCGAGGAAGTGCTGCGCATTCACCTCGGCCTCGACAAGGCGGCGCGCCGTGCGCGGGCGATCGAACTGTTCGATCTGGTCGGCATTCCCAATCCGGCGGAACGCCTTGGGCATTTCCCCCACCAGATGTCGGGTGGCCAGTGCCAGCGTGTGATGATCGCGATTGCGCTATCGTGCAATCCGAAGCTTCTGATCGCCGACGAGCCGACCACGGCGCTCGACGTCACCATCCAGAAGCAGATCCTTGATCTCCTGATGCGGCTTCAGGCCGAACACGGCATGGGCCTGATCATCATCACTCACAATATGGGTGTGGTGGCGGAAACCGCCGATCGCGTCATCGTCCAGTACAAGGGCCGCAAGATAGAGGAGGCCGACGTGCTGTCGTTGTTTGAATCACCAAAGAGCGAATACACACGCGCGCTTCTGTCGGCACTTCCGGACAATGCCACTGGCGACCGGCTGCCGACGATCGCGGAATTCCTCAGCGACGACCAGATCTTTGCAGGAGCTGTTCGATGACCCATGTTCTCGAAGCCAGAAACCTCACCCGCGACTATCACATCCCGGGAAGCCTGTTCAAAAAGGCCAAGACCGTTCACGCCGTCAAGGGCGTGAGCTTTTCGGTCGATCAGGGCAAAACGCTGGCCATCGTCGGCGAAAGCGGCTGCGGAAAATCGACGTTGGCCCGTATCGTTACCATGATCGATCCGGCAACCTCCGGCGACATGCTGATCGATGGTAACAAGGTCGATATCGCCAAGGAGCGTCTGACGCCGGAAATGCGCCAGAAGGTGCAGATCGTCTTCCAGAACCCCTATGGCACGCTGAACCCGCGCAAGAAGATCGGCGAAATCCTCACCGAACCGCTGATCATTAATACCAACATGAAAGCTGACGACCGCCGCGACAAGGCCATGGCCATGCTGAAGAAGGTCGGGCTTGAGGAAAAGCACTACGGCCGCTATCCGCACATGTTCTCCGGCGGCCAGCGCCAGCGAGTGGCGATTGCCCGTGCACTGATGCTTAATCCGCGGCTGCTCGTGCTGGATGAGCCGGTTTCGGCGCTCGATCTGTCGGTGCAGGCCCAGGTTCTCAACCTGCTCGCCGATCTGCAGGACGAATTCCAGCTGACCTACGTTTTCATTAGCCACGACCTGTCGGTGGTGCGCTACATCGCCGACGACGTGATGGTGATGTATTACGGTGAGGCAGTGGAGTATGGCAGCCGCGAAGAGGTCTTCAACGACCCGAAGCACAACTACACCAAGACGCTGTTTGCCGCGACGCCACGCGCCGATGTCGACAGCATCAAGGCACGGCTTGCCCGCAAAAACGCGGCCTGAACGGAAGGTTGGTGCGGCAATCGCGCGATGACGGTTCCACTGACCGGAAATCTGCGGTAAAGCGCCTGCGTCACCACAATTTATATGCGGTCCGCCGCATTTTTACGAGGAATATGAAGATGGAAATCAAACGCTTCGAAACCGGCCCGCGCATGAGCCAGGCTGTTGTTCACAACGGCACCGTCTATCTCGCTGGCCAGGTCGGCGAAGCCGGCTCGGATGTGACCGAGCAGACCAAGCAGGCTCTCGCATCGGTTGATCGCCTGCTGGCTGAAGCCGGTACTGACAAGACCCGCATCCTCTCGGCAACCATCTGGCTGGCTGACATGGTCGATTTCCCGAAGATGAACGCCGTCTGGGACGTCTGGGCATCACAGGGCAATACACCGGCCCGTGCGACCGGCGAAGCCAAGCTCGCAACCCCGGAATATCTCGTCGAAGTCATCGTCATCGCCGCTCTCTAAGAAGCAGCCATTATTCGCGAAAAGCCGGCGTCCTGTTCAGGGGCGCCGGCATTTTTGTGTCTGGTCATCAGTTTCCGATGCGCGCCGTGCCGGTCTCGCCATTGTCGCGCACCCACTTGACCTTGCCTTCGCCGGTTTCCGTCAGGTCGAAACACATCGGCGACCCGTCGTACCAGACCTTGAACTGTTGACAGAGTTTGTCGGATTTTATCCACCAGCGGCCCTTGTCGGTCGGCTGGATGAATTTTCCGAGACCGAGTGCCTTACCGCTGCCGTCGACATCGCCGGAGGGATGATAGTTGAGCGGGAATTCTCCGCCCATCGGGGCGGCGAGATAGATGGTCTTGCCAATGATGAGGCTGCGGATATCGGCTTCCTTCATCTGCGTTGTCTCCGCCGCCGCAGCGAGGCTGGAGATCGTGGCGCCCAGAATGACGATTACAATTTTCCGCATGGCAGTCTCCATCGCATCGCACTCGATACGGTGCGCCATTCAATTGGATCATTCAACCGAAGGATAACGGAGAACCGGCGCCAAAAGTTTCTTGAAGATCTACGCAAGGCGATGGAACCATTGAGGCCTCGCCGCGTTTAACTGCGTGTTCCAAAGGAATGCTCTCCAACATGAAGGAATGTGCCATGCTGTACTGGTTGCCAAGGCTATGCCTGTTCCTGCTCGCCGCTGCGGTTGTGGGCTTGGGCATTTTGCCCGCGAATTCGGAAGACATTGCCAATACGCTGATCGTCGTGATCCTGGGCCTCGGCCTGTTCTCGCTGACGCTACATGTTTTTCCGCCAGAACGATATTGAGGCGAGCTGCCAAAAAGCGCCTGTTATTTTGCCGCGAACGATGTACGTTCGCGGCGTGAATGTTTCACTAAAATTGCACTTCCAAGTTGCTCCCCATCTATAATGCCGCATAGGGTTTTCCGGTCAGGGAGAATATTTGGCCGCTGTGGAGTGAGGAATGGTAATCGCAAGACCGGCGTTTTCCCGGGCCGTGCCGCTCTTGCTGATGGCGGGAGCTATCTTGCTTCTGGCCGTTGTTCTCGTCTCCCTCAGATTCGCCAATCAAACCCGGCAGAATTCCAGAGATGCGCTTGAAGCCGCTGGGTTGAACAATCGGGCACTGCTGCTTTTCAGCCTGATGCAGGATGCCGAAACCAGCCAGCGCGGCTATCTGATCACCGGCGAAGAAAAATATCTGGCGCCTTTCAAGCGCGCCCAGGCGCTCGTCAATCTGCAGTTTACCAGCATCACCAGCGACATGATGAAGGCCGGTATCAGCGATGTGACCATCGACCGCCTGAAGCGCCTGGTGGATGATAAGCTTGGCGAGATGCGCAAGACCATCGCCACCAAAGCGGCGGGCAAGGATGCCGAAGCCGTTGCCACGGTTCGCAGCGACACTGGCAAGATGGCGATGGATGAGATTCGCGAGATCATGACACGGATCAAAGCCGTTACAAGCAATATCGGCTTTCAGAAAGGCATGTCTCTCGATGATGCGGCGCGGTGGTTGCTGATCTCGATCACCGGCGGCGCGGTGCTGCTGGTTGTACTGGTCGGCGGCGCCGTCTATCTCGCTGTCGCCCATGCGCGGCAACTGGAAGCAGCGCGCAAAGCCCTAGCTGAACACAACGAAATGCTTGAGGAGAGGATCGGCCAGCGCACGCAATTTCTGCAGCGCGCCAATCGCGAACTGCAAAGCTATTCCTATATCGTAGGACATGATCTGCGCGCGCCGTTGGTCAATATCATGGGCTTCACCTCTGAACTTGAACGGGCGGCGGCGATCTTCGCCGGCTATATGAAAAAATCGCCTGCGGCCCGTGACGCGCTCACCGAGAAAGTCGCGCTTGAGGCGGTGGATGTCGATATTCCAGAAGCGCTGGGTTTCATCCGGTCCTCGATGCGGCGCATGGATGATCTGATTAACGAGATACTGAGGCTCGCGCGGGCAGGGAGCCGCCAGTTGAGCCGGGACCCGCTCGATCTTGCGGCGTTGCTGGCGGAGACCGTCGCTAACTTGCAGCACCGGCTGGACGAAAGCGGTGCCAGTGTCGTGCTCTCATCAAGCTTGCCACATGTTGTCTCGGATCGGCTTGCGTTGCAGCAGATTTTCAGCAACCTTTTGGATAACGCCATAAAATATGCCGATCCATCGCGGCCTGCGCCGATCCATGTGTCTGGAACCGTAATCGACGGCAATGCGGCCATCGAAGTTGCCGACAATGGAAGGGGCATCGCCGAGCGTGATCTCGAGCGGATTTTCGAACTTTTCCGGCGCTCCGGACCGCAGGACAGGCCGGGCGAGGGGATAGGCCTTGCGCATGTGCGTGCACTGGTTCGCCGTCTGGGAGGAGACGTGGCGGTACGGTCGGTTCTCGGGGAGGGAACGACTTTTACCGTGACGTTTGCGGCTGATATTCGATCGACGAAAGGCAGGGGGGAGACATGAACAACGGAGTACAACCGGTCGCCATCATCATGATCGAAGACGATCAGGGGCATGCCCGGCTGATCGAGAAAAACATCCGGCGCGCCGGCGTTACCAATGAGATTATACCGTTCGCGACGGGCCTGACGGCGCTTTCCTATCTTCTGGGGCCTGACGGCAGTGGAAAGGTCCATGCGGGCCTGCCACTCCTCATCCTGCTCGACCTGAACCTTCCGGATATGACCGGTATGGATATTCTTGCGCGGGTTCGTGAAAGCGAACATCTCAAGCGGGTTATGGTGATCGTCTTGACGACCACGGACGATCCGGTGGAAATTCACCGTTGCTATGACCTTGGCGCCAATGTCTATGTTGCCAAGCCGATGGAATACGAGAAGTTCGTCAATGCCATCCAGCAACTCGGCCTGTTCCTGTCCGTCGTCACTGTTCCGGAGGTGCCTTGATGTTTGGGGAGATGCCCGCCGGTCAACGGGAGACGACGATACTCTATATTGACGATGACGAGGCGCTTGGGGTTCTCCTACGCAAAAACCTGGCGCGTCAGGGGTTTAGGGTCATCAACGCCCTCGACCGGACATCCGGCCTCGCCCATCTGGCAGAGGGCGGCATCGATGTCATCGCGCTTGATCACTATCTGTTGGGCGAAACCGGCCTGGATATTCTTCCCGTCATCGCCGAAATACCGGACCATCCGCCTGTCGTCTATGTCACCGGCTCGGGCGACGCCAGCATTGCGGTCGAGGCCCTGAAGCGTGGGGCCGACGATTATGTGACGAAGAGCGTCTCCACGGATTTTGTCGATCTTTTCATTGCCGCGCTCAACCAGGCATTGGAGCGCGCCCGGTTGCGGCGTGAAGCGCTGGCTGCACAGGAAGCGATGCGCCAGGCGCGGGACCGGGCCGAACTGTTGCTGCGTGAGGTCAATCACCGGGTCGCCAACAGCCTCAGTCTTGTGGCGTCGCTGGTGCGCATGCAGGCCTCGCTGATTGCCGATCCCGTGGCCGTCAACGCACTGCAGGAAACCCAGATGCGTATCCATGCCATCGGCAACGTGCATCGTCATCTCTACGCCAACAATCAGGTTGGTACGGTCGATATCGATGGTTACCTGAAAAGCCTGCTCGACGAACTGCAATCCTCAATGCGCGACGAGGCACGGCCACATGATATCGTGCTTGTTGCCGATGCCCTGCAACTGAGCACCGACAAGGTGATTTCGCTCGGGCTGGTGGTCAGCGAACTGGTGACCAACGCCTTCAAATACGCCTACCCCCATGGAGGGGCGGGTGAAATCCGTGTCCGGTTGATACGCCGCGACGGCGATACGCTGGAGCTACTGGTTGAGGATGACGGTACAGGGTTTGATCCGGATGCGCCCGTCAAGGGAACCGGGCTCGGCACGAAGATCCTCAACGCCATGGCCGCGACAATGGGTGGTGATCTCACCTACGATCGCAACGCTCTGGCCGGCACCCGCGCGCGCATGACTTTCCCCCTCTAGCTTCACCGGCGCGGCGCGGTTCTACGCGGGTTTTGTCTCGTTTTCTCGACCGCCTGCCGACATCGGAACTTTTTCACAAGCAATGCGTTTAACAGCCGCTACACACCGGCGCTGTTTCTGCGCCGGTGTCTTCCGCACATTGATCTTATTCGTCCGCCCGGTAGCCTGCGCGCCGTAGCGGGGTACATGGAGAACCGGAAAATGGGTGCTGCCTTGACGGGGAGTGGAGCTTTCAGGAAGCGAAAGCTGGCGGAACTGGAGGCACAGGTGGCGGCGGCGGATATTCCCGAAACGTCGCCAAAAACCGGGCTCGATCTGGTGGTCGCCTGGAGTATCGTCGGCACCTTCATCATCTTTGCCTCCGCCGTCATCTACATGATGGAATCGATCCTGATGCCGGTAACGCTTGCCATCGTCATCGGCATGGTGCTCGGCCTTGCTGCCGATCGGCTGGCGCAATACGGATTGCCACCGGCGCTGGGTGGTCTGCTGCTGGCCGCCATTTTTATCGTCGGGCTTTTCTTCCTGATCAATGCTCTGATCGAACCGTTGACATCGCTTGCTGGGCAGGCGCCGGGCATGCTGGAGCGGGCGATAGAGCGCGTTCTGCCTTACATACAGCGGTTCGAATGGGCAAAGGTGGCGATAGCCGGAACCGATGAAAAAGCCGTGACCGATGTTGCCATTCAGAATGCCGGAACGATGCTTGGGCTGGTCGCTGCAGGTGTAACGCCGGCTTTCATCCAGACGATGGTCTTCATGGCGGCGCTTGGCCTCTTTCTTGTCGGACGCGGGCACTTGCGCAAGACCGTCATCCTTGCCTTTGCCACCCGCGATCGCCGGCTTGCCGCAATCCGCATCATGAATGCGACGGAGAACGCAGTCGGGTTTTATTTCTCGACCGCAAGCCTGATCTACATTGTGCTTGGCATGATTACCGCCTCGATTGCCTTTGTTGGCGGCCTGACGATGGCCCCGCTCTGGGGCCTGTTCGCCTTCGTTTCCAGCTTCATTCCCTATCTCGGCGTGACGGTCATGACGGTAGCGCTTCTCTGCGCTGGCCTGATGACCCATGATGCTCTGTTGCTGGCGCTGGCGCCGGCCATCGCCTTCTTCATCCTGCATCTGGTCATGGAAAACCTGGTGACCCCGGCCATTCTCGGTCACCGGCTGGAAATCAATCCGTTTCTGATCTTCCTGGCGATTATCTTCTGGACCTGGATGTGGGGTGCCGTTGGCGCCATGCTGGCCATGCCGCTGTCGCTGATCGCCATGACCATTTTCAACGAGGTCCGCACCCAGCCACCGGAGCGGCAATTGCCGGGCTGACCGGACGCTCAGAAACGGTTCAGGATGGTTCCGGTCTGCGGCAACTGAAAGTGACATGAATGCCCCCAATGCTTGATTCCTTCGATACGGTGCAGGCCGATCTCCATGGCGGCCGGGCACCCTGGGGCCGTGGCTTGCGGCCGCCCCAAAATCTTCCTCTGTCGAAAAGCATCAAGACCGATGTGCTGGTCGTTGGCGGCGGCATCACCGGATCGCTTGCAGCACAACATCTGGCGGCGCGCGGGGTCGATGTGATTATCGTTGACCGTGAGCAGCCCGGTCTTGGCAGCACGGCTGCAAGCACGGCGATGCTGCAATGGGAAATCGACTGCACGCTGGGAGAGTTGACCGGGTTTTATGGTTTTGACCGGGCCGCCCAGCTTTACCGCCGCAGCGTTGCCGCCGTGCAGGGGCTTGCCGGGCTGGTGGATGGCCTCGGTTTCGATTGCGCCTTCCGCCCTCGCTCGACGCTTTATATTTCCGCCGGAGAGGCTGGCCCTTCAGCTTTGCGTGAGGAACATCTGCTGCGAGAGCGCGCCGGCCTGCCCGGGCTGCTGCTGGACCATAAGGATCTTCTGTCCCGTTTCGGCATCGACCGGGCAGCGGCCATTCTCTCACCCGGATCTGCCGATGCCGACCCGCTTCTTCTGTCCTGGGGCCTGTTGCGTGATGCTCAGGCGCGTGGTGCGCGGCTGATCGATGCGATGGTAACGGCTTACCATGATGCGCCGGGATCTGTAACTGTCGAGACCGATGGTCCGTTCGTCATTGAGGCGAAGCATGTCATTCTGGCAACGGGATATGTCATGCCGGATTTCGTCCGCAGCAATATTCATCAGACGGCATCGAGCTGGGCGATTGCAACCGTGCCGCAGGTGGCTGGTACGCTCTGGCCCGGTGGAGAACTGATCTGGGAAGCGTCGGAAACCTACAATTATGCGCGCACCACCACGGATGGGCGCATCGTCATCGGCGGCGGCGACGACGACACGGTCGACCCGGCGGCGCGCGATAAAAAGATGCCGGAGAAATCGGAAAAGCTGGTCGAAGACCTCGTCAAGCTATGGCCTGCCGCAAATCCCGCCATCGACTTTTCCTGGTCCGGCGCATTTGGTGAAACCGACGACGGCCTGCCGCTGATCGGCGCGGTTCCCGGCATGCCGCGCATTCTCGCCGCCTATGGTTACGGCGGCAACGGCATCACCTTCAGCTTCATGGCATCGCGCATTCTGGCCGAAATTTGCGCCGGCCATCGGGAAGGCTGGTTCGATGCGTTTGCAATCGACCGGCCTTCGCCAACGCCGTAGCGCTCAGAGTTTGCGGGCGCGGGCGTTCTCGTCGAAGAACAGCGCCTGGCTGATCAGCGCCTTGACCATTTCCGGATTGAACGGCTTGGTCACCAGAAAGGCCGGCTCCGGCTTGGTGCCGGTCAGTAGCCGTTCCGGGAAGGCGGTGATGAAAATCACCGGGATCGTCGCGCTTTTGAGGATTTCGTTGACCGCATCGATCCCCGAGCTGCCGTCGGCCAGCTGAATGTCGGCAAGGATCATCTTCGGTGCGGTCTTTTCAAACAGCGTGATCGCCTCACCGTAGGTTCTGGCCACCCCTGCCACCTTGTGGCCAAGGCTGGTCACCATGTCCTCGATATCCATAGCGATCAGCGGTTCGTCCTCGATGATCAGGATCTCGGTGGCAACCTGGCGGGAAATATCCTCGGACGCCTCGCGCATAAGACGCGAAGTTTCGGCATCGGTGACGCCAAGGATTTCGGCAGTTTCATCCGGCGAAAAACCTTCGACGGAAACAAGCAGGAAAGCCTTGCGGGCTGCAGGCGAGATCACCGAAAGATTGGCCGCCGCACGGGCCTCCCAACCGAAAGGCGACGTTGTTTCGGGTAAATCGATGGTCAGCGTGTCGATCACCGAGCAGAACAATTTGTACAGATTGACGCGGTCATTGGCGCCCTGCGGAAAAAGTGTGATGTCAGCGATCAATGCTTCCAGTACGGCGGCGACATAAGCGTCGCCCGAAGCCTGCGACCCGGTCACGGCGCGGGAGAAACGGCGCAGGTAGGGAAGATGGGCTGCGATCCGCATGGAAAGTGACATTGATGACTTCCTTCAGTATGATGACGCCGAATTTTACCAGCGCCCGACGCTATCGCGTTACGAACATGGTATTGGTTTGAACATGTTTTATACGTTAAGGGAAGTTTCCCAGCTGAACGAATTGTGTGTCAATTTCGGGGGCGCCAGATAAAAATTCGGAATATGGCAACGTTTTTAATGTATCAGATAAGGACGCGTGGAAGCGGCGCTGTATGCCGTCGCCGATGCGGGTTCAGGAGCGAAACGGACGATGACGAACATACCGGAAAATCAGCGGCGTGCCGGTATGGGCAGCAGGGCAGGCGCCGGCAGCAGCGATCCAAACGCGCAAATCGCCTCGAAACTGAAGGCCCTTTATAACGCCGTCGAGCAGGAACCCATTCCGGATACATTTCTCGATCTGCTCGAAAAGCTTGACCAGGCCGAGCAACTGGGCAAAGCGCAAGGCTGAAACCGCCAGCGCGTCCGAACCCCTCTGACTTTTTGCAAGACGTAAAAAAACGGGCCGAAGCCCGTTTTTCTGTTTTGACGGATGTGCTGTCTGATCAGCAAGCTGCTGTGTAGCGGCGGCCATAACGATCGCGGTAGACGCAGCGGCCCGGCTCATTGGCATTGCCAATCAAGGCGCCGGCCACACCACCGACGGCAGCGCCAACTGCAGCACCGCGAACATTGCCGGTCGCTACACCACCGATAATGGCGCCGGATGCGGCGCCGATGCCAGCACCCTTTTCGGTCTGCGAGCAGGCGGCGAGCGGAAGGATGAGAAGGGCTGCAAGGAGGATCTTTTTCATGAATGGTTCCTTTTCAAGAGTGTTGATGGACGAAAAAAGCTTTGGGGCAGATCAGATGCGGCCCATCAGCACGAGGATGAGGAGTATCACGACGACCAACCCGAGGCCACCTGAAGGTCCATAGCCCCAATTGCGGCTGTGGCCCCAGCTCGGCAGCGCACCGATCAGCAAGAGCACCAAGACGATCAGGAGAATTGTACCGAGCATGTTATTTCCTCTTCGGGTCTGGCCGTGCGGGTCACGGGTCTGCTGCGGTAACGTGGCTTACGCGAATTTGTTCCAGCGTGAGTGTTGATTTAAGCCACGAAAGACACCGCATTGTGCAGAGGTTGGGTCAGACCTTGTTTCGTAAGTATATTCTTACGGTATGGGGCCGGCGGCTCGAATAGAAGAATGGGTGCAACCAGCCCCTCAAATTTGTGCGGGCTCGACCATCGGCGGGCATGACATCGATGGCATTGGCATTGCTTCACGCGTACGCGCGCGCGAAACGCTATCCGTTGCAAATATGTTCCCGGCGATATTTGCGGAACTTCCCGGCCATTTTTTCGTTTCCCTGCCAGATCATTCATTGTGCAGGGAGCACGACGATGGAATATATTGCAGCGATCATGATGCTTGTCGGCTGTACCCCGGGCAATATCGAATGCAAGGAACTGCCGGCCCCGGCCGTCGGTTTCGAAACGGCCGAGGAATGCCAGGCGCTGTTGCAGCCATCGCTCAATGACGTCAAGGGCAGGTACAAGATCGTTTATGGCAAATGTGCCGCGATCGATCCGGCTCTCTACATCGAAGATGCGACAATCACATGGGCGATCACGCCCGCCGATGAACTGGATGTCCAGGTGACCTTCGATGAGCCGGCAGCACCGGTTCTGGTTGCCGGCAAGCGCGACCGCCAGAGTGTGTTCAGCAACTGACCGGGCATAACAGGCAGCGTTTTGTCACTGATCGCAGAACCTCCCCGGCCTGAAACGGCACTTGGCTTTGTCGCCTGAGTACCTTGCACGGACTGCCACCGGCGGAAAAATGCGGAACAAAATCCACGCCGTCCCGTTCTCCATGGCAATCACAGCCAGTTGAACCCTGGCTTTCCGGCCTCATGGCTTTCTCCCAAATTTGCATGAAGGAGCTCAACAATGATCCGCACTCTTATGGCGACGACCGCGCTTGCGGCGTTCCTGACGACCAGCATGCTGTCCACAAGCGCCGTCGCGCAGGACGCTGCCACCAAGGCTGATCCGGCCAAGGCCGCAAGCACCAGTTCTGAAACGTCCAAGTCTGGTCCAGCCGGATATTTTTCAGCCGCACCCGAGCAGGTTCTGGCTACCTCGGTTCTCGGCAAAACGGTCTATACCGGTGCTGACGAACAGGGCGAAGCCATCGGCGACGTCAATGACGTCGTCATCAACGCCAATGGTGGCGCAGAAGCGCTGGTGATCGGCGTTGGCGGCTTTCTCGGTATCGGCGAAAAGGATGTGGCGATCGGTTTTGACCGCGTCTCCTGGTCGGACCGGGATGGCCAGCGGATTATCGTCATTTCCGCAACCAAGGAAGATCTGCAGGCAGCCCCTGAATTCCAGCGCGCAGCCATCATGGACGGTGTGGCCGCGACAGTGCCGGAAGATGAAAGCGCTGCAGCTCCGGCAGCCGCCCCCATCATCACCGATGAAGCAGCAGAAGGAGTACCGCCTGCCACCGGTACCACCCCTCAGATGACCGACCCGGATATCGCCCCACCGGTCGATACTGCCACAACAGCCGCCACGCCGCCGGATGAAATGCAATTGGTCGATCCGGCGCTGATCAGCGCGGAAAAGCTGATCGGCACTGAGGTCAAGGTTGCCGACGATACCAAGGTCGGCGAGATCGGCGATGTTCTTCTCGACAAGAATGGCAAGGTCGAGGCCTATGTCATCGATGTCGGCGGTTTTCTCGGTATCGGACAAAAGCCGGTCGCGATGCGTGCTGAGAGCGTTCAGGTGATGGCAGACGCCAAGGGGACGATGGTTATCTATTCGCCGTTCACCAAGGCGCAAATGGAAACCCAGGCCGCCTATGACGAAGAAGCCTACAAGGCCAACCCGCGCGGCATCGTCTTGGCTGCGCCCGCAAATTAACGGTGATCCCTATATGAACCGGCGTCCAAAAGGCGCCGGTTTTTTGTTGTCCGGAAAAAAGCCAGTGATTTTCAACAGACACAAAAAAAGCGGCCACTGGCCGCTATCTTTTTTCCGGAATCCTATGCCCTTTTAATGGTCAGAACCATCACGCGAAGATTTTTCCGCAGCCTCAAGATCAGAGAGCAAATCGGAAAGCGTCCCTTCTGTCTTCGCCAGGTTTTCCGTGTTGTACAGATCCCGCAACGTTGAGCCGATATGCTGGTGTCTATCGCGGTTCTTGTTTGGCAAGCGAACTGAGGCCGCTGCAGATCTCCAGATATTCGTTGTCGATACGGTCATTTTACTATCTCGCATGATGTATATGCCTTCTCAACGTTCCCTGCCTTGCTAAAGTTCCGAGAAATGCGTGGCTAAACCGTGTCAAATTGGGGCGATCTTTCGCGCCATGGTTAATGGTTAGTTTCAATCGCAGTGGGCGGAAGCCCGCCTTTTTTCCCGGAACAAAGGTTCGCGTCCGGCGTTTATCCAGCAATGAATTAAACTAAGGAGAATTTCCGATGCTGTATTACGCTCTCGTCTTCCTCGTTGTTGCCATCATCGCCGGTGTTTTGGGCTTCGGTGGTATTGCTGGCGCTTCTGCAGGTATTGCACAGATTCTGTTCTTCCTGTTCCTCGCCTTTCTCGTCATCTCGCTGGTGGCGGGCCTCATGCGCCGCACCTGATCCCATCTCAGGTGATGCGTGAACGGAAGGGAGTGATGCGAAAGCATCGCTCCCTTTTGCCGTTTGAGGCTCAATGTCTCACCGGGGCAGCCCGCTTCTGCCTTGCCCAAGGCAATGGGCTTGGCTATTCATGACCGGACTATCTCGCAATTGCACATTCCGGAGCTGCGCGAAGCATGAAATCGCTGGAACTCATCGTCGAAAGAATCATCCTGTCGAGCCGCTGGCTCCTGGTGGTTTTTTACCTAGGGCTGGTCGGAGCGCTTGCGCTCTATGCGGTGTCCTTCGTCTACAAGTTCTACAAGATCGCCATCATGGTCTTCACGTATGACGAATCGGACATGATCCTTGCTATGCTCGGCCTGATCGATGCAGCACTTGTTGCCAGCCTGATCGTCATGGTGATGATCTCCGGCTACGAAAACTTCGTCAGCCGTTTCGACGAGGCCGATGCCGAGGTGTCGTTCCTTGGCAAGCTTGATTCCGGCAGCCTGAAGATCAAGGTGGCATCGTCGATCGTGGCGATCTCATCCATTCATCTGTTGCAGATTTTCTTGAATGTGCAGAACTACACCAGTGAGGCGCTGATGTGGGCGACCATCATTCATATCGCGTTCGTGGTCTCCGCGCTGATGCTTGGGTTCCTTGAGCAGATCATGACCAGACTGAAGAAATAAGCAGAACAGCAGAGCGGGGAACCGGACATGAAGACAGACGTCGTTGTTTTGGGCGCAGGCATTGTCGGCCTGTCGACGGCCATCCACCTTGCGCGGCGCGGTAAATCCGTGGTGCTGCTCGATCGTCGCGGCGCAGGCGAAGAAACCTCCTATGGCAATGCCGGCCTGATCCAGCGCGAGGGTGTCTTTCCCTATGGTTTCCCGCACGATTTCGGCGCGCTGTTCCGTTATGCGCTGAACAACACCATCGATGCGCATTACCACATCCGCGCGCTGCCTGGCCTCGTACCGTTCCTTATCCGTTACTGGTGGAATTCGGGTTTTACCCAGCACCAGAACATCGCTTCGATGTATGCGCCGCTGATCGAGAACTCGATCGCCGAACATGCCGACCTGATCAACGCGTCCGGTGCCGGCGATCTTATCCGCAAGGATGGCTGGATGAAGGTCTTCCGCACCGAGGGCGCGCGCGATGCGGCCTACAAGGAAGCGGAAAAGCTGTCATCGACGTTCGGCGTCAACCATCAGAAGCTGTCCAGTAGCGAGCTGAAGGTGATGGAGCCGTCGATCCGGGCAGACCTCACCGGCGGCCTGCGCTGGACCGATCCCTGGTCGATCCGCGATCCGCACAGCCTCAACAAGGCCTATCTCAGCTATTTCCAGTCGCTCGGTGGCCGTCTGGTATCCGGTGATGCGGCGACGCTTGAGCATATCCTCGAAGGTGCAGGCTGGCGCGTGGCTACGCCGGAAGGGCCACTGGAGGCCAAGGAGGTCGTCGTGGCGCTTGGCCCCTGGGCCGATACGGTTACGAAGAAACTCGGCTACCGGTTCCCCCTGGCGGTCAAGCGCGGCTATCACATGCATTACGGCATGGAAGAGGGCGCACAGCTGAACAACTGGGTGCTCGATGCCGAAAAAGGTTATTTCCTGGCGCCGATGCTGCGCGGCATCCGCCTCACCACCGGTGCCGAATTTGCCAATCGCGACGCCCCGAAAACCCCCGTTCAGCTGACACGGGCCGAGCGCGTTGCCCGCGAATTCTTCCCGCTGGCAGAACGCCGCGACGACGAGCCCTGGATGGGCGCCCGCCCCTGCACGCCGGATATGATGCCGATCATCGGCAAGGCACCCCGTCACGAAGGCCTGTGGTTTGCCTTTGGCCACGCCCACCACGGCATGACGCTTGGCCCGGTCACCGGCC
Organism: Pararhizobium sp.; assembly: GCF_965279435.1. Lineage (NCBI taxonomy): Bacteria > Pseudomonadati > Pseudomonadota > Alphaproteobacteria > Hyphomicrobiales > Rhizobiaceae > Pararhizobium > Pararhizobium sp. The sequence continues at coordinate 2,353,173 of NZ_CBDIHY010000003.1, forward strand.
GCGCCCTTGCCGAAAAGATGACCGGCGAAAAGACCGTGATCGATATCAAGCCGTTCCGGCCTGACCGGTTTCTGGCCTGATCAATGCAGAGGCGCCGGTGTGATCTCCGGCGCCCAGTCATTTTCTGATTTCCCCGATTAATTTCCTTGAAGCTGGAACAAACGTCAAAGTCGCCCGTTATGTGGGTTGGCTGAAGGCGAGGGCTCGGTCTGCTGTGCGTTGCGCAGCGAATGGAAATGACCGTCGTGAAAAGCGGCGGCGGGAGCGTATTTCATGCAGAAGCAGGTGATAGAGTTCGGCGGCGAAGCCGTGGGCGCTTTGATGCGCGACGATAACGGTTTCCGCTTTGTCGCGGTCAAGTACGGCGTCTGGAGCCTGGATGGCCGTCTGTTTTCTCATCCATCCGAAGCAAGACGTGCCGTGAAGGTGCTACTATCGAAACCGGTCGGCCGCTCGATGCCGCCGGCCAGCTTCTGGGTGCCCGGTGCAGGTGATCCTTCCAGCAGCCAGTTCCAGTGGAACGCCGTTTCCCCGGTCCCTTCAGTCCCCAACGAAAATCACCTCTGACTTACGCTGTGCCGATCAGGGATCGGTGTAGCCTGACGCACGGATGTGGAGCTCGTGGGCGGCCGGATCGGTTCGGAACAGGAGTGTGCCTGTAGTGGCCGATTGTGCCGGGACATAATCGAAGGTGATTTCCTGCGTTTCGATCACCATGTCCCCATTCATCAAGTCACCTTTGACCGGGACGGAAGCGGCGGTTCGTGCCCCTTTGTTTTCGATGCTGAACGAGACCATGTATCCGCCGCCGGGAGCCGGCTGCTGACGAAGGATTTGAACGGCGAGTTGCGGCACGCCGCCGGATGAAACGATGGCATGGTAGGTGATCCAGCCGATCATCGCGGCCACAAGCAGGGCACAGATTCCACCCGTCAGCCATTCGATCCAGTGCGCACCGCGCCCGACCGTGCGGCTGTTCGATTGGACCGGTGTTGCGTCAGCCATAGTAGCTCCTCACAGAATGAGCCGCGCCGCAGCGGCGCCGATGGCGCCGGGAAAGGCAAGAACGATCATCGCCATCATCGCGGGCGTGAATGATCCACCATCCAGCCGTTCAAAACTCCAGAGCGCGTAAAGGCTGATAACCAGGGCGATAACGTAGCCGGGCAAAGTGAAGCGGATAAAGGCATGCCACCATGGCGTATCGCTGGATAACTCGTGGCCACCCTTGAAGGAGACGGCATAGACGAACGCGTGCATCAGCGTGATGGACATCACGATGGTCGCCAGCGCATGCCATGGCGTCATCTTGTAGGCAATCAGGATCATTTCCTCCGTCGGCGCCATGTTCAGGTTGAGGAACAAGGCGCCGACCGCCATCATGAAAAGCTCGCTGCCATAGCTGGATTGTTGCTCGTCTCCGGTGTCGTCCTTGCCGCTACCGAGCTGGCTGCGCCCAAGCAGTGCGCCAATGCTCGCGGGAATGGCCTGGACCGCGATCTTGCCGGTGATCTCCTCTGCCGGCATGCCGGCCATCAGCAGCTTGAACAAAGACAGCATGACGGCGCTTGTGACGATGCCGATGCCATAGGCGATCATCGCGTCACGGATGGCCACCTTCCAGGAAAACGTCTCCTCGAACCCGATCCGATGGGAGATGCCGACCAACAGGGGGATGGCCAGCACCAGAAGCAGCACCAGACGCCATCGGTCCATGGTAAAACCAAGCGCCCACATTTCCATGGTCATCTGCATCGGCAGTGCAAACAACAGCGCACCGCCTACGCCACGGCCAATCCCGACCAGAAATTTGGCGGGCGTGCCAGTCTCTTTGGAACGATGGGAATTATCCCGGCTTCCGGCCGCGCCGGCGCCCACCTTCTGCATGAGGCCCCTCCCGCATTCGCATCAAAAGCCGCTGCTCCTCTTGCTGAGCTGCGGCGAAAGTCTGGCGATCAATCGTCCCAGTCGGCCGGAATGCCGCTGTCTGCGCCGATTGTTTCCAGGGTGTTGCGGATGCTGATCACGCCGGGAACGGCATAGATCAATGCTTCGATCTGGCGCGCCTCATGTGCGGTATCGACCGAGCCCTTCAGCAAGACAGCGCCACGGCGGGCTTTGATATCGACACCCGATGTGTCGATATTGCTGTCCTCGAGCCTGTTGGCAATCAGATCTTCCAGCGCATCGTCATCGACATCCGCTTCGGTATCGTCGCCAAAAAGGTCGGGGCCATTTTCACTTTCGATTGCGGTATCGTTGCTACGCTGGAAACCGGGATTTCCCGCTTCATCGAAATTCTCCGCGCCCTCTCCATAAGAGCCATTGCCGACCTTGGTCTCTGTACCAGGGGTGGCGTCCGCGTAGGGCCAGCCTTCGGTAAGATCGCGTTCCTCGTAGTCGCGGTAGTCATCCTCGCGCCCTGTGGTTTTTGGTGTCCTGCCGGTCATCGCTATGTCCTCATTCTGATGGGATTGAGGGAGAAACGGATGGCGCGACATTTGGTTCATTTGCAAAATGCCGGTCCGCAATTTTCCCGGGTCGCGCATAAAAAAATGGCGGAGCCGCCAAAGCAGCTCCGCCATCCGTATCAAACGTTGATCGCAGTTAGTTCTGCGGGGCAGTACCGGTAGCGGGTGCCTGCGTATCGGTACCGGTCGCCGGGGTTTCCGGGGTCATCGGCGTGGCGTTCGGGGTGGTTGTGGTATTTGGCGTCACGTTGGTGTCCGGAGTTGCCGTGCCGGGCGTTGCGCTATTGTCAGCGGGCGGCGTCACGGTGTTGGCTGGCGGTGTGGTCGTCTGTTCCGTCGGCGTCGGCTGTGTTGCCGTGCCGTTGGTCTGGTCGGTCGACAATTCTGCCGGCAGCCAGACAAGCAGCGCCAGAACCAGACCGGCAAGCAGGATGATCAGGACCGGCCATTTCGAGCGTGCCGAGCGGGGTTCGATTTCTTCCGGCCGCCGCTGATTGGCCAACGGATCGTTCACCGGAGCGCCTGTCACCGGATCGATACGCGGGCCTGCCTGTTCGGCTGGCCATGCTGCAGGATTCACGTTGCGGTTTTCAGTGGGATCAAAACGTTGATTCATGGCGGACATATCCTTTCGAGAAATGGTGCCTGTGCCAGCAAACGTTGACGGCAACTGCCCGATAAACGTCGCTGCAAGGCGAATGTTCCTCGAAAAGACCGGTGAAGGCGGCAAAACCGCCAAAGCACCGGGAAAAATGCCCTTTCCGCTCCTAAATACGCCGGAGCCGGGGGCGAAATCAGCTCGACGGCAGTTCAGCGATCTCGCCAAATTGCACCAGCAGGCGCGGACTGGTCATGTCGCCGCTTTCCTCATCGACCTCGACGGCATAGGCCGCCACACCGATAAATCGTTCGGCCATAGCCGCCGCAATCTTTTCGGCGCTCGCAGCATTGGATGCCTGGCGCATCTCTCCCGGGCCCACTCCACCCCGAACCTTGCGATAGGGGATAACGATGAATTTCTCGGCCATGGATGGCCCTTTCAACAATTGACGCCGACAAGGCCGGTCAGGGCCGTTTCGATGGACTGACGGCGATAGGTGATTGCGGCAGGCACGCCCCTGCTTGGGTGACATGGCAGCGATCTGTAGCATTGATTGTCATGTCGCTGTACCGGCAATCTGGCAAGCGATGCACAAAATACCGAAAGTGTATTCTCTAGCCGGATGACTTTACGCTCGCTTCGAGAAAGGTGCTGTGCGAACCGGCAGGCGGGGCACCTCGAAATGGTCAGGCGGAAGCTTGGCCTTGGCCCGATCCACCATCATTGTATAACCGCTTTCCAGGTGGCGGCAGAACCGTTCGGCATCAAACAGCGGCGCCAGAAACCTGTTTCCGGAAATCTGCTGCTTCAGCAGTGTCACGTCATCCGGACTTTGCGACAGTTTAATCGCCAGTTCGACAAAGGCATCCGGTGTCGCGGCCACCAGGTTCGGCAGGCCAAGCGCCGTCAGCAGGCTTTCGGAAACCCGCGAGGCGAAATTGCTCCCCGTCAGCGAGACAACCGGAAGGCCCGCCCACAATTTGTCCGATGTGGTTGTGTGGCCATTATAGGGGAACGTATCGAGTCCGATATCGGCCGCCTGCAAACGGGCGATATGGGCGCCATAGCCGGTCGGGGCTGCAAAGACGATTCTGTCGGCCGCAACCCCACGTTTGCCTAAGGCGGCGAGGAAATTGCTGCGAGCCAAGTCGCCGTCGATCATCACCCAGAGAACCGAACGTTCGGACCGCCGCAGGATCTCCGCCCAGCGATCAACCACCGCCAGCGATACCTTGCGGGCCGCATTGAAGGCGGCAAAGACGAAACGGTCTGAAGGCAAGCCGAGCACCTGCCGGTCGATGGCGGGCGGTAGAGCCCGGTACGTTGGATCGTTGGGTTGGTAGCTTTCCGGCAGCAAGCAGAATTTCTCGTGGTAGTTCTGTCTGGAATTTTTGGGCAGCACGATCCGGTCACCGATGACATAATCGCAATCGACATTGACGGCGCTGCCGGGAAAACCGAGAAAGGCGACCTGAATGGGCGCTACCATCTGGTTGAGAATGTTCGACCGGGAGCCGCCGGTATGACCCTTGAGGTCGACGAGGATGTCGATGTTATCTTGGCGGATGATATCGGCTGCCTGCGCATCGGTCTTGCCGTGAAGGGGAACGATCCGGCCCCATTTTGACCGGTGGCCATTGGCGACGGTGTGACGCTCGGGCGTATAGCAGTAGAGCGTCACGTCAAACTGCGTGCCGTCATGCGCCTCCAGCACGCTTTGCAGCAGCCGCATCGTCGCATGCTCGCTCCAGAAATCGCTGGAGAGATAACCGATACGGATGCGCGTGCCCCAGGGATGCTGCCGCATCCGTCGCTGTCTGCTGCTGGCCTGGGAGGGGATCGATATCAGGCCGGGATTGTTTGTCGCCAGCCGGTTCAGCCGCTCGTCGCCGCAACGCAACAGGTTCGAATAGGCGGTTTCCCCCTCAAGTGCGGAGAGGTCGCCGCTTGCCAGCTGACCGGCATTCGCATGCTCGAGCTTTTCGATCGCCTCGAAATCGCAGAAGTCGCGCGCCACCGACATGAATTTGAACTGCGTATAGGGATCGTCGGGAAACAGCGCCGCAAGCTTGCGAAACACGCTCAGCGTCAGTGGATTGCGCTCGCTGTCGCCAAGAATGTCCCCGGCAAGTTTTAGATGATCGGGTTGATCGCTGTTGGCCAGCGTTGGTTTGACGAGATCGACAAGAGCGGTGTCGCCGGTGCGCCGGAACGAATGAGCCAGGCTATAGGCCAGGGTGGCATCGTCCGGCATCGTGTCCAGCAGTTTGATGCCGATCAGTTGCGCGCGGTTGTCATCGCCGGCCTCGACATAAAGCGCCGTCGCACGGCCAAGCAGTGTGCCGGCATCGCGGCCGGCATGGGGCGCAGCCTGCTCGAAGGCTTGTGCCGCTTCGGCCGGCAACCCGAGCTTTTCGAGCGCGTCGCCGAGAAGAACGAGCGGGGCTGCATCCGTGGCTGTCCCTAGCAAAGGACTGAGAAGCGTCAGGGTTTCCAGATAGTCGCCCCGTTCAAAGGCAACCCGCGCCGCCGCAACTGCTTGTCCGTCCATATTCGCTATTCCAGGAGATCATCAGCAAAACGCCAAAATAGCGCCTATTGCTTGCGCGGAGCGGTTCAACAGGCAGCCATAAAGCATGGCCGAAATGCCATGAATGGGCTTGAAATATAATGGATATTCAACGTGTTGACGTCGTCATAGGATTGGCATGAGCCAATAAAAGGGACGGCCACGGCGTTTCGTGGCAGCGAGAGAGACGTCAATCTACCCGCCCGGCCCTATTCTAAATCTAATAGCAGCCGCGCCCTGTCCTTGCGGACGACAGGCCTTTCGCAGATTTTTCCGGAAAATGAAACCCCGATTTTTACGAGGCTGGCTGCCTTATTCGGCCGCGCACTCATAAACCGGATTTTCAAATCGGTTTGATTTTGATTCACTGAAGCCTTGATATGGAGGCTTCTGATGACCCGTCGCCGGTTTGATCTCACCGATTTCGAGTGGAGTGTTATTCAACCCTTGTTGCCGAATAAGCCGCGCGGCGCGCCCCGGGTTGATGACCGGCGGGTGATCAACGGCATCTTGTGGCGGTTCCGGACAGACTCGCCCTTGGGCAGACGTTCCGGATCGATATGGTCCGTATACAACTTGCTACAACCGGTTCGTGCGATGGCGCAAAGCAGGCGTCTGGGATCATGTTCTGGGCGAGATTTCCAAGGCTTTCGATGGCGATATCGTCATGATCGGCAGCTCCTGTGTCCGTGTTCATCAACATGCGGCGACGGGAAAAAGGGGGATCAAGACGATGGCTGCATGGGACGTTCCCGTGGCGGCTTGACCACCAAAACCCACGCCGTTGTCGATGCCGATGGTCGACCGATGCGTCTCGCACTCACAGCCGGCCAAGCCCATGATGACCGCATGGCGGAACCATTGTTACAGACAATCTCCAAGGGCGCGATCCTGCTGGCGGACAAGGCCTACGATACCAACGCTATACGAGCATTTGCAAAGCAACGGCAGGCATGGGCCAATATCCCGGCCAAAAGCAATCGGAAGGGAAGCTTCCCTTTCAGCCGATGGGTTTACCGGCAGCGCAATCTCGTTGAGCGTTTCTTCAGCAAACTCAAACAGTTCAGAGGCATCGCCACCCGTTACGACAAAGACCCGATGAACTTTCTCGCCGCCGTCAAATTGGCAGCAGCTAGAATTTGGATCAGATCGTTATGAGTCTACGGCCTAGAGAGAGATTGCATGGCAACTGGCATCGGGACGGCTGTGTGACGCGCTTAGTGCTCGCTGAATGCACAGAGGAGGAAAATCGCTGCAATAACCGGTCGCAGCCTTCGCGGTGTGCGTTCTATCCTCGATTCGCACTTTTGAACCGTAATCCCCGACTGCGCGAGAAAGCAATTTCCAAAATGTCCACAAACGTTACGTTAGCGAAACCAAAAAGACGTAAAGAAAAACATGGCTGGGGAACCTGGATTCGAACCAGGACTAACGGAGTCAGAGTCCGTGGGTCTACCGTTAACCTATTCCCCAAAACTGCTTGGGCGATGTTTGTGCCCAGCCGGTGAGGCGGGCTTATAAACAAAAGATCGGGGGATGCAATAGATTTTGGCAAAAAATCCGCAAGCCCCGGCAAAAACTCGCAGAGGCCACTGTGAAAGGTGCGCGATGGGCACTTACTGCACGCCGTGCAAAAAGAATTTGGCGAATTGGGACGGCACTGGTAAAGTCCACCCAACGAAAATCAAGAGAGCGCCTTGAGCGGCTATCGTTCCGCGCGGCGCAATGGACAGACACGTGAGAGACCCCGACAACGGCGAACAGCCGTCCGTTTCCGGGGCGTCGGCAGCAGACCGCAACGATGGGCAGTCAGTACCTCGTTCCGGCAAAGGCAAGCGCAGGCGGGGAAAACCGTCCCGCGCAGCCTCTGCGAATGCCAGTTCCTCCGTTGGTAACGGAGAAACACGGCGTCCCGAAGTGACAGATGCCACCGGAGAACCGGTGCGCAAACGCAAGCGCAGGCGCCGTTCCAAATCCGGCCAGGCACAGCCTTCCGTTGCCTCCGGTGCAGTCGCCGAGGCCGCTGGTCCAAAGGCCGTTGTGGTCCCAGGCGTAGACACGTCCAGCCGCAAACGCAGCAAGAAGAGCAGGCAGCGCCGCAGCCTGCAGGGCCGCCCGCTTGCGGTCACCGAAAAGCCTCGGCCCGTCAGTGACGCCGCAAAACAGCCGACGTCGCAGCCTTCCGCTTCCAGTGCGCGGACCGAAGAGCGTCCGTCGTCCGGCGCCAATGGTCACGAGCGGCGTGGCAATGGCCAGGCGTTTTCCTATGGCTCCGATTCAGGCTCGCCGCTTTATGCGGCGCTCGATCTCGGCACCAACAATTGCCGGTTGTTGATTGCGCAGCCGACCCGTCCGGGCCAGTTCCGTGTCGTCGATGCGTTTTCGCGCATCGTCCGGCTGGGCGAAGGGCTCGGTGCGTCCGGCCGCCTGTCGCAGGATGCGATGGACCGGTCGATCGAGGCCTTGAAAGTCTGCGCTGCCAAGCTGAAGACCCGCGAGATCCGCAAGACCCGGCTGATTGCCACCGAGGCCGCTCGTGCTGCGGAAAACGGCGAGGCTTTTCTGGAGCGCGTTCTGGCAGAAACCGGCCTGGAGCTGGAGATTATCAACCGCGAGACCGAGGCGCGGCTTGCCGTTTCCGGCTGCTCGTCGCTGGTCGGGCGCGAAACCAAGTCAGTGGTGCTGTTCGATATCGGCGGTGGTTCCTCGGAAATCGCCGTCATCAAGATCGGTGAGAACCGGTCGAGCCGGCTGGCCAATCACATCACCCACTGGACATCGCTGCCGGTCGGCGTCGTGACGCTGTCGGAGCGTCATGGCGGCCAGGACGTCTCGCCGGAAAGCTTCGAGGCGATGGTGGTCGAGGTTCAGGGCATGCTGTCCAATTTCGATTGCCCGGCCATCCACACGCTCGACAATCCCGGCGACGAGAACGGATTTCACCTGATCGGCACCTCCGGTACGGTAACGACGCTGGCTGGTGTGCATCTCGATCTGCCGCGTTATGATCGCCGCAAGGTCGATGGCCTCTGGCTGTCGGACGACGAGGTCTCGGCGATGCAGGCGCGGCTTCTGTCCTGGGATTTCACCGCCCGTGCCGCCAATCCCTGCATCGGGCCGGACCGGGCCGATCTGGTTCTGGCCGGATGCGCCATTCTTGAAGCCATTCGCCGTCGCTGGCCATCTGAGCGCATGCGCGTTGCCGATCGCGGCCTGCGCGAAGGGCTTTTGACCGATATGATGGCCGATGATGGTGTCTGGCGGCGTGGCCGCGCCCGCCGCCATCCGCGCGGCATGCAGTACGGTTCCCACGAAGGAAACTCACAATGACAAAACCCCCGATCGGCGGAAACCGCACCGGGCGCAAGCTTGGCCAGAAGGTCAAGAAGGGCAAGCTGAAGGCGTCGTCCCGGCGCTGGATCGAGCGGCATATCAACGATCCCTATGTGCAGCGCGCCCAGCTTGAAGGCTATCGCGCCCGCGCGGCGTTCAAGCTTTTGGAGATCGACGAGAAGCACAAGATCCTCACCGGCGCCAAGCGCATCATCGATCTGGGCGCGGCACCTGGCAGCTGGTCGCAGATCGCCGCCAAGGTGACGAACTCGACCGATAGCGATCCGAAGGTCGTGGCGATCGATTTTCTCGAGCTCGACCCGCTGGCCGGCGTCCATATCCTGCAGCTGGACTTTCTCGACCCGACGGCGCCGGAAAAGCTGATGACGGCGCTGGGCGGCACGCCGGATCTGGTGCTTTCGGACATGGCGGCGCCCACCACGGGCCATCGCCAGACAGACCATATCCGCACCATGCATCTCTGCGAAGTCGCGGCCTATTTCGCTATCGACGTTCTCGGTGAGGGCGGGCATTTTCTGGCCAAGACCTTCCAGGGCGGCGCAGAACGTGAGCTGCTGACTTTGCTGAAGCAGAACTTCAAGCAGGTCATCCATGTGAAGCCGGCGGCCTCGCGGGCCGAATCGGTCGAGATGTTCCTGCTCGCCAAGGGCTTCAAGGGCCGCAAGCCCGGTGCCCGCTCGCTCTATGATAGCGAGACCGAGATTGACGAGCGCGAAGTGGTGGACGAGCGGGATTCGGTGGAGGCCGATTGAGCCGTGCTTCTCTATGTGACCATCGGCAGCAATGATCTCGACCGGGCGCAGCTGTTTTATGACGCAGCGCTCGCGCCGCTGGGTTTGAAGCGTCGCAAGCAGGATGATGTCGAGATCGGCTATGGCGCCGAGAGCGATAGCCGCTGCCGGCTCTGGGTGGTCACGCCGCACAACCGCAAGACTGCCACGATCGGCAATGGTTCGATGGTCGCGCTCGAGGCGGAAAGCCGCGCCGTGGTCGACGCATTCTATCAGGCAGCCCTTGCCCATGGCGGCACCGACGAGGGCGCGCCGGGTCTGCGGCCGTTCCACGCGCACTTCTATGCAGCCTTCGTTCGCGATCCCGATGGTAACAAGCTGTCGGCAGTCTGCGAGCGGCCGCAATAGGCCATTCCCGCCTTACTTGACGCTGATCGTCTCTGTCTCCGGATCTGTCCGCATCCGGTGGCCGGAGACCGATGCGCCAGCCGTCTTCGACATGCCGATCAGCGGAATGATCGCCGTCAGGGTGATCGCCGAGATCAGCATGAAGGCGAGCTGGAAATCCCCCAGCTCCAGCTTCGATCCCGTCAGCGTCGTTTCGATCTCAAGAATGGCGCCGGCAACGGCAACACCGAGCGCCAGGCTCATCTGCTGCAGCACGGCGGTCATCGATGTGGCCTTGCTTGCCATCGAATCCGGGATGTCGGCAAACCCCAGTGCATTGACGCTGGTGAAGAAAAACGAACGGGCAAAGCCGGCCAAAAGCAGGATGAACATCATAACGGCATAGGGCGTTGCCGGCGTGAACAGGCCATTGACGAACGTCAGGATCGTGCCGGTGATGCAGGCAAAGATCAGTGTCGTGCGGAAACCGGCAAAGATCAGCACGCGCTTGGCAAAGAATTTTGTCGTCAGCGCACCAACGGCGCCGACGAAGGTGATCATGCCCGACTGGAACGGCGTCAGGCCAAAGCCGACCTGCAGCATCAGCGGCATCAGGAAGGGGACGGCACCGATCGAGATGCGAAACAGCGTGCCGCCGATCGCTGCTGCCCGAAACGCGCTGTCCTTGAACAGGTTGAGATCGAGCAGCGGGGCAGGGTGGCGCCGCGCATGGCGGACATAGAGGAACCCGCAGATGATGCCGATGACGACGGCGGCAGCGCCGATCTGTGGCGGCAGTGCCGGCAGGCTCATCACCGACAGCCCGAACATCGTGCCCGAGGCCGCAATGGCGCTGAGGAAGAAACCCTTGATATCGATTGGTGGCGGCGCGTCGCTCTTGATCTCCGGCAGATAGATGCCCGACAGGATGTAGCCAATAATGCCAACCGGAACGTTGATCAGGAAGATCCAGTGCCACGAGAAATAGGTGGTGATGAAGCCGCCGAGCGGCGGGCCGGCAAGTGGCCCGACAAGCGCCGGGATGGTGAGTAGCGCCATGGCGCCGACCAGCTCGCTGCGCTGCGTCGAGCGCACCAGCACAAGGCGTGCGACCGGCGTCATCATCGCGCCGCCCATGCCCTGCAGGAAGCGCGACACGACGAAGGCAAACACGCTGTCGGCGACGGCGCAGAGGATCGAGCCGAAGACGAAGACGAGAATGGCAGCCCGAAAAATCCGCTTGGCGCCGAACCGGTCGGCCATCCAGCCGCTCAAGGGAATGAAGATCGCCAGCGACACCATGTAGGATGTCAGCGCCAGCTTCAGCGTGATCGGTCCGACGCCGAGGTCATGGGCGATCGCCGGCAGCGATGTAGCAATGACGGTAGAGTCCATCTGCTCCATAAACAGAGCGACGGCGAGGATCATCGGAACGATGCGATTCATGCGAATGGCCTTGCGCAACTGCGGAGCGACCGGAACATAGGACTTTTTTGCCAAAAGTCGTCATGCGGCCCTCACTTTGCGATCACATCCGTGTGAATTCTACAGCCATCTCCTGTCAAGACCCTAGATGTCGCCTTGGTGATTGGACGGGTCCGTCGTTCAATCCAAAAATGCCCGCCTTCCAATCAAAAAATGGAGAACAGCATGACGACGTCTATTCCCTTGAGCCGCCGTGCCTTATTTGGAGCTACAGCCGTTGGCGCCCTGGCGGCACCGTTCGTGATGACGCGGACGGCTTTTGCGCAAAGCGAACCGAAAGCGGACACGATGAAAATACCGGCCAGCAGGACCAGCAGTTTCAAGATCGGCAAATTTGGCGTCACTGTTATCAGCGACGGTCTCCGCATCGGCGAAAAGCCCGAGGAAACCTTCGGCACCAACCAGACGCCGCAGGCGGTCGCTGATCTGCTTACAGCCAACTTCCTGCCCACCGATAAATTCGTCAACGGCTTCTCGCCGACCCTGATCGATACGGGCTCGGAGGTGATCCTGTTCGATACCGGCATGGGCGAGGGTGGGCGTGCTGCTGGTGCTGGTCATCTGCTGGAGGGCATCAAAAACGCCGGTTACACTCCGGATCAGGTCAGTATCGTTGTCATCACCCATATGCACGGCGATCATATCGGCGGCCTGATGGAAGGCGGCGCGCCGGCCTTCAAGAATGCCCGCTACGTTGCGGGTCAGACAGAGTTCGATTTCTGGAAGGATGAAGCCCGGGTTGGCACGCCGGCCGAAGGTGGGCACAAGGGTGTTCTGAAGAACGTCGTGCCGCTGGCCGACAAGATGACCTTCATCGGCGATGGCGCCGATGTGGTTCCCGGTATCACCGCGATGGCGGCCTTTGGGCATTCGCCGGGCCATATGATCTTCAAGGTCGAATCGGAAGGCAAGGGGCTGGTATTGACCGCCGACACCGCCAACCATTTCGTGCTGTCGCTGCAGCGGCCGGATTGGGAAGTGAAGTTCGACATGGACAAGACAAAGGCCGCCGCGTCACGGAAAAAGGTCTTCGATATGGTCGCCACGGACCGGCTGCCATTCGTTGGTTACCACATGCCGTTCCCGGCCGTCGGTTTCATCGAGAAGTTCGATCAGGGCTATCGATTCGTGCCGGAAACCTACCAGTTCGAAATCTGATATTGCAGTTGCGAACAGAATCTTGGCTGGCCCGGCACTCTTGCCGGGCTTTTGCTATTTCCAATCCGTCATATCCGTGTTACCAGCCCTCGCCAACTTCCAAGAAACTCTCGCCCGCTTGAGCGCGGCGAGTCTTCCACCGCACTGTTGCCCAACTGTGCGGGGAGAACACCTTTTACTGAAGGGATTTGGCCATGGCGCGCATCATCGAAACGGCAACCGGTTTGGAGGCACTGACCTTCGACGACGTTCTTCTGCAACCCGGACATTCCGAGGTCATGCCGGGGCAGACGAATATCGCCACCCGCATTGCCCAGGACATCGACCTCAACCTACCAATCCTCTCCTCGGCGATGGATACGGTCACGGAAGGCCGCCTGGCCATCGCCATGGCGCAGGCCGGCGGCATCGGCGTCATTCACCGCAATCTCACTCCGATCGAACAGGCCGAGCAGGTTCGCCAGGTCAAGAAGTTCGAAAGCGGCATGGTCGTCAACCCGGTGACCATTAGCCCCGACGCAACGCTTGCCGACGCGCTGGCTCTCATGAAGATGTATTCGATCTCCGGCATCCCGGTCGTCGAGAATGCCACGGGCGGCATACCCGGCCGCCTGGTCGGCATCGTCACCAACCGTGATGTGCGGTTTGCATCTGATCCGGGCCAGAAAATTTACGAACTGATGACCCGTGAAAACCTGATCACGGTCACCGAGAACGTCGATCAGAAGGAAGCCAAGCGTCTTCTTCACACGCACCGCATCGAAAAGCTGCTGGTCATCGATGCTGACCGCCGTTGCGTCGGTCTGATCACTGTCAAGGATATTGAAAAGTCGCAGCTCAACCCGAATGCCTCGAAAGATGCACAGGGCCGCCTGCGTGCGGCTGCCGCCATCAGCGTTGGCGATGATGGTATCGAGCGGGCCGAACGCCTGATCGATGCCGGCGTCGACCTGATCGTCGTCGATACCGCGCATGGCCATTCGCAGCGCGTCCTCGATGCCGTTACCAAGGTCAAGACCATGTCGAACTCGGTTCGCGTCATGGCTGGCAATGTCGCAACAGCCAGCGGCACCAAGGCACTGATCGATGCCGGTGCGGATTCCGTCAAGGTCGGTATTGGCCCGGGTTCAATCTGCACCACACGCATCGTTGCCGGTGTCGGCGTGCCGCAGCTCGCAGCCATCATGTCGGCTGTCGAGGCGGCCCAGGCCGCCAATATCCCGGTTATCGCCGATGGCGGCATCAAGTTCTCGGGCGATCTGGCCAAGGCCATCGCTGCTGGCGCCTCCGCCTGCATGATCGGCTCGCTGCTGGCCGGTACCGATGAAAGCCCGGGCGAAGTGTTCCTCTACCAGGGCCGCTCGTTCAAGGCCTATCGCGGCATGGGCTCCGTCGGCGCCATGGCGCGCGGCTCGGCTGACCGCTATTTCCAGGCGGAGGTCCGCGACACCCTGAAGCTGGTGCCGGAAGGCATCGAAGGCCAGGTTCCATACAAGGGGCCGGTCTCCGGCGTTCTGCATCAGCTCGCAGGCGGTCTGAAGGCCTCGATGGGATATGTCGGCGGCGCAACGATCAAGGACTTCCAGGAGCGCGCCACCTTCGTGCGTATCTCCGGTGCGGGCTTGCGCGAAAGTCACGCCCATGACGTGACGATCACCCGCGAAAGCCCGAACTATCCGGGCGCAATGTAAGCGACGGCGATAAACCCGACTATGAAAAAAGCGGCGAAGGTATCTTCGCCGCTTTTTCTTTGTCTCAGGCGTCCAAGGCCCGCTGAAGGGCGGCGCTGCCATAGCGATGGCCTTTGATCTCGTAGCCGACGACGGGAACGAGCGGCGCAAACATCAGGATGACGAGGCAGAAGGTCATGCTGACGCCGGCAGCAGCACACACGACCGCCAGGATAACCACCGCCGTCATGCCGATCATCAGCCCGAGATAGAAAGTGTCCAGCTTGCGCAGCAGGTAGACGTAATGGGCAAAGACCAGCGTGACATAGGCAAACACCGGCACTGCGACGGTGAGAACGGCGGCAACCGCGCTGATATGCGCCTTATGCTCAATATAGTAGGCCGCCACATGCAGACCGGCGCCGGTCGCCGCGATCGATGCGAAGATCAGAATATGGCCGTATCCCCAGAGGAAGGAGCGCTCGCGGAAACGGTGCAGCACCTGGCCGGACGGCAGCAGGAAGTAGAGCCACCACATGCCGAAGGTAAGGCCGGTGCCGGCAACGCAGATGAGGATGGCGTCGAGGCTCCATCCCTGCTCGCCGACGATGGCCGAGATCGATGCCACGGTTCCGACGACCCCTTCCCCGAGCGTGATGATCGCCAGCAAACCGTAGCGCTCGGCAATGTGATGCGCGTGCCACGGCGTGCCGGCGCCCTTGCGTTCGGCAACGACCGGGCCCAGCATTTCAATGAGGGTGAGCACAACGACGCAGAGAAAAGTCGGCAGCAGCGGCATGTCGATGAAGATCAGCGCCACCCAGCCGACCTGGGCAATCGAGATCGCCGTCGCATAGGACAGGCAGGCTGAGCGGCATTCCGGCGTGTGCCGTGCGGCGCGCAGCCATTGAAAAATCATCGCCACGCGCATGATGACATAACCGAGCACCATGATGCCGTTGTCGACATGGGCGCCCTTGTCGATCGATTCAAACATCTGCGGCAGTCCGAGTGCCAGGATCAGCACGCCGCCCATCTGCACCATCGTGGTCAGCCGGTAAATCCAGTCGTCGGTGTCAAAGGCGGAGGCAAACCACGAGAAGTTCACCCAGGCCCAGCAGACGGCGAACATCGCAAATCCAAAGCCCATCAGCCCGGCGGCGTAATGGCCTTCGGCAAGCAGATGGGCAAGCTGCGACCCGGCAACGCCAAAGGCGATGACGAAGGTCAGGTCGAACAGCAGTTCGAGCGGTGTTGCCACCCGGTGGTGTTCGTGCGGATCGCGTCCGCGCATCGCGCTCGCATGATGGGTGGGCAATGAGGCTACGGGAGCATGCTGTTCGGACATACGATTCTTTCTCGCGGCTGCAGAAGTATTGTTTCGAACATCCTTCATTCATAAAACAGCTGTCAAGCATGGATCGGCCTACAGGAGCACCGCCGTTCTGTTCTGGATTTCCCGCCCGCCCGCTATAGATCAAGTCAGGTTCGAATCGACGGAGTGATCATGCCCATATCGACTGCAATCTTCTGGCCGGTCATCGCGCAGGTTGCGCTGGTCCACGCGATCTATTTCCTGATGCTGAGGCGGCGTTACACTGCCGTGCGCGCGGGAACGGCCAAGGCATCGGATTTCTGGATTCCCGCCATCGAGCCAGAGCCCAGCGCCACCGTCGCCCGCAGCCTGATCAACCAGTTCGAGCTGCCCGTGCTCTTCTTTCTGGTTTGCACGCTGTTGTATGTAACGGCGGGCGTCAATCATGCCGTGGTCGCCATTGCCTGGCTGTTTGTGCTCAGCCGTTTTGCCCATGCCTATATTCATGTAACATCCAACCGGTTGCGCATCCGCCAGCGGCTTTTCGTCATCGGGTTCGTATTGAATTTCGTCCTGTGGGTGCTTTTCGCGGTTCACATCGCCAGTTTTTGACAGGGTCCGGCGTCACATTCTGTTGCATTGCACAGCGCACAGTCCTGGGTTAGCATCTCGGAGATCGGGTAGGGCGGCGGGTCGAGTTTTCTTCTAATGTATTGAATATAAATGAAATAAGCTTTCCTTCTGCTCGTCCCGCATTACGAAAACTTAATTTGCGGAAGCAGGACGCCGTCATTTCCAAGTGCTAACATTTCGCAATTGCAGCATACGAAGGGGGCGCATTCAGTGAGTACCATTTCGACGGGAAAGACCGTTCTGGTGTTTCAGGGCGGCGGTGCTCTCGGCGCCTATCAGGCCGGTGCCTACGAGGCTCTGCACGAAGCCGGTATCCGCCCCGATTGGCTGGCCGGCATCTCCATTGGCTCCATCAATTCTGCGATCATCGCCGGCAGCCCGGTCGATGCCCGTGTCGATAATTTGCGCACCTTCTGGCATCGCGTCTCGTCCGGTCTGCCGGGCCATTTCCTCGGCAATGGCGATGTGATGCGCAAATGGTTCAACGAATCGGCTGCCGTTCTCGGTTCGCTGACGGGGGTGCCCGGCTTCTTTACGCCGCGGGCCTTTGCGCCCTGGAATATTCCGGGCGATCCGATGGCGGCGATCAGCCTTTATGATACCGCTCCTCTCCAGGAGACGCTGGCCGGCCTGATCGATTTCGACCTGATCAATGCCGGTGCCGTCCGCCTCAGCCTCGGTGCTGTCGATGTCGTCAGCGGCAATTTCAACTATTTCGACAATACGGAATGCGATTTTTCGCCGAAACACGTGGCCGCTTCCGGCGCCCTGCCGCCCGGCTTCGCGCCGGTGGAAATCGACGGCCGCTACTATTGGGATGGCGGCATCGTCTCCAATACGCCTCTCCAGCGCATTCTCGGCGGCAGCGAACTGGAGAGCGACATGTGCATCTTCCAGGTCGATCTGTTCAGCGCCAAGGGACAGTTGCCGAAGGACCTGTTCGATGTCGAGGCGCGCGAAAAGGAAATCCGCTTCTCCAGCCGCACGCGCCTGAATACCGACCAGTTCCGCAAACTGCAGACTGTCCGCATGGCGGCCAAACGGTTGATGGAAAAACTGCCGGAGCAGCTGAGAGACGATCCCGATGCGCGGCTGCTCGAAAAGATCGGTAATGATTGCGCCGTCACCATGGTGCACCTGATTTACCGGCATGCGGCCTATGAAAGCGGTTCCAAGGATTACGAGTTTTCGCGGCTCTCGGTCGAGGAGCACTGGAAAGCCGGGCATGACGATGTGGTCGAAACGCTCAATCATCCGGATTGGCTGAACCGCACGCGCCCGACCAATGGGATACGGGTTTTCGATCTTGCCGAGCAACGCCTGCGTGGGAAAAAATCATGAAAATCGAAGATGTCGTTCGCAATGCCTTTGCCATGCCGCTGACGAGCCCATCCTATCCGCCGGGTCCGTACCGGTTCGTCAACCGCGAATACATGATCATCACCTACCGCACCGATCCGGAAGCGTTGCGCCGCGTGGTGCCGGAGCCGTTGCAGTTCGATGAACCGCTGGTGAAATACGAATTCATCCGCATGCCGGACTCCACCGGTTTCGGCGACTACACCGAGTCCGGCCAGGTCATCCCGGTCACTTATGAGGGCGTGCACGGCGGTTATGTTCATTCGATGTATCTCAATGACGACGCGCCGATCGCCGGTGGCCGCGAGATCTGGGGCTTTCCGAAGAAACTGGCCGAGCCGTCGCTGACATCGATGAAGGATGCGCTGGTCGGCACGCTCGAGTATGGCGGCCAGCGCGTGGCGACCGCGACGATGGGCTTCAAGCACCGCACGCTCGACACGGCCAAGGTTCTGGAAAGTCTGAAACAGCCAAACTTCATGCTAAAGATTATTCCGCATGTCGATTGCACGCCGCGCATCTGCGAACTGGTCCGCTACTATCTCGAAGACCTGACGGTAAAGGGCGCATGGGAAGGTCCGGGTGCCTTGGCGTTGTTCCCGCACGCACTGGCCCCGGTCGCCGATCTGCCGGTACTGGAGGTCAAATCCGCCGTCCATATCCTCTCCGACCTGACGCTGGGTCTCGGCGAAGTGGTCCATGATTATCTTGCAAAATAGGGAGTTAAAACCATGAAACTCAAGGACAAGGTTTGCATCGTCACCGGCTCGGCCAGTGGCATTGGCCTGGCGATCGCCAAGAAATACATCTCGGAAGGCGCCAAGGTCGTCATCGCCGACCTGAAGCTCGAAGCGGCGGAAGCGACGGCCAAGGACCTGACGGCGCAGGGACCGGGCGAGGCGATCGGCCTTGCCATGGACGTCACCAGCGAAGACGCAGTCAATTCAGGCGTCGCCGCAGTCGTTGCCAAATGGGGCCGAGTGGACGTGCTGGTCTCCAATGCCGGCATCCAGATCGTCAACAAGATCGAGGACTATGCCTTTTCCGATTGGAAGAAGATGCTCGCCATCCATCTCGACGGCGCCTTCCTCACCACCAAGGCCTGCATTCCGCATATGAAGGCGCAGAAGGGCGGGGCGATCATCTATATGGGCTCGGTGCATTCGCACGAAGCCTCGCCGCTGAAATCGGCCTATGTTACCGCCAAACACGGCCTGCTTGGCCTTGCCCGCGTGGTTGCCAAAGAAGGCGGACCGGACGGCGTGCGCGCCAATGTCATCTGCCCCGGGTTCGTGCGAACGCCGCTGGTCGACAAGCAGATTCCGGAGCAAGCCAAGGAACTCGGCATTTCCGAAGACGAGGTCATCAAGAAGGTGATGCTTGGCGGCACGGTGGATGCACAGTTCACCACTGTCGAGGATGTCGCCGAAGTAGCGCTGCTGTTTGCCGGTTTCGAGACCAATGCGCTGACCGGCCAGTCGCTCGTCGTCAGCCATGGCTGGTATATGCAGTAGGCAAGAAACGTGATCCGGCTGACGCTGGCCGGATCACGTTTGCGTCAACTCAGCGACGTTGTCATTGTCTAATGCTTCAAGTGCCGCAATTCTGTTTCCTCGGCAGGACGTGATGTCGCGATCGAACGCTATCGCAGCGCCTGCAGGTCCTTCGGACCTGATGGCGCCGGCCACAGGAGGAAAGCATGGACAAGCCGCAGATCACCCAGGCGATGATCAACGCCTATGACGAGTACACCCATCTGAGCCTCGACCGCCGCGCCTTCATGCGCAAGCTGACGGCGCTGACCGGATCGGCCGCAACTGCCGCTGCCATCGCGCCGCTCTTGGCCGCCAATAGTGCGCAGGCGGAAATCGTCCCGGAAGCCGACCCGCGCGTGAAGGCCGAGGATGTCACCTATCCCGGCGCCGGTGGCGATATGAAGGGCTATCTGGTGCGCCCGGTCGATGCGACCGGCAAACTGCCTGCCGTCATCGTCATCCACGAGAACCGCGGCCTCAACCCGCATATCAAGGATGTCGCCCGCCGCATGGCGCTGGAAGGCTTCGTAGCACTTGCTCCGGACTTTCTCTCACCCGCCGGCGGAACCCCGGCCGACGAGGACAAGGCACGCGAAATGATCGGCGCACTGGATGGCAAGCAGACCGTCGATAACGCGGTTGCGACCGTCGCCTATCTCGAAGGCAATGACCTCACCACCGGCAAGGCCGGCGCCATCGGTTTCTGCTGGGGCGGCGGTATGGTCAACAAGCTGGCCGTCGCCTCTCCGGACCTGAAAGCCGGCGTCGCCTATTACGGTGCCCAGCCGCCGGTTGAAGACGTACCGAAGATCAAGGCGGCGCTGCTGTTGCAGTATGCCGGTCTCGACGACCGCATCAATGCCGGCATCGACGCCTACAAGAAGTCCCTGACCGACAATGGCAAGGACTTCACCATCCACATCTACGACGGCGTCAACCACGCCTTCAACAACGACACGTCGGCAGCCCGTTATGACAAGAAAGCCGCCGATCTGGCCTGGAGCCGGACTGTGGAGTTTTTGAAAGCTAAGGTCGCCTAATCTACTGCAGCAGGCGTTTCGCCGCTTCCGATATCAGGCTGGCCAGCGCGTGCTGGTCGTTCTGACGGCCGCTTCGGGTGCGCCAGACGAGGCCGATCTTGCGCGATGGCTGCGGCTCGGCGAAGGGAACGATCCGCATGCGATTGCGGGTCTTTTCATCGTTGACGGCGATCTCCGGGATCAGCGTGATGCCCATGCCGTGGCTGACCATCTGCAAAAGGGTGGCCATCGAGGTTGCGCCATAGTTGGCGACGCGTTTGCCGGAATGGATGCCGCACACCGCCAGCGCATGGTCGCGCAGGCAATGGCCTTCCTCGAGCAGAAGCAACCGCTCGACATCGACCTTGTCCTCGGTCATTGGCGACATCAGGATGGTGTTTTCATCCTCCGTGCTGGCGATCAGGAACCGGTCTTCAAACAGCAGCGAACTCGACAGGTTCTCCTCATCGACTGGCAGCGCAACAATGACGCTGTCGAGCCGTCCATGACGCAACTCGTCGAGGAGGGGGCCGGTGAGAAGCTCTTTTAGTTCGATCTGCAGATTGGGATAGCGTTCGCGCACGAGAGGAATGAGCACGGGCACGAGATAGGGCGCAACGGTCGGAATGATCCCCAGCCGGTGTTTACCTTCCAGTACCCCGGTGACCTGGCGCGCCTGTTGATAGAGCTGGTCGATACCGCCAAGGATCTTGCGCATTTCCGGCAAAAGCGCTTCGCCTTCGCGCGTCAAAAGTGTCGGCCCCTTGCCGCGCTCCACAAGCTTGACGCCGAGTTCGCGTTCCATTTCGGCGACCTGCGCCGAGAGTGCCGGCTGGCTGACATTGACCATCAAGGCCGCCCGTCCAAAATGCCGGGCACTGGCGAGCGCATCGAAATAGCGCATTTGTCGTATGGTGATCATGATAGGTTTATCCTATCGATATTTCAATTAAATACAATTGGAAATTATGGAGCTTATGGGAGATGTTGCGGCGGAACCAAAACAATTGCATTTCAAACAGGAGGCAGAAATGGACGCCAAAGTCGAGAAAACGGGCAAGTGTCCGGTCATGCACGGGTCGCTCACCAGCAACTCGGGCGAGGGGACATCGAACCGGGAATGGTGGCCAAATCAGCTCAATCTGAGAATTCTGCACCAGAATTCCGCGCTCTCTGACCCCTTGGGTGCAGCCTTCGATTATGCCGGGGCGTTCAAGACGCTCGATCTTGCTGCGGTCAAGCAGGACATCTTTGCCCTGATGACGGATTCCAAGGATTGGTGGCCGGCCGACTTCGGTCATTACGGCCCCTTCTTCATCCGCATGGCCTGGCACAGCGCCGGCACTTACCGTACCGGCGATGGCCGTGGCGGTGCTGCCTCGGGTACGCAGCGCTTTGCACCGCTCAACAGCTGGCCGGATAACGTCAACCTCGACAAGGCGCGGCGCCTGCTCTGGCCGATCAAGCAGCAATACGGCAACGCACTCTCCTGGGCCGATCTGATGATCCTGGCCGGCAATTGCGCGCTGGAATCAATGGGCTTCAAGACCTTCGGCTTTGCCGGTGGCCGAGCCGACGTCTGGGAACCGGAAGAAGATATCTACTGGGGTGCGGAACGCACCTGGCTCGACGACAAGCGCTATAGCGGCGAGCGTGATCTGGAAAACCCGCTCGCAGCCGTGCAGATGGGCCTGATTTATGTGAACCCGGAAGGCCCGAACGGCAATCCGGACCCGCTGGCGTCCGCCCGCGACATCCGCGAAACCTTCGCCCGCATGGCCATGGACGATGAGGAAACCGTTGCTCTGATCGCCGGTGGCCACACGTTCGGCAAAACCCATGGCGCCGGCGATGCCGCCCATGTGGGCCCCGAGCCGGAAGGTGCTGATATCGAACAGCAGGGCCTCGGCTGGGCCAGCAGCTACGGCAGCGGCAAGGGTGGCGACACCATTTCCAGTGGCCTCGAAGTCACCTGGACCTCGACGCCGACGCGCTGGAGCAACAACTTCTTCTGGAACCTGTTCGGCTATGAATGGGAACTGACGAAGAGCCCGGCCGGTGCCCACCAGTGGACGCCGAAGCACGGCATGGGCGCCCGCTCGGTGCCGGATGCCCATGATCCGGAAAAGCGCCATGCACCTGCCATGCTGACCAGCGACCTGGCGCTGCGCGTCGATCCGGCTTACGAGCAGATCTCTCGCCGTTTCTACGAAAATCCGGATCAGTTTGCCGATGCCTTTGCCCGCGCATGGTTCAAACTGACCCACCGCGACATGGGTCCGAAGGCGCGTTATCTCGGTCCGGAAGTGCCCAGCGAAGACCTGATCTGGCAGGATCCGATCCCGGCAGCCGATCATCCGCTGATCGATGCAGCCGATATCGCTGACCTGAAAGAAAAGATCCTGGCAACGGGCCTGACGGTTTCGCAACTGGTGTCGACGGCCTGGGCCTCGGCCTCGACCTTCCGTGGTTCGGACAAGCGCGGCGGTGCCAATGGTGCACGCATCCGTCTTGCCCCGCAGAAGGATTGGGAGGCCAATCAGCCGGAGCAACTGGCGACGGTTCTCGCCACGCTCGAAGGCGTTCAGAGGGCGTTCAACGATGCTCATCTGGGCGGCAAGAAAGTGTCGCTGGCCGATCTGATCGTGCTCGGTGGTGCAGCCGCCGTCGAAAAGGCTGCAAAGAATGCCGGTCAGGATGTTGCCGTTGCCTTCACGCCCGGCCGTACCGACGCGTCGCAGGAACAGACCGATATCGTATCCTTCTCGGTGCTCGAGCCGGTTTCGGACGGTTTCCGCAACTATCAGAAGGCAAGCTTCACGGTATCGGCCGAGGAGCTGTTGATCGACAAGGCACAGCTCCTCACCCTGACGGCTCCGGAAATGACGGTTCTGGTCGGCGGCCTGCGGGCGCTGAACGCCAATCATGGCCAGTCTCAGCATGGCATCTTCACCGCACGCCCGGAAACCCTGAGCAACGACTTCTTCGTCAACCTGCTGGATATGGGCACGGTCTGGAAAGCGGCTTCGCCGGACAAGGAAAGCTTCGAAGGGCGGGACCGCACAACCGGTGAGTTGAAATGGACCGCCACCCGCACCGATCTCGTCTTCGGCTCGAATTCCCAGTTGCGCGCTCTGGCCGAAGTCTATGGCCAGAATGATGCACAGGGGAAATTCATCCGTGACTTCGTTGCCGCCTGGAACAAGGTGATGAACGCAGACCGGTTCGACATCGTCTGATCGGTTAAGGGTGCGCAACTGCCGCAAGTGGTGGGTTCAGCCATCTGTATTTTGGAAGCCGGGCTCTGAAAAGGGCCCGGTTTGCGTTCAGCGGGCGAGATCAAGGCATTTTGTTGTTAATCAACCCCTAATTTTATAGGGGATTACACCAAAAATGTTCCAGTTCGGCCTCTTGGGCATATGTTCATATTGTAATATAAATGCCCTGCAGTGCTTTTTGGGGCTGCGTATGACCAAATTATATTGCAGTCGATTTTTACGGCCGCGTTTTATGGCCGAGTATCAATAAGAGCAGATACAAAAGGGCCGCGCCTCCGCAAGGAGCACGGCCTTTTTGCTGGTTCAGATGGCCGGGTCTTACCAACCAGGCAGCATATGGCTCTGGCGCAGCCGCGGATAACGCGAAAAATTCTTCATATCGCCAGCCATATCGTCGGTGCTCGTCGTCGGCGTGATATTGTCGAGGCAGGCGGTGATGTGATTGGTGATCGCATTCGACAGCGACGGCGAAAGGCCCGGACGCTTCATGATGCCGATCTGCACCGGGGCCAGCGCCGGAAAACCGTCCGCCTGCGTCAAAACCTTCATGCCCGTGCGTAGCGCCGATTCCGGCAGCACCGAAACGGCCATGCCGGCCAAAACTGCAGCCGCGACCACCGTCGATGACCAGCTGGTAAACAGGATATTATATTCCTTGCCGGTGGCATCGAGCGCCGAACAGGCGGCCTGCCGCCAGCCGCAATCGCGTTTGCCGACGGCAAGCGGTACCGGCGCATTTTCCGGCAGCGGATGGTTGATCGAGCTGACCCAGCAGAGTGGTTCGGTGCGAACCACGTCGGAGGCGCGGGCGCGCGGATTGTGCGTGACCAGTGCGATGTCCAGTTCGCCCCTAGCCATCTTCTCGGCAAGATCCACCGAGGGCTCGCAGACGATGTTGAGCTCGACATTCGGATGAGTCTTGGCAAAGCGGACGATGATCTCCGGCATGTAGCGGTCGGCATAATCGTCGGGCGTGCCGATCCTCAGCGTTCCTTCCAGCCGGTTGTCGTCGAAGGAGGCGATCGCTTCATTGTTGAGCCGGATCATCCGCCGGGCAAAATTGAGCAACCGGTCACCTTCCGTCGTCAATCGGTTGCCGCGCCCGTCCTTGGCAAACAGCTGTTTGCCGATGCGCTCTTCCAGCCGGCGCATCTGCATCGAGACCGCCGATTGCGTCTTGAAAACACGATCTGCAGCCTTGGTGAAGCTGCCGGTATCGGCGATGGCTACGAACGTCTGCAGTTGATCGATATCGAGCGGTGCGGACATGGTTTTGGTCCTCAAAAAGAGCACTCATAAAATTGTTTGATGAATACCATTAGAAACATTCGTTGGACTGATCAATAAGGATTTGCGAATTTGGGCTTGCAAATCGCATTCTGAACCACTCCGGCGAGCCTCCTGCACAGCCGGTCCACCATCATAGTTTCGACCCAACCCCCGCGCCGACCTCCCAGCGGGGGAAGGGTCGCTTCGTGCCTGCGAAAAGGAGCAGTATCATGCGCACGACCGACCACGCACTTGACCTCACCCTAGCCGGGAAGCTGTCCGCGACATCCCGCCAGACGGGATTGATGGGCGTGCTGCTATCGGTATGGCGCCAGCTGCGAAGCCGAAATTCCATCGGCCGCCTGCGGGATCTCGATGATCATCAGCTGCTCGACATGGGGCTTTGCCGCCATGAAGTGCGCGAGGCGTTGACGTCATCCTTCTTCGACGATCCGGGCCGACACCTGACACAGGCGTCCCGCAATCGGGCGAATACGTTTTACCGGAATGCGCGTCACGATTGATCCGCGCATTCGCAGCGCGGGGCTCAAGGTCGGAAAGCCCCGCAGACAGTTTTAAAAGTTTTGTTGCGTGACCTCAGACGTTGAAAAACGTTCCACGCAACAGGGACGCGCAGCCGCCTCTGCGCGTTACCGTTCCCCGCAGGGTTAGAGCCAATTGCCCTGCTGCTTGCCCGGTGTCCGGTCCCCAAGACCGGTACCGGGCTTTTTCTTTTTGGGAAGAGAGGTGAGGGGATGCGGCTGGCTTGGTGAAATCACATCGCGAGTTTTCGGCCCGATCTCCTTTCGGCGATCGGTATTATGCGTACCTCCTGCCTACCTCTTAAGACTGATAGAACATTAGATTGGCTCAACGTATTGTGGTCGCACGACTTCCTCCAAAAGGAGTTTTGCCATGACCGATGCCGATACGAATAAGTGGGATTTCGATGATAACGGGAAAATGACGACACATGGGCTGGTCGAATGGGGCGTCGCATCGGTCTTGGGACAGATTGTACTGCGCATAGGCTACGTCCGATCGCAGCGCGAGCACGAAATCTACAACGGAACAGACCAGGCGCCGCATCAGATCCAAGTGAAGATTTCGGCTTCGGCCGCAAAGGAATTGTCGATGCAATTGACCAAATATGCCGAGGGTCTGGAACTTAAACTTCCAGCAGAAGTATCGCCCAGCGGGTTATAAAGGCCCCAACCCAAGGTTCAGACGCTGGTATTCTTCCGATAGGTCTCGAACAGCCCGTCGATGCTCTTCTGATATTCTTTCTGCGCCACAAGCCCGCTGTCGAACATGCTGTTGAACATGTCGGTGAACGGCGCCATCGGATTGGCATCGGCAGGCTTCTTTTCCGGCTCCGGTGCGGCGGCCGCTTGCGGCTTTCCACTCATCATGTCCTGAAAAGCCTTCATGAAAGGATTGGCGGCAAACATATCCGGTGCGGATTGCTGTTTTTCTTCAGGCTTGGCCATGCCGAAGAAGCCCTGCATCGCCTGCGTGAAGGGATTGTCGAACGGATTGGGTGCCGGTTGCGGCTTCTTGCTAAAGCCGGATGCTTCCAGCCACGGCTTCATCATCGCTTCCATCGGCGTATTGGCAAAGGGGTTCTGCATTCCGCCCATCGGACTGCCCATCTGGCCGGAAGCCTGCTTGAACAGCCCGCCCATGATCGCGCTTGCCACCACTGGCAGCATCTGCTTGTAGATCTCCTGGCCGATGCCAGTCATCTGCGCCGCTTGCCCGGAGATTGCCTGCAGCATGTCCTTGGAGCCGAAAAGCTGATTGAGAATGGTGTTGCCATCAGCCAATCCTTGTGGCGTGAAAGCCTTGTTCATATCCTCGAAATATTGCGCGTAATTGCCGTTCGACATGCCGGTGAGGAACGTGCTGAAATCATAGGGATTGGCTGTGTTGCGCTTCAGCGCCGTGGAAAAGGCCGGCATCAGCGCTGCCGTCGCCTTGGCCATCTGCTCCTGGGCAAGGCCGAGCTGCTTGGCCATCACATCCATGGCATTGCCGTTCTGCGCCTGCATCATCATATCAAAAAGCGGGATCATTTTTCCGTCCTCTCCAGCAGGCAGCGCAACGCATGTGTCTGCACTATAACGGGAAAAGCCCACGAGAACACCGCTTTTTGTTAGCCGGGACACTACTGCCCGGCACGCTGTCCACGCCGGCGGAATTTCACGCTCCACAAGGTCCGGGTGTTCGCCTATTCTCTTTTGGTAAAGCCAGGAACGGAACCCGCATGAAACGCCCCATCATCGAAATCATCCCTGAAAACGCCAGTCAAAAGGACGCGGCACCGATCCTCGCCGTTCTGGAGAAGCATGCAGCACTCCACATCGGTGCAATCGAGGAAAAGCCGGATTTCGCCATTCTGCTGCGCGATCCCGATACGCAAGAGGTTACCGGCGGTCTCTATGGCATGGACGGCTTCGGCTGGGCCTTCGTCAAATATCTGGCGGTCCCCGATGAATATCGCGGCCAAGGGCTCGGCTCGCGCCTGCTTGCCGAGGCGGAAGCGATAGCGCGGGCGCGCGGCTATATCGGTGTCTGGCTGGATACGTTCGAGTTTCAGGCGCGGCCGTTCTACGAGAAGCTCGGCTACACGGTGTTCGGCGAGCTTGAAGGCGCGCCGAACGCAATACCGCGTTATTTCCTGAAGAAGCGGTTCTAACGCTTAATACTGGTAGTCGGTGAAAACCGGCTCGACCGAACCATTCCAGCGGCCGTTATAGAGCGCCAGAAGATCCTCAGCGAGCGTTGCCTTTTTGGCCAGCACTTCGTCGAGCGGAGCAAGGAAGATGCTTTCGTCAACGTCGTCGCCGTTCAGCCGGTTGCGGTTCTTCAGGCCGAGCCGCGAAATCGACATCACTTCGCGGGCGATATCGAACAGCGATGTGCCGCGATGCGTGGCCGCAAGGCCCTGTACCGGGACCGCATTGCGCATCGCAAGCGTGTCTTCATAGGTCCAGTTGCGGGTCAGGTCTTCAGCGGCGTCAAGCGCTGCGCCATCATACAGCAGGCCAACCCAGAAGGCCGGCAGCGCGCAGATGCGGCGCCACGGGCCGCCATCGGCGCCGCGCATTTCCAGGAAGCGCTTCAGGCGCACATCCGGAAACAGCGTCGAAAGATGGTTGGTCCAGTCGCCCATGTTGGGCTCCCAGTCGGCAAGCTCGCCCTTCATAGCGCCATTCATGAACTGGCGGAAGGTGACATGCGTGCAGTCATGATACTTGCCGTCACGAACGACGAAATACATCGGCACGTCGAGCGCCCATTTGACGTAATCTTCAAAGCCGAAATCGGCATTGAACACTGCAGGCAGCACGCCGGCGCGCTGGTTGTCGGTGTCGCGCCAGATATCGCCGCGCCAGGAGAGCAGTCCGTTCGGCTTGCCATCGGTAAAGGGGGAGCTGGCAAACAGCGCCGTCGACAGCGGCTGCAGCTTCAGCGACACCTGCATCTTGCGGCGCATGTCTTCTTCGGACGAGAAGTCGAGGTTCACCTGGATGGTGCAGGTGCGATACATCATGTCGAGGCCCTGCGTACCGACCTTCGGCATATAGCGGCTCATGATGTCGTAACGGGATTTTGGCATGCGCGGTGTCTCCGCCAGCGTCCATTTGGGACTGCCGCCAATACCGAGGAAACGGATGCCGAGCGGCTCGGCGATCTCGCGCAGATCGGCCAGATGGCGGTTGGATTCCTTGCAGGTCTGATGCAGGTTTTCGAGCGGCGCGCCGGACAGCTCGAACTGGCCGCCAGGCTCCAGAGAAATCGCACCCTGGCCGGAATGTTCGGCTAGACCGATGATATTGCCGGCGTCGATGATCGGCTCCCAGCCGCTTTTCTGCGCCATGCCGTTCAAGAGGGCCGAGATACTGGCATCACCGGAATAGGGAACCGGGCTGTTGTCTGCCTTGAAGAAGGCAAACTTCTCGTGCTCCGTACCGATGCGGAATTTGTCCTCCGGCTTGTTGCCCTCTGCCAGATATTCGGTCAGGTCTGCAACGGAGGTAACCGGCGTCTGGTCGGTGGTGTCTCTGGCCATGGGCGTCTTCTTTTGAACGGGCTGGACCTGCCGGACGGCAGACATCAGAAGGGTGATTGAACCGGTTTCAGGTGTGGTGCAAGTGAAATTGTTTCAAGGCCGGATCAAATTTTCAACACCTTAAAACGGCTTGAATTCCTCAGTTTCTATTGCCAGTCGCCAATCGATGCCTGGATCACCGCCATCGCTGCCACAGCCGCCGTATCCGCGCGCAGGATTCGCGGTCCAAGCGGGATGGCCGTGACGAAATCGAGACTGCGCAGCAGAGACCGTTCGATATCCGAAAAACCGCCTTCCGGACCGATCAGCAGCGCCAATTTCCGTTCTTTCACCGCCGCCAGAACCGGCAACGGATTTTGCCCGGCATCGCCCTCGTCACAAAAAATAATCCGGCGATCCTTCGGCCAGCCGCTCAGAATATCGTCCAGCCTGCGCGGTTCTGCGACCTCGGGAATGCCGAGAACGCCGCATTGTTCGGCGGCCTCAACGACATTGGCGCGGACGCGATCGAGATTGCTGATCTTGCCCTGCACATGCTGGGTCATCACCGGCTGCAACAGGCCGGCCCCCATCTCCACGGCCTTCTGCACGAGATAATCGAGCCTACCGACCTTCAGCGGCGCAAACAGATAGTGCAGATCGCAAGGTGCCGGCTGCGGCCGGGCCTGTTCGGTGGCCGTCAGGAAAAGCCGTTTCTTGGTTGGGAATGACAGTTCAGCCTGCCATTCGCCATCGCGGCCGTTAAAGACAAGCACGGCGTCGCCCGCCTCGAAGCGCAGCACGTTGACGAGATAGTTGAATTGCTCCCGCGAGACTTCGTAGATCGTCCCCTTTACCAGCGGCACGTCGATGAAAAGCCGCTGCATGCGGAAGTTGGCGCGCATAGATCAGTCCTTTAGTCTAGATAAAGAGTGCTGCGAAAACCATGTAGACCGCCGCCGACAGCAGCGCCGAAATGGGAACGGTGATAACCCAGGCAGCGACGATTGTCATGAAATGCGACCGCCGCACCAGACGGCGCCGGTGCGATTCTTCCGGACTGTGCTGGACACGGCGCTCGAAGTCCAGTTGCCCGGTTTTCTGGCGCACATATTCCAGCCGCCGCTTCGAGTTGCGGGTGTACCATTCGCGGAAAAAGCCGATGCCGAAAACAGCGCCGACGGCCGTATGCGTGGTCGAGACGGGCAGGCCGAGCGATGTGGCGATGATAACGGTGATTGCCGTTGCCAGCGCCACGCAATAGGCGCGCATCGGATTGAGCTTGGTAATCTCCTGGCCGACGACGCGGATCAGTTTCGGGCCGAACAGCAGCAGCCCGCAGGAAATGCCGAAGGCGCCGATCAGCATGACCCAGAGGGGCACATAGGTCGTCTGCACGATGGCAAGGCCATTGACGTTTGCAACGATGGCCGCGAGCGGGCCAACCGCATTCGACACGTCATTGGCACCGTGGGCGAACGAGAGAAGTGCGGCCGACAGGATCAGCGGCATCTGAAACAGCTTGCGTAGCGACTGGTTGCGGTTGTCGAGACCGCGCGCCTGGCGGGCTATCCAGGGCTTGCTGACAACGGCGGTCAGAGCCGCGACTGCCAGGCCAATCAGGATGCCTTGCGTCATCGGAATATGAGCCACCTTCTCGATGCCGATCACGGCAAAATAGGTGGCGAACGATCCGGTCATGACGGCGAGCAGGACGGGCGTCCAGAACACCGCCGCGTCGATCTTGTCTTCCCGGTAGATAATGAAGGTCTTGATAAAGGCTAAAAGCAGCGCCGCGATGCCGCCGCCGAGGATCGGCGAAACCATCCAGCTGGCGGTTATTCCCGCAAGCGATACCCAGTGGATCGAGGAAAATCCGGCCGCCGCAACGCCCGATCCGAGGATGCCGCCGACGATCGAGTGGGTGGTCGAAATCGGCGCGCCGGACCAGGTGGCGATGTTGATCCACACCGCAGCCGAAATCAGCGCTGCCATCATCACCCAGACGAAGGCCTCGCCGGATGGCATCTGGGCTGCATCGACGATCCCGGCCTCGATTGTCGAAACAACGCGCCCGCCGCCAAACACAGCGCCTGCGACCTCGAAGATGGCGGCGATGATCAACGCCGTGGTCAGGGTGATCGCTTTGGACCCCACGGCCGCGCCGACATTGTTGGTCACGTCATTGGCGCCGATGTTCATCGCCATATAACCGGCGACCGCAGCGGCGGCGAGAATGATCAGGTATTTGGGTTCTTCGGACACATAGATCGCCGCGAAAATCACGCTGACCAGCATGAACAGCAGCCCTAGACCGATACCGGCCCAAGGCCGCAACACATGCTGCGTGGCCTCCTCGGTCAGGGTCACCTTGTCGAGGTATTTGTCGAGTGTCGGTTTTTCGAGGCTCGGGCGCGGTTTTGTCACCGTCTGTTCTCCAATTCAGTCTGCCACCCCTAGATTTAGGGGTAAGCACCGTTCGGCGCAGCAGGATCGGGGAAGCCTCGCGTCGTTCTATCCATGTATGTCAGCGTTTATCGTGTCACGGTCTTTTGAGCCGGGTTCATCGTGCCAAGCAGGCGCTGTTCGAAATTGAGGATGAGATCCTTGAGCATCGGCTCGGCCACACGGTTGGCGGCCTCCTCGAAACTGAACCACTCCATTTTCCGGCTGCCTTTTTCCGGAAAGCTTTTCAACATATCCAGAACAACCAGCGGATAGACCTGGACCATGCACTGGACTTTCAGTCCCTGGTCCATGCCCTTGTCGTACATGTAGAAGCCGATCCGCTCAGCGCCGGTTTCGCCCTTGACGCCCGCTTCTTCATACGCCTCGCGTTCGGCAGCCTGATGACACATCTTGCCTTCCATCGGCCAGCCCTTGGGGATGACCCAGCGGCCGGTGTCGCGGCTGGTGATCAGAAGCATCTCGGGTGCCGCGCTTTTCTTCTTGAACCGGTAGCACAGCGCAGCACACTGCATTCGCACCGGACGGCGGAACATCAGGCGTACATCAGTGACTATGCGATTCAGAATATTCAACGTCGGGGCATCCTTTCAAAAAAAACGAATCATTCTAGCCTGCAATATCGTTTCAATATGCTCGCTTTAAACGGCCTGTAAACGCGCAGATTTGGTGAAGCACATATAGTTATCGCGGCGCACCTTATGAAGGGCGCGACAACGCGAAAGACGGGCAACTTAATGAGATTGCGCCAGATAAATGTGCCTACAGCGGCCTTATAGAGCATGTTTGCGGCATTGGCGAGACAGGCGGGTTTATTTGTCCGGCGGCATCTGTTTGTTTCGCCGCCGATAAGGCTCAGGCGCCGGCCTGCCGGTCGCGCTGCTGCATTCTCAGCTGCGAGATGCGCGCCCATTCGCCGGAGCGCTCGGCATCCCGTGTGGCGGTGATGATGAAGTCGATATGAGCTTGGGCGGCTTCGCGGGCCTGTGCCGGGTTGCCGGCCATGATTGCCTCGTAGATCGCCTCATGCTGGGCAAGCAGCATGTCGCCGGCACCGGGGGCTGCAAACAGCACCTCGCGGCTGAAGAAGATGCCGCCGCTCAAAAGCCGGTAGCAGGCGCGCAGCGTGTGCAGGAGGATGATGTTATGGGCGCATTCGCCGATGGCGCTGTGCAGCTCGACATCGGTCTTCAGCCCGCCCTCGGCAGAACCGGAGAGGTGTGCTGCCCGCATCTCGTCCATGATCCGCGTCAGCATGTCCCGGTCGAAGCGGGTGGCGCGGCGTGCAGCCAGTTCCGCCGTCATGCCTTCCAGCTCGCGGCGATATTCGAGATAATCCTGCGTTGCCTTCTGGTGGCGCGAGATCAGGTCGATCACCGGCCTGGAAAACACCTGGCCGATGACATCGGCAACGAATGTGCCGCCGCCGTGATGGCTGACCAGCAGTCCGCGCGCCTCCAGTTCCTTCAGCGCCTCGCGCAGGATCGGCCGTGAGACATCGAAGCGGCGCGACAGATCCCGTTCACTTGGTAGCCGTTCGCTGTCGCGCAGCACGCCTTCAAGGATCAGGAGTTCGATCTGCTGGATGATTTCGCCGGAGGTCCGGCTGTGCGGGATGCGGGCAAAAGCATCGATGGTGTCGTCTGTCACGGCAGCTCTCCTTGGCGCCAACTTAGTCACCCCATCGAAAGTGGTCAATTTCTTTAGCCACTTTTCAAAGTCATGCAATGGTGGGCTTGCCGAAACAAACGCGGGCCTGCGTCAAAGCGTCCTTTCCCTTTTGCTCATCCTGTTGATAAGACAGTTCTGATTGATGCGTGAGAGGGGAAAACGCTTCATGGCCAAACGCAGTTTTGCATTTCCATCGGCTCCGGCCCGCGCCCAGGCGCTGGGCGAGATCCATGCGCGTCCATATGCGCTGGTGACGTCGCCGCGCGTCATTTTCCAGCTCGCCTTCATGACGGATGGCGGGGCTGCCGTCGATCATGCCGTTCTCTCGGAATTGTCGCGCGCACGGGGCGTGTCGCCGCCCAGCCGTGAGGCCAGCCATCATGCGATATCCTGGGGGCAGGGCACGCTGCGCTGGGAGCGTCATACGGAATTCTCGACCTATTTCTGGGACGGCGTCATCCCCGATCAGTTCGGCGGCGAAGTCACCACCCATCCTTTCGGCGATGGTTTTTCGCCGCCGGGAACGCTGATCTCCGGCATTCGGCTGGAAATCCGGCCGGATTCCGAGGAAACCCGCGCGGCGATGAGCGCGTTCGATCCGACCAGCCTCTGTTACAGCGATATCAAGAACGGCCAGTCGGTGGTGCTCACCGATTTCCGCCAGAACGGTGACGGCCTGACGCAGATCCTCGTCATCGACCGGGGCATGACGGAGGCCGGAACCGGCGCGCTGGTCCAGCGGCTGCTCGATATCGAGACCTATCGTACCCTGGCGATGCTGGGCCTACCTCTCGCGCAATCGCTGTCGCCCGATATCCGCCGGATCGAGGACGGACTGACGGGGATGACCCAGCGGATGCGCACCAGCGCCCGCGAAAAGGCCGACGAGATGCTGGCCGAGATCACGCTTCTGGCGGCCGAACTCGAAGCCGGCGCAGCGCTGAGCCTCTACCGTTTCGGCGCCAGCCGCGCCTATTACGGCATCGTTCAGGAGCGCATCCGCTCGCTGATCGAAACCGGCGTGCCGGGTTATGAAACGCTCGGCTCCTTCCTTGAACGGCGCTTAGCGCCTGCCATGCGCACCTGCCAATCGGTGGAAGAGCGCCAGGCCAACCTTTCACGAAAACTCACCCGTGCTACGGCGCTGCTTCGAAGCTGGGTCGATGTCGAGCTTGAGCGCCAAAACAGCGTGCTGCTCAATTCGATGGACCGCCGCGCCAAGCTGCAGCTGCGTCTGCAGCAGACGGTCGAAGGCCTGTCGGTCGCCGCGATCTCCTATTATGTCGTCTGTCTGTTCGGCTATATCGCCAAGGCGCTGGAAAGCGAGGGGGTTCCGGTCAAGTCCAGCGTGCTGACCGGGTTCTTCGTTCCGGTCGCCGTTCTCGCCATGTGGCTGGTGGTGCGGCGCATCCGCAAGCACCATGCAGACGAGGACCGCGAAAGCCTTTAAGTCTTGCCGGATATTCGAAACGAATCGACCTGTGCGGCACCATGGCAAAAGCGGTAAAAGCGGTGAAGAAGGCAAAACTCGACCGGGATGGCCTGACGGCGCTCGGTCTGGAACGGCTGATCGAGATCGCGCTGGATGAGGCAGCTCTCAACACATCCTTCAAGAAACGGCTGAGCGCGGCGCTGGCTGGCATCGGCGGTGCCGCAGGCGTTGCCAAGCTGATTGACAGCCGCCTAACCGCGCTCGAAAAGTCGGGCACGCGCATCCGCTGGCAGAAGGAGCGTGCCTTCGGCAACGACCTCGACAGCATCTCAGCCAGCATCATCAAGGAGTTCGGCGCCGTCGATCCCGGCATGGCGCTGGAACGGCTGATCCGTTTCGTCTTCGGCTACGAGGGCATTGCCGAGCGCGTCAACGATTCCAGCGGCCGTATCGCCAACATCTATATCCAGGCCTGCGAGGCCGCCGGGCGTTTGGCACCGCTCGTGCCGGTCGATCAGCAGGCGCGTTTTCCGCCCCTGCTGACGCCCGGCCTGCAAGGTATGGACTATCACGGCGTCAAAACATTGCTTGCGGTGCGGATCGCTGCCGCGCTGTCGCCGGATGTGCTGAAGGCCTGGGATGCAACGCTGGCGGCCATCATGAAGATACCGGCCGGCACCACGCTTCTGCCGGCTATCGTTTACGTGCGCCGCGCCATTGCCGATGCGCGCGGTGACCTCGATGCCTATGTGACCATCGAGGAAAGCCTGCCGGAGCCGCTGCGCGAACCGGTCATCATCGCCGAGCGACTGCATGCCGCCGGGCGTCATGCGGAGGCCTTGATCTGGGTGCGCAAACCGCGCAAATCGCGGATCGGCTTTGCTCGGCGCGCCGACATCCTGAGCGGTGATGTGAAGGCATTGCCGGACAAGGACCGGCTCGAGGCCGCGATCCTCGATGGCATGAAAGATCGCCCCGCGTCGCAGGCCGTCCGCTGGAAGATTTTCGAACAGGGGCTCGATGCAGAAATACTGCGCGAATACATCGCCAAGGCCGGTGATTTCGAGGAATTCGAGGCGCTGGACAAGGCATTCGCTTTCGTCGAGCAGCACCGCGAACCGCATGCCGCGTTGCGTTTCTATCTCGCCTGGGGGAGGCTCGATCTGGCTGCTCGCTATGTCGTTGCCCGCTGGGGCGTCTGGGAAGGCGAATTCTACGAGTTTCTTCTGCCTGCAGCCGAGGCTTTCGAGGTTGCCGAGTACCCGGCAGCGGCAACCGCACTTTACCGCGCGCTTCTCGACCGCATCATCGGCCGTGGCCTGTCGGAAGCCTATGGGTACGGCGCCGATTATCTTGCACGGCTTTCAGCGCTGGCCAAACGCCCAGGAGGCAATGACGGTTTGATGTCCCATGCCGATTATGTCGCGGATTTGCGCAGGCAGCATATCCGCCGCCACGGTTTCTGGGATCGTATCCCGCCGGAAACCTACCGCTCCCAGTAGGGATCAGGCCCGTAAAGCCCAGCCAGATAATCGATGAACAGCCGAACCTTGGCTGGCAGAAACTGGCGGCTGGGATAAAGCGCCGAGACGAACAGGTTGCGCGATCCTTCCCAGGCGGGCAGGACCTGCACGAGTTTGCCTGATTTCAGGTCGCTGCCGACATCCCAGGTGGAGCGCAGGGCTATGCCCGCGCCGGAAAGCACGGCTTCGCGCACCACTTCGGAGGAATTGGTGATTAGCCGTCCCTGCGGCTTGTAGCTCATCGAGCCCGCCTCGCTCTCCAGCTTCCAGATGTCCTGATTGTGCTGGCGAAGGCAGATATGATCGCCGAGGTCGTCGATCGTGTCCGGCATGCCGTAGCGCGCGATATAGGTGGGCGCAGCGCAGAGGATACGCCGCACCGGCACCAGCTTGCGCGCCACCAGCGTCGAATCACTGAGTTCGCCGATGCGGATGGCGATGTCAAAACCCTCGGCGACGATGTCGGTAAATTCGTCTGAAAGCACGATATTCAGAATGAGGTCCGGATGCGCCTCGATGAAGCGGGCAAGATGCGGCGCCACGTGCATGCGGCCAAAGGAGGTGGGGGCAGTGATGCGCAGCGTACCCTGCGGCTGGCCCGAGCGGCCGGAGGCAAAGGCCTCGGCTTCCTCGATGCCGGCCATGATCCCCAGCACCCGGTCGTAAAATCCCTGTCCCGCTTCGGTCAGTGATATCTGCCGTGTGGTCCGCTGGAACAGTCGCGTGCCGAGCCGGTCTTCCAGCCGCTTGATGCGTTTGGAAATAACAGCTGGGGAAAACCCCAGTGTCCGCCCCGCCGCCGACATACTGCCGGTGGATACGACCCGCGTGAACACCTCAAGATCGCCCAGATTTGTCATCAATCTTGACCATTGTTTCGAAAACAGAAAAACTGATTAGCATTTGCTGCGCCATGGTGAAAGTGGTAAAGAAAAAATACCAATCATGCCGCAGGACGACGATGCCGGGAGGCCGATATGCCGGAGACGATTGCCTTTCTGGAGCCGAAACCATCCGTGCTCGCGCGCCGCCATCAGATCGTCGAGGATCTCGCGGATATCCTGCCGGTAGGCTGCCTGATCAGCGAGAAACGCGGCCTGGTGCCATTCGAGACGGATGCCTTCATCGCCTATCGCCAGGTGCCCTTGGCTGTCGCTCTGCCGGAAACCACCGCGCAGGTGGCGGCCGTTTTGAAATATTGCAGCCGCTACGGCATTCCTGTCGTGCCGCGCGGGGCAGGCACCTCGCTGTCGGGCGGCGCCATCCCGCAATCCGATGCGGTGGTGATCGGCCTGTCAAAAATGTCACGCATCCTCGATATCGATTTTGCCAACCGCACTGCGACAGTGCAGGCGGGCGTCACCAATATCAATATTTCCGAAGCGGTCTCCGCCGATGGCTTCTTTTATGCACCGGACCCGAGTTCGCAGCTTGCCTGCACCATCGGCGGCAATATCGGCATGAATTCCGGCGGTGCTCACTGCCTGAAATATGGCGTCACCACCAACAATCTGCTCGGCGTCAAGATGGTGCTGTTCGATGGCACGGTGATCGAGTTGGGCGGCAAGGCGCTGGATGCGCCGGGCTATGACCTGCTCGGTCTCGTCTGCGGCTCGGAAGGCCAGCTTGGCATCGTGACCGAAGCGACGGTCCGGCTGCTGGCCAAGCCGGAGGGGACGCGGCCCGTGCTGTTCGGCTTCATGTCGTCGGAGGAGGCGGGATCTTGTGTCGCCGAAGTCATCGGCTCCGGCATCATTCCTGTTGCCATCGAATTCATGGACAAGCCGGCCATCGGCATCTGCGAGGCGTTCGCGCAGGCTGGGTATCCGATGGATGTCGAGGCACTTTTGATCGTCGAGGTCGAGGGATCGGAAGCCGAGATGGAGGCGATGCTCGCCAGCATCATCGAGATCGCCCGTCGTCATGGCGTCGCCACCATCCGCGAAAGCCAGTCGGCAACGGAGGCTGCCTTGATCTGGAAAGGCCGCAAATCCGCTTTCGGCGCCACCGGCCGCATTGCGGACTATATCTGCATGGATGGTACCGTACCGCTCAGCCAGCTTTCCTATGTCCTGAAGAAAACCGCTGAAATCATAGACGGCTACGGCCTGCGCGTCGCCAATGTCTTCCATGCCGGCGATGGCAACATGCACCCGCTGATCCTTTATAATATCAACGATCCGGAAGACGCCGCCCGCGCCGAAGCCGCAGGCAACGATATTCTGCGGCTCTGCGTCGATGCCGGTGGCTGCCTGACCGGTGAACACGGCGTCGGCATCGAGAAGCGTGACCTGATGCTGCACCAGTTCACCCAGATCGATCTGAACCAGCAGATGGCCGCACGCGCCGCCTTCGATCCGCAATGGATCATGAACCCGTCAAAAGTCTTTCCGCTGGAAGGACGCCCAGCCGCATGAGCATCGCCTTCGAACCGACATCAGAGATGGAAGCTGCCGATATCATCCGGCAGGCTGCCGGAGCGGGAATGCCGCTAGCGATAACCGGTGGAGGGACGCGCTCGGGCTTTGGAAACCGCGTCCGGGCAGAGCAGGTACTCACGGCGCGAAAACTCTCCGGCATCGTCAGCTACAATCCGGCTGAAATGACAATGAGTGCCAAGGCGGGAACGCCAATGGCCGAGATCGAGGCAGCGCTTGCCGGCAATCGCCAGATGCTCGCCTTCGAGCCGATGGATCATCGCGGTGTCATGGGCACCAGTGGCGAGCCGACCATCGGCGGCGTCTTTGCCGCCAACGTCTCCGGCCCGCGCCGTATCACCGCCGGTGCCGCGCGCGATCACCTGCTTGGCATCCGTTTCGTCAACGGCGCGGGCGAGGCGATCAAATCCGGTGGCCGGGTGATGAAAAACGTCACCGGGCTTGATCTGGTCAAGCTGCTCTGCGGATCACACGGCACGCTGGGGCTTCTGACCGAAGTCACGTTCAAGGTTCTACCTTTGCCGCCCGCCGCAGCCACGATCGTGGCGTTTGGCCTCGACGATGCGCAGGCCGCAGCCGCCATGGCGCATGCGCTGTCCATGCCGGTCGAAGTGTCCGGTGCCGCCCACCTGACGGAGAGTGTGCGTTACCGCTTTGTCGGCAGCAGCCATCCGGAGGGCGCTGCAACGGTCCTGCGCCTTGAAGGCCTGCCGGCCTCGGTTGCTGTCCGGGCCGAAAAACTCAAAGCCGCCTTCGCCAAGGTCGCGCCCGCGACTGTGCTGGATCACGAGGCGACGGAAAAGCTCTGGCGGGATATCCGCGACGCCAAACCCTATGCCGACGGCACGCAAAAGCCGCTCTGGCGCGTCTCGGTGGCGCCGACGGCTGGCCATCAGTTGGTCGCGGCATTGCGGCTGCAAACCGGCGTCGATGCCTTTTATGACTGGCAGGGCGGCCTCGTCTGGCTGCGCATGGAGGCCGATGCCGAAGCGGACATGCTGCGCCGGTTTATCAAGGGCATTGGTGGTGGCCATGCGACATTGGTGCGCGCATCCGATGCCGTTCGCGCGGTCACCCCGTCCTTCGAGCCGGAGCCTGCTCCCGTGGCGGCCCTGTCGGCGCGGATCAAGGAAAAGTTCGATCCCAGGGGGATATTCAATCCGGGGAAAATGGGGTGATGGAAATGATGAGTATGCGGCGCGCTACCCCCCTCTGTCACTTCGTGACATCTCCCCCACAAGGGGGGAGATCATTCTTTTCCCCTGTTCGCTTTTTAGTGAAACGGGGATGGGGGCTGCGGCCAATCTCCCCCCTCGTGGGGGAGATGTCCCGGAGGGACAGAGGGGGGCATGCCTCCGCATACTCGGAGCACCAAACCTGATGCAGACCAACTTCACCCCCGACCAGCTCGCCGATCCGCATGTTGCCGAATCCGAGGGGATTCTCCGCAAATGTGTGCATTGCGGCTTCTGCACCGCCACCTGTCCGACCTATGTGACGCTCGGCAACGAGCTCGACAGTCCGCGCGGGCGGATTTATCTGATCAAGGACATGCTGGAAAACGGCCGTCCGGCCGATGAGGAAGTGGTCACCCATATCGACCGCTGCCTGTCTTGTTTGGCCTGCATGACCACCTGTCCATCCGGCGTCAATTACATGCACCTGGTCGACCATGCCCGCGTTCATATCGAGCAGACCTACAAGCGTCCCTTGAAGGACCGGCTGGTGCGCAGCGTGCTGGCAGCGGTATTGCCCTATCCCGGACGATTCCGGCTGGCATTGAAAGCGGCCCGGCTTGGCCAGCCGTTTGCGGCGGCGATGAAGCGCGTGCCGTTCCTGAAAACCTTCGGCGTCATGCTCGATCTGGCGCCAGCGGATATTGCCCTGGCATCCTCAGCTTCGGTGCCGGGCATCCGTGCTGCCCAAACGGAGAAACGCGGCCGGGTCGCCATTCTCACCGGCTGCGCCCAGCCGGTGCTGAAACCGGGGATTAACGAGGCGACCATTCGGCTGTTGACGCGGCTCGGTGTCGAGGTCGTGGTGCCGGAAGGCGAGGGCTGTTGCGGCGCGCTGGTGCATCACATGGGCCGCGAGGAGCAGGCGCTGACTGCTGCCCGCCGCAATGTCGATGTCTGGGTGAAGGCCGCCGATGCGGGCGGGCTCGATGCGATCATCATCACCGCATCGGGCTGCGGCACCACCATCAAGGATTATGGCCATATGCTCAGGCTCGATCCGGCCTATGCGGAAAAGGCTGCGCGTGTCTCGGCTCTGGCCAAGGACATCACCGAATATCTCGCAACGCTCGATCTGCCGCGTCAGGAGCCGAAAAGCCTGATCGTCGCCTATCATTCCGCCTGCTCGATGCAGCACGGTCAGAAGATCACTCTGGCGCCGAAACTGCTGTTGCGCAATGCCGGTTTTACCGTCCGCGATCCGGCCGAGGGCCATCTCTGTTGCGGCTCGGCCGGTACCTACAACATCCTGCAGCCGGAAATTTCTGCGACCTTGAAGGCGCGCAAGGTGAAGAACATCGAGGCCACCAAAGCCGACATCATCGCCACCGGCAATATCGGCTGCATCACCCAGATCGCCACCGGAACGGCTATGCCGATCCTGCACACGGTCGAATTGCTGGACTGGGCCTATGGCGGCGAACGGCCAGCGGACCTTCCACCCTCCCCTTGAGGGGGAGGGTCGGCGCAAAGCGCCGGGGTGGGGTGATGTGCGGCATAACCAATGGATTGTGGCGCTCGCGGTGGGGCACCCCCGCCCGCGACCTCCCCTTCAAGGTGGAGGTAAAAATCCCTCTTCTCCCCGGCGGGGAGAAGGTGGCCCGCAGGGCCGGATGAGGGGGCGGTACGCTCCGGTTTTGCCGAAGCATCCCCCTCATCGCCTCGCTACATCAGGCTCTTCTCCCCTGTGGGAGAAGAGAGAGGCTGCGGTGACACTCAGCCGCCGAAGATCGTCCGCAGGATATCGACGCCACGGTCATTGTAGGACACATTGCCCTGCTTGTTGCCGGGGCCGATGACGATGACCTTGGTGCCGATCGAGGCGCGCTGGTAGAGATGCTCGACATCCTTGTTCATCATGCGGATGCAGCCGGACGACATGTTGAGGCCGATCGTCCAGGGCTGGTTGGTGCCGTGGATGCGGAAGCCGGAATCGTTGCCGCCCTTGTAGAGATAGAGCGCACGGGCGCCGAGCGGATTGTCGATGCCGCCTTCCTGGAAGGCCGGAAGGATATGGCCCTTCTTGCGCTCGCGGGCGATCATTTCCTTCGGTGGTGTCCAGCCCGGCCATTCGGCCTTGCGCTGCACCTTGACGACGCCCGACCAGCCAAAGCCTTCGCGGCCGACGCCGATGCCGTAGCGGGTCGCCCGGTTCGGCCCTTCGATATAATAGAGATACTTGTTGTTGGTATCGACGATGATGGTGCCCGGTGCCTCATCCGTGCTCAACCGCACCTTGGTGCGCCAGAATTTTTGGGCCGGCTTCCTTTCCATCGCCACCAGCGTGACGTCGGAGTTGGACTTTGCACCTGCCGGTTCGCCCGGCATGAAAGCCGATGCGCTTGATGCGCTCAAAGTCACCGCAGCCGCCAATCCGATCGCGGCCAATGTCTGCAAGGTATATTTCATAAGCAGTTCCCTCATCCAGTCCCCAGCTGCAAAACGCTATTGAATATCGCGTTTTACGCAAGTCTTACGGGTTCTGCTTAGGGCAAATGTGATCGATCGGGCTGTAACCGAGGGAACCTCTGTTGCCGAAAGGCCACGATGTGGCCCTCCGGCGGGTAAGCGGGCGCTTAGATGACGATGACCTTGGTGCCGAGCTTGACGCGTTCGTAGAGATCGCTGACGTCCTCGTTGCGCATGCGGATGCAGCCTGACGAAACCGCATAACCGATCGTCCAGGGCGCATTGGTGCCATGGATGCGGTAGAGCGTCGAGCCGAGATACATGGCACGCGCACCGAGCGGATTTTCCGGGCCGCCGTCCATGCGAGCCGGAAGATAATGGCCCTTGGCTGCTTCGCGGGCGCGCATTTCGGAAGGCGGCGTCCAGTTCGGCCATTCCGCCTTGCGGGTCACCTTGTGGGCACCGGCCCATTCGAAGCCCGGCTTGCCGACGCCGACGCCGTAGCGCCGGGCCTCGCCATTGCCGGTCACCAGATAGAGGAAACGGTTGTTGGTATCGATGATGATGGTGCCTGCCTTTTCCGTGCTGTCATAGGCGACGGTCTGCGGCAGGAACTGCGGATCCAGTTGCCGGACCGGCCTCTGGGCGCGGGTCATCGCCACCGGCTGGGCAACGCCAGCGCCGGAACGCTGGACGCGCTTCTGGAACAGATACTGTTTTCGGGTGGCGCCCGGCTGTTGAACCGCGATAGGCCGCTGCTGACGATAGACGACACGCTCCGGCGTGCCGCCAAGCTGGGTTACCCAAGGGGCGGTCAGGTCCGGGCTGATGACAACAGGCGGCCGGTTCTGGTAGCGGTCCTGCGCCTCGGCAAGA
Source organism: Pararhizobium sp. (assembly GCF_965279435.1). Classification (NCBI taxonomy): domain Bacteria; kingdom Pseudomonadati; phylum Pseudomonadota; class Alphaproteobacteria; order Hyphomicrobiales; family Rhizobiaceae; genus Pararhizobium; species Pararhizobium sp. The sequence continues at coordinate 2,396,111 of NZ_CBDIHY010000003.1, forward strand.
CTGGTCAGCGCAACGAGCAGGGATGTGGCAAGGATCAGGGTTTTCTTCAGCATCGGACGGACTCACTACCTTTCGCCGGGATCTGTCATAGCTTCGCCGCCCGCCGTTTGGCGGATGACGAGCGGTACGGACGCCAATACAAGGATTGGCGGAATGGAAGGATCGTGGCACCCGGCAGCAACCGAATGGTAAATGCCGGTTCATTAAAACCCCTTCGCCCGGATAAAGCTTTGGGTAGGGTTATCGCCGGCTTTAGGACTATGGTTGGCGATTGGTAAACGGCAGCGCCGCGCGCCGATGACGCGCAAGGGGCGCCGCCGCACTTTAAATTTGCTGCAGAATTCGTTCCAGTTTAGGGGGCCATGCAGTGCAGAGTTCAGGGAGAAGCGTGTGACGGTTAAGGGCATCATTACCGGAGAGGACGGCGTCGACCGTTGCGCCTGGCATGCCAATCTGGTGGATTATCAGCGCTACCATGATGAAGAGTGGGGCAAGCCGATGGCCGATGATATCCGGCTGTTCGAGAAAATCTGTTTGGAAGGTTTCCAGTCAGGCCTCTCCTGGCTGACCATCCTGCGCAAGCGCGAGGCCTTTCGCGCCGCCTTTGCAGGTTTCGATTTCGACCTAGTGGCAAAGTTTGGCGATGACGACATTGCCCGCTGCCTTGCCGACGCCGGCATCGTGCGCCATCGCGGCAAGATCGTCTCGACCATCAACAATGCCAAACGGGCGCAGGAGCTGAAAGCCGAGTTCGGTTCGCTGGCGCGCTATTTCTGGAGCCATGAGCCGGGCGGCAACGAACGGCCGAAGATCGTTACCTGGGAGGCGATCGCCGCCAACCCGACGACGCCGACCTCGACGCTCATTTCCAAGGATTTGAAAAAGCGCGGCTGGACCTTTGTTGGGCCGACCACGGTCTATGCCTTCATGCAGGCGATGGGCCTGGTCAACGATCACATCGAAGGTTGCTACTGCCGGGGCAGGATCGAAGACCTGCGGCATGCGTTCGTCCGGCCCTAAATGCTCCGCTGAGACGTGGGTGCGTTAAAAGAGATCGTCGGGCATGCCGTGCAGCCGGGTGGTGGGGCGGTTGTTCTGGTAGAGCAGCCCGATGGCAAAGATCACCAGCACGGCGCCGATCACCAGCCATTCCCCGTTGCCGGACATGGCCATGCCGGGAATGATGTTGGAGCCTTGCAGCATCCATAGGCCGCCAAGTAAAATGATGACGATGCCTGCGATATTCTTGAATACCTTCATGACGTCCTCCCATGCACTGGAGGAAATTATGTGCCGAAGGCCGCGTTCGGTCAACATCCGTGAAATGGACGGGGCAATAGGCGCCGGAGACAGGCTCCGGCGCTGCCTTCATAGGCTCAAAAGGTGGGCGCCCGGTCAGCGATCTACGTTTGAAAATGCAAAGACACCCTGCATGCGGCCGGTGGCGGCTGTTGCATCAAGCGTCGATGTCCCGATGCAGTAGAGCGGGCCGGATAAGGCATCCGCGATATCGGTGCAATAACAGAAGGATGAGGCCGCAGCCGTTGCCTCTTCCAGAATGGTCAGCACGATCTTGCGGTGGTTTTCCGCATATCCACGAATGATATCCAGCAGGCCGCAAAGGTTGTGCTCCAGCGCATGCATACGCTGCGCCATCTCGCCGACGGAGAAGATGCCGGTGGAAAGATCGCAGTGCCAGCCCTCGATGACATAGTCATGGGCAGTGAGTTCGGCGATCCACTCTTCATGGGCGCGCGCGTCCTCAGGAAGGATCGTACCAAAACCCGGTTTCACGAATCTGAGCATGCTATTCCGTTTTCAATGGCCGTTGGCGCGCGGCGCTTTCAAGTCTGAGACACTTTCCGCAGCGTGTTTGGCGCACGCATCAAAAAGCACTTTACCGGCAGCCGGAAAAGCGCTGTCTCTGATGGCGCGTCGCAATGTTGCAGTCAGCAAAAAATGGTCTTTATGGTTTCAAAAAATAGTCGACAAAAGCTTTCGCCGAAACGGCTGCAGTTGATCATTGACTCTCCCTTTAGATCATTAAAATTGCTGAACACAACTCACGATTTTACGAAAAGTTGCATTCGATGAATTCCATCCAGGGTGAACTGATCCGGCAATTGCAGGCCTACCGGTTGAAGGCCGGGCTGACACAGGGCGATATCGCCTGGAAACTGGGCTTTTCGTTGCCCACCGTCTCGCGCTGGGAGCGTGGCATCTGCGCGCCGGACCTGCGCGCCATCGGTGCCATCGTCGATTTTCTTCGCCGCGCCGATGCGCATACGGAAAGGGTTCTGTTGCAATCGGTCCTGTCGGCCAAGGACAGCCGCAATCTCTGGGAAAGCGAAGATATCCGCTATCTCGCCGGTTCGCGGCAGGAGTTCATGGATACGCCGTTGATGCGGGCGATGGTCGGCAAGAGCATTCGCCGCTACATGACCGGACTCTATCAGGATTTCATCGAGGATCAGGCAACCGTTTCGAGCCTGAAATCCGGCGAACTGGCCAGCATCGATTTCTACGGCGGAGCTGCCATGTCGGTGACCAGCATTCCCGATGGGTTCGTCCAGTTCAAGCGGATGAGCTTTCAGTCGGAAGTCAGAGGCGTCATTCGCGGCGATACGCATTCGATCCTTATTCCCGCGGCTGAGGCGCCGATGAACGAGGGGACGGTCGTTCACACCTGGGATACGCTGTCGCGGCCGCTTTAGGCCCATGCCAACAGCGCAAAGACTTGCCGCCTTGGCCTTGATCGGCTAGGGAAAGCGCCAAATCCCTGATTGATCGCGCCTGCCCGATCGACGCTGAAAGTGCTGCCGCCATGAACGACAAAAAGAAGAAGCCACAGAAGCTGAAAGCCCGCCTGCCGCGTGGTTTTGTCGATCGCTCCGCCGCCGACATCCGCGCCGTCGATGAGATGACCGCAAAGATCCGTGAAGTCTACGAGCGCTATGGGTTCGATCCGGTCGAAACGCCGCTGTTCGAATATACTGACGCGCTCGGAAAATTCCTGCCCGACAGCGACCGTCCGAACGAAGGCGTTTTCTCGCTGCAGGACGATGACGAACAGTGGATGAGCGCCCGCTACGACCTGACGGCGCCGCTTGCACGTCATGTCGCCGAAAATTTCAACGACATCCAGCTTCCCTACCGCACCTATCGCGCCGGCTACGTCTTCCGCAACGAGAAGCCGGGTCCGGGCCGTTTCCGCCAGTTCATGCAGTTCGATGCCGATACGGTCGGCGCCGCCGGTGTCCAGGCGGATGCCGAAATGTGCATGATGATGGCCGATACGATGGAAGCGCTGGGCATTGCCCGCGGCGATTATGTGATCCGGGTGAACAACCGCAAGGTACTCGATGGCGTGCTGGAAGCCATCGGCCTTGGCGGCGATGAGAATGCCGGGCGGCGGTTGAGCGTACTCAGGGCTATCGACAAATTTGATAAATTCGGTCGAGAGGGCGTTTCGGAATTGCTGGGTGCCGGGCGGAAAGATGGGTCGGGAGACTTTACCAAGGGCGCCGGGCTGGATCAGCGGCAGATTGATGTCGTTTTGATGTTGTTCGGTTTGGAGGAGCTCTTAAAGAATGACCGGGCAACTGACGAGGTTTGGCAGGCTCTCGATCAACAAGGCAGGATCAACGCCGCAGAGAAGGAGCACGTTCGCTATGAAGGCATCAAAGGAGGCCTCGCAATTGCTGTCGGTCAAACATCGACTGGCAACGAAGGGCTAGCCGAACTGGATGCAATATGGAACAGTCTGAAGGCTGCGGGTTATAATGATGGACGTGTTCGCATAGATTCCTCTGTTGTTCGCGGCCTCGAATATTACACCGGTCCCGTCTTCGAAGCTGAACTGCAGTTCGATGTTACCAATGAAAAGGGCGAAAAGGTCGTTTTCGGCTCGGTCGGCGGCGGTGGCCGGTATGACGGCCTCGTCTCGCGCTTCATGGGCCAACCGGTTCCGGCGACGGGCTTTTCCATCGGCGTCTCGCGCCTGATGACGGCGCTGAAGAACCTCGGCAAGCTCGGCATGGAAGAGGTCATCGCCCCGGTCGTCGTCTGCGTCATGGATCGCGATACGGAAAGCCTCGGCAAGTACCAGCAGTTCACGCAGGCTCTGCGCCATGCCGGTATCCGTGCCGAAATGTACCAGGGCAACAAGAAGAACTTTGGCGACCAGCTGAAATATGCCGACCGCCGTGGCTCGCCACTCGCCATCATCCAGGGTGGCGACGAACGGGCGCAAGGCGTCGTGCAGATCAAGGACCTGATCGAAGGCAAGCGCCTGTCCGGCGAGATCGAGGACAACACGGCGTGGCGCGAAGCCCGGGTGGCGCAGGTCTCGGTACCGGAGGCAGACCTCGTTGCCAAGGTACGCGAAATGCTGGCCGAGCAGGCGGAAGACCGGGCGCGGACGGCGCAGGATTAAGTATGCGGACTGTTTACCCCCCTCTGTCACTGCGTGACATCTCCCCCACAAGGGGGGAGATTGTTCTTTTCCCTTGCCAGCCTCTTGATCAAGGTCAGGGGCGCAAGGGTGTAGCGGTCAATCTCCCCCCTTGTGGGGGAGATGTCGGCGTCGCCGACAGAGGGGGGTATATCGCCTCGTCTTCGGAGACCTACCGCCCATGCCCCTGACCAACCTCCCAGCCTTTGCCGCTGACCTCTTGGCCGATTTCGAGCGGTTGGGTACGTTGCGCGTCGATACGCCGGTCATCCAGCCGGCCGAGCCGTTCCTCGATATGGCCGGTGAAGACCTGCGCCGCCGCATTTTCATGACCGAGAGCGAGACCGGCAAGAGCCTGTGCCTGCGCCCGGAATTCACCATCCCCGTCTGCCTGCGTCATATCGAGACCGCCACCGGCACGCCGCAGCGCTATTCCTATCTCGGCGAAATCTTCCGCCAGCGACGGGAAGGGGCGAACGAATTCTATCAGGCCGGTATCGAGGATCTCGGCGAAACCGATGTGGCGAGCGCCGATGCCCGCGCCATCAGCGATGCCATCGCCATTCTCACCGCGCGCCTGCCGGGCAAAAAGCTCAATGTAACGCTCGGCGATCAATCGGTATTCGAGGCTGTCGTCGCCGCCTGCGGCCTGCCGGCCGGCTGGCAGAAGCGCCTGATCCACGCCTTTGGTAATTCTTCCCAGATCGAAACCCTTTTGACGCGGTTGTCGAGCCCGCAGCCGGTAACCGGCCTCAGCGCCGAGATCGAGGCGCTGCTGGCATCCGGTGATGATGCCACGCTGATTGCCCATCTCGATGAGACGATGGAAGCGACCGGCTATTCCACCAATGCCAGCCGCAGCCCGAAGGAAATCGCCGCACGGCTGAAGGAGAAACGGGCGCTGGAAAAGACCGCGCTCGATGGCCGCACACTGGCTGTCCTGCGCGAATTCCTGTCGCTGAACATGCCGCTTGCCGATGCGCCGGCTGCCCTTTTTGCGTTTGCGGAAAAATCCGGGCTGACGCTCGATGGTGCCCTGTCTCGGTTTGATGCGCGTGTCGCAGCACTTGGCAACGCCGGTGTTGACGCCAAGCTGCTCACCTACCGCGCCGCCTTCGGCCGTCCGCTTGATTATTATACCGGCATGGTTTTTGAGGTCGTCATCGAAGGTTCTCACGCCGTTCTCGCCGGTGGCGGCCGCTTCGACCGGCTGATGACGCTGCTCGGCGCAAAGGAACGCATTCCGGCCGTCGGCTTCGCGCTCTGGCTCGACCGGATGGAGCAGGCGCTCGCCAAGTCAAAAGGGGAGGCCGCCCAATGACCATCACCATCGCGCTGCCCTCCAAGGGCCGGATGAAGGACGATGCCTCCGCCATCTTCGAAAAAGCGGGCCTGAAGATCGTCGCCGTCGGCAACGAGCGCTCCTATCGCGGCCGTGTCGAAGGCCTCGACGATGTCGAGATCGCCTTCCTGTCGGCGTCGGAGATCTCCCGCGAGATCGGCAGCGGCTCGGTCGATTTCGGTGTCACCGGCGAAGACCTGATCCGCGAAGGACTGTCGGAAGCCGATGCTCGCGTCGAATTCTGCGCCCGGCTCGGTTTCGGCCATGCCGATGTCGTTGTCGCTGTCCCGGAAATCTGGCTCGATGTCGATACCATGGCTGACCTTGGCGATGTCGCCGCCGATTTTCGCGCCCGTCACGGCCGCAGGCTGGCGATCGCCACCAAATACTGGCGCCTGACGCAGCAGTTCTTTTCGTCTCAGCACGGTATCCAACTCTACCGCATCGTCGAAAGCCTCGGCGCCACCGAAGGCGCCCCGGCCTCCGGCTCCGCCGATATCATCGTCGATATCACCTCGACCGGCTCGACACTGAAAGCAAACCACCTGAAGATCCTGTCGGATGGCATCATGCTGCGATCCGAGGCTTGCCTGGTGCGGGCGCGCAAGGCCGAGCATGCGGGCGATCCGCTGGTGGCAAAGATCATCGAGGCGGTACAAGGGGCTGTCGCCTAGCCTTGTGTGAGAGGCTGGGCCGATCCGCTCTTGAAGCAGGCGGCGCCGGACAGTCCGGCTGCGAACGATGCAAGGCCTCAAAAAATCCGTATGTCACCCTGACATTCTGGACACGACTGTCTTATATTCGAATTCCAACCTCAAGGAGTTCCTTATGGCCGACCTCAGTTCCTTCCCGATCACAACTCGCTGGCCCGCTAAAAATCCCGATATCATCCAGCTCTATTCGCTGCCGACGCCGAATGGTGTGAAGGTCTCGATTGCGCTTGAGGAACTTGGTCTGCCCTATGAGCCGCACCTGATTTCATTCGGTACCAACGATCAGAAAACGCCCGAATTCCTCTCGCTCAATCCCAATGGCCGTATCCCCGCGATCATCGATCCGAACGGTCCGGGCGGTAAGCCGATCGGCCTGTTTGAGTCCGGCGCCATCCTGATCTATCTCGCCGAAAAGACCGGCAAGCTTATTCCGGCCGATGCCGCCGGACGTTACGAAACGCTGGCATGGGTGATGTTTCAGATGGGCGGTGTCGGGCCGATGTTCGGTCAGTTCGGCCATTTCTTCAAGTTCGCTGCCGACAAGGTCGCCAACAATTCCTATCCGATGGAGCGCTATCGCGATGAGGCCAAGCGGCTTCTTGGCGTGCTGGAAGGGCGTCTCAAGGGCCGTCAGTGGCTGATGGGCGATCAATATACCATCGCCGATATCACCACCTATTCCTGGATCGAGGGTGCCCGCAAATTCTATGGCGCTGCCGATGTGCTGGAATATGCCAGCTTCCCCAATGTCATGGCCTGGGTTGATCGTGCGCTTGCCCGCCCGGCCGTGCAAAAGGGCATGGACATTCCCAAGCGCGACTGATCGCGCACGCCGCCCAACCCGCGCATTGTCCACCCGAGTTGACGACACTCGGGCGGACAGGCTACGTCTGAGGAAAAGAAGCATTCGCGACGGGTGGACAAACGTGACAGGCAGACTTGTTGTTGTGGGCGGCGGTCAGGCCGCTTTTGCGTTGGTGGCCAAATTGCGGGCCCTGAAGGACGAGCGTCCGATTACGATCGTTGCCGCGGAAGCAAGCCATCCCTACCAACGGCCGCCCCTCTCGAAGAAATATCTATTGCGCGAAATGGACCTCGACCGGCTGCTCTACCGGCCGGAGAGCTGGTACGCCGAGCACAATATCGATATCCGCCTCTCGACCTTGGCCACGGCCATCGACCGGTCTTCAAAGACAGTCACGCTCAGCGACGGCTCGACGCTGGAGTACGACGTGCTGGCGCTCGCCACCGGCTCGACCCCGCGCAAACTGCCGGCCAGTGTCGGCGGCGATCTCGCTGGCGTGTTCGTGGTGCGCGATTTCACCGATGCCGACCGTCTTGCCGAGGAAATGAAACCCGGCAAACACGCGCTGATCATTGGCGGCGGCTATATCGGCCTGGAAGCAGCTGCAGTGGCGCGCTCAAGCGGGCTTGACGTGACCGTCATCGAAATGGCCGACCGCATCCTGCAGCGCGTCGCCTCAGTTGCGACCTCCTACCTCGTCAAGGACATTCATACATCACGCGGCGTCGATATCCGCGAGGGCACCGGCCTTGTCCGGCTGATCGGCACCGATGGCCGGGTGACATCTGCGGAATTGACCGATGGTTCGACCATCCCGGTCGATCTGGTGATCGTCGGTATCGGCGTCACGGCCAATGACGCCCTGGCGCATGCCGCCGGTCTGGACGTTGCCAACGGCATTGTCGTCGATGGTTTCGGCCGCACGTCAGATCCCGCCATCCATGCGATGGGCGATTGCGCCGTGCTGCCTTGGAAGGACATGCGCATCCGGCTGGAATCAGTCCAGAACGCCGTTGATCAGGCCGAGGCCGTGGCTGCGCTGCTGGTGGGCGGCGAGGCGCCCTATGAGCCAAAACCCTGGTTCTGGTCAGATCAATATGACGTCAAGCTGCAGATCGCCGGCTTTGGCCATGGTCATGACGAGACGGTGGTGCGCAAGGGGCAGCGCGAAGGCAGTATTTCGGTCTGGTATTTCACAGCCGGCAAACTGGTCGCCGTTGATGCGCTGAATGACGCCAAGGCCTATGTCACCGGCAAGAAACTGCTGGATCTCGGCCTGACGCCCGACCGGGCTCTTCTCGATGACCCGCAGACCGATTTGAAGACGCTCTTGCCGTAACGGTCAAGCGTCTGCAGGCTGGCTATGCCAGCCTGCAGTTATTGATGGCGGGTGAAGACGTGTCTGCGGGCTTCCAGCTGGAAGCGGGGGAAGAAGAACACGCCGGTAATCGATCCCGAATAGCGCTGTTCCAGCCCCGTGGATTCGCCGATGCAGAAGACCGGCTGTTTCTGGCCGGACGACAGTATAATCGTCGTCGAGAAGCAGAAGGACGAGGAGGTTGTTGCTGCCTGCTCGAAAAGCGCCAGCACATGGTTACGGTCGGCGCTGTCATAGCAGCGGACCAGATTGAGCAAGCCGCATTCGGCCTGGCTGAGGCCGTGCATGGCGGCCGCACTTTCGCCAAGGCGAAACAGGCCGTTCGACAGGTCGCCAGACCAGCCTTCTGAAAAACAGAATTGGCCGAGCATCTCCAGCCCGCTTTCGCCGCAGGCAAAGGAATCAGCGCCTAGCGGCTGAGAAAGGCCTGTTCTTGCAATTTTAAACAAGGTGGACCCCGGTATAGTCACAAAATCCGAAATTCATTCGTCTGTTCCCGTAAGTGTTCACAAGAAACAATTTCTATGTCTCAACAATATTTGGCCACGCACCAAATATAGGGCGAGGCGTGGTTCGATGTAAAAAGATAGAAAGCTCAATTTTCAGGTCTTGGGCAGGTTTGTCGGCAAGACGAAATAAATTGTATGCGAGGAAAATCTATAGGCTTTGTGACCTGGAATCAAAAGGATGTTGGGTAGACGGTTAATACGGAAAAATTGAACTGTCTTATTGTCAATTCGTCCGATTTCTTGATCCCTGTGAATCTGCGGTTCACTTGGAGCGGTGTTATAATTGCTTTTTCTCACGCTTCAATGGTGTTTCGAGAAATATTTTGTGATCCGAGATAAATATTCCCGATTGCAGTGATTTGGTCAAAGTACAATCAGAGCATGATCCGCAGAGCGCGGCAATGAGCCTGTCGGTTTTTCACGGTGTTCGTTGAACGGGAACGAAAAAAGGGCAGACCTTGCGGCCTGCCCCTTCTCAATCCGGAAACCCGGAAAGCTCTACGGTCGTCATTCGTAATAAGGCGAAGGCCTTATTACATCATGCCGCCCATGCCGCCCATGCCACCCATGTCAGGCATGCCGCCGCCAGCCGAATCCTTCTTCGGCAGTTCGGCAATCATGGCTTCCGTGGTGATCAGCAGCGAAGCAACCGAAGCTGCGTTCTGCAGGGCCGTGCGGACAACCTTGACCGGATCGACGATACCCATGGCGATCATGTCGCCAAATTCGCCGGTCTGGGCGTTGTAGCCGTAGTTGTCGGTGTTGCTTTCGAGGATCTTGCCAACGATGATCGAGCCTTCGTCGCCTGCGTTTTCAGCGATCTGGCGAACCAGCGACTGAAGTGCCTTGCGGATGATGGAGATACCGGCGGTCTGATCGTCGTTTGCGCCCTTGAGGTCGAGAACGATCGAAGCACGCAGCAGAGCCGTACCACCACCAGGAACGATACCTTCCTGAACGGCAGCGCGCGTTGCGTTCAGCGCGTCGTCGATACGGTCCTTCTTTTCCTTCACTTCGATTTCAGTCGCACCGCCAACGCGGATGACTGCAACGCCGCCAGCGAGCTTGGCAAGACGTTCCTGCAGCTTTTCGCGGTCGTAATCGGATGTGGTTTCTTCGATCTGGCCCTTGATCTGAGCAACGCGGCCTTCGATTTCGGCCTTCTTGCCAGCGCCATCAACGATGGTGGTGTTTTCCTTGGAGATCGAAACCTTCTTCGCACGGCCGAGCATTTCGAGCGTGACGTTTTCCAGCTTGATGCCGATGTCTTCGGAGATGACCTGGCCACCGGTCAGGATCGCGATGTCTTCGAGCATGGCCTTGCGGCGATCGCCGAAGCCAGGAGCCTTGACGGCAGCAATCTTCAGGCCGCCACGCAGCTTGTTGACGACGAGCGTAGCAAGCGCTTCGCCTTCAACGTCTTCCGAGATGATCAGGAGCGGCTTGCCGGTCTGAACAACGGCTTCGAGAACCGGAAGCATGGCCTGAAGGTTGGAGAGCTTCTTCTCATGGAGAAGGATGTAAGCGTCTTCCAGTTCAGCAACCATCTTTTCAGGGTTGGTTACGAAGTAAGGCGACAGGTAGCCGCGGTCGAACTGCATGCCTTCGACGACTTCGAGTTCGGTTTCGGCGGTCTTGGCTTCTTCAACCGTGATGACGCCTTCATTGCCGACCTTCTGCATCGCTTCAGCGATGTACTGGCCGATTTCCTTTTCGCCGTTGGCAGAGATCGTCCCGACCTGGGCCACTTCTTCCGAAGTGTTGATCTTCTTTGCCTTGGCAACGAGGTCCTTGACGATGGCTGCAACTGCGAGGTCGATGCCGCGCTTCAGGTCCATCGGGTTCATGCCGGCAGCAACTGCCTTGCCGCCTTCGCGAACGATGGCCTGGGCGAGAACGGTTGCCGTCGTGGTGCCGTCACCGGCGATGTCGTTGGTCTTCGAAGCAACTTCGCGGACCATCTGGGCGCCCATGTTTTCGAACTTGTCTTCGAGTTCGATTTCCTTGGCGACGGAAACGCCGTCCTTGGTGATGCGCGGTGCGCCGAAGGACTTGTCGATGATGACGTTGCGGCCCTTAGGACCGAGTGTGACCTTGACTGCGTCTGCGAGGATGTCGACGCCGCGCAGCATCTTTTCGCGCGCGGTACGGCCGAACTTAATTTCTTTGGCTGCCATGTTAAAAACTCCCGGGCTGATGCCCAATTGGTTTTATGGAAAGTGGAAAGGTGGAAACCGGCTGGATCAGCCGATAACGCCCATGATGTCGGCTTCCTTCATGATCAGAAGGTCTTCGCCGTTGAGCTTGACTTCGGTGCCCGACCACTTGCCGAACAGGATACGATCGCCAGCCTTGACGTCGAGCGCGATGAGAGCGCCCTTGTCGTCACGGGTGCCGGTGCCGACAGCGACGATTTCGCCTTCCTGCGGCTTTTCCTTGGCTGTGTCCGGAATGATGATGCCGCCCTTGGTCTTGGCTTCGGCCTCGATACGGCGCACGACGACGCGGTCATGCAGCGGGCGGAAATTGGTGCTTGTCATTGTCTAATCCCTCGATCAAATGACTTCACGGATCGTCTTTGCGATCCGCCGGATGGATGTTAGCACTCCTATTGCTTGAGTGCTAGCGACCTGCAGATAAGGATGCCCGCCAGATGAGTCAAGAACAAGACAACGCGATTTTTTAATCGAAACGCTGATTGACTTGATTTGCCATTTTTTGTTTAACAGTTGCCATGGGGTCTGCGATCGCCCCACGAGGCGTCATGCCAGAATTTCGCGTCCACTCTTCATAAAAAGGGACGTATCATGGCCTCGTACAATTCCATTTCCGTTGAAAAACTCGCCCGTCTGACCGGAACGCCAAAAGGACCGGTCATCATTGATGTGCGCGACGACGAAGATTTCGCAGCACTGCCCTCGCTTGTTCCCGCATCCACGCGTCGCCCTTTTGCCTCGGCCGCGCAATGGTCGGCGGAATATCGCGGCCTTTGGGTCGTGGTCGTTTGCCAGAAGGGCAGGAAGTTGAGCGAAGGCGTTGCCGCCTGGCTTCGAAACGCCGGCGCCCAGGCGGAAAGCCTGGAAGGTGGGCTTGAAGCCTGGACGGCTGCGGGCCTGCCGCTTGTCCCGGCCGCCGCGATACCCGGCGGAAAAGCCGGTGGTGGCTCTGTTTGGGTCACGCGCTCGCGCCCCAAGATTGACCGCATCGCTTGCCCATGGCTGATCCGCCGCTTCGTCGCCCCGTCCGAAGTCGAGGCCGTTGCGGAGCGTTTCGGCGCTACGCCGTTCGACGTGGAGAATGTTTTCTGGAGCCATAGGGGCGAGGGCTGCACCTTTGATACGATGATCGCGGAGTTCGGCTTGTCCTTTCCGGCCCTTCAGCATCTGGCGCTGATCGTTCGCGCGGCCGACACCGACCGGCTCGATCTGGTTCCCGAGGCATCTGGCCTGCTCGCAGCCTCGCTCGGCCTGTCGCGGATGTTTGCCGACGATCTTGAGCAGTTGGAAGCCGGCATGACACTCTACGATGCCTTCTACCGTTGGGCGCGTGACGCCACGCAGGAAAAGCACGAATGGGTGCATCACGTTGCAAAGAAGGCCAAAGACCATGAATGAGGCGGTGCAGATACAGTCTCCGCCACCATATCCAACATTCGCTGAAGCTGCAAAAGTCTGGGCAAAGATCGGGCTCCTGAGCTTTGGCGGCCCCGCCGGGCAGATCGCGCTGATGCACCGGGAACTGGTGGAGGAGCGCCGCTGGATTTCCGAGAGCCGGTTTCTGCATGCGTTGAATTTCTGCATGCTCTTGCCCGGCCCGGAAGCGCAGCAACTTGCCACTTATATCGGCTGGCTGCTGCACGGCACGCGCGGCGGCATCGTCGCGGGGCTGCTGTTTATCCTGCCCGGGTTCTTCGTCATCCTCGGCCTGTCGTCGGCCTATGCGCTGTTCCAGCAAACGGATTGGCTGACCGGCCTGTTCTTCGGCCTGAAGGCAGCGGTGCTGGCCATCGTCATCGAGGCGGTCATTCGCGTTGGCCGCCGCGCATTGAAAACCCGATTTGCGCTCGTCGTCGCCGCGCTCGCCTTCGCCGCGCTGTTCTTTTTCGATCTGCCATTCCCGCTCGTCGTGCTGGCCGCCGGCATTGCCGGATACGTCGCCACGCGGCTGCAGCCGGCAACAGGCGAAAAGGCCTTGGCGGCGGCGGCAAAACAGGCGCTTGCCGACAGGCCTTCGGTGATCGACAGCAGCTTTCCCGATGGCGCATCAAGCTGGAGCCGCACGTTTCAGGTTCTCGCCACCTGGCTGGTTCTCTGGATCGCGCCGTTCGTCATCCTTGGCGCAGTGTTCGGGTGTGCCACCGTCTATACGACCATCGGCCTGTTCTTTTCGAAGATGGCCGTGGCGACCTTCGGCGGAGCCTATGCGGTGCTTGCCTATGTCGCGCAGCAGGCGGTCGAGACCTATCATTGGCTTAAGCCTGGTGAAATGCTGGATGGCCTGGCGCTGGCTGAAACAACGCCCGGACCGCTGGTGCTGGTCTTGTCCTTCGTTGGCTTCATGGCCGCGTTTCGCGCACCGCTGGGGTTCGATCCGCTTGTGTCCGGCCTGCTTGGGGCGACGCTGGCGACCTGGGTGACGTTCGTGCCGTGTTTCCTCTGGATCTTTCTGGGCGCCCCCTATGTCGAGGCCCTGCGCAACAACCGGGCGCTGGCGGGCGCGCTTGCGGCGATCTCGGCTGCGGTCACCGGCGTTATCCTCAATCTGGCCGTCTGGTTCGGTCTGCACGTTCTCTTTGCCAGTGTGGATCGCTTTGCGGCAGGACCTGTTTCCATGCCGCTTCCGGTCTGGCAGACCTTCCAGCTGCCGTCCTTCTGCCTGACGCTTCTGGCAGCCGTGCTGCTGTTCTTCTTCAAGCGCGGCGTCGTGGTGACGCTGGCCATCTGCGCGGTTGCCGGTTGGCTGATCCGTGGGTTTTAGCTGTTCCATCACATTACAAGCCGGAAACCTTGGAATTCAGCCCCCATTTTCCCGATGAAGACTTGTGTTTTTAACGCCTGCCTGCGATGTCAGCCCGACCATTTCTTTTCTGCGGGAAGCCAGCATGGCCGTTCGGATCAACAGTTTTCGCGACATTGCCAGCCGCTATGATGTCGTGCTCTGCGATGTCTGGGGCGTGCTGCACAATGGCGTCGAGGCGTTCAAGGGTGCCTGCGAGGCACTGACCGAAGCGCGCGCCAAAGGTCTGACTGTCGTTCTGATCACCAATTCGCCGCGCCCGCATCCCGGCGTCATCGTCCAGATCCGTGGCCTCGGCGTGCCGGACAGTGCCTATGACCGGATCGTCACGTCGGGTGATGTCACCCGCGCACTGATCTCGGCCGGCCCGAAGAAGATTTATTTCATCGGTGCGGAAAAGGACCTGCCGCTGCTCGAAGGGCTCGGCGTCAGCATGGTGTCCTCCGAGGAAGCCGAGATCATCGTCTGCGCCGGCTTTTTCGATGACGAAAACGAGACGGCCGAAGACTATCGCGCCACGCTCTCAAGCCTTGCCAAGCGCAAGGTGCCGTTCATCTGTGCCAATCCGGATCTGGTCGTCGAGCGCGGCCATAAGCTCATTCCGTGCGCCGGTGCCATCGCCAAGGTCTATGCGGAACTGGGCGGCGAAACCCGGATTTCCGGCAAGCCCTATGTGCCGATCTATCGCGCGTCTCTGACGGAAGCCAAGGCCGTGCGCGGCGGGCTCGACCTGTCGCGGGTGATCGCGGTCGGCGACGGCATGCCGACGGACGTCAAGGGCGCACAGGATTTTGGCCTCGACGTGCTTTATATCAGCGCTGGTATCCACGCCGCCGAATACATGGCTGCCGAAAAGACCGATGAGGCCAAGCTGGCGGCGTTCTTGAAAAACGAGGGTGCCACGCCAAAATGGTGGATGCCGAGACTGGCTTGACGGATCTGCCGCAGCCGACCTGCACGAAGAGATGACTGGCGAACGGACATGACGGTTTTTCATCGCAACGAGACCCGCGAACCCCTTCCGGAAACGCTGCGCGGCGGCGTCATTGCCATCGGCAATTTCGATGGTGTGCATCGCGGCCATCAGTCGGTTTTGAACCGGGCTCTGGAAGAGGCGCAAGCGCGCGGTGTTCCGGCCCTGGTTTTGACCTTCGAGCCTCACCCGCGCAGCGTCTTTAAGCCCGACCAGCCGGTCTTCCGCTTGACGCCAGCGCCGCTGAAAGCCCGCATCCTGGAAGGTATGGGCTTTTCCGCCGTCATCGAATACCCGTTCGACCGGACCTTCTCCGAGCTTTCCGCATCCGATTTCATTCGCTCCATCCTGATGGACTGGTTGCATGCCAGCCACGTGGTCACCGGCTTTGATTTCCATTTCGGCAAGGGTAGGGAAGGCGGCCCGGCTTTCCTGATGGCCGCCGGTGGCGAAAACGGTTTTGGCGTGACGCTGGTTGATGCGTTTCGCGATGAGAATGCTGCGGTGATTTCCTCCAGCCACATTCGCGGATTGCTGGGTGAGGGCGACGTGTCCCAGGCTGCCGGGCTGCTCGGTTACCGCTATACCGTGGAAGCCGAAGTCATCGACGGCAAGAAGCTTGGCCGTACACTCGGCTATCCCACCGCCAACATGCAGCTTCCGCCGGAAGTCGAACTTCGCAACGGCATCTATGCCGTGCGCTTCCGCCGCGCCGATGGCAGTATCCACGATGGCGTCGCCAGCTTCGGCAAGCGTCCAACGGTCGATAGCAACGGCATTGCCCTGCTCGAAACCTTCGTGTTCGATTTTTCCGGCGATCTCTACGGCGAAGTCTGTTCGGTCTCGTTCTTCGGCCATCTGCGCGACGAGCTGAAATTCGACGGTCTCGATCCGCTGGTGGTGCAGATGAAGCAGGATGACGCCGAAGCCCGCGCCTTGCTCTCCGGCGTCAAGGCGCTCAGTATGATCGACAGCAAAATCGCATTCGGTCTGGATGCAAACTCCTAAAGGATGATCCCAATGGCCACCACGCCCCGCCGGCCCGTCAGCGCCATGGATGCCGCCGAAGCCCTGTTCAAGCCGGTCAAGAAGGCACCGGCCCCGGCTGTTGAAAAGCGCGCTTTGCCGGAAACCAGGGAACTGGTGTCGATCAAGCTCGACAGCGCCGTCCTGCACTATTTCCAAGACGACGGCCCCGGCTGGCAGGACCGCATCAACGACGCGCTGCGCGCCGTGATATTGGCAAATCCGAAGGATTGAGGAAGCTTTTCTGCCTCGTTCCCTCTTCTCCCCAGCGGGGGAAGGTGCCCGAAAGGCGGATGAGGGGGCCGAAGGCCACTTTTGATTGGCTCCGGCTTCGCCGAAGCACCCCCTCATCGCCTCACTGCGTTCGGCACTTCTCCCGGCTGGGGAGAAGAGGGAACCCGTCGCACGCTGCTCATCCAATTAAAAATCTGCATTCCATCGCCGTGACGCACATCGTTCTTTGAAACTTTGCTGGTGTCATCTTCCTTTTCGCGCAAAAACCGCTTAAACAACCGCCACCATGACCCGATATCGTCGATTGATACGTGATCAGCGAATTATTGGCCCGGCCTTCCCAGCGCTTTGATAGCCGCCGGAAGGTCCGGGTTTTCGGCGTTCGACACGAGCGCCACCGTTTCCCTTATGATATCCCGTTCGCATGCGCGGCGACACGCGCCCAGATATGATTGCTGAAACCATGACCGATACCGTTGAAAAGCTTGATTATTCCAAGACCCTCTATCTGCCGGAAACCGAATTTCCGATGCGTGCCGGTCTGCCGCAGAAGGAGCCGGAAACCGTTGCCCGCTGGCAGGAGATGGGGCTCTATAAAAAGCTGCGCGCCTCTGCCGCCGGCCGCGAAAAATTCGTGCTGCACGATGGCCCGCCCTATGCCAACGGCAATATCCATATCGGCCACGCGCTCAACAAGATCCTCAAGGACACCATCACCCGCTCGTTCCAGATGCGCGGCTTTGATGCGAACTATGTTCCGGGCTGGGATTGCCATGGCCTGCCGATCGAATGGAAGATCGAGGAAGCCTATCGCGCCAAGGGCACGAACAAGGACGAGGTTCCGGTCAACGAATTCCGCCAGGAATGCCGCGACTTCGCCGCCAACTGGATCAAGATCCAGTCGGCCGAGTTCAAGCGTCTGGGCATCGAGGGCGACTTCGACAATCCCTACACGACGATGGCCTTCCACTCCGAAGCCCGCATCGCCGGTGAACTGCTGAAGATCGCCAAGTCCGGCCAGCTCTATCGCGGCTCCAAGCCGATCATGTGGTCGGTCGTCGAGCGCACCGCGCTGGCGGAAGCCGAGGTCGAATATGCCGATATCGAGAGTGATACGATCTGGGTGAAATTCCCGGTACTGGAAGGGCCTGAAAGCCTCAAGCACGCCTTCGTCGTGATCTGGACGACGACCCCCTGGACGATCCCGGGCAATCGCGCAATCGCCTATTCCTCGCGTTATCCCTATGGCCTGTTCGAGGTTGAAAGTGCGGAAAACGACTTTGGTCCGCAGCCGGGCGAACAATTGATCTTTGCAAAGCGCCTTGCCGATGAATGTGCTGCAAAGGCGAAAGTCACGCTCAAGCTTATCCGCGACGTGACGCCGGAAGAGCTGGGCGCGATCACCTGCGCCCATCCGCTGGCCGCCCTCGGCTACGATTTCAAGGTTCCGCTTCTCAATGGCGACCATGTCACCGACGAAGCCGGTACCGGTTTCGTCCACACGGCACCCGGCCATGGCGCCGACGACTTTGAAGCCTGGATGGACAACGCCCGAGCTCTGGAAGCGCGCGGCATCTCGTCGAAAATCCCGTTCACCGTCGATGATGCCGGTTTCTATACCGCTGACGTGCCTGGCTTTGGCCCGGATCGCGAAGGCGGTGCTGGCCGGGTCATGGATGACAACGGCAAGAAGGGCAATGCCAATGAACTCGTCATGAAGGCGCTGATCGAGGCGAAGACCCTGTTCGCGCGTGGCCGCGTGAAGCACAGCTATCCGCATTCCTGGCGTTCAAAGAAGCCGATCATCTTCCGCAACACGCCGCAATGGTTTGTCTATATGGACAAGGACCTTGCCGACGGCACGACGCTGCGCTCGCGGGCGCTTTCGGCCATCGACAACACCCGCTTCGTGCCGGCTGCCGGCCAGAACCGCCTGCGCGCGATGATCGAGAACCGTCCCGACTGGGTGCTGTCACGTCAGCGCGCCTGGGGCGTGCCGATCGCCGTCTTTGCCAACGTTGAGGGCGAAGTGCTGATCGACGAAGCCGTCAACGCCCGCATCATCGAAGCCTTCGAGGCCGAAGGGGCGGATGCATGGTTCGCCGAAGGTGCCAAGGACCGGTTCCTCGGCAACGATCATGACCATACCAGGTGGATCCAGGTCATGGACATCCTCGATGTCTGGTTCGACAGCGGCTGCACCCACACCTTCACGCTGGAAGATCGCCCGGACCTGAAATGGCCGGCCGATGTCTATCTTGAAGGCTCCGACCAGCATCGCGGCTGGTTCCATTCGTCGCTGCTCGAAAGCTGCGCGACGCGCGGCCGTGCGCCGTATAACGCCGTCGTCACCCACGGGTTCACAATGGACGAAAAGGGCGAGAAGCAATCGAAGTCCAAGGGCAATGTCGTCGCCCCGCAGGACGTGATGAAGGAATCGGGCGCCGATATCCTGCGCCTCTGGGTCGCCACCACCGATTATTGGGAAGACCAGCGTCTCGGCAAGGCGATCATCCAGACCAACATCGACAGCTATCGCAAGCTGCGCAACACCATCCGCTGGATGCTCGGCACGCTGGCGCATGACAAGGGTCCAGAGGGCGGCGAGGACATCGCCTTTGCCGACATGCCTGAACTCGAGCGCCTGATGCTGCACCGTCTGTCGGAACTCGATCAGCTGGTGCGCGAAGGCTATGACGCCTTCGATTTCAAGCGGATCGCCCGTGCGCTGATCGACTTCTCCAACATCGAGCTGTCGGCGTTCTATTTCGACATCCGCAAGGACGCGCTCTATTGCGACGCGCCGTCGAGCCCGCGCCGCCGTGCGAGCCTCGTGGTCATCCGCAAGCTGTTCGATTGCCTCGTCACCTGGCTTGCCCCGGTTCTGCCCTTCACGGCGGAAGAGGCTTGGCTGTCGCGTGATCCGTCGGCGGTTTCCGTGCATCTGGAACAGTTCCCATCCGTGCCGGCTGAGTGGCGCGACGAGGCGCTGGCTGAAAAGTGGAAGAAGATCCGCACGGTGCGCAAGGTCGTCACCGGCGCGCTCGAAGTCGAGCGCCGCGACAAGCGCATCGGCTCTTCGCTGGAAGCTGCCCCTGTGGTCCACGTCGGAGATGCCGATCTGCTGGCGGCAATCGACGGCGAGGATCTGGCGGAAATCTGCATCACGTCGGCGGTGACCATCGTTGCCGATGCTGGTCCGGCAGAAGCTTTCCGGCTGGACGATGTTGCCTCCGTCAGTGTCGAGCCGACGCTGGCTGAAGGCGTCAAATGCGCCCGGTCCTGGCGCATCACCGCTGATGTTGGCTCCGATGCCGCGTTCCCGGATGTGTCCGCCCGTGATGCGCTAGCGCTGCGCGAGCTGGGTTACGCTTCTTAAGGGATTGTTTACCGGGTGAATTGCGTAATTGCCGTTCATCCGGTAAACCTGCCTGAAAATCGGCGGATTTATCCGTCATGGGCGCAGCAATGCCGCTCAAGTATCGATCGTGCCGGCACCGCTGGAAGGGTTTTCATGGGAATGACGCGAGAGTTTCGAGTGTATGCTGGCCTGTTTGCCGTTGTGGCGGGCAGCGTCGTCTTGACCGGTTGCATCGGTGGCCCGACCTACGGGACGGACAAGACCGCCGGCGAGCATCTGATTGACGACCTCGGCAGTTCCGTCAGCCTCGGATCGACCAAGCCCAACAATGTCAAATACCAGCCGCGTCCCGGCCTGGTGCTGCCACCGTCCGGCGAAACCGCGCAATTGGTTCAGCCGCAGCAGAATATGGCCACCAAGGACAATCCGCAGTGGATCGAATCGCCGGAAGACACGCGCCAGCGTCTGCGCGAGGAAGCCGACGCCAACGCCGATAATCCGAGCTACGTCTCGCCACTGGCCAAATCCAGCGCCAATGGCCGCAAGCTGACGACAGCCGAACAGACGCAGGCCTATCGCGACGCCCGCAAGATCCAGATGGGCGCTTATGCCGACAAGCGCCGTTTCCTGAGCGATCCGCCACTCGAGTACCGCAAGCTGCCGGAAGAGGCGACTGCGGACCTTGGCGAGCCGGAGCAGGTCAAGGAACGCCGCCGCAAGAAGGAAGCTGCAATCAAGGGCAGCGGCAAGAAGTGGTACCAGGTATTCTGATCCGGCATGTTTGAAATTCGCAAGGCAACCCCCAAGGATGCAGAGACCATCCTGCGTTTCATCACTGAACTGGCCATCTACGAAAAAGCCGGACACGAGGTCGAGGCGACCGTTCAGTCAGTCACCTCTTCGCTGTTCGGCGAGAATTCCGTTTCGCATGCAGCCATCTGCGAGCGCGATGGCATCCCCGTCGGTTTTGCCGTCTGGTTCTTCAGCTATTCCACATGGCTTGCACGCAACGGCCTTTATCTCGAAGACCTCTATATTACGCCGGATCAACGTGGGTCGGGCGCCGGGCGCACGATGCTGCGCTATTTGGCGCAGATCGCGGTCGAAAAGGGATGTGGCCGTTTCGAGTGGAGCGTTCTCGACTGGAACGAGCCGGCCATCAAGGCCTATGAGGCAATCGGTGCCGAGCCTTTGTCGGAATGGACGCGCTACCGTCTGTCCGGTGCGGCACTCGAAAGCTTCGCCGCCGGATAAGATTTCCGGATCGGGCGCTCAGCGTCTCCCGGCAAAGAATGCCTTGAGGATGTCTGCAGCACTCTGACCGGAAAGACCGGAATAGACGTCGGGTGCATGATGGCAGGTCGGCTGGCTGAAAAAGCGGACGCCGTTATCGACGCCGCCGCCTTTCGGATCTTCGGCACCATAGTAAAGCCGGCGCAGGCGGGCAAACGAGATGGCCGCCGCACACATGGTGCAGGGCTCTAACGTCACGTAGAGATCAGCGCCGTTCAGCCGCTCTGCCCCGATGGCGCTTGCAGCCGCGCGGATCACTTCGATTTCGGCATGTGCGGTCACATCGTTGCGCTCGCGCGTGCGGTTTCCGGCGCTGGCGATGATCTCGCCATTGACAACAAGGACGGCACCAACAGGCACTTCGCCACGGGCAGCCGCCATTCTGGCTTCTTCCAAGGCCAAATCCATAAACCGGCTCGTTTCAGCCATCGTCGATACCCGTGATAATTTCTCTTAACCCAAGGGCTGTGACCTGATAGGACAGCCCAAAAGGCAGGCAACACAAATGACATTCAAAGACAAGCCCCAGCGGCCTGGCGGCAAACCCGCACGGTCCGACAAGAAGCCCTATACCGGCGCGCGCAACACCGCTGCCGATCATTCGGCTGTGGATAACACCGATGCCGAGAAGCCGCGCAAGCCGCGTCCATCAGCGACGGAAACCGTCAGCGCCGAGGTGCCGCAGCGTATTTCGAAGATCATGGCCCGCGCTGGCGTGGCCTCGCGCCGCGATATCGAGCGCATGATCATGGAAGGCCGCGTTTCGCTCAACGGCAAGCTGCTCGACAGCCCGGTCGTCAACGCGACGCTCGCCGATCACATCGAAGTGGACGGCCAGCCGATCCGCGGCATCGAGCGCACCCGCCTCTGGCTCTACCACAAGCCGTCCGGCCTGGTGACCACCAACTCCGATCCGGAAGGCCGCGCCACCGTTTTTGACAACCTGCCGGAAGAGCTGCCGCGCGTCCTGTCCATCGGCCGCCTCGACATCAATACCGAAGGCCTGCTGTTGCTGACAAACGATGGCGGTCTGGCCCGTGTGCTCGAACTGCCCGCCACTGGCTGGCTGCGCCGCTACCGCGTCCGCGCCCACGGCACTATCGATCAGGCAGCGCTGGATAAGCTCAAGGACGGTATCGCCGTAGACGGCGTACTCTACGGCGCCATCGATGCGACGCTCGACAAGGTTCAGGGTTCCAACGTCTGGATCACCATGGGCCTGCGCGAAGGCAAGAACCGCGAAATCAAGAACGTCATGGGCGCGCTTGGCCTCGACGTGAATCGGCTGATCCGCATTTCCTATGGCCCGTTCCAGCTCGGCGAACTGCCGGAAGGTCAGGCCCAGGAAATTCGTGGCCGCACGCTGCGCGACCAGCTCGGCCCGCGCCTGATCGAAGATGCCAAGGCGAATTTCGATGCGCCGATCTTCGATGCCGCAGCCGGCGAAGACGAAAAGCCGCAGAAGAACGAATGGGCCGCCGGAAAGCCGGAAGCCCGCGAGCGTGGTGCGTTCAAGGAAAAGGCCGGCGACAAGCGCGAGCGTGCTTTGTCGCGGCTGGATACGACACGGCGCGACGATCGTGGCGGCTCCCGCCCCGACCGCAATGACCGAGGCGGACGCGATGCGCCCGAGGCGAAATTTGACGGCCCCAAGCGCGAACCAGGTTTCCGGGCCCGTAAGGCCAATGTCTGGATGGCGCCCGGCGCCCGGCCTCTGCCGGAAAAGAAGCCGAAGGATGCTCAAGCTACCGACGTTGCTGAAAAGCCTGTGCGCCGCGAGCGCCCGGAAGGCGCGCCGGACGTCAAGCGTTATGGCAAGTCCAGGGATGGCGTGGCGACCAAGTCCAACCGGAAGTTCGATCCGGACCGCAAGAAGGCGTCCGTCTACGATCGTCCCGATCGCGGTCCACGCGTGATCGTCACGCGTGACGCAGACGACAACGACTGGATCCGCGCAACCGACGAGCCAAGCCGCGACGAAAGCCGTGGTGGCGACCGCAAGCGTTCGGGTGGCGATGATCGTGGCGCCCGCAGCTTCGGCGACCGCGCTCCACGTGGAGATCGTCCGCAGGGTGATCGCCCCCAGGGTGCGCGTCCTCAGGGCGACCGCCCGCCCCGCCGTGATGGCGACAAGCCATTTGGTGATCGCAAGCCGCGTGCCGAAGGTGCCCGCTCGTTCTCCGACCGTCCGAGAAGCGACCGGCCTGCCGGTGAGCGCCCGCAAGGCGATCGTCCGCGCAAGCCGTTTGGCGAAAAGTCGTTCTCGCGTGAAGACGGCGATCGCAAGCCGCGTGATTTTGGTGATCGCCCGCCGCGTGGCGATCGTCCGCAGGGCGACCGTCCACAGGGTGATCGACCCCCACGCCGTGATGGTGACCGTCCGTTTGGCGGCAAGCCCTCGGGCGATCGGCCAGCCGGCGGAAAATCGTTTGGCGGCAAGCCGGGCGGAGCAAAGCCGTTCGGTGCCAAAACCGGTGGTCCCCGCAAGCCCAGCACGGGTGGTGGCAAGCCTTCGGGTGGAGGCCCAGCCGGTGGTGGCAAGCCACGCGGACGCGGGAACTAAGCGCCGGTGCGGATCGTCGGTGGCGAGTTTCGCGGGCGCGGGCTCGCGACGCCCAATTCCAACGACATCCGGCCGACCACGGACCGGACGCGCGAAAGCCTGTTCAATATCCTCAGCCACTCCTATCCGGAAGCGCTTGAGGGCCGGGTGCTGGATTTGTTTGCCGGTACCGGCGCCGTCGGGCTTGAAGCCCTGTCGCGCGGTTGCCGCCAGGCCCTGTTCGTTGAAATGGGCGCTGAGGGCAGGGGCCTGTTGCGCACCAATATCGAAGCGTTCGGCCTGACCGGCCGGGCGCGTGTCTTCCGCCGTGATGCGACCGATCTCGGTCCAGCCGGTACCGTCGAACCTTTCCACTTTCTCTTCGCTGACCCGCCCTATGGCAAGGGCCTGGGAGAGAAGGCGCTGACGTCGGCCGCCAATGGCGGCTGGCTGGTGCCGGGCGCGCTTGCCGTGCTCGAAGAGCGGGCCGATGTTTATCCTGTGCTGCAGGATGGCTTCGACTTCATCGACGACCGCCTGTTCGGCGAAACCAAGATGCATTTCTACCGTTACCGCGCCGCGTGACACCGGAAAGACGCTGAGCATGACGCAAGGCCTCGACATATCGCAGTCATCAGCCAACCCGACCGTCGTGCTTGCACTCGGCGGCGGCGGCGCGCGCGGGCTTGCCCATATTCATGTCATCGAAACGCTGAACGAACTCGGCATCCGCCCGGTTGCTATCGCTGGCTCGTCCATCGGAGCGATCATGGGCGCAGGCATGGCAGCGGGTCTGAGCGGTGCCGATATCCGCGAGCATACGCTGGCAACGGTCGGCCGGCGCAAAGAGATCGTCAACCGGCTGTGGAGCCTGCGGCCGGCAAGTTTCGCCAAGGCCGTGACCGGCGGTTTTCGGGTCGGCCAGTTCAATATCGAGCGCATCCTGCCCGCCTTTCTCCCGGACGCCATTCCCAAAGATTTCTCCGAGCTGCACATTCCGTTGAAGGTGATGACAACGGATTATTACGGGCAGACCGAGCGCGTCTGTCAGGACGGCGACCTGCACCAGGCGCTGGCCGCATCGGCAGCCCTTCCAGCCGTCTTCATGCCGGTGCGTATCGATGGCCGCGTGATGATCGACGGTGGCATCTACAATCCGGTCCCCTTCGATCACCTGACCGGTCTGGCCGATATCGTCATCGCCGTCGATGTGGTTGGTGGACCGGATGGTGACGGCGAAACCATGCCGAGCCGGATCGACAGCCTGTTCGGCGCAAGCCAACTGATGATGCAGTCGATCATCGCGATGAAGCTGAAGGCGCATCGGCCCGATATCCTGCTGCGCCCCGAGGTCAGCCGCTTCCGGGTGATGGATTTTCTGAGAGCCCAGGAAGTGCTGGGCGCCACTGCTGCGGTCAAGGATCAGTTGAAGGCGGCACTCGATACCGCCTTTAACGCCAGAATCCGGGGCTAGGACGGATCAATCGGCTCCAGCCAGAACATCGCTGGCCGGTTTTGGTTTCACCGGCGCGGATTCCGGCAGTATATCGTCGTCGGCCGCCAGCGAGGGCGCTGCTTCGCGCCTCGGCTTGATCAGCGGCTCCGGCTTGACCGGTTCGAAATGCAGCATGTCGCGGCCGGCGCTGATGCCTTCCGCCTCCTGCACCACCAGCCGGGCTTCGTCGCGGCGGCGGATATCGTTCATGATTTCCTCTGCCTCGTTATCGGCGATCCCCAGCCCTTCCAGCGTCTTGCGGCCGAATACCAGCCCGGATTCGAACGTCTCGCGCAATTCGTAATCGACGCCACGGGCGCGCAGCGACAGGGTATGCAGCCGGTCATAGGCGCGGGCAAAAATCCGGGCATTCGGATATTCCGCCTGTACCATGTCGACGATCCGGTCGGTGATCTCCTGCTTTTGCGTGCAGATAGCGACGATCTTGGCCCGCTCGATCCCGGCGGCACGCAGCACGTCCAGCCGCGTTCCGTCGCCGAAATAGATCCGGAACCCGAAGGTCGCAGCCTGGCGCACACGGGCGGCCGAATGGTCGATGATCGTCACTTCGCGGCCGCCGGCGAGAAGGATTTGCGAGGCGATCTGGCCGAAGCGGGAAAACCCGATCATCAGCACATCGGCGCCGGCACCATCGAAATCCTCCTCCATCTCCTCCGTCGCCTCATCCTGCTCCTGCATCAAAAGCCCGGCCAGGGCGGAAGCGGCAGGCGTCAGCGCCATGGAGAGCGTTACGATGACGATCAGCAGAGACGCCCAGCTGTCTGGAAACACACCGGCGGTGGCAGCGGCCGTGAACAGGACGAAACCGAATTCCCCGCCCTGCGGCAGGAGAAGGCTGATCCGTACGGCATCATTGTGCGGCGAGCCGGTGACGCGGCAGAGCGTGTAGATCACCAGCGCCTTGACCAGCATCAACAGGGGTACGGCGATCAGGATCAGCACGTAGTTCTTCATGATGACACCAAGGTCCAGTGACAGCCCGACCGCCATGAAGAACAGGGCAAGCAGCAGACCACGGAACGGCTCGATATCGGCTTCCAGTTCATGGCGGTAGGATGATTCCGCCAGAAGCACGCCGGCCAGGAAGGCCCCCATTGCCATGGAAAGCCCGGCGAGCTGCATGATGGTGGCGGCTCCCAGAACGATCAGCAGTGCTGCCGCAATCATGACCTCGCGCGCGCCGGTGCGGGCGATGACCTGGAACAGCGGGTTGAGCAGATAGCGGCCGGCAATGACCATGATCAGGATTGCACCGACCGCGACCGAGAAATCCTGTAGCGGCGGCGTCGTATCTTCCGGTGCCTGCAGGGCGAGCAGAGGGATGAGTGCCAGAAGTGGCACGATCGCCAGATCCTGCAAGAGCAGGACCGAGAAGGCACGCTGGCCATAACGGGTGTTGGTGTCGCCGTTCTCATCAAGGATCTGCAGCGCAAAAGCCGTCGATGACAGCGCCAGTCCGAAGCCGGTGATGACGCTGCCGCTCCAGTCGAGCAGTCCGGCCCAGAAAACGATTGCCGAGATCGCGGTACCGGTCACCAGCACCTGTGCGGTGCCAAGCCCGAAGATGTCGCGCCGCATCTGCCACAGGCGCGACGGCTTGAGCTCCAACCCGATGATGAACAGCAGGAAGACCACGCCGAGTTCGGCAAAGCCGAGGATTTGCTCACCCTCGGTGATCTGGTGCAGAAGCGGACCGATGATGATGCCGGCTGCGAGATAACCGAGTACGGTGCCGAGCCCGAGCTTCTTGAAGATCGGCGCTGCCACGACGGCTCCACCGAGCAAGAGCAGGGCCTGTGAGGTGAGGGCGGGTGTCGTCGACATACGTGTTCTTCCCTGGCGCGCAGCCGCATATTCCGGCTCTGGCGTGTCTGGCTGGGCAGGAGTTTGCCCTAAATTCGGCATTTGGTCGGGGGCGGCGATCAAGAATCAGGATATGCCCTTGATGCCGGTCCTACTGCACAATAAATGGAGCGGGAATGAAAGGCTAAATCATGTCCGATATTATCGATTCCGGTGTTCTGCAGACAAGGGCGGCCGCGCTCATCGATTTGGCGCTGAAAGCGGGTGCCGATCAGGCCGATGCGGTAGTGGTCCGGGGCCGCTCCCGTTCCGTGTCCGTGCGGCTTGGCAAGGTCGAGGGTACCGACGCCTCGGAAAGCGATGATTTCTCGCTGAGGGTTTTCGTCGGCCGCCGTGTCGCCAGCGTTTCGGCCAATCCGGGCTTTGATCTGAAGGTGCTTGCCGAGCGTGCGGTGGCGATGGCCAAGGCCTCTCCCGAAGACCCCTATGCAACGCTTGCCGACAGCGAGCGCCTGGCGCGCTCCTATCCTGATCTTGAACTTTATGACCCGACTGAGGTTTCGACTGAAACTCTGACGGCCGCAGCCCTTGAAGCCGAAGAGGCAGCACTTGCCGTCAGCGGTGTCACCAATTCGAGCGGTGCCGGCGCATCTGCGGGCATGGGCGGCATGGTCCTGGTCACGTCGCATGGTTTTTCCGGCGCCTATATGGGCACCCGTTTTGGCCGCTCGGTCAGCGCCATTGCCGGCGACGGCACCAAGATGGAACGCGACTATGATTTCGACAGCCGCCTCTATTTCGCCGACCTGAAATCCGCAGCCGAGATCGGCCGCACCGCCGGCGGAAAGGCGGTTGCCCGGATCGGCCCGCGCCAGGTGCCGACCCAGAAGAATGTCACCGTCGTTTTCGATCCGCGCATGTCGCGCGGTTTTGCCGGGCATATCGCCGGCGCGATCAACGGTGCCTCGGTTGCTCGCAAGACGAGCTTCCTGCGCGACATGATGGGAAAACCGGTGATGAAGGCCGGCATCACCGTGACCGATGATCCGCTGGTGGTGCGCGGCTCGTCTTCGCGCCCGTTCGACGGCGAAGGGGTCACCGGGCAGAAACTCTCGATGATCGAGGATGGTGTGTTGCAACAGTGGTTCCTCTCGACCTCGACCGGCCGGGAACTGGGTTTAGAGACCAACGGGCGCGGCGCGCGCGGCGGCACGGCGGTTTCACCCTCGGCAACAAATTTTGCGCTGGAACCCGGCGATATCTCGCGCGAAGACCTGATCCGCAGTATCGGAACGGGTTTCTACGTCACCGAATTGATCGGCCAGGGCGTCAATATGCTGACCGGCGAATACAGCCGGGGCGCTTCCGGCTTCTGGATCGAGAATGGCGAATTGACCTTCCCGGTCTCGGAAGTCACGATTGCCTCCAATCTCAAGCAGATGTTCTTTGCCATCACGCTTGCCGACGATATCGACCGCAAATTCGGCGTCGCTGCCCCGACGCTTGCTATTGAGGGCATGACGCTCGCTGGAAAGTAAGCGCCCGTCCAAGTCTCTTTAACGCGGCGGATGCTGCGGGAAACGGAAGTTGACATGAATGCCGTTCGCCCATCGCCGGAGCAATGGTCCGGCGATCTGGACCTGATCACGATGGCGGCGAAGGCTGCGGGTGAAAAGGCACTGTCCTATTTCCGCAAGGATCCGGAGGTCCAGTGGAAGAACGGTGGCCGTTCGCCGGTCAGCGAAGCCGATTTTGCCGCCAACGATATTCTCAAGGAAAAGCTTCTGGCCGCCCGGCCGAACTATGGTTGGCTGTCGGAGGAAACCGATGATGACCAAGCCCGGCTTGGCTGCGACACGGTCTTCGTCGTCGATCCCATTGATGGAACCCGTGCCTTCATCGCTGGCAAGGATGTCTGGTGCGTCAGCGTCGCCGTCGTGCATCTCGGCCGGCCCGTTGCGGGTGTTCTGTTCGCCCCGGCACTGGGTGAATTGTTTCAGGCGACATCGGCGGGCGAGGCGCTAAAGAACGGCTCGCCGATCACCGTCAAACCGATGGGGTCCGAGATTTTGCGGATCGCGCTTGCCGAAGAGACGGTCGGGCTTCTGGAGCCCGGTTACCGCGCCAGCGTGTCGCGCATTCCGCATGTGCCGTCGCTTGCCTACCGGATTGCGATGATTGCCGATGGCCGGATCGATGGCACGGTCGTCAAGAAAAACTCCCATGACTGGGATCTGGCGGCGGCCGATCTGATCCTGGAACGGGCCGGCGGCGCGCTTTTTAGTCTCGATGGAGAGCCGCTTTCCTACAATCGCCCCAATGTTCGCCATACGGTCCTGTGTGCGGCGGCAAAGCCTGCATTACCGGCATTGATTGCCGCATCGCGGGGGCTGGAGGGCCATTGACCTTTCCGGCTGAATGCCGCAAACCACAAGCAAAATACGGCAAGAAAATTGGAAGGTCTGATGGCTCAGAATTCGGAAGTAAAACAGCGGCTGCATCTGGTGTTCGGCGGTGAATTGACAACGCTGACCGGTGTTGAGTTCCGTGATCTGGAAAAACTCGATGTCGTCGGCATCTTCCCTGATTACGACAGCGCCCTGACCGCCTGGAAGTCCAAGGCTCAGTTGACTGTCGATAATGCGCATATGCGCTATTTCATTGTCCACATGCACCGGTTGCTGGATCCGGAACAGGCTTGATGCCAGGGCGTTTTGGACAGGTAAACCATGCGGCTGAACGGGCCGCCGCCGCAAACGCGGACAGCCGTCGGGCTGGCCGTTGCGGGGGAGTCTTGTCCCTATGACCCGCATGCTCGCCCGATTGGCTTTGTCCAGCTATCGCTGGATCGGCACGGCGGTCTATCCGCTGGTCTGGGGCTATCTTGCCGTCCGCGCCGCCAAGGGCAAGGAAGACAGTGCCCGCCGTCAGGAGCGCTATGGCCATGCCAGCGCGCCGCGTCCGCAAGGGCCGCTGGTCTGGTTTCATGCCGCTAGCGTTGGCGAGACCACTGCCATCATTCCGCTGATCAATGAAGTCTCCCGCCGCGGTATCTCGGTCGTGTTGACCACCGGCACGAAGACATCGGCTCGCATTGTTGCCGAGCGGCTCGGCTCGCGTGTCATCCATCAATATGTGCCACTCGATTTCAAGCCGGCCGTCAGCCGTTTCCTCGATTATTGGGAGCCGGATCTGGCGATCATCGCGGAATCGGAGATATGGCCGATGACGATGATGGAGCTCGGGCGGCGTCATATACCGCAGGTTCTGGTCAACGGCCGTCTGTCCGATCGCACCTTCGGTCGCTGGAAGAAGCGCCTCTGGCTTGCCGACGCGCTGTTTGAAAACCTGGCGCTGGTCATTGCCCAGTCGGAGGCCGATGCGGACCGTTTCCGGACCCTTGGCGCGCTGCCGGTTATGGTGTCCGGCAATCTCAAGGTCGATACCGATGCGCCGCCGCATGACAATCAGGCGCTGAAGCACTACCGTCAGCAGATCGGCGGCCGCAAGACCTGGGCCGCCATCTCGACCTTCGAGGGCGAGGAGAATGCCGCCGGCATCGTCCATCGCGCCCTGAAGGAACGTACCGGCCTTTTGACCATCATCGTGCCGCGCCACCCCGAGCGCTGCGATGCGATCGAAACGATGCTGACGTCCAAGGGACTGACGGTCGCGCGGCGCACCCGCAACGATCCGATCACGCCGGAAACCGATATCCTGCTGGGCGATACGATCGGCGAGATGGGGCTTTACCTGCGGTTGACCGAGGTGGCTTTTGTCGGCCGTTCGCTGTTTGCCGAAGGCGGACAGAACCCGCTGGAGCCGGCCATGCTCGGCTGCGCCATCCTGTCGGGCGGCAATGTGCAGAATTTCCGCGACACCTACCAGATGCTTGCCAAGAACGGCAGCGCCAAGATCATCCGCGATGTCGAGATGCTGGCCAAGGGGGTGAATTATCTTCTCGTCAACGACGAGGTTCGCCACAGGATGATCGATGCCGGGCTCGAAACCGTGCATGAAATGCGCGGCGCGCTATCGGCGACGATCCGGGGCCTTGAGCCCTATATCAATCCGCTGACGGTAAAGGCACGGCTGCTGCCACGCGGCGATAACTGACACTTTCTTCTGGGGGGATAGTAACGATGACCGACAGGACCATTTCCGGCATCCTCTTCGACAAGGACGGGACGCTGCTCGATTATGTGAAGAGCTGGGTGCCGGTGAACTATGAAGTCGCCAGTATCGCTGCCAATGGCGATGCCGAACTCGCCCGGCGTCTGCTTGTCGCTGGTGGCATGGATCCCGATACCGGCCATGTCCTGCCCGACAGCCTGCTGGCTGCGGGCAACACCGTCGAGATTGCCACCGGCATGGTTAAAGCCGGCGCGCCCTATACGGTCGAGGCCTTAACGGCGAAGCTTGACGGGCTGTTTTCCAATTCGGCTCAGTATGCGGTGCCGGTCACCGATCTCGCCACGTTCTTTGCTAATCTGCATGCCAAGGGCTACCGCCTCGGCGTCGCCTCGAGCGACAACGAGCGCTCGATCCGCGAAACCGCCAAGCGCTTCGGTTTCGATGGTTATCTGCACTACGTCGCGGGTTATGACAGTGGCTTTGGCACCAAGCCGCAGCCTGGCATGGTGCATGGTTTCTGCGCCGCAACCGGGCTTGAGCCGCATCAGGTCGCAGTCGTCGGTGACAACAATCACGACCTGCACATGGGCCGCAATGCCGGCGTTGGACTGACAGTCGCTGTCCTGACCGGCACCGGCTCGCCGCAATCGCTCGCGGGGGCATCGGATCATTGCCTCAACGACATCACCGAGCTTGAAGCGGTGTTGATCTAGCGTTCGCCCGGATTTTACCGGAACAGCTGCATCAACAGCGATGGCGCATTGTTGGCGATGTTGAGCGCCTGAACGGCCAGTTGCACTTGCGCCTGGATGGCCTTGAGCTTGGTGGAGGCGTCGTTCATATCGGCATCCACCAGCCGCCCGACACCCTTCTGGATCGTTGCCGTCAGGGTGCGGTTGAAGTCCGTCTGCATCTCGATACGCATGCTGAGCGAGCCAAGCGTCGCTCCCCGGTCGGTCAGGGTTTTGTGAATATCGTCATAGCGTTTCAACAGAAGATCGGTCGCGTAGCCCACCAGATCGTCCGGCACTTCGCCCATATGCGAGGCGCTGTACATATCGTCGGTCTGGGCGCCGTTGGCAAAGCCGATCTGGGTGCGGCCGTTGAAGGCCGGTAGCCAGGCCGTTCCCTTGCCGGGGTCCTGATGCGCCACCCCACCAGTCATGCCATCGGCCTGCGGCGTATCAACCAGCCCGTTCTGGGCTGAGGTGCTGCCGTCGTCGTTCTTGTAGGTGGCCGGGCCGAAGACATTGAGGTTGCTGTCGCCATAGATGTTGATGATGCCGACCGCGCCCTTGGTATAGCTGGCAACGATGCCGCCAAAGGCGACATTGGCGTCCGGGGCTTTCATCTCGATATAGTTCAGCGTCTTGCCATTGCCGTCGACATAGCTTTTTTCGGTATAGCGCAGCTCGCCCGGCGCCAAAAGGTTGCGGCCGTTGAACGACGAGGACTGGGCGGTCGAGAGAAACTGTTTTTCGAGCTCGTAGATTTCCGAGCTGACCTTGTAGCGGTCGACGCCCGGCTCTTTCATCGCCACGATCTTGGTCTTGATCTCGGAGGTGATGGAGATGAGGTCTTCCATCCCCTGATAGGACACGTCGACGAGGGCGGCCCCGAGCTCCAGCGCGTCGATCACGGTGCTCGTGGCCTTGGTGGTGTTGCGCATGTCGGTGGCGATCGACCAATAGGCGGCATTGTCGGCTGCCTCCGAGATCCGCATGCCGGTGGTGATGACATCCTGCATCTTGGCATGGGTGCTGTCATTATGGCGCAGAATTGCCAAAGCGGCGGTGGCCGCCGAGTTGAAACTTATGTTCATTTTTATGTCCGCTACAAAAAACAGGAAAACGGAAGGCACCAAATCTGGTTAACCGAGAGTGGCGTAGTCTGGTTAATACTCGGTATATCGAGCGGCGGTACATTTGGCCTGGCAATGCCGTTTGGTGTGTTCCATCAACGGGTCATTGCGCCGTTCGATACGCGCGCGGCTTGCAATTCCCGGCAATCTGACGTTTTGTGCAGCGGATCGAGTGGGCTTTTTTCTGCTGAAAAAAATGTTTTCGATCGGACAAGAATTTCGCCGCGCAGAACATTGCGAAAACCGGGAGAACCGGCCGGCGCGGGAGGCCTGGAAGGACTGATGGTTTCTGATGCACCGCCATTCTGGTGGACCAAGGCCGATTGGCGCGCCTATGGCCTGTGGCCCTTTTCGTGGATTTACGGGCGTATTTCCGGTTCGCGCATGGATCATGCGCGGCGTGCGTCCGTGCCGGTCCCGGTCATCTGCGTCGGCAATTTCACCGTCGGTGGAGCGGGCAAGACGCCGACGGCGATCGCACTGGCCCGTGCTGCCCGCCAGCGCGGCCTGAAACCCGGCTTCCTCAGCCGTGGCTATGGCGGCTCGCTTGATGTCACCACGGTGGTCGATCCCGCCCATCACCGTGCCCGCGACGTCGGCGACGAACCGCTGCTTCTGGCGCGCGAAGGCCTGGCGGTGATCTGCCGCAAACGTGTCGAAGGCGCCCGCAGGCTGGTGGCCGAAGGTGCCGATATCATCATCATGGATGATGGTTTTCAGAGCGCCCGGCTGACATTTGATTTTTCGCTGTTGGTGATCGACAGCCGCCGGGGCATCGGCAATGGCTTCCTGATCCCGGCCGGTCCGGTGCGGGCGCCGATCCGCCAGCAAATCCGCCACGCCTCCGCACTTTTGAAGATCGGTAACGGCGATCGTGCCGACGACCTGATCCGCCGCTCGGCGCGTGCCGGCAAGCAGATTTATGCCGCTAACGTCGAACATCTCGATGATGGCGGGCTGAAGGATGTTCAGGTTCTGGCCTGGGTCGGCATCGCCGATCCGGAAAAGTTCTTTCGCACGGTGCGCGAGACGGGGGCGATCATTGCGGAAACCCGCAGCTTTCCCGACCACCACCGTTTTTCCGAGGACGAGATCAGCGATCTCATCGACCACGCGGCCGCCCATGGCTACCAGCTGGTGACCACCGCCAAGGACATAGTGCGGCTGGAACCCGAGCATGGCCGCGCCGGAGAATTGATGGAAAAGAGCAGGGTGATCGAGGTCGAGGTCCGCTTTGACGATCCGGGCTCATCGGGCAAGATCATCGACGCGGCGGTCAAGGCAGCGCGGACCCGCAATCTGCGCAAGCCGTAGGCACAGTGCCGCCGCCCGTGATTAGGGTGGATTGACGGATCGTCTAAATCTGGTTTGGCAGAATGCCGGCGCGCTTGTCGGCCTCATAGGAAGCTTCGGCGTCGGCATAGGGTTCCTGCCGCGCGACGCTCCAGTAGCGCAGCTCATCGACCGGGATAACGGCGCCGGTCATCGCGCAGATGACGTGCGATCCCGGCAAAACGATCTGGAAGTCGCCATCGAGATAACGGATCTTGGCTTCCCGGTTGCCGTTGCCCTCAAATCTGTTCATCGTCCTGCGACCCCGCATCAATTTCGCCCGCTGTTTGGAAGCGCTGTCTCGACAGGCATCCGGGTGGACGCGTCAAGACGAGCGTTTCAGCGTCATCTGTTGTGATCATGCTCTAGCGCGACATTGCCTGAATTTCCAGCCCAATTGACGGCCCGGATGCTCAACTGCGCCCGAATAGCCGCTCGATATCGGATAGCTTCAGTTCGATATAGGTCGGCCGCCCATGATTGCACTGGCCGGATCCCGGCGTTGCCTCCATCTGCCGCAACAGCGCATTCATTTCCTCGGGCCGCAGCCGCCGGCCGGAGCGCACCGAACCATGGCAGGCCATGGTGGCGGCGAGATAGTCGAGCCGGCTGGCAAGACCGTTGGCCGTGTCCCATTCGGCCAGCTCATCGGCCAGTTGCCGCACCAACCCGACGGCATCCATCTCGCCGAGCATCGACGGTGTCTCGCGGATGGCGATGGCGCCCGGACCGAAGCGTTCGATACCGAGCCCGAGCCGCGAGAATTCGGCGGAATGGCTGATCAGTCGGTCGCAGTCGTCTTCCGGCAGATCGACGATCTCGGGAATGAGCAGGGCCTGCGCCGGGATCGGCCTGGAATTCAGCCCCTTGCGCAATTCCTCGAACACCAGCCGCTCGTGCGCAGCATGCTGATCGACAATCACAAGGCCATCCTCCGTCTGGGCGACGATATAGTTTTCATGCAGCTGCGCCCGGGCTGCGCCAAGCGGATGGGATTTGTCCGGGTGTGGCGCTGCGGCCAGTTCGGGTTCGCTGAACGGCGTTCGGGCCGACGGCATTGCCATCTCGGCAAAGGCTGCCTGCGGCCGTTCGCCGAAACCGGCAGCCGCTGAGCCGAAATCCATCGGCCGGTAGGGCGACGTGGCGGCCGTCCAGTTGGCGTTTGGCCGCTGCGGTTCCGGCCGGAAGGCCCGCATCAGGCCGCTGGCACCGGTTGTCGAAGCCCGGTCGCCGTCCTGCGCCAGTGCCTGGCGGATGGCGCCGATGATCAGACCGCGCACCATGCCGGGATCGCGGAAGCGGACGTCGGATTTCGCCGGATGCACGTTGACGTCGACCACATCCGGATCGACTGTCAGCGACAGCACCGCCACCGGATAGCGCCCTTGCGGGATGGTTTCAGCATAGGCAGCGCGAAGGGCCGACCAGATCAGCTTGTCCTGTACGGGACGGCCGTTGACGAAGGCATATTGCTGCAGCGAGTTGCCACGGTTGAAGGTCGGCACGCCGGCAAAGCCCGTGAGCCGCGCCCCTTCGCGCTCGGCATCGATCTCGATCGCGTTGTCGCGAAAATCCCGGCCCAGCACCTGGGCGATCCGCGCCAGCCGGTCGTCGCCGGTCGAGGGGAATTCCAGCGTTGTGCGATCTGAGCCGGACAGAACGAAGCGCACGCCCGGAAAGGCGATCGCCATGCGCCGGACGACCTCGGAGATAGCCGAGGCTTCGGCCCGTTCGGTCTTCATGAAATTGAGCCGTGCCGGCGTCGCAAAGAACAGGTCGCGCACCTCGACCACGGTGCCTTGGTTGACGGCCGCGGGCTTCACCGGCTGCAGCTTGCCGCCAAACACGCCGATCTCGGCGCCGTGGCTGGCGCCACCCGGACGGCTGGTGATCGTCAGCCGCGCCACCGAGCCGATCGAGGGCAGAGCTTCGCCTCGAAACCCGAGCGTGCGGATATCGAGAAGATTGTCGTCGAGCTTGGAAGTGCAGTGGCGGCGCACCGCCAGTTCGAGATCGTCCGGCCCCATGCCGGAGCCGTTGTCCGTCACCCGCAGCAGCGTCTTGCCACCGCCCGCCGTGGCGATCTCGATGCGGGTGGCGCCAGCGTCGAGCGCATTCTCGATCAGTTCCTTGGCCGCGCTGGCGGGGCGTTCGATGACCTCACCGGCGGCGATCTGGTTGATAAGGGTTTCTGAGAGCTGCTTGATGGCCATGATCTATTGTCCGGGATTCGGCTGCACATGAAAAGTGCGCTGGAGGGTCTATCCCCGGCTGTGTCGAGGTGTGGGTCTGTGACAAATTCGGCCGGGTTTAATCTGGCCTTAATACAAAGCTGCGACGGTCTGCGACAACCTGAATGAGCACAGGTTTTGTCATTTGGAGCCTGTGGCGCAGCTGTCCGCCCGGGAACGGAACCCCAGATACGGCCGATAGGCGCGTTCGTCAGCATGTCCCCGGAAAAAGAAGCCGCCAAGGTTATAAGAGGGCTATGCAATGAATGATGTAGCGTCTTTCGGCGCGAACATCCAGAAAACCGTGCTCGAGGCGACATCTGACGCACTCGGCTTGGCCATTCTTGTCTGTGACAAGAATGATGAGATTGTTTTTGCCAGTCGCCCCATTCTCCAGTTCTATCCTATTCCGGCGCATTTTCTGGAGGCTGGAACACGGCTGAAGGATTTTCTCGGCGCCATCTTCGATTCCGGCGTTCGCAGCGGCACGGCGCCCGAGACCAGCCGCCGCCATGCCAATCGCGACGAATGGATTTCCGAACATCTGTCGCATCATTGGCGCGAGCGTTTCGACGTTGTCGAGCGTATCGGCCGCCACCGCTGGATCAATGTGCGCAAGCGGCGCCTGTCGAACGGTCTCGGCATCGTCGCCATCAGCGACGTCTCCGAGCAGAAGAAGCGCGAAGAGCAGATGCAGCTCGACATGGAGCGCGTCGAGCTGACCGAGGGCATCCTCGATTGCCTGCCCAATCCGATCTGCGTCAAGGATCGCAACCTCAGCTATATCGCCGTCAACAAGGCATTCTGTGCCATCCACGGCATGACGGCCGACGCCATCCTCGGCCGGTCCGTCTGGGATCTTCTCGAGCCGGATCTCGCTGAAAAGTTCGAGCGATCCGACCGTGAAACGCTGGAGAGTGGCGCTGTTTATTGCCAGCCGGAACAGATCGTTCAGGCGGATGGCGAGGATCTCTGGGTCGTCACCCGTAAGTTTCGCGTCGGTGATCCCGGCAAATATCTGCTGGTCACCTGCATGAACGATGTGACCGATCTGGTCGTCGGCTATAGCGGCCTCGACGACATCACGTCCGGCCGGTCGCCATTGGACATCAAGGATTACAGCGCCTTCGTTCCTGCGCAGAATTGCTACGATCCCTTCCGCTCGATCGACATGCAGCATCTGGTCGAGGCCGGCGCCATCATCGATCCGGACATGAAGGGCAAGCAGAAAATCCTGCTGCTGACATCGGCAGCCGCTCTCGAAATCAACCTGGTGCCGCAACTGCGCCGCTGGGGTTTCGATGCCTGCGCGGTCAGAAATGCCACCGAGCTTGCAGCCTTCAAGGATGCGTGTGCGGCACGCGGGATCACGATCGAGGCACTGCTGATCGATGGCACGATGGCAGACGCGCTGGCGACCGTCACGAGCTGGACGATGTCTCCATCCCTGGTGATCGCCAGGGACTGGAAAGCCGTCGAATTGCGGGCGAACATTCTGGCCCTGTGCGAAAACGGTATCGGCGAACTCCCGTCAGCGGAGGCCGAAGGGCCTGCCGATTGGGATATCATCGTGCCGGAAACCAACCTGACCGGCCGTCCTATTCCGGAAGTCGAAGTCGTGGTTGCCGAAGACAATGAAATCAACCAGTTCGTCTTTGCGCAGATCCTCGAAGGGTTGGGGATATCCTATCGGATCGCCGCCAATGGCGAGGAGGCCGTCAAATTCTGGCAGCAATACCGGCCGAACCTGGTGTTGATGGATGTCTCGATGCCGGTGATGAACGGTTTCGATGCGACGCGCGCCATCCGCGCGCTTGAGAAAAATGCAGTCTTCCAGACACCGATCATCGCGGTCACGGCGCAGGCGCTCGATATCGATATCGAACAGAGCAAGCTCGCCGGCATGGATGATTACATCACCAAGCCGATCAGTCCGGACATGATCGAGGCCGTCTACCGCAAGTTTGTCAACACCAAAGCCGAACGCCTGGCGGGCTGACGGATCGATGTGTTCGCAGACGCTAAAATATCGCGGGAAAGGCCAGTAAAAGCACGGGGTTGAACCATATTGATGTCAACTCCCTAGAATTAGGGAGAAGGATGCGGAAAGAGAGGAAGACGCGCTTTCGAAATCTTAACTCTCCATGCCCATCGTCTGTTTCTGACACTGCTTGATCCAATCCTGGGAATGCGTTTATGAATTCTGCTGAAACACCGTCTCAGCACATCAGCCGGAATGATTTGCATGCAATGGCCTACACCGATCCGCTGACCGGGTTGGGCAATTCCTACAGACTGCGTGACAAGGTGCGTGAAATCGCTGCCGATCGCGCCAGCGATCCCGCGCCGTTCACCATTGGTCTTGCCAATCTCGACGGGTTCAAGCCGATCAACGATCTTTTCGGCCCCGCTGCCGGTGATGAAATCCTCTGCCAGGTGGCGAGCCGCCTGCTTGCCTGTGTGCCGGATGGCGCGACCGTCATCCGCGCTGGTGGCGACGAGTTTGCCTTCGTCCTGCCACTGGTGTTCGAGCGCAAGGCTGCCGAAAAGATCGGCCATATGCTGAAAGAGGTGCTGTCGGCGCCCTTTGATCTCGGCGAGCGCAATGTCCGCCTGTCCGCATCCTTCGGTTTCGCGGTTTACCCTTTTGCCGGTGAGGAATTCGAGGAACTTCTGAAGAGTGCGGATACCGCGCTCTATCGTTCCAAGCGCCGGGGACGTGGCCAGATCACGGTTTATTCCCAGGAAATCGCCCAGGAGATGAAACGTGCGACGCAGCTGGAACAGGCGCTGCGCAACGCCATCATCGCCGATGAGGTCGATGTGCACTTCCAGCCGATCGTCAATCTGAAGACCGAGATGGTGGTCGGTTTCGAAGCACTTGCCCGCTGGTGCGATCCCGATCTCGGTTATGTCTCTCCTGCCGTCTTCGTGCCGCTCGCCGAAGAGCGCGGCTTTATCGATTCCCTCTCCGAGACGCTGCTGCGCAAGGCGGCCGAGACGGCGCTGCTCTGGCCGAAGGAGCTGTTTTTATCCTTCAATCTGTCGTCGGCGCAGCTGATGGACCCGATGACCGCCACCAACGTCCTGTCGATCATCCAGCGTGCCGGGCTTGATCCGCGCCGGCTGGAACTCGAAATCACCGAGACCGCCGTCATGACCGATGCGGATGTCGCCCAGAAGATCGTCACCGAACTGCGCGCCGCCGGCGTTCGCATTTCGCTCGACGATTTTGGCACCGGGCAGTCAAGCCTTGGCCGCCTGCGGGATTTCTCCTTCGACAAGGTCAAGGTCGATCGCGCCTTCGTTTCGCGCATCTCCGCCGACCGGGCGTCCGAGCATATCGTCAAGGCGATCATCGCCATGTGCGATGGCCTCAACCTCGAAGTCGTCGCCGAAGGGATCGAGGATTTCTCGGAAGCCATGAAGCTGAAGGGGCTCGGCTGCGGCATGGGGCAGGGCTATTTCTACGGAAAGCCCGCCGATTCCGTGACGACGCTGCGTTATCTCGCCGAGAAATATCACGACAACGGCCCGGCCCTCTCCGTCGCGGTCTGAGACTTCCTCAGCTCTCCCGCTCTTGGCGGCCTTCCTCCAGAAGCCAATCGCGCACCCGGCGTGCCTGCTGGTTAAGCTCGCGCGATCGCGGCCAGACGACGTAGAAGGCCGAATCCGTCTTCAGCACATGATTGCCGACCGGAACGAGTGCGCCCGAGCGGACCTGCCGTTCGATCAGATGGTTCCAGCCGAGCGCGATGCCTTCACCGGCAAGCACGGCCTGGATGACCAGCACATAATCATTCAATGTCAGCCGCCGCGCCTTGGCGGGATAGGACACGCCGGCGCTGGCAAACCATTCCTGCCAGCTATAGGCCTGCCTGACCGGCTCCTCCAGATGGATCAACGGGTGTTTCAGCAGATCACCAGGTCGCTGCGGCATGCCGTTCGCCTCGACGAAAGCGGGCGATGCCACGGCGCAGATCACCTCGGGTGCCAAAAGTGCGGTATGATAGCGTGGCCAGTTGACCGGATCGCCGCCGCCGCGAATGGCAAGCGGGATCGGCTCTTCCTCAAGATCGAGATCACGCACGCTGGTCTGGATGCGCAGGTCGATTTCGGGCAGGTCCGCGCGCAGTTTCGTCAGCCGTGGCAGCATCCACATCGAGGCAAAGGCAGTTGATGCCGCAAGTGTCACATTGGTCTCGCGGCGCTTGGCGCGGATTTCCTCGGCCGATTTCTGGATGCGTGACAGGCCGAGCGAGACGTCGGCATGGAATTTCTCGCCGGCTTCCGTCAATTGCACGGCGCGGTGAACCCTGTGAAACAGCGGTACGCCAAGCTGCTCTTCCAGCCCGCGAATGGCATAGGAGACGGCGGCCTGGGTCATCGCCAGCTCATTGGCGGCGCGGGTGAAATTCTGATGCCGCCCGGCCGCCTCGAAGACGATCAGGCTGGAGGCGGAGGGCAGCAGGCGGCGCAGGGTTTCCATAAGTGCAGCTTATAGGATGTCTCTAATTTTTCCAGCGTTACACTGATCTTTTTCGCAGCTAGCCTCGATTGAGAAAAGGGGAGGCCTATCATGGAAACGCTCGTGGCTATCGACGCAGAACCGGCAAGACGCTCACGGCCCGCCCGCCCGGCACGGCGCGACAATGCAGCCCGGATTGTGGGCGTTCCCTATATCGCCCGCAACATCCCGACCTACGATATCCTCAGCGAGGAAAACCTTCAGAAGATCGAGCGCGTCGCTGACCGGATCCTGAGCGAAGTCGGTATCGAATTTCGCGACGACCCGGCTTCGCTGGATCACTGGAAGCGGGCGGGGGCCAAAGTTGACGGTCTGCTGGTGCGCTTCGAACCGGGCATGCTGAATGAGATCGTCTCGACCGCACCCGCCCAGTTTACCCAGCATGCCCGCAATCCCGCCCACAATGTCGAGATCGGCGGCAACAACGTCGTTTTTTCCCCGGCCTATGGCTCGCCCTTCGTCATGGACCTCGACAGGGGCCGCCGCTACGGCACGCTGGAGGATTTCCGCAACTTCATCAAGCTCGCCCAGTCGAGCCCGTGGCTGCACCATTCCGGCGGTACGATCTGCGAGCCCGTCGACGTGCCGGTCAACAAGCGCCATCTCGACATGGTCTACAGCCATATCAAATATTCCGACCGCGCCTTCATGGGCTCGATCACGCAGGAAGACCGGGCGGAGGATTCGATCGACATGGCGCGGATCGCCTTCGGCCGCGATTTCGTTGATCGCAACTGCGTCATCCTCGGCAATGTCAACGTCAACTCGCCGCTCGTCTGGGACGGCACCATGACCAAATCGCTGCGCGCCTATGCCCGCGCCAACCAGGCGGCGGTGATCGTGCCCTTCATCCTCGGCGGCGCCATGGGGCCTGTCACCAATGCCGGCGCGATTGCCCAATCCTTTGCCGAGACGCTGGCCGGCTGCGCGCTGACGCAACTGGAGCGCAAGGGCGCACCGGTGATTTTTGGAAATTTCCTGTCCTCGATGTCGCTGCGTTCCGGTTCGCCGACGTTCGGCACACCGGAGCCTGCCATCGGTTCCATGGTCATCGGCCAGCTCGCCCGGCGGCTGAAACTGCCGCTGCGCTGTGCCGGCAATTTCTCCAATTCAAAACTGCCGGACGCGCAGGCGATGCAGGAGGGCGTCATGTCGATGCTGTCAGCCGTGCATTGCGGCGCCAATTTCATTCTGCATTCGGCCGGCTTCCTCGATGGGTTGCTCGCCATGTCCTACGAGAAGTTCGTCATGGACACCGATTTCTGCGGCGCGCTGCATTCCTACCTCGCAGGCGTCGTGGTGGACGACAATACGCTTGCCATGGACGCCTTCCTGCAGGTTGGCCCCGGCAGCCATTTTCTCGGCTGCGATCACACGATGCGCAACTATCAGACGGCGTTCTGGGATTCAGGCCTCTCCGACAACGAGCCGTTCGAAAAGTGGAGCGAGGAGGGCGGCTCCACTGACATGGCGGCGCGCGCCAACAAACGCTGGAAAAAGACGCTGGCCGAATACGAAGCGCCGCCGTTGGACGTGGCAATCGACGAGGCGCTGGCAGAGTATATGACGCGACGCAAGAACAGCATGGCGGATGCCTGGTATTGAGGGCGGGGATTTTTACCCCTCACCAAGCGCGCCCATGCACTCAGCTTCGCTTCATGCGGGCTTGCTATCCTCTCCCGCAAGGGGAGAGGTAAAGTGGAGACGGCCACCGCGGGTCTTCCTCTCCCCTTGCGGGAGAGGATACGCAGGCCGGGCGAGTTTACGAGCCCTTGGCCGAAGTTGGTGAGGGGTACTGCAACAGTCTCGAACTTGAAACCTGAGCCAGACCATGACCCTGTCGAAAGACCCGCTTCTCCAGCCGTACCAGCTCAAACACCTGACGCTGAAAAACCGGATCATGTCGACATCGCATGAGCCGGCCTATTCCGAAGACGGCATGCCGAAGGACCGCTACCGGCTCTATCATCTGGAAAAAGCCAAGGGCGGCATCGCGCTGACGATGACGGCGGGTTCGGCGATCGTCTCGCAGGATTCGCCACCCGCGTTTGGCAATCTTTATGCCTATTCCGACGAGATCGTGCCGTGGCTGAAGAAGATCGCCGATGACTGTCATGAGCACGGCGCCGCCGTAATGATCCAGTTGACCCATCTTGGCCGCCGCACCGGCTGGAACAAAGGCGACTGGCTGCCGGTGCTGTCGCCGTCGCCGGTCCGCGAAGCAGCCCACCGGGCCTTCCCCAAGGAGATCGAGGACTGGGATATCGAGCGCATCGTTGGCGATTACGCTAGTGCCGCCCAGCGCATGCAGGCGGCCGGGCTCGATGGCATCGAGTTCGAAGCCTACGGCCATCTGATGGATGGCTTCTGGTCGCCCGCCACCAACCATCGCGACGACGAATTCGGCGGCTCGCTCGACAATCGCATGCGCTTCTCCGACATGGTGCTCGACGCCGTACGTAAAACCGTCGGGCCGGATTTCATCGTCGGTATCCGCATGGTGGCCGATGAGCAGTGGGATATCGGTCTGTCGAAGGAGGAGGGCGTCGGGATCGCCAAGCGGCTGGCCGGGTCCGGCAAGGTCGATTTCCTCAACATCATCCGTGGTCATATCGATCATGATGCGCATCTGACCAATGTCATCCCGATCCAGGGCATGGCGGCATCGCCACATCTGGATTTCGCGGGAGATGTCCGCG
Organism: Pararhizobium sp.; assembly: GCF_965279435.1. NCBI lineage: Bacteria > Pseudomonadati > Pseudomonadota > Alphaproteobacteria > Hyphomicrobiales > Rhizobiaceae > Pararhizobium > Pararhizobium sp. Next base: position 2,439,860 of record NZ_CBDIHY010000003.1, read on the forward strand.
CAGCCACCAAGTTCCCGGTCTTCCATGCCGCCCGCATCGCCGATGTCGCCACCGCCCGTCACGCGATCGCCGAGGGCAAGCTCGACATGGTCGGCATGACGCGCGCCCATATCGCCGATCCGCATATCGTCAAAAAGATCATCGAGGGCCGCGAAAACCAGATCCGTCCCTGCGTCGGCGCCACCTACTGTCTTGATCGTATCTATGAGGGCGGCGGCGCGCTCTGTATTCACAATGCGGCGACCGGCCGAGAGGCCACCATCCCGCATGTCATCTCGAAGACATCAGGGCCAGTGCGAAACGCGGTCGTGGTCGGGGCGGGACCGGCGGGGCTGGAAGCCGCGCGGGTGCTGGCCGAGCGCGGCCATTCGGTCGAGGTGCTGGAGGCGACCAGCGCCGCCGGCGGCCAGATCCTGCTGGCAGCCCGCAATCCGCGCCGCAAGGAAATAATCGGCATCGTCGACTGGCGCCTGTCCGAATTGGAGCGGCTGGGCGTTCCGATCCATTACAATGTCTTTGCCGAGGTAGGCGATATTCTGGAGCGAAAACCCGATCTCGTCGTCATCGCCACCGGCGGTATAGCGCAAAATCCGCTGCTGGAAGCGGGTGACGAGCTGGTCGTGTCGAGCTGGGATATCATCGCCGGTGCCATCAAGCCCGAAGGTCCGGTCCTGCTCTATGACGACAATGGCGCCCATACCGGCATGACAGCGGCGGAAATAATTGCGGCGACCGGTGCCGAACTGGAGATCGTCTCGCCGGAGCGCATGTTCGCGCCGGAGATCGGCGGCATGAACCACGTGCCCTATGCCAAGGCTTTCGCGGAAAAGAATGTGCGGGTGACCATTAACACAAGACTGAAATCGGTGCGCCGCGAGGGCAACCAGCTGGTGGCGGTGCTGGGCTCGGACTATTCGGAAAATGCCTCTGTCGAACGTCGCGTCGCCCAGGTGGTCGTCGAGCACGGAACCCTGCCGATGGCCGACCTCTATCTCGAACTGAAACCAATGTCGCGCAATCTCGGCGCCGTGGACTATAAGGCGCTGATCCGCCAGGAAAATCCGATCAAGATGCACAATCCCGATGGAGAGTTCGACCTCTTCCGCATCGGCGACGCGGTGGCCAGCCGCAATATTCACGCGGGGATCTATGATGCTTTGCGATATGGGGTGCTGTTTTGAAGATGGGGCTCAAGGTGCCGTCGTCGGATGACTGACTGTTTGGTGTTTCGCTGCCGGGATATCGCTAGGGACCTGAAACGAGCCCAAGCCTCCGTCATTCCTGTGCTTGTCACAGGAATCTAGTCAGCCCAAGTCATTGGGCTGAAAAGTCTTTTGACCCGACGGACGTCGGGTCACTGGATCCCCGCCACAAGGGCGAGGATGACGGAGATTGGGATAGCACCTGCGTCCAGAAGCCAACCAGCACGCTAGTTAGAAGCACAAAGGCGCCACCCCAAAAGGTGACGCCTTTGTGTATTACCAACCATCCAAACCATTACTGATCGGTTGGAGCAGGCTATTCAGCCGGTTTTACGTCTGCTGCCGGAGCCGTGGACGACGTGGTTGTGGTGTCGACCGTGGCATTGGCATTCTTTTCGGCGACCTGCTGCGACTTGGTCTTGAATTCCGGCGCAGCCTTCAGCGTATCAGCCGTTTCGGCCGTGGTCAGCTTCAGGTCGTCGGAGTTCGGCACGTCGGCAACGGTGATCGTATCCAGCGGAACAGCGACGTTCTTTTCGCCAATCCCGAGGAAGCCGCCAACGCCGATCACGGCTGCTTCAACCGAGCCGTCCTTGGTGAAGATCACGTCGTTGATCTCGCCAATGCTTTCATCCGAAGAATTGTAGACGGACTGGCCGATATAGGTGCTGGCAGCGATCTGGTCCGCGCCCTGTTCAGTCAGGTAACCGGAACCGGATGCAGGAGCAGCAGTCGCTGCCTGATCCATCGGCTTCTTCATCGCATCAGCCGGCTGTTCGCCGGTCATCGGCGTTTCCATGGTCTGCGGCTGTGCCGAAGGCTGGGTGGCTTCCTGAGCGAAGCTCAGCGGTGCGAAGATGGTTACGCCTGCAAAAAGTGCACCTGCGGCGACAGAAGCTACGAGTTTCTTGGTCATTGTAAACCTACCTTTTTCGTTCTTTTTGTCGATCAAGCGCGGCCTTCAAATCTTTGCCGCCGCACCGGTGATGCAGACACAACGTGGTAGGTTGGGAGTGGTTCCGTAAAAAAATGTGCAATTTTCGAGGGAACTTTTCGGTTTATAAGCATGTAACGGAAGCTGCTGCAGGCAAAGCGGAAGGGGAATTCAGCGATGCGTTTGAACCAGGTGACAGTGACGATGCCGGATCTCGATGACGGTTGGCACTTTTATCAAGCGCTTGGGCTGAAGCCGATCGTCGATGCACGGCCGCATTATATTCGTTTTGCGTGCCCGGATGGCGACAGCACGTTTTCCCTGCATCAGGGCGCAAACGCTGGCAGCGGAACGACCGTATACTTTGAGTGCGACGATCTGGACGAAACGGTGCGTCGTCTGACCCAGTCCGGTGTGACGTTCTCTGGACCACCGGAAGACAAAAGCTGGCTTTGGCGCGAGGCTGAGCTGCTCGATCCCGGTTGCAACCGGATACTGCTCTATTTTGCCGGGTCAAACAGAAAAGACCCGCCGTGGCGGGTCGTTGATGCGTAGCGGCGCCAACTTACGGAGCGATAAATGACGGATGAAAAAGCCGGGCATTGAACCCTGCTTTTTCATCCGTCTGTCAATTTTGGCTTTTGTGCAGCCGCACCCAGCCTTCAGAGCTTATAGGCCGATTCGAAACGGCCATTGACCGTAAGACCAAGCTCAAACGTCTTGCCAGCATTCGGATCGGCCTTGCGGGCGGCATCATCCATATCCTGCCAGGCGGATGTCACCATGAGGCGGTCCGCCTTGGCGCCGATGAAAGCGGGGCAGCTCGACTGGGTGGCAGGGACAGAATGGCGGGCAACCCGTGTGCCATCGGGCGCGTAGACATCGACGGCACCCTGGCCCCAGCGTGCGTTCCAGATCCGGCCGTCCGCGTCACAGACCGAGCCATCGACATCGCCGGGATTGCCGCTCTGGTCGCTGAAGACGGTGGCCTCGCCGGTCGGCAGGCCTGTGGCCGGATCGAGATCGACCCGCATGATGTGATTGATGGCGGAATCGACGAAATAACCGATGCTGCCGTCCGGCGAAAAGCAGATGCCGTTGGGAATGCTGATACTGCCGTAGATCCGTGTCACCTCACCCTTGGCAACGTGATAGATCGCGCCGGCTTCCTTTTCGGCCTTGCGGCCCATGGTGCTGACCCACAGACTGCCGGAGGGATGGACGCGGCCGTCGTTGGAACGGTTGTTCGGATTGCTTTCCAGCGCTGCGTAGGCGGTCAGTTCCCCGGTTTTGGTATCGCGGATAAACAGGCCGCGATCCGACGCGATCAGCTGGCGCAGCGGATCGATGACTGCCAGCACACTGCCCATGAACGGCAGGACATGCAGGGTTTTCCGGCCGCTTTCCAGATGCAGTTCATGCAGCTCGCGGCCCTTGATGTTGAACCACCAGGCGGTGCCGGTGGCCGGGTCAAAGGTCGGGCCTTCGCCGAGTTCGAGGGGCAGGTCGCTGAGGATCCGGCCGGAAAAGGGAATTGTCTCGCTCATGCTCATGCCCCATACACTGCGTCATAGGCCTTGATGGTGACCCGTGCTCGTTCCGCGACCTCGGCAGCGCTCATGCCGGCCTTGTACAGGCTGGAGCCGAGGCCGAAGCTCTTGATGCCGATCTTGGCATAGTCGCCGAAATTGGTGTCGGAAACGCCGCCGACGGCTGCTATCTCCAGGTCCGGCGGCAGGATGGTGCGGATGGCGGCGATGCCGGCCGGGCCAAGCACGCTGGCTGGAAAGAATTTGAGGCCCGTTGCGCCGGCATGGGCTGCGGCCAGTGCTTCGGTCGGGGTGAGCACGCCGGGCATGGTGACCATGCCTCGGGCCGCCGCAAGCGCGATCACGTCGGTCTCGACATTCGGGCTGACCATCAGCTTGCCACCGACGCCGTCGAGTTTTTCAACCTGCTCGGTGGTCAAGACAGTCCCGGCGCCGATCAGGCAGTTGGCGGGCGCCATCTTGACGGCAATCTCGATCGAACGGAACGGATCGGGCGAGTTGAGCGGGATCTCGATGGCGGTAAAGCCGGCTTCGAGCAGTGCGCCGACCACGCTCTGCGTTTCCTCAGGCTTCAGACCGCGCAGGATGGCGATCAGCGGATATTTCATCGGCGGGAAAGGGATGCGGGTCATGAGGTCTCTTTCTTCAAACAGGCAGATGGCTTCAGGCAGGCCAGATGGCGTTGGCAGCGGCAGCAAGGCCATGGCGAACGGCTTCATCGGCATCGATGGTGACAGGGGCAAGGTCAAGCGCCGACAACGCGGATTGATACAGCGCGGCAAGGCCGCCCGACGCCACCAGGCAGACACCGCTGCCGGGTTTGGCGGTGGCAAGCGCACCGGCGATTTCCAGGCCGATCAGGGTGCCGGACAGGCGAGCTTTGGCATCAACAGCCGACAGCCCATGCAGCAACTGGCCGCTGCGTACCGTGAAAACCAGATTGGTGGCAAGAGCCGGGGTTTTGACGGCCTTGGCAACCGCGCTGAGAAAGGCCGGGTCATCATTGGCAAAGGAACCTGCATCGGCAACAGCATGGCTGAGGATCGAGTGCTTGGCGATGACGTCGAACAGTTCGCCGGTCATGAAGGTCGAGAAGCCATCGACGATGCCGCCGGTGACGCGCACCCATTTGCTGTGTGTGCCGGGCATGCAGACGAGATGGCTGCCGTTGCCGAGCTGCGAGATCGCGCCCAGCAGCTGGGTTTCCTCGCCGCGGATCACATCCGGCGCATCTTCGCTGCGCTGGGCAAGGCCGGGCAGAATGCGGATATCGCGGTTGGTATCGGGCACGGTCACGGCCGCCTTGACGATAGCGCTGAGCGGGGCCGGTGTATCGAGATAACCGGCCTCGACCCAGCCCTGGCGGGCGCCCGCCATGCCGCAGACGATCACCGGCAGATGCGGTGGTGCTGCAGCAGCGGCGAGATGGGATTCTAGAATGCCGGAAAAGCCGATCTTGGCGGCGGTGGTCATGCCTTCGCCGCTGCGGCGCTCAGTCAGAACAGCGCCGCTCTCGCTGATGATCCAGAGACGGAAACTCGAGGTTCCCCAATCCACTGCTGCATAGGATGCTGCCGTCATCAGAATATTCCTCCGTCGATAATCATGGCCTGTGCCGTCATCCGTGCCGAACAGTCGGAGGCGAGATAGAGGCAGGGGCCAACCATGTCGTCTGCGACGAGCATGTGCTTCAGGCATTGTTTTTGAATCATATCGGCAATGGCAGCGTCGCTGATCCAGAGTTTCTTCTGCCGCTCGGTCACCACCATGCCCGGCAGCAACGCGTTGACGCGGATATTGTCCTGGCCGAGCTTGCCGGCCAGCGATTTGGTCAGCCCGACAATGCCGGCCTTGGCGGTCGCATACGCTGGAATCTCGCCCATGTTGAGCATGAAGGCGATCGACGAGAAGTTGATGATCGAACCGCCGCCCGCTTGTCGCATATGCGGGGCGGCGGCCTGGCAGGTGAAGAAGACATGGCGCAGATTGACCGCCTGGCTTTCGTCCCAGCTCGCTTCGGTTACGTCCTCGAGCTGTTGCCGATCGTCGCGCGCAGCGTTGTTGATGAGAATGCTGAGAGAACCCAGCGTGCTGGCCGCCTGATCGACGGCGGACTTTATCGCCGCAATGTCGCGCAGGTCGGCCTGGATGAAAACCGGGACATGATCGACAACGGCGGCAAGCCGTTCCACCAGCGCAAGGCTGCCGGTTTCGGCAATGTCGATAAAGGCAACCCGCGCACCCTGACGGGAAAAGCCTTCGACCAAGGCGGCGCCGATGCCCGATCCACCGCCGGTAATCAGGACGCCACGCCCATTGAGGTCGTGAAAGTGGGCGGCTGGCAAAGCCATGATGGTGTGCTCTCCCGGATGCAAGCTATTTAACGTCCGCTTGCTTTTGGATTATTGATGTTCCATTATTTGGAACTGACTCTTATTATTTGGAATTATCGCGCTGGAGCTGTTGGCTTGTCAAGGTCGAAGCCCCCCGCGTTCGCCAAATGGGCGTGCGGCAAATGGACAGGCATGATGGAACAGGATCAACCGGATATTTCTTCGCCCACTTCTGCGCACCATAGCGGGACCGGCACGCTGGGCAAGGTTCTTTCCGTGCTGGAGATTGTCGTGACATCCGACCGGCCGCTGCGGTTCAGCGATATTCTGGCTTTGTCCGGCCAGCCGCGCGGCACTTTGCACCGGCAGCTCTCCCATCTGGTGGAAGAGGGACTGCTGACGCAGGGGCGCGATCTCTGCTACGAGCCCGGCCTGCGCCTGTTGAAATTCGCCTACCGGTCCTGGTCGAAGAACCAGTTCCGCGCTGTTGCCGCACCGCATCTGCGGCGTCTGCATGAAGAAACCGGCGAGACGGTGCATCTGGGTGTGCTGCGCGGCACCGAGATCATCTATGTCGACAAGGTGGAAAGCTGCCAGACGGTGCGGATGCAATCGCAGATCGGCAATGCCTCCCCGGTTTATTGCACAGGCCTTGGGAAAGCGGCGCTGTCCGTGCTGCCGCCGGTCCGGCTCGCCGAGACGCTCGGGCAGCTGAGTTTCCATCGTTTTACCGCCAATACACATCTTTCCGTCGCCTCTTTGACGCGTGATCTGGACGAGGCCCGATTGCAGGGCTATGCCTTTGATCGCGAGGAACACGAAACGGAAATCCGATGTGTTGCCGCTCCAATCCATGATGCCGGGTTCGATCTTGTCGCCGGTATATCTGTCACGGGGCCGGCATATCGGGTGACGATGGAACAGCTGGAAAACTGGGCGCGCCCGGTTCGCCAAGTGGCGATTGCCATCAGCGAGGATATCGAAATCCGTCTCGGTCCTGGCCGTTAGACTTTCGTGATACCTTTACGGTGAATTAGGTGAATCGACTGGACGTGGGGAAATCGGAGCTGTAGTTTTAATATATCAGATTCTGCGCCTGCCGACGTTCGAACTCCCGCCTCGAAGACGGGGTTGCCGGAATTGAAACCGGCAAGAAGGCCTGGGGTGCGGCGGAACGGGTTTCGTGACGTCGAATCCGGGGGTACGAGCCTGGAAGAGGTAGAAAATGGTGGATTTCAGCGGACATCTATCACCCGGCGCGGTTGCCACCGATCAACGGGGCACCGAGGCGATGACGCGGGAAGCGGATGTCCGTCAGGCTTTGGAGAAAGTCTCGCATATCTACGGCTTTCACGGCTTCATGGTGATGGTCGTGCCGGCGAAAACTTGCTGTAGCCTGTCCGACACTGTGGTCATGACCAATTGGCCCAAGGATTTCCTGATCAACTATGACGCGGCCAATATGATGGCGGGCAGCCCGGTCATCGCCCGTCTGCGCAAGAGCACCATTCCCTTCACCTATGATACCACCCTTGATTCCCCGAGGCGCTCGGACGGCAGGGGAAGTGAAGTCCTCAGCCTGTTCGAGCGGGTAAACCTGCGGCGCGGTGTCTATATTCCTGTCCATGATGTGCACGGCACCTGTGGTGCGATCGCTTTCGGCGGCGATCGCGAACTGGTCAATTCGGCTGAATTGAAGGAGCTGACCTACAAGGCGGGTCAACTGTTTGGCCGGCTGAGTGAAATCAGGGGCATCCGCACACCCATGCCCGCAGTGCTGTCGCGGCGCGAAGTCGAATGCCTGCATTGGGCCGCCGCCGGCAAGACAACCACTGAAATGGCGAAAATCCTCGATCTGTCGGAATATACCGTCAACCACTACCTCAGCCGCGCCACCCGCAAGCTGGATTCTGTCAATCGCGTCCAGACTGTGGCAAAAGCGATACGTGCCGGGTTGATCAATTGAGAAATGTTTATGAATGCAAGCAGGAAACCGGCATGATGTGTAGAGTGAAATATCGGACAAGCCTTGAAGCGCTTGGCCGGCAACGCGCTCGGCTGTGCGGTGGAGTTTGTGAATGCGCGATACGTTGATGGCCGAACCGATCGAAAAAGAGCAGTCGCGCGGCGGAGATTTCGCTACGGAAATCGCAGCACTGGAAACCCAGTTCGATGCGATCCGCTACATGAAGAAGATCACACAGGCCTTCGGCTTCAAGGCCTTTCTTGTCTGCACGGTTCCGTCCTTCGATGCAGAAAAGCTCTCAAGCGCCTCCATCCTGTCCAATATGCCCGCTGAGCTGGTCAATACCTACGACAGCATCTCGCTTTTAAAGCATTCGACCGGCATCCGACGTCTGAGGGAAACCACCACGCCGTTCCAGTTGACGCTTGAGGATTGGGAAAAAGAGAGCGGCCGTCTGCCGCAGACGAACGAGTATATCGCCATGCTGCGCGAGCATGGAATTTTGCAAGCGAACTATTTCCCGGTTCACGACGCCGATGGTAGCCGGGCGACCGTCATCTGGATGGGACGGCGCGCCGATCTGCCGATGTCTGCGATGATGGAACTGCAGATGATCGCCATCCATGTGTATAATCGCCTGACCGAAATCGGCTCGTTCTGGAAGGGCGCCCCGGTTGCTCTGTCGGAGCGGGAAATCCAATGTCTCAACTGGACCGCCGCCGGCAAGACAAGTTCGGAGATTGCCGGGATACTTGGCCTGTCCGAGCATACCGTCAATCATTACCTCAATCATGTCAGCAAGAAGCTGGATGCGGTCAACCGCACGCAGGCTGTCGTCAAGGCAATGAAGAAGGGTTACATCAGCTGAGTGCAATTCTTCGCTTTCCGGTAAAGAATTAAGCAGCCGTTGCGATTATTGCTGGCATTTTAGATGAACATTAAGATTTGCAGCGCACCTTTACTGCCGGTGAAATGATTTCACTGGGAGGGTGCGTAAACACTCCTGTCTCCGATCGTTATCGGGGAGGGATCGTGAGACGCTTTTTACATTGCTGGCATCGTTCGTCTGCAAAGACGCATTGCATTGCCGCATGAATGCTATCCTCCGCACCTTTTTCCAAAAATGATATTCATGTGACGCAGCAACACGTGTGGCATTCGCCCGTTGCCGTCGCGCTTGCGAGGATACGAGATGCTGTTCAAGACTGCGACCTCCCGTAATATATTCTCCGTAGTGGCTACCGGGCTCTTTGCCACGGTGGTGACTGCGGGCACACTGTTCTGGATCTCCTATGCCGAAGTCAAACGCCGCAGCGTCGATGAGATGAACGCCGCAGCCGCGCTGACGGCCGCCGACCTGAAAGCGCAGATGTCGCAAGGGCTGCAGCTTGTCGCGACTTTCCAGAGTGTTTTTTCAGCGCTTGAAACATCCGGGGCCGCAAACCGTACCTCCGCCGATGCGATGATGAAGAAGGCGCTGGAAGATAGCCCCTTTGCGCTTGGTGTCTGGAGCGGCTGGGAGCCGAACGCCTTCGACGGCAAGGATGCCGACTACGTCAACAAGCCGGGACATGACGCAACAGGGCGTTTCGTGCCGTATTGGGTGCGCGCCGGTGGCAAGATCGACGTGACACCGCTGGTCGATTACGACAAGCCAGGCCCTGGCGACTATTACCAGCAGCCTTTCAAGGCGCAGAAAATGGTTGTTATCGAGCCATACAAGTACGTGGTCGATGGCAAGGATGTGATGATGACATCCCTGGCTGCGCCGGTCACCGTGGACGGCAAGCCGCTCGGTGTCGCCGGCATCGACATCGCGCTCGACAGCCTGACATCGAAACTGGCCGGCATGAAGCCGCTGGGTGACGGCAATGTCGCTCTCGTTTCGCAAGGCGGACACTTCCTCAGCCATGTCAACGCCGCCAATCTTGGCAAGGCGTTCAAGGACAGCACCGTCGATGCTGCCGCCTGGCAGCAGATGATTGAAAACCCGGGCAAGCCGGTCGAGGTCGTCGGCGAGGATGGGACCGATTTCCTTTCCGTTGCCGTTCCGGTGCAGCTGTTGCCGGATACGGCCTGGTACGCGATCGTCTCCGTTCCGAAATCAACAGTCTTCTCCTACCTGACCCAGATGGCCTGGATTTCCGTCGGTATCATCGGTGTCGCCTCGGTTCTGCTGGTGCTGCTTGGTGTCCTGATCTCCAACCGGTTCCGCCGCCGCCTCGAAGCCATCGTCAATGCCACCGGCGAAATCGCCAGAGGCAATACCGGCATCGCCATCGCCGATGCCGAACGTAACGACGAGATCGGCGACATGGCCCGCTCGCTTGCCATTCTGCGTGACGCGACGATCGCCAAACAGCGTCTTGAAGCCGAAGCCGCAGAAACCCGCACGCTTGGCGAAGAAGAACGCCAGCGCCGCGCTGCAGAGACCCAGGAAAACGAGCGCCAGATGCGCTTCGCCGTCACTGAACTGGGCACAGGCCTGCAGCGTCTCGCCGATGGTGACGTGACGTTCCGTCTGATGACCCCATTCATCGGCTCGCTCGATGCACTGCGCGAAGACTTCAACAGTTCGATGACCACCCTGCAGCAGACCTTGCAATCGGTCGGCAACAATGCGCTCGGCATTCAGGCCGGTTCGGCCGAAATCCGCACATCGGCCGACGATCTGGCCAAGCGCACCGAACAGCAGGCTGCCTCCGTCGAGGAAACTGCCGCAGCCCTTGATCAGATCACCGCTTCGGTGCGGGACTCGACGGTGCGTGCTGAAGAGGCAGGCCAGCTGGTCGCCAAGGCAAAATCCGGCGCGCAGACATCAAGCGCCGTTGTCAAGAGTGCCATCGATGCCGTCGGTCAGATCGAAACGTCGTCGCAGGAAATCTCGAGCATCATCGGCGTCATCGATGAAATCGCCTTCCAGACCAATCTCCTCGCCCTCAACGCCGGTGTCGAAGCCGCGCGTGCCGGCGATGCGGGCAAGGGCTTTGCCGTCGTTGCCCAGGAAGTGCGTGAACTCGCCCAGCGCTCGGCCAATGCCGCCAAGGAAATCAAGGCCTTGATTTCGAAGTCTGGACAGCAGGTCAAGACCGGTGTCGAACTGGTCGGTCAGGCCGGCAAGGCGCTAGAAGTCATCGTCCACGAAGTCGATGAAATCAACCTGCGCGTCTCCTCGATCGTCGAGGCAGCCCGCGAACAGTCGATTGGCCTCAACGACATCAACCGCGCCGTCAACGTCATGGATCAGGGGACGCAGCAGAATGCGGCCATGGTCGAGGAATCGACCGCTGCCAGCCACACGCTTGCCGCCGAAGCCTCTGCGCTGACAACGTTGCTGGCGAACTTCCAGCTTGGCGACACGTCGCAGGCAAGCATGCACCGTGCGCCGGTCGAGACCGGCCTGCACCGGGCACCCGCTGCTCCCGTCCGCAGTTCTTCCCTGTCAAAACCGGGCATCCGGTCGGCCTCGGTGACCACACCAGCCGTCCAGTCGCCGGCCCGGTCGCTCGGCCAGAAGCTTGCGGGTGCGTTCCAGGGACATGGCAGCGCTGCTGCAGCCCCGGCCAATGACGGTTGGGACGAATTCTAAGCAAGAACAAGGGCGCCGCCTGCCGGCGCCCTTCTGCCAAGGCTCATGTCGCAAAATCCGGCAATCCCGAAACGTAGACGACGCAACTGCACAATAACTAGTCGGATTTGATGTTGCGCTGCACTGGCGCGGGTCGCCAACCACCGGTTTTCAACGATTTTCCCAAACTGGCACGGTTCCTGCTTTGTAAAAGGCATGTCCAGAGGGGACTATAATAAAGACTGCGCCCAAGAAGGTCGCGACAGGTAAGGCCGCTCTCAGCCAAAGGTGATCCCGGATGTACGGACACCATCGGCAGAAAGCGGCCTTTTCTTTTGTGCGGGTTTTTCTGACCCGCCGCATTGGCGAAACACGTCGGCTCGATTATCTAATACCAGCATGATGCGCATAGCAGAGACAGCAGGGCAAACCAGCCGCGCTGGCGGCAGGAGTGAATGACATGACCGACGTGACCAAGGAACAGGTTCTCGACAAGCTCAGGGGTGTTCGCGGACCGGATATGGACGGCAATATCGTCGATATGGGGCTGGTCTCGGATGTCTTCATTTCCGATTCCAAGGTCTATTTCTCGATCACCGTTCCGGCCGAACGCGCCCGCGAACTCGATCCGTTGCGGGCTGCGGCCGAGCGGGTGGTCAAGGACATTCCGGGCGTCAAGGGCGCCATGGTGGCGCTGACCGCCGACAAGAAGGGCGCCTCGTCCTCCGCGCCGGTTCAGCGTCCTGCCGCCGCCCCATCCCAGGCGGCCCATTCGCACGCCGGTCATTCCCACGCGGGCCACAGCCACGCACCCGCAGCTGCGGCCGCTCCACGCACACCCACAGCTGCGGCAAAAGCCGGTATTCCGGGCGTTGGCGCAATCATTGCGGTTGCCTCCGGCAAGGGCGGTGTCGGCAAGTCGACCACATCGGTCAACCTTGCCCTGGCGCTGAAGGCCAACGGCCTGCGGGTCGGCATTCTCGACGCCGATATCTACGGCCCGTCGATGCCGCGCCTCTTGAAGATTTCCGGACGGCCGCAGCAGATCGAAGGGCGGATGATCCGGCCGATGGAAAATTATGGCCTGAAGGTCATGTCGATGGGCTTCCTCGTCGATGAGGAAGTCGCGATGATCTGGCGTGGGCCAATGATCCAGTCGGCGCTGTTGCAGATGTTGCGCGAAGTCGCCTGGGGCGATCTCGACGTGCTCGTCGTCGACATGCCGCCAGGCACGGGCGACGCGCAGCTGACCATGGCGCAGCAGGTGCCGCTGGCCGGTGCCGTCATCGTCTCGACACCGCAGGACCTGGCGCTGATCGATGCGCGCAAGGGGCTGGCGATGTTCCGCAAGGTCGAGGTGCCGGTCCTCGGCATCGTTGAGAACATGAGCTATTTTATCGCGCCCGATACCGGCAATCGCTACGATATCTTTGGCCATGGCGGCGCACGCAAGGAGGCCGAGCGGATCGGCGTGCCGTTCCTTGGCGAAGTGCCGTTGACCATGGGCATCCGTGAGACATCCGATGCTGGAACGCCGGTTGTCGCGTCGGAGCCCGACAGCGAGATCGCCCGCGTCTATCGCGAGATCGCACGGAAGGTCTGGGAGCAGGTCGGTGCCCATCAGGGAGACAAGGCCCGGACCATGCCGAACATCGTGTTCGAATAAACCGCCGAAGAAACCGATCGGCCCCTGATGTCTGCTGCGCCAGCTGCGGAAAATGGGGGCCGCAAACGCTCGCTGTTGACATTCGGGCGGCGAGCGTCGTTAAGTCTTTAGGCGACATTGTGGCGCTTTGCCACTTTCTGCATTGATTTTGAGCGTGCCTTGTTCCATATGCCTCCCCGCATCCGCAAGGCTGCACCAGCGGTGCTGCCCTCCGTCGGGCTCCGCATGACTGTGATGACCGTTTGAGGGTTTGTCGTAAACGACGAGAGTTTCCATATGGATCTGCCGCGCGCAGCTTTAATGTCATACGGCCGGTTGGTTCCGGTTCGCCATAGTCCGGCTCCTGTTATCACCCATCGCCTCCGTGATGTGGCGACTGCGCGCGTCTGCGCCGGTGGTGTCTGCACAAGGTCTGCAGCATGATCACTGCCTATCGTCACAATGGCGAAGCCGTGGTTATCAGCGCGGTGCAGCCACCCGCGTCGCTGCCATCCGATGTGGTCTGGATCGACATGTTGCGTCCGGACAAGGCCGAAGACCATCTGGTCGAAGGCTTTCTCGGCATCGACGTGCCGACCCGCGACGACCTGAAGGATATCGAACCGTCGAGCCGTCTCTATACTGCTAAGGATGCCGTGTTCATGACGGCGTCGCTGGTCTGCAAGGCGGAGGGCGGGCATCCGGAACTGGCCGATATCGCCTTTGTTCTGACCAAGGGCCTGTTGATCACCATCCGCTACGACGAGCCCAAGGCTTTCGATCTGTTCACGGCCGCGATGCACCGCATCCCCGGCGGTTGCACGACGGGAACGGTTCTTGCGACGCGGCTTTTCGAGACCATCGTCGACCGTACCGCTGAGATCCTCGAGATCGCCGTTGCCCGGATCGACGGCCTGTCGTTGCAGGTTTTCGGCGATCGGCCCGTCGGTAAGCGCCGGCCGCCGCATTATCTCGAAGCCAAGCTCATGGATGTGGCCTCGCATCACCGGCTGGTGGCCAAGACCCGCGATAGCCTTGCCTCGCTCTCCCGTGTCCTGACGTTTCTCTATACCGTGCCGTCGGTACAGGAAAACAGGGAGACCAAGGAGCTCTGTCGGACAATTTCGCGCGATATCCAGTCGCTGTCGGAGCATGCCTCGTTCATTTCGGGAAATATCACTTTCCTTCTGGATGCTTCTCTCGGACTGATCAATGTCGAGCAGAATGCCATCATCAAGATTTTCTCGATCGCGGCCGTGGTGTTTCTTCCACCGACCCTGGTCGCCTCGCTCTACGGCATGAACTTCGATTTCATGCCTGAACTGAAATGGGCGTTCGGTTATCCCATGGCCGTGATCGGCATGGTGATTTCGGCAATCGTCCCCTACTACTTCTTTCGTTGGAAAGGCTGGCTCTAGGAGCCCGAAATATTCAGATGTCTCATTCTGCAGCTCAACCGGAGACGCGCGACAAGGAAATACGGAAGCTTCTGGCTCTGTCCCTTGGTTCGATCGGCGTTGTCTATGGCGATATCGGTACCAGCCCGCTTTACGCATTCCGCGAAGCCCTGCGTCCGGTTGCCGCCGACGGGGTGACGCGCCTGGAAATCGTCGGGTTGATCTCGTTGATGATCTGGACGCTGACGATCATCGTCACGCTGAAATACGTGCTGTTCCTGCTGCGGGCCGACAACAATGGCGAAGGCGGCACGCTGTCGCTGTTGGCGCTCTTGATGAAATATTCCAGCAAGCGCGCCAACCGGCTGTTCTTCCTCGGCATTGCCGGTGCCGCCCTGTTCATCGGCGATGCGATCATTGCGCCAGCGCTGTCGGTTCTGTCGGCCGTCGAAGGCCTGAAGCTCGTGACTCCGACGCTGTCGCCCTATGTGGTGCCGATCTCGGTGGTTATCCTGCTGTTGCTCTTTGCCGTGCAATCACGCGGCACGGCAGCCGTATCGAAGTTCTTCGGCCCGATCATGGCCCTGTGGTTCATCGTCCTTGCGGTCGCCGGCATCAGCCACATTACCGATGACTACGGCATTCTGGCCGCGTTCAACCCCTATTACGCCGTTCATTTCCTGTTTCATGCCGGTTATGTCGGCATCGTCGTGCTCGGCGCTGTCTTTCTGACAGTCACCGGTGCCGAAGCGCTTTACGCCGACCTTGGCCATTTCGGCCGCAAACCCATCCAGTGGGCGTGGATCGGCCTGGTCTTCCCGGCATTGGCATTGAACTATCTGGGGCAGGGCGCTCTCGTCCTGAAGAACCCCGAGGCAATGTCCGATCCGTTCTACCTGATGTTCCCGGAATGGGCGTTGCTGCCGATCGTCATCCTTGCCACCTGCGCCACGATCATCGCCGCCCAGGCCGTCATCACCGGCGCCTTCTCGCTGACGCGCCAGGCGATCCATCTCGGCTTCCTGCCGCGCATGGCGATCTTCCACACGTCCGAAACCCAGACCGGCCAGATCTATCTCCCCAACGTCAACATGCTGCTGATGTTCGGCGTCATGCTGCTGGTCTTCGTCTTCGGCTCGTCCGAATCGCTGGCAACCGCCTACGGTATCTCCGTCACCGGCGCGATGGTCGTCGATACGTTCCTCGCCTACGAGTTCGTGCGGGTGCGCTGGAAGTGGCCGCTCTATCTGGCCATCGGCACGCTCCTGCCGCTACTCGCTCTCGAAATGATCTTCTTCGGCGCCAATATGCTGAAGATCCATGACGGTGGTTACGTGCCGGTACTGATCGCCGCAGCGATCATCGTCATCATGTGGACATGGCGGCGCGGCACCAAGATTCTGCACGACAAGACACGCCATACCGACATTCCGCTCGCCTCCTTCGTCAAATCGATCGAGCGCAAGAGCGAGCACGCGCCGGTTTCAGTGCCGGGAACGGCGATCTTCCTGACCAGCGATCCGGAATCGACACCGGCAGCGCTTCTGCACAATATCAAGCACAACCATGTACTGCACGCGCAGAACTTCATCTTGACGATCCGCACGTTGAATACGCCGGTGGTGCCGAAGGACCAGCGTGTCACGGCAAGCAGCCTGTCGGAACGCTTCAGCCTCTTGGAAATGCGCTTCGGCTATATGGAAACCCAGAACGTCTCGCAGGCGCTTGGGCTGTTCCGCAAGACTGGCCTGAAGTTCGACATCATGTCGACCTCATTCTATCTGGGACGGCGCAAGCTGGTGCCGGATGCGCAGTCGGGCATGCCGCACTGGCAGGACAGGCTCTTCATCGGCCTTGCCAATGCCGCCATCGATCCGTCCGACTATTTCCGCCTGCCGACCAACCGGGTGGTGGAACTGGGCTCGCACGTCATCATCTGATCGCGGTTGGAATTTTGCGTTCCAGCAGACTGTGGACAAAGCCATTTCTCTTCATCTGGCGGGTCACTTGGGAAATCCAGCGACACCCAAATCTCCGTCATCTCTGTGCTTGTCACAGAGATCCAGCCAGCCCAAGTCTTTGGGCTGATAGGTCCTTTGATCCGACAGACGTCGGGTCGCTAGATCCCCGCCACAAGGGCGAGGAAGACGGAGAGTGGCCGGCGTTATTAACCAACCATCAAGGTTAATGCTTCATTGTCATGGCAGTTGAAGCGGTAAACACGCGATTGAACGCGATGTCACCGCTCGTCCGATTCACTTCCGCGGGGATAGACGGTCCGGGTATTTTTGCCGGATGGAGACCCGCGTCTGTCAGTGCGTGGAGTACGGTTGGTGCGTAAGAGTAAAGTGTTGCGTTTTCCGTCCGGTTTGCCATCCGCGCGCTGGACTGTTCCCCTGATGCTGGGCATCGGTCTCTTCGTCGGTTTCCCCTCGGTCGCGGCCCATTCCGATCTCGCAACCTTCCTCTCTGGCATCAACCGCGGCGGTGAACGCTGGCGCATGCACATGACCCGCTCGCCGGCAGGCTCGCTGCATCAGGTTGAAATGGCCTTCAACGATCCGGTTGTTA
The DNA here is from genome assembly GCF_965279435.1 of Pararhizobium sp. Classification (NCBI taxonomy): domain Bacteria; kingdom Pseudomonadati; phylum Pseudomonadota; class Alphaproteobacteria; order Hyphomicrobiales; family Rhizobiaceae; genus Pararhizobium; species Pararhizobium sp. The sequence continues at coordinate 2,457,026 of NZ_CBDIHY010000003.1, forward strand.
CCGGGGCAATCGGTGACGGGGCAGGGATCGACATGCCGGGCGGCGGCAAGGTCTCTCTGACCGCCGAGCAGAAGCAGGCCGATCCGCGCACGGACGAAGACCGGGTCAACCGCAAGGACAAGAAGGGCCGCATCATTGCCGTTGCGCCTGTCACGCCGCCGAAGGATTTTACCGCAGGATCGATCCTGCAACGCACCAGTTCGCTGACCGACCCTTTGTTTGACGTCGAAGAGCGGATGGTGTTTTCCAAGTCCGAGATCAAGGGCAAGGAAATCAAGATTGCCACGGCCTTCTACAAGAAGAAGGCTCCGAAGATCGATCCGGGCATGTCGCCGATGCTGGCCAGCCTGGTGACAAACCAGTCGGCCGATATTCTGGCCACCGCCTACGCGCCGGCCGAGCCTGACTATTCTCGCCAGTCGCCATTTGATTCGATCCTGCGGGAAGACAAGACCGGCGGCCGCTTCATTCCCGATATCGCCCCTGAAGATCACGCCTGGGCCGCCAACCCGCTGCCTGCCACCGTCTTTTCCGATGCTGAACAGAAATGTCTGACCTCGGGTATCTATTTCGAATCGCGTGGCGAAACGGTGAAAGGCCAGGCGGCTGTCGCCCAGGTCATTCTCAATCGGGTCCGCAACCCCGCTTATCCGTCGACGATCTGCGGCGTCGTCTACCAGAACAAGGGTTGGTACAACCGCTGCCAGTTCTCGTTTGCCTGCGACCGTATTCCCGACATCGTCTGGTCGCGTTCCGCCTGGGCGACAGCCAAAGAGATTGCCCTTGCGGTGACCGCCGGCAAGATCTGGTTCCCTGAAGTCGGTTCCGCGACGCATTATCACGCGACTTACGTGAAGCCCGACTGGGGTCCGACGATGAAGCGGGTCTCCCAGATCGGCAAGCATATCTTCTACCGCACCTATGGCGGCGGCTGGAGCTGATAGCCTGCCGATTGGCAGCGGCCGGGCGGACTCGTTCCTGTGATGGTCCGGCAAAGCCCCAGGTGATTCCCGGTGAATCCGGCTAAGCCTTCGCTTTGATCACGTAAGTAAATGTTTTTATTCAATAATATTGTGCCCTAACAAGGGCTTTAGGTGCCTTGACTATGAAGGCCCCTAAAACTATGTTGCGGCCGACTTCAGAACGGGCCGTGCGGTGGCTTCAAATCCGGCCTTTGTGTGACCAAGCTCATGGTTTATCACCGTGACGGGAACAAAAGGGAGGGTGCCACATGACGGATAACCGGAAAGAGGGTCTGGAAGATCGGCTGAAACGCCTCGGGTCCGAGCTGTCTGAAAAGCGCAAGGAAGACCCGAAATACGCTGCGGATGAAGCGCGCGCTGCGCAGAACCGCAAGGGCTATCAGGTCGCTATCAAGCTTTCGAGCGAATTTGTGGCGGCGATCATTGTCGGTGCACTTCTGGGCTATCTTTTGGACCATTTTGCGGGTACAGCGCCGTGGGGGATGATTGTGCTTCTCCTGCTCGGTTTTTGTGCCGGTGTGCTGAACGTTCTGCGTTCGGCGGGCATGGTGGCAGCGCCTCACCCGGCAGACGAGCTGGGCAAGGGCATCAAGAACAAGAGTGACGACGCGTAAACACGCTGTTGTCGCAGGTTGAAATATCCGCCGTTGGCGGTTTGTAACGAGAGAGAGCAGCTGTGGCAGGCGATAAGGTAGATCCGGTACACCAGTTTGTGGTCAACAAGATCATTCCGATCGAAATTGGCGGTATTGATTTCTCTTTCACCAATGCATCTCTGTTCATGGTGGCAACGCTCGCCGTGGCCACGGCATTCCTCTACTTCACGACGTCGACGCGCAGCCTGGTTCCCGGCCGCATGCAGTCCGTCTCCGAGATTTCCTATGAATTCATCGCCTCGATGCTGCGCGAAGGCGCCGGCTCACACGGCATGAAATTCTTCCCGATGGTGTTCTCGCTGTTCATGTTCATCCTGACAGCAAACATGCTCGGCATGGTTCCTTACTTTTTCACCGTGACCAGTCAGATCGTCGTGACCTTTGCGCTTGCGCTCTTCGTCATCGGCACTGTTCTGTTCTACGGTTTCTATAAGCACGGCTTTGGCTTCCTCAATGTGTTCGTGCCCTCTGGCGTACCCGGTATCCTTCTGCCTTTGGTTATTGCAATCGAAGTGATCTCCTTCCTGTCCCGACCGATCAGCCTTTCCGTTCGTCTCTTTGCGAACATGCTGGCCGGCCATATCACGCTGAAAGTGTTCGCAGGCTTCGTCGCCTCGCTCGGAACCCTCGGCGCGCTGGGTATCGGTGGTGCGATCCTTCCGCTCATCATGACCGTTGCCCTTACGGGTCTCGAATTCCTCGTATCCTTCCTCCAGGCCTATGTCTTTGCGGTGCTGACTTGCATGTACCTCAACGACGCAGTGCATCCGGGCGGACACTAAGGAATAAAGTCGTGGGCCTAGCCGGTTTCGACCGGCCAAGGCACCAAAGTTAGCCGCAACAACCTTTCGAAGGAGAAAATCATGGACGCGGAAGCAGCAAAGTACATCGGCGCAGGTCTCGCTTGCCTCGGTATGGCCGGCACGGCTCTCGGCCTCGGCAACATTTTCGGTAGCTACCTGTCGGGCGCCCTGCGCAACCCGTCGGCAGCAGACAGCCAGTTCGGCCGTCTCGTATTCGGCTTCGCCGTTACGGAAGCTCTGGGCATCTTCTCGCTGCTCGTAGCTCTGCTTCTCCTTTTCGCCGTCTAATAACCGGCTTGAAGGCAGGGCCGCGGTTTCAAAGTCGCGGCCCGCATCCTTTCTGAGTGCACCTGGAGGTGAGCATGTTTGTGACCGCGGCATATGCCCAGTCAACCACCATCGAAGGCGCAGTGACCCACGACGCCGCTGCCGGCGAGGTCCACACCGAAACCGGTGTAGCCCAAGAAGGCGGACATGGCTCGGGAGTGTTCCCGCCCTTCGATACTTCGACATTTGCATCGCAGCTTCTCTGGCTGGCGATTACCTTCGGTCTTTTCTACCTTCTGATGTCGAAGGTCGTCATGCCGCGCATCGGTGGCATTCTCGAAACGCGTAACGACACGATCGCACGCGACCTCGACGATGCGGCCCGTTCAAAAGCAGAGGCAGATGCTGCCATTGCTGCCTACGAGCAGGAACTGGCTGCCGCCAAGGCCAAGGGCAACGCGATCGCATCGACTGCGCGCGAAGCTGCAAAGGCAAAGGCAACTGCCGATCGCACTGCGGTCGAAGTCAGCCTGAACAACAAGATTTCCGCTGCCGAAGCCCGTATCGCCGATATCAAGACGAAGGCTCTGGCCGACGTTGGCGCGATCGCCGAGGAAACTGCGACCGCCGTTGTCGAGCAGTTGATCGGCGGCAAGGTATCGAAGGCCGAGATCGCATCCGCGGTCAAAGCATCGGCGAAGTAAGGAGAGCATCATGGATTTGACCTCACTGGCCACATTCTGGGCCACAGTCGGCTTGGTGCTTTTCCTCGCTCTCATCGTGTACCTCAAGGTTCCGGGCATGCTGGCAAAATCGCTCGATGAGCGTGCTGGCCGCATCACCAACGAACTGGCCGAAGCCAAGCGCCTGCGCGCCGAAGCCCAGGCTCTGCTCGTCGAATATCAGCGAAAGCGCAAGGAAGCCGAAGCAGAAGCCGCCAACATCGTTGCCGCTGCTGAACGCGAAGCTGAAATGCTGACAGCCGAAGCCAAGCAGAAGACCGACGAATTCGTCGCTCGCCGCACGGCTCTGTCGGAACAGAAGATCAAGCAGGCCGAAACCGATGCCATCAATTCGGTTCGTGCCACTGCCGTCGATATCGCAATTGCTGCCGCCGAAAGCGTCATCACGGCAAAGTCGGATGCAGCCACCCAGGCAGCCCTGTTCGCCAAGGCGATCAGCGACGTGAAGACCCGGTTGAACTGATCGACTGCATTATAAAGATTTGAAAAGGCTGGCTCGCGCCGGCCTTTTTTGTGTCTGTCTTTTTGTGTGTATCGGTGGGGTGCGTAAGTCGTGATGCGGGGTGAACGCGCAACTGCCATCGTCAAGCCCGCCAAAGAAGCCTTGAGCCGGCCGACCAAAGTTTAAGGATGGAACGGGTTTAATTGTTCGTGCTGGCAGTCGGCGCCATTGTCAGGCAGGCCTGCTCGAATTCCTGCATCGTCTCGACAGTGTTGTCCTGCGGCAGGACAGCGTCGGTCGCCATATTGCCTGCATCATCCGCTGTCTCGTCGTCGTAAACGAAGGACTGGATGTAATAGGCAAGTCCGCCCTTCCACACCTTGCGGCCGTCGATATCCTTGCAGCTATAGGCGGTCTGCAGATCCGACTGCATGGCATCCGCAGTCGGCTCCGGCGCAGCAGGGATGCTGGCGACTGTCGTGGCAGCGATGAAAATCAGCCCAAAAAACACGGTTCGAACCTTTCACGGGAATCGCGGGTGTATATTGTTTTTGATTCTATAGCCCGTCCGCTTGGTTGTTTGTTACCCGGGGCACGCCGCACACAAGAAAAACCGCAGCTGTGTCTTTTGATGTCAATGACCGGTGTATTAAACGCAGTATACGCGGTGTTGTTCCAAAGCAGCGCAGTCCCGGTTTCAGGCCGGCAGCTCCTCATCCGGCATTTCAGCGCCGTCCTGCCGCAATGGCCTGAAACTCATGCGGTGCAGCGGGCAGGGGCCGTGGTCGCCGATGGCGGTGCGGTGGCGCTGAGTGGCGTAACCGGCATGTGTGGCAAAGCCGTAGGCCGGGAAAACCAGGTCCGCACGGGTCATCATCCGGTCACGCGCCACCTTGGCAATGATCGAGGCGGCTGCGATCGATAATGACCGGGCGTCGCCCTTGACCACAGCCTTGCCCATGCAGGCAAGTCCGGGCGGTATGTCGCGGCCATCCGCCAGCACCAGAGCCGGAGCCACAGAAAGGCCAAAGACTGCCCGCCGCATCGCGTCGAGGCTTGCCTTGCGGATATCCGTGTCGTCGATCCTGCCTGCTCCGGACGACGCGATGGAGACGATGGATGACGACAGGATGAGATCGAACAATTCCTCGCGGCGGGCGATCGACAGCTGCTTGCTGTCGTTCAGCCCGTCCGGAATATTGTCCGGGTCAAGGATGACGGCAGCGGCAACGACAGGTCCCGCCAAGGGACCGCGTCCGGCCTCATCGGTGCCTGCGACCGGCCAGAGCCCATCGCGGCGCCCGGCCAGCTCGAAGCTGAAGTCGGGACCTTCAATGGTGTCGAAAAGAAAGGGGGAATCGGGCTGTGTGCGTCGTGACATGCGGCGAAACTCGCACACATGCCCGATTCCCTGCAAGTCCTTCGGCAATGAGGCGGTTGCCGGAGGATGACCGCTGCTGCATCGGGGCAAGAAACAGCATCGGTATTGCGATATCCGGGAGTGATCCCGAAAAAACCCTGGAGCGCCCCGTTAGAGCAATGACAGCTGGACGCCGGTCCCGAGAGGCGGGACGAACAGATCGCAGTTCAGCGGTCGCCTCGCGACATTCAGTTCCAGCCGCTTGGCGGCGAGCTCGAAACGGCGGCCGATCTGCCAGGCATAGGGACCGGCACCCTTCATCCGCTTGCCGAACTCGGCATCGTAATCCTTGCCGCCGCGCATCGAGCGGACCAGCGACATGACGTGGCGGTAGCGATCCGGATAGTTGCGCAGGAGCCAGTCGCGAAACAGCGGGCTGACTTCGATCGGCAGGCGCAGCAGTACGTAGCTCGCATGCGAAGCCCCGGCGGTCTTGCCGGCATCCAGCACCCGTTCGATCTCGTGGTCGTTGAGGGCGGGAATGACCGGCGCCATCATCACGGTTGAGGGAATGCCGGCCTCCTTCAGCGCCTTGATGGCTTCCAGCCGTTTGGATGGCGTCGAGGCCCGTGGTTCCATCAGCCGGGCGAGCTTGCGGTCGAGCGTTGTCACCGACAGGCCGACCTTGGCCAGGCCCTTCTCTGCCATCGGCGCCAGGATATCGATATCGCGCATCACCATCGCCGATTTGGTGACGATCATCACCGGATGATCGGCGGCTTTCAGCACTTCGAGGATCTGGCGCATGATCCGCCATTCCTTCTCGATCGGCTGGTAAGGGTCGGTGTTGGTGCCGATGGCGATCGGGCGGACTTTGTAGCCGGGCTTGGCCAGTTCGCGCTCCAGAAGCTTTGCAGCGTCCGGCTTGGCAAACAGCTTTGCCTCGAAATCGAGCCCCGGCGACAGGCCCATATAGGCGTGGGTCGGGCGGGCGAAGCAATAGATGCAGCCATGCTCGCATCCCCGGTAAGGATTGACGGAGCGATCGAAGGGAATGTCGGGTGAATCGTTGCGGCTGATGATCGAGCGGGGCTTTTCGATCTGAACCTCGGTCTTGAAGACCGGCAGATCCTCCAGCGAATCCCAGCCGTCATCCTCGAGTTGCCGCGACACCGGCTCGAACCGCCCGGACGAATTGATGGCAGCACCCCGGCCACGCCGCCGGTCGATCTCGATGCGCAAGCCGGAGCTGGCAATCATCGCTTCGGCCATATCTGCCGTATTGGCAGGCGCCAAAGCACCCCGCCTGATCTGAGACAGCTCGTTCATGGGTTTCTCCGGGGGACAAATCCTTGCGGACGTTCCGACATCCTCTGATTATTTTCCTATCGTGAAAAAGAGAACAATGCAAGAACAAAAATCAAGGGCGGGCTTTTGGTGCCGTTCTGCCAAAGGCAATTTCATGCTCCGGGCGTTCGGGCATTCATCATGAATGAAAAGTTAATCGGCCGGCAACGATGGGCTTATGGAAATTCTGTGTGCAATGCGGTATGGACGGCGATGCTGACGATTATCATCGAAACCCGCGACAATGAGGCTGAACTGGCGCAGACGCTGTCGGCGCTGGTGTCGGGTGCCGTAGAAGGTCTGGTGAGCGATGTGATCGTTCTCGATCATGCCTCGCAGGATGGGTCGAGCCGGGTGGCAGACGCCGCCGGTGCGCGTTTCTGCACGAGCTGGGATATGACGGATATCGTCCGGTCAGCGCGGGGCGACTGGCTGCTCCTGCTTGAAGCTGGCGCGCGGCCGGTGGGACGCTGGATCGACGACGTGGCGGAATATATGTCGCTGAACAAGATGCCGGCGCGCTTTTCGCCCTCCCGGCAGTATCGCCGGCCATTCCTGCAGCGCATCGTTAACCGGCCCGCACCACTTGAGTTGGGCTTGCTGCTGTCGAAGCAGCAGGCAGCAGTGATTGCCAAATCCTCCATGCTGCTTGGCGATTTCGCCAACGGGCGAGCCGTGCGCAAGCTTGGAAGCGAACTCGTGCCGGCCTGGGTTGCGATCGCCAACCGTCCGGGTGCGGAAAACCTTTAGCCGAAACTCACCATAAAAAGAGCAGGCCCTTTCGGACCTGCCCTGTCTTCATTGAAAAATCGACCGTGAAAATGGCTTGCCGCGTGAACCCAGCCACCGCGTCGTATCGCTTTGCGTGGCGGTTTTCAGCACATGAAATCCGCCGCGTTCATGCTGTCGGTCGTGATCTGGATGGGGAACCGGACGTGCCATCGGTAGGTCAGCTTGCCATTCCGTCCGCCTCATTCCGTCTCCCGATGAGCACAGTTCTACAATGCTGCATCGTGGCGCGCTGTTACGAATGGAACAGGAAGAATTGGGGTTCCCGCAAACGGAAAGGGTCAGCCGCGCTTCAGGTGCTCGTCCAGCCTCGGCATGATCTCGACGAAGTTGCAGGGCATGTGCCGGTAGTCGAGCTGCTGCTTCAGGATGCCGTCCCAGGCGTCCTTGCAGGCACCGGGTGATCCCGGCAGCACGAAGATGAAGGTGGCATTGGCAACGCCACCGGTGGCGCGCGACTGGATCGTCGAGGTGCCGATCTTGTCGTAGGAAATCCGGTGGAAGACCTCGGAAAAGCCGTCCATGCGCTTTTCAAACAAAGGCTCCAGCGCCTCGGGTGTCACGTCGCGTCCGGTAAAGCCCGTGCCGCCGGTGGTGATCACCACGTCAATCGTGTCGGTAAGCGTCCAGGCCTTCACCTGTGCCGCAATTCTTTGCGCGTCGTCCGGTACGATGGCACGGGCCTCAAGCCTGTGTCCGGCATCGGTGATGCGGGCGGCCAGCGTATCGCCGGAGCGGTCGTCGGCGAGCGTGCGGGTATCGGAAACCGTCAGCACCGCGATGCCAACCGGAACGAAGGGTCTCGGTTCCTTAGTCTCGGTCATCGCGATCTTCCTCTCCATGGACACTGTTGCAGGCCAGAACGTACCAGTTCGGATGCTGCCGTGAAAGAACGGTAGCAGCCGCGTCACGTGTCTCGGCGTTCCCATAAAGGCCAAAGCAGGAAGCACCCGATCCGGACATCCGCACGAACACAGCGTCCGTCAGACCAAGAGCCTTGGAGACTGCTGCGATGTCTGGCTCAAGTTCGCGGGCAGGCGGCTCCAGATCGTTGCGCAGGCCTTTCAGCACATCGATCCAGCCGTCACGCGATGGCTTGCCCGGAGGCATCAGCAGCGGTGGCTTGGTCTTGTCCCTCAACAGTTTGAAAATCACCGGTGTCGACACCGCTTTCAGCGGATTGACGATCAGCATCGGAAAAGACGGAAAACCACTCACCGTCCGGATGTCTTCCCCGATGCCTCGGGCGATCAGCGGCTGGCCATAAAGGCACATCGGCACGTCGGCACCCAGTTTTAGCGCGATTTCCTGCAGGTCCTCGGAATCGATGGAAGCGCCCCACAAACCCAGCAGCCCGAGAAGCGCTGCGGCGGCATCCGCCGAGCCGCCGCCGATGCCGGAGGCGACCGGCAGGTTTTTTTCGAGATGGAGATGGACCGGTGCGGCCTCGATGCCCTTTTCGCGCAGATGCGCGCGCAACAGGTCACGTACCTTCAGCACCAGGTTCCCTGCGATAGCATCGCCCGTAAGTGGCAGATCAACGGAAAAGCGGCCGGAGAGGGTGAAGCGGTCTTCATTGGAAGGGGAAAAGCCGATGCGGTCTCCCGCATCGGCAAAGGTCACGAGACTTTCGAGTAGATGATAGCCGTCAGCGCGCTGGCCAACGACATGCAAGGCCAGATTGATCTTCGCCGGCGCGATCCGCGTCAGCGAAAAACCCAAAATACCATCCTCATGTGCCATGGACAGGCAGGATCAGGATTTCTTGCCGGCAGCAACGTCCGGCGCCACCTTCTTCGGCTGGGTGTCACCGGCTTCTGCGGCAGCCGGAACCCTGACTTCAACCGGCGGCAGGCCGCTTTCGATCTTTGCCTTGATCTTCGGAATTTCCGCTTCCTCGGGCTTCAGCGCCAGCGTCTGGTTCCACTGGAACACAGCTTCCAGCTTGCGGCCGACGCGCCAATAGGCATCGCCGAGATGATCGTTGATGGTGGCATCACCGGCCATCAGTTCGACGGCGCGCTCCAATTCGCCAACGGCGTCATCGAAACGGCCCATCCGGAAATAGGCCCAGCCGAGCGAATCGACGATGTAACCGTCATCCGGCTTCAGATCGACGGCCTTGCGGATCATACCGAGGCCTTGTTCGAGGTTGATGTTCATATCGACCCAGGAATAGCCGAGATAGTTCAGCACCTGCGGCTGGTCGGGGTTGAGGTCCAGCGCCTTCTTGAAGCTCGGCTCTGCCTTGTCCCACATTTTCTGGCGCTCATAGGCAATGCCACGCTGGAAGAAGATCGTCCAGTCGCTGCGCTGCGGAACCGGGCCGATGGCTTCGACGGCGCGGTCGTAGACCAGACCCATTTCCTTGTAGTCCTTGGCGTCCGACAGCACGCTGCCATAGGCAAGGTAGCTGCGCACGTCCTTCGGATCGAGCGTGATCAGTTCCTTCAGGTGCTGCTTGGCTTCATCGACCTTGCCGATCGAGGCAAGGCTGAGACCGAGCTGCATTTCCGACAGGCGCCGCATCGGCGAATTTTCCGGCACGCTCTTGTAGAGCGCGATGGCCCGCTCAGGTTTTTTCAGATTTTCGGCGATACCGCCGAGCATGACGAGAATATCGGCGCTTTCCGGATCCAGTGCCCGGGCGGTCTGCAGATAGAGCGAGACGATGTCTTCCGCACCGTCGCGGTTGAGCGCTGCGCCGATCGAAAACAGAACGGCAGCAGCGCCTTGTGTGGCGCTACGGACCTGCTGTTCCTGCGGCTTGCCCTCTTCAATGCTGGTGCGCAGCGCTTTCAGCGGTGCGTAATTGCTGATGAAACCTTCACCGACGGAAACCGCGTCGAGCGCCTTCTGCTTGTTGCCGTCGCGGGCCTCAAGCTTTGCCAGCGCAACGACGGCGCGCATGAAGGTGTCGGGGGCAGCGGCGCCACCTTCGCGGTCGAGAACGGCGTCGTTCAGCTTCGAGCGGGCGGTGGACTTGTCGCCGGCGGCCAGCGCAATGGCACCCTGGTGGTAGGACTTGAAGATGCGGAACCATTCTGGCCCTTCCATCGCCTGAATCTCGGCGATGGCATCCTTCGGCTTGCCTTCGCCAGCCTTTGCCCAGCCGAGCAACAGGCCGTTCATCAGCCGGTCAAGATCGTTCGGGCCTTGGTAATTGAGGATTTTCTGCGCGTTGCGGTATTCGCGCTTGCGGATGGCCTCGACAGCGCGGGTGATCGTGGTGATACGTTCGACGGAGCTGTCGGTCTTCAACTCTTCGGCAATCTTGGCGCCGCCGTCGAAGTCGCCGTTCATCAGCGAGGTGATCATCAGGCGTTGCTTGACGTCGACATTGTCCGGTTCGAATTCCAGCGCGGTGCGGTAGAGCTTGGTCGCCGTGTCGAGATCGTGATCGACATCGGCCGTACGGGCTGCGAGAAACGCGCCGGAGAAGCTGTTGACCGAATTCAGATCGAAGGGCTTGTTTTCTTCCACCGCTGGCTTGGCTTCCTCGGCAAAGCTCGGGGCCACGCCGGAAAACGACGCCAGGGCCAGGAAGGCAGCGCCGCTGAGCAGGCGAAGAAGGTGTTTTTGCCGCATGACAAGCCTTTCGTTACGAGCGGCACCCCTTGGCGCCGACACCGGATTCGCGCGGAATCAGTCTCAAATCAATAACGCATAACCCGGCAAACCGGAATCGGTTTGAACGCAAGGCAAAACGCAATTCGATATACCGCCGTCAACTTCTGCTCACTCGATCGCGAGCACCGCCCGACGGCAGCCGGAACATGAATGAATAGAATGGCTTTTTTGGCGCATTGCGGCAAGAAATTACTCGAAGGCACAGCCGATCCTTGCAATGGCGGGTCAGCTGACCCGGTCGATGCAGAAATCGATGACCTCGAGAAGGGCGTCCTTCCAGGGCGATTCCGGCAACGGCGCCAACGCATCGCGGGCAATCGTGCCGTAATGCTGGGCCCGGGCGATGGTGTCGGTCAGGCCGCCGTAACGGGTGATCAGGCCAAGCGCTTTTTCCAGGTTCTGGTCGCTGCTCTCACCGCCTTCGATGGCCTGCCGCCAGAAGCTGCGCTCCTCGGCCGTGCCGCGGCGATAGGACAGAATGACGGGCAGGGTGATCTTGCCTTCGCGGAAATCGTCGCCGGTATTCTTGCCGAGATCGGCAGCCTTGCCACCGTAGTCAAGCACATCGTCGACCAGCTGGAAGGCAAGGCCCAGATTCATGCCGTAGGATTTCAGCGCGTTGCGGCTGGCCTTGTCGGTCTTGGCGACGATCGGGCCGACTTCGGACGCGGCTGCAAACAGGGCGGCTGTCTTGGCGCGGATGACGGACAGATAGTCGTCCTCCGTCGTTTCCATGTTCTTGGCGACGGACAGTTGCAGCACTTCGCCTTCGGCAATCACGGACGCGGCTGTGGACAGCACGTCGAGCGCGTCGAGCGACCCGACATCGACCATCATGCGGAATGCCTGGCCAAGCAGGAAGTCGCCGACCAAAACACTGGCCTGGTTGCCCCAGATCATCCGTGCCGTCGATTTGCCGCGCCGCAGGTCGCTCTCGTCGACCACGTCGTCATGCAGAAGCGTGGCCGTGTGCATGAACTCGACCGCAGTCGCAAGCTTGATATGCGCATCGCCGGTAAAGCCGAACATGGCGGCAGACGCCAGCGTCAGCATCGGGCGCAGGCGCTTGCCGCCGGATGAGATCAGGTGGTTGGCCACCTCCGGGATCATCTGGACGTCGGATCCGGCCTTGGACAGGATCAGCTGGTTGACGCGCTCCATGTCCGCCTTCGTCAGATCGACGAGCGGCTTGACCGATGCCTGTTTGTTTTTGCTGTCTTCCAGCGGTATCACTACGCCCAACACAAGCGACTCCTGTTCAAACTCCAGTTCGGACAATAGAAAGGGGGGCTTGTGGCGGCAAGAGGCGAATTGTCCCGCTTGCTCGAATAAGGCAGGAAAACGACCCGGAATGAAGGAATTGATCCGTACCAACGACGCTGTCGTGCTCTCGTTTGCCGAAAGTCTGATGAAGGATGCCGGCATCGGCTGCTTCATTGCAGATCAGGGCATGAGCATACTTGAAGGGTCGCTCGGCCTTTTGCCCCGCCGTTTTCTGGTCGATGAGGACGATGCCGACGAGGCACGGCAGGTGCTGATCGATGCCGGGCTCGAGGCGGAATTGCGAGACGCATGACCACAGCGGCGGCCGAAACCATCGACAGCTTTCACCGCGGTCAATTTCAGGTGATCCAGCCCTTGGGGCAGGGGCATCGCTCCGGCATGGATGCGATGCTGCTGGCCTCGCTGGTCGCTTCGGCAAAACCCTGCCGTGTCGCCGATCTCGGTGCCGGTGCCGGTGCCGCCGGCTTCGCCGTTGCCTCGCGGCTGGACAATGCCGAAGTGCTCCTGGTCGAGCGGTCGCCGTTGATGGCGGATTTTGCCAGGCGAAGTCTGGCACTTGCGGAAAATGCCCGTTTTGGCAGCCGGATATCCGTTCTCGAAGCCGACGTATCGCTGACCGGCCGGGCAAGGGTTGCAGCCGGTCTTGCCGACAACAGTTTCGATCACGTCATCATGAACCCACCCTTCAACGATGCCTCGGACCGCAAGACGCCGGATGCACTGAAGGCCGAGGCGCATGCGATGACCGATGGCCTGTTCGACACCTGGATCAAGATGGCCTGCGCTATCGCACGGCCCAGCGGACAACTGTCATTGATCGCCCGGCCGGAATCGATTGCCGAGATCATCTCCGCCTGCGGCCGCCGTTTCGGCGGCATCGAGATCACGCCCTTGCACCCGCGCGCCGGGGAAAATGCCGTGCGCATCCTGGTCACGGCAATCAAGCAGAGCCGGGCGCGGCTGACGCTGCGGGCGCCACTGATCGTGCATGAGGCAGAGACGCACAAGTTTGTAACTGCTGTCGATGACATGAACAACGGCCGTACCGCCTACCATCGCAATCGATGATTTTGATGATGTGCCATTGTGTTTGCCGCGCCAATGCATACATGCCAACACGCATAATGATTGCCAATACGTACAATGAATGCAGGGAGTTCAGATGGCCGGACTGTTCAGGAAACTGTTGCCGAAGCGTTTTCGCAAGGACGGCGTGACGATTCCGGTTGTCCGCTTGCATGGCGCGATCATGGCAGGCGGCAGCCAGTTTCGCCCGGCGCTCAATCTGGCGACGGTTGCGCCGGTGCTTGAAAAAGCCTTCTCGATGAAGGACGCCCCAGCCGTTGCCATCTCGATCAATTCTCCCGGCGGCTCTCCCGTCCAGTCGCGAATGATCTATCAACGCATCCGCGATCTGGCGGAGGACAAGAAGAAGCGTGTCATCATCTTCGTCGAGGATGTCGCGGCTTCCGGCGGCTACATGATCGCGCTGGCGGGTGACGAGATCATTGCTGACCCGACCTCGATTGTCGGTTCCATCGGCGTCGTGTCCGGCGGCTTCGGTTTTCCGGAGTTGTTGAAGAAGATCGGCGTCGAGCGTCGTGTCTATACCGCCGGCTCCAACAAGGTGATGCTTGATCCGTTCCAACCGGAAAAGGAGAAGGATATCGAGTTCCTCAAGGGGCTGCAGCTCGAAATCCACGACATCTTCATCGGTATGGTCAAGGCGCGGCGCGGTCATCTTTTGGCCGATACGCCCGACATTTTTTCCGGTCTGTTCTGGACTGGCAAGCGTGGTCAGGAACTTGGGCTGGTCGATAGCCTCGGCGACATGCGCGGCGAGTTGAAGAAGCGGTTCGGCGCAAAGACCCAGCTGCAGCTGGTTTCCGCCTCGCGCGGCCTGTTCGGCCGCCGCCAGCCAGGCGCGTCGATGGCCAGCGGCATAGCCGAGCGTTTTGCGGTCTCCGCCGTTTCGGGCCTTGCCGAGGTGGCAGAGGAAAAGGCATTATGGGGCCGCTTCGGGCTTTGATAGTCTGACGGAAATGGGGGAGGGCGCATGCCGCAATTGATTCTACTGCTGGTGTTTGCAGCCATCGCCTGGGTGGGCTATCGCAAATTCGTGGCCGACGCCGAAAAACTGAGCCGACGCCAGCAGGAAACCCGCCGCCAGCAGGAAACCGGCACGCAAGGTACGCTGGTCAAGGATCCGGTGACGGGGGAGTACCGGCTGAAGAAGCCGGAGTGATGTTATTCTTCGCGCTCTTTTATTCGCGCCATCCAATCGGCGCCTGCATAGCTGACGCAGATGATGAAGACGCTTTGATCGCGGTCATCGACGGTGAAACAAACCACACCTTTTTCGCCGGCCGGAATCGCGCGTAGACCGGATCGCAAGTCATTTCGTGTCGAACCAATGTGTGGAAAGTCTGCGAGATTATCAAAGACCTTTTCAAATTCCTTTAGCTTGGTGTGTGCGATATGCGCGCCCGCATAGCCTTCTATGAGCAGGAAAATATCGAACAGGTCGTGTTCGATTTCAGAATGGTATTTGATCTCATAAACCACAACGAGGCCGCTATTTTCTCGCCGCCAAACGAGCGCGAACACGATCGAAGACATTATCGTCCTGCATCGAGATCCACTGATCCTTCGGCAGTTCCATTCGTCTCCGGATCTCGTCCGCCATTCCAGCCAGTGGATCGGCGTCATTGTGCATCATCTGCTCGATCCCGGCCTGAATGACGCTGGAAACGGATGGATAAATCCCATCCGCCACCATTTTCTCCGCAAATTCGCGGTGGGTGTCGTCTAGTTCAATCGCGATCTTGACGGTCATGTGCCAATCCCTTGTTTCCGCATAACCTTACCACATGGGGCGAATTGCCTGCAACGCGACAGCGCGCGCACGAAGATACTTCTGTTTCGCCAATCCGGCACGCCCCTTGACCCTCTTCGCCCATCATGGCACCAGACAGCCATATACCTTCAACCTGGACTGATGCCATGACCGCCGCCGCTCTCCCGGACCATATGAACCCCAAGCGCTCCTTTCAGGCGCTGATCCTGACGCTGCACGCCTACTGGGCGGACAAGGGATGCGCGGTTCTGCAGCCTTACGACATGGAAGTCGGCGCCGGCACCTTTCATCCGGCAACAACATTGCGCGCGCTTGGCCCCAAGCCCTGGCGGGCAGCTTATGTGCAGCCGTCACGCCGCCCGTCCGATGGGCGTTACGGCGAAAACCCCAACCGGTTGCAGCACTATTACCAGTACCAGGTCATCCTGAAGCCCAATCCGCCGAACCTGCAGGAGCTTTACCTCGGTTCGCTGGCGGCCATCGGTCTCGATCCGCTGCTGCACGATATCCGCTTTGTCGAGGATGACTGGGCAAGCCCGACGCTGGGCGCCTGGGGGCTCGGCTGGGAATGCTGGTGCGATGGCATGGAAGTCTCGCAGTTCACCTATTTCCAGCAGGTCTGCGGCATCGAATGCTCGCCTGTCTCCGGCGAACTGACCTACGGTCTTGAACGCCTCGCCATGTATGTTCAGGGTGTCGATAACGTCTATGACCTGAACTTCAACGGCCGCGAGGGCGACGAGAAGATCAGCTATGGCGATGTCTTCCTGCAGGCAGAGCAGGAGTATTCGCGGCATAATTTCGAATATGCCAACACGGCGATGCTGCAGCAGCATTTCGTTGATGCCGAAAAGGAATGCGTGGCGCTTCTGGCGGCCGGTGCGCCCGATACCGGCGCCAATGCGATCCTGCACAAATGCGTCTTCCCGGCCTATGATCAATGCATCAAGGCCAGCCACGTCTTCAACCTGCTGGATGCACGCGGCGTGATTTCCGTGACCGAGCGCCAAAGCTACATTTTGCGCGTTCGTACGTTGGCGATTGCCTGCGGCGAGGCATTTTTGCTGACGGATGCCGGTGGTATCAATCTCGCAAAAGATGCTGCCTGAACCGGATAACGGGTCTACTTAGTTTGTTGCAGAAAATCGGTCGCGACGGGTGGCGGAAGCCGGGCTTCTGGTTGTGCGCTCGCGCGGGCTTTAAAGCTCCAAGCCGATGTCACAGGGCGAATTGTCACAAAATTACAGCCATAAAGAGTAATTTTGTGGCGTTCTCTTTTTGAATGCAAATTCAATTGCTATAGCCTGACCGGTTGTTCAGTAACCGTTTAAGGAGTTTGTTCTAAGCTTTGTCCAAGTGATTGAGTTCAGGACGCGCAATGGACGACGAGGATATTCTGCCCCCGGAAGTTTTGGCTTCGATGTTGATGCGAATGTTCGAGTTCGCACCGATTGCGATGGCGATTACCACCAGCGATACCAAAACCTCGAGCTATGCCAAGGTCAACGACGCTTATCTGAAGCTGACGGGTCTGAAGTGGGAAAACATTCGGGGCAGGAAACTGACGTCGGATGGTGCTGCGATCGATAATCCGGCCCGGGATCGCCGCCACCGGCTGCTGGCGGAAGTGGGGTCCTATGAGCTGGAAGAGGTCGATCTCGTCTATGCCGATGGCACGATCATCCCGACGCTGATTTCGGCGCAGCGGACCCTGGTCGATGGCGTCTCCTTCGATGTCGAGGTTATCGTTGACGTCTCGGCGCGTGTCCGGCAGCAGCGCGAAATCGAGAATGCGTTGCGGGCGTCAGCCCGCACCGACGCCCTGTCGGGGCTTCCGAACCGGGCCTGTTTCGACGAGGTCGTCGTCGAAGCCGTCGAGCGCAGCATGTCGAATGACCGCAAGCTCGCGCTGGCCTTCATCGACCTCAACGGCTTCAAGACGGTCAACGACAAGCTGGGGCATGCTGCCGGCGACGAGGTCTTGAGAACCATCGCCAGCCGCCTGCGCGAAAGCTTTCGCGCCACCGATTTCATTGCCAGAATTGGCGGCGACGAATTCGTCGTCCTGCTCGATATCGACCTGAAGCTGGCGGCCGATGTGCAGCAGAATGTCCAGGATGCGATGGAGCGGGTTTTCAAGCCGATCGCGATAGAGGGAAAAGTCACCTATACCGGCGCGGCTGTCGGCGTCACATTCCTGCAGCCGGACGATACCGTCGCATCCTTCGTCCGCAGGGCCGACGAGTACATGTATATCGCCAAGACCAGCGAACAGCGCGTCGCCGTCGTCTGTTTCGGGCAGATCCTCGAGGCAGTCCCTTCGCCCGAAGACTCGGCAGAATGGGGAAAATTAGGCCGCTCCTAAAAGGGAAGTGCGAAAGCTTTGGCGCTTCTATGCGCGGACATGTCGGCGAACACGGCTAAACGTCTGGCGCAGAGAACAATACTCAAATCAGATCGCTCACTTCTGCGCCAACCTGCCAGACCGGCTTCTGGGCCGGAAACGCGCCGGTCGACAGCTGGCCGGCATAGGTCTGCAAGGCACGGCGGACGCCTGCCGGTTTTTCAACGGTGCCGATGTTCGCATAGGCAAAGAACAAGGCCGAAAAGGCGATGACGTTGATGAGGGCTGCGAGCGTTTTCATGGGGGCGGTGCTTTGCGGGTTCGGCGTTGATCTGATGGCCGACTATCGGCCAAACGCCACCATCGCGCGGTTCCCGGCGGAACAGGCTGGTATGGATGAAACGGGAAAACCGGCAGGGTGAAGCGGGCGGTTGAAATTTATCTTTCAACGGCGGCGTTCGATCCTTAAGCTGCGGCAAAATTGAGCGCGGAAGGAACCCCGATGATTACTCTGGCCATTGCTGCGGTCGTGATCCTCTACCTGATCTTCGTCTATAACGGCCTGGTCAAGGCGCGGCAGGTGAAGGAGGAGGCGTGGTCCGGCATCGACGTGCAGCTGAAACGCCGCGCTGACCTGATCCCCAACCTGATAGAGACCGTCAAAGGCTATGCCGCCCATGAAAAGGGCACGCTGGAAGAGGTCGTCGCCCTTCGAAACAAGGCGCAGGCGTTGCCGGTTGGCGATGTGGCCGGACGCGCAGCGGCAGAAGGCATGTTGAGCCAGGCGCTGGGCAAACTGTTTGCCCTGGCCGAAGCCTATCCTGACCTTAAGGCCAACCAGAACTTTTCCGAGTTGCAGCAGTCGCTGGAAAGCATCGAAAACGAAGTGCAGATGGCTCGCCGCTATTACAACGGTGCTGCCCGCGACTTGAACGTCAAGGTCGAGAGCTTCCCGTCAAACCTCATCGCTGGCCCCTTCGGATTTACCAAGGCGGCCTTTTTCGAGATTACCAACGAGGCTGACCGCACTGTTCCGGTGGTGAAGTTTTAATCTAGCCCGAAACGGTATTCCGTCGTAGACGGCTATCCACAATCGAGAGCGCGCACAGCCAAGGACAGGCGGTGCTGAAGGCATGAAGAGACAAGAGCATGAACGCCGCAGACCAGAAACTGACCATCCTTCCGCCCGGCCATCCGCTTGAAGGCCGTGTCAGTCCACCCGGCTCGAAATCGATCACCAACCGGGCGCTGCTTCTGGCCGGCCTTGCCAAGGGCACCAGCCGCCTGACCGGTGCGCTGAAGAGCGACGACACCCGCTACATGGCCGATGCCCTGCGCGCCATGGGCGTGGAGATTTCCGAGCCGGACGACACGACATTCATCGTTACCGGATCCGGCAAGCTCCTGCCGCCCGAAAAGCCGCTGTTCCTCGGCAATGCCGGCACCGCGACGCGCTTTCTGACGGCTGCTGCGGCTCTTGTCGACGGAACCGTGGTGGTCGATGGCGACCAGCATATGCGCAAGCGGCCGATCGCGCCGCTGGTAACAGCGCTGCGCTCGCTCGGCGTCACTGTCGAGGCCGAAACCGGCTGCCCGCCGGTCACAGTGAACGGCACCGGCGATTTCGCCAAGGATCACGTCACCATCGATGCCGGCCTTTCCAGCCAATATGTGTCCGCCCTGCTGATGGCCGCCGCCGGCGCTTCCCACCCGGTCAATATCGAGCTTGCCGGCGAAGAGATCGGCGCGCGCGGCTATATCGATCTGACGGTTGCCGCGATGCGCGCCTTTGGCGCTGAGGTCACCCAGGTCAGCCCGTCGATCTGGCAGGTCGCCCCGACCGGTTATCACGCCACCGACTATCTGATCGAGCCCGATGCATCCGCCGCAACCTATCTCTGGGCGGCGGAAGTCTTGACCGGTGGCCGGATCGATCTCGGCGTCGCGGCAGCATCCTTCTCCCAGCCGGATGCGAAAGCCTATGAGGTAATCGCCACGTTCCCGCATATGCCGGCGATCATCGATGGCTCGCAGATGCAGGATGCCATTCCGACCCTTGCCGTGCTCGCCGCCTTCAACGAAACACCGGTGCGTTTCGTCGGCATCGAAAACCTGCGCGTGAAGGAATGCGACCGCACCCGTGCTCTCTCCACCGGCCTGTCGAACATCCGCCCCGGTCTCGCCATCGAGGAGGGCGACGATCTGCTGGTCGCCTCCGATCCGGCGCTTGCCGGCCAGACGCTGCCGGCCGATATCGATACATTCGCCGATCACCGCATTGCCATGAGCTTCGCGCTGGCTGGCCTGAAGATCAAAGGCATCACCATTCTCGACCCCGGCTGCGTGGCAAAAACCTATCCGCGCTATTGGGATGAGCTCGCTTCGCTGGGCGTCGGGCTTGAAGGCGACCGGCCTTAACGGGCAGACATATTCGGCTGTTGGGGCCGGGGAGGGATCGATCGCATGAGACGTGTTTTCGCGGCGCTGGGATGGCTCCCCCTTGTTCTGACCCTGCTGCTCACTGTCAGCGGGCCTGTGCGGGCAGAGGAGGTTTTCACCGCCTATCGCTCGGCCATCGACGTCGCCAGGAGCGGTGTGCTCAGCGTCACTGAAACGATCACCGCCAATGTCGAGGGAGATCGCATCAAGCGCGGCATCTACCGCGATTTCCCCTTGACCGTCACCGATGCGGACGGTCGCGTCGTCAAGGTCGATTTCAAGCTCATTTCTGTCGAGCGGGACGGTGCGCAAGAACCGTATCGCACCGAAAGCATCAGCGGCGGTATCCGCATCTATACCGGCGACAAGGACGTGTTTTTGGCCGATGGCGAACATACGTTCCAGTTCACCTATGAGACCGCCCGGCAGATCCGCTTCTTTCCCGATCACGACGAACTTTACTGGAACGTGACCGGCAACGAATGGGCATTTCCGATCGAGGAGGCGTCCGCCACGGTTACCTTGCCTGCGGGCGTGAAAGCAGAGGCGCTGGATGTCTTTACCGGCAGTCAGGGCTCGACCGACAAGAATGCCCGCGCGCTGGAGGATGGCGACCGGTTGGTTTTCACCACCACGCGCCGTCTCGACGCCAACGAGGGTCTGACCATCGCCGTCAAGATGCCGAAGGGCAGCATCGATCCGCCCTCGGTATCGCAGGAAAGGGTCTGGTGGTTTTACGATCACCTTCCACCGATCCTTGCCATCGCGGGCTTCGTAATCGCCGCACTTTATTATTCGCGCATGTGGCTGAAGGTCGGCCGCGATCCGGCTCGCGGCGTCATCGTGCCACGCTGGGATGCCCCGGACGGAATTTCCCCGGCGCTGGTCAATTATATCGACAACAAGGGCTTTTCCGGCCAGGGCTGGACAGCGCTTTCCGCCGCCGCCCTCAATCTTGCGGTCGAAGGCTATGTCGTGCTGAAGGACTTCAAAAACTCGCTGGTCATTACCCGCACGGACAAGCCAAAGCCGCCGTCGCTGCCGACCGGCGAGGCGACGGTGCTGGCCGCCGTGCAGCGCAATGGCGGCGAACTGACGATCGACAAGGACAATGGCCCGGCGGTGCAGAAGGCCGGTGCGGATTTCCGTATTGCTATGGAAAGAGAACACCGCAACAAATATTACCACGCCAACACCGGCTACGTGGTTGGCGGCATCGCCATCTCAGCGCTGTTTCTGCTGGCTATTTTCATCTTCGGCCTTCTCGATGGCGCGACGGTGGCGCTGGTGATCTTGCCTGTGGTTGCCTCGGTAGTCATCTCGCTGTTTTCGCTGGCCATCGGCCGGCTGTTCAACAAGCGCGGCAGCCTTTTTGTGCGCATCGGCTCGCTGATTACCGCCGCCTTCCTGACCTTTTTTGTTGTCACAGCCGCGCTCAGCGTTTCAACCGTGGTCATCAGCATGGCGCTGGAGGCGCATCAGGTGCCGCTTTTGATCGGCGTCGGCGGCATCGTGCTGGTCAACATGCTGTTCTTCCATCTGATGGGCGCGCCGACGCCGATCGGTTCGAAGATGATGGATGGTATCGATGGCCTGCGGCAATATCTGACGCTCGCCGAAAAAGAGCGGATGAACATGGCCGGCGCGCCGGAGATGTCGCCGCAGCATTTCGAAAAGCTCCTGCCCTATGCCGTGGCGCTGGGCGTCGAAAAACCCTGGTCGGAAACGTTCGACCGCTGGCTTTTGGCCGCAGCCGCAGGGGCTGCCGCCTACCAGCCGGCCTGGTACAGCGGCAATAATTTCGCCGCCGGCTCCTTCGGTGATCGTATGGGCGGGTTCGCAGGCTCCATGGCCAGCACCATGTCCTCCTCGCTACCGCCACCACCCAGCTCCTCATCCTCCGGATTCTCCACCGGCGGCGGCTTTTCCGGCGGCGGCGGAGGCGGCGGCGGCGGAGGCGGGTGGTAATTTTTAGCTGACCCGCGCCAAGGCCTTTGTATCATGTGATGATACTTGACGCGCCCCGTGCGATGTATCATTATTTGATACGCTCTGGAGATGAGAGGTGATCCGTTCTTTCAAAGGCAAACTGTCTCCGTCCGTGGCAGACGGCAGCGTGAAAAAGGGTTTTCCGGTTGATCTTGTTCGCCGGACGCAGCAATTGCTGGTTCTCTTGAACGCGGCAGCCGACGTGAAGGATTTACGCTCGCCGCCAGGCAATCGGCTGGAGAAATTGTCGGGAGACCGGGAAGGCCAGTACTCGATCCGCATCAACCAGCAGTGGCGTGTCTGTTTCCAATGGACGAACGGCGGCGCCGATGACGTGGAAATCGTCGATTATCATTGAGAGTAAGGACTGATCAGATGAGTGATATCGGCCTGCCGGCCATCCATCCGGGTGAAATTCTGAAAGATCTTTATCTTGACCCGCTGGACATGAGTGCCGGCACACTTGCCAAACAACTGAATGTTCCAAGGACCCGCATCGAACGTATCGTTACGGGCAAGACCGGTGTAACCTCGGACACTGCCCTGCGCCTTGCGAGATTCTTCGATACCACGCCGGAACTCTGGATGAATCTGCAGGTAAGTTATGATCTCAAGATCGAAGCAGAACGTAAACGCGCCGAGATTGAACGCATCCCGGTTCGGGATGCCGCCTGAGCACTGAGTTTTCCGCCATTGAATGGATGACTTTTGCCGCCGGGCTTGCTAAATCCCCCGCAGTCAATCGATCACTTAGAAAAGCATTCATTCCATGCCCGATCTTCTGCTTGAACTCCGCTCCGAGGAAATCCCGGCCCGTATGCAGCGCAAGGCTGCCGGTGATCTGAAGAAGCTGTTGACCGATGCGTTGGTCGAGGCTGGGCTGACCTATGAGGGTGCCAGGGAATACTGGACGCCGCGCCGGCTGACGCTTGATATTCGCGGTCTGAAAACCCGCTCCGCCGATGTGCGCGAAGACCGCAAGGGCCCGCGCACCGATGCCAATGAAAAGGCGATCGAAGGCTTTTTGCGCGGTGCCGGTCTCACGTCGATCGATCAGGCGCATGTGCATAGCGATCCGAAGAAGGGCGATTTCTACGTCGCCCACATCGTCAAGCCGGGCCGCCCCGCTGAAGAAATCATCGCCGAGGTGATGCCCGGCATCATCCGTAATTTCCCCTGGGGCAATCCGATGCGCTCAGGCGCAGCGTCCGCCAAGCCGGGCGCGCTGCGCTGGGTGCGGCCGCTGCAGTCGATCGTCTGCCTGTTCGGCCCGGAACACGAGGAAACCCAGGTTGTCCCGTTTACGGTCGGTGATATCACCGTATCGAACATCACCTATGGACACCGCTTCCATGCACCGGAAGCCATCACCGTGCGCCGCTTTGCCGATTACATCGAGAAGCTCGAAAAGGCCAAGGTCATTCTCGATGCCGAGCGCCGCAAGCAGATCATCGCCGCCGATGCTGCCAATATCGCCTTTGCCAATGGCCTTGAACTGGTCGAGGACGAAGGCCTGCTCGAGGAAGTCTGCGGCCTCGTCGAATGGCCGCAGGTATTGATGGGCTCGTTCGAGGAAGATTATCTGGCGATCCCGTCGGAAATCATCCGGCTGACCATCAAGACCAACCAGAAGTGTTTCGTCACGCGCCGCCCCGGCGAGGAGACCCTGTCGAACAAGTTCATTCTCGTCGCCAATATCGAGGCGAAGGACGGCGGCAAGGAAATCGTCCACGGCAACGGCAAGGTTGTTCGGGCGCGTCTCTCAGATGCGAAGCACTTCTGGACCCGCGACCAGGGCAACCTGCCGGATCTCGAAACGCTGGAAGCGTCTGCTGCAAAATTCGATCTCGACCTGAAAAAGCCGCTGGACCAGCGCATGGCCAAGCTCGACGCGCTGAACGTCACCTTCCATGCCAAGCTCGGCACGCAGGGCGAACGCGTCCAGCGCATCCGCGCGCTGGCTGCCGAACTGGCCAAGATGACCGGCGCCGACCCGAAGCTGGTGGATCGCGCCGTCGTGCTGTCCAAGGCGGATCTGCGCACCGAAGCCGTTGGCGAATTCCCGGAGCTTCAGGGCATCATGGGCCGCAAATATGCAGCCCTGCAGGGCGAAGACGCCTCCGTCGCCGCCGCGATCGAGGACCACTGGAAGCCGAACGGTCCCTCCGACCGCGTACCGGATGACAAGGTCGCGATCACAGTCGCGCTCGCCGACAAGCTGGACACACTCGTTGGATTTTGGGCCATCGACGAGAAGCCGACGGGCTCCAAGGACCCCTATGCGCTGCGCCGTGCCGCACTTGGTGTGATCCGTATAATGCTGGAGCGGAAGATCAGGCTGCCGCTGCTAAGCGTAATAAAAACCGCCATGGTGAACGCCCATCAGGTAATGCCTTATAAAATCATCTCCGATATGCATTACAATCTTGATGTTGGGGGTGGACCAGAATCCTCTTCCTTCCCTGAATTTGTGGATCAGGTTTTGGACTCAATCGACAAATCTCCTTGGGAAGTAGTTTTCGGCAGAGGGTTTGATCTTGATAGCCTCAAGCGTCGGATGCGAAATGCTGACTTTTTGCTAAATTACCAAAACGCTGATCTGGGTAATTTTGTTTCTTACACACAGATGATGCTCGGAAAAATGCTCAATTTTGAGTTCTTGCGCCGAGAAAACTTGGATGATGATCAACAAGATTATGAAGAGTATCTTGGCAAGTCAAATGCTGTTCAGTTGGAGATAGCGGAACAACGTACAGGTGATATACGTGACGTGCTCTCCTTCTTCCAGGATCGCCTGAAAGTCTATCTGCGCGATCTCGGCGCCCGCCACGACCTGATTGACGCCGTGCTGACGCCGGATGCCGACGATCTGTTGATGGTCGCCCGCCGCGTCGAAGCGCTGACCGCCTTTGTCACCTCGGAAGAAGGCCTCAACCTGCTGGCCGGCACCAAGCGCGCCACGCAGCTGCTGGCGGCCGAGGAAAAGAAGGGGACGCACGTCGCAACCAACGTCGATCCGGCGCTGCTGACGCTTGATGCCGAAAAAGCGCTCTATGCCGCCGTCACGCAGGCTTCTACCGAAGCAAGTGCCGCCATCGTAGGCGAAGACTTCCGATCGGCCATGGAGGCACTGTCGAAGCTGCGCGGCCCGGTCGATCAGTTCTTCGCCGATGTCCTCGTCAACGACGACGACCCGGCCGTCCGCGCCAATCGCCTCGCTCTGCTTGGCCTGATCCGGGCGGCAACGGGAACGGTTGCGGACTTCTCGAAGATTTCGGGATGATGCGGGTCTTTTGAAGGTCTGGGATGTTATCCAGCCATCATCCGCACCCGTCATGCCAAAGCCAGTCACGCGACGTCTGTCGCGTGATAGAGGCCTTCGCGCTCCGGCGCGTGTTGTATCAAAGAAGCGCGCACAGGCTGTCGATAGTCATGCTTCCTGCCGTTCAAACACCAACCATTCGGACCAGATGTCCCGAACCGCCTGCTCCCTGGCCGCCACGAATGTGGACAGAGCCGTGTCGTGGAGGTGTTTTCCGTAGCGAGGGTCATCGGCAGGCACAACGATCACGCGAGGTGCACCAAACTGATCGGCGGTGATATCGATGATCCAGCCGGCACATTCGACCCAGGCATGGCTTTCCCATCGCCGCCCGTTCCAGAAGCCATAGGGGCCTTGTTCCAGGCCGTCCTCCTTGCAGCGCGGCACACCGTTTACCCAGGCGGCGTCATAGCCCTTGGCTTGAAGCACCCGGCATATGAACAGGCTTGTTCTGCCGCAGGTAAATCGGGAGGGCACATCCGGAATGGCGTCTCCGTCTACCGCCCGCCATGCCGTATGCCAGCGAAGCCAGATCGGCTCCATGAAGCAGCGCATTCTGAAGGCCAGTTGGGTAAATTCAGTTTCCATATCGAGGCGCCATCCCCAAGTCGCTCCAGCTGCAGGACAGCCATCTTGTGATCGCCACCGTTGACAGCATCGGCTGCATAGTGCCGCAAACAATCTTGCCCGCCCATCCGAATTTCATTACAACTATCCCGTCGTATACAGTACGGCGGTCACGTTGCCCTTTGACGATGCATCGATGGCTCTGGAAATCCACCCCCGACCACGCTATCCAAACCCATGACCGCCAAAATACTCGTCAGCGCCTGCCTCATGGGCCATGCCGTCCGTTATGACGGGCAGGCCAAGCCTCTGCTGCATCCGGCCCTTGACCGCTGGCGCGAGGAGGGGCGGCTGGTGACGATCTGTCCGGAAATGTCGGCGGGCATGCCGGTGCCGCGTTTGCCGGCGGAGATCGCGGAGGGAAGGCGGGTGCCGACGTCCTATCCGGGGCGGCGCGCGTGCTGGAAAGCCAGGGCGGAGATGTCACGGATTTGTTTCGCCAAGCCGCCGAAAATGCGCTTGCGCTGGCGCGCGAAACCGGCTGCTCTTATGCCTTGTTGATCGACGGCAGCCCGTCCTGCGGCTCGGGCTTTATCTATGATGGCAGTTTTACCGGCCGCCGCCTCAAGGGCGAGGGTGTGACGGCCGCCTTGCTCAGGGCCAACGGTATCCGGGTTTTTTCCGACAAAGAGATCGAAACACTGGCGGCGCTGATCGACGCGCACTGACTATGCTGAGGCAGCGTCCGAAAAGAATGGGCGGTCCCGGATTGACGCTATCCCCACAACAAAAAATTGCGCCCCTGCTTCTCTCAGGGGCGCAATCTTTCGCCTGGAGGGCGAATACCCGGTCAGCCTTCTATCTGCGGCTGGTTAGGGCAGGGACAGGAAGTTCCGTGTCAATTTAGCCGAAGTTGGAAGTTTTCGAGATCAACTTCTTGTGACGGAGTGTCTTGTGGCGTTACTGCAGTGATTGCAGCCGTTGATGCAACGTCAAGCGAAGCCGTTTTCGCAGCCATATCGACGATCTCGACAGTGGCAGTTGCCTGGGCTTCCGCTGGCAGCGCGTCCACTGTTGCAGCCTTCGCCATGTCGGCTTCATGTGGCTCCTTGGCCTGCGCCTGCTTGATGTCTGCGTCCGACGCCTTGCTGATGAAGACGACCGGTGAGCCGCCAAGCCAGGCTTCGGTGCGAACCAGTTTCATCTCGCCGTTGATCTTCTTCAGCTCGACCCGTTCAGTCCCGAGGGCGACGTCCGGCACGATATAGCCGGTTTTCTTCTTGACCACCAAAGGCGGGCACTGGCCGCAGGAAAGCTGCGAGATACTCCTGTTGACTTTTTCTCCGGAGATGACGTTTTCAAGTGAAGACGCGCCGGCTGTGCTGGCAGCAACCAGGCTTGCGAATGTCAACAAAACGGCGCGCATCAGCTTTCTCCTCTGAGATCGATACAGCGCCGCAGGTCATTCATGACGCACAAAGGTCGCTGCAGCACTTATTCAGAAGAGGAAAATAGCCGTTCTCCGTTACGTTCCCGTCAGGAGAATTGGTAAAAATTGAGTGAGTTTTTCCCTTGACCGGCCGTGACCCGGTCAGGCCTTTTCGCGCTCGACCGCCTGCCAGCCGATATCGCGGCGGCAAAAGCCGTTGTCCCATTCCACCTGGTCAAGGGCTGCATAGGCGCTGTCCTTGGCCGCGCCGACGGTGCTGCCCATCGCGGTGACATTGAGCACGCGGCCGCCGGTCGCAATCAGTTGCCCGTCCTTCAATGCCGTTCCGGCATGAAACACCTTGGTGCCTGCGTCCGCCTGCGGGATCTTGGCAATCGGTGTGTTCTTCTCGTAAGCGCCCGGATAACCCTTCGAGGCCATCACCACGGTCAAGGCCGCCTCGTCGCGCCATTCTGCGCTGACTGAGGCGAGCGTGCCGGTTGCCGCAGCATGCAGCAACGGCAAGAGATCGCTTTTCAGCCGCATCATCAGCACCTGGCATTCCGGGTCGCCGAAGCGGACATTGTATTCGATCAGTTCGGGGCCTTTGGCGGTGATCATCAGGCCGGCAAACAGCACGCCGGTGAAGGGATGGCCGCTATCGGCCATGCCGGCGATTGTCGGCTCGATGATCTCGCGCATCGTGCGCTCGACCATCTCAGGTGTCATCACCGGTGCAGGCGAGTAGGCGCCCATGCCGCCGGTGTTCGGACCGGTATCGCCGTCGCCAACGCGCTTGTGGTCCTGCGCCGAGGCCAGAGCGAGAGCCGTTTTACCGTCGCAAAGGCAGAAGAAGCTTGCTTCCTCGCCATCGAGATAGGCTTCGACGACCACCTCGGCACCGGCAGCGCCGAAGACACCGGAAAAGCAGCTGTCGACCGCGTCGAGCGCTTCATCCAGCGACATGGCAACGGTCACGCCCTTGCCGGCGGCAAGCCCGTCGGCCTTGATGACGATCGGCGCGCCCTGTTCGCGGATATAGGCTTTCGCCGGCTCAGTGGATGTGAAGCGCTGATAGGCGCCGGTCGGGATGTTGTATTTGGCGCAGATGTCCTTGGTGAACCCCTTTGAGCCTTCAAGCTGGGCAGCGGCGGCAGACGGGCCGAAAACTGCAATACCGGCGTCGCGCAACGTGTCGGCAAGGCCAGCGACCAGCGGAGCTTCCGGGCCGACCACGACGAAATCGATCGCTTGCCTGCGGCAGAAGGCAAGAACGGCGGCATTGTCTGATGTATCGATATCGGCGATGATTGCCTCTTCGGCGATGCCGGGATTGCCGGGGGCGGCATAGAGGGCCGTCAGTCGTGGCGATTGTGCCAGTTTCCATGCCAGCGCATGTTCGCGCCCGCCCGACCCGATCAACAGAACTTTCATCGCCTACTCCCGCACAATCCGCAGTGTTGAGGTGCGGTTAAGGCGAGGGCGCACTAAGGTCAAGGCAAAATCGGCACAACGCCCGCGATACAGGCGCTTCAGAGCGAACTTGAGGAGGCTGAAAGCAAACTCTGCGCAGGGAAAGTTACGCGGCCGTCCGCGAGGCTGGCAATTTTCGCTGTCTGCTTCAATGCCCAGATGGTCAGATCGGGGAGGGTCAGCGGTTTGCTGATCAGGTAACCCTGAAAATGATCGCAGCCGGCGGCCGTCAGCATCACAAGCTTCTCGGGGGTGTCGACCCCTTCGCCAACCACGGTCATGCCCTGCGCGTGGCAAAGGGCGACCATAGCCTTCAGGGCCGGCAAGGATCCCTCGTTTGCAAGGTTTTGCACCAGTGCCCGGTCAAGCTTGATGGTGTCGGCGGTGTATTCGATGATCTGCTGCACGGAGGTATAGCCGGCACCGAAATCATCGATTGAGATCCGGAAGCCGCGTTCGCGCAGGGTCTCGATATTCCGGTGCAACTGATCGCCAAGCTTGACGGCATAGGTTTCCGTCAGTTCGATCTCGATGGTGCGCGCATCCAGCCCGTGCCGCGCCACGCAGTCGGAGAAATAATCGCTGATCGATTTGGAATGCAGTTCCGCCGACGAGATGTTGATCGCAAGGATGGTTTCCGGCCCAAACAGCTGCTTCAGCCTATTGTGTTCCGACATCGCCCGGTTGATCACCCACCAGTCGATCTTGGTGAACAGGCCGGTGCTTTCGGCGATCGGCACGAATTCGTCGGGCGTGATGTTGCCAAGCGTCGGCGACAACCAGCGCAGCAGCGCCTCGCACCCGATCACCTTGCCGCCACTATTGACGATCGGCATGTAGACGAGGTGAAACTGCTCGTCGGGATCGACCAGCCGCAATTCTTCCTGGATATGGCGGATGCGGTCGCGCTTGTCCTGCAGTTCCCGCGAGAAGCGCGACGAGCGGTTCTTGCCGTTGGTCTTTGCCTGATACATCGCCGCATCGGCATTGGAGATCAGTTCGGCAAGGTTGGTGGCATCCGTCGGGCAGATGGCGACGCCGATGCTTGCCGTGACCGGATAATATTTGCCGCGTACTTCGAAACCGTTGGAAAACAGCGCAAGGATCGCGGCGCACATTTCCCGGATCGTGCCGTCACCGGGCTTTGATTGTGCGAGAACCGCAAATTCGTCGCCAGACAGGCGGGCAAACACGGCCGGCGCCATCCGCCGGCGCGTGGCGATGCCGCTGATTGCGGCCTCGATGCGCAGTGCCAGCGTTTTCAACAGGTCGTCACCGACATCGTGACCATATTTGTCGTTGACGAACTTGAAGTGATCGATGTCGATGAACAGAAGGCTGCAATGGCCGGCCTGCGTAGTGACGTGATGGATGACATCCGCGGCAAGCATGTTGAAATGGGCACGATTGCTGATGCCGGTCAGTGTATCGGTCCAGGACGCCTGCTGCACCAGTTTCAAGGCGCGCTGCGATTGATCGTGCAATTGCTTGATATTGCCGGTCAACCGGCCGATTTCGCCTTCGGCGCCGGTTTCCCTGATGTCTTCGTTCTCACCGCTCATCACCGCTGTCACCTGCCGGTCGAGAACCGAAATCGGGTTGGTGATGAACCGTCGGATCAGCGCGATCATCAGGCCGACGGAGACAAAGCTCATCACTAGCGCGCCAAAAATCAGCAGCAGTTTCAGCTGCTCCATATTGCCGGAGCCGCTGGATGGGGGGACCGTCAGTGTGGCAAACAAGGAAGGTGCCATTCGAACGGATGCGGAAACGCCGCCGTGTGGCTGCGCCTGCGGCGCGGTATCGAAACTGAGATCGGTTTCATATTCGTGCTGCAGGGCGCGCTGCATGCTGAGGAACTGTGTCGGCTCAATCGCCACCTGAACTAAAAGCGCGTCTGCCTTTGCGCTCGGCAGTGGGCGGCTGAAGGTGACGGGGTCGATGAACTCCGAGTAGACGATCAGCTGGCGTGTCTCGGCATCGTGCAGAAAAGTCCAGTCGCGCAACTGGCTGCCGCCGGCGAGCCGGTTTGCCAAGGCAAATTGCGGCGCACCGATCTCGGCGAACGGATCATCGCTGTTCTCAAAATAATAGCCCGGTGTCAGGTCGGGGTTGAGAATGGCGAAAGAGATGAATTTCTTCGGATCGTCGGACAGCGAGCGCACACTCTGCTGCAGCCGCAGGCCCAGCGCGTTGTTGCGGTAGGCCTCATCCGGCTCTGAGACGAACAGGCGGACGGCGTTGCCTTCGAGGATCGAATAGAGAAAGCCCCGGCTCTGACTGACCTCGTTGCGGAACAACGCGGCCATATGGTCGAGCTGTTGCGAAAGCCGCGTCCGCTCCAGAGCCAGAACGGAATGACCCTGGACAAAATAGACCGACAGAGCGGCGAGCAGATAGCCCGCCAGAACGACCGGAAAGATCAGGAAAAATGCGCGTTTGCCAAGTGTCACTGGAAGTTTGCCATTGAGCTGATGATGCGCCGGCGTGTCTGGATCGATTGGATCGACAATTCCTTCTGGTATTGGCTTTTCGCCAGGATGTCGGCCGGCGGATATATTTCCTGATCGGACCGCATCGCGGCCGGGATCAGTTCGAGCGCGGTTTCGCTGGCGGTGGGCATTGCCAGCATCTCGGCGTTGTCAGCCGCACTTTGCGGCGAGCCGATGAAATCGACCAGCTGCAGCGCAAGCGCCTTGCGTGGTGAGGCGGCGGTAACCGCCATGCAATCGAGCCAGGAAAGAGTGCCTTCCTTCGGAACCGCGTAGCGCCAGATGCCGGGTGTGCCGGCCTTGTCGTTGAGCACGTGCTGATCGCCGCTATAGGCCAGTGCCATATAGATATTCTTGCCGTTTTCAGGGCTCTGGATCGAGGTGATCACATAATCATAGGTGAGAACGAACGGCGCCTGCTTCTTCATGACCTCGAAGGCGGCTTTCAGCGTCTCGTTATCGTTGGCGTTGATGGATTTACCCAGCATCGCCAATGGCGCGACGAAGGCCTCGTTGTGATCGTCATACATGGCGATATGTTTGGACAGGGCCGGATCAGGCGACATCAGGTCGTGCCATGACGTCGGCGTCGTCTTGACCATGTCTGACCGGTAGGCGATGCCCATCGTGCCCCAGAGATAGGGCATGGCATAGCCGGCGCAGCGGGATGTCCACTCCGGCTTGTAGTCTTTCATCGCAGCGACGTTCTTGTCCGACATCGGCTCGAGCACGCCGCGCTTGCCAAACAGCTCGGCGCCGTTTTCGCCGATAACGGCTATGTCGATATTGCTGCTCGGATCGGAAAGCACCTCATCGCGGGCGTCGCCACTGTCATAATAGACCTGGTGCACGCCAACGCCGGTCTTCTCGGTCCAGCGATCGAGGATCTTCTGGTCGATATAGGATTCCCAGATCAACAGGTTCAGCGTTTCCGCGTGCACGGGCGCTGACGCGATCGATACGCCGAGCGCGGTGGAAGCGGCAATTAACGTGTTGCGCATCGAATTCACCCCGATAGTCCCCGGGCCGAACCTTAGCGCTCAATGCTTGATGAATACTTACAATGGAATGCGCTGGTTGCAATTGGGTTGAAATGCCACTGACTGGAATCCGTTGTCAAAAAGGGGCATTTCGCTGTTGCGGTTGATGAGGGACGCGCCGCCCCTCATCAAATCGTCGCGTATTCTTACCGGTGGCTCGGAAGCTTCGGCAGGAAGATCGTCAAGAGGCCCAGCAGCGGCAGGTAAGAGCAAAGCGTATAGACGAACTCGATACCGTTGCGATCGGCAAAGACGCCGAGAACCGCAGCGCCGATGCCACCGAAACCGAAGGCAAAGCCGAAGAACATGCCGGCAATCAGGCCGACGCGGCCCGGCACCAGTTCCTGCGCGAACACCACGATGGCCGAGAATGCCGAGGAGAAGATGAAGCCGATGATAACCACCAGTGCTGCCGTCCAGAACAGGTTGGCATAGGGCAACAGCAGCGCGAAGGGGATGACGCCGAGGATCGAGAACCAGATGACGAAGCGTGCGCCGAAACGGTCGCCGATCGGTCCGCCGAAGATCACGCCTGCTGCCGATGCGCCGAGGAACAGGAACAGCAGCATCTGCGCTTCCTGAACGCCGACGCCGAACTTCTCGATGGTGAAGAAGGTGAAGTAGCTGGACAGGCTGGAGAGATAGGCGTTTTTCGTCGCCGTCAGGATGACGAGAACGATCAGTGTCCAGATGACCTGATTGCGCGGCAGCGGCAAGGTGCGGCTGACGGGTTTGCGGCCGGCTGAACTGCGGCGGTGACGGGTGTACCAGACGCTGACCCAGGACAGGACCATGAAACCGGCCAGTGCAATGACGGAGAACCAGCTCAGGCTCCCCTGTCCCTGCGGAATGACGATGAAGGCGGCCAGCAACGGGCCGATTGCCGTGCCGGTATTGCCGCCGACCTGGAACAGCGACTGGGCAAGACCATGGCGGCCGCCCGAGGCAAGCCGCGCCACGCGCGATGCTTCCGGATGGAAAATCGCCGAGCCGATGCCGATCAGGCAGGCGCCGATGACCAGCACATAGAAATGGTGGGCATTGGCAAGCGTGATCAGGCCAGCGCAAGTCGACAGCATCGCAGCCGGCAGCGAAAACGGCATTGGCCAGCGGTCGGTGACGACGCCGATGGCAGGCTGCAGCAGCGACGCCGTGACCTGGAATGCGAAGGTCAGAAGGCCGATCTGCACGAAATCGAGCGCATAGTTTTCCTTCAGCAGCGGATAGAGCGAGGTCAGCAGCGACTGCATGATATCGTTCAGCATGTGGCAAAAGCTGACGGCCACGATGACGGAGACCGCAGTCTTTTCCGGGCTGATGCCTGTGGGTGATGTGATGCTCGCCATGCTGTCTTCCTCGCCGGACAAATATTGTAAGTAAGAATATGCGCTGTCTCTACATCGCTTGATGTTGGCCTGCTTTTGTGGTCTGGTCGCATTCTTTCGTGAGTGGGCCAAATGCAGAAATACGACACGAAATCGGGCGATCCTGCCGGCGATGATACCCATCTTGAGAACCTGCGATGGATCGATCTCAACGATGATCCCATCACGGCGCTCGGCCGGCGCTATCAGGCCGGCTCGCGCGGACTGCCGCACAGCCATACCAAGACGCAGCTCTGGTGTGCCCGCCGGGGTGTCGTGCTGGTCAATACCGCCAGTGGACGCTGGATGATCCCGCCCGGTCACGGCTTGCTCATTCCCGCCGGTCTCGAGCATTTCAGCGAGATGATCAGCGATGTCGAAATGCACTCGATCTATGCTGATCCCTCGGTGATATCAGCAGATCAGCCGCGTGTGCTGGAAGTGACGCCGCTTGCCTCCAGCCTGATGGAGGAACTGGTGATGTCGCAGGAGAAGCCGCTGACCCCGCGCCGCAAACGGTTGATCATCGAGCTTCTGCTGGACGAAATCAGCCAGTTGCCGGAGCGGCCGCTCGGGCTGCCGTTTCCAGTTGATGCACGGCTTGGGCGGTTATGCCGGCATTTTCTCAAATCACCGGACGCCAACGCTGGCATTGACGAATGGGCGAGTGGTCTGGGAATGAGCCGCCGCTCCTTTACCCGGCTGTTTCGTGCCGAAACCGGCGTCAGTTTCGTCACCTGGCGCCAGCAGGCCTGTATTTTCGCCTCGTTGCCGCGTCTGGCCGAAGGCGAACCGGTAACCAATGTCGCGCTCGATGCTGGTTATGAAAACATCGCCGCCTTCACCACGATGTTCCGGCGGATGCTGGGGAGTTCGCCCAGTACCTATCTGAAATCGCGGATGTCCTGATCGTAGACGGGTTTGACGCCCGGTTTCGTAATGTTCGGGTGAAAATACATTCCAAATCGGCGTTTTCCGGCCGGATTTTCCGGCAGATTTCACTCTGTGGATTTGTCTAAGCGGCTGTAATCTATAATCATCCCCACTGAAACAGCAGTGCCGCATGGAAAATAATGGCTGAAATCTCCTGGTTAACGAGATGGTAGTGAGGCGGGCCTATAACCGCCGGGAAACGAACCGTTCTTATGTGTGTGGAGTTCTGACGTGTTCAACCGATCCTTGTTTGCCCTTTCGGCCGGGCTGTTTTTTGCCGCCTCCTTTTCCGCCCAGGCGCAGGAGCGCCGGCATTTCTGGTCCGGCGACTGGTATTTGAAAGTCGGCGCGACCGGCTTTATCGGCGCGAAATATGATGGCTCATCCGATCGTCTTTTCCAGGCAGCGCCGTTGATTTCGCTTGGCCGTGCCGGTAGCACGGTGCGGTTTTCATCGCGCAACGACAATCCGGCCTTTGCCTTCGTCGACAAAGGGGCCTTTCGCGCCGGTGTTGTCGGCAAGCTGATCTTCGAGCGGGATGGCGATACGTCTTCCGATCTCAAGGGCCTCGATCCCGTCCGCTTCGGCGGCGAACTCGGTGGTTTTGCCGAGGTCTATCCGACCGACTGGCTGCGCATCCGCGCCGAGTTACGCCAGGGTATCCGCAGCCATCACGGTCTCGTTGCCGATGTCGCGGCCGACGGGTTCGTCGATGTCAGCGATAATGTGCGTATCTCGGCCGGTCCACGCCTGTCGGCCGCCACCAGCGACTATTTTGATGCCTATTACGGTGTCAACTCTTCGGAAGCGGCAAAGTCCGGCTATTCGAAATACAAGCCGTCCGGCGGCCTGAACTCGATCGGCGCGGGCGCTGCCATCACCTGGCAGGCCACCGAAAAAATCGAAGCCAGCGCTTTTGCCGAATACAAGCGGCTGATGGGTCCGGCGGCAGACTCGAGCCTCGTCAAGGAAGGCGGTAGCCGCAACCAGTTCCTGGTTGGCCTCGCCGCCACCTACCGTTTCGATTTCACGCTGGAATAGTCACCGGCTTGCCCGTGCGGCGGTCTGTCGGCTTGACCGGCGGCCGCTGCCGCTGCAAACAAACGGCATGAACACTCGTCCAGCCGATTCCGGGCGCGTCCACGATGCGCCGTCCAACAACTGGGTTTACCGCGTGCTGCCAAGGCCGCTCTGGCCCTATGCGCAGCTTGCCCGCTGGGACAGGCCGATCGGCTGGCAATTGCTGATGTGGCCCTGTTTCTGGTCGGCAGCACTGGCGGCCAATGCGGCAGCCCTGGCTGGCACGTTTTCGCCGGGCCGTTTCGTCTGGTACCTCATCCTGTTCTTCATCGGCGCTGTCGCCATGCGCGGCGCCGGCTGCACCTATAATGATATTGTCGACCACGACATCGACATGGAAGTGGCGCGTACCCGCTCTCGGCCTTTGCCGTCCGGGCGTGTCACCCGGTTGCAGGCCAAGATCTTCATGGTGCTGCAGGCGCTCGCCGGTCTGATCGTGCTGTTGCAGTTCAATGACTTTTCGATTTTCCTCGGCGTCTTCTCGCTGGTCTTCGTCGCCGTCTATCCCTTCGCCAAGCGTTTTACCGACTGGCCGCAGTTCTTTCTGGGCCTTGCCTTTTCCTGGGGCGCGATCATGGGCTGGTCGGCGGAGTTCGGAACGATCAGCTTAGCATCGATCGTGCTATATGCCGCCGCCATCGCCTGGACGATCGGGTACGATACGATTTATGCCTATCAGGACAGGGAAGACGACGAACTGATCGGCGTGCGCTCGACCGCGCGGCGGTTCGGCGAGCGCCCGCGCCCGTGGCTCTTTGCTCTTTATGGACTGACGATCCTGCTGCTGTTTGTCTCGTTTGCATTGGCGGGTGCCGGACTGCTTGCCTATGCCGGCCTGTTGGTCGCAGCCGTTTTGCTGTTTTATCAGATCCTGGTTCTCGATATTCACGATGCCGCTCAGTGCCTGACCCTGTTCAAGTTCAACAACGTTGTTGGATTGATCCTATTTGCCAGCCTATGCGCCGCACTGCTGGTTCGGGTGGCATAAAAAAACCCTCCGGATGGCCGGAGGGCAGGGTTCATGTCGGTCGATATTCACTGGCCAACGCTTTTCAGTGCCAAGGGACCGGGCTTAAAAGCCTCAAGCCCAGCTCATTTCCTTGTTCCGGTTCTTCTTTGTCCGGGTAAAGCGGGTGGAAAAGGCGGCAATCGCCGCGAAGATGAATGTGCGCATGATCTGTCTCCTTCTCGTGCCGGCAATGTGCTATTTGCCTGTGGCATCAAAAAGGCGTTTCCAAGGTTTTCCAAAGGCTCGATAAGGCTTTGAAAAAACAAGCAAAAAACCGACTGCAGGGACAGCCGGTCTTTTGCACTGGAGGAAGGCTCGGAGATTGTGTCGGAAATCAGTTGCGGGCGATGATTTCGCGGCCGTCGATCTTCATGTTGACACCCAGGCTGCCGGTGGCGCGCCGCATCAGGAAGCGCGGGCGGCGGTCGTTAAACAGCGAGTGGCGGCGGCGTGGCTTGATATCGCGGGTCCGGACTTCGCCGAGATGATCTTCCAACGGGCGGGCGACGCCATCGGCTTCGACCATCAGCATCGGGATCCGGTAGGCTTCCGACCAGGTGCGCCAATCGGCGGCGATGTCGGCAAGATCGTGGGCGACCAGAAGCGGGATGCAGAGATCCGGGTCGTCATGATGCAGTTCAAGCGTCACGGTCACTTCTCCGTCTCCATGGTCAATGGCGCGGGCGGCAACACCCTTGAAGGCGCGGGCCGGCAGCGCAATCGATAGTGGCAAGCCGCTGGATGGCAGAACCTTGCGCAGAACCGCTCCACGCTCATCCAGGCTTATGGTGACATTGCTGGACTGTCCGTGCAAGGTGTAGCTTGCCTGCTGGGGAAAGCGTTTCGGATCCATGCGCAGTGTGGTTTCAACCCAAGCCGGTTGTGAAAGTGTCTTCAGCATTTCAATCGCCCTTGTTTTCCTTGAGAGCCGGTTCCCGGTCTTCTCGTCGGGACTTTTCGTCCTCTGTGAGCCAAGGATAGGCGGGCCGGGTTTGAGACCACTTAAAAATCGCAGTTAAAAAACTTTGCATTTCCTGATGGTTAGCAAAGGCCAACGCAGCAGGGTTTCTGAAATCTGAAGAAAATCGTCCGCATTTTGCCGGCCCTTCGATCCCGCGCCGCCGGGTTGAGGAAAAGCCACGCACAAGCATGACCAGCGATTGTATCGCTGATTATGGCCGCACTGCGCGGCATTGCGTCCATCCGGACGCCTTAGCGTCGGGCAATTTCAGACGATCGGCAGAGCGGCAATGGTTTCCACATACATCGACTACAATCTCCTCACGCGCGACATGAAGACGAGCCTTCAGCGCACGTCGCAGCAGACGCTGGTCGCCCGCGAAACCGAGTATTACAAGGCCAATATCGGCAATGTCACCTCGATCGACGAGTTTCTCGGTGACTACCGGCTCTATGCCTATGCCATGAAGGCGCATGGCCTTGAAGACATGACTTATGCCAAGGCCTTCATGCGAAAGGTGCTGGAGAGCGACCTCAGCGACGATAACAGCTACGCCAATATGCTGACGGACGAGCGCTACCAAAATTTCGCGAGAGCGTTCAGCTTCTCCCAGTCGACCGAGGTGGTCCAAAGTGATGCACAGGAAGACGCGCTGATCGGTCTGTATAACCGCAGCGTCTCCAACGTCGATACGCGGATGGCCGAGGAGACGCGCTACTACGACACAATGCTCGACAAGATTACCAACGTCGATCAGTTCCTGCAGAACGACAGATTACGATCCTACGCGTTCCGGGTGTTCGGCGTTGACGAGAAATATTTCAATTATGAACAGGTGCGCGGTGCGCTGGTCAGCGATCCCAACGATCCGAATAGCTATTATGGCATAAATTTTGCGCCCAAGCTGGCGGCTGCAGAGGCGACCAGTGCGTCATCGAAGCAGGCGCTTTCAGCTCTGACGAGCCGGGGCCTGTCGCAGGCGCGCATCACCCAGATCGATGCCCTGCTGGCGCTTCCCGAGACATCGGATGAAGACAAGGTGAAGTTGCAGACCGAAAAAACCACCCTGACGAACAACATCACCACGATCAACAACGCATTCCCGGAAATGACCAGCAATATCGACGCCTATGCCGGCGTCCAGGCTGAAATCGCTGGCCTTCAGGCACAGATGGCCCAGCCGGATATCACCGAGGCAGAACGGGCTGCGTTTCAGGCGCAGATCGAACAGCGGCAGACTGCGCTGAAGACCATGAAAAGCGCGAGTTTCTATTCTGCCGATTTGAATGCCAAGGTTTCAGAGAGTTCTGCAACGATCGCGCAACTCGCCGTCTTCAAGGATCTGGCCTTGATGTATGATTTCGCGGCGGATGGCTCCGTACCTGCCGGTGGAAGCGCGCAGGCGGCAGACAGCCGTAAGGCGACCATGGAAGTATATGCCTACAAGGCGCCGCGCGCCACGACATCGGTCGCCCTGCTGCACAAGTCCTATTACGAGGATAAGATCGGAACCATTACGACGGTTGCGCAGATCAAGGGTGATAGCCGGCTCTATTCCTACATCCTCACAGCCTTCGGTCTGCCATCCAGCTCCACGGTTGCGACACTCGAAAGCATCCTGACCAGCGACCCGAACGACCCGACGAGCTTTGTGAATACCAAGGGGGGGGAATTCAACGTCAACTATAAGGAGTTGAGGGCAGCCTTCAATTTCAAGACTGACGGAACACTGGCGGCTGGCGATAAACCGCAGACGGCGGCGCAGACCAAAGTGACGTCCGATTACTACATGGTGCGCTACAACGATGCCGACGAGGCTGCCGATCAGACCCTGATCAATTCCTTCAAGAACCTGATGAAGATCGTCTCCAACGTCGACGATCTGCTCTCCGACACCAAGATCATGAAACTGGCGCTGACCGCCGTTGGCCTCGAAAACGAGGGCGACACGGTGCGCAAGATGAAGAAGGTACTGACCAGCGATCTCACCGATCCGAAAAGCTATGTCTATACGCTGAAGGACGACCGGTATCTTCAGCTGGCAAAGGCGTTCAACTTCAATGCGGACGGGTCGGCCGGCGTACCGATGCTGGCGCAGGCCGAATCCGAAATCCTCAACACCGCCAAATCCTATGTCATCGAAAAGAGCCGTTTCGCCACGGACGATGAAAAGACCAAGGCGACTGCGGAAGCGAAATATTACAGTGCCGAAGTCGAAAAGATCAAATCGCTCGACGATCTCCTGTCCAACCGGCGCCTGGTTGATTTCGTGCTCGTCGCTGCCAAGCTCGATCCGGAAACGGTGACCACCGACTATCTGCGCAAGATGTTTGAATCCGATCCCAACGACCCGAACAGCTTCATCAACAAAGAGCCGAACACGACGATCTACAAGGAGCTTGTCGCCTCCTACAACTTCGATAACAAGGGCGATCTGGTT
The DNA here is from genome assembly GCF_965279435.1 of Pararhizobium sp. Lineage (NCBI taxonomy): Bacteria > Pseudomonadati > Pseudomonadota > Alphaproteobacteria > Hyphomicrobiales > Rhizobiaceae > Pararhizobium > Pararhizobium sp. The sequence goes on from NZ_CBDIHY010000003.1 coordinate 2,497,069, forward strand.
CGGCCGGACCTTGGCATCCAGACCAAGCGTGGCCTGCTTGAGACTGAAGACCTTTACCTCAATCAGACCCTTGAGCAGCAAAAGGGTGAGGACAATGCCGGTGTACGCCTTGCGCTGTATTTCCGGCGGCAGGCGACCGGCATCAACACGGCTTACGATCTTTTGGCTGACAGCGCTCTGCTGCAGGTTATCCAGACGACGTTCAGCATCCCCCAGGCGATGTCGGGGGCCGATGTCGATATACAATATGCCTATATCAACCGCCTGCTCGACGTGAAGGATCTGCAGGATCCGGCAAAGCTGGAAAAGCTGCTTATGCGCTTTACCGCACTCTATGATGTCGAGAACAATGTCGACGTGTCCGGTGCCCAGTTGATCCTGTCGGGCGGTGGCGGCGGCATCAGTGCCGACACGTTGTTCAGCCTGTCACAGTTGCGCATGGGAGGCTTCTAAACATTGGGCTGTCAAGCCTTTAGCACCTTGCCGGGGTTCATGATCCCGGCGGGATCGAAGGCGTGTTTGATCCGCTGCATCAGGTCGATCTCGATCGGCGAGCGCACCTCTGCCAGTTCGTCACGCTTCAGTTGACCAATGCCATGTTCGGCCGAGATCGAGCCGTTATACCGCAGCACGATGCCATGGACGATGGCGTTCATTTCGCGCCAGCGGCCGATGAACTGATCCTTGTCGGCACCGATCGGCTGCGAAATATTGTAATGAATGTTGCCGTCGCCCATGTGCCCGAACGAGCAAATGCGGGCACCCGGAATGGCTTTCATCACCGCAGCATCAGCCTCCGCCATGAATGCCGGAATGCTGGAGACCGGCACGGATACGTCGTGCTTGATCGATCCACCCTCGGGCTTTTGCGCCGGCGACATGCTTTCACGCATGTGCCAAAGGCTCTTGCGCTGCGCTTCGCTCGTGGCAACAACGGCATTCTCGATGAGGCCGCTGGCGATTTCGGTTTCGAGCAGCGCTGACATCATCCGTTCGGCGCTTTCGGCCGAATCCGAGGTCGAGATGTCGATCAGCGCATACCAGGCATGAACCGTCTCCATCGGATCGCGTACGCCTGGAATATGCTTTGCGGTGAATTCGACGCCGAGGCGCGGCATCAGTTCGAAACCTGTCAATGCCGGACCGCAGAGGCTGGAGGCCTTGTCGAACAGGCTGAGCGCATCCTCGACGCTTTTCAAGCCGGCAAAAGCGACCTGATGCCCGCGCGGCTGCGGAAACAGTTTCAACACCGCGCCAGTGATGATGCCAAGCGTGCCTTCCGCGCCGATGAAAAGGTCGCGCAGGTCGTAGCCGGTATTGTCCTTCTTTAGCCGCCGCAACCCGTCCCAGATTTCGCCGGTCGGCAAAACGACTTCGAGGCCAAGGCAGAGTTGCCGCATATTGCCATAGGCCAGCACGGCGGTGCCGCCGGCATTGGTCGAGAGATTGCCGCCAATCCGGCAGGAGCCCTCTGAGCCGAGCGACAGCGGAAACAGCCGGTCGTGCGCTTCCGCCGCCTTCTGGATATCGGCCAGAATGCAGCCGGCATCGGCGACGATGACATTGCCGACCGGATCGATATCGCGGATGCGGTTCAGCCGCTGCAGCGACAGGACGATATCGGCGGCCCCGGTGCGCGGGATCTGTCCCGCCACATGTCCGGTATTGCCACCCTGCGGCACGATTGCGACGCCGGTCTCGTTGGCAAGCTTGAGGATTTGCGAGACTTCTTCGACGCTGCCGGGCCTGAGCACCAGTGGCGCATCGCCCTTGTAGAGGCCGCGGGATTCGATGAGATAAGGCGCGATGTCGGCCTGATCTGTCAGCGCATTTGCGGCGCCAACAATGGCAGTGAAGCGGGCGATCAGATCGGTGGAGGGCAGGGCGTTGGTCATAGGGTCATTCCCGTGGGGCAGCAGCCCGTTCGATCCGGTCGAGGATTGCTTCGCCCAGACCCTCGTTGGGGATCGTGCCGAAGGCAATGGTTTTGGCGCCGGACGCATCGGCCTGTTTCATGAAGGCAAACAGATTGGCCGCGGCTTCCCGCAGGTTTGCTGACGGGCTGAGATCAAGGACGACGACGGCGTTCTCCTCGCCCGGCAAAGGCTTGCCGCCGAAGCGGATAAGCGCTTCACCGTCCTTGACGTCGGTAGCATTCAGCCGCACTGCCGCACCCGGCGCATAATGCGACGCCAGCATGCCCGGCGCTTCGATCACAGCGCCCGCCGTTTCCGGTCTTGCGACCTTCTTGCCGGTCAAGGCTTCAATATCGGCGATATCCAGGCCCCCTGGACGCAGCAGCCGGATTTCATCACCCTCGACCTTGATGATAGTCGATTCCAGCCCGATTTCGGCAGCACCTGCATCAAGGATCAATGCCAGCTTGTCGCCGAGATCGGCTTCGACATGGGCTGCACTGGTCGGGCTGATTTTGCCGGAGGTATTGGCGCTCGGTGCTGCCAGGGGCCTGCCAAAGCGCTTGATGACCTCTCGTGAAAAACCATCGGGCATGCGGATGCCAAGCGTATCGAGACCGGCGGAGGCCAGGGGATGCACGCTGCTTTCCGGTTTGATCGGCAGGATCAGCGTCAGCGGCCCCGGCCAGAAGGCCTCGGCCAGCTTTCGAGATAGGGGATCGATGGTGACGTGTGCCTCTACCATGGCAAAATCGGCGACATGGCAGATTAGCGGATTGAAGCGCGGGCGGCCCTTCATTTCATAGATGCGGCTGATCGCATCGGGATTGGTGGCGTCGGCCGCCAGCCCATAGACCGTCTCTGTCGGGATCGCGACCGGCAGGCCTTCACCGAGCGTTTCGCAGGCGACCGCCAAGGCGCGGTCCGGCTCGGTTCGTGTGTCTATGATCAGCGCCATCAAGCTTCCAAACGTCAATGCGCCCGTCTTTGAAAAGCCAGGCAGGCGCTCCGGGGTTTCCTTTACAGGGGGAAGCTGGACGTTGCCAAGCGCATTCGCTGGCGATCTGAAGAGTGGCATCACATGTGCCGCTTCGCGAAAGCCGGAATTAAGGTTTCCTAAAATGCGACAGGTCCGGTTAGCGGCAGAGAAAGCCAGCCATGTTAGCTGTCCGATCCTGCACTCAGCCGGAGCCCTTATGGCCAACAAGAAATCCATGCCGAACGACCTTGCCCTGCGGATCGCCACCGCCATGCACCAGATGGGCATCGATGCCATTCCGAGGAATTATGAACTTGTCTACGAGGCTTATGGCGGCGCCAATCCGGATCTGGTCCGCGAGTTCATCGCACTCGGCAAATACAAGTCGCAAACGGCGCTTGACGAACTTGGCCGCAAATATCTGCCGCATCATCACGAGGCGAGTGTGCTGGCGCGATCGACAACGATCGTGCGCGACGAGATGAGCAATTTCATGAACCTTCTGTCGCGGGAAAAGGACCAGCTTGATGATTATGGACGGTTGATCAGCGAGGCGACGAAAGCGCTGGTGGTGTCCGATGACGCAAGCCAGGCGGCGCTTGCCAATTCCATCCAGGCGCTGAAGCGGGCCACCGAACGGCAGGTGTCGCACAATGCCGAATTGGGAGAGAGCGTCATCGCGCAATCCACCGTCATCGCCGGTGTCCAGAAGGACCTTGCCGACTTCGAAGCGCGGAAATTCTCAGATACGGTCACCGGGCTTGCCAATCGCCGCGCCTTCAACAAGGCGCTCGCCAAGGTCTACGCCGATCCCGACCTGCCGCTTGCCTGCGGCATCGCCATTGCCGAACCCGATACCAGCCGGCGATTGTCCGGCGAACAGGCGGCCGCATTGGCGGAGCCGTTGGCCAAGCATATCGGCGGGATTATCCAGCAGGCGTTTCCGTCAAGCGAACTGGTCGCCCGTTTCGACGGCACCCGTTTCGGTTTTCTGGTTACCGCGGGCGAGGAGCGGGAGGTGGTGCGGCTTGTGGCGCTTTTGCGCTCGGCCTTGCGCGGCACGCATTTCAAACATCCGAAAACCGGCCGCGATCTCGGCTGCGTCACGCTTTCGGTCGGCATATGCATGTCGGATGATGCCAGCAACGCTTTCGATCTTGTCGGTACGGCGGAAAAGGCGCTCGGCAGGGCGCAGGGCAAGGGTGGAGACCAGACGATCGTTCATGGGGCCGAAAGCGAGCAGCCGCCCGGGCGCGACTGGCTGATCTACAAGCAGTGATCAGAGGCTGCCGATGATCTTGCGAAGCTGTTCGTTGCGGGCGCCAAGCAGAAGCACGTTCTTCAGTGCTTCCTTTGGGTCACGGGTGCGAAACAACAGCCCATTGTCGTGCACGGCGCGATTGACAGTCAGCTTGCCTGCCTCGGCATCCATCTCGGTTGCGACGGCAAAATACATCCGCGAATAACCGAGTTTGATCTTCTCGAAAAAGTGCTGGTCGTCGCCGATGTCGGAGAAGAAGTTGGCAATGTAGAACGACCAGCGGACGTCCTCGAACTTGGCGAATTTCGTCCGCGCTGCGGTGACGTGGCAGTAGCCGAGATGCGGGCTATCGGCGAGCGTGCGGTGAAACAGCAGTTTCGGGAAACGGATCGAGCGGTGGAAGCCGTTGATCCGGTCATGCGTCACGGTCCCGGCCGCTTCAAGCTTCTTGCCGGTGCGGGTGGCGACCTCCTGGTGGGTCAGATAGCGCTTTTCAGCGGCACTCCATTCCTGCTGGTGCCGGTTGATCCGCCCGGTGCGCAGGAATTCGGTATAGATCGCGGCCTTCGCCGCCGGAACCGGCTTCTTGACTGCGGCGGCATCGAAATATCTCAAGTTTGACATCGGCCTGTACCAAAATGCGCAGAATGCGGACGAAGCACTCCGGGGCGTAATCGCTCGTGAGATGACGCTAACGTGTTATGGTTAATGCAGTCTTGCCAAGCTTAAACCTTTTGCCGCGAAATATGCGCATGACTGCGCCAGTATTGGCGCTGTTCGATGTCGCAAAGAGGCCGCATTGCAGCCGATTGCCGAAGCGTTGCGCGGAAAACCGGGCTTTTGCTGAAAATTCAGAAGATCACGTTGTTTATGCTTATAAAATAGCCAGATGGACTGTGGTCTCAAGCAATATGTTGCGTGTCGTCTTTCTGGAATCGGATGTCGTTAATTGGCGGCTGTTTTTCCGGGCGTGAGGATTAGATGAAGACACTCAAGGTGCCGTCTTTATAGGGAAGGGCGGAGAATTGGGAAGCCGGTCGAAATCCGGCGCTGCCCCCGCAACGGTGGTGGAGCGAAACCTCGGCAAAAGGCCACTGGAGAAATCCGGGAAGGCGCCGGGATCGTCCGCAAGGACAGCTCCAGAGCCCGGAAACCAGCCTTGTGATGAAATTGATATCTGGGTTGCGGCGGGCAGCCGGAAGGAGAACCACTGTAACCACGCGCTCTCCCGGCGCGCCGGCGGTTCCTTTCCTGTATGCTGCAACTTTCAAAAAAGTTGGCGAGCACAAGGAAATGACCATGGATCTCCGCAGTGAAGTCCTCCGCACATTGAAGAACCGGCGCGATACACACAGCCTTGAACAGGCCTTCTACACCGATCCCGATCTCTACAGGCTCGATATGGAGGAGATCTGGTACAAGGACTGGCTGTTCATCGGCCATGACTGCGAAATCCCGAAATCCGGCAATTATTTCACCGTCCAGGTCGGCGAATATCCGGTCGTCATCGTCCGTGACCGCACCGGTACTGTGCGGGCGCTGCACAATTCCTGCCGCCATCGCGGTTCGCGCGTCTGCGCCGGTGCCAAGGGCTCGTCTGCCAAGCTCGTCTGTCCCTATCACCAGTGGACCTATGAGCTGGATGGCAAGCTGCTGTTCGCCCGCCAGATGGGCGAGGACTTCGACAAGAACCAGCATGGTCTGAAACCGATCCACTGCGAAACCATCGGCGGCTATATCTTTATCTGCCTCGCGGAAGAGGCGATGGATTTCCAGCCCGTGCGCGACATGGTGTCGTCCTATGTGACGCCCCACAATCTGAAAGACACCAAGGTCGCGTTTGAAAGCACGATCATCGAGAAGGGCAACTGGAAACTCGTCTGGGAAAACAACCGCGAGTGCTACCACTGCGCCGCAAACCACCCCGAACTTTGCCGCACCTATCCGGAAGCCCCAACAGCAACCGGCGTGCAGGGTGCCAAGGACGATCCGGTCATCGCCGCCCATTGGGCACATTGCGAAGCCTCAGGCCTGCCGAGCGAGTTCAAGATCGATCACAAAGGCCAGTTCCGCGTCGCCCGCATGCCGCTGATCGAAGGGGCTGAAAGCTACACCATGTCCGGCAAGCGCGCCGTCCAGCGCCAGCTGTCCGACGATGTCAGCCAGAGCCATATCGGCACGCTGTTGTTGTTCCACTATCCGAGCACCTGGAACCATGTGCTGGCCGATCACGCCATCACCTTCCGCGTCCTGCCGCTTGGCCCCGAACTCACCCAGGTGACGACCAAATGGCTGGTGCACAAGGATGCCGTCGAAGGCGTTGATTACAATATTGAAGAACTGACGCATGTCTGGACCGAGACCAACGACCAGGATCGCCAGATCGTCGAGGAAAATGCCTTCGGCATCCGCTCGCCCGCCTATCAGCCCGGCCCCTATTCGCCGGAACACGAAGGCGGCGTGATGCAGTTCGTCGAATGGTACACCAACTTCCTGGCGGACCGCCTGCAGGGCAGCTCCATCTCCACCCCTCTGGTTCGGGTCGCCTGACATGACGATTGCTTCATCCTTCCGGCACTTCGACGAGTTGCAGCCGTTTAATGACCGGCAGCAACTGCTGGAATGCATCTCCGTCACCGCCGAAGGGCCGGATGTGATGACCTTCGGCTTCAAGGCCGACAAAGACAGCTGGTTCCGCTATCTGCCAGGCCAGTTCGTCACGCTCGAACTGCCGGTGACGCCAGACGATCCGGTGATGCGCACCTACACGCTGTCCTCGACGCCATCGCGGCCGTTTTCGGTTGCCGTCACCGTCAAGGCGCAGGCATCGAGCATCGGCACACGCTGGATGTTCGACAACCTCAAGCCGGGTATGAAGCTGAAGGCCTTCGGCCCGCTCGGCGATTTCTCCTTCGTGCGTCATCCCGGCGAAAAATATCTGTTCATCTCGGCCGGTTCCGGCATCACGCCAATGATGTCGATGACCCGCTGGATGGCCGATTGCGCCCCGCAAACCGATGTTTCCTTCCTCTCCTGCGCCCGCCAGCCGGACGATCTGTTGTTCCGCGACGAGCTGGAAAACATCTCCCGTAACATGCCGAACCTCAATCTCGGTTTCATCGTCGAGACCCATGCGCCGCGTCACAGCTGGCACGGGCTGCGCGGCCGTATCGAGACGTCGAAGCTGGCGCTGCTGGCGCCGGATTTCCGCGAGCGTACCGTGTTCTGCTGCGGCCCCGAACCGTTCATGCGCGGCGTCAAATCAATGCTGGAAAGCGTCGGTTTCGACATGAACCGCTATCACGAGGAGAGCTTTCAGCCGGCCAATGCGCCCGATCCGGCAGAACTTGCCATTCGCGCTGGCGCTGGCGAAGCGGATGCGGCAGCGGTCTCCACCGTGACCTTCACCATGGCCGGCAAGGACGCCAAGTGTCAGCCCGGCCAGACCATCCTGCAGACGGCACGCTTGGCTGGCGTGCGCATCGGGGCTGCCTGCGAGGGCGGACTGTGCGGTACCTGCCGGGTGATGAAGATTTCCGGAGAAGTCGAGATGAACCACAACGGCGGTATCCTCGATGACGAAATCGACGAAGGCTACATTTTGGCATGCTGTTCGCGGCCGATCGGTGACGTACAGATCGAGGCGTGATGTGCCGGAATTGCCGGGCGGCTGACAGTTGCCCGGCATAGCCGCCCGCTACCTCCAGCAAACCGCAGCCCGGCAAAAGGGCATTCACCATCATAGGATGTTTCACGGTAGCAAGCTTCGCGTAAGTTGCGGGGCCTAGCCTCAAGGTGCAATCGATACGGGGCGTGACATATGCGAACCAAAGATCTGACTTATGAGCTTCTCCAAGCCTCGAAGATGAGCGCCGAACGCAGCGACAAGAAGATGCTTGTGTTCCTCATCGAGATGGCACTTCTGGAGGCGGAACTGTCGATGCCGCCAACCATAGATATCAAACGCGCCCATCCGGTCCACATTCCCCAGATACCCCGATCGGGAAAATCGCGTATCGACATCGGAAACACGTGAACCTGGCCGGATTGCCGCAACTGTGGTTCTACGATTCCGGTACGACCGGGCTCGCTACCGCCGTCGAGCGGCAGGCGGCAAACACGTCGAGCGCCGGATTGTAGACCTTGGTGACGACGTTCATCATCCCAAGCACGGTGTGGAACAGATTGTCGTGCGAGGTCGGCGCGTCGGCATAGGTCTGAAGGCAGCTTCGGTCGAGGCCCGTCAACTGGGCATACTGGTCGGAAAACCAGGCGATGAACGGCACATGTGTCTGCTCTGCGGGCGCAAACATGTAGGGCGCGCCATGCAGGAACAATCCGTTCTCGCCGAGCGATTCGCCATGATCCGACATATAGATCATCGCCCCATCGACAGTATCCTGATGCTTCTTCAGAAGCTTGATCACCTCGGAGAGATTGTGGTCGGTATAGAGGATCGAGTTGTCATAGGCGTTGACGATCTCTTCGCGCGAGCAATCGGAGAGCTGCGGTGTGCGGCAATCGGGCGTGAAGCGCCGAAACTCCTCCGGATAGCGCAGGTAGTAGGCCGGGCCGTGACTGCCGAGCTGGTGCAGCACGATGACGGTATTCTTGGTCAAGCCGCCAAGTTTTTCATCGAGCTTGCCGAGGAAAATGTCGTCCAGGCATCCGTCTTCCTTGCAGAGCGGGCTATCCTTCTGCTTGGTCAGGCTGGCAAAGTTGATGAGGTCGGCGATGCCCTTGCTGCCGGTATTGTTGTCCCACCAATAGCCGTCAACACCGGCGCGGCGCAAAACGTCCATCAGTGTATCGGTGGAGCGGGCCTTGCGGTCGGAATAGTCTTTTCTGCCATAGACTGAAAACATGCAGGGCAACGATACGGCCGTCGCGGTGCCGCAGCTGGTGGTTTTGGTGAAGTTGGTGACACCCAGCGTTTTCAGTTCCGGGTTGGTTTCCCTGTCATAGCCATTCAGGGAAAAGTTCATGGCCCGGGCGGTTTCGCCGGCGACGATAATGGTGACGACAGGTTTTTTCGCCTGTGCATACAGGGGACCGAGTTTGGCGTCTGTGCCGAGCGGTGCGCGGACGATGCCGATCTCACGATAGGCGCTGACCCCCAGACTGATCGCCGAGGTGAGGGCGGAAAATGGCGTCAGCTTGGCCATCATGTCGCGATGCTCGCGGATGTTCGAGGATATCCCCGAATAGTTCGAGAGGATCAGCCCGATGCACAAGGACAGGCAAATCGCAATAACCCCGACATTCACGAAGAATTTGCTGATGAAGGGACGATGTCTGATCCGGACCAAGCAGACCAGAACCGATGGCAGAATGCCGTAGAGGAGGATGTGCAGCAGAAACGTGCCGGTGATCAGAGGACCGGCCTCCTGCGGCGTCGTCACCACCGCGTTGCGGATCATTTCCTTGTCGATCACCACACCGAAGAAATCGGTGTAGTAGGAGGACATCGCCCCGGCGATCAGCAGGAAGACCAGAAACGGCTTGATCAGGTACTTGACCGAAAACAGCACCATACCCGCAAAGACCAGCAGGGCCACTGCCGCGACAAACGTGTAGAAGCCCAGATGGAAGCCGCCGAACACATAGAAGGCTTCGTTCCAGAACGTCAGGTTCTGGAGACACAGAATGAAGAGGGCGACCAACAGGCTCAGCGGTACGCTGCCCATGGTAGGCCGCTTGAGAGAGCGAAAATTCAACACAGGCTCCGGCAATCAAGGCAGGGATGGCAACACGTGCCTTCTCATGCGCTCATTGGCTGACAGCAGGCTGAACGTCTGTCGCGTAGCGTTTCGGTTGAAAACACTTGCAAATGCGCAGATGAAAGGCGCAGCCGTATCGCTTTGGTGTGCTGTGTAGGTTGAAGCTGCGGCGCTGTTCAGCGCCCCTGATCACTCTCAGAACAGAAAGTCACCGGCGTGCAGTGCCGCCATCTTGATGTTCTTCAGGAGAATGCTGTCGCCGTTCAGTCCATCGATATAGACGTCGCTGCCGACCTGTTTCATATGGTTCTGAACCAGGTCCTTGTAGTCGGTAATGCTGGCAAGGCCGGTCAGGTCGAGGATGTCGTGGTTTGAACCGGCAGCAGTAAAGTCGATAATCGTGTCCTTGCCGTCCTTGGTGGCAAAGACGAACTGGTCGGCCCCTGCACCACCGGTCAGGATGTCGGCACCGCCATGACCCCAGATGATGTCGTTACCAGCCTTGCCGTCGATGATGTTCTTGCCGCTGTTGCCGTGCAGCTGGTTGGCCAGCGCATTGCCGGTGCCGTTGATGGCTGCCGTGCCGTTCAGCGTCAGGTTCTCGAAATTGTTTCCGAGCGTGAAGGACACCGTTGTCTTGACGAGGTCGGTGCCACCACCGGCAGCCTCCGAGAGCTTGATCGTCGCATCGCTGATCACATAGACGTCGTTGCCCTTGCCGCCGTAGATCGTGCCGTTGACCTTGCCGCCGGTGCCGTCGAAATAATCGTTGCCATTGCCGAGGTTGATCGTGCCGGTAATGGTGCCCCGGTTGAACAGCGAATCGGCACTGTTGCCGCCCAGAAACGCGGTTCCGGCCGATTTGATCAGGCCGCCATTGTGCAGGGTCGCCTTGCTCGCACCGGAAAAATCGATGGTTGCAAGTGACGCGAGCGTACCGGTGATGGTGCCGTAATTGGTCACCGTTTCGCCTATGCCAGCCACCTTGATGCCGCCGGCGGCCGTGATCGTCTTGTTGTTGGTGATGATCGTATCGTCGGCGGACACGGAGATCGCGTAGCCGGAAGCCTTGATCAGGCCGTTATTGGTGATCTTGCCATCATCACCAGTCAGCGTGATGGCGTTCTTGAGGGCTGTAATCGTGCCGCTATTGGTGATGATCGCCACGGCGCCCGTTGCCAGGATGGCGCCGCCCTTTGTCGAGATGACCGCGCCGTCATTGGTAATCTTGGCATTGGCGCCGGAGGAGGCGATGGTTGTTCCAGAGGCGGTCGCGGTGCCGTGATTGGTCAAGATCGCTGATTTGCCGCTCGAAAAGATCGCCGATGCCTTGTCGGAGCGCAGCTCGCCATTGTTGGTCAACACTACTGACACGCCACTCAGCTGTACGGCATTCAGGGCGGCATGGGTGGTGCCATGATTGATGATGACGGCGCTGCTGCCGGATGAGGCGATGCCGATGCCAGCCGAGGATTCGATCAGGCCGGTATTGACGAGATGTGTTGCCTTCCCGGCTGCCGTGATCGCTGTCAGACGCGCAGCAACCGTGCCGTCATTGACGAGTTCCAGGCTGCCGCTGTCGATCTTCAGGCCGTAGTCCTTGCCGGAGATCTTTCCGGACTTGCTGACGACGAATTCGCTCTTGCTGTCGGCCACTGCCGTCGTGCCGAACTGGAAAGCGTAACCGGACGCCGAAAGCACCGTGCCGTTGACGTAGAAGTCGCGCGCCGTTGCCGTGCCGGTGGCCAGAATGGCAGTCGCAGAGGTGCTGAGCGTGATCCCCTTGTTCAGGATAAACACACTGTCCGTCTCAAGTACCGACACCGGCGTGGTGCGGTTGCTGCTGATCTCGATCTTTTTGGTCATCTGCCCATCATGTGCAGTGTCATTGCCTTGGTGTTACGGTCTCATACGGCAAAACGGGTAAACAGGGTCACCCCGGACACGGCATTTCCGCCCTTATGGTAAATTCACGGTGACACCGCAATGGCGATTTCTAGCGAACGCCGAGCGGAATTGATATTTTGGCGACCGATCCGGTTACAGTCATGTCAACGTCTATGCCGGCGCCCGAGAAGGATACCGCTTTGCCCGAGGCGATCAGCAGAGGCTTGTCGAACGGTTTTTCCGGTAGCAGTTCGCCTTTGGCCCAGACGGCCTTCAGCGCCTTTGCATCCATGGCCGCGACATTGACATCGATATCCGGGAGCGTTCCGGCGACGCGGTAAGGGCAGCGCTGCTTGCCGCAGTTGGGGCCGGCGGAAAATTGCCAGAGTGCATAATCATCCCAGTTTCCCATCGGAAAGACGTTGCGGATGCCGGGCTTGTAGCGGGCATACCACAGCGGCAGACGCGACAGGATCGGGAAGCGGTCGCGGTTGGCGGCGACATATCTGGCGGTGGTGTGATTGGTATAGAGGATCGGGTAACGGCCGGTGCGGGTCTTGATATGGCCGGCAAAAATGGCGGCGTCCTCGAGCGACATGTATTTTTCGGGATCGATGCCCTCGATGTCCAGCGCCATCAGTTCGTCGTCGCGCGGCTGGGCATAGTCGAGAAAGTGATTGGCCTGGTCGACAGGATTGCCGGGGCGGGCAAGATGGTAGGCTCCCCAGAGCAGGCCGCTAGCCCGGGCGATCAGACGGCGTGTCTGATAGAGTTCGCGGCTGACAGCGTATTTGCGCCACATCGTCTTGCAGTGCGCGACGGTGTCGCCGGCGTGATCGCCGGTGCAATCAAAGCTCTCCGGCAGGCCGTCGGATGCCTTGGAGATGAAGCCGGCAATGCGCTTGTCCGTCAGCATTGCATCCCAGTCGATGATGTTGAGTTCGTAGGCATCGATGACCAGTGCGTGGTCCGGTGATTTCCACGGCATGACATCGCGTGCCGATGTTACGTTCGGGATCAGCGCGACGCCGAGAAACGCGGCGAGGCGGAAAAACTTGCCCAATCCTATGCGCTGGCGCTTTTCCATCAGAAGAGGGTGCGGAAAGATGGTTAATGGAGGATTAAGACCGAGGGGCGATGATTGGAGCCATCTATGGTGGTCTATCGTCAATCCTCGGCATAACACGTCTGGCGCGTATTGCCTGGACGTGGTTAGTTGTGGTGGCCGTGGAACAAAGACCCCTGCAAATCGTTCCATCGCCAAGACAATATTGTCCGATAGCAATTGATGGAGGAGCCCCTATGGGTGTTTTCAAGTTAAAGGTGGCATCGCTCGCGTTGTCTGCCTTGTTGCTGGCAACGTCGTTTACGCCTTCGCAGGCCTTCACCCAGATCCCTATCCCGGTCAAGGCCGAACGGGCCAATGTTGAACCCGTGCAATATACCCGCCGTGGCGATGGCCAGTACAGGCCCCGCTACAACAACAGGCGTCACTACAACAATGATCGCAACGGCTATTATCGCCGGGGTGGATATTCCTATTACAACGGCCATCGTGGCTATGACCGCTACCGTCCCGGTTACCGCGAATATAACGGTCTGTGGTTCCCGCTCGGCGCGTTTGCCGCCGGTGCGATCATAGGCGGCGCGATTGCCCAGCCTCCCGTCCGCTACGGTGGCAGCCATGTCGAATGGTGCGCCAACCGCTATCGCAGCTATCGTGCCTACGACAATACCTACCAGCCGAACAATGGTCCGCGCCGGCAGTGCAATTCACCCTACTGACGTCACCAACTGACCAGCACGAACTTCAAGCCGGGGACTTTGTCTCCGGCCATTTTTTTATGCATCAGAGAATTCCGATCCGCTTCAGGATCGTCCAGGCCACCCCCATCGACATCATGATCAGAAAACCCGCCAGCAGTGTGCCGTGAATGCCTTCGGCGAAAGGAAGGCCGCTGGTGTTCATGCCGAAAAAGCCGGTGACCAGCGTCGGTGGCAAGAGGAACGCTGTCATCAGCGAGAGAATATAGAGATGGCGGTTTGTCTCCGACGAGAGCTTGCTGTCGATCTCTTCATGCAGCAGGCGGGCGCGTTCCTGCAACGCGAACACATCGCGGTCGACGGCTTCGAGCCTGTCCGATAGGCGTTCTGCGACGTCGATAAAGCCCTCCGGCACTTCGTCCTCTTCCGAGGTTCCAGCCCGCCGCAGCAGCGCCAGCAATGTGCGCAGGTGCCGGTGCAGCCGAACGGCGGTTCGACGGAGCGGCGCCAGCCGCGGCTGGTGGTTGTGTCCCGCCTCGCCATAGACATCGTCCTCGATGACGTTGAGTTCTTCGGTCAGCTCCAGCACCAGGCTGATCAGCGTGCGCTGGAATTCGACCACCATCATCTCGAACAGATCGATTGGCCGGGCGCAGCGGGCATTCTTTTCGACGGCGGCCTTGACCCGGTCGATGCTGCGCAGTGGATGCAGCCGCGTGGTGATGATGATCTTTTCGGTGACTGCAAAATGCAGCCAGCCGATGGTTTTAGTCTCGGCGTCGAAGGTGCGCTCGAAATCGACCAGCGTGCCATAGACGATGTCATCGGAAATGGTCACTGCCGCCTGCGTGTCATGGCTGGTCAGCGTCGACAGCGCGCTTTGCGGCAGCGTCGTGATGCGCTCGATCAGGGCAGGGGTGCGCGCATCGCTCAGCGCCAGATGCAGCCAGATCCAGCCATCCCCCTCCATCAGAGCGTCGATCGACGAATCGGCGGCGATCCGCACGCAGCGGCTTTCGCCCGGCAGGAAACGATAGGCCCAGACGAGCCCCGGTATTTCGGACGAGATCAGATTCATGCGGCATTGTTCCGGGAGAAGCCAGACTTCGCTGTATGCGGGTTTCATGACAGTTTTGTTACAGGCCTATCTGCCAGCCGTGATGACGACACCCAATCGAATATTGACGTTTACGTAAAAATCAATAATTTCGACATCAACGAACAAGCCATTGCTGGACGGATGAACGGCAATGTTATCATGTGAGTGCGGGAGGAGACCAAGATGTACAAAGCGCCGGTTGACGAAATTCTGTTCACGCTGAAGCACGTGGCCGGGCTCGGTGAGGATCTGGCCGCAGGCCTGTTTGGCGACCTCGATGAGGATCTGGTCGATGCGATCGTCGGTGAAGCCGGCCGTTTTGCCACCGAAGAGGTGGCACCGCTGGCCGATATCGGCGACCGGCAGGGCGCAAAGCTCGTCGATGGCAAGGTACAGATTCCGGATGGCTGGGCCGATCTCTATCGCAACTGGGCGGCCGGCGGCTGGAACAGCCTGACGGCGCCGGAAGAGTTCGGCGGCCAGGCGCTGCCGCATATGCTGCATATCGCCGCCATGGAGTTCTGGAACGCCGGATCGATGGCCTTTGCACTGGCACCGATGCTGACCATGGGCGCCGTCGATGCGCTTGAGAAACATGGGTCCGGAGCGTTGAAATCGACCTTCCTTGCCAAGATGATTTCCGGCGAATGGACCGGCACGATGAATCTGACGGAACCGCATGCCGGCTCCGATCTCGGCGTGCTGAAGACCCGCGCCGAGCGCCGCGACGGCGGCACGTACCGGATTTTCGGCCAGAAAATCTTCATCACCTGGGGCGACCACGAGGTCACCGATAATATCGTTCATCTGGTGCTGGCGCGGATTGCCGGAGCGCCAGAGGGAACGCGCGGAATCTCGCTGTTCCTCGTGCCGAAATTCCTCGTCAATGACGATGGCTCGCTTGGCGCCCGCAATGATCTGTTCTGCCATTCACTGGAACACAAGCTCGGCATCCATGCCTCGCCGACCTGCACCATGGTCTATGGTGATGGCCGGTTCGGCGATGAGAAGGGTGCCATCGGTTATCTCGTCGGCGAGGAGAACAAGGGTCTCAACTGCATGTTCACGATGATGAACAATGCTCGCCTTGCCGTTGGCATACAGGGCGTGGCGATGGCCGATGCCGCCACCCAGCACGCACTGAATTATGCCCGCGAGCGCACGCAGGGCAAGGCGCCCGGCCGGAAGGGCACCGGCATGAGCCCGATCATCGAGCATCCGGATATTGCCCGCACACTTTTGACCATGAAGGCCCTGACGCAGGGCGCCCGCGCCATCGCGCTGACATGTGCTCGTGCAGTCGACCGGGCGCATGTGTCGCAAGGCGATGAGGCCCGCCACTGGCAGGAGCGCTCCAGCTTGCTCACCCCGATCGCCAAATCCTTCGGCACCGATGTCGGCGTCGATGCCGCCTCAATGGGTATCCAGGTGCATGGCGGCATGGGCTTCATCGAGGAAACTGGTGCTGCGCGCTATCTGCGCGACGCCCGCATCGCGCCGATCTACGAAGGCACCAATGGTATCCAGGCGATCGATCTCGTCACCCGCAAGCTGCCGCTGTCCGACGGCGGCCATGTGCGCGGCTTCATCGCCGAATTGAAGGCGGTGGCCGAAGAGGTCGGGTCGTCCAACCTTGCCGATTTCGGCGAAACCGGCAGCCGTCTCGACGATGCGATTGCCGATCTGGAGGAAACGACCGAATGGCTTTTGGCACGTCTTGCCGAAGGCAAATCCGCAGACGCGCTTGCCGGTGCCACCGCCTATCAGCGGCTGTTCGGCCTGACCCTGACGGGCGTCTATCTCGCCAGGGGTGGATTGGCTGAGGTGGGGGACGGTGGCCGCGATGTCCGCGTCGCGCTGTGCCGTTTCGCCGCCGAAAACCTGTTGGCCGAAACGGCGGCGTTGAAGACAAGCATCGTTTCCGGTGCTGCAAGCCTTGCCAGCGCCCGTATCGCACTTGCTTGATTGAACACTTGCCTGATCGAAGGAGACGACCATGACCGATGATGTTCTGATCGAGCGCCCCGAAGCCTATCCCGGCGTTCAGGTCATCCGCTTCAACCGGCCGGCCAAGAAGAATGCCATCACCCGGGCGATGTACGCCAAGATGGCCAACGCGCTCACCGTCGCCGGAACCGACGATGCCATCCGCGTCACTGCCTTTCTCGGCACCGAAGGCTGCTTTTCGGCCGGCAACGACATGGCTGATTTCATGGCCTTTGCCATGGGGGGATCGATGGGGCAGGAGGTCATCGACTTCCTCAAGGCGTTGGCAAGTGCGGCCAAGCCCATCGTTTCCGGCGTCGATGGTCTGGCAATCGGCATCGGCACCACCATCCATCTCCATTGCGACCTGACGATCGCCTCTGACCGTTCGACCTTCAAGACGCCCTTCGTCGATCTGGCGCTGGTGCCGGAAGCGGCATCCAGCCTGATCGTGCCGCGCATCGCCGGTCATCAGCGCGCCTTTGCACTTCTGGCCGCCGGCGAACCATTCACGGCCGCAGAGGCGCAGGAGGCCGGGCTGATCTGGAAGATCGCCGGTGCTGACGCCATCGAGGAAGAGGTGCTGTCGCTTGCCGCAAGCCTTGCGAAGAAGCCACCGGAAGCCCTGCGCATCGCCCGCGACCTCATTCGCGGTGACCGCTCCGACGTGCTTGCGCGCATCGACGAAGAGGCAAAACACTTCGCCGCGCAGTTGAAAAGCGCCGAAGCCCGCGCCGCCTTCGAGGCTTTTATGCGCCGTTGATTGGCGGTCGTTTGCTTGACATGAGTTGAGAGCCTGCGGCCCCCCCTCTGTCGGCGACGCCGACATCTCCCCCACAAGGGGGGAGGTTGGTCGTTTGCACGCTGCGTCACTTACTTGATGGTAATAAGGGACAAGAATGATCTCCCCCCTTGTGGGGGAGATGTCACGAAGTGACAGAGGGGGGCCTACGCGGCTGAAGCTGACCGTAGAATAGTCCAACCCGACCTTGCCGGAACGCTGGAGAGACCCATATACTGCCGGGTGTGTGGAGGAATTTCGGCATTTGAAGTATGCCGCCAACCAAGGATTCGTCCATGCGGTCTCGTTTCATTTTTTCCCTGTCCGATATGTTCAAGCAGCATCGGCGGTGGGGAAAGACCATCGCCAAAGCCGTCAAGGTGACACGCAAGGCGCTCGTTGCCACTGCTGCCACAAAATCACCGGTATCAAAGCCAGCGGCTAAGTCCCGCTCTGTCACAAGACCGGCTGCAGGGTTGCAGGAGGTCAAGGCGTTCGGCAGCAATCCCGGCCGCCTGCGCATGCTGCGCTATGTCCCGGCCGATCTGCCGAAAAAATCGCCGCTGGTTGTCGTGCTGCACGGCTGCCAGCAGACTGCCGAAGCCTATGATCTCGGCAGCGGCTGGTCGACCTTGGCGCGGGAACGCGGTTTTGCCGTCGTCTATGCCGAGCAGAAGCGCTCCAACAACGGCAATCTCTGTTTCAACTGGTTTCGTCCGAGCAACGTCACCCGCGATCGCGGCGAGGTGATGTCGATCCGCCAGATGGTCGCCAAGATGGCGTCTGCACACGGCATCGACCGCAAGCGCGTCTTTGTTACAGGCCTGTCCGCAGGCGGCGCGATGGCGGCGGCCATGCTTGCGACCTATCCCGACGTTTTTCGCGGCGGCGGCGTCATTGCCGGGTTGCCCTATGGTGCCGCCCGTGATGTTCACCGCGCGCTGTCTGCGATGAAGTCCACGCCGGAACGGGCAGGGCAGGAATGGGGCGATCTGGTGCGGGCCGCATCGCCGGTGAAGCGCGATTTTCCGACGGTATCGATCTGGCACGGCACGAAGGATCATACTGTCTCGTTGTCCAACGCAGATGCGTTGCTGCAGCAATGGCTGGATGTGCACGGTCTTGATAGCGACGCCTACACGCAGAACGAAGTCGATGGCCATGTCCACCGCGTCTGGAAGGATGCCGAAGGCCGGACCGCGATCGAGCTCTACCTGATCGACGGCATGGGCCACGGCACGCCGCTGAAGCCGAGGCCGGCATCGCGGGTCAAGGCGGATACACCCGGTCCCTACATGCTCGATGCCGGCATTTCCTCGTCCATGCATCTGGCGACCGCCTGGGGCCTGAAGAAGTCACCATTGGTTTCGGCTGTGAAACAGGCAGCCGAATAGGGGGAGGCCGTTAAAACCCTCACTTTTCCGGCAATGAAAATTTAACCCTGCTTTAAGTGGCCGCCCGTATGGTCCGGACGATCAGAGGCCGGTCTGCCGGCCTTGCCGGGCGCATGAGGCGCGCCGTCTACGCCCCCGTGGCATGTCATCCCCATACCCGCAATCTGGAACGGTCTCGCGCTAGCGCCTGCCGCCGATCCCGTGCGCGGATACGTTCAAGCCTCCGCCCGGCGTCATCGCCGGTGCGCATTAGGGAAGTCTGCCTTGAAAAGATCCAATCTCATGACGCGCATTCTTGTTGCCGCGTCCTTTGTCGTCGTCGCCGCGTTCGGCGGCTTTTCCGTCTATATCGACAGCCTCCAGCATGACACGACGACCCGCGCCGTCGAGCAGAACATTTCCTCCTCCGGCAAGCAGGCCGCCCAGAGCGTTGCCAACTGGCTGAACGGCCGCGTCACGCTGACGGCGATGGTGGCCGATGCCGCAGGAGCTGCCGCCGATCAGGCCGGGCTCGAAGCCACGCTCAACAACGATGTGCTCGTCAAGGAATTCATCAGCACCTATGTCGGCGACGAAGCCGGAAAATTCACCACCTGGCCGATCAACCCGATGCCGGAAGGCTACGATCCGCGCAAGCGCCCCTGGTATCAGGACGCGGTCAAGGCCGGCGGTAGCGTATTGACAGACCCCTATATCGATGCGTCGAGCGGCGATCTGATTATCAGCGCTGCAGCGCCGGTCATGAAGGACGGCAAGCTGGCCGGCGTTGCCGGCAGCGATTTCTCGCTGAAGACGCTGGTGTCGATGGTCAAGGATATCGATGTCGGCGGCGAAGGCTTTGCCTTCCTCGTCAACAAGTCCGGCCAGATCCTCGTGCATCCGGATGCCAAGCTGGTGACCAAGATGCTCGCCGATGCTTTCCCGACGGAGACGCCGTCGATCGGTTCAACGATCATGCAGACCGAGCTTGACGGCAAGCCGATGCTGGTCAGCTTCGTGCCGGTTGCAGGCCTGCCGACGGTGGAATGGTATGTCGGCTTCGTTGTCGATGCCGATGTTGCCTATTCCGCAATCGGCCAGTTCCGGATCGCCGCCACGATCGCAACGCTTCTCGCGGTCGGCGTGATGATCGCCTTCCTCGCAACCCTGCTCAGCCGCCTCGTCATCCGTCCGGTCACCGATATGACTGGTGCCATGGAACGCTTGGCTGCCGGCGACCTGAAGGCCGAAATTCCCGGCCAGGAACGCCGCGACCAGATCGGCTCGATGGCCGCCGCTGTCGCCGTGTTCCGCGCCAATGCCATCGAGCGCGCCCGTCTCGAAGGTGAAGCCGAAACCGGCCGTTCGCTGTCCGAGCAGGAGCGCCGTGAGCGCGAAACATTGAAGGCCAAGGAAACCGCCGATATCCAGCAGGCCGTCGAGGCGCTCGCAACCGGTCTTGGCCGTCTTGCCGATGGCGATCTCGGTTACCGCATCTCGGTGCCGTTCGTCATGCACCTGGACCGCCTGCGCGCCGACTTCAACAACTCGGTGACAAAACTGCACCAGACGCTGCAGGCCGTCGGCGCCAATGCCCGCGCCATCGATGCCGGCGCCATGGAAATCCGCACCGCCGCCGATGATCTTGCCCGCCGCACCGAGCAGCAGGCAGCGTCCGTAGAAGAAACGGCCGCCGCCCTCGAACAGATCACCACAACGGTCAAGGACAGCGCCCGCCGCGCCGAAGAGGTCGGCCAGCTCGTTGCCCGCACCCGCGCCGGTGCCGAAAAATCCGGCGAAGTCGTCCGCAATGCCGTCAACGCCATGCAGGGCATCGAAAAGTCCTCCGGCGAGATTTCCAACATCATCGGCGTCATCGACGACATCGCCTTCCAGACCAACCTCTTGGCGCTGAATGCTGGCGTCGAGGCAGCGCGCGCAGGCGATGCCGGCAAGGGCTTTGCGGTCGTTGCCCAGGAAGTGCGCGAGCTTGCCCAGCGCTCGGCCAATGCCGCCAAGGAGATCAAGGCGCTGATCACCACTTCGGGCGATCAGGTCCGCGCCGGTGTGACGCTGGTTGGCGAAACCGGCCAGTCGCTGCAGGCGATCGTCTCCGAGGTTCAGGAGATCAACACGCATATCAGCGCCATCGTCACCTCCACCCGCGAACAATCAACCGGGTTGCAGGAGATCAACACGGCCGTCAACACCATGGACCAGGGCACCCAGCAGAACGCCGCCATGGTCGAGGAACAGACCGCCGCCAGCCATGGTCTTGCCTCGGAAGCAGCAGCGCTGAACGACCTGCTCGCCCAGTTCAACATCGGCGACAGCCAGGCGCCAGTTGCACGGCAGCAGGCTTATGGGCGTCGCGCGGCCTGATCGGCGGAAATACAGGAACAGAAAAAGGCCCGGTGGAAACCGGGCCTTTTTCTTGGAGCTGCCGGTGAAGGGAGAAGCGCGTTTGCGCCGCTTGACGAATCGGGATCAGATCGACATCCTGATTTTGGCGTGGCCTGCGCCTAACCTCCAAAGACCTTCCCCAGCATGGTCTTAAAAGGAGGCAAAGGGACTTCAGTCTCGGGTTGCTATCCTGGTCCGATCGTTTCGGGCGTGGTTGCTGGGGGACTTGCGTCCGGGACGTGAAAGGCCTGACAATGACGCAAAATGGAAATTTCAAACGTCGTGTGCGCACGCGCGCAGCCAAAACCGGCGAGTCCTACACAGCAGCCCTCAGACATATTCACCAAACATTGCCGGACGAGCCTACTATTAGATCCTTGCGGTTGGCCGTCGCGCAAACGTCGCTATTCAATGATCCCCGTGATATTTCAGCGCTTCGTGCCAGTGGGGCGGAAATGCGTCACCTCATGCGTGAGGCCCATAAAGCCGGGGCTCGCCTCCTACATTTCCCAGAAGGAACAACCTGCTGGCCACATAAACGAATCATGTCCGAAGTCGGGCCCGCAGAAATTGGGCCTTCCGACTGGACGCGCTTCGAATGGGGTGCTTTGCGCGAGGAATTGGAAACAACCAAAAGACTTGCGGGAGAACTTAAACTTTGGACGATATTCGGTTCCGTCCATCAGCTTACTTCGCCGCATCGACCGCATAACAGCCTTTACGTAATATCCGACCGTGGGGAGCTGGTGACGCGATATGATGAGCGCCTCCTATCGAACACGAAAATCTCGTTCATGTACTCGCCGGGAAAAATCCCCGTGACTTTTGAGGTGGATGGTCTCCGTTTCGGCTGCGCGCTCGGTATGGAGGCGCACTATCCGGAAATATTCACCGAGTACGAAAGGCTCGATGTCGATTGTGTCCTATTCTCGACAGCGGGAGAGAGCCCTTCTCCTTCGAACGCTCCAGCATTTGCCGCTGAGGTCTTAGGGCATGCAGCAAGCAATACTTATTGGGTCAGTTTTTCCACCCTTGCACCTCAGAGTACGGTAGCCCCTTCGGGAATAGCCGCGCCAGATGGTCAGTGGGCAGCGCAATGCCCTATGAACGGTTTACCCGCTATCGCAGTCGCGGACATCCGGACCGATCCGGAGCATCCTGCACGGCCATGGAGGCGAAAGGCCCGCGGCGATCTTTACAAGCCTCATCAGATAACGAGTGATCCAAGGAGCGAAGATCGCAACCTGTTCTGAGGGGTGGTGAAAATCAGGGGGCGATTTACCCCCTGAGTGCCCGTGCCGCAAAATCCCAGGATGGTTCGCGACAGTGCTGTCCAACCCTGAAAGGCGAGTTTCCTCTCAAACGGAAGCGACTCCAGCTTGGCTACTTCTCCAGCGTCGCCACGACTTCCACATGTGACGACCAGAGGAACTGGTCGATCGGGGTGACCGAAGTAATCCGGTAGCCGGCATCGACGAGGATGCGCAGGTCACGCACCAGCGTCACCGGATTGCAGGAGATCGCGACGATCTTCTTGACGCCCGAGCGAGCCATTTCCTTGGTCTGGACTTCGGCGCCGGCGCGCGGCGGATCAAAGACGATGGCATCATAAACCTTCAGCTCCGAGGCCATCATCGGCCGGCGGAAAAGGTCCCGCTTTTCAACGGTGACCGGCTTCAGGCCTTGCGTGTTGCGCGCGGCAAAATCCAGTGCCTTCAGCGGCTTGTCTTCGCTTTCCACGGCATGCACACGCGCCTTGCGGGCGATGCGCAGCGAGAAGGTGCCGGATCCTGCAAAGAGGTCGATGACACGCTTGGCCTTGCCGAGATGCGCCATCACCAGTTCCGCCATCGCTTCCTCGGCAGGCTTCGTTGCCTGCGTGAAGCTGCCGGGCGGCGGTGAAACGGAGACACCGCCGAAATCGATCACCGGCTTGATCGGCTCGACAAGGATTTCGCCGTTGAGGCTGAGGCGGGCAACGCTTTTCTGGCCGAGAACGGTTTCGACCGCCATCCGCCGCTGCCGGTCGTCCATCGCCTTGATACCCTCGAATGACAGATCGAGGCCGGACAATGTTTCCAGCACGGTGATGCGGAACGGTTCGGCATTGACTGCCATGGCGTTGGCGACTGTGCGGATGGTTGCAAGCCGCGACACGATGCCGGGGCTTGCGATGGGACATTCCGATATGGCGACGATGTGATGGGTCTCGGGCTGGTTATAGCCGAGCAGCAACTCTTTCTCGGTCCGACGTGCGGTGAATACCGTGCGCCGGCGCTCGCCGGGATGGGCAAGGATGAGGGCCCCCACATCGGCCTGCAACGCCTTCGATTTCAAGGCATCGAGAACCAGCTGCCGCTTGAAGCTCTGATAGAGGCTGTCGCTGGCATGCTGCAGGCTGCAGCCGCCGCAGGTGCCGTTCTCGCCGTCCGGTCCGAAATGCCGGCATTTCGGCTCGACGCGCTCGGGCGAGACATCGGTCATCGACATGACCGTACCCTTGTCCTTGTTGACGGCCAGCGCCACGGTTTCGCCGGGCAGCGTGAAGGGCACATAGACAGGCCCGAACGGACCGCGGGTGATGCCGTCGCCGGATTGGCCGATCTTCTCGATCGTTAGTGTCTCGGTGCTCATACGGCTTCGTCCTCAGCAGTATCGTCGTCCGAGGCGTCGTCTTCATCCAGCGGCTTGTGACCGGCCAGCAGATATTCCTCGTTGCCGTCACCGCCTGAGATCGGCGAGGGGATGAGCCCAAGGCTTGTCCAGCCCATGTCCTCAACCAGCCAGCGTTCCAGTTCGGCCGCAACCGCAGGCGCCGTCGAAGGATCTTTCAGCAGGCCCGCCTTGCTTATTGCCTCGCGGCCGGCTTCGAACTGTGGCTTGACGAGAAGGATGCAATGCGCGCCTGGCTCGGCAAGATCCAGCGCCGGCGGCAGCGCCAATTTCAAAGAGATGAACGAGACGTCGGACACGATGAAGGAAATCTCGCGGCCGTCGAGATTATCCTCGTCCAGCACGCGGGCATTCAGGCCCTCGATATTGGTAACGCGCGGATCGGCCTCCAGGCGCGGATGAAACTGGCCGTGGCCGACATCGACGGAAATGACGTGGGCGGCACCATTGTGCAGCAGGATTTCGGTGAAGCCACCGGTCGAGGCGCCGATGTCCAGGCAGTCCAGTCCTTCGGGCGACAGCTTGAAATGCTCGAGGCCGGCCTTCAGCTTCAGCGCCGCGCGCGAAACATAGGGCTGGACCGGATCGTCGATGGCGATGGTCACATCCTCGGGAAAGGTCGAGCTCGCCTTGGTGACGACTTTGCCGTTGACGGTGACGGTGCCACGCTGGATCGCATCGCGGGCGCGCGAACGGCTGGCGACAAGCCCCAGGTTCAAAAGCAGCTGATCGAGGCGGACGGAGGTTTTTGGTTCGTTGGACATGGGTTCTCATGGCGCGTCGGGCCCGTGATGGCAAGGGCCATGCGGCCGGGCGCGTTCAAATAGTGCCGAAACAGGCTGCCTGGCCAGGCCATGGGGCGTGCCGGACAGCAGGCCGAGGCCTATCCGTGATGACGGATCGCCGGGATTTTGATTTTCGCGCTCCATTTTCGGTCCGGTCACAGGTTGACGCTTGGCGCGCCCTGCGTGCCATGGCAAGCATGGCATCCTATGGGGAGAAAATCGATGTTGCTGCGTTTCTGTCTTTTCGCTGCGCTCCTGCTGCCGGGTGCTGCGCTTGCCAATGATACGATGGCCGAACTCAAGACTGGCGGCTTGAGTTATGTGCAGACGCTCGATGTCGAGATGGTCAAGGAAGACCTGTTCATTTCGAGCAAGGAAGTCCGGGTCGATTACATTTTTCGCAACACCACCGACAAGTCGGTCTCCGGTATCGTCGCCTTCCCGATGCCCGAAATTACCGGCAGTCCGGAGGGCAATATTGCCATGAACGATATGCAGGCCGACAATTTCCTCGGTTTTGCGGCAACGCAGGACGGTGAGCCGGTGAAGGTCGAATTGCAGCAGCGCGCCATCGCAAACAGCCTCGATGTCACCGACGATCTGGTCAAGCAGGGTGTGCCGCTGTTGCCATTTGCCGATGCGACGGCCGATGCGTTGGCTAGACTGGATGCCAAGGTTGCGCAGGATTTCAAGGAGCGTGGCGTGCTCTTCGACAACAGCTACGATGACGGCGGCGGCATGAAAGATCATCGCACGCCGCTGTGGACCCTGCGATCCGCCTATTGGTGGAGGGCGATCTTTGCGCCCGGCCGCGATATCCATGTCTCGCATCGATACAAGCCCAGTGTCGGCGGAACCGTGGCGGTGACGATGCTGGAGGACGGCAAGCCAAAGGGCGAGCGGTTTGAAGAGTACAAGGCGCGCTATTGCATCGACGACAGCTTCGTCAAGGCAGTTCAGAAACTGCCGCCGCCCAGCGATGACGGCAGCGCGCTCTACACCGAAGCCTGGATTTCCTACATCCTGACGACCGGCAACAATTGGGGCGGCCCGATCAAATCCTTCACGCTGACCGTCGACAAGGGCGATCCGCGCAATCTGATCAGCTTCTGTGGTGCGGGCGTCACCAAAACCGGACCGACGACCTTCCAGATGAAGGCCCAGGATTTTTACCCCGGGAAGGACCTGGAGATCCTGATCCTGCAACGGACGCAGGAAGAGTAGGCGCCAGCGTGTCGCACGAAAATCACCGATCGCTAAAATTGTATCGGTGACGTCGGGCGGGAAAGTAACGTTTTTGCTTTAGAACGGTCTGGATCGCGGCTGCCGCGAGAATGGCAACCTGGAAACCAGAGATGAACGGCGAACGGGAGAACAGAATAGACCTTCTGCGGGGCCTGTCGCTTCTGCTCATTTTCATCGGCCATGCGCAGTTCACGTTCTCGCTGACATTCCAGCAATCGCGCGGCTTTTGCGATGCTTCCGAGATGTTCGTGCTTCTGGCCGGCATGTCCTGCGCGCTCGCCTATTATCGTCCGGATACCGGATTGCGGCTGGAGCGGCCATGGAAACGGGCCTTGCGTCTCTACCTGGTGCACCTGCTGCTTTTTGTGGTCATGGCGATCATATCCGCCCTTGTCGTGATGGCGTTCGGCCAGACGGCATTGGCTGCCGACATGGCGGATTTCTGGCAGGACCCGTTTTATCAGGGGCTTCAGGCCTTGTCGCTCAGCTATATGCCCGGCAATCTCGACATCCTGCCCATGTATGTCGTCCTCCTGTTGTTCGCGCCTTTCGCCTTCCTGTTGCACGACTGGTCGAAGAGCACCCTTTTGGGGCTTTCCTGTTTCATCTGGTTCGTTGCAGGGCTTGGACATATCAATTTCCCGAATGCGGCCCTCGAAGGGCGGACCTGGTATTTCGATCCGTTGTCGTGGCAGTTCATCTTCGTAATCGGGATCTATCTCGGTGTACGTATGAAACGTGGCCAGCCCGTTTTGCCTTACAACAAGGCTGTCTTTGCCGCCGCTGCCGTGTTTGCCGCCGCTGCCATCCCGCTCAATCTGGCACTTCATCTGGGCGTCGTGGATTCGCCTTTTGGCGCGTTGCATCACCAGCTGGTGTCGAAGACCAATGGCGGCCCGTTGCGGATTATCAATGTTCTGGCGATCCTCTATCTCGCCTGGAACATACCCGCCGTGAAAGCCGCCGCCGACCATCCAGGCTTGCGGCTCATCTGCGTTGCCGGGCGTCATAGCCTTGCCGTTTTTTCCGCCGGAATCCTGCTGTCCTTCGCTGCCGTGGTGTTGATGACACTCGATCCGGACATGCCGATCGTGCTGCAGATGCTGTTGCTTGCCGGCGGCTGCGCGCTGCAGCTGGTCATCGGCTGGATGCTTGAAGCGCGAAAGACTGCCAAGGCGGAGGCCATCTCCTACGGCTTGCGCAGCGCCGCCTGAGATCAACGCCTGTCGGACAATGCGGAAACCTGCGCCTTATCGTGGCGAGGTCAGCGCATCCCAGGCGGTCATGGCCGCATCCGCAGTGCTCTGCAACGAAGCCAGAGTTGCGCCGTCGCGCGCGGTAATCGACATGCCATGCTGGACCGTGGCGTAGAAATCGGCGATCTGCCGGCAGTCGGCTGAAGGCGAAATCTCGCCGTCGCGCACACCCTGCTCCAGCCGCGCGCGCAGCAGGGTGGAGTTTTCCAGGCGGCAGCCCCGCAGTAGCTCGCAGGCTGGAATGGCATCCGTGTCACCGTTGAGGACACCAAGCGCGATCATGCAGCCGCGTGGTTGGTCGGAGCGCGCATAGGCGACTGCTGTCTGCTGCAGAAAATCGGCAAAGGCCTGCCGCGCCGTCGCGGCCTTTGACAAGGCATCCCAGATCTCTCGCCCAATCTCGGCCTTGTAGGTCTTGAGCGCCGCCGCAAACAGGTCGGCCTTGTTGCCGAACGCCGCATAGAGGCTCGGCGCGCCGATCTTCATGGCTGCCGTCAAATCGGCCATCGATGTCGCCTCATAGCCCTTTTCCCAAAAGACCAGCATCGCCCGCCTCAGCGCCGCATCGCTGTCGAAGCTACGGGGTCGGCCTCGTGGAGACATCGGAATTCCTTTCTGTATCGTTCGATACATAATTCAATTGACGCTTTGAGGCAATGCTGAGAGGATATCTGTATCGATCACTACAGAAAAAGGAAATGTCGTGTCTCGCTTGAACAACAAAGTTGCGTTCATTACCGGCGGCAGCCGGGGTATCGGTGCGGCCATCGCGCTGGCGCTTGCCAAGGAGGGCGCCGACGTCGCCATCACCTACGCAAGCGCTCCGGGCAAGGCGGAGGAAGTCGTCAGCGCGATTGAGAAACTCGGCCGCAGGGCGCTTGCCATCAAGGCCGATAATCTCGATGCGGCAGCCGTCGAGGCCGCAGTCGGTGAAGCTCACGCCAAGTTTGGCAGTCTCGATATTCTCGTCAACAGCGCAGGCGTCTTTTCGGTCGATACGATCGATACGGCGACGCTTGAGGAGTTTGACCGGGTGATGGCCATTCACGTCCGCGCCAGTTTCGTCGCCTCCAAGGCGGCAGCGGCGGTGATGGGAAAAGGTGGCCGGATCATCTTCATCGGCAGCAATCTTGGCGAGCAGGTGCCGTTTCCCGGCCTCAGCATCTATTCGACCAGCAAGTTCGCTCTGGTCGGTCTGACCAAGGCGTTGGCTCGCGATCTCGGTCCACGGGAGATCACCGTCAATATCGTTCAGCCCGGCTCCACCGACACCGACATGAACCCTGCAGAGGGTGAGCATGCCGAACCGCAGCTTGCCCTGATGGCCATTCCCCGCTTCGGCAAGGCGCAGGACATCGCCGCCCTCGTGGCGTTTCTCGCCGGAGAGGAAAGCCGCTTCATCACCGGCTCAAGCATCACCATCGATGGCGGCGCCAACATCTGACCGCCGCAGCCCATAGAAGGTCGCTGCGGGTCGGGCACCTCAATGGTGCGGATCAGTGATGCGCTCAGTTTATAAACATTTGCCAACCCCGTGCCGCCGCACGGGGTTGGCAACGTTGATCAATGCCGATGGGAAAATCTTGCACCTCAGCCTGCGACGCTGGAGCCGACCTGCTGCTTCTGGCCGAGCGTTTTGAACACCGTCGAAACGATCCCGGCGCGGTCGAGGCCCGACTTGGCATACATCGCTTCGGGCTTGGCCTGTTCCATCCAGATATCGGGCAGAACCAATGGCCGGATTTTTAGGCCGTTGTCGAGCAGGCCTTCATGGGCGAGGAACTGCAGCACATGGCTGCCGAAGCCGCCGACAGCGCCTTCCTCGATGGTGATCAGCACCTCGTGGTGCTTGGCCAACTGGCGGATCAGGTCGTGATCGAGCGGTTTTGCAAAACGCGCATCGACGACCGTCGTCGAAAGCCCTGCGGCATCGAGGTCTTCGGCGGCGAGCAGGCAATCGGCGAGACGCGTACCGAACGACAGCAGCGCCACCTTCGAGCCCTGTTTCATCACCCGGCCCTTGCCGATTTCAAGAATCTGGCCGCGCTCCGGCATCTCGACGCCGACACCTTCGCCGCGCGGATAGCGGAACGAAATCGGACCCTGATCATAGGCCGCCGCAGTGCGCACCATATGCTTGAGTTCCGCCTCGTCGGCCGCTGCCATGACGACAAAGCCGGGCAGGGTAGCGAGATAAGTCGTGTCGAACGAACCGGCATGGGTCGGGCCGTCAGCACCGACAAAACCGGCGCGGTCGATCGGGAAGCGGACAGGCAATCCCTGGATCGCCACGTCATGCACCACCTGGTCATAGCCGCGCTGCAGGAAGGTCGAATAGAGCGCGCAGAACGGCTTGTAGCCTTCGGACGCCAGACCGGCGGCAAAGGTCACTGCATGTTGTTCGGCAATGCCGACATCAAAGCAGCGCGAGGGATGAGCCAGTGCGAACTTGTCGAGGCCGGTGCCGGACGGCATGGCGGCGGTGACGGCGACGATCTTGTCGTCATAACCCGCTTCCTGCGTCAGCGCCTCGGCAAAGACGGACGTATAGGCCGGCGCATTCGGTTTGGCTTTCGCCTGCGCGCCGGTGATGACGTCGAACGTGTTGACGCCATGATACTTGTCGGCAGCAGCTTCGGCCGGCGGATAGCCCTTGCCCTTCTGGGTCACCACATGGATCAGCACAGGGCCCTTGGAATTGTCGCGTACGTTGCGCAGCACCGGCAACAGGTGCTCGAAGGAATGGCCGTCAATCGGGCCGATATGATAAAAACCCATCTCCTCGAACAGGGTGCCGCCGGTGACATAACCGCGCGCATGTTCGACGGCGCGGGTGATCGCCCGGTCGACCTTCTTGCCGAGATAGGCCGTCAATTTCTTGCCGAGATCACGGAAGCCCATATAGGTACGGCCGGAGGCAAGACGGGCCAGATAGGCGCTCATGGCGCCGGTCGGCGGTGCGATCGACATGTCGTTGTCGTTGAGGATGACGATCAGCCGGGCATCGAGCGCACCGGCATTGTTGAGCGCCTCATAGGCCATGCCGGCCGACATGGCGCCGTCGCCGATAATGGAAATGACATTGCGATGTTCACCCGAGAGATCGGCTGCGACGGCCATACCGAGGCCTGCGGAAATCGAGGTCGAGGAATGGGCGGCGCCAAAGGGATCGTATTCGCTTTCCGCACGGCGAGTGAAGCCGGACAGGCCGTCTTCCTGGCGCAACGTGCGGATGCGGTCACGGCGGCCGGTGAGGATCTTGTGCGGATAACATTGATGGCCGACATCGAAGATCAGCCGGTCATGCGGAGTATTGAAGACCTTGTGGATGGCGATGGTCAGTTCGACGACGCCAAGACCCGCACCCAGATGGCCGCCGGTGCGCGACACTGCATCGATCATCTCGGAGCGCAGTTCGGCTGCCAGTTGCGGCAAGTCCTTGTCGTCGATCCTCTTCAAATCGTCGGGATAGATAACCTGATCGAGAAGAGGGGTCGCCGGCATTGGATGGACTGGCAATTGTGTCACGCTAAGGCCTTCGTTCTCGCGCCTTCAAGAGAGCCGCGATCTCTGGTGTTTGGTGTCCGCTAGGAGCCGCGTCTTAAACAGAATCGTTATAGATTGCAAAAACAGGTTTTCTGGCGGCACAGCTGTGAGTTTAACCAATATTACCGTTCCGGCAAAGGGATAAACTCTTCTTCATCCCCCGGAACGATGTCGAAACGGCCGGTTCGCCATTCTTCCTTGGCCTGCTCGATCCGTTCCTTGGATGAGGACACGAAATTCCACCAGATATGCCGGGCCGAGCCAAGGGCTGCTCCGCCAAATAGCATGATATGACAGCCAGCCGGTCCCGCCGTGACGGTAATCGCGTCGCCTGCTCGGAAAACCAGCAGTTGATTGTCGGCAAAATGATCGCCTGCAATGATCGCCTCGCCCTCGAGGATATAGAGCGCCCGCTCCTCCCATTCGGCCGCAAACGGCGCGCTCTTACCTGGCTCGATCCTCAAGTCGACATAGATCGTGTCAGAAAACACGGAAACCGGCGACTTCATGCCTTCGAACTGGCCGATGACGACCCGGCCTTCCAGTCCGTCGATGGTGAAGGAGGGCAGGTCTCGCTTTTCGGTATGGGCAAATATCGGGTTGATCTCTTCATATTGATCGGGCAGGGCCAGCCAGGTCTGCAGCCCGGAGATCGATTGCGGTTTGCCGCGCAGGTTTTCCGGCGAGCGTTCCGAATGCACGATACCGCGTCCCGCCGTCATCAGGTTGAGGTCGCCGGGCGCGATGACCATTTCAGTGCCAAGGCTGTCGCGATGCTTGATCTCGCCGTCGAACAGGTAGGTGACGGTGGACAGCCCGATATGCGGATGCGGCCGCACGTCCAGCGCCTGGCCTGCCTTGAGCAAGGCAGGTCCCATGCGGTCGAAGAAAATGAACGGCCCCACCAGTCGCCGCTTTGCGGTCGGCAGTGCCCGGCGCACCTGCAGATTGCCGATGTCGCTGGTGCGCGGAATGATCAGATGCTCGATTGCATCGCACGCCGGCGCATCACCGGCTTCGGGGTCTGGTCCGGGAAAGAAGGACATGGGGTAATCCTTTCTGATAGGCAGGATTGGAGCGACTATCGTTTGAAAGCGGGTTCGCTATCAGGATGTTCGAACACCGTCGCATCATGTCAACGGTTGTTTGCCAAAATCAACGGGCAATCTGATCCGGCGATCTGGCAGTCACGGCAAACGGCTCGAAATCCTTGAGATTATGGGTGACCACGATGAGACCATGGGCCTTTGCCGTTCCCGCGATCATGGCATCCGCCGCACCTGGGTTATGGCCAGCCGATATCGCACCTGCTTCTAGCTCTCCGGAAATTCTGGCCACATCGGTATCAAGCGGCAGGATGTGGTCGGCATAGGCGGATGTGAGACCAAAAAGCCAGAGTGCCAGTGTGTCGGCCTTTGATGTGGCTCCCCTATGCTCCAGGATCCTGATGCCCTTTTCGATTTCATGGATGCTGACGGCAGAGAGGTAGATGGTGTTTGACCGCTCCTGCTCATCCATCCATGCCGCGAAAGCCTGGGAGGGCTCGGCGCGAGATGGTGCAAACATCGAGATGGCATTGGTATCCAGCAGAAACCCGTTCACAGGTCCACGTCTCTCGATGGCGCCGGATTTCGAACGAAAACATCGTCGCCAGCGTCAAGATCGGCCGGGAATGTTTTCAGATAGTGCACAAGACTCGGCTGATTGGCCCCAAGCGCTTTCTTTGCTGCTTCTGCCGCCCCAACACTGACCATCACTGCAGCAGCACGGCCGTGTCGCGTAATCGTCACGAACTCGCCTGATGCGGCTTTATCAATCACATGGGAAAACGAGGCTTTCGCATCTTTCAAGCTGATCGTGGACATGGCAATATTCCTTAAAAAAGGTCATATATGACCCTTTTAAGCTTTCGCCGGTCGAAAATCAAGAACAGCCATAGCCACTCACTCCCCGTCGAGCGGTTCGACGCCCTGCGGCTTTCCGGCCCGGTCGAGCCTGATCTTCTCGATGCGGTTTTCGGCAGCACCCAAAAGCGCTTCGCAATGTTTCTTCAAAGCTTCGCCGCGCTCGTAGATTTCGATCGACTTGTCGAGCGCCACATCGCCACGCTCCAGCGCCGAAACGATGGCTTCGAGTTCCTCGACGGCTTTTTCGAAGGAGAGGGCGGATACGTCGATCGGGGCGGCGCCCGTTTGCGGGGTGGTGGTCATGGTCATCCTCTCATCAGGCGGTAGATGTGGGTTCCTGCCGATTCGGCCAGCCCCTGGAGATCGTAGCCGCCTTCGAGCAGGCTGACGATGCGGTTGTTGGCGGTTTTCCCGGCGACGTCAAGCAGACGCCCGGTCGCCCAGTCGAAATCCTCGGCAACCAGATTGATCTGCGCCAGGGGGTCGCGGTGATGGGCGTCGAAGCCGGCCGAGATCAGGATGAAATCCGGGCGAAAATCGTCGAGCGCCGTCAGGATGCGCGACTTGAAGGCTTCGCGAAAATGATCGCTGCCGGTGTCGGGTGACAGTGGCGCATTGACGATATTGCCGGCGCCCGTCTCGGTCTTGGCACCGGTGCCGGGGTAGAGCGGCATCTGGTGCGTCGAACAGAACAGCACCGACGGATCGTCCCAAAAAATATCCTGCGTGCCGTTGCCGTGGTGCACGTCCCAGTCGACGATGGCGACCCGTTCGGCACCGTATTTCTGCTGGGCATGGCGGGCGGCGATGGCGATATTGTTGAAGAAGCAGAAGCCCATCGCCTTGTTCTTCTCGGCATGGTGGCCGGGCGGCCGCGAGGCGACGAAGGCATTGTCGGCCTTACCGGAAAATACCGCATCGACGGCCGCAACCGCGCCGCCGATGCCGGTCAAGGCGGCCTGCAGGCTGGCGGGGCTGGCATAGGTGTCGGCCTCCACAGAGTTGATGCCTTCCTCGGGAATGGCAGACATCACAGTGCGCAGGTGCTGTTCGGGATGGGCAAGCAGCACGAGATCCTCGTTGCCCTGCGGCGCCATTTGCCGCGACAGCGGTGAAAACCGCTCATGCTCCAGCGCAAGGTTCAGCGCCTTCAGCCGGTCGGGCCGTTCCGGGTGGCCTTCGGGAACCTTGTGTTCCAGGAAGATCGGGTTTTCGAACAGGATCGTGGTCATGGCGGGAACCTATGGCTTCAGGGGTTCGAGGTCCATGCGTTAGGTAGGGCGTTTGCTATGTTTTCAACAGCGCGGGTCGATCAGCACTTTGCCGATGCGGTCCGGGGAATGATGAAGGGCGAGCGCCTCCTTGATACGCGACAGCGGATAGGTGGCTGCGATCTCGCTCGCAAACGTGCCATCGCGCAGGCCGTCGAAACAGTGTGCAAGCGCGCTGGAGAGCGCCTGCCTGCCGGCGGAATGGACGAAGGAGCGCAGCCAGAGGAAGGCAAAGCGCACATCCGGCCGAGCCGAAAGAGCCTCTTGCGTAATCGGTATGCCACTGAGCGCGCCATATTGCAGAAAGACACCGCCGGCCGACAGATTGTTCTGGAGCAGGTCACCGCCGGTGACGCCGCCGACGGCATCGACCACCGCGTCGAAAACCATATCCTTGCCGATGGGCCGTTGCCCGGTCACAAGTGTCTGAAGACCCGGCAAGGCCGGCAGGCGAGCAGCCGTTGCCTCGCTGCGCACGATGGCGGTTACTTCGGCACCCTCGGCCAACAGCACCATCAGCAGCATCCGGCCGATTGCGGAGCCGGCTGCCGTGACCCCGATCCTGCGGCCTGTAAGCCGGGAGGAGACACCAAAATGATCCTTCAACGCTGCGATCAGCCGCAGCGTCGTCATCGGATTGACGTACGCAGTCGCCGCCTGTTCGATCGACAGATCATCCGGCACGGCAAAGCACCAATCGGCGGGCCGCTGCAGAGCGGCCTGCCACAGGCCGCTTGCGCCGAGCGGCAGGACGCGGTCACCGGGTTTCAGGCCGGTCACACCAGCGCCGACGCGGCTGACAGTGCCGACACCCTCGAAGCCGGGAACAAACGGCAGAATGGTGCGATTGTTGTAGGCGCCCGTCACCGGGATCAGGTCTGACGGGTTGATCGCCGCGCGTTCGACTGTGATTTCGACCATGCCCGGTTCAAGCGCCGGGCGGGGCAGGCTGGCAAGCCGGATCACATCCTCCGGCCTGCCATACTCCGCCACAAGGGTTGCAAGATGATCCGCCACAGGCGCTCAGGCGCGTGCGTGCAGAAGCGGATAACCGGCGAGAACTGCGCGGGCGGCCAGCGTTGCAATCACGGCCTTGACGATGTCGCCCGGAATGAAGACGAGCGAACCTTTTGCCACTTCCGTCAGTGGCGTACCCATGACTGCGGTCACCCATGGCATGCCGATAACATAGAGCACGCCGATACCGCCGACGACCGAGGCGATGAAGAAGCCGGCGAACTGCCTGACCTCGCTCTGCCCTTCCTTGACCAGTCGCTCGGCGATCAGGCCGGTAATGAAGGTGGCAACGATCCAGCCGAGCACGAAGCCGCCGGTCGGGCCCTGAATGATGGCAAGGCCGCCCCGGCCACCGGCGAGAACCGGCAGCCCGATCGCCACCAACAGCACCAGGAGCACATAGGCAAGCGCGCCGCGCCTGGCGCCGATGATGCAGCCCGCCAGCATCACACCCATCGACTGGGCCGTGATTGGCACCGGAATGAAGCCGAGCGTCACCGGCGGAATGAGGCCGAGAACGACGATGATCGCGGTGAAGAGGGCAATGAGAACGAGGTCTCTGGTGGTCATGGCAGGTCCTTTGTCGATCGATATTTGTGCATGTGGTTGGCCAAGGCCGGAAAAGGGTCAGAGGTGAATTAGCTCTCCACCGTCAGTTTTGTTTTTTCGCGTGGCCGCCGGAAGCCGCGTGCGTCAATCGCCATGGCGATCGTGTCGGCTTCTTTCAGTGTCAGGATGATCAACGGCGCAAGGATCGTCAACGGCCGCACCTTCAGCCCGCGTGCCCGGTGCGCCTCGCGGATCGACTGGTAATGGTTGAAGATATCCGGCACGAAGCGCAGCACCAGCCCGAAGGCGAGCCCGACATCGGCGGCCCGCACCAGACCGAGGCGATCGAGCGGCTGCAGCAGCCGGGTGATTTCGTCGATGAAGGCACCGGTCGCCGTCGTCGCCGTCACCGCACCGGCAAACAGCACGATCGCCATCAGCCGGAAGAAGCTCTCGGCTGCCTCGCGCAGCGATGTGAGATAGGCGGTTGCGATCAGCAGAATGAGAATGGTGAACAGGATGGGCTGCAGGCGAGACACGCCCTCGCGAAAGGAAAGGCCGGTGGTGAAATAGATCAAGGCGGCGATGATGAAGGCGGGGATCAGAATATAAAGGGACGAAACGGCATAAAGCGCCAGCCCGCAGACCAGCAGGATGGCGAGCTTAGCCCGGACGGACATCCGGTGCAGCGGCGTCGTGCCCTCGATATTCAGCCCGTTCAGCATCCGGCCACCTCGTGATAGGTGCGAATGCTTTCCTCTGCCGGGCCATCGGCAACAAGCCTGCCGTCATGAAACAGCAATACCCGGTCGAACCGTTCGATCAGCGGTAGGTCGTGGCTAATGACGATGGTGTGCTCGCTCAATCCGGCAATGGTATTTTCCACCAGACGCCGGTTTTTCAAGTCCAGCTGGTTGGTTGGTTCGTCGAGAATGAGGATGCCGGGCCCGGTCACCAGCACGCTGGCGATGGCGACCAGCTGCGTCTCGCCGCCCGAAAGCTCGTGCACGCGGCGCCTCGCCAGATGCGCGATGCCGAAGCGTTCGAGCACGGCGGCTGTCCGGCGTTCGATCTCGTCCGCCTTCAGCCCACGGTTCTTCAGCCCGAAGGCGATATCCTCGTGCACGATCGGCATGATGATCTGGTGCTGCGGGTTCTGAAATATGAAGCCGGCTTCAGCCAGCGTCGCATTGGCGTCCTGCACGGTATCGAGACCGTTGACCGTCACGGTGCCGGTGGTCGGCTTGACCAGCCCGTTGATCAGCCGCGCGAATGTGGTCTTGCCGGAGCCGTTCAGCCCGATAATGCCGATGCGCCGCTCGGTCAGCGACAGCGTGAGCGGCTGAAGAACCGCGCGCTCGCCATATCTCACTGATGCGCCGGAAAAGCGTATGTCCAATCCGCGTCCCCCGCGTTCGAATGTCGAGGCTCTATAGGACGATTTCCTGATGGATGGAAATAGGCTCCGGTTTTGACTTGAACAAAGTGTGAACATTTGCCTAGATTGTCGAATGGCGATTCTCGTTTCCAACCGCGATGCCCGGCGCATCTTCCTCAACAAGCAAGGCCTGGCCGCAGCCCCCAACCGGGCGCTCGGCAAGCAGGGTCTGCTCGATCTCATCCATGAGATCGGTTTCGTTCAGGTGGACAGCATCTCGACCGTCGAGCGCGCCCATCACCAGATCCTGTTTTCCCGCAACCAGACCTACAAGCGCGAGCACCTGACCGAGCTTCTGGAAAAGGACGGAGCGCTGTTCGAGCACTGGACGCACGACGCCTCGATCATCCCGAGCCGTTTCTTCGTCTACTGGAAACACCGTTTTCGTCGCGAAGGCGAAACCATCATCGAGCGCTGGCGCAAATGGCGCGAGGAAGGTTTCGAAGAGGCTTTTGACGAAATCTATGCGAAAATTCACGCCGAAGGCGCAGTCATGGCGCGCGATTTCAAGTTTGAGGGCAGGGTATCCGGCGGCTGGTGGAACTGGCATCCGTCCAAGACGGCGCTCGAATATCTCTGGCGCACCGGCAAGGTGGCAATCGCCCGGAGGGATAATTTCCAAAAAGTCTACGATCTGACCGAGCGGGTCATCCCCGGCCATCATCACGAGCCGGATGTCAGCCACGAGGAGTTCGTCGACTGGTGCTGCCGCGCGGCACTGACCCGGCTCGGCTTTGCCACGCACGGCGAACTCTCGGCCTTTTTCGCGCTGATCTCGCCGGAGGAAGCCAAGGCCTGGGTCAGCGATCATCGCGATGAACTGTGCGAGGTGATGATCGAGCCTGCCGACGGTGACAAGCCGCGCCTCTCCTATGCCTTCACCGGCTTCCCCGACAACCTTGGCGATCTCATCGATCCACCGGCGCGTCTTCGGCTGCTCAGCCCCTTTGATCCGCTGATTCGCGACCGCAACCGCACCGAACGGCTGTTCGGCTTCTACTACCGCATCGAAATCTTCGTGCCCGAGCCGAAACGCGAATACGGCTATTACGTCTTCCCGCTGCTCGAAGGCGACCGCATCGTCGGCCGCATCGACATGAAGGCCGAGCGCAAGACCGGCGCGCTGAACGTCAAGCGGCTCTGGTGGGAAAAGGGCGTCCGCTCATCGTCGGGCCGGATGGAGCGGCTGGAGGCAGAGTTGGCCCGTGTGGCAAAGTTCGCGGGGGTAGAGCGGGTGGTGTTTCTGGCGGGATGGGACGGTTAGACGCCTTTCCAGTCCGAGCGCGTCAACGCGTACCACACTTCGCCATTTTCGCTGCCGGGAATAGGATCCGGTCCGTCGTACATGACTGTACGTGCGTAGCTCAGGCCGATCTTTTCCATCACGCGGCGCGATCCGAGGTTGATTGCCATCGTCGTTGCCGCGATCTTGTCGTACTGACCGCTTTCAAAGCCCCAATTAACCAGAGCCAGCGCGCCCTCCGAAGCCAGCCCCTGGCCCCAATCCATCCTGCGCAGGCGATATCCGAGCTCGGCCAAGCCCTCGCTCTCCGGCCACAGGCAAAACCACCCGACGAACGCACCGTTGGCTGTCCGGCGCGCCGTCCAAATGTAGGGCTCCGTTCCTCTGGGCGTGAGGAACGTCGCATCCGGACCTATCGTCTCACGATCAACGGCGTGGCCGCCATTCAGAAAACGCATGACCTCCGGATCACGCTCAAGGTCGATGAAATCAGCGCAGTCATTTGGTGTGCAAGGACTGAGCGTCAGTCGCGTTGTCTGCAAAACGGCCATTTTCGAACATCCCTCCCGCGCCTTGGCAACTATGCCCTGATTTTTTCGGAGTTCCAGGCCAAGGCAAATCGGTGTCGCTCTTTCTCCCAGTAAACACAAAAGACCAACGGTCATGCCCTGACCGTGGTTTCAGACTGCTAACAAACTCTGCGGATGTTCGCTCTGGCAGATTGGAAGCCTCAAGCTCCGTCATCCTCACCCTTGTGGTGGGGATCCAGCGACCCGACGTCCGTCGGGTCAAAAGACTATTTCAGCTCAAAGACTTGAGCTGGCTGGATGCCCGCCACAAGGGCACTGCTGTCCGGTTTAAATTTTGTAGACATGGTGCACGGTGTTGATTCTACTCGTATTCGAGCGTTTGGCGACGATCTCGAACACGAAGGAGGAGCAACCCCGTGCGGCATCACAATAGCGTCTTTCATGATCTTTTGAAGCGCGTTCCATGGTCGGCTTTTGACAGGCTTGTGGAGGAACATGGGGCCGACAAACATGTTCGGCGGCTCTCGACGCGGACACAGTTGATCGCCCTTTTGTACGGCCAATTGGCCGGTGCGGTGAGTTTGCGCGAGATCGCCGGCGGTTTGGAAAGTCATGCGGCGCGTCTTTACCATCTCGGTGCGCGTCCGGCCTCGCGCTCGACGCTTGCCGACGCCAATGCGAAGCGTTCAAGCGCGGTGTTTGCCGGCCTGTTTGCTGAACTGGTGGCAAGGGCAGGACGCGGCCTGCGCCGGGCGGCCGGTGAGGCCACCTATCTGATCGACGCGACTGGGGTCCGCCTGAGTGGAGCGGGAAGCGACTGGGCGCAGTTTTCCCATCAGGCCTGCGGTGCCAAGGTCCATATCGTCTATGATGCGCTGGCCGAACGGCCGATCTACGCGGCGGTGACGCCTGCCAATGTCAATGACATCACCGCAGCCAAGGTCATGCCGATCGAAGCGGGCGCCACCCATGTCTTCGATCTCGGCTATTATGATTTCGGCTGGTGGGCCAGAATGGACAAGGCCGGATGCCGGATCGTCACGCGGTTCAAGTCGCATACGCCGCTGGCCGTAACGCGCGAACAACCGCTCAACAGCAACGGCACCATCCTGTCCGACCGCATCGGCCTGTTGCCAGCCCGCCAGGCGAAAAACCGCAAGAACCCGTTTGGCGATCCCGTGCGCGAGATCAGTGTCAGGACACAAACAGGCAAGGTTTTGCGGTTGCTCACCAACGATCTCGATGCGCCAGCGGACGAGATCGCCGATCTCTACAAGCGCCGTTGGGCGATCGAACTGTTCTTCCGCTGGGTCAAGCAGACGCTAAAGATCCGGCATTTTCTCGGCAATAGCGAGAACGCGGTCCGTATCCAGATTGCCGCCGCCCTCATCGCCTATCTGCTGTTGCGCATGGCCCAGGCCGATCAGACAAACGTCCAGAGTCCGCTCGCCTTCGCCCGCCTCGTGCGCGCCAATCTCATGCATCGCCGCCGAACCGACAGCCTCACAAAGCCACCACCCAGCCCATCAAACGACACAGGACAGATGACCTTGAGCGGGTTGGGATTTTAAACCGGACAGCAGTGCCACAAGGGCGAGCATGACGCAGGAGATGAGGTGCCCAGAGAATCAACGGAAAGCCCAAACCCTAAGGTTTAAGGTTTGCCTGCAGTCTTAGACCACCGGTGGCAATGGAACCGGCGACCTTTGAATGTTCATGCGGGCGCCTGCCCCTCAGATGATTTCCGTCGCCGCGATCTCGATGCCGAAACCTTCCAGCCCGACATAGTGGCGCTCACGCGAGGAGAGCAAGCGGATCGAAGTGATGCCGAGATCCTTCAGGATCTGGGCGCCGAGGCCAATTTCCAGCCATTCGCTTTCGCGCGCCTGTGCTTCGCTGTGCTCTTCGCGCTCATGTTTGCCGGCGCGTGCGGTCGTTGAGACCCCGACGCCGACCGAGCCTTCGCGCAGATAGACGATGACGCCGCGGCCCTGTTCGGACATGCGCTTCATGATCGGATCGAGCTGGCAATCGCGGCCGAACACGTCCGCGGCGACATTTTCCAGATGCAGGCGGACGGGGATATCGACGCCGTCGCGGATGTCGCCGAAGGTGACGGCGAGATGCTGCATCGGGTCCCAGGGTAGCGAATAGGCATGCGCCTTGGCCTTGCCATAGGGGGTGTCGACGTCGAAGGTCGCCTCCAGATTGATCAGCGTTTCCTTGCGCTGGCGGTAGGCGATGAGATCGGCGACCGAGACCTGCTTGAGACCATGCTTTTCAGCAAAATCAGTCACCTGCGGTCCGCGCGTCACCGTGCCGTCGTCGTTGACCAGTTCGCAGATGACGCCGATCGGCGGCAGGCTGGCAAGGCGGCAGAGATCGACGGCGGCTTCCGTATGGCCGGACCGCATCAACACGCCGCCTTCGCGGGCGACCAGCGGGAAGATATGGCCGGGGCGGGTGAAGTCGGCTGCCCCCACGTTCGGGTTGGCAAGGTTGCGCACCGTCAGCGTCCGGTCTTCGGCCGAAATGCCTGTCGTCGTGCCGTGCTTGAAATCGACGGTGACGGTGAAGGCCGTCGTGTGAGCCGAATCGTTTTCCGCCACCATGGCGTTGAGGTTGAGGCGCTTGGCCTCTTCCTTCGGCATCGGCGTGCAGACGATGCCGGATGTGTGGCGCACGATGAAGGCCATCTTTTCCGGCGTGCAATGCACAGCTGCGACGATCAGGTCGCCTTCGTTCTCGCGGCCGTCGTCATCGGTAACAACAACGATTTCGCCGGCCTCGAAGGCCCGGATGGCATCGGCAACGCGCTTCTGGTCAAAGGGCATGGGTTCTTCCTTGGATGTTACTTCAACCGGCCGGTCTGGCCACGGTCGCGCAGGTAGTGATCGGCAATGGTACAGGCAAGCATGGCTTCACCGATGGGGACAGCGCGGATGCCGACGCAGGGGTCATGACGGCCCTTGGTGCGGATATCGACATTGTTGCCGTCACTGTCGATCGACTGGCGTTCGGTGAGGATCGAGGAGGTCGGCTTGATGGCAAAGCGTGCGATCACCGGCTGGCCGGTCGAGATGCCGCCGAGGATGCCGCCGGCATGGTTCGACAGGAAGATCGGTTGGCCGTCATTGCCCATCCGCATTTCATCGGCATTTTCTTCGCCGGTGATTTCGGCAGCGCCAAAACCGTTGCCGATCTCCACACCCTTGACAGCGTTGATCGACATCAGGTTGGAGGCGATGTCCTGGTCAAGCTTGGCGTAGATCGGTGCGCCGATACCGGCCGGCACACCTTCGGCTATGACTTCGACGACGGCGCCGACCGAGGACCCGGACTTGCGGATGCCGTCGAGATATTCTTCCCAGACCGGAACAATGGCCGGATCCGGCGCGAAGAACGGGTTGTTGCCGACTTCGTTCCAGTCCCAGTTGTCGCGGTTGATCTTGTGCTTCCCGATCTGCACCAGCGCGCCGCGAACCAGAAGTCCCGGCACGACTTTGCGGGCAATGCCGCCGGCTGCAACACGGGCCGCCGTCTCGCGCGCCGATGAGCGTCCGCCGCCGCGATAGTCGCGGATGCCGTATTTGACGTCATATGTATAATCGGCGTGGCCCGGCCGGTAGCTCTTGGAAATCTCGGAATAGTCCTTGGAGCGCTGGTCGGTGTTCTCGATCATCATCGAGACCGGCGTGCCGGTGGTAATCATTGTCTCGCCGTCGCCGTCCAGCATCACGCCGGAGAGGATCTTGACCAGATCGTCCTCGCGGCGCTGGGTGACGAAGCGTGACTGGCCGGGCTTGCGCTTGTCGAGCCAGGCCTGCAACTCGGGCAGGGTGAAACGGATACCGGGAGGGCAGCCGTCGATGACGCAGCCGAGCGCCGGGCCGTGGCTTTCGCCCCAGGTGGTAACGCGGAAAAGATGACCGAAAGTATTGTGCGACATGGATCAGGCAACCGGATATGAGGCCAAGCGCATCCGGGCGAGCCGCTGCGCCATTCAGTAGGCGCACTCATAGTGGAAAACGCCGGAAAGGGAAAACCTTTCTGGCGAAATATCATGATTGCCGCGTGAACAGTCTGTCTCGCCGCAAAGGCTAATCAGGAGGCCAGCCGCAGGGCTTCCTTGCTGGCAAATGCCACGAACTTGTCGAAGCTCAAAGGCTTGGCGAAGGCATAGCCCTGCAACAGGTCGCAGCCGAGCAGGCCGAGCATTTCCGCATGCGCCATGGTTTCCACGCCCTCGGCCACCGTCTCGATGCCAAGCGACCGGCCGATTTCGATGATCGAGCGGATCAATGCCTGTTCGTTGCGGGAATTAAGGATCGGTGCGACCAGCTGCCGGTCGATCTTCAACCGTTTCGGTTTGATTTTCAGCAGGCTGACGATCGAGGTATGGCCGGTGCCGAAATCGTCGATCTCGATATCGATGCCAAGTTTCTTGATGCCCTCGATATTGGCGGTGACGATGTCGTCGCTTTCGTCGAGGAAGATTGATTCCACCAGTTCGAACGATAGCTGGCCGGGCTTGAAAGACAGGCCCTTCAAAGAGTTGAGAAGCGTCTCGTCGCTCAGCCGTTTGGCCGACACATTGACGGAGATCTTCGGAACGTCGATCCCCATGGCTGCCCAGCGCATCGCATCAATCAACGACCGGTCAAGCACGATGCGGTCGATCGTTGCCACCACATCCAGTTCCTCGGCGATATGCAGGAACTTGTCCGGCGTCAGAATGCCCTCGCGCGGGTGGTTCCAGCGAACCAGAGCTTCGACGCCAGAGAGCCGCAGGGTGCCTGCGTCAAACTGCGGTTGATACCAGGCGACGAACTGGTTCTTTTCGATGCCTTCGAGAATTTCGTCGGCGATGCGTTTTGTGGTGATGATCTCGGCCTGCAGCGCCTCGGTGAAGAATTCATGGCGGTTGCGTCCGCTTTCCTTAGCCCGGTAGAGCGCGATATCGGCATTGACCAGCAGCTGGCGCTCGTCGATCGCCATGTCGCCGGCGGACGCAATGCCGATACTGACGCCGAAGCGGCAGGGAAAGCCGTTGTAATCGACAGGCTGGCGCATCTGGACAATGATGCGTTCGGAAAGACCGGACAGGAAAGCCTTGCTCGGCGGATTGGCGACCAGCACGACGAATTCGTCGCCACCGATGCGCGCCACCATATCGCCGGGCCGCGCACTGGAGCGCAGTATTTTCGATGCGTGCACCAGCATCGCGTCGCCGGCAGCATGGCCAAGGGTATCGTTGATCTGCTTGAAGCGGTCGAGATCGATGTGCAGGATGGCGATGTTCTGCAAGCCGTCCTTGCGGGCATTCGACAGCGTTTCAAGCGCCTTGTCGAGCATGCGACGGTTGCCAAGCCCCGTTAGCGGATCGTGCAGCGCGTTGTGCTCGAT
This sequence comes from Pararhizobium sp., assembly GCF_965279435.1. Lineage (NCBI taxonomy): Bacteria > Pseudomonadati > Pseudomonadota > Alphaproteobacteria > Hyphomicrobiales > Rhizobiaceae > Pararhizobium > Pararhizobium sp. The sequence continues at coordinate 2,541,104 of NZ_CBDIHY010000003.1, forward strand.
ACGGTCCTTGGCATCGGCGAGTTCATCGTTCTTGGCCTCCGCCATCGCCTTTGCGGCGCGCAGCTCATCCGTCAACAGCACGTCATCGCTGATATCGAAGGCGATGCCGATCAGTTTACGGCCGCCGCCCGGTGTCTCGTGGACCTTGCCAACGGAGCGGACATGCCGGATCGTTCCGTCCGGCAGCTGGACCCGGGATGCCTGAACATAGGGAGTACCTTGCGAGGCGGTCCGGTCAACGTTCGCAAGCGTCTCTGCGCGGTCATCCGGATGGATCGTATTGATCCAGGTTTCGTGTGTCGTGATGCCATCGCTATAGGTCAGCCCATAGAGCTGGTGCATGCGCTCGTCCCAATAGGTGACCCCAGCAGCAAGGTCTGCCTCCCACATGCCGCACTGGTAGGAACCAAGCGCAAGGTCGAGCCGTTTGGTCATCGCCTCCAGCTGCTGTTCCCTTTCCGACAGGCCGGTCAGCGCCTCTTCCAGCTCGGCGTTCTTCTGGTCGGCAACAGCCTTGGCGGTGCGCAACTGCTCCGTCATCATCACGTCGTCGGTCACATCCCAGCTGATGCCGGTGATCTTGGCCTTGCCGTCGGCGCCCGCATGGGTGGAGCCGGCATTGCGGACGTGGCGGATGCTGCCATCGGGCATGACGATGCGATACTGCGAGCGGTATTCCAGATCCTCGTCCAGTGCTCTGAACAATGTCAACGATGCCGCCTTGATATCGTTTGGATGCACGGAGCCGCGCCATTCCGCATAGCTCGGATCGCCGCTGCCGGGTGGCAGGCCATGCAGATGGTACATGCGCTCGTCCCAGGAGCGGGTCTGGGTATCGAGGTCGATTTCCCAGATGCCGATCTTGGAGGACTCAAGCGCCAGGTTCAGCCGGTGCGAGACGGTCAGCAGTTCCCGCTCGCGGGAGCGAAGTTTTGCGATGTTGCGCTGGCGTTCGTTGACGAACCCGCCGGTGAGAAAGATCGGAATGATGATGACCGCTGCAGCGACCAGAATGGCAATTTCGAGCCATGTGCTGTTGGCGGGCTCCTGCGCCCAGCCGTCCGCCGGGATCGCGGCCAGTTCCCAGGTGCCGCCGGGCAGTTGCAGCTGGCGGATAACGGGGGATTTCTCGAACAGGTCGGTATCGCCGAAGAACGCATCCTGAATGCTGGTTTTCACCGAGACATCGCGGATTGCCAGCTGGATATTGGTATGCCGGTGGCCGCCGTCGGCTTCGTCATGATGCTTACCCGTGTCGATGAGGCCCGCGTTGGCGTAGATATCCCGCTCATCGATGACGGCTTCCATGAAGCCCCAGAAGACCAGGCTGTTATCCATCCGGGTGAAGACCGGCGAAAACAGGTTGAAGCCGGTCCGGCCGCTCGGCAATCTGACCGGGCCCGCCAGAATGGGCTTGGCCTTTGATGCGGCACGGTCGATGGCCACCCGTGAGGACCCGAATTTCTTGAAATCGGTGCCGATCATCCGCTCGTTTCCCTTCAGCGGAAACGTCATGCGGATGACGGCATCGGGGGCGGCGCTGACGCGCACCATCTGCGGGTTCTGCAGCAGTAGCTTGGTGGCCAGCTGGTCAAAAAGCGATTGCCCCATCGCCGGATCGACGGAGAAATTGTTGGCAAAGCCGCGCAGCGCGGTGATGTTGTTGTTGATCTCGCTTTGCAGGCGCAGAGAGACAAGGTTGAGCTCGTTTTGAACGTTGCTCTTCAGCTCGCTGCGGAAATTTTCGCGGTTCTGCTGCTCGAAGAAATAGCCGCCCGTGAAGACGACCGCTGCGGCGATGAAAGCGGGGAAAAGCGACGGTTTCGCCAGCCTGGCAAGCGTCCAGGCGCGATGACGGATTGTAGCGCTTTTAGTCAACGGCCATGCACCCCATATTCCCCGGCCTCACGGTAGAGGCCGAGTCTTAAGATTGGCTTTAGAGGCTGTTCCTGCTATGAAATCGCCGCTTCGACGGGGAGGAACGCTGTCGATTAGAATTTGGTTAACCATGAGCGGCCCAAATTCGATAAAATTTTAAATGACACGGCAACGGGCGATTTTTGCCACAATCGGAGGTCAAACAGTGGGCACAATAAATTTGAATGAATCACTGAAGAGGGCAAGAGAGATGCGTTTCATCGTTGCTGCATTGATGGCCGCAGCCGGTTTCTTCTCGCCGCTTGCCGCCTTCGCCGAAAGTGCCGATGTCGAAGCCGTAATCACCGGCGTCGATACCGACAAACTGAGTCTGTCGCTGGACGATGGCAAGAACTACCAGGCGCCGGAAGAATTCAACTTCGATGGCCTGAAGCAAGGCGTCAAGGTTTTGGTTTTCTACACCGAGGTCGATGGCAAGCGCGTCATCAATGATTTGGAAATCGTGCAGTAAATCTGCGTTCGCGGCACCGCAACGGTGCCGCGTCAATTGGGTGGCGGGACTGACGGAACATTCGGCCGCCGTCCCATCTTCGGCAAGGGCTGAGGCTTAGAGCCAGCCGATCGTGCCGTTCTCGATCTTCAAGATTCGATCCTGTGGAATGGCGCCAAGCGCTGCCTCTTCCGCATCCATGGCGCCGCATAGTTTGAACAGCGTGCGGATGACGCCACCATGGCTGACGCAGACAGTCGGTCCGGAAACGCTGGACAGCCATGCACCGACGCGCCACGAGAGGATCTCGTAGCTTTCGGCATCCGGACCCGGCGGAATGAAGTCCCATTTCGACAGTTCACGTTCCGCCACCCGCTCGGGCATCTCCCGCTCGAGTTCGGCCATCGTGTAGCCTTCCCAGTCACCGAAGGAAACTTCCTTCAACCGGTCGTCCATCCGGTAGCCGGTGCGGGCAAGCCCCATGGCGTCGCGGATGAGTTCCATGGTCTCGCGGGTGCGGTGAAGCGGGCTTGCGACGAAATCGAATTTGTTTGTCTCATTCCCGAGAAGAGCCAGAAGCGCGCGGCCATTGCCGCTGGCCTGGCTGCGGCCGGTATCATTGAGCGGAATATCCTTCTGGCCCTGCATGCGGATTTGCGCATTCCAGTCGGTCTGGCCGTGGCGGATCACATAGATGGTCACGGAGAAACTCCGGGGCAGGGGGCTGAGGAGCCCGACGCGAGGAGCCGGGGCGCCCGACTATTCGAGAGCCCCGGAGTAATTTCAGATGCAGATCAGTCCTTGACGACGGCGATATCTGGCGCGTCGACGGCCTTCATGCCGATGACATGGTAGCCGCTGTCGGCATGATGGATTTCACCGGTAACCGAGCGCGACAGGTCCGACAGCATGTAGAGGCCGACATCGCCGACTTCCTCGATGGTGACGGTGCGGCGCAGCGGCGCGTTGTACTCGTTCCACTTCAGAATATAGCGGAAGTCGCCAATGCCGGAGGCTGCAAGAGTCTTTATCGGGCCAGCCGAGATCGCGTTGACGCGAATGTTCTTTGGGCCGAGATCGACGGCGAGATACTTGACACTGGCTTCGAGTGCAGCCTTGGCAACGCCCATGACATTGTAGTTCGGCATCACTTTTTCGGCGCCGTAATAGGTCATGGTCAGCATCGAGCCGCCATCGGTCATCAGCTTTTCGGCGCGCCGTGCAACAGCGGTGAAGGAATAGACCGAGATGTTCATGGTCAGGGCGAAATTCGCAGCCGACGTATCGACATAGCGGCCGGTCAGTTCGTCCTTGTCGGAAAAGCCGATGGCGTGCACGAGGAAGTCGATCTTGCCCCACGTTTTTTCCAGATGCTCGAAGACGGCATCAATGGTGGATTCGTCACTGACGTCGCAGTGGCCGGCCATGACTGCACCGAGTTCTTCGGCCAGCGGTTCGACCCGCTTCTTCAAGGCGTCGCCCTGATAGGTGAATGCCAGTTCGCCGCCCTGCGCGTGAATTGCCTTGGCAATACCCCATGCGATCGAGCGATTGTTTGCGACACCCATGATGAGGCCGCGTTTGCCCGTCATCAGACCCGATGTTTGCGACATGATGTTATGCCCCCAATAAAGCCTATGCTTTCATCAGTCAGGCTTGGCCGACTGGAAACTCGCATATGTTGAACCTGCCGGAACCTTCGCGCCCCTTGCGGTCGCGTCGGCTCGGAATTTTTCGAGCTTTGGCTATGACATAGCCGTCCCGGTGGTTCAAGCGCGGGTGAGATCAGGAACTGTTAGTCCCCGTAATATTGGGTCAGCAGCCAATAAGCCCGCAGCCGTCCACGGGATTTGTCGCAAAACCTTTACAGGAATAGGCCGTTGCGGAGGCTGCGCATCAGGTCGGTGACCTTTTCATCCGGCTTTTCCCACAGCATCAGCCGCAGCTCCACCAAAAGATCGCCGCGTTTGCCGTCTGCTGTCGGCAGGCCGTGCCCCTCCAGCCGGATCACATGGTCAGACCCGGACCAGGGCGGAATGGTCACGTTGACCGGGCCAGTCAGTGTCTCCACCGTCATGTCGCATCCAAGGATCGCATCCTGGATATTGACGGGCAGCGTAGTGCGCAGGTCTGTTCCGTCGGTGCGGAAGCGGCCATCCTGGAGCACCCGCACCGCAACGACGACATCGCCACGTTGCATGCCGTTCAACCGGTAGCCCATCTCCTTGAGGCGAACGATGCTGCCATCGGTGGTGCCGGCGGGCAGGGCGACCTTCAGCGTCTGGCCGTCGGGCAAAGTTGCCGTTGCCTTTTCGCGGCGGAAAATATCCTCGATCGAAACCGTGACGTCGCAGAAAATGTCCGGCACTTTTTCAGGCGCCGGTTTGCTGGCAGCCCCGCGTATCCGCCGCACGATGGCCGAGACAAGGTCCGCAGCTGGTGCTGCGGCCCTTGGAAAGCCGCCGAAGATCGGCATCTTGTCCGATGGCTCGGGCTTTGTTTCCGGGTTGGCCTCCGGCTCCGCTACCGTTTCGGCCTTTGGTTCTGGCCGGGGTTCCGGTTTCGGCTCGGCCTTTGCCTGCGGTGCCGCCGCCGGCTTTTTCTCTGGCGGGCGGGCGTTCTGAGCCTTTGCGCGATCCTTGGTCTCGAAAATGCGCGAAATCATGTCTTCGGCAGTTTCCGGATCGATGGTCTCGTCTTCCGTGCCCCGTGCCTTGCGCTTCATCTCTTCCATGCGGCGCAGTTCCGCCTCGCGGCGGGCATAGTCGTAGCGGTTGCGCAGCTTCGGATCCTTCAAGACCTCGTAGGCGCGGCCGGCCTCGGCAAAACGCTGGGTGGCCAGCGGATCATCCTGGTTCTGATCGGGATGTACGGCTTTTGCCACGGACCGCCATGCAGCCTTGATCTCATCCGGTCCGGCATTGCGTCTGACGCCGAGCACTGAATAGGGATCACGCATGCCTGTCACCGCCCTTGAAGACTGATGCGCCGCATCCAGCGGTCCTTCAGCCTGTTGAAACAATCGGGAAGCCGCTTCCTGGCGGTCTTTTCCCTTTGCTGGTGATGATGAGAAGCAGCTGCTTAAATTCCGGTTAGCTGCGGGCGTGCGGCGGTTGTGTAAATGGCTTGCCACCGCGTCTTTGTTGCAGCGTGGTTAATGCGCGGTAGCGAAGTCTGGCAATCGGTCACTCAGCTGCGTGGGCCAAAGCTGGTAAGATACCATTGGCCATTGCCGAGCAGGCAGGTATTGCCGTCGAACTTGGCGATGCCCTGATAGGAATGGCGGGTGGTGGTGAACCGGCGGCAGGTGGTGCCGTTGACCTGTTCCTCGGAGATGCTGCTGATCACACCGGCGCTGCCCGAGCTTGAATTCGCCCAGGGGATGGGGTTTCCGGCAATCCGCGTCACATCGGCGGAGGACACGGCGTTTCGCACAGTCATCGCGTCCGAATTGTCTTCATCACTGCGGGCAGACGGCACGGAACTTGTCGCAACCGTCCTGTCGACATCAGGTGTTCCGGAAAAATCGAGACCTCCGAGGCATCCCGAAAGGCTGGTCGTGGCCAGGCACACTGCGGCAATCCCACTCAATCGGGATAAAACCTTTGTGTCCTCTATCCACTTTGCTATGTCTTGCAATGGCATACCTGTCAGACTGGAAAGAGCGGCTTCAAGGTCCTAAGACGCGACGTGCAAGCTCTGACATTTATTGATCGGCGGGCGGAAACTGCGTCCGCGCCACACATTACGGCATTGGATGGCAATATGAGCGAGACTGGGTTAACAACTGGTGACTTCACGCAAGAGAATGAGCCCTTTTCCCTTTTTGGCACGTGGCTGAAAGAGGCACAGGCCGCAGAAATCAATGATCCCAATGCCTTGGCACTGGCGACTGTGGATGCCGATGGCCTGCCGGATGTACGGATGGTGCTGTTGAAGGACTTCGACCAGCGCGGTTTCGTCTTCTACACCAATTTCGAAAGCCAGAAGGGACAGGAAATTCTCGGCAGCATGAAGGCCGCGATGTGTTTTCATTGGAAAACCTTGCGCCGTCAGGTCCGGGTCCGTGGTCCGGTGGAGATTGTCAGCAACGAAGAGGCCGACGAATATTACAAGACCCGCGCGCGGGGCAGCCGCATCGGCGCTTGGGCGTCAAAGCAGTCACGGCCGCTCGAAAGCCGGTTTGCGCTGGAGAAGGCCGTTGCCGAATACACGTTGAAATATGCCATTGGCGAGATTCCGCGCCCCGATCACTGGTCGGGTTTCCGCATCCGGCCAACCTCGATCGAGTTCTGGAAGGACGGCGCCTTCCGCCTGCACGACCGGATCGAGTTCCGCCGCGATGAGGCAGAAGGCGATTGGAACAAGGTACGGATGTATCCCTGACCGGAGCGCGCGTTAGCGCGCGCCCATCAATTTGAAGGCGATACCTGATGCAAGTGCGCTGACGTGGCCGGCCTTTTGAAAGTGACCATTCAGCGAGATGCGCGGCAGGGCGGCGGTGTTGACGGTATCGGACAGCGTTCCAGGCTGCGTCGTGACCGCAGTGGTGAAGCCAAGGCTGGCGGCCAGCCGGTGATCGCGGACCGAGACGGCGGTGGCAAAGCCATACGGGTAGGCCAGCGATTTCGGCCGGTCTCCAGTGATCTGCTCCACCCTGCGAGCTGAAAGATCCATTTCCACGCGCGCCGTTTCGTCGTTCAGGCGCGTCACCGAACGATGGCTGATGGTGTGCGCACCAAGGCTGGCGAGTGGATTTTCGACCAGCGTTTTGAGGCCGGCATCGTTCAGCGTCAAAGCGGCGGTGATACCGAAGGCATCGATGCCGGATGCCTGCGCTACCCGGTTCAGCCGGTCAATCGCGGTGGCTTCGTTGATGGAGTGAAGCAAGGCCACAAACCGGTCGAAGGCGGCCTGTTTCTGTTGCACGCTATCGAGCGCGACAGTTTCATCACCTGCGCCAAAATCGAAGGTCAGGCCCGATTGCCGTTCAAGAAGATCGGCGAGTGTTTCCCACCAGAGCGTATGGGTGCGGTCGATAAAGCCGCCGGCGACAAAGACGGTGAAGGGAACGCCATGCCTCACGAAAACCGGGGCGGCATGATCGAGATTGTTGCGATAGCCGTCATCCAGCGTGAAAACGGCAACTGGCTGGGGATCATCCGAGGAAAGATGGGCGGGCAGCGCATCCAGCGCGATGAACCGGTAGCCATCGCGTTTCAACGTTGTGATCGCAATATCCAGGAACTCCGGAGTGATCTCCAGATGTGCATTGGGATCGAAGGTGCGCGGATGTTTCGGGCGGACATGATGCAGTGTGAAGATCGCGCCGCGCCCACGCGCCTGCCGCATCAGTCCACTGGCATGCAGCAGTCCCGCAACCGTCAGGCCACCGGTAATGGCCGTGCGTTTGACCACCTGTCGCAGCATGTTTTTCAAGATTATCCCCCAGCGCAATATCCGACGCGACATTAGCTGCTGCGGCGTTAACGCCGGCTGAAGGGGAGATTGGCAGGGTGGTTGAAAAACGAAGAAGGCGGGCCGCTTTCACGATCCGCCTTCGCCAGTTTCAGTCACTGCATGCTGTTAACGGGCCAGTACGCCGTCGACTTCATCACGCTGGCGGCCACCAAGGGCTGCGCCAACAGCGGCGACAAAACCACCGATCAGCAACGACAGGGCGCCGAACAGGGCGATAGACGCGCTGGTCTTGCGTGCTGTCTCAGCCGCTTGCGTTGCCGCAACCTTGGCATCGTCGACGCTTTTCAAAACGCCATCGACACGGGCCTTGGCATCCGCTTCCGACAGGCCCGTCCTGGAGGCGACGAGCTGGTCGAGATAGGTGCGGTCACCAGCTGACATTTCGCCATTCGTAGCGCTGGTAAGAAGGATGCGCGAGACCTGGCCTGCCGTATCATCGGCAGCGGTACCGGCAGGAGCGGTCGAGGGTGTGGTTGGCCGCAGCAGGCTATCGACAAAGTAGGATGTTGCGTTGCTACCCGCATCCGAAGACGCTGCCGCAGCACCCGCCGCTGTTGCACCGGCTGTCACGGTTGCAGTTGCCTGGACACCGGCACCAACTGTGGCTGATACGGCCGAACCGAGTGCACCGGCGACGATCAACGTTGCAAGCGCCCAGGCGAGAACGCCGTGTGCGGTATCGCGGAAGAACACTTCGTCACGGTTGACCCCAGTCCATTTCGTCCTCAGGCGGCCAGCGATATAGCCGCCGAAACCGGCAGACGCCCATTGCACAATGATCAGCCAGATCGCCGTGGTAATGGCAAAGGTCGTCAGAGACGCGCCTTGCGAGGAAAAAGGGGAGGCCATGCTCAGGCCGATACCGGAGCCGAGCAGGGACAGAACAACCGTGATTGCCGCCGCAGCCACGGCACCAGCGATGATTGCACCCCAGCTGACGGCGGAATCCGATGATTCGATGGTGGTACCGGCTGGTACCGTTGAAACCGGGATTGTCATCGCGCCACCTATCGGAAGAAGAGGGCGAGAAGGATGATAATGGGGATCGGAACCCCCAGCAGCCAGAGCAGAATTCCGCGTCCCATGATGTAACTCCCTTGCAATGAACGGGCCGCATTTTCAAGCAGTTATGCGGCGTGTCCGGTAAACGCAGGTAAGGGATTTTGGTTCCGTGACGAATGAACGTCGCGCAAGGTCGCGTTATTTGGGCAAAAATGCCGGTCGGCCCGGATGCTGCTCTGCAGTCCGGTATGCCGCTGCCTTTGCCCTGCCGAACGGCCGCAATGTTAAATCTTCGTTTACCACTGCGGCAAAAGTCGTCGCGTATAAACACAATCCGCCGCAAAGTTGCAGCAAAGACACGGCTCTGTTGCGAAATGATGCAAGTTCGCGCGCCCTTCCGGGTGCCATCGCATGGGGACCGACATGATGACCTTCCGTTGCCTGCTTTTGGCGGTGCTCACCTTCGCCCTCGGACCGGCTATGGCTTGGGCCGGCAGTGCCGCGATCATTCTTGATGCGCGCACAGGCAAGGTGCTGTCGGCGGAAAATCCCGACACACTCAATCATCCGGCCTCGCTGACCAAGATGATGTCGCTCTACCTCACTTTCGAGGCTCTTCATCGCGGCACTATCCACTGGGACAGCACGATCAAGGTGTCGAAGAGCGCGGCGGCCAAGCCGCCGATGCGGCTGGGGCTCAAGGCCGGAATGAAGCTGACCGTGCGCGAGGCGGTTCTCGGCATGATCGTGCGCTCGGGCAATGACGCCGCCGCCGCCATGGCGGAGAAGCTCGGGGGCACGGAAGCCAATTTCGCCAAGGCAATGACACGGAAAGCGCGCCAGCTGGGCATGAGCCGAACCGTCTTCATCAACGCCTCCGGCTTGCCCGCCGGTGCCCAGGTAACCACGGCACGCGACATGTCGACACTGGCGATCGCGCTAATGCGCGACTTTCCCCGGGAGTACAAACTGTTTGCCACCCAGAGCTTCGTCTTTCGCGGCCGCAAGGTTCGCGGCCACAACAACCTGATGTATCGCTATGACGGCATGGACGGGATCAAGACCGGCTATACCAACGCCTCGGGCTTCAACCTCGTTAGCGCTGTCAGAGACGGTAATCGGCGGGTGGTCGGCGTCGTGCTTGGCGGCCGCACCGCGCGAAGCCGCGACGACAAGATGGCTGCCCTTCTGGACCGCCATCTGCGCAAGGCCTCAAACGGGGGCAACAGCGCGCTGGTGGCTGCAGCCAAGACCCGTGGCACTGTCGAGGTGGCAGCGCTTGGCGCGTCCGATGTCCCATTGCCCTTTGCTGCGCCCAAACGACAGCGCGGCGATGCGGTTGCTGCCTTGATCGCGTCGTCGCAGGCGACAATCCCGGCCGAGCGTCCGGCTGTCATGGACGAGCTTGAGAATACCGCAGACATCCTACCCGCGGGCGCCTGGCAGATCCAGATTTCGGCGGCACCGACGCAGGAGGCAGCACGAGCGCTGCTGGCGCAGGCACGGTCGGTTGCGGGCCATACGCTGAAATCAGCTTCTCCCTATACGGAAGCTGTCGGGAACGGTGCCGGCACCATCTACCGCGCCCGGTTCGTTGGGTTCGACAGCCGCGACGAGGCCGATGCCGCCTGCGACTGGCTGAAGCGGCACTCCTACGACTGCATGCTGCTGCCGGCGCGCGGCTGAGGAAAGGGGCATCTCAAGTCAGGCACCCGGCGCTTATCGCTGCCGGGTCTCAAAAAACAGGTTGTTTCCAAAACCAATCAGGCCTGCGTGCCGCCGACGGTTGTGTCGTTCATGCGCAGATGCGGCTGGCCGACGCCGACGGGCACCCATTGGCCGCCCTTGCCGCAATTGCCCATGCCGGTATCGAGCTTCATGTCGTTGCCGATCATGGTGATCCGCTGCATCGCATCCGGTCCGTTGCCGATCAGCATCGCGCCCTTGACCGGTGCACCGATCTTGCCGTTGTCGATCAGGTAAGCCTCGGTGCAGCCGAAGACGAATTTACCCGAAGTGATATCCACCTGGCCGCCGCCGAACGAGACGGCATAGATGCCCTTCTTGACCGAGGCGATGATCTCTTCCGGGCTCTTGTCGCCGCCGAGCATATAGGTGTTGGTCATGCGCGGCATCGGCACATGCGCGTAGGATTCGCGCCGCCCGTTGCCGGTCGCCTTCATGCCCATCAGCCGGGCATTCTGACGGTCTTGCATGTAGCCGACCAGCTTGCCGTCGTCGATCAGCACGTTATAGGCGGATGGTGTTCCCTCGTCATCGATGGTGAGCGAACCGCGGCGGCTTTCGATCGTGCCGTCATCGACAACGGTCACGCCCTTAGCCGCAACCTGTTGACCGAGCAGCCCGGCAAAGGCCGACGTCTTCTTGCGGTTGAAGTCGCCTTCCAGCCCGTGCCCGACCGCCTCATGCAGCATGACGCCCGGCCAGCCGGAGGACAGCACCACGTCCATGGTGCCGGCCGGTGCGTCGATGGCTCCGAGATTGACCAATGCCTGGCGCAGGGCCTCGTCAGCACCGCGCTGCCAGTTGTCGACAGCGACGAAATCGCCAAAGCCGCGACGGCCGCCGACACCGTAGGACCCGGCTTCCTGCCGGTCGCCTTCGCCAACCACAACGGAGATGTTGAGACGCGTCATCGGCCGGATATCGTGCATGCGCTCGCCATCGGCGCGCAGGATATCGATCACCTGCCAGCTGGCGGCGATCGAGGCAGTCACTTGGCGGACTTTCGGATCCTTGGCGCGCAGATAGGCGTCGATCTCCTGCAACAGCGAAACCTTGGCCTCGAAGCTCGGTTCGCCGATCGGGTTCTCGTCGCCATAGAGTTTCTTGTTGGTGCGCTGCGGAGCGGCGGCATACGTGCCGGAATAGCCGCGTGTGACGGCGCCGACCGCATCGGCCGCCCGCTTAAGCGCGGAAAGCGACAGATCGCCCGCATGCGCATAGCCGACCGCTTCACCGGCAACCGCCCGCAGGCCAAACCCCTGGTCGGTGTTGAAGCTGCCACCCTTCAGGCGGCCATTGTCGAAGGACAGCGATTCCGACTGGCTGTGTTCGATAAACAGCTCACCGTCATCGGCGCCTGCCAATGTCTGCGCCAGAACCTCGCGAATGGCAGCCTCGTCGCTGTCGAACAGTTTGATGAGATCGGTGTTCATGGGCGAAGCTCCGGAATGTGTCTGTTTATTCTCATGTAGAGACGCGTCACTATGGCCGCAAGTTTTGAGTTTGCGGTCTGGTGTTATTATTGACAGGCCGGTTCTGGAGATTATGTTACATGTAACGAATAGGAGCTGACGCAGATGGCAAAGGCTTTGAACGAGCGTGTTCAGCAGCGAAGGGACGCCATGCGGGCGGCCGGTCTTCGTCCATTGCAGATTTGGGTGCCGGATTCCCGAAAGGCAGGTTTTGCAGCCGAGTGCCGGCGCCAATCCCTGATCATTGCGCGGGCCGAGGCCACAGATGACGACCTGGCGGGCTTCATGGATGCCGCTTTTGCCGATATCAGTGAGGTCGATGAATGAAGCGGGGTGATCTCGTCACCATCGCTTTGCCAGGGGATTTCGGTAAGCCGCGTCCCGCGCTGATCATTCAATCCGATCTCTTCGACCAGGCACCGACAGCGACCGTACTGCTCGTTTCGGGAACACTTCAGGACGCGCCACTTTTACGCATAACCGTCCAGCCGGATGACGAAAACGGCTTGCGCAAGCCATCACAGATCATGGTGGACAAGGTCATGACGATGCGCAGGGACAAAATCGGAGCGCCGTTCGGTCAACTCAACGCGGAAACGATGGTTTCGGTAAACCGCCTACTGGCGGTATTCCTCGGATTTGCCTGAATGCCTTACGGGAGTGCGTCGTAGCCTTCGCCAAAGCCCTTCAGGTCGACCGGAATGCCAATACCTTCTTCCGGAGACTGGAAGACGATGAAGGTCGCTTGCGCGCCGGACCGGAAGGTTTTCAACAGTTCGTCTTCCAGAACCACTTCGGCATAGCAGCCGTCGGAGAAGCAGCGGACGAAGTAGGCGCGGCCGATATCCTTGCCATCGACGTTGAGGCCAAGGCCGTTCGGCAGAAGCACGCCGAGCGGGGCCAGAACGCGGAGAATCTTCGCTTTACGGTCCGCCGTTTTCAGGACAACGACCGAGAGGCCGACTTCAGGCCGGTCTTCGGCAATAACGTTCTGCATCAGAGCGCACTGCTCTGCAGTTGCGCCCGCCGGCTGGTCGCAGACGATCGACCATGCGCCATGGTTGGATTTCACGGTACCGGGTGTACCTGGCTGTTGTGCTCCGGGCTGTTGGGCTGCTGCCGTATAGGAAAAGAGTGTGGCAGCAAGTCCGAACGCCGCGATCGGCAGCCGGGAAAGGAGGGACAGGCCCATGTAAACCTCAAACTTAAGAATCAGTCTGGCTATTCTTGAAGCGCGTAGCCGCAAATGAAAAGCCCCGCGCGGTACATTCCAGCCCGGTGTGGCGGAAATGGGGCTCCTGAACAGGCTGAAAACGTCAGGCCGGCGTTAATCCATGCTGTAAGACACCGCCGGTGGAGTGCCGGGCCTGCATTATATATGGTATAGGGGCGGGGAGAGTGGCGTGAAATACCGGATACCGGCAGCGCCGCTTTTCGCGCTGCCGGTATCCGTAAGGCCCGCAGGGCCTTAACAGTTTGTGTGAAAAGCGTCGTTTGCGCAAAATGCCGCATGGGCTTGAATGGACAGATGTTGCGGCGTTCATCAAACTGTGGTTTGAAGCGCTTCAGTATGGCTAAGGATTCTGCGTTACGGTTTGATCCTGATCAAGCGCCCAGGGAGACACTATAGTGAAAAACAAGGCTTTTGCAGTTTTGGCATCGACTGCCTGTCTGCTCTTTGCTTCGAATGCTTTGGCTGACAAGCCGGTCGCATGGCAGACCAACTTTCAGACCGCAGCAACCGGAATCATGGAAGAAATTACATGGTTCGAGCATTACACGCTCTGGTTCATCATTCCGATCACGCTTTTTGTCCTGGCGCTGCTGATGTGGATCGTGTTCCGGTACCGCGAAAGCAAGAACCCGGTCCCGTCCAAGACCAGCCACAACACGGCAATTGAAATCGTCTGGACGCTTGGCCCGGTCGTCGTCCTTTTGTTTCTGGCGATCCCGTCCTTCCAGCTTCTGACCGCGCAGCTGACGCCGCCGGAAAATCCGGACATCACGCTGAAGGCGACAGGCAACCAGTGGTACTGGTCCTACGAATATGAAGTCGGCGAAACGCCGCTCTCCTTCGACAGCCTGATGATGAAGGAAGAAGACCGCGCCTCGCTCGGCAAGGAAGACAAGCACGAATATCCGCGGCTTCTCGCCGTCGATAACGAAGTCGTCGTTCCCGTCGGCAAGACTGTCCGCGTTCTGGTGACTGCAGCCGACGTTATTCACGCCTTCGCCATGCCGGCCTTTGGCGTGAAGATCGACGCGGTTCCTGGCCGTCTCAACGAAACTTGGTTCAAGGCTGAGCGCGAAGGTCTCTACTACGGCCAGTGTTCCGAGCTCTGCGGCAAGGACCATGCCTATATGCCGATCGCCATCCGCGTCGTCAGCGAAGACAAGTACAACACTTGGCTTGCTGCTGCCGCCACCAATGTTGGCAATGCGAACAAGGCACTCATGGCTTCCATCGACGGCGCGGCTAAGACCGTAGACGTCGCTGAAAACGCCGCACAGTAATTCGCCCTACAGAATTCGAAGGGGAGCTCGACCCAATGGCCGGAAAAACCGCGCAAAACGACCACCTTCATGACCATGCCCACGATCACGGGCACGACCATGATCACGCCCACAAGCCGCTGACTTTCTTTCAGCGCTGGTTTCTCTCGACCAACCACAAGGACATCGGCACGCTGTACCTGATCTTCGCGATTTTCGCGGGCATCATCGGCGGCACGCTGTCGGTCTTCATGCGCGCCGAGCTGCAGGAACCGGGTATCCAGATCTTCCACGGTCTGGCCTCCATGGTTTACGGCTTCGAGGGCGACGCTGCCATCGATGGCGGCAAGCAGATGTTCAACGTCTTCACCACTGCCCATGCCTTGATCATGATCTTCTTCATGGTCATGCCGGCTTTGATCGGCGGCTTTGCCAACTGGATGGTTCCGATCATGATCGGTGCGCCGGACATGGCGTTCCCGCGCATGAACAACATTTCCTTCTGGCTGATCATCCCGGCCTTCCTGCTCGTACTTCTGTCGATGTTCGTCGAAGGCCCGGCCGGTGGTTATGGTTCCGGGGGTGGCTGGACGATCTATCCGCCTCTGTCGACGGCCGGAACACCAGGGCCTTCCATGGATCTCGTGATCCTTGGCCTGCACATTGCCGGTGCCTCGTCGATCCTCGGTGCGATCAACTTCATCACCACGATCCTCAATATGCGCGCTCCGGGCATGACGCTGCACAAGATGCCGCTGTTTGCGTGGTCGGTGCTGATCACTGCGTTCCTGTTGCTTCTCTCGCTGCCGGTTCTGGCAGGCGGCATCACCATGCTGCTCACCGACCGCAACTTCGGCACGTCCTTCTTTGCACCTGAAGGCGGCGGCGACCCGATCCTGTTCCAGCACCTGTTCTGGTTCTTCGGTCACCCGGAAGTGTACATCCTGATCCTGCCCGGCTTCGGCATCGTCAGCCACATCGTCTCGACCTTCTCGCGCAAACCGATCTTCGGTTACCTCGGCATGGCCTATGCCATGGTCGCCATCGGCGCCGTCGGCTTCATCGTCTGGGCGCACCACATGTACACCGTTGGCATGTCACTCGACACGCAGCGCTACTTCGTCTTCGCGACGATGGTCATCGCGGTTCCGACCGGTGTGAAGATCTTCTCCTGGATTGCGACGATGTGGGGCGGTTCGATCCGCTTCACCACGCCGATGGTCTGGGCGATCGGCTTCATCTTCCTGTTCACCGTTGGCGGCGTCACCGGTGTTCAGCTCGCCAATGCCGGCCTCGACCGCTCGCTGCACGACACCTACTACGTGGTTGCCCACTTCCACTACGTTCTGTCGCTCGGCGCCGTGTTCGCGATCTTCGCCGGCTGGTACTACTGGTTCCCGAAGATGACCGGCTACATGTATTCGGAATTCATCGGTAAGCTGCACTTCTGGGTCATGTTCATCGGTGTGAACCTGGTGTTCTTCCCGCAGCATTTCCTTGGCCTTGCTGGCATGCCGCGCCGTTACATCGACTATCCGGATGCCTATGCAGGCTGGAATGCCGTGTCGTCCTACGGTTCGTACATCTCGGCCTTCGCCGTGCTGATCTTCCTGTTCGGCGTCTTCGAAGCCTTCTCCAAGAAGCGCGTTGCCGGTAACAACCCATGGGGCGAGGGTGCAAACACGCTCGAATGGCAGCTGACTTCGCCGCCGCCGTTCCACCAGTGGGAACAGCTGCCGCGCATCAAGTAAGCGCCGCACGCAATCCGAAGCCGCCGGAAACGGCGGCTTCGTTCAACGCAGGGCCGAAGCCGCTCGAATAGCGGCTTCTCTCAAAGCCGGGAACGCCCGGCAACACGGCGCCATGGATGCGCCGGACAAATCCAAGGACTGGACATGCAGGTTATCGACAATCACGAAGCGATCGGCACGGAAGGCGGCGTTCGTCTCTCTGAAGCCTCTGCGCGCGATTACTTCGAGCTGCTGAAGCCGCGCGTCATGTCGCTGGTGGTGTTTACGGGCCTCGCCGGCATGGTGATGGCACCCGGGCACATCAATCCATTCATCGGTTTCATTGCGATACTCTGTATCGCCGTGGGTGCTGGAGCTTCCGGTGCCCTCAACATGTGGTACGACGCGGATATCGACGCGATCATGACGCGCACGGCCAAGCGCCCGATCCCGGCTGGCAAGATCATGCCGAACGAGGCGCTGTCTTTCGGCCTGACGCTGTCGGCGTTCTCCGTCTGCATTCTCGGCATCGTCGTCAACTGGCTGTCGGCCGGTCTGCTTGCGTTTACGATTTTCTTCTACGTGGTGATCTACACGATGTGGCTGAAGCGCTCGACGCCGCAGAACATCGTCATCGGCGGGGCTGCCGGTGCCTTCCCGCCAATGATCGGCTGGGCCTGTGTCACCAATGGCATCGCCATAGAGAGCATCGTGCTGTTCCTCATCACGTTCCTCTGGACGCCGGCCCATTTCTGGGCGCTGGCTCTGTTCAAGATGCGCGATTACGGCGCCGTCGGCGTGCCGATGCTGCCGAATGTTTCGGGCGAAGCGACCACCAAGACGCAGATCGTCATCTACGCCGTCTTGACGGCAATCATCGGCGTCGTGCCGACCATCCTCGGCTTTTCGAGCATCGGTTACGGCGTTTTCGCTGCCGCGCTTGGTCTGGGTTTCATCTGGTACTCGATCGGCGTGCACCGCATGCCCGAGGGTGACGAGAAGATGGTACCGGCCAAGAAGCTGTTTGCATTTTCGATCGTCTATCTCTTCGCGATCTTCTCCGCGCTGATGGTCGATCACCTGATTACCACGCTGTGGCTTACTGCAGGAAAGGTTGCTTGATGGAACTCGTGACACTCACGGACGCCCAGAAGAAGTCGCGCCGCGGCCGCAATATCGCGCTCGGCATCGTGCTCTTCGGCCTCGTTGCCATTTTCTATGTCGTCACGCTGATCAAGTTCAGCAACGGCATGGTTCAGTAAGGAACGATCATGGCACCGATCAAAGCTCCAGAGCAGAAGAAGGAACGGGCAAACGGCGTCATCGTCGGTTCCTGCATCGCCTTCGTCGTCGGTATGACAGGCATGGCCTATGCGGCCGTTCCGCTCTACGACATGTTCTGCAGGGTGACCGGCTATAACGGCACGACCAAGCGCGTCGAGCAGGCCTCTGAGGTCATCCTCGACAAGAAGATCAAGGTAACGTTCGATGCCAATATCGCATCCGACCTGCCTTGGAGCTTCAAGCCGGTGCAGCGCGAGATCGAACTGAAGATCGGCGAAACCGTGCAGATTGAGTTCGAAGCAACCAACATGGCGAAAAAGGCGACGACCGGTCAGGCGGTCTTCAACGTGACGCCGATGGCGGCCGGGGCCTATTTCAACAAGGTCGAGTGCTTCTGCTTTACAGAAACGACGCTGCAGCCGGGCGAAGACTTGAAGATGCCGGTGGTGTTCTTCGTCGACCCGGAAATCGTCAAGGCGGTTGAGACCAAGGGGATCAACACGCTGACGCTGTCCTACACGTTCTACGCACGCGAGCCGTCAAAGCCGGTTGCGGCGCTGACGGTAAAGCCTGGCGAAACTGACAACAAACTTTGACAGATCACAGTTTTCGGCTATGCCGGAAATGACGACATGAGAAAGACTTTTCGGGGATAGTCCACATGGCCGATGCGCATCAGAAAAATCACGACTACCACATCATCGATCCGAGCCCCTGGCCACTGATCGCCTCGATCGGCGCCTTCGTCATGGCCTTCGGCGGTGTCGGCTATATGCGATACCTGTCGGGCGGCACGCTGCACCTGTTCGGTCTCGACTGGGCGCACCCGTGGTTCTTCTTCATCGGTCTCGCCGTCGTTCTCTACACGATGTACGGCTGGTGGTCGGACACCATCAAGGAAGCGCATGAGGGCCACCACACCCGCGTCGTGTCGCTGCACTTGCGCTACGGTATGATCATGTTCATCGCTTCGGAAGTGATGTTCTTCGTTGCCTGGTTCTGGGCCTATTTTGATGCCAGCCTGTACCCGGGCGAAGCCATCCAGGCAACGCGCACGGTCTTCACCGGCGGTGTATGGCCGCCGAAGGGCATCGAGGTTCTCGATCCTTGGCACCTGCCGCTCTACAACACCGTCATCCTGCTGCTGTCCGGCACGACGGTCACCTGGGCGCACCACGCACTGCTGCACGGCGACCGCAAGGGCCTGATCAGCGGTCTGACACTGACCGTGCTGCTCGGCGCCCTGTTCTCCTACGTTCAAGTCTACGAATACATCCACGCACCGTTCGCCTTCAAGGATTCGATCTACGGCGCGACCTTCTTCATGGCGACCGGTTTCCATGGTTTCCACGTTCTGGTCGGCACGATCTTCCTGGCGATCTGCCTGATCCGCGCGCTGAAGGGCGACTTTACCCCGAAGCAGCATTTCGGCTTCGAAGCTGCCGCCTGGTACTGGCACTTCGTCGACGTGGTCTGGCTGTTCCTGTTCTTCTCGATCTATATCTGGGGCGGCTGGGGTGCTCCGATCGCTCATATGTGATCGATTTCTGAAATGAAGAATTTTAAAGGCGGGTGCATGAGCGCCCGCCTTTTTCTTTGCTCGTGTGACAGCGCGTTGATAGGCCTATACGTCGCGGGGGCCGATATATCGTTGCTGGTGCGAATGGTTTATGAAGCAGCAGCGCAAGAAGGAACGAAGACGGTATGAACGAAGACAGCGCACATTTCCCGCCGGTCGAGCCGGTCAAGGCCGGGATCAGGGGGCTTTGCCCGCGATGCGGCGAGGGCAAGCTGTTTGACGGCTTCCTGACGATGAAGCCTGCCTGTGCCAGCTGCGGCCTGGATTATTCATTTGCCGATGCCGGCGATGGTCCGGTGGTCTTTGTCATCCTGATCGTCGGTTTCATCGTTGTCGGGGCCGCACTCTGGATGGAGGTCAATATCAATCCGCCGCTCTGGGTGCATTTCCTTTTGTGGATACCGCTCGCCATCGTCTTCAGCCTGGTCCTCATGCGCATGCTCAAGGGCATCCTGATCACGCTGCAATTCCGCAACAATGCACATCAAGGCGAGATCGATCGTGGCTGATACCGTATCGGAGAAGAAAAGCGGCGGGCTCGCCAGCCGCATCATTGGCATCATTGTGGTTCTGGTGGCGCTGGCGATCCTCCTGGCGCTTGGCACATGGCAGATGGAGCGGCTTGCCTGGAAGGAGGGGCTTCTCGCCTCGATTGCCGAGCGCCGCGCAGCACCGCCTGCCGACCTCTCGGCAATCGAGGCTTTGGCCAAGGCCGGCGAGGACGTCGATTATCGCACCGTGCGCATCACCGGCACCTATCTCAACAACAAGGAACGGCATTTCTTTGCCACCTTCGGTGGCCGCACCGGCTATTACGTCTACACGCCGCTGCAACTGGCCAACAGCCAGATCGTGCTCGTCAATCGCGGCTTCGTTACCTTCGAGGCCAAAGAGCCTGAAATGCGCAAGCAGGGCCAGCTGACTGGCGAGCAGACCGTCACTGGGCTTTCCCGGGCCAAGCTGTTGGAGAAACCGTCCTGGGCGGTGCCAGACAATGATATCGCCAAGAACATTTTTTACTGGAAAGACCTCGATGTCATGGCGTCGAGCGTCGGCCTCGACCCGGCCAAGGTCGTGCCGTTCTTCATCGATGCAGACGCAACGCCGCATGAGGGTGGCATGCCGATCGGCGGCGTCACCCAGTTCGACCTGCCCAACAGCCATCTGCAATATGCGCTGACCTGGTATGGGCTTGCCGGAGCACTGGTTGTCATCAGCGGCATTTTCATCTTCCGGCGGAAGACATAAGGTCGGCGCAGTATCGCCGCCGGGGAGAATCGAATGGCCATTCTTGCAACTATCCTGATCGCCCTGACGGCTCTCCTGCATGCCGGTTTTCTGGTGCTTGAAATGTTCCTCTGGACCGGGCCGCAGGGCCGAAAAGTCTTTCGGATGACGCCGGAACAAGCGGAAGCGACCAGGGTTCTGGCGGCCAATCAGGGTCTTTATAACGGCTTTCTTGCAGCCGGCCTTGTCTGGTCGCTGATCGCTTCACCGCCGGAATTTGCCGTGCAGTTGAAGCTGTTCTTCCTTGTGTGCGTAATCGTTGCCGCTATATATGGCGCATGGTCGGTCAAGCCGCGCATCCTGCTTGTGCAGGGCGGCCCGGCAATTCTTGCCCTCGTGTTCACCTTACTGGCATTCTGATCAATGGCGACGTCCCTTCCAGCAAAGACACCGATTACCCTGCGCCTTTGCGGCCCGCGCGGTTTTTGCGCCGGCGTTGACCGGGCAATCCAGATCGTCGTTCTGGCGCTGAAGGAATACGGCGCGCCGGTCTATGTCCGCCACGAGATCGTTCACAATCGCTACGTCGTCGAAGGACTTGAGGCCAAGGGCGCGATCTTCGTCGAGGAGCTCGATGAAATCCCGCCGGAGCACCGCAAGCAGCCGGTGGTGTTCTCCGCCCATGGTGTGCCGAAATCTGTGCCCGCCGATGCGACGGAGCGCAATCTCTTTTACCTCGACGCCACATGCCCGCTGGTCTCCAAAGTCCACAAGCAGGCCATGCGCCACCAGAAGCTCGGCCGCCATGTGGTGCTGATCGGCCATGCCGGACACCCGGAGGTGATCGGCACGATGGGCCAGCTTCCCGAAGGCGCGGTGTCGCTGGTGGAAACGGTTGAGGACGCCGAAATCTATATGCCGCCGGATACGGAAAACCTGGGTTTCGTCACCCAGACGACGCTGTCCGTTGATGATACTGCCGGCGTCATCAAGCGGCTGCACGAACGCTTTCCCAATCTTACGGCACCTGCTGCCGATTCGATCTGCTATGCCACGACCAACCGCCAGGAAGCCGTAAAGCAGGCGGCCCCCGGCTGCGACCATTTCATCATCGTTGGTGCGCCGAATTCGTCGAACTCCAAGCGCCTGGTCGAAGTGGCGCTGCGGGCCGGTGCGAAAAAATCGGTGCTTGTCCAGCGCGCGTCGGAAATCGACTGGGATGACTTTGCCGATATCTCTACAGTCGGCCTGTCGGCAGGCGCGTCGGCACCGGAAGTCATCGTCAACGAGATCATCGAGGCTTTTCGCGAACGCTACGAAGCTGCTGTGGAGCTTGCCGATACGGTCGAGGAAACCGAAAACTTCCTCGTCAATCGCGAGCTTCGCCACGTGCCGCTAACGGCGCAGGATATGGCGTTTGTGAATGGGGAGTAACGGTTTCACTGTTCTCGTTCTGCCGAGGGTACTCCCTCTGTCCCTCCGGGACATCTCCCCCTCAAGGGGGGAGATTGACCGCAAGCTTTTGCCCGCCTTACCGGAAAGCCTGTAAGGAAAAAGAATGATCTCCCCCCTTGAGGGGGAGATGTCACGATAGTGACAGAGGGGGGTAGGCCTCCTCGACCTCAGACCATCCGCCTCCGCTCAAAACACGAGATCCGACCTTGGCAGTTTACACCGACATCACCGAAGACGATCTCAATGGCTTCCTGAAGCAGTACGACGTTGGCACCCTGACATCGTACAAGGGCATCGCCGAAGGTGTCGAAAACACCAATTTCCTGCTGCACACCACCAAGGGCGCCTACATCCTGACGCTTTACGAAAAGCGGGTGGACCAGAACGACCTGCCGTTTTTCCTCGGGCTGATGCACCATCTTGCCGGCAAGGGGCTGTCCTGCCCGCTGCCCTTGCCGCGCGCCGATGGCGAACTGCTCGGCCATCTGTCCGGCCGTCCGGCTGCCGTGATTTCATTTCTGGAGGGCATGTGGCTGCGCAAGCCCGATGCCAGCCATTGCCGCGAAGTCGGCAAGGCGCTCGCCGCCATGCATGTGGCAGGCGAGGATTTCGAGATCCGCCGCCCCAACGCACTGTCGGTCGGTGGCTGGCGGCCGCTCTGGAACAATTCGCGCGACCGCGCCGACGAGGTGCAGCCGGGGCTGCAGACCGAGATTGCCGCCGAGCTGGATTTCCTCGAAGCCAACTGGCCGAAGGATCTGCCGGAAGGTGTCATCCATGCCGATCTCTTTCCAGACAACGTCTTCTTCCTCGGAGACGGCCTGTCCGGGCTGATCGACTTCTATTTCGCCTGCAACGACCTGCTCGCCTATGACGTCTCCGTCTGCCTGAACGCCTGGTGCTTCGAAAAGGACGGCGCCTATAACATCACCAAGGGCATGGCGCTGCTGGCAGGCTATCAGAGCGTGCGGCCGCTGACCGCAGCCGAGATCGAGGCCTTGCCGCTGCTTGCCCGCGGCTCGGCCCTGCGCTTCTTCCTGACCCGGCTCTACGACTGGCTGATGACGCCGGCTGGCGCATTGGTGGTCAAGAAAGATCCGCTCGAATATCTGAAGAAGCTGCAATTTCACTGTTCCATCGCAACTGCTGCCGAATACGGCCTGACCCACGAGACAATACCCGCATGAAACATGTCGATATCTTCACCGACGGCGCCTGCTCCGGAAATCCGGGTCCGGGCGGCTGGGGCGCTGTGCTGCGCTATGGCGAAACCGAAAAGGACCTGTGCGGCGGTGAAGCGGAAACCACCAATAACCGCATGGAACTGCTGGCCGCGATTTCTGCGCTTACGAGCTTGAAAACCCCATGCGAGGTCGATCTCTATACCGACAGCAAATACGTCATGGACGGCATCTCGAAATGGATTCATGGCTGGAAGAAGAATGGCTGGAAGACCGCCGACAAGAAGCCGGTGAAGAATGGCGAACTCTGGCAGGCGCTCGACGTCGCCAACCAGAGCCACAAGGTCACCTGGCATTGGGTCAAGGGCCATGCCGGCCACCCGGAAAACGAACGCGCCGACGAACTGGCCCGCAAGGGCATGGAGCCGTTCAAGAAGAAGCGGTGATGTTTACCGTCCGTCGGTGAACTGAACCAGATCCCAAAGGTTGCCATAGAGGTCCTCGAACACGGCGACGATGCCGTAGGGGGCCTCTTTTGGTTCGCGGGTAAAGCGAATGCCGCTCGCGACCATCTTCGCATGATCGCGCCAGAAATCATCGGTCTGCAGAAACAGGAAGACCCGGCCGCCGGCCTGGTTGCCGACAAATGTTTCCTGATGCTCGGAAGACGCGCGTGCCAGAAGCAGCGACGTGCCGCCGTCGCCGGGCGGCCTGACGACGACCCAGCGCTTGTCCTGTTCCGGCTGGTAGCTATCCTCGACCAGCACGAAGCCGAGCGTGTTGACATAGAAATCGATCGCGTCGTCATAGTCGGCAACGACGAGGGCGATCAGGGCGATGCTCTGGTTCATGATACCTCTGGACGGCGTCGGCGTTCGCACATTATTTTACGGTACAGACACCATTGGCGCCGCCCTTTCCGGTATAGCTGACATCGGCAGTGCCATCGGGATTGATGGTGAGCGAGATGGTGACGCCGCCGCCCTTGGCTTCGTAGTAGTTCTCGTTGAAGACCTTGAGCTTGCCTTCCTTGCCATTGATGTAGATCGGCCCGCCCTGATCGGCGTGAACCTCGATGTTGCCGGGGCAGGTGGCATTGACCAGCGGAATTTTGGCCGCCGCCTGTCCGGCGACCGTGATGGCAGCGGCAGCGACAACAATACCCAGAAACGTCTTCATCGTGATCTCCCGAATGCTGGATCGGATGCAGAAAGTAAGCCGCAAGCTGCGGCACTCCCAGCCTGACAGGATGTCCGCTCAAGTCAAGAACGTGGATGGGACTGCGTCGAAACACTTAGCTCTTGCGCTAACTGTCCGGTGGTGATACTTAGCCTTATGGATCAGTATTCAGTGCAGCTCAACGGAATTTTCCAGGCGCTTGCAGACCCCACCCGTCGCGCCGTCCTGGCGCGGCTGGGCAGCGGGCCTGCCAGTATCAGCGACCTTGCGGAGCCATTCGACATGGCCCTGCCGTCGTTCATGAAGCACATTCATTTTCTCGAAGGCAGCGGCCTGATCCAGACCCGCAAACAAGGGCGGGTCCGGACCTGCGTCCTCGAGAAGCAGCAGTTCGCCGCTGTCGACGCATGGCTGTCAGCGCAGCGCTCGCTCTGGGAAGGCCGCACCGACAGGCTGGAAAAATTCGTTACCAAGGCACAGGCAGCCAAGGCGCAGGCAAAAGGAGATTGAAAATGACCGCATCACCCAATCCCGAACTCGACCTGACGATTTCCCGTATCATCAAGGCGCCGCGATCGCTGGTCTGGAGCGCCTGGACAGATCCGTCGCGCTTTGAGCAATGGTGGATCCCGGAGCCGGCCAGATGCAAGGTCGTCGCGATGGAGCTGCGCCCCGGTGGCGCCTTCACCACGCAGATCAGCGAAAACGGCGGCGCGTTCCAGCCGCATCTCTCCGCCTGCTTCCTTGCCGTCGAGGATGGCGAAAAGATCGTCTTCACCAATGCCCTGACCGGCGGCTGGCGGCCAGCCGAACAGCCTTTCATGACAGCCATCCTTACGCTAAGGGATCATCCGCAGGGCACCGACTATCACGCCCATGTCATGCACAAGAGCAACGCCGACCGGAACATCCACGAGGAGGCGGGTTTCTACGACGGCTGGGGCACGGTCATCGGTCAGCTTGCAAGGCTGGTGGAACAGCGCGTGCAATAGGCTTGAACGCAACAGCCCGCATGCCTTCCGGTCACGCGGGCTGTTTCATCGCTGTATGAGGCTATCTCGCTGCAGCCGTGGCGGTAGCGACAGGTTCCTGAAAGCGGCCACTGAGCGAAAAGGCGAGGATCGCCGACAGTAGGAGCAGGCCGCCGACGATGAACATTGGCAGTTCGTAGACGCCGGTCGAATCCTTGACGAGACCGGTGATGTAGGGAGCCGCAAAGCCCGCAATATTGCCGATCGTGTTGATCAGGGCGATGCCAGCGGCGGCCGCTGGGCCGGTCAGGAAGCGCGAGGGGATCGCCCAGAAGTTCGGCAGTGCTGCAAAGATCGAGCAAGCCGTGACGGTGATGACCAGAATGGTCGCCTCTGGTGAGCCCATATAAAGCGCGATCGGGATGCTGACCGCGCCGGTCAGCGCCGGGATGCCGATATGCCACGCCTTGACGCCGCGCTTGGAGGCATCGCGGCTCCAGAAGAACAGCGCTACTGCTGCCGGAAGATACGGAATGGCGGTGATCAGGCCCTTGTCGAACACGTCAAACTTGGTGCCGAATTTCGCCTCGAAACCAGCGATGATTGTCGGAAGGAAGAAGGCGAGCGCGTAGAGACCGTAGATCAAGCCGAAATAGATGACAGACAGCAACCAGACGCGGCCGTCGGTGAAGGCGAGGCGTGTCATACGGCCATGGGCAGCGGTCTTTGCCCGGTCCTCGCTGGCCAGTTCCCTGTTCAACCAGTTCTTTTCATCCTGTGTCAGCCATTTGGCGTCATCCGGCCGGTCGACGAGATAGAACCAGGCGACGATGCCGACGACGATGGCGGGGATCGCCACGCCGAAGAACATGATCCGCCAGCCCTCAAGCCCGAAAGCGCCATGCGCTTGGATGAGCATGGCCGCGAGCGGTGCACCGATCACGGTTGTCAGGGGTTGGGCCAGGTAGAACAGCGCCAGGATCTTGTTGCGATGGCGGGCAGGCACCCACATGCTGAGAAAGAGGATTGCTCCGGGGAAGAAGCCTGCTTCGGCAACGCCGAGCAGAAAACGCAGGACATAGAGTTCCGTCGCACTGCTGACCCATGTGAAGAGAAGCGCCACGATGCCCCAGGTGACCATGATGCGGGCAAGCCAGCGCCGGGCGCCGTATTTGTGAAGCGCAAGATTGCTGGGGATTTCGAGAACGATATAGCCGAAGAAGAAGACGCCGGCGGCAAAGCCGAACTGGGCGGCCGTAAGCGCAAGGTCTGCCGTCATGCCATTCGGGCCGGCAAAGGAAATCGCCGTCCGATCGAGGAAGTTGATGAAGAACATCAAGGCGATGAACGGCACCAGCCGTATCGACACCTTGGCGATGGCCGAACGTTCGACTTGTGACATTTCCTGGGTTTTGGAATGCATAAGGGCTCCTCTCTTGGTTGCAATGTTTCTCCAGCAGAACCGTCTCTCAGCGCTGATGACAGAGTCGAAAGCCCATGTCCCTTTCCATGACCCGTCCTCGATACGCATGCGCCTTCAAATTGCCGCAAGTCCTAAAGGAATGTATAGGTTACCGGCAATCGATTTAATCTCGCGGTCGCGTGAGAAAAAGTCACAGCTTGCCGGGGGTCTGATTGTGAACAAGACGCTGCCATCGTTGAACGCCCTCAAAGCCTTCGAGGCCACAGCCCGGCATCGGTCGATGACGCTCGCCGCCGATGAGCTCTTCGTCACCCACGGCGCCGTCAGCCGGCATATCAAGTCGCTGGAAGAAACGCTGGGCGTCCTGCTGGTCAATAGGAAGGCGCGGTCGACGGAACCCACCCCGGAGGGTACACGTCTCGCTGAAGGGTTGGCGAGCGCCTTTTCGCTGATCCAGGCGAGCGTCGAACGTGTGCGGCCGGGGCCGCTGACGCTATCCTGCTCGTCGTCAATCATGATGGGCTGGATCATTCCGCGCATCGGCCAGTTCCACGAACGCCATCCGCAGATCGAATTGCAGTTCAATATGAACTACGACCGGATCGATTTCATGCGCGACAAGATCGGGTTGGCGATCCGCTCCAGCATCATCGAGCCACCCGCTGATGCAGTGATCCGGGAGCTGGGTGGCGAGGCCATCGGGCCGGTTTGTTCACCGGAATATCTGGCGCAGGTGCAGCTTTCACAGCCGAAGGATCTGGAGGCTGCACTGCTTCTTTCTACTCGCACCCGGCCGCAGGCCTGGCACGACTGGCAGGTTGTCGCCGGACAAACGGATCTGCTGCTTGAGCCGCGATCGAGCTTCGATCATTTCTATCTGCTGATCCATGCTGCTGCCTGCGGGCTGGGTGTTGCGACCGTGCCGCAAATGCTGGTACTTGATCAGCTTGCCTCGGGGAGGCTCGTTGCTCCCTTCGGCTTCCGTCCCGGGCCACGCCGGTTGGTGCTGTGGATTGCGCCGCATCTGGCCGGGAGGCCGGACGCCTTGGCTTTGGAACGCTGGCTAATGCAACAGATGCGCGCCCGGCCGGACAATTAAACGGCTGGGCAGCGCCTGTTCGTCTCAGATCTGCTCAAGCATCGCCGCAGCAGCTGAAACAGTCGCCTGGCCCGGGCTTTCCTCGACATTGAGCGTCTTCACCACGCCGTCTTCCACCAGCATCGAATAGCGCTTCGAACGCAGTCCGAGCGTGCCGGCGGACAGGTCGATATCCATGCCGAGCGCCTTGGTGAAGGCGGCGTTCCAGTCGGACAGGAAGTGGATCTTGCCCATGCCGCCGGATGCGGTCGCCCAGGCGCCCATCACGTGCAGATCGTTAACCGCAACGACGGCGATATCGTCGATGCCGCGGGCAAGGATCGCGTCGCGGTTTTCGAGGTAACCCGGCAGGTGGTTGAGCGAGCAGGTCGGCGTGAAGGCGCCGGGAACGGCGAAGAGCACGACCTTCTTGCCGGCAAACAGTTGCTCGGTGGTGATTTCGACCGGGCCATCGGCGGTCTTTTCCTTGAATGTGGCGGCAGGCAGCTTGTCTCCGACGGAAATGGTCACGGTCTCACTCCTAAAAGTCTGTTCGGGAAGATGGAGCGCGATGGCTCCGTGGCGTCGGATGGGAATATAGATTCGGTTCAGTCAAAGGCAAGCGGGGTTTCGATGCTCTGTTCGCCAGCGCGGGCGACCAGTACCACCGAGCCGCTTTTCAGTGCGCCGCCCTTTGCCGGAACGCGCACGGGGATTTCAGCCGTGACCTTGCCGTTGTCCGCCCTGACATTTTCCGGCTTGCCGAAACTGTAGCCGGGAGGGCCGGACAGGAACAGTTCCGGAGGCATTGCCGCAATCGGTGTTATCAGCGACAGATGCAGGCGTTTTCCGGCTGTATCGAAGGAGGCGGCCGTCACCTTGAACGTGTCGGACGGCTGCATTGGCAGCGCCGCAACGGCATCGTCGATCCGCGCCCGGTCGAGCGGGTTTTCGGCAAGCCCGTCCGGCAGCGAAAGGTGGAGATCGGCCTGCACCGGAATGCAGATATCCTTGCACACGCCGAGAAAAACCGAGATCTTCAGGTCGAGATCTCCGGTTTTTTCACGCTTCAGGGACAGCGGAAATGCCACCGAATGGTCGTAGCCGGTATAGCTTGCAATGCCGTCGTGAAAGGCTTTGGGTGCCGGAAAGCGCAATCCGGAAAAGGAGACGCCGTCCTGCGGGTCAAGTGTGATCTGCGGCGGAATCCCGCTGGCGCCGGGATCGATCCAATAGGTCTTCCAGCCGGGCTTCAGCCGGATGTCGAGAATGGCCGGGATCGTGCCGTCCGGCTCGGGCCTGTCAGCGACGATCCGCACCGCGCCGCCCTCCGACTGTACCCATTGGCTCTGCGCGGCATGAGCGGCAGGGGCAATAAAAAAATACGCTGAAAGGGTTGCCAGCGCAGCCAAATGAGGCACATTCTCTAACAGGCGATGATGTTTCATGAAGCTGAGGCTTATCGGTTTTGGGGCAGGCTTGAAAGATGCCGGCTTTCCTCTCGCGATCATTTTATCTTGATGGCACGACCTCAAAGGACCGATGGAAATCGTCCAGACAAAAGACCAGGGTGGAAACGCTTTTCATTTGAACCTGAGTTGATAGGCTAAGACCATGATGGCAACGTTTCAGAAAAAACGCGAACGCGGCGTGTTGGATGGTCAGTTCCTGATCGCCATGCCCGGCATGTTCGACAGCAATTTTGCCCGCACGGTCATTTTCGTCTGCGCCCATTCGGCCGATGGCGCCATGGGTTTCGTGCTCAACCGGCCGCAGCAACTGACATTCCCGGACGTGCTTCTGCATTTGCGCATCATCGATCAGGACCAGGCAATCAGGTTGCCCGGCGTTACCCGCGATTTCCAGATCCAGACCGGCGGCCCGGTTGAAACCGGGCGCGGCTTTGTTCTGCATTCCGACGATTACCTCAGCCAGTCCAGCATTCCCGTCAACGATGACATCTGCCTGACGGCAACGCTCGATATCGTGCGGGCCATCTCGCGCGGCGAGGGGCCTGAAAAGGCGATGATGATGCTCGGCTATGCCGGCTGGGGTGCCGGACAGCTCGAAAACGAGATTGCCAACAACGGCTGGCTGAATTGCCCGGCCAGCGAAGAACTGATCTTCGATCGCGACCTCGGCGACAAATACGACCGGGCGCTGGCACTGATGGGTGTTGCCCCGGCGATGCTGTCGGTCGATGCGGGTCACGCATAAGCAAATCTATTTTTGACTTTGTTGTCTTATGCCGGAACAATTTCAGCCGCTCTCCGTTTTCCAGTCGCAAGGACAGGACGATCCGTTCCTGCCCTCAACCTCTCAAGGAGACTGATCATGGGTAGCACTTCCGACAAGATTTCCGGCGCCGCCAATCAGGCAGCAGGCAAGGTCAAGCAGG
The DNA here is from genome assembly GCF_965279435.1 of Pararhizobium sp. Classification (NCBI taxonomy): domain Bacteria; kingdom Pseudomonadati; phylum Pseudomonadota; class Alphaproteobacteria; order Hyphomicrobiales; family Rhizobiaceae; genus Pararhizobium; species Pararhizobium sp. The sequence continues at coordinate 2,571,171 of NZ_CBDIHY010000003.1, forward strand.
CCGCCGGCAAGGCAACCGGCAGCGAAAAGCTGCAGGCCGAAGGCAAGGGCCAGGAAGTCAAGGGCAAGGTCCAGACCGCCACTGGCAAGGCCAAGGATGCCGTCAAGGGCACTGTTGATCGCCTCTAATCCGGCTTGCCGCCGGACTTCTTGAAGAGAGGTTCCGGCGGCTCCGAAGTGCGCGGATCGACTGTCCTGACGGGTTCAACTGGATGGACGATTTCAGCGCCGATGCCCGCTGCGCCTTGTGCCGGCGGGCATTTCTCTGTGAATGAAACCATGTCATGGCCGGCATCCGCTGCGCCAGCATCCCCTACATCGAGACAGAGCGGGCGGGCCATGAGACTTTATGAGTGCGGCAATTGCGGTAATCCCGTTCACTTCGACAATCGCGTCTGCATCAATTGCGGATCGCAGCTCGGTTTTCTCCCCGAGGCGATGGCAATACAGGGTTTGACGCCTGCAGGTGATAATCTCTGGCAGGCGTCGTCGCGTCAGGTGGCGGATGTCCGCTTCTGCGCCAACGCGGCGTTTGACATCTGCAACTGGCTGATTTCGACCAACGACGACCACATCTATTGCCAGGCCTGCCGCTATAACCGCATTGTGCCGGTGACCGACAATCCGGAAGGTTTGGCGCGCTGGCAGAAGATCGGCCAGGCCCAGCGTCACCTGTTCTATTCCCTGCTGCGCTGGAACCTGCCGCGCCCCGGCCGCGATGCCGATCCGCAGGGCGGCCTCGTCTTCGATTTCCTTGCCGATGAGGTCGATGCCAACGGCAATATCGTCCCGGCTATGACCGGCCACGAGGATGGCCTGATCAGCCTTCGGGCGGCCGAGGCCAATGACGCAACCCGCGAAAGCGTGCGGGTGTCGATGAATGAGCCCTATCGGACGCTGCTCGGTCATTTCCGCCATGAGGTCGGCCATTTCTACTGGGCGCAACTGTTGCGCGACGACCAGACGCTTCATGAAGCCCGGGCGCTGTTCGGCGACGAGCGCGAGGATTATGCCGAGGCTCTGAAACGCAACTATGAACAGGGGCCACCAGCCGACTGGCAGGAGAGGTTCATCAGCACCTACGCCAGCGCCCATCCGGCCGAGGATTTCGCCGAATGCTGGGCGCATTTCTTCCACATCGTCGATACGCTGGAAACCGCCCGCGCGTTCGGCCTGACGACCGAGCCGCGCCGCCACGAGGAAATGGCCGCCGAAGTCGATTTCGATCCCTACCGGGCGGTGGACGCGCAAACGCTCCTCGATGCCTGGGTGCCCCTCAGCGTCGCGCTGAACAGCATTCAGCGCAGCATGGGCCAGCCCGACAGCTACCCCTTCGTGCTTTCGCCGCCGGTGGTGCAAAAACTCGATTTCATCAATCGGCTGATCAGGCGGGCGGGGGCGGTGTACGGGCAGTAGTGCGTGGTCACGGCTTCGTTGAGCAGCGGCCGAAAGATGCCGATTTTACTTCGCGGATGCGGCCAGCCGCACGTAAGGTATTGCTGTCGGCTGCTTTGCGCCCGTAGCGGACAATAATTCGGTCTGACTAAGGACTGCTTTGGGAGCGGAATGGACCAATGGAACGCGGCAGCTGTGGAGTTAAAGTGCACCACCGATTGATACCAGCGCCAGTTTCGCAATCAATCGCAGGCGCAGTTTCTCAGCTTACTCTTTGGGCAAGCGGCCGTCAGCGTGGGCGTTTGGTGTAGGGATACTATGCGAGCAGGTCTTCCAGGTTAGCCTTAAGGCTGTTCGCGCGTTCGGGATAAGCGGCAAAGGACTCGACCGTGACCCCGGAAAAAGCGTTCGCCGGAACCTTGTTCTTCAATTGGTTGAAGATGAATTTGCCTTTGGCGCCCTTGAGGGGACGGGCTTGGAAAGCGACCCATACATCGTCGTTGGGGGGGCTGCCGCCGGCCTTGTACAGCTCCTCATTGTGCGCCCCGCGCTGAGAGGCAAACTGCTCCTTAATCGGCACTTGATTCTGATTCATGATTTCAGACAGCCAGGCCTCGCACGTGTGTATCGGCTGCCCGGTCAGGGCCGCGAGGAACGCCGGATCACAGAATTCTGCTTCGAGGTCGGACTGGTCGGTCAGCCAGAGCCGGATGCCGTCGCTGGCGTAGGAGTCCTTCAGGCTGACGACCTCGTCGTCGGTCAGTGAATCCCGGTCCCGGTGCACCAGCACCTTGAACTTGTTGCCTAAGGACGCCCTCAGTTCCTGAGCCTCCTCTTTGGTCAGAAGATGCTTGTAGCCCCTGCCCGGAAGCACGGTCACTGCTCGCTCAATTTCCGGCCACTGATGGATAAGCTTCTTCAGCAGGTCGTTCTTAGCGTCCTCGCTGACCACAATCACCTTTTTTCCGAAAGCTCCCCATCCTAGTGCCAGTTCGACCACCTCCCGGTCATCAGTCTTTTTCTGACCATCCGCTAGCCATACAACGTTAGTGTCCGCCGGGGCACCGCGCACTATGAAAGGAGAGTGTGTGGTCATTACTATCTTGATACCCTGAGCACGAGCGATTTGTAGCAGGCTCTGCGCTAACTTTTCTTGGACGCTTGGGTGCAAATGAATGTCTGGCTCGTCAACCAATAGAATTTTCGGTTTGAACAGTAGAATATAGCAGAATATCTGTATCAACTGCAGATATCCGGTGCCGAGTAGCTCGAGTGGCATCACCAAGCCATTTATTTCGGTTTCGGCGTGAATGTCGAAGTCGGTGGCTTCATCGAATCTCACCTTCAGCTTGATTTGGCCCAGAAGCGGTTCCAGCCAGCCTTCGATTTGAGCCTGATCCTCTGACGAGAGGAGGTCCAAGGCGTTACGAAGGTAAACGTTGGAATCGCCGAACGAGCAGGCCTTGAGCACTACTCGCTTGGAGTTCTTCTGCTCTACATTGGGAATGCCAGATATTCCAGGGATAAAGCAGCTGAAGAAAGTCTCAACTCCGCGAAATTGCGTTCTAACTGGTTCGGGGAGCTCCCCCTGCACCGAAATCCCTGCGTTTCGCGCCGACCGCATTTCAAGCTCTGCAGTCTCTTCTGCCCCGTCGTCAGCCCGGAACTTAAAAAAGACCTTGGAGGAAGGACTGTTAGAACGGTTACCCCAGTCCGCGCCATGACCAAGCCGCGAGTATTCGTCCGTCGGAAGGTAGTCGAGGTCGCTCACACGGACCATCACAGTCGAGCCCGCGCGAATTCGGTCAGCCTGACGCATCAAGCAGGACGCTAGGTGCAGCGCTTGTAGTATTGACGATTTTCCGCTGCCGTTCGATCCAACAAGTATGTTAAGGTCGGCGAGGGGCAATTCGATGGTGTCGATCCGCTTAAACTTTTCTACAGTTATTGACTCAAGACGCATCTATCGTCCCCCAAGCTTCCGACTCGCTCTACAATTGCATAGCTGCCCGCGGAGGTAAATCTCGCGTCGGAACGATAAGCCAAGGCCAAAGGCCTGTTTTTTTGTATTCTCTATCTTCGGGCTGACTATGGGCGACCGTACAGGAGTTGAGAAACTCTCAACAACTGCTGCCGCATCGGTTAAGACGCACTTTCGCTGTCCCACCTAGGACGGGTTGGCCAGAGAAACGAAACTCGGTTCATACGTCTGGGTGCGAGCGAAAGAGTACGGCGCGCGTGCGCTAGGCTGCCGTTAACGTATCGATTGCGATTTTGTCCGCTTCGGGCTCGCAAGCAGACGCCCATCGAATTAGCTACAAGATATAAAAATCGGCCCACTCACGCCCGCTTCATCAGCGGAAAGCGTTCCTTCAGAAGCCGCTGGATCGACTCCGAGCCGATCGGGGGGCCGAAGAGGAAGCTTTGGCCGAAGTCGCAGCCCATCTGGGCGAGCTGGATGGCGTCTTCCTCGGATTCGATGCCTTCGGCAACCACCTGCATCTCGAGTTCGCGGGCCATGGTGATGACCGAACGCAGGAGGATCGAGCGCTTGTCGCTGGGGTCTCTAACCAGTGACTTGTCGATCTTGATCGTGTCGAACGGAAAGCGGGTGAGGTAGGCCAGCGACGAATGGCCGGTGCCGAAATCGTCGAGCGCCAGTTTCAGGCCGGCATCCTTCAGCTTTTCCAGCACAAGCCGGGCCTGTTCCGGGTTTTCCATGACGACGGATTCGGTCAGTTCAACCTTCACCTTGCGCGGATCGCAATGGTTCTTGTTCAGCACCGCGCGGATGTCGTCATAGAGATCGTTGTTGAGCAGCTGCGCGCTCGACAGGTTGACGGAAACGAAGATCGGCAGTTCGCCGGTCTGGATCTGCCATTCGATGAGGTCGCTGGTCGCCCGCTCAAAGGCGAACATGCCGAGTTCGTTGATCAGATCGGAATTTTCCGCGATCGGGATGAACTCCGACGGCGAAATGCTGCCGCGCTTGGGATGCTCCCAGCGCATCAGCGCCTCGAAACCAGCGATTTCGGCATCGACCAGGCGGACGATCGGCTGGTAGACGAGGCTCAGTTCCTTGCGCTCGATGGCGCGGCGCAGATCGGTTTCCAGTTGCAGGCGATCGGTGCCTGAGGCGCGGAAAGCCGGGCGGAAAGGTTCGACGCGATTGCCGCCGGCCTTCTTGGCGCGGAACATCGCAAGCTCCGCATCATCGAGCAGCCCCGCAGCATTTTCCTGCTGATCGACCCAGGAGACGAGGCCGATCGAGGCCGTCAGGTTGATTTCGCGATTGCCGAAGTTGAGCGGCACCATGATCGCCTTGGAGACGGCATCGGCAAAATCGGCGACTTTGGCGGTATCGCGCTCCGACATCAGGATCAGCCCGAATTCGTCGCCACCAAGACGCGCCAGCGTGTCCTGCGGCTTGACCAGGCGCCGCAGGCGGCGGGTGAGGGCGATCAGGATATTGTCGCCGGCAGCGATGCCGAGCATGTCGTTGACCTGCTTGTAGCGGTCGATGTCGATGGTGATGACGGTGGGGCGTACCGCGCTTGATCCCGGCGCCAGCGACAGAAGCGATTGCAGCCGGTCGAGAAAGATCTGCCGGTTCGGCAATCCGGTCAGATTGTCGTTCAGCGCATTGTGCAGCAGCCGGTCGATGGAATTCTTCTGCTCGGTAATATCGACGATGGTGCCGACGCAGCGGATGATTTCGCCGTTGGCGCCGAGCACCGGCCGGGCGCGGATCGACAGCCAGTGGTAATGCCCGTCTTCGGCGCGCACACGAAACTCGTGGTTCAGCCGGCCCTTGCGATGCTCAAGCAGCACGTCGAGGGTGGCGCGAAACCGGTCGCGGTCGTCGGGGTGCAGGCGCGGCAGCCAGTTGCGGGCAGCGCCGTGCATCGTGCCGGGCGACAGGCCGAGCTGGGCAGAGATGTCGGGAATGGTCACGACGCGGTCGCGCGCCACGTCCCAGTCCCAGACTGTATCGCCGGAGCCGGTCAGCGCCAGCGACTGGCGCTCCAGATCGGAGAACAGCCCTTGGCTATAGGCACCACCGGCAAAGGCGTGCTGCATCACCGTGAAGCCGATCAGAAGCACGATCAGCACGAGACCGCCGCCGAGTGCCGGCTGGACGATATCATTGGCGAGCTGGCCGGTGACGGTCAGCCATGCCCCAAACAGCCAGACGAGGATCAAGAGCCAGGCCGGCACAAGCAGGATGGCGCGGTCGTAGCGGTTGAAGCCGAGATAGGCGATCAGCACGATACCGGCCGTGCCGGTCAGCGCGAAGGAGAGGCGGGCAATACCGGAGGCGATGGCAGGGTCATAGATCGCCACGCCGAACAAAAGGCCAAGGCCGAGGATCCAGGCGAGCGTCGCGTAGCTCAGGTGCTGGTGCCAGCGATTGAGGTTGAGATAGGTGAACAGGAAGATCACAAGCCCGGCCGCAAGAAACACCTCGCTGCCGGCGCGCCATATGCGCTCATCGCCTGCGGTGATCGAGATCAGCTTCGACAGGAAGCCGAAGTCGACGCAGATATATGCCAGCACCGCCCAGGCGAGTGCTGCCGTCGCCGGCAGCATCGAGGTTCCCTTGACGACGAACAGGATGGTCAGGAACACCGCAAGCAGGCCGGCAATGCCCAGCACGATGCCGCGATAGAGTGTGAAAGCGTTAACCGTGTCCTTGTAGGCGTCCGGCTCCCAGAGATAGATCTGCGGCAGGTCGGGACCGGCGAGTTCGGCGACGAAGGTGATGACCGAGCCGGGGTTAAGCGTGATGCGGAAAACGTCCGCCTCGTCGCTCGGCTGGCGGTCAAGCGCAAAGCCTTCCGAGGGTGTGATCGACAGGATCCGCTGCGATCCGAGGTCCGGCCAGAACAATTTTGAATTCACCAGCCGGAAATGCGGAGCGACGATGACGCGCTCCAGCTGCTCTTCCGAAACGTTGGCGAGCGCAAATACGGCCCAGTCACCCTGGTGGTTTTCAGCGCTGGAGCGCACCTCGATACGCCGCACGATGCCGTCGGTGCCGGGCGCTGTCGAAACCTGGAAGGCTTCACCGCGGCCGGTATAGATTTCCGTCGTCGCCGTCAGATCAAGCGCCGTGTCCTCGCGGGAAATCTTTACGGGTTCGGTGGCAAACGCCGCGCCGCTACCGATCAGGCAGAATGCGGTCATCATGGCGGTAAGAAGCGCCAAGAGCCTTCGTGCTGACGGGGAAAGTGGCAGGCGGGTCAAAAACATCAATCACTCGAATTCTTATGTTGCATGCTGTCCTGCGAGAGCAGCGAGAGCATCAGATGATCCCGCCATTGCCCGTTGATTTTCAGGTATTCCCGCAAATAACCTTCGCGCTGAAACCCGGCCTTTTCAAGGAGCCGGACGCTTCTGTGGTTCTCCGGAATACAGGCTGCTTCAATACGGTGCAACTGAAGGCTCGAAAAGATGTAGGGGATAGCCAGTTTAACGGCCTGTGCCATATGTCCGTTGCCGGCAAACCGCTCGCCCATCCAGTAGCCGATCATGCAGCATTGGGCGGCACCCCGGCGGATATAGCCGATGGTCAGGCCGCCGATCAGCTGCTCTTCTGCCCGTGAAACGATGAACAGCGGCACAGCCTGGCCGGAGGAAAATTCCTGCTCGTTGCGGATGACGCGGGTGCGAAATGCACTTTCGGTCATCTCGTCGGCCCGCCAGGTCGGCTCCCAGGGCTCGAGAAAGGCGCGGCTTTCGCTGCGCAGCTGGTACCATTGGCGATAATCGGTTGATTTCGGCAGGCGCAGCATATGCGTCGCATTGCCAATCTCGATCGGGCCCGGCTGCCGTGACAGAAACCGAAAGACCGATCGTGTCATCGAAGCCTCCGCAGTGGATGGGTTGATACCATATGCGAGAGTGCCGGGCGCTCGGCGAACGCCCGGAGGTCGCTCATCAAAAAAAGAATTAGCCGTTGGCAGCCCGAGCCCGGACAGCCTTGTTGGAAAGCGCACCCAGAATATCGTCCATCGGCGCCAGTTTCTCCACTGGTCCGATGGCCGACAGCGTCGGCACGGTATCGAAGAACAGCCGGCCGGCAAGATCCGTCAGGCGTTCGACGGTGATGCCGGATAGGCGCTCCATCAGTTCTTCATTCGGGATCGGGCGGCCGTAGAGCATCATCTGGCGGGCGATCTGGCCGGCACGCGCGGCCGGGCTTTCCTGGCCCATCAGCAGCTGGGCACGGATCTGCGCCCGGGCACGGTCAATTTCCTGCTGCTCGATGTTCATCGACGACTTGCGCAGCTCATCGATGATAACAGGCATCAGTTCAGGCAGGTTTTCACCACCGGTTGCGGCGTGAACGCCGAAGATACCGGTGTCGGAAAAGCCCCAATGGAAGGCATAGACCGAATAGCACAGGCCACGATGCTCGCGGACTTCCTGGAACAGCCGGGAGGACATGCCGCCGCCGAGAATATTGGCAAGGATCTGCGAACAGTAGAAATCGCGGGCGTGATAGGCCTTGCCCTCGAAACCGAGCAGCACCTGCGCGTCCATCAGGTCGCGGCTTTCGCGCACGTCGCCGCCGGTATAATGGGCGGTATCGGCAACCGGAGATGCGGCCGGCTTTTGCGGCAGGCTGGAAAAGCGGTCTTCAACCTGTCGCACAAAGCTATCATGATCGATCGCACCGGCACCGACGACGAACATGCGGTCGGTGGTGTAGTTGCGGTCGAGATAGGTGCGGATCTGCTGAGGCGTGAAGGACAAGACCGTGTCCGGCGTGCCGAGGATCGGGCGGCCGATCGTCTGGTTGGCAAAGGCGGTTTCGGCGAACTTGTCGAAGACGACATCGTCGGGCGTGTCGTTGGCGGCGCCGATTTCCTGCAGGATGACCTGCTTTTCGCGCTGCAGCTCGTCCTCGTCGAAGGAGGATTCCGTCAGGATATCGGCAAGGATGTCGACAGCGAGCGGAACATCGTCCTGGAGAATACGGGCGTAGTAGGAGGTGGTTTCCGTGGATGTCGCGGCGTTGACTTCGCCGCCGACATTTTCGATCTGTTCGGCAATATCGCGGGCAGTTCGCCGCGCGGTGCCCTTGAACGCCATATGTTCCAGCAGATGGGCAATTCCGTGCTCGTCCGTGGTTTCATCGCGTGAACCGGATTTGATCCAGACCCCGAGGGCAACGCTTTCAAGATGCGGCATGTTCTCGGTGACGACCGTCAACCCGGATTGCAGCCGGGTGCACTCAACTTTCATCATACGTCTTTCTGCGTCCTTATTTCCGGATGCGGGCCCGCTCGTTGATATAGGTTTCAACAGCTTTTAGCTCGGCGTCAAGAACGTCGAAACGCTCCTCCCTGACCATCAGATTAGCAAGCCACGTTGGAAGCGCCGGGTCAATACCACTGGCCGATTTTACTGCAGCCGGGAATTTTGCCGGGTGTGCGGTGGCAAGCGTCACCATCGGCACGCTCGAGGTTTCATGCTTGTTGGCAACGAAGACGCCGATCGCCGTATGCGGGTCGAGAAGGTAGCCGGTGGTCTCCAGCGTCTTGGCGATGGTTTTCGCCACATCCTTCTCGGTGGCGCGGCCGGCCCGGAACACCTTGCGCATCGATTTCAGCGCATCGTCCTCGATCTCGAAGGAGCCGGATTGTTTGAGGTTGGCCATGGCGCCGCGCACCTTGGAGGCGTCGCGGTGATAGACCTCGAACAGCAGCCGCTCGAAATTGGAAGAAATTTGGATGTCCATCGACGGCGAGGTGGTGGCCTTGACGTCACGCATCTCGTAGCGGCCGGTTTCCAGCGTACGTGCGAGAATGTCGTTCTCGTTGGTGGCAACCACCAGCTTGTCGATCGGCAGCCCCATCTGGCGCGCCACGTAACCGGCAAATATATCGCCGAAATTGCCCGTCGGGACGGTGAAGGACACCATCCGGTCCGGACCGCCGAGCGCCAGCGCCGTTGTGAAATAATAGACGATCTGGGCCATGATGCGGGCCCAGTTGATCGAGTTGACGCCGGACAAAGCGACGCTGTCGCGGAAGGCGACATCATTGAACATTTCTTTGACGAGGCTCTGGCAGTCGTCGAAATTGCCGTTGACCGCCACCGCGTGGACGTTGCTGGCGGTCGATGTGGTCATCTGGCGCTGCTGCACCGGCGAGACCTTGCCATGCGGAAAGAGGATGAAGATATCGGTGCGGTCGCGCCCGGCAAAGGCGTCGATGGCAGCACCCCCGGTATCGCCCGAGGTGGCACCGACGATGGTGGCGCGCTCGTTGCGCTCGGTCAGCACATAGTCCATCAGCCGCCCGAGAAGCTGCATCGCCACGTCCTTGAAGGCGAGCGTCGAGCCGTGGAAAAGCTCCATGATGAAGGCGTTCGGGCCGGTCTGGACAATCGGAGCGATCGCCGGATGGCGGAAGGTCGCATAGGCCTCGTCGATCATAGCGCGAAACTTGTCGTCGGGGATTTCACCGTCGATGAAGGGGGTGAGGACGGTAAACGCGATCTCCTGATAGGATTTTCCGCGCATCGCCCGGATTTCCTTCTTGGTGAAGCTTGGCCATTCCGCCGGCACATACAGGCCGCCGTCGCGGCCGAGACCAGCCAGAAGCGCATCGCAAAAACCCAGCGAAGGGGCTTCGCCCCGCGTCGAGATATACTTCACCGTGACCATCCTTCGTCGTCTGTTTGCTGCCGCAGACGTTGCGGCGGGAATTGACTGGCACCCTATTCGAACCGGACGGGAATCACGGTTCTTTTTGCGTCAGCCATTGGCAAAGCTGACGGAAATATCGGACTTTCGTCTGGCATCGGCCAATTCAGCGCGTCCGGAAAAATTGGCGTTCCGGCATCAGACTCCAATCGATTTTTCAATGCGTCGCTGCTATAGACCATCGCCAAGGGTCTTGAAAGGCTCAAGTTGCCGGGGTGAAAACCGAAAAATACCTTATTTTACGGTCAGTCACGCCTGCGGCATCAATTTGTGCAAGGCAGGGGGTCAAGTCAGGTGTTGGGTAAAGTTTCCATCCGTCTTCTCGGAATTTCACTTCTCGTGGTCATCGCGGGCTGCAACAAAACGGATACTGGCGGCGCGATCGACGCAGGCGGCAGTGCCGCTGCACCGACACCGGCCGTCATCCAGGGCTCTTGCCCGCAGGTTTACCTGCTTGATGGCACCGCCAACTACCGGACCTACGCCAAGGGCGCCAAGGATGATCCGACCAAGATCGTTTACCAGGCGTCGCTCGCCGATACGACCCGCCAGTGCGTCCAGAACGAGAGCCAGCTGGTGATGACCGTCGTCGTCCAGGGCCGCGTCGTTTCAGGCCCGGCCGGTGGTGCTGGTACCGTCAACCTGCCGATCCGCGTCGCTGCGACCGACGGCAAGAACACGCTCTATTCGGAATTGACGCAGTACCCGGTCGATGTCCAGAGCGGCACCGGCTCGGCCCAGTTCATCTTCACCAAGACCAACATCGCACTGCCCGGCGGCGCCGGCGCCTTCGCCAAGATCTATGTCGGCTTCGACGAAGGTCCGGCTGCGGGCAAGAAGAAGAAATAAGCGGGATTTTTTGCTTGATCGAAAAAGCCGGTGCGAGGTTTCGTGCCGGCTTTTTTTGTCTGGCGCGACCGGATTTTTAGCTGTTTTTATCGGAAAGACGCAAATACCACTCCGTCATCCTCGGGCTTGACCCGAGGATCCACTGCCAAGCCTACCAAAGCTCGTGATAAAGATCCCGCCATTCGGGATTCATCAATTCGATCTTCCACTGTCGGTACAACGCTTGAGTGATTTCTCGCGCTGGATTGCCGTGCCGATTGACAAGTGTTCTTCGTACCAGACGAGTTGCTTACAGCCATATTTGGCGGCGAAGCCAGGTGAAACGACTTCACAATGCTCGCCCATAAGGCGTTTGAGAACGGAGCTCACGCCAATGTAGAGCGTACATCGCTTGTGATTGGTGATGATATAGACATAGCCCGCCATCGCAGAATGATGCTCGGGAGTGGATCCTCGGGTCGAGCCCGAGGATGACGGAGGTGGGTGGTGCTGGCTCTCGCTGAGACACCAACTCAAATTCGTTATGCCGTCAGCGTTTCCGACCATTCCGACAGGGCAGCGATGACGCCCGGCAGGGCGCTCATGCGCGAAATCACCGTTTCGGCGCCGGCCTCGGTCAGCTTGTCGGCATGCGAGGGATAGGTGTGCGATGCGCCGGTGAAGCCGACGACGCGCATGCCGGCGGCGATGGCGCCATGGATGCCGTGGACGGAGTCCTCGATCACCAGCACGCGCGACGGATGGACGCCGAACTGTTTGGCGCCGTGCAGAAAAATGTCCGGCTTCGGCTTGACCTTGTCTTCGCCGAGATCGCGGGCCGAATAGATATGCTTGCCGAAATGATCCTTGATGCCGACCTTGGCCAACATCGAGGCGAGCCGCGCCGAGGTCGAGTTCGAGCAGATGCCATGCGGCAGCGTCAGCTGCGCCAGCATCGGCTTGACGCCGTCGATGATGTTGAGGTCTTCGGCCAGGCGCTTGTCGAGGATGGCTTCGACCTTGCTCAGCATCGAGGCCGAAAACGGAATGTCGGCTTCCTTCTCGATGGCCAGCAGCGTGTTGTGCCAAGTCATGCCGGCAAAGCGCTCGGCCATTTCTTCGGTGCTGATCGGATAGCCCGATTCCGTCAGAAGCTCCGCTTCGACTTCGCTGGCGATGATTTCCGAATCGACGAGAACGCCGTCGCAGTCGAAGATGATGAGATCAATGCTGGTCATGCCGGGATAATCCTTTGGGGAGATGCTGGCCGTTTACACGATGCCTGCCAAAAGCTCAACCGCGCGGAGTGGAAACCTGCCATGCGCGAGAGGCGGAACGGTCGAAATTCACGCTTCAAATGAAGGGTAGGTCGTCCACAAGCAGCGTCAGGTCCGGTTGTCCGGCGCCTTGACGAAGTCGATAAAGGCTCTGAGCGGGGCGGGTACCATCCGCCGTCCGGGATAGTAGAGGAACGGCCCCGGGAAGGATTGCCACCAGGGCTCAAGAACGGGTTCCAACGCGCCTGTGTCCAGATACGGGCGCAGCCAGTCCTCGAACAGGGAAATGATCCCTGTTCCGGCAATTGCGGTATCGACGGCGAGATCGATCGATCCACCGACGCTGACGATCAGCGGCCCGACGGGATCGACCCGCACGACCTCGCCATCAAGTTCGTATTCCCACGGTGCCGTGGTCCTACCGCTTGCAAAGCGGCCGAGCAGACAGGCATGACCGAGCAGTTCACGCGGATGTTGCGGCCTTCCACGGCGGTCGAGATAGGCGGGGGAGGCTGCGGTGGCAAAACGCTGGACACGCGGCCCGATCGGTACCGCGATCATGTCCTGCTCCAGCTTTTCGTCATAACGGATGCCGGCGTCGCAGCCTGCCGCAAGCACATCGACAAAACTGTCGTCGGTGACGATCTCCAGCCTTATATCAGGATAGGCAGACAGGAACGGTGGTATGATTGCCGGCAGCACCAGCCGCGCCGCGCTGACCGGCACATTCAGGCGCAGCGTGCCGGCCGGCCGGTCGCGAAAGCCGTTGACCACGTCAAGCGCCGCCTCCACCTCGGTCAATGCCGGCCCCAGCCGCTCCAGTAAGCCCTTGCCGGCTTCGGTCGGAACCACGCTTCGTGTCGTCCGGTTGAGCAGCCTGACGCCCAGTTGAGCCTCCAGCCGGCGCACGGCTTCGCTGAGGAAGGAGGCGCTGGTGCCAGTCGTGCGCGCGCCCTCGCGAAAACCACCGGCGCGTGCCACCGCGACGAACGCATTCAGATTACCCAGATCGGTTTTCATTGTTCGCCATCCCGCACACGCTGTGCGGATTATGACCCGTTTTCATGCGTGCCGACAACGCCTATCTTGAACGTGTCTCTTGAAAGGAACCAGATCATGTCAACTGTCGATCAGTCCGGTACGTTCACCCTCAGTGACCGCAAGGTCAAAAGGCTCGGTTACGGCGCCATGCAACTTGCTGGCCCCGGCGTTTTCGGCCCGCCGAAGGATCACGAAGCGGCGCTCGCCGTGTTGCGCGCGGCTGTTGAAAGCGGCGTTGATCACATCGACACCAGCGATTTCTACGGCCCGCATGTCACCAATCAGCTTATCCGCGAAGCGCTGCATCCCTATCGCGACGATCTGGTCATCGTCACCAAGGTCGGCGCCCGGCGTGGCGAGGATAAGTCGTGGGCCCCGGCTTTCTCCCGCGAAGAACTGACGAGCGCCATTCACGACAATCTGCGCAATCTGGGCCTGGATGTCATCGATGTCGTCAATCTTCGCCTGATGTTCAGCGTGCATGGTCCGGCGGAAGGATCGCTGGAAGCGCCGCTCACCGTGCTCGCGGATTTGCAAAGGCAAGGCTTGATCCGTCATATCGGGCTGAGCAACGCCACCGCCACGCAGATCGCCGAGGGGCGTGGGATCGCCAAAATCGTCTGCGTCCAGAACCAGTATAATCTGGCCCATCGGGATGACGATGCCCTGATCGACGATCTTGCCCGCGACGGCATCGCCTATGTGCCGTTCTTTCCGCTCGGCGGCTTCAGCCCGCTGCAGTCATCGACGCTGTCGGATGTCGCAACACGCCTCAACGCTACCCCGATGCAGGCGGCGCTCGCCTGGCTGCTGCGCCGTTCGCCGAACATTCTGCTCATCCCCGGCACCTCATCCGTCGGCCATCTCCGCGAAAACCTTGCCGCAGCGGGACTGGTGCTGCCGGATGATGCTGTCCGGGAACTGGATCAGGTCGCCGGTATCGCTGCCTAAAGGCATTTGGACATCGCAATCAATCCGCTACGCCGCGCCTTGTGGGTGGTGTAGTGGAAGGCCGGAGTTTGAGGCTGGTGGCCTCCATCGGGCCATCAGTTGCCGTTGGCGGTATTGCCGGGTAAAACCGGATTTTGACCCTGCCAAGGCCCCCATGACCGTCCGCCTGCGCCCGCATCATCTGCTCTGCATGCTGACCTTCGTCGGCAAGGGATACACAGCTGCTTTCACCGAAAATTACATCCGCATCGCCGCCCGTCTTTCTGCTGGCGAGGATATTCTGGTGGTCGAGGGACCGGACGATATCTGCGCGCCGATGCTGGGTGAGGCGGATATGCACTGTCTGAACGAGAGTGTGACTGATCGCGATATCACGGCCAGCGAAGCAGTTGAGGCTTTGCTCAAACTGCCTGCCGGTCTTGGCGCGTTGTTCTCGCCCGATGTGAACTTCCTGCAGCGGATGCGCGCGGCGTTTGGCGACGGCTCGATCCGCGAAGCCTGCCAGCGCTGCGAATGGTCGCCGCTCTGCACCGGTATTGCAGCGTCAGGCTTCGACGGTGTGCTCGTTGAAGCGCCGGGTTGTCAGCCAGCGTATGGCGCAGGCTAAATCGAGCAGCAATGCCATGGTCCATGGTAACCAGAGATCATGAGAAACCGCCCCGAGTTCTTGCGGACCGCCTATCGTACAGCCTCGACCGGCGCAGCGTCTCCCCGCGCTGCGAGCTCGGCCAGCACCAGCGCACTGACGCCGGCGACGAGGAAGCCTGCTGATAGCGTGAACGTCGTGCCGTCATAAAACGCGCCGAGAGTGATCGCAAACAGGGTGGCGATCAGGCTGGATCCGGAGGCGATCAACGACGCACCGAGCCCCGCAACCTGTCCCAGCGAGCGCATGGCCATGGCGTTGAGGTTACCGAACAGCACGCCGATTGCAAAGAACGCCGAAAAGGCGAGCAGCATCAGCACGGCCAAAGGCGGTCGTCCTTCCCAGAATCCGGATGCCGCCAGCATCATCAAACCCGCCACTGCGAGCCCAGCAAAGCCGCAGCGTGCCATGGCGTCCGATCCAAAGCGTTGCACCAGCTTGGCGTTGAGGAATGAAGCAAGCCCGATCCCGGTGGCGAGAGCCGCAAAATAGAAGGGGAAGGTTTCTTTTATCCCATAGGCATCGAAGAAAAGGTCAGCGGCGGTGCTGAGATAGACGAGCTGTGCGCCGAAGACGAGCCCGGTTGCCACGATCAGCAGTGTCACGCCCCGGTTCGACAGGATGCGCCATCCGTTGAGCACGAGCAGCCGGGGGCGAAAGGGAATGCGCTTGGCAGGTGGCAGGGTTTCCGGTTGCCGCATCACCAGCCAGAGGCCGAGAACGCCCGCCACCCCGAGATAAACAGCAAAGACACTGCGCCAGCCGCCAACAGCGATGAT
The DNA here is from genome assembly GCF_965279435.1 of Pararhizobium sp. Lineage (NCBI taxonomy): Bacteria > Pseudomonadati > Pseudomonadota > Alphaproteobacteria > Hyphomicrobiales > Rhizobiaceae > Pararhizobium > Pararhizobium sp. The sequence goes on from NZ_CBDIHY010000003.1 coordinate 2,586,803, forward strand.
GCCCTGCGCAAGGGCAGGCGCCAGCATCGGCACGAGAATGAACAGCGTGAACATGAACGACATGACGCGCGCCATCGCATCGCCCTCGAACTGGTCGCGGATCATCGCCCGTGTGGCGATCTTCGGGCCGGAGACGCCGATCCCCTGAATAACACGCCCGGCAATCACCATTTCGAGTGATCCGGCCGTCATGGCGATTACCGTTCCCAGTGCGTAGACGCAAAGGCCGAGTACCAGCGCCTTCTTTCGTCCCAGCGCATCGGATAGTGGCCCGAGCAGCAATTCTCCGCACGCCATGCCGAGGATGAACAGCGATATGATGTGCTGGGTGGAGAGTGGAGGTGCTGCGCCGACATCCGCGCCGATCTGGCGCAACCCCGGCAAGAGTGCATCGATGCTGATCGACGTCAGCGAGGTCAGGCAGGCATAGAGGATGATGCGTTCGCGGAAACTGGTTGGGGATGTCATTGGCCGTATTCGCATAGACAGGATTGATCCGACCTATAGCAGCCTTGCTGTAAAATCCCATGCCCGGCAGCGGGCTTTCGGCTCAGGCTTCGACGGTGTGCTCGTGGCGTAGCTCGACCGGTGACGGTGCGGGCAGGGGGAAGAGTTTTGCGAATTCAGTCTCGCCGGTGCCGGTAAAGCGGATGGCGCGGCTGTCGGGTTCGCGCTTGGCCCAGCCCTTGTCGAGAAACAGTGTCAGCAGCGCTTGGCCAAGCGAACCGGACAGATGCGAGCGGCGCTCGCTCCAGTCAAGGCAGGCACGGCAGACCGGCCGGCGCGATCGTGTCAGGGCTGTAAGGTCGATGCCGAGCGCCGTTATCTTGCCTTCACCGGATGGCGTCAAATGCAGCGTGTCACCGACACCGACGATCACTTCTTCCGCCACGAGGCTGTCGAGCATGCGTACGCCATAATCGCCCGCCAGGTGATTGTAGCAGACGCGGGCCTTGCGCAGCGCCGGGTCCTTGGGGCCGGTGCGATGGCGGGTAAAACCGCGATAGGCGGCAAAGCCCATCAGGCCCTCGATCATCAGCCCGACATCGTCGTCGGCGAGGGTGAAATAGCGGTGGCGTCCCTGCTTTCGCTGCGCGATCAGGCCGCCGGCTTCGAGCTTGGACAGGTGGGAGCTGGCGGTCTGCAGGGTGATCCCCGCCGTCCCGGCAAGCTCCGTTGCGGTCAGTGCCTTGCCGCTGGTCAGCGCTGTCAGCATGTTGGCACGGGCGGGATCGCCGATCAGCGATCCGATGAGAGCGATATCTGGGCCTTCCTTCATGCCGCGATGGTAACCGCGACGCTTGCCCTCGGCAAGGCCTCATACTTCGATCGTCATCGAAGCATCGCATCGCTGTAAAATGGCACAAAGGGGCATCCGCAAACCAAGGAGAGACCCATGATCACCTGTTTCATCCGCTACGAAATCGACCCGTTCAAGCGCGAGGAATTCGCCACTTACGCCCGCAACTGGGGACAGGCGATCCCGCGCAACGGCGCCGACCTGATCGGCTATTTCGCCCCACACGAGGGCTCTGCAACGACCGCTTACGCCGCCTATAACATCGAGAGCCTGGCGGCCTACGAAGCCTATCGCGCGCGGCTGGCTGCCGATCCGCTCGGTGCCGAAAACTATCAGTTCGCCAGGAGAGAAAAATTCATCCTCAAGGAAGACCGGATTTTCCTCAAGAACGTCTCCGGCCCGCATGCAAAAGGGGTGTCATTTTGATCGCCGTCATCTTCGAGGTGACGCCGGCCGATGACCGGCGCAGGGACTATCTTGATCTTGCGGCCCAACTTCATACCCGGCTTCATGAGATCGACGGCTTCCTGTCGATCGAGCGGTTCGAAAGCCTGAAGACGCCGGGCAAGATCCTGTCTCTATCGTTCTGGCGCGACGAGGCGGCGATCACCACCTGGCGCAACGGCCCGGAACATCGCGCCGCCCAGCATGCCGGCCGCAACGGCACCTTCGCCGACTACCGGCTGCGCATCGCCAGCGTCATCCGCGACTATGGCATGACGGAGCGGGACGAGGCACCGGAGGACAGCCGGGTGTTTCACGCGGCAAGCGAACAGAGGCAATAAGCGGCACAAGACGCGTTCCCGTTAAGCATGACGGGAACGCGGCATATCGGCGCTTTTCCAGCATCCTCCTGTATCATTTCACGAATTTCGCAGCCGCCTTCAGCATTTGGTAACCAAGTTCGGTAACCATAAGGGCTAATCAGTTCCGAGTAAGCGTAGGTGCGAGTGTCCATGTCATCAGTTGTTTCGTTGGCCGAAATCTCCCGCGGCGTCAGCCCTGCAGGCTGGCTCGATTCCATCATCAAAGGCGATTGCGTCGCCGCCCTTGAAGCGCTTCCGGATAACTCCGTTGATGTCGTCTTCGCCGACCCGCCGTACAACCTCCAGCTCGGCGGTTCGCTGCACCGGCCCGACCAGTCGCTGGTCGATGCCGTCGACGACGAATGGGACCAGTTCGTTTCCTTCGAGGCGTACGATGCCTTCACCCGCGCCTGGCTGCTCGCCTGCCGCCGCGTCCTGAAGCCGACTGGAACGCTCTGGGTCATCGGCTCCTACCACAACATTTTTCGCGTTGGCGCCACTCTGCAGGACCTGAATTTCTGGATCCTCAACGACATCATCTGGCGCAAGACCAACCCGATGCCAAACTTCAAGGGCCGCCGGTTCCAGAACGCCCACGAGACGCTGATCTGGGCAAGCCCCAGCGCCAAGGGCAAGGGCTACACGTTCAACTACGATGCCCTGAAGGCATCGAATGACGACGTGCAGATGCGCTCCGACTGGCTGTTTCCGATCTGCTCGGGCGGCGAGCGCCTGAAGGGCGAAGACGGCAAGAAGGCGCATCCGACCCAGAAGCCGGAAGCTTTGCTCGCCCGTATCTTGATGGCCTCGACCAAGCCGGGCGATATCGTGCTCGACCCATTCTTCGGCTCAGGCACGACCGGTGCCGTTGCCAAGCGCCTCGGCCGCCATTTCGTCGGCATCGAACGCGAACAGGCCTATATCGACGCTGCATCCGAGCGGATTGCTGCAGTCGAGCCGCTCGGCAAGGCAATGCTGACGGTCATGACCGGCAAGAAGGCCGAACCGCGCGTCGCCTTCAACACGCTGATCGAAAGCGGCATGATCAAGCCGGGCACGGTGCTGACCGACGCCAAGCGCCGCTATAGCGCCATCGTACGCGCCGATGGAACGGTGGCAAGCGGCGGCGACGCCGGCTCGATCCACCGCCTCGGTGCCAAGGTGCAAGGTCTGGATGCCTGCAACGGCTGGACGTTCTGGCACTATGAAGACGGCACATCGCTGAGGCCGATCGACGACCTGCGCGCCGTCATCCGCAGCGACATGGCAAAGGTCAACTGATCAGCCGCATCATGACTGAATGCCAAACGCCGCGTACCTCATCAGGTTGCGCGGCGTTTGCTTGTTAAAATCACTGCGGTCAGCGCAGAAAATGCGTTTTCAAGATGTCCCCGCCGGTTCCATCAGGACATCGAAACAGTGGGCACAATAGCCGAATTGATAGCCGCTGGTCTGCCACGGCTCGACCGGCTCTTCGCAGCAGATGCAGTGAATGACCCAGCGGGCAGGGCTTTCGGAATTGTTTTCAGGGCTAAGTTGCCCCTCCGCAGTTTTTTTCGAAATCTCGGTATTCTGGTTCATATGGTCTGCCTTTCCCGTCTGCGGACGGGAACGAGTTCCTGAAAAAACAAGTTTCGGAATGTGGCGAATTTTTCGGGCATCGGCGTAGCTCGGACAGCGGCTATTCGGTCGAGAATCATCGCATGCAGGGAATTCAAATTCTATGTGCCCCGCTTGATCGCTGGATGCAAGAACGCCGGTTGTATCGGCATCCGGATAACCGCCACGACAGATGATCCTTGCCGTTTCGCTATCGGACCGTACGGCGTTTGCTGCTTATGTCTTATCCCCAATATCATCCTTTGAAACCATCCCGGGCGTGCCTGCCTTTTAGAACAATTTAACCATCCCGGCGGTAATATTCTCGCAAGCAGGACGACCGTGTGATCAACCATGCGAGGCGCGCGGGCCAGCCCGTAGAATGCTTGACCGGCAGTGAAAGCCGCCCGGTTCAGAGATAGTTTTCGTCCGGTTTCGTACCTTCAGTCCCGGCCGAAGACTTAAACGCCCAGGATCAGCGATGATCCTGGGCGTTTCTGTTTGTCCGTATGCCGATCAAAAAGAAAGGAGCCCCGCCGGGGCGGAACTCCTCTTTGCTGACCGAAATCCGGCCGGCTTAAAGAAAGAAATCGTCGGCATACATCTTGGTGACGCCGTTCATCTTGATCTGGAAGTCGGCACGGCCATCGCCATCGGTATCGCCGGAGATGATGCCGTTTTTGAACTGCAGCTGACCTGCGGTGCCGTTGAACGAAGCGCCGCCGATAAATTTGAAGCTCTGGTTTCCACCACTCAATTCATTGGCATCGATCGACCTCAGATCGACAACGTCGTTTTCCGATGCACGGAAATCACTGATGACATCGCGCCTGCTGCCTACGGCCGAATCACTGGCAAAGTCGAAATCGAAGACGTCGGCGCCCGCGCCGCCGCTGAGGAAATCGAAGCCGGAACCGCCAAGAAGGTAGTCAGCGCCGGAGCCGCCGATCAAGTCGTCATCGCCCGCACCACCGACCAGGTCGTCGTCGCCGTTGCCGCCGTAGAGATCGTCATTGCCAGCGCCGCCATAAAGGTCATCGTTGCCGCCGAGGCCATAGAGTTTGTCATTGCCGCCAAGGCCCTGCAGGATATTGCGGCCTTCGCTGCCGGTAATGTTGTCATGGCCCTTGTTGGTGCCAATGGCATTTTCGATACTGATCAGCGTTTCCTTGTGGCCGCTCATCGTGGAGGCCCACTGCTTGCCGAGATTGATATCGACGCCCTTGCCACGCTGCGAATTGTAGTTGTCCTGCAGCTGGTAGCTGATCGTGTCGGTGCCACTGCCGCCGTTGAAATAGTTGTCAGCGCCCCACGACAGGAAGGTGTCGTTGCCGGCATCACCGTAATATTTGCTGACTTCCGTATCGACTTCGAAGCGATCATTGCCGTTGCCGCCGGAAACGACGTCATAGTCGTTGCTGTCGCCTGCCCGGATATCGGCGATGTAGACATCGTTGCCGTCACCGAGGAAAATGTCGTTGCCGCCTTCGAAATAGTTGACGACCTTGTCGTTGCCGGTGCCGGCGTTCACATAGTTGTCGCCGCCATAGCTGCTGGTGACGTTGAGGTAGATGGTGTCATTGCCGCCATAGCCATAAATTTCAACGGGGCGTCCGCTGTAGTCGCCCTGGACAATGTAATTGCTACCATTGGTGCCATCGATAATGAGTCTTGCCATGGAAACGCGGTCCTCCCGGTGATTTGCGGTTGTATGTTTCGACGCAGATCATGCCGCTGAGAAGGTGAACGACAGCTGAACCAATTGCGGCGTTTTGGTGATTTCAAAAAGGCTTTTTGTCAGTAGTCAGTGACATCGACACTGACAATCTTGCCCTGCCCGTTAAAAGTGATCGTTTCCTCACCCTGGCGGACAAGCGGATCTCCGGTTGTGGCGCTGGTGGCGCGAAGGCTCCAGACGGCCCGGGCGGCGAGCGGTGAGATTTTTTCGATCAGGCTGTTTTCAGCCACCTGGTCGGGATATTCGGCAAAATAGCGCCGGAATGCTGCCAGGATATCGGCGCGGCCCTTCAGGCCTCCGACCTTGCCGGAGATGTAAGTTGCGTCATCGGCAAAGAAGTCGTCGATGGTCGCAAAATCAAGCGCTTCGATTGCGGCATGGAAGCGTGCGGCGGCAGCGACGGGATCAACAGAAAGGATGCTCATGGTCATACTGCCACTCCATATGAGATAAGGTCGGACTGCAGCGTCTGCGGATCGGTAAAGTGAACGGCCTGCCATCCGGCCGCGCGCGCGCCTTCGACATTGGGCATGCTGTCGTCGATGAACAGTGTTGCTGCCGGAGTGAGCCCGAAGGATTTGGCATGGGTCTGGTAGATCGCCACGTCCGGCTTGATCAGTTGGATGTCGCCCGACACAGTCACGCCGCGGGGCAGGGTGAGAAACGGAAACAGTTTTTGCGCTTCCTTGAATGTGTCGGAGGCAAAATTGGTCAGCATGGTGACGTCATAGCCCTTGGCGATCAGGCTTTCCATGATCGAGACGCTTTCGACATAGGCGTGCGGCACCATCTCGTGCCAGTATTTGCGGAAAGCGCGGATGCTGTCGGTGTGATCAGGATGCTCGGCGATCAAAAGCTCTTCGGCCTCGCGCCAGCCGCGGCCGCGATCCTGCTCGATGTTCCAGTCATGGGTGCAGACATTGGCGAAGAACCACTTGCGTTCGGCATCGTCGGGAATGATTCGGGAAAACGGGATATGCGGATCGTAATGGATCAGCACCCTGCCGATGTCGAAGACGATGTGACGGATTTCGACGCTGCTCATCAGGCGTTCCTTACGTTTTTCTGACTGGCCGTGCCGCTTCCGAAAGCATCCGGTATGGCTTGGGCGATTGCTTTTTTCATCACGGTCGGCAGAGCCTGGGCCTCGAGCGAGGCGCGCGGTTCCCACCAGCCGTTTCCTGTTTTGTTCTCATTGGTGACCTTGGCCCGATAGATCGACAAGCGCAACTCAAAATGCGTAAAAACATGTGTGATTATTCCGCAGGGTTCCCACGGCGCGGCAAAAGGCTGGGCGGAAATTGTGTTGTCGCCGTCGATGCGCGAGGTCCATGGCGTACCCGGCACTTCCGTCATGCCGCCGAGCAACCCGGTTTCTCCACGCTTCTGCAGGTAGACCGCCCCATCGATGCCGCTGGCAACGAAAGCGGCGCCAAGCCGCAGCGGTTTTTCCTTTTTCGGCGCCTTGCGCGGAAAGGTTTCCGGATCTGCCCTCTTCAAGGCCAGACAGTCGCCGTTCAGGGGACAGAGCGCGCAGGCAGGCCGTTTCGGGGTGCAGATCGTCGCGCCAAGATCCATCATCCCCTGCGCAAAATCGCCCGGCCGGTCCGCCGGTGTCATGTCCCTCACCAGCGCTCGCATTTGCGGCTTGGCGGAAGGTAGCGGCGTTTCGATTGCGTGCAGCCGCGAAATCACCCGCTCGACATTGCCGTCGAGCACTGCACTTTGGCGATTGAAGGCGATGGCGGAGACGGCGGCGGCGGTATAATCACCGATCCCGGGCAGCGCCTTCAGTGCGTCTTCGGTATCGGGAAAGACACCGGAATGCTGGCGCGCGACGGCCTCGGCGCATTTCTTCAGGTTTCTCGCGCGGGCATAGTAGCCAAGACCCGCCCAGGCCTTCATCACTTCCTCGGTATCGGCAGACGCAAGGTCGGTCACCTTTGGCCACAGCGTTAGGAATTTTTGGAAATACGGTTTGACCGCCTGCACGGTGGTCTGCTGCAGCATCACTTCCGACAGCCAGACGTGATAGGGGTCTGCGACCACGCCATCGCGTGCCATCGGCGGCGAGATCCGCCAGGGCAGATCGCGATGATGCCGGTCGTACCAGGAAAGAAGCCGTTTGGCCGCATCGGCCGCACTGGCCATTTTCATTATCTGCTGCATCATTTGCCGGAAGGTTGGTTGGGTCCTATACTTGGCGAACTGTTCGCCATCCTTCAAGGCGGAATCGCAACCCGAAAGATATCTGTTGAAACAACCTTATACCCGCAAGGGCGGCCGTCAGATCAGCGAGATCGCCAATGGCATGATCGATCCGGTGCTTGCCAAGCGGGCCGGTATCAACACGCTGCTGCTCGGTTCCTGGGACGAAATTGCCGGCGAGGACTTTGCCGATTGCACCCGGCCGGAAAAGATCGCCTGGCCGCGCCGCGCCTCGGAGATGACCGGTGAGGGCGGTTACCAGCCCGGTGTGCTCACCATTGCCTGCGAAGGTGCTCGCGCCCTGTTCCTGACCCATGCGCAGGGCGAACTGATCCAGCGGATCAACGGTTTCTTCGGTTTTCCAGCGATCAACCAGATGCGCATCGTGCAGAAACCGGTCTCTGCCCCGCCAAAACCCTATCGTAAACCGAGACCCTTGACCGGTGAGCGTGCCCGGCATCTGGAGACGCTGGTCGATGGTATCGAGAATGATGCCCTGAAGGCGGCGCTGACCCGGCTTGGCACAGCCGTGCTTGCACCGGGAAAAAAATCACCGTGACCATCAGCCGGTCACAATTGTTTGAACGTTGGTGAGCAACAGCCCCTTGTCGCCTTGAACAAGGCAAGTTATCGAATTTTCGACCGTTTTCGTTCATCCCCTCACATAGGTGAAACCATGTCCCTTTCTGAACTGAGCCCTTTCAAGCGCCTCCTGAGCGGCGTTGCCGTGGCTGCTATCGCTGTGACGCTCGCCGCCTGCAGCGACGAGAAGAAGGACGAGGCTGCAAAAGCGCCTGCGACGGAAAATACCGAAACGGCGGCCAAGACCGAAGTCAAGCCAGTTGACGGCGGCTCGATGATGTCGTCCTCCACGGCGATGAAGCCGGCTGAGGGGGGCTCGATGATGGCTGCCAATACGGCCAAGCCGGTCGATAGCACGACGACATCCTCGACCATGTCTTCGGCTGCAACGCCGGCAACGGCTGAGGCCGGCCAGACGCAGGTGGCCCAGGCCGCAGCGCCCGCAGCCAAGGTCGAAGTTCCGCAGTCGGAAGGCGAAGTCGATATTGCCAAGCTGATGGCGCCTGGCCCGCTGCCGGAAATGTCGATCGGCAAGGCCGACGCCAAGGTGACGATCGTCGAATACATGTCGATGACCTGCCCGCATTGCGCCCGTTTCCACAACGAAACCTATGACGCCATCAAGGCGAAGTATGTCGATAGCGGCCAGGTTCGCTTCGTTGTGCGCGAATTCCCGTTCGATCCGCGTGCGGCTGCCGCCTTCATGCTGGCGCGCTGCGCCCCGGAAGGCCAGTATTTCCCGATGATCTCCATGCTGTTCAAGCAGCAGGAACAGTGGGCTGCCGCACCGAATGGCCGCGATGCACTGTTGCAGATGTCGAAACTGGCCGGTTTTACACAGGAGAGCTTCGAGGCCTGCTTGACGAACCAGAAACTTCTGGATGATGTGCAGGCAACGATGCAGAAGGGTGACAAGGATTTTGGCGTCAAGGCCACCCCAACCTTCTTCGTCAATGGCAAGAAGTATTCCGGAGAAATGTCGGTTGACACCATGTCGGCCCTTATCGACTCAATGCTCTGATCCCCAGCGTTTTAACAAAACGACCAGCGGGCGCCTCAGTGCGCCCGTTTTTCTTTCTTTCTTCTCCCCCGCGGGGAGAAGTGCCGAGCATCGCGAGGCGATGAGGGGGAACCCCGGGCGCGGATCCACCCCCTCATCCGGCCCTTCGGGCCACCTTCTCCCCGCTGGGGAGAAGAAGGGGCACACGGCATGAAATTCACCAAACTCCGCCTTCTCGGCTTCAAGTCTTTCGTCGAACCCTCCGAATTCGTCATCGAGCGCGGGCTGACGGGCGTTGTCGGGCCGAACGGGTGTGGCAAGTCCAATCTGGTCGAAGCGCTGCGCTGGGTGATGGGGGAGAATTCCTACAAGAACATGCGGGCGTCCGGCATGGACGACGTGATCTTTTCCGGTTCCGGCAATCGTCCCGCCCGCAACACCGCCGAAGTCGGGCTCTATCTCGACAATACCGATCGCACAGCGCCGGCCGCCTTCAACGATAGCGACGAAATCCAGGTGACGCGGCGGATCGAGCGGGAGAACGGTTCGGTCTACCGGATCAACGGCAAGGAAGCCCGCGCCAAGGATGTGCAGCTACTGTTTGCCGATGCCTCGACCGGCGCGCGTTCGCCGTCGATGGTGGGCCAAGGCCGGATCGGCGAGCTGATTGCCGCCAAGCCTCAGGCACGGCGCCAGCTGCTCGAAGAAGCCGCAGGCATTTCCGGGCTGCATTCGCGCCGCCATGAGGCGGAGCTTCGCCTGAAGGGCGCCGAGACCAATCTCGAGCGGCTGGAGGACGTGACCTCGCAGCTCGAAAGCCAGATCGAGAGCCTGAAGCGGCAGTCGCGTCAGGCCAATCGCTTCAAGATGCTGTCGTCGGATATCCGCCGCCACGAGGCAATGCTTTTGCATATCCGCTGGGTGCAGGCTAAGGAAGCCGAGGGCGAAGCCGATAGCCAGCTGAACCAGGCGACATCGCTGGTGGCCGAAAAGGCGCAAGCGCAGATGGAGGCGGCGAAAGCACAGGCCGTTGCCAGCCTGAAACTGCCGGAATTGCGCGAAGCCGAAGCAAGGGCTGCCGCCGCGCTGCAACGTCTGCAGATCGCCAAGTCGCAGCTCGAGGAGGACGCCGGCCGTATTCTGCGCCGCCGCGACGAGTTGCAGCGCCGCCTGTCTCAGTTGCGCGAGGATATTGTTCGCGAGGAGCGGATGGTCGCCGACAATGCCGCTATTCTGGCGCGACTGGACGAGGAAGAGACAGAGCTTGCCGATATGCTGGCCGAAGCCGGCGAGCGTGCCGAGGAAGCCCGTGAACGGCTTGCCGATGCAAGCGAAAGATTGTCGGAAAGCGAACGGCAGCTTGGTCTGCTGACGGCCGAAAAGGCCGAGGCCCAGGCATCGCGCAACCAGCTTGAAAAGACCATTCGCGATCTTGCCGAGCGGCAGGCGCGCCTGGCCCGCCAGCTGTCTGACCAGAACCGCGATCTCGACGAACTCGACCGGCAGATTAAAACGCTACCGGATCCGGCCGAAAAGCAGGAAGAGGTCGAGGCCGCCGAGTCGGCGCTTGAGCAGGCGGAAAATGCCGTTGCCGACATCGAGGAGGCGCTGGCTGCTGCCCGGCAAGTCGAAGCCGCCGCCCGCCCATCCGTCGATGCAGCCCGCTCAAGGGTCAACGGTATCGAAACCGAGGCCCGCACCATCCGGCGCATGCTGGAGGCCTCCGCCGTTCAGGGCGCTGCCCCGCCTGTCGTCGATGACATGAAGGTCGATCGCGGTTTCGAGACGGCGTTGGGCGCCGCGCTTGGCGAAGATCTGGAGTCCCCGCTGGACCCCGATGCGCCCGCCCATTGGCGTGCGCCCGGCGATGCCTCGGATGATCCGCAATTGCCGGATGGCGCGATATCGCTGACCCAACATGTGCGTGCGCCAAAAACGCTGGATCGTGGCCTGCGCCAGATTGGCATTGTCGAGAATGACGCGACGGCGGAGCGCCTGCTGCCGCTGCTGAAAACCGGACAGCGGCTGGTCACCCGCGACGGTGCCGTCTGGCGCTGGGATGGCCATGTCACGGGCGCCGATGCGCCGAGTGCTGCAGCGCTGAGACTGGCCCAGAAGAACCGTCTCGCCGAACTCGAAGGTGAACTCACGGACGCCCGCGATCAGCTGGCCGCGCGCGAAGCCGAGCTTGCTGCTGCTGCGGCTCGCATTCGTGCCGAGGACGAACGCCTGCGGCTGTCGCGCGAAACCCAGCGCATGGTGGTGCGCAAGCTTGCCGAAGCCCGCGATGCGCTTGCCGCCGCCGAGCGTGCATCCGGCGATCTCGTCCGCCGCCGCGCGGTTCTGGCCGAAACTTCGAGCCAGCTTGCGCTGCAGGTCGAGGAAATTAGCGAGCAGATAGAAGCGGGCCGCGAGGCGCTCGAGGACGCCCCCGACGTTGCCGGGCTGGAGCAAAAACTCAACAGCCAGATGACCACGGTTGCGACAGACCGGGCGCTGGTCGCCGAGGCCCGTGCCATCAACGATGGCCTTGCCCGCGAAAACGAAGCCCGCGAACGCCGCATCCGGGCCATCGCTGCCGAGCGGCAGACCTGGAATACTAGGGCGGCGAGTGCGCAGGAGCATATCGAGACCCTGCGCGAGCGCGAAAGCGAGGCGCGCGAGGAAGCCGAAGAGCTGCTTGAGGCTCCCGACGAATTCGACGAGAAGCGCCGGGCGCTGATGAACGAACTGTCGAAGGCCGAAGAGGCGCGCCGCCAGGCAGCCGATGTCCTGACCGTCGCCGAAACCCGCCAGCGCGACGCCGACCGCATCGCCGTCACCGCCTTGTCGGAACTGGCCGAGACCCGCGAAAAGCGTGGCCGGGCCGAGGAACGGCTTGTTTCCGCCCGCGAGAAACGCCTCGAAGGCGAGGCCCGTATCCGCGAAGTACTGAATTGCGCCCCGCATGAGGTAATGCGGCTCACCGGCCTTGCCGTCGATGCCGAGCTGCCGGACGTCCGCCAGATCGAGCGCGAACTTGACCGCCTGAAGATCGAGCGCGAGCGGCTCGGTGCCGTCAACCTGCGCGCCGAGGAAGAGCAGAAGGAACTGTCCGACAAGCTCGACGCCATGCTGAAGGAGCGCGAGGACATCATCGATGCGATCCGCAAACTGCGCTCGGCGATCCAGAACCTCAACCGCGAAGGCCGCGAACGGCTCTTGGCCGCATTCGACATCGTCAACGTCCAGTTCCAGCGGCTGTTTACCCACCTGTTCGGCGGCGGCACGGCCGAACTGCAGCTGATTGAGAGCGATGATCCGCTCGACGCCGGCCTCGAAATCCTCGCCCGCCCGCCGGGCAAGAAGCCGCAGACGATGACGCTGCTATCGGGCGGCGAGCAGGCGCTGACGGCGATGGCGCTGATCTTTGCGGTGTTTCTCACCAACCCGGCGCCGATCTGCGTGCTCGACGAAGTCGATGCACCGCTCGACGACCATAATGTCGAGCGCTATTGCAACCTGATGGACGAGATGGCCGCCTCGACCGAGACCCGCTTCGTCATCATCACCCACAACCCGATCACCATGGCCCGCATGAACCGCCTGTTCGGCGTCACCATGGCCGAGCAGGGCGTCTCCCAGCTCGTCTCCGTTGACCTGCAGATGGCGGAACAGCTGCGCGAAGCTGTCTAAAAAATTCAGTAAGGATATCTTTCATATCTGGGCGCACACTTTCGACGACAGGCCTGTAAAGGGCTGAGCTGGATTGCCGGAGGGTATGACGCTTGACGGATTTCACGGGCGCAGATGCGTTGATGCTTTTGGGAGCTGTTCCCGTGGCGTCCCTGTGCGTGAATGCGGGCGGCGCCATCGTGTTTGCCAATGAGGCGTTAAGCGCGATGTCCGGCGCAGGCTCTGCTCTGGCGCGGACACCGGTGTCGCGTCTTCTGCCTGAATGGCACGCAGTTTCTAACGTTTCTGCCAAATCCTTCCGCCGTGAAACGCTGCTTTTGCGAGGCGATGGCAGCGTCATACCCGTCGAGCTTTCGGTCGTGCGGTTCAGCGATGCTTTGATCGGCATCGTCATTCGCGATCTCATCGATGAACGCTCGCTGGAATCGATGCGGCTTGAGCTTGAGCGGCAGAATGACGAGGCGCTGCTGGAAGCGAGGGCTGCCCACCGGCGTCTCGGCTTCTTTATCGACATGCTGCCGCAGGCGGCTTGCGTGTTCGATGCGCAGGATCGTTACATCCTCTGGAACGAGAAATACGCAGCGCTCTATCCGGAAATCGCCGGTCATCTGCGCCCCGGCATGCCCTTCCGCGAGATTCTCGAAATCAGCCTGGCCAGTGGCGAAATGCCCGAATTGATCACGGATCCGGAACACTGGATCGAAGAGCGGATGAAGAAGCACAGGCTTCCGGTCTCGCAGGAAGAGCAGATGTTGCGGGATGGTCGCTGGGTGCGCCACGACGACCGCCGCACGCCGGATGGCGGCGCTATCGGCATGCGCATCGATATCACCGATCTCAAGCGCCGCGAGGAATCGTTCCGGCTGCTGTTCGATGCCAATCCTATGCCGATGATGGTCTGCGATGCCGCAACGCTCGATATCGTCGCGGTCAACAGTGCGGCGGTCAGGCTCTACGGTTTCCCCGTCGAGGCGATGCTGCAAAAGAGCGTCACCGACTTTCATGCGGGCGGCGAAGGCGAGCGGCTTGGCACCATGCTGCGCGGGCTTGAGGGGGATTGCGAGGCACGCACCGTCTGGCATCAGAAGGCGGCCGACGGCACCGAACATCATGTGTTGATCTATGTGCGTATCATCAACGAGGGGCCGTCACGGCGGCTGTTACTGACGATCGCCGATGTCAGCGACCGCATCCGCGCCGAAGCGCATGCCACCCACCTTGCCCATCATGATCCGCTGACCGGCCTGCCGAACCGCATGCAGTTTCGCCAGAAGCTTGAATCCGCGCTGGTCAGGGCAGCGCGTGACGGGCAGGAGCTGGCCGTGCATTACCTCGATCTCGACGGCTTCAAGCCGGTCAATGATACCTTCGGCCATGCCGCCGGCGACATGCTGCTCAAGCAGGTGGCCGAGCGGCTGAAATCCGTGCTGCTAAATGGCGATCTGGTGGCACGGCTCGGTGGCGACGAGTTTGCCATTCTGCAGCATGCCTCCGCTGCCAAGGTCGCCGATATCGCCGACAGCTGTATCCTGGCGCTTGGCAAACCCTTTGGCATCGCAGACCGCCAGATCGGTATCAGCGTCAGCATCGGCATTGCGGTGGCGCCCGACAACGGGTTTGACCCCGACGAGCTGATGAGCGCCGCCGATACGGCGCTGTATCAAGCGAAAGCCTCGGGCAAGAGCACCTGGCGCCGCAGCCGCACGGCTGCGTGAGCGCCGTTTTTCTATTTTGTGACAGATTTTATCGTGATTTTGCTGCAATGCAGCAAAATTCCGCCACCGATGCATTTTAAAGCCAAAAAGGATACTGTAGCCTGCGGTGGGAGCCGAATGGGTGGAGAAATGGCATGACAAAGTGGGTTTATACCTTCGGCGGGGGAGAAGCTGAAGGAAATGCGGGCGATCGTGATCTCCTGGGCGGCAAGGGTGCCAATCTGGCGGAGATGTGCAATCTCGGTTTGCCGGTTCCGCCCGGCCTGACGATCATCACCGAGGCCTGCGGCAAATATTATGCCGATGGCCGCAGCATTCCCGACGAGTTGAAGGCTCAGGTCTCGGCCGGCATCGACAAGATGCAGGCGATCACCGGCCGCGTGTTCGGCGATACCGAGCGTCCGCTACTGCTGTCGGTCCGCTCCGGCGCCCGCGCCTCGATGCCGGGCATGATGGATACCGTGCTTAATCTCGGTCTCAATGACGCAACCGTGCAAGCGCTCGGCCATGATGCGGGCGACGCCCGGTTTGCCTGGGACAGCTACCGCCGTTTCATCCAGATGTATGCCGATGTCGTCATGGGGCTCGACCACGAGGTCTTCGAGGAAATCCTCGAGGACGAAAAGGGCCGTCTCGGCCATGAGCAGGATACCGAGCTTTCCGCCGTCGAATGGCAGCAGATCATCTCGCTCTACAAGCGGGTGATCGAGGAAGAACTTGGCGAAGCCTTTCCGCAGGATCCGGAAGTCCAGCTCTGGGGGGCGATCGGTGCCGTCTTTTCCAGCTGGATGAATCCGCGCGCCATCACCTATCGCCACCTGCACAATATCCCCGCCGCTTGGGGCACCGCCGTCAACGTCCAGGCGATGGTGTTCGGTAATCTCGGCAATACGTCCGCCACCGGCGTCGCCTTCACCCGCAATCCCTCCACCGGCGAAAACGAGCTTTACGGCGAATTCCTCGTCAATGCGCAAGGCGAGGATGTCGTGGCCGGTATCCGCACGCCGCAGAACATCACCGAAGCCGCCCGCATCGCGTCGGGTTCCGACAAGCCATCGCTGGAAAAGCTGATGCCGGAAGCGTTTGAAGAATTCCAGGCGATCTGTACCCGGCTGGAAGGCCATTATCGCGACATGCAGGATCTCGAATTCACCATCGAGCGCGGAAAACTCTGGATGCTGCAGACACGGTCGGGCAAGCGCACTGCCAAGGCGGCACTGCGGATCGCCGTCGACATGGCCGAAGCACGTACGATCACCAGGGACCAGGCCGTCACCCGCATCGATCCGGCCTCGCTCGACCAGCTGCTGCACCCGACCATCGACCCGCGCGCCCGCCGCGACATTATCGGCTCCGGCCTGCCGGCCTCGCCGGGCGCTGCGACCGGCGAGATCGTCTTCACCTCCGAAGAGGCGGTGCTGGCCAACAAAGAAGGCCGCAAGGTCATTCTGGTTCGCGTTGAAACCAGCCCTGAGGACATTCACGGCATGCACGCGGCCGAAGGCATTCTCACCTGCCGCGGCGGCATGACCAGCCATGCGGCCGTGGTTGCGCGCGGCATGGGCATCCCTTGCGTCTCCGGCGCCGGCAATCTGCGTGTCGATGCCCGCAACGAACTGTTGATCTGCGCTGGCATGACGCTGACCAAAGGCGACGTGATCACCATCGATGGTTCCTCCGGTCAGGTGCTGAAGGGCGAAATCCCGATGCTACAGCCGGAACTGTCCGGCGACTTCGGCAAAATCATGGCCTGGGCCGATGCCAGCCGCCGCATGACGGTGCGTACCAATGCCGAAACTCCAGCCGACGCGCGGGCTGCCCGCTCCTTTGGCGCCGAAGGCATTGGGCTCTGCCGCACCGAGCATATGTTCTTCGAGGGCGAGCGCATCAATGTCATGCGCGAAATGATCCTGGCTGCCGACGAGGCGGGACGGCGGGTGTCGCTCGCCAAGCTGTTGCCGATGCAGCGCTCCGACTTCACCGAGCTATTTTCGATCATGCACGGTCTGCCGGTCACCATCCGGCTGCTCGATCCGCCGCTGCACGAGTTCCTGCCGAAGACCGACGAGGAGATCGCCGATGTTGCGGCCGTTCTCGGCATGAACCCCGCGGAACTGCGCCAGCGCGTCGATGCGCTGCACGAGTTCAACCCGATGCTCGGCCATCGCGGCTGCCGGCTGGCGATTTCCTATCCGGAAATTTGCGAAATGCAGGCCCGCGCCATCTTTGAAGCCGCCGTCGAGGCCGCCCGAGAAACCGGCGCGCCCGTAGTTCCGGAAATCATGGTGCCGCTGGTCGGCCTCAAATCCGAGCTAGACTATGTGAAGGCCTGCATCGATGCGGTGGCCAGGGAAGTCATTGGCGAAGCCGGCATCGAGATCGAATATCTCGTCGGCACGATGATCGAGCTGCCGCGCGCCGCCCTTCGCGCCCATGTCATCGCCGAAAGCGCCGATTTCTTCTCGTTCGGCACCAACGACCTGACGCAAACCACCTTCGGCATCTCCCGTGATGACGCGGCCCAGTTCCTCAATACCTATATCCAGAAGGGAATCGTCGAGAAGGACCCGTTCGTCTCGCTCGATTTCGACGGTGTCGGCGAACTGATCCAGATCGCTGCCGAACGGGGCCGCCGCACCAAGAACGGCCTGAAACTCGGCATCTGTGGCGAA
Organism: Pararhizobium sp.; assembly: GCF_965279435.1. Classification (NCBI taxonomy): domain Bacteria; kingdom Pseudomonadati; phylum Pseudomonadota; class Alphaproteobacteria; order Hyphomicrobiales; family Rhizobiaceae; genus Pararhizobium; species Pararhizobium sp. The sequence goes on from NZ_CBDIHY010000003.1 coordinate 2,604,098, forward strand.
CATGGCGGCGATCCCGCCTCCATCCGTTTCTGCGAGGAAACCGGCCTCGACTACGTCTCCTGCTCCCCCTTCCGCGTGCCGATCGCAAGGCTGGCGGCCGCCCAGGCGGCCATCAACGGCAAGGGGTGAGGAGGTCATTTGCCCGGCGCCGGCAAAGTCTCTGTAGATTTTCCTGGAGTTTATTGAGGTCGGTGGGCGATTTCCTTGCGAAAGGCCCGTGCCGTTACCGGACGATGACCGGCCGGTTCCAGCCCCAGAGCATCGGGTCATTGTCATATCTGAGCGAGCGCGACTCGGCACGGCGGTCGAGGTCGATGCGTTGCAGGCAGGTGGCAAGCGCATCGGTTCCGCGGCGGAAACCGTAGGACAGGCAGGTTGTTTCGTCAGCGGCGCGGCGTTCTTGCGGCGTCAGTGTGGTGCAACCGCCAAGGATTGCGCCAAGCGCGACAAACGACAGGATCTTCCGGATAGACATGCTGAGACCTTGAAACGATTGCAGATTTCAATTTGTCTATCAGATACGTTGCAACACATCCACAAAGGCTTCGGCAAAACTCTTCAGGTCCGCCGTCGTTTCGTCCGGCGTCTCGATGCGGATCGTGTTGCCGCCGGTTTCCAGGCAGGCAAAGATCGTCGCCATGACAGCGCTGCCGTCCCTGGGAATGCGCAGCACCGCGATGCGATCGCAATCGGCGATCAGGCCGGAGGCAGGCAGCTCGAACAGGAGGGCGCCGTCAATGGCGGCGGCAGCTGCACGGACATGGGCGGCGAAGCCGTCCGGGCCGGTGGTGAAGCCATCGAGCGACAGTTCGAGCTCGAGCAGTTCCATGGTCAGATTGATGTCGGACGCCGGCATTCCTGTTTGGGTGGCCGGTGCGGCCATGTCGGATGATAGCATGCTCACTCTCCTTTCAAGCCGCAGGAAGACAGGTCTTCCCGCGTACCTGGAAATTCCGATGTGTGTGCAAACCGGTCCAAAGCTGGATGAACCGGGAAACACGGCAGATCCCCGTCATTAAGACATGATCAAGGAGAATGGCGAATTTGCGGCATGTTAGACGTTGCAGATGTTTGCGCGTTACATGGCCGTGCCTCCACGGTGATCTCGCGAAAACCACTTCACAGCTTTCGCCATCATGCTCTAAACAGGAGAGGTGGTTGCCGTATCAGGCCAAGGGATTGATTCTGCCAGATGATGATCAAGTATGAGCGCCCCACATCTGTTGCCGCCCGCTGGGCGCGCCGGATCGCCCGCTTTGCCTTCGGTCTCTTTATCGGGGCTTTGCTGGCGCATCGTTTCGGCCCACTGGTCACGCCGAATTTCGTCGCGCTGATGGTGTTGTCGGCGGCTCTGGCTGTGGTTGCGGTGGTGCTTGCGATTGCCGGTTTCATCCGCTTCTGGCAGATCGCAGCCGTCGGCGGCATTGCCTCGTTCGTGGCGCTTGTCTATGCGGCAGTCCCGATTGCGGCTGCGGGCTTTGCGCTCAGTGAATATTTCTCCAAGCCGGCGATCTACGATGTGAGTACAGACCCGGTCACGCCGCCGCCGTGGATCAAGTCCCCCAATGCGCCGCAAGGCTGGCTCAAGCGATCGGCCGAGATCACGCCGGCAGACCGGGAGGCGCAGGTGCTTGCCTATCCCGCCCTCACAGGCCGCCGTTACGAGGGCGCGCTCGACCGGGTGTTTCAGGGCGTGAAGACTGTCGCCGAGCAGAGCGGCATCACCATCGTTGCGCAGGAAGGCGTCGAAAATGCCGAGGCCGACCTTGAAGACATGGCCGTAAAACCTTCGGATGCGGCCCCGGCCGATAGCGATCCCGACGACGTGCCGATCCCGCTGCAGCGCCCCGAAGTTGTCACCGGCGAAATGCCGCCAGGCCGGCGCTCCTCCGATATCCTGCTGCAGGGCGAATGGCGCACCCTGATCGTCGGCCTTCGTTTCGATGTGCTGATCCGGCTGCGCGAAGAGGCCGAAACCACTTTTGTCGACATGCGCGTCGCCTCGCGTTACGGCGGCCACGATCTTGGCCTCGGTGCCGATTTCGCCGACCAGTTTTTGCACGCGCTTGATGCGGAATTGCTGGGGATCGCCGGGGATTGATCCCTTGCCGTCAGCTGGATGCCTGAGCAAAGCGACCGGCAATCCACGCGACAAAGGCCAGGGCTTCCGGCGACAGCTGGGCGAAGTCGCGCGCCACCAGAAAATAGGCTCCGTTGGGAATCGACAAATCGAACGGCTGGACGACCCGCCCGGCGTCAAGGTCATCCTGCGCCAGAATGGTATCGACCAGCGCGATCCCATGGCCGCGCATTGCTGCCTGCAGGGCAAGCGCGCAATCGGCAAAGATCGGGCCACGCATCGCCTCAGTGCCGGGCGTCAGTCCGGCTGTCGCAAACCAGCGGGTCCAGACATCACGGTTTTCCTCGTGTAGCAGGGTGTAGGATAAAAGGTCCTGCGGTGTCAGAAGCGGCGGCCCGGTCAGGATTGTTGGCGAGAGGACCGGTATCATCGCGACCTCACACAGTTTGCGGGCCTCGGAACGCGGCCAGGCGGTTGCCTTGGCGCTGTGGCGGATAGCGAGTTCTGTCGCACTGCCGCGAAACTCGACGAGCCGGGCCTCGGATTCGACCGAGACGTCGATCTGCGGATGAAGCGCCCGAAAATCGGCGAGATGCGGCACCAGCCAGCAACTGGCAAATGCCGGTTCGGCATCGATGGTCAAAAGCGCAGGAGCCTTGGATGCCCGGATTTCCTCCAGCCGCGCATCGATGCCATCAAAGGCGGAAGCCAGTGTTTCGAGCAACCGTGCACCCTCAGCGCTCAGGCGCACCTTGCGGTGATGCCGCGTAAACAGTGCCGTTCCCAGAAGCGCTTCCAGTTCGCGCACCTGGCGGCTGATGGCGGCCTGCGAGACGAACAGTTCGTCCGCCGCCAGCGTAAAGCTCTCCAACCTTCCCGCCGCCTCGAAACTGCGCAGGGCGGTCAGTGGTAAACGTCCGCGCTTCATTTGCATAACCTCAAGTCATTCGAAGATGACAATAAGCTCGTTTGTCGCCAACCGGCAAGCGGGATCACATTCAGGCATCGATGACTGTGAAAAGGACGATGTCATGAATGCGATCCTGAGGCTTTGGATGGATGTCATCCTGCTCGTAACGCTGCAGAGCAACGCCGGGCGCCTGACATTCCTTGACGGCAGCGCCGAACGGTTCAGCCGGAGACCGGACGAAGCCAGCCGGTGTAACGAACAATCAGGCCGGTCAGCGGACTGGTGATTTCGACATGAAACCGGAAGGTGCCGTCCCGTTCCTCCTCAAAGGTCTCGCCGCCGGGCGCCAGAAACAGCGGCAGCGGCAGACCAAAAAGACGCCAGCCACGGATCACCAGCCGCAAGCGGCCGTTGTCGGGCACCAGCGCGATCAGCACCCGGAACGGCCCGAAATCCTCGGCCAACAGGCAGGCATCACGGCCGGAGGCTGCGGATTGCACGCTGCGAAAGGATTTTATCCCGAACGTGCGGATCCAGGTCTCGCGGCCGCCATCGTATTCGAAACGGACACGCACGGGAATATCGGCATTGTCAGCGGGAAAGCCGATGACCGCAGCCGTCAAGCGGGCCAGCAGGCCGGTGCCGCGCTCGACTTTGGCGCGGCCTTCGACGGTACGGGAGATGGTGCTGTCATGCATCGCGGCCACGGCGGGCGGCAGGTGCGTCCAGGCGCGGCCCAGCAAACGCCGGTAGAGCGGTGCGTCTTCCTGTGACGGGCTGTCATCGCGGATACCGGTACGGATGGCAAACCGCGAAAACAGCGGCTCAAAATCCGCAAGCGTCAGTTCGCCGGCAGCCGGGCGGGCGCCGGACACTGGTTTCCGCCCTGAAAGCCAGTTGCGGATGGTCGCTTCCGCCGCCATCGCCGGAATGAATGGGCCATCGTCGCCTTCGGCCACCAGATGCCAGGATCTCGCCAGCGGCCCGCCATCTTCGGCCCGGCCGGTGATGGCAACGAACATGCCGCCGCGATGTTCGCCGAAGGCGAGCAGGCGCGATGCCCGGTGAAACAGCGAAGCGAACGGCGAAAGCGATGCCAAAAGCCGCAACCGCACCAGCCAGCCACCCAGAGCCAGCAGGCATTGCAAGACCTGTGGCTCGGTTCCGGCGCCGGTGAAGGTGGATTGCAGGCCGGGCAGGGCGTCCGGCAGAAGGGCAAGGTCAGGTGCATCGGCAAGAGCGAACCGGCGGCTGTTCAGCGGAATGCCGCCCGGCGGCGCGATGGTGCGGCGGATGCCGTCCATCAAGCCGTAACCCGTCGCCTGTCGGCCATTGCGCATCAGCGCCACCGGCTTGCCGGCATAGCTCGATACGGCCTTGATGACGTTGAGGCCCATGCGGACTTTTGGCGAGGGGGCGATGCCTGATGTCACCGTGGCGATACTGGCAAATCCCGGTTTCAACGCCTCCAGCGCTGCAAAGGAAAGCGCCGGAAAGCTGCTGCAACCGGAGAGGGCGAAGACACCTTGAGCCTTCGCCATGGCATCGAGACTGGAAACGCCGGTCACGAAGGCAGTCGCATCGGCAAGGTCGAGATAGCAGATACCACGCGCGATGCAGATTTTGACCAGATGGTAGGGATCGGGACCGGCATCCTGAAACGGGCCGGAAGCATCGACGACGAGATCGGGTTTCAATGCGGAAAGCACGGCGTCCGCATCGCCGTTACGATCCATCAAGATGGGCTCGAGCATGGCTTTCGCCTCGACGCTTCCGATGAACGCGTTGGCCTTTTCCAGCGATCGACCGGCAACCAGCAGTATCAGCCTTGGTTCATCGGCCAACAGCCGGACAAGTCTGCCGCCGAATGTGCCATAGCCACCGAGGACAAGAACGCGCAGCCGCTCCGCGCTCATGCGAGAAACCGGGCACGGTGTTCCGGTGTCGGCACGAAGCAGTTGTTGCGGCGGCCGGCGATCCGGTAGCGGTTGCGCGCCACCACTTCGTAGAGCGGATCGCGGATGCGTCTCGGGATCACGCGGAAAACGCACGCCAGCGTCCACGGAAAGCCGAGGCCGGCCGCCATGCGGAACGACCCTTCGGATTTCAGATAGGCGATACCGGCATCGAGCAGGATATTGGTCTCGTAATTGCGGCTGTCGAGACCATAATGACGGTAAAGTGCCTCGCCGAGCGGCGATTGCGCGGTGATGAAGCGATAGCGGCCCTGCCGGTCATGGCGCAGAACGAAATTCACCCATCCCGAGCAGAAGATACATTCGCCATCAAAGACGATGATCGGATGATCGTCGGTAAAATCCGGCACGGACGGATCGTTGCGGTAGCTATAGGCTTGTCTCGGTTGCATCAGCTTGCCCCGCCTGGTGCCAGTCGGAAGGTGCCGGTGAGTGAGGGTGCCCCATCGGTCTCGACCTGTCCGCGCTCGAGCAGGTCCTCCAGATGGGCAAACACCGACAGTGCCGCAGCGCCATGCAGCCTTGGATCGGTGGTGGCGTAGATCACCTTGACCATCTCGGTTATGTGGCTGTCACCGGCCCGCACTCGCTCCAAAACGGCGCGCTCGCGCATCCGCCGGTGGGCGCGCAGGCCACGCAGGAACGCCGCGGGCTCTCTCACCGGGCCGCCGTGGCCGGGCAGATAGAGCCGGTCGTCGCGGCCAAGCAGCTTTTCCAGCGACGCCATGTAATCGGTCATCGATCCATCCGGCGGCGCGACGATCGAGGTCGCCCAGGCCATGACATGATCGGCGGAAAAGACGATGCCGGTCTCGCCGGGATTGCCGAGTGCGAAGGCCGCATGGTTGGCGGTATGGCCGGGTGTGAGAAGCGCCGTCAGCGCCCAGCCATCGCCCGTAACCCTGTCGCCATCGGCCAGCGTTATATCCGGCGCGAAATCCATGTCCGAGCTTTCGGCGAACGGATTGATTTCGCCGGCATGCAGCAGCCGTGCCGCTCGATGCGGCCCTTCAGCCACGATCAGCGCCCCGGTCTCCGCCTTCAGCCGCCGGGCGAGCGGCGAGTGGTCGCGGTGCGTGTGGCTCACCGCAATATGGCTGACCTCACGGCCTTTCAGCGCCGCCATCAGCGCCTGGAAATGCGCCTCGTCCTCCGGCCCCGGATCGATCACCGCAACCGATGTGCCGCCGACGATGTAGCTGTTGGTGCCATGGAAGGTGAAGGGGCCGGGATTGTTGACGGTGATGCGCTGCACCCCGTCGGCCACCGTCACCGCTTCCCCATGGGCGGGCTTGAAGTCGAGGTCGAAATCCGGACCGTCCATGCGCCGTCTCTTCACTTGTACTCGACTTCGATGAACGACATGAACTCCTTGCCGGCATTGACGACATTGTGCTCGACGCCCGCCTCGCGCCGGTAGGCCTGCCCCTTGGCAATATCCACCCGCCGCTCGCCGCCCGGTTCCTCCAGCAGAAACCGGCAATCGGTCATCGGAATGACCACATAGCCCATGCCATGCACATGATGCCCGGTATCGGCCCCCGGCTCGAAATCCCAGCGGGTAATTTTGACCACATCGTCATCGAGAAGAACGGTCGGCTTGGCAGGCGGTCGGGCACGAAAAATGCTCATGAGGGTCTCCGGGTTTTATCAGCTGACCCTAGCCTATAAAGGTGATGACAAAAACGCCTTTCCGGTGTGCGGCTTGCATCTTTTGAGCGCTGGTACCGTCGCCGTTTGTTCTCGCGCACTTGCCCCTCACCCTAGCCCTCTCCCCGCACGCGGGGAGAGGGGACGACAGAGCGTTCCGCATATCCCTTCTCCCAGCTTGCGGGGAGAAGGTGGCCGGCAGGCCGGATGAGGGGCGGTCACCGGTAACGCCGCCTACGCCCTTAGCCTTCCCAACATCACCCCCGCGAAAAATCCACGCAAAACCCAAACTTAGACATTGTCGCAGACGTGCGGCTTTGCTAAACCGGCTCTCGATTTGGCAGGGCAATTTGTTCGCGCCAAACGTTGGGGCGTAGCCAAGTGGTAAGGCACTGGTTTTTGGTACCGGCACCCCTGGTTCGAATCCAGGCGCCCCAGCCACTTTATTTCTCGTTATTTTCAGATCTGTAGATCACATCCAGGGCCACTGGGTATGGCGGCTTGGTGACTGTTCTGCGTGAACATTGAACGGGCTATACCTGACGCTCAGAAAGTTGCAGGAGCTTGCGCGTTGGTTTGGCGGCCGAAAAAGAGAAACTCGCCGATCTTCACCAGCTGGCTGTTCGCTTTTCATCAGGTCCAAACTTGCCAACGCCGACTGCAACTGCCACGTTAAACGGGCTTGATTCACGCTGAGAACAGGGGGAGCAGATGGCTCACAAGTTTGAAATCTACAAAGACAAGGCTGGCGAATTTCGCGTTCGCTTCAAATACAACAACGAAGTGATGTTTGCGACGGAAGGTTATTCCAGCAAGGCGAGTGCGCAGAATGCCATCGATTCGATCAAGAAAAATGGCCCCGTTGCGCCCGTTGAGGATAATAGCTGAATCTCATTCAATGCCACAAAACAAAGCCCGCCGGTGAAGATCGGCGGGCTTTGCTGTATCGGCACAGTCGGTGCCAAAAAAAACTTACTTCGCTTTGTCGCTCGCCAAATACTCATCGCACCAGCTCGGGCCGGATGACTTCTTGACGTCGCCGAGCACCTGAATCGAGCGGATGACGTAGTCGGAGGAGACGTTGAGCTGGACCGAGCAGGAGAGGAATTCGGTGCGGGCAGAGGCGGTCTTCTTGCCCTTCTTGCCGTTTTCACCTTCGGCAAACTGCGCCGGGATCGTCCGCTTCTTGTAGCCGCCCTTCCAGGAATAGACGGTCATGTCGCCGCTGGAGACGTCCGACTGCGGCGGGCCAAAGGCGGCGAAGAAGACGCCGGCGGGCTGTCCCTTCCAGCGGGCTTCGACGGCATTGCGGGCCGGGCCCACGGTGGTGCAGCCGGCAAGCGCCAGCGCAAGGCCAGCCACAGTCATCAAGCGGAAATTCATCTGGTCACGTCCCTTTGGCTTTCGTTCTGAAACATCGGTCGCCCCGGCGGCGCAAAGCGCTGGTAGCCAAGGCTTGTCGCCTCAGCCTCTAGCGCTAAACCGATTGAAAGAAAATCAGCGGAACGACTTATATGCGCGGTCAGGCGCATAAATTTGCAAGCGTTGCCGAAAGGTCCCAGCACGGACGGCGGATGGCCGCCCAAACCCGGCGCCAGCGGCGATGAAACCGTCTTGTTGCAGCCTGGCGGGACGGGCGGGGCAGTGTCTGTTCCGGTGTTGTCGCGCGGCTTATCCTGTTGTTTTCAGGCCGCTTGCCGATTTTTCGCAATTGCGCCTTGTAGAAAGGAAAATGCTGTTCTATAGAGGCGCCGCTGGTCACGGAGTGTAGCGCAGCCTGGTAGCGCACGTCGTTCGGGACGACGGGGTCGGAGGTTCGAATCCTCTCACTCCGACCAGCTTGTTCAAGGCATTCAGTGCCTTTTTTCCCTTTATCTCAGATTTTTAGGATTGCCTCAAAATGGATCTTCCGTTTGTGCGGAAGTTGGCTGTGTGCGTTGTTTGCTCGCGCTCAGGGGCATAGGGTGAGCGCGGAGCATCCCGACCGCAGGTAAGTCCTCCCCCCAGCCTGTGACCGAGGGGAGGGCTGGTTCAGGCTTTGTACTTCCTGCCATTCTTATCCTTGGGGAGGGATATATTGGACCGAGCGCCGCCTTTAGCGACTTCAAATCCCGTCTGATGGGTCACGACGGATGGCTTCTTCATGGGCGATGGCACAGTAGCGGCAAATGCCGCACCTGCCAGGGTGCACGATACCGCGACAGCAAAAATGAACTTCATGATTTGTCTCCTTGGGTGCTCACAGGCTCCGTGCGGAGCGTGTCTCCCGTGCATGCGCAGGGAGAATCCGTGCCTAGCCCCACTGGCTGTCAAGGGACATACGGCATCCGTCGTATTTCGGCCGCCATCAGGGCAGGAGATGCAAGGGATAGTTACCGGTTGATGACCTGCGCGCCTGCGTTTGCACCGCCACGGCTGCCGGTATCAGGCATCTTGTCTCCGGGCTGGCGATCCACCCTGTATCGCACCGCAGTCTTGCTTGACCGAAAAACGAAATGTGAATTACAAAGGCTGACTTCTGCAGCGTTGCAGTCCCCATCATATCCCGCGCCCGCTGTCCCGGCGGTCACCCGGCTTCTCAGCAGGAATTCCCGCCGATGTTCGATATCTTATGGCGCAGTGTGGCAATCGGCGTGGGCGGAACTGTGCTGATGGACCTCTGGGCAGTCCTGCTGTGGCTTCTCGCAGGCCAGGGCAAGCCGAACTGGGCGCCGGTCGGCCGCTGGTTCTGGCACCTGCGCACCGGAAAAGTCTTTCATGACAATATCGGCACGGCTGAGCCCTACGCCCATGAGCAGGCGCTGGGCTGGATCAGCCATTATGCCGTCGGCATCGCCTACGGTATCCTGCTGGTCGCCATAACCGGACCTGTTTGGCTGGCAGCACCCACCTTCCTGCCGGCCTGGATCGTCGGCATCGTCACCATCGGCGCCGGCTGGTTCCTGCTGCAGCCGGGCCTCGGCATCGGCTGGGCAGCCTCCAAGCTGCCGAATGCCAACAAGGTGCGGTTCCTGAATTTCCTCTCGCACACGGTTTTTGCCGCCGGTATGTACGGCACGGCACTGCTCCTGGCTTAAGCAGGATGTTTCCTGCCACCGGCGTGCTATGGCTAGCGAGCAGAATGCCGTTTGAGGACATGACTTGAAAAAGATAGACGACCTGATCGCTTCCGTGACCAGCATCCACGACCGCTACAAGGCAGGCCGTATGGAGCGCGAAACCGTGCGCGAATGGGTGCTGGGCCTCGGCGGCTATCCGGAGCCATATGCGGAGCCGCTGAGCGCTGCCGCCGTGTGGTTTCGCCCCTTGCGGGACATGGAGCTGGATGCGTTGAGGGCAGCAGACCTTGAGCGGTTGAAGGCCATCGTCGAGGCTGGCGGGGCTTGATCACAGCAAACCCGCAGCGGTTCAACGGCCGCTGAGACCACGAGGCCGCAGATCCTTCGAACGTTTGGTAGAAATGCCGCGAGCGCTGCCGCCGATCTTGTGCCGGCGGCAGCGCTCGCGCGATAGAGCCATGTCAGATGCCGCCGGCAGCATCCTCGAAGATCTGCGACGCTTCGCTGGCAGTCATCCGCAGCAGGTCGGTTTCGTCGCGGCGGCGGGAGAACAGCTCGGTTGCCATCAGCTGGTCGGCCAGATCAGCCGGTAGCGAGAGGACCACGCGGGTCTCGTCCGAACGAAGGCCGGTCACCGAGGAGCGCTTGGCGGTGATCATGCCACCGGCCACCGTGTTGTTGGTGTCCGGATCGATCAGGATGAAGGCGCCGGTGGTGCGGTTCTGCTCATAGGCGTCAAAAACGGCATTCTCATCGAAGGACAGATGGACTTTGCCGATGCCGTTCATCGCCAGGACGCCCGTCCGCTGGTGCCAATTGCCGGTCTTCAGGTCAAGCTGGCTGAACGGGTTGGCCGTGACGCGCTGGCGCCGCGAGCCGCTTTTGAGCCAGTAGCGCCGGCCCGGCTGAATGCCCTCCGACTGCAGGGCAACGAGGTGAGCTTCGAAATCAAGGCCGACCTGCGGCTGGCTTTCGAGCGAAACAATCATGTCGCCGCGCGACACATCAACCTGACGGTCAAGCACCAGCGTGATCGCATCGCCGGAAACGGCGGCGTTGCGCACGAGATCGAAAGTGATGATCTTGGTGACATTGGCCACCATGCCCGACGGCAGGATGACGACCGAGTCGCCGGGCTTGACGGAGCCGCCGGCAACCGTACCCTGATAGCCGCGAAAGCTTTCGCCGGGACGCGAGACGCGCTGAACCGGCAGGCGGAAGCCAACGGTCTGGGCGGAGCGGACCGTTGCCAGTTCCAGCACCTCGACCAGCGTCTGGCCCTCATACCAGGGCATGGCGGCCTTGCCGTCATAAACGACGTTTTCGCCCTTCAGCGCCGACATCGGGATGGCGGTGATCTGGCGCACGCCGAGCGATACGGCGAGTTCCCGGAATTCGTGGGTGATCTGCTCGAAACGGGCGCGGTCATAACCGACGAGATCGAACTTGTTGACGGCCAGCACGAACTGTTTGATGCCCATCAGCGAGGCGATGGTCGCATGGCGGCGTGTCTGTTCCAGAAGGCCGGTGCGGGCATCGACAAGCAGTACGGCCAGATCGGCGGTCGAGGCGCCGGTTGCCATGTTGCGGGTGTACTGTTCGTGGCCGGGGGTGTCGGCGACGATGAAGGAGCGCTTGTCGGTGGCGAAATAGCGGTAGGCGACATCGATGGTGATGCCCTGTTCGCGTTCGGCCTGCAGGCCGTCGAGCAGAAGCGCGAAATCGGGCAGGCCGAGGTCGTTCTGCTTGCCACTGTCACGGCGCAGCGTTGCCGCCTGGTCTTCCTTGACCGCCTTGGTGTCCCAGAGCAGACGGCCAATCAGGGTCGACTTGCCGTCATCGACGCTGCCGCAGGTGATGAGGCGCAGCGGGCGCGTGTCGCGCACTGCGCGCGTGGGCTCGACCGCCGGGAAAGCAGTCACGGTGCCGGTGGTAACCTCAGTCGCTTGAGCGGTTGCGGAAACGGTCATCAGAAATATCCTTCGCGCTTCTTCTTTTCCATCGAGCCGGACTGATCGCGGTCGATGGCGCGGCCCTGCCGTTCGGAAACCGTGGCGATTTCCAGTTCGGCAATGACCTCTTCAAGGTTGGTGGCCTTAGAGGGGATGGCGCCCGTCAGGGGAAAGTCGCCAAGGGTGCGGAAACGGATCGAACCATGCTGGACGGTTTCACCGGGCAGCAGTTCCAGCCGTGGATCTTCGGCGAGGATCATCATGCCGTCGCGCTCGATATAGGGGCGCTCCTTGGCATAGTAGAGCGGCACCAGCGGGATGTCTTCCACCTGGATGTAGCGCCAGATATCGACCTCGGTCCAGTTCGACAGCGGGAAGGCGCGCACGCTTTCGCCCTTGCGGATCATGCCGTTATAGACGTTCCAGAGTTCAGGCCGCTGCGCGCGCGGATCCCAGCGATGCTCGGGCGTGCGGAACGAGTAGATGCGTTCCTTGGCGCGGCTTGCCTCTTCGTCGCGGCGGGCACCGCCGAAAGCGGCGTCAAAACCGCCGGCATCCAACGCCTGGCGCAGGCCTTCGGTCTTCATGATGTCGGTGAACAGCGCCGAACCGTGGGTAAACGGCGTGACGTTCTCGGCCTTGCCGCGCGGATTGATGTGTTCGATGAAGTCGAGATCGTATTTTTTGACGATATCATTGCGGAACGCGATCATCTCGGCAAATTTCCAGCCGGTATTCACATGCAAGAGCGGAAACGGCACGCGGCCGGGATAGAACGCTTTTCGCGCCAGATGAAGCAGGACGGAACTATCCTTGCCGACGGAATAGAGCATGACCGGCTTGTCGAATTCGGCGGCCACTTCACGAAAGATGTGGATCGCTTCGTTTTCGAGCGCCTTCAGATGCGGATCGAGCGGTGTCTTGGCCGTCTGCGGATTGTGCAGTTCCGTTTCCGGAAGAGTACTGGGCATTTCAAGTCTCCGGGAGTGTCTGTGATGCGAGCCTGCGCGGATTATCGCGCACTGCCGCTTGAATGGGGGCTGCTGGAAAGGGGGGCGCTTGAGATCGAGGGTGTCTGCGGGATCGCCGAGGCTGCGGTTTCTGCGACATGAAGGCCGCATTCGCGCGTCTCGTCGTTTTCCCACCACCAGCGGCCGGCGCGCTCTGGCTCGCCCGGCTTGATGGCACGGGTACAGGGCTCGCAGCCGATCGACGGATAACCACGCGCATGCAGCGGATTGACTGGTATTTCTTCGGCCGCAACATGGGCACGGATCGTCTCGATGTCCCAGTCGGCAAGCACATTGATCTTGATCAGTCCACGGTCGGTATCGGCTTCGGCAAACGGCGTTTCCGCGCGGTTGCCCGATTGCCCGCGGCGCAGGCCGGTGATCCAGAAGGATGCCCCTTCAAGGGCACGCGCAAGCGGCTTGACCTTGCGCGCGCCGCAACAGGCATGCCTGGCTTCGATGCTGTCATAAAAGCCGTTCAGGCCATATTTGGCGGCATAGGCGTCGATATCGTCCTGTTCGGGATGAAATCGCTTGATCAGGATGCCGTAGGTTTCTTCGGTCTTGTCGATCAGCGCCACGGTCTCGTTGAAGAGGCGGCCGGTTTCGAGCGTCGAGACTTCGATGCCATGTTTGCCGGTGCCGATCGCAGCCGTAATGACCTGATCTTCGATGCCGAGGCTGGTGGTGAAGACCGATTTGCCCTCAAGCGCCGCGATCAGCGCCAGCCGGCCGGAAAGATCGAGATTTTCCAGTTGGCTGTTGAGCGCTGTGGCGCGGTTTTCAAGCGATGCGGATGTCATGGGAGGATATCCTGTTCTGTTGCCCCGGAATATCGCAGCCGTGTGCGACAAAAGACAGAAAAACGGATTTCTAATGTTGGCCGATCAGAGCAAATATCTCTCAGATCGGCAAATAACGCAGAATAGCGCCAGAATGCCGTGTTTTAGGCATAAAATCTATGAATTTTATGGTTTATCCCCGCTCTGCATCGGTGGTTTCGCTTTGCTATGCTGAAACATGAAAGAGCCGGACACAAGGCCCGGCTCTTTCATGTTCCGGTGTGACGGCTCTTAACGGAAAGACAGGTTCTGGTCTTAGAATTCCACCCAGTCGCCACCCTGTGCCCTGCCACCGACAGCATAAACCTTGGCCGTGTGCGGTGCATGCAGAGGCGCTGCGCGGCTTGCGCTCTGCGGGCTGGCACGTGTTCCGCTTGCCACCCTTTCGCGGCCGCCGCTGGTCTTGAAACGGGTCAGGAGTTGCGTCAGCGCGCCGGCCTCGTTGGCAAGGCTGTGGCTCGCTGCGGTGGATTCCTCGACCATGGCGGCGTTCTGCTGGGTGCCCTGGTCGATGGTGTTGACGGCAGTGTTGATCTGCTTGATGCCGGAGGACTGTTCGCGTGCACTTTCGACGATCGCGGTCACATGCGTGCTGATTTCCTGGACCTCGGCAATGATGCCTTCAAGCGCCGTGCCGGTTTCGCGCACCAGCGAGACACCGGACCGAACCTGGCCGCTGGAGGCAGCAATCAGCGTCTTGATCTCCCGTGCGGCCTGGGCCGAACGCTGGGCAAGTTCGCGCACCTCCTGGGCAACGACGGCAAAACCCTTTCCGGCATCGCCGGCACGGGCAGCCTCGACGCCGGCGTTCAAGGCGAGAAGGTTGGTCTGGAAGGCGATATCGTCGATGACACCGATGATGTTGGAGATTTCCCGCGAAGAAGCTTCGATGCCGCTCATCGCATCGATGGCATTGCCGACGATCTGGCCGGACCGTTCGGCAGCGCTGCGGGTGCGCACCACCAGTGAGCCCGCTTCTTCCGCCCGCTTGCTGGCATCCGAGACAGTGACCGAAATCTGGTCGAGCGCTGCGGCGGTTTCCTCGACCGAGGCTGCCTGCTGTTCGGTGCGCTTGGACAGATCGGCGGCGGCCGAGCGGATTTCGGATGCACCGGCGCTGATACCACGGGCGGTTTCACCGACGGATCGCAGCGCATCCTCAAGATTGCCGACCGAACTGTTGAAATTGCTGCGCAGCGCATCGAGATGGGCGGCAAGGGCGGTATCGATCCGGTAGGTCAGGTCGCCTTCCGCCAGCTTGTCGAGGCCGAAGGCGAGCGCGGAGACTGCCGACTGCACCTCTGCCGCCTCGGCAGCCTTCTGGGCTTCGCGCTCTTGCCGGTCGCGCTCGGAAAGCGAACGGTTGCTCTCTGCTTCCTTCTCAAGACGCAGGCGGTCATGGGCATTGTCGCGGAAAACCGCGATGGCGCCGGCCATCTGGCCGATCTCGTCGCGGCGGCCTTCGCCAAAGATCGCGACATCGAGATTGCCGCCCGCCAGCTGACGCATGGCTTCACGCAGCCGCGTCAGCGGCCGGAACAGACCGGCGATGACGAACCAGACCGTGGCTGCAAGCGCTGCCATTGCAAACGCCGCAATGATTGCTTTCGACAGGATGAGACTGTCTTTTTCCGCCTTGGCAGCCACCAGCTCGCGGTTGGCCTCTGTCAGCTGCAACTCGATCAATTCGCCGATCCGCAGGCTGAGCGGGTCGATGACGGTATAGAGTTCCTTGTCGATAAACTGTTCGAAGGCGGGGCGATCACGCTGCTGCATGATGTCCTGCAGGTTCTGTATCGCTGCAGCACTGGCAGCACGCGCTGCATCAAACGCATCGGCCAGCATCTTTTCAGCTTCGGTCAGCTTGGTTGCCTCATAGGCAAACCATTTGGCCTCGATGGTCAAAAGGGCATCCGCGACGGCCTTGGCACCGGCGGTCCAGTCGAGCGCGCCGCTGCGCACCTTGTGGGCGGTATCGACGATATTGACGGCGTACATGTCGGCAACGGTCTTCAGTTGCGCCACCGGCACCAGCCGATCGGCGACGATGGACTCGGTGCGCTTGGAGATGGAGGTCATCGCGTTGAAAGCCGTTGCGATCATCACGACCATGGAAAGAGCGATCAGAAACAGGCAGGTGAGCAAGCGTGATTTGATTGTCATGGGTCTACTTCTCGGTTGCCGGCAAGGCACGCCTCCGCAGGCGATGACAGCGCAAACGAACGCACCGGCACGCGACAAACGATTGGCCTTGGCAAGGTGGTTATGACGATCGGGCGGGACACCGGAAACAGAGGGCGATGTCCCATCATGGGCCGCCGCCAAGTGTCCGCTCTGTCAACAGAATTAACAATTGAAGATTAAAAATGATTAAATTATAAGTTGCATTCGCGGTTTAGTGCACGTTTTCTAGGCAAAAAGTCGCAATTCGTGCAAATCGTATGGCTAACGCAGGATAATGCGCAGGGTTCGAGAACGCCTTATCCCTGCGCATTTGCCATTTGATAGTCTGCCCTTATTGCCCCAAGCATTACCGGTCGCTGGTCTCCCAGCGCGGGTTGATCCACGGTTCCTGATTGGAACGGGGCAGGGGCTGCTTGCCGAGAATGTGATCGGCGGCCTTTTCGCCGGTCATGATCGAGGGGCCATTGAGATTGCCGTAGGTGACATGCGGGAAGATCGAACTATCGGCCACACGCAAACCATCGACACCGATGACGCGGGTTTCCGGATCGACCACTGCCATCGGATCATTCTTGTCACCCATCCGGCAGGTGCCGCAGGGGTGATAGGCGCTTTCCAGATGCTCGCGCAGGAAGGCGTCGATCTGATCGTCGGTCTGGACGCTCTCGCCCGGCTGGATTTCCGGGCCGCGATACTGATCGAACGCCTGCTGGCCGAAGATTTCGCGGGTGAGGCGAACGCAGTGCCGGAACTTTTCCCAGTCTTCTGGGTGGCTCATATAGTTGAACTGGATGACCGGATCCGCCTTCACGTCCGGCGAGCGCAGCGTCACCGAGCCGCGCGACTTCGAGTGGTTATAACCGACATGCACCTGGAAGCCGTGGCTCTTTGCCGCCGCCTTGCCGTCATAGGAAATGGCGACCGGCAGGAAGTGATACTGGATATCCGGCTGCTTGATGCCCGGTGCGGAGCGCAAGAAAGCGCAGGCTTCGAACTGGTTTGACGTACCGAGCCCGGATTTGGTGAACATCCACTGCGCACCGGCAACACCTTGCCAGAACCACGGCAGCCAAGAATAGAGCGAGACCGGTTTGGTCGAGACCTGCTGGAAATAGAACTCCATATGATCTTGCAGATTGGCGCCGACACCCGGCCGGTCGGCCTTCACCTCGATACCCATCTCCTTCAGGTGCGCGCCCGGCCCGATGCCCGACAGCATCAGCAGTTTCGGCGAGTTGAAAGACGACGCCGAGACGATCACCTCGCGATTGGCCTTCACCACCTCGATCGTGCCACCACGCTCGATTTCGACACCGACGGCCCGGCCGTTTTCGATGACAATTTTGCGGGCATAGCAGCGGATGATTTCGACATTGGCGCGCTTGAGTGCCGGTTTCAGATAGGCCGATGCCGCCGACCAGCGCCGGCCGTTGTGGACCGTCTGCTCCATCAGGCCGAAACCTTCCTGCTTGGAGCCATTATAGTCGTCGGTCAGCTCGAAGCCGGCTTGCTGTCCGGCATCGACAAAGGCCTTGAACAGCGGGTTCTTGTAGGAGCCGCGCCGCACGTGCAGCGGCCCGTCGGTGCCGCGCCAGCCATCCTCGCCGCCATGCGAATTTTCCATCCGCTTGAAATAGGGCAGCACGTCGGCATAACCCCAGCCACGGGCGCCAAGCTCTTCCCACTCGTTATAGTCTTCCATCGAGCCGCGCACATAAACCATGCCGTTGATCGACGACGATCCGCCGATCACTTTGCCACGCGGTGCCGTGATGCGCCGATTGTTGAGATGCGGCTCGGGTTCAGAAAGATAACCCCAATTGTAACGGCTCATGCTCATCGGCCAGGCAAGCGCCGCCGGCATCTGGATAAACGGCCCGAAATCGCTGCCGCCAAACTCCAGCACCAGCACCGTGTTCTTGCCGTCCTCGGAGAGGCGGTATGCGAGTGCGGAGCCTGCGGAGCCCGAACCGATGATGACGAAATCTGCGCTTTGCATGGTGGTTGTTCTTTCCTGCTCTCGCGTCCGCTGGCCGGTTTTTGGTGTCTGCTTATTTTCCTCCCGTCATCCTCGCCCTTGTGGCGGGGATCCAGCAGCGGCGCGTCTGCGCCGCTAAAGGACTCCTTTCACGCGACAGACGTCGCGTGGCTGGATTCCTGTGACAAGCACAGGAATGACGGAGATATTTTCATGCCCTTGCCACAGGGCGGTTTATCAATACGGCGACTGAACCGGGCTCATCGCCACATAGACACTCTTCAGCTCCGTGTAGTGATTGAGCGCCGCCAGCGAGTTTTCCCGCCCGAAACCGGACTGTTTCGATCCGCCGAACGGCACTTCGACGGGGGCGAGGTTATAGGTGTTGATCCACAGCGTGCCGGCCTCGAGCCGGTCGACGACGCGGTGCGCGCGGGTGAGGTCGGACGTGAAGACACCGGCTGAAAGCCCAAACTCGGTGCCATTGGCGCGTGCGATCACCTCGTCCTCATTATCGAAATCGAGCACGCACATCACCGGCCCGAAAATCTCCTCGCGGGCGATTGTCATTTCGTCGGTGACATCCGCAAACACGGTCGGCTGGATATAGGTGCCTTCGGCGGACACGTCGTTCGGGATGCCGCCGCCGGTCAGAAGCGTAGCACCTTCGGCCTTGCCCTTTTCGATATAGGCAAACACCTTGTCGAGCTGGGCGCGCGACACCATCGGCCCGAGCTGGGTTTCCTCGACCATCGGGTCGCCGATGATGATCTTTTCGGTGCGCTCCTTCAGCCGCGACAGGAATTTCTGCTTGATGCCCTTCTGCACGAAGACGCGGGTGCCGTTCGAGCAGACCTGGCCGGTCGAATAGAAATTTCCGAGCATGGCGCCGCCGATGGCGCTTTCGAGATCGGCGTCGTCAAAGACGATCAGCGGCGACTTGCCGCCAAGTTCCATCGTCACATGCTTGAGCTGGGAAGCCGCAGCCCCCGCCACCTTGCGGCCGGTCTCGACCGAGCCGGTCAGCGAGACCTTGGCGACGTCCTTGTGGTTGACCAGCAGCGGCCCGGTCGAGCGGTCGCCCTGGATGACATTGTAGAGGCCCTTCGGCAGACCGGCCTCAAACAGGATTTCGGCGATCTTCAGCGCGCCGAGCGGGGTGTTTTCCGACGGCTTGAACACCATGGCATTACCGGCGATCAGCGCCGGCGCGCCTTTCCAGCAGGCGATCTGCTGCGGATAATTCCAGGCGCCAATGCCGACGCAGACGCCGAGCGGTACGCGCTTGGTAAAGGCAAAGTCGCCGCCGAGCGGGATATAGTCGCCGTTCAACGCCGCTGCGGCGACGCCGCCGAAGAATTCGAACGCGTCGGCGCCGGAGGTTGGATCGGCAACGATTGTTTCCTGGATCGGCTTGCCGGTATCGAGCGTTTCAAGCTCCGACAGTTCGCGGTTGCGCGTCCGCATGATGTCTGCGGCGCGCTTGAGGATACGGCCGCGCGCCGTCGGGCTCATGGCCGCCCATTCGCCCTGCGCGCGCTTGGCGCTGGCGATCGCCCTGTCGACGATGGCAGGGGTGGCCGCATGCAGCCGGGCGATCACTTCGCCAGTCGCCGGATAGATGCTGTCGAAGGCGGCGCCGTTGATATCCTCGACATATTCGCCGTCGATGAAATGGGAGGCTGGTGGCTGGGCTTTCATCTTTATTCCCCTCGCGGAAAGCGTTTGGATTCTTCGAGATTGTCGAGATTCATATGATTGCGCATGTAGCGCTCGGATGCTTTTTGCAGCGGCTGGTGATCCCACGGATAATAGGCGCCATTCCTCAGCGCCTCATAGACCACCCAGCGCCGTGCTTGGCTTTCGCGCACGGCGGAATCGAAGGCTTCCATGTCCCAGCGGCTGTCGCGCATCGCCTGAAAGGCGCGCAGTGTCGGCGCATTTGCGGGCACGGTGGCAAGGTTGGTCAATTCCAGCGGATCGGCCTCGAGATTGTACAGTTGGTCCGGATCAAGCGGGCAATGGATATATTTCCACTTGCCTTCGCGGATGCCGACCAGCGGCGCATAGGAACCTTCGGCGGCATATTCCATCAGCACCGGCGCGATGCGCTCTTCGCCGTTGATCACCGGAAGCAGGCTTTCACCGTCGGTCCAGGGCATGATCTCGTCCATCGAAATCCCGGCGAGATCGCAGAGCGTCGGCGTCAGGTCGAGATTTGATGTTGGCGCCAGATGCAGGCCGGGCGTAATGCCGGGGCCGGCGACCATCAGCGGTACACGGGCCGAACCCTCGAAGAAGTTCATCTTGAACCACAATCCGCGCTCGCCGAGCATGTCGCCGTGATCCGAGCAGAACAGGATCAGCGTATCGTCGAGCATACGGGTGCGCGTCAGCGTATCGACGAGTTCGCCGACCTTTTCGTCGAGATAGGAAATATTGGCGAAATAGGCCTGGCGCGAGCGCTTGACGTTCTCTTCGGTCACCGAAAAATTCTGGTAGTCGCAGGCATGGATCAGCCGCTGCGAATGCGGGTCCTGCTCTGAAACCGGGATCTCGCCGACTTCCGGTAGAAGCTGGTCGCAGTCGTTGTACAGATCCCAGAATTTGCGGCGCGCGACATAGGGGTCGTGCGGATGGGTAAAGGAAACGGTGAGCGCCCATGGGCGGCGGGCATCATCGCCGTGTTCGCGGCTGAGATGATAGAGCTTCTGGTTGGCCAGAAACGCCACCTCGTCGTCATATTCCATCTGGTTGGTGATTTCGGCAACGCCGGCACCGGTGACGGAGCCGAGATTGTGATACCACCAGTCGATCCGCTCGCCCGGCTTGCGGTAATCCGGGGTCCAGCCGAAATCGGCGGGATAGATATCCGTCGTCAGCCTTTCCTCGAAACCATGCAGCTGGTCGGGGCCGACGAAGTGCATCTTGCCCGACAGCGCCGTGTAATAGCCGACGCGGCGCAGGTGGTGCGCGTAGGTCGGGATCGACGAGACATATTCGGCGGCATTGTCATAGACCTGCGTGCGGCTTGGTAGCTGTCCGGCCATCAGCGAGGCGCGGGCAGGGGCGCAGAGCGGGGAAGACGTGTAATTGTTGCGGAAGCGCGCCGAGCGCTTGGCGAGCGCCTTCATATGCGGCGCGTGCAGGAAGTCCGCCGGACCGTCGGGAAAGAACTTTCCGTTCAGCTGGTCGACCATGATGATGAGAATGTTCGGCCGGGTCATGCGGCATCTTCCTGTGTCTGGCGGGCATGGAGATTGAGCGTGATATAGTCGTCGGTCAGCGCGATCGAAGCATCTGCCGTCACCGGCGAGGAGCCGAGCGCCCTGCGAATATAAAGCCCGTCGATCATCGCCGCCGTACCCTCAGCGATACGCTGCGCATCATCTGCGACACAGAGCTGCTTGAGATTGGCGACAAGATTGGAATGCAGCCGGCGCGCATAGATCACCAGGAACCGGCGTGTCTCTTCGGAACGCTGCGCCTCGGAATAAAAAGCAAGCCACGCGGCAACGGTTTCCGGCGCGAACTGGTCGGCCTGGAAGCTGACGCGCACAATCGCCGACAGGCGCTCGCGGGGTGTTCCGGCGGTATTGAGCGCCGTCACCGTATCGTCGCGCAGCTGCTTTAGAAGCGAGCGCACGGTCTCGACCAGCAATTGCTCCTTGCTGCCGAAATAATGGTGTGCCAGCGCTGCCGAAACACCGGCCTGCCGGGCGATGTCGGACATGGTGACCGACAGCGTGCCCTGATCGCCGATGACATGCAGCGCCGCATCGACAAGCGCCTTGCGGCGCACCGGTTCCATTCCGATTTTTGGCATTCGCCATCCCCTTGTTGCCTGCAGCTTATTTTTGATTGATTCATCAATCAATAAAAAAATTGAGCGAAAATCGGGAATTTTTGAGGGCCTGTTTTCAGCGAAGCCTGCCAGTCGAACATCTCTCAGCAGCTGGCGGCGACCTTAACGGCAGCTGTTTGGTTGGCAATGAATTTGCTTCAAACTCAAATGCCAGAAATGACAAGGTACTGATGACGTTCAAGGAGCTTGCGAACCCGGGTTTCGAATTGGTCGAGGAATCTTAATAGCGCCTTCTGATGAAACCTGTATCGTCGTGGTAGCAAGCCAGGGGCTACGACATGCTTCCGAACGACTGCCCTCAACCCGGTATTCCTGCGAATATCACGGCGCAATTCTGGAAATCGAGACAGGATTTCGATCCACGTTTCTCGCGAGACCCAGGTGACGCCCCAATGACGATACTTCGTCCCCCAGTCGGGGAAGGACCGCGCAACAATCCCTTCGATGAAGAGGAAAGCTTCCTCCCTGACGTTGAAAGCACCGGGATGATAACGATCAAAGTCTTGGGTGTCGCAAAAAGAATGGTCACAAGGGATAAAATCGAAGGTCAATCCGCCCCTGGGGCCAGATAAAACCTTGTAGTGAATTTGCATCGGAAAAGCGGACACCGTGTGCCGCACAAATGGACGATGGCGTTCAATATCAACAAGATCATTGGAAGGTCAATGCTTGCCTCTGCATCGGATCGGATGAACAGCCGGCTTCATGGCGGCAGGAGCAAGCGCGTTCGGTCGCCCTCTTATCGGCCCCTCAATCCGTTTCCCATTGAAAGCCGATCGCCCATGGTAGACAGTTCCGGATAGGCTCGCTTTCACTGATCGGAGACACCAATGAAATCCCTGTTTCTCTCCTGGCAGGCATGGGCGCTTCTGTCTGCGGCATTTGCTGCTCTCACCGCCATCTTCGCCAAGATCGGCATCGAAAACGTCAATTCCGATTTCGCCACCTTTATCCGCACCATCGTCATCCTGCTTGCCATCGGGTTGATGCTGCTTCTGACGGGAAACTGGCAGGAGCCATCGACGGTATCGGGCAAAAGCTGGCTGTTTCTGGTTCTGTCGGGGCTGGCGACGGGAGCGTCTTGGCTCTGCTATTTCCGGGCGCTGAAGATGGGCAATGCGGCGCAGGTTGCGCCGGTCGACAAGCTGAGCGTCGTGCTCGTCGCTATGTTCGCCGTCCTTTTTCTCGGCGAGCGGCTCTCTCCCGCCCATTGGCTCGGCGTCGGCATGGTCGGCTGCGGCGCAGTGCTTTTGGCGTTGAAAATCTAGCGCGAATTTCACAATCGGGGTATCGGACGTTAAAACGTTATTATTCTATCTGGGATTACATCGCTCCTATCATATTGAATTGAGGGTTGTATTATGGCGCAGAGTTCCGACATCGTTGTCAGGCCGCCGCTTGGCGAAAAATGGGGCTGGTTTGTCGCCCTTGGCGTGGCACTGATCATGGTTGGCGGTATCGCCTTCGGCAATGTCATGGCAGCGACGGTGGCCTCGGTCTATTTTGTCGGCATGCTCATGCTGATCGGCGGCATATTGCACCTGGCGCAGGCTTTTCGCGTCAAGAAATGGGAAAGCGTGTTCTACTGGATCCTCAGTGGTGCCTGCTACACCGTTGCCGGCGTCTTTGCCTTTCTCAATCCGATGCTTGCCTCCGCCGCTCTGACCTTGCTGATGGCTGCTGCCCTGATCGTTGCCGGCACCCTTCGCATATGGACGGGGTTCAGACTGCGGCCGCTCGCCGGTTGGGGATGGATTGCGCTCGGCGGTCTTGTCACGCTTGTTGCGGGCCTGATCATTTCAGCCGGCTGGCCGGTCAACAGCCTGTGGATCCTCGGCCTGTTCCTGGCCATCGATCTGGTCATGCAGGGCCTTGCCCTCATCGCCTTCGGAGTGCTCGCCAAAGGGTAGCGGCAGGTTGCGGTACCATACCTGCGTTGTGCCACTAACTCTCGGCAGTCATTGAACTTTCATGAAACTGTCATGCTGGGGAAACGGAAAATTCAGGCCTGCGGAACGATCCTTGGCGCGATCTGATATCGCCTCCGGAGTTCCCCATGTCCGCCGTCCCCGCCGAAATGCTGTCGCTTCGCCGTTTTGGCAATGACCAGATCCTCACGCTGGCCAAGCTCGCGATCGAGAATGCCTTCCAGCCGATCGCGGAAATCGCCACCGGGGCTGTGTTCGGCTACGAAACGCTGATGCGCGGTTTCGAGCGGCTGGGCTTCAAGTCGCCGATCGAACTGCTCGACAAGGCCGAGGAGGCGGGGCAGCTTCTGGCGCTCGAGCACATGATCAATACCCGCGCCTTTGCCGGTTTTGCCAGCCTGCCGGATTTTTCTGCACGTACCCTGTTCGTCAATTTCGACAGCCGGTTGATCGGCCACGAAGGCGATCTCGTCGAGCGGCTTGGCAAGCACCTGAAACGGTCAAATATTCCGCCATCGTCGATCTGCTTCGAACTGTCGGAACGCTTCGATAGCGGCAAGATGCCGGATTACTCCGGTCTGGTAAAACGTCTGCGGCTGGCGGGTTTCAAGCTGGCGATTGATGATTTCGGTGTCGGCTTCAACGGTCTGAAACTGCTCTGCGACCAGCCGGTGGATTATCTGAAGATCGACCGGCATTTCATCTCAGGCATCGAATCCAGCCCCCGCAAACGCCATATGGTCCGCCACACGGTCAACACGGCCCATGTGCTCGGCACACGGGTGATTGCCGAAGGGGTGGAAACCGAGGCCGAGTTCGCCACCTGCCGCGATCTCGGTTGCGATCTCGTCCAGGGCTATTTCGTCGCCCGCCCGACCGTGCATTTCGCCGATCTGCAGCCTGCCTATCCGCATCTGGAACAGACTGCGGGTGCGCGGCGCCAGTCCACCTCGCTCGACAGCATCCTCATCCGCAAGCAGGTCGAGCAGGTGCCGGCGCTGCGCGAGAACGACGATCTGGATTCGGTGTTCGAGCTGTTCCGCCGCTCGCCGCAGCGCAGCTTCTTTCCGGTGCTGAATGCCAATGGCGAGCCGCGTGGCGTGCTGCATGAATATCACGTCAAGGAAATGATCTATCATCCCTTCGGCCGCGACCTCCTGAAGAACCACCTCTATCAACGCCATATCTCGCATTTCGTCAGCCCGGCGCCGATCGCCGATCTGGAGACACCGGCCGATGAAATGCTGAAAATCTTTGCCGGCATGGACGGCAGCGACTGTGTGATTCTGACGGAAAACATGCGCTATGCCGGTATCCTGTCGGCCTCGTCGCTGCTGAAGATCATCAGCGAAAAACAGCTGAAGACGGCGCAGGAGCAGAACCCGCTAACCGGCCTGCCGGGAAACCGCGCTATCCGTGATTATGTCCAGGGTGCGGTGCTCGATGCCGACGAGGCGCGCTATTTCTGCTATTGCGATTTCGACAGCTTCAAGCCGTTCAACGATCACTACGGCTTCCAGAAGGGCGATCTGGCGATCTCGCTGTTTGCCGCCCTGATGCGCCGGCATTTCATCGGCGAGGAAAAGTTTTTGGGCCATGTCGGCGGCGACGATTTCTTCATCGGCGTCGGCGGCTGGACGCGCGAGGAGGTGACGACCGTTCTCTCCCGCGTTCTGTCGGAATTCCGCAGCGACGTGCGCCAGCTTTATTCGCCTGAACACCGCGAAGCCGGCTATATGACCGGCCACGGCCGCAGCGGCGAGACCACCGTCTTTCCGCTGATGCGCTGTTCCATCGCCGTACTGATCCTGCCGGAAGGCTTTGTCTTCTCCGACGCCCAGGCCGTCAGCGCCCGCATTGCCGAGATCAAGACCCTGGCCAAGGACAGCGACGACGGCCTGGTCTTCGAGACGTTTGGCGCCGTGCAGGTCTGATCCCGGATTGCACCGCGCGTTGAAAACGAAAACGGGCTGAAACCCGTCATGGGTTCCAGCCCGTTTCTGCATGATCCCGAAGCGTCTAGCCGCGATCGGGTACGCTCATGCGAACGGTATTGATGTCAGTTCATCACCGGCGTCACCATCGTTGCCTGATGCTTCTTGCCCATCGTTTCATAGGCGATCGTCACTTTCTCACCGACCTTGAGGCCCGGATTTTTGAAGGCCGCCGGCAGCATGTATTTGGTGCCGTTCTTCAAGGTCACGGTCATCGCCTTCATGTCATAGGCGCGGATGGTGCCGGTCGTGGTACTCGCCGCAAAGGCGGCCGATGACAGGGAGATGGCGGAAAGGATCGTCAATGAGGTCAGAAGAGCACGCATGGTGTCGTCCTTGTTTGTCCCCGCGTGGGGCCGGTCGTCAAAACCGTCCGAAGCCCGTCGCGTCGCGGCTGGGGAACCGCCGGCGGCTCCCGGTTCGACTGCAACGCTAGGCTGGGTTTTTGGCGTCTTCAAATTAAAGAAACTTAATGTTTGTGGGATCCAGGACGGCGCAATTTTGCCACGATGCGGCGCAGCGTTTGCCGCTCGGCGGCCCGAGTCGGAACGGTGCGGGTGGCGGATGAAAAACAACGGCTTAGCCGTTCAGACTGTAGACAAAGTTATTTTCTCGTCATTTGGGATGTCGCTTAGGAAATTTGCGATTGTCAAATCCTCCGTCATTCCTGTGCTTGTCACAGGAATCCAGCCAGCTCAAGTCCTTGAGCTGAAAGAGTCTTTTGACCCGACAGACGTCGGGTCGCTGGATCCCCGCCACAAGGGCGAGGATGACGGAGAATTGGGTGCCGATCTCGCGAGATCATCATTTCAGAGTTTGTCAGCAGTTTGAACCGCTTTGCCGTTTTCATCCGGCGCGCTAGATAACCGGTCAGCACCTTTCAAGGAGAACACTGTGACCCTGCCGAGCAAAATGACCTATGTCGACCTGCCGTCCCCCGGCGGCCCGGAAAAGATGGTTTTGGCACGCGGGCCATTGCCGGAGTTGAAGCCCGGCGACATCCTGATCCGCGTCGAGGCCGCCGGCGTCAACCGTCCCGATGTGCTGCAGCGGCTGGGCATCTATCCGCCGCCGCCCGGTGCGAGCCCGGTCCTTGGGCTGGAAGTGGCCGGCGAAGTGGTGGCGATGGGCGAGGGGGCCGAAGGCTTCATCGTCGGCGACAAGGTCTGCGGCCTTGCCAATGGCGGCGGCTACGCCGAGTTCTGCGCGCTTCCGGCCACACAGGCGATGCCCTGGCCGAAGGGTTTTGACGCGGCACGCGCGGCAGCGCTTCCGGAAACCTTCTTCACCGTCTGGGCCAATGTCTTCCAGATGGCCGATCTGGTCGAAGGCGAAAAAATCCTCATCCATGGCGGCTCCAGCGGCATCGGCACCACCGCCATCCAACTGGCCCGCGCTTTCGGCGCCGAGGTCTTCGTCACCGCCGGAAGCAAGGACAAGTGCGACGCCTGCATTGCGCTCGGCGCCAAGCGGGCGATCAACTACCGCGAGGAGGATTTCAAGTCGGTGATCCTTGAGGAAACCGGCGGACGTGGCGTCGATGTCATCCTCGACATGGTCGGCGCTCCCTATTTCGACCGCAACATCGCATCGCTTGCCAAGGACGGCCGCCTGTCGATCATCGCCTTCCTCGGCGGCGCCGTGGTCGAAAAGGCCAACATCGCCGCCATCCTCGGCAAGCGCCTGCACATCATGGGCTCCGCCATGCGGCCACGCACGTCGGTCGAGAAGGAATCGATCCGCGACGATCTGGAAGACAATGTCTGGCCGTTGCTGGAGGACGGCGACATCGCGCCGGTCATGCACGCGATCGTGCCGTTCACCGAGGTTGCCGAAGCGCACCGCCTGATGGAGGCCGGCGATCATATCGGCAAGATCGTCATGACGTTCTAAAGTCTAAAGCAGCGGCTCTTGCAATCGGCAAGAATCGGATTACCTTTACTTCATCATCAATTGAACGAAAGGAAGGTGATCCAGTGTCTAATGAGATTTCAAACCTCGTAACGGGCATGGGAGTTGTAGTGATCGGAACGGGGCAGCCCTCGATCTGAAACCATCTTCCTACGGGTCGTGTCTTTGAGAAGATGCGGTCCGGGCCTCTTACCTGGCCAAAACTCATGGAGGGCCGCTGTGAAGCGGCCCTTTTTGTTTGTCGTCTACACCCCGAACCGCCCCAGCGCCGGGATCTTCACCCCCGGGTGCATCACATCGATCCCCGCAACCAGTCCCATGAAATGCACCTCGAAACCGCTGCGAACACCGGCTGAAATACCAAGCAGACCGTAGAGCGTCGCGTGCATATCCATTCCATCCGCATCGACCGAAAACAGCTTGCCCTCCGGCAGATAGTCGCGGCCGACGGCGTCCGGCGGTAGAACTGCGCCGAGCTCGGGCACTGAGCGCAGTACATGGGCGACGAACGTATTGGAGTTCGGCCCCGGCCAGATCCGGTAGCCACCGGGCTTCGAATAGGGGTAGGACTGGATCGCCTGCTCGATCTTCGAAATCAGCCGCGTGGCTTCGTCGCCCTTGATGCTGACAACCAGTTTCGGGGCGTTCGAGTACCAGCGTGCATCGGCCGGATAACCATTGCGGCGGATCGGCGAGCCCCAGCCGACCTTGTCATAGCGATTGTAGGCCATGTCGCCCTGTCCCTTGGTGACGATCCAGGAATGGCTGGAGACGGCCCCCTTCATGCCGCCCGTCGTGGCGGAGAAAATGTAGATCGCCGCATCGGGAGCATCTTTCGGCTTCCGCAGGATATGAGCCGACGTCCAGTCGGCCTCGCGCCAGTTTGCCGGCCTTTCCTTGACATACCACCAGCCCGCGGAAGCGAGCGCCGGCAGCAGATAAACGAACAGGATGGCAAGAAATAGCCTTCGAACAAATTTCATGGGTGGGTCCGGGTTTTGCGTTGCTTTGTCTTGGTCTAAAGACAGGGGAGAAGTTGGATTTTTGAGGGCACAACCATGTCGAACCCGGTTCTTGTTGAAGTCACGCGCGGAAATCTGGTCGAAAGCCGTCACCGCGGCATGGCGATCGTCGTCGATGGCGATGGAAATACCGTGTTTTCGCTCGGCGAGACCGATACCGGTGTCTTTCCGCGTTCGGCCTGCAAGGCCATGCAGGCGCTGCCGTTGATGGAAACCGGTGCCGCCGACGCCTACGGCTTCGACAAGCGGGCTTTGGCGCTGTCCTGTTCCTCCCACAATGGCGAACCGGAACATGTGGCGCTGGCCGCAGAAATGCTGGCGGCAGCGGGCCGGGATGTCTCGACGCTCGAATGCGGCGCCCACTGGTCGATCAATCAGGACACCATTGTCAACCAGGCGCGCTTGCTGGAACACCCGACGGCGCTGCACAACAATTGCTCCGGCAAACATGCCGGCTTCATCTGCGCCTGCTGCCATAGCGGCGATGAGCCCGCCGGTTACGTCGGTTATGACCATCCGTTGCAGCGCGAAATCCGTGGCGCCATGGAAAGCCTGACGGGCGCGGTTCTTGCCCATGACAATTGCGGCACCGACGGCTGCTCGATCCCGACTTACGCCGTGCCATTGAAAGGGCTTGCCCACGGCTTTGCCAAGATGGCGACCGGCAACGGCCTGGAGCCGCTGCGCGCCAAGGCTTCCAAACGCCTGATCGAAGCCTGCATGGCTGAGCCCTTTTACGTCGCCGGTAGCAAGCGCGCCTGCACGCGGCTGATGCAGACAGCCCCCGGCCGCATCTTCGCCAAGACGGGTGCCGAAGGCGTGTTCTGTGCCGCCATTCCGGAAAAAGGCATCGCCATCGCGCTGAAATGCGAAGACGGCACCACCCGCGCCGCCGAAGCCATGATCGCCGCCACGCTCGCCCGTTTCTTTACCGGCGAGCCGGAGTTGCAGGACAGTCTGATGGCGCAGGCTAATCATGCGATGAAAAACTGGAACGGTATCCATGTCGGCGATGTCCGGGTCACCGGCGCTTTCGCCTGATCCTCACGCCTCGATGATCCGCACCGCTTTCTGCCGGTAGGGCGCGCAGGTCTCCGGCGCCATGCCGGCGGGTATGATCAGGGCTGCCATGTCCTCGACACCGGTTATGTGATGTGGCGAGACTGCGCCGAGTTTTTCCTCCGTCAGCAGTGTCACCGTTTCTGCCGATTGGGCGGCAATGGCGCGCTTGATGGCGGCTTCTTCATAATCGCCGGTCGAAAGGCCGTGCGCCGGATGGACGGCCGTGGCGCCGAGGAAGAAGATGTCGGGCCGCAGCATGCCGATCGCCGCAAGGGCCGCAGCGCCCGTCGAAACCATCGAATGTTTGTAGAGCCTGCCGCCGATCAGGATGACCTCGGCCCGGTGTTTTTCCAGAAGGGCGGCGATCGCCGGGCTGTGGGTCGCGATCGTCAGGTTCATCTCGCGCGGCAGGGAGCGCACCAGTTCGGCATTGGTGGTG
This sequence comes from Pararhizobium sp., assembly GCF_965279435.1. NCBI lineage: Bacteria > Pseudomonadati > Pseudomonadota > Alphaproteobacteria > Hyphomicrobiales > Rhizobiaceae > Pararhizobium > Pararhizobium sp. Next base: position 2,633,960 of record NZ_CBDIHY010000003.1, read on the forward strand.
CCGCCGTCGATGAAGATCAGTTGTCCCACCCGCACCAGTTCCGCCGCCTTGCGCCCCAGCCGTTTCTTGACATCGGTGGACATCGTCTGACGGGTTTCGAGATCCGGAAGCAGCGGCGTCACCGGCAGTGCGCCACCATGCACCCGCTTCAACAGCCCAGCCGATGCCATGTCGCGCAGATCCCGCCGGATCGTGTCTTCCGACAGATCGAGTTCCTGTGCCAGTTCACCGGCAATGATCTGCCCGTCACTGGCCAGTCGTGCTGCGATCAACGCCCGCCGTTGTGAAGTCAGCATTTTGGTCTCCAAAGCATATCTTGACTCTGCATGATATTGCATGATTTATCGTGAAATATCCAGATTAATCTGGAATTTTCGTGTAAATTAATGGAGAAAACCATGCTGATTTTGATTGCTGGCCCCTACCGATCCGGCACCGGCGACGACGCTGAAAAGATGGCCGCAAACCTCAAGCGGCTGGAGGCGCCGTCGCATGCGCTGTTTCAGGCTGGGCATGTGCCGATGATCGGCGAATGGGTGGCGCTGCCGATCTGGCATGCGGCGGGCGGGCGTGAAGTTGGCGACGATCTCTACGAACAGATTTTCCACCCCGTTGCCGGGCGGCTCCTGCAGCTTTGCGATGCCGTTCTGCGGTTGCCGGGCGAGAGCAAGGGCGCAGACAATGACGTGCGGATTGCCCGCGAGCGCGGCATTCCCATCTATTTCGGGCTGGAGGACGTGCCGGGTTGTGCCGTGACCACGCCTGCCTGATCGCGGGCTGGCGAACCTCCGGCGCGGTTGCTATGGTTCGCGCCGGAACATGGTTTGGATTTGGCCAATGGAGAGAATGCCTGCATGCTGAAGCTTTATTTTTCGCCGGGCAGCTGCTCGCAGGCCTCTCATATTGCCCTTGAGGAGACTGGTTCTGCCTACGAGGCCGAAAGGGTCGATTTTGGCATTCAGCAACAACGGTCTGCCGAATTTTTGCACCTCAACCCGAAAGGCCGGGTACCAGCGCTGGTGACGGAGCGCGGTGTCATCACCGAATCTCCCGCTATCCTTGCCTATATCGGCCAGAGATTTGCAGACACGCCGATCGGTGTCCCGCAGGACGCATTCGAGTTTGCGCGCATCCAGTCTTTCAATGCCTATCTGTGTTCGACTGTGCATGTCGCGCACGCGCACAAGCGCCGTGGCAGCCGCTGGGCCGATGATCCGGCAGTGATCGAGGCCATGACCTTGAAGGTCGCCAGCAATATGAGCGATTGTTTCGAGCTGATCGAGACCACGATGTTTTCCGGACCGTGGGTTATGGGGGAGGCCTATTCGATCGCTGACCCCTACCTCTATACCTTTACCAGCTGGCTGGAAGGCGACGGTGTCGATCCCAGGCGCTTTCCGAAAGTCTACGAACACAGCCAGCGCATGGCCGAGCGCCCGGCCGTGAAAAAGGTTCTGTCCGTCGCTGCGGGCTAAGGCCGAGGCGTTGCAGGTGCTGTGAAATTGGCGGCAAGCCGCCTCGGCGCCTTCTGCCGCCAGGCGGCGATCAGCCGCTCTGTCAAATCCCGGTCGCCGATGACATTCAGGCGAACCAGCATGGCCGGCCAGCCCCTGTAATGATCGGTTTCGAAATAGAGTTCGGGCGCCAGCTCGATCAGCATGGCCTTTTCCTCCAGCGCGCACATGACGACGAGAATGCCTGCTTCCTTGATCCGCACGAACATCTTGCCGCACACCTGCAGCGCCGGGGTCCCGTAGGAGGTTCCGGGTGCGACTTCGGGCAGGCCCGCCGTTGTGGCGAGCCGTGTTACCCGTTCGAAATCTCCGTCCTGATTGCCGGTCATGATCCTGTCCGCTGAGGCAGATCAATGTCCGCCTAAAACGAACCCGCTTCAAGCCTTGGTGTAAACTCAGGCCTGGCATGCCTCGCAGGGCAGTTTCGGCGACAAGCGAACCGTATTGCCTGGAAACGGCAGGTCGCCGAGTTCGCGTGTATCCATCCGGGCAATGTCCGGGTGGCGCAACGGGTCGCGGCTCCAGTTTGCCGGTGCGTCATCGTCTGCGGGGGCGGGAAGCAGCTGGTCCAGTATCGAGAAAATCTTCAACATGGCATCACCATCCTTCTTCGATGGTCACATGATCCTCCTAGTTCACAGCAATTTCAATTGAGATTGTGGCGCGGGTGCTATAGAAAAACTATATGAAGGATCTGAGCAGCATTCACCTCAATGGATTGCGGGCGGTCGAGGTTGCCGGGCGACTCGGTTCGCTGCAGGCGGCGGCCAGCGAGCTTGGCGTCACCATCGGTGCCGTCAGCCAGCAGATCATCAAGACCGAGAAACAGCTTGGCCGCGTTCTCTTCGAGCGCAGCCCACGCGGCCTGGTGGCAACGCCGTTCGGCGAAAGTTTTCTGCCCCGCCTGACCGGCGGTTTCGACACGTTGGATCAGGCTGTCGCTTCGGCAAAGCGGCGCGACGAAACGATCCTGACGATCTCGGTCGCCCCGGTGTTTGCGGCGCGGTGGCTGGTCCATCGTCTGGATCGTTTTACCGAGAAACACCCCGATATCCGACTGCGTATCGATGCGACGACTGCGTTGGTCAATCTGGAGCACGCCGGTGTCGACATCGGCATTCGCGTCGGTTCTGGAGATTGGCCGGGCGTCAAGGCCGAGCTTCTCTTGGCGCAGGAGATTTTTCCGGTCTGTTCCCCGGCCATTGCAGAAAAACTGAAGCAGCCGGCGGACCTTTTGAATATCCCGGCCGTCATCGATGGTCATTCCACGGTCATCTGGGAGATGTGGCTGCGCGAGGTCGGGCTGTCGGGCAAGCAGATGGTGACGCGGCATGTCTTCAACGATGCCTCGCTGTGTCTCGATGCGGCAATTGCGGGCCAGGGGGTGATGCTCGGTTGGCAGACGCTGGCCGCCTATTCGCTGATCGAGAAGCGGCTGGTCATGCCTTTCCCGATCCGGGCGACGACGGGGTTCGGGCATTATTTCGTCACGCCACCCACGCGCCGTGAAACCAAGACAGTGACGGCCTTCAAGCAATGGGTGCGTGACGAAATCGCCGAGAGTATGCGGCGTCTCGGTTTCGAATAGGCGTCAGGCGGCCTGCGCTTCCTTGCGCCGCGCGGCCATCATTGCCTCAAACGCCGGCCGTGCATGGCAGCGGCCCAGCCAGGCTTTCACAGCGGGATATCTGTCGAACAGATAGGTCTCGCTCATCGCATAGCGCAGCACTTCCGCAAGGTTGAGATCGGCGACGGTGAAGCGGTTGCCGACCACGTAGTCCTGTGTCTGCAGATGCTGTTCGAGCCGCGCCAGCGGACGCTCCAGCCCCTTGACGCAGGCCTCGATCAGCGCCTTGCCGTCCTGGGTATTTTCCGAGCCATTGTCATAGGTCAGCACGATCTTCACCGTATAGGGCTCAACCTCCGTTGCCGCCCATAATGTCCAGGCCGTCATCTCGCCTTCTTCGCGCACGTTTGCTCCAGCCAGCGGGCCACCATGTTTGCGGGCGAGATAAAGGTTGTTGGCGAGTGATTCCGCCAACACTAGCCCGTCATCCTCGATCGCCGGGATCAACCCCATCGGGTTGACGGCGAGGAACGAGGCCGACTTGGTATTGATCCGTGCATCTGCGGCCAGCGGATCGGCCAGCAGCCGTGCCTGGATGACCGGCACAGACTGGAAGGGAATGCCGAGTTCCTCCGCCATCCAGTAATTGCGCGAGGCGCGCGAGCAGTAAACTCCGTAGATCGTCAGCATGTCTGTTCCTCGGTTGAATTTTCGCTGCAAACTATGGCAAGCGGACCGGGGCTTGAAGCGCACGGCGGTGATATCAGCCATGAAATGTTTTGATGTGAGAAGGATCAGGCCAGCCGGTTGCCGGTGAGGGTCAGGTGTGCGAAGGCTTCGCTTCCGCCTGTCAGAAGATCGCCCGTCGCCTTGTCGTTCCAGCGATAGCCGAGGACAGCACCATCCTTGACGTCCTGAAACAGGTTGTTGGCAATCAGCGCGGTACCCGCCCCCTCGACCACCGTGACAGCGCAACCGCCACCGGCACCGCGCACCAGATTGCCGGTTGCGACGATGCCGCGCATATAGGGTCCCCAGCCGAGCATCAGGCCCCATTTCGGTGCGTTCTCGATGACATTGCCGGAAATCACCGTGTCGGCCTCGGCAGCAATGCCGAAACCGAAACCGGCGCCGTCATGCACATAGGGGCCGTCGATATGCAGATTGCGGACGATATTGCCGGTAACGGTCGCTAGCCTGCCGCCCTCGTCGAAATTGACGATCAGGATGCCATTTGCGGCGCCATCGACCAGGTTGCCGGAGACGATGGCGCCCTGAAAGCCGAATTCTGAATAGATGGCTGTTTCGCCGGAGCGCAGGCATTGGTTGTCGGAGATCTGCACATTGGTGGCAGCGTTGGCACGGATGGCGGAGAAGGCGCAGTCGGAGATGTGATTGTCGGTTACCATCACATTCCAGGCGCGGAAAATGTTGACGCCGTTGCCGTTTTCGCCGGTGCCGCCGTCCTTTGCGGCGATCTTGAACACCCGGTTGCAGCTGACCATCGTGCCGTCTTCGCCCGCCTCCCAGCGATGCACGAGGATACCGCCATTGCCGCAGTCGGACACAGTGTTGGCGGTGATCGCCAGCCGTTGGCTTTCCACCGCGTAGATGCCGGAGGCGGAGGCTTGTGAAATGCTGTTGCCGGTGATCCGGCCGCCGCAACGCTCGGCATGGATGCCATGCTTGGTTGCGCCGGTGATTGTGCAGTTCTCAATCGTGAGATCGGCAATGCCGCGTAGATGCAGCAGCCCACCGGCTTCATTCCCCAGCGATTTGCCGCCGCCATCAAAGACAAGATCCGATAGGGTGAGTTTGCCCAGCCCTTCGCCGGTGAGAAAGGGGCCGCCGCCGGTGTGGATCAACCGTGTGCGGCCGGGAACGCCGCTGGCCCACAGCGTATCGGGCAGCGTGATACCGGAGATGCGGTAGTCGCCAGCCGGCAGGAAGACCGGCATTCCTTTTTCTGCGGCCTCGTTGAAAAGACGGCTGATCGCCTGGCTTTGATCACCGGTACGGTTCGGGGCGACGCCATAGCCGGAAATATCGATCGTGCCGCGCAGGCCGTGCTGTGCCGGCTTCATTGATGCTGCCGTGGAGACGCGGGTGGCCGCCGAACAAACCGCGATCGAGGCGATGGAGGACAAAAGCAGGCGGCGATTCAGCATGGCAAATCCTTTGTGTTGGACAAGCACAGATCGTGCCAGGGCGGGATGTGCCAAAGCGGTACGATATGAGATGGTTTGCAGCAATTATAGGTTGATTATTGTATCGTTATTGTACGGAATGCGATTATTCTGCCGTCCTATCTTTAGGGAAGAATAACTTATGGCTGCTAGAAGTCGGGCCGGGGAACAAGGAAGAGACGGCTAGACCGGTATATCCGTCTTTGGAGGCCAGCTTGACGAAGAATTTAAGCCGCTATCGAAGGGACAGCGGGGCGAGAATTGCCAGCAATGACGACACGCAGCGATTGATCGCGGCAAGCCAGCGGCTTGCAGCCGAAGTCTCGCGCATGTTCGGCCCCGAACCCGACATCGCCGATCGCCATTACTGGCTCGAGACGATGATGAATCATATTCCCGATTACATCTACGCCAAGGATCTTGACGGACGCTTTCTCATCGCCAATCAGGCAACGGTGACGGAAAACGGCTTTCGCGAAACTCACGAGATCGTCGGCAAGTCGGATTATGATATCCATACCCCCGATAACGCGCGCCATTTCGAACAGGCCGAGCGCCGGGTGATCGAAACCGGCGAGCCGATATTTGGTATCGAAGAGCTGAATGCCGTCAGCAAGGATGAACGCTGGCTGCTGACATCGAAAGTGCCGCTGCGCGACAAGCAGGGAGTTACCATCGGCGTTGTCGGCATCTCGCGCGATATCACCGATCGCAAACGGGCCGAGCGGCTTCTGCTCGGACAGGCCCGGTTGCTGGAACTGATTGCCACCAGCACGCCGCTCTCCGATTTCTTCAACGAGCTGATCTTGATGATCGAGGCGCATCTGCCCGGCATCATCGGCTCGATCCTGCTCTTGTCACCCGACCGGAGACATCTTTTGACGGGGGCAGCACCGGGACTCGACGATGCCTATTGTGCCGCAATCCACGGCGTTGCGATCGGACCCAAGGTCGGCTCCTGCGGCACGGCAGCGTTTCGTGGCGAGCCGGTGTTTGTCAGCGACATCCAGTCCGATCCGCTCTGGGAAGACTATGCCGATATGGTACGGCCACATGGATACCGGTCCTGCTGGTCGATGCCGATCCTTTCCTATCAGGGGCAGGTGCTCGGCACGTTCGCGCTTTATTCGCATCAGCCCGGAACGCCGTCGGCAGAGCAGACAGATCTGATTTCGATGGCGGCGCATCTGGCAGGCATTGCCATCGAGCGGCGGCAATCGGAAGAACGCATCCAGTTCATGGCCCATCACGATGCCCTGACGGGGCTGCCGAACCGGGCGATGTTCGACGAGCGCGTCGCAACCGCCCTGGAACAGGCCCGTATGACCGGCCAATGGGTGGCGTTGGCCTTTCTTGATCTCGATAATTTCAAGCTGATCAATGACACGCTTGGACATCATGCCGGGGATGAGCTTCTGCGCGTCGTTGCCGGCCGGATGCTCGCCTGCGTGCGCAAGTCGGACATGATCGTGCGGGTCGGCGGCGATGAGTTCATCATTCTGCTCAACAGCCTGCCGCCGGAAAGCAGCGTGATGCTGTCCCGGCTCGAGGCGATCCGCGCTGCGATCGGTGCACCGGTGGTGCTCGCCGGGCGCAGCCTGCAGGTCAGCTGTTCGATGGGTGTCGTCTGTTATCCCGAGCACGGCGAGAGCGCGACCGAACTCCTGGCCAATGCCGATTCGGCCATGTACCGGGCCAAGGAGGTCGGCCGCAACAATCTGCAGGTCTTCGACGCCCAGATGGCGGCCAAAGCGCACGAACAGTTGCGGCGCCACGAGGAGCTACGCGATGCGGTGACCCGCAGCGAGTTCGTGCTGCATTATCAGCCGCAGATGAACCTGAAAACGGGCAGGATTTTCGCTGCGGAATCGCTGCTGCGCTGGCAGCATCCCGAGCGTGGCCTGATTTCTCCGGGCGACTTCATCCCGCTGGCCGAGGAAACCGGCCTGATCGTACCGATCGGCGAATGGGTGCTGAACGAAGCCTGCCGCCAGAACAAGGCCTGGCAGGATGCCGGCCTGGCGCCGATCGTCGTTAGCGTCAATGTATCCGCCCGGCAGTTCAAGGAGCGCAACTGGGTGTCGAAGGTCGCCGAAGCGCTGGAGGACAGCGGGCTGGAGGCCTGTTATCTCGAGCTTGAGCTGACCGAGAGCCTGATCATGCAGGATGTCGTTTCCGCTGTTGCCACCATGCACGAGCTGGAAGCGCTCGGCGTCCACCTCGCCATCGACGATTTCGGCACCGGCTATTCCAGCCTCAGCGCGCTGAAGCGCTTTCCAGTGCGCCGCCTGAAGATCGACCGCTCCTTTGTCCAGGATATTCCGGGCGACGCTGACGACCGGGCAATTACCGGTGCGATCATCTCGCTGGCGCAGAAGCTGCAGATGCAGGTCATTGCCGAAGGTGTGGAAACGCAGGAGCAGGTCGATTTTTTGCGGGAAAGCGGCTGCGACGACATCCAGGGCTATTTCTTCAGCCGTCCGGTCGGATCGGCGGCGTTCGTTTCGCTTCTGGCCGGCTAGCCGGTTTTCTGTGTCGTTTTTGCATCGCAGGCGCCCGCTCGCGCAGTCGTGATGGCCTGGAGGGGCCACAAGCCCCGATCCAGCCGCAATTGCCATACTTGTGGCAAGAGATCGGTATTTGTTTGCCGGGATAGAATGTCTGCGCGGACATCAGCCGCGTCTTCGCCATATGCGTCAACGGAATATACAGAGTTCAATGACCCTTTCAAAAGCTCTCTCCCGCCGGCAGTTCCTCAATATGTCCGGGCTTGCGGTCGCCTCCGCTGGCCTTGCAAGCTGCACATCGTCGATGAACACTGATCGCTTCCGCGCCGAAACAGCACCTTATTTTCGCGATCCGTCCCAGGAAGGCCGGTTTGCCGATCCGCGCTATGGCGCCCAGCTGGAAGGTCCGGTCGGTGACGGCATGACCCCGACGGGTCTGCCGCTGCAATCGGCCTATTATACCGAGATATACGGCCCCAAGTTCGACGGCGGGTTCAACATTCCGGCGGTGCCATACCAGCAGATCGATGCCCGTTTCTATCGCCAGCAGGTCGACAATACGTTCGGCGAGAAGCCCGGTACGATCATCGTCGATACCGGCGAACGCTTCCTCTATCTCATCCTGTCGAACGGGTCGGCGATGCGCTACGGCGTCGGTATCGGCCGTGAAGGCTTTGCCTGGTCGGGCAGGGGCGTCATCCAGTGGAAGCAGAAATGGCCACGCTGGAAGCCACCGAACGAGATGGTCGCCCGCCAGCCGCATCTGGAAAAATACTCGATCGCCAATGGCGGCATGGCACCCGGTCTGGACAACCCGCTCGGTGCGCGGGCGATGTATATCTTCCAGAATGGCGAAGACACGCTCTACCGCCTGCATGGATCACCGGAATGGCAGTCGATCGGCAAGGCCGTATCGTCCGGCTGCGTCCGCCTGATCAACCAGGATGTCATCGATCTCTATGACCGCGTGCGCGACAAGGCACCGATCCTAGTCATCTGAAGGAGCTCTCTGAAAAGGCCCGCTGACTGAAAGGCGGGCTCGGCCTGCCGACAAAGTCATTTTCTGACCATTTTGCAGGTCACTTAGGAAACATTGCGTTTGCCAAATTCCCTGTCATTCCTGTGACAGGCACAGGAATCCAGCTAGCTCAAGTCTTTGAGCTGAAAGAGTCTTTTGACCCAACAGACGTCGGGTCGCTGGATCCCCGCCACGAAGGCGAGGATGACGGAGAGTGGGGTGCCGCTCTCGTCCGATAATCGCATTTAGGGTTTGCCATCAGTCTGTGCCGCCCACGCGTCCGGCACCTATCGGCATCCTAGTCCCCGGAGGGCGGGTTGTCACCAAGATGATTGTTGAGATCATGCAGCGCCGAGCGCAGGGCGGCGGCCTCTGCCATGCTGCATCCTGTCGCCTTGCCGATTTCGGTCAGAATGCCGAAAGCATCGGTCTTCAGCGCTTCGCCTTTCGGTGTCAGCGTGACGATCACCTGGCGTTCATCGCTTTTATCGCGGATACGGCTGACGAAGCCGGCGGTTTCCAGCCGCTTGAGCAGCGGCGAAAGCGTGCCTGAATCCAGGCCCAGTTCCTCGCCTATTCCCTTCACCGTCGTCCTGTCCTTTTGCCACAGCGCCAGCAGCACCAGATATTGCGGATAGGTCAGGCCGAATTTTTCGAGCAGGGGCTTGTAGGTCCGGTTGAAGGCGTGGGAGACCGAATAGACGGCAAAACAGAGTTGCTGGCCCAGCGCCAGGGCGTCGCCTTCTTTCAGATCGTCCTTACGCATGTCTTTATCGCGGGTCATACTGCACATTCTCGCAGTTCCGAGACGATTTTGCAATTTGCAAAATTATATTGCGTACAATTAAATAATGCGCTATTTAAATTTCAGGCAACCATTTGCCCCGCCATCAACCGCTGAGAAACCAAGGAGACAGACATGCCCATTCTTTACACGACCAAGGCATCCGCAACCGGTGGCCGCGCCGGCCACGCCGTCAGTGAAAACGGTGTTCTCGATGTGACGCTGACCGTTCCGAAGGAACTCGGCGGCGACGGCGCGACCGGCACCAATCCCGAGCAGCTGTTTGCAGCCGGCTATTCCGCCTGCTTCCTCGGCGCGCTGAAATTTGTCGCCGGCAAGGAAAAGGTCAAGATCCCGGAAGAAGCAACGGTCACCGCAACGGTCGGCATCGGCCCGCGCGAAGACGGCACCGGCTTCTACATCAGCCCGTCGATATCCGTCAGCCTGCCGGGCGTTGACCGCGAAGTCGGCGAAAAACTCGTCGCCGCCGCCCACATCGTCTGCCCCTACAGCCACGCGCTGCGGACTTCGAGCGAAGTTGTAGCCAAGCTCGCTTGACGTATTGGCGTGATGTTGAAACCGAAAGCCCGGCGGAGCGATCCGCTGGGCTTTTTGGTTGTGGAAAGCCTCGGTGGATCGGGATTCTTTAAGATGCGTACTCGTCATCTTTGGGGAAAAGTACCGGTCCAATGATATGCGCTCGGACAGACGGAAAACACTGGTGATATTAAAAAATACAACGGGATAGGCGGTCTAAGGCGCCTGATGGATGAGCCATCTTAACCAAATCTTATTTCTTGTTTCCAGCGGGATTGGCTTCAACCATTCCGTTTGCTAAGTCTTGCAACCAGAAGCAGCGCTTGGGGAGAATCGGCGTGTGCGGATATGTGAGCAAGGCGAGAGAATGGCAACCTATACCTATTATTGGCCGGATAAAAAATACCTTCCGGGTGAAGAGAAGAACCCAAATTTCGCAGGGTATCTTGACCCTATGTGGGGGAATTCTGAAGTTTCCATGAGCTCAAGCGATGTTACATTCGCGAATTGGAATGGCACGGTTCTGAAATTTCTGGGGGATAATCTTCAGTATCAGGGAAATCAGCTGATAGGTACTGGCGGCACGTTAACCGGTATTGAGTTGCGCGATGAGAAGGGAATACTCTTTCAGAAAGTTGATCTGTCTGCCGACAATATCACCTTCGCGGATTTCACCGTGATTCTGGAGACAAGCGATAGTTGGTCGGACGTTTACCAGTGGCTTTTTTCCGGCAACGACACGATTGCGGGAACTCTCGGCGATGATAATTTACTGGGCGGTGGCGGTAGCGACACGCTGATTGGCGGCGGCTCGCAGCTCGGCGATGTCTTCCAGGGCGGAGCAGGCATCGACACCTACATCACCAGTGCCGGTGAAAACAATACGTTGAGCTTTAGCGATGCTTACGGCGATATCTCCGCGCGTCGGGGCGTGACGGTCGACGCCGATCTCGGCACCGCCATCGATCCATGGGCCAATGCGGAAACCTTCGTCGGGATGACGACCTTCCACGGCAGTCAGTTCGGCGACACGCTGTATGGATCCGGCGCCGACGAGACGTTCAGGGGGCTTGGTGGCCGCGATATTATCGACGGCCGCGGCGGGTTCGACTGGGTCGAATATCAGAGCGACGATTCCTTCAGAGGCTCGCGTGGCGTCACGGTCAATCTCGCGACAGGCACTGCCACAGACGGTTTCGGACATCGTGACACGCTGAGGGGCATCGAAGGCGTGCGCGGTACAAATACCAGCGATATTCTGATCGGAAACAATGACGTCAACAAGCTCATCGGACAGGACGGGGACGACTTTATCGATGGCGGCGCTGGAGCGGACGTTATGGCGGGAGGCGTGGGCAATGACACGTACGTGGTCGATGACATTGGTGACACCGTGCGGGATGAAGGCGAATGGGACACGGATTTGGTTAAATCCTCAGTGAGTTTCAATCTTGCCAACAAGGCCCAGGTGAACGGCATTATCGAAAACCTCACGCTTACCGGTAGCGCTAACATTAATGCGACCGGTAATGCGAGCAACAACGTGTTGAGAGGAAACAGCGGCGCCAACGTGTTGAGTGGCGGGGCGGGCAATGACACCTACGTCGTCGGCGCCGGAGACAAGGTCAATGAAGCCGGCTCGTCCGGGACGGATCTGGTCATGTCCTCGGTCAGCTTCAGCCTCGCCAACACCGCGCAGGCGGTTGGTATTATAGAGAACCTCACGCTCACCGGCAGCGACAATATTAACGCGACTGGCAATGCGAGCAACAACGTGTTGAGAGGAAACAGCGGCGCCAACGTGTTGAGCGGCGGGGCGGGCAATGACATCTACGTCGTCGGTGCCGGAGACAAGGTCAATGAAGCCGGCTCGTCCGGGACGGATCTGGTTATATCCTCAGTCACCTTTAACCTCACCAACAAGCTGCAGGCGCTCGGCGATATCGAGAACGTGATGTTGACCGGCTCGGCCGCGATCAGTGCCACCGGCAACGCCCTGAACAACATCCTGGCCGGGAACGAAGGTGCCAATACCCTCGTCGGCCTTGCTGGCAATGATACCTATGTCGTTGGCGACGGTGATTTCGTCGACGAATCGGTTTCAGGATCTTCTGGCACGGATTGGGTCAAGTCCTCCGTCAGCTTCGATCTTTCCAACACAGCGCAGGCTGCCGGTAGCATCGAAAACCTGATGTTGACCGGTTGGGATGCGTACTTCGCCACTGGCAACAATGGCAATAACGTGCTGATCGGCAACGATAACAACAACATGCTGAACGGTGGTGCTGGTAATGACACTCTGAAGGGCGGCGCCGGCGCGGACACCTTCAAGTTCAACACCGCGCTCAGTGCGACGGCAAATGTCGATAAGATTACCGATTTCAGTACGCACAGGATGAACGATTTCGACGCGGATACCATTTGGCTGGAGAACGGTGTCTTCACGGCATTGAAGAACACCGGCGTGCTGGCATCGGGCGCCTTTCACAAGAGCGCCAGCGGTGTCGCCCACGATGCCGATGACCGTCTGATCTATGAGACGGATACAGGAAAGTTGTTTTACGACTCCAACGGCAATGCGGCCGGGGGCGCGGTGCACTTCGCGACGCTCTCGGCCAATCTGGCGCTGACCAACGCGGATTTCTTCATCATCTAGGAGATCGCAATACCCCTACCGAGTTCACCATCGTGACGCTTGTTTGAGTGTCATTTATGAATTGGATCGGTGCACAAACAAAAAAACGGCGGCCCATCTTGGGCCGCCGTTTTCCGTTTCAAGTCTATCCGGCGTTTACCGCCTCAAGCTGCCGAGGATGCCGCGCACCAGATCGCGGCCGAGCGAGGAGGCGACGGTGTGGGCGACGGACTTCATCGCTGCCTCAGCGACGCTTTCGCGCTGGTAGCCTGCACGGGGTTTTGGCTTGGGCTCTGCCGGTGCCTGCGCATCGTCGCCGCCGCCCACATCGTCTGCCCCTACAGCCACGCCCTTCGGACTTCGAGCGAAATTTCGGCCAAGCTCGCTTGAGGCGCTAAAGGCGATCCAGACGAAAGCCCGGCGGAGAAATCCACCGGGTCTCCTTTTGAGGGCAATCCACGATGACACCGTCATTTCTCGGTACGGCCGCAGTACTTATTGATGGATATCTAAATTAGATAGTCATGATATTTGTTCAATATTCGATATTCATCCGTAAATTAACGCCGGGGGGAACGGTTTTTGTTCCCGGGTGACAATTGAGAACTCGCCCGGCCAACAGGGGGAGAGCGCATGTCGACCATTCACGCGAATGTCACCTTCACTCTTAACGGAACGTCCAGCTTCCTTATCGGCGGCGACGAATATATCTGGGATGACCGGTGGCTCGGTTATGTTTCCACCTATTCCGGCGACGTTGGCAAATCCTATACGGCAACCGTTTCACTCTCGGGCTCGAACTGGGATATCGCGACGCTGCGCTTTTCAGGCGAGGCAAATCTAAAGGTCGTGATCAACGACGCGGCCACCGACACGGAGCGACACATCAACTATCTACAGTTGAACGGTAACGGCGGCAGCGTCGTGACGCTTAAGACGACAAGCGTGGAGTTGATCGTTGGCGGCGACGCCGTCGATACGATCACGCTCGGTAGCAGATATACGGGCTATCTAGCGACAAACGGCGGCAACGACGTTGTTAAAACCGGCGCAGGTGACGTCAGTGCGATCAATACCGGCGATGGCAATGACCAGCTTGCCTTTGGAACCGGCTATGTCGGCGCCGCGTCCACGGGCAATGGCAATGATACTGTGACGGCAAGTGGCGCTAATGTTGCGATGCTCGACACCGGTGGCGGCAGCGACACCGTCAATGTCGGCAACGGCCACATCGAGACGATGAGAGTGAGCGATGGCAACAACAAGGTGACCGTGGGCAGCGGCGGCAGTGTCGAAGCGCTGGTCGCCTATGATGGCAACGACACTGTTGCGATCGCCGGCTCCGGTCGCATCGGCAGCATCAATCTTGGCGCCGGTACCAACACGGCCACGACGACCGGCGGTTTTGTGGACGCGATTGTCACCTACCAGGGCATCGACAAGATTACAGTTGGCAGCGGTGGCGTGGGAAGCGTACGGACTGGTGATGGCAACGACACCGTCAACGCGATTGGGTTTGTGGGACTTCTCGACACCGGTGACGGCAACGATGTCGTCGCTGTCGGTGACGAAAGCGCCGATATGGTCAACGTCGGTCACGGCAACAACACCATCACGCTCAAGAATGGCTGGATCGCCGCCTTGGTCGCCTATGACAATGACGACAAGGTAACCATTACCGGATCGGGTGAGGCAGGCAGCATCAATTTCGGTTCGGGCAACAACACGGTCAAGACCGGCAGTGGTTTTGTCAGTTCCATTGTTGCCTATGACGGCAATGACACGTTCCAGATCGGCACTGGCGGCGCAAGTGCAGTTGTTGCCGGAAGTGGGAACAACACTGTCACAGCAGCCGGCTGGGTCGGTGCCATCGTCGCCTATGACGGCATTGATAAAGTATCCATTGGTGCAAAGGGGGCGGGTTCCGTCTCGGTCAATGGCGGTAATGACAGTGTTTCAGTCGCCATGCTGACCGATAAGACCCAGACGGTCGTTTTGGATGGTGGCAAAAATAACGATTCGATCAGCTTCGCCAGCTTTACCAAGGCCGTGAATATCTCACTGTCCAACGCGACTGCTGTCGATACGGGTGCCGGCCTTTTCGCCGTGACCGGCTTTGAGAACCTGACAGGAGGCTCCGCTGCCGATAATCTGACAGGCAGCGCCCTTCGCAACATTTTGAGCGGGGGAGCCGGCAACGACATCCTGACCGGTCTCGCCGGGCGCGACGATCTGACTGGCGGTAGCGGCGCCGACATCTTCGTCTATAAAACGGCGGCGGATAGCACGGTCGCAGCGGCAGACACGATCTTCGACTTCTCCCCTGCCAGCGGCGACCGCATAAGCCTTTCGGCCATAGATGCAAGCTCGAAAACGGCGGGAAATCAAGCCTTCGCCTTCATTGGCGCGGCTGCTTTTCACGGCATCGCGGGCGAACTTCGTGTTGTGAAGGGTACCTCTGATACCTACGTTTACGGCGACATAAACGGCGACAAGGCGGCAGACTTTGCGATCCACCTTGACGATGCGCTGACGCTGACGGCTGGCTATTTCATATTGTAGGCTGTCGAAAAAGAAACGGCGGCCCATCTTGGACCGCCGTTTTCCGTTTCAAGTCCATATTGCGTTTTACCGCCTCAAGCTGCCGAGGATGCCGCGCACTAGAGCGCGGCCGAGCGAGGAGGCGACGGTGCGGGCGACGGATTTCATTGCGGCTTCGGCGACGCTTTCGCGCTGGTAGCCTGCGCGAGGTTTTGGCTTGGGCTCGGCTGGAGTTGCATCGTCGCCGAAACCGGGCAGGGTCCAGCGGCTGTTGCCGGGTGCTGCCGGCGCAGGTGCTTCCGTTGTCTCGCGGCTTTCCTCGGCCTGTTGCGTCGATTTGGCGGCGCGCTGGGCGAGGATCTCGTAGGCAGATTCCCGGTCGATATCCGTATCGTACTGGCCAGCCACCGGGCTGATGCTCATGACATTGGCGCGCTCGGCCTCGGTCAGCGGACCAGCGCGGCTGGACGGCGGGCGGATTAGTGTGCGCTCGACCATCGAGGGCGCACCCTTGCCCTCAAGCGTCGAGACCAGCGCCTCGCCGGTGCCCAGATTGGTGATGACGGTGGCGCAGTCGAAATCCGGGTTGGGGCGGAATGTGTCGGCCGCCGTCTTCACTGCCTTCTGCTCGCGCGGCGTATAGGCACGCAACGCATGCTGGATGCGGTTGCCGAGCTGGGCGAGCACGGTTTCCGGCACGTCGAGCGGGTTCTGGGTGACGAAATAGATGCCGACGCCCTTCGACCGGATCAGCCGGACGACCTGCTCGATACGTTCGAGCAGAACCTTTGGAGCGTCATTGAACAGCAGATGCGCCTCGTCGAAGAAGAACACCAGCTTCGGTTTGTCGGGGTCGCCGATCTCGGGCAGCTCCTCGAACAGTTCCGACATCAGCCAGAGCAGGAACGTGCCGTAAAGCCGCGGGTTCATCATCAGCTTGTCGGCGGCCAGCACCGAGATGGCGCCACGGCCGTCGCGGGTGGTGCGCATGATGTCGGAGACCTTGAGTGCCGGTTCGCCGAAGAAATTCTTGGCGCCCTGCTGCTCGAGAATCAGTAGTTCGCGCTGGATGGAGCCGACCGAGGCCTTGGAGATCAGGCCGTACTTGCCCGAAAGCGCCGAGGCATTCTCGGCCATATAGGCGAGCATCGCCTGGAAATCCTTGAGATCCAGCAGCGGCAACCCACCTTCGTCAGCGATCTTGAAGGCGATGTTGATCACACCTTCCTGGGCGTCGGTGGCGTTCATCAGCCGGGAGAGCAAGAGCGGCCCCATCTCCGACATGGTGGTGCGCACACGGTGGCCTTTTTCGCCGTAGAGATCCCAGAAGATCACCGGAAATTCCTGGAAGGCGAAATCGGTAAAGCCGATCTGCTCGGCCCGCTTGGTCACCCAGTCCTTGGGTTCACCGATGGCGCCGATGCCGGACAGATCGCCCTTCACGTCGGCGCAGAAAACGGGCACGCCGGCATTGGAGAAGCTTTCCGCCAGAATCTGCAGCGTCACGGTCTTGCCGGTGCCGGTGGCGCCAGTGATCAGCCCGTGCCGGTTGCCGAATTTGAAATCCAGATATTCGCCCTTGTTGATCGTGTCGTCCGGTTTCCGGCTGGTGCCGATATAGAGCTTACCGTCCTCAAGCATGTGGGCCTTGTCTCCGTTTCGCCAATGAAAGCCGGCGGTCCGCCAACCTTCATCACATTGTTTTCCCATGACTGTTATAGGGGGAGTGCCTTTCACCGGCAACAGAAGGATTGTCATGCAAAAGACAGCATTTGCGCGCTGGATGGCCGCATTGTAATTGCCACCAAGGCATGAAACGATCATTGGGTTCTCGCGCTGCGGACACCCGTTCCGAACGTGCTTGAGTTTCAATTCGAGATAATTTACCTTGACGTTCACGTCAATTAAATGAGGAGAATCATCCATGAACGAACTGGTTACGCGCGTTGCCGAAAATGTCGGCATTGACCCTGCAACGGCTGAAAAGGCCATCGGCATGATGCTCGGCTTCCTGCAGCGCGAAGCGGCAGACGGCCCGGTTGCCAAGATGATCGAAGCCATTCCGGGCGCTGAAGCACTGGTTGCACAGTATAATGGCGAAGGCACGGGCGGCGGCGGTGGCCTGCTCGGCGGTCTGCTCAGCGCAGTCGGCGCCGGTGGCGGCGTCATGGCGCTCGGCCAGCAGCTGATGAGCCAAGGCCTCGGTATGGGCGAAATCACCGCACTTGCCAAGGAAACCATCGGTTACGCCAGGGAACACGCTGGTGCTGAAGTGGTCGATGAGGTCGTCGCCTCGGTTCCGGGCCTCAGCCAGTTCATCTGATATCCGCAGAAACATAATGGACGATCTGTCCGACAACGATCTGACCGCGCACTTGAGGCAACTGGAGCAACGTCTCCACGATCCGAAGGTGCGCGGTTCCGCATTTTTGACCGGTGCACTGCTGGACGAGGATTTTACCGAATTCGGCAGCTCCGGTCAGGCCTATGGCCGCGCCGAGACGATCGCGGCGCTGGTTACCGAGGCTGTGCTTGCCGGACCACCCGTGCAATCGGAAAACTACCGGCTGAAGCGTCTGTCCGAAACCGTGGCGCTGCTCACCTATGAAACGGCAACGGAACACCGGCGTGTTCTGCGATCATCGATCTGGCGCCACACCGATGGGATTTGGCGCATGGCTTTTCATCAGGGAACTCCGATGAAGGTCTGAGACCTCAGGCCGTTTTCGCCCGCGCGCCGAAAGACAGGAACAGCGTGAAAATCACCAGGATCAGCCCGACGCTGATCGGGGCTGCCGATGGACCAAACATGTCCATGATCGATCCCGTTGCGCCCGAGCCCATGCCGCTGCCGACCGCATAGGCCAGCGCGAAGGCGGCACTGCCCGCCACCAGCATGCTGCCGCGATACTGTTCTCCGAGCATGGTCAGTGCACAGGTATAGAGCGAGAAGCTTGCTGCGCCGATCAGCGCAAAATCAGCGAGAATGGCAATCGGTGAGGTCAGGAACGGAATGATCAGGAAGGCGATGGCGCCGATCCCGCCCATGACGATCGCCACGCGCCGGCGCGGCAGCCGGTCGAGCAGCACGCCGATGAACGGCTGGGCGAGCGCGGTCGGCAGGGCCAGAACCGTGACGCTGAGCGCTGCAAAAGCCTGCGAATGGCCGGTCTTGACGAAATAGACCGGCATCACCGAAATCGCAGCGATGTCCGAAAACCCGAAGGCCAGCACCATGGCGATCAGCACCGGCGCCCTGCGAAAGAACACGAAGACGTCATGGGTGGAGGAAGCCTCCGGCGTCGTGCGGGTCGAGAGCGTCAACAGCGCCGTGGCAAAGGCGACGAGCGCCACATAGACGGCGGTCAGCGCAAAGCCGAAGCCGCCTTCGGTTCCCATCAGCGGAATGACCAGCGGCCCGGCGGCAAATCCACCACAGATGCCCGCGCCATAAAGGCCGGACACCCGGCCGCGCAGCCGGTCGGGGCAGGCGGAGTTCATCCAGGCCTCGCTCAGCATGAAGATCAGGCTGGCGAAGAAGCCCAGCAGAAACCGGGCGAGAAACCAGACGGGCAGCGCGTCTGTCGCGGCAAACGTCGCAAGGCATATCGAGCAGCCGGCAAGGCTGAGGATGATCAGCTTGTCGGTGCGCAGCCGTGATGTCAGATGGCCGATCATCAGTGTCGAAGTGGCAAGGCCGAGCGCGAAACTGACCGCATTGAAGCCGATGACCGCCGGCGTCACACCCCGGCTTTCCAGCGTCAGCGAGATCAGCGGATAGGTAATGCCCTGCGCCACCGAAAAGGCCGACGCACCGAGAATGACGGCAACGATGGCCGCCCAGTCGGGCATGAAATCGGCGGTTATGTGTGATGACTGCATGAGGCCCTCGCGGCCAATTTGAATGCGGCCCGGGCCTCTTTTATCCGAACATCAGCGGTGTTGAAATGCCAAGCCAGGCTTATTGCAGGAAATCTTAAGAGCCTGCTTATCGAGGCTTCTGTGCGGCTTGAAATACCCCAGAAATAGTTTTCCCGGACAGCAAAATTGCCAAGACATTTACACGGTAGCGGCTAAGCTGCAGCCATACACGCATAGATCTCAGTTTTTCATTCCATCGATCGGAAATTGCACAATGCCGTCCACTATTTTCAATATTGATACCGTCGATGTCGGCGTTCAGGCTTCGCTTGTTACGGGAGAGATCGCCTATGTCCGGGCTGGTGTTCTGGTCGGCTCGACCGACAACGCGGCAATCGACGGGGTCGGCAACGGCATTAAAGTGAATATCCAGGGCACGCTGGTCGGCGCAACGGCCGGGATCACGTTCGGGGCTGCGGCAAATCACGGTAACAGTGTTCTCATCGGCAAGGCCGGCGATGTCAGTGGCTTTGCAACGGGTATTTCCATGGCGAGCTACAATGGAGACATCGACAATCGCGGTTCGATCTGGAGCGCCGGTAGCGGTATCGACATCAACGCCAGTGCGCCGGCGGGTGTGTCCGGTTTGAGCCAGATCAGCAATAGCGGCGTGATCGAGGGCAATATTGCCATCGTCAACCGGGGTACGGACGCGCTGTATCTTTACAACAACGGTACGATCGAGGGGCTCGCCTACGCCTTCTCGTCGCAAGGCACGGCTGCCGATACCATCGTCAATGATGGCGTAATCCTCGGTGATATCGCGCTCGGCAAAGGCAGCGACCGCTATGATGGCGCCTATGGCACCATTGACGGCTCGGTCTTTGGTGGTGATGGGCAGGACTACATGATCGGCGGCAAGGGAGCCGATAACTTCATCGGTGGTGCCGATGCCGACGATCTGGACGGTGGTGCCGGCAACGACATCCTTACCGGCGAGGGGGGCACGGACCGGTTGACCGGCGGAGCGGGTGACGACGAACTCTACGGCGGCGCGGATCCCGACACGCTCGATGGCGGCACGGGGGCGGATTACCTGAGCGGCGGCGCGGGTGGCGATTTTTATCTGGTCGACAATGTCAGGGATTGCGTTGTCGAGGCCAAGGGCGGCGGCAGCGACGTGGTGGTTACGCTGGTGAACTATACCCTTGCAGCCAATCAGGAGATAGAGCAGCTGGTTTTTGCCAACCTGTCGAGCACGGTCAAGGCGGTAACGCTGACGGGGAACACCTTCGCACAGTCGATCATCGGTGCCTCCGGTAATGATACGCTGAACGGTGGTGGCGGCAAGGATACGCTCACCGGGCTGACCGGCAACGATACCTATGTGATCGATGGCGGCGACGCGATTGTCGAAGCGGCCGGTGAGGGCACGGATCTGGTCAAGTCCACCGTAAACTACACGCTGGCAGCCAATGTCGAAAATCTGACCCTGATGGGAGCGGCGGATCTCATTGGCGCTGGCAATATCCTGAACAACGTCCTCACCGGCAATGTCGGCAAGAATGTCCTGTCCGGCCTGGCTGGAAGCGACATATTGAACGGTGGTCTCGGCCTCGACAGGCTGTTGGGCGGCGCAGGCAAGGACAGTTTCGTTTTCGATAGCAAGCTTGGCAGCACCAATATCGATACGATCAGCGATTTTAACGTCGCTGACGATACGGTCCGGCTGGAGAATGCTGTTTTCACAGCGCTGACCAAAGCCGGCGGACTGACCGCCGCTGCCTTTGCCAGCAACCTGACGGGGCTGGCCGGTGATGCAAGCGACCGGATCATCTACGAAAAGGATACGGGCAAGCTGTTCTACGATGCCGATGGCAGCGGATCGGCAGCCGGTATCCAGTTTGCCCTTCTGTCCAAGAACCTCGCACTGACGCAGGCGGATTTCTTTATCGTCTGAGGGCGCGGGTGGGGGAGAAAGCCGCCGGTCGTCCCGGCGGCTCACGCCGTGGACAAACCCTGAAATCGATTGTCTGGCGAGAGAGCCACCCCACTCTCCGTCATCCCCGCCCTCGTGGCGGGGATCCAGAAACCCGACGTCTGTCGGGTCAAAAGACATTTCATCCCAAAGACTTAGGCTGGTCGGATTCCTGTGACGGGCACAGGAATGACGGAGGATTTGGCTATCGCTTAATTTCCCCAGTAACCTGCCACGCGTGAGAAAACGGCTCAGTTGTCCCAAACTGATCAGTCTGCCCGGTCCCAGTCTGGGGCCAGGCCACCGGGGCTGACGATGCGGCCGTTCGGGCGGGCGAGTTTGTGGATGGCGGCCATCTCGTCGCTGGTGAGATCGAAATCGAAGATGTCGAAGTTTTCGTTGAGGCGGCTTTCGGTTGCCGTCTTCGAGAGTGTGATCACATCCTTCTGCTGGGTCAGCCAGCGCAACACCACCTGGGCAGCGGTCTTGCCATGCCGTGAGCCGATGTCTTTCAAAAGCGGCTCGTTCGGCACCTTGCCGTCGGCCATGGCGTAATAGGCGGTGACCGACATGCCGGTGGAGCGGGCCGCTTCCAGAACCTTCGCCTGGTCGAGATACGGGTGATATTCGATTTGGTTGGTGGCGATCGGTGCTTCGCTGAGTTCCACCGACTGCGCCATCAGTACCGTGTTGAAATTGCTGACGCCGATATTCTTGACCTTGCCGGTCTTTTTCACGTCGTTCAGTGCGCCGATCTGTTCGGAGAGCGGCACGCCGCTGCTGGGCCAATGCAAAAGCAGCAGATCGACATAATCGGTGCGCAGCTTCTTCAGGCTTTCATCGACCGAGGCGAGGAAGTCGGCATGCTTGTAATGATCGACCCAGACCTTGGTGGTGAGGAAGATGTCGCTGCGGGCAACGCCAGATGCCTCGATCGCTTCGCCGACTTCTGCCTCGTTGCGATAGATCTGCGCCGTATCGATGTGGCGGAAACCGAGCTTGATGGCTTGCGGCACGATCCGAAGTACGTCGGGGCCGGGCATGCGGAAGGTGCCGAAGCCCAGAGCGGGAATGTTGGCGCCGTTGGCGCTGACTGTCTGCATGGAAATGTCCTTTCAGGGAGGAGACCCGGCACATGGCCGGGCCTGGAATGATATCTGATAGATGTGGCGTACGCCGATTTGGTCAAGCCGTGCTTGTCAAGCGGCCTGAGCAATCGGCTCCGGCTTGCGGTCGAGCATGCCGCTGATGACGGTGAGCACGAGCGCGCCTGCGACCAGGATCGCTCCGACCCATGGCGTTGCCTGAAGCCCGAGCGGTGAGGCGACCACCAGGCCGCCGATCCAGGCGCCGGCGGCAATGCCGAGGTTGAAGGCGGCGATGTTCAGCGCCGAGGCGACGTCGACGGCGCCGGGGCGGTGCTGCTTGGCCAGCTGCACGACATAGAGCTGCAGGCCGGGCACATTGGCGAACGACAGGAAGCCGAGTGCTGCCAGCGTGATCAGGGCAGGGATCGTCGAAACCGCAGTGAAGGAGAAGATCACCAGCACGGCAGCCTGGGCGGCAAACAGCCAGACCAGCGCCTTGACCGGATTGCGGTCGGCAAGGCGGCCGCCGATGATATTGCCCGCAGCGATCGCCAGGCCATAGAGCACCAGAACGAGGCTGACGGAGGAGGCGGCAAAGCCGGTGACATCCTGCAGCATCGGCGCAAGGAAGGTGAAGGTGACGAACGTGCCGCCATAGCCGAGCGCCGTCATGCCGAACACCAGCAGCAGGCGGCCGGAGCCCAGCACGCGGACCTGATCGAGAATGCTGGCCGGTTCCGCCTTCGACAGGGTGGAGGGCAACAGGGCGGCGATTGCGGTCAGTGCGATGACGCCGAGACCTGCCACGGCCCAGAAGGTGGCGCGCCAGCCGAACGTCTGGCCAATTAAAGTACCGAGCGGAACGCCGGTGACGATGGCAACCGTCAACCCCATGAACATCAGCGCGATGGCCGAGGCGCGGCGATTTTCCGGGACGAGGTCGGCAGCAATGGTGGCGCCGACGGAGAAGAACACGCCATGCGCAAAGGCCGAAAGCACGCGGGCGATCAGCAATGTCTCATAGGACGGGCTGAGTGCTGCCATCGCATTGCCGGCGATGAACAGTGCCATCAGGCCGAGAAGCAGCGGCTTGCGCTCGATGCGGCCGGTCAGCGCGGTGAGGATCGGCGCGCCAAATGTGACGCCGAGCGCATAGATCGAAACGATCAATCCTGCCAGCGGCAAGGTGATGCCGAGATCGGTGGCGACGGTCGGCAACAGGCCGACGATGACGAATTCCGTGGTTCCGATCGCATAGGCCGCGATCGTCAGTGCAAAGAGGGCAAGAGGCATGGAAGCACCTTTGTCGCCGGTGGGAGGCCGGCGTGTTGGTGGCGGCGCACCGGATATCCGGGCCGTCATGGGTTTCGTTGAGTGGAATATGGGCCAAAGGCACTTGCGCGATAATCCATAGGAATGGATAAATGCCTGTGAATTGAATTCACAGGATGCGGACGAATGGACAACCGGGCAGGCGAAATGGAGGTGTTTGTCACGGCGGCAGAGGCAAAGAGCTTTTCGGCGGCCGGACGGCGGTTGAAGCTGTCGCCCTCTGCGGTCAGCAAGCTGGTCACCCGCATCGAGGACCGGCTGGGCACCCGCCTTTTGGTGCGGACCACCCGGTCGCTGCTTTTGACGCCCGAGGGAGAAATCTATCTCTCCCGGGCGCAGCGCATCCTGGCGGATATTGCCGAGACCGAGCAGATCGTTGCCGGCGGCGGGCTGGCAACACCACGCGGACTTTTACGGGTGAACGCCACTGTCGGCTTCGGCGAGCGCTTCATCATACCGCTGGCTGGCGAGTTCCTGGCGATGTATCCGGAGGTCCGGCTTGAGCTGTCGTTGACGGACGGCGTCATCGATCTGATCGAGGAGCGCACCGACATCGCCATCCGCGTCGGGTCGATGCGGGATTCGAGCCTGAAGGCGCGAAAGCTCCTCGACAGTCACCGCATCACGGTGGCGACGCCGCAATACCTGGCGCGGCATGGGACGCCGCAACGGCCGGATGATCTGGGCGCGCACAATTGCATCACCTTCACCTTCGGCCGCAATCCGGGCGAATGGATGTTTCGCGACCCGGCAAGCAACGCGCGCTATACGCGCCCGGCCCCCGGCAATGTGCAGGCTTCCAGCGGCTCGATTGCCCGCAACCTCTGCCTGACTGGCCTCGGCATTGCCCGCATCGGCAAATTCGATGTCGATCCGGATATTGCCAGTGGCAGACTGGTGGAAGTGCTTGCGGATTACAATCCGCACGAACCGGAACAGGTGCATGCGGTTTTTGCGGGTCACGAGCATCTGGCCGCCCGCATCCGCGCCTTCATCGATTTTCTTGCCGCAAAGGTGGATTAATGCGTGCATGCTGTCGCTTGTCTTAGGCGGGGCCAGCGCGAGGAGAAAACGATGAGAGAGTTGATCCTGAAAATGTCCATGTCGCTCGACGGCTTTGTCAGCGGCCCTGACGGCAAAAACGAATGGATGTTCAGCGGCGACCAGCAGGCCATTGCCTGGAGCGTGGAGACCGTGTCGAACGCCAGCCTGTACATCATGGGCAGCCGTACTTTCCGGGACATGGCCGCTTTCTGGCCGACCTCCACCGGAGTGTTCGCGCCGCCGATGAACCAGATTCCGAAGGCCGTGTTTTCAAAACAAGGGGCGGTGGTTCTGAAGGACGCAAAGGCGCACGCGGGAAGCACTCAGTCCGGGCAGCTGCAGCCCGGCGCGGAAAGTTGGGGTGAAGCCTACGTGGCCAGCGGCGATCTGGTCGAGGAAATCGCCAGGCTGAAGACCGGGGACGGCAAGCCGATCATCGCCCACGGCGGCGGCGGCTTCGCGCGCAGCCTCATCGCTAAGAATTTGATCGATCAATATGTTTTGCTGGTGCATCCGGTGGTGCTCGGCAAGGGCGTGCCGATCTTTTCCGAGGTCGCCCCGGCAAGGCGCCTCAAACTGATCAGAGCAACAGCTTTTCCGGGAGGCTCGGTGGCGCAGATTTACCGGCCTGCATGACCATGTCTGATAATGCGTGTGTTGAGCGGCGGCTGGCCGGATTACTTGCCGCACGGAAAATGCAGGTATCGGGTGGCGGCCGAACCGCTTGACTGATGAATTCGCTCTGGCAGTCTGGGCACGCAGGCCCCACATGCTTCTTCAGACACTGTCCTGCGAGACGAGATCATATGCCTCAATCCCGAAAAATGACCCTGACACCGGATCTGGTGGCGCTCTGCCACAAGGACGTGACTGATCCGGGGCCGGATGGGCGCTGGACCGAGATCAGTGATTCGCAATATCGCGAACTTGCGGAAGCACTTGAACGGGAAAGCCACGGCGAGCCGCTCTGGGTATTTGCCTATGGCTCGCTGATCTGGAAACCGGAATTCGAGGCGATCGACCGGCAGCGGGCAACGGCCTTCGGCTGGCACCGGTCGTTCTGCCTGCATATCAACCGCTGGCGCGGATCGCATGATCAGCCGGGCTTGATGATGGCGCTGGAACGCGGCGGCCGCTGCGACGGCGTCATCTACCGGCTGCCGGACGATGACCGCGCCGCCCAGATCGAACGTATGCTGCGCCGTGAAGTCAGCGCCTTTGAAAATATCGATGCCGTCCGCTGGCTGCCGGTCAAATCCGAAAGCGGCCCCTGCCGGGCACTGGGTTTCTGGGTCGGCGCCACCGGCGAGCGCATCCGCTCCCGCCAGCCTTTGGACCACGTTGCGGGAATCCTGGCACGGGCCTGCGGACATTTCGGATCGGGGGCGGAATATCTCTACAACACCGTGTCGCATCTGGAGGATTTTGGTATCCACGACCGCAATCTCTGGCGCCTGCAACACCTCGTCGCCGAAGAAATCAGGTCCATTCATCAGGAGATCCTGGAGCCGCAGGCGCGCTGACAGGAGAAACCGCTCATGGCCGCAGATCAAACAGAGCTGCCCGTATTGGCTTTTGCCGGTGCCGCCGAATGGGAAAGCTGGCTCGCCAGCCAGCCGCCATCGGCGAACGGGCTGTGGCTGAAATTCGCCAAGAAGGCGTCGGGCGTGGCGACCGTTTCAAAGCCTGACGCCATCGATCTGGCGCTTTGCCACGGCTGGATCGATGGCCAGCTGAAACCGTTTGATGACACTTATTGGCTGATCCGCTTCACGCCACGGCGGCCGAAAAGCAAGTGGTCGGCGATCAATTGCAAGCGGGCAGAGGCGCTGATCGAGGCGGGCCGCATGCGTCCGGCCGGTCTTGCAGAAATCGAACGGGCCAAGGCCGATGGGCGCTGGGAGATTGCCTATCAGTCCCAGAGCACCATCACCGTACCGGCCGACCTGCAGCAGGCGCTCAACGAAAACGAGGGCGCCAAGACCTTGTTCGAAACGCTGGACAGCGCCAACCGCTATGCCGTTCTCTATCGCGTTCACACCGCCAAGAAACCGGACACCCGCGCCGGCATCATCGAAAAACTGGTCGCCATGCTGGGCCGTGGCGAAACCATCCATCCGCGCCGCAGCAAGGCGTAGTTCGGTGCGCTGTGTTCCGTGTGTCGGCACGATGACATCCGTCGGTTGCCGCGATATATCGTGCGGAACAGCAGCCTGTGTAATAATAAGCTTGCTTCGAACCAGGGAGAAATCACATGAAGATCAGCGCGCGCAACCGCCTCAAGGGCACAATCGTCGAAATCACCAAGGGCGCCACCACGGCGCATGTCCGCATCGATATCGGCAATGGCGCTATCGTCACCGCGTCGATCACCAATCAGGCGGTTGATGAACTGGAACTGACGGTCGGCGGATCGGCCTATGCCGTTGTCAAGGCATCCGACGTGATGGTCGCGGTCGACGACTAACTTCTCCCTACAACGTCTTGAAATGGCGGGCCTCTCCGGCATCGCCAGTCTCGAAATCGCCCCGCTGCGGTGGGGCGATCGGCGTGAACAGCGTGCGATCCGGCTTCAGGTCGATCAGCGGCGTGCCGTCGAGGCAATCGAGACCACGGACGAGCAGGACATTGCCCTCGACCGCCTCGAGCTTGATGATCGACGTGCCGATCGGATTGGGGCGCACGGGAGACCGCAGCGAGAAGGTGCCGTGCACCTTGCCGCTGTTGGCCGGGCTCTGCAGCACGAGATCGCGGCGCGACCGGTCGAGCCAATAGAGAATTTCCAGCCGCTCATAGGCTTCGACACCCTGAAGCGCCGGAACCCACAGGTCGAAAATTTCGATGCGGCAGAGCGGTCCATCGTGACGCCCCTGCCTGGGGCATTCCAGCCGCGATGTCCACGGTGTCGAGATGCGGCCGATGAAGACCAGCGACGCATCGGCATCCTGCGGCGTGGTCACAGCAACCTCGTTCTCGCGTATTTCGTTTTCCCGAACCATCGATTGCCCCCGCTGTCGCTGTTCATCCTTCCTAGAAAAGCGCGGTGCCGATGTCCATCGTCTCGGCCGTCTCAGCGCTCGGTGCGCTGCGCCCCATGTGCCCTGACGATCGCATCCGCTTCCTTGCCATACAACTCCTCGAAATGGTCGAAGGTTTTTGAGAAATAGCCGATGCCTTGCGTGGCCGAGCGCAGAGCGCGGGCCAGTTCGTCAAGCGCGCCGCCGGGAACAAGGGCGCGAAAAATATCCCAGCCCTTGGCGGCCTCGTCCCGGTCGAAGCCGAGCACCTGTCCCTTCAGCGACGAGACGATCTGCACCAGATTGCCGGAATAGACCGAGGGGATGTGGATTTCGCTGCGGAACACCGGCTGCATCAACACCGCCGCACCTTCCGAAAGCGCCTGCCGCACGCCCATCTTTGACGCCGAGCGGAACGCATGTTCGGAACTGTCGACCGCATGGTGCTGGCCGTCGGTCAGCGTCACGCCGACATCGATGACCGCAAAGCCCAGCGGCCCCTTGTCCATCGCCTCGCGGGCTCCCGCTTCCACGGCCGGAATGTAGTTGCGCGGCACCACACCGCCCTTGACGGTTTCGCCAAAGGAAAAGCCCTGGCCGCGCCCGTTGGGATGGATGGTCAGTTTCACATCGGCAAACTGCCCGGCGCCGCCGGTCTGCTTGCGGTGGCGGTAGTGCACTTCGGCCGGTTTCGAGATCGTCTCGCGATAGACCGGGGTCGGTGCACGCTCGCTCGCGGTGACGTGAAAGACGTCGGAGAGCGTGCGCAGCAGATCGCGCAGATGCACCGGTCCCTGGGCGCAGACCATCTGGGCGCCGGTTCCTTCTTCCTGCAGGATTTTAAGGCTGCGATCGGTCTCCGACAGTTTTGCCAGCGTTTCCGAAAGCTTGTTCTCGTCACGCTCGCTGCCGGGCACCAATATCCTTTCTAGCATCGGCGTCGGCGCTTGCGTCCATTCAGGTGCGGCAAGGGCGGCATTAGCCGTCAGCAGTGCCGGCACGGGCAGGTGATCGGATTTCACCGTCGCAAAGAGATCGCCGGCCGCCGGGGTAAACGCCGTATTTCCCTTGCCGTTGGCGGGGGCCTGCACGGCGCCCAGCCCCGAACCGCCCAGAGACGCTCCTTGTTTCAGCCCATCGCTGAGCGCCCGGGCCAAAACCGTCTTGCCGATATTCTGGCGATGATAGGCGTGAAAGCTGACGGCCTTGAGCTTGGTCTTGTCGATCTTGCCGGCGGCAGCAAGACGGTCGCGCAGCGCATCCACCGGTGGCGCCTCATGGCGCAGCGCCTTCATCAGCCGCATCATGCCGTTGCCATGGCTGGCGGCACCGATCAGCACCGGGATGATCTTGTTTTCGCGCAGTACCCGCGTGGCGATGACGTAGAGCGCATCGCTTGGCGGCTCGCGGTCCTCGATCAGTTCTTCCAGCAGCCAGTCGTCGAATTCCGACAGGTGCTCCAGAAGTTCGGTGCGGGCCTCATGCTCGCGCTCAGAGGCGCTGTCTGGAATGGCGATCAGCGCCGAGGTCTGGCCTTCGCGGTAGCGCCAGGCCCGTTCGGAAATCAGGTCGCAGCTGCCGACGATCCGGTCGCCCTCGCGGATCGGAATCTGGCGCAACAACAGCGTATGGCTGGCATAATCCTGAAGCGCGGCGATCACGTCGCGCAACCGCCCCCTCGGCTCGTCCATCCGGTTGACGAACAGGATGCAGGGCGTGCCCGATGCTTCGATCATCCTGAGATAGGGCGCCGCAAGCACCGCTTCTTCCGGAGCGGGCGAAACGCAGAGAATACAGGCATCGCTGGCCAGAAGCGCCTGCTGTGCATGGGCAATCGCCTCGTTCAGCCCCGGCGCATCCAGTGCACACCAGGCTTCGTTGCCGAAGGTGAATTCCGTGAGGTTCAGTCCGTAGGGAGAGATGGATTTTCTCGGGGTGCCCTCCAGCGATCCGAGCTTTTCGACGATCGTCGATTTTCCGGTCTGCGACGGTCCAAGTACAGTAAAGCAGCGCATGGGCGGTCCTCCAACAGCCATAAGCACAATTCTCTGTGGCCACAGGATGCCCTGAACCGGGGCCGCGCGCCAGAGGGCTGATTGTCCGGTTGGCGTGTAATCTTGCCGAATGCGTTATCGTGGCGCGCATGCCGGCGGGGAATCGGATAGACAGACTGTGATACGGGTTGAAAACCGATGGCGGCATCAGCCGTTCCGATGAGGTGGACGGCGGGGTTCTGAACAACACGTCACAGACCCTGTCCTGTAGGAGTGGCACTACACGATGACGCATTCCCAGACGGGCAGGCGCCAGAGACAGCCTTGCCGCCATGCCGGACCGGTCAGCATGGCTGTCATGGCAGTGGCGCTGCTGTCTCCCAAGGCCGCCCTTGCAGACGATCCAATGCTGCTGATCGACCGCGATGGTTTCATGCTGCGGGCGCATCTGCAGGTCGGCGTCAATGCCGTGGCCGAGCAGAACCTGTTTTGGAACTATGGAGATATCTTCGCCCCCGATGCGGATTTCGATTCCGATACGGATTGGCTTGAAGGTTACCTGATGCCGGGCCTGAGTTTTACCCAGGAGGTAGGTGCCGGGCTTGCCATCTACGGCAAGATCTCGGCTGTCGCATCCGGCACGATCGGCGTCGATGCCTTCGCTGTCGGCAATACCGGCCGCCTGACGTTGGAGGAAGGTTATCTCGGTATCCGCTCCGAAGATGATGGCAGCGGCCCAGCCTTCGACCTGTCGCTCGGCCCGCGCGAATTCAAGGCCGGTACCGGCATGCTGATCGCCAATGGCGGTACCAGCGGTTTTGAACGCGGCGCCTTGAAGCTGGGGCCGCGCAAGGCGTGGGAAGATGCAGCCCTTGCCCGCTTCGATGCCGGTCCGGTGTCCGCCACCGCCTTCTATCTCGATGCCAACGAATTGAAGCGAAACGACAGCGGCACTCGCATCGTCGGCGGCGATATCCGCTATGACGGTGAATCGGAGACCTATGCCGGTCTCACCTTCGGCTATGTGCCGCAATCGAACGCCCCTTATCCCAAGGCTGCTCCCAACGGTGTCGGCGTGCCGTCGATCCTGCCGGGCGCCCGTGACGGCCTGACTTTCGTCAATCTCTATGGCCGCGCCAATCCGCTCGACAATGTCTTCGTTGCCGGTGATTTTGCCTATGAATGGAACAACGCCATCGACATGCAGGCCTATGCCTTTCGTGTCCAGGCCGGTTACACCTTTGCCGAGCTCTCCTGGACTCCGACCCTTGCCTATGGCTACCAGAGCTTTTCCGGCGACGACCCGTCGACTTCGAAGCTCGAACGCTTCGATCCCCTCTATTTCGAGGGAAGCCCTAGCGCCTGGTCGACCGGCTCGAAATCGTCGATGGTCTTCATCAATTCCAACGTCAACGCCCATCAGGTGAGCCTCAGCGTCCGCCCGACCGAGCGCGATACGCTGACGCTACGCTATGCGCGTGTCAGCGCCAACGACCTGAAAAGCCCGATCCAGTTTGGTCAGGGCACCCGCATCGAGCTTGCCAACGGTGTTCCCAATCCGGTCGCAGGTGTCACCAAAAAACACCTCACGGATGACGTTTATCTCGAATACAATCGCGTCGTGAATGCCAATACCTACCTCACCGCCGGGGTCAGCGTGTCGTTCCCGGGCGCCGGACTGGACGCCGCGATTGGCAAAAAAGCACCGAACTGGACAGGAGGCTTCATCAATGTGGTCGTCAATTTTTAGGATCAGCACCGCAATCGCCCTTGCCACCCTGTCGATGCCGGCTTTGGGTCATGCACAGGGAGCAGCGATGACGGCCGAACAATCCGATCCGAAGGCGCTAGGCTGGATGGTGGGCGCGCCACCGCCGGCCGACAAGATCATCCGTTTTTCCGATCCGGATTATTTCAGTTTTCCGAAGATGCGCTGGACCGTCTGCCATTTCCGCCAGCTGATGCCGACGGTCGGTGTCAGCCGCGGGCTCGGCGCACCACGTCCTCTCGAGCGGACGATCGATGCGGCAATCGATGGCCTGACGTTCACGCCAACGGGCGCGAGCACACCCATGACCTGGGCGCAGTCGCTGTCGGCCAACTATACCGACGGAATTGTCGTCCTGCATGAGGGCAAGGTGGTCTATGAGCGCTATTCCGGCTGCCTCGACGAGGCCGGCCAGCACGGCGCGATGTCGGTGACGAAATCGCTGACCGGGTTGCTCGGCGAAATGCTGGTGGCGGAAGGCAAGCTTGATGAGACGGCAAAGGTTGCCACCATCGTGCCGGAATTGGCAAAGAGCGCCTTTGGCGATGCGACGGTGCGCCAGGTGCTCGATATGACCACCGGCCTGCGCTACAGCGAGGATTATGCTGATCCCGACGCCGATGTCTGGACCTATTCGGCCGCCGGAAATCCCCTGCCAAAACCGGCCGATTACAAAGGCCCGCAGAGCTATTTCGAATATCTGCAGACCGTCGCCAAACAGGGCGAACACGGCGTTGCCTTCGGCTACAAGACGATCAACACCGATGCGCTCGGCTGGATCATCGCGCGCGTCAGCGGCAAGTCGGTTGCCGATCTGCTGTCGGAGCGTATCTGGAGCAAGATGGGCGCGGAGCAGGATGCCTATTACACGGTTGATTCCATTGGTACACCGTTTGCTGGTGGCGGTCTGAACGCCGGTCTGCGCGACATGTCCCGGATCGGTCAGCTGCTGCTTGATGATGGGGTCGTGGGCGGCGAACGGCTGGTGCCGGAAGCGGCGATCAAAAGCATTCGCGGTGGCGGCGACAAGGCCGCCTTCGAGAAGGCCGGCTATGCCAATCTTCCCGGCTGGAGCTATCGCGGCATGTGGTGGGTGTCGCACAATGCGCACGGCGCTTACATGGCGCGCGGCGTGCACGGCCAGTCGATCTATATCGACCCGGCGGCGCGCATGGTCATTGCCCGCTTCTCTTCGCACCCGACAGCCGGCAATGCCGCCAACGACCCGACGACGCTGCCGGGCTTCGAGGCAGTTGCCGACCATCTGATGAAAAAGCCGTAGTTCCCGGGTGGGCGGTGGATGTTTACCGCTTCACCGCCACCACGAACAGGCGCGGGAATTTCAACAGCACGCGTCCGTCCGCAAGCGGCGGATAGGCCTCGCGGATGCGGCGCAGATAGGCCGCCAGATAGGCTTCGCGCGCATCGGCCGGAAGCGCGTCGAGATAGGGGCGAAGGCCGGTGCCCTTGACCCATTCGACGATGGCTTCGGCGTTTGCCAGGCGATGATAATAGATCGTGTGCCAGACATCGATCTTGATGCATTTTGCTTCCAGCCGGTCGAGATAGACGGACGGTGCGGGCAGGGCGGCGCGGCGCTCTCCGCCATTCGGAAAATACTGCGAAAAGCGCGGGTCTTCCGCCAGTTCCCGCATCGACGCATGCGACGGCTCGTCGAGATTATCCGGCATCTGCACCGCAATCGTGCCACCGGGGATCAGTTCGCCCATTAGCCGTTCGATCGTGCTCAGATGATCCGGCAGCCATTGAAAAACGGCATTGGCAAAGAACAGCACGGCGCGCTGCGGCGGCTTCCAGTGCGTCAGGTCACCCTTCTCGAACCGCGTATGGCTCATGCGCTTGCGCGCCGCCACCAGCATGTTCTCGTCGCTGTCGATGCCGGTCAGCATATAGGCCGGAAAACGGTCGTGGATCAGCTCGGTCGAATTGCCTGGTCCGCAGCCAAGATCGTAGAGCGCGCCATCCGGCAGGTTGGGGATCTGGTCGAGCAGGTCGCGGGCCGGCCGGGTGCGCTCGTCTTCGAATTTCATATATTGTTCCGCAGACCAAGACATGACGTGTCCTTTGAGTGTTAGAGCAGTTCCAGCACAAGTGCGAAGCGGTTTTGCGCCCGGAAATGCGTAAAAACAAAAAATACCCTAGAGACTTTCCAGCGACGG
Organism: Pararhizobium sp.; assembly: GCF_965279435.1. Classification (NCBI taxonomy): domain Bacteria; kingdom Pseudomonadati; phylum Pseudomonadota; class Alphaproteobacteria; order Hyphomicrobiales; family Rhizobiaceae; genus Pararhizobium; species Pararhizobium sp. Next base: position 2,667,511 of record NZ_CBDIHY010000003.1, read on the forward strand.
CAGGATCAGCGACGGGCCGAAATCGGCATATTCGTCGGGCATGTTGGCCCGGTTGATCCAGACAGTGCGGAAGCCGAATTTGGTGGCGCCGGCAATATCCCAGCGGTTGGACGACTGGAAAGAGACGGCATCAGGATAAAGCCGGTAGGTGGTTGTCACCATGTCGTAGACGGCGGGTGCGGTCTTGAAGGCCTTGACCGTCTCGACCGAAAAGATGTCGTCGATGATCAGGTCCAGCCCCGCCTTCTTCACCGCCGATTGCAGCATCTGCGGCGTGCCGTTCGACAGGATGGCGATGCGGGCGCCGCGATCCTTCAGGTGCTTCAGCACGCTTGGCACTTCCGGATAGCAGTCGAGATGCCAGTAGGCGTCGAGCAGTGCTGCCTTGAGCTTTCTGTCAGCGGAGGGAAAGCGCGCAAAGGCATAGTCCAGCGACTGCTCGGTCAGCGCCCAGAAATCGGTATAGGTGCCCATCAGGGTGCGGATCCAGGAATATTCCAGCTGCTTGGCCCGCCAGAGATCGGAAAAGGCCTGGCCATCCGGCCCCATCGCGCCCGCATGCCTGCGCACGGCCGCATGCACGTCGAACAACGTGCCATAGGCATCGAACACATAGGCCGCATGAGACATCGAACTCTCCCGTCATTTCCCGGACGCCGCTCTCTGTCAAGACACGAGACAGAGGGACATCGCCTTGATTGATCGCGTTATTCCGCCGCCTGCCGGTGTCAAGGCGAGGGCATCTTGCGATTGCCGCTTCCATACGGTTCTCTACCGGGATCATGTCAAAGATTTGTGCGCCGCACAATCTTTCTCCACGCGATCCGGGGTATCGGCGCAATCGCGATCAACTCTTCGTGGGTTTCCACACCTTGGCGGGAAACCGCAGCGCCTGCTTGGCCAGCCGACCCTTGAGGCGGAGCACCGTGTCGCAAAGCCCGGTCACATGCCGGTTCGGTTTGGCCTCTGGCCTCAGCCCATGCAGCGCCGCTGCCGCATCCTCCGGTTCCATGTAACGGGCAAGAACTCCAAGTGTCAGCGCCGTCGACCGGCCGATGCCGCGCAGGCAGTGAATGAGGAGATGCGCATCCTGGGGCAGGCCGTCGATAAACGCAAAGGCCTGCTCGATATGGCCGGGCTTGGCCGCATCCCCCTCATCCGGATCGGTGACATCGCCGAACAGCAATTCGAGATGCCGCTCGGACGGCAGATCGATCATTGACAGAAGTTTGGTCCCCGGCGCCCGGATCGAGATCAGGTGGCTCGGCGCCCAGACGGCCTTGTTATGCCGCGCTTCCGTCTGCGATGAGACGATCACCCGCACCGGCCAGCCATGCGGATGTCCCGCATTGGCCGCAAGCAATGGTGCATAAAGTGCCTCCGCCTGCTTCTCCTGCTTTTCAGCCGCCATGGCCATCATCGCCTCGTGATTCCGTTGCCGTAAGGCGCGAAAATATCAGCGACAACGGGGGCTGGGGAAGAGGTTTTTTGAGGGAGGATGTCTAAGCTTGCCGCGAGGACCCAGCTCGGTCCTCGTCAATTTGGCAATGCCGCCGCTTATTTCTTCTTCTTGGCGGCAGCCTTCTTCACCGGCTTTTCTTCAGCCTGTTCCTGACCGAGCCGCAGGGCTTTCAGCATCGCGGTCTTCTTGTTTCGCGCCACCAGTTCCTGATTGATGATGTTGAGGGCAGCAGCGGACGTTTCGTCCGGGCTGCGCCGCACGGTTACTTTACCAGGAACTTTGACGTCGGTTTTATCGGTCAATGGAATGAACTCGCTTTGAAACGTGAAAGGAACCATGGCGGGAGATCGTTCTCCCGCCCGGGACGTTTGAACCTGCAACGATGTTTAAAACACCGCGAGGTATTTCAGAAGCGAAATAATGCCGATGATGATTACGATGATCTGGACGATCTGCTTGGCGCGGCCATCGATCGGCAGGCGCGCTACAAGATACAAAACAAGTACGATGACGAGAAATGTGATCAGAATACTGATCAGCATGGATGTTGCCATTTATCCCACTCCTAAAAAGAACGACGCATTGACGCGGCAAGACATGAAATAGGGCGCGAATGGCTTAAGGGAAGCTGCCGCTGGCAGAATATAATCGTCAGGTGATATGCCGCCGCCAAGCGGCGGCTCCCCGGCAGCGGATGCAAACGGCCGTCTGCGGGACGCGTCATCCCGCAGGTACAACGCCCCAGCTGCCACGGTGGCTGTTTGCCTCAGAACCGCGTGATGACGCTGATGCCGAGGTCCTGGGCCGTGTCCATCGTCATCAGTGCCGGCACCGCTTCTTCCAGACTGATATGGCGGCCGATCAGTTTTTGCGGGTTGAGCTTGCCCGTCTCCAGCATCGCCATCATTGCCTCGTAGCGCCAGGCCTGCATGCCGTGGCTGCCGTAGATTTCCAGCTCATGGCCGATCACCTGGCCCATCGGAATCTGCGGGCTGGCATGCTCGCCAAGCATCAGCCCGACCTGCACATGGCGGCCGCGGCGGCGCAGGTTCTTGATCGAGTTGAAGCAGGTGACGGGCGAGCCGAGCGCATCGATCGACACATGCGCGCCGCCTTTGGTGATCTCGCGCACGGCCTCAGCCACGTCGCCGGTAACGCTGCCGTCGATGGTGGCGACCGCGCCGATCTCGCGGGCAAACGACAGTTTTGTCTCGGAAATATCGATGGCGATGACATTGGCGCCGAGCGCCGTGGCGATCATGATCGCCGACAGGCCGACACCGCCGCAGCCATGCACCGCCACCCATTCACCGCCGCGCACCCGGCCCTGATCGACGATGGCGCGGAACGACGTGGCAAACCGGCAGCCGAGGCTGGCGGCTGTGGCATAGTCGAGATTTTCGGGCAGATGCACGAGGTTCTGGTCGGCAAAATCGATCGCCACGTATTCGGCAAACGAGCCCCAATGGGTAAAGCCCGGCTGGAACTGGTTGGCGCAGACCTGTTGATTGCCCGAATGGCACTCGCCGCAACGGCCGCAGCCGGAAACGAACGGCACGGTCACCCGGTCGCCGACCTTATAGCGCAACACGCCTTTTCCCGTTGCGGCAACGGTGCCCGCCAGTTCGTGGCCCGGCACATGTGGCAGGGCGATATCGGGATCATGCCCCATCCAGCCGTGCCAGTCGCTGCGGCAAAGCCCGGTCGCCTCGACCTTGATGACCACCCCATCCGCACTCGGGGTCGGGTCGGGCAGCACGCGAATGTCGGGCGTCTTGCCGAAGGCGTCGTAATACATGGCTTTCATCGAACGGGTCCCTTTGCTTCTGGCGGCAGACTATGCGAGCGGCACTGTGCGATCCAGATTGGACGGCATGACTTTTTTTGATGTACCTATTTACCCCACTTGTCGATTTTCCGGTTATGCCGGTAAACCAAGAGACCAACAGGAGACCATCATGGCCGTCGATACATCCCCGCGCAGCACCACCTTTACCTATGTCGATGGTGAGTGGCTTTCCGGCAATCCGCCGCTGATCGGCCCGACGTCGCACGCCATGTGGCTGGGCTCGACGGTGTTTGATGGTGCCCGCTGGTTTGACGGCATCGCCCCGGATCTCGATCTGCACTGCCAGCGCGTCAACCGTTCGGCGCTGGCTCTCGGCCTGAAGCCGGTGGTCACGGCAGAGGATATCGAGGCGCTCGCCTGGGAAGGCGTGAAGAAATTCGATGGCCAGACCGCCATCTACATCAAGCCGATGTACTGGGGCGAACATGGCATGCCCGGCAGCGTCGTTGCCGTCGATCCCGATTCGACCCGCTTTGCGCTCTGCCTGTTCGAAGCCCCGATGGGCGAAGGCCCCGGTGGCCAGTCGCTGACCATCTCGCCCTTCCGCCGCCCGACGATCGAATGCATGCCGACCGACGCCAAGGCAGGCTGCCTCTATCCCAACAACGGCCGCATCCTGATCGAAGCCCGCAGCCGCGGCTTCTCGAACGCTTTGGTGCGCGACATGCTTGGCAATATCGCCGAAACCGGCTCGTCCAACGTCTTCATGGTCAAGGACGGCGTCGTCTTCACACCCGCCTCCAACAAGACCTTCCTCGCCGGTATCACCCGCTTGCGCGTCATCGGCCTATTGCGCGACGCCGGCTTCGACGTGGTCGAGACCTCACTGACGCTCTCCGATTTCGAGACCGCCGACGAAATCTTCACCTCCGGCAACTACTCCAAGGTCGTCCCCGTCACCAAACTCGAAGACCGCGACCTCCAGCCCGGCCCGATCGCCGCCAAGGCCAAGGACCTGTACATGGACTGGGCACACTCGTCGGCGTCGGATTTGTAAGGACGTTGCAGATGAGCCATCCGCTGGCAAGGCGGATGGCTGCTTCTCTGCTGCAGGGAAGACGGCTTTAATGGCCCATAGCCGTTATCCTCCGGAACTCTCCGGCCGACCAATTCGTTACGCTTTCGCAGCAAAAGCTTGTCCTGTCAGTGTGCATCGTGCCATGAGGACGCCTTTCTCCGGAGACTGGCAGATGACAGAAAACATATTGGTCGGACGGCCATGGAAAAAACTGGCGTTGATGGCCTGCCTTTTCCTGCCGGCACCAGCCCATGCCACGCCTGTGCTTGTGGTCGATGCCGATAGTCAGCAGGTGCTGTACCAGGAGGATGCCGGGGTGCCCTGGTATCCGGCCTCGACAACCAAGCTGATGACGGCACTCGTCGTGTTCGAGGCCCTGCGCGCAGGCGAGGTTAACCTTGCGACACCCGTCACCATGACCCGCAATGCCACGAAACAGGCCTTTCTCGAATCCGGCCTGATCTTCGGGCGGACGATGACGCTGGAAGATGCGCTGTTTGCCATGATCGCCGCATCTGCCAATGACGTCGCTGTCGCCCTAGCCGAAGCGGTGGCGCCGGACGAGCCAACGTTCGTCCGGAAAATGAACGAGGCCGCAATCCGTCTTGGGATGACGGGCACCCATTTCTCCAACCCGAACGGGCTGTTTGACAAGACCAACTATACGACCGCACGCGATCTCGCGATCCTGGGCATGGAAGTGGACCGGCTGTTCCCGGAATATCGCCGCTTCTTCCTGGCCTCGGCCGTCACCATCGATGGCAAGGAGATCAAGTCCAACAATCTTCTGCTGACCCGCTTTAATGGCACAATTGGCATGAAGACCGGTTTTTTGTGTGCATCGGGGCGAAATTTCGTTGGTCTGGCCACGCGCAACGGAAAGCGTGTGGCGGTGGTGATCCTGGGCGCAACGACAGAGCGCGAGCGCAACGAACGATCGGCGCAATATCTGACAGAAGCCTTCGACGGCCGTCTGCCGGCCAAGGCAGGGCTTGTCGGCAATCTGCAGAACCGGACCGATGTCGCGCCGCAGGATATGCGTGTCCGCCTCTGCACCGATAAGAGCGCGGCCTACGAGGCGAGCCGCGACGCACTGTATCCGATGGGCCTGCCGGGCAATGCGAGTTATCTGGGAGACCAGATCCCTGGCCAGGTGCATGCGATCAGCACACGGGCAAACGAAAGCCTGTCAGACGTACCCGTCCCCATTCGCCGCCCTTCAGAACTGAAACCAAAGCCCGGCTCAGCCGGCTGAGGTTGCAGGCTGCAATTGCTGTCAAACGGGCGTCGGCTTTTCCGGGGCAGTCTCCGCTTCGCACGCGAAACCATAAAAGACGGGTTGAGGTGACGCCACGCAATGGCTATCTGGTGCAACACCCCAAGCGAACTTCCGCAAGCAATAAGGCGTATCCCCGGCATGACCCCAGAATTCCTCGTCACCCATTCCGGTGGCTTCCATGCGGATGAATTGTTGTCCAGCGTCATCCTCACCCGGCTTTTCCCGCAGGCGCGCATCATGCGCAGCCGTTCGCCGGAATGGATCACGCCCAGTGGCGACCGGATCATCTATGATGTCGGCGGCGCCTACGATGCCGGAACGCAGATCTTCGATCATCATCAGCGCGGCGCACCGATGCGCGAGGACGGCCAGCCCTACAGTTCGTTCGGGCTGATCTGGAAGCATTATGGCCGCGATTATCTCACAGCATCCGGCATTCCTGAGGCGCATGTCGAGACTGTTCATGCCGCGTTCGATGCCAGCTTCGTGCTGCCGGTCGATCTGGTCGACAATGGTGCGCTCAGCCCCTCGGTTGCCGGGCTGCTGGGTGGATTGACGCTGCCGGTGCTGCTGGAAACCCTAAAACCTGTTTTCGACGAGACCGATCCGGACGCCGACGATCGCGCTTTCCACAACGCCTTGGCTATTTCGCGCGCCTTCGTCGAGGCACGGATCGCCAAGAGCGCTGCCAAATTGCGGGCCGAGGCACTGGTGCATCAGGCCATCGTCGATGCCGGTGAGGGACGCATTCTGGAATTGCCGATGGGCATGCCGTTCCGTCCAGCCATCGTCAAGGCGGGTGCCGATCACCTGCTGTTCGTCGTCCACCCGCGCGACAAGGACTGGTGCCTGACCACCATCCGCCGCGCCGACGAAGGCTTTGAAGTCCGGGCCGACCTGCCTGCCGCCTGGGCAGGTCTGACCAATGGCGATCTGGAAGCGGCATCGGGGGTGAGGGGTGCCAGCTTCTGCCACAACGGCCGCTTCGTTGCCGCCGCCAAGACGCGTGAGGCAGCGCTTGCCATGGCCGAACTGGCGGTTGCTGACGCTATCGCCACGGGTCTCGGACAGGTGGAAGCAGCGGAGTAAGGCAACGGCAACGCTGGGGTGTCGGTAGAGTGCCGCGTCGCGGCTATTTCGTCTTGGCCGTCGCCACCGGCGTTGTGCCATCCGTTACCAGCGCAAACGCCGTCATTTCCTCGGGCGTCAGATAATACAGCCGGTCCGGCGGTGTCTCCAGGGCATGCAGCCAGAGTCCGGATTTGACGCCCATCTCCTCCAAGTGGCGGCTGACATCGGCCGTGGTCCGTTGCGCGTCGGACATCGCCTGTTCGGGCGAGAGTTTTTCCGTCGAGCCGTTAAAAATCTGGTGGACGCCGATAACCGCACCCTTTTCCGCCTCGCGGATGACGCCGCCAGCCATGACAATCGGGCAGGAGGAGGCGCAGAGTGCACCGCTGGCGACCTTCGTGCTGAGCTTCTTCTCGCGGATCAGTTTCGACATGGCGAGCGCATCGCCGACGGCCCCGCCGGGAGAATTCAGCAACACGGTTTTCACATATTCGCCACGTGCCTCGATCTCGCTGGCAAAACGCCCGGCAGCCCCCGGCTCGATCGAACCTTCGGCCGACAGGATGCCGCCGGGCCTGAGTTCGAAACGGATTGCCTGCTTCAGCGTGTTTGGGTCAGTGGTAATGTCGGAGGGGGCGTTTTGCGGTTCGCCTTCGGTGAGTGCCGGCGGCAGCACCGGCACCGCTTGCGGCTGCGTCGGTTCGAAACCGGGATGAGCCTTGTTGGCCGTGCTCAGTTCGTTCCAGTCGATAACGATGAACACCAGCGACGTGACCACAAGCCCGTGAAAGAAATGGCGCATCAGCATGCCGTCATCAGCCGAAAGCAGATAGGTTTTCAACCGCTGTCCGAACCCTTGCAGGCGCGTGGTCGCGTTCATTTGCGCGGGCCCTTGCCGGAGAGGTCGAGGTTGGTGATGTTGGATTGCTCTCTTGCTTCCGCCTCGCTGATCGCTGTCTGGATATCGAAGCCGCTGCGCTGCAGCGCCTTTTGCACCTCCAGCGCTTCCAGCAGTTCCGCGGCGGTGATCCGCTCGGCAAAGGGCAGGCTTTGCTCCTGCCGGCGCAGCGCCCCATGAGCGATCGACAGCATGAAGACGAGAACGGCAGGCAGAAGATCGATGGCGATGGCGCCGGCCCAGCTCGGGATGAAATCCGAAGCATAGCGGAGTACCGCTGCGGCCGAGGAGAGCGGCACGAAGCGGCGCTCACCGACGGGTTCGCGCGTGAGGATCTGGTCGGCGGCCTCGGAAAGGACCTTGGATTGCGCGGCGACAGAGGTGCGGATGGTTTCCATCACCTGATCCTGCCGGTTGGCAAGATCAGCCTCCAGGCCGCTGGCGACCGGGGCGATGAACCCGAGCGACAGGTCTTCCGCCGCACGCTTCACGGACCCGGCGATCGACGTCTGCTCCAGCGCCGTGATCGTGCCGGTTAGGGCCACGGCTTCGGCGGCAAACTGGTCGGCGCGCGGATCAATGGCGCCGGGAGCGGAGACGAGGCCACGCATGGTGGCAAGGCGGGCGCGGCCTTCATCGAACAGTGTCGTGACGCGGTCCCGCGAGGCGGTAATGCCGGTTTCGAGCTCGTTCAGCTGCGCCGCCATCTGCCCGAGCAGCTGCACCACGCTGCCGGCCCCTGTCGTGCCGGTTAGCGCGCCGCTTTCGCGCTCCTGGTCGGAGAGGCGTTGGAAGCGTTCGGAAGCGCGCTGGATATCCGGCAGCAGGCTTTGGGCGGCAAGGGCATTCTGGTGCGCGCGGTCGAGATCGGCGGTGTAATCCTCCACCGTTTCGGCCAGATGCTGTTCCAGCGCAGCCGAACCGGCAAGAGCTGCAGCATTCAGCCAGCTCGCCATGGCGATGATCATCAGGCAGCCGACCGCCATGATGCCGAGCATCGCGGTTTTCGCCGCAGCACCGATGATGTGCGGATAAAACCGCGCCATATAGGTCCAGAAGGCGTAGATCGCCACGGAAACAGCACAGGAATAGATCAGCGCCGCGAAGAACACGGCGGTTGCCGAGCCATCGAGGATGGAGCGAACCCCGAGATAGGTATAGACCCCCGACGCCAGCGCCAGCGTGGCAAGGGCGAAACGGGTCATGGTTTCGACGGCCTCGATGCCGTCCTGCAAGCGATGCGATGCGCCAAGCGCCATGGTGTTTCTCCGGCTGAGGTGGCTTAACAAACCCTTAAAATACCGGCGAAATCAAGGCTTATGGCGCGCCGTTTCAGCGTCTCAGGCGGGCAGGGCGCCGGAGCCCGAGCGGCGGTGCATGATAAAGGCCTGAAGACAGATGCCGAGAAGGAAAATCACGGCCCAGATGGCGGTGACCGTCTGGACCGGCGGCGAATCCGGGCCGTTGCCAATCGGGCTCGATGGCGGCAGGCGCGACAGGGTTTCGTTGATGCCCGGGATCATCAGAAGGAAGAAGGTGAACGACATCGACAGCGCCTGCAGGTAGCGGTTGAGGCGGCCGAACCAGCCGAGCTTGCCGATGACGATGGAAAAGATCACTGCCAGCATGGCAATGATGCCGAGCGCATGACCGGCGTTGAAGCCACCGGTGCTCGACAGGCCGAACGCGGTGATCGCCGACAGGAACAGCGTGATGATGTAGATTCGGCCGGAATTGGATTTCGGAACGATGGCGGCATATTTCGAAAAGGAATAGAGCCCCGCGACAATGGGCACGACGCTGATGATGGTATGGACGATGCCGAGCGTGGACAATGGGTTGGCCATGGAAATTCCCCCTGAATGATTGTCATCAATGCGTAGAAAAATCAGCCGGTTCGCCGTCAGTGAAGGCCGGGCGGACATGCGCCGGGCGACTGCGGACTTATGGGATTTTGATATGTTCATCGGGCGAGCGCAATCGAAATCCTATGCCGCTTCGCCGTAAATGGGAACGCGCCGGACAGCCACGTTTTTTCCAAGGTTTGCCTGGCCTGCGAGACCAACCGAAAAGGATGTCGTTCAATGCTGTATGGTCGTGGTGCGGTTCTTTCCTATCAGTATCAAAGGCGCAACGATGCCGCCGCTGCTCCTCTTGCCGTCACCCCCGCAACGACGGGGCGGGAGGACGCAGCCATGCTGCTGCGGCTGTGCATCGTGGCGCTGCTTGCCGTCGGCGCGACCGCCGCCGTCATCATGTTTGCCCAATAGAGTGCAGCGGCCGGCGCGGCATTTACGTTTCCTGCCGCGTATGGACTGACTAGGCTGTGAACTCACAAATGCGGCAACCGAGTCTGGTGGACAAGGGCTTCTCCGCGTCTGACGATCAGAAGGGACTAGCTGTTCAGTCCCGGCATTTGATGGATCGGACTTGACCTGAAACGTTCGGGTTCCATTGTCCAGCATTTGCAGATGAATTCGTATGGAGTGAGGCCTTCGAGTGTCTTGAGGCGGCGCCCGAAATTGTAGGCTGCGACGAAGTCTTTGAGGTGCGTTCTCAGTTGGGCATGGTCATCGTAGTGGAAGCGTTTTACGGTTGCGTCCTTGATGGTGCGGTTCATCCGCTCGACCTGACCATTCGTCCAGGGGTGTTTCACCTTGGTCAACCGATGCTCGATACCGTTTTCGTCGCAGACCCGATTAAAGATGTGGCCGAAATCGTAGATGTCACGGGTGCGATTGGTGAACTGAATTCCGTTGTCTGTCAGCACGGTATGGATTGCATAAGGAACGGCTTTGACCAGATTGCGCAGGAACTGGGCTGCGGCCATCTTGCCTGCCTTCCCGTGCAGTTCGACGTAGGTAAACTTGGACGTCCGGTCGATGGCGACGAAGAGGTAGAGTTTGCCCTCGGCGGTCTGAACCTCAGCAATATCAATGTGAAAATAGCCGATGGGATAGGACTTGAATTTCTTCTTGGCCGGCTTGTCACCCTCGACCTCTGGCAGTCTGGAAATCTCGTGCCGTTGCAGACATCGGTGCAGCGATGAGCGCGTCAGGTGAGGAATGGTCGGCTGAAGAGAATAGAGGCAATCGTCGAGTGGCAGCAGAGTATGTCTGCGGAACGCGACAATCACGGCCTCTTCCTCACGTGACAAGACTGTCGACTTCGGCTCTTTGGGGCCCGTGGCCAGATCGGAAACAAAAGTCCGTTTCTTCCACTTCGCAACAGTCTTCTGATTGATCCCGTAGTGCTTCGAAAGCGCCCTCAGGCTCTCTTGACTATTTTGTATTGCTCGACGGACTGCCTCAGTCGTCGTGGCGCTGCCGTGTAAAATCTGTCCCATAGTGCATCCCTCCAGGCATGGGAAAATAATGCACCATCAAAACCCGGGATCAAACAACTAGCCGCTGTCCAGCGGTTCTATTTTAACGGCAGGAACAACTCCGCGACCGTCTCGTGCTCCGCCACATCGGGAAAGAAGGCGAGGCGTTGGCAGTAGAGGGGGAAATCCCTCGGCTCTTCGCCGCTTTCCGGCAGCCAGTCGCGATAGAGGTAGAGAGCGGCCGGTTCCAGATTGTCGGTATTACCGACGACGCGCAGTACAGCGCAGCGTCCGCCGGGGATAAGACCCGCCGTCACGACCTCGTCATTTGCTCCTATGGGGAAATCGATGCCCGCACACAGGTCCATCCGGTAGTCGGCCGGGGATGCGGGCCGCCGTTCGGAACGGAAGACGTTGAAGATCGGGCTGGTCTTTGGAGATGACAGGCCATGGGCCTTTCGCCAAGTGATGAATCGCTGGATGGTGTCGCCAATCGTCGTGGGGTCGCCCCGATGCTCCATAATCGCCACCGGTGTCGGGGAGAGATCGCGGATCGTCACGTCTTCATTTCTGTACGTTTTCTGCATGAGCTTGCTCCTGGCGTTGTCGAGAGGCCCGAAGGCCGCAAGCCACGTTTCCCATTCGGGAGACTTGCGGAATGACGACGGCGATTGCCTGAACCGTTGCCGAAAGGCGCGGGCGAAAGCATCCGGTGCGTCGTAACCGGCATCCATCGCTATATCCGTGACGCTGTGGGCGTCTCTGTAGGCCAGCCGGTACGAAGCGCGCTTCATGCGGGCAAGTTGGACATAGCGATGCACGGACAACCCGAAGGTGGACGTGAACTGCCGGTGGAAATGGTATTTCGAGAACGCCGCGACGCCGCTCAATACTTCCAAACCCAGATCGTCATCCAGATGCTGGTCTATGTGATCCAGCACCCGCTGCATTCGGGCATGGTAGTTTTCAAGTGCCGCCTTCATCGTCTCTTCCTTCGTGGCGACACGAGCTACGCCTTTCCGGATATCTCGCGCTCGACCGATCTTGCGGTTTGGCATGGATCCGCCGTGTTGCCACGCGCTATGACACGTTGGCCGGCAACTTTCTCACCCAGCGCGCGTCGTGACGTGCCTCTGGCTCATCGCCATAAATCTATGACTTAGACCGCCACCAGACCCTCAAGTGCAGCCTTTACCCGTGGCCGGTCGGCCTGAGAGAGTGGGCGTATCGGCAGCGGCGGATCGTGGGGGCTGAGGTCCAGGAGGTTGGCGATCGCGTGAACGGTGCGGTAGCTGCTGAGTTCGCGAAACAGCGTCCAGAGCGGTTCGAACAGCGCGTTGATGCGCTCAACTTCAGCGCGGTCCCCGGCCTGGGCTGCCCGCATCAGCTTGACGGACGGTTCCGGCAGAATGCCGGCGACAACACTGTACCAGGTGACGCCGCCCGCGAGGATGGCGTCTGCAACAAGCCAGTCGCCGCTATAACCGACGGCAAACCCGGCGGGAACGGCAGACAGCGTTGCCTGATGGGCTGCCGTCATGTCTGCGGCCGGCACAGCCGGGTTCTTGACGGCTGCGATGTTGGGAATGGAAGAGAGGCGCGATAGCAGCATCTGGCTGATGGTAAAATGCGTCGTGCCCGGATTGTTGTAGATGCAGAACGGCAATGGCGTGGCTGCAGCGACAGCCGAAAAATGCTCGAACACCTCATCGTCGCCGAGCGGCGTATAGGACAAGGGCGCCAGCAAAAGCCCCTGCGCGCCTGCATTCTGCGCATCGCGGGCCAGCGCCACTGCCTCGTCGGTCCGCAACGCCCCGACGCCGACGATGACGGGTGTGCGGCCACTAAGGCAATCGGACGCGGCCTCGATGGCGCGGCGCTTCTCCGCCCGGCTCAGATACATATAGGAACCGGTGCTGCCCAAAAGGCCGATGGAGTCAGCGCCCGCAGTATCAATGCGCTTGAGGAGGCCGCTCAGGGCGCCGGTATCGACGCGGCCAGCCGCGTCGCATGGGGTGATCGGGAAGGCGGACAGGCCATGAAACAGCATATCGGGTCTCTGTGCTGGAGGAAGCATGTCCGCAAGCTGTGACCGTCCGGCTGTTTGAGGTCAATGCCGGGATTGTCCCGGTGTCATTTTGACCGCGTCATTCGCCAGATATCATTTTGCGGGCGTCTTCAACATTTTCTCGGTCAGTTCGCCACCCAGCTCCACGGTTTTGGTCTGCTTGTTGTAGACGCAGATCTGCGTGATCTTTCCCTTGGCGCCCTTCGGCTTGCCGCTGACCAGCGCAAGACCGAAGCTTTCAGAACCGAACGGGTCGACAACAGCTTTCGGCTTCTCGATCGATCCGGCCGCCGCCTTGATGCATTTGGCGGAAACATCTGCCCGCATGGCGTCCCAGGCGTTGTCCGAGGATGCAAAGGCAACGGCTGGCATCAGCGTTGCGGCGAAAACAGCGATCAGGGCGGCGCGATTGTGAAAAGACATCGGATTTCCTTGAGTATGGGGCAGACGGTGAGGTGTAACCTGTCGAACGATCATGTCCATTCTGTGCCCGTTTCATCCCTGTGGAACATTCCGGCGGTGAAAGTATTTTCTATACCTGTGGCGAAATTTGGCATGGCGGCGGTTGCCTGTTGCAGCGGTGGTCCCTATGTTCCGCCTCACAGATTTCTTTCATGAATTCCAACCCGGCTTTCATGGACCCCGCCAACAAGAGGAGATACCATCATGGCTTTCGAATTGCCGAACCTGCCTTACGACTACGACGCGCTCGCCCCCTACATGTCGCGCGAAACGCTCGAGTATCACCACGACAAGCATCACCTGGCTTACGTGACCAATGGCAACAAGCTGGCTGAAGAAGCCGGTCTTTCCGGCCTGTCGCTGGAAGAAGTCGTCAAGAAGTCCTATGGCACCAACCAGCCGCTGTTCAACAATGCCGGCCAGCATTACAACCACCTTCACTTCTGGAAGTGGATGAAAAAGGGCGGCGGCGGCACGCAGCTGCCGGCCAAGCTCGACGCAGCCATCAAGTCCGATCTCGGCGGCTACGACAAGTTCCGCGCCGATTTCATCGCAGCCGGCACCGGCCAGTTCGGTTCGGGCTGGGCATGGCTCTCCGTCAAGGGCGGCAAGCTTGAAATCTCGAAAACCCCGAACGGCGAAAATCCGCTGGTTCACGGCGCATCGCCGATCCTCGGCGTCGATGTCTGGGAACATTCCTATTACATCGATTACCGCAATGCCCGTCCGAAGTACCTCGAAGCTTTCGTCGACAGCCTGATCAACTGGGATTACGTGCTCGAGCTTTACGAAGCCGCTGCGTAAGCCACATCTTATCGGATTGCAGATTTGCACCCGGCGCCGAAAAGCGCCGGGTGTTTTCGTTTGAGCAAAGGCCGTTACAACTTGCGGCCGCCCTTTTTGACGGGCAGATGTCACGCGGTTGTTACAAGCCGGTTCTAGGCAGGCGCCATGCAAAAAGACACCACAACACCCATCCTCCGCTTCGGCATTGTCGCTGATCCGCAATATGCCGATATCGCGCCGCACGAGGCCATGAACCGGCACTATGCCCGCAGCCTCACCAAGCTCGCCGATGCCATCACTGTCTTCAACGCGACGGAACTCGATTTCGTCATGACGCTCGGCGATATCATCGATCGCGACTGGAAAAGTTTCGACAATATCCTGCCGGTCTATGAGACATCGCGCCACAAGACGCTGTTCCTGCTCGGCAATCATGATTTCGCCGTTGCGCCGGAACATCTGGGCGCTGTCTCCGAACGGCTCGGCATGCCCGGCCGTTATTATGATTTTGCCATCGGTAGCTGGCGCTTCGTTGTTCTGGATGGCAGCGATGTCAGCACTTTTTCCGCTCCCGCAGACGATCCGCGCGTGGCGCTGGCGGCGGAGCGGCTCAGCGTGCTTGTGGCTGAAGGTGCGATCAATGCGCAGACCTGGAACGGTTCGCTCAGTGAGGAACAATTTCAATGGCTGACGCAGGTGATGGAAAAGGCGCAGGCTGACGGCGAGGCCGTTCTGGTCCTTGGTCACTACCCTGTCTTTCCGCCCAACAGCCATAATATGTGGGACAGCCAGCGGATCACCGATCTGCTCACCGGGTTTTCCTGCTTCCGCGGCTATTTCTGCGGCCACAACCACGAGGGCAATTTCGGCGAAGTCGCTGGCCGGCCGTTCGTGACGTTCAAGGGCATGGTGGACACGCCGGATGAAAACACATTCGCCATCGTCACGGTCTTCCCCGATCGGATCGAGATCGAAGGGTTCGGACGGGAAGAAAGCCGGGTGATGGGTATCGGGGGATAGTGCGCCGTCTCGCTTGCCTCAACTAAATTTGCTGGCGAATGGGCCGATTTGCCGAGTTGTGCGTTTAGCCTGGGTCCAATTCATTCCAGGAGGCTACCGTGGCGACGACATTTGATCTTTCCAGCCTGTCCGAACAGGAACTGACCGCCCTTATCGACGAGGCAACGCGCCTTCGCCAGACGCTGAGCGACAGCCGCGAGCATGAGCGGGCGACCGCTGCGGATGGTTCGAAGGGGCAGGATGTCAAAGATCCGAACCATGGCGTGATCACGGCGCCGACACCGCGCTCCGTCAAGGAAGAGGGGCCCGCGCACGGGGCGACAAAGTAACATTCCTTCTCACCTGATTGACGCGAGTGGGGGACCGGCCTGTGGGCTTGTCCGCCATCCTTTGATCCATAGATCCCGCAAGGCATCGCCTTCGCCGCGAAAATACTCGCCCGTCATTGTGAAATTTTCCACCCGGTCGGCGCGGAAATTGCGGATGGCCTGGCGCAGTTCGCACCAGGCGACGACGACGGCGGTGGTGGAATAATAGATCAGCGCCAAGGGCCGGACCGTGCGTTGGCTGGCACGGCCGGATTCATCGCGATAATCGAGCGCGAGCTTCTGCTCGTCGCGGATCGCCCTGCGCACCAGGGCAAGATCAAGCCCGGACGGCGGCGCTGCGATCGTGCCCCAGGCGTGCAGCGCCCTGGAGTGCAATGTCTGGCGCAACGGCGCCGGTATTGCCCCGGCGATCTTCTGGTTGACCCGCCTGGCCGCCTCCTTCAATTCCGCGTCGCCGGTGCGCTCCAACAGCGCCAGGGCCAGCACGATCGCCTCCGTTTCCTCGATCGAAAACATCAGTGGTGGCAGGTCGAAGCCGGGGCGCATGATATAGCCGATGCCACGCCCGCCCTCGATCGGCACCCGCATCGCCTGAAGTGCGGCGATATCCCGGTAGATCGAGCGGACCGTCACTTCCAGCGTTTCGGCGATCTGCGCCGCCGTGACGGGGCGGGTCGCCAGCCTCAGAATCTGGATGATCTCGAACAGTCGCGATGCCTTGCGCATGGGCCACCTTTTTATCACCGGGAAAACGCTCCTGACAGAACCCTGTCAGTTGGGTGAGGCTATAGCATGCTGGCAAGCGCTTGAAAAACCAGCGTTGTGGTAAGCGCACTCCTCTCTTGATTGACGGATAACTGACATGACCTATGCGGAAAACCTCTGGCTCTTTTTCACACTGCTGTTCGGCATCATCATCGTTCCCGGAATGGACATGGTCTTTGTCATGGCCAATGCGCTGACCGGCGGCCGGGCGTCCGGCCTGACGGCCACAGCCGGCATCATGGCGGGCGGCGTGTTTCACACGCTCTATGCCGCACTCGGCGTCGGCTTCCTGCTGCATCTGGTGCCGGAGCTGTTCAATGTGCTGCTGCTTGCCGGTGCTGCCTATATCGCCTGGATCGGCTTTTCGCTTGCCCGCAGCAGCATATCGATCGCCTCGGTCGAGCCCGGCGCCCGGCTGTCGCGCTGGACGAGCTTTCGCCGCGGTGCCTTGACCAGCCTTCTCAATCCAAAAGCCTATCTGTTCATGCTCGCCGTCTACCCGCAGTTCCTCAAGCCTGAGTTCGGTCCGCTCTGGTCGCAGGCGCTGATCATGGCGATCATGATCTCGCTGACCCAGCTTGCCGTCTATGGCAGCCTGGCGCTCGCCGCCGGACGCAGCCGCGATGTCATCGTCTCCAGCCCGCGCGCCACGGCCATCATCGGCAAGACGGTTGGCGTGGTGCTGATCGCGGTGGCAGCGCTGACGGCATGGGAGGGATGGGTCTCACAAGCGTGAGGATATGGATAACATGACTAAAATACTCGTGTTAATTCAATCCGTTGCGGTCAATGCGATAAACTTGATCTCAAAAAAATGTTACTTCCTTCGAGGCGCTAAAATGCAATCATGCCCGCGCATCGATTAAGAGAGCCCGCTTCGCCCGGCCGGGCGGCGTCTCGCCAGAGCTGGAGATTTGTATGAAGCTGAAAATGATACTGACGGCGCTCGTGATTGCAGGCTGTGGCGTCAGCGCCGTCATCGCTGCGGATGATCCGGTCAAGGTCCGCGAAGGATTGATGAAGCAGATCGGCGGATCGATGGGCGCGCTTGCCGGGATCGCCAAGGGCGAAAAACCCTATGACGCTGAAATCGTCAAGGCGTCGCTGACGACGATCAGCACCAACATCAAGGCCTTCGCGGATCAGTTCCCGGTTGGATCCGAGGCAAATTCCGAAGCATCCCCGAAAATCTGGGACAATATGGACGACTTCAAGGCCAAGGCTGCTAAGCTCGGCTCTGACGCCGATGTGGCGCTGGCCCAGCTTCCGGCAGACCAGGCCGGCGTCGGGGCAGCGCTTGGCATCATCGGCAAGGGTTGCGGCGACTGTCATCAGGCCTACCGCATCAAGAAGTGATGCGGTAGGCCGTGTCCCACCAAAACTGCGATGTTTGGCGCGCCCGGCCCGGCGCGCCAAATGTGTTTTCCGGATGAGCGATAGGAGCGGCTGATGGGTGTGCGGGTTCGAAAACTGGTCACGGCGGTCGTCGTGTTCGCAGCCTTGGCCGGGGGTGCTGCCTGGTTCCTGACCAAGCCCGAACCATCGCCCGCAGCCCATTGGGATCAGGTCGGCAAACCGGATCTCGCCAATGGCGAACAGATCTTCTGGGCGGGCGGCTGCACCAGCTGTCATGCGGCGGCGAAATCCGAAGGCGATGCCAAGCTGGTTCTGGCCGGTGGATTGCCGCTCAAAAGCCCGTTCGGCACGTTTCACGTTCCCAATATCTCCCCGGATGAAACGGCCGGCATCGGCAAATGGACGCTGGCTGAATTCGGCAACGCGATGACGCGCGGCGTCGGTAAACAGGGCGAACATCTCTACCCGTCGTTTCCTTATGGCTCTTACGCCCGGCTGACGCCGAAGGATATCAACGACCTCTGGGGCTTTCTGAAAACCCTGCCGAAGAGCGCCAATGTAGCGCCACCACATGACTTGCCGTTCCCGTTCAACATCCGTCTCGCACTCGGCGGCTGGAAGCTGTTGTTCTTCACCGACAAACCGCGTGTTATCGTCGATACGGCCAATCCGAAAATCGCCCGCGGCCAGTACCTCGTCGAAGGCCCCGGTCATTGCGGCGAATGCCACACGCCACGCAATGCGGTCGGCGGTTTCGAGACTGCGCAATGGCTGGCGGGCGCCCCCAACCCGGAAGGCGAGGGCCGCATTCCCAACATCACGCCGGGCTCGAAAAGCATTGGCTCCTGGAGCGAGGGCGATATCGTCACCTACCTCGAAACCGGCTTCACGCCCGAATTCGACTCGGCCGGCGGCTCGATGGTTGAGGTCCAGCAGAACATGGCCAAACTGCCTGCATCCGATCGCGAAGCGATCGCGGCTTATCTGAAGGCTGTGCCAGCGGTTGAGTAGGATGGTTGGGTCGGCCCACAGTGCCCCCACCTCGCTGTTCTCAAAGACAAGGCAGGCGCTTGCTTCCGTTTCGGGCATCCGTAAAATGGTATTACTTGCAGCCAGCGCGAGCGGAAGCCATGAACACCATGTCCTACAAGGGCTATGCAGCGCGGATCGACTACGACGCGGAGGACGAGATCTTTTTCGCTGGATTGCGGGCATTACCGACGGCATCGGTTTTCACGCCGATACGGTAGCGGATCTGAAAGCGGCATTCCACGAAGCCGTGAATGACTATATCGAAACCTGCGCCAGGATCGGCACGGACCCGCAAAAGGCTGTCTGAGTGACCTTTAGCTTGCTGACAAACCCTGAATACGATTGTCTGGGGAGAGCAGCACCTCACTCTCCATCATCCCCGTGAGAGGCACAGTGATGAAGGACTTGGCAATCGCATAATTTCCCAAATGACCTGAAAAATGCCGAGAAAATGACTTTGTCAGCAGTCTAAGGGCGGGCTGAACTGCATTGGCTTTGATCAAGCCGCGTCGTCGCGGTCGATCGCGTGCAACGCAGCGAGCGCGATGAACCCGGATCGTGTCAATCCTTTGGCTTCGGCGAAGCGGTCGATCTGGCGAAGAACATCTTCCGGCAGTGTCACGTTCACACGCACTGCTTTCTTCGTATCCATCTTGACGCCAACGAGAATGGCAACGCCGTTCCTGTTATCCGGATCGGCCATGACCGTTTCGAGGCTGGAGGGCTCGGCAATGGCAACGCCATCCTCGGCTAGACCTTCAAGGTGAAAGGCCAGTGCATCGGCTGCCATCTGCCGGGCGTCGTCAAGATCGGTCCCCGCTGAAATCACGCCAGGAAAATCGGGGAAGGATACACCGTAGTCGCTCTTGGCGTCCTTGTGGATCAATCCGATATAATTGCGCATGTGGGCTACCTCAGTTTCAAACCGGCCTGCTTTTCGATGCTTTTGAGCGTCCCGATGGGAATGTCGCGCTTGGGGTGCGGAACCGTCACGCGGCCGGGTTTGTCCGGGTGCTTGAATTGGACATGACTGCCCTTTCTCGCCACCTCGTACCAGCCGTCCTTCCTCAATGCGGAAATGATGTCTGCGCTCAGCATCAGTCAAATTATACACATTGATGTGTATAAAACAATATGAGCACGATCGCGCAAGAGGAACGGCCAAGGCGCGCTCCTTGGAGCGCGCCCATCGCCATGATGCTGCTGCCTTGAAAATCGCCCGGCTCAGGCGAGTGTCTGCAGGTAGCGCATGCCGGTCACCGGACCGGGCGTGAAGTTTTCCGATTCGTAGAAGCGGTGCGCCTGGAAATTGCCGGTGGCGGCGCTGACGGAGAGATAGGTGGCGCCAGCCATGCGCGCCTGTTCGCGGGCCTTGGCGACCAGATGGCGGCCGATGCCGGTGCCGCGATGGGCGGGGCGGACATAGAGATGATGCAGTTCCATGCCGCGCGCACCCTGCTGGGCGCGGTAGAGCGGCACAAGGATAGCGTAACCGATCAGTTCGCCTGCGGCCTCGGCCACAAGGGCAGTGATCCAGGGCATACGGCCGAACAGGTCGCGCTCGAGATTTTCCGGGGTGACGGCTGCGGCATCGCCGTGATGGGCGGCAAGCTCGCTGATGAGTTCGCGCAGCGCTGGCAAGTCGCGCTGCTTGGCCGCGCGGATGGTCACCATCGGCGCGCGGGTGGCGGGATGGAGAAGGGATGTGGGGATCGTCGTCTGCAGCATTTCATGGCACCTTATGGCTTTTGCGCCATCAGGTGCTGTCCAAAACAAAAGCCGCCTGATGGCGGCTTGTTTGAACGAGATCAGACAGCCGCACCTATGGGAGCAGCGTAAAATACCAACGGGCGATGTTTGCGGTTCTGATCATGGCGGGCAATGTCGCCTTTTCCGGAAAATTGTCAACGGGAAATCGTATGCCCGTTCATTTTTGCGGCCAAAACAAGATTCCGGGATGCCGCTTTTCCGGCCAAGACCGGCCACAATCGCGTTCTACGGATCGTCTCCAGTGGCGCAATGACTGGTTGAGAAACGGCTAATATTAGCCTTTGCGATCAAGACGTTGTTGCCATCGGAACCGTTATCTAAGGAGAACCCATCACATGTCGTTCACGTTCAATCGCCGGTCGTTCATCATCGGCTCCGGCCTGCTTTTGCCCAGCATCGGTCTAGGCCCGAAAATGGTCTTTGCCGCCGAGAAGGGCATTGAGGAGCGATTGGCTGCGCTGGAAAAGCAAATCGGCGGCCGTCTCGGCGTCTATGTCCTCGATACGAAAACCAAGATGTCCTTCGCCCACCGGCCGGACGAACGTTTTGCCATGTGCTCGACCTTCAAGGCGCTGGCGGCAGCCTTCGCCTTGGCGCGTGTCGACAAGGGTGAGGAAAAGCTAGACCGGCGTATTCCGATCTCAAAGAAAGACCTGTTGGCCTATTCGCCAGTCGTCGAAAAACATGTCGGCAGCGGCATGACGATCCGCGAACTCTGCGATGCAACGGTACGCTATAGCGACAATGCCGCCGGCAACCTGCTGCTGGCAAGTTTTGGCGGCCCGAAGGGTCTGACGGATTGGCTGCGCTCGATCGGCGACGCGACGACCCGTCTCGACCGTATCGAACCGGAACTGAACGAAGCAAAGATCGGTGATCCGCGCGACACGACGACGCCGAAGGCGATGACCGAGACGCTCGGCAAGCTGCTGCTGGAGGATGTCCTGTCACCGGTGTCGCGCGATCAGTTCTCCGCTTGGCTCGTCGCCAACACCACCGGCGACCGGCGCCTGCGGGCAGGCCTTCCGAAGGCCTGGACCATCGGCGAAAAGACCGGCACCAGCGGCCGGGGAGAAGCGGGCGACATCGGCTTCATGCGTCCGGCCGAAGGCCATGCGATCCTGGCATCGGTCTATATCGCCGAGGGCAAGAAGCCGACCAAGGAGCTCGAGCCGGTGTTTGCTGAGGTTGGCAAGCTGATCGCCGCGATGGTGGGGTAAGGTCTGGCGGCGGCACGGGCACAGGAGCATTTAGCGTCGTAGGCAAGTGTACCCCGATTTCCGCCATCCGTGGGCTTGTCCCGGGGATCCAGTCAGACCAAGTCTTTGGGCTGAAAGGGCCTTTTGGACCCGACAGACGTCAGGTCGCTGGATCCCTGCCCACAAGGGCAAGGATGACGGAGGGAGAGATGCCTATCCGGCGCAAACAACAATTGCAGGACGGAGGAGTGGTCGAGGTCAGGCGGCTGCCTTCTCAAGATTCTGCGCCGCCGCCTTCTCGAGCCTATCCATCGCGCCGGTCAGGGCCGCAAAGCAGCGCATGTCGATCGCAGTCCCGACATCGCGGGCCATGATGGCCAGTGCTTGCGATACCGGCATGGCGGCGCGGTAGGGGCGGTCGGCGGTGAGCGCGTCAAAAATATCGGCAGTGGTGATAATGCGGGTTATTCCGCTGTGCGACGACGGATGGCGAGAGGCCAATCTGACATCTGACAGTTTGACAAACGCCTCGCCTGCGCCGCTACGGGTGAAGTGGTAACCCAGGAAATCAACCCGGTGAAGACAACCCACTCTGCGAAGCGGGAGGAGGGGCGATGCCATCTCGATCAGCGGAGCGCCGCTAACCACACAAGGGGCGGCCAATACGGTGCTATCGGGTGTCCCGCGCTAGGGACCTGAGGAATCGGTTGGTGACACAGCTGCGGCCGCGGCTTGCGCGGCGACTGCAAGCTGGGACATGACACTCCCCGCAAGACGCGATGCCTCCTCGCCAAGAGCCTCGGCCAACCGGATCCTGGCGCGCTCCCAGATGGCCACGGACTCGTCCATCAACCGACGGCCTGCGTCGGTGAGCACCAGTCGTTTACCGGCTCGCCCCCGCCCCCCATGGTTGCGCACGAGATCCCTCTGCTCGAGGCTCTTTACACTGCGGCTGAGAGTGGTGGCATCGACGCCGGCGCGCGCCGCCAATTCAGCGAGCGTCGGCTCGTTGCTGCCGCCAATCCCCACCAGAAGGCTGAACTGCTCTGCGGTAATCCCCAAGGGCCGAAAGCAAGCATTGTAGTAGCGCGTCAGCGCCCGAGCGGTGGCCCGGGCCTGGAAGGCTGGGCACTCGGTTTCGATGCGGCGATAGAGATCAGAAGCCTCTGTCATTTGTAGGTCTCGACAAATTACGACTCACACAATAATGTATATGCAGCATTGTTGAGGAGTAACGTAATGACGGCCTATGTCCACGTCAATCTGCGTATAAAAGATCCGGCCAGGCAAGCCGCCCTGGCACCCCGCTTTCAAGCGGCCTTACAGGCAGCAGGAGGTCGCATTCTCCACTTTGGGCCGGTGGCCCAGATGCTGGAAGGGGATGTGGCGCCATTGCCCATCGCTGGGATCTTCGAATTCGCGACCCTGACCGACGCGCTGGCGTTTTATCAGTCAGCGGAGTACGCGCCGATCAAGGTTGAGCGCGACGCGGCGCAGGAAACCCGCATGTTTATTGTCGATGCGGGCTAAAGGGTTCCAATACCGTAATCGGACGGGTCCGCTCCGTTTTGCGATCTTCGCAGCAAAGGACTGCTGATGAAGCCGCTGACTTGCGATTGTCAAAATCCGGGGCACGGTGCGGGATAGCCGCAGCGTGACAAGGGCGTCGCCGGATGCCGGGCTGGCCGTTGGCCGTTGGCCGTTTGCCGCTGCGCCTAGCCCAAGCAAGGCAGACCTCAATATCGACGACACCCGGCCATAAGTCGCGCCTGCCACCGCCAGACGGCGGTCTTGCTGATGCCAACGGCGCGCTCGCCGTGCCCAGCCCATAGGCGGTGGCCAGTACGATCCAGCCAGCCAGACATGCTCTGGCCCCGGTTGCGCTCATCGACGATAGCCTGTGGGCGCTTGTGATCGCAGTCTCACACGCCGCCAAGGCCAAGGGAATCCGGACAATAACCGTTACGTCGGCTTCAATCCACTCGGAACAAGACAGGTCCCACCGGACGGGAGAGACCTCTTGGCAACGACCGCTTTCCAAGTGGAAAAATATAGTATACCCCCCTATGCTATAGAGAGGTTGCCGATGTCCCATACCGTTCGCGAAAAGACAAAACTTCTGGCCCGGGTGCGCCGCCTGAAGGGGCAGCTCGAGGCTGTCGAGCGGGCGCTGGATGTGGAAACGCCCTGTGGCGATATCCTGCAGCTGCTTTCGTCCATTCGCGGCGCGTTGAACGGGCTGACCGGTGAGGTGATGGAAGATCACCTGCGCGAACATGTGCTGCTCGCCGAAAGCGACGCGGAGCGTCTTCGGGCCGTCGATGAACTGTCCGCCGTGTTGCGGACGTACGTACGCTAAAAAATCCTGATACGCCGATCTTGAGAGGATGGCTCCATGCCGACAGAAAATCTGGTCCACGAACATGTCTTCCTCGGAGCAGGCCACCGGCGCAATGAGCGGCGCGTTTGGCTGGTCATTGCGCTGACCGCAACGATGATGGTCGGGGAGATTGTCGCCGGCAATATCTACGGCTCGATGGCGCTGGTCGCCGATGGCTGGCACATGTCCACCCATGCCGGTGCCATGCTGATCACGGCGCTGGCCTATCTCTATGCACGGCGCCAGGCCCGCAATCCGCGCTTCACCTTTGGTACCGGCAAGCTCGGCGATCTCGCCGGCTTCGCCAGCGCCATCGTTCTCGCCCTGATCGCGCTGTTGATCGGCTGGGAAAGCCTGTTGCGTTTCGCTAATCCTGTCCAGATCAGCTTTTCTCAGGCCATTGCCGTGGCCGTCGCCGGCCTTGCCGTCAATCTCATCTCCGCCTTCCTGCTCAAGGACGATCACCAGCATCTGGGCCATTCCCACGGCGGTCATGCGCATGGTGGCCACTCTCATGCGGCGCATGCACATGACACACACACGCATGGTGCAAAGGCACAGCCTGCGGGTGGCCTAGAGCACCACGATCATGCCGGCCACAGCCACGAGCCTCACAGCCACGGGGACCACAGCCATCAAGGCCATGCTGCGGCAAAACCCGGTGCCGACAACAATCTGCGGTCCGCCTATCTGCATGTGATGGCGGATGCGCTGACCTCGGTGCTGGCCATTCTGGCGCTTCTGGCCGGCAGTATCTACGGCTGGCTCTGGCTCGATCCAGCCATGGGTGTCGTCGGCGCGCTGATCATCGCCCACTGGTCGTGGAGCCTGATCCGCCAGACCGGCCTGATCCTGATCGACGCGACGGATACCGTCAGCGACCTGCAGTCGGAAATCCGTGAGCGCATCGAAACGCCGCAGGAAAAAATCACCGATCTGCATGTCTGGCAGGTCGGCCCGGGACACAACGCCGCCATCGTCGCCATCGCCACGCAAAACCCGCGCCCGCCGGCATTCTACAAGGAAAAGCTCGCCAAGCTTTCCGGGCTGTCGCATCTCACCGTCGAAGTCACGCCAGTCGCGGCGTGACAGGAACGGGGTGGCTGTTTCCGAAGTGATCGGTTTGTCGCGATATTTGAAGGTTTCGCGGCAAACCTTGCACAGTGGACAACGAAGATGGCCAGGCATCATTGCTCGGGCGTCAGTTTCCCTTCTCTGGCCCCGAAGCTCAGTCCAGTGAGTTTCGGCGCATGCGCAGCAGATATTCCGTAATGTTGAACGGATCGGGACCTGAGCGCGGGCGCAAACGCTGAGGGGCAGAGATCGGGGCATAATGGTCAAAGGTGGCGACCATCGTTCCCATGCCGCTTGTCAGCCCTGGCAGCTGCTGTTGAAAGCTCTGGGTTTTGGCAGATGCGACCGTGCCTTCCAGCCGCACCACGCCGTTGGCGATCACGGTATCCGTCATCGATGCACCGGCCTTCGCAAGCAAGGTAAGCAGGCCATTCAAGGCGCTGACAGGCGCTTCGATGTCGATGTGATCGACCGGTTCGCAGATGACGGTTTGAGCCGCCGATAGGGCCGCAGCCAGAACCAAGGGCGTCAACTGGCGGAAGTCGGCGGCCGTGCTCGACGGCGAACTGTGCTTGGCCGCCGTCATTGCCACGTGGCAATCGATGACCTGCCAGCCAAAGACACCCTGCTTCAGCGTCTCCAGCACGGTATCCTCGACCGCCCTGTAGAAACTCGCAGGCATCTGGCCGACGTCGACCTCCAGGGCAAAGCTGTTGCCCCCACCTTCCAATCGCGGCTCGATGCGCAGCCCGACGGTCGCAAGAAACGGGTTCGGCTCCTTGAATATGATCTGAAGACCGACTCCGGGTCCCAGCAGCCTCTCGACGCAGATGACCGTGCTTTCCTCGAACGCCGCCTCAAGATCGAAATCCGTCAGCAAGGTCGCTTGGATGACCTGCTTTTGTACCTCGCCATAGAGGGATACGTAGATGTCGTTCGCATCATCGTTCCTGCGAAGATTGATCAGCGGGTCCTGTTCGGCCAGCTGATTGAGGGCAAGCCAGAGTGCTGCATTGTCGGAAGCGTGCTGCGCCAGCACGCGGGTCTCAAGGGTCGGCGGCGCAAAGTGAGCCCGGCTGGCTGAGGATGGGGCCGTGCCGACGATATCGCCGATGCGGGCACGGTGGAGGCCGCTGACGCGGGCGATCTGTCCGGCGCGAAAGCTGGTAACGGTGTGAACGCGGCCGGCCTCGGACAGATGAATTCCGGTCACCCGTGACTGGCCCCCGGGCAGGTCCAGATAGTGCCGGGCTTTGATCGTGCCGGATGTCAGATAGACGAAGGCCTGTTTTTCGCCGCCCCATCCCCGTTCGATCTTGAAGATCGTGCCGGTCACCGGGCCATCCGGGTCCGGACTGCGGCAAGGCAGCATCGTGGCGATCGCCGACATCAGGGCCGGCACGCCAACCCCCGTCGTCGCAGCACCGCCAAACACCGGGTGCACCAGGCCCTTGGCGACCTGATCAGCCAGAGACTGGAGCAGCGTTTCGCGGCTCAGGCAATCGGGGGCAAGGACATAGTCGCCCAGCAGAACATCGTCGTTTTCCGTCAACGTTTCACAGAGATCTGTAAACAGTGGTTCGCTCCGCAGATCATATGCTTCGACCCGGGCAAGCTTGCTGCCGGAATCTTGAACGCCCGACATGGCAATCGGCCGAACCGGCAGCTGGCTGCCGAGAACATCCAGTAGTTCATCATAGCGAGCGCCCGGCCGATCGACTTTGTTGATGAAGAAGACGAACGGGACGGCAAGACGTTGCAGCGCCCGTACCAGCACGCGCGTCTGCGCCTGCACGCCCTCGACCGCCGAAACAACGACCACCGCTGCGTCGAGCAAGCCGAGCACCCGGTCGACTTCGGCGATGAAATCGGGATGGCCGGGCGTATCGATGAGATTGACGACCGTATCGCCGATGGTGAACGACACCACGGCGGCCCTGATGGTGATGCCACGTTGCCGTTCGAGTTCGAGACTGTCGGTCTGTGTATTGCCGGCGTCGACGTTGCCGAGTTTGTCGATCACACCGGCGTCAAAAAGCAGCCGCTCTGTAAGACTAGTCTTGCCTGCATCCACGTGGGCCAGGATACCCAGATTCAAAGTACGCATGGTTCCTCAATTTCTCAGAATTTCGAATGTGATTTTCGTGAGAAATGAGTCGGCGCATTGGGAATTCTCCGTGCTGGCAATCGTGGCTCGATGCGTAACCATCTGATTTTGCACCGATGCGGGCAAGCCTACAGGCGTTTTTAAAGATATGTCAAGCCGGGCGATATCGCAGCTTTGAGGGCTGGAAAACCACCGGCAATGCTTGGTTCTAAGTGGCAGAATTGGTCTTACGCAGTCGTCTTTAAAGTGAATAGCCGACAGGCTACGCTGCCTGCACGGACTGCTGACGAAGTTATTTTCTCCTCATTTTGCAGGTCAGTTGGGAGATAACGCGATTGCCAAATTCTCCGTCATCCCTGTGCTCGTCACAGGAAGCCAGCCAGCCCAAGTCTTTGGGCTGAAAGGCTTTTTGACCCGACAGACGTCGGGTCGCTGGATCCCCGCCACAAGGGCGAGGAAGACGGAGAGTGGGGTGCTGCTCCCGGCAGGTAATCGTTGTCAGCGTTCTTCAACAGTCTGAGCCGGCAGGTCGCCCTGCCGGCTTTTGGATGTTCTGGACGATTATTTCGCCAGTTTGTAGGCGATCACATAGTCGCCCGGCTTGGTGCCGACCGAACCATGACCGCCAGCGACGATCAGCACGAACTGGGTGCCGTCATCGGTGGCATAGCTCATCGGTGTCGATTGGCCACCGGCGGGAAGACGGCCTTCCCACAGCACCTTGCCGGTGGTCAGGTCGTAGCCGCGGATATAGTTATCAACAGCAGCCCCGAGGAAGGCGACGCCGCCCTTGGTTATCATCGGGCCGCCGATGCCGGGTACGCCGACCTTGAAGGGCAAAGGCAGCGGCGTCATGTCACGCACGGTGCCGTTCCTGTGCTTGTAGGCGATCTTGCCGGTCTTCAGGTCCGCACCGGCGACATAGCCCCACGGTGGCGCCTGGCAGGGGATACCGAGCGGCCCGAGGAACGGCCCCATGAAGACGCCGTAGGGTGCGCCGTCATTGCGGTTGAGACCCTGTTCGGAACCCTTTTCGTCCTGGCCCTTCGGCGGGATCTGGTCGCGCGGTACCAGCCTTGAGGTGAAGGCGAGATAGGTCGGCATGCCGAACATCACCTGCCGCTCCGGATCGACAGCAACGGAACCCCAGTTGAAGGTGCCGAAATTTCCGGGATAGATCAGGCTGCCTTCCAGCGACGGCGGCGTATAGCGGCCTTCATATTTCAGCCGCTTGAAGTCGATCCGGCAGGCGAGCTGGTCGAACATCGTCACGCCCCACATGTTCTTGTCCGTCAAAGGCGGCGGCGAGAAGGTGAGGTCGGAGATCGGCTGGGTCGGCGCGGTAAAGTCTTCCGCGATCGCTCCGGTCGGTGCCGGGATTTCCTTGATCGGGATGATCGGTTCGCCCGTGCGCCGGTCAAGCACGTAGATATCGCCTTGCTTGGTCGGGCCGACAAGGGCTGGAACCGGCTGGCCGTCCTTGCCGGTAATGTCGAGCAGCACCGGCTGGGCTGGAACGTCCATGTCCCAGAGGTCGTGATGCACGGTCTGGCGCACCCAGCGAACGGCACCGCTGGTAATGTCGAGCGCCACAATCGACGAGGAATATTTCTCAACATGCTCGCTTCTGTTCATGCCGAGCTGGTCGGGCACCTGGTTGCCGAGCGGGATATAGACGAGGTTGAGCTTATCGTCATAGCTGAAAACGGACCAGCTGTTGGGCGAGTTGGTGGTGTAAGTCTGGCCCTCCGGCAGCGGCGTCGTCACGTCCGGATTGCCACTGTCCCAGTTCCAGATCAGCGCGCCGGTGTTGACGTCGAAGGCGCGGATGACACCGGACTGTTCCTGCGTCGAATAATTGTCGTTGACGGCGCCGCCAACGATGATTTTGCCCGCCGTGATCACCGGCGGCGAGGTCGAGTAGTAATAGCCGGCCGGATTGTATTTCATGCCTGCCTCAAGATGCAGCGTGCCCTTGTCGGCAAAGCTCTCGCAGACCTTGCCGTTGGCCGCATCGAGCGCGATCAGCCGTGCATCGGCCGTCGGCAGATAGACCCGTTCGGCGCAGGCGCTGCCTGCCACGGCAGCCGGATCGGCGTAGTAGGTGACGCCACGGCAGGTTTGGTGCTGCCGGTCCGGGTTCATGCCGGAATTGGCGTCGAACTTCCATTTTTCCTTGCCGGTTGCGGCATCGAGCGCGATGGCAAGATTGTGCGGCGTGCACATGTAGAGCGTGTCGCGGATTTTCAGCGGCGTCACCTGATAGGTGGTTTCGCCGATATCGTCCGGCCGCTTCACGTCACCGGTCTGGTATTGCCACGCGACTTGCAGCGTGCCGACATTCTCAGGCGTGATCTGCGTCAGCGGCGAATAGCGCTGGCCATAGGGCGTGCGGCCATACTGATGCCATTCACTATCCGGCACATTGCCGCCAAGATCGACGGCCGCAGTCGCGGTCCCGACCGGCAGTTCGCCGGCCAGATCGAGTGGATCCTGTGTCATCGAATAACCGGCAACGAAGATCGAGGCGACAACGGCCAGGCCCAGCGGCAGGGCGCTGGCCTTGTAGACCTCGCCGGTCGGGCTGCTGAACCCGAGACCACGGCGGATGGACGGCAAAAGCAGCCAAAGGCCGAGCAGGATGATAACACCGCCACGTGGGCCGAGCTGCCACCAGTCAAAGCCGACCTCCCAGATTGCCCAGGCGAGCGTGCCGATGATCACAAGCGCATAGATGGTCAGCGCTGCACCGCGCCGCGCAAACAGCAGGAAGGCGGTGATGAGAAAGCCGAGGCCGGCAATGGCATAATACCAGCTGCCGCCGAGCACGATAAGCCAGAGCCCGCCGCCGCCGAGCGCAAGCCCGATCAATGCGAAGACGATGGCCGTCAACAAAATCAACATGAATATCTCCCGTTAGGAAAGCCGCGCCGCGCGGTTCGTCTCGCTTGCGGTGGGCGTCTGGGTCCAAAGCCTCAGGGAAAAGGCAGTCCGGTCTTAGGGGTGGCCATCGCGCCGGATGGTTCTTTGCGCGGTGATCCTCGGTCGGATGCGCGGACAAGGTTCAATCCCCGCGCGTATCATCACCAAACATACCGCACATGCGCCGCCTTTCAATGGCCACATTTCGGCACAGCCATCAAAATTCGGCATGGCAGGCAGGCGTTTGACACACAGCCAGCCGAAGGCATGCGAAAGGGTTTCGGCAGTGCCGGAAAATAGGATAGGTCAACGGCAACGTTCACCACAACGAGGTCCGAGATGAAGAAATTGCTGATGGTTCTGCTGATCGCGGTGGTGGCTGTTGTCGGCGTGATCGGCGGGCGCTGGCTGCTTTACGTCACCAATACCAATGATCCGCTCGACGAGGTCGGCATCGAGCTCAACAGCCGGATGCCGCAACCCCTGCGCCAATGGGGCTGCGCCCAGCTAAAGTCCAACTTCGAAAACCGCCTGCCACCGTATGGGTGCGCCGCTGTGGGTGGAACCGGTTGGGAGTAATCGGAAGAGACTTATTACGATGCGAGCTTCTGTGATCATTCGGGCACCCAATTTTCTCCGTCATGCTCGCACTTGTGGCAGGCATCCGGCCAACTCAAGGCGTTGAGCTGAAAAAGTCTTTTGACCCGACAGACGTCGGGTCGCTGGATCCCCGCCACAAGGGCGAGGATGACGGAGAGTGGGGTGCCACTCTCGCCAGACAATCGATTTCAGTGTCTGCAGCAGCCTGCACCGCTCGCCTCAGCCCCCTCACGTCCCGCAGAACGTCTTCAGCACTTCCTCCGAAGGGGCTGGTGGCGCGGCATAGGCTGCGAACTTCGGCTGGTCCTCATAAGGCCTTGCTAGAACGTCGTTCAGCGCCTCGAACAACGAGAAATCGCCGTCGTCTTCCGCCGCGCGGATCGCCTGCTCGATGCGGTGGTTGCGCGGGATGAAGGCCGGATTGACGGCGCGCATCGCCGCTGCCGTCTGCGCATCTGAAAGGGTTTCGCGTCCCGTCCGTTCGCGCCAGGCGAGAAGCCAGGCGTCGATGTCGGCGGGATTGGCGAAGAGGTCGCGCAAGGGACCGTCCTTGGTGCTGTTTTCAGCGGCATCGCACAGCCTGCGGAATGTCAGCGTAAAATCGGCGGCGTTGCGGTGCATGGCGCTGAGCAGCCCCTGAACGAGGTCGAGATCGCCGTCTTCTTCCGTATGCAGCCCAATCTTTGCCTTCATGCCCGCAAGCCAGTGAGCCTGGAACTGCGCGCCATACCCGGCAACCGCATCATTGGCCAGATTGACGGCCTCCGAAGGCTCGGGGGCGAGCAACGGCAGCAGCGTTTCGGCCAGCCGCGCCATGTTCCACTGGCCGATGGCCGGCTGGCTGCCATAGGCATACCGTCCCCCCCGGTCGATCGACGAAAACACCTTGGCCGGATCATAAGCATCGAGAAAGGCGCAGGGGCCGAAATCGATGGTTTCGCCGGAGACCGAGCAATTGTCGGTGTTCATCACCCCATGGATGAAGCCGACACAGAGCCAGCGGGCAATCAGCGATGCCTGCCGCGCGATGACGGCATGAAGCAGCGTCAGGTACGGGCGTTCGCTGTTTCTGATATCGGGATAATGCCGGTCGATGACATGATCGGCCAGCACCTTCAGGCCTTCGGTATCGCCGCGCGCCGCCAGGAACTGGAAGGTGCCGACGCGGATATGACTGGCCGCCACCCGGGTGATGACGCCGCCGGGCAGGACCCGTTCGCGGTAGACCGGCTCGCCGGTGACGACGGCGGCCAAGGCGCGTGTTGCCGGAATGCCGAGTACAAACATCGCCTCGCTCACGATGTACTCGCGCAGCACAGGACCAAGTGCCGCGCGTCCGTCGCCACGTCGCGAATAGGGCGTCTTGCCCGCACCCTTCAGCTGGATATCGCGGCGCTTGCCATGAGTGTCGATGACTTCGCCCAACAGGATCGCCCGCCCGTCGCCCAGCAGCGGCACGAACTGGCCAAACTGATGCCCGGCATAGGCCATGCCGAGCGGCTCGGCCCCATCAGGGATCACATTGCCGGAAAAGATCGCCGCCCCGTCGCGCTCCAGCGCATCGGCGTCGAGGCCAAGCTCGATCGCCAGCGGACGGTTGAACTTGATCAGCCAGGGCTCGGAAACGGCGGTCGGAACGGCGGCGGCGTGGAAATGCGCGGGCAGCCGCGCATAGCTGTTGTCGAAAGGGATCGGAGCGGCTGCTGCCGTCTGGGCACGTTTCGTCGCCTCGGTCATGGCTCGGTCCTGCTTTCCTGGGTCTGCCGTCATACCATCCATAGATAGGGCCTGAAGACGGGGAGCGAAAGGGTGGCATGTCGAGGACGAGGCCGATCGTCAGCGCTCTTCCATCGCCTTGGCAAGTTCAGCCAGCTTTCGCACCGTGTTGAGATTGCGCGCTGTCGCGTTTTTCAGCGCCGGAAGCTTGAATTTCGAGACCCCCGAGCCGTCTGGATAATGAACATAGATCTCGCTGCCCGCGACGAATACCTGTTCGCCATCGGGCACGACCAGCTTTTCGAGTGCGTCCGCAGGGGCCGGTTCCGGCAGGAAATTCACCATCAGGTAGTTTGGCTTGGCGTCAGGAAAGGGATTGTTTCTGGCGAGCTGTTCCATCTGGGTGCGGCTGCGGATCATCACGCCGGTCGCCTTGCCCATCGCTGTCGTCAGCGCCGCCTGTAGGAGGCGTCCGGCATCCCCGGCGGAGAGATCGGAGTGGAAAAGAACATTGCCGCTTTGGATATAGGTCTGCACATGCTCGAAACCGGCTTCTTCGCACAACGTCCTCAGGTCGCTCATGGCGAGCTTTCCGGTGCCTCCGACATTAACGGCGCGAAGCAGGGCGATGTGAACGGGCATGGGACTTTTCTCCGGGAATCTGCGCGGCGCAGATTAGAGGAGGAAATCGCCTTGGCCAAATCAAGACGAGCCTGTTGAGGTGCGGCGTGTTATCAAATGGTGGCGTTGGACGCAGCCTCGGCCTCAGCCGTGCCGCCATCCTGCGGGATTTCCAGCTGGCGCTTGATCGCTTCCTTGATTTCCGCCTCGATTGCGGCACGGGCGTCGGCATCCATAGCCGCAACGTCTGCTTCCGTCAGGTCCTTGTCGGCGAGGATCTGCGCCCGGATCTTCTCGGCAAGCGACATTTTCGACCAGTCCATGAACTCGTCGGCCGGATTGTCCTTCGGGGCCTCGGTCACCGAGCCGGTTTCGCCTTCCAGCTTGTCAGCCATCGATAGCCAGAGCGCCGAAGACAGCGAGGAGGAGGATGACGAGCCGCCGATCGACACTGTCGGCGCCTGCGTGCGCTCGCCACCCCCGCCATCGATCGTGAGGGACAGGCCCGAAGAAGCGGTACCGGCTGCCGGATTGCCGTTTTGCGGGCGATAATAATTGCTGATGCTGTCGCCGATCTTCATGCCGGTTCTCCCTGCGATGTTGCGCGGGAAATTAGCGTTTGAGGCATGCGCGGAGCTTGCAATGGGTAGTGTTCGCCAGTGCGGCTAGGTGGCGTGAGGCCCCCTGGTTTTGCCGGATTCATCAGGCTCGCCGCCCGGTTCGAGGATCACGAGCGGCGGGTTGGCCGAAACGATCTCCACGCAGTCAAAATCCGTTGCGACAACATAGGACCAACCGTCGGTCGGAAGAAACGAGAGCATGCTCTCCTTCGTCCAGCCATGATTTCGCACCCGGAAGGTCGACTGCGCCGGCCTGCCGCCCTGTCTTGTCGTTTCTCCCCAAAATTCCATCAGCCCATGTTCATCGAGGACGCGAAAAGCAGAGACTTGCTGGAACATCAGCCGGTAGACATCGCCTGTCGTCTCGACGGCAATACGAACGGTCAGTTGATGTTCCGGTACGCGCCGCAGCAGGCTGCTTTCGGTGTTGCCGCCGCTCGCACCGGCAGAGCCGAAAACGGAAGAATAGGCAATTTCGCAGATGTTGAGTGCCTCATTCTCGAATGGAGTGCGCCATTCACCGAAAGCGAATGCTCCGGTCCCGGTGAATGGCTGCTCCGTCTCCATTCACATCTTCCCCGCCACCTTGATCGCGAACGCATATTCAAACGCGATTTCCTCCAGTCGCTGGAAGCGGCCCGAAGCGCCGCCGTGGCCGGCATCCATGTTGGTCTTCATCAGGATCGGTTCGGAGCCGGTGGTCTTTTCGCGCAGCTTGGCCACCCATTTGGCCGGTTCCCAGTAGGTGACGCGCGGGTCGGTCAGGCCGCCGAGCGCCAGGATCGCCGGATAGGGTTTCTCCGAGACGTTATCGTAAGGCGAATAGGCGGCCATGCGCTCGTAGGCTTCCTTGGAGTCGATCGGGTTGCCCCATTCCGGCCATTCCGGCGGTGTCAGCGGCAGGGTGTCGTCGAGCATGGTGTTGAGCACATCGACGAAGGGCACGGCCGCAATCACGCCCTTGAATTTTTCCGGTGCCATGTTGGCAATCGCCCCCATCAACATGCCGCCGGCCGATCCGCCTTCGGCGATGATGTTTGCGTAAGAGGTGAACTTCTGTTGATTCAGATAGTCGGCCGCTGCGGTGAAGTCTTTGAAGGTATTGGTCTTCTTCTCCATCTTGCCGTCTTCATACCAGGCAAAACCCTTGTCCTTGCCGCCGCGGATATGGGCGATGGCATAGACGAAACCGCGGTCAACCAAGGACAGGCAATTGGTGTTGAACGAGGCCGGAATGGCGATGCCGTAGGCGCCGTAGCCATAAAGCAGGCAGGGGGCCGAGCCGTCGAGCGGGGTATCCTTGCGGTAGAGCAGGGTGACCGGCACCTCGGCGCCGTCCCAGGCCGGTGCCATGACGCGGCGGGTGACATAGTCATCGGGATTGTGGCCCGAGGGCACTTCCTGCGTCTTCAACAGCGTGCGCTCGCGCGTCACCATGTTGTAGTCGTAGAGCTGGCTCGGCGTCGTCATCGACGAATAGGAAAAGCGGATGACGTCGGTGTCGTATTCGGCAGCACCCTGCAGGCCGAGCGAAAATGCCTCTTCGGCAAAGGCGATCGAATACTCCTCGCCGGTGCGGCGATCGCGGATCTTGATCTGCGGCAGGCCGGCCTCGCGCTCCAGCCAGACGAGATGGCGGGCATAGGCGCCATGCGCGATGATCAGGCGGCCGGCGGTGTGCGGCACCACGTCGGTCCAATTCTCCCGAATCGGATTATCAACCGGCGCCTGCATGATCTTGAAATCCTTTGCGCCGTCGGCATTGGTCAGGATGTAGAAGACATCGCCACCCTCCGACAGTGAGTATTCCAGGCCGGTTTCGCGGGCAGCCACCAGTTGTGGTTTGCCGGTAAGATCAGAGGTCGGCAAAAGCCAGTATTCGCTGGTCTCGTGGTCATGGATGTCGATGTAGATGAAGTCGTCGAGCATCGAGCCGCCGACGCCCATGAAGAAGCCCGGATCCTCTTCCTCGTAAACCAGCCGGTCGTCGCTCTGCGGTGTACCGACGATATGGTGGAAGATCTTTGACGGGCGATGATTGTCGTCGAGAACGGTGTAGAAAAAGCTCTTGCCATCCGGCGCCCAGGCACCGCCACCGCCGGTGCTCTCGATGACATCGGCAAGGTCCTCGCCGGTCGCCAGATCGCGGACGCGCAGGGTGTAATATTCCGAACCCTTGTCGTCATAGCTCCAGAGACCGCGGCTGTGATCGGTCGAATGATCGACGCCGCCCAGCCGGAAATAGGCCTTGCCGGCTGCTTCCTTGTCGCCGTCGAGCAAAACGGAGCGTTCGCCGCCATCGCGTGGCGTGCGGAAGAACGAGGGCTGCTCGCCACCGGTGACATAGAAGGTGCCATAGGCAAACGGGCCGTCCTTGACCGGAACGGATGAGTCGTCTTCCTTGATGCGGCCCTTCATTTCGGCAAACAGCATCTTCTGCAGCGCCTCGGTATCGGCCATCGCCGCCTTCATATAGGCGTTCTCGGCATCCAGGTGCTTGCGGATTTCCGGGTCGAGGATCGTCGGATCCTTGAACATCGCCTGCCAGTTATCGGCGCGCAGCCAGGCATAGTCGTCCGTCCTCGTGATGCCGTGGCGGGTATCGGTGACTGGTTTTTTCGGGGCGGCGGGAGCGGGCGGCAGGTTCTTGAAGATGGACAAGGAAATCTCCGGGGAATGCGAGGGTACTCCACCCGAGATAGAGACCGGGTGAGCAAGGTTCAAGCTGAAAGTCGCCGAAGCGCTGCCGCAGCAGGCAACTTGAGGTGGCGGCCGTCCATTCCGGTACGATTATTCGTGTTTCTGGGCGCGCTTCGACGTCTTGATTGCCAGCCTTAACTTGGTGTTAGCGCAATTACCTCAGATTGCGCTCCGGCGCGATGTCATTGCGCCTCGGCGCGATGTTCTTGTCCTTGCTGCGCTCTGCCAGAGGCATCATGCCTCGCTTTTTCCCATCTTTTGTTTAGCGCGCGGTCATTTGCCCAGCCGGAGTTCCGACATGAATTTTCGCAATCTCTCCATTCTCCAGAAGATAGGCCTGGTCATGGCCGTCATGAGCCTGTCGTCTGTGGTCATCGCCGCTGTCGGAGCAAGGGGTGTTCTGTCGCTTGAGAACACGCTCGTCTCCGTTGGCACGAAGGAAGAGGTTGCCCGCGAGGCCATGGATCTGCGCGTCGATATCATTGCGATCAGCCGCATGACCTACCAGCTGGCCCTGAAGCCCAGTGCTGCCGGAGAATTCCGCACCGAGGCCGAGACCCGCGCCAAGGAGATGCTGGAGCGCCTTCCAACGATCGAAGCCGGGGCGGATGAGACGCAAATACTGCTGTTGCAGGCCGTCCGCGGCGCGCTTGACGTCTATTTCAACGACATTCGTGGCATGATCGATCATGCAGAGGCCAATCCCGCCGATGCTGCCAGCACCCGCGCCCTGCTCGACCAGGTCCTCTATGCGCAAAAGGCCGTGACGGTCGCAGTCAAGGAATACAGCACCTATTCCGGCAATGCTCTGGCGGCTGCGCGTGCCGCTGCGCTGGAAGCGTCCCGCATGGCGCTGATGATCGGCATGGGCGTAGCTGCAGCCTGCATTTTCGCCGGTGGCGTGATCGGTCTTCTGGTTGCGCGCCGTGGTATCGCAGCGCCTGTTCGCAATCTGACAATCGCCATGAGCCGCCTTGCCGAAGGTCAGCTTGACGATGCCGGCACCGATGCCACCCGCAAGGACGAGATCGGCGAAATGGCCCGCGCCGTCGAGGTGTTCCGCCGCAATGCATTGGCCATGCGCGATATGAAGGCGCAGGAAGCCGCCCTTCTGGCGCTGAGCAGCGACCTGCAGTCGAGCATCAGTGCGGTCGTTGCCGCCGCTGTCGCCGGCGATTTCACCGGCCGCATTGGCAAGGATTACCAGAATGACGACCTCAACCGTTTTGCCGGCAGCGTCAACGAACTGGTCGGCAGCATCGATCTGGCCGTCACCGAAGTGCGCCGCGTCATCGCAGCGCTTGCCGATGCCGATCTGTCGGAAAGCATGGAAGGCCATTTCCAGGGCGCATTTGCCGAATTGCAGCAGAACGTCAACGCGACGATGGTGACGCTGCGCTCGACCATGAACAATGTGCGCGGTGCCGCCGGCACCATCAAGGACAGCTCGGCCGAACTGAGCTCGGCTGCCAACGACCTGTCGAAGCGCACCGAGCAGCAGGCGGCAGCGCTTGAGGAAACCGCCGCAGCGCTTGACGAGATCACCGCGACCGTGCGCACCTCGTCGGCCCGCGCCGTTGAGGCCCGCGACATGGTGCGCGAAACCAAGGACAGCGCCGGAAAGTCCGGCGAGATCGTCCGCAACGCCGTCACCGCCATGAGCCGGATCGAAGGGTCCTCGACAAAAATCAGCCAGATCATCGGCGTCATCGACGAGATCGCTTTCCAGACCAATCTGCTGGCCTTGAATGCCGGTGTCGAAGCGGCGCGGGCAGGCGATGCCGGACGTGGTTTTGCCGTCGTCGCCCAGGAAGTGCGCGAGCTGGCGCAGCGCTCTGCCAATGCCGCCAAGGAAATCAAGACACTGATCAGTGCCTCTGCCTCCGAGGTTGAAGGTGGCGTCTCGCTGGTGCGGGCCACCGGTGATGCGCTGGTCGAGATCGAAAAGCTGGTGCTGCGCGTCAACGACCATGTCGAGAGCATCGCCACGGCCGCCCGCGAGCAGTCGACGGCGCTGGCCGAGATCAACACCTCGGTCAATCATATGGACCAGATGACCCAGAAGAACGCCGCCATGGTCGAGGAAACCACGGCTGCCAGCGAGACGCTGGCCGAGGAAAGCCGCCAGCTGCAGACCCTGCTGGCCCGCTTCAAGCTGGAAGAAACCAGCCGTTCGCAGCCGATGCAGCAGCGCACCCGTTACGCGGCCTGAGATCAGGCTGCATAGAGCTATCTTGATGAAGGGGAGGGCAGCGATGTCCTCCCCTTCTTTTTGTTTAGCGAGGTGCCGCGCTCTGGCGCCGGCGATACTCATCCACGGGCAGGCCGCCGATACCCCAGTCTTCCATGGCGACTTCGTCAATGACCACGAAGGTGGTGGCGGGGTTCTTGTTGAGCACCGTTTGCAGCAGCTCGGTAACGCCCTTGATCAGGGCGGCCTTCTGGTCTGCGGTGGCATTTTCGCGGGTGATCTTGATATTCACGTAGGGCATTGTTTCCTCCTTAGCTGGCCGTGCGGATATCGGAGTGGAAGACCTTGGCGATGATCTGCCAGCGGTCATCGACGAAGATCAGCGACAGGAAATCGGTAAAACTCTTTTCGCCGATGGCGCATTGCACTTTTGCCAATGCGGTGACCGGCCCGGCGAATTCGATCGATAGGATCCTGTCCGCCCGTGCCTCGCCCCGGCTGGCCGGTGAGGGGCGTTTGTCGACGATCGGAAAATAGCTGGCCATGTCGAGCTCCAAAAGGCTCCCGTCAGACGCGGTGGCATAGTGAGCCTTCGGGTGAAAGACCTGCCGCAGGATCGACGTGTCGCTGTGATGCAGCCCGTCGAAATAGAGCCCGAGCAGACCGGTGACAGCGGAAAAGCGGTTGTCGTGATCAATGTTGGCGCTCATGCCGCAATCAGCCCTTCCGCCTGCATCGCTGCGCGCACGGCAGGGCGATCTCCGATCCGTTTGAGATAGGCGGTGAGGTGCGGCCAGCGCTCAAGGCTGATGCCGGTCGGTCCGGTCCAGCTTGCCACGGTAAAGAGATAGGCATCGGCAATCGAAAACGTGCCACCGAGCAGATAGGGCCTGCCATCTGACAGGAGGTTCTCGATATAATCCAGCCGTTTGGACACGGTTACGATCGCGGCAGCCTTTGCCTCTGCCGAAGCTGCTGAATTGAACAGCGGGTAGAAAGCCTTGTGCACTTCCGAAGCGATGAAATTCAGCTGTTCCTGAAGCCGCGTGCGGGCCAGCGTGCCGTAACCGGGGGCAAGGTTTGCCGCCGGAAAACGGTCGGCGATATACTGGATGATCGCGGCGCCCTCGGTGATGACCTCGCCGCCGTCGATAACCAGTGCAGGCACGTAGCCCTTCGGATTGATCGCTGCAAAATCGTCGCCGGTTTCCGTCCGGCGGGTGGCCGTTTCAACCTTCTCGATCGTAAAATCGGTGCCGGCTTCGCGCAGGACGATATGGGGCGAGAGCGAGCAGACGCCCGGTGCGTAGTAGAGTTTCATGGTCAGGGTTCCTTTGCCGTTGGTCCGCCGTGAGCGGCAGGCGGAAACTAGGCGGAACGGATAACCTTTGTATATGTGGTAACTTTATGTTACTTCGCTTTCCGGTAACCCCGGCGAAACCGGAAAATTGCACCCATGGCCTTGAAAATCAGGAAAAACAAAGCTGGCCCGCTGCCTCCGACGTGCCCGGTGGGCGAGTGCATGCTGCTGCTCGGCGGTGCATGGACGCCCAATGTCATCTGGTCGTTGAGCGGCGGCCCGCGCCGGTTCAGCGAATTGCGGATCGATATTCCAGAAGTGTCCGCAAAGATGCTCAGCACCCGGCTGAAAGACCTCGAAGCGAAGGGCGTTGTCGAGCGCACCGTTATGCCGACGACACCGCCGACGGTGGAATACTGCCTGACGGAACTTGGCTGCGAACTCGTTCCGGCCATCAATGCCATTGTCGAGATCGGCTACAAGCTCAAGCTGCGTCCTGTTGTGGCTGGGCAGCCTGCCTGACGGGATTGCGCCGGAGAGTTGGGCATACCGGTCTCCTTTCTTTTAACATCAGGAATACCTAAAATATAGACGAGGCTGTCTTCACGCCGTAGAGTGCATTCTTGCAATAGGTACAGGGCTCGGGGCGGGAGCGTGCAAATGCCTATTTTCATGGACCGGCATGAACTGACGGGAACCACGGCCGCAGACGTTGCCGAGGCGCATCGCAGAGACCTCGACATTCAGGATCAGTACGGCGTCAAGTTTCTGACCTACTGGTTCGACCAGCGGCGCGGAACCGCATTTTGCCTCATGGACGCACCGGACGCAGAGACAGCCCAATGCGTTCACCGTGAGGCGCACGGCCTGGTTTCCGGCGAGGTCGTCGAAGTTGCCCTATCGGCGGTCGAGGCGTTTCTTGGCCGGATACTCGACCCGGAGCCTGCACCGGGACAATCCGAGGCCGAAATCGATTCCGGCCACCGGGCCATCCTGTTCACCGATATCGTTGGCTCAACTGCGATGACGGCGCGCCTTGGCGATCGGATGGGGACGGAACTGGTCCGGGCGCACGACGCGGTGGTGCGCAGGTGTCTCGGGCAATTCTCAGGCCGCGAGGTGAAGCACACCGGCGACGGCGTCATGGCGACCTTCGCCTCGATAGCCGCAGCCGTCGATTGCGCCAGGGCGATCCAGCAGGAATTTGAGCGCTACAATCGCGGTAATGCCGAGCCGCTTCATATCCGCATCGGGCTGGATTGTGGAGAGCCCGTCGAGGACAGCAACGACCTGTTCGGTTCCACCGTGCAACTGGCAGCCCGCCTATGCGATGCGGCCTCCAGCGATCAGATCCTGGTGTCGGAGAACATCTTTCGGGAATACGGCGCGGCCGACCTCTTCACCCAGGCAAAACGCCGCCGGCTGAAAGGGTTTTCAAAGCCGATCCTGGCCTTTCGATGCGAATGGGCTGACGCCGGCGCCTAATGCCGCAAGCGGATCGTGCGCCAAGGCCGCTGCCGGGCTGGTCGCTTGTGAGCAGCCGCTACGGCCTGACAGCGGTGAGAAATCGCCAGATTTCCCGAAAGTCCGTCACCATCGTCCAGTTTTCCGTATAGTTTTGGTCGAGTTGCAGACGCCGGACGTAATGGTTGTCCGTGCCGCTGCTCAACCGGTGGCCGATCAGGCCCGGGCGCGATTTGATGTAATGTGAGGTATTGGAGCCGTATCGCTCGATCTCGCTCATCGTCAGCGGCGAGGGGCCGACAATGCTCATGTCGCCACGCAGTACGTTGAAGAGTTGTGGCAACCGGTCGAGGCCCAATTGCTGGAGAACGGCCCCCAGCGGCGGAAGCGAAATGTCGGTGTGATGCCGGGGCGTCGGGCCGCTTTGCGTGGTCATCGTCATGTACTGCGCAAAACCCTGTCCTCCCGAGGCAGAGGCGGTGCGAAATGTCAGGCGGACCAGGGATACACCGTCATATCCGATCTCCGAATGGTTATAAAAGACCGACCCAGTCGTCGACAGCTTCACCAGCGCGGAGATCATCAGAATAAGAGGAAGGAGGATCAGTATCATCGTAAGGGAGAGGAGGATGTCGATGAACCGCTTCGCAAATCCCCCGGTTGGCCGGTACTGGAGATTGACGATATGGGTCAACGAATACTTAGCGTTTCTAGCCGTGGATGATATCATGACGCGCTCGAAATTCTCTCGATTTGCATAGACTGTCCTCTTCCGCAGGAGACCCGGAAAGACGCGGTGTGGCGCAAGAACAAACGCGCGGATGCCTACGCGGCCAGGTCCGCGCTAGGGACGTTTTTTACCGACGTCACATCCGTCATCACCTTCCTGTTCATGACAAAGAAGGCAAGGTTGGTCGGGCTGCGCAGGATGAAGGCTGGATAGTGCGATACCAGCTTCGCAAAGACCTTGGGGTCAGGAAGAAACCGTTTCGCCGCGCCACGCAGCAGCGCATAGACATAGGCGCCCTCATACAGCCTTTGCCTGAAGGTGATCGTTTCGATATCCATGCAATAGATGCGGCTGTTGTTGCGCATGTAGTTGTACTGGATGGCAAGGCAGCCCTGGATGCTGATTGATTTCGGGCTTTCCCAGGAAACGTTCGACCAATAAAGGTTGAGGCCTTCGCCACAGCTGACATTGACCCGGACGTCCACCGCCGTTGCGTTGTCGATCGACAGCTCGATCCAGAAGATGTGATCTTCTCCGGCGCTTCTGAGCGAGGTGTTGAAGCGAAGGTTCGGGTTTTTGCGGAAATTATAAACGACGGTCGATGTCTGCGGCGGGCATTCGCGGATCATTGTCCGCGTCAGTTCACCGGCAGCAAAAGCCTTGACCAGCTGCGACTGTCCCGCCCCGCGGTTTTGGCTGAGGGCCTGCCATGTCTCGGGCAGGCAACGGAAATAATCGCCGTAATGTTTGCTTCTGATGTGATTGCAGAAGAAGAAATCGCTGTTGCGAAGAGCCGACAGTGCCCTTTGGATATGCAGGGGATTCCAGATGTCGTCGGAATCGAGGAAAGAGATGAAATCGATCTCTTCGCCTGCAAGGCTGTTAAGGCCGGTGTTTCGCGCTCCGGCCGGGCCGGAATTGACCTGGGTGATGACATTCAGGGAATGGGCCCCCTTGAACGAGAACCCTTTGAGCTCCGCGCTGGCGGGGTGCGGCGAAGCGTCGTCGACAACAACAACCTTCAGCCTGACGCCGGCAGGCAACTGCTGCATCTCAATGGACTCAAGCGCCCTGCGCAAAATCCCGTCCTCTGCCTGATAGAAAGGTATTATGACAGCGATATTGGTCATCATTTCAAGCCTCACACTATATTTACTATTTTGACGCACTACCGAGAGTTGTTTTGTC
This sequence comes from Pararhizobium sp., assembly GCF_965279435.1. Lineage (NCBI taxonomy): Bacteria > Pseudomonadati > Pseudomonadota > Alphaproteobacteria > Hyphomicrobiales > Rhizobiaceae > Pararhizobium > Pararhizobium sp. The sequence goes on from NZ_CBDIHY010000003.1 coordinate 2,710,813, forward strand.
TTTTTTAAATTATTCGTTGTGTAACGAATTGGCATAAAACGAAAATATTGTGCAATTTGCCCAAATTTCAGGCAAGAAAAGCGTCAGTTTTGTGACAAAATGATGAAATTTTGTCTTGGTAATCAATTTGTAACATAGTTTTAATCTTATTATTCTTTGAATACACCAGATATTATGGATGAGCAATAGTAGTTGACGCGAATGTACGCGCGGTTCCTTGACCTTTATTGGGGGAAAGTCAGAGGAGACGGGGGGAGGGAGCGCAAGTCCAAGGCATGCTCCTGCCGCTGTCCCGCAAAGTGAAATCGCACTTGCCGCCAAGCCGAATGTCCGGTGCGTGATCCATTGCATTGGACCGCGTGGCCCGTTTGGCTGGCGCTTTCCCATTTTAACCGGGCGTCATAGCAGCCCCTTAAATACCGCCGGAAGGCACGGTGCCGCATTTTCCAGCTGGACAACCGAGGTGTAACTTTATAACAACTGCAAATGTTACGTTATTACATTAACATTTGCAGGAGAAAACCATGTTGATCCATCTGGGCAAACCGATGCGGGCCGCCGCCGTTCTGGCGCTGACGGCGCTGTCTCCCCTTCCGGCCTTTGCTGAAGACGACAAGGAAACATGGCGGTTGTTCGTGGCCGATCATACCCAGCCGGTGGTACGGGCGCTCGATGCGGCAAGTGGCAACGAGATCGGCCGCTTCGATCTTGGCGGCTACGCTGCCCTTTCGCTCAGCGAAAGCGGCAAGACAGTTTTTGCGGTGCAGGGCGACAAGGACACGGTGCAGGTGATTGCCTCGGGCATCGCGCTGTCCGATCATGGCGAGCATCGCGATATCGAAGCGTCCGATCCGAAACTGCTGCCCGGGATCATCACCGGCAAGAAGCCTAGCCATGTGGTCACCCATGGTGACGATGTGGCGGTGTTCTACGACCACGGCGGCAAGCTCGATCTGTTTCAGGAGAGCGCCCTGCTCGGCGGCAAGGGCAATGCCACAAGCATTGATACCACCGCCGCGCATCACGGCGTCGCCGTGCCGATGGGCCGATATGTCCTTGTCTCCGTGCCCAATATGACGACGGAGGTGAAACCTGATGAGCAGCCGCCACGGCTGGGCCTGCGCGTTGTTGACCGGCAGGGCAAGCAGCTGGGTGATGTCGCCACATGCACGGGGCTGCATGGCGAAGCGTCCTCGGCGCGTCTGGTCGCCTTCGGTTGCGCGGAAGGGGTTCTCGTCGCCCGGCCGGATGGGTTGAACGCCCCGAAGCTGGAGATGGTCGCCTATGGCAGCGATCTGCCGGAGGGCAAGGTTTCGACCCTGCTCGGCGGCCGGTCGATGCAGTTCTTCCTCGGCAATTACGGTGAGGACAAGGTTGTGCTGATCGATCCGGACGCAGCAGCACCCTATCGTCTCGTTGATCTACCGACCCGCCGTGTCGATTTCGCTCTCGACCCGGCCAATGTCCGCAACGCCTACATCCTGACGGAAGATGGCAAGCTGCATGTTCTGGATGTCGTCAGCGGTGAGATTGTCCGGTCTGCCGGCGTCACCGAGCCCTACAGCAAGGATGGCCATTGGCGCGATCCGCGTCCACGGCTTGCGGTTGCCGGCGATCGCATCGCCATCACCGATCCCCGCCACAGCCTGGTAAGGATGATCGATAGCGATAGCTTGAAGGAAACCGCGACCATTCCGGTCGAAGGCATGCCTTATGCAATCGTCGCAGTTGGCGGTTCTGGCGCCAAGCACTAAGGCCTAAAAGGACTGCCGTCCGCACCTGACGCGAGGTGCGGACGGCGATTTCAGGCTTGCTTTATCCGCCGCAACGGCTGCCGAAGTTCGTCTGGTCGAGCACGCCGCCATTGACGGTAAGGATCGAGCCGGGGCCTTGAGTCAGCGAGCCGCCAAGGCTGCCGTCCCAGGCCGGATCGACCTTGCAGTCGCGTGGGGTGCCGGTGACGGTGACGTCACCTTTGACATCGAGCGACGGACCCATGAAGTAGAGCCCGGCCGTACCGGCCTTGTCGATCGTGACATTGTCGAAGGTGATGTCGCTGATCGGTCCGCCGAGGAAGTCCCAGTCGCTGCCGTAGATGAAGACGCCATACGTTCCGGCATTGGTGATTGAAACGTTCTTGAAGCTGATGTCGGAGACCGGGTTGAGGAAGATGCCGGCATTGCGCGTGCCGTCGATCGTCAGGCCATCGACATTGACGTTGGTGGTCAGTGCACCCTCCGGCATGCTGCTGGATGTCACCATCATCAGGCCGTTGATGCCACCCTTCAGCACCATGTCGGTAATCGTGACATCACGCGTACCCTGCAGCACGACGAGGTCCATGTCGCGGTCCTGCATCGAGTTGTCGATCGTCACCCTGTTAAGGTTCACGTCGTTTGCCGCGACGAACAACAGGCCTTCGCGACGCGACCGCGAGATCGTCACGTTGTCCAGCGTGATGTTGCTGGCGGCATTGGTGATCACCGGCGGCCATTCACTTTCATCGATGGCGCTACCGGCGAAGAGGCCGTAGGTGACATTGTCGATTGCAGTGTCGCGGATCGTCAGGTTGCTGGTTCCATGTGCGCTGACAGCGGCATAGGGCGCCCGGTTCGGGTCGAACACCGAGAATTCGCATTCCGTGCTGCTTTCGCAGATGTAGAGATCGTGGATGCTGGAATTCTGGATGATTGCGCCGTTGACACGGTCAAAGCGGATGCCATCCCGGCTGGTGCCGGAAATGTCGACGCGGTCGATGACCAGGTTCGATGCGTCGGTGCCGCCGATGCCGGCCAGTCCGCCGGTGATCGACAGGGTCGAGATCGCGCTGTTCGATGCCATGGTGACAACGTCCATGGCCGGATTGTAGCCGGTCAGCGTCGTCGCTGCACCCTGGTTGCGGAACCAGCCTTCGCCGCCGCTTGAGGCACCACGTAAGCTGAGAACACCGCCGCCGCCCAGCAGCACCTGGCCATTGTTCAGCGTCAGCGACTGGTTGAGCCCGATCGTGCCATTGGCAAGGATCAGCGCGTTGTCGCCGGCCGCAGCGATGATGGCGTTGATGGCGGCTGCATCGCCATTGGCGGCGGAGACGTCGATGACATTGCCTGCCGTCTGGCCGTTGAGGTCGATAACAGCATTTTCGAGATCGCCCGTGGCACCGCGATGGGTCTCGATGGTGCGGTTGCGCTCGACGCGCTGGGTCAGCGGATCGAACGGATCGGCCGAACCCGTCGACGAAGAAGCACCGAGCGGTACGCGCAGCCGCGCCATCGCCGAACCCTTGAAATGGTCTTCGTTGTCATAGGTGCCGGAGGCACCGATCGTCACCGTCGATCCGCCGGGAAGGCCGGGCAGGTCGGCAAAGGACAGTTCGGCGCGCAGTTTGGCACCCAGCTTGTCGTCGAGATTGTCGCCGCCGTAAAAGTAGCTGCCCGCAAAGACCTTCAGCTGCATCTTGTCGCTGGCAGCCGACAGCGGTACGCGAACGCCGGCCTCGATATCAGCGCCACGGCGGGCGCGTTCCATGCCTTCGCGGAACATCAGCTTGCCACCGTCGATCTCGCCACGGCCCATGCCGTCGAGCGCGTGATCATTGCCGAGCGGCAGATAGATGTTGGCGCGTGTTTCAAACACCGGCCCAAGCGCTTCGATGCCGAAGGAAAGCTGGTTGAACGAGTTGTCATAGGCACTGTTCAGGTAGTCGTAGTAACCGTAGACGCCGACGACCCAATCATCACTTGCCCGCATGCGGTAGCCCGCGCCGATCGAACCGCGCTGGACGCCACCTTCGATGAAGGCGCCTTGCATATCGATGAACAGTGCACTGCCCGAATCAAGCAGGATGGGCAGGAAGAAGCCGCCACTGGCGCTCGAATCGCCGTTATGCCAGGTGCCGTCGATTTCCACCGAAGGGCGCCAATCGGCTGCGCGCAAGGGAAGTGGCGCAACGCTCGCAGTGGCGAGTGCGTATACAAGAATTCTCTTATTATTCAAAATGCTAACCCCTAGACAAGAATCCGCAATGGCGGATGTCCGGGCGGGTTAGAATACCTGACAATAATAGTCAATTTTAAGTGCAGGATTGGTCAATCCGTCGCAGGCACCCCTGTTGAAAACTTTCAATCGGAGCGCCCGCGTGTCGTCAGCCGGCCAGTTTCAGACCGATCCCCCAGGGGTCGATCAGCGAGACGGTATCGCCGTTGCGGGTCACCGGGATCTCCAGTTCGTCCAGCTTGGCAACGGCGTTCTGCAGCTTGGCCGGATCGTTGAAATGCACGGTATAGTCCGACAGGCCGGTCATGTTGGCCTGGCGTTTCGGCGCGCCGCGCGAATTCCAGATATTGGCGCCGACATGGTGGTGGTATTTGCCCGAGGCAAAGAAGCTGGCACCGGGATAGCTGGCCATCAGGTCGAGCCCGAGTACATCGCCGAAGAACGCATTGGCCTGCGGAATATCGGAAACCTGCAGATGGATATGGCCGATGGCGGTGCCACCCGCCATGCCATTCCACGTGTCCTTCGGGGCTTCGTCATAGAGCGCCTGCAGGTCGAGCGGCAGCGTCGCCATCTTCACCATGCCGTCCTGGACGTAGTTCCATTCCGCGCGCGGCCGGTCGCGATAGACCTCGATGCCGTTGCCCTCCGGATCGCCGAGATAGATGGCTTCCGAAACCAGATGGTCGGAAGCGCCCTGAAGCGGCACATTGTTATGGGCGATATGGGCGAGCCAGCGGCCAAGCTCGGTGCGATCGGGCACCAGGAAGGCGGTGTGGAACAGGCCGGGGGCATTCTGCGGGGCGATTGCCGCATTGCCCTGCGTCGTCAGGGTCAGAAGCGGACGGCCGGCAACGCCAAGCGTCTCGCCGCTTGCCGTCTTTTCGATCGGCGACAGCCCCATGATCGATTGATACCAGGAAGACACCATCGGCAGGTCGCGCACCACCAGATGGGAATGATCGACGAAGGCTGGCATGCGGACGGCGTGGTCTTCGGCTTGAACGGTCATGGACGTGCTTCCTGCCTTGGCGGTGGTGACGGTGCCTCCGGTGACCAATGCTGTGGCCGAAAACTTCATGAACGTGCGTCTGTTGAAGCTGGCCATCGGTCCGGTCCCGTCTGATTGTGTTGGTGAACTATATGACGCGCGCGCGGCGTTCACGGAAGATACCGACTTGAGGATTTACTGTTCTCAACCTGTTGACAATCGCCTGCGACCGAATGGCGGGTTGTGACTTTTGCCACCGCACACCTATATTGAATCTATCCGCGCAATGCGGCGACACTGGTGGCTTCCAAAGCGGCCATCATGCGCTGCGCACGGTGCGGCGAACCCGAGGAGACCGTCATGTATTCGAGAATTATCGTGCCGATTGCCATGGACCATCTGGAGCACGGCGAAAAGGTCCTGGAGCGCGCCCAGTCGCTGCTGGATGAGGGCGGCGAGATCATCCTGCTCAACGTCGTCGAGGACCTGAACGCCTATGCCCAAGGCTACATGATCGTCGATTTTCCGCTGGAACTGATCGAGGCGTCGCGGGATCATGCCAAGAAGACGCTGACCGATCTCATGCAAAAACACGGGGTGACGACGGGCCGCGTCGAAATCCGTATCGGTGGTGCCGCCGGCGTCATCAATAATTTTGCTGAGGAAGTGGAGGGCGATCTGGTGATCATTGCCTCGCACCGGCCGGGACTGATCGACTATTTCATCGGCTCGACCGCCAGCCGCGTCGCTAGCCATTGCAAATGTGCGGTGCTGATCGACCGGTAGGCGAAGCCTATAGTTTTGCTGATGCTCGATATGTTCGGGAGTGCTGCTCCCGGACACTCCGCCATGTCTGATATCGGAATGTTACTGTAACGTACTTGCATGCACTCTAATAAATATGCCCGGTTGCGGCGTCAGCAGTGCATCTCAAATCCACCCAACAGTTCAACGTTCGATGGAAGGTACATGACATGGCCTACGACGACAGCAATGTAACGCGACGTAACCTGCTCATTGGCACAACGGCTCTCGCAGCCGGTGTCGTTGCAGTTGGGAATATCGCCACCACGACAGCGGCGCAGGCACAAGCCGCCGCTCCCTCCGGCAAAGTGCCGAATGTTCTGGTGATCTTCGGCGACGATATCGGCATCCCCCAGATCAGTGCCTATACGATGGGGCTTATGGGCTATCGCACGCCCAATATTGACCGCATCGCGGCCGAAGGTGCGATCTTCACCGACAGCTACGGCCAGCAGAGCTGCACGGCCGGACGAGCATCCTTCATTCTCGGGCAGGAACCCTTCCGCACCGGGCTCCTGACGATTGGTATGCCGGGCGATCCGCACGGTATTCAGGACTGGATGCCGACCATTGCCGACGTGATGAAGTCGAAAGGATATGCCACCGGTCAATTCGGCAAGAACCATCTGGGTGATCACGACGAACACCTGCCGACCAACCACGGTTTCGACGAGTTCTTCGGCAATCTCTATCATCTCAATGCCGAGGAAGAGCCGGAAGGATATTTCTACCCGAAAGATCCTGAATTCAAGAAACAGTACGGCCCACGCGGGGTTATCAAGTCCAGGGCAGACGGCAAGATCGAGGATACCGGCGCGCTCAATTCCAAACGTATGGAGACGATCGACGAAGAGTTTCTGGCTGCGGCGAAGGATTTCATCGACCGGCAGGCCAAGGCCGACAAGCCGTTCTTCTGCTGGTTCAACTCGACCCGCATGCACATCTTCACCCATCTGAAGAAAGATTCGGTCGGCAAGACCGGCAAGGGCATCCATGCCGACGGGATGGCTGAACATGACGGCCATGTCGGACAGCTGCTCGATCAACTCGATGCTCTCGGCATCACCGAAAACACCATCGTGCTCTATACGACTGACAACGGTGCCGAAATCGCCCTGTGGCCGGATGGCGCCATGACCATGTTCCACGGCGAAAAGGGAACAACCTGGGAAGGCGGCTTCCGTATCCCGATGATGGTGCGCTGGCCGGGCGTGGTAAAACCGGGCACGCAGATCAACGATCCGGTCACGCTGATGGACTGGCTGCCGACCTTTGCCACTGCTGCTGGAATTTCGGACATCAAGGCGGAAATGAAAGAGGGGTACAAGGCCGGGGCCAAGACGTTCAAGGTTCATCTCGACGGCTACGACCTGACCGCGCTGCTGAAAGGCGAGAGCAAGGCGCCACCACGCGAATCCGTCTACTATTTTGACCAGGGGGGCAATCTCAATGCCATCCGCTGGAACGATTGGAAGCTGGCGTTTGCGAAGGCAAGTCCGGGCAATATTGCAACTGCGACCCGCGAAGTCCCGAGTTGGGCATTGATCACCAACCTGCGCATGGACCCCTATGAGAAAGGCTTGGAAGAAGGCGGAGGCGCCACGGAATTCCTCGGCCGCAACATGTGGTTGCTGGTGCCGATCCAGGGCAAGATCAAGGAGTTCTTCACCGACTTCGATAAATATCCGTTCCAGATGGGCAGCACTTTGAATGCCAGCAACATCAACTATGGCTGGCTGCAACAGCAGGCTGCGTTGAAAAAACTCGGCGAACTGGAAAGGCTGATGCCGCAGTAGGCCTGCCACGCAGTGTGGTCACCAGTGGTGCCTGTAAGCACCTGTGACCGTTCACGAACCACGAAGGCAAGCCGGGCTTGCCTTCGTGGTTAGCAGTGGCGATGGCACCCTTTCCGAATTAGCGGTTGATCCGCGCCTGATGTTGCGCTGAGTAGCGCTCGCCCTGAATTGTGACCGTCGACACCGCATTTTCGATGACGGCGAGATCGCCTGCCGACAGGATGACGGCTGCAGCGCCCATATTTTCCTCGAGACGGTTCAGCTTGGTGGTGCCGGGGATCGGCACGATCCAGGGTTTTTGCGCCAGAAGCCAGGCGAGCGCGATCTGCGCCGGGGTCACCTGCTTGGCCGTGGCGATCTCGCCGAGCAAATCCACCAGCGCCTGATTGGCCTTACGCGCTTCGGTGGAGAAGCGCGGTACGGTGTTGCGGAAGTCCTTATCGTTGAACGTGGTCTGCGCGTTGATTGCACCGGTGAGGAACCCTTTGCCGAGCGGGCTGAAGGGCACGAAGCCGATGCCCAGCTCTTCCAGCACCGGCAGGATGTCGCCCTCGGGCTCCCGCCACCACAGCGAATACTCGCTCTGCAGTGCTGCCACCGGCTGGACCGCATGGGCGCGGCGGATGGTCTGGGCGCCTGCTTCCGACAGGCCGAAATGCTTGACCTTGCCTTCGGCAATCAGGTCCTTGACCGTTCCGGCGACGTCCTCGATCGGCACGGCGGGATCGACGCGATGCTGGTAGAACAGGTCGATGACATCGGTTTTGAGCCGCTTCAGTGCTGCGTCCGCAACGTTGCGGATATGCTGCGGACGGCTGTTCAAGCCGCTCTGTCCACCCTCGGCATTGAAGTCGAAGCCGAATTTTGTGGCGATGACCACCGTGTCCCGGATCGGGGCCAGCGCCTCGGCTAGCAGTTCCTCGTTCTTGTAGGGGCCATAGGCCTCGGCGCTGTCGAAAAAGGTGACGCCGCGTTCATAGGCGGTGCGGATCAGCGTGATTGCCTGCTGCTTTTCGGTGGCAGGGCCATAGCCAAAGCTCAAGCCCATGCAGCCGAGACCGATGGCCGAGACTTCAAGGCCGCTGTTTCCAAGTGTGCGTTTCTGCATTGTGATCGCTCCTGATTAAGCCTGATATTGTTCGTCGGTGACGTGTTCCAACCAGTCGACAACCTTGCCATCCAGCGCTTCAGCGATGGCGACATGGGTCATAGCGGTGGCCGGCGATGCGCCATGCCAGTGTTTTTCGCCCGGCTCGAACCAGACGGTATCGCCGGGCCGGATCTCCTCGATCGGGCCGCCCAGGCGCTGTACCCGGCCGAAACCGGAGACGACAATCAGCGTCTGGCCAAGCGGGTGGGTGTGCCATGCGGTGCGGGCGCCCGGCTCGAACGTCACTGTCGCGCCGCCGACGCGGGCGGGTGCCGTTCCCTGAAACGGCGCATCGATGCGAACTGTTCCGGTGAAATAGTCTGCAGGTCCCTTGGCGGATGGGGCAGAACCATTGCGCTTGGTGTTCATCAGATATCCTTTCCGGAGAGGCTGGCCGTTCGTGTGGCCATTGATGATCTTGTATTTAGCGCGTGCGATTACCCGCGATTAGGTGCTAGAACGCGCTAAGCCTCATGAGGAGAATTCATGAATGCCGCGCCAGTCTATCAACGATCTCGCCGCCTTCATCGCCGTCGCGCGCGAACAGAGCTTTACCAAGGCGGCTGCGCGGCTCGGTGTCTCGCAATCGGCGCTCAGCCACACAATTACCGGGCTGGAAAAACGGCTCGGCCTGCGGCTGCTCAGCCGCAATACCCGCAGCGTCTCGCCGACGCCGGCCGGTGCCCGGTTGCTCGATACGGTCGGCCCGCGCATGGACGAGATCGAAAGCGAACTGGCGGCGCTCAGCGAATTCCGCGACAAACCGGCCGGCACCATCCGCATCACCGCAGGCGAACATGTGGCCGAAGCGGTGTTGTGGCCAGCGCTGGCAAAACTGCTGCCGGACTATCCCGACATCAATGCCGAGGTCATCGTCGACTATGGCCTGACGGATATCGTTGCCGAGCGGTATGACGCCGGCGTCCGGCTGGGCGAGCAGGTGGCCAAGGACATGATCGCGGTCCGGATCGCACCCGACATGCGCATGGCCGTCGTCGGCTCTCCCGCCTATTTCGAACAGCGGCAAAAGCCTGAGACACCGCACGATCTGACCGGCCATTCCTGCATCAACATGCGGCTGCCAACCTATGGCGGCATCTATGTCTGGGAGTTCGAAAAGGACGGGCATGAGCTGCGGGTGCGGGTCGAAGGGCGGCTGGTCTTCAACAATATCGCGCTGCGGGTGAATGCGGCGCTCGAAGGGTTGGGTCTGACCTATTTGCCGGAAGATGCGGTCAAGGCACAGATTGCCGACGGCCGGTTGATCCGTGTTCTCGATGACTGGTGCCTGCCGTTTTCCGGCTATCACCTCTATTATCCCAGCCGCAAACAGCCGTCCGCTGCCTTTGCCCTCTTGGTGAGCGCGCTTCGTTATCGGCCGTGATGGCCGGGCAAAATGTCTGCCTGTCGCAATTGTTGATGTTTCCCGCCCTGTTTCGGCCCGAAACCCTGTGTCAGATTGTTGCAGCTGCCGGGCTTGCCGGGCGCCCCGCTTGACGGCAGACTGCGATCACAGTTTTGTGCAGGGCAGGGGCCGTCGCCGCAACGCGCCGGACCGGAATGAGTTTTGAGAGGCTGACGTGGAAATCAAGGGCATCAAGTGGAACTACGATCGCTCCGAGCTGATCGCCGATGGCGTTGTCCACGGTGTCGGGCTCGCCTTTGCGCTGATCGGCGTCACCGCGATGATCTTCTACGCCAGCATCTGGAGCACGTCGGGGCAGCTGGTTGCTGCCTGGATCTACGGCGCAGGGCTGGTGGCGACACTGTCGATCTCCTTCCTCTACAATCTCTATCCCGTATCGCAGACCAAGTGGTTCCTGCGCCGCTTCGATCACTCGTCGATTTTCATCCTGATTGCCGCCACCTATACGCCATTCCTGCAGCGTGGCTGGGACGATCCCTATCTGTTCGGCATGCTGATCGGCATCTGGTCGATCGCCATTGTCGGCGTGCTGATCAAATGCGTGTTTCCCGGCCGCTTCGACAAGCTGGCGATCCTGCTTTACCTCGCCATGGGCTGGAGCGGCGTTTTTGCCGCCGGTCCGTTGCTCTCCCAATTGACCGAAACGACGATGATCCTGATCCTGGCCGGTGGCGTCATCTATTCCCTGGGGGTGATCTTTCACGTCTGGGAAAAGCTGCGCTTCCAGAACGCCATCTGGCACGGCTTCGTCGTCACCGCCGCTGCCGTGCATTATTCGGCCGTTCTCACCTGCATCAGCAGCGCGTCGAGCTGAGGCAAGACAGTCGCTTTCTGTTTGCCGTCAACGGACCTGTGAAGCGCCACTTCCAGCGCGAAAATGCTGGTTATCGAGCGCCAGCGCCAAAATCCTGCCAACGATATCGATGGATGTTTCCGATGACGTCGCCCGCTGTTCTGGAGCGAGTGCGAGCCCGATGACGGCGGTTTGGCCCGCCGCAGTCGTCACCGGCCAGAAATCGAACCGCGAGGCCACAGCCGGGTAGACACCGGCCCGCGCCACGGACCCCATTACCAGTGATGATCGCGCCGCATCCAGATCGGTGGCCTGAAGCTCAAGACCACCGGCGCTACTGACCGAAACGGCGTCATTCCCGGTCATCAGGATGACGACTGCGGGCACGTTGAACAGTGCGGCAAGCGCCTTGGAGGTGATGAACGCAGCGGTTTTCGTGTCTCCGGCTGTCCCGATATCGCGGCTATAGTCCTGCAACAGGGCTGCCTGTTTTGTCACGAGTGCTGCGTTGATGGCTCTGCGGCGCGAGGTGAAGGCAACGCTGCTGACGATCAGCCCGACGAAAAGCAGCAGCGCGATCGCCCAGACATTGGCCGGATCGCTGACCGCCAGCGTGTAGCGCGGTTCGGTGAGGAAGAAATTGTAGGCGAGCGCGCCCAGGATTGCCGAGCAGACGGAGGCTCCGAGCCCGAAGGTGACGCCGGCGATGATCACCGGGATGACAAAGACCAGTGAGACGTTGGGGATGTTCATGCCGCTATCGATACCGATAGCCACGACCGTGGCGGCGGCGGTCATCAGGACCGATGCGACATACCCCGTCAGTGCCGGCGCCTGCGAGGGTGCCTCGGCGAGAAATGGATCGTCCGCCCGCAGCGGCGCGATATCGCCGTCCAGCCCGGATTCAACACGTGTCATTGTTCAACTCCCGCCAATGTTATGCGGTCCTGCCGCCAGAGCGGCGGACGCAGCTGCGATAGACGCAACAAGTATACACCGAGTGCAATTCGGGCGTGAGTGAAACGTGAGGTGAATTCCGCCAGACTGAAGGATCTGGCGCTACTGCGCCGGTTCGTCGCCCGCGAGCATCTGCAAGACAAAATCCGCCCGCTCAGTAATGCCGGTTTTCGGGAGAATGCAGATGTCGTAGCCAAGCGGGCTGTAGGCAGCCAGAAGCCGGTCGTATTCTGCCATAGCGGTATCAAGGCCGTGCCGCCGCTCCGGATCGGTCACATAAATCTCCGGCCATGGCGGCACCAGGAAAACCCGTTTGTGATAACGACGCGCCTGACAGAACCTTTCCACTGCCGGTTCACCGCTAACATGCTCCAGCGCTGCTGCGGCATCGACCAGCCCTCTGTCGAAGAACACCCAGCCCTCGTATCGGCTGGCATCATCCCGATCCTGAAGCGCCATCGCCACGGCGCGGCGGGCAAAGGCGGTCATGTCGACCCAGGGCAGGGCAGACCCGCTGCCCTTCGTCTCGTCTTCGACAATGCGCCGGCCCGGCTCCTCGACAACCGCATATCCACGATCGGAAAGCGCTGCCAGCAAGGTGGACTTGCCGCCGCCCGAGCAACCTGAAATCACCACGAAACGGTTCATGAAATTCTCTCTGTTGTGGATATTACTGCTTTTAATTCGGCGCAGCGCCGGGTGCTGATGTCGGCGCCTGATTGCTGCATCCCGTCGTGGGGCGCAGGGATTTGACCATGCGGCCAACAAGTCTGTTGTAGGCCTTCAGCGCTTTGCGCGGATATGTCAGCTGGAAATAGGCGGCACTCCCGTCACATAAAACAACAGCACGGGAATACAGAATATCAGCATCTTTTGCACCGGAATAGCTGGCCCATCCCGGCGTCACTTTTTCGTAAGTGATCTGCCAGCCTTTTTGATTGTCCCAGATGATACGCTGGCGGGTATCGGCGGCAAAGGCGCCGTCCTCGACAAAAGCGCCGAAAATCAACAGCCTGGCACCGTCCCTTGATTCAAACGTTGCGCCGTCGCCATTGTCGCTTTCCTGGGTCAGCTTGAAACCGGGCGGCACTTCGGCGCTATAGTCGAAGCGCGGGTTTGCATAGGGGGTCCAACTGTCTGCCGCCAGAACCGGAATTGCGGTGAAAAGGCTTGCGATCAGGAGCAGCGCATATCTCAAGACTGGTTCTCCGTCGGCAGCACAAGCGCTGTAAATTCGTAGAAACGGAACGCAGCAGGCCTTTCATCTATTCGCGGCATCTGACGGGACGGTGCAAGACCAAACCTCTGCCGTTCTAAAGGGCGATCGCTGCTGAGGACAACTCATCCCGGCTCGAACGTCAATGCAACACCGTTCATGCAATAGCGCAAGCCGGTCGGCGGCGGGCCGTCGGGAAAGACGTGGCCGAGATGGGCATCACAATCGGCGCAGCGAATTTCCGTCCGGCTGAGGCCATAGGAGACGTCGTGATGCTCCGTCACCGCATCCATGGACATCGGCTCGAAAAAACTCGGCCATCCGGTCCCGGAATCGAATTTCGTCTGCGAGCGATAAAGCGGCCGGTTGCAACAGACGCAGTGATAGACGCCTGTCTTGCCGAGTTCGAAATCCGGGCTTGAGAAGGCCCGCTCGGTGCCGTGTTGACGGGTGATCCGGTATTGGTCCGGGGTCAGCAGTTCCCGCCATTCCGCATCGGTTCTATCGACTTTCAAGGTGCTCTTCGCGTTCATCGGCCTCTCCGTGACGTTATGGCACAGCAGATAGGACGAACTGCGGCTGCGGCAATTGCTGTCACGGGCCTGACGGCAAAATTGATATCGGGATACTGTGGACGTTTTGCAGGCCGCAACCGGGAAAGGGGGCCTGTATATCCCGCCGTAACCTTGAGTTTACCCCGCGCTTGCCTTATTCCCACAGGTAGACACTGCGGCGTTCGTTTGCCGCCACTCCTGCTTTTCGCCACCCCGTTCACGAAAGGACCTGCTGACCCGTGAATGTCACCGACCTGACATTTCTGGCCCTCTGCCTGCCTTTCCTGGGCGCGCTCGTCGCACCCTTGCTGACGAAAATGCTTGGCCACAATGCCGCCTGGGTGCTCGCCCTGATACCGGCGGCGATCTTTGTGCATTTTGCCGGTTTTACCGCCGAAATCGCCCAAGGCACGGCGATCACCGGTGGCTACACCTGGGTGCCATCCTTCAATGTCCGGTTTTCCTGGCTGATTGACGGCCTGTCGCTGAGCTTCATCCTGCTGATCTCCGGCATCGGCGCGCTGATCGTGCTCTATGCCGGTGGGTATCTGAAGGGCCATGTGCATCAGGGCCGGTTCTTTTCGTTCCTGTTGATGTTCATGGGATCGATGCTGGGGCTGGTTGCCTCCGACAGCTTCCTGATGCTGTTCATCTTCTGGGAACTGACGTCGATCACCTCGTTCCTCTTGATCGGCTTTGACCATCACCGCGAGGCCGCGCGCCGCGCCGCGTTTCAGGCACTGGTGGTCACCGGCGGCGGCGGACTGTTCCTGCTCGCCGGCCTGATCGTTTTGTGGAACATTTCCGGCGTCACCCAGTTCTCTGCGCTGATGGCGCTTGGCCCCGTTATCAAGGCGAGCCCGCTCTATCTCGCAGCGCTTGTTCTGGTGCTCGGCGGCGCCTTTACCAAATCGGCCCAGTTTCCGTTCCATTTCTGGCTGCCGAACGCCATGGAAGCGCCGACCCCGGTCTCGGCCTACCTGCACTCGGCAACTATGGTGAAGGCTGGCGTCTATCTGTTGATGCGGCTCAATCCGGTGCTGGGCGGCACGCCGGAATGGCAGCTCATCCTGCCGGCATTCGGTGCCGCTACACTCGTCATCGGCGCGCTTCTCGCCGTGCGCCAGACCGATCTGAAGCTGATGCTCGCCTATACGACAATGTCGTCGCTCGGCCTTCTGGTCATGCTCACGGGCTTCGGTACGCCCTATGCCATCGAAGCGGCGGTGCTGTATCTCGTTGCGCATTCGCTGTTCAAGGGCGCGCTGTTCATGGTCGCGGGTATCATCGACCATGAGACCGGCACGCGTGACGTGACGCGGCTCGGCGGACTGCGTTCGGCAATGCCGCTGACATTCGCGATCGCGCTTGCCGCCGCCATCTCGATGGGCGGCCTGCCGCCCTTCTTCGGCTTTCTGGCCAAGGAAGAGGTTTATGCCGCGCTGTCGTCCTTTGATCCGCGTTCGATCGTTTTTGCCATTCTGACTGTAACCGGCAATGCGCTGATGTTTGCCATCGCCTTTGCCGTGGCGCTGAAGCCGTTCGCTGGCAAACCCGTCGCCACGCCGAAACATGCCCATGAAGCACCCGTGCTGCTCTGGCTCGGGCCTGCCGTTCTGGCGCTGGCCGGGCTCGCCGCCGCCGTGTTGTCGGGCACCGTCCACGCGCTGTTCTCGACGCCGATGGCCTCTGCCATTGCGGGCGAACCGCGCTCCGTCGCCATTTCGCTTACTCCCCATATCGGCGTGCCGCTGGCGCTGTCCGGCCTCACTATCATCATCGGTATTGCCCTCTACATTGGCCTTGCGCAGGTGCGGGCAGGTGTCGCGTCGGTTCTCGCCTGGATCGGCTGGGGTCCGGACCGGGGCTTCGATCAGGCCATCCGTGGCCTGGTGCGCCTGTCCTTTGCGGTGACCCGCCGGCTGCAGAATGGCAGGCTGGGCAGCTACATGACCATGACTTTCGTGGCGATTGCGGTCGTTCTTCTGGTGCCGCCGTTCCTGTTCGGTGAACTGGCGCTGGCGCCGGTGTTTCCGTCCATTCCGTTGCACGAACTGGCCATCATGTTCATTGCGGTGATCGGCCTGTTTGCCGTGGTTGTTGCCAAGGACCGGCTGACAGCGATCGTGTCGCTCGGCATTCAGGGCTTTTCCGTCGCGGTCATCTTCCTGCTCTACGGAGCGCCGGATCTGGCCTTCACCCAGTTCATGATCGAAACGCTGGCTGTCGTCATCCTTGCACTGGTGATGACGCGGCTCAAGCTGTCGCCGTCGGATCACCGGCCGTTCCGCGAAACCTTGCCGGATGCGGCGATCGCCATTGCCTGCGGGCTCGGCGCCGGGCTGCTGCTGCTGAAGGTGACGCAAGTGCCGTTCGATACGGCACTGTCGGATTTCTTCGCGCAATATTCGAAAACCGTCGCCCATGGCGCCAATATCGTCAACGTCATCATCGTCGATTTCCGCGGCACGGATACGCTGGGCGAGATTGCCGTGGTGATGATTGCCGGGCTGGCGGTTCTGTCGCTGGTGCGGCTGCGGGCAGGCTCGATGCGCCGCATCGCCGACAATGATCCGGATGCAGAGGAGACCGGCCGATGAAGTCGCTGATCTTCCGCACCATCGCCCCGGTCATCGTCAGCGTGATGGTGCTGTTTTCGATCTTCGTGCTGTTGCGCGGCCATAACGAGCCGGGCGGCGGTTTTATCGGCGGCCTGATCGCCGTTGCCGCGCTGTCGATCTACGGCATTGCCTTCGGCGTCGAGACGGTGCGCCGCGCCATCGTCTTTCACCCGCTGTCGATCGCCGGTGCCGGGCTGTTGCTGGCAACGCTGTCCGGCCTGCTGTCGATGCTCTTCCACGTACCCTTCATGACCGGGCTCTGGGTTTATCCGGTGATACTCGGCGAAGAGATCCCGCTGTCGAGCGTCATGACCTTCGATATCGGCGTCTATCTGGTCGTGGTCGGCGCGGTCACCTCAATCGCCCTGTCACTTGAGGAAAGGGGGGAAGATTGATGGAGCCCGTTCTTGCCGTTCTGACTGGCATTTTCCTCGCCGTCGCCGTCTATCTGCTGTTGTCGAAATACATCATCCGCATGCTGCTCGGTGTCGCCATCCTCGGCAATGCGGTCAACCTGCTGATCTTCACCAGCGGCCGTATCATGCGCGAGGTGCCGCCGGTGATAGGGGCAGGGCTCGACGTGCCAGCCGGTGCGACCGCCAATCCCTTGCCGCAGGCGCTGATCCTGACGGCAATCGTCATTTCATTTTCGTTCTTCGCCTTCCTTCTGGTGCTGTCCTGGCGCGCCTATAGCGTTCTGGGAACGGACAACACCGATGCTATGTGCGTGGCCGAGCCGGACGACGTCCAGCCGCCGCCGCTTGGATACTGACAGACATGGCCGTTTCCTCCTCTACCGCCGATCTCTCCGCAGCCCTGGTTCTTCAACCGGTGGCGGCGCTCGACTGGCTGGTGATCCTGCCGGTCGCCTGGTGCCTTGCCGTCGGCGCCATCCTGCTGATGATCCGCCACAAAAGTGTCGCCCAGCCGCTGGTCGCCGTGGCAGCGCTTGCAGTTCTCGTCGGGCTCGATGCGGTGCTTCTCTGGCATGTCGCCCAAAATGGACCGGTGACGATGGTCATGGGCCGTTGGCTGCCGCCGTTCGGCATCGCGTTCACGGTCGATCTCACCGGCGCCCTGTTTGCGCTGACATCAGCGGTGGCGGCGCTGATTGGCGCGGTCGCTGCCATCGATGACATCAATGCCAGCGGCAGACGCTATGGCTTCTATCCCTTCCTGATGCTGCTCATGGCCGGCGTCAGCGGCGCGTTTCTGACCGGCGACGTCTTCAATCTCTACGTCTGGTTCGAGGTGCTGCTGATCTCGTCCTTCGGCCTTCTGGTGCTGGGCTCCGAACGTGAGCAGATCGACGGCGCGGTGAAATACGGCTTTCTCAATCTGGTCGCCACCACGCTGTTCCTGATCACAACCGGCTATCTCTACGGCATCTTCGGCACGCTCAACATGGCCGATATCGCCCGCAAGGCACCCAGCCTGCAGATGACGGCGCCGCTGGTGACGCTGACGGCGCTCTACACGCTCGCCTTCGCAATGAAGGCGGCGGCTTTCCCGGTGAATTTCTGGTTGCCTGCCTCCTATCACACGCCGCGTATCGTCGTGTCGGCGCTGTTCGCCGGCCTGCTGACCAAGGTCGGCATCTATGCCTTGATCCGCATCGGCGTCATGCTGTTTCCGGCCGAACGCGAACAACTGAGCCTAGTCCTGGCCATCGTCGCGGCGCTGACGATGCTGACCGGATCACTCGGCGCGCTGGCGCAGAGCGATACCCGCCGCCTGCTCGGTTATCTCGTCATTTCCGGCATCGGCGCCATGCTCGCCGGTATCGCCATCGGTAGCCCGGAGGCGATCGGCGGGGTGATCTTCTATGCGGTGCATTCGATGCTGGTGATGACGGCGCTCTATCTGGCGGCCGGTCTTGCCGCCCGGTTGAGTGGCGGATTTTCGCTCACTGTGAGTGGCGGGCTCTATCGCCACCACCTGCTGTTCACGGCGTTGTCGCTGATGCTGTTCTTCGCGGTGTCCGGCCTGCCGCCGTTTTCCGGCTTCTGGCCGAAGGTCGTGCTGGTCAAGGCCGCCATCGATGGTGGCGTTTCCTGGTTGGCGGCTATCCTGCTGTTGTCCGGTTTCCTCACCATGATTGCCACCGGCCGGGTGTTCCTGCTGGCCTATTGGCGCCCGGCGCCTGCCCAGACGGCGGCAGTGCCGCAGCCGCTGGCGATCACCGCCCTTTTGCCAATCCTCGTCCTGACGGTATCAAGCGTTCTCATCGGGCTGTTTCCCGAAACCCTGCTGAACCTCGCTCAACAGGCCGCAGCGACGCTCAACGAGCCATCCGCCTATCTCAACTCCGTTTTCCCGGCGGGAGGTGCGCCATGACATTCCTTGCCGTCAATCTGCTGCTGATGCTGACCTGGGCGGCCGTGTCCGGCAGTTTCACCATGCACAACCTGCTGCTTGGCTTCGCGGTTGGCGCGTTGTCGATCTGGCTGGTGCGTGAACAGTTTGCCGTGGCACGCCACCGTGTCCGCCCCGTCAAGCTGCTGTTGCTTGTCGCGCTGTTCTTCAAGGAACTGTCACTGTCGGCCATCAAGGTGGCGATCCTGGTGGTGCGGCCCAACATGCGGTTGCGGCCGGGCATCTTTGCCTTCCCGCTGTCGCTGACCAGGGATTTCGAAATCACCCTCTTGGCCAACCTGATTACGCTGACGCCGGGCACGCTGTCGGTCGACGTGTCCGACGACCGCAAGACGCTGTATGTCCACGCGCTCGATTGCCACGATCCTGCGGCCGAGAAACGGGCAATTTCCAACGGCTTCGAGCGCCGCATCCGGGAGGCCTTTCCGCTATGAGCGCCTCTGTCATCCTGTCCTCGTCTGTCTATTTCGCGCTGGCTGCGCTGTCGCTCGGCCTGCTGCTGACGGTGGTTCGGATCCTGCGCGGGCCGACACTGCCCGACCGGGTGCTCGGCCTCGACATGCTGGTGGCAATTGCCATCGGCCTGATCGCCGTCCTTGCCATCAAGAGCGGCTTCAATCTCTATATCGACATCGCCATTGCGCTCAGCCTCGTCGGCTTCCTGGCAACCGTCGCCTTTGCCCGCTTCATTCTGGCGCGCGGACTGTCGCCGGAAAAGGACAAGGGGGCAGACGGGCGCCCGATGACAGCAGGGCAAAAGGCCAGGCGTGGCAAGCCGGAGCGCCGCAATAAGAAGGGAGCCCGGTAATGGCAAGTGATCCCAATATGGTGACCGCGCTCGCGGTCAGCGCGCTGCTGGTCATCGGCTCGCTGTTCAGCCTGCTGGCGGCCCTTGGGGTGCTGCGCTTTCCCGATCTCTATACACGCATGCACGCGGCCTCCAAGGCTGGTACGATCGGCTCCGGCCTGCTGCTGCTTGCCGCCGGTATCCACGCGATGGACATCGCCATCCTTCTGCGCGCCCTTGCCGGTTTTGCCTTTTTCGTGCTGACTGCACCGCTCTCGGCCCACCTGCTGGCCAAGGCTGCCCATCAGGCCGGGTACAGGCTGACCAATCTGTCGGTGACCGACCAGCTGCCGCAGTCTCCACAGAAATCCCATGGCCTCTGAGGCACTGTGCCTTTAATCGAACGCATTCTGCCGCGATGCATGCGATCGCGCGATTCCCAATCAGGCGCCACCGGCTTAATTGCGCCGGCCACTTTGGTTTCACTAGAATGTCCGGACGCTGGCTCTTGGTATTGCTGGAAACAGTATGGTTAATGCCAAGTAAAATATCGATTAGTTGGCGAAGGGCGCAGCCTCTGCGGCAAAATGTATCGTAATGTTTCCGGTTGCACGCTGATATGCGCCGCCTTTAAAGATCAATAGGCTAAATCTCGCATAAATTATGATTGGACTTTTGCCCGATCGATGTTAATCGAGTAAAGGCAAAGTGTCCATTTCCGTATTACTTCATTCTGAAATTCCAGCATGGGTTGTGACTATTGATCGTTGCTTTGAGGCGCAGGGTTGTCCCGGCGCTTTGGTAACGGATTCCAATCCCTGGGAATTAGGAGTATTATGCGGTTGTCGTGGTTTTCTGTCGCTGTCAGGAGCAAAGCGCATCTGGCCCGGCGGGGAATGTGATAGTCGGGCACTTTCTCAAGATGAGTTCGTTGTGTCCGCGATAAACCCGTCGCGGCCACGTTTGAAGTGATTCCGATAGGAGAAAGAAAAAATGACGGATTTACCGCTTGGCTCGGGCCATGATCTGCTGGTTGAATTGACCGCCGAGATCGTCGCTGCCTATGTCAGCAATCATGTCGTGCCGGTCGCCGAGCTGTCGACGCTGATCGGTGATGTGCATGCTGCGCTGAACAACACGAGCAGCCCGGCACCGGTCGCGGTTGTGATCGAAAAGCCGAAGCCTGCCGTTTCGGTGCGCAAGTCGGTTCAGGACGACCAGATCACCTGTTTGGAGTGCGGCGGCACGTTCAAGTCGCTGAAGCGCCACCTGATGACCCATCACACGCTGTCGCCGGAAGAGTACCGCGAGAAGTGGGATCTGCCGTCGGACTATCCGATGGTCGCACCGGCCTATGCCGAAGCGCGTTCGCGCCTCGCCAAGGAAATGGGCCTCGGCCAGCGCCGCAAGCGCCGCGTCAAGTAAGCCAAGCGGATATTTGCAATCAGACTTCCAAGCCGGCCTGACTCCCACAGGCCGGCTTTTTTTTGTATGCATTGGCAATACAAGAAATCGGCAACGAGGAAAATATACCTATTATTTTCTGCAAAATTCCCGAAAATGATGGAAAAACAACGGCTGGTTGTGGTCGCGTGCTTTCATTCATCCCCGCCGTCGTACTAGGGTGTATGAATTAATTCCTATCAAGGGAGTCAACCATGCACCTTAGCAATTTTCTTCATCGGCCTCCGTCTCCAGAACATTTCTCACCTGTGCCGAGAGCGCGCGTGGTCCAGCAGTCCATCCTGCCGTCCGGCTCCGGAACGCTGGCCGATCCCTGGGGGCCGGTGCTGTCCGTTGCCGCCCATCTCCGATGCCGTCTTGTGCGCCAGGTAACGGCGGAGATGGTCATGCTGGTGGGAGAACGTGTGCCGCTCAGGCGCGACCGCCGCCGCACCAGCTGCCATGTCCGGCAGATTTCCATGTATGTCTGCCATGTCGTGTTGCAGATTTCGCTGACCGATATCGGCTATTCCTTCGGGCGTGACCGCACCACCGTCAGCCATGCCTGCAATGTCGTCGAGGATCGGCGCGACGATCAGGCTTTCGATGATTTCATCGCGGCGCTGGAGCGCGTCGTCACCTGCTTCTTCGGTGCGCCGGGAGGGCGGGACCATGCATGAGGCGACAACCGGCGCCCGCACCGCGCAAAAGGATATTGTTCGCTTCGTCCGCTCTGTCGTCACCCACGCTCCTGTCCGGCTGAAGCCGGGTGAGAGGGGCGTGACGCTCATTCTTGACGGCGATGGTTCGCATGGTGGCAAGTTGTCGCGCCCGGTTGCTGGAGCCACGGTCGCTCATGCCCTTTCCCTCGGGCTGGTCATCCTTGATGGCCATTCCATGCGGGCAACGGCAGAAGCGCTGCCTTTCCTGCGCCGTGCCCTTGTCACGCCGGAAGAGGGGTTTCAGGAGCAGCACCGCGAAATGGAGAGTGGGACCGTTGCAATGGACGGCGTCCGTCAGGCCGTCCGGGTCAATCAAATGGAATCGCCGCTCGGTGCGGCGGCACGCCTGAAGGAAAAATCCGGTCAGCCTTTCCTGCCGCCGGACGCGATCGCAGCAGGCGAGAGGCTGCATGCCGATTTCACCCGGGCGCATCTGCAACCACGGCTGACCATGTCCTACGAGCCACGCTTATCGACGAAGACCAGGGGAGGTGCTGGCGGTGCAGCTGATCTCAGCGATTCTGCCATGTCTGCACGGTTTCGCGTCGGAAAGGCGATGGAGGCGATTGGGCCGGAACTCTGCGGCGTGGCGCTCGACGTCTGCTGCTTCCAGAAGGGGCTGGAAATCGTCGAGCGGGAGCGGCAATGGCCGGCGCGTTCGGCCAAGCTGATGCTGCGCACGGCCTTGATGGCGCTTGCACGCCATTATGCCCCGCCACGGGCGGCTCCAAGGAGCCATGCCTGGGGTGCTGAGGGCTACCGGCCCGATGCAGGCGACTGGTAGGCTAGGCGATCAGCTGGCGGGCAGCCTCGTCCTTGATGCGCTTGATCATCGAACGCAGGCCGTTGGCGCGCTGCGCCGTCAGGTATTCGATCAGCCCCATGCGGCCGAACAGGTCGATGGCATCGGTCTTGATGATATCGGAGGCATGCTGCCCGGAAAAGATCGACAGCACGATGGCGACCAAGCCGCGCACGATATGCGCATCCGATTCGCCCTCGAAGGTCAGGATCGGATCGCTTGCCGCAGGACTGGCATGGGTCACCAGCCAGACCTGGCTGGCGCAGCCCTGCACCTTGTTTTCCGATGTGCGCTTGTCTTCCGGCATTTCCGGCAGCTTGCGGCCGAGCTCGATGACATAGCTCATCCGGTCCTGCCAATCGTCCAGATAGGCGCAATTGTCGATGATCTCGGCAAGCGGTGTGATCGGCGATGTGTTCGTCTGGTCCATGCCGTTCATATAGGCGATGGGCCGCGAAATGAGAACTGCAAAAAGAAAAGCCGTGAGGGATGGGCGTTCCTCACGGCGGCCGTAAAATCGGCAGTTCAGACAGTCTTGAAAATCATGGTAGCAAGCCGGACGGGCGTTATCGCAGAACTGATGCGTTCGGCTCGATGCGCTTTTCCGGGACGGGAATTCGGTTGAAGATCGGTTCCGGCTGTGCGGCGGCCTGTTCGGCTGTGGCGACATCGGCGGTGACGTCAACAGCGGGCTGCTCGGATGCAGCCACTGTGCCTGTGGTCACGGCATCGCTGGGTTCGGCAAATTGCTGGTCGAGAAACTGATAGGCGATCTTGGCGCCTTCGCGGGCCCGGTGGCCGAGCGCCACGAACGTCTCTGTGCCCTTGACGCAGACATCCGGCTTTTCGACGCAGATGGCGCTGATATAGCCGAAGGCTTCGGTTGCGGCCGAGACCGTATCGCCGACATCGACCTTGGGGCCACGCTCCAGCGTCGAGGTGCTGGCCGGATCGAGAAACGGCAGCAGCACCAGCACCAGCGAAAACCAGAATGTTCCTTTGATCAGAAACCACATTGTCTTGCCCATCCTTTGGTAAGGCACTCAAACCTGCGTCCGGTCTCTGCCGGGTTCGCTCCCTTGGCGCCTTGTCATCACACCTTAGGCCGGGATTCGGAACATGCCTTTGCCAAAACCGGTGGTATTTGCACTGTCTTTTCATAAAATTCGAATTATCGGCTTTTGAATGGCATTTGCATCGCATTTTAACAGTTGCCATTAAGGTTCAAGGCAGAGCGGAACCGGGCAGGGCAGCAAACGCGGGATTTATGCTCGGGTGGTGTTGCCACAGAGGTTAACGCGAGGCCGAAAACCACTTGAAATCCAGCGCTTACACCCCATTAACCACAAAAGACAAAGCCCCGGCGATTTGTCCCGGAATGGGACTTTGAGGGCCTTTCGCGGGATTTGTCGCAATTTCATTTATCCTTTCATTAAGCCGCCAGTGCGAAATTCGGATGTGCAAAGCGATTGTTCAAAAAGTCCGTTTCCGGTCATGTATGAATACTTGCTTATAAAAGGACGGAGCCATGACGGGGTCCGGAAAAGAACGAGCGTACAGGGTTAGACGTTGAGAGTATTGCGTAACATTGCTGGCAGGATGGCGTCTCGCATCGACGACGCCGCACGCCTTTGGCTGCCCCGCCAGCTGGCGGGAGAGCCGGAGGCAAGCCGCGAGTTCGCCGTCGTCCGGGCGGTCGCCGCCACTGCTCTTGTTGCCTTCCCGACCGTTCCTCTCGCTCTGTCCGTCGCCTTGCCGGTTTCGCTGGCCCTGCCGGTGGGTGCTGCCCTGGTCGGTGCTTCAGCCCTGATCGCTGCCGTCGGCGGCATTGCCTATCAGCGCAACCGCACGCCGGCCCATGCCATTGGCGAAACCCGGGAGACCTCCATCGACACTGGCGCCCGCCACTATGATTGTTTTGCCGGTCTGGTGACGATCCACGATATCCGCGGCTCGGTCACATCCGTTCATGGCCGCGATGCCGAAACCTATCTCGCCTGGATGCGCAATCCGGGCGGCCGTGGGTTTATCGAACAGATTCACGTTTCCGATCGCATTCTCTTCCTGCAGGCCATCGATACACTGCGCCAAGGCAACCGCCAGGCGACCATCGACATCCGGCTGGAACACCCCAACGTCTTTGCCGGCGGCGAGCAGTTCGTCCATATGCGCTGCGAAATGACGGCACTTGGCGAGGCGGAAGGCGAGTTCTCCATCCTCGTCCAGTCGCGCGACGTGTCCGAAGAGGCGCGTCTGCGCGCCGAGGCGATCTACAAGACCGGACTTGCCGAGACGGCCAACGATGCCAAGACCCGGTTCCTCGCTGCCGTCAGCCATGAGCTGCGCACGCCGCTCAATGCCATTCTCGGTTTTTCCGACATCCTGTCCGGCGAGTATTTCGGCAAGCTCGAAAACGACCGGCAGCGCGAATATGTTTCGCTGATTAATCAGTCGGGCCACCATCTTCTATCAGTCGTCAACACCATGCTCGACATGAGCAAGATCGAGGCCGGCCGCTACGAGCTGATCCCCGAGCCCTTCCGGGTCGCCGATGTCGTCAATGCCTGCGAAGCCATGCTCGGCCTGCAGGCGCGCGAAAAGGGCGTTCAGCTGACCAGCCGGATCATGCGCAGCGTCGGCGAAGTCAATGCCGACCAGCGCGCCATCCAGCAGATTCTGATCAACTTGGTCGGCAATGCCATCAAGTTCACCGATCGCGGCGGTCTGGTCACCATCGACGCCGAAATCGCCGGCAGCAATCTCAACCTGATCGTCAGCGATACCGGCATCGGCATCGCCGAAAACAAGCTGTCGATGCTCGGCCAGCCGTTCGTGCAGATCCAGAACGACTATACCCGCAAGTACGAAGGCACCGGCCTTGGCCTGTCGCTGGTGAAGGGCCTCGTCGCTCTGCATGGCGGGCAATTCGATATCCGCAGCCGTCCGGGCGAAGGCACTGTGATCACCGTGACGATCGCGCTCGACGGCTCCGGTATTGTCGGCATCGACGAGCAGGAAGCTGTGGAACAGACAATGGTGGAGTTTCCGCCGCGCCTGAAGGAGCGTACGCGGGTAAAGACGAACGGTAAGGCCCATCCGGAGATGAGCCGGAAGGATGCCGATGGAATGAACGGGGGTGCTGGTCATGACGGCTCGCAAGCGAAAACAGCCTGAGAAGAAAAAGAAGGCGCAGCGCGGCCCCGGTCTTGTGACCGTTGGCCTGGCGATGCGCGGTCTGACCTTCGCCGGCCGCCTGGCGTCGCGCAATCCGCGCGCCTTTGGCGGTTCGCTGGCGTTTGCCATCGCCTTCAGTTTTGTTGCCGCCAATGCCATGTGGTATCAGCCGGGCGCCCATCCATCGCCGTTCATGCGCACGCGCCTGCCGTTTGTCGATCCGCAAGCCGCCAAGGCTGCTGCCGAAGACGACAGCCTTGCACCGCGCAAGGTGACGACCTTCGTCATTCAGCGCGAGGACGAGGAGCAGCAGACCGCCAGCATCGAGCAGCCGAAACCGCAGCCGGAGACGGATGCGGAAACCGTTTCGCAGATCATCCAGTCTGCACCCGCAGCAACGCCTGCGACCGACACGGCACTGGTAGCCGGTATCCAGAAGGAACTGGCGCGCCGGGGCTTTTACGACGGCCCCGCCGATGGCAAGACCGGTCCGAAAACATCGGCGGCGATTCTGCGTTTTGAAAAACAGGCGGGCAGGACAGAAACCGGCTCCGCCAGTGATACGCTTTTGGCGGCCCTGCAGGGCACAGGCAGCACGCAGCCGGCAAAAGCGAAATCGCTTGCTTCGGCAAAACCGGCGCAGCGGCCCTATGAGAACGTCAAGGGCGGCAAGGGCGAGCTCGATCCGGTGGCTGCGGCGATCCGTAATGCCGAGATCGATCCGCAATATATCCCCAAGGTCGATATTCCCGCTTCCAGCGAACTGGTGATGAACATCCAGAAGGGTCTGAGCAATCTGGCCTATACCGATGTCTCGGTCGATGGTGTGGCCGGTGAGCAGACGCGAACGGCCATCCGCCATTTCGAAAAGCACTACCGCCTGCCCGAAACCGGACAGCCGAGCGACAAGGTGCTGAAGAAAATGAAGGAAATCGGCGCGCTCTGAGTTTCCCGTACCCGTTGCAGTTCACCAAAATTCCCGTTTTCGCTTCGTTAACCCTGTTCGCATAGGTTGTATCCGGGTTGAGGAGAATTGGGATGGTGACGACGGCTTTGCGCATACCTATGCCCGGAAATGAGCCGGGTGAGGACGATAGCGATGTGGGCTCAGCGAGCCTCGGACGTGTCATCGCCGATCTGGCCCGAGAGGCCGCTGGTCTTGGCATCGACCTTGTCGATATTGCCGGCGCCATCCAGGATGCTGCGGCGCTGTCTGCCCGCCATGTCGATATCTTTTCCAGCGTTACCGCAACCGCCCGCTCGATTGCCGCCGCCAATGGCGAGGTCGCCCGCTCGCTGCGCGAAACCGATGCGTCGGCCACCAGCGCCCGCACGGTGCTGGGCGAGCAGGGGACGCGGCTGCAGGGCTCGCTGCTCGAAATCGACCATATGGTCGCAACGACACGGGAAATAGGCACGGAAATTTCGTCCTTCTCCGGCGCATTATCCGAGGTCGACCGGTTTGCCGGCGAGATCGGCACCATTGCCCGCCAGACCAACCTTCTGGCGCTGAACGCCGCGATTGAGGCAGCGCGCGCTGGCGACGCGGGCAAGGGCTTTGCCGTGGTCGCGTCCGAAGTGCGGGCGCTGGCGCTGCAGACATCGCAGACCACCGCCTCGATCCAGAAGACGCTTGGCGAACTGCGCAGTCGCATCGTGCGGTTGACCTCTGCGGGCGAGCAGGCCTCGGCCTCGGCGAACGGCGTCAAGGAAAAGGCTAGCGAGATCCAGGGCTCCTTTGCCAGCCTTGAACAGGTGATGTCGGCGATCCTCGACAGCGCCTCGTCCGTCACCGGAACCACCGATGCGGTGGACCGGCAATATGCAGCCTTTGCCGAGCAACTGACGGGTATCGCTGCCGAGATCCATACATCGAGCGGCGCGCTGAAGACCGCTTCCGCCCGCGTCGATGCCGTCGTCGCGGTCTCTGAAAAGATCATCCAGGTGACGGCGAGCGCCGGGCTTGAAACGCCCGACAGCCCCCATATCCGCACCGCCAGCGCGGTCGCAGCGACGATTTCCGGGGTGTTTGAGCGCCATGTCGCGTCTGGCACGATCAGTATGGATGCCCTGTTTGACCGGCAGTACCGGCAGATCGCGGGTAGCAGTCCGGTGCAGATGACCACCCGCTTTACCGAGTTTACCGACCGCGTTCTGCCGGCCATCCTCGAGCCGGTCGCCATGTCCGACGAGCGTGTCGCTTTTTGTGCGCCGATCGACGAGAATGGTTATCTACCGACCCACAATCGCAAGTTCTCCCATCCGCAGCGGCCCGGCGATACCGACTGGAATACCGCCAACTGCCGCAACCGCCGCATGTTCAATGATCGGGTCGGCCTTGCCGCAGGCCGCAGCACCGAGCCTTTCCTGGTGCAGACCTACCGGCGTGACATGGGGGCCGGGAATTTTGTGCTGATGAAGGATATCTCTGCCCCGATCTTCGTCAACGGCCGGCACTGGGGCGGGTTGCGGCTGGCGATCCGGGTTTAACACCGGCACAATGAACGGGAGATTGGTTAGGGGGAGCAGGGATGTTTGCGCCTCCGCCCGCACCGGTGTATCAGCCATCCATGCGCCTGAAATCCGAAATCTTCGTGTCTGCCCTCGTCCGCCGGGTCTTTGGCCTTGGCGCCTATGCGGCCGTGCTGCGCAAGGGCGCAGGCGAGGCAGGGGCGATCTTCATCCGGCAGCGGTCACGTCAGGGCACCGAAACGCTCTATGCACCGGCACCGCAGAGTTTCTTCGATGAAGAGGCATCCGGCCGCCTGTTCGAGATACGGCTAGACAACGTGGATGCCGATGCGGTCGATCAGGCGATCGCCCGCGAAATCCGGTTTGATCCGGATTGCTGGGTGGTGGAGATCGAGGTGGATACGCGCGGCGATCTGTTCGACGTCGTGACCGAAAAGCCCAATTGAACCTGTGAAACCTCAGCGGCCGCGGCCGAAGGTCCGTTTCTGCTGGATGTCGGCGGCAACGTGGGCCGGGTCCTGGCGGGCCGCCGTCTGGCGTGAATCGTTGCCACGGTCCGGTGACAGGTAGGCCTGATGTTCGGATGGGCCGACCGTATCCTTCTGGTCCGACTGCAGCCAGGCCTGAACGCGGACGCGACAGGCTTCTGCGGTCAAGGAGGCGAGCAGTGCTTCGCCGCGCGTGCCGCCACCGAGCCGTTCGGTGAGGTCGGGATAAAATGCGCAAAGCACGAAAAGACTGTCATCGGCGTGCATGTCCAGCGCCGTCAACGTGGTGGCGAGCTGCTGGCCGGATATGTCGAGCAGGATGCGCTCGCCGAGTTCACCCGTAGAGGACAGTGCATCCGACAGGCTGGCCGCGAAGAGATTGGCCTCGCCGGAGCGGGCGAAGCGCACGAGCAGCGCCTCATGCAGCGGGTCCAGTGGCGCAATGGCCGGCAGGACAGATCCGGTTTTCTGGGGGACGCGCGCCAGCGATTTCAGATCGCCGCGCAGTTTTTCCTCGCGCAGCAGTTTTGCCGTGGTCATGTCCTGCGCCGTCGCCTCGGGCTGGCGCTGTGCCGGCGCGTCGGCAGTCCGCGCGGCCGGGGAGGCCTGCAGGGCAGGAGCGGCCGTCTTTGCCGGTGCGGCAGCGGTCTGGCGGCGCTCGACGAGGGCATCGACCACATGAACCGAAAGATTGTCGCGGCGGGCAATGGCAGTGGCGTGCGCCTGCCCCTGGCTGCGGATGACCTGCAGCAGTATCGCATCATCGATCGAGGCGGAGCGGGTAAGGAAGATCGCTGCAATGGAAATCGGCGCATTGCCAATCTGCAGCGCCACCGATGGTGGCACGTGCTGGCATTGGGAAAGGGCGGCGGCGGCCTGACGGCGGGCCTCGTCGCTGGAGGCGGAAAACAGCGGGTCGAACAGTTCGGAGAATTGCTTGAGATCGATCCGGCGGGGACGGCGCAGTCCTTCAAAACCGGTCACGGTCGCCATCAGGACCACGTCCTTCAGCCGCCCTGCCTGCGGTCTTTCCAACTCACGAAACCGGTCCGCCACGGATACACCCACTCATACGCACAACACATTGTCCCGATTTCGGACGTGCCGGCATTGCTGCTTGTCCGAAAGGGTGGCGAAATTTCAGTCATGGACGATGGGAACGTTTTCGAACGCTGTTGGCGTTACCCCTGTTATCAACGCTAAGGTGCTGAAAACATTGGTGCCAATGAAGGCGATGCCGACCCTGCCGATCATGGCTGAATGATCATTCGAGAATAGGGCGACGTGGTTAACATTCCGTTTACCGGACCAAATCGGCAGCGCTCTTAGGCACGGCCAGCTGCTTTTGCACAGGTTTCTCCGGCGCTTCGGCCTGCGGATCGTCATTATCGATGACTGTGACGACGCAGTTGCCAGTGATATCCGCCAGTTGATGATCGGCAGCATCGGCAATCGCGATCAAAACCTCCTCGCGGCTCCAGCCGGCCAGATGGGCTTTGTCGACGAGCAGCGTCAGGGTGGGATAAACGCTTCGCGCGCATTGTCTACGGCGATATTCGCCGGCCCAGTGCTGCAGAGGACTTAGAAACATGGTGTTCTCCCGTCAAGAAAGAACAACCCCTGCGCGATGATTTGGTTCCGCTAAATCGACTTCCGTGTACTCCGTCCTGCTGACATGAAAACGGGCGGCTTGATGCCGCCCGTTCTGCCGTCGTTTGGATCGAACTTAGTTGTTGCAGTTCACGTCGCGCGGATTGCAACCTCCGCCGCCATCGCCGCGGAATCTGGGCCGGTCGTTACCGCCTTCGATCTGCTGCTGACTGTTATTCCGGCGTTCGATCCGCTGCTGATTATTGTTGTCGCGCTCAACCTGCCGCTCGCGGTTGTTGTCGCGTCTTTCGATCTGCCTGCCTTCATTGTTGCGGTCACGATCGCGAGGACGCTCAAACTGCTGCTCGCTATTGTTGTTGCGGCGGTCGATGCGTTCGCGGTCCCGTTCGCGGCGATTGTTCTGTTCATTTTCGAACTGCCGGGCATTGTCGTCGCGGCGGCGTTCGATGCGTTCCCGGTCGCGGTCACGGCCCGGGCGCTCGATAACGATGCCGTCATTATTGTTGTAACGCGGCCGTTCATAGGTGTTGTAGTCGCGCCGTGGCCGGCGATCCGGATTGACGCGGTCCCTGTCGCGGTCGCGGCGGTAATAATCCCGCTCGCGATAGAAATCGCGGTTGCGGTAGTTGCGATCCCAATAGTTTCCGAGTTCGAACGTGACCAGCGGAATGCCGAGCGAACCGTAATAGTCCGGCTCGACGTAAACGCGGCGTTGCTGGTACTGGGCCTGAACATAACGGCCAGCGACCCAGCCGCGGCCGTTATAGAAGGACACGTCGCACCAGGGCATGTCGGCAAGGCAGCCGTGAATTTCGAGCGGCGTACCGACCGGAATGACGGTGACGGCCGGGTAGCGCGTGCTGGGGCCGGAGCGCATGTTGACATTCGCCGTCGCAAAACCCTCTGCGGCCTGAGCGATGGCTGGCAGCATGAAAACGGTTGCAGCAGCGGCTATCACCATCAGTGCTGATTTGAATGAATATCGTCGCGGTATGATCATCGGTTTTCCATCCCTATCCATCCGGCGGACCCTGACAGGTGCTGTCGCGCGGTTTCCTTCAAACACCGTTGTTTTTGTGTCTTTTTTGAGGTCTTTGCGGCCCTGGCGCTTATCTTCCGCCCAGATAAACGTTAACATAAGCTGCTTCGTTCCGCGTTCGCGCGGCAATATGAATGGCGTCGGAACAGATGTAGCGTTTCACAGTTTTATTGATCGAAAAATACGCCAGAGAGTACATGGCTGGTGCTGCTTTGTCGGGAACCAAATCGCCGCTGATGCGTTTTGGGAGCATTGAAAAAGGAGCCCTGACCATGGTCGAAAAGAAATTCGCAGCTGTGCCCAACGATGCAGAAATCACTGCCGAGATCGAAGCCGGTACAGCAAAGGCCGATCTGGAGAACCAGCTGGCCGAGCTGCGTGCCGAAATCTCGCGTCTGACCGATTCCGTTTCTGCCATTGGCAGCAGCGCCAAGGCGGTTGCTGCCTCGGAAGTCGAGGTGCTGACAGAGCGGCTGCGTGACCGCATTCGCGAAGAACCCGTTTCGACACTGTTGGCAATTGCCGGCGTATCTTTCGTCATCGGCCTGCTCGCACGGCGATAAAATCCGCCGTCAGGGTGTTTCCTGCGAAACTCCCTTGCATGAGCATTCGTCTATATTGGTTCCTGCAAGGCGGGAACAGTGTCCGGTGCCGTCGCGCCGGACATATCCATTTTGGGGTATGACCGGGACAGGCGCTGTTTCGGTCAAATTGTAGTCACAACCGTTAAGGCGCTGTTAACTATCGTATGGCTCAATCTGACGGCGCGTGATGTGCTTGGATATCATCGGCATTGTCGCCTTTGAACTGGCACGTGGACTGGCATGAAATCCGGAATTCCCGGAAGAAGGAGCAACGAGAAAGGCGCAGATGCCCAACGCCGGATGGCCAAAAGCCTGAAGACATTGGGACGCGCCAGCCCGCGAAGCGGGCAGGGTGAAATCAGTACGGTAGTTCATCCGTCTCAACCATTTTTGGAGACGAGCATGGCAGAGGTTATCAGTCTGGAGGACCGCCTGGTGCGGGCACCGCCAAAACCATCGATGGGTCCGATTGCGCCAAGCAATGCGGTCATCCTGTTGTTTACCGGCATCCGTTACGAGCGGCTGGACGGTCACCCGGGTGATTTGCCCTCGAAAAAGACCCCAGGCAGAGCAAAGAAGCATTGATATTTTAGCCGGCTCGATGCTTTACGGCGAGGCTCCGGCGTTTGATTGAATTGTCTTTTTATAATTTCTTTATTGAATACCGCCGCCGTTGGGCGCGGGGGCATTTTCCAAACATTATCGCCGGAACGGCTCGCAGCTGGATTCGGCCAGAAAATTGCGCACGGTTTCCTCATAACTGTCCGTCGGTGCAAGCGCCCGAAGGACGGCATAGCCTTCCTCGTCGGGCATCGCCACCATGATCGACTGCGCGAGGCTTGCGGGCGGCGTCTTTCTCAGATCAACGAGCTGGATCGGGGTGGCCATGACCAGATCGAGATTGCCATTGACGGCCGTATGGTCGTTCATGCTGAAAATCTCGTTGGAGTTGGCGTCATAGATCGCCAGCGACCAGAACGGTACCGCGCCCTTCGCGACGAAGCGGGCCGGCCCGGCATCCACCGAAAATCCGCAGACGGCGACCCTCAGGAAAGGATCGTCATTGGCAAGGCCGGTCGGGCCGGGCTCACTGGTGAGTGGAAAGAAACTGTCCATCTCATAGAGGCCGAGCACCCGGCTGTAGGCGTCCCTGCCGGTAAATTGCGGCAAAGCCAGAATGATGACGATATGCAGGAGGGCTGCACCAACCAGGCCGACAAGGATGGCAAAAAGGGTGCTACGCATTCGGGCACCCCGTCTTGACGATCTTCGGCATGGCGAGATCGATGAGACCGGAAGAACCGGCCGTCGGAGTGTCGAGCAGGGTCAGCACCAGCTTGAAGGCGCCGGAGCGGCGGATGGCCAGCCAGTTGTCCGGCTGGGCCACCGGCGAGACATGGATGACGAAGGAACTGTCGGGCTGGCGCAGCACCGTCCAGGCATTGGTTGCCGCCGGCAGTTCCGCGGCGATCTTCATCGGCTGGTCGTTGGCATGGGTCGCATACAGCGTCCAGAAGCGCGCAGGCGGGGTCATGCCGGAGATATCATAGGTGCAGTTGGAGGCCAGCTTTTCGCCGTTGCTGTCCATTGCCGCAGTAAACTGCAGGCCTTCGGCGCCGCCATAGAGCAGCTTGCCGGCGCGTGCCCGGTGGGCCTTGGCATAGGGATCGGTGTTTTCCGTCTGCGCGTCGGGAAACGCTACCCAGGGGCCAAGCGCAATCGCCCCGAACCCGACCGTGGCTTTCAGGGCCGACACGCTCGAAACGATGCCGACGCCAAAGGCGACGGACAGGGCAAGAGCGACGAGGAGGGGGATGCGGAACAAGGGCTTTACCGGGAATGCGCGAGGACTGATGGGAAGTTGTGCTTTGAGCTTGGGGTTTCATACCCCTCTCTGTCCCTCCGGGACATCTCCCCCACAAGGGGGGAGATTGCCATAAATTTCTTAGGCCACCTTACGGATGGAGTACTGAATTCCCGACCGATCTCCCCCCGTGTGGGGGAGATGTCCCGAAGGGACAGAGGGGGGCGTCTGAGCGAGAGGCCGGCCGTCGCAATTACTATGAAAGCACAGACATCACCGCGCGCCATCCCGGCCTCCCTTGGCGATGGTGCCGGTCGGTTGCGGGTCGAGTTCGGCGACCTTGCCGGGGATTTCGGCCGGAGCCGTCAGAGGCGGGGCGGTGTTGAATTGTTCGCCGAGCGATTTTAGCAGCCGGGTGACCTCGGAGGAAAGCGAGCGGGGGCGCACCAACGGGGGCAGGGCGTTTTCGTCGGCTGGTTTTGCGGCAGCGGTTTCGGTTTGCTTCTTCTTGGCATCCGGCCCCGGCAGCGGGTTTTTGATGCCGGGGATGGCCCGGTGCTCGATGCCCTGTTCGGCATAGTCCATCAGCCGCTTGAAGGTGATGGCTGGCAGCGAGCCGCCAGTCATGTTGTTGGTCGAGGTATAATCGTCGTTTCCAAACCAGACGGCGGTGGTGTAATCGCCGGTGAAACCGACGAACCAGGCATCGCGGTACGCCTGCGTCGTGCCGGTCTTGCCGCCGGCGATGATGCCGTTGTCGAGCGCTGCCTTGCGGGCCGTGCCGATGATCGGGATCTGGGTCAGCATGTAATTCATCGAGGCATTGGCCTGCTCGCTGACGACGCGCTTGGCAGGCGGGGTATCGCGATTGAAATCATAGAGGATATCGCCGTCGTAATTGAGGATCTGGCTGATGCCGTGGCGGCGCGATTGCAGGCCGCCGGCCGGAAAGACGGCGTAGGCGGTTGCCTGATCCATGACGGTGACTTCGGACGTGCCGAGCGGCATGGTCTTGTCGGTTCGGATCGGCGTTTCGATACCCATCTTCTTGGCGGTTTCGGCAATGATCTCGGTGCCGAGCGTATCCTTGGCAAGGCGCACCGGCACGGTGTTGATCGATTTGGCGATGGCGGTCAAAAGCGTCACCTTGCCCGAATAGCTGCCCTTCGAATAGTTCTGCGGCGACCAGCCGCGCCAGGTGATCGGCGCATCGCTGATGGTCGATTCCGGCTTCAGTCCGGTCTCCATCGCTGCCGTGTAGGTATAGACCTTGAAGGACGAGCCCGGCTGGCGCAGCGCCTTGGTGGCGCGGTTGAACTGGCTTTCGCCATAATCCCGGCCGCCGACCATGGCGCGCACCGGACCGCCATTCTCGATCATCACCATGGCGCCCTGCTTGACCTTGTAGGTCTCGCCATATTGGCGGAGGCTGGATTCGACGGATTCTTCCGCCGCCTGCTGCAGGCCCATGTCGATGGTGGTGCGAACGACCAGCGAGTGCTGGGCAAACGGCGTGGCGATGCGCTTGGTTTCGTCAAAGGCCCAGTCGAGGAAGAAATCCGGGGCTGTGACCTCGGCGCGGTCAATAACCTTTGCCGGGTTGAGGCGCGCGGCAATCACTTGGCCCTCGGTCATCAGCCCGCCCTGGACGAGATTGGTCAGGACCTCGTTGGCGCGGGCGCGGGCGGCGGGCAGGTTGACATGCGGCGCATAGCGGGCAGGGGCCTTGAACAGGCCGGCGAGCATAGCGCTTTCGGCCAGATTGATATCGGTGATGTTCTTGCCGAAATAGAATTGCGATGCGGCTGCCGCCCCGAACGTGCCGCCGCCCATATAGGCGCGGTCGAGATAGAGGCGCAGGATTTCCTTTTTCGACAGGTTGCATTCGAGCCAGACGGCAAGGAAGGCCTCCTTGATCTTGCGCTCGATGGTGCGCTCGTTCGACAGGAACAGGTTTTTGGCAAGCTGCTGGGTCAGCGTCGAGCCGCCCTGCACGACGCCGCCGGCGCGCGCATTGATGGTCATGGCGCGTGCAAGGCCTAAAAAGTCGATGCCGTAATGATCGAAGAAACGGCGGTCTTCTGTGGCCAGAACCGCCTTGACCAGCGTATCCGGCAATTCATCGACCGGCACGGAATCCTCGTGGATGATGCCGCGATGGCCGATCTCGTTGCCGTAGCGATCAAGGAAGGTGACGGCGAAATCACCTTGCGCCCGCCAGTTGCCCTTGGTGTCCTCAAAGGCCGGAAGAGCGAGCGCCAGCATCAGCACCGAACCGGCGGTGCCCCAGGTCATGCCTTCGCCGAGCACCTCGAAAACCGCCTTTTTCCAACCGCGCACGCGAAAACGGCGGAAGAAGATGGTGATGTCTTCCCACCAGACGCCAAGCCGGAAACCGGCATTCCAGACGGTCGAATCGATCCAGGAATCGATGCGCAGCAGGATATGGCGCTTCCTTGGACGATCGTCCTTCGGGGCGTTTTCCGGGTTCGGGCTGTCGTCTTGGCTTGGATCCTGCAACTTTGTCGCGTCCTGATGGCTACACGTCCCGGCCGATATTTGCATGGGCCGGGTTTCTATTCTACGTCGATATCGGTAATGAGCCTTAAAAATCCGGCAATGTTTTGTAAAATTGTCGCCGAAATCCAACCGATGGAAGAATAAGCGTCATGGGCGAACAGCCCTTCTGGAAGACAAAAACGCTGGCCGAGATGACGGGCGCGGAATGGGAAAGCCTGTGCGACGGCTGCGGGCTCTGTTGTCTCAACAAGCTGGAAGACTGGGACACGGGCGAAATCGCCTGGACCAATGTCGGCTGCACGCTGCTCGACGGCGAAAGCTGCCGGTGCAAGGACTATCCGAACAGGCAGGCGACGGTGCCGGACTGTATCCAGCTGACGCCGGAAGAGGTGGAGACGCTGACCTGGCTGCCGCCGACCTGCGGCTACCGGCTGGTGCGCGACGGGATCGATCTCTACTGGTGGCATCCGTTGGTATCCGGCGATCCGGACACGGTCCATCAGGCGGGCATCTCGGTGCGCGGCCGCACGGTTTCCGAAGATGATATCGACGTCGAGGAGCTGGAGGATTATCTGGTGGAATGGCCGCTGACGGTGGGCGAGCACGCTGGGCGTTAAGCCTGTTGCGCCGGAGCCGCCGGTTTTAAAAGGTCTTTCGGCGCGACGTTGCGCCAGGCGGTATCCATCACATGGGCGATAATGTCGTCTTCGGCGTCGGCGAAGTAGACGGATGTCCAGCCCTTCAGGCCCCAGCCGCCGGGAACCGCAGCGCAGACGCCGGGCTCGGTTTCGAGGAACAGTTTCTGCTGGCCTGGGGTGAACTTGACGACGGCGCGACCGGCTTCCGGCAGGGACATGAAGATGCGGTTGCCAACGCGAAAGTCGCGTTTGCCGAAATGGGCGCTTTCAACCGCGCCCGGCAGGCCCAAAGCCCGCTTTTCCAGGTCCTCGGTTCTCATCGGGAAAGTGTAACACGCATCCCATATAGCGCAAATTCAAGAAAATAATCCTAATAGGAAAATAATCCTTGACGGCGTGACGGTCGTTTGGTAGGTTTATGGCACAGTCGGAAAAGTGGGCGAAGCGGGATGCTTCGGCACTCTTGCGGCGCCGATATTACCGGCGCGGGACGACGGATTTCCTTATCATTTGAGATCGCGGCCCCCTCATCCGGCCCTGCTGGCCACCTTCTCCCCGCGAGGGAGAAGGTGGCCAGCCGCTAGTGTCGCGGTCTCAGCGGTGAGATCTGCTTTTTATAGTGGTCACCCCACCCCGGAGCTGCGCTCCGACCCTCCCCCTCAAGGGGAGGGTGAGTTTCAAGGGACATTCCTATGACGTCTGATCTGGATTTCGATCCGGCGCTGTTTGGCCTGTGGCCGAAGGCGCCGGTCTATGGCGGGGTGTGGCCGCACGAGGCGGATGCCGCGCTGGAGGATGTTGCCCGGCGGGTCATCCTCGAGACCAAGGCGGAAGCCGTGTCGCCGCTCGATGATCTGCAGGACATGCTGAACGGCATGACGAAGGAATTGCGCGAGCAGATGCAGCAGTTCCAGCGGCTGCGGCGTCTGGCTGATGACAAAGCGGAGGCGGCGGGCGAGGAGATCGACCGCAAGCTGGTCCAGGCCGACGCCAAGGCGAGCATCGAGGCGATGTCGGTGATCGTGCGGACGCTGGAAAAGATCGACAGCCTGCAAAGGCCGATTGCGCATGACCGGCAGGCAGCAGCGGATACCGCGTTCGACGAGGCCAGCTACAACGCGTTCGTTGCAGAAATCGATCAGCGCGTTGAACAACGCGCCAAGGAACTCTTCGCCAAATATATCGCCGATGCCGGAGACAGCGGTCCTCATCTCGACGGCCCCGCAACAGCGGGCGACCAAACGCCCGGAGCCCCGCGTGGATCGCCTGAAGACGAAGGCCGAGTTTCGCCATCTCGAAAAGAGGATGCGCAAGCATAAGCTCCTCGTGGAGCGTCTGAACCTTCTGCGCGCAAGGGCCGCTAGAGAGACGCGCCTTTTGATGGGCGAGATGGACGGTGCAGCAATCTGCACTCAGCTGCAGGTCTTGCCGCGAGTGGAGAACGTCAACCGCAATGTACCTGCCGAAGACGAACAAATGCCTGCTGCCGATTTGAATACGGATGCTGCCGGAGTGGAAATATCGGCTGACGTTTCCGAAATGCCGGGGCAAGGCCTTCAGTCACGCGGTGGCATTGGTAGCGCGTCTGGGGTGGCTTCCAACACAATAGAGGCGGGCCGCCTTGAACGGTTTCGCAATCTCGTCGCGTACTCCCGGGACTGGTCGAAAACGGGCCGCTCCGAACAAAAACCGCCGGACGGCGATTGGCGGGTCTGGCTTTTGATGGGCGGGCGCGGCTCTGGCAAGACGCGGGCGGGGGCAGAATGGGTGCAGGAGCTGGCGGCCGGAAAGACGGCGCGGCCGGGATTGCGGATTGCGCTGGTGGCCGAGACGCTAGGCGATGCGCGCGAAGTGATGATCGACGGCGTGTCCGGTATCTGCCGGATTGCGCGAAACGTCCGGCCGGACTTCGAGGCGTCGCGGCGCAGGCTGGTCTGGCCGAATGGTACGGTGGCGCAGATCTTTTCCTCGGAAGACCCCGAAAGTTTGCGCGGACCGCAATTCGACTATGCCTGGTGCGATGAACTCGGCAAATGGAAGCATGGGCAGGAGACCTGGGACATGCTGCAGTTTGCCCTGCGGCTCGGGCATCATCCGCGTGCGCTGGTGACGACGACGCCGAGGCCGGTGCCGGTTTTGAAGGCGCTGATCGCCGATCCCGGCACCACAACGTGCCGGATCAGGACCGGCGACAATGCGGGGAACCTGGCGCCGGGATTTCTCTCCGCCATGGCTGGACGCTACGGCGGCACGCGGCTGGGAAGGCAGGAACTTGACGGCGAGATGATCGAGGATCGCGAGGATGCGCTCTGGTCGCGCGCCGGGATCGAGGCACTGAAACTGCGCGATACCGGACCGCTTGGCCGCATCGTTGTGGCAGTCGATCCACCAGCCGGCATGGGACGCGAATCCTGCTGCGGCATCATTGTCGCTGGGCTCGATCGCGCCGGGCGCGGTGTCGTGCTGGCCGATTGTTCGGTCGAAGGCGCAAGCCCGGCTGGATGGGCTGGGGCGGTGGTTCGGGCCTTCAGGCGTTTTGACGCCGACCGGATCGTCGCCGAGGTCAACCAGGGAGGCGACATGGTCTCTGCCGTACTGCGCGGCATCGACGCGCAACTGCCGGTCACGGCCGTCAGGGCGTCGCGCGGAAAGTGGCTGCGGGCGGAACCGGTGGCGGCACTCTACGAGCAGGGCCGCGTGGTGCATGCCGGATCGTTTCCGGCTCTGGAAGATCAGATGTGTGATTTTGGGCCGGATGGATTGTCGTCCGGACGTTCGCCGGACCGGCTGGATGCACTAGTCTGGGCGCTGACGGCCCTGATGCTGGACGGTGGCGGTGAGCCGCGGGTCAGGGGAATTTGATAGGGCTGGAAGGCGGGTGGCGATGGATCGATGTTACGAGCACTTGGCGGTCACCACACCCCGGAGCTTTACTCCGACCCTCCCCCTCAAGGGGAGGGTGTCGTGCGGCAGAACTGTCGAATTATTTCGCGGCTGTGGTGGCAGCGGGCTTGGGTGCCGCCGATACGGTTTGGCGGATCTGGCGCCATTCGTTTTCAAGGCGTTCGAACTGGGCCTGGGAGATTTGCTGGGCCGGCATGGGCGATCCTTTCGTTCTTACTGCAACGACCGACAACGCAGGCCGAGGCGGAAGGTTCCGCTCCGGTTGTGCGCTGGCGAAACGAAAAATCTGGAAACGATCAGCGCTTGTCGTCTTCGGTACTGGTGGATTTCGGCGCGGGGGAGGCGTTTGCACGCATCTGCTGCCAGGCGTTTTCGAACCGGTCGAGGATGTGCTGCGGTACCGTCGAGCGGGTGGTGTCGGCCTGTATCTTGCTCTGAGCGTTCATGCGATCCTCCTCGATCAAGGCAATATCATATTGCTTGAATCCAGATTTCACATCCCAAACCCAAAGTAAATCAGGGCATTAAACAGTTTAAACGATTTAAATTGGTTAAATCGATTTAGAGTCACGACATTTTTCAAGTCTTGTGGCCGGAAACGGAGGATAAATGCTCTTTGCGCGAAAAACCTTCTTCGATGCGGTGCGTGTTTCCCTGTTCGATGGTGTCCTGAAAAAGCACCAGGTGACGGGGCTAACGGCTATTCTCGATCGCGGCGGAGTTGCAGCAGGGATCGACGATCGCTGGCTCGCCTATATGCTTGCGACTGTCCATCACGAGACCAGCCGGACGATGCAGCCGGTGCGCGAGACCTTTGCCAAAAGCGACGCGCGGGCGATCGTCCTTCTCGACAGCGCGTTTGACAACGGCCGGCTGCCTTCTGTGTCTGTGCTCTACTGGCGGCGGGATGCGGAGGGGAGGAGCTGGCTCGGGCGTGGGCTGGTGCAGCTGACGCACCGGGTCAATTACGAAAAGATGGCGCTGGCGACCGGGATCGACCTGGTGTCCCGGCCTGAGCGGGCGATGGAAATGGACGTTGCCGTCGACATCCTGTTCATCGGCATGCAGACCGGCGCGTTTACGGGCCGCAGGCTCGGGCAGTATTTTTCCGCAAGCAAAGAGGACTGGACCGGCGCGCGGCGGATTATCAATGGCCGCGACCGGGCGGAACTGGTGGCGGGATACGGTAGGCGATATCTGGCGGCGATCCGGTTGGCCGGGGCGGCGTAAGCGGTATCGGTTTTCGTTCCGGTTTCAGGCCGCGCCCGGGCGGCATTCAAGGATAGCGAGACATGAAGAATCCATTCCGTCTGCCATGGCGCCGCCCGGTGGAAAGCGACCCTTTACGGGAAACAAAGGCTGCCTCAAGTTTCATTGCCATCGCGCAGGAGGGGCGGGCGCACTGGACCGGGCGATCCTATGCGGCATTGGCCCGAGAAGGGTTCATGCGCAATCCGGTTGCGCACCGGGCAGTCAGGCTGATTTCGGAGGCTGCGGCGAACGTGCCGTTGCTGGTCTACGAGGGAACGGAGGAGCGGAGCGAGCATCCGGTTCTGGCGCTGCTGGCACGGCCGAACGGGCGGATGGGGGGGCATGATTTCCTCGAGACGATGTATGGCCATCTGTTGCTGTCCGGCAATGCCTATGTCGATGCGGCCGAGATCGGGGGCGTGGTGCGCGAACTGCATCTGCTACGGCCGGACCGGGTGCGTATTCTCGAAGGGCGGGACGGCTGGCCGGAGGCTTACGAATATCGGGTCGGCAACCTGGTGCGGCGGATTTCGGCCGGTGAGGACGGGCTGCTGCATCTGAGGCTCTTTCATCCGCTCGACGATCACCTGGGTTTTCCGCCGCTGGCGGCGGCGCAAATGGCGCTCGATCTCTCAAACGCGGCGGCGACCTGGAACAAGGCGTTGCTCGACAATTCGGCCCGGCCTTCCGGCGCTTTGGTCTACCAGCCGAAGGAGGGCGGCAATCTCTCTGCCGACCAGTATGACCGGCTGAAAAACGAACTGGACGAAGGCTATTCCGGTCCGATCCGCGCCGGACGGCCGCTGCTGCTCGAAGGCGGGCTCGACTGGAAGGCGATGGGGCTTTCGCCGAAGGACATGGATTTCGTCGAGGCGAAGAATGGCGCGGCGCGCGACATCGCGCTTGCCTTCGGCGTGCCGCCGATGCTGCTCGGCATTCCTGGCGACAACACCTATGCCAATTACCAGGAGGCCAACCGGGCGCTCTACCGGCTGACCATCCTGCCGATGGTTTTTCGCACGGCGGCAGCATTGTCGGGCTGGCTTTCCGGGCGGTTGGGCGAGACGCTGAAACTGGTGCCGGATCTCGACCAGGTGACTGGGCTGACCGGCGAACGCAGCGAGGTCTGGGCACGGATGAAGGACGCGGATTTCTTGAGCGACGAGGAGAAGCGGCAGGCGGTGGGCTATTGAGCGCGGGACTTGAGGGCAACGCGCGTTGCTGGTATTTTGTTATACGCCGTATAACAAATGGAGGCGATGATGGCCAAACCTGTTCTGTCCGATCCGATCGCGCTGCGTCTGCCGGTCGATGTGCTGAAAGATATCGAGACGATCGCCGCAACGAGTGAACGATCCCGCAGCTGGGTGATGGTTCGGGCGATGCGGTATTATCTTCTCAACGAGGGTGCCGACATTCTCGAGATCGCGCAAGGTCTGCAGGACGTCAAGGACGGCAAGGTTCATGATATGGACGCTGTCC
Organism: Pararhizobium sp.; assembly: GCF_965279435.1. Lineage (NCBI taxonomy): Bacteria > Pseudomonadati > Pseudomonadota > Alphaproteobacteria > Hyphomicrobiales > Rhizobiaceae > Pararhizobium > Pararhizobium sp. The sequence continues at coordinate 2,753,214 of NZ_CBDIHY010000003.1, forward strand.
TGAGTGAGCTTGACCGGCTGGCTGAGGACGACGCTGCCTGATGGATGTGCGGTTCTCCGAACGGGCTCTGGCCTATCTCAAAGCTGAGCAAGCCTACCTTGGCCGTTTCGACAAGCGAGCTGCAAGTGCGACGGCGCGGCAGATAAGGAAGGTTGCGGAAATCCTGGCAGAACATCCACAGGCTGGACAGGCGGTTGCGATCATCCCCGGCGTCAGGCGCTATGTGTCGCCGCCCTATGTCATCGACTATACGGAAACCGGCGGTGCCATCGTCATTTTGGCCATTCGGCACGGACGGCAAAATCCGCGTGTTCCCGATGCGAACGGCGATTCCGACCAGTTCGAGGGTTAACTACGCAATCTTATCAGCGGCTTGTGGCCTGTATCATGCTGCGGATGATTCACCGTGTGAAGTGGTTGATTCAACTTCTCAACGCCCCGTCGCAACCGATTCAAAAGACTCAGAGAATGCTCCAGCTGACGCGACGTCACGTTGTGCATCACCCAGCGGCAGTTGTCTGCGGCCGGGTGAGGACGATGCAATTCCGATAATAGCATCAAGGACTTAACAAATGGCTGATTTTGGCAATGACCCGGGCCTTTGGGCCGCCAAGGGGATCGGTGCTGCGGCCGGGGCTGCGGTGTCTCTGATCTATATGCTGCCGAAGGGTAAGCGCGAGGCTGCCTCGCGCTTTTTCACCGGCCTTTCCTGCGGGCTGATTTTCGGCGGACCGGCGGGCCTGTGGATCGTCACCAAGCTCGATATCGCCGGCAGCCTTTCAGGCGCCGAGGTGATGTTGACCGGCTCGGCGGCATGCAGCCTTCTTGCCTGGTGGGTGATGGGAGCGGCCGTGCGCGTAGCGGAACGGTTTGGCACGCGGCCGGATTAGGTTGGCAGTGCCGCAGGCGCATTTGCCGGCTGTCATCCCGGGCGGATCAAATGTTTCCGCCCGGGTGTGTCGCTGCCGCATCGCATCCTGCGTCAGTCCACGGCCGTCCCTCGAAGACGACCTAGGTCGAGATAGGCCGGGGCCGCCAGCGATCAACCCCGGCTTTGGATAGTTTTGGTGGCAGAGCGCTAACGCTTGGCGGCCGCTTGCCCTTCCACCGCATTTTCAACCATCGGAGAGAGACCCATGACGACCGACAGGATGCCTGTCTGGCGAACGCAGAAGTTTGCCAATCTGACGCTGTCCGGGGTGACCGGGGAGGGCCGGTTTTCCGGCTATGCCAGCATTTTTGGCGAGGTCGATCTCGGCAAGGATGCGATTGCGCCCGGCGCATTCCAGCAATCTCTCACCCGGCGTGGAGCCTCCGGTGTGCGCATGCTGTTCCAACACGACCCCGGCGAGCCGCTGGGTACCTGGAAGACCATCCGCGAGGATGCGCGCGGGCTTTATGTCGAGGGGCTTCTGTCGCCGGGTGTTGCCCGGGCGCAAGGGATTCACATGCTGATGAAGGCGGGCGCGCTCGACGGGCTGTCGATCGGCTTCCAGACCGTGACGGCAAAGACCGACGGCAAGACCGGCGTGCGCCGCATCCTCGAAGCCGATCTCTGGGAAATCTCGATCGTCACCTTTCCGATGCTGCCATCGGCCAGGGTTTCGAACGTCAAGAATGCGCGGTTCTTCCGCGACAAGGAAACGGAGCTCGTGCGCACGATGCGGCGGGCGGCCCGGATGATAAAACTCTCTGACAGAAGGACACATCGATGAGCGAGACGAGCACCATGGCGCAGCAAGGCCGGGCTGCCCCGGAAATCAAGACCGCGCCCGAAACGATGACAGCGGCATTCGAGGATTTCATGGGCGCCTTCGAGGCGTTCAAGGAAACCAATGACCGGCGGCTGGGCGAGCTGGAAAGCAAGCTGACGGCCGATGTTATCACCCGCGACAAGATGGACCGCATTTCGCGCACCATGGACGAGCAGAAACGCGTCATCGACCAGATGATGCTGAAGAAAGCGCGGCCGGCGCTGGGGCGCAGCGGTGAATCCAGCCTGGAGACGATGGAGCACAAGGCGGCGTTTGAAAGCTATATTCGCCGGGGCGACGAGCAGGCGCTGCGTGAGCTGGAGGCCAAGGCATTTTCGACCGGTTCCACCAGCGATGGCGGTTACCTGGTGCCTAATGAGACCGACACGGAAATCGGCAGGCGGCTTTCGGTGGTCTCGCCGATCCGCTCGATGGCAACGGTGCGGCAGGTCTCGGGCGCGGTGCTGAAGAAACCGTTTGCGCTCTCCGGTATGGCGACCGGCTGGGTGGCGGAGACGGCGGCGCGGCCGCAGACCACGACGCCGCAGCTGGCCGAGCTCTCCTTCCCGACCATGGAACTCTACGCCATGCCTGCGGCGACGGCGGCCCTTCTCGACGATGCGGCTGTCGATATCGAGAACTGGATCGCTTCCGAAGTCGATATCGCCTTTGGCGAACAGGAAGGCACGGCCTTCGTTTCCGGCGATGGTACCAACAAGCCGAAGGGCTTTTTGAGCTATACCAATGTGGCGGAGACAAGCTGGAGCTGGGGCAATATCGGCTACATCGCCACGGGAGTTGCCGGTGCTTTCAAGACAAGCGGCCCATCCGACACGCTGATCGACACGATCTACGCGCTGAAGGCCGGGCACCGGCAGAACGCCGCTTTCGTGATGAACCGCAGGACACAGGCCGAGATCCGCAAATTCAAGGATGCCGACGGCAACTATCTCTGGCGTCCGCCGGCAGTGGCCGGGCAGCAGGCCTCGCTGATGGGGTTTCCGATTGCCGAGGCCGAGGACATGCCGGATATCGGCGCCAGCAGCACGTCGATCGCCTTCGGCAACTTTGCCGCCGGTTATCTGGTGGTCGATCGCACCGGGGTGCGGGTGCTGCGCGATCCCTACTCGGCCAAGCCGTATGTGCTGTTTTACACCACCAAACGCGTCGGTGGTGGAGTGCAAAATTTTGAGGCTATCAAGCTGATTAAATTCGCGGCATCTTGAATAAGCGTAAGGCCGCCCTTCCTCAAAGGTGGCAACCATTCGCGCCGGCGGTCTTCCCTGCCGCAGTGCGCGAGGGTGGACGCAGCTCCCCTCCCGCTGCGTCCACCCATTCCATGCCCCAAGCATCCCCATTGGAGAGTTCCATGACCATCACCGAACTGGCGCCGCCGCTCGGCGAGCCGCTGACGCTTGCCGAGACCAAGGCGCATCTGCGTGTTGAAACAAGCGCCGAGGATGCGCTGATCGCCGGGCTGATCCACACCGTGCGCGAGCATCTGGAACGGCAGACCGGGCTTTCGCTGATAAGGCGAACCTTCCGCCTTTATCTCGACGATTGGCCACCGGCGCGGGTGATTCAGATTGGCAGGGGGCCGGTGCAAACGATTGAGGGCATTACGGTTTATGATGCGGCTGGTGCACCCGTCGCCGTCAATGCCGCAGGCTTCGTACTGGACGGGCAGGCACGTCCGGCGCGGCTGATCCTACCCCGGCAACCGGAGCCGGGACGGGTAATCAACGGGATCGAGATCGATTTTTCGGCCGGATTTGGGGCGACCGGTGCGGATGTGCCGGACACGCTGAAGCGGGCGATGCTGTTGCACGCGGCACTGCTTTACGAATTTCGCGGCGCGGTGTCTCCAGACAGCCAGCCGGCGGCGGTGCCTGCCGGTTACGACCGGCTGATTGCCCCTTATTGCCGGCGGGGGCTCTGACGATGGGTGCCATCATTTTCGACCCTGGGCAGCTGTCGGTGCGGCTCGACCTGGAGATGCGCAATGACGCCGGTGATGGCCAGGGTGGCATCGTGCCGGGTTTTGCACTGGTGACCTCGCTCTGGGCGCGGATCGAGCCTGTCGCCATCACCGAAGAGGAGCGGGCGGACGCGGAGATGTTTATTGTGACGCACCGGATCTGGATCCGGTTCCGCGAGGATATCGCGGCCGGTATGCGGTTTCGCAAGGGGACGCGGATTTTTACGGTCCGGGCATGTCATGACCCGGACGAGACGCGGCGCTATCTGGTCTGCCGATGTGCGGAGGATGGGCGATGAGTGCGGCCGGAGCCTTGCAGAAGGCGGTCTTCATAAAACTTGCCGGTGACGCGGCACTGACGGCGCTGATTGGACCAGACGGGGTTCACGATCACCTGCAGACACGATCGCACCGGCCATGCATTGTCATTGCCGGGATCGACAGCCGCGATGCGTCGACGGCGAGCGAGGCGGGGGAAGAACATCTGGTCACGCTGGACGTACGGACGGGCGAAGGCGGGAGCCGGGTCGTGCAGGAGATTGCCGCGCGGGTGCGGATGCTGCTGGACGACGTGCCTCTCGTCCTGGCCGGATTTGTGCTGGTTAGCCTTTTGCACCGGCGCACCAGAATTGGCCGTGATGCCAAGGCCAAGGGGCATGTGGCGGAGATCGAGTTTCGGGCCGTGACGGAGTGAGGATTTTCGCACTGGAAGTGTGAGTTTGTCGGCGTCCGCCTCGGGCGCCTTTTTCGTTTTCCGAGAAGGATGAAGATATGGTGGCGCAGAAGGGGAAGGATCTTCTTTTGAAGATCGACAATGGCGGCTCTTACCTGACGGTGGCGGGGCTGCGCTCGAAACGGCTGGCGTTCAACGCCGAGACGGTGGACGCGACGGACGCGGAATCGGCGGGGCGGTGGCGGGAGTTGCTGGGGGGCGCTGGCGTGCAGCGCGCCTCGGTCTCGGGCGCCGGTATATTCAAGGACCAGAGCTCGGATGTGCTGGTGCGCGCGGCGTTCTTTAACGGCTCGATCCTCAACTGGCAGATCGTCATTCCGGATTTCGGTACGCTGACCGGGCCGTTCCAGGTGACGGCGCTGGAATATTCGGGCCAGTACAACGGCGAGATCCAGTTTGAAACGGCGCTGGAATCGGCCGGTGCCCTGACCTTTGCGGCGCTGTGATGATCGGGCGGAACACCGGGATGACGGGCCGGGCGAACCGGCATCGCGGCGAGGTGGAAGCCGTCATCGGCGGCGAGCGGCGCATCCTCTGCCTGACGCTTGGCAGTCTGGCCGAGCTGGAGACCGCTTTTGCGGCTGACAATCTGATGGAACTGGCAGCGCGGTTTTCGGCCGGGCGGCTGAAGGCGGAAGACATGATCCGGATTTTGAGCGCCGGCCTGCGCGGCGGCGGCAATCTGGTCTCCGACGAGGATGTCGCCGTGATGAGCATCGACGGCGGCATTGCCGGCCTGGCGCGGCTGACCAGTGAACTGCTGGCGGCGACTTTTGGCGCAGCGGAGGATGGCGCAAACCCTTGAGGGCCGCAGCGGGCAATGGCTTGCCGCCTCCGTTTCCGTGGGGGGCGGTGATGCATGCCGGGCTTTGTCTGCTGCGGCTTCCAGCACAGGATTTCTGGTCGATGACGCCGCGCGAGATACAAGCTGCATTCGGCGGGCTGCGGCCATCTGGTGCGGTTCCGGATCGGTCTGGCATTGAAACGCTGATGGCGGCATTTCCGGACTGAGGCGGCGGGTATTCTTTTAAGGAGACAATGATGGAACGTGACGAGATCGGGTTTTCGGCAGCGGCCGATGATGCGGACACCTTGAAGGATGTGCTCGACGATCTGGAGCGGCGGTCGCGCTCGTTCGGCTCGGCGCTAACAGGCGCTCTGGCTTCGGCGATGCGCGGCGGCAAGGGGCTTGAGGATGTGCTGCGTGGTGCCGGATTGCGGCTGACGGAAATTGCGCTTTCGGCGGGCTTGAAGCCGCTCGAGGGGCTGCTCGGATCGGCGATCTCGGGGCTTGCCGGGAGCCTGAGTGGGGCGACCGCTTTCGCCGATGGCGGCGTGCCGGGCAGGGTGACGCCGTTTGCCGCTGGAGGTGTCGTGTCGACGCCGACCTATTTTCCGATGGACGGACAGATGGGGCTGATGGGCGAGGCCGGATCGGAGGCGATCCTGCCGCTGAAACGCGGTTCCGACGGATCGCTGGGCGTGGCGTCTTCCGGTGGCGGAGTGGCGATGAATGTCGTCTTCAATGTGACGGCGTCGGATGTGCAGAGTTTTCGAAAATCGGAAGGGCAGATTGCGGCGATGCTGACGCGGACGGTGGGGCGGGGGCGGCGGGGGCTTTGAGAGCGGAAGAGCTTTTCCGTCGCGATGCCCATCACCCTAAGATCATGTGGGGCGCGCGCTTTGCGATAATTGCGGCCATAGCAGTCGAGGTAGTCAGTTACCTAGCTTTTGCAGAATCCTCTCAGCCAGTTCGGGAACTTCTTCTCGGATTTGGTCTAGGCTGGGTGACGTCACAAGCTGCTTCAAATCGCCATGCAGCAAAGCGGCTACATCCGGCGGAAGGCGATCGACCACCAACAAGAGAGCAAAATATTGGTGGATCGCGTCGCGTCCCTGCAGCACCTTGCGCAAGGCAGGAATTGCACCGGCTCCTGCTGAAACGAGGAAGTCAGCAACCGGCACTGCCACGGGCCAGTTCCCATCGGCAATCCAAGCGATGAGGTCGCCAAGGAACGGGGCAGTTGCCGGAAAGCCCGCCGCCTCAAGCTGCGTCACGGCATCGAGATCAAATTTATCTTCGGGTAATCGCATCTTGTTCCCGCTCCGAAGGCGTCCCTGTCGTGCAGATCGTGCTTCATTGCTTCAAACTGACAGTTCACTTGAATGCCTGCAATGGGAACCGACTGCCCCATCACCCCAAGTTTAAACGTCAATGGCCGCAATGGCCAGTTCGGACGTAGTTGAGCCGTGCAGTCGCGAGAGACAAACCACCATTTGGCCCACCTCTTACGACTTCAGCGTCAGTGTCATTTTGACCATCGTCTTCCCATCCGCAACGTTGGCAAATCTCAAATGCTGCGCGTTCCCCTATAGTCAGGGCATGGCAGCACGGACACGGGAAACGTTCTCGGGAGACCATTGCGGACCTTTTAACATGCTAGGATCGGTTCCCTATCACATCTTTGCCGCACAGTTACCACCCTAGGTGAGTCTGGAAGGTGGCGAACCCACTCCGTCTCGACCGGAGGCCTCCAGTACAACGACTGGCGCTCTTCCCCTGAGCTATGGGTCGCCGATAGCGAACGTATCAGATAACACATCACCCAAGCAACTACTGCGGGTTCATCAGATCGTCAGGATCGAACTTATAGCCAGCACTGAGGTTTCTTTTCGCGCATTCGGAATGTGCCTGAAATTCCTGAGAAGGTTGAAGGTTTTCAACAAACCAGAGATTAGTGACCCGAATGTACACGGCTTTGACGTCGTGCTCCTCAATAGTTTCTTTGCAAAACCAGCAGGCATAGTCGCTCATGCGCTCTTCCCAAAATTCCTCGACAAAAAGCTCAGCGGAGACCGGAAGCGGCTATTAAAACTAGAGCCTTGGTTGGTTCAAGGGGTGACCGCGAAATATAAGGACACCCCCTCACCCTCAGAGAATGTGGTGGGGAAAAGAGGGTAATGTCACTTAAAAACGATCAAGAAGAGGCTGTCCTGTTTCACGTTTGAACGGATGAAAACACAAGCCGCATCTGCATCTTCCTCAAGATCTCGGGTAACATCAGGGGCCATTGTGAAGTCCGCGATGGCTTCCAAGTCCAGCACATAAGCCCCCTGACGAAGAAAAAGCCTTTCCACTCCAAGCACCCTCAGGCCAGCGCGTTTGCAGTCTTGAATGAAAGCGATCGCCTCTTCGGGGGGCAAAGGGTCTGTTTCCATGTCCAAACTCCGTCAAACAAGACGACTATTCTCTTGCCTACTCAATCTCTGCGTTGCAATGCCTATGACCGCAATCGGCCGAAGACAGAATCCCCGCTGCAAAGCTTTCTAGTGTTTACCGGAGCCCTCAGCATCGGTGACGGGGAATGATCAAGGTCGTTGCCTCCGAATAGGCGGAGAGTGATCGATAGAGGTCGTGACCCGTTCATTCGCTTCACCTAGGGGCCAAGATAGCCGATGGACGGGCGAGCAACAAACGCCGCCGCCCATGCAGCAATCCCTGAACTTTCCCCGCCAACCGATTCAACACACAACGGAAAACATCATGCCAACAGGATTTCATGAGGTCCGGTTTCCTCTGCGTTTGGCTTTAGGGACGAGTGGCGGGCCGGTCAGGCGGACGGATATTGTCAGTCTTTCGAACGGGCGGGAGAACCGCAACCGGCGCTGGCGCGATGCGCGCCGGCATTATGACGCCGGATCGGGGATCAAGTCGCTCAGCGATCTCTATGCCGTGCTGGAGTTTTTCGAGGCGCGGGCCGGGCAGCTTTACGGGTTCCGGTTTCGTGATCCCGTCGATTTCAAATCCTGTGCGCCGGGTGGAGCGGTCAGTGCCAATGATCAGCTCGTTGGAACGGGAGATGGCGCAACAGCCCTGTTCCAGTTGGCGAAGACCTATGGCGATGCGGGTGGCGCCAGCGTGCGCGAGATCGCCAAGCCGGTCCTGGGCACTGTGGTGATTTCGGTTGGCGGGGTTTTGGCAGCACCGGCCGATTTTACGCTCGATGCGGCAAGTGGGCGGGTGACGTTTCTGCCTTCGAAAATTCCGGCAAACGGCGCCGCCGTAAAGGCGGGCTTCGAATTTGACGTGCCGGTGCGCTTCGATACCGACCGGATCGATGTGGATCTGGGGCAGTTCCAGGCCGGGCGCATTCCGTCCATTCCTCTGGTGGAGATTAAGCCATGAGAACGCTCACCGCAGCGCTTGCTGAACACCTGAACGGCGACGCGACGACGATGTGCCATTGCTGGCGCGTGACGCGGCGCGATGGGGTGGTGCTCGGCTTTACCGAGCATGATCATGATCTGCGCTTCGATGGCACCGATTTCTGGGCGGCTAGCGGCTTCCAGGCGGCCGACAGCGAGGCGGCAAGCGGGCTTTCCGTCGAGGCCGGCGAGGTAACCGGCGGGTTTTCCAGCGCCGCGATCAGCGAGGCGGATGTGATTGCCGGACGCTATGACGGCGCCAGGGTCGAGGTATTCCAGGTAAACTGGCAGGCGCCGGACCAGCGCATTCTGCTGCGCGTGCAGGAGATCGGCGATGTCGTGCGCGCGGGCGGCGCCTTTCGCGCCGAGCTGCGGCGGCTGACGCATCGGCTGGATCAGGTGCAGGGCCGGATTTACGGGCGGCGTTGCGATGCCGTGCTGGGCGATGGACGGTGCAAGGTGAATTTGAGCAATCCAGCCTACCGGGGCAGTGGCACGATCGCAGTTGTTCTGGGAGAGGCGCGGATACGGGTGACCGGGCTTGGTGCAGCGGTGGCGGGGTTTTACCGGTATGGCATGTTCCGGTTCGTTGGTGGTGCGAATGCCGGGCATGTCTGCGACATCGAGGATCATCGCAAGGACGCTGACGGGGTCACGCTTTCCCTGTGGCTACCGCCGCCTTTGCCGCTGGCGGTGGGAGATGCATTCACGGTAACGGCGGGCTGCGACAAGAGCTTTGGCACCTGTGGCGGGACATTTGCAAACCGGCTGAATTTCCAAGGATTTCCGCATATGCCGGGGACGGATTTTGCCTTCGGTTATGCGGATGGCGATGCGGTGCATGATGGGCGGGCATTGTATGAGTGACGATCGCGCGGAGGGCCATTTGGTTGGTTCGGAGGCTGCGTTCCCCCTCATCCGGCCCTGCGGGCCACCTTCTCCCCGATGGGGAGAAGAGAGAGATCAGGTCGCTGGCTTTGCGGGGCAGATCGTCAAGACGGCGCGGAGCTGGATCGGGACACCGTACCGGCATCAGGCAAGCCTGAAGGCGGTCGGTTGCGATTGTCTGGGGTTGGTGCGGGGTGTGTGGCGGGAAACTTATGGTTCCGAGCCGGAATTGCCGCCGGCCTATCAGCCGGATTGGGCCGAGCGCAGCGGTGAGGACCGGTTGCGCGAGGCGGCGCGACGGTATTTTGGGGCGCAGTTTACGGTGGCGGAGATGCGGCCGGGCGATCTGCTGTTGTTTTGCTGGCGGCCCGATTTGCCGGCCAAGCATGCGGGAATTCTCAGCAGCCAAGACCGTTTCATCCATGCCTATGAGCAGGCGGCGGTGATCGAGTCGGCACTGGTGCCGTCCTGGCGTCGGCGGGTTGCCGGTGTGTTCCGTTTTCCCGAGAAGGTCTGACGATTATGGCAACCATTCTTCTGCAGGCGGCCGGGGCAGCACTCGGTAGCGTGTTCGGTCCGGTTGGTGCAGCGCTTGGCCGGGCCGCCGGAGCGCTGGCCGGATCGGTCATCGACCGCTCGATCATCAACGGCATGACGACGGTTTCCGGCGCCCGGCTGGGCGATGCGCGCATACCCGGTGCCGAGGACGGCACGGCGATCACCCGCGCCTATGGCACGGTGCGCATCGGCGGCACGCTGATCTGGGCGACCCGGTTCGAGGAGGAAGTACGGGTCGAGCGGCAGGGCGGCAAGGCGAGTGGGCCGCGGGTCGAGACGTTTCGCTACTGTGCCAATTTTGCCCTTGGGATCTGCGAGGGCGAGATTGCCTGCGTGCGCCGGGTGTGGGCGGACGGGCGGGAACTGGATCTGACCGGTGTGGAGATGCGGATATATCGCGGCACGGCCGGTCAATTGCCCGATCCGTTGATCGAGGCCAAGCAGGGGGTGGGCAAGGCACCGGCCTACCGGGGGCTCGCCTATGCCGTGTTCGAGCGCTTGCCGCTGGATGGTTATGGCAACCGGATTCCAGTGATCAAGTTCGAGGTCTTGCGGCCGGTCGGTGCGCTGGAAAGGCAGATTCGGGCGATGACGATCATTCCGGGCTCCAGCGAACACGGCTATGATCCGGGCGTCGTCAAGGAAGAAACAGGGGCCGGTGCGAGCCGGTTGATCAATCGCAACATTTTCCACGCCAGTTCCGATTGGCGTGCTTCGATCGATGAATTGCAGGCTTTGTGCCCGAACCTCGAGCGGGTGGCGCTGGTGGTATCGTGGTTAGGGACGGATTTGAGGGCAGGCCAATGCCGGATAGTGCCCGGCGTCGAGACGCCGGTACGGCAGGGAGAAAGCCGGCCCTGGTCGGTGTCGGGGATTTCGCGCGGGAGTGCGCGGCTGATCAGCCAGAATGGCGGCGGCCCGGCCTATGGCGGTACGCCGGGTGATGCAAGCGTGGTCGCGGCGATCGCCGATCTGAAAGCGCGGGGGCTAAAAGTCGATCTCTATCCTTTCGTGATGATGGACATTGCAGCCGGTAACACGCTGCCCAATCCCTATGGCGGCACGGGGCAGCCTGCCTACCCGTGGCGGGGGCGGATTACCGCGCATCCGGCCCCCGGGCTTGCTGTCGTCCGTCAGATTCCCTTTCGCAAACGTCAGAGTCCCGTTCCATTTTCAATCAAAACGAGTATTTGTCGATGGGGAAATCGCCATTTGGTAGAAAACTGAGGGTTTTTAGACCAAGTTTCCGCCCGACGTCTTACAAAGCGGCTGGCGGAGCTGATTCGTGACTTGCGCTAAGCGACCCGATCCATGAGCCGCATTCGTAATGAGATCGCGGTCATTTCGGCAATCCAGCCTCGAAAAGCCAAAAAAACGTTCAAAACAACGAAAATAAATCCGGACTGCTCTTAACTCCGCGTTAACCCGGCTCCGTTAGAGGGCCGAATCGACGACGCCTGCCGTCTCGTTCTCCGTAAGAGCGTCGTATTCGATAGGGAAATAGGAAGGTTTACCCAAACTCAGTTTGCTCATCGCGTCATCGACGTCGGTGTAGATGCTCAACTTGTCCGGGAAGTCATCGTACTGTAGCGAACCCCAGATGCTATCGCATCCGACACCAAAATCAGCAATATTGTGTTGAATCATCAATGCTAACTTGCTGACTATCTTGAATAAGACGTTCAGCGTCGGATAATTTTTCCCGGATCGATAACGGTTGTAATTCAAGACCTCATTTCTTAGGAATCGACCTTCAGTTGTTGGTTTCCACTCAGAACTGAGCCGGTTAGACGCATAATTTCCATTGAGAATTGAGCCATGTGACCTTCCCCCCAACGCGGTGAGCGACGGGGGCAACGGAGTGATCCACATGGGACTTTTAAACATCATCCGTCGGATGAAGCTGCGCGAGAAGCAGTCGATCCGCGAGATCAGTCGGCATACCGGTTTGTCGCGCAATACGATTGCGAAGTATTTGAACGCTGGCACGATCGAGCCGACGTTCACGGTACCGGAGCGACCGAGCAAGCTTGATCCTTTTGCCGACAAACTGGCGGCCTGGCTGAAGACCGAGGCCGGGAGGTCGCGCAAGCAGCGCCGAACGCTGAAGCAGCTTCATGCCGATCTGGTGGTTCTCGGCTTTACCGGCTCCTATGGTCGGGTCGCTGCCTTTGCCCGTGAGTGGCGGGTTGAGCAGCAGACGACTGGCCGCGGCATATTCGTTCCGCTGTCTTTCCGTGCAGGCGAAGCATTCCAATTCGATTGGAGTGAAGATTATGCCGTGATCGGCGGCGAGCGCACCAAGCTTCAGGTCGCACACATCAAGCTATCGCACAGTCGGGCGTTTCTGGTCAGAGCCTACCTGCTGCAGACGCACGAGATGCTGTTCGATGCTCACTGGCACGGGTTCCGTGTGTTTGGCGGCGTACCTGGTCGCGGCATCTACGACAACATGAAGACCGCGGTCGATCGTGTTGGCCGCGGCAAGGAGCGACAGGTCAACGTCCGCTTCCAGGCGATGACGAACCACTACGTTTTTGCGCCCGAGTTCTGCAATCCTGCCGCAGGCTGGGAGAAGGGGCAGGTCGAGAAGAACGTTCAGGATGCCCGACCACGTTTGTGGCAACAGATGCCGGACTTTCCAGATCTGGCGGCGTTGAATATCTGGCTGGAACAGCATTGCCAGGACCTGTGGCGAGAGACGGCGCATGGCACCTTGTCCGGTACGATTGCAGATGTCTGGGCTGATGAGCGGGCAGCATTGATGGCATTGCCTAACGCATTTGACGGCTTCGTCGAGCAGAGCAAGCGCGTCTCGCCGACATGCCTGATCACCTTCGAGCGCAATCGTTACAGCGTGCCTGCGTCTTTTGCGAACCGGCCCGTCAGCCTGAGGATTTATCCCGAGCGACTGGTCGTTGCGGCCGAGGGCAATATCCTCTGCGAACATCCGCGGATCATAGAACGCAGCCACGACAAACCACCACGGACGATTTATGACTGGCGGCATTACCTTGCCGTCATCCAGCGCAAGCCCGGTGCTTTGCGCAATGGCGCACCCTTCCTGGAATTGCCGCCGGGCTTTCGACAACTGCAGGATCAGATGCTTCGCCGCCCCGGTGGTGATCGGGAGATGGCCGACATCCTCGCTCTGGTTCTTCATCACGACGAACAGGTTGTCGTCAGGGCTGTGGAACTGGCTCTGGATCAAGGCGTGGCGACCAAGACGCATGTGCTGAACCTGCTGCATCGGTTGATCGACGGCAAGACGACAGACGGTCCCGATATCGACACGCCACAGGCGCTAACCTTGCTGCGTGAACCCAAGGCCAATGTAGAACGCTATGACGGTCTGCGGGTCCGGATCGTAGGAGGTCGTCATGCGTCATGATCCTGCCAGCGCCGCCGTCGTCATCATGCTGCGTAGCCTGAAGATGTATGGCATGTCTCAAGCCGTCACGGACCTGATCGAGCAAGGCGCTCCAGCGTTTGATGCCGCCGTGCCGATCCTGTCCCAATTGCTGAAAGCCGAAATGGCCGAACGCGAGGTCCGCTCCATCGCCTATCATATGAAGGCTGCTCGCTTCCCGGCCTACAAGGACATCTCCGGATACGACTTCGCCGCCAGCGAGATCAACGAAGCGACGGTGCGCCAACTAAACCGATGCGAGTTCATCGACGGAGCGCAGAATATCGTGCTTGTCGGCGGACCGGGTACAGGCAAAACGCATGTCGCGACCGCCCTCGGTGTCCAGGCAATCGAGCATCATCGCCGAAAGGTCCGCTTCTTCTCAACAATTGAATTGGTCAATGCGCTCGAGCAGGAGAAGGCCAAAGGCAGAGCAGGCCAGATCGCTGAGACGCTGGTTCGCCTCGATCTGCTGATCCTCGACGAACTCGGATATCTTCCGTTCAGTGCCTCAGGCGGAGCACTGCTCTTCCACCTGCTGAGCAAGCTATATGAACGCACCAGCGTCATCATCACCACCAACCTCAGCTTCAGCGAATGGGCCACCGTCTTTGGCGATGCCAAGATGACCACAGCTCTGCTCGACCGTTTGACCCATCGTTGCCATATCCTTGAAACCGGGAACGACAGCTTCCGCTTCAAAGCCAGCTCGGCCGCAGCAGCGCAAAAGAGAGGAGAAAAAGCCAGTCACTTGACCAGAGCCTGATCAAAAAACCATACTTAGAGGTGGCTCACTTCTCGGTGGAAAAACCGGCTCAGTTCCGCGTGAAAACCAACAGGTAACTCTGTGTCGTGTCTCGTACAAGCGACGTAGAGGTTTATAAAGTAGCCATAACGCAACGCACGTCGAGGCGGCCTCATTCGTATTCCATTCGATCTTCGGACTCACCCACTCGGTGTTAAGCGACATAGGAACATGTGCGCTACTCTAAGGAACTATTCGTCATTTTAAAGATTTAGGGCGGATGGAAAAAGCAGAATTCGAAAAGCTCGCGATACCGATCGCACTTGTCGTGGATGACGAACCCTTGATCCTCATGGATACCGCCGACATGCTCGCAGACGAGGGATATGCCGTCGTCGAAGCCACGACTGCCGACAAGGCATATGAATTCCTCAACCGGCATTCTTCGCTCCAGCTCCTTGTAACGGACGTGCAGATGCCTGGCGAACTAGACGGTTTCGACCTTGCCCGTGTCGTTGCGGAACGTTGGCCCCACATATGCGTCGTCATCGCCTCCGGAGCAGCCGTGCCTGCTGCAGGGGACGTACCCCAAAACGCCACCTTCATTTCAAAGCCGTTGACCCCGGAACTGGTCCATCAGCTCCTTCGAAAGCACTGCGACCACATCAATTCCGCCAAGATGCAATGACTACTGAAAGCGCCAGACCAATGACGACCCGATACTTTTTCGACATCCATAACGGCGACGGTCAGATGACTGACGATGTCGGCATGCTGATTTCATCAAAGGCAGACTTGCCGAGAGAGGTCGCTCGGATCATGTCGGATATCGCGAGAGACGAGCTTCCCTATGACGAGCATCGCGGGATAGTAACCGTGAAAGTCAGAGACGGCGACGGCAAGTCCATCTCTGTCGGATCGCTAACATTCACTTACGAAGTGACGGCCGATTGACCGCTAAGTTAGTGCTCACGCATATCGATCTGAAAATGATGAAATCGATGCCAGGGTGCGATCCATTTAACGCGTCTTGACTTCTTGAAATACGGGCCAGACAATCAACATCATAGTTGATTGGAAGTAATGAAATGGACGGCGGTCAAGGCCCTTTGCAACGACTCACTTTTGCATCAGCTGGGAGCGCAGCAATTCTCATTGGCCTGTCCTTCGTCTCGTATTTTCAAGAGAAAATGGCCGATCAATTGTTCAGAATAGGCTGTCTTTTCATAATCCCGGCTGCCCTTGGGGTGGTAGTATACCTTGTCATTATCATCGGTAACACCTAGCTGAGAGGAAGAGCCGCCCCATCAACCCTCGCTCGAGTTTCAAATAGCCATTTCGATGCTAACTAATCACGGTCAGTAAGGAGGCCGCGCTCGTGCTTGGCGCGCGCCATGACTGGCTCGTCGCTCGGAGGGGTATATGGTATGCGCAATTGCGCTAAATTTGCTGTCAAGCGTAGGAGATGAAGAAAGCGATCCCAATC
Organism: Pararhizobium sp.; assembly: GCF_965279435.1. Classification (NCBI taxonomy): domain Bacteria; kingdom Pseudomonadati; phylum Pseudomonadota; class Alphaproteobacteria; order Hyphomicrobiales; family Rhizobiaceae; genus Pararhizobium; species Pararhizobium sp. The sequence goes on from NZ_CBDIHY010000003.1 coordinate 2,768,971, forward strand.
ACAAAAGCCACAGCAACCACTAAAGCGAGAAGAATTACGTTTATCAACGGCGTACTAAAGCGATTTACTTCAATCTCAATCATGATTTGGTCGATAAATTTTAGCTCCTTATTTTTTTCCTTTGTGAGGACGCCAAATATTACCTCCTGATACAGGTGAAGAAGCTCATGGGTTCTTACGCTATTCCAAGTGCCGCCTACGAGAATGACCCGGCTGCCATCCCTAGAATAGCAAATGTACGGGCTTCTTCCCCAAGATTTCCGGTATTGCTCCACATGCTTCAGCTTGTCCTCGAACTTAGCTCGCCATGAAGCCCTCTCCGCCGTCGTGATCTTACGGCGTTGTATCAGATAGTCCTCGTATTTCTCGACGTTAATCCAAAACTCGTCAGGTAAAGAAAACGGTACCTTGTTCTCTGGAGGCGGATCGGGTCGGTCGCGAACAAGAACTTTACCGCCAATTACAATCATCACCACAAGAATCAAGACTACTATTATGAAGATCATTTGCCGCTGCCGCTTGCCATTAAAGTTCAGCATTCCTAGCAGGTTAGTGGTTGCGCCGAGCTAAATGAACGTGATTAACTGCGGCCTGCACTGTTGGTAGACGCCACACAGGCGTGCATGCTTACCGAAACGACAACTTAGCTCTCCAACCCTCGCCTTGTGGTGAGGTAGGTATTCAGTCGCCAAAGGCCGTTTGGTCAACCTTGTGGCATTTGCTGCATAATTCCGGAATTGTCCTGTTAGCCGTTGAAATTCGGGGGTGCGTTTTTCATCGAGCTGGCTTGTGTCGATTGTTCTTTACCGACAACACTTGGAATCACTTCCAAAGACTTGACCACCAGTTCCTTCATTGATCTCTCCATTCGCTGCGCTAGGGCGCATAAATTGGAGACTTTAAGTTTGTTCTAAGGTTCGACGGCAGATGATGCAATCGGATGAGTCGCTTCGGAGTTTCTGATGACGCGTAAACTTATCATGCTACTTCTGTTACGAACGACAGGAGAAAACCCTGCTCAGCGACCTGTGGCCCTCCTGGAAAATCCCGATGAAATTGACACGGTCGAGCAGGGTCCGCATTGCGCCAGGTGCTGGCGACTCTCAAGCCATCAAAGAAGCCAGGGCGGGGCCGCGACCCACGCATTTGATGAGTTCTAACCCACCAACCGTAGCGGCCAGCCACGCGATAGCTCCTCGGGTTAAGCATTGGGCGATAACGTACGACTCGGTCACCGAAATCCCTACCGATCTTGCGTTGCGCGCCGATAATTGACCACCGTCGGCCTCAGTGTATTTTGATCATTGTAATCAATGGGATATCGGAGCTGAGAAAAGATGTCTGATGATTTCGCAAAGTTGACCACGAAAGTCTGACGTTTTGCGAAAAAAGCTCGGGTGACAAATCCTGTAAGTATCTGTTTTCCAGAGAGCCTGACGGGAACGAGAGTCTGACGGGCGTCACGGGCAGTGCCGATAAGACAATGGTGGCGCGCACGCAAGTGGGCGTGTTTTGCGGGGCTGCCACGGCCGGAGATTTTTCCGTGTCCGGGACGTCGGTGACATCGCTATCCGCAGACGAAGGGTATCGCCGGCTAGTGCTGCATTACGCGCTGCTGGGCAAGGCGGCGGGTGGGGTCGACGGATTCATCATCGGCTCCGAATTGCGCGGAATGACGCAATTGCGCGATGGGGCGGGCGCGTTTCCATTTGTCGAAAAGTTGATTGATCTTGCGGCCGATGTCCGGGCCACGCTTGGGGCCGCTACCAAGCTGACCTACGCGGCGGACTGGAGCGAATATTTCGGCTACCACCCAGCCGATGGCTCTGGCGATGTGCTTTACAATCTCGACCCGCTCTGGGCCTCGGCCGATATCGATGCGGTCGGGATCGACAACTACATGCCGCTGTCCGACTGGCGCGATGGTGATCTGTCGCTCGGCAATCCCGACGGTTTCGGCCTTGCGGAAGATGCCGAGGCGATGCGGGGGATGATCGCCGCCGGCGAGGGGTATGACTGGTACTATGCCAGCATGGAGGATCGCCGCGACCGTATCCGCACGCCGATTACCGACGGTCTGGCCGGGAAGCCCTGGGTCTATCGGTTCAAGGATATAGCCAGCTGGTGGGGGCAGACGCATCGCAACCGGATCGGCGGTGTCGAACAGGCGGTGCCGACGGCCTGGGTTGCGGGCGCCAAGCCCGTCTGGTTTACCGAACTGGGTTGCCCGGCGATTGACAAAGGTGCGAACCAGCCGAATGTCTTTACCGATCCGAAATCGTCGGAAACTGCGGTTCCATACTTTTCGAACGGCGCGCGTAGCGATGCCATGCAACGCCGGTTTCTGCAGGTGCAGCACCGGTTCTGGCAGGAGCCGGGTGCGCCCGTATGCGTTGATCCGGGTCATATGTTCGTCTGGACCTGGGACGCGCGGCCGATGCCGGCTTTCCCGGAGAATACGGCACTTTGGTCGGACGGCGCCAATTGGCAGACAGGGCACTGGGTGAACGGCCGGCTGGGCTCGGCGACTGCGGCCGACGTGATCGCGGCGGTGCTCGCTGACCACGGGTTTGAGGGCGGTGATGTCAGCTGCGTCAGCGGTGATCTCGGCGGTTACGTGCAGTCGGAGCAGGCATCCGCGCGCGATGTGCTGGAGCCGCTGATGGCAGCGCTGCAGATCGATGCGATCGAGGACGGCGGGACGTTGCGGTTCCGGTCGCGGATGAAGCAGGCGTCGCAGCCGAAGGTCATTCCGGTGCTGGCGGATCTCGACGGACAAGCGCTGTTTGAGGAGACGCGGGGCCACGACAGCGAGTTTGGTAGCGAGGCCATCCTCGACCGGTTCGATCCGGAAAAGGCCTATGAGCGGACGACGGCGCGCTCACGTCGCGTATCACCCGCCAATGACCGTGTGCTGCGGTTTTCGCTGCCGGGGGTGATACATGACGGTGCGGCGGCAAGCGCTGTCGAGGATGCGCTGCGCGATCATCAGGTGTCGCGGCGTACTGTGCGTTTTTCGCTATCACCGGCGGCACTGGCCTTCGAGCCGGGCGATGTCGTCTCTTTCGATGACGGACCGGCAGGTAGTTTTATCATCACCCGGATCGAGGATGGCGCGGCGCGCGCGGTCGAGGCACGGGCATTCGTGCCGTCAAGTGGCGGTGGTCCGGTTCCACCGTCAAAACCGATCGATCGGCCGCGCACCCCATCCGACGGGTTCTCGCCGGTCGTGCATCTGATAGACCTGCCGCAATACCAGGCGGGCGATGCCAGCCTGTTTGCGCGGGCGGCCGTCTTTGCCCGGCCGTGGCGGGCGGTGACGCTGTCGTCATCGGCGACGACGGAAGGCTATCAGGCGCGGGTGCGGCTCGGGCAGCCAGCGCAGACGGGTATTTTGACGGATCCGCTCGGTGCCGGTGTTGCCGGCCGGTTCGATGGCGCGCGCACATTGACGCTGGATCTGCATTTCGGCGGACTGTCTTCGGCAGGCCGTCTTTCCGTCCTCAACGGGCAGAACCGCATGGCCATCCTTGCTGCAAACGGCGTTTGGGAAATCATCGGTTTCCAAAGCGCGGAGGAAGTCTCTGCCGGGCGCTGGCGGCTGGCGAAATTGTTGCGCGGACTGCATGGGACGTCCGATGCGATGCTGGCGGGGAGTGCTGCGGGTGCTGCGATCGTGGTGCTCAACGCGGCGGTCAGGCCGCTTGGGTTAAGCCCGGACGAGGCTGGGCGGATGATCAATTGGATCGCCGAACCGGGCGGGCAGGTTGCTGCACCGAGTGGCCCCTTTGCCTTTGCGGGTGGATTGAGGGCGGAAAGGCCGGTTGCACCGGTGCATCTGCGGGGCCGGCGTCTTGAAGGTGGCGGTATCCGAATCACCTGGACCCGCTGCGCCCGCCGCGATGCAGACCACTGGCTGGACGGTGATATCGCGCTGGATGAGCCTCAGGAACGATATCGTATCGACATTCTCGACGGGACAAGCATCAAGCGGTCCGTCGATGTGTCCGAGCCAGCTCTGCATTATGCGGCCGGGTTCGAAATCGAGGATTTCGGCGTGCCGCAGGCGGCCTTGTCGGTTCGTGTCCGGCAGCGCGGCCACAAGGTTGCCTTCGGAGTGCCGGCGCAGGCGTTGCTCAGCCTTTAGAACGTCAATTTTCCATTCAAACCGAACGCACATCAAGCAAACCGGACGAGGAGCGTCAAATGAACGATTTGAAGACCTGGTACATGTCGAAAACCGTCTGGGGCGGTGTGGTGGCAATCCTGGCATCCTGCGCCAATCTGCTGGGACTGGAGATCGCGCATGAGGACGAAAGTGGCATTGTGGATGGACTGACCGCGCTGGCTGCTGCCATAGGTGGACTGATCGCCGTCTGGGGCCGGATTTCTGCTCGAGCGCGATTACGCTAGACATTGCGCAAAACTGGCCGCTTTCGGGACATTCATTTGCCATTCAGACTGTATCGTCTATTAAAACTGCAACGATGCTTCCCAGGTCGCCAATATCGTTTTCAATCCGAAAGTGCGTTCATGTCCTCACCCTTGATCATAGCAACGCTTGCAGCGGGTCTTTCCGGATTCGCGCCGCCGGCGATTGATGTGCCATCGATGGTGGTCTCGGTGGACGGCGATTGTGGTCAGGCGGCTGCCGAAGTGGTGGCTGAGACCGGTGGTGAACTGCTGTCGGCGCAGCCGACCAGCGACGGCAAATGCGTCGTCACCGTGCTGATCCCCGGCAATGGCGGCCGCCCGAAAAAGGTAACGATGCGGGTACCGATGTAGCCGCAGGATACCTGCCTTCAGAATGTTCTCCAAACGGATGAAATAAGGTAAGCAGTAGATCTCGTGCTGCAACGCGACGGCAGACCTTCGGGAGATGACGGCGCGCAAGGAAAGAAAGTCTGTTCATGCGCATTCTGGTGGTCGAAGACGACGTCAACCTCAACCGTCAGCTGACGGACACCCTGAAGGAAGCCGGATATGTCGTCGACCAGGCCTTCGATGGCGAGGAAGGCCATTATCTCGGCGAGGGCGAACCGTATGATGCCGTCATCCTCGATATCGGCCTGCCGGAAATGGACGGCATTACCGTGCTTGAAAAGTGGCGCGGTGCTGGAAAGGTGATGCCGGTGCTGATACTCACCGCACGCGACCGCTGGAGCGACAAGGTCGCAGGCATTGATGCCGGCGCCGACGATTATGTCACCAAGCCATTCCATGTCGAAGAAGTGCTGGCCCGTATCCGGGCGCTGATCCGGCGGGCGGCCGGTCATGCCAGCTCCGAGATCGTATGCGGCCCGGTGCGGCTGGATACCAAGGGCTCCAAGGCGCTGGTCAACGGCGTGGCGCTGAAACTGACATCCCATGAGTTCCGGCTATTGTCCTATCTGATGCACCACATGGGGCAGGTGGTATCGCGCACGGAACTGGTCGAGCATATGTACGATCAGGACTTCGACCGCGATTCCAACACGATCGAGGTTTTCGTCGGCCGCCTGCGCAAGAAGATCGGCAATGACCTGATCGAAACCGTGCGCGGCCTCGGCTACCGCATGCAGGCACCCGGCATGGCCAGCAAGGAAGTGAAATCCTGAGCGGGATCGCCATCATCAACCGGAAACGCCGGGCATCCACACACGAAGGACAAGGCCTGACGGTGTTGTCCGGCCAAACCATTCGGCGACACCCATGATGCTGCGCCCGCAATCACTGACCGCACGCGTTCTTCTGGTGTCCACCATCTGGGCGGTGGCGGCGCTGGTGGTGATCGGCGTGGTGATCTCGACGCTCTACCGGCAAGGTTCGGAGCGCGGCTTTCAGGACCTTTTGCGCGCGCAGCTCTACAACGTCATCAACTCGATCGTCGTCAACGACAAGTCGGTGCTGGCCGGCAGTCCGCAGCTGGGCGACCTGCGCTTTTCCCAACCGCAGACAGGCTGGTACTGGATCGTTGAGCCGATCGGCGAATTCAACACGCCGCCGCTGATTTCGACCTCGCTCGGCTCGGGCAAGCTGCCGATTGCCAGCGTTGATGAAGTCCCCTTCGATATTCGCTACGAGCGGTTTTACACCACCGTCGATTCCTTCAACAATGAAGTCGAGGTGGCCGAGACCGAAGTCGTTCTGGACATTCAGGGGCATACGGCCCGTTTCCGGGTTGCGGGCAACCGCGATGTGCTTGAAGCCGACATCAACGACTTCAATCGCAATCTCTACCTGGCGCTGGCTATCTTCGGTTTCGGCGGCCTTGGCATGAATGCGTTGGCCATTCTCTTCGGGCTCCGGCCACTCGACCAGGCACGGCGGTCGCTGGAAAAGATCCGGGGTGGCGAGAGCGAGCGGTTGGACGGCGAGTTTCCGCGCGAAATCCAGCCCTTGGCGAGCGAAGTCAACGCCCTGATCGACAGCAACCGGCGCATTATCGAGCGTGCCCGCATGCAGGTCGGAAATCTCGCCCATTCGCTGAAGACACCGCTTGCCGTTTTGATCAACGAAGCGAGGGTGCTTGAGCCGCCGCACGGCGATCTAGTCAAGGCGCAGGCGGATGCGATGCAAATGCAGGTGCAGTCCTATCTCAACCGGGCGCGGATTGCCGCGCAGCGGGAATCGGTTTTGGCGCGGACAGAGGTCGAACCGGTCCTTGAACGGCTGGTGCGCGTCATGCGCAGGCTGCACCCGGAAAAGACGTTTCTGCTGACGGTCTCGCCGCCCGGCCTTATCCTGGCAATGGAGCAGCAGGATGTCGAGGAAACGGTCGGCAACCTGTTGGATAACGCCGCGCGCTATGCCAATGATCAGGTTCATATTCTCGCACAGATTGCGCCCGAGGGCGTGCAGGGTAAGGATCCGGGGCGGCGCAACTGGATTGCCATCGAGGTGGATGATGATGGGCCCGGTCTGGAGCCGGAGCAGATTGGCATTGCCATCAAGCGCGGCAAGAGGCTGGACGAAAGCAAGCCGGGCACCGGCCTGGGATTGTCGATCGTCAGTGAGATTGCCGGGGAATATCAGGGCACTCTCGGGCTGTCGCGCGGCGAACGCGGCGGGCTGAAAGCATTGATCGTGCTGCCGGCTGTGTCATGATGAGACGTGTTTTGAGCCTTCGCGTGACTTTTTTGACAGGATTGCGGGCAAAATTCCGCAATGCAACAGGTTTAACCGCTGTGATGTTGCCTGCTCATGCGGGGAATGTAAAAAGATAGTGAGCCATGAATCGGCCTGAAGCCGAGCCATGATCTGCCGATGCACCGGAAACCGTAAGAGCTGTCCGATACGATGAAAAACCAGGCCCGTTTCCCGACCCTTCTTTCCGCTTCACCGGCCGCGTGCGTGATCGCCTTGTCGCTGTTGATCGCCGGCTGCGGTACGAGTTCGCGCGACGCCGGTAAAATCGGTGGTGGCATCACCTCGAACACATCGGCTTCCTATATCGCAGCCCTTGGCGGCGGTGTGATCGGACGTCAAACCGGGCTTTCGATCAGCAAGGCCGACCGTCAGCGAGCGCTGGAAGCCGAATACCGTGCCCTCGAAGGATCGCGCGGCGGACAGCCGGTGGTTTGGCAGGGATCGGGCATCGGCGGCTCCGTCGTTGCCGCCGCACCGTATCAGGTCGGCTCGCAGAACTGCCGCCAATACAGCCATACGGTGACGGTCAAGGGGCAGGACACTGTTGCACGCGGCGCCGCTTGCCGGAACGCCGACGGCACGTGGACGCCGCTGGGCTGATCTCAGCATTTGTCAGTTGCGGCGAAACGCCTCAAATTTCCGTCATCTCCCGTTTTCCGATTGGAATGGCAGGCTTCGCATAGTAATTGAGCGCACATGCTGTTCTGGATCCTAGTTGCCATTCTGACGGCGGCCGTCGCCGCTGTTCTGCTGCTCCCGCTGCTGCGCGCCGCCGCAACCGCTGAGGCCCCGCAATCCCATGACGTCGAGGTTTATCGCGATCAGCTGGAAGAGCTGAAGCGCGACGAAAAGAACGGCCTGATTTCTGGCGATGACGCGAATTTCGCGCGCGCCGAGGTCGCCCGCCGCCTGCTGGCCGCGACCGACGCCGTGAAGGCTGCAGAACCTGTTCAGCCGGCAAAGCGCAGCAACCGGCTGGCACAGCTTGCCGTTATTCTGATTCTGCCCGCCGTCGGGCTCTGTCTGTACTTGCGAACCGGCAATCCGGACGTACCGGATGCGCCGCTGGCCGCTCGCCTGGCCAATCCCGGCGACGATATGAATATCCTGATCGCACGGGCCGAACAGCAACTGGTGGCCAAACCTGAAGACGGTGCCGGATGGGACGTGCTGGCACCGATCTACTATCGCAGCGGCAGGGTCGAAGAAGCCGCAGTGGCCTTCCGCAACGCATTGCGCATACTTGGAGACACCCCTGTGCGGCTGGGCGGCTATGCCGAAAGCCTGATCGCGCTGTCCGGCGGGCTGGTGACGAACGAGGCACGGGACGCGCTGCAGAAATTGCTGGCAATCGTACCCGGCGATCCGCGTGCGCAATTCTACCTGGCTCTTGCCTTGAAGCAGGAAGGCAAGACGCCGGAAGCGCTCGCAGCCTTCGAGCAGATCGTCAGCACGTCGCCGGCCGACGCTCCGTGGTTGCCGCTGGTCAACGAACATATTGCCAGCCTCAAGGGCGATACCCCGGCAGCAGCGCAACAGGCTGCGACACCGTTGGGCAACCCGACCGGTGACGATATCGCGGCGGCCAAGGACATGACCGCTGGCGATCGCACGGCGATGATCGAGGGCATGGTCGGCAGTCTCGCTGAAAAACTGAAGACAGACCCGAAGAATTTCGAGGGATGGATGCGGATCATCCGCTCCTATTCCGTGCTCGGCCAGAAGGACAAGGCAGCCGATGCCCTGAAACAGGGACTTGCCGTCTTTCCGGCTGAAGGTAGCGAAGGCAAGCAATTGCTGGCGCTGGCAGGCGAGCTTGGGCTGAAGGCCGGCGGAGGCGTAGAATGACCCGCAAACAGAAGCGCCTTGTGATCATTGGCGGCGGTGTGACGTTCATCGCTGCAGCGGTGCTTTTGGTGATGGTCGCGTTCAGTCAGGCGATTGCCTATTTTTATGTGCCCGGTGATCTCGCCAAGGCCGACCTTGCCCCGGGAACCCGGATCCGGCTGGGTGGCCTGGTCGAAAATGGCTCGCTTAAGCGTGGCGACGGCATGACCATCACTTTCAGCGTTACCGACACGCTGGACAAGGTGCCGGTGACCTATACCGGAATTCTGCCGGACCTCTTTCGCGAGGGCCAGGGCGTTGTCGCCGAAGGCAGTTTCAAGCAGGGGAGCCCGGTTTTCGTTGCCGATACCGTGCTTGCCAAGCATGACGAGACCTACATGCCCAAGGACGTCGCGGACCGGTTGAAGGCGCAGGGCGTCAATCTCGGCGGCAAGGAAAATATCCAATGATCATCGAGCTTGGCCACTATGCGCTGGTTCTGGCGCTTGCCACATCGCTGCTGCAGGCGGTGTTGCCGATTATCGGCGCGCTGCGCAACGACCATGCATTGATGGAGATCGGCACGGTCGCGGCCAAGGCCACGTTCCTGCTGATGGCTCTGTCGTTTTCGGCTCTGACCTACGCCCATGTGACATCCGATTTCTCCGTCCAGAATGTCTGGGAGAATTCGCATTCGCAGATCCCGCTGATCTACAAGTTTTCCGGCGTCTGGGGCAATCACGAAGGCTCGATGCTGCTGTGGGTGCTGATCCTGACGTTTTTCTCGGCGCTGGTCGCGGTGTTCGGCAACAACCTGCCGGAAACGCTGAAAGCCAATGTGCTGGCAGTCCAGGCCTGGATCGCCGTATCGTTCACGCTGTTCATCCTTCTGACGTCCAATCCCTTCAACCGGTTGCTGAATGCTCCGGGCGAGGGAAAGGACCTCAACCCGATACTGCAGGATATCGGCCTCGCCATCCATCCGCCGCTGCTCTATCTCGGGTATGTCGGTTTTTCGGTCTGTTTCTCGTTTGCCATCGCTGCTCTGATCGAAGGCCGCATCGATGCCGCCTGGGCCCGCTGGGTGCGGCCGTGGACGCTGGCCGCATGGACCTGTCTGACGGCGGGCATCTCGATGGGCTCCTACTGGGCCTATTACGAACTCGGCTGGGGCGGCTGGTGGTTTTGGGACCCAGTCGAAAATGCATCCTTCATTCCGTGGCTGGCTGGCACCGCGCTGTTACATTCGGCGCTGGTGATGGAGAAGCGCGAGGCGCTAAAAATCTGGACCGTGCTTCTGGCGATCATGACATTCTCGATGTCGCTGCTCGGCACCTTCCTCGTTCGCTCTGGCGTTCTGACATCGGTTCACGCCTTTGCCACCGACCCTGAGCGCGGCGTCTTCATTCTGGTCATCCTCATCCTGTTTATTGGCGGCGCACTATCGTTGTTTGCTTTCCGTGCAGCGCATCTGAAAGCGGGCGGACTGTTTGCACCGATTTCGCGTGAGGGCGCACTGGTCCTCAACAATCTGATCCTGACGACAGCTGCTGCGACCGTTTTGATTGGCACGCTTTATCCGCTGGCGCTGGAAGCGGTGACCGGTGCGAAAATCTCCGTCGGTCCGCCTTTCTTCAATATGACATTCGGATTGCTGATGCTGCCGCTGATGCTGGCGGTGCCGTTCGGTCCGCTCTTGGCCTGGAAACGAGGCGATCTGCTCGGCGCCGGGCAACGCCTGTTTGCCGCAGTGGCGTTCGGTTTGGTTGTCGGCAGCGTCATCTACTACGCGCAGAACGGCGGCCCGATCATGGCCCTGTTGGGTATTGCACTTGGCGCCTACATGATTGCCGGTTCGCTGACGGAGATTTTCCTGCGATCGGGCCTTGGCAAGGTGACAGGTGCTGTCGCCTTGCGGCGTGTGTCCGGGCTGCCGCGATCGGTTTTCGGCACGGCTCTGGCGCATATCGGGCTTGGCATAACGCTGATCGGCATTGTTGCGGTCACGGCATTCGAAACGGAACACATCGTCGAGATGAAGCCGGGGATGACGACGGACGCTGGCGGTTATACGCTGCGTTTCGACGGACTGCGCAATGGCAACGGGCCAAATTATAGCGAAGAGTCCGGGCACTTCACCATCAGCCAGGGCGGTATCGAACTGGCCGAGGTCTGGTCGTCGAAGCGGTTCTACACGGCGCGGCAGATGCCGACCACCGAGGCTGGTATCCGGACGTTCGGCTTGAGCCAGCTCTACGTTTCGCTTGGCGATGACATGAAAGACGGCGGCGTCGTCGTCAGGATCTGGTGGAAGCCGATGATCCTCTGCATCTGGCTGGGTACGGTGTTCATGATGGCTGGCGGTGCGGTTTCGCTGAGCGACAGACGTTTGAGGGTCGGTGCGCCGGCACGCGCCAAAAAACAGAAAAAACCGGTTCTGGAGCCCGCGCAATGATCCGCCGGTTGCTCGTCATTGCCTTCCTGATGTTATCGGCGTGGCCGGTCTTTGCCGTCAATCCCGACGAGGTGCTGGCCGACCCGGCGCTGGAAGCACGGGCGCGCGGCCTGTCGGCGCAACTGCGCTGCATGGTCTGCCAGAACCAGTCGATTGACGATTCGAATGCCGAACTTGCCAAGGACCTGCGGCTTCTGGTGCGTGAGCGGATCACCAATGGCGATAGCGACGAAGCGGTCATTACCTATGTCGTTTCGCGCTACGGCGAGTTCGTGCTGCTCAATCCCCGTTTCGAGACAAAGACGCTGCTGCTGTGGGGCGCGCCGGTGGTGCTGCTTCTGGCCGGAGCTGTAGCAATGTTTGTTGCTGGCAGGCGCAGGACCGGCAAGGTGACGGGAACGGCACTGTCTGCGGACGAGCAGGCGCGGCTGGATGCCGTCCTGAAGGATTGATTTCCTTCATTTTTAAGCACGCGGCGGCTCTTTCAGCTATCTCCGCTTTTTTTCGGGTATGTTTTCCGCTCGAGGGGCGTCCCGTTTATTTCCCAACATTACCAAAAGTTCATTTTCCGGACACAAGTCAGTAAGGTGCGTTCGTCTATTTCTTTCTCATCGGCTGTTCCTCCAGTCAGCCAAATGCAAATAAAGAGAAAAGGCAAACCGGATGTTTCAAACAAACGCACTGCGTCCCTCCCTCAAGACAGTCTTGAAGACAACGACCGTTGCTGGTTTGGCGGCCGTCATGCTGTCGACCGGCATCCCCGCCACCATCACCCAGTCCTTTGCCGCCGCCGTCAAGATCGAGGCGCCGCAGGTTCCAAGTTTTGCTGATGTTGTCGATGCGGTTTCTCCGGCTGTGGTGTCCGTGCGCGTACAGTCGCGTGCCAATCCTGTTTCCGATGACGCCGGTAGCGGCAACGGCTTCAGCTTCGATTTCGGCGGCCGTGGTCTGGACGAACTCCCTGACGATCACCCGTTGAAGCGCTTCTTCAAGGAATTCGGTGGCCCGAACGGTGACAAGCGCGCCGAACGTGACCATGGACCGCGCGACGGCAAGCCGGGCCGCCTGCGTCCGACCTCGCAGGGGTCAGGCTTCTTCATCTCCGAAGATGGCTACCTCGTTACCAACAATCACGTCGTTTCTGACGGCTCCGCCTTTACCGTCATTCTCAGCGACGGCACGGAACTGGACGCCAAGCTGATCGGTAAGGACAGCCGGACCGACCTCGCTGTGCTAAAGGTTGATGACAAGCGCAAGTTTGCCTATGTCGGTTTCGCCGATGACAGCAAGGTGCGGGTTGGTGACTGGGTCGTTGCTGTCGGCAACCCATTCGGTCTCGGCGGTACAGTGACCGCGGGCATCATTTCGGCGCGTGGCCGCGACATCGGCTCCGGCCCCTATGACGACTACCTGCAGGTTGACGCGGCAGTGAACCGTGGCAACTCGGGTGGTCCGACGTTCAACCTCAATGGCGAAGTCGTCGGTATCAACACCGCCATCTTCTCGCCATCGGGCGGCAATGTCGGTATCGCGTTTGCCATTCCGGCTTCCGTTGCCAAGGATGTCGTCGGCGATCTGATGAAGGACGGACAGGTCTCCCGTGGTTGGCTCGGTGTACAGATCCAACCGGTCGACAAGGATGTCGCTGAATCGCTCGGCCTGGCCGAAGCAAGCGGCGCGCTTGTTATCGAGCCACAGGCCGGTTCTCCAGGCGAAAAGGCCGGTATCAAGAAGGGTGACGTGATCACCGCCGTCAATGGCGACACGATCAAGGGTCCGCGCGAGCTGGCTCGCAAGATCGCCCTGATGCGCCCGGGTACCAGTGTCGATGTTGCCTTGTGGCGTGATGGCAAGGCCGAGAGCGTCAAGCTCGAAGTCGGAACCCTGCCTGCCGATACCAAGGACGCCTCTGCCAGCACTGAGCAGCAGCAGGAAGAACCGCAGCCGTCGAGCGAAAAGGCATTGGCCGATCTCGGCGTCACCGTGACGCCGTCCGAGGACGGCAAGGGCGTGACGATCTCCTCGGTCGATCCGGACTCCGACGCCAGCGATCGTGGTCTGAAGGAAGGCCAGAAGATCGTCTCGGTCAACAACCAGGAGGTCAAGTCGGCTGACGACATCCTCAAGGTGATAGAAGCTGCCAAGAAGGACGGACGCACCAAGGCGCTGTTCCAGATTGAGGCCGACAACGCAAGCCGCTTCGTGGCGCTGCCCATCAGCCAGGGCTGACGAGGGCTGACGCAGCTCCAGCTGCCGGGCGCCGCGGACCTTCACCAGGGTTTCGCGGCGTCTGGCGTTTCAGGGCACGGCTTACCTGCGCAACCGGGCAGGCAAGTGTGAATTCCCAAGGGCAATACCGGTTGTGGAAGAGACGGGTCAGGGACTATGGTCACGCGTATGAAGATTCTGATTATCGAAGATGACCTCGAAGCGGCCGCCTATCTGGCAAAGGCCTTTCGCGAGGCTGGTATCGTCTCTGACCATGCCAGCGACGGCGAGAGCGGTTTGTTCATGGCCAGCGAGAACAGCTATGACGTGCTGGTCATCGACCGCATGCTGCCGCGACGCGACGGGCTGTCGGTGATCTCGGAACTGCGCCGCAAGGGTGTCCACACCCCGGTCCTCATTCTTTCCGCACTCGGCCAGGTCGACGACCGGGTCACTGGATTGCGTGCCGGTGGCGACGATTATCTGCCCAAACCCTACGCTTTCAACGAGCTTCTCGCCCGTGTCGAGGTTCTGGGCCGCCGCAAGGGGGCTCCTGAACAGGACATGGTCTATCGTGTCGGCGATCTGGAACTTGACCGGCTGTCGCATACCGTGCGCAGGCAAGGCCGCGAGCTGTTGCTGCAGCCACGCGAATTCCGGCTGCTGGAATATCTGATGAAGAATGCGGGACAGGTGGTGACGCGCACCATGCTTCTGGAAAATGTCTGGGATTACCATTTCGATCCGCAGACCAATGTCATCGACGTGCATGTGTCGCGGCTGCGCGCCAAGATCGAAAAGGATTTCGATCAGCCTTTGCTGCGCACCGTGCGCGGCGCCGGCTACATGATCAAGGAAGATGGACGCACGGACGCATGACCAGGCTGCGCGTCCTCTTCCGCACCACCGCCGTTCGCCTGTCAGCGCTTTACCTCCTGCTCTTTTCGCTCTGCGCCGCCTTTCTGGTGTTCTACGTTACCGCCATGTCGCAGCGGCTGCTGGAGCAGCAGACACGGGATGCTGTGACGGCGGAAGTATCGCAGATCGAACAGATCTACAGCCGTGGAGGGGTAAACAGTCTTTTGAAGACGCTGGAGCGCCGCGCGCGTCAGCCGGGCGCCAATCTCTACGTCATTGCCGGGCCGACCGGCGAAATTCTCGCAGGCAATGTCGCCTCGCTGCAGCCGGGCCTTTTGGACAAGGAAGGCTGGACCGGCGAGTCTTTCCGTTATCAGCGTTATACCGACGAAAGCCGCAAGGAAGAGCATGTGGCACTGGCGCATGTGCTGGTGCTGGATAACGGCCTGCGCATCCTCGTTGGCCGCGATCTGCAGGAGCCCGAAAAATTTCGGGTCTTGGTCCGCCAGGCCCTTATGGTCGCGCTTGGCATCATGGGCATTGGCGCGTTGATCATCTGGTTTGCGATCGGCCGCAATGCGCTGAAGCGGATCGACCGGATGTCGGACGCCAGTACGCGGATCATGGCCGGTGACCTCTCGCAGCGATTGCCGATGAGCGGGTCCGGCGACGAATTCGACCGGCTGTCGGAATCGCTCAATGCCATGCTTGGGCGGATCGAAAAACTGAACGAAGGCTTGCGGCAGGTCTCCGACAACATCGCGCACGACTTGAAAACGCCGCTGACGCGGCTGCGCAACAAGGCCGAGGCGGCTCTGGCGCACAAGGCGACCAATTCAGGCTACCGCGCCTCGCTGGAAGAGATCATCGGCGAATCCGACCAGCTGATCCGCACGTTCAATGCGCTTTTGATGATCTCCCGTGTCGAGGCCGGTGCGGCGGCCGCTGAGATGAGCGATGTCAACCTTTCCCAAAGCGTGGCCGACTGCGTCGAACTCTATGAGCCGGTGGCCGACGAGCAGGCGTTGAAACTGGAGGCCGATGTGCCTGCCGATATTCATGTTTCCGGCAATAGGGAACTGATCGGGCAGGCACTCGGCAATCTGATCGACAATGCCATCAAATATTCCGACGGCGCCGCAAATCCGCTGATCAAGGTCAGCCTCGTTAGACGGGAAGACGCATTCGTCCTGTCCGTGGCGGATCATGGCCCCGGCGTGCCCGCCAATAAGCGGGAGGACGTGGTGGAGCGTTTCGTGCGGCTGGACGAAAGCCGCAGCAAGCCGGGAACAGGGCTTGGCCTTTCGCTTGTCGAGGCGGTGATGGAGATGCATCAGGGTTCCCTCGAACTGAGCGATACGGTTCCAGACGTTGAAAACAATCATGGTTTGACTGCCAGCATGGTTTTCCCGGTGCGCGCCGGCTGATAGGCATAGGTCAGCCGAAATCGGGAGCGGCTGGGAGAGACCAATATGCAAGTGGATACGCGGCAGTTATCGGATATCGGCATATGCACGCTGCGGCCGATGAGCCAGACGGACGCCAAGTCCGTACTCTCCAGCCTCAGGGATATTGCAAAAAGCCAGCCGGACATTGCCGATCTGCTGGCCGGGGAAACGCCACTCAAGGATTTTGTCGTCGCGGCGTTGTCACTTTCGCCTTATCTGCGCGACACGGCTGTTTCCCATCCGCCGGTGCTCGTACAGGCTCTTGGCAAACCTCTGATCCCCTACCTGCAAGCCTGCGTCGAGAGAGCCCGTGACGCGTGGAAAAGCGCTGATGCCGGCAAGCCGCTCACCGATGCCGAGATCATGACGCGCCTGCGCCAGGCCAAGCGCGATATCGCCTTTGCGATTGCACTCGCCGATCTCTCGCGTCTTTTCGATGCGCGTGAGACAACGCGATGGCTGAGTGATTTCGCCGGTGCTGCAGTGTCCGCCTCTATCGACCACCTGTTGTTGAGCGCGCATGACGCAGGCAAGCTGAATGTCGTCGATGTCACGCATCCGAGCGACCGGTCCGGCGTCGTCGTTCTCGGCATGGGCAAGCTCGGCGCTTTCGAGCTGAACTACTCTTCTGATATCGATCTGGTGGTGTTCTACGAACCGCACGCTCCGCTGATCACGATCCCGGATGACGCGCCGGAGACGTTTGCCCGGCTGTTGCGCCGGTTGATCCGCATCCTGCAGGAGCGCAGCGGTGACGGTTATGTCTTTCGCACAGACCTGCGTCTGCGCCCCGATCCGGGTGCCACGCCGCTCGCCATCCCGGTCGAGGCGGCGATGCTTTATTATGAGGGGCGAGGGCAGAACTGGGAGAGGGCAGCGTTCATCAAGGCGCGCCCGGTAGCGGGGGATATCAAGGCCGGGGAGGCTTTCCTGCGGGAGCTCACCCCCTTCATGTTCCGCAAATATCTCGACTATGCGGCGATTGCCGATATCCATTCGATCAAGCGGCAGATCCATGCGCACAAGGGACATGGCGAGATCGCGGTCAAAGGTCACAATATCAAGCTCGGCCGTGGCGGCATCCGCGAGATCGAATTTTTTGTCCAGACGCAGCAGTTGATTGCGGGTGGACGAATGCAGGAACTGCGACTGCGCGCCACCGAGCCGATGCTCCACGGCCTGGCACGGGCCAACTGGATCGATCCGGAAACGGCCGAGGAGCTGGTGTCCGCCTACTGGTTCCTGCGCGATGTCGAGCACCGGGTGCAGATGGTGCGCGATGAGCAGACGCATGTTCTGCCAACCACCGACGCCGAACTGAAGCGCATCGCCTACATGATGGGTTTTGCCGATGTTCCGGCGTTTTCCCTGGAATTGTCGCGCGTGCTGAAGACGGTGGAACGGCGTTATGCCCAACTGTTCGAGCAGGAAGCGAAGCTTTCGACCGAGACTGGAAATCTGGTCTTTACCGGGCAGGCAGATGACCCGGATACGCTGGAAACGCTCAGGAAGCTTGGGTTTGACCGGCCGCAGGACATTTCCCGAACCATCCGCACCTGGCATTATGGCCGCTACCGGGCGACGCAATCGGTGGAGGCCCGCGAGCGCTTGACGGAGCTGACGCCGGAACTCCTGCGCGTGTTCGGCCAGAACAAGCGGGCCGATGACGCCCTGTTGCGCTTCGACCATTTCATCGCGGGCCTGCCGTCGGGCATCCAGCTGTTCTCGCTGCTTGGAAACAACCCCGGCCTGCTGTCGCTGATCGTCAACATCATGTCATCCGCCCCTCGGCTCGCCGATATCATCGCCAGCAAGCCGCATGTGTTCGACGGCATGCTCGATCCCCGGCTTCTCGCCGAATTGCCGACAAGGGACTATCTGGCGGAGCGGATCAAAGGCTTTCTGGCTACGGCACGGCACTATGAGGACATTCTTGACCGGCTGCGGATCACCGCTTCGGAGCAGCGGTTCCTGATCGGGATCAGACTGTTGACCGGCGTCATCACCGGTGTGCAGGCGGGACATGCCTTTACCGATCTGGCCGACCTGATCATCACCGCCGCTTTGAACGCGGTGCTGCACGAAGTCGAGACGGCGCATGGCAAATTTCCGGACGGCCGCGTCGCGGTTATCGGCATGGGCAAGCTGGGCAGCCATGAGCTGACTGCCGGATCCGATGTCGATATCATCCTGCTCTATGACTATGATGACGAGGGGAGCGAATCCGATGGCGCCAAGCCGCTCGATTCCATCCGCTATTTCACCCGTGTCACGCAGCGGCTGATTGCGGCACTTTCGGCGCCAACGGCTGAAGGCGTGCTCTACGAGGTCGACATGCGGTTGCGTCCCTCCGGTAACAAGGGGCCCGTCGCCACCCGGATCAATGCCTTTGCCAAGTATCAGCGCGAGGAAGCCTGGACCTGGGAGCACATGGCGCTGACGCGCGCCCGCGCGCTCTGTGGTGAGGAAAGCCTGATCGCGGAGGTCGACACAATTTTCCGCGAAGTCCTTGGCCAGAGCCGCGACCTTCCAAAGGTCACGGCCGATGTCGCCGAGATGCGCGGACTGATCGACAAGGAAAAGCCACCGAGCGACGTCTGGGATTTCAAGCTCATTCCCGGTGGGCTGGTCGATATCGAATTCATTGCGCAATATCTTGCCCTGATCGCACCGGCGCGCGGTGTCGCCGCTCCACCGAGCGGCACCTCGACGGTGGATGTCCTGCGGCTGCTAGGACCGGCTTTGATTGCCCCGGCCGACCTCGATACCGTGCAGGAGGCGCTGACACTGTTCACCGACCTCTCGCAGATCGTGCGGTTGTGCATTGAGGGTGATCTGGAGCTGAAGGATGCGCCGGCCGGACTGGTCGAGCTTTTATGCCGGGCCGGAGATGCGCCGGATATCAAGGTTCTTGAGGCTGATATCCGGCGTCTGTCGAAGGCTGTGCGCCGGATATTCCAAGCGACCGTCAAACCCTGATCGGGGTGTTGGGCATTGGCCAAATTTACCTCGGCCCCTAAACTATGCGTGGCGACGTATCGGGTATGCGCAGGGAAATGATCGTGCCGATATTTTCCTGGGAGTGGATCTTCATCGCGCCGCCATGCAGGTTGGTCAGCGACCGGGAGATGGCGAGCCCGAGGCCGGAGCCGCCCTTGCTCTTGGCATACTGGCTCTGCACCTGTTCGAAAGGCTGACCGATCTTTTCCAGTGCAAGGCGTGGGATGCCGATACCGGTATCGGCGATGGTCAGCGTCACGGCACCGGCGACCTTGCGGGCACGCAGCGAAATCCTGCCACCCTCATTGGTGAATTTGACGGCGTTCGAGAGTAGGTTGAGCAGGACCTGCTTCATGGCGCGGCGGTCTGCCGTGATCGTTAAGCCGGATGAGATCTGCTGATCGACGCAGATGTTCTTCTGCTGTGCTGGAATGGTTGTGAAGCGCAGTGTTTCCATGATCAGCGGCGCGAGATCGATGGTCTCGCGGTTCAGCTTCATCTGGCCGGCCTCGATCTTCGACATGTCGAGGATGTCGTTGATAACGTTGAGCAGATGTTTGCCGCTGTCATGGATGTCGTGCGAATATTCGTCGTATTTTTCTGAACCCAGTGGCCCGAACATCTGGTTCTGCAGGATTTCCGAGAAGCCGAGAATGGCGTTCAGCGGGGTCCGCAACTCGTGTGACATGTTGGCGAGGAATTCGGATTTGGCCCGGTTGGCCGCTTCCGCGCGTTCCTTCTCAGCCTGGTAATTGGAGTTGGCGACGGAGAGTTCCGATTTCTGGCGCTCCAGAGTGATGCGCGAGGTCGAAAGATCGCCGATGGTTGCCATCAGACGGCGCTCGGATTCACGCAGGCGCACCTGATGCCGCTTCAGCAAAGTGATGTCGGTACCCACGGACACCAGGCCGCCGTCGCGGGTCCGCCGGTCGTTGATCTGCAGCCAGCGCTGATCCGAAAGTTGCACCTCTGATGTCTGTGACTGATTGGACCGGTCGGGGTCGGCAATGCGCCGTTCGATGATCGGGCGGGCGGCGGCAGAGTTGACCACGGAGCGTTCTGTGCCGGCAACCAGAACCCGGTCGGGCAGCTTGTAGGCCTGCTGATAGTGGGTGTTGCACATCACCAGCCGGTCATTCTTGTCCCAAAGCACAAAGGCCTCTGACGTGCATTCGATGGCGTCTGCCAGCCGCTGGTCGGCTTCGGCATAGCGCTGGGCAAGACGGTGCTGCTCGGTGACATCCATGGCGATGCCGATCAGGTGCACACGGCCGGAGGCGGTACGGATAACCTGGGCACGCGCCCTCATCCAGACATAATGGCCATCGGCGTGGCGCATGCGGAAGATCTGGTCGATCTGGCGGGCGTCACCCTTGGCAATCGTGCGGGCGACCTTGTAGATGCTGCCGTCATCCGGGTGCATCAGCCGTGCAGCGTCGCCAAATGACAGCACGTTGCTCTGCGGCGGCATGCCAAGCATCTCGTACATCGACCGCGACCAGAAAAGGCGGCGGTTGGGCATGTCGAAATCCCAAAGGCCGCAGCGTCCGCGCGACAAGGCGGTTTCGACGCGCAGGTTGGATTCCGCAAAAATCTGGTCGGCGTCACGGGCGCGCTTGGCCTGGATGTAATAGGCATAGAGCACCACAAGCAGGATCGCCGAGATGCCGGCAAAAAGCGTGACGTTCAGCGATACCTCGTCGCGCCAGAGTTTTTCGATCCGCGACAGCGGGGTGGCAACGAGCAAAGTTCCCGCTCCGCCCGGAACCTGCATCAACGCCACGATGTGTTCGGTACCGCCGATGAAGGTCTTCATCACGGTCGATCGTTCGCCAAAATACTGGAAGGCCGCAACTTCCGGCGCCACGGCGTTGAGTGTGCGGCCCGTATAGGCCGCGCCATCCGGGGAGCTTGCAAAAATCCGGCCGTCGTTGCGTACTGTCAGGACGAACGCACCGGGCTCAAGCGCATCGGGAGAAAGGAATGCGTTCAGCCGCTGCTCGACATCCCATTTCTGTGCCTTGTCGAACAGGGCCACGCCGTTTTCCTGAAGCGCTGCACTCGCGGTCGCTGCAGCAAGGACGGTGACCTGGCGCGAACTGGCCTCCATGCGGGCATATTCGACCATGATGCCGCTGATGCGGGAAATGGCAACGACGAGAAGAAATGCGGTGATCAGGATCGGGATCGAGCGCTTGAGCAACGGCTCCGCACCCGCAAGACGGCGCACTGCCGGCTCGGTAAAAATCCGTGCGTGCTGGATAACGTCCCGTTCCAGCCTCGAAAAGCCTGGAAATCTGGGACGCAACCGCTCACCGGCTGCGCGTCCCCGCTGCGCTTCCGCCATCTTCGTCAAATCTGAAAACCCTCATGTGATTCGGTGCGCCGCTCGCCCGAACCTGACCCAATGAATCAATTGTGATTCGCCTTGTCCAGAGGGAAATGTAAAACTTTGTTAACCATTTATCGTCATGGGAAAATTGCACTATTGGCGTTGCTGCGGCGGCAGAAACGAAAAACCCCGCAGCTGCGGGGTTTTCATCAGGTCCGGTGAATGTCTCTATCCCTTGAGCATGCGCTCGACGATGTCGCTGACATCGGCGGATAGCTTGGGTGCTGCGGCGATTTCGCGCAGCGCCTTGCGGGCCTGTTCGGCACGACCGGTTTCCAGCGAGCGCCAGGACCGCATCGACGTCAGGATACGCGCTGCCAGCTGCGGATTGCGCGGGTCGATGTCGAGAATCTGGCGGGCGAGAAACCGGTAACCTTCGCCATCGGCGCGATTAAAGCCGGTCGGGTTTGAAAAGGCGAACGTGCCGACAAGCGCGCGCACCCGGTTCGGGTTGGAGCCGTTGAACAGCGGGTCGGCCATCAAGGCTGTAACGCGGGCAAGTGCTTCGGCACCTGGAATGGTCGCCTGGATGGTGAACCACTTGTCGATCACCAGGGCATTGCCGGCAAAACGAGCCTTGAAGGCGCCAAGGGCTTCCGTCGTTTCAGTGGCATTCGGAAACCGGTGGGCGAGGATCGTCAAGGCCTGGCTGAGGTCCGTCATGTTGTTGGCGGACTTGAACGCTTCTACCGCACGAGCAGGCTCGTTTTCCGCATAGACGAGATAGGAGAGGGCGGTGTTGCGCAGCGCCCGGCGTCCGGCACTTGCCGCGTCCGGGCTGAACGGACCGTCGACAACCATCTCGTCAGCGAGCTTGGCAAAAATCTCCCTGCCGGCCTTGGCGATCGCGGCCATGATCTGCTGGCGTCCCGTATGGATGGCGTCGGGATCGTTATTCCCGCCGATTTCGCGGGCGATATCGGCTTCGCTTGGCAGTGCCAAGGCCTGGGCTCTGAAGGCAGGCTCAAGATCGCTATCGGCTGCTGCCGCCAGCAACGCGTCGATCAGGGATGTGTCGCAGTGCACGGGCTCGCCCGCCTTGGCGCTTGCCGCGGCGGCGACAAGGTTGGGCAGAGCAAGATCGTTCAAGGCCTGCCAGCGGGCAAACAGGTCGCTCTCATGCTTGGCGATGTGCGCGCGATCGGCGGCCGTCTGCTCAAAATGCAGGTTGATCGGCGTCGAGAAGCCACGATTCAAGGACAGAACCGGGCGCGAGGTGATGCCGTGAAAGACGACAGTTTGAGTGCGCTCGACGAGATGCAGCACGTCGCCGGTCATTTCGGCGCCGGTCACGGAGCTAACCGCAGCCTCTGAGCCATCCTCCAGCAGAAGGCCGATGCGCAGCGGAATATACATCGGCTCCTTGGAGCTTTGGCCAGGCGTTGGCGGCACCATTTGCTCGAGCGACAGCGTCAAAGTTTGCTTGGCGGCGTCATAGGCGGTCGAGGCACTGACCAGCGGCGTACCCGCCTGGTGATACCAGAGCGAAAACTGGGTGAAGTCGCGCTTGCTGACTTCAGCGAAGCAGGCGACGAAATCCTCGATCGTCACGGCCTGTCCGTCATGGCGGTCGAAATAGAGATCCATGCCCTGCTTGAAGAGGTCGGCACCAAGCAGGGTGGCGATCATCCGGGTAACTTCCGAGCCTTTTTCATAGACGGTCGTCGTATAGAAATTGTTGATCTCGCGGAATTTTGTCGGGCGGACCGGATGTGCCAGCGGGCCGGCATCCTCCGGAAACTGCTCTGCTTTCAGATGCCGGACTTCGGCAATGCGCTTGACGGTGCGTGAGCGCTGGTCGGCCGAGAATTCGTGGTCGCGGTAGACCGTCAGGCCTTCCTTGAGGCAGAGTTGGAACCAGTCGCGACAGGTGATGCGGTTGCCGGTCCAGTTGTGGAAATATTCATGCGCGATGATTGCCTCGATATTGGCATAGTCGGCATCGGTCGCGGTTTCCGGGTCGGCCAGAACATACTTGTCGTTGAAGACGTTCAGTCCCTTGTTCTCCATGGCGCCCATGTTGAAATCGGACACGGCGACGATCATGAAGATGTCGAGATCATATTCGCGGCCAAACCGTTCCTCGTCCCAGGTCATCGAGCGCTTCAGCGCATCCATGGCGTAGGCGGCGCGGGGCTCCTTGCCATGCTCGACATAGATCTTCAGCGTGACTTCGCGGCCGGACATGGTGGTGAACGTATCTTCGACGACACCGAGATCACCGGCGACCAGAGCGAAGAGATAGCTCGGCTTCGGGTGCGGATCGTGCCAGGCGGCAAAGTGCCGGCCGTCGCCCATGCCGGCGCCACCGAGATAGTTGCCGTTCGAGAGCAGCAGCGGTGCAGTCGCCTTGTCGGCGATGATGTTGACCGTGTAGACGGCGAGTACATCCGGACGATCCGGGAAATAGGTGATGCGGCGGAAGCCCTCGGCCTCGCACTGCGTGCAATAGACATTGCTGGTGCGATAGAGGCCCATCAGCGTGGTGTTTGCCTCGGGATTGATCTCGGTGGTGATCGTCACCTCGAAAGGTGCCGTTTCCGGCAGATTGCGGATCGTCAGCGTGCTTTCCGCAGCATCGTAGTTCGGGGCCTGGATTTCTTCCTGGTCGAGCAGCAGGCCGGTCATCTTCAGTTCGTCGCCGTCGAGGACAAGCGGCGCATCCGCGTCGACACCTTCGCGGCGGTGGAAGATCAAACGGGCTTCGACCTTGGTTTCGGTGGGATCAAGTTCGAAGGTGAGGTCCACCCTCTCAAGGACGAAATCCGTCGGCCGGTAGTCTTCCAGATGAATGATCTCGCCCGTATCTGTCCGCATTGTTTGTCCCGCTTGCATCGGCCGCTGCGTCCAGACGCTGGCGGTGAGGCTTTGTCTCGATGAAGAGGCTACGCTGAAGATGCGAAGCTTCCGGTGTGATCGCAAGGTGGTCTTTTCGTGGACATGTGCCGTTTTCCGGTATGCCTGACGTGTCCCGTTCTTTGCTTGTTCAGAGACTTACGAAATTCGCCCTAACAATATTTGAATCACGCGTGTATTTTTGACACAGGTTACGTAATTTTACAGCCGGTCGTTAGTGTTTATCTCAAGCTCGCAGTTTTTGCCCGCCGGATTGCTTGGGCGGTGCCCGTTTGGCTGTGTCGGCCGGGTGCACGCACGGAGCGGGCATCAAATATTTCCGCCACTCATCACGAAAATTGATCCCTCTTTCGATTATCGCGCGTTAAGGTAATGGGGTCACGGTGACGGATTCTCCGATCGCCGACATCCCCCGCAGCCTGTCGTTCCCGATGATTTCCGGCCCGCTGCCCTCGTCCGATGAGTGCACCCCGCAATGGATTCCGAATTCCCCCACCCGATGAAGGGCATTACCCTCAAGGTCATGTCCGTACTGGTTTTCGTCTGCATGGCAACTCTGATCAAGGCGGCAGGCACTGAGATTGCCACCGGCCAGATCACCTTCTACCGCTCGGCCTTCGCCATGGTGCCGATCCTCGGCTATCTCGCCTTCAAGGGGCATTTGCGCACCGCCTTCCACACCAAGGATATTTTCGGCCATCTGGCACGCGGGTTTATCGGTATCCTGGCAATGAGTTTCGGCTTCTACGGCCTCGTGCACCTGCCGCTGCCGGAGGCGATTGCGATCGGTTATGCCATGCCGCTGCTGGCTGTGGTCTTTGCGGCGGTGTTTCTCAAGGAAACGGTTCGGATCTATCGCTGGTCGGCAGTGCTGATCGGGCTGGTCGGGGTGATGATCATCACCTGGCCGCGTGTGACATTGCTGAGAGACGGCGGGTTCGGCTCGCAAGAAGCGCTTGGCGCACTGGCCGTACTCCTGTCGGCAGCGCTCGGAGCCGTTGCCATGGTGCTGGTGCGCAAGCTGATCGCCAAGGAGAAGACGCATACGATCGTGCTTTATTTCTCGCTCTCGGCCGCATGCTTCTCGCTGTTGTCGCTACCGTTCGGTTGGGAACCGCTGCCGATGAATTCCTTCCTGCTGTTGATGGGGGCAGGTTTTTGCGGCGGCGTCGCGCAGATCCTTCTGACGCAGAGCTATCGTTATGCCGATATGTCGACGATTGCGCCGTTCGAATATACCTCGATCCTGCTCGGGCTGCTGATCGGCTATTTCCTGTTCGACGAGGTGCCGACGGGCGTCATGCTGATCGGCACGGCGATCGTCGTTGGTGCCGGAATCTTCATCATCTTTCGCGAACATCAGCTCGGTCTTGAGCGCCGGGGCGCGCGCAAGCACATTACCCCTCAGGGGTGAGCCATTGTCTGAATGATCAGGATGATGCTGATGGAGCGGTATCGTCTTCGATCAGATCGGCCGGCCGCACCGCCTGGTTCATGGCGTTGACGGCCTCTGTTCCGGGAGTGGGAACGGTATTGGCCTGGAAATCCGTTTTGGACACGAGCCCATCCGTGTGGCCACGCTGGGCAATGCGCCAGGCGGCATAGGCGGCGTAAAGCGCAAAATAGATGGCGAGAAGCACGAACAGCGACGGCGGGCCGAAACGGTCCATCACCGGGCCAACCATCAGCGGGCCGGAAATCGTTCCGATACCGTAGGTGATCATCATGCCGGAGGACACTTCGACATATTCGTTCGGCCGGGCAAGGTCATTGGCATGGGCAACGTTCAGCGCATAGATCGGGAACATTACAGACCCGACAAAAGCGGCGATAACGTAGAGCACTAGCGGGCTGGAGCCGACGAAGGCAACCATGGCAAGGCAGGAGACAACGCCGACGATGCCGCAGCCGACCATGACGATACGGCGGTCGATCCGGTCTGATGTTCGCCCGATGGGGATTTGCGAAATGGCGCTGCCGGCGAGTAGGGAGGCAAGCAGTGTCGCACCCTCGACGGTTGAAAGGCCAATCTTCTGGGTGAAGACGCCACCGAGATTAAGCCAGGCGCCGGACATGGCGCCAGCCAGAAACGCGCCGACGACGGCAACCGGTGAGCGTCGATAGAGCCCCGGCACATCGAATTTCGCTTGGGCCGGCGGGGCGGGCATTGCGGATGAGGACAACGCCGTTGGCAAAAGTGCCAGCGAGAACAAGACGCCGCACAGGATGAACAGTGATGAATTCGTGGGGTCACCCAGGGGCACGAGATATTGCCCGCCGATGGTGCCGACCATGGTGGTTATCAGATAGAGCGAAAACAGCATGCCGCGGTTTTCGTTGGTGACCCGCTCGTTCAGCCAGCTTTCGATGACCAGATAGCTGCCGGAAATCGCAAAGCCGGAAATGGCGCGAAAGAAGATCCACGCCCGCCAGTCGACCACCAGTCCGCACATCAGGATGGCGATGCTGAGCAGGGTGATCAAGGCGGCAAACACCCGCACATGTCCAACGCGCAGCACGAATTTCGGGGTGACGATGCAGGAGATGGTGAAGCCCAGCGTATAGCCGGTGGCGATCAGCGAGATGGTCAGCGTCGACCAGCCCTCGGCCACCGAGCGCACCGGCAGCACGTAGCTCGCCAGCCCGAAGCCGACCATCATCAGCAGTGTCGAGAGCATCAGGCTGAGCACGGATCTGAGGCTTGTCAGCATGAAGGCTCCGGATGCGGATCTGCCGGTTGCCTGTGACGCACAAGCCTCAGGAGAAGCGCTGAAAATGGTGGAGCGGATGGCGTGCTTGAAAACCGGTGCCCGACACGCCGCTGTTGGAATCAAAGAACGAGTGTCGCTCTATCCAGTTTTGCTGACGCTGTCGATTGCGACAAGGCTTGGCGCAGAAGAGGAATATGGCCGCAGGGCGGCCAAAAGCCGGCGATTACTTCGGCAGAAAGCCGCTGACCGCATGGCGATCGGCATTGGCGGCCGGAGCTTCCTTGCTCAGACGGCTAAATTCGCCGGAGGCGCGCACGGCGGTGCCGATATCGGCAAGGAGGACCCGGAGCGAGCGGATATGTGCTGACATGATCGGATACCTTTCATTTGAGCCTGGCTTTTCAGGCAGAGGAACGCGCGATTGCGCGAACCTTAGACAATCAACGCTGGACGAATTCCGAAAAGATCTGGGCAGGGCGTGTCTTGTGGCCATAGCCGGCAGCGGTCATCTGTTCGTTGGCAGCAGAGCCGAAGCTGTTGAAGGGCGTGCGCAGCGCCGAGCCGGCGTGGCGGAGCGTTTCAAAGCTCGAATGCAGAGGGCGAAAACGGGTCGTCATAGTTCAATTCCTTATTCAGTCCCCCCGTTGGCTTATATTGCACTGCAGCATCGATTCCGCAACGGACGCGTTCGCGTTGCTGGTATGCGCAATCCGCATGGCTTTTTTCATCGTTTGTTCACAATTGAGGCAAGTGCCCGGTTCAGACGGTCTTAACCACGAATCCGGGCGCGAAACGCCAGCAGATCCTGCCAGGCCAGACGCTTGCTGGCCGGTGCCGAGGTCAGGTCCTGCGGGTGCAGGGTAGCGAGGGCCGGCACAGTGGCGTTGCCCACCTGAATGTCGCGCCATTCGCCGCGCATGTGATGGATCATTTCGTTGCCACCGAAGAAGAAACGGGCGGCAAAATTGCCGAGGATCAGCAGGTGGCGCGGCTCGCTCAGCACGATCTGGCGCTCGATGAACGGGCGGCAGATGTCGGTTTCGCGTGGCGAGGGCGGGCGGTTTCCCGGCGGCCGCCAGGGAATGACATTGGTCAAGAGCACCGATGTCCTGTCAAGCCCGATGGCGGCCAGCATGCGGTCCAGCATCTGGCCCTGCTTACCTGAAAACGGAACGCCCTCGCGGTCATCGTCGCCATTCGGCACCGGACCGATCACCAGGATGCCGGAGGTTGGATTGCCATCGGCAAACACCATGTTGCGGGCGCTGTTGCGCAGATTACAGCCGGAAAAGGCCTCCATGGCGCTCTTGAGCTCCGCAAGGGAGCGCGCAGACTCTGCCGCAAACCGGGCCTCGGCAATGGCCTGCTCGTCGGGAATGGCCATTTGCGGAACCACTGCCGGTGCCGCTTGCGGCTTGTTGGCAGCCCGGTTGCCGTTTTCACGAGCGGCCGGCGCATTGGGCGCATCACTACGCTCCGAGGCTTGCGTCCGTTGCATGGCTTGTGAGCCGCCATTGCCGCGCGCCGCCTTCGCCTCGGCAAATTCCGCGAACCGATCGACCGGCTCGTCTTCCAGCAGCCATTCAACCCCTGCTTCCGCATGAAAATGCAGAAGGGCGGCAAGTTCGGCCGGGCTCATGGTGTCGCTGGAGATCATGGTCTGCTTGTACAGAAGCTTGAGGAGGCAGGGAAGGGATACGGACCGCTATTCACGGCGTCGTCGCATTCGGCTGTGTAGAAACCGGCAAATTCCTTCTTCTCCCCAGCGAGGCAATGAGGGGGCGGTTCGGCAAGCTCTATGTGTTGGCTTTCCCCTCATCCGGTCCTGCGGGCCTCTTCTCCCTGCCGGGGAGAAGAGGAAGCCGCCAATCAAGCCGCCATTGCCGTCCAGCGTTCAATGTCGTCGCGCTCGCCGATCAGCGCCAGTCCATGGGCGATCGAGAGAAGTTCCCCGCCGCTTTCGATGCGGTCGCTGGCAAAACGGTCTTCGAAGATACGGCGGATGGCCGGGACGAACGAGGTGCCGCCGGTCAAGAACACCTTGTCGATGCCCTCTGGCAGCGTGTTGGTGGTGACCAGCACTTCGTCGAGTGCTTCCTCTATCCGGGCAAGGTCCGGGGCGATCCAGCTTTCGAAATCGCTGCGGCGCACAGTCTGGCGGCTCTTCTCGCCGAGCGGCGCGAAGTAGAATTCCGTCTCTTCCTCATGCGACAGCCGCATCTTGGTGGCCGAAATCGCCTGGTAGAGCGGATAACCTTCGTCATGATCGACCAGATCGACAAAGGCTTCGAGCTTTTCCGGCTCGACAGCGGAGCGCACCAGCTGCTTCAGGTCGGTAAAGTCCTTCAGCGTCTTGAAGATCGACAGCTGGTTCCAGCGGCCGAAATTGGCATAGTAGCTGGAGGGCACGTCGAGCAGCTTGTCGAAACTCTTGAACTGGCTGCCCTTGCCGATCAGCGGCGAAACCACCGTGTCGATGATGCGGAAGTCGAAATGATCGCCGGCGACGCCGACACCGGAATGGCCGACGGGTACTGCCGTCAGCTTGCCGGCATGGCTTTCGAAGCGGATGATCGAATAGTCGGTGGTGCCGCCGCCGAAATCGGCGACCAGCACGGTCGCATCCTTCTTCAGGTTCTGGGCAAAGTAGAATGCGGCCGCGACCGGCTCATAGACATAATGGACCTCGGGAAAATCAAACGATGCCAGCGCCCGGTCGTACCGCTCCAGCGCCAGGTTTTCATCCGGGCTCGAGCCGGCAAACCGCACCGGACGGCCGACGACAATGCGCTTGTAATCCTGGTGCCAGCCATCGCCGGCATAGTCGGCAATGCGCGTGAGGAAGGCGCGCATCAGGTCTTCAAAGCTGTTGCGGCGGGCAAAGATCAGCGTGCCCTGAAACAGGGGGCTGGCGGCAAAGGTCTTGATCGACTGGAGAAAGCGCGCTTCACCGGGATTGTCGATGAACTGCTGGATCGCCGCCTGGCCCGCCTCGATGGACACGGCGGCAGCGCCGAGCTTCGCGTGCTTCATGAACGACAGCGCCGTGCGCATCGAATCGGTGGTTCCGGCCATGCTTGAAAAGCTCAGCGACTGCGTCGTGTCGCCCTGCGAGGCGGCAAGCACCGAATTGGTCGTGCCGAAATCGAAGCCGAGTGCCTTGGCCATGAAAGTCTCCGTTGTCTCGCCGTTCGCAGAACCGCCGTGCCAACATATGGGCCCTACCCAGCCACGTATGTGCCCGATTGAGAGGTTAACGAGATGAGAATTGTTCTTTTTTGGGAGGCGCCTCATGACATGGCTGCCGAGCCAATGCAAGGCGACGAGGTTTTTGATGAAACGGATCTACCGTCGCGACTTGGCGCGCTCCACGATAGATTTAAACCATTCCATATCGCGAAAAGGCTCCAGATCATCGTCTGTCATAAGATGCTCGCCTGCAGGAAGGGTGGCGTGGGCAAGAGCTTTTTCCAATCTTTGCCGAACACCCTCCTCATCGCCGAGAATGGCGGCAAGACAGGCTCTGTTGTAGCAATCTTCTGGAACGATCGCCTCCACTCGGTCCAGTACACTTTCCGCGATACTAAGGTAATGTCTATTTCCGCTGAGATGCCAGGCACCCAGCAATGCCGATGCATAATTATCTAAAATTTTATGATCGTCTTTGTTTATTACTATAGCGCTTTCGTATTTTTCAAATGCTTTCTTGTATAGTTCCTCGTCTTTTTTCATTTTCGCCAAGTTTCCGAGTGTGTTTGCCCAATTGAAGAGGGATTCGTAATGATCGGGTTTGATCGAAAGTGCTTTTTCATATTTTCCAAATGCTTGTCTGTAGAGGGACTCGTCGCTCTTCAGTTTCGCCAAATCGCCAAGCGTAGTTCCCCAGTTGAAGAGGGCTTCGTAATAATCAGTTTTGAAGGAGAGTGCCTTTTCGTATTTTTCAAATGCTTGCCTGTAGAGGGCCTCGTCGCTCTTTAGTTCCGCCAGATCACCAAGTGCATTGCCCCAGGCGCAAAGGAGCTCATGGTCATCGTCTTTAATGGCAAGCGCTTTTTCGTATTTTTCAAATGCCTGCCTATAGAGGGCCTCATCGCTCTTTAGCTTCGCCAAGTCACTGAGTGCATTGCCCCAGTTGAAAAGGAACTCATGGCCGTCGGCCTTAATGGAAAGAGCTTTTTTGTATTTTTCAAATGCTTGCCTGTAGATGGCCTCATCGCTTTTCAGTTCCGCCAGATTACCGAGTGTATTGCCCCAGGTGAAAAAGAGCTCATGGTCGTCGGACTTAATAGAAAATGCTTTTTCATACTTTTCAAATGCTTTCCTATAGGTCGTCTCATCACCGTTTAGCTTCGCCAGATCACCGAGTGCGGCGCCCCAGTTGAAAAGGGCTTCATAGTAATTAGTTTTGATGGAGAGTGCCTTTTCGTATTTGTCGAATGCCTGACTATAAAGGATTTCATCGCTTTTCAGCTTCGCTAGGTCGCCGATTCTGTTGCCCCAATTGTTAAGGGCTTGATAAAAGTCTGGTTTGACTTGAACCGCCTTCGCGTATTCACCGGCGGATTTCTCCAATTTCTCCAATTTATCGAGATCGAGAGACGCTTTAGCCTCCGTCTGAAGGTCGTAAGCCGTTGAAAAGTGAGCCCATGCCTGAATCTCTTGATCTATCGGTTCATGCGACGTGCCGTTTTCATCCAATGGTTTCTCGATATCGATAATTCCAGCCGGATTATTTCCCAGAACAGATGCGACGTTGATGCTCATCTCCAAGGTAGATCGCGCGGTTCCAAGTCGACTGCGGGTGTCCACCAAGATATCCTTTGTCATACCGGTGCTACCCATGGGAAAGGAAATGACATCTTTCATTTCTGATAGGAGATGGTCCGCGGGGCTCTTGAAAACTTCAGGCGGGAAGCAGTCCAACTCCTGCGCCAGCTTGATCATAAAGCTATCGGCATCCGCGCCACCGATATAATGGCAATATGCTTTGTGATCTCCTTCGAACAGGTCTTTCAGGTGTTCGCCGGGCCTATCGGACCTGCCAACCCAATAAATGTGTCTCCGGCCGGAATAGCACCGGGCGACCATAGGAAAAACGCGGTCCGCCTGTCCGCTATAGCCGATGACCACGAGGTTTGAGGAGCCTAGGCAATCGTCGATGAGCGGTCTCAGTTTGTCGGCGTGCTTTTGCGTCTCTTCCGTTGAATTCATCATCACAGGCCCGACCCCTTGGCCGTGCAAATGTATAATGGATGGATCCGATAGAAAATCGACGCGTTCTGCGGGCGCGATGCCGAAATCATAGGTGGCGGGATAAAGTCCCAGAAGCCCGCAGGCGCGCGCGAGAATATTATCGAAATTAAAGGTCAATACACGGCGTACATGTTCCGCCTTCATCAGGCATGCCAAGGCGATGTGCGCCCAGTTGATCTTGGAGTTCCTTAAATAAGGGGCGAGCAGATCGTTTCGCTCATCGAGCGAAAGGAGGTTCATGCACGCGCCGTAGTCATTTCTTAATGCCTCGGGCTGTCTGGAAACTCTCGCCACGTGAGTCCTGATTATTTCCTTTACCAAGTCGCCCGCCAGTGGAATTCCGGCCGACAGAGACATGCCGGCACCAGTCAGGAAATCAAAACGGCGCGGAGCACGCCGCATTGTATTGACCAGTTCGGCGATGTCTTCGTCAGTGTATTTTATCATGTGAGTTCCTCAATCAGCATCTTAAAATTGCATTTCACATGTACTCGTTCAATAAGGGATTTTGGCAAAGAGGAAATTTACAACATCATGTTTTTGACGTTTACGTGCACGTCATGTATTTGTATCCTGCCGCATGACCTCATGCGCAAATGCGCTTGGCTGCCGTCGCAGACTGGCTCGACAAGTCCGGCCGTATTTGCCATGACGGAGGTCAAGAATTGGGAACAAAACCGCGCAAAATAGCCGGGTGCGACTGGAGACGATAAGATGACCGACCAACAGGAATTGCCCGATCGCGAAAGCATGGAATTCGACGTGGTGATCGTCGGGGCGGGGCCGGCCGGTCTGTCTGCCGCCATTCGCTTGAAGCAGGTCAATCCGGAGCTTTCCGTCGTCGTCCTGGAAAAGGGTGCCGAGGTCGGTGCGCATATTCTCTCGGGCGCTGTGGTTGATCCGATCGGCATCGACCGTCTGCTGCCGGGCTGGCGCGAGGAGGAGGGGCATCCCTTCAAGACCAAGGTGACGGACGACCAGTTCCTGCTGCTCGGTCCCGCCGGCTCGATCCGCCTGCCGAATTTTGCGATGCCGCCCTTGATGAACAATCACGGCAATTACATCGTCTCGCTCGGCCTCGTCTGTCGGTGGCTGGCCGAGAAGGCAGAGGCACTGGGCGTCGAGATCTATCCGGGCTTTGCCGCGACCGAAGTGCTCTACAATGATCAGGGCGCCGTCATTGGTGTGGCCACCGGCGACATGGGCGTCGAGAAGAACGGCGA
The DNA here is from genome assembly GCF_965279435.1 of Pararhizobium sp. NCBI lineage: Bacteria > Pseudomonadati > Pseudomonadota > Alphaproteobacteria > Hyphomicrobiales > Rhizobiaceae > Pararhizobium > Pararhizobium sp. The sequence continues at coordinate 2,802,330 of NZ_CBDIHY010000003.1, forward strand.
GCCGGGCCCGAACTTTGCCCGCGGCATGGAGCTCATCGGCAAATACACGCTGATCGGCGAAGGCGTGCGCGGCTCGCTCGCCAAGCAGCTGATTGCGAAATTCGATCTCTCGAAGGATCGCGAGCCGCAAAAATTCGGCCTCGGCATCAAGGAGCTCTGGCAGGTGAAGCCGGAGAACCACAAACAGGGCCTGGTGCAGCACTCGTTCGGCTGGCCGCTCGGCATGAAGACCGGTGGCGGTTCGTTCCTCTATCATCTCGAAGACAATCTGGTTGCCGTCGGCTTCGTCGTGCACCTGAACTACAAGAACCCCTATCTCTATCCGTTCGAGGAATTCCAGCGCTTCAAGACGCATCCGGCCATTCGCGGCACCTTCGAAGGCGGCAAGCGGCTGACCTACGGCGCCCGCGCCATCACCGAGGGCGGCTATCAGTCGGTGCCGAAGCTGACCTTCCCGGGCGGCGCGCTGATCGGCTGTTCGGCTGGCTTCGTCAACGTGCCGCGCATCAAGGGTAGCCACAATGCCGTGCTGTCGGGCATGCTCGCCGCCGAAAAACTGTCGGACGCGATCGCTGCAGGCCGCGCCAATGACGAGGTGATCGAAATCGAGAACGGCTGGCGCGACAGTGCCATCGGCTCCGACCTCAAAAAAGTCCGCAACGTCAAGCCGCTGTGGTCGAAACTCGGGACAGTGGCCGGCGTGGCGCTCGGCGGTCTCGACATGTGGACCAACACGCTGTTCGGGTTCTCCTTCTTCGGCACGCTGAAACACGGCAAGACCGACGCGCAGGCGCTGGAACCGGCGTCAATGCACAAGCCGATCGCCTATCCGCGCCCGGATGGCGTACTCACCTTCGACCGTCTCTCTTCGGTGTTCCTGTCGAACACCAATCACGAGGAAAACGAGCCTGTACATCTGAAGGTCAAGGACATGGCCCTGCAAAAATCGTCCGAGCACGACGTCTATGCCGGCCCATCGACCCGCTACTGTCCGGCCGGCGTCTATGAATGGGTGGAAAAGGACGGCGAAGACGTCTTCGTCATCAACGCGCAGAACTGCGTCCACTGCAAGACCTGCGACATCAAGGACCCCAACCAGAACATCAACTGGGTACCGCCGCAGGGCGGCGAAGGGCCGGTCTATCCGAATATGTGAGCGGCATGGTAGGGCTAGGCCAAAGCGGCTGTCGAAAATGCTGAACACCAACATACCGGTTCATGGTTTTCAGCAGGTCCTCCGTTCCTTGCACGCCACTCTCCTTCCGTCATCCCGGACTTGTTCCGGGATCCAGTGCGTTCAAGTCCTTGAACGCTAAAGACTCGTCCCACGGCGCAGACGCGCCGTGACTTGATTCCTGTGACAGGCACAGGAATGACGGAGCAGAGTTTGGGTGTTCATAAAAAACATAGCAATTCGTAGGCAGCTGAAATCGGCAGAAAGCCCGCCGCCGCCTTTCCATTGCGCACAATATCAACGCGCTTAACCGGGCATTAACCATGTTTTCCCTATTTTCGGTTGCATCAACCGGATCTTAAGGAAACTCACGATGTCGATCTCCCGCCGTGGCCTGCTGCTCGGCTTGTCTGCTCTTCTTGCCGGTTGCGCCACCAACGGACCGAACCACGCTGCCAATTATGCTGCAAAACCGGATGAAAAGTTTCCGATGCCGGCCATGCCGCTGGAAAAGGTCAAGCCGGAACTGCGCCGCCAGCAGGTCGCCTATGCAACGAAATATGATGCGGGCACGATTGTCGTCGATACGCCGGCAAGGCGGCTCTACTATATCCTCGGCGACGGCCAGGCCCTGCGCTACGGCATCGGTGTTGGCCGCAACGGCTATGCGCTGGCCGGTTCGGCCACGATCGGCCGCAAGGCTGAATGGCCGACATGGACGCCGACCGACAACATGATCCGACGCGATCCCGGCAAGAACCTGAAATATGCTGGCGGCGTTCCCGGCGGCCCGAACAACCCGCTCGGCGCCCGCGCCATCTATCTCTATCAGGGCGGCAACGACACGATGTTCCGCATCCACGGCACGACGCAGCCTTGGTCGATCGGCCAGGCGATGTCGAGCGGCTGCGTGCGCATGCTCAACCACGATGTCGTCGATCTCTATGAGCGGGCAACCGTCGGCGGCCGCGTCGTCGTCCTGCAGGCGTAAGCCCGGCGGCAGCAGCACGAGCATATCCAATCCATCAAAGGCGCCGTGAGCTGAGATCTCCGGCGCCTTTTCTGTCTTATCCGCGCGCCCATTTGCGATCGACGAAATCGGCGATCAGCGGCGCGATCTCCCGCAAGCGTTCCTCCAGTGCAAAGTGACCCGTGTCGAACAGGTGCAGTTCCGCTTCCGGCACGTCGGTCAAAAACGCGCGGGCGCCAGCCTCGGTGAAGAACGGATCGTTGCGGCCCCAGGTGATCATCGTCGGCGGCTGGCTTTGGCGCAGCCATTGCTGCCACTCCGGATAACGAACAAGATTACTCTTGTAGTCGAAGGCAAGATCGAGCTGCGGCTGGCGGCGATCGGGACGGTCGAGAAAATGCTGGTCCATCGTCCAGCCATCGGGGGCGACAAGCTCCGGCTGTGCGGTGCCGCCTTCATATTGCCCACGGGTCATGTCCAGTGTCAGGAGGTTGCGAATCTGCTCCACGGCGCCCTCTCGAGAAGGGGCAAGCGCGATGAAATCGCGGGCGATGTCTGACAGGCCCTCCAGATAGGCATTGCCGTTCTGGACGATCAGCCCTGCGATTAGTTCCGGCCGCCGGCTGGCCAGCCGGAACCCGACCGGTGCACCGAAATCGAAGGCGTAGAGCATGAAGCGTTTGAGCGAGAGTGCATCGACAAAGGCCTCGATCACGCCGGAAAGGCTGTCGAAGCTATAGGTGAATGCGCCGCCTTCGTTGGTGGAGACGGGCGCTTCGCTATGGCCAAAACCCGGGTAATCGGGCGCAATCAACCGGTAATGGCTGCCAAGCGCGTCCATCAGCCGGCGGAACTGGTGCGACGAAGCGGGGAAACCATGCAGTAGCAGGATGGTCGGCGCGTCTGCAGCCGCCTCCGGCAAGCTTTCCCGATAGAAGATGCGAACGCCACCGGCCTCGACAAAACGATGACGGATCTGGGCAATGCTGCGCAAGGTCATTTTAACACCCATAATTTGAAAATCTATGCGTTAGGTTTGCGTCGATGCTACTAATGTGTCAATAGTCAAAATATACATTATATGCGTGAGGCTGAACATGGATTTGATCCCCTTCACCGGCGAGCCCTTGGCGCTCGATCTCGTCAATACCCGGCCCCTAACGGCTGAAGGCCGAGTGGATTTGCTCGAAACCGATGCGGGGTTCAGGCTGTGGCTGGACGCCGAGGCTGAGCGGCTGTCCGTCCTGTCGGCTGCGGAATCTGCCGCGCTGCAGGTGGGTGACATCGCGGCGATCGTCGCCGTACGCGACCACACAGCCTCGGCGATCGCGCATATGCGCGACGGCAAGCCGGTGCCAATCAAGGATATCAACGGATTGAATGCCGCGATGCGCGCAGCGCCGGTCATGCGCCAGCTCGCATGGAGCGACCCACCGGTGCTCTCCAGCGAACGGGCAGGGGCACCGGCGGTCCGGCTCGCCGGGTTTTTGGCCGAAGATGCTGCCGCGCTGCTTGCCAGCGGTGAGGTGGCACTGATCCGCCAATGTGCGGCAGAGGATTGCGTCATGCTGTTTGTCGGCACCAATGCGCGCCGCCGCTGGTGTTCCGCTGCACGCTGCGGCAACCGCGTCCGCGTCTCGCGCTACTATCAGCGCAGCAAGTCGGCATGACGGCTCGGGCGGATTCATTGAAGCGGTTGAAAATGCCAGGCAAAGCCTGCTGGATCTGTCCAGCAGGCTTTGCCTGTCGTGTTCTCCAGCAATCCTACGCGTTGATCTCCGCAAAACCCGGACGCGTATCGTTCACAGGCGCGCGGACCGGGGCGGATTTCCAGGTGACGACCATCAGTGCGCCGATAACCGTGATATGTTCCATGACGACATAGAATTCCAGCGTCTTCATGGGCTCCTGCATGGTCCAGAACGTATGGGCAATCGGAATGGTCAATGCGGTGAAAACGGCCAGCGCGCCTGCGCCGAGCCAGGTCCAGCGGTTGGCGATGATCAGAGCGGAGCCGCCAAGCTGGGTGATGATGACGGCGATGGTGACGAGCGGTGCCGGTTCGAGGCCGAAATAGGCGATCTCGGCGACGCCGGCATTGAAATCGATGAGTTTGGCGAGGCCGCTCGCCCAGAACATGTAGGTGAGGATGGTGCGCGCCAGATAGCCGAACGCGCGGGAACCGACGAGGGAATCAATAAAGGAAGGCATTTTTCTCTCCAGAAACAGGGATGAACGAGCCCCGGATCCGGCCCCACTGGGGCGTGGGGATCGGATCCGGAGCAGCGCGGCATCACCCGTTTGGGAGACTATCCGGTGTGCCGCGCTGCCTCCTGTTTAGGGCGAGCGCAGCGGTTGAGACGTTCCCGCAGGAACTGCGGCAAGGCCGGATTTTGACGAAGGGGTGCGCGTCAGAATCCTGCCAGCACCAGCTTGCCCTTCGTCCTGCCGGTTTCGATCAGGGCATGGGCCTTTTTCAGGTTTCCGGCGTTGATCAGCCCGAGCGTTTCGGTCAGCGTCGAGCGGATTTTACCGCTATCGACCAGCCGCGCGATCTCGGTGAGAATCCTGTTTTGCTCTTCCATGTCCTTGGTCTTGAACAGCGAACGGGTAAACATCAGTTCCCAATGGATCGAAACCGCCTTGCGCTTGAATGGCACGACATCGAGCACTTTCGGATCGTCGATCAGCCCGAAACGGCCCTGCGGGGCGATCAATGCGATAATGTCTTCCAGGTGATCGGCGGTATTGGTCGTCGAAAACACGAAGGCCGGGGCGCCGAGCGCCAGTTGGTCGATCTGCTGCGCCAGCGGCTTGGAATGATCGAGCACATGATGCGCGCCGAGATCATAGGCCCATTTCTGGGTTTCGGGGCGCGATGCGGTGGCAATCACGGTGAGATTGGTCAGCGCCCGGGCGAGTTGGATGGCGATCGAGCCGACCCCACCGGCACCGCCGATGATCAGGATCGCGTTGGCAGCGCCGGGAACCGGATCGTTGACCTTCAACCGGTCGAACAGCGCTTCCCAGGCGGTCAACGAGGTCAGCGGCAAGGCGGCCGCTGCCGGAAAGTCCAGCGTTTCCGGCTTCTTGCCGACGATGCGCTCATCGACCAGGTGGAATTCGGAGTTTGCTCCCGGCCGGTCGATGGCGCCCGCATAGAACACGGCATCCCCCTGCTGGAACAGTTTCACACCGGGGCCAACCGCCTTGACGATCCCCGCGGCATCCCAGCCGAGCACTTTCAGCTGGTCTGGATCAGGCTTCGCATTGGCGCGAATCTTGACATCGACCGGATTGACCGAGATCGCCTTGACCTCGACGAGAATGTCGCGGCCTTCCGGCACCGGCACGGGCAGGTCCACATCGATAAGGGAAGTCTCGGCGGAAATCGCCTGGGGGATCTTGTAGGCAATGGCGCGCATGGCTGGCTCCTGCAGGTTCGCTTGGTGGGGTTTGTCTGGAAGCTAGATGCGCATTATGGTGCGAGAGCGCAAGAATGCACAATAAGTGTATATAGTACCCAAAAGGATACCGTGAATGCCGCGTGTTCGCCACAAGCTCCTGACCTGTTCTCCCGGCTGCCCGGTCGAGGGCGTGCTGCATCTGATCGATGGAAAATGGAAAGGCGTCATCCTTTATCACCTTCTGGATGGCACCATGCGCTTCAACGAAATTCGCCGCCGCCTGACCAGCGTCACCCAGCGCATGCTGACCAAGCAGCTGCGCGAACTGGAGGCCGACGGGCTTGTCGAACGCACGGTCTTTGCCGTCGTGCCACCACGGGTGGATTACTGTCTGACCCCGCGCGGCCGTAGCCTTGAGCCGGTGATCATGGCGATGAAGCTTTGGGGCGATGAACACATCATGCTGCAGATTGCTTCATGACGGGGCGAATATAAGCGCTTTGCTGCCCGAAATAATAAACATTCGTCATTGAGCGTGTACCGGCTGAAAAAGCCTGTGTGCCGCTCCATATGTAGCCTACGAGCTGCAAGGAGCACGAATGAAGATCAAGGCCATATTCAATCGCGACGGCGGAACATTCCGCACAACCGATATGGACGCCTATACAAAAAAGGCCGAGGACGTCTTTCGCGCAGCCGGGCATGACATCGAAATCACCGTCGCTTCCGGCGACGGAATGGCTGACATCCTCGAAAAGACGGCCCGCCGTGACGATCTGGATGCAATGCTGGCCGGTGGCGGTGATGGTACCATCTCTGCAGCGGCCGGTGTTGCCTGGAAGAACGGCATGCCGCTCGGCGTGGTTCCAGCCGGAACGATGAACCTGTTTGCCCGCGCACTGAAACTACCTCTGGATATCTGGAAAGTCCTGGATGTTCTTGCCGAAGGTAGGATTGTCGAGGCCGATATCGGCAGCGCCGATGGCCGCGCGTTCGTGCATCAGTTTTCCATGGGACTGCACGCCCGCATGGTGCGCTACCGCGAATCCTACAGCTTTGCCTCGCGGATCGGAAAAATCCGCGCCAGTACGCGCGCCGCACTCGGCGTGATGTTCAACCCGCCCGAGTTCGAGATCGAGTTCGAGGTCGATGGCGTTCGCGAGAAGCGTGACGTGTCGGCGATCTCGGTATCCAACAATCATTTCGGCTCAAACGCGCTGATGCATGCCGATGATGTGACCGGCGGGAACCTGGGCTTCTACACGGCTCCCCCGCTGAAACCGTCCGGTGTCGCAAAGCTGACCTTCGACATTCTGCGTGGAAAGTTTCGCGAAAGCCCGCTGATCACCGAGATGAGCGTCACCACCGTCAACCTGCATTTCCCCAAGGCGCGCCACAAGATCAACTGCGTCATCGATGGCGAACTGCTACCGATCGGCCGCGATGTCGCCCTGCGCGTCCATCCCGGCGAACTGAAACTGCTCGTTGGCAAATAAGCGATATTCGCCCTGAGTGTCAGCTTCGGGAAGAGCTGGAACAGGCTCTTCCCTGGCGCTGGATCACGCCCGTGACGTTATACTTGGGCTCTGTCCTGTTCGAAAACCTTGCGCACGATATAGGGTGGTGAGTCGTTTTCGCCGGAATAAAGCCGCGCCATCATTTCGGCGAGGATGCCGGTGGTGATCAGCTGGACGGAGGAAAGGAACAGCATGACGCCGACAATCAGCATCGGCCGTGTGCCGATATCGTTGCCGAGCAGGAACTTGTCGATGAACAGGTAGAACAGGATCAGCGTGCTGAGACCACCGGCGAAAAGTCCGATCGACCCGAAGAAATGTCCCGGCCGCGCCTTGTAGCGCATGAAGAACAGTACCGACAGCAGGTCGAGAATCACGCGAAAAGTTCGGGAAATCCCGTATTTCGACGTTCCATGCTGGCGGGCATGGTGGGTGACCGGCATTTCGCCGATGCGGCTGCTCGGCACCACCCCTGCAACCCAGGCCGGAATGAAACGGTGCATCTCGCCCATCAGCTTGACCTGCTTGATGATCGAGGCCTGATAGATCTTCAGGCTGCAGCCATAGTCGTGCAGTTTTACACCGGTGATCTTGCCGATCAGGGCGTTGGCGCACCAGGATGGAATCTTGCGCAGGAACAAACCGTCCTGGCGGTTCTTGCGCCAGCCGACCAGAAGATCAAGTTCACGCTCCTCGATGGCCTTGACCATCGCGGGAATATCGCGCGGATCGTTCTGCAGGTCGCCGTCGAGCGTGGCGATCAATCTGCCGGACGCGAGGTCGATGCCGGCCTGCATGGCGGCGGTTTGGCCGAAATTACGCTGCAGTTCGACGATCTTCAGCCGCAGGCCGCTATCCAGTTCCTTGCGGGCACTGACAAGTGTGCCGTCGGTGCTTCCGTCATTGACGAGAATGAGCTCCCAAGGCTTGTCGAAATTCGCCATGGCTTCCCGGATGCGGGCAACCAGCGGGCCGACGCTTTCTTCTTCATTATAGATCGGCACGACGACGGACAATTCGACTGGCGGAGCTGTGTCAGTCTCTGCCTTGCTTGCTTCCAATATGGGATCCAAAATCAAAGCCTTTTAAAACGCTGCAGGTTCTCTCGCCTGGGGTATCGTGATAACCAGCCGTGCCATGGCACTGGACAGGAAAGTACCAAATATATGAATGCAGGAGAGGATGCCAGCCGGGGTTCATGGCTTGTCCGCAACCGGATGGTCGCCCTGTCCCTTGTGACCGTCATTGTCTATGCGGCTTTCATCCAGTGGATCTGGGGCTGGCCGGTTCTGTTGCGGCAATGGGCCGGGATCGGTCTCGTTCCCGTCCTGTCGGCGCTACTGCTTCTGGTCGCAACCTATTTCATCCGCTGTTACCGGATATACGATTATTTCCCCAACGAAACCCGCGGCCGTTTCCTGTCGCTGCTGCGCGTGACGCAGGTTCACAATCTTCTCAATATCATGCTGCCCTTCCGGGCAGGCGAAACCAGTTTTCCGATCCTGATGCGTTCGGAATTTGCCGTTCCTTTGACGCGCAGCACCTCGGCGCTGCTGCTCATGCGGCTTCTCGACCTGCACGCCCTGTTCGCCGCAGCCGGCGTCGGCCTGATCATCGGCCGCGACAACCATGCATTGGGCTGGTTGCTGTGGGGGCTTTTTCTTGTGTCACCGCTGGCGCTGTTCCTGTTGAAAGGCCACGCGCTTGCCGTTCTGCAGCGGCACCTGCCGGAGAAACTCGGCCGGTTTCTGGTCGAGGTGGAGGCCGGGCTGCCGGCCAATGCGCTGGTGTTCGTCAGGGCATGGCTGATGACTGTTCTTAATTGGTCGACGAAGGTCGCCGTGCTCGCCTGGGTGCTGGCCACCATGGGGGTACTTCCACTTGCCGCCTGTTTCGGCGGCGCGCTTGGCGGCGAGCTATCGTCGGTGCTGCCGGTGCATGCCCCCGCCGGTGTCGGCACCTATCCGGCCGGCATTACCGCTGGCGCCATATCCTTCGGCGCGCCAGCCAAGGGAGCCGCCTTTGATCTGCTCGCCAGCGCCAGCGTCAATGCTCATCTGCTGATCGTCGTGTCGGCGGTTGCCGGCACGCTCTTGTCTATACTGTTGTCGCCGCGCCGCTGAGGGCTATTGGAACGCAGTTTCGAAGAAGCTGCGCAGCTTGCGGGAATGCAGTTTTTCCGGCGGCATGGCGGCCAGTTTCTGCAGCGCCAGAATACCGATCTGCAAATGCTGGCTGACCTGCGTCTTGTAGAAGGCCGTCGCCATGCCCGGCAGTTTCAGTTCCCCATGTAGCGGCTTGTCGGAGACGCAAAGCAGCGTTCCGTAAGGCACGCGGAAGCGGAAGCCATTGGCGGCAATGGTCGCCGATTCCATATCGAGAGCGATGGCGCGCGACTGCGACAGCCGCTTGACCGGGCCGCGCTGGTCGCGCAGTTCCCAGTTGCGGTTGTCGATGGTGGCAACGGTGCCGGTGCGCATGATCCGCTTCAGGTCATAGCCCTCGTATCCGGTCACTTCCGCCACGGCGTCCTGCATTGCCACTTGAACTTCGGCGAGCGCCGGGATCGGGATCCAGACCGGCAGGTCGTCGTCCAGCACATGGTCTTCCCGCACGTAAGCATGAGCAAGAACGTAATCACCGAGCGTCTGGCTGTTACGCAGGCCGGCGCAATGGCCGAGCATCAGCCAGGCATGCGGCCGCAGCACGGCGATGTGGTCGGTGATCGTCTTGGCGTTGGACGGCCCGACGCCGATATTGACGACGGTGATGCCGCCGTGGCCCTTCTTCTTCAGATGATAGGCCGGCATTTGCGGCAGGCGGGTGAGTGTCAGGTCCGAATCGGGCTTGTCCGATCCCGGCTGGGTGGTGATGTTTCCGGGCTCGACGAAAGCGGTGTAGCCATTGCCGCCGTCAACCATCTGCTGGCGCGCCCAGAGGCAGAATTCGTCGATATAGAACTGGTAGTTGGTGAACAGCACGAAATTCTGGAAATGCGTCGCGCTGGTCGCCGTATAGTGGCTGAGACGGGCCAGCGAATAGTCGATGCGCTGGGCGGTGAACGGTGCAAGCGGCGAGGGCTCGCCGGGGCCGGGCTCGTACGAGCCGTTGGCGATCTCATCGTCCGTGGTGGTCAAGTCCGGCGTGTCGAACAGGTCGCGCAACGGGATGTCGATATTCTCGGCCATCGCCGCCTCGACATAGGCGCCTTCGCCGAAGGCGAAGTGCAGCGGGATCGGCGTGGTCGATTCGGACACGGTGACACCGACACCATGGCTGCGGATCAACAGACCGAGCTGTTCCTTGAGGTAATGCCGGAACAGTTTTGGCCTTGTGACCGTGGTCGTGTAGACGCCCGGCGCGCTGACATAGCCGTAGGACAGGCGCGAATCGACATGGCTGAAGCTGCTGGTCTCGATGCTGACCTGCGGATAGCACGCGCGGTAGCGCGAGACCGGCGTTCCGGTCCGGCCAAGCTCGGTGAACGCATCGACGAGAAACTTCGTGTTGCGATCATAGAGTGCCGAGAGCGCGTCCACAGCTGCAAGCGGATCGTCAAACGTCTGCGGTTCGAAAACGTCGGGCGTTGCGATGGAAAGGGCGGAGAGGGAAGAGATTCGATTGTTCATGCGGCATTATAGGATGCCGTTTTTTACAAGCAAACGACAAGATGGGAATGCACAGGCGGCAGTTCAGGAAAAGCCGCTCAGCGCGGTCCGCCAAGGATAATGGCGGTGCCGGCAAGGGCAAGCACCACGCCGGTTGCATCCCATCGATCCGGCCGCACGCCCTCGACAAACCACAGCCATGCCAGTGAAGCCGCAATATAGATGCCGCCATAGGCAGCATAGGCACGTCCGGCTGCTGCCGTTTCGATCAGTGTGAGAAGCCAGGCGAACAGGGCAAGGCTTGCCATTCCGGGGATCAGCCACCAGATCGGCTTGTCGAGTTTCATCCACGCCCAGAAGGCGAAGCATCCGGCAATTTCTGCAAGAGCCGCAAGGGCGTAGATCGCGAATGACGTGATGGGCATGAGGTTCCTTCCTTGGCGGTCCATAGGAAGGGAGCAGGATCAAATGTGCAAGACTTGCGAAGGCCGGATGCAGCCTCAGCTCATCGACTGGCGCTGCAGGGTGACGAACAGGACAAGGCCGGCTCCCTGTTTGCCGATCCCAAGGCCGGAAGCCTTGCTGTAGGCAACTGCGCCCATCGGAGCCATCAGAAGGGCTGCGAGCGTCAGCATGCGCAGTGCGATGGTTGTGGAATGGGCGAGGGAGAACATTGTCTTTGACCTTACAGCTTGGCTTGTTCGCAGAATTTCGTGGTGTGCACGGTGCAGTCGGCAATCGAGCCGGCGTAGTTGTGGCGGCGGCGCTGGCTATCGGCGCTGACAGCAGCTGCGAGCGTTAATGCAAAGACGACCATAAGCATGCTGATGATGGTGAGGCGGCGAGCGAGAATGTCCATGGCTTTGTCCGTTTGGTCTGGTGTGTCGATCGGGGTTCAATTCGATGATCACCTTTTCGCATAGGCAAACTGAACTCTTCCTGAGACCTCGGTTCATCTCCCATTCATCTTCGCGCCCGCCGCGGTCTTTTCAAACCGTACGGCAACCGTCCCAACCGAATAATGGCTTGAGATTCCCGCCGCACACACGGCGGTTCAGAATTGTTTTGATGGGAGAGGGGCGGGGGCAGAGCAGCAACAGGCATCAAAAGACAGGAAAGCCCGTGAAATCCTGTCTCGCCATAGCGCGCTGCAAACCATCGTGCCGGAAAAATGGCATCCGGCGGGCATGCCCGCCGGATAGTTGGTGCAATTACATCCGTGTCCAGGTCTGCGACTTGCAGAGAATCTTGAGAACGCAGCCCTGCATCTTCAGCGAGGCGCCGCTGATCGACGCATTGCCGCTATAGGTCTTGTCGTTGGCCGGGTCGGTGATCTCGCCGGAATAGCTGTCACCACTGCCGGCCAGGTTGCCGATGCGCTTGCCGGCATGTTTCCCCGTCTTCAGGGTAATGCAATAGCTGCCGCCGCAGGAGGCGATCGCGGCCGTCTCGCCGCTTGCCGTCTTCCAGTTGCCGACGATCGGTTCGACAGCGAAGCTTGAGGCTGCCGTTGCCATCGTCATGGTGGCGGCCAATATCAATGTGCGAATCATCATGTCCCTCCGGTAATTCGCCGAGTACCCGCGCTTTGCCGCCGGATTTCGGGCGAAATGTTGCCTGAGCCAGTCTCCTCACCGCTCAATTCGACGAAAATAGCTTACGCGAACGTAAACGTAAATATGTTTCTGCTGTGTTTTTGACGGATGGTTTTCCTGCAGAAGGTGGCCTTCACGGGCGCCCTTTTTCCACGCAGGCAACAGGCAACCGTTTTGCGTGGTTATCAATTGGTTGAAATGGCCACCTGAATTTTCCGTAAAGATTGAGGCAAAAGCCAGCGTTTCCGGGTGGTCGGATGTTTAACAAAAACCCAAGTTTACCAATCGTTTGAACTTTGTTTGCCGCACATTAATCATGCATTTTAAGCGTGTATTGAAACCACTGCTGCATATTCAAATCCATAAGACGAGCAGGGAAAAACAACCCGCCGACATCCTTCAAGGGGCCAAAGCTGCACAAGACGGCGGCCCCTTCAGGGAGCCTCAAAAAGGCAGATAAAACAGGGACTACGGACGTAACAAACCAGGTAAACAGGGACAGAGACAATGGCACGCTTTGACATTCAGAATGCTTCGGATGCCACAATGGGTGGCGAAAACCGCGCGGACGTCTTTTGCGAAATGGGTTTGATGTATGCAACCGGGCGTGGTTGCGATGTCGATCTCGTCGCCGCGCATAAATGGTTGAACATCGCCGCGATCAAGGGTTCAGACCGGGCAGCAGCGCTGCGTGCCGACCTGACGATGACAATGAGCAAGACTGACCTCGCCACGGCTCTGCGCGCCGCGCGCGAATGGATGACAGTGCATTGAAACAGAATTGCATCGACGACAGGCGGTAGCGGCCGAGACCTCCGAAGATGAGGCGCGGTTTCTATTGCCTGCCGAGCGATTCCAGGACTTTCGGCAATGCTTCTTCCAAAAGCGCCATATCTGCCTCCGGTCCGGTGCTGATCCGGATGCAGCGGTTTAACGGCGCAACACCCGGCATGCGGATGAATATGCCGTGGTCGGCCATCAGCCGGTCAACGATCGCCCGCGCAAAGACGACATCCTTGCCGCAATCAATCGTCACGAAATTCGTCGCCGAGGGCAGGGGCTTCAGCCCGTTACTGACAGCGATTTCGGCGATTCTGCCGCGTGAGGCGGCAATTCTCTCCAGAACCTCCGCCAGATAATCCTTGTCCGCCAGCGCTGCGACAGCCGCAGCGGTCCCGATCCTGTTCATGCCGAAATGGTTGCGGATCTTGTCGAAGGCCTGCGCCGTTCCCGGCGTGCTGATGACATAGCCGACACGGGCACCCGCCAGGCCATAGGCCTTGGAGAAGGTGCGGGTACGGATGACGTTCGGCTTTTCAATCAGTGAAACGATCGAAGGAATGGTGCCGGCCGGTGCGGTCTCGCCATAGGCTTCATCGAGGATGAGAAGGCATGTCTCGGGCAGCGCCCGGGCAAAGGCGACAACGCTGTCGGCGTCCCACCAGCTACCCATCGGATTGTCGGGATTGGCGAAGTAGACGAGCGGCGCATTCTCGCGTTTGACCGCAGCGAGCAGCCCGTCGAGATCTTCGCGGTCGTTGACATAGGGAACCGTCACCAGCCGCCCGCCATGCCCCGCCACATGAAAATTGAATGTCGGATAGCCGCCCAGCGAGGTGACAACCGGCATACCGGGCTCGATCACCATGCGAACGATCTGCCCAAGAAGCCCGTCGATGCCTTCGCCGATGGCGATATTGTCCGCCGCGGTGCCAAGATGGCCGGCAAGCGCTGTCTTCAGCTCGAAATTTTCCGGATCATTGTATCGCCAGACCCCTGCGGCGGCAGCCGTCATCGCTGACAGAACCGATGGAGCAGGACCAAAACCGCTCTCGTTGGCGCCGATCCGCGCCGCGATCGGGCGGTTACGCTGGCGCTCGATCGCTTCAGGCCCGACAAAGGGAATGGTGGAGGGAAGCGAGGCGATAAGCGGAGTAAATCGGGAAAATGCGGACATGCGGATGATCGAGCCTGACAATGGATGAAATCGCCGCGCAGACTAGCGAGGTTTCGCTATCATGGAAACCAAATCCATCGCGTCAACGGCCGCACTCATAGCAATACGTGCTCAAATTCCGGCGGCCCCTAGTGCTTTTTCAGCTCTCCGCCGGTGAAGAATTCGTAGCGGACGATCTGATGCAGGAATTCCTCGTCGATCGGCTTGATGAAATGCACCTGGATGCGGTTGTCCCGCCGATAAACTTCAGCGCAGCCGATTCGCTTTTTCGTGCCGACGATGGTGAGATAATAATGCTGCGGAAGGCCGATCGTCGTGTTGACGACGAAGCTCGCACCGCCGCGTGAAATCTCGGTCATCTTGCAGGTCCGGGTCGAGACACCGCCGAGCCCGGGCTTGACGGCCATCAACGTTCCGGCCTGTCCGATCTTGAACCGCTCAAAACGCTGCTCGTACAGTTTGGAACTGACCACGGAATACATCGTCGAGTTCTGCATCGTCACTCCCTCGATAGCGATATGGCCTGGACGGTGAATCCACATCTGCCGCATCGTTTGCGTTCATCGCACTGGCCCTCCTCATGATGGCAGCATACGATGGACAGAGGATCGGTCAGGGATATTGCAATCGTTTGAAAACATTCCCTAAAAATTTAATGAGGGTGTAAATTGACGCACTCCGCCTGTCGCGGCGTCGCAAATCAGGACGTTGCGCCGGCAAAATAGCGGCAGGCGAGCAGGCCGCAGCTGGCGGCAAACGCCGTGACAAAGGTGCCCCAGGCCATATCGACCACGCTGACAATCGGTGGCCAGCCCTTCAGCGTCGCCAGATTGGTGATGTCATAGGTGCCGTAAGCGGCAAGGCCGAGGACCGCTCCATATCCCAACGCTGTGAGGAGAGAGTTGGCCTTAACCCCCGGCATGACGGCGAGCAGAACAATGGCCATCGCAAAAAATGCGTAGAAGACCGATGCAATCGCAAGGTTCGGCGACGGCAGCATGAGTTCGCCGAGCTGGTCGCGGTAAAACGTCCGTGCCACCAGCCCGAGCCAGATAGCATCGGCAACCAACAAGGACACCAGCGTTCCCGCATAGGCGATCAGAACAGTTTTCATGATGATTGATCCTCTTTCACCCTTGCTACGGCAGGCAGCCCCGTCTGGATTGCCACCGGGCGAAAATAGGAGAAGACATGTGCGATGACCGGCCGGCTTTCAGATCAGCCCGCTGGTAAAATTCAACCGGATCAGGCGGCTGAGGAATTCCGGCGCCAGCGGTATATTGAAGCGCACGCCGAGCTCGGTTCGGTGCCGATGGACCTGCGAGCAGCCAAGTTCCTCCTGGAAGCCGTCAATCTGCAGGAAAAAATGCTTCGGCAGCAGGATATTGGCGTTGAAATCCACCATGGCTCCGCCGACCGAGATGTGGCGCAGCAGGCACTGATATTTCGTCTTGGTCTTCAGATGCTGTCCGACCACCAGGATGCGGCAGGGGCGCTCTATATAATAGTGCTTGTAGCTGGTGGTCAGTTGACCCGGCTTTGCCTCGGCGAGATGCATCACCATCGACATGGGAAACTCCGGAAAATCTGCGGCAGTGCGCCGTTTCTGCTGAATGCTGCAACTCTTGATCATGTAGTGCGCAACGTGCGCCACGCCGCATGACGTTAGGGTAGCAGTTTCCAACGTCATCCTTGCACTGAGCTTGCGGTGCCAGCGGCCTTGTTTTCATCCTTGCTTAAAAAAGCCTGAAGCCGGACATTGAAACCCGCCCGCCCATACGTAATACTTTCATGCAAAGTGCGCCGGCAGCGAAAAGGCCGGCCGAAACAGCGATGATGTTTGCGCAGTTCGCAAGGGTGCATTACACCCCGGCGGCCTGCACGGGCGCGGAGGGAAAATCATGTTCAAGCGTAATTTCCATGGCTGGCTGCCGGTCTTCGTTCTGGCGCTGTCGATCATTGCGTTTCAGGCCGGCTCTGCCGAAGCTGCAAAACGTGTCGCGCTGTTGATCGGCAACGAGAAATACGAGGCCACATCGCAGCTGAACAACCCGGCCAACGATGTCGAACTCATGAAGACGTCGTTCGAGGAGGCTGGTTTCGATACGGTCACGGCCGTCCATGATCTCGACCGGGCCGCGATGGTCCGGGCGCTGCGCGATTTCGAGGACACTGCCGCCGGTGCGGATGTCGCCATCATCTATTATTCCGGCCACGGCATGGAGATGAACGGCCAGAATTTCCTCCTGCCGGTCGATGTCAGCCTCAAGACAGACAAGGATGTGGAAGACGAGGCGATTGGGCTCGACCGCGTGCAGCGTTCGCTTGAAGGCGCAACGCGGTTGAAACTGGTCATTCTCGATGCTTGCCGCAACAATCCCTTCGAACAATCGATGTCCCGCTCGATCTCCACCCGCGCCGTCAGCCGCGGTCTGGCCCGTGTCGAGCCCGAATCGGCCGACCTCCTGGTCGCCTTCGCCTCGAAGGCCGGCACCGTTGCGATGGACGGCGAGGGCAAGAACAGCCCGTTTGCCACGGCGCTATCGAAATATCTGACCGAACCCGGCGTCGATGTGCGCATCGCGCTCGGCAAGGTCCGCGATGACGTGGTGACCGCGACCAATCGCGAGCAGGAGCCTTTTGTTTATGGTTCGCTCGGCGGCGCGCAGATCTTCCTCAATATCAAGGAAGTGAACATCAACATCACCAACAATGGCAACACGCAGGAAGTCTCGCCGAACGGCCTGTCGGCTGCTGCTGCCGATTGGCAGAATATCCGCGATCTCGCCGACAAGGACCTGATCGAGGTATTTTTGGCCAAGCATGGCGCCGACCCGGTCTACAAGATGCTCGCCGAAAAGAAGCTGAAGCTTTTGGAAGAGGCAGCGCAGACGACGGTGACGCCGGACGAAATCGCCTGGGAGGCGCTCAAGCAATCCACGGATGGCGCGGCGCTGACCCGTTTCGTCGAGCGTTACCCCGACAGCAAACACAGGGCGGAAGCCGAAACCCAGATTGCCGCACTGGAGCCGAAGAAGGGCTTGAATATTTCGCAAACCGGCAAGGATACGCAGGCCTCGCGCGACTGCTATCTGCTGGCCGGCGAGCCGCAGTCGATGCCGGGCTTCCTCGGCGTCAATTTCCTGAAGATCGATGCGGCGCGTGCGCTCACGGCCTGCGCCCAGGCAGTCAACGAAAACCCCGACGACACGATGCTGATCAACATGCTCGGCCGGGCGCAGGACGCCGGCCGCAACTATGCCGATGCCCGCAGCAACTATCAAAAGGCAGCCGATGGCGGCAATATGTATGGACTGACGAACCTTGCCTGGTTCTCGATCTACGGCACCGATGGTCCCGTCGATGTCGATAAGGGCAAGGAAATGTTCGAGCATGCCGCGGGTAACGGCAATTCCTATGCCCAGGCATCGCTTGGCTGGCTCTATCGGGATGGCTATGACAGCGTTCCGCAGGATTATGTGGAATCGCTGAAATGGTACCAGCTCTCGGCCAATCAGGGTTACGCCAATGCCATGGCGACGGTGGGCTGGTTCTACCGTGAGGGCAACGGTGTCGAAAAAGATCTCGCCCAGTCGCTCTCCTGGTACCAGAAGGCGGCTGAAGGCGGCGATGCCAATGCAATGTCGTCGCTCGGCTGGGCCTATCAGAATGGTCTCGGCACACCACAGGATTATAACCAGGCAAAGGTTTGGTATGAAAAAGCAGCCAATGTCGGTGACGCCTATTCGATGGCGCTGCTTGGCTGGTTCTATGATGACGGCAAGGGCGTGTCGCAGGACTATGCGCAGGCGCGCAACTGGTACGAAATGGCCTCCAATGCCGGCAGCGCCTATGCCATGGGAAATCTGAGTCGCCTTTATGATTGGGGTCTGGGCACAAGAGCGGATCCGAAAGAGGCGGTGCGCTGGGCAGCGGCAAGCGTCGAAGGTGGCGATCCGGCCAAGCTTGAGGAACTGAAAACCTCCCCGGACAATTTCACGCCCGCCTTCCGCAAGGAAATCCAGGCACTGCTCAAGGATCGTGGCCTTTACAGCGGTCCGCTGGACGGCGATTTCGGCGCCGCCACCCAGAATGCGATCGACCGTCTCGCGAAAAAGACCTGAGAGACAGGCGTCGGTCATTGGCGAAAACAAAAGGGCCGGAGCTGTAAAGACAGCTCCGGCCCTTTTTACGAGAAAAGCAGATCGGCTTAGCGGTTGTTTTCCAAAGCCTTGAGCGCAGCCTGCCCGGCGGAAATGGCCTCGATCTGGTTGGTGAACTGGCCGTGGGCGGGATAGACGACCGCGCCGCGCTTGAGCACAAAAGCCCATCGCCCATTGCGCAATTTTTCGATCGTCACTTTGATTTCCGGCTTGCTGTCATTGCTCATGGTGGATTCCGAACCTGTACTTGTCTGCAGCGCGCAATCTCGACGAACGCGCTTCTATAAGGACAGGATTAGCGCAACACCCCCGTCGCGGGCAATCGGGAATGCAGAATGCGCAATTGTCCTCCGCAGCGCTGTTGCTTACGGCAGGTCTTTGCACCACGGCCATCACAGTCCAGTCCGGGACAAAGATGGCCGGGTACTTCATCAGGCAGTTCATAAAGAGTGCCATATGCCACCCGTCTCGCCGTTTACAGCCTGCAGGACCACGCCAACGAGTGTTCAAAATCAACTTTGTCGCGGGAAACCGCAAAAACCCCTTGCAATGAAAGGCTCCTGACTCTAGTCAGGCGCTAACGGAGAGGTGGCCGAGTGGTCGAAGGCGCTCCCCTGCTAAGGGAGTATACCCGGAAGGGTATCGTGGGTTCGAATCCCATCTTCTCCGCCACTAGACCTTACCCGCAAGATTTTCCGGCCAGCACGTTGGCACGCACCGAGCGCCACAGTTGATGCAAGGGCCACGCATTATGATGCTGTCGCTTTTCCTCTTGCATCACCTGCGTCCCCCAGTTTGACCCCATTTCCCCTATCGTACTGTCTTGCGCTGCTGACTGCGAAGTCGGAGATGACCTGCCAAATCTGAAACAGTCGGAATGGCGATTGTTCGGAATGGCAATCTTCAGCGTCAAAAAGCGCGATGGTGTCCCGCCCGCCATCTTGGACGCGCGGCCGGATGTTCGCCGATACGCAGTCGGCCAAAATGACCACACTGTCATGAGCCGGCGAGCTTCTCTCTCTCTCTCTCTCTCTCTCTCTCTCTCTCTCTCTCTGGTCGTTGCTCTTCCTGGCTCTATTCCCGCCCGCCACTCAATAGAGGCATAATCTGCCTGTTCTCCGGCACGAGGCGTGCAACGATGCGGTTTTGACGGCTTGGCCGATGTGCCCGCACGAATCGACTTGGGCGCGCATCGCACCGGTGATTCTGCGAATCTCTGCCTTTGCCGCCCATCACGGTGTCCCGATTCCGGTTCTCGAGTTCACGGGATGATCGTCCCCGCCGTCGCGGCGTGCCCTGCGCAACACGGCGAATCCGCTTGTGCAGCGGCGTTTCGCCCCTTTTTTGCCCCGTTCTGATACGTCGAGCGTATCGCGGACCGGGGCTAAGTCCTCATGAACAAAGGGTTTTCTTAATCTCTTGTTAAGGACTTCCGGTCGCTTGAGGCGATTTTGTGTCGTTTCAGCAACAGCGCAGGGGGAAGGGCGGGTCAAACATGACGAACTGGCAAGTTGGTGATTGCGCCAGCGGTCCCGTCTTGTATTTTCAACTCCGGAAGCAAGGGCGGTTGATCGTCCGACTTCTTAAATGTTGGGGATGGGGCAGGGAATACTGTCCTTCAGTATAATACCCAGACCTGTTTGAAACTTTTGACTGGAGGTCAGAAATGAACATCAAGAGCCTTCTTCTCGGCTCCGCTGCAGCTCTCGCAGCAGTATCCGGCGCCCAGGCAGCTGACGCAATCGTTGCTGCTGAGCCGGAACCAATGGAATACGTTCGCGTTTGCGACGCTTTCGGCACTGGCTACTTCTACATCCCGGGCACGGAAACCTGCCTGAAGATCGGTGGTTACGTCCGTTTCCAGACCAACTTCGGTCGTGACCAGGTAGCGAAGGGCAATTTCGCAGGCAACGGCTCGTCCAGCTGGGATACGTTCACCCGTGGTCAGCTGCAGATCGATGCCAAGAACGACACCGAACTTGGCACGCTCGAAAGCACGATCGTTCTGCAGACCAACGCCGACGCGGCTGACAACAGTGGCTCGACCTTCCTTGATACGGCTTCGTTCGCGATCGCTGGCTTCAAGTTCGGCTACTACTACAGCTGGTGGGACGATGGCATTGCTGGCGAAACCGACGCGCTTGCAACCACCACCCTGTTCAACTCGATTTCGTACACCTACGATGGCGGCGCATTCAAGGCTGGTATCTCGGTTGATGAACTCGAAGGCCTCGGTCGCAACGGTCCGGCCCTTGCTACCCAGCTTCCGAACAATTTCCGTCGTCACGACAACGGCGTTGGCGTTGCCGCCATGCTGTCCGGCTCGGTCGGTGGCGTAACGGCTACCCTGCTCGGCGGTTACGACACTGAGCGTGAAGAAGGTGCCATCCGCGCTATCTTGTCCGCTGAACTCGGTGCTGGCACGTTCAACCTTGCTGGTGTCTGGGCTTCGGACCCGAACGCATACTACAACGAATCCGAATGGACCGTTGCTGCTTCGTACGAATTCAAGGCAACTGACAAGCTGACCATCACCCCGGCTGCTCAGTACTTCGGCGACTACGCTTTCATCAACGGTGTTGATGCATGGCGCGTTGGTCTGACGGCTGGCTACCAGATCACTGATGGTCTGAAGGCTCTTGCGACAGTTCAGTATCAGGACGTCGACAGCGGCTCGTACAACCGTGTAGGCACAACCACCAACTTCCGCGGTGGCGATGAAACGACTGGTTTCATCCGTCTGCAGCGCGACTTCTAATCTCTGGTTTCATATCAGTGATGGAAAGCCCGATCGAAAGATCGGGCTTTTTCCGTTTTAGGGCCTTTCGGGTTTTCTCGCTGCCACTCGTATGACCACCGCCCTATCAAATCCTGTCGATGAACGCCGTGATTTCGGCAAACATATCCGGGCGATGCAGCAGTGGAGCATGTCCTTGTCCCGCTGCCGTCACGGATCTCATGCCCGGATGCCGTTGCCCCATCTCCGCAAAGGTGGCCTGTGACAGAATGCTGGAGTTTTCGCCCCTGATGACCATCAAAGGTATTGCCTGAAAACCTTGGTAGAGTGCCCAGAGATCCGGCACTGCGGTGTCTGCATTCATGCTTTTCAGCGGCTCGATCAACGCCGGATCGAAATCAGCGACGATCATGCCGTTCTTTTGCCGGTAAATGGCGTCTGCCATATCTCTCCAATCGACCTCCTCAAGGGCAGGGAAGGCCGCGCCATGCACCCGTTTCAGGTTTTCGACGGCCTCTTCCCAAGACTGCAGCGACTGTTGCGCCTCCAGATATTGCCGGATCTGCAACAGCCCTGTAATTTCGATGACCGGGCCGATATCGTTCAGCACCACGGCGGCGAGCAGCGAGGCGCGCATGCTGGCGAGAAGATGCAGGATCAGGCCGCCGCGTGACGTGCCGATGAAGATCGCCCGTGTAATATCGAGATTTGCGCATGCGGTCAGGGCATCTTCCGCTTCCACCGGCAGCTGATAGCGGCTTTTGTCCGTGTCCCAATCCGAAAACCCGCGCCCCCGATAGTCGAGCGCAATCACGCGGCGTGGCATTTCGGGGTGAGTGGAGAGCGCTGTTGCCAGAAGGTGAAAATCGCGACTGTTACGGCTGAGGCCGGGCAGGCAGACGACCGGTAGTGCTGCTGCCGTTCGAAGATCGTCATGGCCATAATCACGGGCATAGAGTTGTAGTCCGTCACTGGCTGAAAACCGGTATTCACGAAAGCTGGTTTTGGTGGTGCTCGTCACGGTGTCCCCTCCAATGAGTGTCGGGAGAACCATAGCGCATCAGAACAGTCCCGAAAGAGGGGCAGCGGACTTTGTGTCTTTCGGCAATCCGGGTGTTGCTGTCGGCAGGCGGATGGAGGAGCTGCCGTCAGCGGCCTACGCGCAGATCCTGCACGATATCGGCCGTCTGTCCGAGGCGGGATTTGTAGACCTGGTAGTTTTCCATCACCCTCTGCACATAGTTGCGCGTTTCGGCAAAGGGAATGCGCTCGATCCAGTCCACCACATCGTCGATCGACTTGCCACGCGGGTCGCCGTAGCGATTGATCCAATCCGGCACGCGCCGAGGGCCGGCATTATAGGCGATGAAGGTGAGGATGTAGGAGCCGCCGAAATCGTCGATCTGTTCGCCGAGATAGTGCGCGCCAAGCGTGGCATTATAGGCGGTGTCCGTCGTCAACCGCTCCTGCGAATACGCAAGGCCATGCCGCCCGGCAACACCCTTGGCGGTGCCCGGCAGAATTTGCAGCAGTCCGCGTGCGTTGGCAGGCGAGATCGCTGCCGGATTGAAGGCGCTTTCCTGGCGGGCAATCGCGTAGGCCAGCGCCTTGCCGGCGCCACTGATATTGGCATTTGCCGGAATGACGCCGATCGGGAAAGCGAGAGCCGCAACATCGATGCCGCGCCCGAAGGCAATCTTGCCGATCTGCAGCGACAGCTGGTGCCCGCCGGTTTTTTCGGCGCGGGCCGAAAGAATGGCGAGCTCGCCCGGGCTGGTCATTTCCTCGGCCAGTGCCCGGTAGAGGTTATCTGCCCGCCAGGCATGCCCTGCCTCTTCCAGCCGCGCGATAGCCTGCACCGCCTCGCGGCCTTCAAAGCGTGTCCGATCGTCGGCCGTTGGCGACGGGTAGGTGACGTTCAACCCTGTACTGCCAAGCCGGGCTGCCGCGAGCTGCCCATAGAATGTGCCGGGAAAGGCGGCCGCCTTGGTAAAATACTCTTTTGCATCGCCGGAAGCACCCGCCTCGGCGGCGCGTCCCATCCAGTACCAGGCCCGCGAAACAGAAATCGGCCTGTTGGAGGCCTTAAGGATGCGTTGAAAATGTAGCGTGGCGGCCGGCGCGTCCTTCAGCCCGCGCAGGGCATACCAGCCGGCATGGAATTCCGCATCGACGATATCGGCCGGGTTGACCGCAGAATTGTTTGCCGCGATCGCGTAGGCCGCCTTGAACTTGCCCTGGTCAAGCAGACCCCGGCTGATGATCCGCTGCTCGACCCACCATTCGCCCGGATTGACCAGCGCGTCCTTGTCTTTCGAAAGACCGGCCAGAAGCTTGGCTGCCTCCTCGTATTTTTCCTGCTTGCGCAGATATTCGACCCGGATGAACAGGTAGGCCGGTTCGTTGGCCCAGGAGCGGTCGACGGCTGCGATCAGCGCCGCCGCATTGTCGGCTTTCTTGGCAACCGCGATCCAGGCGCGGTACAGCGATTGGGCCTTGCCGAGATCGCTGAAGCGGGCGGCCTGGTCGAGGCGGGCGCGATACAGCAGCATTTCCATGCGTTGCTTGTGGTCTTCTGTCGTCAGAAGGCCCGGAAATTCCGCAAGAATCTTGGTTTCGGTTTCTTTGTCGAGCGCGTCTTTCAACCACAGTCCACGCAGCAATTTTGCGGCCGCGTTGCTGTTGCCCGTTTCTTGCAAAGCGCGCGCCAGAACGATGGTGCCGTCGGGCGTTTCCGGCCGCGTCGTGCCAAACGCCGAAAGCACATCGGCAGCAGTCGGGTTCTCGCGGGACATTGCCCGTTCGGAATTGGCACGCAGTGCGCCAAGCCCGGGCCAGCCCTTCAATTCCTGCTGCGCGGCAGCGATTTCATAGGAGGGCACACCCTTCTGTCCGGAAGTGGCGATCGCCCAGGTGAGAATGTGGCGGTCAAGCGTACCCTTGGCCATGGCGTTGCGGGCCACGATTGCCTTTCCTGCATCCTTGTTGGACAGCGCATCCAGTCCGGTTTTCAGGCCGGAGTTAACCGGTATCGCGGCCGTAGCGGAGATGATGGAGCCTGTTACTTCAGCGGAAGGGGCTCGTCCGGTCTTGGCCAGCGTCTGCGGGACCGATGCCTGCGGCTTTGACCGGGGCAGCGGCGCCTGAAATTCCTGCGCGGTAACAGCCAATGCCGAAAAAAGCACTGCCGATGCGCCCAGCATCGCAATCATGTGGCGAAACATATGCCCACGCATCCAGAACCCCATGCCTGCCCACAATAGTCTTTCATTTGGCGATGCAATTGCTAACGAAAGGTTACCGGTTTTCATTCAATCCCATAAATATAGGCGGTCCAAAATAACCGCTGGCCGAACCCAAAAATGCGCAAAAGCGCCGCAGATACCGGCTTGATAGACGGGAACCGGCAACGAATGGCGCGATAGAGTGCTTGCCGCAGGCACTTCACATGATTAAGGTGCGCCAGTTTTCTAACCATGAAATGCGGCTAAAGCGTGGGTTGGTTTCAAGCTCCCGGGCCGTCAGGAGTCGTGCATGTTCAAGGGATCTCTTCCCGCACTCGTCACCCCGTTCACCGCTTCCCGCGCTGTGGATACGGATAGCTTTGCTGCGCATGTCGAATGGCAGATCAGCGAAGGCAGTCACGGTCTGGTGCCGGTCGGCACCACCGGTGAATCGCCGACCCTGTCCCATGCCGAGCATAAACGCGTGGTTGAGCTGTGCATCGAGACGGCGGCAAAGCGCGTGCCCGTGATCGCAGGCGCCGGGTCCAACAATACGACAGAGGCTGTCGAACTGGCACAGCACGCCGAAAAGGCGGGCGCGGACGCCGTTCTGGTGGTGACGCCCTACTACAACAAGCCGACCCAGAAGGGGCTCTTTGCCCATTTTGCAGCTGTTGCCGAAAGCATCAAGCTGCCGATCGTCATCTATAACATTCCCGGCCGCTCCGTCGTGGATATGAGTGTCGAGACGATGGCTGCCCTGCACAAAGCATATCCGTCGATTATCGGCGTCAAGGATGCGACCGGCAAGATCGAACGCGTTTCCGAACAGCGCTTGTCCTGCGGTGCAGGCTTTGTCCAGCTTTCCGGTGAGGACGCGACAGCACTTGGCTTCAATGCCCATGGCGGCGTCGGCTGCATCTCGGTCACCGCCAATGTGGCACCGCGCCTCTGTGCCGAATTCCAGGAAGCAACGCTTGCCGGCGATTATGCCAAGGCGCTCGATTATCAGGACAAGCTGATGCCGCTGCACAAGGCGATCTTCATGGAGCCGGGCCTCTGCGGTGCCAAATATGCGCTTCACCAGTTGCGCCATATGAGCCGCACCGTGCGTTCGCCTCTGCTATCGACGCTGGAACCGGCGACGGAAGCCGCGATTGACGCAGCGCTGCGCCATGCGGGGCTGATGAACTGATGGCACCCAAAGGCAGCCAGCGTGTGGTCACCAAGATTGTCGCGGAGAACCGCAAGGCCCGCTACAATTACGAGATCATGGATACCTACGAGGCCGGTCTGGTTCTGACCGGCACCGAGGTCAAGTCGCTGCGCGAAGGCAGGGCCAATATCGCCGAATCCTATGCCACCGACGAGGGTGGCGAGATGTGGCTGATCAATTCCTATCTGCCGGAATATCTGCAGGCCAACCGCTTCAACCATGAGCCGCGCCGCCGCCGTAAGCTCCTGTTGTCAAAACGGGAAGCGCACCGGCTGCAAAGCGCGATCAACCGCGACGGCATGACGCTCATCCCGCTCAAGATCTATTTCAACGATCAGGGCAGGGCGAAGCTGGAATTGGCGCTGGGCAAGGGCAAGAAGCTGCACGACAAGCGCGAAACCGAAAAGGAACGCGACTGGAACCGGCAGAAGAGCCGGTTGCTCAAGGACCGTTAATTCACGGAACAACGTTCGGATTAAAAAAGGACCGGCTGCGATCAGCCGGTCCTTTTTTGTGTTCAGTCGTTGAATTCATCGCTGACCGGCTCGGTCACCCGGACCGGGCGCTCCGAGGGGTCGCGGCCGACTTCGGCCTTCAGGCTGACAAGCTCGATGAAGTGGTCGGCCTGACGGCGCAGATCATCGGCGATCATCGGCGGCTGAGTCGACATGGTCGAAACGACGGAGACCTTGCGGCCCTTGCGCTGCAGCGCTTCCACCAGCGTGGTGAAGTCGCCGTCGCCGGAGAAGATCACCAGGTGATCGACTGTCTCGGACTGTTCCATCGCGTCGATGGCCAGCTCGATATCCATGTTGCCCTTGATTTTCCGGCGCCCGAGAGAATCGGTAAATTCCTTGGCCGGCTTTGTCACAACCTTGTAACCGTTATAGTCTAGCCAATCGATCAGCGGCCGGATCGATGAGTATTCCTGGTCTTCGATCAGTGCGGTGTAATAATACGCCCGAAGCAGATAGCCGCGCTTCTGGAAGGCTTTGAGAAGCTTGCGATAATCAATGTCGAAACCAAGGCTTTTCGACGCGGCGTACAAGTTGGCCCCATCGATGAAGAGCGCGATTTTTTCGCGTGGGTCGAACATCGTAATTCCTTTTTGTTGTCTTAATGTTTTTTGTTTTCAACCTTAGCGAGCGGAAACGTCCTCGGCGGCAGAACGTTCGAATACATTAAGATTTCATCATATTCCAGCTGTCTAAGCCAGCATTCGCTTTAGTCTAAGAAAATTCCGCTTGGAATAGCTATTTCTCGCAGTTTTTTGCTTAAAATATCAGATATCCAGCTTTGTTTAGATTTTTTTTCTGATGTGCGGGCTGGCGCGCTCTCCGCGCAAACGTCAATTTCTCCATGGCTCATCAGGGTTTAACGATATTCAATCATCATTTAGGCGGATGTCAAAGCCAATCGGTGGGGAGTGGTTACCCGCATAATCATTTTTGTCTCCAGCACTGCCGCAGACGGGAATTCCGGATATCTTTTTCCGCATTGCAGGAAAAACTTGAATTTATGCGGTTTTGATTGTATCGGGCAGGGTAATTCCTGAAATCGGAGCCGCGCATCCCGTCAAGCCGACGGCTGGGGCGGGTGCCGGTGTTGTTAATCAGCGCAGCAGCGGGCCGTCTCACGGCATCCATGGTTTCAGCTGCGCTCTTGAGATCCAAAGGACAGGCAATGGCCCGCGTCACCGTTGAAGATTGCATCGACAAAGTCGATAACCGTTTCGAGCTTGTGCTTCTGGCAAGCCATCGCGCCCGCCTGATCTCGCAGGGTGCTGCGATCACCATCGATCGCGACAACGACAAGAACCCGGTCGTGGCGCTGCGCGAAATCGCCGACGAAACCCTGTCGCCGGGCGACCTCAAGGAAGACCTGATCCACTCGCTGCAGAAGCATGTCGAAGTCGATGAGCCAGAGCCCGATCCGGCTTCGATGATCAGCGGCGACGCTGGCTCGGTGTTTGCCGATCAGTCGGGTGATGACGATCAGCCGGAGGTCGTGACCTTCGACCGCATGTCGGAAGAAGAGCTCTTGGCTGGTATCGAAGGCCTGGTTCCCCCGGAAAAAAGCGACGACTATTGAGCCAATGCGGTGTCCGGCCTTTCGGCCGGATGCGCTGCTCTGATGCAATACCGCGTTTTCGTTCGGAATTCTCGTGACACCGGTATTTGCAAAGCGGTGCGCCACTCCTATGATTGGCGCACTTTTTGTTTCCGGATATCTCCTGGAGTCCCTCGCGGATGATGCGCCAATACGAGCTCGTTGAGCGCGTTCAAAAATATAAGCCCGATGTAAACGAAGCACTTCTCAACAAGGCTTATGTTTACGCCATGCAGAAGCATGGCCAGCAGAAGCGGGCGAGCGGCGATCCCTACATCTCCCATCCTCTCGAAGTCGCAGCGATCCTCACCGAGATGCATCTCGATGAATCGACCATTGCGGTCGCACTGCTGCACGACACGATCGAGGACACGACGGCGACACGCGCCGAAATCGACGAACTCTTTGGTGAAGATATCGGCGCGCTGGTCGAAGGTCTTACCAAGATCAAGAAGCTCGAT
Organism: Pararhizobium sp.; assembly: GCF_965279435.1. Lineage (NCBI taxonomy): Bacteria > Pseudomonadati > Pseudomonadota > Alphaproteobacteria > Hyphomicrobiales > Rhizobiaceae > Pararhizobium > Pararhizobium sp. Next base: position 2,830,468 of record NZ_CBDIHY010000003.1, read on the forward strand.
CTCGTGACAAAAAAAGCCAAGCAGGCGGAAAACCTGCGCAAGCTGCTTTTGGCGATTTCCGACGATGTGCGCGTTCTTCTCGTCAAGCTTGCCGATCGCCTGCACAACATGCGCACCCTCGACCATATGTCGGCGGAAAAGCGCGCGCGGATTTCCGAAGAAACGATGGATATCTATGCGCCGCTTGCTGGCCGCATGGGCATGCAGGATATGCGCGAGGAGCTTGAAAATCTCTCCTTCCGCCACATCAATCCGGAAGCCTTCGAGACGGTCACACGGCGCCTTGAGGAGCTTTCGACCCGCAATGAAGGCCTGATCAAGAAGATCGAGGCCGAGCTGGATGAGCTGCTTCAGGCCAGAGGCCTGACGGGGACGCAGGTCAAGGGGCGTCAGAAGAAGCCCTATTCGGTGTTCAAGAAGATGCAGTCGAAGTCGCTGTCGTTCGAGCAACTCTCGGACGTCTGGGGTTTTCGCATCATCGTCGCCGATATTCCGGATTGCTACCGCGCACTGGGCATCGTCCACACGCGCTGGCGCGTCGTGCCCGGCCGGTTCAAGGATTATATCTCGACTCCGAAGCAAAACGACTACCAGTCGATCCACACGACCATTGTCGGCCCGTCGCGCCAGCGCATCGAGCTGCAGATCCGCACCCGGTTGATGCACGAGATCGCCGAATATGGCATCGCTGCCCACACGCTCTACAAGGACAGTGTCGAGCCGGTTGGTGAGGTCAAGCTGTCGCCGAAATCGAACGCCTATTCCTGGCTGCGCCGCACGATCGAATCGCTGGCTGAAGGCGATAATCCGGAAGAGTTTCTTGAGCACACCAAGCTCGAACTGTTCCAGGATCAGGTCTTCTGCTTCACGCCGAAGGGCCAGCTGATTGCACTGCCGCGTGGCGCGACGCCGATCGACTTCGCCTATGCGGTACACACCAATATCGGCGATACCTGCGTCGGCGCCAAGATCAACGGCCGGATCATGCCGCTGGTGACAAGACTGAACAACGGCGACGAGGTCGAGATCGTTCGCTCCGGTATCCAGGTTCCGCCACCGGCCTGGGAAGAGATCGTCGTCACTGGCAAGGCCCGGGCTGCCATCCGCCGTGCCACCCGTGCAGCCGTCCGCAAACAGTATTCCGGCCTCGGTTACCGCATCCTCGAGCGCACATTCGAGCGGGCCGGCAAGCAGTTTACCCGCGAGGGCATGAAGCCAGTCCTGCACCGGCTTGGCCACAAGGAAATCGAAGATGCCATCGCCGCCGTCGGCCGCGGTGAGCTGTCGTCCCTCGATGTGCTGCGTGCTGTCTATCCCGATCATCAGGACGAGCGGGTCACGGTCAAGCCCAGTGACGATGGCTGGTTCAACATGCGCAGCGCCGCTGGCATGGTCTTCAAATTGCCCGGACGCCCGAAGGACATGTTCGACGCCCTGGACGGCGAGGGGCCGGAGGCTCTGCCGATCCGCGGGCTTTCCGGCAATGCCGAAGTGCATTTCAGCGCGTCCGGTGCTGTGCCCGGCGATCGTATCGTTGGAATCATGGAGAAGGACAAGGGGATCACCATCTATCCGATCCAGTCTCCGAGCCTGCAGAGGTTCGACGAGGAATCGGAGCGCTGGATCGATGTACGCTGGGATCTCGACGAAGCCAACAATACCCGCTTCATGGCGCGCATCCAGATCAATGCGCTCAACGAACCGGGAACGCTGGCCGAGATTGCCCAGGCGGTTGCCACCAGCGATATCAATATCCGCACCCTGTCGATGGGGCAGGTGGCTGCCGATTTCAGCGAGTTCCAGCTGGATATCGAGGTCTGGGACCTGCGTCAGCTCAATCACCTGATCACGCAGATCCGCGACCTACCAAGCGTTTCGACGGTCAAGCGCGTCTTCGAGTAATGCCGCCTTTGCGGCATTACTTTCTCCTCTTCGCACCGGATTGAAATCGGCGGCCGCCGCTGAGCCGCTTTCGCATGGTCGGCGTTGGCGGAAAGATCCTTTCTCCATTTCGCCATGATTGATGGCCATTCCGCATGGCTTGACGGCAATTGCACTTTGATTGTGCATTCTTTGCGGCGGAAACGTGCAGGTCATGCACCCCGTGCATGGCTGCCGCGTTTTTGTAGCTCTGGTGAAGGGCGCTTGGTTCCACTATCTTCAGCGTCGGGAGGTAAACGAAAGAAGGTTTACCATGTTTAAGCAACTGAAGAAGATCACCAACGCCCTGCGCGTACCGTCTGTCGCAGACCGCGAAATGAACTACCTCAATGGTTCACTCGACCGGATCGACCTGGAATACCGCCAGCGTCAGATCGACCGCGGCCTGTTCCGCAACTCGTTCTAAGTCATCGTCTTGTCCGGCTGCCTGCATCGTCAGGCTGCCGGGACCTATGCAAATAACGTATGGCGGATCCGCCCCCTGTGCATGATGCGCAGGCCCATTGGACCGCTACCGATACATGCCTATATCGGGCTGTTTGCACTCGCGGCGCTGGAAATGCGGATTTTCGCGCCGGTGCCATTGAACAGCCATATCCGCATCGTCTATCAGAGCATTATGTTGTTCAGACGCAAGAAGCCGGCCACCTGGTCGGGAAAGCTCCGTGAGTTCCTGTGGCCGCGAAAAGGTTTTTCGCGCGGGCTGCGTTATCTGTCGATGCGCGTGCTCAGGCTCTCGTCATCGCCCCATTCGATTGCGGTCGGCGTTGCTGCCGGTGCTGCCTCCTCGGCAACCCCGTTTGTCGGCTTTCACATCCTCATTGCCTTAGCATTCGCCTATCTCCTGTCCGGCAACATGATCGCCGCCGGCATCTCGACGGCGCTGGCCAATCCCCTGACCATTCCGTTCATTCTGGCGGCCACCTATGAGGTTGGCCTGATCATGCTGGGGACAGAGGGCAATGGCGCCATGGCCGGCCAGGATATCCTCCACATGCTGCGGCATCTTGAGTTCTCGCATCTGTGGGGCCCCGTGCTCAAGCCGATGCTGATTGGCTCGGTACCGCTTGCAGCCGTCAGCGGCGCCGTCTTTTATGTGGCGGCTTTCTACGCTGCGAGGCTCTTTCAGTCCCGCCGGCAAATCCGCCGTCAAAGCAAGTTGCGTGCGCGTGCCGTCGCGTGGGCCGATGATGTTTGATTTCTGACACATTTTTAACTTGGCAGACGGCGCACCGTTTGCTCTTGTTGCACTTTCACGAAGGTATTTTCATTTCGATGATTATCGGCATCGGCAGTGACCTGATCGACATCCGGCGTATCGCCAGTTCGCTGGAGCGTTTCGGCGAGCGTTTCAGTCATCGCTGTTTCACTGACATCGAGATTCGTAAATCGGAAGGCCGTAAGAACCGCGCCGAATCCTATGCCAAGCGGTTCGCCGCCAAGGAAGCCTGTTCCAAGGCGCTCGGCACCGGCCTGGCTCAGGGTGTGTTCTGGAAAGATATGGGCGTCGTCAATCTGCCGGGCGGCAAGCCGACCATGCAGCTGACCGGAGGCGCTGCCGAGCGGCTTGCCGAAATGCTGCCGGCCGGCCATCGCGGCGTCATTCACCTGACGATCACCGACGATTTTCCGCTGGCGCAGGCCTTCGTCATAATTGAGGCTCTGCCCGTTGCTCAAGATTGAGGAAGCGTTTAGAGCATGTCCAAATGAAACGGACCGTCAAATTGGACTTGCGTTCATTTGAAAGGACGGCGCCGCGCACGATATGCGTCAAGCAACCTCCAATTGAATGGCGAGATCAGGTACGGAACCGTAGCGAATAGATCCACACGGCTTTGAAGCCGGAGTGGTGATCAGATCAAGGAACAAGTGGCGTGGCAGAAAACATCGACAAGAAGCAGGGCGGCGGCCTTTGGGAGAACGTCAAGGTCATCATCCAGGCGCTTCTGCTCGCCGTGGTGATCCGCACGGTCTTCTTCCAGCCCTTCACCATTCCGTCCGGCTCGATGATGCCGACGCTGCTGGTCGGCGACTATATCTTCGTCAACAAGTTCGCCTATGGTTATTCGAAATACTCCCTGCCGTTCTCGCCCGACCTGTTTGAAGGCCGCATCTTCGCCAGCGAACCCAAGCGCGGCGATGTCGTCGTGTTCCGCTTCCCGCCGAACCCGGACATCGACTACATCAAGCGCCTGATCGGCTTGCCAGGTGACAAGGTCCAGGTTCGCGACAGCATCCTCTATGTCAACGACAAGGCCGTTCAGCGCGTTCCGGACGGCATGTTCCGGGCCGATGACCAGTATGACACTGGGGCGGACGTTCCGGTCTACCGCGAGACGCTCGACAACGGCGTCAATTTCGACACGCTCGACCAGTTTCCGGATTCGCGCGGCGACAACACCCGTGAGTTCCTCGTTCCCGAAGGCCATTATTTCATGATGGGCGATAACCGCGACAATTCGGCAGACAGCCGTTTCGACGTCGGCTTTGTTCCGGCACAGAACCTGATCGGCCGCGCCTCGATGATCTTCTTCTCGCTCGGCAACGACACATCGTTCCGCGAAATCTGGAAATGGCCGACCAATCTGCGTTACGACCGTCTGTTCAAGGGCGTCGAATGAGCAAGGGCCGTTCGCTGAACGCCGAGGACCGGCAGCGGCTTGAGGTTGCGATCGGCTACAGCTTTGCCCAGAAGGAACGGCTTGACCGGGCGCTGACCCATGCCAGCGCCCGCAACGCCAAGGGTTCCAACTATGAACGGCTCGAGTTTCTGGGTGACCGCGTGCTCGGGCTCTGCGTCGCCGAACTGCTGTTCGATACCTTCAAGGATGCCGACGAGGGCGAGCTTTCGGTTCGCCTGAACCAGCTTGTCAGCGCCGACAGCTGCGCGCTTGTTGCCGATTCCCTGTCCTTGCATCTGTTCATCCGCACCGGCGCCGATGTGAAAAAGCTCACCGGAAAATCGATGCTCAATGTCCGCGCCGATGTGGTAGAGTCGCTGATCGCGGCGATCTATCTCGACGGCGGGCTGGAGGCTGCGCGCGGCTTCATCCAGCGGAATTGGTCGTCGCGGGCAAGCCGGGTGGATGGTGCGCGGCGCGACGCCAAGACCGAATTGCAGGAATGGGCCCACGCCAAGTTCGGTGTGACGCCAAGCTACCGTATCGACGACCGCTCCGGCCCGGATCACGACCCGCGCTTCACGGTCACGGTCGATATAACCGGTATTGCTCCGGAAACGGGCATCGACCGGTCCAAGCGCGCCGCCGAACAGGTGGCCGCTACAAAGATTCTGGAACGCGAAGGCGTCTGGAAAAAAGCGACGGCGGCCTGATCTGTCCGGAGGCACGGTTCCTCCCGAAAGATCAGGCAATCCTTTGACAGACAATTGCGATCCAGCGCGCCGCAGCGGCGCCCGGTCGCCCAATCGGAAATTACGGACATCATGAGCGAAACAGAACCAACTGCAGTAGAAACCGAAAAGGGCCCGACCCGGTCCGGTTTCGTCGCCCTGATCGGCGCCACCAATGCCGGCAAGTCGACGCTGGTCAACAAGCTGGTCGGCGCCAAGGTGTCGATCGTCAGCCATAAGGTGCAGACGACCCGCGCCATCGTGCGCGGCATCGCCATCCACAAGAACGCCCAGATCGTCTTCATGGACACGCCCGGCATCTTCAAGCCGCGCCGCCGTCTCGACCGCGCCATGGTGACGACCGCCTGGGGCGGCGCCAAGGATGCCGATGCAATCATGATGCTGATCGACAGCGAACGCGGCCTGAGGGGTGATGCGGAAACCATTCTTGAGGGTTTGAAGCATGTCGAACAGCCGAAGATGCTGGTTCTGAACAAGATCGACCAGGTCGAGCGTGAAGATCTTCTGAAGCTGGCGACCGCCGCCAACGAATTCGTCGATTTCGAACGCACCTTCATGATCTCGGCGCTGACCGGCTCCGGCTGCGACGACGTGCTCGACTATCTCGCCATGAAGCTGCCGGAAGGTCCCTGGTACTATCCGGAAGACCAGATTTCCGATCTGCCGATGCGCCAGCTTGCCGCCGAAATCACCCGCGAAAAGCTGTTCCTGCGCCTGCATCAGGAATTGCCCTATTCGTCGCATGTCGAGACGGAAAAGTGGGAAGAGCGCAAGGACGGCTCGGTGCGCATCGAGCAGGTCATCTATGTCGAGCGCGACAGCCAGAAGAAGATCGCACTTGGCAAAAATGGCGACGCGATCAAGGCGATCTCCATGGCGTCCCGCAAGGAGCTCTCCGAAATTCTCGAACAGCCTGTCCACCTGTTCCTGTTCGTCAAGGTTCGCGAAAACTGGGGTGACGACCCGGAGCGCTTCCGCGAGATGGGCCTGGACTTCCCGAAGTAATTTTGACCGCAGCAAACCCTGCCGGCGCCTTCGTCAGCAGGGTTTTGCCGCCTCTGGCACTGGCTGCGGCCAGCGGCCGATCGCCGTGAACGCCACGACCGCGCCGGCTCCGAGAACCACAACGGACGTTAATGCGACCCACGCACCGCCCTGTTCGATGAGCACGGCAAACACGAAAGGGGCAGCGGCCGAGACTGCCAGCCGTACGGCGGCCAGCTTTCCCAGCATTTCGCCATAGCCCGAAGCGCCGAAGAGAAACAACGGCAGCGATCCCTGCACGATGCTGGCAAGGCCCGAGCCAAGGCCGACGAACAGGGCAAACAGGACCGCACCGGCAATCCAGTCGCCGGATATGATCAGCACTGACGCGCCGCAGATGATGAACACCGCCGAAAGAATGGCGAGCGTCAGCGGTGAAATATTTCTCCCCACCAGCATGTTGGTGAAGCGACTGAGCACTTGTGCAGGTCCGAACAGGGTTCCGACGAGAACCGCGCTTGCGCCAAGCCCGACCGCCCCGAGCAGGGGCACCATATGAAACAGCAATGAAGCGAGCGCAAATCCTTGCAGCGCAAACCCTGTGGCCGTCAGCAGGAAGGCGCGACGCCGGTGTTCCGCGATCACGGTGCCACCTGCGACCTTGGTATGCGCAGGCTGATTTGCCGATTCGGCAGGGGCAGCCTGTCGCGCAAGCCAGGTGATCCAGAGATGCACCGGCAGGCAGACGGCCAAATTGAGTGCCGCGAAGATCAGATAAATCGCACGCCACGAAAGGTGTTCATGTAGCTCGACCGTGGCCGGCCAGAAGATGGTCGAGGCAAAGCCGGCAATCAGCGTCAGGTGCGTGATGCTGCGCTGGGCGTTGCCGGGAATGATCTGCACCAGCGTTGCGAAGGCAGCGTTGTAGAGCACCAGCGCCGAGACGATCTCGATCGCGACGATGCCGGCGACATAGGCCACCGGATTGAAAGCAGAGGCGCAGAAGATCAGGATGACGGTAGCGGCAGCCGAGCCGATCGCCATGATCCGGCTTGCTCCATAGCGGTCCATCCATCGCCCGACACGCGGTGCGACAAGACCACCCGCCAGAAGGGAAGCGGAGAAGATGCCAAAGATGACTTCCACCGGCCAGCCGAAGTCCGCCGCCATGTCCGGTGCCAAAATGCTGAAGCTATAGTAGAGCGTCCCATAACCGATGATTTGCGTCAGCCCGAGGCCGAAAATCAGAAACAGACGGTGGCGCGGCGAGGGCATGGTCATATGCTCTTCAGCCCGACGCGTTGTTCTAGTTTTGCCGCATCCTCCTTGCGTTCACTATAGCGGTCGGTGAGATAGCCTGAGACATCGCGCGTCAAAAGCGTGAACTTTATCAATTCCTCCATCACATCGACCACGCGGTCGTAATAGGCTGACGGTTTCATCCGGCCGTTGGTGTCGAATTCCTGATAGGCCTTGGCGACGGAGGACTGGTTGGCGATGGTGATCATCCGCATCCAGCGGCCGAGAATGCGCATCTGGTTGAGCGCGTTGAAGCTCTGCGAGCCGCCCGAGACCTGCATGATCGCCAGCGTCCGGCCTTGCGTCGGCCGCACCGACCCGACCGAAAGCGGTATCCAGTCGATCTGCGCCTTCATGATGCCGCTCATGGCGCCGTGCCGTTCCGGGCTTACCCAGACCTGGCCTTCCGACCACAGGGACAGCTCCCGCAATTCCTGCACCTTCGGATGGCTGGCCGGTGCTGCGTCGGGAAGGGGCAGGCCGTCCGGATTGAAGAACCTCACCTGCGCACCGGAATGCGTCAGCAAACGGCCGGCCTCTTCGGCAAGCAGGCGGCTGTAGGAAACGCTGCGGAGCGAGCCGTAAAGAATGAGAATGCGGGGCGGGTGGCTGGAGAACGGCGCGCGTAGCGCATCGATGTCCGGTTGGCGAAGATGGTTGAGGCTGGCTGCAGGCAGATCAGACAAGACGCTTGCCCTCGGCATCAAGTACCTGTTCGCCGTCTTCCTTTGCAAATGCACCCTTGTGTGTTTCCGGTAGGATGTCGAGCACGACTTCGGAGGGCCGGCAGAGCCGCGTGCCGATCGGCGTGATCACGAACGGCCGGTTGATGAGGATCGGGTGCTCCAGCATGGCGTCCAGAAGCTGATCGTCGCTGAGCGCCGGATCGGCAAGGCCGAGCGCGTTGAACGGCGTACCTTTTTCACGGATCGCCTCGCGGACGCTAAGGCCCGCATCCGTAATCATCGCCTTGAGCTGATCCCGGCTTGGCGGGTTTTGCAGATAGTCGATCACGGATGGTTCGATCCCGGCATTGCGGATCATCGCCAGCGTGTTGCGGGACGTGCCGCAATCGGGGTTGTGATAGATGGTGGTGGTCATGCTTAAATCCTGTTGGTTTCAGTCGGCTTGTCGATGGGGAGACCGCGCTCGTACCAATCCCGGCTTCGGTTCACGATCCATACGACTGAAAGCATCACCGGCACTTCGATAAGGACGCCCACGACCGTGGCAAGGGCGGCCCCGGAGTGAAACCCGAAGAGGCTGATCGCGGCAGCGACCGCCAACTCGAAGAAGTTCGATGCACCGATCAAGGCGGACGGTCCGGCAACACAATGCTGTTCGCCTGCCATGCGGTTGAGCAGATAGGCGAGCCCGGAGTTGAAATAAACCTGAATGAGGATCGGTACCGCAAGCAACGCGATGACTGTCGGCTGTGCAATGATCTGTTCGCCCTGGAAGCCAAAAAGGAGGACTAGGGTTGTCAGAAGCGCGAGCAGAGACAAGGGCTGTAGTTTGGCCAGCAATCGGCCGAGCGATCCGGAGCTGTTCAAAAGCCGCCGACGGAGCAGTTGCGCAGCCACTACCGGCAGGATGATGTAAAGGCCGACCGATAGCATGAGCGTATCCCAGGGGACTGTGATCGCCGACAGCCCGAGCAGAAGAGCGACGATGGGAGCAAATGCCACGATCATGATCGCGTCGTTGAGGGCGACCTGCGACAGGGTGAAATGCGGCTCGCCCTTGGTCAGGTTTGACCAGACGAAGACCATGGCAGTGCAGGGGGCCGCGGCAAGAATGATCAAGCCGGCAATGTAGGAATCGATCTGCGTCTCGGGTAGCATCGGCCGGAACAGCCAGCCGATAAAAAGCCATCCGAGAAGCGCCATCGAAAATGGCTTGACTGCCCAATTGATGAAAAGCGTGACGCCGATACCGCGCCAGAACTGACCGACATGGCCAAGTGCTGCAAAATCGATGCGCAAGAGCATCGGAATGATCATCAGCCAGATCAGCACCGCAACGGGTATGTTGACCCGGGCGATTTCGGCTGCACCGATCACCTGAAACAGGCCAGGCATGATGTAGCCCAGAGTGATGCCGGCGATGATGCAGAGAAAGACCCAGATTGTCAGGTAACGTTCAAATGTTGACATGATTCAGGCCACATCCGTTTTGCTATGGTTTGCGCCCTCCATCGCGCCGATCTGGCGCAGATGCGTTTCCATCGCCAGTTTGTCGATGGAGGCGTGTGGTAGGCTGATAAACGCCGTGATCCGGTTTTTCAGGAACCGTGCTGCCTGCGAGAAAGCCCGCTCTTTCTCGAATTCGCTGCCTTCCACGGCTGCCGGGTCTTCGACGCCCCAATGGGCCGTCATCGGATGACCGATCCAGACGGGGCAGGCCTCGCCAGCCGCATTGTCGCAAACCGTGAAGATGAAATCCATCTGCGGTGCACCGCCGACCGCAAACACGTCCCAGCTCTTGGAGCTGAAGCCGGCTGCCGGACAGCCGAGCGCCTCCAATTCCCTCAAAGCGAGGGGATGAACGGTGCCTTTGGGATCGCTGCCCGCCGAATGAGCGACGAAACGGCCTTTTCCTTCGGCGTTCAGGATGGATTCGGCGAGAATTGAGCGGGCTGAATTTCCCGTGCACAGAAAGAGCACGTTGTAGATACGATCAGGCATGGCCTTTTTCCTTCGGCGCGCAGCAGGGAACGAGGTCGGCGATCAGCGGTGCGCAGAGATCGGGATGGCCGGCGCAGCAGTCTTTGACGAGGAACGTCACCACTTGGCGTAGGCTGTCGAGGCTGGCGCGGTAGACGATGGACCGGCTTTGCCGCTCCGCCGTGATCAGGTCCGCCCGCAGCAAGGTCGCCAGATGGGTCGACATCGTGTTGTGGGGGACGCCCAGCAGCCGGGCGATTTCACCGGCGGGCAACCCGTCGGGTTCGTGGGTGACGAGCAGCCGGAAGGCATCCAGCCGTGTGGTCTGGGCGAGGGCGGCAAAGGCATTGACGGTGTTTGTAATGTCCATATGTCGAGACTTATCGACATAATTACATTCCGTCAATATGGAGATCGCACTGGCGGACAAAGCCGGATCATCGAACAGTCTGTCAAAAAACCGCTGGCTTGCCCGCTGCGCGTGCGCATGAGATTTGAAAGGGGGATGATGGCCCGGTGGTTCCGGGCCTAGATGAGGACAGTGACGATGCCGCAGCTGGTCGATGGAAAATGGGAAACCGGCGATGTCGCCGCCAGCGAAATGAAGAACGGCGCCTTTCACCGCGAGCCGACCAGCTTTCGCAACTGGATCACGGCGGATGGATCGCCGGGACCGGACGGGCAGGCGGCACTTCCAGCCGAGGCCGGCCGCTATCAGCTGTTCGTCGCCTTCATCTGCCCCTGGGCCTCGCGCACCTTGATGATGCGCAATCTGAAAGGCCTGCAGGATATCATTTCCGTGTCGATCTCCGAGCCGGAGCTGGGCGAAAACGGCTGGACCTATGCCGAGCCGCAGGATGCCGGTCCGCACGTCGGCAAAATCCGCTACCAGCACGAACTCTACACGGCGTCCGACCCGCACTATACCGGCAAGGTTTCCGTGCCGGTTCTCTGGGACCGCAAGGAGGGCCGCATCGTCAATAACGAGTCCGCCGATATCATCCGCATCCTCAATACCGCCTTCAATCACCTGACCGGCGACACGCAGGATTTCTATCCGGAACGTTCGCGCCCGGACATCGACCGCTGGAATGCGCCAATCTATGAGCGGGTCAACAACGGCGTCTACCGCGCCGGCTTTGCCAAGACGCAAGGCGCTTACGCGGATGCCGTCACCGTCCTTTTCGACATGCTGGATACGCTGGACGCACATCTGTCCGCCAATCGCTATATCGCGGGGACCTCGTTCACCGAGGCCGATATCCGCCTGTTCGTCACGCTGATCCGCTTCGATGCCGCCTATCACGGCGCCTTCAAATGCAATCTGCGGCGGCTGGAGGACTATCCCAACCTGTCGAACTACCTGCGTGAAATTTATCAATGGCCAGGTATTCGCGAGACGGCCCGGATCGATCATATCAAACGCGGTTACTATTCCATCGCCCATATCAACCCGACGGGGATCGTTCCGCTTGGTCCGCTGCTCGATCTCGATCGTCCGCATGATCGCGCAAGGCTTGCAGGCAAGGGCGTTGCGGCGGCCTGACCATCCGATTTGATAAGTAAATAAATCCTTGAGGGACCCGCCAAGCTATTGCGGATTGGCGAAACACGATTACTTTAACGGGTGTTCTGATGGATAGAGGTCCCTGACCGGGGCGCCCAGACGATCTGTCCGGTAGCCGGACGGCAACCAGTCACACGATGTTGCCGCCTACCTCCCGAACGACGCCGATGGCGCTCCTGCTGCGGTTCTTCTCGTTTCCCGAACGTCCGGCAAAGACAAGGCCGGCGGCACGCGACCATTCACCGGAATGCTTTGCATCTGTGGTGAGGTCCGGAATGAACACGACATTTCTGAGAATTTTCCGCCGGCTGGTTCAAAAAGGCAATCTGACACTCATCCTCTCGTCGGGAGAGCGCGCTATTCTCGGAGACGGCTTCGGCATTCCGGTGACCGTACGGACGCTGGATGAGGACGCCGAAAAGGCGATCCTGCGCGATCCGGGCCTGCGGTTCGGGGAAATGTATGTCGAGGGCCGCATCGTTATCGACGAGGGCAACATTTTCGATCTTCTATCGATGGTGAAGGCCAACGGTATGGAGAGGGCGGCAACGATCAGCAACACGGCGACGGCGCTGCTGCATGTGGCCGAGCAGCAGATCAAAAGCCGCCTGCCGGTCAATCGCAACAGGCACAATGTCGCCCATCATTATGATCTCGACGGCAAGCTGTTCGACCTGTTCCTCGATCAGGACTGGCAATATTCCTGCGCCTATTTCGATCCGCCCGGCATCAGCCTCGACGAAGCGCAAACGGCGAAGAAGCGCCATATCGCCGCCAAGCTTTTGCTGGAACCGGGCCAGTCTGTACTCGAGGTCGGTTCCGGCTGGGGCGGCATGGTTATGTATCTGGCGGAGTCGTCCGGCGTCGATGTCACGGGCATTACGCTCAGCGAAGAGCAGCTGAAAGTATCGCGCAGCCGGGCGCAAAAGCGCGGGCTTGCGGATCGTGTCCGGTTCGAGCTGCAGGATTACCGGACGATGACCGATCGCCAGTTCGACCGTATCGTTTCGGTCGGCATGTTCGAGCATGTCGGCATGGCCAACTACGGCAATTTCTTCACCAAGATGGCCGGTCTTCTCGCTCCAGATGGCGTCATGGTGCTGCATTCGATCGGCCAGGCGGAAAAGCCCTGGGCGACCAATCCCTGGATCGAGAAATACATTTTCCCTGGCGGTTACATGCCGGCGCTGTCCGAGGTGGTACCGGCGATCGAGAAGGCCCGGCTGGTGATCCGTGATATCGAGATATTGCCGATGCACTATGCCCACACGTTGCGGGCCTGGCGCGAACGGTTTACCGCCCGCAAGGAGGAAGCGATCCGGCTCTATGACGAGCGGTTCTTCCGCATGTGGGAGTTCTATCTGGCCTCGTCGGAAACGGCCTTCCTCTACGACAAGCTGTCGATTTTCCAGATCCAGCTGTCGCACCAACTGGAGGCGGTGCCCTACACACGCACCTATATCGGCGAGCGTGAGGCACGCTTGCGCGCGTTCGAGAAGACCCGCGCACCACTGGAGCCGGTGGAATTCTAGGCCATCCGCAGGCACTCTACCGGCATCCATCTGTGGACGCCCCGAGGCGAGGGAGTGCCTTCACTTGGCCTTGATGGCATGTGCATCTATGCTCCCAGCCAAATCAGCGCAAACCACGGAATGCCATGTCCCTGCCATCAAAGTCCATCGCCGTCCTCATCGCCCAGGAAATCAAGGCAACGCCCGCACAGGCGATATCAGCCATCGCGCTTCTGGACGAGGGCGCGACCGTTCCCTTCATCGCACGCTACCGCAAGGAAGTGACCGGCGGTCTGGATGACACGCAGCTGCGCAATCTTGCCGAACGGCTGGTCTATCTGCGTGAACTCGAGGCGCGCCGGACATCCATTCTCGATTCGATCCGCAGCCAGGACAAGTTAACGGCAGAACTGGAAACCAAGATCGCCGGCGTCACCACCAAGGCGGAACTGGAAGACATCTATCTGCCCTATAAGCCCAAGCGCCGCACCAAGGCCGAGATCGCCCGCGAACGGGGCCTGGGTCCGCTTGCGGAAGCAATTCTGGCCGACCGGACCGTTGCGCCGGCTGACCGCGCCAGCGCCTATATCACTGCCGATGTGCCGGATGTGAAGACTGCGCTCGATGGCGCCCGCGACATTATCGCCGAAGGCATCAGCGAAAATGCCGATCTGCTCGGCCGCTTGCGCGCCCATATGCGCCAGGTCGCCTTGATGCGCTCCAAGGTCGTCGAGGGCAAGCAGGAAGCCGGCGCCAAGTTTTCGGATTATTTCGATCATTCGGAAAAGTGGGCAACCGTTGCCGGTCACCGGGCGCTGGCCATGCTGCGCGGCTGGAACGAGGAGTTTCTCTCCGTCGATATCGTCGTCGATCTCGACGACACGTCGCCGGTCAAGCCGGTGGAGCGCACCATCGCTGCCGTTTACAGGGTCGGCGGCACATTGGCGGGCGACAAGTGGTTGATGGAGATGATCGGCTGGACCTGGCGCGTCAAGCTCTCCATGTCGCTTTCGCTCGACCTGATGCGCGAATTGCGCGAACGCGCAGAAGAAGAAGCGATCCACGTTTTCGCCCGCAATCTCAAGGACCTTTTGCTTGCGGCCCCCGCCGGTTCGCGTGCCACGATGGGCCTCGATCCGGGCATCCGCACTGGCGTCAAGGTGGCCATTGTCGATGGCACCGGCAAGCTGCTCGAGACCACCACCGTCTATCCGTTTCCGCCGAAGAACGACATTCGCGGCACACAGGCGGAGCTTGCCAGCCTCGTGCGCAAGCACAAGATCGAGCTGATCGCCATCGGCAACGGCACCGGCAGCCGCGAAACCGAGCGCCTGGTCACCGACATGCTGACCCAACTGCCGGCAGGCCCCAAGCCCACCAAGGTCATCGTCTCGGAAGCAGGCGCATCGGTCTATTCCGCATCACAGGCCGCAGCCGATGAATTCCCCGGCCTCGACGTGTCGTTGCGCGGCGCGGTCTCTATCGCCCGCCGCCTCCAGGATCCGCTGGCCGAACTGGTGAAGATCGAGCCGAAATCGATCGGCGTTGGCCAGTATCAGCACGATGTCGATCAGGGCCGTCTCAACCGTTCCCTCGAAGCGGTCGTCGAAGATGCGGTGAATGCGGTTGGTGTCGATCTCAACACTGCATCGGCGCCGTTGCTCGCCCGCGTCTCCGGTCTTGGCAAATCGTCCGCCGAAGCCATTGTCGCTCACCGCGATGCGACCGGCGCCTTTACCAGCCGCAAGGAACTGATGAAGGTGCCGCGCCTTGGCGCCCGCACCTTCGAACAATGCGCCGGCTTCCTGCGCATCCGCGATGGCAAGGAGCCGCTCGATGCCTCCTCGGTGCATCCGGAAGCTTATGGCGTCGCCAAGAAGATCGTTGCCGCCTGCGGCCGCGACCTGCGCGCCATTATGGGTGATAGCGCCGCGCTGAAGCAGCTTGACCCGAAAACCTTCGTCGATGAGCGTTTCGGCCTGCCGACGGTCAAGGACATTTTTGCCGAACTCGAAAAGCCCGGCCGCGACCCGCGCCCGAGCTTCAAGACGGCGACCTTTGCCGATGGTGTCGATGACATCAAGGACCTGAAGCCAGGCATGCTGCTCGAAGGCACCGTCACCAATGTCGCAGCCTTCGGCGCCTTCGTCGATATCGGCGTGCATCAGGATGGGCTCGTGCATGTCTCACAGCTCGCTGACCGCTTCGTCAAGGATCCACACGAGGTGGTGAAAGCCGGTGATGTCGTGCAGGTGCGCGTCACCGAGGTCGATATTCCCCGCAAGCGTATCGCGCTCACCATGCGCAAGGACGGTGCCGCAGAGTCAGGCGCTAACGAGATGAAGAGCGATCCGAAGGCCGCCCATCAGGCCCGCCAGACCCTGGCCCGCGCCCAGCAGCAAAAGCCGCAGGCACCGTCGCAAGGCGCATTTGGCGCGGCACTCGCCGAGGCGATGAAACGGAAATAGGATTGTGAGAATTGGGAGATCCGGTTGCCGGCACCGTCGGCTATCGGGCTCTATCCTGATTGTTTTCGCCTGCCGCCAGGGGTAAAACTCAAGACATGCAATGGAGCGATCAGGCCATCATCATCGGCGTCAAGCGGCTCGGGGAAACCTCCGTCGTCGCAGAGGTGATGACGCGGGCGCGCGGCCGCCATCTCGGGCTGGTGCGCGGCGGCCGGTCGCGGACGATGCAGCCGGTGCTGCAACCCGGTAACGAGGTCGAGGTCACCTGGCGGGCACGGCTCGATGAGCATCTGGGCGAATTCAGAATAGAGCCGGTGCGGCTTCGTGCAGCGCGGTTGATGGAGGCGGCAACCTCGGTCTATGGTGTCCAGGCCATGGGCGCGCTTTTAAGGCTTCTGCCCGAGCGCGATCCGCATCCGCATCTCTATGAAGCGCTCGATATCATCCTCGAAAACCTGCACGATCCCAGCGACGCCGGGGAATTGTTCGTGCGCTTCGAAATCGCCGTTTTGAACGATCTCGGCTTTGGCCTTGACCTTGCGGAATGCGCCGCGACCGGCACGCGCGACGATCTCATCTATGTTTCGCCGAAATCCGGCCGCGCCGTCAGCCGTGCGGCAGGCGCGCCCTATGCCGACAAGATGCTGGCATTGCCCGGATTTCTGGCCGAAGGTGGTGCGGCCGACTATGACAGTTTGGCTGCCGCCTTCCGCATGACCGCATTCTTTCTCCACCGCCACGTCTATGAGCCGCGCGGCATCGGCCTTTCGACCGCGCGCGACGGTTTCGTCCAGGCCGCACTCAAGGCTTTGAAACCGCAAAGTGCTGCAGTCCCTCCATAAGGAATCCCGAAAGCATGACCGTCGAACTCTATCCCGGAATGACCGTGTCCGGCATCGGCACGGTGCCGCTTGCGGCTGTTGCGCGCGATGGCGGCCTGAAGGCGATGCGCGATCTTCTGGCGGGTGTGCATCCCGCACCCCCGATGGCAGCCACGCTCAAATTCGGATTGACTGAAGTCGAGGAGGGCAGGGTCGTGTTCGCGGGCCTGCCATCCGTCGAGCATCTCAATCCGCTTGGTACCGTGCATGGCGGCTGGGCGGCGACAATCATGGATTCGGCGCTTGGCTGTGCGGTCATGACGACGTTGAAGCCGGGCGAAGCCTATACGACCGTCGAATTCAAGGTCAATCTGGTTCGCCCATTGCTGCCCGGCATGGGGGAGGTGTTTTGCGAAGGCAAGATCGTCCATCGCGGCCGGACGCTGGCAACCTCGGAAGCATGGCTGAAGGACAAGAATGGCAAGCTACTGGCCCACGGCACGGAAACCTGCGCGATCTTCCCGATCGAAAACCTGATGCGGTAGGTGGCGACTGGCCGATCACGGCTCGTGCCGATCTCTCAAGCGCGATATGTCAGCTGCGCTTTCCAAGCGCTCCAAAAGGCAAATCGCGTTCGCGATCCCCTGTTTTACCGTTCTCCCAGACGTGAATGCCGCCACGTTGTGTAGAGGCGAGAATAATCTGGTGAAGATATTGCTGCCCTGAGACGTCTTAATTTGGCCTTCGGTTGAAAAGCTGTATGGTTTGAATGATTGCGCCGATATCGGCCCGGGGAAGAAACATGATCGAAGTCATTGCTTTCGTTGCTTTTGGTCTGGCGCTTGCAGCGCTTCTCAACGGACGCAAGACAACCGAAAGGCTGGACGCCGAGATTGCCGCGCTGAAGGAGGATTTGGCGCAGTTTCAGGCATTTCGTCCGGTTGCCCCTCCGGTCACCGATACGGCTGTGGAGGCCGCCGATCAGCCGGAGGCGCCAGAAAGTGTTCTGGAACCGCTGGACAGGATGCCGGCGCAAACGCTGCGTGAAGCGGAAATCAACAAAGGCGATGCCATCTTCGGCGGTCCACCGCCAAACCAGGATGCCGTTGAAAAAGCCTCGCGTGGTGAGCCTGTGGCGGCGCGCGCTGCCGGGGTAACCACCATCGATGCCGTTGCTCCCCGGCAGAAGGAAAGTCTTGAAAGCCGCCTCGGCGCGCGCTGGGCCGTCTGGGTCGGCGGTATCGCGCTGGCGCTCGGCGGCATCTTCATGGTCAAGTATTCGATCGATGCCGGGCTGCTCAGCCCGGCCGTGCGGCTGTCGATGGCGGCGGTGTTCGGCCTCGTTCTGTTGGCTGTCGGCGAGTTCGTCCGTCGCCGCGCCGTGCCGCTGGTTGCCGATGCATTCCAGAACGCGATGATCCCCGGCATCTTGACCGCAGCAGGCGCCGTCACCCTGTTCGGTGTGTGCTACGCCGCCCACGGCGTCTACGGTTACATCGGGCCGGTCACGGCCTTCGTGCTGCTCGCCTTGGTATCGCTTGCCACCGTCGGCCTGTCGCTGCTGCACGGTCAGGCTCTGGCCGGGCTCGGCCTGCTTGCCTCGCTGATCACCCCGGCGCTGATCTCGTCTGAAAGCCCCAGCCCCTGGACCCTGTTCGGGTTCCTCGCCATCGCCTGGATCGCCACACTTTTTGCAGCGCGCATCCGCCGCTGGACGGTCGTGCCGTCAATGGCCAATATCGGCCTCTGCCTCTGGACACTCGCCTATATCGCCTCCTCGGCGCCGTTCGAAACGCGGCCGGTGACCCTTCTCATGCTTGTGATGATCGCCGGCATCGCCTTCGTCTGGCCTGGACGTGAGGCCGATACCATCGGCCGCGAGCCGACAGAAGCGGACCAGCCACTGGCGGCGCGCATGGCCTGGGAACACACGATGACGCCGCCTTTCGTCGCGATCACGGTGACAGCCGGAATTTCCGCTCTCCTGACGGCGCTGGCGATGATCAGCCCACTCGCCACCGCGTCCGGTTATCCGGTCATCGAATTCTGCCTGATCGTGACGGCTTTGGCTGCACTCGGTGCCACGCGCAGCTTTGCCGTCTATCCCACCATCTTCTCGGCGCTTGTCGCTGTGATAGGCGTCTGGAGCATGACCGCGCTCAGCGGCCTTCTGACCTTCATCGATCCGACAATACCCGGTCATATCGTAACGTTTGCGGTGTCCGGCCATACCGCAATGCTGGCCAGCATGGTGCTGTCCTGCGTCTTCATTGCTCTGGGGGCTCTTGCCATTCATCTGCATGGCAACGATCGTCCGGCGCTGGCAACGATCTGGGCCGCCGTTACCGCTGTTGTCCCCATCGCACTGGTCGGCATGTCGCTGCTGATGACCGGCAATTTGACATTCGATCTGCCGCACGGGTTGTTTGCGCTGGCGGCGGGCCTTGCTCTCCTCGGCCTCACCGAGTGGTTTTCGCGTCGCAAAACCCTTGATGACGGTTTTGATCTGCCACAGGCGTTTCTGATCGCCGGCTCGCTCGGCCTTTTCGTCATCGCCCTGCATGCCCTGACCGATGGTCTGGCAACCACGATCCTGATCGCACTTCTCGGCGCAGCCTATGTCGCGGCAACGCGCCTGCGGTCTTGGCCGGCACTGCCCTGGATGATGGTCGGTGCTGCCATCGCAGTGCTTGCCCGCATCGCCTGGGAGCCAACCATCGTCGGTCCGCTCCACCTTGGTAAAACGCCTGTCTTCAATGCGCTTCTCGCCGGCTATGGCATTCCGGCGCTGCTTTTGGTCCTCTCGGCCTTCGAGCTGCGCCGCTGGCCAGACCTTCGGGTGCGCAATCTGCTGCAGGCGCTTGCCAGCCTGTTCGTGCTGCTGACCGTCGCCATTCTCGTGCGCCATGCCATGAACGGCGGCGTGCTCGACAGCGCGGTGCCGACGCTTGGTGAACAGTCGATCTACACGCTGCTTGCCATCGGTGCCTCCGGCATCATGATGACGCTCGATCGCAAGTCTCCAAGCCCGATCTTTCGCTATGGCAGCATGGTGATCGGCGTCCTGTCGATCCTGTCGATCCTCGGCGCCCATCTGATCGGGCTCAATCCCTATTTCAGTGGCGAACTGCTCGGCTCGATCCCGCTCGTTGATCTGCTGCTGATCGGCTATCTGCTGCCGGGGCTCGGTTATGCCGGTCTCGCCTGGTATGCGCGTGGCAAACGGCCGGTGCCTTATGTCACGGTGCTTGCCGTTGCTGCTGCCGTGCTGGTGTTTGCCTGGGCAACGCTGTCGGTCCGCCGCTTCTGGCAGGGGCAGAATATTGCCGACTGGAAGGGGTTCCTGCAGGGCGAGACCTATACCTACTCGGTCGTCTGGCTGCTGCTTGGCGTCCTGTTGTTGGTGCTCGGCTCGCGCTTCAACGCCAAGAGCATCCGGATCGCCTCGGCGGTGCTGGTCTTCGTGTCGGTGCTGAAAGTCTTTCTGATCGACATGGCCAATCTCGAAGGCTTTTTGCGCGCGCTTTCGTTTATCGGGCTCGGTGCTGTGCTGATTGGTATCGGGTTGTTCTACCAGAAAATCCTGTCCGGCAAGGCGGGCGCCGAGCCGCCGCAGGTGCCAACGGTGGACATTGACCCACCCCCGTCTAAACAAGCTGACGAATCGGGTTCCAAGGGTTTCTCTGCATGGGTTTGATATGAGCCACACCGCCTCTCTTGCCGCCGCCTTTGCGCCTCACCAGGCCCTTGCGGAACAATTGCTGCCTTATGCCGTCTCCGGCAATGACGGCTCGCATGATGCCGCCCATCTGATCCGGGTGTGGAAGAACGCACTGCGCATCCATGGCTCGGAAGGCGGAGATCTGCGCATCATCGCCGCCGCCGTGCTGCTGCATGATTGTGTTTCGGTGGAAAAGAATTCGCCCGATCGTGCCCACGCCTCCCGCCTTGCCGCCGAGAAGGCGTTCGAGGTTCTCGATGCACTCGGCTGGCGAACGATGGAGATAACGGCGGTCGCCCATGCAATCATCACGCACAGCTTTTCCGCCAATATTCCTCCGGAAAGCCTCGAGGCAAAAATCCTGCAGGATGCGGACCGGCTCGATGCGATCGGCATGATCGGCGCAGCCCGCTGCTTCTACATTGCCGGGCGGATGGGGAGCGGCCTTTATGATCCGCTCGATCCGCTGGCAGAAGATCGGCCGCTCGATGACAAGGCCTTTGCCATTGACCATTTCGAGACAAAACTGTTCAAACTGACGGACGGTTTCCAGACGGCGGCGGGCCGGGCACTTGCCCGCCAAAGGCAGGAGCGGCTGCGCGCCGTGCTTGGCATGCTGATCGAGGAAATCTAGCCAAAACAATGTCTTGCCGGGACTGGCGGAATCAATCTGCAATGCTCTTGAATCACAATCTGAATGCCTGGGAGTGACGACATGAAGGTGACGGGTCTCAATATTCACCCGCTGAAGAGCGGCCGCGCCATCGCGCAGACGTCGGTTTCCATCCATCACGATGGTCTGGCCGGAGACCGCCGTTTCATGCTGGTCGACCCCGATGGAAAATTCATCACCCAGCGCGAACTGCAGCTTTTGGCGCAGGTCGAGGCCACCCATATGGCCGGGGGCGTGCATCTGAAAATGGGCACGCGCACAGCAACGGTATCCTTCGATCCTGCCAGACGGCTGGATGTCCGCGTCTGGGATAGCGCGGTCAATGCCGCCGTTTCCGAGGACCGTACCGACGCCACGCTTTCGGATTGGTTCGGCCGGCCCGTCCGATTGGTGCATATGGATGATCAGGCCCGGCGCGCCGTTGGCGAGGAATGGGCAGGCAAGGCAGCACCTGTCGGTTTCGCCGATGGCTTTCCGGTGCTGATCACCACCACCGCGTCGCTTGCCGATCTCAACGTCACGCTGATTGCCAAGGGGCAGGAGCCGGTCGGCATGGACCGCTTCCGCACCAATATCCTGATCGACAATGACGAGCCCTGGGAAGAGGACTTTTGGGAAAGCGTCGAGATCGGCGGCATTACCTTCGATCTCGTCAAGCCCTGCGCCCGCTGCATCATGACGACACAGGACCAGGTGACCGGCGAGCGCATCGGCGGCAACCCGATCCAGGGGCTAGCCGAAAAGCGCATGTCGGCCGACCGCCGCGTGCCCGGCGTCCTGTTCGGCTGGAACGCCGTGCCGCGCTCCGAAGGCACCATCAATCTCGGCGACGGGATGCGGATCGTCACAGCGCGGCAAGACCGCTGGCCGATGAAGATCAGGGCGTAATCCCGGTCAGATTGAAGAGTACCTTGGACGCTGCAACGCGTCGTCGATCGCGTCCATCGTCGATGCGGACAGCGGACCTTTGTCCAGCGCCCCGGCATTTTCCTCGACCTGTTTGACCGTGCGAAAACCGGGGATCGGCAGTGTGTTTGGCGAGCGCGCCCAGAGCCACGCCAATGCGCCCTGCGCCAGCGTCCGGCCCTCGGTCTGCAGCAGGTCGCGGATCGTGTCGAGCCGCCGCGTAAATTCCGGAGCAACCACGCCGTCGCGGAAATAGTGCAGCCAGTCGAAATCGGCGCTGCGCACATCGTTTGCCGCCAGCCGGTCGCCCGGTTTGAACTTGCCGGACAACAGCCCCATCGCCAGCGGGCCACGATTGATCGAAATGAGGTCCGTCTGTTCCACCAGCGCGATCATCCCGTCTGCCGGTTCGAGCACGTTCATCGTGTGCTGCACCGAATGAAAGCCGGCGCGTCCGGCAAAACGCGCCGCCCGTTCCGGCCAGTCCGTGCTCCAGCCGTACGCAGCGATCTTGCCCTCGGCCCACAGATTATCGAGCGTGGCAAAGACGGTATCGGCCTCGACCGGATCGAATTCGTTGAGATGGAACTGCAACAGGTCGATCCGCTCGCGCTTCAGCCGTGTCAGTGACGTCTCTACCGAAGCGCGGATGAATTCCGGTGAGGCGAAGGCGCCGGTCGCCTGTTTTGTCAAAGGATCGGTGGCAAAGCCGAATTTCGTTGCGACGACGATATCGGGTTGCCCCATCAGCGCTTCGCCCAGGACCTCTTCGGAATGACCGGCACCATAATTCGACGCCGTATCGAAGAAGCGGATGCCGAGTTCGATGGCGCGGTGGATCGCCCGGATCGATTCCGCGTCATCGACGTCGCCCCAGCCGAGCGGCACATCGCCGGCATAAAAGGGGCCGCCGATTGCCCAGCAGCCCATGCCGAGACGCGGAATAGTGCGTCCCTCCCAGAGTGTGATGCTGGCCGGTTTCGTCCTGTCGAGCATGCGAGCCTCCGCGTGATTTCGGCCGGAACCGTAGCAGCGGCTCGCCCGCCACCATACAGGCAGTCTTGCAGGGTATTTTTCATCAGTGAAATACCCTGCAGCCGGCGTTGCTATGTCCAGCTCTTCAGACCGAGCAGTTTTTCACCGAGATCGCTCAGCGTTGCGGTCTTGGCATTCTGCCTTTCCCACTCGCGCGGGTCGCCGGGAAAGGCATCGCGGTGGGGATGGTCAAGGTCCCGCCAGAGCCGGATGCGCTCCTGCTTTTCGGCTTCGTTGCTCTCCTCGGCCGGATGCATCGAGATATATTGCGCCATCCGCACGCGGTCGCCGGAATGATTGGGCCGAACGCCATGCGCCAGCAGCGAATTGAAGATCAAGAGATCGCCGGGCTCCATCTCGATATTGATGACATCGAGCCCGGCCGTGTCCGGATGCATCGGGTCGCGGTCAGTGGACTGGGTTTTCACCCATTGCTGATGATGTTCGAAGAGCCACGGAATGCACTGGAACCCGCCGACATCGCCATCCTGCTTCTTCAGGCTCAAAACGCCCTGCACACCGACCGGTAGCGGTTCGATCGAGGTATCGACATCCCAGTGGATGAAGCCGTTCGGATTGCCCTTGATCCGCCTCGGCGGATTGAGGTTTGCCCGGTCGATCGTCACCCAGAGGTCCTCGCGGTCCCAGATATCGACGAAGGCGCCGTAGACCCGCGGCTCCTGGCGGTTGTCCCAGAGAAGCTGATGATTGTAGATCTCCAGCATGCCGGTGTTGTTGAGTTCCTTCATCTTGTGCTCGCGGCGCTGCGTCGCATACCAGGTCTCAGGATTGGCCGGGTCTTTTTCGTCGAACTGCCAGAGCAGATCGACCAGCCGCTCGACATTGGCCATCGGCACGGCCTGGCGCACGATGACATAGCCACGGGTGATCCAGTGCTGCCAATCGGCCTGCGATAGCACCTGCAATGGCAAGGTCTTCCGGATATCCTTCAGCTGGGTCTCGACCGCACTGGTGGTCGGGTGGCTGTCTTTCTTGGCTACGGTCTGCATGGCGGCTTCCTCTGGTCCACGATGTGTTTCGATAAGGACAGAATAGCGGTCTCTGGACCGCCGTGTTGCATCAATGGGGCCAATTCTGATACTATTCTGGCGTTGAACTTTAAAAAGATGCGTGAATGAAGCCACATCTCGAACGCCTACGGCCCTCCGCCGATTCCTCCTGGTCGATGCTCAACCGCCGCCTGGACGACGGCATTCCGTTCCAATGGCACCATCATCCCGAGCTGGAGCTCACCCTGACGCTCAACTCGCGCGGCGAACGCTTCATCGGCGATCATATCGGGGCATACGACGACGGCGATCTCGTGCTGGTCGGCTCCAACCTGCCGCACACATGGTGTTCGGCCGAAAAGATCGATGCCGACAGGCCGCATGTGGCGCTGGTCCTGTGGTTCCGTCCGGACTGGGTGGAGGCGCTGGATGCGACCTTCACGGAACTTGCCGCTGCCCGCCGCATGCTGACTGCTGCAAGTGCCGGCCTGAAATTCTCCGCGGACTTTGCGGCGCGGGCACGGCCGCTGATCGAGGCGGCGTTCACGCAAGCGCCGGAAGACCGGCTGCTCAGCGCCATCCGCATCCTGACGCTGCTTGCCCGCGATGTGGAGGCAAAGCCCTTGTCGAGCACGCTGGCGGTGCCAACGGCCGGGCAGGGGGATCGCGCCCGTCTCGATCGGGTGCTCGATCATATCCACCTGAACTATGCGGAAAGCCTACCGGTCGCGGTGCTGGCCGGCATCGCCGCGCTCAGCCCGTCCGGCCTCCACCGTCTGTTTGGCCGCCATCTGCAGACGACGATATCGGACTATGTGATGCGCCTGCGGATCGGTGAAGCCTGCGCGCTGTTGTCGGGGACCGACCGGCCGATTGCCCATATTGCCGGCGACGTGGGTTATGCCTCGCTTGCCAATTTCAATCGCCAGTTCAAGGTCTTGAAGCTGCGCACACCACGGGACTACCGCCACAGTTTCCGTGTGCGCCGCTGAACAATGGCTTTCATCCATCAATGTGGCTGATCCGAACGTCATTTTATTTCGCTTTTTTAGCACGATGCCACAGCGTAGATTGCCGCTTCAATCACACGGAGTCGCTGAATGTCCGCCGTTACCACCGCTTCCGCCACGCGGGCGCCTGTCGCCAGTCCCGGTCTGCCCTGGGCGATCATCATTGCCGGCTCCCTCATTGCTGTTCTGACCTTCGGGCCGCGCTCGGCCATGGGCTTCTTCCAGTTGCCGATGCTGGCCGATACCGGCTGGGACCGCACCACGTTCGGTCTGGCCATGGCCTTCCAGAATCTCGCCTGGGGCGTCAGCCAGCCGTTTTTCGGGGCGATCGCCGATAAATACGGCTCTTGGCGGGTGCTGGCCTTTTCCGGCCTCGTCTATGCCGGTGGCCTGATCATCATGGCCTTTGCCGATGCGCCGATCTGGCTGCATATCGGCGGCGGCGTCATGGTCGGGCTTGGGGTCGGCTCCGGCTCCTTTGGCATCCTGCTGTCGGCCTTCGCCCGCAATGTCACGCCCGAGCAGCGCTCGATGGCCTTCGGCATCTGCACGGCAGCCGGTTCGGCTGGCATGTTCCTGTTTGCGCCGCTGAGCCAGGGCCTGATTTCGGCTTTCGGTTGGTCGGACAGCCTGCTCTATATGAGCGCGCTGATGCTGCTTGTGCCGTTGTTTGCCATCCCGCTGCGCGGCAATTCGTCGTCCGGTAGCCAGAAGGAAGTTCAGTACAAGCAGTCGATCGCCGAAGCGCTGAAGGAAGCACTCGGCCACAAGAGCTATCTTTTGCTGGTCACCGGCTTTTTCGTCTGCGGCTATCAGGTGGCTTTCATCACCGCGCATTTCCCGGCTTATATCGGTGATATCGGCATCGATGCCCGTTATGCGGTGATCGCGCTCGCCCTGATCGGCTTCTTCAACATCATCGGCTCGCTGGCCGCCGGCTTCATCGGTCAGCGTTATTCAAAGCCCTATTTCCTGGCTTGGATCTATATCGCTCGCTCGATCGTCGTCTCCGCGTTCCTGCTCCTGCCGCAGTCTCCGACATCGGTGATCATCTTTGCCGCCGTCATGGGTCTGCTCTGGCTATCGACCGTGCCGCCAACAAACGGCCTTGTCGCCATCATGTTCGGCACGCGCCATCTTGGCCTGCTCGGCGGCATCGTCTTCCTGTCGCATCAGGTCGGCTCGTTTCTCGGTGTCTGGATGGGCGGCTATCTCTATGACCATTTCGGCTCCTATGATCCGGTCTGGTGGCTGGGCGTGGTCCTCGGCATCTTCGCCGCCATCGTCCATTGGCCGATCGAGGAAAAGGCCGTTGCCCGCCCGGCCATGGCCTGAGACCCGCTATTTCTTGCCCTCCCACAGAAATAGCGGAAGGGCATTCTTGAAAACCGTCACAAAACTTTCTAAATCTCATCCACCGGCAGTGCCGGTTTTGTTTTGATCCTATTATGCTCATATTGAGCAAAATAGGTCTGCCGCCGGAGGGGCGGCAAGAGGAGCAGTTCGATGACCATCGCACAGTCCAATGCGGCCCTGCAGGCTTCCGGCGCGGTAAAGACCGCCGCCGAGCGTTTCGGCATCCTTGAGCGGCCGGACCTGACGTTCACGCCGGAGATCGCCCGCGAGACGGCGCATCTCTACGAGCGCGTCAAGCAGTTCGTCCCCGCTTTCGAATGGCCGGTCTATGCCCCCTATGTGCATGCCATCAACCGGCTGAAGAAGGAGCGCGGCGCGGTTATCCTCGCCCATAATTACCAGACACCGGATATCTTCCACTGTGTTGCCGATATTGTCGGCGACAGCCTGCAGCTGGCGCGCGACGCCACTAAGGTCGATGCCGAGATTATCATCCAGTGCGGCGTGCATTTCATGGCCGAGACCTCCAAGCTCCTCAACCCGGAAAAGACCGTGCTGATCCCGGATGGCAAGGCTGGTTGCTCGCTGTCGGAATCGATCACCGGCGCCGATGTGCGGCTGCTGAAACAGCGTTATCCCGGCGTGCCGGTCGTCACCTATGTCAACACGTCTGCCGACGTGAAGGCCGAGACTGATATCTGCTGCACCTCGTCCAATGTGCTGGCCATCATTGAAAGTCTGGAGAGCGATACGGTTCTCTGTATCCCCGATGAATATCTGGCGATGAACGTCGCCAAGCAGACGAACAAGAAGATCCTCACCTGGAAGGGCCATTGCGAGGTGCATGAGCGCTTCACCGCGGCCGAACTGCTGGCCTACAAGGAAGCCGATCCCACTATCGAGATCATCGGTCATCCGGAATGCCACCCGGATGTCATCGCCGTCTGCGATTTTGCCGGTTCCACCGCCGGCATGATCAACTACGTCAAGGACAAGCGCCCGCCGCGCGTGCTGCTGGTCACCGAATGCTCGATGGCCTCCAACATTCAGGCCGAGATTACCGGCGTCGATTTCATCAAGCCGTGCAATCTCTGTCCGCACATGAAGCGCATCACGCTGCCGAAGATCCTCGACAGCCTGTTGTTCATGACGGAGGAAGTCCTGGTCGACCCGGCAATCGCCGGCCGCGCCAGACTTGCCGTCGAGCGGATGGTGAATTTGAAGCAGTAGAGGGGCTAGTCCCTCCCCCTTGTGGGGAGGGGTTGGGGAGGGGACTTTCTTTTTAAATAAGGAAACCCCTCCCGGCCCTGCGGGCCACCCTCCCCACAAGGGGGAGGGAAGTGCCAGTCTGGAGGAGGAAGAGCATGCTGACCGATCATTTCCGCCCACAGTCCTTCAACGGCATTGACGATATCGTCATCGTCGGTGGCGGTCTTGCCGGGCTTTTTTGCGCGCTGAAACTTAGCCCGCGTCCTGTCACCATTCTGGCTGCGGCCCCGATCGGTCATGGTGCCTCGTCCGCCTGGGCGCAGGGCGGCATCGCCGCTGCCATGGGGCTCGGCGATACCATCGACAAACACGTTACAGATACGCTGATTGCTGGTGCCGGTATCGTCGATGAAAAAATGACGCGGCTGATGGTGGCCGAAGGTCCTGCACGCATCCATGATCTGCTCGGCTATGGCGTGCCGTTCGACCGTGACCTTGAGGGCAAGCTGCTGTTGTCGCGCGAGGCCGCCCACTCCGAGCGCCGCATCGTTCGCGTCAAGGGCGATATGGCCGGCAAGGCGATCATGGAAGCCTTGATCGCGGCCGTGCGCAACACGCCGTCGATCCGGGTGCTGGAAGGTTATGTCGTTGAGGAACTGGTGCGCCAGGGCCGCTTCATCTCCGGCGTCATCGCCCGCCCGGATGCCGGCCAGTCGAAAAAGCGCGTGTCGTTCCCGGCGCGCGCCGTGGTGCTCTGCTCGGGCGGTGTCGGCCATCTCTTCTCGGTCACCACCAATCCGACCGAAGCCTGCGGGCAGGGCGTCGGCATGGCCGCCCGCGCCGGTGCCATCATTGCCGATCCGGAATTTATCCAGTTCCACCCGACGGCGATCAACATCGGCCGCGATCCCGCACCCTTGGCAACCGAAGCGCTGCGCGGCGACGGCGCCCACCTGATCAATTCTGCCGGAAAACGCTTCATGCTGGATATCCATCCGGACGGCGAACTGGCACCCCGCGACATCGTTTCGCGCGGTGTGTTTGCTGAAGTACAGGCCGGGCGCGGCGCATTCCTCGATTGCACCAAGGCAGTCGGCGCACATTTCCCCGAGGCATTCCCGACCGTCTATGCCTCCTGCATGTCGGCAGGCATCGATCCTGTGACGCAGCCGATCCCGGTTGTCCCGGCCGTGCACTATCATATGGGCGGCGTGCTGACCGATGCGGAAGGCCGCACCTCGATCGATGGCCTCTGGGCTGCGGGCGAGGTGACCTCCACCGGCGTCCACGGCGCCAACCGGCTCGCTTCCAATTCGCTGCTCGAAGCCGTAGTCTTTGCGGCCCGCATTGCCGAAAACATCAAGGGCATGCTGCCGGAACCGATGATCACCGATTGGGGCGCCAATGCCGGTGAGAACGACGATCCGGTGACCTTGGAAGACAGCCCGCCATTGACGGCGCTGCGCCATATCATGAGCGATCATGTCGGCGTCATCCGCTCACGCGATACGCTGGTCAAAGCGATCCGGGCGATCGCCAACCTGGAACGCCAGAACACCCGGCTGCGCTTCGGCAATATCGTCACCGCAGCCAAGCTGATCACCACCGGCGCCTATCTGCGCACCGAAAGCCGGGGCGGCCATTTCCGCTCCGATTGCCCGGAGCCAAGGCCGGAATGGAAGCACCGGACATTCCTGACACTCGCCGAGGCCGACCGGGTCGTCGCCGAGGTGACGGAAACGGAGAGTGTCTAAAGCCGTCTGCCAACCCGGTCACTCCGTCACCCTCGGGCTTGACCCGAGGGTCCAGAGACGGGCTGCATGGATCCTCGGCTCAAGGCCGAGGATGACGATTGGAGGCGTTGGTTTGAAAAACCGAACCTTTCCTACCTACATTTTCTGAGGAACCCCAATGACCCCCACCGCCCTTCGCCCCGAACTGCCCGCCCTGATGGTCGAGGATCAGGTGCGCGCAGCCCTTCTCGAAGATCTCGGCCGCGCCGGCGACATCACCACCTATGCGACGATTGCCCCTGACCGGACTGCGACTGCCGAAATGAACGCCCGCGAAACCGGCGTAATTGCCGGAATGGAACTCGCCCGCACCGCTTTCCGCCTGATCGATCCGGCTATCCGCTTCGAGGCGCTGGTGACAGACGGGGACCGGATCGCGCCCGGCACGGCACTGGCGCGCATTTCCGGCCCGGCTCGTGGCCTGCTGTCGGCCGAGCGCGTGGCGCTGAATTTCCTCATGCATCTCTGCGGTGTCGCCACCTACACCTCGAAATTCGCTGCCGAAATCGCCCATACCAGTGCAAAAGTCTGCTGCACGCGAAAAACCATTCCCGGCCTGCGGGCGCTGGAAAAATACGCGGTGCGCCTCGGTGGCGGCTCCAACCATCGCTATGGCCTCGATGATGCGATCCTGATCAAGGACAATCATATCGCCGTCTCCGGCGGCGTTGCTTCCGCCGTCCATGCCGCACGCGCCTATTGCGGTCATCTCGTCAAGATCGAAGTCGAAGTCGATGGGCTCGACCAGATGCGCCAGGCGCTGACCGCCAGCCCGGATGTGATCCTGCTCGACAATATGGGGCCGGATCTGCTCAGCCAAGCCGTGGCCATCAACGCCGCCCATTGGCAACTCTCAGCTGAGACCTATCCCACCGATCCGCGCCGGACCAAGCTGGAGGCCTCCGGCAATGTCAATTTCCAGACCATCCGCGCCATCGCCGAGACCGGCGTCGATTATATCTCGACCTCGAAGATCACCATGGCCGCACCGACACTGGATATCGGGCTGGACGTGGTGATCGGCTGATACAACGTCAGACCTCAGCGGTGTGACGGCGTTTCCATTCGTCGGCAACATCGCCCATCGTCTTTGCCGCGCCGTCCTTGATCCAGGCCATCAAGGCACGGTCGAAGGCAAAACCGTCGCCGCATTCCGCTGTTAGAAAACGGCGAACGTTTTGCGTGTTGCGATAGGTCCGGGTAACCGCCGTATCGCGACTGATTGGATCGGCGTGCCAGTCGAAACCCGTCATCTCTCGTTTCCTATCGTTGCAGCACAAACGGGCAGACCACGCGTGCGCCGATCGTCAGCGTCTTGCCGCAGTCGTAGCGGCAGGTCTTGAATTGCCCGTTCAGGTCTTCGCTGGTCAGATTGCATTGGGCGATCGCCGGTTGGCCGGTGCTGCCGTTGCCATCGAAATAGTCGGGAATGGCCGGTTTATCCTCCGGTGCCGTCAGAACGGTACCGGCGAGGAGAAGAGCGATCATCTTCATCGGTTCGTTTCCTTTGTCACCACCTATTCAGCCCAGCGCCTGTGAATTGCCGGGAGGGAACCTTTACCTACAGGACGCGGTTGGCGCAAATAAGCCTCGTTTCCAAAGGGCTGGATTTGAAGAAGGATTGTTCGTGTCGGCAGATTTCTGGATGTTCGTTGTCATCGGCTTTTTTGCACAACTGGTCGATGGCGCTCTCGGCATGGCTTTCGGCCTGTTGTCCACCACCAGCCTGCTTGCGGTTGGAATCCCGCCGGCAACGGCAAGCGCCATGACCCATATCGCCGAGATTTTCACCACCGCTGCCTCCGGAGCATCCCACACCTATCAGCGCAATATCGACTGGCGTCTCGTCGCGCGCCTTGCACCGGCCGGCATGATCGGCGGGGCACTCGGCGCCTACGGCATCTCCAATGTCGATGGCGAACTGATCGAGCCTTTCGTCTCGGCCTATCTGGTGCTGGTCGGCATCTACATACTGTTCAAGGCCTTTCGGCCTCTCTGGCTGCGCGAAGTCCGGGATTGGGCGGTGCCGTTCATCGGTCTGGGTGGCGGCGCGCTCGACGCGGCGGGCGGCGGCGGGTGGGGGCCGATTGTCACCACATCGTTGATTGGCCGCGGCCATGAGCCGAAGAAGGTTATCGGCTCCACCAGCCTCACCGAATTTGCCGTCACGCTGACGATTTCGGCGACCTTCGTCCTGACATTGGGCTGGTCGGATCTGGGGTCGGCCCTCGGCCTCGTGCTTGGCGGTGTGCTCGCCGCCCCGATCGGTGCGCTGGTCGTCAAGCGTCTGCCCATACGGCCATTGATGATCGCCGTTTCCCTGGTGATCATTGCCACATCGGCCATTCGAATCTTCTGATCTGCCGCGCCGGATCCGATTTCTCCAAGCGCGCCGGTTGATTTCGGAACCGCTGTGCTCATCAGGCGTTGCATCCTGTGAAGATTTAGGAAATCATCCCCACCGGAGGAATGTCTCATGAAACGCTTGATCACCACGTTTGCCATGGTTCTCGTCACCGCAACGGCCGCCTTTGCGCAATCGTCATCGCAGACGGCCATTGCCAATTTCGTCGGCAAGGATGGCAAGGAGACCGGCCGGGCATCGCTGACCCAAGGTAAGAACGGCGTACTGATTGAAGTGGAAGTGACCAACCTGCCGCCCGGAAAATGGGTGGCTTTCCATGTCCACGAAACCGGTAAATGCGACGCCGCGCACAATCACGAATCCGCCGGCAAGCATTTCAATCCCGGCAAGACCGAGCACGGCTTTCTCGCTGTCAACGGCCCCCATGCTGGTGATATGCCCAATCAGTATGTCGGCGCTGATGGCGTCATGCGCGCCCAGGTCTTCAACAGCATGGTTGCGCTCGATAATGCCGAAAACGGTATTCGCGGCCGGGCATTGATGGTTCATGCAAAATCCGACGACAATCGCAGCCAGCCCTCGGGCGATGCCGGCGACAGGCTCGCCTGCGCCGTCATTGAATAACGCATCATACGGTTCGACGGCGCCTATCGTCCGCCGACTTTAAGCCCAGGTGCCGGGCGTTCGTCGAGGATCTGGCGGCGGAAGCGGAAGAGGGCGGCAGGCCGGCCGCCGGTTGCAGCCGTCAGCATGCCGGTCGGCTCGACCAGTTCGGCACCTTCGACCAGACGGCGGAAATTCTGCTTGTGCAGGTGCCGCCCGGAAATCGCCTCGACCGTCGCCTGCAGGTCGGTCAGCGTGAATTCCGGCGGCATCAGCTCGAAGATCACCGGCCGGTATTTGATTTTTCCGCGCAGGCGCGCAATGGCGGTGGCAACGATGCGGCGGTGATCGTGGCGCATAGTGAGGCCAACCGGCGGGGTACCTGTGGTGGCAGCGCGGCCGTCGATTACCGCTTCGCCGACAAGGCCTGCCTCATAAAGCAACTCGTAACGCTCCAGCACACGCTCCTCGTCCCACGGGAAATCGTCGAGCCCGAAGGCAAGGCGCGTGCGGGTGCGCCGTTGCGGCAGGCCCATGCGCTCGTCCTGATGCCCACTCTTTTCCCATTGACGAAGCGCCGGAAGGATAAGCTGGTCGATCAGCACCGGCCGGCCTTGCCGCCAGTCTTCCCACGGCAGGTAGCTGTACCAGTCGCGCCAATGCGCGCCGGCCTCAGCCAGCCGGGCATTGTTTTCCGCGTCGGTGCGGGTGAGCGCCAGATAGCCGACAGACACCATATGGGTGCTGCTTTCACCGGCCAGGCGGTGGCGGCCCTGGTCGCCGAATGTGTAGAGCTGTTCGATATAGCCAAGGTCAAGCGCCGTCTGCTGTTCGACACTGGCGCGCAGGCTGGTTTCGAACGTCCGGTGCCGGGCCGGATCGAACGGACCAAACGGCAGGCCGTCGCGGTTGTCACCCTGCTCGTCGCTGACCGCGAGGATGCGTGGCGAACGGTTGGTGACTGCGACGATCGCCGCGTTGAGGCCGATTTCGACAGTGATAGCCCGCTCAACCGGCATGGGCGGCAGGCTCCGGCAACGGCGAGAAGACGAAAGGCACGTTTCCATCCGTATCGGCACCACGGCCGATCGCCTTGATCGCCGCCGCTAACCGGCCGTTGCGCGACAAAAGCCGGTCGCCGATCTCGATCAGCCGGGAATTGGGGGTGACATAGGCCGAGGCGGCGCGCAGCCGCAGGGCAAGTGCTGTCTCATCCTGATCGGGTGCCACCGCCAGGGATGCGATAACAGCAGCGGCAGGCGAACGCGAAATACCCATCCAGCAATGGATCAAGAGCGGTGCCGACCGGTCCCACTGCTTCGCAAATTCGATGATCTGCAGCACATGCTCTTCGCCCGGCGCGACAAGCACCGCGTTGCCGGCAAAGGTGATATCGTTCATCCCCAGCAGCAGATGACGGTCAGCCGCGATCACTGCCGGGCGATGGAACGCCTGCTCCTTCGCCATCAGGCTGATCATTTCGCAGGCACGGTGGCGCACGGCCATCTCGGCGATGCGCGACAAGGGCGAGACGACAATCACCGGCATCTCAGGACACCGCCCGCACAGCGGCCCGTTGCGCCTCAATGGCCTCGAACCGGTCGGCAAACAATCTTTGCGCCTCGACGGCGGGCAGCGGATCGATCAGGATCATCTCGCGGGTAATGCCGCGCGGCTGGCCGAAGAATTTGCGGGCTTCCGCAAGTGAAAACCCGGCAAGCACCGTCGCCTCGAAATAGGCGGCGATCTGATCGGCTTTCTTGATCCGCGTCTTCAATTCGGCCGGTGCGGTGGACGGCAGCCCGAAACGCAGATGGATGGCGCCTTCCAACCGCTTCTCCACGACCTTGTAGCCACCGCCGACCACCGCCTTGAACGGCGAAATCATGTCGCCGATCACATATTCCGGGGCATCGTGCAGCAGCGCCATCTGGCACTCGTCGGCCGTGCAGCTGAACTGCCGGCGAAAGATCTCCTCGACCACAAGGCTGTGCTGGGCGACGGAAAAGGCATGGTCGCCGTCCGTCTGGCCATTCCAGCGGGCGACGCGGGCCAGCCCATGGGCGATATCGGACAATTCGACATCAAGCGGCGACGGATCAAGCAGATCGAGCCGCCGTCCCGAAAGCATGCGCTGCCAAGCACGGGCAGACATCAGGCGCTTTCCTCGCCGGCTTCAACCGGGAAGTCGAGCCCGCTCCAGGCGGGCAGGGTAAGCGTCACTGCGATGTTGCCGGCAAGGATCGGCTCACCCGAGGCGATGGCGTCACCGGCCTTGTCGATGCGCACGATGGCAAGCCCCGACGACCCGGTGACGCTGCCAAGCACACCGATCGAACGTCCCTTGGCGGTCAGCGGGGTTCCGGTTTCCGGCAAAGCGGTCTCGGCCGCGACGATGACGACACGCCGCCGTGCGGTGCCGCGGTGCTGCATGCGCGACACGACCTCCTGGCCGACATAGCAGCCTTTCTTGAAGGACAATGCTCCATTCTTGTCCATCAGCACATCATGGGGAAATGCGTCCTGCAGAGCATAGTCCGCGCCCGAAACGGCAATGCCGTTGAGGATGCGCAGGCGATCATAGTCATCGATTCCAGCGGTTTCGCCCTCAGTATCATAGGTGCGGTAAACCTCCTGTCCGGCTTTTGCGAACCGCGCGTCGCGATAGGCGCCCGGCGCCGCATTGAAGCGGGCGGTGACTGTGGCCGGATTGGTCAGAGACAGCGAAATCGGTGCGCGCAGCTTGTACATTGTCAACCGCTTCAACAGCGATTCGGCCTGGTCAGTGCCAGTTTCGAGGCGGATCGAGGTGCCGTCGCGGGTGACGATGAAGTCGAAGAGAATCTTGCCCTGGGGTGTCAGAAGCGCACCGGGTTTGGCTTCGCCGTCTTCGAGCAGATCGAGATCGGTGGTGATCAGCGCCTGGAGAAATTCCTGCGCATCCTGTCCGGACACGGTAATCATGGCACGATCTTGAAGGGCGACGGGCTGCATGGCGTTTGTCCTGTTCATCAAGTCAAACAGATAGGATTTCACAGGCGTCGCGGCAAGCGCTTTGCGTGTGTCCTCAGTCGCCAGCCACGAAAAATTTCCACTGACCATCGGGTGTGATGCCGACGCGATAGAAATTATAGTTGCCACCTTCTTCCATCTCGGCAAAATCGCCAGCCGTTAACAGCCGGAACAGATCGACTTTTTCCGGTGGGGTCAGCGATGCCAGTGGCTTCTCGGTAAAATAGGGCCAGACATAGGCTTCCTCGGGCGTACCCTTTTCCGTCAGCACGAAGCCGGTCGACAGCACGTCAAGCAGGATTGCCAGGATTTCGATGCCCTGCGGATCGCCCGACAAGCCTTTCAGTGTCTCGATAGGATCGGCGTCGGCTTCGCCGACCTGCGTCTGGGTCGGACCCTTGCCGAGCAGGGGACGCAGCCGCTCGATATCGCCGGAGGCGGCCGCCTCGACGATCAACTCGCGCATTCGCGCGACCGGTTCGGGGATTTTCGATACGTCCGACAGCACCTCGACGGGTGCTGCGGGTGCCGTATCTTCGACCGTGTCGTCCTTGGCATGGGGTTTAGATTTGTTGACCAGCGGATCCGGC
Organism: Pararhizobium sp.; assembly: GCF_965279435.1. NCBI lineage: Bacteria > Pseudomonadati > Pseudomonadota > Alphaproteobacteria > Hyphomicrobiales > Rhizobiaceae > Pararhizobium > Pararhizobium sp. Next base: position 2,866,381 of record NZ_CBDIHY010000003.1, read on the forward strand.
ATCGGGATCTGCATCGGGACCTTTTCGCGCGGCTTTTCTTCTGCCGGAACGTCCTTGGCTTTCTGGTCCTGGCTGACTTCGCCAGGAATCTGCTTCAACTCGCTGAGCGCCAGCGCGGCATGCGGCGTGAGCAGGGAGGATGCGAAAAGACCGGCGAGAAACAATGCGGAAAGGCGAACCGCACGCGTCCGGCATGCTGATATCTGACGTTCCATGATGGCCTCGAAACTACTGCAGGGTCCGTTCCGGCGAGAATTCACCGGCCAGCATACGCTCGCGAAGCGAGTTCAGCATGGCCTCGGCACCGTTTTCGCCGTGAAGGCGGATCGTTTCACGCATGGCAAGCGCAATGGCAGCGTCGGCAATGATTTCAGGCTCGATACCATCGGCCATTCCATCCGCCCAGGCTTCACTCTGGTGTTCCAGGGCTGCCTGCATCTTCTCATGAACAATCATGTCGTCGATGTCATTCAGACTTGGTTCCATCATTCGTTCCATGCCGTTTCACGCTCTTTACTTGGCACCAGACTCGGGGCGATGCCACTTCTTACCACTCTCTTAACAACCTTAGCAGCCTTTTCCCAAAACGACACGGGCTCCTGAAGAAAGAGGTTAATTTATCGTTAATTTCCAAAGCGGGCGGTTATTTCTGAAGCAAGTGTTGCTCCTTCGGCACGATATCGCTCATCCGCAACCACGGCCGGGGGCGTGCAGGCAGTATAAACGGAGGCAAATGCCCGATAACCGCGATTGAAGGCAGCCGTCATGCGGGCACGCCGCTCAGCCTCGCCCAGTGCCTCCTTGTCGAGCAGATTCTGCATGGACTGGCGCCAGGTGTCGGCGGCCGGATCCTTGCAGAGTGTGCGTAAATAGTGAACAGAACCAAGGATTTCCGACAAGCGCAGCAGGCGCGCATCATAGGGGGCGGGTTTCTCTGCAGCAACTGCCGGGACGCCTAAAGGCGGCGTACCCTGCGCCTGCGCACCGAGTGGCAGGCCGGCGAAAGCCAGCAGCAGAAACGATCGTGTGGCCAGAAAACGGATCATCGCCCTTTCAAGCCCCGAATCATGCCTTGGGGCAAGCGGATTTTGGCGAGGCACTCATCGCTGGCGGAGCGTTTCGAGTTTTTCCACGCATTGCCGGACACTTTCGGGGATCGGAAGGTCAAAAATTTCATCGGCCGTATACCAGCCGATATCGGCTGCATCGTCAGCCGCGACGGCAACACGATCGGCATCGGCTTCGACCCTGAACACCGAAAGAAAGAAGTGCCGGGCGCTGGCTCCATCCGATTCGCTCGGCGGTAGATCGTAAGTCTCAAACAGCAGCGGATTGCGTGGCAGAATGCCGGTTTCCTCATGAAACTCGCGCACCGCGGTTTCCGCCGGTGTTTCGCCTGCCTCCGCCCGGCCGCCCGGAAACGCATACATATCGGCGGATGGCGGATTGGCACGGCGCACAAGCAGGTAACGCCCGTTGCGTTCGAGAATCGCGGACGAGGCAAGTTGTGGGGAGGCTGTCATGCTGATGAGACCGGAAGAATATTGAAAATCTTGACCCACCTTAGGCGAAGTGCGATTTGAATGCCATGTGCGGACGATTTTCGCTGACGGCGACACCCAAGGAACTGGCGGATATTTTCGGTCTTCTGGAAACGGAGGATTTTCCGGCGCGCTTCAATATTGCCCCGACGCAACCGGTCATCATCGTCATGTCCGGCGAGCGGCAGCGGCCGGGCAGCAATTTGCCGGACCGCCGGGCGCTTCTGGTGCGCTGGGGGCTGACACCATCCTGGGTCAAGGACCCGCGTGATTTTCCGCTTTTGATCAATGCGCGCGCTGAGACTGCGGCCGAAAAGGCCTCGTTCAAGGCGGCGATGCGCCACCGGCGCGTTCTGATCCCGGCATCCGGTTTCTACGAGTGGCATCGGCCATCGAAGGAAAGCGGCACGGCATCACAGGCCTACTGGATCAAGCCCCGGAACGGCGGCATTGTCGCATTTGCCGGGCTGATGGAAACGTGGTCCTCAGTGGATGGATCAGAGGTCGATACGGCTGCAATTCTGACAACGCATGCCAATGCGCGGATCGGCGATGTCCATGACCGGATGCCGGTGGTGATCAAGCCGGAGGATTTCGCCCGCTGGCTTGATTGCCGCACGCAGGAGCCACGCGATGTCGCTGATTTGCTGGCGCCGATCGATGACGACTATTTCGACGTCATCGCCGTGTCGGACCGGGTCAACAAGGTGGCCAACACCGGAGCCGATCTTCAAACGCCTGTGCATGTGTCGGCACGGCCTGTCTCAAAGCCGAAAGACCCGCCCGTAAATCCGCAGCTGTCGCTCTTTTGAACGATCAGGCCATATCTTCGCTCAGGCGGGCTTCTTGACCGGCTTCGGCTTGATCTGCAGCGCAGCGGCAAGCACGGCCTTCAGGCCAAGCGGACGGTATTGCTCGATAAGATCGGCCGACGCTCGCGGGCTGTTCTTGTCGGTATTTTTACCAGGCATTTCAATCTCTCCTCAGATGCTTTCCCTAAGCGGAAGCGCTTCGTCCGGTGTGTTCTCCACCAAAACGGCGTTCCTTATTGTGCCCCAGGAAACAGGCTTTAATGTGCAAGTGCTCAAAGCCCTGCGTCCCCGGACATCTGGCCTCTCCAGATAAGCGTAATCATGACAAAACAATGACGAATAATCCAGTATTGCAACAGAATATGCTGGAGCGCGGCTGACCTCTTGACCGGGACGGATCGAAGCGCGATAAAGCAGCCCATGAAAACGGTTATCTGCATTACCTGCCGGATTATTATTCGCTAGCCTCAAAGCTGGCCTGGCCGTTTTCGTCTCCCAAAAATCAAGATGACAACGCAAAGGTCCAGCCGGGCGCCTGCGTGCTTCGGCCATATGCGGAATGGGAGATTGGGAATGGACGGACTGCCGACACTGAAACTGTACAATACGCTGACCCGGGAGAAGGCGGTCTTTGCGCCGATCGATCCCGACAATGTCCGCATGTATGTCTGCGGCCCGACGGTTTATGACTTCGCCCATATCGGCAACGCCCGCCCGGTCATCGTCTTTGACGTGCTCTACCGGCTGCTGCGTCATGTCTACGGCGAAAGCCACCTCACCTATGCGCGTAACATCACCGACGTCGACGACAAGATCAACGCACGGGCGCTGCGGGATTTTCCGAACCTGCCTTTGAACGATGCCATTCGCGCCGTGACGGAAAAGACCGAAACGCAGTTTCTGGAGGACGCCAAGGCGCTCGGATGCCTCGACCCCGACGTGCAGCCGCGCGCCACAGACAACATCGCCCAGATGATCGAGATCATCGAGACGCTGATCGTCAAGGGCCATGCCTATGCGGCCGAAGGCGAAGTGCTGTTCGATACGCGCTCAATGGCGGACTACGGACAGCTGTCGAAGCGCAATCTCGACGAACAGCAGGCCGGTATCCGCATCGCCGTCGATGTCCACAAGAAGAACCCTGGCGATTTTGTCCTCTGGAAACTCTCGTCTGATAATGAGCCCGGCTGGGAAAGCTCATGGGGCAGGGGCCGCCCCGGCTGGCATATCGAATGCTCGGCGATGAGCCAGCGCTATCTCGGCGAAACCTTCGATATCCATGGTGGTGGCCTCGACCTGATCTTCCCGCACCACGAAAACGAGATCGCCCAGTCGCGTTGCGCTCATGGCACTGACGTGATGGCCAATGTCTGGATGCATAACGGCTTCGTGCAGGTCGAAGGCCGCAAGATGTCGAAATCAGACGGCAACTTCGTCACCATCTACGAACTTCTGCACACCGAGACCTTTGGCGGCCGCAAGTGGCCGGGCGAGGTTCTGCGCTTGGCCATGCTGATGACGCATTACCGCGAGCCGATCGATTTTTCGATCAAGCGGTTGGAAGAGGCGGAGCGTCTTCTGGCCAAGTGGCCGGCCGGAAAGCCTAGCGATGCTGCCCCGGATGCGTCCGTGCTCAACGCACTGGCCGATGATCTGAACACGGTCGCAGCGGTACAAGCGCTGCACGCCTTGGCTTCTGCCGCCAATGCGGACCCGGCTGCACTGCCGGTCTTTGCCGCAAGTGCTGCATTGCTCGGTGTTCTGCCCAAGGGGGCTGAAGTTGACGGCGCAGTTGCTTCGGCTGTTGAAGCACTGGTGGCGATGCGGCTTGAAATGTTGAAGGCCAAAAACTTTGCGGAGGCCGACAAGATCCGCGACGATCTCGCCGCCAAGGGCATCCAGTTGAAGGACGGCAAGGATACAGAGACCGGCGAGCGGGTAACGGCGTGGGAGGTCAGGCGGTGAGCCTTGCCACCCCCCTCTGTCACTTCGTGACATCTCCCCCACAAGGAGGGAGATCGGGAGCTCTCTGCCGTCGAATGCGCAAGCGGTTTGCTCTATCGGTCGTGGTGGGAAATTGGTTTGATTTGTCGTGCTCCTATGCTCACGATGTAAGGGGTATTGGTGGGCAGGGCACTCGCCGAATACAATCTCCCCCCTTGTGGGGGAGATGTCACGAAGTGACAGAGGGGGTTATCATGCCGCATACTTTGATCCCTTCGAAAATTCGCGGAAATTCGCGCAAAATGCGCAAGAATCTGACGGATGCTGAACTCAAGCTCTGGAATGAATTGCGTGCTCACCGGCCGATGGGCATCGGATTCAGGCGTCAATTCCCGATCGCAGGCTATATCGCCGATTTTGCCTGCCCAACGCATCGCTTGATCATTGAACTGGATGGCACGCAGCATGCGACCGATGAAAATGCGATCTATGATGCCGTACGCACCAGACGTTTGGAGGACGATGGCTGGACGGTGCTTCGATTTTGGAATGATGAGGTTCTGAAGGACGTCGATAGTGTTTGTGCCCATATCCTCAAGATTTTGAAGGTGGACCTTCCATGACCGCTCTCGTCCATACCGGTGGGTGCCAGTGTGGCGCCGTTCGCTTCCGTGTCGACGGCGCGCTCGGCGATGCCTCCGTCTGTCATTGCCGCATGTGCCAGAAGGCTGCGGGAAATTTCTATTTGCCGCTGGTTTCCGTGCGTCAGGCAAAGCTTGTCTGGACGCGTGGCGAGCCGAAGCGCTTCCAGTCCTCCAACGCAGCGTCACGCGGCTTTTGCGGCGATTGCGGCACGCCGCTGACCTATGAGGCGCCGGATGGCGTGGCACTCACAATCGCCGCCTTCGACAGGCCGGAAGGGATCGTCCCAACAATCCAGTGGGGCATCGAGGCCAAGTTGCCCTATGTCGATCACATCCCGCATTTGCCGGGCGAGGATACGATGGCCGATCAGGATGCCACATCCTTCCTTGCCAATCTGGTTTCCTACCAGCACCCGGATCACGACACGGCTGAATGGCCGCCGGAGGAGCGCGGATGAGCATCAGCCGCATCTATACCGGGGGCTGTCAGTGCGGGGCGGTGCGTTACCGGGCGGAGGGAACGCTCGGCGATCCGCATCTGTGCCATTGCCGCATGTGCCAGAAGGCATCCGGCAATTATTTCATGCCGCTCGCCAATGCGCCGCGCGCCAATTTCAGCATCACCCGCGGCGCTCCCGGCTGGTTCCGCTCGTCACATCTGGTCCGGCGCGGCTTTTGTTTCCTCTGCGGCACGCCGCTGTTTTACGATATGCCGGAGGTTGATTTCATCAATATCGTGCTCGGCTCGCTCGATGATCCCTATGATGTGCGACCGCTGACCCAATCCGGTGTCGAATCGCGCATGCCCTGGTTTTCGCATCTGCCGGGATTGCCCGGCACGGAGATGGACGACGGCAGCGAGCCGATCACCGAGCGGCATATCGCCATTCTCGAATCGAACCGCCAGCATCCCGACTACGATACTGAACATTGGCCACCGGAGGACTGAGATGACCGAAACCAATCGAACCGGAGGCTGCCAGTGTGGAGCCGTTCGCTTCAAGATCCATGGCGCGCTCGGCCGCCCGTCGATCTGCCATTGCCGCATGTGCCAGAAGGCCTTTGGCGGCTTCTTCGGGCCGCTCGTCACCGTGAAAGGCGAGACGGAATGGACACGCGGCGAGCCCAGCTATTTCCAGTCTTCCATCAATATCGCGCGCGGCTTCTGCGCTGCCTGCGGCACGCCTTTGACCTACAAACATCCGGGCGGGCTTGAGATCGCCATCGGCGCCTTTGACGACCGCTCTGATCTCGCGCCGCAGATCCAGGTGAATTTTGCCGCCCGCAATGACTGGATAACGACGATCTTCGACCAGCCGGTGCATGAGGATCCCAACTATTACATGCAGCAGGAACAGATCATCTCGTTCCAGCATCCGGACCACGACACCGAGGTCTGGCCGCAATTTCCGCACATCTCCTGACCCGGCCGCTTAAAATCATCCTTGAAAGCAGACAGCATGACCGAAATTCTCCGCACGCTCTATCCTGAAATCGAGGCCTATGCCTCCGGCCATCTCGACGCAGGTGATGGCCATAGGATCTATTGGGAAAAATCCGGAACGCCGGGCGCAAAACCGGCCGTCTTCCTGCACGGCGGCCCCGGCGGCACGATTTCGCCGAACCACCGCCGCCTGTTTGATCCGAAGCTTTATGATGTGACCCTGTTCGACCAGCGCGGTTGTGGCAAGTCCACCCCGCATGCGGAACTGGACGCCAACACCACCTGGCATCTGGTTGCCGATATCGAGCGGCTGCGCGAGATGGCGGGCGTCGATCAATGGCTGGTCTTCGGCGGCTCCTGGGGCTCGACGCTGGCGCTTGCCTATGCGGAAAAACATCCGCAGCGCGTGTCCGAACTGGTCGTGCGCGGCATCTACACGCTGACCAAGGCCGAGCTCGACTGGTACTATCAGTTCGGCGTCTCGGAAATGTTCCCCGACAAATGGGAGCGCTTCATCGCACCGATCCCGGAAAACGAACGCCACGAAATGATGCACGCCTATCACCGGCGGCTGACCAGCGATGACCGGGCGACCCGCGTTGCTGCCGCCATGGCCTGGAGCATCTGGGAAGGCGAAACCATCACGCTTTTGCCGGAACCGTCGACCTCGACGCCGTTCGAACAGGAAGAATACGCCCACGCTTTTGCCCGCATCGAAAACCATTTCTTCGTCAATGCCGGCTGGCTGGACGAGGGACAGCTTCTGCGCGACGCGCACAGGCTTCATGGCATCCCAGGCGTCATTGTCCACGGCCGCTACGACATGCCGTGCCCGGCGAAATACGCCTGGGCGCTGCACAAGGCCTGGCCGGAATCGGAGTTTCACCTGATCGAAGGGGCGGGACACGCCTATTCCGAACCCGGCATTCTCGATCGGCTGATCCGCGCGACGGATGGGTTTGCGGGGAAGAAGTGACATGACTGTGTATGCCGCTTGCACCCCCCTCTGTCACTGCGTGACATCTCCCCCACAAGGGGGGAGATCATTCATTTCCTCTGCGCTGGTTAGAGGTGCAAAAAGCCTACGGTCAATCTCCCCCCTTGTGGGGGAGATGTCGGCGTTGCCGACAGAGGGCGGTAATTCCCGGAATGACGGAGGTAGGGCATGACCCGCGAACGCATCCACCTCTTCGACACCACGCTGCGCGACGGCCAGCAGACGCCGGGCATCGATTTTTCGGTCGAGGACAAGATTGCCATTGCGACGATGCTGGATGAGTTCGGCATGGATTATGTCGAGGGCGGTTATCCCGGCGCCAATCCGACCGATACCGAATTCTTCAGCAAGAAGCGCACCAAGGCCGCCCGCTTCGTCGCCTTCGGCATGACCAAGCGCGCCGGTGTGTCCGCCTCCAACGATCCGGGGCTGACGGCGCTTTTGCAGGCGGAAAGCGACGCAATCTGTCTTGTCGCCAAGAGCTGGGACTATCATGTCCGCGTCGCCCTTGGCTGCACCAACGAGGAAAACCTCGAATCGATCCAGTCTTCCGTCGAAGCCGTTGTCGAAAGCGGCAAGGAAGCGATGATCGACTGCGAGCATTTCTTCGACGGCTACAAGGCCAACCCGGCCTATGCGCTTGCCTGCGCCAAATCCGCCTATGATGCCGGCGCCCGTTGGGTCGTTCTCTGCGATACCAATGGCGGCACGCAGCCGCCGGAAATCCGCGACATCGTCACGGCCATCATCGCCCACGGCGTGCCCGGCGCCAATCTCGGCATCCATGCGCACAATGATACAGGTCAGGCGGTCGCCAATTCACTGGCCGCAGTCGAGGCGGGTGTGCGCCAGATCCAGGGCACGCTGAACGGCATCGGCGAGCGCTGCGGCAACGCCAATCTGGTGACGCTGATCCCGACGCTGGCGCTGAAGGAAACCTATACCAGCCGCTTCGAGACGGCGATCGACGCCGACCGGCTGCAGGAACTGACCCAGCTGTCGCATGCCTTCGACGAGCTACTCAACCGCTCGCCCGACCACCAGATGCCCTATGTCGGCGCCTCCGCCTTTGCCACCAAGGCCGGCATCCATGCCTCGGCACTGCTGAAGGACCCGCGTACCTATGAGCACGTGACGCCCGAAAGCGTCGGCAACCTGCGCAAGGTCATGGTGTCGGATCAGGGCGGCAAGGCCAATTTCATCAACGCGTTGAAGCGCCGTGGCATCATCGTCTCCAAGGACGATCCGAAGCTCGACAAGCTGATCTCCATCGTCAAGGAAAACGAGGCGACCGGTTATGCCTATGAAGGCGCCGACGCGAGCTTCGCCATCCTTGCCCAGCGCATCCTCGGCTCGGTGCCTGATTTTTTCCATGTCGAGAGTTTCCGCGTCATGGTCGAGCGCCGCTTTGATGCCAACGGCCATTTGAAGACGGTTTCGGAAGCCGTGGTGAAAGTGTCGGTTGATGGGCAGGCGACCATGTCGGTCGCCGAGGGCCATGGCCCCGTCAACGCGCTGGATCTGGCGCTGCGCAAGGACCTTGGCAAATACCAGTCGGAGATCGAGGATCTCGAACTGGTGGACTACAAGGTCCGTATCCTCAACGGCGGCACCGAGGCCATAACCCGCGTCCTGATCGAATCCGTCGATGGCACCGGCGCCCGCTGGTGGACGGTCGGCGTCTCCGACAACATCATCGACGCATCGTTTCAGGCACTAATGGATTCAATCGTGTTCAAGCTGCTGAAGAACCGCGATCAGGCGGGGTTGGCGGCGGCGGAGTAGAAGGCTGTTGCCAAGCATTGCCGCAGGGTGGGGGTGGGTAATGCTGCGCGCGCAGGGGACCAATTCCTGTGGCAATCGTCAGGTCGGTGTCGGCTCGACTTTCTTGGCATTCGGCCGTCGCAGATTGAAAAGGTTGCCGACAACGATCAGTCCCGCGCCCATCGCCGTGAAACCGTCGATTGCCTCGGAGTATAACAGATAACCGAGCACGGCTGACAATGGCACCCGCAGATAGTCCATAGGCATCACGACTGTAGCATCCGCATGAGCCAGCGCCTTCGCCATGCAAAAATGGGCAAATGAGCCAGCGAATGCGAACAGGAATATCCACGGCCATGTCGAGGCCGACGGCCAAAGCCACACGTTCAGCGCCGGAATGATCCCGATGATCGATTGGATGACGAGCATCCAGAAGAGGATCTTTGTTGCACTGTCGGAACGGGTCAGTGCCTTTGTGGAAATGAAGGAAATAGCAAAGGCGAAGGCAGCACCCAGTGTTATCAAGTGGCCCGGATTGAGAGGGGCTACGCCGGGACGCACGATGAGCGCGACGCCCGCCAAACCAAAAAGGATCACGACCCCTTTTCGCCATGTCAGTCGTTCACCCAGGAATATGGCAGCCAGAAAAGCGGCCCAAATGGGCGCGGTGAACTCAATCGAAATGACCTGAGCCAGTGGGATCAGCGTCAAGCCAACCAACCAGGCATATTGCCCCGCATAGTGAGCAACGTTGCGGCCGATGTGTCTGAGCAGGATGCTGGTTCGCATCGCCCTGATGCCGCCTTCACGATAAACCAGCGGCAACAGCATGAAAAAGGCAATGACGGAACGCATCTCCATCGCCTGGAAGACGTCGATCTCACGCGTAATGATGCGGCCCGATACCGCCATGAGCAGTATCAGGACCACAGACGTCACCATCCATGCTGCCGCCTTTGCGATCGACGGACTGTTATCCATGCGGCACGTGCTTTCAAGTTCGAGTGGCGGCTCGGGATGGACGCGGATCGCCTGGTATCAGGGCGGGAGTATGCACCTGCTATAATCTGGCGCAGTCAAAAGTCATGTCCCGGCACGGTTCGGGATTCTTGCTGTGCCGGGTCGGTTCCACCTATCGGAGCGACCGTATTCACAATACCAGCCGAAACTTCGCAAACCCGTCGGCGCCGTCGCCCGCATCCTCGAGCTTCACGCTCTTCACATCAGCAATCAGCCCGCGCGCCTTCGGGCCGCTCTCGAACACCGCCGTAGCACCCTCCACCGGCTTGAAACTCCAGTTGCCATCGGCCGACGGATTGATCGTGCCTTCGGCGATGATGTAGCGGACGATGACGTCGCGGTTGGTGTCGGGGGCGGCGAAGACCACCTTGTCGGAAGCGATTTCCGGGAATTTGCCGCCGCCGCCGGCGCGATAATTGTTCGTGACGACGACGAATTTCTGCGCCGGGTCGATCGGCTTGCCGTCGAAGGCGAGGTTTTGAATACGGTTGGAATCTGGGTTCACCGCCTTGCCGTCGCCGTCATATTTGGCCGGTTGCGACAGGTCGATCTGGTAGGTAACGCCGTCGATGATGTCGAAATTGTAGGAGGGGAATGTGGTGTTGAGCAGGGCCACATCCTTGGCGCCGGGCTCGACGGTGTTGAACATGCCGGCCGACATTTCCAGCCAGTTCTTGACCTGCGCCCCGGTGACGACCACCGCCTGCACGGTATTCGGATAGAGATAGAGATCGGCGACGTTCTTGATGGCGATATCGCCGGCGGGAACGTCGGTGTAGTAGTCGGCGCCACCGCGTCCGCCCGCCTTGAACGGGGCTGCCGCCGACAGAACCGGAAGGTCCTTGAACTCCGTCTCCTTCAGCATGTCCTTGATATACCAGGTCTGCGCGTTGGAGACGATCTGCACGGAGGGATCATCGGCCACCAGCGCGAAATAGGAATAGAGCGGTGCCGTGGTCTTGCCGACCGGCGTGCGGATATAGGCGAGTGTCGCCTCATGCTCGGCGCTGGCGGCGGCGATGACATCGGCGCGGTCGGGAACATCGGCGACCACCTTCTTGTCCTCACGGTGATAGATCGGCCGCGCCTCGGTGGTGAAATCAACGATCTTCCAGCTGTTGCCGTCCTTTTCCAGCAGAAGGTCGATCAGGCCGAGATGCGAGCCCCAGAAACCGCCCATGACTGCGGGTTTGCCGAGCAGCGTGCCCTTGACCGGATCAACGCCTTCAATGCCGTCAAAGCTCTTGGGGCCGGGAAAGACGAGATGCTGATGGCCGGTAAACACGGCATCGATGCCCTCGACACCGGCGAGATAGAGTGAGGCATTTTCCATGCGGTCGCTCTGGCCGGAGCCATCGATACCGGAATGGGAAAGCGCGATGATGATATCCGCACCTGCCTCCTTCATCACAGGCACCCAGGCCTTGGCGGCCTCGACGATGTCGCGTGTCTGCGCCTTGCCCTCGAGGTTCTTGATGTCCCAGAGCATGATCTGTGGTGGCACGAAGCCGATAATGCCGATCCTCAGTTCGCTTGCGGCGCCCGAGCCGTCGGTGATGGTTTTTTCGATGATCGTGTAGGGCTTGAAGAACAGCGTGTCGTCCTTCGGGTTGGCTGCGAGTTGCCCCTTGGTCAGGTTGGCGCAGACGTAAGGGAAATTGGCACCGCCCAGCACCTTGAACATATAGTCGAGGCCATAGTTGAACTCATGATTGCCCAGCGTTCCGGCCTCGTAGCCGAGCACGTTCATTGCCTTGATGATCGGGTGGACGTCACCTTCCTTCATTCCGTGCTGATAGGCCATGTAGTCGCCCATCGGATTGCCCTGCAGGAAATCGCCATTGTCGACGAGGAAGGAATTGCCGGCCTCGGCGCGGATGGCGTCGATGATCGAGGCGGTGCGGGCAAGGCCCAGCGTGTCGTTCGGCTTGTCGCCGTAATAATCGTAAGGGAAGACGTGGACGTGGATGTCTGTGGTTTCCATGATGCGCAGATGCGCCTGATTGGCGGCCGCGCGCGCTGCAAAGGGGTGCAGAAAGACGAGGGCAGAGGTGGCTGCGACACCGCTCAGCAACGAGCGGCGGGTAATCGGGTGGAGCGCGAGGATGGATGACATCTAAAATTCCTTCGTCTGACCGGTCATTGCCTGGAGGGAACGTAAAGCGCCGGACTGTGAAATGCACCCCGTAAAATCTGGGTGTTTCGCCAATCCCGTAACAATTCTCTTACCGTCGATTGTGAGCTTTGCTGTAGCAAGGTTCACGGAAATGAATTGGTTGATCAATCGTCTTTGGAGTACGACGGCCAAAATGACTGAGGGCTGCCACACGGCAAGCCGCAACGGGATGAATGCCATGTCTGACGCGAAACAAATACCAGCGGTGCAAAATGGCGATTCCCCCCGCGGCTTCGCCTTCGCGCTGACCGCCTATCTGCTCTGGGGCTTCCTGCCGTTCTTCATGAAGGCCGTCGCGCATATCCCGGCTTTCGAGGTTGTCGCGCACCGCATCGTCTGGTCGGTACCGCTCGCCGGTGCCGTGCTGATCGTGCTTGGCCGCATGGACGACGTGAAGGTGGCGCTGCGCACGCCGCGCATGCTGAAAATGGCGATGCTGACGGCGGTGCTGATCACTATCAACTGGGGCATTTATGTCTGGGCGATCGGGGCAGGGCGGGCGCTGGAAACGGCACTCGGCTATTATATCAACCCGCTGTTCTCGATCTTCCTTGGTGCCGTCCTCCTGAAGGAAAAGCTCAATCCGGCGCAGATGGTGGCGATCGTTCTGGCTGCCATTGCCGTGGTCGTGCTTGCTTTCGATGCCGGCGGGCTGCCCTGGGTTTCCATCGGGCTGGCGCTTTCCTGGGGGCTCTATGCGTTCTTCCGCAAGACGCTGCCGGTTGGACCCAACCAGGGCTTCTTCCTGGAAGTGCTGCTGCTCAGCGTACCGGCGCTGGGCTATATCGCCTATCTGGAATTCACCGGTCAGGGACATTTCCTCGATACCGGCTGGGCCGACGTTGCCTGGCTGATGGCCTGCGGCGTCGTTACCGCGATCCCGCTGATGATCTACGCCAATGGCGCCAAGCTGTTGAAACTGTCGACCATCGGCATCATGCAGTACATCGCCCCGACGATGATCTTCATCATCGCCGTCTTCGTCTTCCACGAGCCCTTCGGCACATCGAAGCTGATCGCCTTCATTCTGATCTGGGCAGCACTGGCGGTCTATTCGACGTCGATGATCCTCGAAAGCCGCGCCCGCCGGGCGGCGGTGCCGAACCCGGCCGAATAGTCGGCCGGGATTTAAAAAGCTCTTTTAAAGCTTGGCGATGATCCCGTCGTCGCCGTCGCGATCGACCTGGCTGGCCCAATGGGCAAGCAGGGCCGGAACGACTTCGTCGGCTGCATCGATCACCAGCGGCTGGACGAGATGGGCGGTGTGGATGAAGCCGCTGTCGGCCATATGGTGGATCAGCTTCATCAGCGGATCCCAGAAACCGTTGATATTGACGAGCACGATCGGCTTGCGGTGGCGGCCAAGCTGCGCCCAGGTCATCACCTCGACGATTTCCTCAAGCGTACCGATGCCGCCCGGCAACGTGACGAATGCGTCCGAGCGCTCGAACATCTTGTGCTTGCGGTCATGCATGTCCGGCGTGACGATCAGTTCGCTGAGCTGCCCCAGTGAATGACGGGTGGCCTCCATATCCATCAGGAATTCTGGTATAATGCCGGTCACGCGGCCGCCATGCGAAAGAACGCCGCTTGCAACGGCTCCCATGATACCTTTCGTACCGCCGCCATAGACCAGGCGAAGGTGATTTTCGGCAATGGATTTGCCAAGAATCCGGCCGGCTTCCATGAAGGACGGATCGCGTCCGGGCTGTGAGCCACAGTAGACGCAGATGGATCGAATCGGGATATTTTTCTCGCTCATGGGCCAAAGAGACATCGCAAGGCAGCATGCGTCAAGAAAAATGACGGGAAACGGGGCTTTCAGCCGGTCTGAACATGCGGCGCTGCTTGTGGAAAACCTCGGGAATCGTTAGCAATTTTTAAGCATGGGCTGACGTTATGGGCTGGCTGATTCCGGTCAGCAGAAACAGGCGGAAAGCTGCGGGCATAAAGGCTTGGAAAAAGCTGTCCTTCTGCGCTCATGTCGGGCGCAGACGGTTCCGGGCCATTTGGAGATTTTGCATGATGAAGAACAAGGCCGGCTGGGTGGCCCTTATCGTCCTGGCAATTGCGTCACTGCTGATGATTTTCTTTGTCATGCCCAATATCAACGGCAGCAAGGACAAGGTCACGGCGCAAGCTCCGGCCGATAGTGTGGCCAAGCAACCCGACGCAACGCCAACCGACGTCAAGCCTGCGGATGCCAACACGGCAGACGCAAAGGGCGCGCGGCCGGTCGCTGGAAGCGAAACGGCGAACGCTCCGGCAGCCGAGGCGACAGCAACCGGGACCGGCTCGAAGTCTGCCGATCCGGCTGCCGCATGGACGGTGCCGGGCTTTGACGTGTTGCGCGTTGAGCCGGATGGCTCGACGGTGATTGCCGGACGGGCGCAACCCAATACCAAACTCGAGATCGTTAACGGCGACACTGTCGTTGGAACCGCCAATGTCGGCGCGACCGGCGATTTCGCAGCGATCTTCGACAATCCGCTGCCGGCCGGCGACTATCAGCTGACGCTGCGCAGCGTCGGCGAAAACGGCGTGACCAAATCCTCGGAAGAGGTCGCGACCGTCTCGATCCCGAAGGACAAGACAGGCGAACTGCTCGCCATGGTGTCGAAGCCCGGCGAAGCAAGCCGCATCATCACCAAACCGGTGGTTGACGCGACGACCGCTGCATCCGGTGACGTGGCAAAGGTTGAGCCAGCCCCAACCGCAGCAACAGCCACGGATGGCGCCAAACCTGCGGATGCCGCAGTTTCCACACAGACCCCGGCGACGGCGGCTGAGGCCACAGCAACCGGTGACAAGGCGCTGGTTGCCGTCTCCGCTGTCGAGATCGAAGGCAAGAAGATTTTCGTTGCCGGCAACGCCAAGGCCGGTGCGCTGGTGCGTATCTATGCCGATGACACGCTGGTGGGAGAAACCAAGACCGACGAGCAGGGCCGCTTCGTCGTCGACGGCACGCTCGAGCTCCCTGTCGGCAATCACACGATCCGTGCCGATATGATGGGTGCCGATGGCAGCAAGGTCGAGCTGCGTGCGGCCGTACCGTTCGATCGCCCGGTCGGCGATCAGGTGGCGGCCGTGGCGCAGGGTAACGCCCAGGGCTCTGTCGTCCCGTTCGATGGCGGCAGCTTCGATGGCTTGCGCCTGGAAGCAACCAAGGCACTGAGCCTGCTGAAGGGCCTGTTTGCCAACGGCAAGGTGCCGACGGCAGAGGAACTGGCGGCGGCGCGCTCGGCCACCGAAATCGCCCTGAAGTCGCTTGCTGATTTCAAGGTTGCCGACAATCTGGATGCCAATGTCAAGGAAATGGCGGCCAAGACCGCGACGGCCGCAACAGATGCGCTGACCATGCTGAAGGCGCTTCCGAAGGATGCGGCCAGCGTTTCGGCCTCGCTTGGCAAGATCGAAAGTGGGGTCGGCTCGGCGCTGATGCCGCGCACCGATGGTACCGGTAACGATGCGGTTGCCAGCCAGACCACGATGCCGGCACCGGCTCATGAGCGCGCTGCAGCAACAAGCACGGCACCCGCTGAAAGTGTCGATCCTGCAAAGCCTGCGACTGCGGAAACCGCACAGAAGCCTGCCGCAGAGTCAACCGCGCCTGCCGCTGAGACAGGCACGGCCGCGACGGTAACCGGAAACGCGACTGCAGCCACGGGCCAAGCTTCCGCCGAACCGGAAACCGTCCAGCAGGCGCCACTGCAGCAGAGCAAGACCTCCGTGATCATACGCCGTGGCGATACGCTCTGGCAGATTTCGCGGCGCGTCTATGGCGCCGGTGTCCGCTACACGACGATCTACCTGGCCAACGAGGATCAGATCGCTGATCCCGACCGGATTCTGCCGGGCCAGATCTTCGGCGTGCCGGACAAGGCGATGTCGGAGGCCGAATCGGAACAGATGCACCGCAAGCATGTGAAGCATCTGCCTTGATGGCTTTTCGTGTGCCGCTCCATTGCAGCGGGCGATGATCAGACTTATCTGAAACATAAAGCGGCGCCTTGAGAAGGGCGCCGCTTTCAATTGGAAAATTGCATTTGTACGCCTTTGCCGGATGCCCTTCATCCGCGCGACATTCAGGCTTGCAATGACGGCTGTGTTTGACAACGCGGCCGGGGAACGAAGGCGAGACAAGACGTGGCGCAGAAGAAGACGGTATCGGCGGATTCAGGCAATCCGCTGCAGACGATCATCAACCTCTGGCCCTACATGTGGCCGACTGACCGCGCGGACCTGAAGATGCGGGTCGTCTGGGCGACGGTCATCCTGTTGATCGCCAAGGTCGTGCTGCTGCTCGTGCCCTATTTCTTCAAATGGGCGACCGATGCGCTGAACGGCAAGACTGATATCGTCGGCGTTCTGCCTGTCGTGTTCACAGGCGCCGTCATGCTGGTGCTGGCCTATAATCTTGCTCGCCTGCTGCAGGCCGGGCTCAACCAGCTGCGCGATGCGCTGTTTGCCAGTGTCGGCCAGCATGCGGTGCGTCAGCTTGCCTATCGCACCTTCGTCCACATGCACCAACTGTCGCTGCGCTTCCATCTGGAGCGCCGCACCGGCGGCCTGTCGCGCATCATCGAGCGCGGCACCAAGGGCATCGAAACCATCGTCCGCTTCACCATTCTCAACACCGTGCCGACGCTGATCGAGTTCCTGATGACGGCGATCATCTTCTGGTGGGGCTATGGTTTCAGCTATCTGCTTGTCACTGCGGTGACGGTGGTTATCTATATCTGGTTCACCATCAAGGCGAGCGACTGGCGCATCGGCATCCGCCGCGCCATGAACGACAGCGATACCGACGCCAATACCAAGGCGATTGATTCGCTGCTCAACTTCGAAACGGTCAAATATTTCG
Source organism: Pararhizobium sp. (assembly GCF_965279435.1). Classification (NCBI taxonomy): domain Bacteria; kingdom Pseudomonadati; phylum Pseudomonadota; class Alphaproteobacteria; order Hyphomicrobiales; family Rhizobiaceae; genus Pararhizobium; species Pararhizobium sp. The sequence goes on from NZ_CBDIHY010000003.1 coordinate 2,883,587, forward strand.
GCAACGAAGAAATGGAAGCGAAGCGCTTCGACCAGTCGATGGAGCGCTACGAGCGCTCGGCGACGCAGGTCTGGACATCGCTCGGCTGGCTGAACTTTGGCCAGGCGGTGATTTTCGGTGCCGGTACGGCAATCATGATGGTGATGTCGGCGCTGGCCGTCCAGCGCGGCGAACAGTCGCTTGGCGATTTCGTCTTCATCAACGCCATGCTGATGCAGCTGTCCATCCCGCTCAATTTCATCGGCTTCGTCTACCGCGAAATCCGCCAGGGTCTGACCGATATCGAACAGATGTTCGACCTCTTGGAAGTCGAGGCCGAGGTCGTCGATAGCCCGGACGCAGTGGAACTGGCGATCGACAAGGGCGCCATTGCCTTCAAGGACGTGCATTTCGCCTATGATCCGGCCAGGCCAATCCTCAAAGGTATCTCGTTCGAGGTGCCGGCCGGCAAGACCGTCGCAGTCGTTGGCCCCTCCGGTGCTGGCAAGTCGACCTTGTCCCGGCTGCTGTACCGGTTCTACGACGTGCAGGAAGGCTCCATCACCATCGATGGCCAGGATGTGCGCGACGTGAAGCAGAAAAGTCTGCGCGCCGTCATCGGCATGGTGCCGCAGGATACCGTTCTGTTCAACGATACCATCGCCTACAACATCCGCTATGGCCGCACCTCCGCCTCTCAAGCCGAAGTCGAGACTGCAGCCGACATCGCCCAGATCGGCGGCTTCATCAATAGCCTGCCGGAAGGCTATGGCGCCATGGTCGGTGAGCGTGGCTTGAAGCTGTCGGGTGGCGAAAAGCAGCGTGTGGCGATTGCTCGCACGGTCCTGAAAAGCCCACCGATCCTCATCCTCGACGAGGCGACCTCGGCACTCGATACACGCACCGAGCAGGAAATCCAGACGGCGCTCGATATCGTCTCGCAGAACCGCACGACGCTGGTCATCGCCCACCGGCTGTCCACCGTCATCCATGCCGACGAAATCATCGTGCTGAAGGACGGAGGCATCGCCGAACGCGGCACCCATGGCGAATTGATCGACCGCGACGGCCTCTATGCGTCGATGTGGAACCGTCAGCGCGAAGCAACGCAGGCCGAAGAGACCTTGAAGAAGGTGCGCGAAAGCGACGATCTCGGTGTCGTGGTGCGCGGCGCGGCGGCGGTATGAGCGGTCTCAGTCGCCTGGTCCCGCGAACAGAATCAGATTGCCGTCCGGATCGAGCAGGATGAACGTCCGCGCTCCCCAGGGTTGTGTCTTCAATGACTGGTGGAAAGTAACGCGTGCCGCCTGGTAATCGAGAAAAAGCTGCTTGATGTCAGCGGCGCTGTCCAGCGTGATCGATGCCGACAGCAGTTCCGCACGCTGCCGGATATCGCCAATGAAAACCGGTTCCGAAACGAGACGCAGGCAAAGCCGTGCCTTGTCGCGCGCAACGATGCCTTAGAACGGCGGCTCGCCATAGGCAAAATCGACGGCGAAGCCGAGTTTTTCCGTGAAGAAGGCAAGGGATGCGGTGAAGTCGGAGACATAGAGGATTGCCTCTGTTCCGCTGAGATAAGGACGTTCGGAGATCGTTCCAGCCGGATTATTCATGGTTTTGGCTCCTGTCTTCAGCGCCGTCCATCGGTCGAAACCGTTCTGGCGGGCAACAAGCTCTTGGGCATCGGCAAGCGAGAACGCGGCGTCCAGAACCTCGTGGTCGGCAAGATGGGCGAAGCGGGGCAGGGTGGTGCGGATGACCGCCGCCACCGGATGATGCCGTTCGCGATGCCAGCGCAGATATTGCTTGGCCTGCTTCTTCAGGTTTTCGAGGTTCGGCATGGGCGCAGCTACGGTTTCTGTCGTAGGTGGGCATAGCCCCTTCGGCTTTTGCCGATGCGCCCTACAGCAACAGAGAGATTTTCTCTTGGTGTGCAGAGATTGTCAACATGGCGGCAAAGCGGCTTCGCCGCATTGCTCCCGCCATGTTTTCAGGTTAGGTCCATGGCGTCGAATTTGCAGGAGATGCCGTAAGATGAGCTTGATCAATACAGTGCGCAACACGCTGGTTCCGGTGCACAAGGAAGGGTATCGCTTCATCGCCGGTTTCTTCGTCGTTTCGCTGGTTCTCGGCTTCCTGTGGGAGCCGTTGATGTGGATCGGCTTCATCCTGACGGCCTGGTGCGCCTATTTCTTCCGTGATCCCGAGCGTATGACACCGCTTGACGACGATCTCGTCATCAGCCCGGCCGATGGCCGCGTTTCCTCGATCGCGATGATGACGCCGCCTGAAGAACTTGGCCTTGGAACGGTCCCGATGCTGCGCATCACCGTGTTCATGAATGTCTTCAATTGCCATGTGAACCGTGCGCCGATGCGCGGTCCTATCCGCCGCATCGCCTATCGTGCCGGCAAATTCGTCAATGCGGAACTCGACAAGGCGAGCCACGAGAACGAGCGCAACGGCCTGGTCATCGAGACCACCCATGGCGAAATCGGCGTTGTCCAGATTGCCGGCCTCGTCGCCCGCCGTATCATTTGCTGGTCGGCTCCCAATGACACGCTGCAGGCCGGCGAACGCTTCGGCCTCATCCGGTTCGGCTCGCGTCTTGATGTCTTCCTGCCGGAAGGCGCCGAGCCCCGCGTCAGCCTTGGCCAGACCGCCATTGCCGGCGAAACCGTTCTGGCGGAATTCGGCTCCGCCAAGGGGCCTGTCATCAGCCGGCGCGGCTGATGAACGAGCCTTCAGCGAAACAGGAGCAGATCATGGAAACGCCCTTTCCGCCCTTTGACCCGCATGGTCCGAACGACGACGACGAAGCGCGCGGGCCGCGCCTGCGGGAAATTCCGCTGCGGATGCTGGTCCCCAATGTCATCACGGTTCTGGCCATCTGCGCCGGGCTTTCGGGCGTTCGCCTCGCCTTCGAAGGACGCTTCGAACTTGCTGTGGCCATGGTGCTGGTCGCAGCTTTCCTCGACGGTATCGACGGGCGTGTCGCCCGTCTCTTGAAGGCCACGTCGAAATTCGGCGTCCAGATGGATTCGCTGGCCGACATCGTCAATTTCGGCGTCGCGCCGGCATTGGTTCTGTTCGCCTACGTGCTGGACGAAGCCCGCTCGATCGGCTGGATCGCCGCGCTGATCTACGTCATCGCCGCTGGTCTTCGCCTGGCCCGCTTCAATGTCATGGCCGAGCGCGATATCAAGGCCAAATGGCAGTCGGAATATTTTGTCGGCGTACCGGCCCCGGCTGGCGCCATGCTGGTGCTGCTGCCGGTCTATCTGGGGCTGCTCGGTGTGCAGCCGGGCCACCTCATGGGGTTGATTTCGTCAGCCTACACGGTGCTGATCGCATTCCTTCTCGTCAGCCGTCTGCCGGTCTGGTCGGGTAAGTCTGAAAACCGCGTTCGCCGCGATCTCGTTCTTCCGGTCATCCTGTTCGTCGTCCTCTATGTTGCGACGCTGATGAGCTTTACGTGGGAAACCATGGTCGTCACCGCCGTCGGCTACCTGTTGACGCTGCCGTTCGGCGCACGCGCCTGGCACCGCAAGTACGGTAGCAAGTGGCCGGGGCACCCCGATCTGTCAACGCCGGGCGAAGATGGCCTGCCGGTGGACAAAAATTTGTAAACGCTGTTTGGCTGGCGATTAGAGCTTGCAGCCTGACGAGGTGTCATGATGCTCAGACGAGCTTCCTGTGGTTGCGGCCAGTTGCAGATAGAAGTACACGGCGAGCCGCTGGGTGTTGGCGTCTGCCACTGCCTCGCCTGCCAGCAGCGAACCGGCAGTGTCTTTGCAGCATTGGCTGCATTTGCAGTGCCCTATACGGTTTTCGGAAGCGCTACGGATTATGTCCGGACGGGCGATCAGGGCGCCCGATTCCGGTTTCGCTTCTGCCCTGTCTGTGGAACAAATCTGTTTCACACTGAAGAAGAGGTGGATCAAGTCTCGGTGGCTGTTGCGGTTGGCGGTTTCGCCGACCCGGATTTTCCGGCCCCGCAGGACTCGGTTTACACCTGTCGCAAGCACTCTTGGGTTCAGTTGGCAGCGGGCATCACCATCTTTGACAAAGACCCGGTCTGATCTGAAGGTCAATCCGGCAGGCGGTAATCGACGATGCGGTTTTCGCGGACGATGAACAGCTTGCCGGTTTTCGTCTGATCAGGCTCCACGAGCGGCGGCAGCTTTGTGGCGAGAATGTCCAGTTTGCCCCAACGCTCGTTGATCGCGTCGCCGAGTTTGTCGATCGCTGCCATATCCGCACGGTCGAAGGGAACCAGCGTCGGCGGGCAGTCCGCCAGCCGACTTGATCGCGTCGTCAAGATCTTCCAGCCCGCCGACCGTGCGGCGCAGGCAATCACCTGCGCGCCGGCATTGGCCAGTTCAAGCGCTGTAAAATAGCCGATGCCGCGCTATGCGCCGGTGGACAAGGTTTAGTCGCCCGGCACTCCCCTACATCTGGGGTTGGCGAGGGGCGTTGTGAGCGTGGTTTGCGGCGATGTGTTCTGCGGTTGATTTGAGCAGGTCCGGGTCAACTCCCATGGCGCGCAATGCCCGGGCAGCGACGCCATGGCGCATGTCCGCTATGACGAAAATGACGTGGGCGCCCAGCAGAGGCGCATGTTCCTGCCGGTTGGCCGCCAAAACCTGCAGGACCTCCTGGCCCGAGGCTGAAGCATTGTATAAATGCTGTTGAGCCGGACGCACGGCTGTGTCGCCGCCGTCGGCCCAGATTGCGCCGGGGGCAAGACCGATCGAACGGAGTGCGTCAGCGTATTGCTGTTTGATCGCTGGCTTGATGGCGGTTTGGCGGGCTCCGATTTGGTCGAAAACCTGTTGTGCCGTCCCGTCGGGAAGGTCGAAGGCGGAGAGCAGGAAATGCTCGGCGCCGGGCTCGCTCTGGTGATCGTCGAGAGCATGCTTTTCAGCTTGAAGACAAAGGGCACTGATGGTTTTCATGTCCGTGAGGCGTGCTTTTATGCGTCTGAACATACAAGACTCCTTATAGGGGATCGTCCACGATGAGGTTTGACAGGCGCTTGTGTGCAGCCTGTTTCGATATGCCAAGGGCTTGGGCTATTCTTGACCAGGACCAGCCTTGATCGATTGCAGCCCTGACGGCTTGCCGTTCCAGGGTGTCAGCCATGCGACGCAGGGCCACCACGGCGGCCAGCGCATCGTCGGGTTCTTTCGGAAAAGTGCTGGGGTCAAACATCCGTCAACAATAGTTGACGGATGTGAATTGTCAACCATTGTTGACGAATTAGGCCGCGAATTAAAATTGTATCGTGGAACGCGGTCCGGCCGATGAGACTGTTCAATCCGGCAGGCGGTAATCGACGATGCGGTTTTCGCGGACGATGAACAGCTTGCCGGTTTCCGTCTGATCCGGGCCGACCAATGGCAGGAGCTTTGCAGCAACTTCGGACGGGTGCGGTACGGTGGACGGGTCTTCGCCGGGAATGGCCTGCGCGCGCATGGCTGTGCGGGTGGCGCCCGGATCGACCGAGAGGATGCGCAACGGCAGGCGCTGCGTTTCACCGGCCCAGGTGCGGGCCAGAGCCTCGACGGCGGCCTTGGAGGCGGAGTAGGGGCCCCAGAAAGGCTTGCACTTGTGGGCGGCGCTTGAAGACAGGATCAGCGCGCGGCCGGCATCGGATTGCTGCAGCAGCGGATCGACGGACCGGATCAGCCGCCAGGTGGCCGTGACGTTGACGGTCATCACCTTCTCGAACACCTTGGCCTCGACATGGCCGACAGGGGAGATGACGCCGAGAACGCCGGCATTGGCAACCAGAATGTCGAGCTTGCCCCAACGCTCGTTGATAGCGCCGCCAAGCTTGTCGATCGCTGGCATGTCGGCAAGGTCGAAGGGAACCAGCGTCGCCGGCAGTCCACCAGCCGACTTGATCGCGTCGTCAAGGTCTTCCAGCCCACCGACCGTGCGGGCGCAGGCAATCACCTGCGCGCCGGCTTTCGCCAGTTCAAGCGCTGTAAAATAGCCGATGCCGCGCGATGCGCCGGTGACCAAGGCTATGCGGCCCTTGAGATCGATCATGTCTGGGTGGCTCCGAATTCATTGATGCGGGCTTGCTGTGCCACACGTCCGGGTTCTGACGCAAGTCAGGAAGCGAAGGTTCAAGGCGTCAAGCGCTGTTCCTCAAGCCCTTTCGGGCTCAAGGATATGGTTCAGCCATTGCTGGCGAGCATGGACAATTTCGGGCTTGTCGTATCGCCGTTTTTGTCGAGAAGCCGCGTCGGATAGTCGCCGGTGAAATAGTGGTCAGTGAACTGCGGGCGGGCATTGTTGCGGTCTTCGCCGCCGACGGCGCGGTACAGTCCGTCGATCGACAGGAACTCCAGCGAATCGGCGCCGATGAACTTCGCCATCGCCTTGATGTCGGTGTACTGGTTGGCCAGCAGCTTGTCGGCGTTCGGCGTGTCGATGCCGTAGAAGTCGGGATAGAAGATCATCGGGCTGGCAACACGGATGTGCACTTCTGTGGCACCGGCATCGCGGATCATCTGGACGATCTTCAGCGACGTCGTGCCGCGCACGATCGAATCGTCGACGAGCACGACGCGCTTGCCTTCGATCATCGCCCGGTTGGCCGAATGCTTCAGCTTGACGCCGAAAGCGCGGATCGACTGTGTCGGCTCGATGAAGGTGCGCCCGACATAGTGGTTGCGAATGATGCCGAGTTCGAAGGGAATGCCGCTCGCCTGGGCGTAACCGATTGCAGCCGGCGTGCCGCCGTCCGGAACGGGAACGACGACATCAGCCACGACAGGCGATTCCTTGGCCAGGTTGATGCCCATGTTCTTGCGCGCCACATAGACGTTGCGGCCGCCAACCACCGAATCGGGGCGGGCGAAATAGACATATTCGAACAGGCAGAGCCGTTCCGGCTGCGGATTGACCGGCTTGCGTGCATCAATCTGGATCGAACCATCCGCCTGGATTTCGCAGATGATCACTTCGCCGTTTTCAACGTCGCGAATGTACTTGGCGCCGATAATGTCGAGCGCGCAGGTTTCCGAGCAGAAGATCGGCTTGCCATCGAGTTCGCCCATCACCAGCGGCCGGATACCGGTGGGGTCGCGGGCGGCGATCAGCTTGGTGCGGGTCATGGCCAGCATCGAATAACCGCCTTCCATCTGCCGGATGGCGTCGATGAAGCGATCGGCCGTCGAGGTATGGCGCGAACGGGCGATGAGATGAAGGACGACTTCGGTGTCCGATGTTGACTGACAGATGGCGCCGGTGGCGATGATCTGGCGGCGCATCGTCAGGCCGTTGGTGAAGTTGCCGTTATGGGCGATGGCGATGCCACCGACTTCCAGTTCGGCAAACAGCGGCTGGACGTTGCGCAACGCGACTTCGCCCGTCGTCGAGTAGCGCGTGTGGCCGATCGAGATGGTGCCGGGCAGCTTTGCCAGGATCGCCGGGTCGGTATAGTGATCGCCGACAAGACCCATGCGCTTTTCGGTGTGGAACTGCTTGCCGTCGAAGGTGACGATACCGGCTGCTTCCTGGCCGCGGTGCTGCAGGGCGTGCAGCCCGAGCGCCGTCAGCGCCGCCGCATCCGGATGTCCCAGAATGCCGAACACACCGCACTCTTCGTGCAGCGTATCGCCGTCCATTTCATCGTGAATTTCTGCGGCTCGCAAATGGGTCATCGCTGTTGGCCTTTATGTTAGCGGCTGGAACGCGTTTGGCATATCGTATTGGGTACATGATCCTTCAAGCCGGGAAGGCCTGAGGGTTTCACATATCATTGTTGCAAAATGGACAGAGCCCGCAAAAGCGGGCCCTCATTTTCTCGTTCGGCCTTAGCCGTTGGTCGCTGCACCGTTGGTGGCGGGCGTTTCTTCGGCCGGCGGCTGGGTGGTCGTGCCGCCTGTGCCTTCGCTCTCGCCTTCGCCGGTCGTATCCTTGCCGCGCAGGCGGTCGAGGATGGTGGCATCGGCATTCTCAGGCAGGAGCGCGATCAGCTTGCCGCCGAGATTGTCGAGCAGCGGCTTGGATTTGGCAGTGGTGACCCAGACCGGCTGCTGCTGCGGGGCAACCAGCCAGTTGAAGAACAGCATGGCGACGACCACGAGCAGAACACCACGTGCGGCGCCAAACAGAAAGCCGAGTGTCCGGTCCAGCGCGCCGATGCGGCTGTCGATGATGAAATCGGCGATCCGCATGGTGATGAAGGAGACGATGATCAGCGCGACGAGAAAGACGACGCCGGCCGAGCCGATCATCGCGACTGTATCGCTGCTGGTGTAGTTCTTGGCATAGGGCAAAAGGTACGGGTAGAGGAAATAGGCGGCAGCCGCGGCGCCGAGCCAGCTTGCGACCGACAGAACTTCCCGGGAAAAACCGCGAACCATGGCCAGAATGGCTGAGAAAAGCGCGACGCCGAGAACGATACCGTCGAGAATTGTAATGGGCATATTGTCCTACTCCGAAACCGCCTTGAGACGGCCCCACGCTGATTGTCCGCGAACCATATATGATGACGCGAGAGGCGTCTTTCGATGGTCCATGATTGAACACTGTTTTCACCGGAATTCGCCATTTTTAAGCAGCGGCATCCTCAATCATCATTGTCGGCCTGCTTCAGGGCTCCTTTCGAGCCGGCAATGCGCGCCACCAGATCCGGCAGGCTTTCCATCTCCGCCCAGCTCATGCCGCTACCCTTGGGCAGGTCGGCGGAGGCAGACGGCAGGACGGCCTGTGAAAAGCCAAGTTTCTCGGCTTCTTTAAGGCGCTGGGCGGTATGCGCGACCGGCCGGATGGCCCCGGACAGACTGACTTCGCCGAAATAGACGCAATCGGAGGGAAGGGCAAGACCGGCAAGCGAGGAAACCAATGCGGAAGCGACCGCAAGATCGGCTGCAGGCTCCGAAATCCGGTATCCGCCGGCAATATTGAGATAAACATCGTGCTGTCCGAGCCTGACGCCGCAATGAGCCTCAAGCACCGCAAGGATCATCGACAGCCGGGCCGAGTCCCAGCCGACGACGGCGCGGCGTGGCGTTCCAAGCGAAGTCGGCGCAACCAGCGCCTGCACTTCGACCAGCACCGGCCGCGTCCCCTCCATGCCGGCAAAGACGGCAGCGCCCGGCGATTTCGAATTGCGTTCGCCGAGAAACAGTTCCGAAGGGTTGGTGACTTCGCGCAGCCCCTTGTCGGACATTTCGAACACGCCGATCTCGTCGGTCGGGCCAAAGCGGTTCTTGACGGTGCGCAAGATGCGGTAGTGGTGGCCGCGATCGCCTTCGAAATAGAGCACCGCATCGACCATGTGTTCGACAACGCGCGGTCCGGCGATCTGGCCCTCCTTGGTGACATGGCCGACCAGAACGATGGCCGCACCCGTCTGCTTGGCAAAGCGGATCATTGCCTGAACGCCGGTGCGCACCTGCGTCACCGTGCCGGGGGCCGAATCGGCGGTGTCGCTCCACAGCGTCTGGATCGAATCGATGATGGCGAGATCCGGCCGCCGGCCTTCGCCGAGCGTCGCCAGAATATCCTCTACATTGGTTTCTGCGGCGAGAAGCACCTCGGTATCGGCAGCCCCCAGCCGCTGTGCACGCAACCGTACTTGCGCCACGGCCTCTTCGCCCGAGACATAGATGATCCGGTGCCCCTGCCGCGACAGGGCGGCAGCAGCCTGCATCAGCACCGTCGACTTGCCGATGCCGGGATCGCCGCCAATCAGCACCGCCGACCCGCGCACGAACCCGCCGCCGGTTGCCCGGTCAAGCTCGGAAATCCCCGTCATGATGCGCGGCGCATCCTCGATCTCGCCAGACAGTGTCGTCAGCGCCACGGGACGGCCCTTCTTCGGTGTCCGGCCGGGGCCACCGCCGATGCCGCCCATCGGGTCTTCCTCGACGATCGTGTTCCACTGGTTGCAGCCTTCGCATTTCCCCACCCACCGGGCGTGAATGGTACCGCAGTTCTGGCAGATGAATTGTGTCCGGGCTTTCGCCATCAAATTTCGCTTTCGGGGAAGTTTTCAGAGGTAACGTCCTGGCGGCCGTGAAGGATGCGGACAGGCGAGGCGCAAGGGGTGGAACAGAAACAGATCAGCCGTTAAAAACAACGGTGATCTCCTTTTGTTCTAATCTATAACATCGTTTTCTTGATTCCAAGCCCGCAATCCCGAAAAGCTATTCCGCCTCGATATACGCCCGCTCATACCGCGTCCCAAGGCTGGTCAGCATTTCGTAGCCGATCGTGCCGCCGGCGCGGGCAACGTCATCGATGGCGACATTGTTGCCGAACAGTTCGATATAATCGCCGGGCCGGACGGCATTGTCGGTAAAATCAGTGATGTCGAACAGGCTGAGGTCCATGGTGACGCGGCCGAGATGAGGGACTTTTTGGCCATGCAGGAAGCCGTAGGCGCCGGATGGTGTTGCCTGGCGCAAGGTGACGCCGCCGCCGGAGACTGAGCGGTGATAGCCGTCGGCATAACCGATGGCGACGATTGCCACGCGGCTGTCGCGGGCAAACTGCGCCGAACCGCCATAGCTTGCCGTGTCGCCGGTTCGAACGCGGCGGATCTGCAGGATGCGTGCCTCGGCCGTCACCACCGGTTTCATCGGATTGGCCAAGCCGTTGACGGCTTCTCCGCCATAGGTGGCGATGCCCGGCCGGGTCATGTCGAAATGGAAATCGGACCCGAGATGAATGCCGGCCGAATTGGCAAGGCTTGATTCGATGCCTTCGAAAGCCGCCGTAACCGCACGGAATGATACAAGCTGACGGCGGTTCAGCGGATGCGCCTGATCGTCGGCGCAGGCGAGATGGCTCATCACCAGAACGGGTGAAAAGTTCGCCGGGCGGGCGGGATCACCGGCAAGTGCCAAAGCTTCATCCAGTGTCAACCCCAGGCGGTTCATGCCGGTATCGACATGCAGCACGCAAGGGTGATTGCCGCGCGATGACAACACCGACATGAAGAAGGCCAGTTGCTCCTCGGAATTGATGATCGGCACGAGGCCATTGTCGAAGAACAGCTGTTCGTTGCCCGGCCACATGCCGGCAAGAATATGGATGCGGCCATCCGGCACGATCGGGCGAAGCGCCACGCCTTCCTCGACGCTGGCAACGAAGAAATCCCGCGCCCCGGCGGCGTAGAGCGTGCGTGCCGCCGGTTCGATGCCGATGCCATAGGCATTGGCTTTGAGGACAGCGGCTGCCCGCGCCTTGCCGGACAGCCTGTCCATATGGCGCCAGTTATCGGCGAGCGCACCGAGGTCGATGGTCAGGCGGTTGGACGCAGCCTCAAAGGCAGGATCGGTGAGAAGGGGAGTGTGCAAATTGGCCATGGCGAGAGAAATACAGCCAAGCGGCGGCGGCTGCAATCACCTCAGTCTGTCAATCCGCGAGCGCTGTCGAAGAGGTCGCGGATTGCCGTGGCAGGCGGGAAGTACCGCCATCTGTCAGCCAAGGGTCAATTACATCAGCGACGATGTGATCATCGGTTCGACTTCCATAAAGCCTTCATAGATCATCTTCAGCGCGACGAAGAGGATGATGGCAAGGCCGAGATAGGAAACCCAGGGGAACCTGTGCAGCAGCTTGGCGATGTAGGACGCGGCAATGCCCATCAGCGCCACCGAGACCGCAAGGCCCAGAATGAGGATGTTCGGGTGTTCGCGCGCTGCACCAGCAACAGCGAGCACGTTGTCGAGCGACATCGAAACGTCGGCGATGACAATCTGCAGGGCCGCCTGCTTCAGCGTCTTGCGCGGTGCACCGCTTCCAACCGAGCCGTCCTTGTTGACGTCTTCGCCTGTCAGCGATTCCAGTCCGGCATTTTCTTCCTGGGCTGCGGTTCGCAGCTCACGCCACATCTTCCAGCAGACCCAGAGCAGCAGGATGCCGCCGACCAGGAGAAGGCCGAGGATCTGCAGCAACTGGGTGGCGAGAAGGGCGAAGATGATGCGCAGGACGGTGGCAGCGGCGATGCCGATCAGGATTGCCTTGCCGCGCTGTTCCTTGGGAAGTCCGGCTGCCGCAAGACCGATAACGATGGCATTGTCGCCAGCCAGAACGAGATCGATCGCAAGCACTTGCAGCAGCGCGATAAAAGCTTCCATGAACAGATTTCCCCAGGCTGGTAGCGGCAATCGCGGCAAAATGCCGCGAAGGATTTGCTAATTTTCTTTCCGCTTAACCGCATGCCTGGAGATTTGCAACACGGCCAGTGACCGTTCCGGGGTTCAGCGGCCTTTTTCGCCGGTCAGTGTTCCTCGTATTGCGTGAACGACGGATCGGCGAGATCGGTGAAGCGGGTAAACTCCGCCTGGAAGGCGAGCTTGACCGTACCGGTCGGTCCGTGGCGCTGCTTGGCGATGATCACGTCCGCCGTGCCCTTGACCGCTTCGAACTTCTGCTTCCACTCTTCGTATTTCGGGTCGAACTCGTCGCGCGGCTCCATGTTCTTCACGTAATATTCCTCGCGGAACACGAACAGCACGACGTCGGCGTCCTGCTCGATCGAGCCGGATTCACGAAGGTCGGAGAGCTGCGGACGCTTGTCTTCGCGGCTTTCCACCTGACGGGAGAGCTGCGACAGCGCGATGATCGGCACGTTCAGTTCCTTGCCAAGCGCCTTCAGACCCGTGGTGATCTGGGTGATTTCCTGTACGCGGTTGTCGCCCGATTTGCCCGAGCCGGTCATCAGCTGGATATAGTCCACCACGAGGCAATCAAGGCCGCGCTGGCGCTTCAGGCGGCGGGCACGGGCCGACAGCTGGGCAATCGAGATACCACCGGTCTGGTCGATATAGAGCGGCGTCTTCTGCATCGTCTGGGAAAAGCCGACCAGCTTCTCGAACTCGGCTTCGGAAATATCACCACGCCGGATCTTGGATGATGACACGTCGGTCTGCTCGGAGATGATACGTGTGGCCAGCTGCTCGGAGGACATTTCGAGCGAATAGAAACCGACGACGCCGCCGTTGCGCGCCTTGAACGATCCGTCGGCCTGAACCTCCGGTTCATAGGCATGCGCAACGTTCCAGGCGATGTTGGTGGCAAGCGAGGTCTTGCCCATGCCCGGGCGTCCGGCCAAAACGATCAAGTCGGAGCGCTGCAGGCCGCCCATGCGGGCATCGAGCGACTGGATGCCGCTGGAAATGCCGGAAAGATGGCCGTCACGCTCGAAGGCCTGCCCGGCCATGTCGATCGCCAGCGCCACAGCATCGTTAAAGGCCTGGAAGCCACCGTCGTAACGGCCGGTTTCGGCCAGTTCGAACAGGCGGCGTTCGGCGTCTTCGATCTGGCTCTGCGGCGGCATATCGAGCGGCGCGTCATAGGCGATGTTGACCATGTCTTCGCCGATGGTGATCAGCGAGCGGCGCAGCGCCAGATCGTAGATCGCCCGGCCATAATCTTCCGCGTTGATGATCGAGACAGCTTCGGAGGCCAGGCGGGCAAGATACTGCGCCACCGTCATATCGCCAACTTTCTCGTCGGCCTTCAGGAAGGTCTTGATCGTCACCGGATTGGCAGTCTTGCCCATGCGGATAATGTCGCCGGCAACTTCAAAAATCTTGCGGTGCAAGGGTTCGTTGAGATGGACCGGCTTCAGAAAGTCCGAGACGCGGTAGAAGGCGTCGTTGTTGACGAGGATGGCGCCCAGCAACGCCTGTTCTGCCTCAAGGTTGTTCGGGGCCTCGCGGTACTGTGCTTCGGCCTGATCCTTGGCGATGGGTGCAAATTTGCGCGCGATCTCGTTCATGGCGTCCCGTCTCTGTCTGTCGTCATTCTCTGGTGTGCTACCGGTTTGCGGGTCTTGCCGCCAAGCGTCAATGCTTTGGCTGCAACAGTGGCCACCGCATTGGACGCAGGGACAAGCCGTCACCGTTGTTCACAGGCGCTTATGCTCGAACTCGAAAAAACTGTCGATAGCGCTATTTCCTGTTGACCGGATTTCATCCGAATCGGTGCCGGTCAATGGATTGCCGTATTCTAGCCCGGTTGGCTGCGGTTTACACGGTTTTTGGCCCTGCCGGGATCAGCGGCTTGAAAGACCGGCTTTGTTGAACTAAATAGGACTGAAATAAGTAGTATGCTACTAATATGAAAAAGGTACGAAATGCTCAATTCTGCCGTTAATCGCGAACTTTTCGATGCGCTGGCTTCGGTAAACCGCAAGCTGCGGGCGCTGTTTGATGCGCGGGTAAAGGAGCGCGGGCTGACGCTGTCGCGTGCGAAGGCCCTGTTTGCCCTGTCAAAGCGCGATGGCCTCAATCAGCGCGAACTGGCCGACGAACTCGGCATCGAAACGCCGACGATCGTGCGCTTGCTTGACGGCATGGAAAAGCAGGGGTTCATTGAGCGGCGGGTCGAGGCAACAGACCGGCGCGCCAAGCAGATCCACATGACCGACCGTGGCCGTGACATCGCCGGCGAAATCGATAAGCTGGCCTGCGAAATTCGTGAGCAGGTTCTGGGTGGCGTCGATAACAAGGACAAGGCCATCGCCTTGCAGGTGGTCAGCCTGATGGCCGGCAATCTCGTTTCCATCGGCAGGGATTGAGCGGCAGATGAACACGGCGGCCCCAAGCAGCGCGAGCGACAACCGCATCGCGCCCCAAACGCCGGTCGCCGAGCCAGTGCTGCAACCTATCCAGCCACCGCCAGAGCCGATGAGCCCGGCAAGGGCGGCTATCTACATGGCGTCCTCGCTGCTGCTGTTCCTGACGCAGGGCCTGGGCATGAACCTGCTCAACGCCAATATCTACCAGCTTCAGGGGTCGCTCTCGGCAACGACATCGGAGATCGCCTGGCTCTCGGCCGCCTATATCGCCCCCTATGCGTCGATGTCGATTGCCCTGTTCAAGATCCGCATGCAATACGGCCTTCGCCGGTTCGCCGAACTCAGCATCGTCTGCTTCGTCCTTGCCTCCGTTCTCAATCTCTTCGTCTCCGATCTGCATTCGGCAACGGTCGTCCGGTTTCTGAGCGGCATGGCCGCAGCCCCTCTGTCGACACTCGGCTTTCTCTATATGCTCGAAGCGTTCCCGGCTGCCCGCAAGCTGTCGGTGGGCCTCAGCCTCGCCTTGATGAACACGACACTCTCGGCGCCGATTGCCCGCATCATTTCGCCGCCGTTGATGGATATTGGCGGCTGGCAGGCGCTTTATACATTCGAAATGGGACTGGCGCTGATGGCGCTGCCGGTCGTCTATCTTCTGCCGCTGACGCCGCCGCCGCGTGCCAATGTCATCCAGAAGATGGATATCCTCAGCTATCTGCTGCTTGCCACCGGTTTTGGCTGCCTGGCTGTCTTCCTGACGCTCGGGCGGCTGTACTGGTGGTTCGAGGTGCCGTGGCTTGGGATGCTGTTGGCCGCGTCCATTGCAGCGTTGACGCTGATGGTCGCTCTTGAACTGCCCCGCAAACTGCCGCTGATCGATCTGCGCTGGGTGTTCTCGAGAGAGAACATGCACATGGCCGGCATCCTGCTATTGTTTCGCGTCGTCAGCTCCGAGCAGACGACGACGGCGGCAAATTTCTATATGCAGCTTGGCCTGCTCAACGAGCAGACGCAAACCATGTATGCGATCATCCTGCTGGCCTCGATTGCCGGCGGACTTGTCTGCACGGTTCTGATGCTGACACGCTATGTCGAAACGGCCCATGTGCTGGCACTGGTATTGATTGCCACTGGTGCTTTCCTCGACAGCCAATCGACCAGCCTGACCCGGCCGGAACAGATGTATCTGAGCCAGGCGATGGTTGCAGCGGGCGCTGCCATGTTCCTGCCGCCGGTGATGTCCAAGGGATTTGCCGCAGCCCTCGCCAGGGGCGCGCCGTTCCTCGTCAATTTTCTGGTGATCTTTCTATTCACCCAGAGCATTGGCGCAATCGTTGCACAGGCAGCACTCGGGACGTTCGTGACGCTGCGGGAAAAGTTCCACTCCAACGTCCTGGTCGAGCACATCTTGCTCACCAATCCCTTCGTTGCGCAGCGCGTGTCGCAACTCTCGGGGTCTTATGGCAAAGTGATTACCGACAAGTCGCTGCTGAATGCCGAAGGCCTGCAACTGCTTGGCCAGCAGGTGACGCGCGAAGCCAATGTCCTTGCCTATAACGACGCCTTCCTCGTCATTGCCATTGCGTCTGCCACCGGTCTCATCCTTCTGCTCGGGCACCTGGCCTGGCAGCGTCTTATTCCGCACACGGCAGCGACACCTGCAGTTGCCGCCCAGTCCTGATCCGTCCAGAGTATATTTCATGCTGAAAACACTGCGTTCCCAAACGACTATCCTGACACTGCTGGCCGGTTTTGCCGGAGTGCTGCTGGTGCTCTATGCGTGGCGGCTGCCACCGTTCGCGACCACTGTCGAGATGACCGACAATGCCTATGTCCGCGGTTATGTGACGATCGTCAGTCCGCAGGTGTCCGGCTATGTCGCGGCGGTCCCGGTCAAGGATTACGAGGTGGTCAGGGCAGGGCAGGTTCTGGTTACGATCGACGACCGGATCTATGCCCAGAAGCTGGCCCAGGCCAAAGGCACCCTGGATACCCAGAAGGCGTCCTTGTCAAACTCCTATCAGCAGGAGCTGTCGGCAAAGGCCAGCATCGCTGCCAGCGAAGCGCAACGCGACAGCGCCGTCGCGACGCTGACGCGGGCTCAGCAGGCGTGGGACCGCATCAAGCCGCTGGCGGAAAAAGGCATCGCGACATCGGTCGATCTCGATACGGCGCGGGCAACCCTTGAACAGGGAAGGGCAGGTGTCGATCAGGCGACGGCTGCAATCGAAGTGTCCCGCCAGAACCTTGCCACCACCATCGGCTCGCGGGCGGGTCTGGAGGCGGCGGTGCGCAGCGCGGAGGCCGCCGTCCAGCTGGCGCAGATCGATCTCGACAACACCACCATCACCGCACCGCAGGACGGCACGCTCGGCGAAGTCGGCGCGCGCCTCGGTCAGTATGTCACGGCCGGAACGCAGTTGATGGCGATCGTGCCGAGGGATGTCTGGATCATCGCCAATTTCAAGGAAACCCAGCTCGATGGTATGAAGATCGGCCAGCCGGTGATGTTTACCGTCGATGCGCTCAACAAGGCCAAGCTGAACGGCCATGTCGAGCGGTTCTCACCGGCCGCCGGCTCCGAGTTCAGCGTCATCCGCGCCGACAATGCCACCGGCAATTTCACCAAGGTCGCCCAGCGGGTGGGTGTCCGTGTCTCGATCGATCCCGGTCAGCCACTGGCAGAGGCTTTGGCGCCGGGCATGTCGGTGGAAGTGCATATCGACAAGGCGGCGGAACCGCAGGCCGTCAAGTAACGGCCATGCCCTGAAATGCGAAAGGCCCGCGATATCAATCGCGGGCCTTTCGTTTTGCCTATGAGGCAAGCGGGGCACCGCAAAGGTGCCCGTCGCTCTGACGATTACTCGTCGTCGCCGTCGAATTCGGCTTCCGGGTTGAAGAAGTCTTCCGGCTTCAGGGCATCTTCGTCAACGCCGTAGATGGCGTCGGCCGATGTCAGGCTTTCGCCCTTCTGCTGGCGTTCTGCTTCTTCGGCCGAACGGGCAACGTTGATCTGAACCTTGATTTCGACTTCGGCGTGGAGGTGCAGCACAACTTCGTGCAGGCCGATGGTCTTGATCGGGTTGTTGAGGTCAACCTGGTTGCGGCCGATGTTGAAGCCTTCTGCAGCCAGAACGTCAACGATGTCGCGAGCAGCAACCGAACCGTAGAGCTGACCTGTTTCGCCGGCCGAACGGACGACGATGAAGGACTTGCCGCCGAGGGTTTCGGCAACGGTCTGGGCTTCGGACTTGCGCTCGAGGTTGCGGGCTTCCAGCGTCGAACGCTCGGCTTCGAAACGCTTCTTGTTGGCTTCGTTGGCGCGCAGCGCCTTGCCGAGCGGCAGCAGGTAGTTACGGGCAAAGCCGTCGCGAACCTTGACGGTCTCGCCCATCTGGCCGAGCTTTGCAACGCGTTCGAGAAGAATGACTTGCATGATAGTGTCCTTTCGTTTGTCTGTTTTAGAGGTCTTTTGTTTCAGTTTCAGTGGTTTTCCCCGCCGGCGACAGCGCGATGGCGCGCCGCGTGTCCATCAGACCCGACAGGAGAAAGAAGAATGCCGGGATCGTGAAGAGCACGACCGACAGATAGCCAAGCCACAACACCGGAAGCCGCCAGGACTTGCCGCGTGTGCGGAAATGGAAGACGGCAAAGCCGGCCAGCAAGAAACCAGCGCCGAACGTGCCGCAGACAAGCGCACCGACGATCGCTGGAACGCCGCCCATGAAGGCAAGCAGCAGGCCGCCGAGGAAGGCGAAGATCGAGAAGCGGTGCATGCGCAGTGTCGACGGCATGTCTTCGCGGGGACGAAGGCTCTTGCCGGAGGTCTGGACGATGCGGGTGGCGATATAATAGGCGGCAAACAGCATCAGCACCCAGATCGCACCCTGAACCATCGGCAGAGCGACGGAAAAGATCGACTTGATCTGGGCGATCGAGGCAGCATCCGGATTGTAGCCGGGTTCCTGCGCCTTCAGCGCTTCCATGACGATATCGATCATCCGGTCGGACATTGTGCCGTCATAACCGATGATGACGCCGACGATCAGCATGCCGATCGTCACAAGCACGGCGAGATTGGTGAGGATATCCGAGAGCGGATACCAGGCCATTGCCCCATCAGGACCGCCAAGCTCGGATGCCGGCCGGGCCAGATTGGCAAGGTGGCTGAGCCATGCGGCCGGGATCAGCGTGATGACGGCGATCAACAGGGCGAAATAGGGGGAGACAAGTACGGTGCCCGTCAGGCCGGCAACGACGACGGCGGTGATCGCTGCGGTATTGCCCCAGCCAAGGCCGGCAATCAGGATCGGCAGGGCAGACGCGGCATAAAGCACGATCGCAAACGACGACTGCGTGTTCGCGCCAAGCGAAAGCAAGGCGGCGGTCACGCCGGCAAAAGCGCCTGTTAACAGCGATGTCTGGTTCAATGTCTTCACGGATCGCTGTCCTGCTATCAAGCAGTTAGAGGCGTTTCCTTACTCAGGAACGAAGCCCCAACATGGGTTTTAGCGCCGAATGCGCCTGTGTTTCCGATCCGCGCCCAACGCGGAAGGGAGAAGGTGAGGCGATGCCATCGGCTGTTCGCCTCACCTTGAGTCAGTATCCGTCGAGTCAGAGACCTAACGGACGGTCAAGTCTTAGGACATGACGTAAGGCAGGAGGCCGAGGAAGCGGGCGCGCTTGATGGCCTGGGCCAGTTCGCGCTGCTTCTTCTGGGACACTGCCGTGATACGCGAAGGAACGATCTTGCCGCGCTCGGAAATGTAGCGCTGCAGCAGACGGATGTCCTTGTAGTCGATCTTCGGAGCGTTAGCGCCGGAGAAAGGGCAGGTCTTGCGACGGCGATGGAACGGGCGGCGTGCCGGAGCGGATAATGTATCAGCCATAATGTCTCTCCTTATGCCCGGTCTTCGCGCGGACGGCGCGGACGGTCTTCACGGTCGCCGAAGCCACCTTCGCGCGGCGGACGCGGGCCACGGTCGCCGAAGCCACCACGGTCAGGACGGTCGCCATCACGGCGTGGACGGTCATCGCGATCACGCTTCTGCGTCATGGCGGACGGGCCGTCTTCGTGCTTTTCAACAGCGATGGTCATGTAGCGAAGAATGTCTTCGTTGATGCGCATCTGGCGCTCGATCTCGTGAACGGCCGGTGCCGGAGCATCGATGTCCATCAGAACGTAGTGAGCCTTACGGTTCTTGTTGATGCGGTACGTCAGGGACTTGAGGCCCCAGTTTTCGACGCGCCCGACTTTTCCGCCATTAGCTTCCAGTACACCCTTGTACTGTTCGACGAGAGCGTCGACCTGCTGTGCGGAAATATCCTGCCGGGCAAGGAATACATGTTCATAAAGAGCCATGAGGCTTTGCCTTTCTTGCGTTAATCGTCACCCGGAAATCGGCGGCTAAGCCTCAACGACTGTTCAAGTGGCTGCAAGCAGCCGGCAAGAAAGTGTTGTTTCGAGACGGTCGAGAGCGGAGACACGGGAGGCTGGACCCCTATAGGTCCTGACAGGTCTCTTAAGGGAAACCGGCCCTCCGTTCAGCCACCAGCCAGAAGACCGGGTGTTGCGAACAGCGCGCTTATACGCATTTTCGGGCAGGAAGCAAGGGGCGGGGGGAATTTAGGGGGAATTTGGCTTTTCCGTTACCCTTGTGGGGAGGGTGGCCCAAAGGGCCGGGAGGGGCTTCTCGTGCTCCGCGCTTGCGCGCTTTGCCCCCTCCCCAACCCTCCCCACAAGGGGGAGGGAGTAGTTTGGCGTACGCCGCACTTACAACGTCTTTCATCCCCACGCGAAGAACCGCCATGGGTTTCAAAGAGCAAACTGGCCGGGGCACATCGGGTGCCTCAGGTAGTTAAGAGTAGGTGACACCTCTCAGCGCCCCGTTCGATGTCTTTTGCCGCGCTTCTCAGGTTCTTCTGCGCTTTCCCGTGTCAGGAGAAAGCCTCCAATGCCCCAGCCCGGCCGCTTATCCGCTGGGCTTTTCAATGCGACGGGGTTCAGCCCTGCACCCTTGGACGGCAAAACCGTCCGGCGGGGTGAACCGCCTGTGGTGTGGCTACCCGGCACGCCCGGTCCATTTTCATGAACCGGAGGAGAACCGCCTTTCACGCAGCCCCGGGGATTTCGCGCGCGTTTCGCCAAACCATCCGGGCACCGGCCCCACCTCGCCGGCAACGCTTTCCGGTGTATCCGTGATGAGACGGGAAGAAGTATGGCACGGGTTTTCAGGACGGGGATTTGCGGGGATGATTCTGGCGCAAGACGGTGCTCTGGCTCCGGCTGCGCCGCCTGTTGCAGCCATTGTAACTGTAACGTACTTCCCCGCCCGGCCACGAAGTGTTCCTGTGATGGCGGCACCCACAGGAGTATTGTTATGAGACGATTGTTCCTCGCCACCGTGATGGCCACGGCGATGATCTCGACGACCGCTACGGCTTTCTCTCCTCAGGAGTTGCGGCAACGCACGCTTGAACGCCGCGCCGTGGAAGCGGTCATCTGGGGTATCCCGGCTGTCAATTACGACCTGATGCTGCAGGAAATGCTGACCAAGACGAAGGGCAAGATCAACCAGATCGTCTATTGGTCGCGGCCGCTCGACTGGCACAATCAGACGCTGACGCCGAATCCGGACGCGATCTATCTGATGACCTTCACCAACACCAAGGATGTCGGGCCGGTCGTCATCGAGGTGCCGCCGGCGCAAGGCGGCTCGATCAACGGCAATATCGTCAATATCTGGCAGATGCCGCTTGAGGATGCCGGGCCTTTGGGAGCGGATCAGGGCAAGGGCGGCAAGTATCTCATCCTGCCGCCCGGCTACACTGAAAAGATCCCTGACGGTTACATCCCGCTGAAGTCCGACACCTATGGCGGATACGCATTGCTTCGGTCGAACCTCGCCAGCCATAGTGACGCCGATGTCGCGGCGTCGGTTGCCTACGCGAAAAAGCTGAAGGTCTATCCGTTGTCGCAGGCGGCCAGCCCACCGGAGACGGTGTTCAGCGACGCCAAGGACGTGCTGTTCGATAGCACTATCCGCTACGATACCAGCTTCTTCACATCGCTCGACCGCATCATCCAGGCCGAGCCGTGGCTGCCACGCGACCGGGTGATGATCGACCAGCTGAGGACGCTTGGCATTCAAAAGGGAAAACCCTTCGAGCCGGATGCGCGAACGAGTAAGCAGCTTGAGGCCGGCATTCATGAAGCGCAGGAGTGGCTCGAAGCCAAATACGATTCGGAATTGGTCCCCTTCTACGGCAAGGGCCGCTGGAATTTTCCGGCCAATCCTGAATTGGTCAAAGCTGCCAGCGCCTCCTTCGACGAGCCCGATGCCTATCCAGTCGATATTCGCGGCCTGACCTACAGCTATGGCTATATCGGTATCAAGCGCCTCGGAACGGGCCAGTTCTATCTGATCTCGATCAAGGACAAGGATGGCAAGGATTTCGACGGGGGAAAGACCTACAGGCTCAATGTGCCGGCCAATGTGCCGGTCGAGCAATACTGGTCGCTGACTGCCTATGACCGTGAGACCCATGCTCTGATCCGCAACATGCCGCGTGCCAGCCGCTCGTCGCAGATCCCGGAACTAATCAAAAATGCCGACGGTTCGGTCGATCTGTTTCTCGGACCCAAAGCCCCACATGGCAAGGATGTGAACTGGATACCGACGGATCCGAAGCGGGATTTCGAACTGATGTTCCGGCTCTACGCACCGACGAAGGCCTTGTTCGACAAGGCATGGGTGCTTTCGGACGTTGAGCGGGTCCGGAAATAGGCTTGGCCCCGGCGAGTATGCGCGCCGTGACTGTTACGAAACTTGTTCTTACCGGGGGCATCGCCACCCAATCACTTTTGCCTTCCAACGGGAGACGACAACGGTGCTTTCCAGACGAACCTTTTTGATATCGACGGCGCTGATTGGCACCGTGTCTCCCTTCTTGTTGGACACGGGAGAGGCACTTGCCGCTGACCTCACCGCTGAAGAAGCGCGCACTATAGCCAAGGAAGCGACCATTTATGGTTTTCCGCTCGTCGATAACTACCGGGTGCAACACTCCTATTTTGTCGACAAGGGTGGCCCCGAGTATAAGGCGACCTGGAATACACTGGTCAACAATGCGCGCGTCTATACGCCGGATGACAAGGCGATTCAGACGCCCAATTCGGACACGCCCTATTCCTATGTCGGGGCGGATCTCCGCGCGGAACCGTTGGTCTTCACTGTGCCGAAGGTCGAGGAAGGGCGTTACTACTCCCTGCAGTTCATCGATATGTACACATTCAACTTCGCCTATGTCGGCAGCCGCGCCACTGGCAACGCAGCGGGGCACTACTTGTTGGCAGGTCCCGGCTGGCAAGGGGAAAAGCCGGAAAACGTGACGGCCGTCATACGATGTGAAACGGCATTCGCTTTCGTTCTTTACCGGACGCAGCTTTTCGGTCCTGACGATATTGAGAAGGTGAAGGCGGTGCAGGCGGGCTACGCGGTTCAGCCACTATCCGCGTTCGCAGGCAAACCGGCTCCGAACCCCGAACCCCGGGTGGATTTCTTTAAGCCGCTGATATCTGCCGACCAACGAACCTCACCACAATTCTTCGAGGAGTTGAATTTCATTCTTCAATTCTGCCCGGTACATCCATCGGAAGAAGACATCAGAGCCCGGTTTGCCAAACTGGGAATCGGTGCCGGTAAAACGCTTGATGTTGCGGCCATGAATCCGGATCTGCGTAAAGCTTTGACCGAAGGAATGGCGGATGCCTGGGCAGAGTTCAAGACGTTCAAGGAAACGCAAGTGGACACCGGCAAGCGGAGCAGTGCCGATAGCTTCGGCACACGCGACTCTATGGCCGGCCGTTATATCGACCGAATGTCCGGCGCGGTTCTGGGAATTTACGGCAATTCCAAAGATGAGGCGATGTATCCGGCTTATTTCGTTGATAGCCGCAAAAAGCCGCTCAACGGCAAGGATATGTACAGACTGCGTTTCGCCCCCGGTCAGTTGCCGCCTGTAAACGCTTTCTGGTCCCTGACGCTCTACGAACTCCCAGACAGCCTTTTGTCGGCAAATGTTCTGAACCGGTATCTGATCAATTCGCCGATGCTGCCCGGCTTGCGCAAGGATGACGATGGCGGGATCACGCTCATCATCCAGCATGAATCTCCTGGTGCAGACAAGGAAGCCAACTGGCTTCCGGCTCCTGCCGGTCCTTTCTTTATGGCGATGCGCCTCTATTGGCCGAAGCCCGAAGCCTTAGACGGGCGCTGGAAGGCGCCGATTCTTGATCACAACAGCTAAGCGGAGAACCGAAATGATCAACAGTTTCGCAGCAAGAACGGCCGCTGCCGGTATCACTATCGCCCTCAACTGCACGGTGGCATTTGCTGCCGAACCTGTGACGGTCGATAATTTCATTCGCGCCGAAAGCGATCTCTATTTCAGCAATATGGTGAAAGACGGCGCCTTAGGTAAGTTCGTCCATCGCCGCGAACCGGCAGACGTCGCCAATCAAACCGTCATCCGCCTCAACCGGGATACATTGTATTCGTCGGTGGTGATCGATCTGGATGCCGGACCGGCAACCGTCACCTTGCCGGATGCAGGCACACGCTTCATGTCGCTGATGGTGGTCAACGAGGACCATTATGTCCCGGTGGTTTCCTACAAAGGGGCGACCACCCTGACGAAGGAGGCGATCGGAACCCGGTATGCTGTGGTCGGCATCCGGACATTCGTCGATCCTGCCCAGCCGGAGGACGTCAATCAGGTACATGCTCTTCAGGACGGTTTGAAAATCAACCAACCCGGGGGGGCGGGAAAATTCGAGGTGCCGGACTGGGATCAGGCCAGCCAGAAGAAGGTCCGCGATGCGCTGCTCGTTTTGGCAACAACCATGCCGGACTTCAACAAGGCGTTTGGATCGAAGGCTGAAGTGGATCCGGTGCGCCATCTCGTGGCCAGCGCCGCCGCCTGGGGCGGAAATCCCGACAAGGATGCGAGCTATTTGAACATCACACCGGCGAACAATGACGGAAAACAGATCTACAAGCTCGACGTCAAGGATGTTCCGGTTGACGGATTCTGGTCGATCAGCCTCTACAATGCGAAGGGTTACTACGAGAAGAACCCCTATGATGCTTATGCGCTCAACAACGTGACGGCCAAGAAGAGCGCGGACGGTTCGATCGCCATCCAGTTCGGTGGCTGCGACGGGAAAATTGCCAATTGCCTGCCGATCGTGAAGGGCTGGAACTATACCGTCCGGCTCTATCGCCCGCGCGAAAACATTCTCGACGGTGCCTGGAAATTTCCCGAGCCCCAGCCGCTGCGATAAGCTGGGCTGCGCGTCGATGATTGGCAGGAGTGCGTTGCCGTTGACGACGCGCCGTAACCGCGCCGCTCCGAATGTGGGGCGATGCGGTGTACCGGCCGATAGGGCCTCAGCTCGGTGCCGCCTGCTGGTGCGGCCGGGTCATGTTTTTCATCTCCGCGCCAGCCGCCTTTCGACGGCCATCACCATGTGGCCGGCAACCGCTGATGCCCCTCGAACGACGGAAAGTGTGGCAGGACTTCCTCGGCCAGCTCCTGGATGATCTCCTTGACCGGGCGTTCCGAAAACTGGATGCCGAGGGCTGCATGATTGACGCCTGCTTCCCGCCACGCATGCAGAAGCGCGATCAACCCCTTTCTGCCGGTCCTGAGCACGAAGCCGCCGTGCTGCGGGGTGGGCGGGAAATCGGTGTCGCCGACAAGATCCAGCCATTCGTTGGTCATGTGCGGTCTGAAACCGCCATCGGGGATGCGGTTGCGCCATGCACGAATGTTTTCGGCAAGCCGTCTGGGGCCATCTGCAGTATGGGTGGCCTGCGGATAGGTTAGCCAGCCATCCGCGTGTTCCGCCACCCATTCCGGCGATTGCCGGCTTGATCCCGTCACGATCAGCGGAATGCGTCCCGCAGCCGCTTTGGGCATCAAGGTTGCCCCATGAAGTGTGCCCAACGTTCCGCGAATGGAGGGTTGGCCGTCTGCGACAAGCTGGCGAAACCAGGCGACCGCTTCTGCAAAACGGGCGCTGCGTGCATCGAAATCAATACCATAGGCCGGGAATTCGACAGGCCGGTCGCCCGATGCAATACCCATCACCAGTCTTCCGCCGGACAGATGGTCGATCGTCGCCGACATTTTCGCAAGGTCGATGGGATGGCGCAAACTGAAGATTGCGCTTCCGGTCGCCAGCGCAACGCGCTCGGTCCTGGCCGCCAGGTAGGCGAGATAGGTGAAGGGGTCGAAGACCTGTCCCGCATCGCCGAAGTTTGGATCGTAGAGCGGAACGTCGCGGACCCAGACGGCCGCAAAGCCGCGGCGATCGATATCGGCAACGTGTTCGGCCTGGCCTTCCAATACCCGCATGTCACCCTGCCAGAAGCGCAACGGCAGGAAGATGCCGATCGTCAGATGGTTGGGTGCAAACATGCGGCGATAGCCCGGATGCGCCGCGAAGGCGTCAAAGGAAGCCCCTCCGAGCAGGGTGCCCGCCGGTGCCGTGTTATCCATAATGTTCATGGTGGTCGCTACTCCTCTGTGAAATCTGCTCAGGGACCGGTCGCTGGAGCCGGAAGGGAAATGCCGCGCTGGACGGCAGGGCGAAGCGCAACCTGATCGTGCCAGCGGGCAAGATGCTGGTGATGGGCAAAGCCGAATCCGCAGATCGTGGCGATGTGCGTCCAGCCGAAATGGGCGATATCCGCGATGGAATAATTGTCGCCCGCCAGCCATTCATGCGTCGCAAGCCGGCCGTCGAGCACCGCGAACGCATCTTCGGTCAGGCGGCGGTAGCGCTCGATGGCATCCGGTATTTTCGTTGCGGCAAACATTTCGAAGTGCACCCGCTGACCCAAAAGCGGTCCGAGGCTCGATGCGTGGAACTGAAGCCACTTGATCGCTTCCCATCGCGCAACGGTGGCCTGTGGAAGAAGCTGCCCGCTTTTCTCTGCGAGATAGAGCAGGATGGCGGCGGATTCGAACAGGGTGACGCCCGTCTCGTGATCCACGATCGCGGGGATGCGGCCGTACGGATTGAGCGCCAGAAAGGCCGGCTGCCGGTGCTCGCCCTTGTCGATGTCGATATGATGCAGGCGATAGGGCAGCGCCAGTTCTTCAAGCGCAATCGTTGCCTTGAACCCGTTCGGGGAAGAGTCGGTGTAAAGATCAATCATTCAGGTTGCCCTGCTGGGAGATACAAAACCCGGCCTGATCTGCGCTGCGGTATTGTGGCTCCGTCACTAAGTCTGGCATGTGGTCTCCGTCTCTTCCTGATGTGCGCTTTGCTAAATTTGCGGAGCGGCCTCTAGTCTGTTAATACGTTGAATGGATACCAATAAAAAACGATTCAATCTGATCTTAGAATTTAGATAGGCTAATCTTTGAATCCTTTTCTCCCTCTTCTTGCGCTGCGCGCATTTGCTGAAACCGGGCGTCATGGCAGCCTGAAGAAAGCGGCGGATGCGATGGGCGTCACCGCCGGGGCCATCAGCCAGCAGATTAAGCAATTGGAGGATCGCCTTGGCGTGATGCTGTTCACGCGTACGCGTTATGGCGTGCGTTTGACGCCCGCAGGTGAGAAGGCGCACCCGGCCCTCGTTCTGGCTTTTGACCAGATCGCGCGCAGTCTCGACGTCCTGGAGACCGTCAATGCACGGCCGGCGCTGACTGTCAGCACGGAGCCGTCCTTTGCGGCATCCTGGCTGGTGCCTCGGCTGGGGCGGTTTACGGCCCGTCATCCGGAAATTGAAATCCGGGTGGAGGCGACGTCGCAGCTTGCCGATCTGCAAAGGGACCGCGTCGATATTGCCATCCGCCACGGCCTTGGCCGCTATCCCGGCCTCGTTTCGGAACGGTTGATGACCCCGGCTCTTCTGCCTGTCGCCGCACCTGCGCTGTTGCGGAACGGCCCAGCGATCAATAACCCCGCAGATTGCCTTGCCTATCCGCTGCTTCAGGACAGTGCGCGGGCGGATTGGCGGATGTGGTTTCAGGCGGCCGGCGTGGCCGGCGACGGGCAGGCCGAGCGTGGGCCATCTTTCGACGACGATTTCCTGCTCGTCCGCGCAGCCATCGCCGGGCAGGGCATAGCCCTTGTGCGCGACCTCTATGCCACGGAGGAAATCGCTCTTGGCCGCCTGGCCCTGGCGCTCGACACCCCTTGGCCAACCGATTTTGCATATTACGCTGTCACGCATCCGCAAACGGCTGCGCGCAAAACGGTGCAGCAGTTTATCGGCTGGCTGAAGGCGGAGGCATCAGGGGAATGTCTGTCAGACTGAGGGGGGCGAAAGATGCGCGTCAAGGCGGACCGGTTCGGGCCATCTCCGCTTCCGGCTATGCGGCCGGGAGGTCCGTTGCCTGTTGGGCCAGAGCCGCCATTGACGCCATGATTTGATGGACATACACAGACGTATTGGCAGAAGGAGACTTATGCGCAGAGGATCAGATTTCAACCGCATGTAGCGGTATCGTTCGGCCCCCCAAGGTGCCGGTCTTCTTTGCATATCTATTCTGTGGAGTTCTCATGGAGAACCAAAATCCGGTGGTCCGGCCGTATATGGCGGCGACGGACACCAAGACGCTGTCAGGCATCTGGCTCGACGCTTCCCTTCTCGCTCACCCGTTCATCGGTGCATCCAGACTGATCGAACAGCGGCAGCTGATCGAGGAAAAATACCTGCCCAACGCAGAGACCTGGGTGGCCTGCCACAGGTGTGAGCCGGTTGGTTTCATCAGCGTGATGGACACGTTCGTCGGCGGAATCTTTGTCGCCCCGGGCCAGCAGGGCCGGGGCATAGGCCGCATGCTGATCACCCAATGCGGTGGATCGAAAGGGCACGCTTTCCCTGGAGGTTTATACCGAAAACGAGCAAGCCATGCGGTTCTACATGGCGTTCGGGTTCGTGGAAGTGTCGCGCAGAGCCACCGACAATGAAGGCTTTCCGTTCGAGAACGCGAATTTGCGATTAAAGGGCTGAAACAGCGGCCGGGCGACCTAATGGGTTGCCCGGCTATGACTGCTGCTGACGTCAGGCAGTTGCCAGCTCTGCCCCTCAGATAGGTGCCGGATACATCTTGTGCAGCTTGGCAATGCCCTTCAGCACGGCGTCTGACAACACCACGTCTTTGGCGCCGATATTGGTCTTCAGCTGTTCCATGCTGGTTGCGCCGATGATCACCGAGGTCATGAAGGGGCGGGTGAGGCTGAAGGCGAGCTGCATCTGGGCAAGGTCGAGACCGTGTTCGCGGGCAAGGGCCGCGTAGGCCTGGACTGCGGGTTCCTGATATTCGGTATAGCGGCCGCCGAGATCGCCGTTGATCGACAGGCGCGAGCCTTCCGGGTTGGCGCCGCTCAGGTATTTGCCGGAGAGAAGACCGGCGGCCAGCGGCGAATAGGCGAGCAGGCCGACATCTTCGTGGTGGCTGACTTCGGCAAGGTCGAGATCGAAGGCGCGGTAAAGGAAATTGTATTCGTTCTGCAGCGAGGCGATGCGGGGCAAGCCGTGTTTCTCGGCAAGCGCCAGCATCTTCATCGTGCCCCAGGCGGTATCGTTGGACAGCCCGATGGCGCGGACCTTGCCCTCTTTCACGAAGGCGCCGAGCGTCTCGACGATGGAGGCGAGGTCTTCGACCGTTGCGGATGTGTCCTGATGCGAGGGGTCGTAGGTCCAGGCCTGGCGGAAATGATAATGGCCGCGGTTTGGCCAGTGCATCTGGTAGAGATCGACATGATCGGTCTGCAGGCGCTTCAGGCTGGTCTCCAGCGCCTCGCGCATGGTCTTCGGGCTGGCCGGCGTGCCACTGCGAATATAGGGGCGGCCGGGGCCGGCGACCTTGGTGGCGACGACGATCTCGCTGCGCTTGCCGCTCTTCTTCAGCCAGGTGCCGATATAGTCCTCGGTCAGGCCCATGCTTTCCGGGCCAGCCGGGGTGACGGGGTAGAGTTCGGCGGTGTCGAAGAAGTTGACGCCCTGGCTGACGGCATAATCCATCTGCTCATGCGCTTCCGCTTCGCTGTTCTGCGTGCCCCAGGTCATGGTGCCCAGGCAGATTTCCGAAACCGTGATGCCGGTGCGGCCGAGTGTGTTGTATTTCATGGTGCTCAACGTGCCTCAAACTTGTTCGGCGGCGAATGTAGAGGCTGTTTGCTGCGGTGCAAGGGAAAAGCGGTTGCCGTGCACAGGTGCTGGCTTTGGGGCTCAAAAGCTTGACTCAAGCGCCAGGAATGTGAATGGAGAGGAAAAAGCCTATGCCTGCCTTATGTTTGCCGGCAAAGAGTTGGAATGAAACGGCGTGGCTGGACCGCGCATGACGAGGAAAAACCTCATGGCAATTGCATTCACATTTCCAGGACAGGGCAGCCAGGCGCTCGGCATGGGCAAGGATCTGGCTGATGCCTTTCCGGAAGCCGCCGCTGTCTTTGCCGAAGTCGATGACGCGCTCGGCGAAAAGCTCTCTGACATCATGTGGAACGGCCCGGAAGAAACGCTGACGCTGACGGCCAACGCCCAGCCTGCGCTGATGGCGGTGTCAATCGCAGCACTCCGGGTCCTGGAAGCAAAAGGCCTCGACCTGAAGTCCAAGGTTTCCTATGTTGCCGGCCATTCGCTCGGCGAGTATTCGGCGCTCTGTGCCGCCGGCACGTTTTCGCTGGCGGACACGGCGCGGCTGTTGCGCATTCGCGGCAATGCTATGCAGGCGGCCGTTCCCGTTGGTAAAGGCGCGATGGCAGCGATCATCGGGCTTGAGCACAGCGATGTACAAGCCATCTGCGATGGCGTCGGCGAAATCGGATCCTGCCAGATTGCCAATGACAATGGCGGCGGCCAGCTGGTGATTTCGGGCGAGAAGGCGGCTGTCGAAAAGGCTGCGGCGCTCGCTACCGAAAAGGGCGCCAAGCGCGCCATCCTTCTGCCGGTTTCCGCACCATTCCATTCGACGCTGATGGCGCCGGCAGCCGATGCCATGCGCGCGGCGCTGGCAACCGTTGCCAAGCATAATCCGGCCGTGCCGCTGATCGCCAATGTGCGCGCAGCCCCGGTGACGGATGCGGGCGAAATCGCCACGCTGCTGGTCGAGCAGGTCACCGGTCAGGTCCGTTGGCGCGAAACCGTCGAGTGGTTTGCCGCCCATGATGTGATGACACTGTACGAGATCGGTTCCGGCAAGGTGCTGACCGGTCTTGCGCGCCGCATCGACAAGACAGTCACCGGCATTGCCGTCAATTCCCCCGCCGACATCGACGCGGCGCTTCAAACTTTGCTCGGCTGAGCCGAACCCAACAAGGACCCAAGACCATGTTCGATCTGTCTGGCCGCAAGGCCCTCGTTACCGGCGCATCCGGCGGCATTGGCGAAGAAATTGCCCGTATCCTGCACGCGCAGGGCGCCATTGTTGGCCTGCACGGCACCCGCGTCGAAAAGCTGGAAGAGCTGGCCAATTCGCTCGGCGAGCGCGTTCACCTGTTTCCGGCCAATCTGGCTGACCGCGATGCCGTCAAGGCGCTCGGCGAAAAGGCCGAAGCCGAGCTTGGTGGCGTCGATATCCTCGTCAACAATGCCGGCATCACCAAGGACGGCCTGTTCGTGCGCATGAGCGACGAAGACTGGGACGCCGTCATCGAGGTCAACCTGACCTCGGTCTTCCGGCTGACCCGTGAGCTGACCCATCCGATGATGCGCCGCCGCCATGGCCGCATCATCAACATCACCTCGATCGTCGGTGTCACCGGCAATCCCGGCCAGGCCAATTACTGTGCCGCCAAGGCTGGCATGATCGGCTTTTCCAAGTCGCTCGCCCAGGAAATCGCTACCCGCAACGTCACGGTCAACTGTGTCGCTCCGGGCTTCATCGAAAGTGCGATGACCGGCAAGCTCAACGACAAGCAGAAGGACGCCATCATGGGCGCCATTCCGATGAAGCGGATGGGAACCGGCGGCGAAGTGGCCTCGGCGGTTGCTTATCTGGCTTCGAATGAGGCCGGTTACGTCACCGGACAGACCATCCATGTCAACGGCGGCATGGCAATGATCTAATCCCTTGGCACGGGCTGTCAAAAGCCTGTGCCGCCACGTTTTCGCGTCAATCGGAGGTGTGGGGGCGAAATACCGGGAATTGCATGTTGACCAAGCCATTGCCGGAGATTTTCGGACTTTGCGACAGACTTAAACCGTGTTAAGCGGGCCATGACTGTGCGCAGTCGATCGGAAGATATGCGGTATACGCTGGCTTTGGCAGGCGTGGTTTGCCCGCTTTCGATTGAAGGAATTGCCGGGCGGATCGTCTTGATCTTTCAGGCGTTAATAGGGTACCGATGTCAGAACGGCATCGTTGAGAAAAACAAAGGTCGAGGAATCCGACATGAGCGACGTAGCAGAACGCGTAAAGAAAATTGTTATTGATCATCTTGGCGTCGATGCCGAAAAGGTTTCGGAAGGCGCGAGCTTTATCGACGATCTGGGCGCTGACTCGCTCGACACCGTCGAACTGGTCATGGCATTCGAAGAAGAGTTCGGCGTCGAAATTCCCGACGATGCAGCGGATTCGATCCTGACGGTCGGCGACGCTGTCAAGTTCATCGAAAAGGCACAGGCCTAATATCAGGCCGTGTTGGGGCGGGCCGCTTTGCGGCCCGCCTTTCGTCCCTCTCAGGGACTGTCTCCCCATTTCGGGAGGAAAAAGCGTGATCAAGGAAAGCCTGATGGCTTCCGTACCTGAGATCACGCGGTACAGCATCACGGAAAAGGATGTACGGATCCGGTTTTTTGCTTAAGGGTCCGGTCCGGTTCTGGAACGAACAGGCAGGATGGATCACGGGCATGAGACGTGTCGTTATCACCGGTACCGGCATGGTATCTCCCTTGGGCTGCGGAACTGAGATATCCTGGTCGCGGCTGATCGCCGGCGACAACGCTGCCCGCAAAGTCACTGAATTCGAAGTCGAAGACCTCCCCGCAAAGATCGCCTGCCGTCTGCCTTTTGGCGATGGCACCAATGGCACGTTCAATCCCGACAACTGGATGGAACTGAAGGAACAGCGCAAGGTCGATAGTTTTATCATCTATGCAATGGCTGCCGCCGACATGGCGCTTGCGGATGCTGGCTGGCATCCGAAGACCGACGAAGACCAGATCGCCACAGGCGTGATGATCGGTTCGGGTATCGGCGGTCTCGAAGGCATCGTCGAAGGCGGCATTACGCTGCGTGACCGCGGCCCGCGCCGGGTGTCTCCCTTCTTCATTCCGGGCCGC
Source organism: Pararhizobium sp. (assembly GCF_965279435.1). Classification (NCBI taxonomy): domain Bacteria; kingdom Pseudomonadati; phylum Pseudomonadota; class Alphaproteobacteria; order Hyphomicrobiales; family Rhizobiaceae; genus Pararhizobium; species Pararhizobium sp. Next base: position 2,916,428 of record NZ_CBDIHY010000003.1, read on the forward strand.
TTGATCAACCTTGCCTCCGGCCAGGTATCGATCCGCCACAAGCTGCGCGGCCCCAATCATTCCGTCGTCACCGCCTGCTCCACGGGTGCCCACGCCATCGGCGACGCGGCGCGCTTCATCATCATGGGCGATGCCGATGTGATGGTCGCCGGCGGTACGGAATCGCCGATTTCGCGCATCGCGCTGGCCGGCTTTGCCGCCTGCAAGGCCTTGTCGACGCAGCACAACGACGATCCGACCAAGGCATCGCGCCCCTACGATCAGGACCGTGACGGCTTCGTCATGGGTGAGGGTGCCGGTATCGTCGTTCTCGAAGAACTCGAACATGCCAAAGCGCGCGGCGCCAAGATCTATGCCGAAGTGGTCGGTTATGGTCTGTCCGGCGATGCCCATCACATTACCGCGCCGGCAGAAGATGGCGACGGTGCCTACCGGTGCATGCAGATGGCGCTGAAGCGCGCCGGCCTCTCGGCATCCGACGTCGATTACGTCAATGCTCACGGCACCTCGACCATGGCCGATACGATCGAGCTTGGCGCCGTCGAGCGCGTCATGGGCGATCATGCGGGCAAGGTGTCGATGTCATCGACCAAGTCGGCGATCGGTCACCTGCTCGGTGCTGCCGGTGCTGTCGAGGCGATTTTCTGCGCGCTGGCGATCCGCGACAATGTCGCGCCGCCGACGCTCAACCTCGACAATCCTTCGGTCGAAACCAAGATCGACCTGGTGCCGCATGTGGCGCGCAAGCGCGAGATCAACGTCGCCCTGTCGAATTCGTTCGGCTTCGGCGGCACCAACGCCTCGCTGATTCTACGCCGCTACGCCTGATTTGGACGCAACGGGCCTGCCGGATGGCGGCCCGTCACCAACGCCGGCATCGCTAGCGTACCCCGCAAGCACGATAATTCTCCCACTATCGTGCTTTTGCCGCATTGCTCGGTTCAAACATGGCATATGGACGATTGCGACTGAGCCGGTATCGTCAGCATGTGGCTTTGTAACCATGCTGACACAAGGCCAGAGGCGTACTGTCGCTATAATCGTGACAAGGTGATTCTCATTCCTGCTTCTCTTCTGGAGTTCGCATCAGGAATGGAGACGTGCATGATGCGAATTCCAGACCCAGGACACCAGTGAACGACGCAAACGAAAACAACGCAGCGCCTTTCGGCCGCAACGAGGCGGGCAATAACGGCCCGATCATCCCGAAATCGGCGAGCGAAGCTCTTCGTCCGGAAAAAGTACCGCAGCCGCCCAGGCGGTCGCGCAAGGCAAAAAGCCAGGTCGTTATCTTTCTGAATTTCCTGATGACCGTGATCGTCTGTCTGACCATTGCAGCAGCCGGGACGGTTTATTATGCGATGTCCGCCTATGAGGACAACGGCCCGCTGACGGCCAACACCAATTTCATTGTGCGCAACGGTGCCGGCATCCAGGAGATCGCCAGCAGCCTCGAGCGCAACAATATCGTCTCCGATGGCCGCGTCTTCCGCTTCATGTCGGAAGCCTATCTCGAGGACAACGATACGCTGAAGGCCGGCGAATACGAGATCAAGGCCGGCTCCTCGATGCAGGAGATCATGCAGCTCCTGAAATCGGGCAAGTCCATCCTCTACTCGGTGTCGCTGCCGGAAGGCCTGACCGTCAAGCAGATGTTTGCCAGGCTGAGCAGCGATCCGGTTCTTGAAGGCGACCTGCCTGCGCAGATCCCGGCTGAAGGCACGCTGCGCCCGGATACCTACAAGTTTTCGCGCGGCACCAAGCGGGCGGAAATCGTCACGCAGATGGCTGCAGCGCAAAAGCAGCTTGTCGATCAGATCTGGGAGAAGCGTGACCCGGACCTGCCGATCGCCAACCGCGACGAATTCGTCACCCTGGCCTCGATCGTCGAGAAGGAAACCGGCATTGCCGACGAACGCTCACGCGTCGCTTCCGTCTTTATCAATCGCTTGGAAAAAGGCATGCGGTTGCAGTCCGATCCGACGATCATCTACGGGATTTTTGGCGGCGACGGTAAACCCGCCGACCGGCCCATCCTGAAGTCGGACCTCGAGAAGGACACGCCTTATAACACCTACCTGATCAAGGGCCTGCCGCCGACGCCGATCGCCAATCCGGGCCGGGCAGCACTTGAAGCGGTGTCCAACCCGTCGCGCACATCGGACCTCTATTTCGTCGCCGACGGCACGGGCGGGCATGTGTTTGCCACGACGCTCGACGAGCACAACAACAATGTCCGCCGCTGGCGCAAGATCGAGGCTGAAAAGGCCGCTGCCGCAAAAGCGACCGAGACGGCACCAGCCCAGCAATAACTGGGCTTCCATCAGGCTTGTGGATGACACGGCTCCGGTACGCTTGACCCTTGCGGTTGACTGTCCCGGGGCCGTAAACATTCATGATCAATTCAATGTTCCGCAGCCGGCTTCGCTTTGTTGAGCGCGGGCACCGCTGGGGCCGGAGGACGAGACGATGCCGCTGCAATCCATGACCGGATTTGCCCGCCGCGAGGGCACCTGCGGACGCTACCGCTGGGCGTGGGAACTACGCTCGGTCAACGGCAAGGGCCTCGACCTGCGGCTGCGCCTGCCGACGGGCACCGAGCATCTGGAGACTGACGTCCGCAAGCTGGCGGGCGAGTGTTTTTCGCGCGGCAACATGCAGGTCAATCTCAGTGTCAGCGCCAGCGAAGCGGGCGTCGAGCCGGTGATCAACCAGGGTGCGCTTTCTGCCGTCCTGTCGCTGCGCGAGCAGTTGCGCGATGTCATCGATCCGTCACCGCTTCGCCTTGATACGCTCTTGTCCATTCGCGGCATCGTCGACTTTCGCGAGCCGGAGGAGCAGGAAGGGGAGCGCGCCGCCCGCGACGGCGATATCCTCGCCGGACTGCGGCAGGCGCTGGCCGATATGACGTCGATGCGCGAGCGCGAGGGCGTGGCGCTCTACCGGGTGTTGCTGGAGCAGATCGACAGGATCGAGATGCTGACCGGCGAGATCGAGGCGGACCCGTCACGCAGCGTCGCTGTCATCACTGTCCGTCTTGCCAGCCAGATCGCCTTGGTGATGGACGGCGGCTCGAAGGTCGATCCGGACCGTCTCTATGCCGAGGTGGCGTTGTTGGCGGCAAAGGCCGATATCCGCGAAGAGATCGACCGGCTGCGCACCCATGTTACGGCTGCCCGCGACCTTTTGAAAAAAGGTGGGCCAGTTGGCCGCAAACTCGATTTCCTTTCCCAGGAATTTAACCGCGAATCAAATACCATCTGTTCCAAGTCGAATTCCGCTGCGGTCACCACCGCCGGGATCGAACTGAAGGTCGTCATCGACCAGTTCCGTGAACAGGTCCAAAATCTGGAGTGACCCCGTGAGCCAAACCCCTACCAAAGCCATCCAGCGCCGCGGTCTCATGCTGGTGATCTCGTCGCCTTCGGGGGCGGGCAAGTCGACGATTGCGCGCAATCTGCTCGAATCGGATCCGCATATGAGCATCTCGGTCAGCGTCACGACGCGCAAGCGCCGTCCGAGCGAGATCGACGGACGGCATTATTTCTTCAAGTCGATCCGCGAGTTTGAGGGATTGCGCCAGACCGACGCGCTGCTGGAATGGGCCGAGGTTCACGGCAATTTCTACGGCACGCCGCGCGACGCCGTCGAGGCCGCCATGTCGGAAGGGCAGGACATGCTGTTCGATATCGACTGGCAGGGCGCCCAGCAGTTGCAGGAAAAGATGGGCGGCGATGTCGTCTCGATCTTCATCCTGCCGCCAACCATGGCCGAACTGCAGTCACGCCTGCACCGACGCGCCGAAGACAGCGAAGAGGTCATCGCCACGCGGTTGGCCAATTCGCGTTCCGAGATCGAGCACTGGCTGGAATATGACTATATCGTCGTCAACGAGGACCTCGACAGCGCCTTTGCGTCCGTGCAGGCCATCGTCGAAGCGGAACGCCTGCGCCGCGACCGCCGGCCCGGGTTGTTCGAGTTCGTCAATGGGTTGCTGACGGAAACGCCGAAGCTCGCTTGATCAACCGATGGACTAAGCTATCGTTTGAGGGGAGCGTGCGGCCCCCTCTCTCTTCTCCCCAGCGGGGAGAAGGTGGCCCGTAGGGCCGGATGAGGGGGCGGCAGGTTCTGAACTCGCGGAGAGCCTCATCGCCTCGCTATGCTCGGCACCTCTCCCCGCAGGGGAGAAGAGGAAGACCGGAGCTGCCATCAAAGGCAGTTCGCCAACCTGCAAAATTCTTCCACCGACAACGTTTCGGCGCGGCGCTTCGGGTCGATCTCCGCCCTGGCCAGCAAGGCTTCGCCGCCGATCGACTTGACGCTCTGGCGCAGCATCTTGCGGCGTTGGCCAAAGGCAGCCATCGTCACTTTTTCGAGGTCTTCGGCCAAGCAAGGGATCGGGTTTTCAATCGGCTCCAGATGAACCACGGACGAGGTGACCTTCGGCGGTGGCGAGAAGGCCTGTGGCGGCACGTCGAAGGCCATGCGGGCGTTCGTGCGCCAGCCGCAGAGCACGCCAAGGCGGCCGTAATGATCGTCATCGGCATCGGCAACGATGCGCAACCCCACCTCGCGCTGGAACATCAGCGTCATCGATTGGTAGAATGGCGGCCATGCCTTCGGCAGGAGCCAGTTGACCAGAAGCTGCGTGCCGACATTGTAGGGCAGGTTGGCGATGATCTTGACCGGGCCAGCGGTCACAAGGTCCTCGAACGATGTCTTCAGCGCGTCGCCCTCGATCACCTCGAGACGGCCGGGATAGAAATCGGCGATTTCGGCGAGCGCCGGCAGGCAGCGGCCGTCGCGCTCGATCGCAATGACTTTCTTGGCGCCCAGCGACAGGATGGCGCGAGTGAGGCCGCCGGGACCTGGGCCGACCTCGATCACCGTGACCCCGTCCAGCGGACCGGCGGTCCGGGCGATCTTCTGGGTGAGGTTGAGATCAAGCAGAAAATTCTGGCCGAGCGCTTTTTTCGCGTCGAGCCCATGGCGCGTTATGACATCGCGCAGCGGCGGCAGGCCGTCGATCGCCGCCATCAGTTTTCCCCTCGTGCGGCGTTATCGGCCAATTGCTGTGCCATCCGTAGCGCTGCCAGCAGGCTGTCGGCGCGGGCAATGCCCTTGCCGGCAAGACTGAACGCCGTGCCGTGATCCGGCGATGTGCGGATGAACGGCAGCCCAAGCGTGACATTGACGCTGTCGTCGAAGCCGAGCGCCTTGGCGGGGATCAACGCCTGATCGTGATACATGCAGATCGCCACGTCATAGGTGGCGCGGGCGCGATCGTGGAACATGGTGTCGGCGGGCAGGGGACCGGTAATGTCAACACCTTCGGCTTTCAACCGTTCGATGACGGGACGGATGATCGCATCGTCTTCCAAGCCAAGAGCGCCATTCTCGCCCGCATGCGGATTGAGACCGGCAACGGCGATGCGCGGAGAGGCAAGACCAAAGCGGTCCTTGAGGTCCCGCACGGTAATGACGCAGGTTCGGTAGATCAGGTCGGCGGTCAGCTGTTTAGGCACATCCTTCAGCGGGATATGGATCGTTACCGGGACAGCCATCAGTTTCGGGCCGGCGAGCATCATCACCGGAAGCAGCGGCTCGCCGGTCACACGTTCGCCAAGATTGGCGAGAAATTCGGTATGGCCGGGAAATCTGAAGCCGGCGTCGTAGAGTACGGATTTGGCGATTGGATTGGTGACGATGGCAGAGGTCGAGCCGTCCATCGTCAACCGCACGGCGGTTTCGATGGCGCCGGTGATCGCACCGGCATTGGCGGAATCCGGCATGCCCGGGGTGACCGGGACAGCGCAGGCCACCGGTAAAACCGGCAGCGCGCTCTCAAAAATGGTGGAAGCCTCGGCGCAACTCGTCTCGCGGATCACGATGTCGTGGCCAAGAACGCGGGCGCGCTGCTGCAGGGCTGCGGGATCGCCGATCAGAATGAACGGCGGCGTCTGCAAGCTCTGCCTGTTCATCCACAGGTCAAGGCTGATGTCGAGGCCAATCCCGGCGGGATCGCCCATTGTCAGGGCGAGCGGCCTGTCGCGCGTCGGGCTCATGCTGCTTAAGTTACTTTTCAATGATCTGCGCGCGCTTGCGCAGTTCCTCGATGTAACGCTTGCTGTTTGGGTCGTCACCATCCTGCTTCTTGCCGAGATCCTCGGCGCGGAACACGATTTCGGCAGCCAGGTCGTCGGAGACTTCGCGCTTCCTGCAGATGCCGAGATATTCGACGCCGCGTTCGGTGACGCGGGTTGCGGTTGTGTTGCTGTCGCCGGCCTTCTCGATCAGCGGCTTCCAGTCGCCTGGAAGTTCCTGCGCCATCATCCGGCCGAGGTTGCGGATCGACACATCGCGCATCGTGGCGGCAAAGACTTTTGCCTGCTCGCAGCCCGGATATTTCGAACGCGACGCGTTGGCTTCGGCCTGGCGCTTGCCGATGATGGCGTTGCGCTTGGCGGCGGGCACGACGAAGATCACCTGCTGCAGGAAATATTCCGTCGTCACCGGCTTGGTGCCACCGGCTTCCTGCATGCGCCGGACGAGGTCCTCGTTCGACAGCCGTCCGCCACCACCGCCGCCGAAGCGGGCGTTGACGACACGCGGCCAGCTCATGGCAACGGCAACATAATTTCTGAAGTGATCGATACCAACGCCTGCCTGGTCGAGGACCTGCGACAGCTGTTGAACGGAGAGCTTGTTGCCAGCGGCGAAACGCCCGACGGCGCCTTCGACTTCGGTGGTGCTGACGGAGGCGCCGACGCGCAGGACTTCTTCGCGCTTGAGGGCTTCATCGATCATCTGCTCGCGTGCAGCGCCCGGGCCACCGCTTTGCCTCTGCAGGCGCATGAAAGCGGCGCGCTTGGCAATGTCGCCGGATGTGATCGGTGCACCGTTGACGACAGCAACAACCTTGCTCGCGGCATATGTGACCGGCGCGGAGGAAAGCGCCAAGCCGCAGGCAAGGATCATTGCCGAAACCGTGCGCGTGATCGAAAGCTTCCCGCCCATTCTTTGTCCTTTTCATTTTCCACCGGACATCGCGTATCCGGGGCCATGATCTTCATGCCAAGCGCCATCATCCTGCGCATTTCTGCGCATCAAATGCATAATACATGCGGCCGAACAATGACAAGACCTGCCGTCCGCCGCAAAAAGTGCCATCCGGCTGCCAAAAACCCTGCATTCCGTCTGAGGCATGACTGCCTCAGACAAGACGAAAGCGCCGTCAGGACGGCGCGCCTCAGTTCAGTGCGTCGAACTTTGCGTCGCCAACGTTGATATCGCCGAGTGTGCGGAAGCTGATGCGTGCGCCGATCGACCAGTCGTTGGCGATCGATTGATTGCTGTCGCGCTCTTCCTTGTAGACCAGCGAGAAGATCGTATCCCGGTCATCATAGGTGATACCGACGCCATTGCGGGTGATGACATTGCTGTTCAGGTCGTAGGTAACCGAGCCGAACACCGACCAGTAATCGGCGAACTTATAGGCCGCCGCCGTCTGGATTTCATCCTGGTCCCTGGTCGAGCCATAAAGCGGCTGCGCCTGGATGCTGGTATAGGTCACGGCCGTCTGCCAGAGGATACCCTGGTAGCCGAGCGTTGCATCGGCCCGGCGCAAGTCCAGATTACGCTCGTCGAAGCGGCTGCTTAAACTTGCCGTGATGCCGGAAGGGGCATCGACGCCGACCATGGCGACATAGTCGGAGCGGTCGGTTTCCAGGCCGGAATTGGCGCCAGCCTTGACCAGGTCGTCGCTTGCAAACGAATTGACGCCACCAAGATGGAACGATTGTCCGGCAATTGCGCGCAGGGCGTAGCCGTTGCCAAGGGCGCCGGTATAGCGGACGCCCAGATTGGCGCGTGTACCGCCTTCGATGCGGTCATAGCCCGAGAACTTGTCGCGGTCGAACAGCGATGTTGCGTCGAACACGAAGCTCTGCGCATCCTCGTTCGGAAGGCCGCCGGCATATTCCTCGTTCGGCCGGGCGAAAATCTGTGCGATCGGCTCGATGATGTGACTACTGTACTGCGTCGTCAAAAGGATCGGGTAACGCGCGTCGATACCGGCCGTCAGCATCCGCCGCGTCGCCGCGTCGTCGCTGTCGAAGTTACCGGTATAGCCGACCGGGTCGGCCATCGACGATCCGATCAGATCGCCGCGGGCGGCAAGGATCGGCGTCAGCGACAGGCCGCCTGGAACGATGAAGTTGCGTTTCCATTCCAGGTCGGCAGTCAGGCGTTGATAGGTGCCCTCGAGACCGCGAAAGCGATCGACAATGCCGGGTATGATCAGGTCGTCCTCGCGATTGCGATTGACGTTGGTCAGATTGATATCCGCCGTCAGTTCGCCGCCAAGCACCGGTTCCGGGTGCGTGTAGGAATAGTCGAGAACCTGGGCAACGGCCTGCTTGTTTTCGGCAAGGCTGTCGGGATCCGCATCCTGGATGTCGAAATAGAAGGCGCGCGCATCGAAGGAATTGCGCTTGCCGAGACCGGACAGATAGGCCTGGTTCGTAAACGTCGTTCCGTCAAAGGTCGAAAGCTCGTAGGTCTTGGCGAAGTTGTTGTCGCTCTGAACGAGAACATCCCAGCCGAAAGCCCATCGCGGATTGATCTCGAACGTGCCCTTGGAGCCGATCATGCCGCGGTTGGTTTCCCGGGCATCGACAGTATTGCCGGTGAAACTGCTGCGGTTGAGCTGGCTGATGCCGGCCATGCTGAGAATATGTTCGCCATTTGCAAAGCGCTGGCGGAACTCACCCTGCAGCAGAAAACCCTGACGGGTCAGGCCGGTCGCTGTAACCGTCGCATCCATATAAGGCGAAATCGCCCAATAGTAGGGGACGCTGATGCCCGCTCCGAGCTTCTGGGTATAGCCGAATTTCGGAAACAGGAAGCCGCTCTTGCGCTTGATCGTCTGGTCCGGAACTTCGAGCACCGGCAGATACAGGATCGGCTTGCCGAACAGCTCGAACCTGGCGTTCTCCATACGGATCGTATGGGTCCTGCCATTCTGGACGATGCGCTGCGCCTTGACGTGCCAGAGCGACTTGTAGTCGGGATTGGTCGCGCAGGGCGTGCAGGCGGTATAGACGGCGTTGTTGAGGATCATCTCCTCGCCATTGCGCCGCTCGCCGGTTACGGCTGCAAGCTTGGTCAGGTCGGTGGTTTCGACGCGCAGCCGCTCGATGAAGCCGTTGCCGAAATCATCGGTCACGTCCATCTGGTCGGCATAGACCTTGTTGCCGCCGGGCTCGATCAGCTCGATTTGACCGGTCGCAATGATGCGCCCGGTCTTCTGGCTGTATTCGACCTGCTGGGCGACCATCTGGTAGCCGCCATAATTGATCTGAACTGCGCCGCGCACGATCACGCGCTCGGCGTCCTTGTTGTAGACAAGTTCATTGGCCGACAGAAGCATCTTGGCATCGTCAGGCATCTTGGGATTGAACGAATCGATCTTGGTTTCTTGTGCCCATGCGGGTGCGATCGGAGTCAGCGCCTGGAGCGCAACACCGGAAAGCAGAATGGCCGCCAGCAGCCTGATATGTTTGCGGTTGCTTGCCGCCACTAGCCATCCTCCTCATGCAATAGAATCGTCGAGCCCAACGCCATCGCTACAACAACTGGCAACCAGGCTGCAACGAACGGAGGCACTATGCCGCTGCTCCCGAATGCTTTGACAAGCACGGTGACGACATAAAGCACGAAGCCCGACAGGATTCCACCGAGAATTACCGGTCTCGATTGGTTAAACCGGCTAAATTTTAAAGAGACGCTTGCAGCGATCAGAGTCATTGCGACCAGAAGCAGTGGAAGCGCCAGCATGGAATGGAATTGGGTTTCCATTGCGTTGGTTGGGAAGCCAAACGACTTCGCCACTTCAATTTTTCGTCTCAAGTCGAAAAATTGAATAGAATCAGCCTTCGTCAGCGTTTCCTGAACGAACTCCGGCTTCAGGTGCGTCGGCAGTTGTACCGTTGCAATACGACGTGGCAGTTCCCCGTTGCGGGTTTCCGTCACGTTGTTAAGAAGCCAGTAACCATCTTCCAGTTTTGCCGAGGCGGCGTCCTGCCTCGAAACGATCGTACCGAGCGGATCGAAATGGATCACTGTCACGTTGACCAGTGTCTTGCCTTCGTCCTGGACGGACCGGGCACCGATGATCGTATCGTCGTTCCCGTAGATCTGGCGCAGCCAGGGGATGGAGATCGCCGACGCGGCCGAGGACGAGCTGCCCCATTCGGCCTCAAGCGCTTCTGCCTGTTTTGTTCCCCACGATGCGATCGGATTGAGTGCGACCACCGTTCCAATTCCAAACAGGAACGCGCCGATCACGAAGGGCTGCAGGAACTGCCACGCTGAAATCCCGGCGGCGCGCGTCACCACCAGTTCATAGCGGCGATTGAGCGAAATCAGCGACGCCATGCCGGCAAACAGGGCAACGAACGGCACCGTTTGCTGTAGGATCGTTGGAATGCGGAATGTCGTCATCAACAGCGCGCCGAGGACCGAATAGCGCGGTAGCTGCGACATCCGGTTGGAAAGCTCGCTAAAGTCGATGATGAAGATCAACGCGAAGATACCGGCGAGGAACCAGAATGTGGTGATCGCGTATCGCTTCAAAAAATAACGCCCGAGCGTCGTGAAGATCATTTCACCTGGTTCCCGTCAGATGCCGGGGTGGCCTTGGTCAGGCGCAGGCGAACCAGAATCTCCTTGACCTTCTGCTCCAGTGTGAGCGGAATTTCAAGCCGTCTGTTGCCCATCAGCTGGCGTATCGTCAGATAGCCGGTGCCAAGCGGGATCAGATACATGATCGGGATGAAGAAGCGTGATTCTTCTGCACTGTTGGCCGCATAGAATGTCGTCCAGCGGATGAACAGGCAGGTCAAAAGCGCCGTGATCATCGGATGGACGCGAGCCTCCCGGTGCGACCGAGCATCGCTGCTGAAAACCAGCGCGATCAGGGCAAACAGCAGCGGATATGTCCATTCGGTGAAGCGGCGATGCAGTTCGGCCGTAAAAGATTCCGGATTTTTCACATAAACCGGATCCTTCGGGTCAGGGTTGATCAGGAAGGGCAGGTCGCGGTCCTTGGCGCGGATCGTTGCCTGGCCGGCCGATTTGGTCATGTCGGTCAGGTCGAAGGCGTAGCTGTCGAATTTGATGATCGAGACGTTGCCATCCGGCAGCTTGCGGTGCACTTCGCCATCCTTCATCACCAGCGCCGAGCCGCTGTCGTCGACGGCGCCCTCGCGGGCGTAATAGACGAGTTCATAGGCCGGATCGCGCGAATCGGCGACGAAGATGCCGTGCAGGACGCCGCCGTTGCGCCGTGAGGCAACCTGCACATAGAGGCCATCGGTAATCTTGCGGAAGGTGTTTTCCTGGACGACCGAGGACAGAAGGTCGGCATGGGCTGTGGCGATCATCTTGCGCACGGCCATGCGTGAATAGGGCTCGACGAAGTTATCGACGGTGAACGACACGGCGCTCAGGGCAAGACCGAGATAGATCACCGGGCGGATGATGGTCATGCGCGAACTGCCGGCGGCATTCAGGACAGTCAGCTCCGAATCGGCATTCATCGCTGTCAGCGTCTGCGCCACGCCGATCACCAGCGCGAAGGGAAGAATAAGCGGAATGATCGAGGGCAGGATCAGCGTTGCAAGACGCATGAAAGCCAGCGTCGACTGGCCGCTATCGGTGACCAGATTGACGCTGGTCAGCGCCTGCGTCGTCCAGACAATCGCCATCAGCGGCAAAAGCGTGGCAAAGAACATGCCCGTTGCCCGCTTCAGGATATAACGTTCGATCAACTTCATGCGGGGTCCTGGCCCATTTTCCTGCCGTCCGTCCGGTTGCCTGCCGCCAGTCTGGACATGGCTGAGCCTGATGTCCCTATCGCGTTGAATGAACCGGTTTGCATGTTTTCCACGATAACGAAATTGTAAAGGAGCAGGGCTAAGGCTCGGCAAAGAATGATGGTTAACAGCATGTAAACATAAGGGAGCGCCTTGCCAAGGTCATCGAAACCAACAACGGTGCATGAACCTGTTTCCGGGCTTGCGGTTGATGGCGAATGTTTGCCACTGTAACCCCCATGTAACAGACTGGCTTCGGCCCAAGGCAATTCTGGAGTTTCTTCATGTCATTGAAATTCGAAATCGGTTTCAGCAAGTCGGCCCGCCTGTCGGGCGGCCTGGCAATCTTGCTCAAGACTCTTGACGGAAAAGAGGCGGCCGGTGCTGCGGAAGCCGATCCGGATGCGATCATTGCCAAGGCCGCGCGAATCGCCAAGTTCAAGGCAAAATCGCTCCGTGCGCTGGACATCGTTGCGCCGCAGGGCGCGCCTGTCGATCGTATCCTGGTGCTCGGCATCGGCGATGGCGCCGACCTAACGGCGCATGACTGGCTGAAAGCCGGCGGTGCGGCAGCGTCGAAAACCCGCGGTGCGGAAAAGGTGGTAATTTTTCTTGATGCGCCCGGTCTCGAGGTGTCCGGCAAGGCGGCGGCCGATTTTGCCCTCGGCATGGAAATGAATGCCTATAGCTTCGACACCTACAAGACGACCAAGAAGGACGATGACGACCAGAAGAGCCCGCCGAAACCGGTCAAGGTGACCATCGTTACCGGCGCCGTTATCGCCGCCAAGAAGGCCGCGGTTTATTCGCAGGCGATCGCCGAGGGTGTGTTCATTGCGCGTGACCTGGTCAACGAACCCGCCAACATTCTCGGCCCCGTCGAATTCGCCGCCAAGGCGAAAGAGCTGGAAAAGCTTGGCGTCGAAGTCGAAATCCTCACCGAACGGGAAATGAAGAAGCTCGGCATGGGCGCACTGCTCGGCGTGGCGCAGGGCTCGGTGCGGCCGCCACGGCTGGCGATCATGCAGTGGAAGGGCGGCAAGCCGAAGGACCGGCCGGTCGCCTTCGTCGGCAAGGGCGTGGTGTTCGACAGCGGCGGTATTTCAATCAAGCCGGGTGCCGGCATGGAGGAAATGAAGGGCGACATGGGTGGTGCGGCCGCCGTCACCGGCCTGATGCACGTGCTGGCAACCCGCAAGGCCAAGGCCAATGTCGTCGGGATTATCGGCCTGGTGGAAAACATGCCGGATGGCAACGCCCAGCGTCCGGGCGATATCGTCACCTCGATGTCTGGCCAGACCATCGAGATCATCAATACCGACGCCGAAGGCCGGCTCGTGCTGTGTGATGCGCTGTGGTATTGCAACGACCGCTTCAAGCCGCAGTTCATGATCAATCTGGCGACCCTGACCGGTGCCGTTATGGTGGCGCTCGGCAGCCATCACGCCGGCCTGTTCACCAATGACGACCGGCTGGCCGGCCAGCTGACCGCAGCCGGACTGACGACGCAGGAGCGCCTGTGGCGCCTGCCGCTCGGCAAGGAATATGACAAGATGATCGACAGCAAGTTCGCCGACATGAAGAACACAGGCGGCCGTTATGCCGGTTCGATCACCGCCGCCCAGTTTCTCAAGCGCTTCGTCAAGGACACGCCGTGGGCGCATCTCGACATTGCCGGCACCGCGATGGGCTCGCCGACCGACGAGGTCAACCAGTCCTGGGCGTCCGGTTTCGGTGTTCGTCTGCTTGATGAACTCGTTCGCTCCAATTACGAGAGCTGACCGGCGACGTGACCGAAATCCTGTTCTACCACCTGACCGAATCCAAGCTCGAAGACGCGCTGCCGCCCCTGCTTGACCGCTGTGTCGAGCGCGGCTGGCGCGTCGTGGTGCAGACGTCGGATGACGAGCGCCGCGACATGCTCGACAACCATCTGTGGACCTATCGCGACGACAGCTTTTTGCCGCACGGCACCGATGCGACGGAGTTTTCCGGTGACCAGCCGATCTTGCTGACTGCTGGTGACGGTAACGCCAACAGTGCCACCGTTCGCTTCATCATCGACGGCGCTGTGCCACCGCCGGTCGGCACCTACGAGCGGGTGGTGTTCATGTTCGACGGCTATGATCAGGAACAGCTTGAAGGCGCGCGGGCGCACTGGAAGGTGCTGAAAGGCGAGGGGCATGCGCTGACTTATTGGCAGCAGAATCAGGATGGGCGCTGGGTGAAGAAGGCTTGATGCTTTCACGCATTAAACGAAAAAAGCCAACGATCGCTCTATTATGTGGAAGGCGTGTTGCCGCAGGAAACGGTTGTGAAATTCGAATTTATGCTACCACCGTTTGTGACGCAACGTCGGCTGTGCGGCAAAATAATCGTGAAGTTGATTGGCCTTAAAGGCATTTCTATCGGCGAACAAATTCGTCGCCATACACTCAGCCTCCGTCCACCAGTGGTCGACAACTGAACAAAAGCAAAAGGTACACCCAGACTGCCAATCTCTTGGTCGCTCATATCGGGAAGTGGCACTGGTGCGAATAGTGGCGATCATAATGCTGCTCAGATAAGGTGGTCCAGAACTACTTCCATGCCATGGCCCAGGGTTGGTTTAGAACAGCATTGCTCCGCCTGATGAGAAGCGTTATCTGCGGGTACAAGGGCCTGCATCGATCCAAGCAAAATGGAAGCAAGGCCGGCAGCGCTTAGGATGATGGACCGATGGCCCGCAAAAACAGAGACGAATTGGCTTCATGGGACGTGGCGGTGCCTGAGCCGGTGCTTTGTCCAATGTGCGAGCGCGTGATCCCGGATGATCAGCAAGACGAGCATCATCTCGTCCCCAAGAGCAAAGGTGGCAAGAAAACCGTTTGCCTGCACCGTATCTGCCACGACCAGATACATGCGATTTTTACTGATGCCCAACTCGCCAAGAAGTTCTCCACGATCGAGGCCATTCTTGAAGACCCTGCGGTGCAAACATTCGTTGCCTGGGTAAAAAGCAAGCCTCCAGGTTTTTCGGATTCGGCGAAGGAATCACGACAGTCGTCGGGTCGAGGCAGAGGGCGCAAGCCTTAACCGGCAACGGCAGGTTTGCGCCAGTAAGAGACATCGGTCCTAATGTAGAGAATATTAAATGCCGGATGACGCAGCCAATCCCAGTGTTGCCCGTGGCCTTTACCGGCTCAGTGTATTCTTCGGATGTGTCGCTTTTGTCGCATTTTTTCTGTGGGAGGTGTATAGCACGGCCGCTGCCGTTAGCCGGCTTTCAGCCGCAGCAGATAATTTCCCCTATATCGAGAGGTGTGATGCCAATGGCAATCTGATCGAGACAGGAGAACCGAACTGCGTTGACCTCGGCCGCTATCTGTTTATCAACGGTCCTGTTCTCAAGGCTCTTCGCAGGCCCTGCGGAGGACGTGATTATCTCCCAGGTGTCGTCGTACTTGAGGAGGGAGCCGCATCGAGAAAAGATATTGTCAGCGTGGAAAAAGCCCTGAGTTATCGAAAACGCAACAGGGGAAGGATGCCTTGCTAGCCGTCTACCGCGTTGCGCTGATAAAGGTTGCTGGCAGTCTCCTCACAATGGCTGCAATGGGCCGAAAGCGGACGCCGTGCCATTGTTGTAAAATGGGCGTCCGACGACAACCGAGTGTGCCGGATGCTGGATGCAGATATTTTCAGCGCGTAAAATCGCTCACAATGTCTGCGTTATAGCCGGTTCGATGTCAAAACAGGCGTTGGCCGTGGATCGCTCCACGGCCTTTTTATTTTTCAGGTAGCCTGCAGGCTCAATCGAAAAACGCATCCACGAACTTGCGCCGTCCCAGCATGAAGGCATCGGCCACGTGCCGCAGCGGCGCCAGATCGACGTCCGATGTCTTTGCCTTGATGATGTCGGCGAAGCGGGCGTAGAGGGCCGGGTATTCCTGCTCCGGCTCGTCATGCACCAGCTTGCCGTCGATCGACAGCTTGGCGCCACCTTCGGCCAGCACCATCATGCCGGCGTCGGTTTCGGCAACGATATCCCAGCTCTGGTGGCCGGTCTGGCGCCAGTCGAATTCGGCGGAAACCGGCAGATTGTTGGCGTCGCTGAAGACGATCGAGGCGGCAATCGGCGCGTCGCGGTTTTCCGGGAACTCCAGCGTCGCCGAGGTGATGAACAGCGGGTTCGGCAAGATATGCGTGACGATCGATAGGGCGTTGATTCCGGGATCGAAGACGCCGAGACCGCCGGCGGCCCAAATCCAGTCCTGGTTAGGATGCCAGTGGCGCACGTCTTCCTTCCAGATCACCTTGACGTCGTTGATCTTCGTCGAGGCAAGGAAAGACTTTGCCGCTTCGACGGCCGGCGCATAGCGCGAATGCCAGCTGGCAAACAGCGACAGGCCCTTTTCGTCGGCCAACGCCTGAAGGTCGGCGACTTCGCTCAACGTCGCACCCGGCGGCTTTTCCAGGAACACATGCTTGCCGGCCTCAAGTGCGGTACGGGCAGCAGCATAGCGGAACTGCGGCGGCATGCAGAGCGACACGGCATCGATGGCCGGAACCGCGTCGAGCATGGCTTCGATTGACTTGAAATTGTCGATGCCATCGACGACGCCGTGGCGGCTGGCGGCAGCGATCAGCTTGTAATCCGCATTCTTGGCAATGGAAGGAAGATGCTGGTCGCGGACGATCTTGCCGACGCCGACGATCGAGATATGGATGGGACTCATGGTGCTTCGCTCGATTTGTATGACTTTTATGGTGGGCTTTTGTATCAGAAAGACAATCGCGGGCAAGCGCCTGTCGCTTGCGCTAACGATGACCTGACGACAATCGTCACTGCGGGTGGTGGACAATAGCCAAGTTGCGCTATTTGGGTAGTCTGCAATGTCAAACAGGAGTGCCCATGCCCCCGATCATTCGAAAAGCCGGCCGAGCCGATCTTGATGTCCTGATCGACTGGGCGGCCAGAGAGGGCTGGAACCCCGGTATCGACGATGCAGCGGCCTTCTGGGCGGCAGATCCGGACGGTTACTGGATTGCCGAGGAGGACGGCGTCATGGCCGCAGCTCTGTCGCTGGTGCGTTACGATGAGACCTATGCGTTCCTCGGGTTCTACATGGCGCATCCGGACTATCGCGGGCAGGGGATCGGTCTTGCCCTTTGGCAACGGGCACTGGCGGAGGCGGGCAGCCGCACGGTCGGGCTTGATGGCGTGGTCGCCCAGCAGGACAATTATTGCAAGTCGGGCTTCGTCTACGCCCATGCCAACTTCCGCTATGGCGGCGAGATCCAGTGCACCGAGCCGCCCGGCACCGAGCTGGTCTCTGTCTCTCCCGTTCTTGTGCCGATGCTGGCCGATTATGATGCGCGGTTCAATCCGGCAAGAAGAGATGCGTTCCTGCGCGAGTGGCTGAAGGCAATGGATACGCGCGAAAGCTTTGCGCTGCTGCGCAATTCCGAAATTGCCGGCTACGGCACCATCCGCGCCTGCCGCGAGGGCCACAAGATCGGTCCGCTGTTCGCCGACAGCGAAACGAATGCCGACCTGATTTTCCGCAAGCTGGTAACCAGTGTTGGGGGCGGCCAGGTCTATCTCGATATCCCCGAGCCCAATGCCGCAGCCCGCGCGCTGTGTGATCGCTACAATCTGAAGCCGGTGTTTGAAACGGCGCGGATGTATCGCGGTCCGGTGCCGGACCTGCCGCTGGGTCAGTTTTACGGCATTACCACGTTCGAGCTGGGATAAAGGTTGGGATCAGTTCCAGAAGGGCAGCTGGCGATGGCTGCCGAAGACGATGATGCTGACGAAGACGGCGATCACCAGAAGGGCGACCAGCACCCAGAACAGGCGGCCGGATGTCTCAGCTTCGTCGACGAAAACCGGCTCCTTGTTGCGCAACGCATTCATGGCGTGCCTGGGATCTCCCCATTTGACGCGCCGGAACCGGAAGGCATTTTGGGTTTCGTTCTTCATGGAGCGGAAAGTTAAAGCCTCGATTTGAACGGTGGGTTAAAGGTTTTGGTAAAATTTTAGCGTTCGCTTGTGGATGAGCGCTCGTCCGGTGCCTGCACGGAGCGGCTATCGCTTTCGGGCCATGGCCTTGCGCAGCGCTGCAAAGACACGCTCATCCTGCGACTGAGAGACATTGAACCGCAAAAAGCTGGTCGCCGATTGCGACAGGCTGAAGACGTTACCGGGGGCCAGGACGATATTGTCTGCCAGTGCTTCCCGGGCGATATCCGCCGAATCAAGTCCGTCCGGCAGCCGGCTCCACAAAAACATCCCGGCCTGCGGCTCGATCCATGGCACGAGCCCGAGGTTTTTCAGCCGGATGTTGACCTCAGTCATGGCGCGGGAGAGGCGCAAGCGTAAGCCCTCCATGTGTTTGCGGTAGCTTCCGTCGCGCAGCACATTCAGCACCAGTTCGGCGGTGAGGGGGCCGCCGCCAAATGTGGTGGCGATCTTCAGGTCGATCAGCCCCTCGATCCAGTCCGGCCGGGCGGCGATAAAGCCGCAGCGCGCCGAAGCCGACAGGGTTTTGGAAAAGCTGCCGATATGGATGACGCGCTCAAGCCCATCGAAGGCGGCAAGCCTTGGGGCGGCAACATGCTCGAAATCGGCGAAGATATCGTCCTCGATAATGGTCAGCCCCGCCTGTTCGGCCAGTTTCAGTACGCGGTGCGCCGTCACCAGCGATAACGTCGCTCCGGTCGGGTTGTGGATAGCGGAATTGGTGATGTAGAGCCGCGGCTTGTGCTCCTGCAGCACCTTGGCAAACTGCTCGATATCCGGGCCGGTGGGCGTATAGGCAACGCTGACGATGCGGGCGCGGTGGGCGCGCAGCAGCGCATGAAAATTGAAATAGCAGGGATCGTCGATCATGACGGTGTCGCCCGGCTCGAGCAGGAACCGGCACATGAGATCCAGCGCCTGCGTTCCCGATTCCGTCAGCATAATCTGGTCCGGCGATGCGTCGATGCCATGATCGCCCATGCGGCGTGCGATCAACTGGCGCAGCGGTGGCAGCCCAAGTGGCGCTCCATACTCAGCAAGCGAGGCGCCGTCGGCGCGCGCCAAGATTCGCAGGGCGCGGCGTACGCCGTCATCCGGTAACCAGGAGGGCGGAAGCCAACCGCATCCCGGCTTGAGATCATTGCTGCCCGCATCCAGCGACTGGCGCGACACCCAGAAGGGATCGACCGCCCGGTCCAGTTTCGGTCCGATTTCCGACAAGGCGAGGGGCACTGCCTGGCTTGCCACGTAGAAGCCGGAGCCCGGACGTGGCTGGATCACGCCTTCGGCGGCAAGGCGGTCATAGGCTTCGACCACGGTGGACGTGGAGACCTGCAGGGTTCGGGCAAACGCCCGGATCGACGGTAGTTTGTCGCCTGCCGTCAGGCTGCGTCCGGCAATGCGCTGCCTGATCGCGGCGATAACCGCTGCAATACGGGTGCCATTCGTCGCCTCGTTGTTCATCTGTACGTGATCCGATACCATAACAGTTTCGCCAAACTGTATATGACTGTTGCTGGTATTGCCAGCCACCACCGCCGATAAGAGCGCAACGAAGGAGCGTTGAATGGACCGGATGGCGAGCGGATGGATCAACGGATTGATCGGCGTGGTGATCTTCAGCGGCTCGTTGCCCGCGACGCGCGTGGCGGTGATGCAATTGGACCCGGTGTTCCTGACGGTGGCGCGCGCGGCGATTGCCGGATTGCTGGCACTTTGCCTGCTTGTCGTCTTCCGGCAGAAACGGCCCTCGCGCGGCGATATCGTCTCGCTCGTCGTCGTCGCCCTCGGGGTCGTCGTCGGCTTTCCGCTTTTGACGGCCTTGGCGCTCCAGCATGTCACCTCGGCGCATTCCATTGTTTTCGTCGGTCTGCTGCCGCTGGCGACGGCGATTTTTGGCGTGCTGCGTGGCGGTGAGCGGCCAAAACCCGCGTTCTGGATATTCTCGACGCTCGGTAGCGCACTGGTCGCCGGTTTTGCGCTCGTGCAGGGTGGAGCAGCGTCCCCTCTCGGCGACGGGCTGATGCTTGCCGCCATCATCGTCTGCGGGCTTGGTTATGCCGAAGGGGCAAAACTGTCGCGCACGCTCGGTGGCTGGCAGGTGATCTGCTGGGCACTGGTCCTGTCGCTGCCGGTGATGATGGCGCTGTCGCTTGCCTTCAGGCCGCCGACGTTTTCCGGCATTGCGCTGCCCACATGGCTGAGCCTTGCCTATGTGTCGCTGTTCAGCATGCTGATCGGCTTCATCTTCTGGTATCGCGGCCTCGTGCAGGGCGGCATCGCCGCTGTCGGCCAGCTGCAACTGCTGCAGCCCTTCTTTGGCCTGGCATTGGCGGCAACGCTGTTGCATGAACCGGTGAGCTGGATGATGCTGGCGGTCACTGTTGCGGTCATCCTTTGTGTCGCAGGCGCACGAAAGTTCGCCCGGTAGGAGCGGAAGCAACCTCCGCCCGGTAATGCACGATCAGCCCCGCCATTTCGCGTTGGTCAGCAACAGTGCCAGTACGGCGCACAGCAGGCCAAGGGATAATGGTAGCCCCTGGTGGCCGAAGAGTTGCATGGCCAGTCCTGCCGTGGGTGAGCCGATGATGCCGCCGATACCCCACATCGCCGCAAAGGCGGCGTTGCCGGCGATCAGGGCCTGGCCACTAAAACGTTCACCGAGTTGGATCAACGACAGGGTGTAGATCCCGAACGAGACCCCGCCCAGGCCGAAAACCAGCGGCCAGACGAGCCACGAACCGAAGACCAGCGGCAACAACAGGCAACCCGCCAGCGACATCAGGGCGCACATCAGCATGGTTCGCGCCGAGCCAAACGTCTCGGCTAAGCGCCCGAGCAAAATCTGCAGCATGGCATTGCCGGCGATGAAGCAGGTGATGAGCGCAACAATCTGCGGCTCGGTGCTGCCGAGTGCTGCGCCATAGACCGCAAACAGGGAAACCATGACCTGCTCGAAGGCGGCAGCGCTGAAAACCGCAAACAGCAGCAGCGGCGCCAGGGCGAAAAAGCCGCCAACGGATGTTGCCTGACCGTCATATGAGAGTTTCGGCAATCGCGGCACGACAGCAAGCACGATCATCCCGCACAGCAGGAAGGCGACGATTCCGACCATGAAGGGCGCCCAACCCTGCGTGCCGGCCAGCCCCAGTGAAATCGGCCCGACGGCAAAGCCCCCCGAAACGAGCGACGAATAGAGGCCCATGATGCGGGCCCGGCGTGCGGCTGGTGTGATCGAAATCAGCCAGGTCTCGCTGATGACGGAAAGCGGATTGGCAAAGACGCCAAGCAGGAAACGCAACGGCATCCAGGCCCAGACGTTTTGTGTCCCGGCAATCGCGGCGAGCGTGGCGGCCGCAAGGACCGAGCAGAGGATGGCAAGCCGCGCCCCGCCGCCTTTGCGCGTCAGTACCGGAATGAACGGCGCCGATACGACAAAGCCCAAAGGTGTCATCGCCGCTGACAAGCCAATCAGGCCGGAGGGTATTGCCTGCCGCTCGAGGATCAAGCTGAGCAGCGGATAGGTCAGCCCCTGCGCCACGGCGAATACCGTAACCGTCGCGATGATGCCGGCCATGGCGGCCCATGGGATACGGTCGTGCGGCGATGATGTCGTGCTTTCTGCGGTCATCTACGGTCCCTATGCCTCCCAGAATCGCTTGGCGATCTCCGCCTCGATCTGCCACCGCCTCAGACCGATATCGTCGATCAGATGCGGATTGTTCTCCGCTATCTGCTCGAGGTCCCAACGGAAGCGTCTTCGCGCGCGCCAGACAGAGATAAGCTGCCGGACGTTGGACAGGTTGTAGCGGCGCGACGCTGGCGCAGCACTCATGGGGAAACCCGGTTGCGCCACACGATGGTGGGGCGAAACAAGGGTGATGGTCTTGTTCATGGCAACCTCCATAGGGTTTGAGGATCAAAAGACCCTCGGCCTGATGAAGATGATGCTGCAGCATGTCAGCCGCGCCGTCGTTAAGCCCCGCCAAAAAGTTCGCAAAAACTTCCAAACGGACTATAGATGCGTCCTATGCGGGGATTGCGCTTTGCCTTTGGTCCGTTCGTGCTTGATCCGGGTGCGGGAACGCTCCTTCGGGGCC
The DNA here is from genome assembly GCF_965279435.1 of Pararhizobium sp. Classification (NCBI taxonomy): domain Bacteria; kingdom Pseudomonadati; phylum Pseudomonadota; class Alphaproteobacteria; order Hyphomicrobiales; family Rhizobiaceae; genus Pararhizobium; species Pararhizobium sp. The sequence goes on from NZ_CBDIHY010000003.1 coordinate 2,938,405, forward strand.
ATGATCCCGTTGCCGTTGGTTATCGCGGGATAAAGCTGCTTGAGGCGCTGATCGGACGGCCCGGCGACATCCTCGGCAAAGGCGACTTGATGGATGCGGCGTGGCCTGGCATGGCCGTCGAGGAGGGCAACCTCACGGTGCAGATTTCGCAGCTGCGCAAGCTGCTCGGTCCGGCCGCCGACGGTGGCGAATGGATCGTCACTGTTCCGCGTATCGGCTATCGTTTTCTGGGCAGTGTCGAAAAACGCGGCGATGCTAAGCGAAAACCTTTGCCGCTGCCCGATAAACCATCGATAGCCGTGCTGCCCTTCGCCAATATCGGCGATGATCCCGGGCAAGAAACATTCGCGGATGGGCTGACCGAAGACCTGATCACCGACCTGTCCAGGACTGCGGGCCTGTTCGTCATCGCCCGGAATTCGGCCTTTTCCTACAGAGGAAAACCGATGGATGTGCGTGCGATCGCCGAAGACCTTGGCGTGCGCTATTTGCTCACGGGCAGCGCCCGGCGTGCCGCAGGCCGCGTGCGCATCAACGCCCAGCTGGTCGATGCTGATAGTGGTGATCATCTCTGGGCGGAACGCTTCGATCGCTCGCTGGATGATATCTTTGCCGTTCAGGACGAGGTGACAGCCAGGATCGTCGAGGCGCTGCTCGGGCACCTGCGCGCGCCGCTGCCGCGCAACCGGCCGAACAATATCGAGGCCTACGATCTGTGCGTGCGGGCGCGCAAGCTGATGGACGACACGCCGCAGAGTGCTCGTGAAGCGCATCTGATGCTGACGCGCGCGATTTCGCTCGATCCTGATTACGCCGAGGCCTATCGCTGGCTAGCCATGAACCACTGGATGGGCTGGGTTCACAGTGGCGGGCCGACGAAACCTGACCGTAGTGTCGCCCTGGAACTGGCGCGTAAAGCGGTGGCGCTGGATCCCAACGATGCCGGCTGCCGCTGGGTCCTGGCCTACCTTCTTGCCTATGAGCGCAGCTTTGCCGAGGCCGATGCGGAATTCGCCAGGGCTATCGCGCTCGACCCGAACGAAGCCGATACCTTTGCGGCGTTATCCGACATCATGGTCCTTGCCGGGCGGATCGAGGAGGGCGTTGAACATATTGCCAAGGCGTTCCGGCTGAACCCTTATCCGGCAAGCTGGTATTATCTGACGCTGGGGCAGGCACACTATGCGGCCCGCGACTACCACGCCGCCGTCGAGACCCTGCGCAGGGACGAGACCTACAGCACAAGCTCCCGCCGTTTTCTGGCGGCAAGCCTTGCGCAACTGGGCCGCCTTGACGAGGCACGCGCCGAAGCCGAGCTGTTCCTCGTCGGCAATCCGCACTTTACCACCCGCCACTGGGCCGAAACCGAACCGTTCCGTGATGCAGCGACGCTGGAGCATTTTGTCGATGGCTACCGCAAGGCCGGTCTGCCCGACTGAGATGCCGCCGGGATCCCTGGCCCGTCGATCTGAAAGTCGACTGCCACCCGAGGGCGGGGATGGCTGAAGCGGTCACCGGGGCGGTTCTTTGCCGGGCAGCGAGAGAAACGTCCTTACTTCGGTCTTCATCGAAGCATTCCGGCAGCAAGCGCGATATAGCAGGATGGAATTTGGCAATCCTTTGGACGCGGGACGATCATGACACCGGATACGATAAACCTGAAAAAGGAACTGGCGCTGCTGTTGGCGCTCGCCACGCTCTGGGGCGCTTCCTATACCTTCATCAAGATCGGCGTGGAGACCATTCCACCGATTACGCTGATTGCCACGCGCACGCTGATCGCCGGCCTGCTGCTGCTGGCAGTCCTGCGCGTGCGGGGGCTTTCCCTGCCGAAGGATAAAGCGACGTGGGGACGGTTTCTGTTTCAGGCCTGCCTGAACAGCGCCATCCCCTTCACCCTGATCGCCTGGGCGGAACAAACCGTCGATGCGGGACTTGCCGCCATCCTGAACTCGACGACGCCGATCTTTGCGTTCCTGCTCACTGCGGTTCTCACCCGCCACGAATCGGTGACGGGACGCAAACTGTTCGGCGTGATCGCCGGCATTGCGGGAATTACCCTTGTCGTTGGTCTGGAAGCATTGAACGGTGCTGGTGACCAGCTGCCTGCCCAACTCGCCATCGTCGCCGCAACGATCTGCTACGCGGGCGCTGCCATCTTCGGCCGCGGCTTCAAGTCGCTCGATCCGATGATGCCGGCGGCGGGGTCGCTGATCTGCGGCGCTGTCATCCTGATGCCGCTCAGTCTGGCGATCGAGCAGCCATGGACATTGGCGCCGTCCACGGCCTCGATTTTCGCCTTGCTGGGCCTCTCGGTATTTTCGACAGCACTCGCCTTCGTTATCTATTTCCGGCTTGTGCACACGCTGGGTTCCGTCGGCACGACGGCGCAGGCCTATCTGCGCGTGCCCATCGGCGTGGCGATCGGCGTCATTTTTCTCGGGGAAAGCATTAGCAGCACAGCTCTGGTGGGGCTTGCCTGCGTCATCACCGGTGTCATGGCCATGACCATCCCGGCCCGCAAGCGTGTTCCTGCCTGATCAGGCGCCGCCGTCCGTTTGGGCCTCAGTGTGCAGCCAGTGGATGAAACTCGCCGCCAGCGGATTTTGCATCATGCCGGGTGGAAAAATGACAAAATAGGCAAAGGTCGGCGGGCCGCCGATCGACAGGGCAAACGGCCGGACAAGCCGTCCGGCCGCCAGGTCGTCAGCCACGAGAGCCTCGTCTCCCAGTGCGATACCGTGCCCGTCGATGGCAGCCTGAATGGCAAGATGGGTATCGGTATAGTGAAGCCCCGGCTTCGGTTCGAAGCCCTCGATACCCGCCGCCAGCATCCACATATGCCAGTCCGGCCACACGACGCCTTGGCCGCTCCATGATTGTTGGATGAGCGTGTGCCGGAGAAGATCTTCCGGCGCGGTTAGCGGATGCTCGCCCTGAAGCAGCCTGGGGCTGCAGACCGGGTAGATGACATGATTAAACAGCCGCTCCGTGGACAGACCGGGATATGTTCCCGGGCCGAATTGGATGGCCACATCGATCTCGTTCCGATCGAAGTCCTGCATGCCGCAGGAGACATTCAGCCGGACATCGGCATGCGGTTCTTTCTTCAAGAACTGGTCGAGCCGGGGCACCAGCCATTTGGCGGCGATCGAGGTCGATGCGTTGACATTCAGCCGAACCTTCGTTTGCCCCTGGCTGCGTCTTGCGCGGGCGGCGGCATGGCGCAGCGCCGCCAATGCGTCCGACGCCGCCTCATGGAGGATGTCTCCGCCCGGCGTCAGTTGCAGCGAGCGGCCCTTGCGGACGAACAGCGTGACGCCGAGCTGCAACTCGAATTCCTTGATCTGATGGCTGACTGCGGCCGGGGTCAGGTTCAATTCCACTGCTGCACGGGTAAAGTTGAGATGCCGCCCGGCAGCCTCGAGCACCTGCAGGGACCGTGTGCCGGGAATGTGTCGGGTCATGGGGCGATCTTCAAATAAAACTAATAGATGGCACTAGAATTATTTGCTTCCGCACCTGCGCGCAATGGCCAATAGCTGGTCAAGGGCGAACAGCCATACGCCCGGCAAAATTTCAAATTTTCTTTGACAGAGGTCAGCATGCAGGCACGCAGCTCAGATGGTTTTTCCTTGGCGTTTACAGCCGCCTGCGTGGCGATGGCCAGCGTCACCTATGGCATGGGGCGCTATGCCTATGGCCTGTTCCTGCCGTCCATCCGGCAGGACTTTAATCTCAGCACTTTCGATCTCGCCATGATCGCCAGCCTCAACACGGCGGTCTATCTGCTGGCGACGGTGATCGCCTCGGGAGTTGCCATCTATTTCCGCCCGCGCACATTGATCGTGCTGGCAGGGCTCGTCACGACATCGGGTCTTCTCATCGCCGGACTGGCGGCAAGTTTTCCCGTTGCCGCCGGTGGCATCATTCTTGCCGGCGCTGGCGGCGGCATCCTGTCACCGGCGATGTTCGAAGCCATCGAAGCCTGGTTATCGGCGCGCTGGAAAGGCCGTGCGATCGCCGCCGTAAACGCAGGGGCAGCCCCCGGTCTCATTCTCACCGGTCTGGCTGCCTATTGGCTGCAGTCGTCCTGGCAGCAGGCGTGGATCGCCATGGCCGGCATCGGTCTGGCCGTCACGCTCTGGAACGCGTGGCTGCTTCCGGACCGGCGGCTTGCCCAGGCGCACGCGAAACCGAAACTGCCACTTCGCCCCGGGCTGTTTCTGCGGGCTGAGTGCATGCCGCTCTATTTGTCGCTGTTCGTCTACGGATTGCTGTTCAGCACCTATCTGACCTTCGCCGTCGATCTGATCCTCTCGACTGGAGGCTTGGTGTTTCCGGCTGACCGGCTGTTCTGGGTGCTTCTCGGCCTCGCCGGTCTGCCGGCGATGTTTACCGGCAGAGCCGTCAGCAGGTTTGGCGTCCGGGGGCTTTTGGCCGTGAGCCTGCCGGTCTGCGGCCTCTCCTATGCCTTGCTGGCAATGGCGCCCGGACATCAGACCGTCGTTCTGATCTCCGCCATCCTGTTCGGTGTGTCGTCGATCGCACCGGGAAACGGGTTTTTGGTCTGGGGGATTTCGCTGTTCCGCGAACGGCCTTCGGCAGGGACGGGAGCTGTGTTCGTCGCGCTGTCGCTCGCGACGATCGCCGGTCCGATCCTTGTCGGATTGTTTTCCGAGCGGATCGATCTGTTGTCCGTCTTCTACATCGTCGCGATGCTGTCGGTTCTGACGATCCCGCTTTCCCCGCGCGGCATGTTCGGCACGGAGGAAACGGTGGCCGGGGAGCCGCAACCGTCCTGAGTCCACCACGGCAATTCAACTTTGCGCAAGCAAAGGCGATTGCGCTGACCGGTCGTAGAACACGTCCGGTCAGCGACGTTACAAGCGATCAGCTTGCCATTGCCTGTTCGTATTCGTCGGACAATGTCATCCAATGTTCCTCGGCCTTGGCGAGCTTGGCGACGACTTCGGCGCGTTCCTTGACCTTGGCGGCTGCCTTTTCCGGGAACTTGTCGTAGAGGTCCTGGTCTTCAAGCTCCTTGTCGAGGCCTTGAATCTGTTTGTGCAGTTTTGCCGTCAAGGATTCGACATCGTTGATCTTTTTCTTCAGCGGCGCGAAGGTTGCGCGCTTGTCGGCATTGGCCTTGCGCTGCTCGGCCTTGCTCAGCTGCTCCTCGCCGCCGTTGCCCTTGTTTTTGCCGCCCTTGCCCTTGGAACTCTGGACGATGGTTGCGCGGTAGTCCTCAAGGTCGCCGTCATAGTTGGAGACGGTACCGTCCTTGACCAGCCACAGCCGGTCGGCCGTCGCCTCAATCAGGTGGCGATCGTGCGAGATCAGGATGACGGCGCCGGTATATTCGTTCAGCGCCTGGATCAGCGCGTTGCGGCTGTCGATATCCAGATGGTTGGTCGGCTCATCGAGGATCAACAAGTTCGGCGCATCGAAGGCGGCAAGGCCCATCAAAAGGCGAGCCTTTTCACCACCGGAGAGGTCCTTGGCGGGCGTGCTCATCTTGGCGGTCGCAAGACCCATCTGGGCGACGCGGGCGCGAACCTTGCCTTCGGTGGCACCGGGCATGCGCTGGCGCACATGCTCGACGGCATCGTGTTCGGGGATCAGGTCGTCCAGCTGGTGCTGGGCGAAGAAACCGATCTTCAGGCCGGGTGCCGTCTGGACCGAGCCGCCGGTGGCGGGCAGGCGGCCGGAGATCAGCTTGGCAAAGGTGGACTTGCCGTTACCGTTGGAACCGAGCAGCGCGATGCGGTCGTCGGTATCGATGCGCAGCGACATGTGCTGCAGGATTGGCTTGCCCGGCGTATAGCCGACGGTGCCGTTTTCCAGCGCGATGATCGGCGATGCGGCTTCCTTCTCCGGATCGGGGAACTTGAAGCCCTGGACGTGATCCTCGATGACCGACGAGACCGTGCCCATGCGCTCCAGCGCCTTGACGCGCGACTGCGCCTGGCGGGCTTTGGAGGCCTTGGCCTTGAAGCGATCGATGAACGCCTGCAGGTGCTTGCGGGCCGCATCGTTCTTGACCTTGGCCTTGGTCTGCAATTCCATCGCCTCGGCGCGCTGGCGCTCGAACTGATCGTAGGAACCGCGATAGAAGGTCAACTTCTGCTGGTCGAGATGGACGATGGCGTTGACGGCGGTGTTCAGCAGATCGCGGTCATGGCTGATGATGATGACCGTGTGCGGATACTTGCTGATGTAATCCTCAAGCCACAGCGTGCCTTCCAAGTCGAGATAGTTGGTCGGCTCGTCAAGCAGCAGAAGATCCGGCTCGGAAAACAGCACGGCCGCCAAAGCCACGCGCATGCGCCAGCCGCCGGAGAAGGACGAGGCCGGGCGCAACTGCGCGGCGGCATCGAAACCGAGGCCGGCGAGGATGCTGGCGGCGCGCGATTCGGCCGAATGGGCCTGGATATCGGCAAGCCGCATATGGATATCGGCAATGCGGTGCGGGTCGGTGGCGGTCTCGGCTTCGGCCAGAAGCGCCTCGCGCTCCTTGTCGGCCTTGAGCACGATCTCGATCAGCGGCTCCTCGGTGCCGGGGGCTTCCTGCGCCACCTGTCCGATGCGGGCGTTCTTCGGGATCGAGACCGAACCGGTCTCGGCTTCCATATCGCCGGTGATGATTTTGAACAGGGTCGACTTGCCGGCGCCGTTCTTGCCGACGAGGCCAGCCTTGATGCCGGCCGGAAGCGCAACGCTGGCCTGGTCGATGAGAAGGCGTCCGACAATGCGGGCCGAAAGATTATTGAGCGTGATCATGGCGGCGTTTTGGCCGAACTCGGCCCAGAAGGCAAGGGTTTGCCGCAGTGCAACAGGGTCAGGCGGCGTGCGGAGAGTAGGTTTTTTTCGTCCGGCCGCCGATTGCGGCGGAAAACACCAAAGTTCCCGGCTTGCCGCCGCTGCGCACGGCCCGAAGCGCAAGCTCGGCCTGGGTGAACAGATCGACCCCGCCGGATGCGGTAAACGCCATGGCGATGCCGGTGGATAGCGACAGTGCCTGTGTCGTGAACGCCCGGTTCGGCAAGGCCACCTGGACGCCTTCGACGGACATGCAGATGCGCTGCGCAATCGCCTCGGCATTGTCGGCCGAGACATCGTGGAAGATGAAGGCGAACTCGTCGGTGCCGATGCGGGCGACGAAATCGTTCTTCTTGACAGACTTGCGGAATTCCGGCGCCAGCTTCTTCAGCGCCTTTTCGACAGTCGTTGCACCATGGCGCTCGCCCATGTCGCGCAGGCCCTCGACGGTGACCAGCGCCAGCGCTGCCGGGCCGACGGCCTTGCCGTCGTCGTAAAGTGCCGTGAGCTTGGCCGAGAAGGCGATGCGGTTCGGCAAGCCGGTAACGGGATCGCGGGTGGCGGCCTTGCGCATCGTTTCGATATCGCTGTCGATGCCGCCGAGTTGGGTGACCGTCTCGTTCATCGCAGCGGCAAAGGCTTTTTCCTCGCGCTCGAACACCGCGACCGCATCGCGCAGGCGGGCGGCATCATCAGCGAAATCGGACATGCCGGCGACCGGATCGGTTTCCAGCCGGGTGATGAAACCGCGCAGCATCGCGGCAAAGACTTCCTTCTTGGCAATGCTGTCCTTCAGCGCATGGCTGACGGCGGAGATCGAGCGGGCGGTATCGGCGCGGATCGTGTCGGCCTCGATCGCGGCGAAGCCGGAGAGGTGATGTTTGATACCAATCTGCTCGATCTGGTTTTGCTGGGGGTGGGCGCCAAGCGCCGCCACGTCGCGGGTCAATTGCGGATGGCTGCCGGACAGGGCCTCGTAGAACAGTTCGTAATTGCGCGGGAAGGCGGCAACGCCAAGCTTGGCCATGGTCTGGGCGACCTTCAGCAGGATCGCGGCGTTCTGCGCCTGATTGCCATCGCTCTGGGGCTTGTCGGTCATCGCGTATCCCTTACAAAACCGCTTGATGTGCGGCGGTTGCAAGAGACAGCTGATAACGCATCGGGATTAAAAGACTGTCAAAGGCGCGAGCGTTTACCCCTGGCACAACTGCCGGACCGCGTTGAACTGCGCCGTTGCCCGCTGCAGGCAGCGCTCTATATCACCCGCGAAATCAGGCGGAAAAATATCATGTGCTGGGATGATCGGGTGAGAAGCAGCGGCGAATACATCGGCGTCAACGTCGAACACGGAGAGCCTCATGCCGTCTAACCGCTCGAACTGGCTGCGCACCGAAGAGCCCGATCAAACCAGTGCCAGCTTTCCGGAGCTGTTCTTCGATCTGGTCTTCGTTTTCGCGCTCGTGCAGCTGTCGCACACGCTCGCTTCCGATTTCGGGCCAACGGCGGCGTTCGAATCCGCACTGCTCGTCCTGGCAATCTGGTGGGTGTGGATCAACACCACCTGGGTGACCAACCTGCTGCATACCGGCAAGGAAGCCGTCCGGCTGATGCTGTTCTGCCTGATGTTCGGCGGGGTGCTTCTGGCACTCGCTCTACCGGAGGCGTTCGGCGAGCACGGGCTGATGTTCGCGCTGATCTACTGCGCCATGCAGGTCGGCCGCTCGCTGTTCACGCTCTATGCCTATCGCGGTGTCGACAACGCCTCTTTCACAACCTTTGTGCGGATCACGCTCTGGTCGCTGGCCTCCGCAGTCTTCTGGCTGGCGGGTGCGCTAATAGAGCTGGAAGGCCGGATCGCCTTGTGGAGCCTAGCCTTGATCATTGATTATGCCTCGCCTGCCGTTCGCTACGCCGTGCCGGGCCTTGGAAAATCACCGCCGGAAACGCTGGATGTCTCGGGTGAGCACATGGCCGAGCGCTGCGCCCTCTTCGTCATCATCTGCCTGGGCGAAACCATCCTGACCACCGGCAAGAATGCTGCCGATCATATGAATTCGAACACCACCTTTGCTGTGTTCTGCGCCGCATTCCTCAGCACCGGTTTCATGTGGTGGATCTATTTCCATCATGGACAAGCAGATGCGGCCGACAAGGCGGAAAACACCTCACGGCCTGAGAGCGTCGCCCACAATCTGTTCACCTACGGCCATCTGCCGATCATCGCCGGCATCATCCTGACGGCGGTCGGCGAGGATTTCAGCCTGTCGCATGCGCAGGAAGGTAGTTCGCTGAAAAACGCGCTGGCGATGATCGGTGGTCCGATGCTGTTTCTCGCCGGCAATGTCTGGGTGAAGATGGCAGTCGCCGGCAAAATCCCGGTGTCACATCTCGCCGGGCTGGTTCTGCTCGCGGTAACTGCGGTGCTGGTGCCGTTCAGCAGCAATTATGTGATCCAGATCACCGCCACCGTAGTGCTGTTCATCGTTGCTCTGTGGGAATATCTGGCTTTGCGGCCCGCCGCAGGCGCGGCCGCATAACCGGGCAGGTGTCAGAACGATGCCGAGACAATCTGCTTTGCGCTATCGGGCAGCGCCGAGAACAGGGCGGACAGATCCTGCCAGCCATCGGGGCGGCGTCCCGAAACATTTTCCGGCCAATGGCAGATGCCGTCGCCATGGATATATCCGACCCAGCGCTGTTCGTCCTGGTTTTCAAAATGCAGGACGGCAAGCTTGCCGGCCTCAAGCGCTTCGATGGGATACCATTCCATAATGCCGTCCTCCTCCATTCTTAAAATATGCAGGGACTATGACGCGGCTGTCTTGCTCAAACCTTGTGACAGGGATGTGACTTGTCACGAAGAACCAAATGATTTCCGGTGGTTGAGTCAATCCGCATAATGCCGGAATTCCGGCGCGCGCAGAAAATAGCTCATGTCCAAGGCAAGGCTCGGGCTCCCCAGCGCCGTCAGCGTCATATGACACTGGCCGCGATGGTGGGTCTGGTGGTTGAAGAAGTGGGCGAGCGGCGGGGCGAGACGCTGGGTGACGGGGATAGGGTTGCTGACCGGCGTATAGGTAAAGCGGCCGGCGAGAGCCTGTTCGGTGAGGCTGGCGACAAAGGCGACAATGCGCGCGTCCTCTGCGGTTCGAGCCGCCGAGAGCTCGGTGAAATTATCGAACAGAATGCCGTCGAGCGTTTTCGGTGCTTCGCCGGTGCCGGTAAAACGCTTCATCCAGATCCGGTCGGCGGCGAGCACATGATTGAGCGTCGCGTGCAGCGAGCCAAAGAAGGCGCCCTTGTTTTCGCGGTATTGCGCATCGTCGAGCTTGGCAGCCGCCTCATAGACGAGCCGGTTGGCCCAGAGATTGTAATCGGCAAACATTCGGTAGTGATTAAGCATTGCGGTATTCCCCAGGGTTTTGCGCAGTCTAGCGCCAAATCGCATCGCGGTGGGTGATGCGATCCATGAAATTTACTGATTTGATTGTTGGCGGGCTCTGGTTTCGAATGCCCACGTTGCCATGCTTTTGGTTGCAATGCCCTTGAAGGAGACGACATGACCCGTACTCTCTATACGCTCTGCGGTGCAGACCGGAGCCGACCGTTTTCGCCGCATGCATGGAAGACGGTCCTGTCGCTCGCCCATAAGGGGCTGGATCACCAGACCATGCCGGTGGGCTTCACCCAGATCCCGGTGATCGAGAACGCGGCAACCAAGATCGTACCCTTGCTGCGCGACGGCGAGCAACTGATCAGTGACAGTTTTGAGATCGCGCTTTATCTGGAGAAGACCTATCCGGATCGTCCATCCTTGTTTGGCGGCGAAGGCGGCAAGGCGATGGCACGGTTCATCGAGAGCTGGTCGCTGATGACACTGCACACATCGCTTGTGCGCATCATACTCATGGACATTCACGACAGCCTGGAGCCGGTCGATCAGGCCTATTTCCGCACCGCCCGCGAAGCCCGCTTCGGCATGAGCCTCGAGGCGGTGGCGGAAACCGGGATAGAGGAACAGAAGTCCTTCGCGGCAAAGCTCGAGCCGTTGCGCACGATGCTGAAGAAGCAGCCGTTCATCGGGGGCGAGACGCCATTGTTTGCCGACTATATCGTCTTCGGGCCGCTGCAATGGGCGCGTATCGTCTCGACGAAGCGCATTCTCGAGCCGGGTGATCCGGTGATCGAGTGGTTCGAGCGCTGCCTCGATCTCCATGATGGTGCCGGGCGCTCCGTGACAGCGGCGTGAAACTTCTGCGCTCCCCCTTGTTTTGCACGGAATTGGCGGCTATTGAACCGCAAAATTCGCGGAAAACCCCCCGATTTATGTAAGCAAAGGGAATTGAGACAATGGCGATTGAACGCACATTTTCGATGATCAAGCCGGACGCAACCAAGCGTAACCTGACGGGCGCCATCACCAAGATGCTCGAAGACGCAGGTCTGCGCGTCGTCGCTTCCAAGCGCGTCTGGATGAGCACGCGCGAAGCCGAAGGTTTTTACGCCGTTCACAAGGAACGCCCGTTCTTCGGCGAACTGGTTGAAGGCATGACGTCCGGCCCGACCATCGTTCAGGTTCTCGAAGGCGAAGGCGCCATCCTGAAGAATCGCGAAATCATGGGTGCAACCAACCCGGCCAACGCCGACGAAGGCACGATCCGCAAGACCCACGCCCTGTCGATCGGCGAAAATTCGGTTCACGGTTCGGACGCTCCGGAAACCGCTGCCCAGGAAATCAAGTACTGGTTCTCCGACACGGAAGTCGTCGGCTGAATCAAACTCTGAGGGTTTTGGCCCGAAGAAATTGAAAAGACTCAAGAAAAGCCGGGGCGGAAACGCTCCGGCTTTTTTGCGTTATAGCGGATCAGACCGGGCACTTCGCCGTCTGGAAATGCGCCGGTGCCTTGCCGTTCTTGAAGACGTCCGGGTTCTTGTCGTAGGCCGGGCCGACCACCAGTGCTTCCGCCGGCATGATGTCCTGGTCGAGATTGGAGATGACCGAGGTCTTCAGCGTCTGCAGGATGGTACCGTCAGGACCTTTCACTTCGATCGTCACCGCATAGGGTTTTAGCTTTTTCACGCAGGTGACGTCGGGGCTTTCGAGAACCACCTTTTCAAGCTTTGGAAACAGTCTGCGGTCGAGCGTCAGGGGCGGACCGCCCGATGGGTCCTCGAATGTGGCGACAACGGTGCTGCCATCCGGGACCTGTTCGGTCTTGGTCAACGTGATCATGTAGGTGGCAAAAGCGAGGCGGTAGTTGAAGACGAACATCTTGCCCGTGAGTTGGAGCGGATCCGGACCGGTCTCGCGCTGACAGGCAGAAAGAACGGTGAGGGCTGCGAGAAGGGCTGCGGCGAGGCGCTTTCTGGTCATGCGGTCAACTCCTTCTTCTGGCGCTGGTAATGGCGGTTCGCCTTCACGCGGTTGCCGCAGACCGTCATGTCGCACCAGGTGCGGCTGCGGTTGCGGCTGCGATCGAGAAACAGCCATTGGCAATTGGGGCAGATTTTCAGCCGTTCCGGCTCGTTGAATGTCGCCAGCGTCAGTGCCGAACGCGCCGTGGCGGCATCGAGCGGCGTGCGTGCGGTTTTTGCCTTATGCCTGCGGATGATGACGGAGGCTGCGTCGAGCAGGTCGGCCAGGTCTTCTCCCGTAGAGGCGCCGAGCACCCCGGCACGAAAATGCCGGTCGGTTGCTTCGCGCAAATTCAGAAACGCGTCGTGGTTTTCGGGCGTCACCGGTTCCAGCATGCCGAACAGTTCTTTTTCGGCTGAGAAACGGTTTGCCGCCGTAGCAAAGTCGCGCACGGCAACGGGATCGGCATAGCGGTCGATCCGCCGCTCGGCGTCGAAGCGCAGGATCACCGAATTGGCGACATCGAGAGCGAGTGCGCCACCGGAGAAACGATGCTGGGTCCAGGAAAACGTCATGCAATATCCTAACTGGTAAAACGTATTTTACCAGTTATAATGATTTTGTCATCAGCGGATGTGTCATGGCCTATTTTCTGCAGCAGCTTGCCAGTGCCCTGCCTATCGCAGCCCTCTACGCGCTGCTCGCCTTCGGCTATTCCATTGCCTTTTCCGTCACCCGGCGGGCGGATCTGACCTACGGTGCGCTGTTCGGTTTTGCCGGGCAGATTTTTCTGCTGTTTTCCGATTTTGCCTGGAACCGCCTATGGCTGGTGCTGCCCGCGGCGCTGGCGGTCGGTGCAGTGTCGGCGCTGGTCTATACGCTGGGCGCTGGTCTGTTGATCGGCCGTTCGATCATGCACAGGCTGGTGGCAACCTCGGCCAACACGGTCGTGGTCGTTTCGCTCGGCATTGCGCTGGTGCTGATGGAACTGTCGCGGATCGCAGCGGATACGCGCAGCCTCTGGCTACCGCCGTTTCTCAATACGCCGGTGACGCTCTGGTCCGATCCGCGATTTCCGGTGACGCTGACGGTAGTACAGCTTCTGAACACGGCTTTGATGCTGGCGATCGTCGGGGCCGGGCAACTGTTTCTGGTGCGCTCGGCCTGGGGCCGCGCCTGGCGCGCCGTCTCCGAGGATGCGGGTGCGGCGGCATTGTGCGGTGTGGATGGCAGGCGAGTGTTCATTGCCGCCTACGGGTTCTCGGCGTTTCTGGCGGCGATCGCCGGTATTCTGGCGACCGCCTATTACGGCACGATGGATTTCGGCGCCGGCGTGGTGTTCGGCGTCAAGGTGCTGTTCATTGCCGCGATCGGCGGCCAGACGGCGCCTGTGCTGGCGGCAGTCGGCGCGGCGGCGATGGGACTGAGCGAAACGCTATGGAGCGCCTATGGGCCGATGCTGTGGCGGGATTTTGCGATCTTCTCGTTCCTGGTCCTACTGCTGGTGCTGACGCGCAAGCAGCAATTTCAACCCTGATCGGTTGTCCTGATCAATCCTTCGACCAGCGATCCCGGGCGCTGTCGTCTTCGTCCTTGGCGCTGACCCAGCCGCCCGCATTGCCGTCAGTGCCATGTTCCTTCTTCCAGAAGGGCGCCGCGGTTTTGAGGAAATCCATGATGAAATTGGCGCCGTCGAAGGCCGCCTGCCGGTGCGGCGAGGCGGTGACGACGAGCACGATGTTTTCGCCGGGCAGGATCCTGCCGTAGCGATGGATGGCGGTGGCGGCCTGAAGGCCGAAGCGGGTGATGGCCTCGTCGCAGATGCGGGTGATTTCGGCTTCCGCCATGCCGGGATAATGCTCGAGCTCAAGGGCGCTCAGCGTGCCGGCTTCGTCGCGGCAAAGGCCCGAGAACGTCACCACGGCACCGATATCGTGGCGGCCGGCCGAGAGTGCCCGTACCTCGGCGGCCAGATCGAAATCGGCCCGCTGAACACGAACCGTGACGGGAGCGGCAGTCACGGCCTCAGCCCCCGGTCATCGGCGGGAAGAGCGCAATCTCGCGCGCGCCGGCGATTGTTTCGTCGTGGTCGACATGCTCCTGGTTGATGGCGACGCGGATGACATTCTCATGTTCCAGCGCCGTCTCGTATTCCTCGCCGAGCGTCTTCAGATGGGCAAGCAGATCGCCTGCCGTCACGACGCTGTCCGGAAGCTCCAGCGTTTCTTCGCTCCTGCCGATCCGTTCGCGCACCCAGGCGAAATAGACGAGATTGACGCTCGCCATCAGTCGACCATGTGCTTCAGACCAGCGCGAAAATAGTCGTAGCCGGTGTAGAGCGTGATGGCGGCGGCAAGCCAGAGTAGGCCGATGCCCATTTCGGTTGTGTAGGGTAGCACCTTGTCGCCGGCAGGGCCGGCCAAAAGGAACGCAATCGCGACCATCTGGATGGTCGTCTTCCACTTGGCGATGCGGGTCACCGGCACGCTGACTTTCAGGGCTGCGAGATATTCGCGCAGGCCAGAAACGAGGATTTCGCGGCAGAGAATGATGATTGCAGCCCAGATCGACCAGCCGGCAATCGTGCCATCGGCGGCAACAAGCAGCAGGACGGAAGCCACCAGCAGCTTGTCGGCAATCGGATCGAGCATGCGGCCGATATTGGATGTCTGCTTCCAGATGCGCGCCAGATAGCCATCAAAGAAATCGGTGATCGAGGCGACGGCAAACAGCCCCAGCGCCGTCCAGCGGGCGAAGTCCGAACTCTGCAGCCTGCCTTCGATAAAGAAACACAGGACGATCAACGGCACGGCCAGAATACGGGCATACGTCAGGAGATTGGGGATGTTGTAAGCGGCAGGCGTGGTGGACATCGATTCGGGTTCTCTGCGAGTTCTTTGACGACAGATGAAAGACTTTGTGACAGCGGCGTCAACCAGTCATTAGAGATCGGCCCGAATTATGGCGGAATTCGTCTGAACGCAGGGTGAACTAAACCCCTCATTTTTGGGGGGATGAACGCATTGCGCTTGGCAAAACCGCTATCCTTAAGGCAGTATCGAATAAATGCTCCAACAAAGAGCAAATAATGTCCGATGCCATGACGCTGATCGATCGAATCTATGAAGCTGCGGTTATCCCGGAGCTTTGGCCCGACGTCTGCGCCAGTCTGGCTGAAGAGGTCAGCGGCTATTCTGCCGGCATCTTGACCATGGGCACAGATTCCGCGATGCGATGGGTGTGTTCGCCGAACATTGCCGAACAAATGGAACGGTATGCGACGAGCGATTTGAAATTGCCGAACCCGCGGCCCGAACGCTCCATGCAGTTATCGCCGATGGCTTTTGCCCGTGACGTCGATCTGATGACGGCTGAAGAGATTGCAGCTGATCCTGTCTACAACACATTTCTGCGGCCGGTTGGGCTCGGCTGGAGCATGGGGGCGGTGTTGGTCGAGCCTTCGGGGCACACGTTAATCTTCGACATGATCGGCCGCAGCAGCGACGGACCTTTCTCGCAAGCGGCTCTGGATCGCGCCAACAGTCTGAAGGGTGATCTCGCCCGCGCCACGCTGATCGCGTCGCGGATGATCTTTCGGCAGGCGGAGAATATAACATCGGCGTTATCCCTGATTGGGCTTCCGGCCGCCGTGCTGAGTGATGACAACCGGGTTCTTGCCGTGAACGAGGACATGGAGGCGCTTGCGCCGCGCATCCGCACCGGCGCTGCCAACAGGATTTCCCTGAAAAACCCCGCAGCGAACGCACTGGTTCTGGCCGCATTGGAGCAATTGAGTGTTGTGGGGGCGTCCACTGTGCAATCCATTCCGCTGGCAGCGGAAGAAAACACGCCGCCTTTGATCCTGCATCTGATGCCGGTTCGAAGACATGCGCGGGATATTTTTTCCGCAGGCCTTGCCGTGTTGATTGCCACGCCGGTTGGAGCGGCCGGGCCGCCGGATATGCGTGTCCTCAGCGGGTTGTTCGATTTGACACCCGGCGAGGCGCGGGTGGCGCGCGAACTTGCGTCCGGTGCAAACCTCGAAACTGTGGCGCTCAAACTCGGTCTCAAGCTCGAAACGGTGCGCACCTATCTGAAGCGAATTTTCCTCAAGACCGGTACACGGCGCCAGGCAGAACTGACCCGTATGCTCTCCGGTTTGGGGCGGCTGTCGCCATGATTGTAACGCCACAATCCGGTCACAAGATTACTATTTTTTGAGTGCGGGAATGGGATGATAACCCGTTCTTTTTGAGTTGTTTCTAATCCATGTTTTGGAGATAGCCTTATGACACAAGTTCCGACAATTCTTCTCGTTCACGGCTTTTGGGGTGGCGCTGCCCACTGGAGCAAGGTCATCGTTGAACTGACCCGTTTGGGGCATACATCCATCAAGGCGGTCGAGATGCCGCTGACATCGCTGGCAGATGATGCTGAGCGCACCCGCAAGATGATTGCGCAGGTGGACGGGCCTGTTCTGCTTGTTGGCCATTCCTACGGCGGCGCCGTCATTACCCAGGCGGGCAATCAGCCGAATGTCACAGGGCTTGTCTATATCGCTGCATTTGCGCCGGACGCCGGCGAGAGCCCAGGTGGCATCACCGGCAAAAATCCGCCGGCCGCAGCCGCCAATCTGGCGCCGGACAGCGATGGTTATCTCTGGGTCA
The DNA here is from genome assembly GCF_965279435.1 of Pararhizobium sp. Classification (NCBI taxonomy): domain Bacteria; kingdom Pseudomonadati; phylum Pseudomonadota; class Alphaproteobacteria; order Hyphomicrobiales; family Rhizobiaceae; genus Pararhizobium; species Pararhizobium sp. Next base: position 2,955,250 of record NZ_CBDIHY010000003.1, read on the forward strand.
AGCCGGAGAAGTACCACGAGAGCTTCTGCCAGGATCTGACCGCCAGCGAAGGACTTGTCATGGGCATCACCCAGAAGGCGCCGCTTGCCAGCACCTTCGGCAACGAGATCAGCAATCCGGCATGGAAGAACAAGAGCAGCTGGTACCAGATTTCCAGCGAAGACCACATGATCCATCCAGACAACCAGCGCTGGATGTCGGGCCGGCTCGGTGCGAAAAAAGTGATCACGCTGAAGGCAAGCCACGCCTCCCTGGCCTCGATGCCGGTCGAAGTCGCAGCCTTCATCGATGAAGCCGCAAAGGCCTAGTCGCCGGTCGCACCTGAACTGAATGGCAATGGCGGCGGGCAGTGATGCCTGCCGCCATTGCTACTTTGTGCCGTCCTCATGGAAATGATCGTAGACCAACCGTGCCACCGCTTCGGAAATGCCCTCGACGGCGATCAGGTCATTGATCCCGGCGCGCGACACGGCCTTGGCGGTGCCAAAATGGTGGAGCAGCGCGCGTTTGCGCGTCGGGCCGATGCCGCCGATCTCGTCGAGCGGGTTCTTGATCATTTCCTTCTTGCGCCGCGCCCGGTGCGAGCCGATGGCAAAGCGGTGTGCCTCGTCGCGCATGCGCTGGATGAAATAGAGCACGGGATCGCGCGGCGGCAGCGAAAAACCGTCGCGGCTGCCGGCCGGCGGGAAGAAGCGCTCGCGGCCGGCCTCGCGGTCGACACCCTTGGCGACGCCGATAGCGACCACGCAATCCTCGATATCCAGTTCCTTGAGAATGGCGCGCACCGCAGTCATCTGGCCCTGGCCGCCGTCGATCAGGATCACGTCCGGCCAGGCCGGGAAGGCGGTATCCTCATTGGTCTCCACACTGCGATCGGGTTTGCCCTCTTCCTTCAAAAGCCGTGAAAACCGCCGCGTCATCACTTCCTTCATCATGCCGAAGTCGTCGCCCGGGGTGATGTCGGTCGATTTGATATTGAACTTGCGATACTGACCTTTGACGAACCCTTCCGGCCCCGCCACCACCATGCCGCCGACGGCATTGGTGCCCATGATGTGGGAATTGTCGTAGATCTCGATGCGGCGCGGCGTGCGCTCGAGCTTGAACGTCGTGGCAAAACCTTCGAGCAGGCGTGATTGCGATGCCGTTTCCGCCAGCTTGCGGCCATGCGCCTCGCGGGCATTGGCAACGGCGTGATCGACCAGATCTTTCTTTTCGCCACGCTGCGGCACAAAAATGGCGACCTTGTAACCGGATTTTTCGCTGAACGCCTCGCCGAGAAGCTGCTGCTCCTCGACCGTCTCGCAGAGCAGGAGCTGCCGGGGACAGGGCTTGTCGTCGTAGAACTGCGCCAGGAAGGCGCTGAGAACTTCGGCTGATGTCAGGGTCGGGTCGGCCTTGGGGAAATAGGCACGGTTACCCCAGTTCTGGCCGGTGCGGAAGAAAAACACCTGGATGCAGGAGACGCCGCCCTCGTGATGGATGGCAAAGACATCGGCTTCCTCAACCCCGGACGGATTGATGCCCTGATGGCTCTGGACATGCGACAGCGCTGCCAGCCGGTCGCGGTAAAGCGCTGCCCGCTCGAAATCGAGGTTTTCGGAGGCCTCGCTCATCGCCGCCGAAATCGTCGCCTTTACCGCCTGGCTCTTGCCGGAGAGAAAATCCTTCGCCTCGGCCACCAGTTCGGCATAGTCGGCGTCGCTGACCTCATGGGTGCAGGGGGCGGCACAGCGCTTGATCTGGTGCAGCAGGCAGGGGCGGGTGCGGCTTTCAAAGACGCTGTCGGTGCAGGTGCGAAGCAGAAAGGCGCGCTGCAGCGAATTGATGGTTCGGCCAACGGCGCCGGCCGAGGCGAAGGGGCCGAAGAAATCGCCTTTGCGGCTGCGGGCGCCGCGATGTTTGTACAGCGCCGGTGCCCGGCTATCCCCCGTCACCAGGATGTAGGGAAACGACTTGTCGTCGCGCAACAGCACATTGAAGCGCGGCCGCAACCGCTTGATCAAATTGGCTTCGAGCAGCAGCGCCTCGATCTCGGTGCGCGTCGTGACGAATTCCATGTTAGCGGTTTCGCGCACCATCTTGGTCAGACGGTTGGAATGCAGCCGCCCTTGCGCATAATTGCTGACGCGCTTCTTCAGGCTGCGCGCTTTGCCGACATACAGCACGTCGCCCGCCTCGTTGAACATGCGGTAGACACCGGGACTGTTGGGCAGCAGCTTGACGAAGGCCTGGATCAGTTCAGCACCGCGCAAACCGTCGGGAATGGCGCTGGTCTCGGCCCAATCAAGAATTGGCGCCGGCGCAGCCGTGTCCGTTACCTCGATCAGGTCTTCGTCGTCGCCGGCATTTTCATCATAAAGAATGCCGCCGTCATTGGGCACGCGCCCGTTCATTCCACAATCTCCAAAATATCCGGCGTTTCCCAGGCCAGATGCTGGCCGCCGTCAAGGGCGATCATCTGCCCGGTGATCGACGGCGTCTCGAATAGGAACCGGATCGCCCGGCCGAATTCGTCAAGCTGCGGTCCACGCCTCAGGATCAGTGCCTCGATCTGTCTCTCAAAATCCCTGGTGTTCTGCCGCTCGTTCGGCAGCGTCGGACCGGGGCCGATGCCATTGACGCGGATTGCCGGTGCCAAGGCCTGTGCCATCGTTTTTGTCGCCGTCAAAAGAGCCGACTTCGATAACATATAGGAATAAAATCTCGGATTGGGAGCCCAGACACGCTGATCGATGATGTTTATGATCAGCCCGGAATTCCCGTCTGGCAATTGCGCGGCGAAATCACGGGCAAGCAGCGACGGGGCTTTGACGTGCAGGGCAAAGTGCCGGTCCCAGATCGTCTCGTCGAAATCACCGAGGCTGTCTTTCTTGAACAGCGAGGCATTGTTGACGAGAAGGCCGATCGGCCCAAGTGCGGCGGCGGCTTTCTGCATCAGCGTTTGCGTCGAGGCGGTGTCGGCAAGATCCGCCACGATCGCTGACGCTATGCCGCCATTGGCGCGTATCGTCGCTGCAAGTGCCTCCGCTTCCGCCAGCGATGTGTTGGCGTGAATGGCCACGGCAAACCCGTTTGCAGCAAGATCCTCGACGATAGCCTTGCCAATACGCTTTGCACCGCCAGTGACCAGCGCTGTTTTCAGTGGCGTCTTCTCTCTGCTGTCGTGCGATTCGTATCTTTGCATTTGGCAAGGATATAGGAGGAGGGACGTTATTGCGAAACCGGCCCGGTGCATTCGTTTCAGAAAAATTAATGCAAAAGCGGTAAATTGAATTATTTCGAGATGTTATATTATATATTTTGTTAATACTGTTTCATGGTTAATAATTACCATGTGGCCATGAAGCAACATCGCATTGTAGCCATGCTTCTGCCTCTAAAATTTCACAATTTAGCTCTTGAGAATCCGCATTTGATTGTCAAATTCTCCATCAACCGGGCGGGGTTAATTAGAAATTTCCCGATGTATCAGTTTGGGACCGCGAGGGTCCGGAACATCGGCCGTAAAGGAGACTTTAATGCGTACTCTCATCACCACTCTTATGGCGTCTGCCGTATCCCTGATCGCTTTCTCCGCCGTACAGGCCGCCGACGCGATCGACGAAGTTCCGGCTGCTCCGGCTGCTGAATACAACGAACCGGCTGTGAAGAACTGGTCGGGCGCCTATGTCGGTGGTACCGCCAACTGGGGCCACGGCAAGTTTAACGGCAATGGCGACGGTACAGCTGCAGGCTTCGGCGGCGGTCTCTACGGTGGTTACAACATGCAGAGCGGCCAGATCGTTTACGGCGGTGAAGCCGACGTCAACTACGGCGACAACGACAGCAGCAATGGCCGTGTCGGCTTGAAGCAGCGCACAAACGGCTCGCTGCGCGCTCGCGTCGGTGTCGATCTGAACCCGGTTCTCGTTTACGGTACGGCCGGTGTTGCTGCAAGCAACGTCAAGGCCTCGCAGGGCGGTACGTCGGACTCCAACACGCTGCTCGGCTGGACAGCCGGTGCGGGTGCAGAAGCCTTCGTGACCGACAACATCACGGCGCGTGTCGAATACCGCTACTCCGACTACGGTTCGAAGGACTTCAGCCTGCGCGGCGGCAAGGTTTCGTCGGGTTACGACGAACACAGCGTCCGCGTCGGTATGGGCGTAAAGTTCTGATCCATCAGACTGCAGATGACAAAAGGCCGGAGCGATCCGGCCTTTTTTGCGTTTCAAGCTTGGTGCTGCCGTCGCATTTCGAAGGTGGGGCAGAGAATGTCATCGATGATGACGGCCGCGCATGGCAGCATGCCAATCTTGGTCAGGACGCGTTTCGATGCAGTGTTGTCCGGATGTGTGAAGGCGATGAATCTATCCGAAAAACCCTTTTCGAAGAACCAGTGGGCCAAGGCCCCGGCAATCTCGGTCGCATACCCTTTGCCCCAGGCCTCGTGACCGAGTGAATAGCCGAGTTCGTAGGTCTGGCCGAGCAAGGAAAATCCCGCCCGGCCAACGAAGGCGCCGTTCTCGCGAGCGAGAAGCTTGTATTTGGTGGTGCCGTCGCGCTTGGCTTCATTAAGCCAGTTCTGCAGACGCTCCTGCGCGCGCTCCCGGCTCCACGGTGCCGCGCCAGACAGATATCGTGTCGTCTCGATGGAGGAATGCAGCGCCTCGATGATCCCGGCGTCGTCCGCCTCCCATGTCACCAATCGGAGGCGCGGCGTTTCCAGGATGATATCAGCCATTGATATTGCTCCATTTCGCGAACGCCGCGCTCCTGATGACAGTCTGATCAGACCTTGAACTGGGCGTAGTCTGGGAAGAATTTTTCGAATTTCTGCGGCCAGTTCTTCAGCTTCGGGCGGCCCTTCTGCCATTCGCCGGCGAAACGCACTTCGAGATAACGCAGCAGCGCTGCCAGCGCGAAGTGACCGGCATGCAGCTTGGCACCGGTCTTCGGCAGGTTGGCGTTGAGGAGGTCGAGACCACGGCCGGCCTTTTCCCACTGCCTGTCGATCCAGGGTTGATGGACCTTTTCCGGCGGATGGAAGCGCTTTTCGTAGACGATTGCCAGCAGGCAGTCGCAGATGCCGTCGCACAGGGCTTCCAGTATTTCCACGTCGGTGCGCTTGGCAGCGTTGCGCGGATAGAGCTTGCCCTTGGTCTCGCGGTCGATGACATTCATGATCACGCGGCTGTCGTATATCGCCTTTCCCTCGTCGGTCACCAGCGTCGGGATCTTGCCAAAGGGGTTGCTGGCGATCAGGTCCTGCGGATTGCCGTTGGTGTCGGTCAAGACGTTTTCAGTCGCAAGACCGGCGTAGCGTGCGGCCATGCGTACCTTGTTGGAATAGGGGGAGGTGGGGGAATAGAAGATCTTCATCAGAGCTTTCTTTCGCTGGATGGTCGGTGTGTTTAGGTGTTTTAGGGTGTGGCCGGAAGCTGGAGGTTTTTCACCTTGCAGCCGCCGCGATCGATCTCGCCGCAGGCGCGGAAGCTCAGATCCTTGTTGAAGCAGATGCGGACTTCCTCGATGCGGCCGGAGGCGCAGGTGACAGCGAGCGCATCGGAGCGAAGACCCGGATTGGCCGATGTCAGGGTCGTTTCTATTTGCGTGGCATTTGTCCTCTGGTCCGATCCGACCGATTGCAGGGACGGCGGTATCACGACTTTTTCGCGGGCGGTGCGCAGGACCGCAAAATAATCCTTCTGGCTCAGTCCCGAGCAGGAGCCATGCTTGCGCCATTCATGGCCGATCAGCCCCATCGACGGCATGATATCGAACAGGGTTCGGCCGAGCGTGTCCGGCACACGATCGGATTCGCGTGTGCGGCAGAATTCGGGATATCCCTGTTCGTTCTGGGGCCAGAGCCCATGGACGATGAAGCCGTGATTGTTGTCCGGATCGCATTGCATCGATCGTCCCGCCGGATCGTTGTCCAGGCACCAGCTCGGCGACCACGACAGCGACAGGACGTAGAAGTCGAACCCGCTGCCCAGCGGAACCGCTTGGGCTTTCGGACGTGTTCCGGTGGCCGGGTTGCCGATGATCGGCGTGTTGGCGGCCGTGGTGTTGGACGTGGGCGCGTCTTTCCCGGCCTGCGGGTTCTTTTCCTCGCCGCTGCACGCTGCAAGCGCCAGAAGACCGGCAAGGGCAAGGATCAGATGGCGGGCACAAGACATGACGCCTGTCACCGCAACGACGCGCATTGCGCACCGTAGACAGACCAGGGATCGAGGCCGCTCAGGCAGAACTCGATGTTCGAGCCGATACCGGCAAAGCCGAAGCCACGCTCGATCAGATACCACAGCGCGCGTTTCTCACCATCGGTGGTGATGGCGGTGGCGTGGCAATATTCGCGCTGAACCGGACGGGTCTTGTCGCGCAGGACAATGCGTTTCTGCCGCATGTCGCGGATTTCGGCGATGGCTATGTCCATTTTCAGATAGCCGGCGGCTCGAGCACCGAAGCCGGACGTAATGAACCCAAGCACTTCCGGGCTCCGGCAGGCATCCGTGACGCGCGCCATGCCATAGTTGAGATGGTCGGACGCCTTTACCGGCATGGCGACGCATGCCATTGCGGTGAGCGAGACAACAACGGTGCGCACAAACAGTCCTGTCATGATCCTCTCCCCCGGCCATCCGCAGAGTGCGTCTCTTGCAGGTTGACCGTCAAGCCCCGTTCGACCGCGCACTTGTTCAATCCCGTTCAGGTACGTCCTCACCGCGCAGCCAGAAGGCGCGGGCAGAGGCATGGCGATCCTGTTTCAGCCGGTCCTTGAGGAAGGGCAGAAGGATGTCGAGTTCGCTCTTCAGCGTAAACGGCGGGTTGACGATGATCAGGCCGGAGCCGGAAAGCCCGGTCGTGTCGCGGTCGCTGCGGACCGAGAGTTCGGCGCACAGCATTTTCGGGATTTCCAGTGCCTGAAGGGCGGCATGGAATTCGGCAATCGGCGCGCCCTGCTTGAGCGGATACCACAGGCAGAAGGTGCCGCCGGAAAACCGCCGGTAGGCTTTGTGCAGGCCGTCCGCCAACCGCTCGTATTCGCCAGCGATTTCGAACGGCGGATCGACCAGCACGATGCCGCGCTTTTCCTTCGGCGGCAGATGAGCGCCGAGCGCCAGCCAGCCATCGAGTTCGGTGATACGGCTCTGAAAATCACCGTCGAACAGCCGGTGCAGTGTCTCGTAGTCGTCGGGATGCAGTTCCATCGCCGACAGCCGGTCCTGCGGCCGCATCAGCATGCGGGTCAGTTTTGGAGATCCCGGATAGAGCGTCAGGCCGCCATCCGGACCTCGATCCGGATTGAGATCGCGCACGGCCGTGAGGTAAGGCTCGAGGATCGCTTTCGCCTTGGCCGGAATGTCGGCGTCGAGAATGCGGCCGATACCATCGACCCATTCGCCGGTCTTCTGCGCTTCCTCGCTCGACAGGTCATAAAGCCCGATACCGGCATGGGTATCGAGCACCCGGAACGCTTTTTCCTTCTGCGCCATGTAGACGATCAGCCGGGCGAGCACGGCGTGCTTCAGGACATCGGCGAAGTTTCCGGCGTGGTAGATGTGACGGTAATTCATTCGCGTCCCTTATCGTCCCGTGAAATGTTGGAATGTATGGCGAAGGGGACTGTGACACCCTTTCGCGATGCAATATAGAAAAGCCATGAACGTTGCGACCCCTATAAAACCAGAAAAGTCCGTCGGCTACACTGTCTGTCCGCACGACTGTCCCTCGGCGTGCGCGCTGGAGGTCGACATCACGCCCGAAGGCCGGATCGGCCGGGTGCGCGGCGCCAGCGCCAATACTTACACCGCCGGCGTCATCTGCGCCAAGGTTGCGCGCTATTCCGAGCGTATCTACCATCCCGGCCGCCTGATGGTGCCGCAGCGCCGCAAGGGCGCCAAGGGCGAGGGGAGCTGGCAGCAGCTGTCCTGGGAGGACGCGCTCGACGAGATTGCCGGCGCCTTCATCAAGGCCGAGCAGCAATACGGTTCGGAAGCGATCTGGCCGTATTTCTACGCCGGGACGATGGGGCAGGTGCAGCGCGATTCGATCGACCGGCTGCGTCACGCCAAAAAGTACTCCGGCTTCTTCGGCTCGATCTGCACCAACCTCGCCTGGACAGGGCTGGCGATGGCGACCGGTTCGCTGCGCGGCCCCGATCCGCGCGAGATGGCCAAATCCGATTGCGTCGTCATCTGGGGCACCAATGCGGTCTCGACCCAGGTCAACGTCATGACTCACGCGATCAAGGCCCGCAAGGAGCGTGGCGCCAAGATCGTCGTCATCGACATCTACGACAATCCAACCATCAAGCAGGCCGATATGGGGCTGGTGCTGAAGCCCGGAACCGACGCGGCGCTGGCCTGTGCCGTCATGCACATCGCCTTTCGCGATGGTTATGCCGACCGGGCTTACCTCGCAAAATACGCCGATGATCCGGCGGGTCTTGAGAACCATCTGAGGACCCGCACGCCAGAATGGGCCTCGGCCATCGCCGGGTTACCGGTGGAGGAGATTGAAGCGTTCGGCAAGCTGGTCGGCACCACGCCCAAAACCTATTTCCGGCTCGGCTACGGTTTTACCCGCCAGCGCAACGGCGCGGTCGCCATCCATGCCGCAGCCTCGGTACCGACCGTGCTTGGCTCCTGGCAGCATGAAGGCGGCGGCGCCTTCCATACCAACAACGATATTTTCCGCTTCGACAAGCGCGAGCTGGTCGGATCTGCGATGCTCGATCCGGATATCCGCATGCTCGACCAGTCGCAGGTCGGCCGGGTGCTGACTGGCGATGCGGAAGCGCTGCGCCAGCGCGGTCCGGTGACGGCGATGCTGATCCAGAACACCAATCCGGTCAATGTCGCGCCGGAACAGCGGCTGGTGAAGCGCGGTTTTCTGCGCGATGATCTTTTCGTCGCCGTGCACGAGCAGTTCATGACCGACACGGCCAAGGTTGCCGATATCGTTTTGCCCGCCACCATGTTTCTCGAGCATGACGATCTCTATCGCGGCGGCGGCCACCAGCACATCCTGCTCGGCCCCAAGGTGGTCGAGCCGCCATCGACCGTGCGCACCAATCTGTTCGTCATCGAGGAACTGGCAAAACGGCTCGGCGTCGCCGATAGACCCGGGTTTGGTTTGAGCGAGCGCGACCATATCGACCATATCCTGGTCAATTACGGCATCGGCTATGACGCGCTGAAGCGCGAGAAATGGCTGGACGTCCAGCCAGATTTCGACACCGCGCATTTCGTCGATGGTTTCGGCCATCCGGACGGAAAATTCCGCTTCAAAGCAGACTGGACCGGCACGCCCGCACCAAACCGTCCGCCAAAGGCGCTCGGCGTCTTTGGTCCGCACGCGCAGTTGCCGGAGTTTCCCGACCATGTCGACCTGATCGAGGTGGCAACCCCAACGCATCCGTTCCGCCTGGCGACATCGCCGGCCCGGTCGTTCCTCAATTCGACGTTTGCGGAAACGCCATCGTCGCTGCAGAAGGAAGTCCGGCCGGAAGCGATGATCCACGCGGAAGATGCAGAGGCTCTTGGCATTGCCGACGGCGAGGTCGTCCGCATCGGCAATGATCGCGGCGAGATCCGGCTGCACGTCAAGCTCGGCGGCGGTGCCCGGCGTGGCGTCGTCATTGCCGAGGGACTTTGGCCGAACGATGCGCATCTGGACGGCGAGGGCATCAACGTGCTCACCGGCGCCGATGCGGCGGCACCCTATGGGGGAGCGGCCTTTCACGACAACCGCGTATGGATGCGCAAGGATTAGCAGCCGATGACGAAGTTCGAAAATGCCAAGGTCGAGATCCTCAAGGATGAGACCCTATCGAAAAACTGGTACCACCTGCGCAATGTCACCTTCAATTATACCGGCTCGAACGGCATCACCAAGACGCTGAAGCGGGAAGTCTATGATCGCGGCAACGGCGCCACCATCTTGCTCTATGATCCCAAGCGCGACAGCGTCGTCCTGGTGCGCCAGTTCCGCATCCCGGCCTATCTCAACGGCCATTCGGGCTGGCTTCTGGAAACGCCGGCCGGGCTGCTCGACGGCGATCATCCGGCCGAGGCGATCAAGCGCGAGGTGATGGAGGAAACCGGCTATCTGGTGACGGACGTCCGTCCCGTCTTCCAGGCCTTCATGTCGCCCGGCGCCGTGACGGAGACGGTCCACTTCTTTGCCGCGATCATCGACGTGACTGTGCGCGCCGAAGACGGAGGCGGTGCTGCCCACGAGGACGAGGATATCGAGGTTCTGGAAATCCCGCTCGCCGACGCCATGGCGATGATCTACACGGGCGAAATATGCGATGGCAAGACGATCATGCTGTTGCAATGGGCGATGCTGAATAGGGAAAAATTGAAGTCGAAAAATTGAAGCCGGCAGATGCAAGTGCTGCATGAGGGCCAAGTTGCAAGCCGCAGACGGCGCTAACTCAACTGTCGGCTGATACCGCCTTACTACCATCCATCCGCACCTTGCCGTCGGCCACAAGCCGCAGCGCTGCCGGATAGGACTTGTGTTCCTCAACCAGCACCCGTGCTGAAAGATCGTCTGCCGTATCGCCCGGCAATGCCGGCACCTTTGCCTGGAGGATCACCGGGCCTTCGTCCATGCCTTCGGTGACGAAATGCACGGTGCAGCCGGCCTCGGTCATGCCGGCATCGATGGCGCGCTGGTGGGTGTGCAGGCCGGGAAAGAGCGGCAGCAGGGAAGGGTGGATATTGATGATCCGGCCATCGTAGGCGTTGATGAAGGTGGCGGTCAGCAGCCGCATATAACCGGCCAGGCAGATGATGTCGGGCGACAGGGTTTTCAGTGTCGAAAGGATCGCCGCTTCGTGGGCGTCCTTGCTATCATAGTCCTTGCGCACGAACGAGAAAGTGGCGATGCCGAGGGCCGCGGCTTTCGCCAGGCCGCCAGCATCTGCCTTGTCGGAGATGACGGCGATGATGTCAGCGGGGTAATCCGGCTCGGAGGCAGCCTTGACCAGCGCCAGCATGTTGGAGCCGCCGCCGGAAATGAATACCACGACCCGCTTGCGGGCCGCTTTCACCGTCTCGATCATAGAGTGAGCGTGCCCTTGTAGATCGTTCCGGCAGCGCCTTCGTCGCGGGCGACCATGCGGCCGAGCTCAAAGACGGTCTCGCCTTCGGCCTTCAGAACCGACGTCACCTGATCGGCATCCTCTGCGGCAACCACGACAATCATGCCGACGCCGCAGTTGAAGGTGCGCAGCATCTCGTTGGCAGCGACACCGCCGGTCTTGGCAAGCCAGGAGAAGACGGCCGGTGCCTTGATGGCAGCAAGGTCGATCTCGGCGGCGAGATGCTTCGGCAGCACCCGTGGAATGTTTTCGGGAAAACCGCCGCCGGTGATGTGCGCGAGCGCCTTCAGCTTTCCGGTCTCGCGGATGGCCTTCAACAGCGGCTTCACATAGATGCGTGTCGGGGTCATGAGAACATCAGCCAGCGTACCTTCGCCGAACGGCGCAGGGGCGTCCCAGGCAAGGCCCGACAGCGAAACGATCTTGCGCACCAGCGAATAGCCGTTGGAATGGACGCCGGAGGAGGCGAGACCCAGAATGACGTCGCCTTCGGCGATATCGCCGGCGGGAAGCAGCTGGCCGCGTTCGGCGGCACCCACGGCAAAGCCTGCGAGATCATAATCGCCGCCGGCATACATGCCCGGCATTTCGGCGGTCTCGCCACCGATCAGCGCGCAGCCTGCCTCGCGGCAACCGGCGGCAATACCGCCGACGATGGCAGCACCCTGGTCGGGATCAAGCTTGCCGGTGGCAAAGTAGTCGAGGAAGAACAGCGGCTCAGCGCCCTGGACGACGAGGTCGTTGACGCACATGGCGACGAGGTCGATGCCAACCGTGTCATGCTTGCTGGCCTCGATGGCGATCTTCAGCTTGGTGCCGACGCCGTCATTGGCGGCAACCAGAACCGGATCCTTGAAACCGGCCGCCTTCAGGTCGAACAGGCCGCCGAAGCCGCCGATCTCGCCGTCGGCGCCTGGGCGGCGCGTCGAGCGCACATGAGGCTTGATCTTTTCCACCAAAAGGTTTCCGGCATCGATATCCACACCTGCATCGCTGTAGGTCAGACCGTTCTTTCCTGGCTCGCTCATGGCTTGATCTCCGCCGGCTCGTCATATTTGGATTGCGATTGGCATGGTGGTGCCGCAAGTGCAAGCATATTGGCCCCGTTACTCCCGCTTTTTTGTTGTTTTGCCGGCCATTGCCAGCCCTTTTGCACCACAGGCTTGACCATCGTCGGTGGCACATCCTATCTCAAACCATAGAAGCGGCGCATCGAGGCGCGGGCGGCAAGACATCGGGACAGCGGCATGGTCAACAAATTGAGCGGCAGCGGGCTGCAGCGCCAGATCATTTTCTGGCTGCTTTTCCTTGCCGCATTCATTGCCTTCCTGATGGTGTTCTCCACCATTCTCCTGCCGTTCATTGCCGGCATGGCGCTTGCCTATTTTCTCGATCCCGTCGCCGACCGGCTTGAGCGCATTGGCCTCAGCCGATTGATGGCGACCGTCGTCATCCTGATCGGCTTCGTCGTCGTCTTCGCCTTGTCGCTGGTGGTGATCATTCCGATCGTGTTTACCCAGGCGTCCGAATTCATCCAGAAGATGCCTGGTTACGTGTCGAAGCTGCAGGAATTCCTGACCAGCCCGGATGCCGCCTGGCTGCCGGACTGGATTTCCGGGCAGATGGACACGATCAAGCAGAACTCCGCCAAGCTGCTCGAGCAGGGTGCAGGCTTCCTCGGCACGCTATTCCAGCAATTGTGGAATTCGGGCGTGGCGTTGCTCGATATCATCTCGTTGTTCGTGATCACCCCGGTCGTCGCATTCTATTTGCTGCTCGATTGGGACCGGATGGTCGAGCGGGTCGATAGCTGGATACCGCGCGACCATGTTGCGACTGTGCGCCAGATCTCCCGCGACATGAACGCGACGATTGCCGGCTTCGTGCGCGGGCAGGGCTCGCTCTGCATCATTCTCGGCCTGTTCTACGGAATTTCGCTGACCTTCGCCGGGTTGAATTTCGGCCTGCTGATTGGCCTGTTCGCCGGCATGATCAGTTTCATCCCCTATGTCGGCTCGATGGTTGGGCTCGTCCTTGCCCTGGGCGTTGCTCTGGTCCAGTTCTGGCCGGAGTACTTCAATATCATCATCATCGCGGCGATCTTCTTTGCCGGGCAGTTCCTCGAGGGCAACATCCTTCAACCTCGGCTGGTCGGCAAGAGCGTCGGCCTGCATCCGGTCTGGCTGATGTTTGCGCTGCTTGCCTTCGGCGCGCTGTTCGGCTTTGTCGGCCTGCTGGTGGCAGTCCCGTGCGCCGCCGCTATCGGCGTGCTGGTTCGCTTCGGCATTGGCCGTTATCTCGACAGTGCGCTCTACCACGGTCATCGTCATATCCTGACGATCGAGCCAGACCGCCAAAGCCCCAAGCTTCCAGAGTAACAGCGTATGGTCCGCAAGTTCGAACAATTGCCGCTCGTTTTCGAGCACGAACCGCAGACGGGTCGTGACGATCTGCTCGTGTCCGAACGCCTGAAGGCTGCCGTGACGATCATCGACAGCTGGCCGCGCTGGCCGTCGCCGGTGGTGATCCTGGCCGGGCCTGTCGGTTCGGGCAAATCGCATCTGGCAGCGATCTGGCGGGAAAACAGCGCTGCCCTGTCTATTCACCCGGCAGCTGATAGCAACGCGGCCGAGATCGCAGCGGCGGGCCCGGTGCTTTTCGAGGATGCCGACCGGCAGGGTTTTGATGATCGTGCCCTGTTCCATGTCATCAACAGCGTGCGCGAGAATGGCACCAGCCTGTTGATCACCAGCCGGCTCTGGCCGATGTCCTGGCCGGTCGACCTGCCGGATCTGCGTTCGCGCCTGAAGGCAGCGACTGTCGTCGAGATCGGCGAGCCGGATGACGAATTGCTGGCACAGGTTCTGGTCAAGCTTCTGGCCGACCGCCAGCTTGCCGTCGATGACCGGCTGATCGGCTATATCGCCGCCCGCATGGAGCGGTCGCTGGAATCTGCCCAGACGATCGTCGAAAGGCTGGATCATCTGGCGCTGGCACGCGGCACCCGCATCAACCGGGCGCTGGCGCTGGAAGTGCTCAACACCCTTGGAAAGACACGCGAAATCGATTGACTGTCATAGTTAGGTCGTCAAACTGAGCTAGCTGCTTCGAGAAAAGCAAAAAGGCGGGTTGAGGATAATGGACACTGTGACATCTGCAACGACAGCAAACGCGCCGGTGGCCGACGAAATCGATCTTCTGACCAGCCCCGAGCGCTTCATCAACCGCGAGTTTTCCTGGTTGCAGTTCAACCGCCGCGTTCTCGAGGAAACCCTCAATACCGCCCATCCGCTGCTGGAGCGTGTCCGCTTCCTGTCGATCTCGGCGGCCAATCTCGATGAATTCTTCATGGTCCGCGTTGCCGGTCTCGAAGGACAGGTTCGCCAGGGCGTCGTCGTGCGCAGCCCGGACGGCAAGACGCCGGTCGAGCAGCTGCAGGATATCCTCAAGGAAATCGACAATCTGCAGATGGAGCAGCAGGCGTCGCTGGCCGTATTGCAGCAATATCTCGCCAAGGAAGATATTCTGATCGTCCGGCCGATCTCGCTGTCGGTGCAGGATCGCGGATGGCTTGCCACCGAGTTCGAGCAGTCGATCTTTCCGGTCTTGACGCCGCTTTCGATCGATCCCGCCCATCCATTCCCGTTTATCCCGAACCTTGGCTTCACCATGGGCCTGCAGCTCACCAGCACGCGCGGTCGCGAGCCGATGACGGCGCTGTTGCGCCTGCCGGTGGCGCTGGACCGGTTCATCCGGCTGCCCGACGCAAAATCGGTGATCCGCTACATCACGCTGGAGGATGTCGTCGGCCTGTTCATCGAACGGCTGTTTCCGGGCTATGAAGTCAAGGGCTCCGGCACCTTCCGCATCATTCGCGACAGCGATATCGAGGTCGAGGAAGAAGCTGAAGATCTCGTACAGTTCTATGAGACGGCCCTGAAGCGGCGCCGGCGCGGTTCGGTCATTCGCATCGAGATCGATTCGGAAATGCCGTTTGAGCTGCGCCAGTTCGTCGTCGGCGAACTCGGCGTTCCGGAAAACCGCGTCGCGGTCCTGCCGGGCCTCCTCGCCCTCAATACGCTCTCGGAGATCACCAAGGCGCCGCGCGAGGATTTGCGCTTCGAGCCGTACAATGCGCGATTTCCCGAGCGCGTCCGCGAACATGCCGGAGACTGTCTCGCCGCCATCCGCGAAAAGGACATGGTCGTCCACCACCCCTACGAAAGCTTCGACGTGGTGGTGCAGTTTCTGCTCCAGGCTGCGCGCGATCCTGACGTTCTGGCGATAAAGCAGACGCTCTATCGCACCTCCAATGACAGCCCGATCGTCCGTGCGCTCATTGACGCAGCCGAAGCCGGAAAGTCGGTGACCGCGCTGGTGGAGCTCAAAGCGCGCTTTGACGAAGAGGCCAATATCCGCTGGGCGCGCGATCTGGAGCGTGCCGGCGTGCAGGTGGTGTTCGGCTTCATCGAACTGAAGACCCATGCCAAGATGTCGATGGTGGTGCGCCGCGAAGAAGGCAAGCTTCGTACCTACTGTCATCTGGGCACCGGCAACTATCACCCGGTGACGGCGAAGATCTATACCGACCTGTCGTTCTTCACCTGCAATCCGAAGATTGCCCATGACATGGCCAATATCTTCAATTTCATCACCGGCTACGGCGAACCGGAAGCGGGCATGAAGCTGGCGATTTCGCCGCACACGCTGCGTCCGCGCATCCTGCAGCATATCGGCGAGGAGATCGTCCATGCCGAGGCCGGCCGTCCGGCGTCGATCTGGATGAAGATGAATTCACTGGTCGATCCGGAAATCATCGATGCGCTTTACCGCGCCAGCCGCGCCGGGGTGCAGATCGACCTGGTGGTGCGCGGCATCTGCTGCCTGCGGCCGCAGGTTCCCGGACTATCCGACAAGATCCGCGTCAAATCGATTGTCGGGCGCTTCCTCGAGCATTCCCGCATCTTCTGTTTCGGCAACGGCCATGGGCTTCCCTCAGAGCACGCGCTCGTCTATATCGGATCGGCGGACATGATGCCGCGCAATCTGGACCGGCGGGTGGAGACCCTTGTGCCTCTCATCAACCGGACTGTGCATGAACAGGTTCTGTCGCAGATCATGCTGGGTAATCTCATCGATAACCAGCAGAGCTACGAGATTCTTCCTGACGGAACGTCACGGCGCATGGAAGTCGCCAAGGATTCCGAACCGTTCAATGCGCAGGTCTACTTCATGACCAATCCCAGCCTGTCCGGGCGGGGAGAGGCCTTGAAATCCAGCACGCCGAAGGTTATTGCCGGCTGGGATAGCGGCCGCAGAAGATAAAACTGGAATTGCATGGTAGAGTCTGAAGCCCAGGGGCGTTTGCCTGGTATTGCCCCGGTCTCCGTCGTGGACATTGGGTCGAACTCGATTCGACTGGTGATCTATGAGGGGCTGAGCCGGTCTCCGGCCATTCTGTTCAATGAAAAGGTCATGTGCGGCCTCGGCAAGGGTATCGATGCGACCGGCCGGATGGACGCCGAAAGCGTCGAGCGGGCGCTGAAGGCGCTGCACCGGTTCCGGGCATTGTCGACGCAGGCGCGCGCTTCCACGGTTTTCGTGCTGGCGACGGCCGCTGCGCGCGACGCCTCGAACGGTCCGGATTTCATCCGCCGTGCAGAAATCATCCTCGGCCAGAAAGTTCGCGTGCTGACCGGCGAGGAGGAAGCCTATTTCTCCGCGCTCGGCATCATCAGTGGCTATCACGATCCCGATGGGGTCGTCGGTGACTTCGGTGGTGGTTCGCTGGAGCTTGTCGATGTCGTCGGCCCCAAGGTCGGCAAGGGCATCACCCTGCCGCTCGGCGGTATCCGCCTGTCGGAACATGCCGAAGGATCGGTCGTCAAGGCCCGCGCCCATGTGCGCCGCTACCTGAAGGGCGCACAAGTTCTGCAGAACGCCGGCGGCCGCACGTTCTACGCGGTCGGCGGCACCTGGCGCTCGATCGCCAAGCTGCATATGGAACTGCGCGACTATCCGCTGCACATGATGCAGGGCTATGAAATCTCCTTCGAGGAGGCGATGGCCTTCCTGCCGGAAGTGATCGAGCCGAAAGATGTCAAATCGCCGGCCTACGCGCATATCTCCAAGAGCCGCCGCTCTCTGCTGCCGTTCGGCGCCGTTGCCCTGCAGGAAGTCATCGCCCAGATGAAGCCGTCGATGATTTCGTTCTCGGCGCTCGGCGTGCGCGAAGGTTATCTCTATTCGCTGTTGTCGGACACGGTGCGCGCCCACGATCCGCTGCTGGCCGCCGCGCGCGAAATCGCCATCCTGCGGGCCCGCTCGCCCGAGCATGCCCGCGAGCTTGCCGACTGGAGCGGCAAGATGGTACCGCATTTCGGCATCGCTGAGACCGAGGAAGAGGGGCGCTACCGACAGGCGGCCTGCCTGCTCGCCGATATCAGCTGGCGCGCCCATCCGGATTATCGCGGCCTGCAGGCGCTCAACATCATCGCCCACAGCACCTTTTCCGGCATCACCCATGCCGGCCGCGCCTATATCGCCCTTGCCAACTATTACCGTTACGAAGGCCTGAACGATGACGGCGCCACCGAGCCGCTGGCCACCATCACCACCCCGCGCATGCGGGAATTGGCCAAGCTGCTGGGTGGTCTGTTGAGAGTGGTCTATCTGCTGTCGGCCTCTATGCCCGGTGTCGTGCGCAACCTCGATATCCGCCCATCGGCGTCGCCGGACTTCGATCTCGAGTTTATCGTTCCATCCGCCTATTCGGAATTTGCCGGCGAACGCCTCGACGGCCGCCTGCAGCAACTTGCCAAGCTGACGGGCAAGAGGATTGCATTCCGGTTCGAATAATATTCGCGTTGCAATTGCAAATGCCGCCTGTATATGTTTTCGCTCATGGAGCGGCCTTCCGCTGTGCAGGTTGGTTCCCAAGCGGCGCTCACGTCATGGTCTTTGCCGTTTTCGCATGTCAGGCAAAGCCGTGCAGAAACTCCAATAATTACCGCTGTGCCATTTTCCCAAACCAACTCTGATATATCGCGGGGGCTGGCCGCTAAGCGGTTTGTTTTATGTCGCCGATTGTCTATTAGAGGGGAAAGGCTCCAACAAACGCGGCCTCCCTCATGCGTGCGACAGACACGTGAGAACGGGCAAAAAGGAATGTGCGAAAGATGACCTCACGAGTTTTAGAAGCCAGCGGCGGCGTCAAACAGGTCATCTGCATCAGTTGGGGCACGAAATACGGTGCACCGTTCATCAATCGCCTGTTCGCGATGGTGAAGCGCAATATCACGCCACCCTTCACGTTTACCTGCTTCACGGACAGCCGCGTCGGGCTTAACCCGGAAATCCTCTGTGAAGACCTGCCGCCGCTCGATGTTGTCATGCCGGTGAACACACGCGGTATCTGGCCCAAGGCCAGGCTCTGGAGCCAGACACTCGGCAGTCTCAAGGGGCCGGTTCTGTTTCTCGACCTCGATCTGGTGATCGTTTCGTCGCTCGATGAATTCTTCGAAATTGGCGATGCTGACGACATTGTGATGGCGAAAAACCAGACCACGCCGTTGGAACGCCTGGGGCAGACATCGCTGTTCCGGTTTCCCGTCGGAAAGCTTCTGCCGCTGCTGGAGAAATTTCGTGCAGATCCGCAAGGTGTCGCAGATACGTATCGCTACGAGCAACGGTTCGTCAGCCGCAACGCACCGGGGGGCGTCAGCTTTTTCCCCCGCCGATGGGTCCTCCACTTCCGCCAGGATTGCCGCTGGCCGTTTCCCTTGAACTATTTTCTGGCGCCGCGCCTGCCCAAGGATGCGCGCGTCGTGATTTTCCCGCGCGGCCTGCATCCGCAGCATGCGATCGAGGGGAGATACGGCGAAAAGGGCTTGGTGACGACGCCGCTGCAACACGTGCTGTCAGTGTTTGACAAGAAGCAACGCCGGAAGAAGGCACCGTTCCGTTATCTGCGCCACTATATCCGCCCGACCCCGTGGGTCGCCGATCACTGGCGGGAATGACATTCCGCCACGGTCAACATAGCTTTAATCTCCGAAGGGCCTATTAAGGAGGCGTTTGGCTTCTAGCCGTGCAAAGCGATCGCATTTTCGTTGACGAAATCCACCATCTGGCGGTCTTCGATAACGTTGTCCTCGATATACTGGATCGTCGATAAAACCTTCCGCTTGTACTTTTCCGACGAGCCGTCGAAAGACCAGCCACGATCGACTTTTTCCCGCAGTTCCTGCTGCGAGCGCGCATAATAATGATTGAGCTGAATGAATTTCGAGGAATAGAATTCGCTCGTCTTTCTCTTGCGCCTGGAGAATGTCTCGCCCGCATCGTTGGCGGTGATGTCGCCGTGGCTCCTGGTCTTGAAGTGGTGGACACTGACGCCCGTCACCTCGGCAGGATCAACGATGCATTTGAAATTGCTGGCATCGAGATTCTGTCTCATCGGATCGGACACACGCATGGTGTAGCTCAGGCAAACAGGCTGTGGCGGCCGGGTGAGATGGCCGCTGTGACCAAACATATGCCATGGCAACGAAATATTGGGAAAACCGCCCGCACCCTGCAATGCCTCCTCAAGCGTCCGGCCTTGCCGAGGGAGAAGGAACTCATCGACATCGATGAAGGCCATCCACGCGTATCTGCCACCGAAATTCAATATCGAATGGGCGAAGGCAATGTTCTGACCGTTGAGAATTTCGGCGCTGCCGCTATCCATCATGCGCATTTTCCAGGGAACAACCGTCAGTTCCGCCGGCGACAGGACGTCGTGAAGCACCTGCAGCGTCGCGTCGGTCGATCCGTCGTCGTAGATGTGAAAATGCCGTATCCCGACCGCCCTGTGAAACCGCACCCATTCTTCAATGTAGGTCTCTTCATTCTTCACACAGGCGACAATAGCGATGCCGTGGCGATTTTTCTCAGGGGAGGGCGGCGTAATCTCCAGTTCCCTCGTCAGATGTCGTTTCGCCTTCCATCCAAACATATGCGCGGTCGCTCCGGTAAGATTTGCGTTGCATATAAAGCACTGCACGTCCGCTTGCCAGTCCGGTTCCGCTTGCTAGTCCGGTCGAGCGCTGCCGCGATCGGTCAGGATTGACTGAGCCGCAGCTTGCCTTGCTTTGGCAAGCCCACCGCTTATAGAGAGGGGAGACAGCGGCGCCCCCAAACAAGGTCGAACCAGAGATCAGGAGTAAAGACGTATGAATTTGCCTCATCCCGGCGCGACGGCGAACGTGAAGAGCAACGAAGACTGGCGGGCCATTTTTTCCGCCTTTTCCCATATCGTTCTGATCGCCAACAGCGAGGCGATCGATATGGCTGCACTGCAGAGGGACTATCCCGACACGGCGCTCTTCGTGTTCTTCAACAAGGTCTACAAGGTGCTGGGCAAACCCTTTGCCGGGCATGCGTTGCTGATCTCGCGCGCGCAGCCGAAAGGCGCGAACATCGTTTACCGCGGCGAAGTGGCTGACGTGGTGAAACTGCTGGCGCCGGAGCGTTTCCTCGGAATCATGAATGTGCGGCTGCACACGTCGGAAAAGCTGAACACCCAGGCGGACTATCTGAATAACCCGACCGGTCATCTGGATCTGACCGGCTTCTGCGCCGACTTCTATCCTTCTGAAAAAGTCCCGACGACGGGCTTTGCAATGAGTTTGTGGCTGGTCGATCAGAAGCTTCCCGCCCAGGTCGTCCTTGCCGGCTTTTCCGCCAAACGCAGCGAGAAATGGCGGGTCGTTTCCGTCCATGACTGGACATTCGAGCAGGTCTTTCTGCGCCTTTTCGCAAGGGTCGGAAAGCTGTCGATGCATGACGGGATCGCCGTGAACAGCTATGCGCAACTGGCGTCGCGGTTTCCGGAATTGACTGCGGCGGAGATTTCATCAACCGTTGCGGACGTTGTTTCCCGGCGCCTGAACGAAACGGATGCGCAAGTTGACAAACTGATCTCGCTCACAAATGTATTGCGCTCAGTTGACCTCTTTCTCCGGCGATTGAAGCCGCGCTTCCTGAAGAAGCGTGCGGGCGAAAAGCAGTCTTAACAGGCCGTCGAACGGAAGACGGCACGAAACGTGGTGAGAGAAATCATATGGCGTCATGGATAGCGGATACGCGCAAGCGATTGTACCGGAACATCAAGTACCGCTTGACCCGTCCGTCACCGCCTGCAGCCCCGGCACGGTTCACGCGGCCGGTCGTCATCGTTGGCTCTGCACCGGTGTCGCACAAGCCTGCAGGATGGGGCCCGGATTTTTCCGTCATCACCATCAACGGCTCTCAATCGGTCATCAAGGCCTGGGGCATGGCAGCGCCGGATATCACCTTCCTTCAGTTCAACCAGATCGAAGGGACAAACACCAACGCTGTCGAGGTCCGGCGGGTGCTGTCTGGACAGCGCACCGGTGCCTTGTATGTCTTCCTGTGGCGCAAGGATGACCGGCCGCGTCTGGAGAAGGGATTGTCCGCGTTCGATTACAAATATGACAGCCTGCAGATCGTTGACCGGTATGAGCGAATGGCACTGATGGATCGCGTTGCGGGCGTTCAGTCGCTCGAACTCGAGACCGAATCGAAATGCTCGAACGGAATGAATGCGGTATTGTTTGCGCTTCACAATGGTGCGCCCGCCGTGATCCTCACCGGCATCAATCCCAATTCGGCAGGTCACGCCTATAATCAGGCCGGATTGGTGCGTGCGCACGTGCAGATGGACAAGAGCATCGTGGCAAAGCTGTTGGCGGAAAAACGCCCGTTGTATACGGCGGACCCGGCTGTTTCCGAAGAGATGGGCATTCCCCTGTGGACTGGTGCGGCATGACCGTGATTGCCATCGTCGCTAGACCCAGAGGAGCATCGAGCAGAGGCGACAGATTGGGCCTTTCGGGATCATTTCGAGCTCCAGGCGGATTGTAGGAAGACATGCGCTCAAACCGCCCTTTGTCCCGGTCGTTGATCAAGCTTGCGGTCCGTCTCGTCGCCGGGAAGTCCCGGGCGCATGTGCAGGACTGGTTTCCTGGGCTGAGGCTCGTCGCCGCGACGCCGCAGGCGCGCGGGGCCATTTACTATCGCGGCCAGCGCGTGGGCGATTTGATCTGCAGCGCTCAGGCGGTCCAGATGACAGGAAACACCATTTACATTGTCGGGTCCGGACCTTCGATCGAGGATTGCGATGTGACGCGCGCGGAGCCAAATTCCTGCGTCCTGTTGAACGGTGCGCTGCATCTCGTGCCCGATCATATCGGCAAGCCATTGGCCGTTGCGATAGAAGATGAAAGGTTCGTGTGGAGCCATTTCGACCTTTTTGAGCGGATACCGGCAGATTGCCCGTGTCTTTTTTCCGTCAGCGTGATCCGAGCAATCTGCGAACGTGACCGGCGCTGGCTTCAAGGCAGGCCCGTCACGCTGATCGACGACATCCGCAAACCCTATGGCCGCGCGCGCCAGGGTAGCGCGGACTTGAGCATGTTGTCCCATGTCAGGTTGAGTGCAGACGGGACGGCCGGGCTCTCGACAATGCCGGACGCGGGCGTTTTTCAAGGCGGCTCCGTTGTTATCTCGGCAACGCAATTTGCGCTGTCCTTCAGGCCGAAGACGATCGGATACCTGGGGGTCGACATATCCAACGCCGATGAGGCTCGATTTTATGAAAAAGGCGAACAGGCCTATTCGGGAGTTCGCAAAGGCCAGGAGAGAATTCTGAGCCACCTCGAAATGGCCAGGGAATTCGCCTTGGAGCAGGGTATCGAGATGGTGAACTACTCGCCGGTATCGGCGCTCAAAACACTTGGTTTTGGCTATAGCGATACGTTTTCCCGGCAAAAGACCAATTGACTTGGCTCTGACTGGTGCCGGAAGGGCTCCTTCAGGCGGTCATAAGGCGCTTTGACAGCGCCTTATGAGTTTCGTGTCGCGCAGCGACCGTAAGGTCAGCGTTGCTTGACGTAAAGAACGCGTTCGCGGGCATCGAACCATTCCTGGGCGTAATCGTCATTTTTATATTCGTCGAAATACGGGCCGCCGTCGGTGAAATGGACGAGGTTGGCAGCTTCATTGTGTTCGTATTCGTTGACCAGCCAATTCCAGGTGGGCGGCAGTTCGCCGATCAGCTCTTCGGATTCCAGCCATTTGAACTGGTGCAGTTCAAGGCCAGTCGCCGTGTTGACATAGTCAGGATCAAGCTTCCTGCATTTGGCGTTGTTGAACAGGATGACGCTCGACCAGTTTTTCTTTTCGTATTTCGTCTGTACCTGTCCGAGGAATTTCGTTTCCACTTTGGGGACATAGTCGTGCTTGACGCACATTGCCGCGTAGCGGTCATCCCGCAGTTCCCAAAGCTTTGCGATGTCGGTGCGCATCAGCATGTCGCAATCGGCAAACAGCGACCATCCTTCGTAGTTGCTCAGATAGGGAACCAGGAAACGTGAGAACGAAAACTCGGTTGTTTGCAGCGCATTGCGTTCGCGGGTGAAAACCTTGCCGAGATTGTCCAGAACGATCGGTGTAAACGAAACCGGGATGGAGCTCTTCTCCAGGATGCTCTGGCTAAGAACATGATAAGCAACCACTTCCTTGCTGTCGAAACCGATATATACGTGAGCACTTTCCGTCATCATTTTTCCGATTCTAACGTTTCTAGGGTAGTCTTAAGCCGTCGCACGTTGCATTTTTTTAGGGTTTATCCCTTTTGATGGTGCGCAACAACCGGGGATTATCGCTCCGATCCCGATTGCTTCAGCCAAAAATGCGGCCTCCCGGTGGCCAGGACGGGATAAGATCATCGTCCGCATTCAGCCTTCAAGCCCGGATTTTCGCAAAGGCCGGCAGCAAGCCCAATGGCAGCCTTGCTTTCAGCCTTAAGTCGTGGAGGAAAGGAGCGCGCGGGTGGCAATCCGTCCCCGACTTGTTATATCTGCGCCTGACCCGCCGAGAATGTGTTGAGAGACAGACGCATGAAGCTATTGGCCCGCAGACCCGAGATCGTTTTCTATCTGATGGCGGGGTATTGCCTGCTCAGCATTACGTTGAGGATTTTTCGTCAAGAGTCCTTGGAGATCGACGAATCCGAACAGGCCTTTCTGTCGCAGTATTTTTTCGCCGGTTATGGAGCGCAACCACCTTTTTACAACTGGCTGCAATATGGCGTCGCCGGTCTGTTCGGGATTTCTGTCGCGACCCTGGCGATCGTGAAAAACGGTCTGCTGTTTCTTGCCATTGTCTTTTACGGGCTTGCCGCGCGCACGATCATCGCTGATCGCGCCCTTTCCATGATCGCCATGCTGGGCGTGCTGACGCTCCCACCGATCTTTCTGCTGATGCAGCGTGACCTTTCCCACACGGTTGCAGCGCTTTTCGCCGTGTCGCTGTTTCTCTACGGCTTTTTGCAAACACTCAAAACCCCCCGTCTGACGTCCTATCTCATCACCGGTGTTGCCGTTGGGCTGGGTGTCATCTCGAAATACAATTTCGTCGTCGTCCCGGTGGCTGCGATTATCGCTGTCCTGCCGGAAGCGGGGCTGCGCAATCGTCTTTTCAACTGGCGAATGATCCCCGCATTGGCGATAGCAGCGCTGATTGCTGCTCCGCATGCGTTTTGGGTTTTGAACAACCTTGCTGCTGCGACCGGCGTCACGATCGGTGAAATGAAGGAAGGGGCCGAAAACACCGTCTTGCCGCATGCTCTGCAGGGATTGCTGAAGCTGGGCCTGACCGTGATCAAGAGCATTGCAGTTCCGGCTGCTGTGTTCGGCTTGGTGTTCTACGGTGACCTGGGCAAAATTGTCCGCGCCAGCAGCCAGTGGACGCGCATCACCGGCAGGATGCTTGCCGTTTGTTTGGGGATCGTTGCACTGATCGTGGTTGCAATGGCAGCGACGCATATTCGTGAAAAGTGGCTGGTTCTTTTCGCCGTGCTTTTGCCGTTGTATCTGGCCACCAAGATAGATGCGGCGGGCGTTAATGCGACGCCGCGATTGCCGCGGTTCCTCGGCATTGTCGCTTTTCTCGCGGTGGGGACCATCGTCATGCTTTTCGTGAGCGTGTTGGTGGCCCCAAAAATCGGCCGTTATTCCTTTGGCCACACCCCGTATCGGGATTTTGTCCAGACGGTTCTGGCCACCCACGACACCAAGCCGGCCGCCGTGGTGGTGGATGATCGCATCCTTGCCGGAAATCTTAAAATCAACCTGCCGGAAACGCCGGTGTTACTTCCGAGTTTTCCGATTGAGCAGTCCCCCGTTCTGCTCCCGGCTGGGCCTATTCTTGTGGTCTGGTCTGGAGAGGACACGGATCGCAAAACCCTTCCGCCACGGATTATCGAACTGCTGGCGCAAAATGGCATCAGCGCCGATGCCAAAGCGCATTTTCTGGCCGTTCCCTACTATGCTGGCAACGACGGCGATACGTATACGTTCGGCTATAGCTGGATCGACCGTCCCTAGAAGCCGAACAGCGTGTTTCTGGAGCGGCTCTGGCGCCGGTCAAATATGAGGAGGGTTACCTGCACGCCTATAAGAGCGTGTCGGAGGCGAGAGCGGGTATCGGTCGATATCTGATCTTTTAACAATCAACGACGAGTAATTCTAAAGGGCCGGGTCCTGTATTGTACAGGATTCGGCCCTTTGATTTACCCGGCCTTTAAACCGCCCAGCGTAACGGGGCCGGTTCTTTTTCCGGCCCCGTCTGCCGGTCGCGATGGCGCTTACTTGGCGTTCAGGAACTCGCCGACTTCGAGCAGGACGAACTCGTTGTCGTCGGCCTTGTCGAGCGAGCGGCCGGCCGAGAAGGGCAGGTTGTTGTCGTTGCCGACGATGATGTGGGTGTCATCGACGCGGTCAACATTTTCGATGGTGACGAACGGCATGTCATAAAAACCATCGCCGCCGCCCTGGCGCTTCTTGTTGTCAGGATCGGCGATCTTCAGGAGGTCGATATAGCCGATCTTGCGCACGGCCTCGCCGGCGTTTTCATCGGTCATCTCGATCTTGTAGATGCGCTTGACCTTGGAACCGACGGCAAAGCAATCGGCTGCCGGTGCCTTCGGATCGGCGCAGGCTTTGTCGACGGTGCCTGCACCATTGTCGCGCTCGATCACCAGAGCAGTCTTATCGTCCAGCATATTGAAATCGCCGATCGCTTCGCCACCTTCGGCCAGCGGATAGAGCCAGCTGCGGCCGGTCCAGGCCTTCGAGGCGACATCGAGTTCGATGATGCGCAGCGCCGGGCGGCCTTCGGCCTGTTCGACGGTTTTCGCATCGGTCCAGAGCGGGCCTTCGAGCAAACCGTAAAGCTTGTTGCCGTCCTTTGACAGGGCAAGGCCTTCATAGCCACCGGAGCGCTTGATGTTGAGAGCTGGCGCCGGCTTCGACGGATCAGCCTGAACGGCCAGTGTCGGGTTGTCGGGCGACATCACCGGCTTGTCGTTAACCGTGGTGGCGATGACGTCGGTCAGCTTGCCGTCGAGGTCGAACTTCAGGATGTAGGGGCCGAATTCCTCGCCAACCCAGAAACCATCCGCAACCGGCTGGATCGATTCGACGTCGAAATCAGCACCCGTCAGGTAGCGCGTCGATGCACCTTCCATGACGATCGGGAAGGGGGCCTTCTTGTCGGGATCGGACAGGAAGAGTGTCTTCAGTGCCTCGACCTTGCCGGAATCCCAGTCGATCTTGATGTTGTGCAGCATCAGCATGGCGTCGGACGAGTTCAGCTTCGAGCCGAAACCGTTGTCCGACAGGCTCCAGAAGGTGCCGTCCGCCATCGTCTTGATGCCGGAAAAACCCTGCATCGGCTGGCCGTCGAAGGGCAGCGACAGGCCGGTCACGCGCACGCCGTCCTTGCCGGGAACGGTGCCGAGCGCCTCAGCACGCTTGCGATCCGCAGTTGTGAATTTGCCGGAGGTCTTCAGGTAGTCGGCGGCGTCAGCAGGGGCCGCGATGATCGTGTTGGCCGGCAGGATGGCGTGGGCGGCAAGCTTGGCCGGGAAGACCGTGTCTTCGGCAAGAGCAGCCGTTGTCATCAAAAGGCTGAAAGCGACGGAAGCGAGAAGAGCGTTTTTCATCATGTCCCCATTGGGCGGTTGGTCGGGATGTCCGCTTAGCAGGGCAATGATGTCAACGACTTGACGGCTAGATGAAGCTTTGGTGACGGTGGCAACGGAGGCCGCCTACTCGGCGGGAATCCGCAGTTCGATGGGGGCGAGAAGGGCTGCCTTGGCTTGCTCGGCCAGGGCCATGACGCCGAGCGTCTGGCCACGTCCCTTGACGGCATGGGTGCCCAGATCTTCGATGGCGATCGTGTCCGGCAGCTTGATACGCTGGGCAAGTTCGGTCGAGATCAGCACCTGCCTGCCCAGCGACTTACACAGGGATTCCAGCCGCGCCGTGGTATTCACCGTGTCGCCGAAATACGCGATCTTGTGATGATCGACGCCGATTTCCGCAGTGATGATGAAGCCACCGTGAAGGGCTGCGCGTAGCCGGGGCACGTGGCCGAAATTCTTGCGCCAGGTCTCGGCATTGGCGTCGATGTCATCCAGGATATCGAAGATGCAGCGAACGCAGCGGGCAAATTTGACACCCCTTTTGAGCGGCCAGGTGACGATGGCGGCGTCGCCGACATAATCATCGATCGCCCCCTTATGGCGCCGGACCGGCTCGGCGAAGGCGGCAAACAAGGCTTTGAGAAATTCCTGCGCGCGCAGGTCGCCATGTTTTTCGGCAAAGGATGTCGAATCGGCAAGGTCGATGAACAGGAAGACGCGCTCCTCCTTTACCGGCCGGCGGTAACGGCTGATCAGCATGCTGGTGAAGACATCACGGCCCAGCAGATCGCGCACGCGCAGGATGAAGACGATCAGCGCGCAGACGGCAAGCGCATAGAGGAAGACGTGAAACGGCATGACGAGAATGTCCGTCAGCGATTTCGGCTCGACAAATCGCAGCGTCCACATCAGAAGTCCGGCCGCCGCGTAACCGACGCTCATCAGTATTTCGTAGATCACCAATGCCACGAGGATATAGGCGAAGGTCGGAAGCCGCTCGATCCGCCGGTACAACGGACGGAGGAGGATCCGGCGCTCGAAGGCAATCATCGGAACCCCCATGAACACGGCAAAGACCGCGCCGATGATGACCGGTTGGTCTGGGAAGGCGATCAGGCCATAAATCACGCCGCTCAGCGCCATGCCGAGCGTGATCAGCAGCCAATTCTCCGTTGGGGATATTTCTCTCATGAATCAGCTCCGCCCACCTTGGTGGTTCAACGGCATTGTTTCTTCCGATGCCTGCGGGTCAAGGTATTTTGTGTAACGGTCTGTGATGCCGTTACGTTCTGGAACAAAGGCTCGCCCAGCGGCCCGGCGTCATGCCATGGGCTTTCTTGAAATGCCGGGTGAAATGCGCCTGGTCGGAAAAGCCGTTTTCGAGCGCGATATCGACGAGGCTCCGGCCGCTGCCGATCATGCTGCGCGCCCGCTCAAGCCGGCGCATGACGAGATAGCGGTGCGGGCTGGTGCCAAGGCTCACGCGGAAATGCCGGGCGAGCGTGAAGCGGTCGAGGCCGCTGATGTTTTCAAGCTCGGCGCTATTCACCTGGCGATCGGAATGGGCCTGCAGGAAGTCACAGGCCTTACGCACGGCAATCTGGTCGGATGCCTTCACGGGGGTTTTGCCATGGCCATCGGAATGCCGCAGTAGCCCGTCGGCAATGCCGGTTAGCATATCATTCAGCTGCAGGTCATCGATGGCTCCATCGAGGTTGCGCATGACGTTCGAGAGGTTGGCCGCAAAGGCCTTATCGGCGATAACCGGCGAGGGAACGAAAGGCAGGCCGCGCGGTCTTTCTCCAAGTGCATCAATCAGCATTTCCGGCGGCAGGTACATCATCCGGTAGCGCAGGCCTTCGTCCGTTCCCGCACCGCCATCATGGACCTCGTCGGGATGCAGCACGATGATATCACCCGGCTGGCTGTAACGGACTATGCCGCGATAGCGGAACGCTTGCACGCCCTGCAGCGTCAGGCCAAGGGCATAGGTATCATGGCGATGCGGCTCGAAGGCATTGCCGTGAAAATGCGCCTCGATTCGCTCGATGCCACCCGAGACCGGCGCGACCTTGATGCTGTCCGACGCTGCCGATGTGCACGAACGTTCAAGATTGCCCTCACCGGCGCGGGCTATGGGTCGCCCAGACGCTTCAAGCGTTCTGTTTCCTAGAGTGGAGTTGGCATTCATGTTCGATACCAAATTTGCAATCGTGCTGCGCGAGGACCTGGCCGTCTGGCAAAAGCTGAACGTCACCGCGTTCCTGACCAGTGGCATCATTGCCGAAAAGCCCGGCATTATTGGCGAAGTCTACCGCGATGCGGATGGCAACGTCTACAATCCCTTGAGCATCCAGCCGGTCATCGTGCTGTCCGCCGACGAAAAGACCATTGCCGCCATCCATCGCCGGGCATTGGAGCGCGAGGTCAAGACGTCGCTTTATATCGAAGAAATGTTTGCGACCGGCCATGACGCGGCCAACCGCGAGGTGTTTTCCCGCTTCGGTCCGGGCGATGCAAAAATTGTCGGCATTGCGCTTCACGCCGACAAGAAGATCGCTGACAAGATCACCAAGGGTGCAAAGATGCACCCCTGATTGGTTCAAAGCTCAACGGCTTCAATCTTGCGATCGACGAAGCGCAGGGCGACTTCGCCGTTGATCAGCTTCAGGGCAGTATCGCCGAACAGTTCGCGACGCCAGCCTTTCAAGGCGCCGACATCGGCGTTTTGGCCTTCCGAGGCGATCCGCTCGAGATCTTCGCTGTTGGCGATGATCTTGGCGGCGACACCCTGTTTTTCGGCGATCAGCTTCAACAGGACCTTGAGCATTTCACCTGCGGCCTGGGCACCTTCCGGCGCCTGGTTCTGGCGCGGCAGCTTTGGCATGTCGGCCTTCGGCAATTCGAGTGCTGCGTTGACTGCCTCGAGGATTGCAGTGCCGGCTGCCGAACGTTCCCAGCCCTTCGAGATGGTGCGCAGACGCGACAGCGCTTCCACGTCCTTCGGCTGCTGCTGGGCGATCTCGTAGAGGCCATCGTCCTTGAGGATGCGGCCGCGCGGAACGTTGCGGTTGCGGGCCTCGCGCTCACGCCAGGCGGCGACCTTCTGCAGGACGGCGAGTTCGATCGGCTTCTTCAGCCGCATCTTCAGGCGCTGCCAGGCGTCGTCCGGATGGATGTCGTAGGTTTCCTTGGCCTCGAGAATGGCCATTTCCTCGGTCAGCCACAGCGAGCGGCCTTCGCGCTCAAGCTCGGCCTTCAGGTGCAGATAGACATCGCGCAGATGGGTGACGTCGGCCAGCGCATAGTCGAGCTGCTTTTCAGACAGCGGCCTGCGGCTCCAGTCGGTGAAGCGCGAGGACTTGTCGATATGGACGTTCTTGATCCGGCTGACCAGCTGGTCATAGGAGACGCTGTCGCCGAAGCCGCAGACCATGGCAGCGACCTGCGTGTCGAAGATCGGATGCGGGATCAGCTTGCCGAGATTGTAGATGATTTCGATGTCCTGGCGGGCCGCATGGAACACCTTGACGACATTCGTATTGGCCATCAGTTCGAAGAACGGCGCAAGGTCGATATCCTTGGCCATCGGATCAACGATGACGGCAATGTCCGGCCCGGCCATCTGGATCAGGCAGAGCTGCGGCCAAAAAGTCGTCTCGCGGAGAAATTCCGTATCGATCGTCAGGTATTCCCCGCTGGCCAGCGTTTCGCAGGCGGCGGCAAGTTCGGCGGTTGTCTCGATCATCAAACTTCAATCACTGTGGCGGAAATGCGGCCGTTAAAACTCACCCGATGTATCCCGTCACGCCCGGTGCCACAACGAAAAAAGCTCAAACGACGCGGAAATATCCGGACATTCCTGTCTTCTGGTGCTCGATGATATGGCAATGGAGCAACCAGTCCCCGAGGTTATCGGCGACAAGACCAAGTTCTGCCTGTTCGTCCGGCAGGAGCAGGATCGTATCGGTCGGTGGCGGCAGGATGGTGCGCTTGTTGGAACTGAGGATGCGGAAGCTCAGGCCGTGCAGATGGATGGGGTGCGCATGCGGGGTACGGTTCCTCACCTGAAGCACATAGCTTTTGCCCAGTTTCAGCTCTGAAACCGGCGCGCCCGGGTCCGGCGTATCCCCCTGCCACGGCACCTTGTTGATCGCCCAGAACGTATAGCCGATAGTGCCGCAGATGCTGGGAACCGGCGCATGTTCGGCTGTCGCGGTAAATTCGAGCGGGATGCGTTCGGCGGTCGACAGGTCGGCTTCGGCCATCGGATTGGCCGGCAACGGTTTCACATCGCGGATATCGCGTTTCAGCGAGGTGCCGGTGGCGCGCAGTGTTGCCACCGTAAACGGGTTTGAGCCACGCAGATTGCCGAGGTTGACCTCAGCACCTTCCTGGTCAGGCATGCGCACGACCAACTCGACGCGCTGGCCGGGGCCGACATCGAGAAGATCGAGCGGGGTGGGGGCATGGACCGGGTTGCCGTCGAGCGCGATGATGACAGTGGGGGCGCCTTCTGCGGCAAGCGAATAGATGCGTGTCACGTCGGTGGCGGCGATACGGATGCGCACGAGACCACCGGCTGGCGCGTCATAGCTCGGTGCCTGCTTCCAGTTGGTGGTGCGCACCGTGCCATAGGTGCCGCCGCGTGCGGCATCGCGCGGTTTGAACGGCGCAATGAAGGCGCCGCCAGTGCCGAGCCGCCAGTCGCGCAGGTTGAGCACGATCTCGGCATCAAATGTAGGATCATCAGGATTTTCGACGACAATGACGCCGGTCAGCCCGTGGCCCATCTGGGTCAGCGTGTTGCAATGCGGATGATACCAGAAGGTGCCGGCATCCGGCGGCGTGAAGGCATAATCGAAGCCATCGCCGGGATAGACATAAGGTTGGGTCATCTCCGGCACGCCATCCATGGCGTTGACGATGCGCAGGCCGTGCCAATGGACCGTCGTCGGCTCGTCCAGCGCATTCATCAGCCGGGCGGCGAACGGCTCCCCCTTTTTCATGCGGATCACCGGCGGCATGCCTGTAGCTGGCGCCTCGCTCGTGCCATAGGTCATGATTTTCGGGGTGATGCCGTGAGTGGCCAGTGCCGCTTCAGTAAACTGCGCGTTGAGCAGCAGCGGCGCCGGGGCCGCAATGCCATTTCGCGCCGCAAGCCCACCACCGATGGCGAAGGAGGCTGTGGCCGCAGCCGATCCCTTCAAAAGTGTACGGCGGCTGATGATCGGCATGGGCAGGATTCCGGACATTGAGATGCCCCCGTTTAAACTTGAAGGCGACATTCATCAATTGCCATTTGCGCGCATCTTGCCGCAGTCAGCCGCCCAAACGTTACTTCTTGTCCTCGGGCCGGGCCGCCAGCTTGTTGAAGAAGGAGGAGGTGCGCAAAAGATTGCGAAACCGCATCGAGCGCTCCCCGGCGGGCACGGCCCCGCGCGCCATCATCCGCTGCAGCGTATAGAGCATGAAGGCGGCAAGCACGGCAGCGGTATAAATGAACAGCGCTGGCGGCCCAAAAATATCCAGCATGAATGAGGCAAACAGCGGCCCGATAATGGCGCCGCACGACCAGAAGAACAGCATGCCGGCCGAAACCAGCGCATGCTGCCCCTCGGCGGCATGATCGTTGGCATGGGCAGAACACAGCGAATAGAGCGGCATGGCGAAGGCGCCGAAGATGAAGATACCGATGAAATTCAGCCATTCGTCGCTGCCAGCATAAAAGGCGAGGAAAAGCCCCGCAAGCAGAGAGCCGAAGGTGGCAAACAGGATGATCAGCCGCCGGTCCAGCCGGTCGGAATAAAGCCCGAGCGGATATTGCAGCACCACGCCGCCGATGATCCCGACGCTCATGAAGGTGGCAATGGCGGTGATCGACAGGCCGATGCCCTCGGCATAGATCGGCCCGAGCGAGCGGAACGTGGAATTGGTCAGCCCGACGACGATACAGCCGATCGTGGCCAGTGGCGAGATATTCCACAGCGCCTTGACGTCGAACTTGATTGCCTCCGGCAACCCGGGACTGGAGCGGTCGGCAAAGGAGATCGGCACCAGCGACAAGGTGAGCGCCATGGAGACGATGGCAAACAGCTGAAACCCCTCGATACCGACGGTGGGGATCAGATATTGCGCTGCCGTTACCGAACCGAGATCGACTAGGCGGTAGATCGACAGGGTGCGGGCGCGGTTGGAATTGTTGACCCGGGCATTCAGCCAGCTTTCGACGGTGGCAAACAGGCTGGCAAAACAGATGCCGGCTATCAGCCGCATCAGGAACCAGAACCACGGATCGATCAACAGCACCATGGCCAGCGAGGCAGCCGACGCAATCGCCGCCATCGCCGAAAACGTCCTTATATGGCCGATCGAGCGCAGGATGCGCGTCACATAGATACAGCCGATGGCAAAGCCGATATTATAGCCGGTGCCGACAAGGCCGATTAGCGAGGTCGAAAAGCCCTCCTGCAGGGCACGCAGCGAAATATAGGTCCCCTGCAGCCCGTTGCCGCCGATCAGGATGCCGGCGGTGATGAGGAGAGGGATAAGCGGGCGAAGCTGCGACATGAGGAAAGTATCCGGGCGGACGCGACTCCATGTCGGCGTGCCATGCCTCAGTCTTAGACGCAGCCATCCGGCAAAAACAGTCACGATAATTGATAGTCCCGTCAGCATCCGGCATGAATGAGCGGCTTCCGCAGTGCCGTAAACACGGTCCTATGGTTGTCTTTGATTGCCTGCGCGCACGTCGCGGCCTTGACAAATCGGCCCCACCATGCGCTTTTCCGCCCGATTTTGACGCTGCCGCAGCGCGCTTTGGCGTGGCCGCGCAGCCCCTTGGTTCCAGGATAATATCATGCATCGTTACCGCAGCCACACTTGTGCCGCTCTCCGCAAAGCCGATGTCGGCCAGACCGTCCGCATCTCCGGCTGGGTCCACCGCGTTCGCGACCATGGCGGCCTGCTGTTCATCGATCTTCGCGATCACTATGGCATGACGCAGATCGTCGTCGATCCCGACTCACCGGCCTTCAAGGCTGCCGAGACGGTGCGTGGCGAATGGGTCATTCGCATCGACGGCACCGTTAAGGCGCGCTCGGACGATACCGTCAACAAGCAGATGGCAACCGGCGAGATCGAGCTTTACGCCCAGGAGATCGAAGTGCTCTCCGCTTCCAAGGAACTGCCACTGCCGGTGTTCGGCGAGCCTGACTATCCGGAAGATATCCGCCTAAAATACCGCTTCCTCGATCTGCGACGCGAAACGCTGCACAAGAACATCGTCAAGCGCAGCCAGATCATTTCCGATATGCGCTCGCGCATGAACTCGGCCGGCTTTGCCGAATATTCGACACCGATCCTGACGGCCTCGTCGCCGGAAGGCGCGCGCGACTTCCTCGTGCCGAGCCGCATCCATCCTGGTACGTTCTTCGCCTTGCCGCAGGCGCCGCAGCAGTACAAGCAACTGCTGATGGTCGCCGGTTTCGACCGCTACTTCCAGATCGCCCCGTGCTTCCGCGACGAAGACCCGCGCGCCGACCGCCTGCCGGGCGAATTCTACCAGCTCGACCTGGAAATGAGCTTCGTTACCCAGGAAGACGTCTGGGACACGATGGCTCCAATCATGACCGGCGTGTTCGAGCAGTTTGCCGAGGGCAAGCCCGTCACCAAGGAATGGCCGCGTATTCCTTATGATCAGGCGATCCGCAAATACGGCTCCGACAAGCCGGACCTGCGCAACCCGATCGAGATGCAGGCCGTTACCGAACATTTCGCCGGTTCCGGCTTCAAGGTCTTTGCCGGCATGATCGAGCGCGACCCGAAGGTCGAGGTCTGGGCGATCCCGGCCAAGACTGGTGGTTCGCGTGCCTTCTGCGACCGCATGAATGCCTGGGCGCAGTCGACCGGCCAGCCGGGCCTCGGCTACATTTTCTGGCGCAAGGAAGAAGACGGCACGACTGCCGGCTCCGGTCCGCTGGCCAAGAACATCGGCGAGGAACGCACCGAAGCGCTGCGCACCCAGCTTGGTCTTGACGCAGGCGATGCTTGCTTCTTCGTCGCCGGCGATCCGGCCAAATTCTACAAGTTCGCAGGCGAAGCCCGCACCAAGGCCGGCGAAGACCTGAACCTCATCGACCGTGACCGGTTCGAACTGTGCTGGATCATCGATTTCCCGTTCTACGAATGGAGCGAGGAAGACAAGAAGGTCGATTTCGCCCACAACCCGTTCTCGATGCCGCAGGGTGGTCTAGAGGCGCTGCAGACGCAGGACCCGTTGACGATCAAGGCCTATCAGTATGACGCAGTGTGCAACGGCTTTGAGATTGCTTCGGGTTCGATCCGTAACCAGTCGCCGGAATTGATGGTCAAGGCGTTTGAACTGGTCGGCCTCAGCCAGACCGACGTTGAAGAGCGTTTTGGCGGCATGTACCGCGCCTTCCAGTACGGTGCGCCTCCGCATGGCGGCTGCGCCTTCGGTATCGACCGCGTCGTCATGCTGTTGCTCGGCGCCAAGAACCTGCGCGAGATCACGCTGTTCCCGATGAACCAGCAGGCACAGGACCTCCTGATGAACGCACCGGCCCCGGCCATGCCGAAGCAGTTGCTTGAGCTGTCGCTGCGGGTCATCCCGCCGCTGAAGAAAGACTAAAGGCAAGCCCTTTCAATACTGGATTTGATCAACCCGGCGATGCAAATCGCCGGGTTTTTCGTATCCGCAATTTGCCTGAAAAGAGCCCCCAAAGCGGCGATATTCCGCGCGTAATCGGCCTTAATGCACTCTTAACGATAGCGGGCCGGCACATATCCAGCCGGTTTCATCGTCTGGGGGTTTGGACATGACCGATGCACGTTCTGAAGGCAATTCCGGCGACGCACAGCAGGCTTTATTCTCCGGGACATCTGGAGGGGCAGGGACGGTGCGAACCGTGCTGTCGTCGCCGGGTGTCAAATTCATCATGATCGGCTTCATCTCGATGGCGCTTCTGATCCCGACGCTACTGGTCTGGGGGCTTGTCGAAGAGCGGGGCAAACGCGCCGAGGAGGTCTCTGCACGCATCGCCAACGGATGGGGCGGGCCGCAGGTCCTCAACGGCCCCTATGTGGCTGTTCCCTTTGAGGTCAACCGCAACCAAACCGTCGATGGCCGCATCGTCTGGCAGACCGTCACGGAATGGGCGCTGCTGATGCCCGAGACGCTGGCCGTGGATTCAAAACTGGCGACGGAAGAACGCAAGCTGTCGATTTATACGCTGCCCGTCTACAATGCCAAGATCGCCATAGCCGGACGGTTCGCCCCGGGCATGATTGACGATTTCAAACAGAGAGAGGGCAAGCCGGACCTCGATAGGGCGATACTCGTGATGAGCATCGCCGATATCACCGGCATCCGCTCCGACGCCGGCGTACGCATCGATGGCGGACCGCTTTTGCCGTTCGATCCCGGCATGAAGTCCATTTCATCCGTCACGGCGGGGTCGCTGGAATCCTATCGTCCACCCGTCAGGCTCGGGTCCGGGGTCAATCGGCCTGTAGGACGTTCGCTTGTCGAAAATGGCTTCAGGTTTGCGGTCGATCTCTCGCTCAATGGTTCCGGCAGCTTCGCCATTGCACCGGCGGGGCAGACGACGCGGTTTTCCGCTGAGGCGAACTGGCCGCATCCGGGCTTCGAAGGTCTGTTTTTGCCGGAGGAGAAATCGATTGACGCCAAGGGATTTACTGCCAAATGGACGATCCCTTATCTCGCCCGCGGCGTCGATCGCGTCGTCTCCGGTTCGGTGCTGCCGCTGTCGAACAGCCTGATGACGGTCAACATGGTGGAGCCGGTGAAGTTCTACCAGGTCGTCGCCCGGACGCTGAAATATTCGATCGGCTTTTTCTCGGTGGTGTTTCTCGCGGTCTTCATCATCGAGCTGAAAAGCGCCCGCAAGGTCCATTGGATCCAGTATGTGCTCACCGGACTTGCGCTGGTGGTCTTCTACATCCTGCTTCTGGCGCTCGCTGAGCACACTGGCTTCGAAATCGCCTACGTGATGGCGTCGCTTGCCACGGCTGGATTGATTTCCGCCTATGTCGGCTCCGTCACAGGCAGCATGCGCCGAGGTGCCGTGCTCGCCTTCGTGCTGGTTGCTTCCTATACCGTGATGTACCTGATCCTGCGGGAGGACGAATATGCGCTGTTGGCCGGAGCCCTGATCTCCTTCGTCACCATTGCCACGACGATGTTTTCGACCCGCAAGGTCGATTGGTCCGGCACAGCCAAGGCCGCATGAAGACCCGAACAATCGGAATATAAAAGAAATGCCCCGGCTGTTTTTAAAACAGCCGGGGCTTTCGTATGGTTAGATATCCGCTGTTGCCGGATCAGTCGTTCGCGGTGACCTTGACGCCAAGCACGCCCGGTACCGTGTTCGGAGCGCCCATGGCGGCGCCGATGATCATCGGGAACGGAACCGGGTTAGCCGGTTCGGCCGAGATCGTCAGGCTCTTCGGTGCATCAAGATAGGTGTTGACGGCGCTTGAGACCTGGTTCTGCAGTTCCGGCACGTTCAGCTGTGCCATCATCAACGGGACCATGCCCTTCAGCGACTGCGCCAGCTGATCGCCCGTGGTGCCCTGCTGCGAGCCGATATAGTCGAGAACGCGCTTGGTGATCGTTGCGTCGTCGAAGCGGATCGAGGCGCTGTTGAACGTCAGCTGCTGGATCAGGCCCATCATCGACAGGCCCATGGCCTGATTGGCTTCTTCCTTGTTCGGGTTGGTTTCCACTGCCTTCATGGCTTCCTGCACGGACTTCATGAAGTCCAGCGTGTAGCCGGAAAGGTCGAAGGCGACCGCAAGGCGGCCGACATTGGCGAAGTCGAAGGCATATTCTTCCAGGGAGACATTGCCAGTGGCCACTTCCCAGCTGCCCTTCATCGTCATCTCGCCGGCAAGGTTTGTCAGGCCGAGCTTTTCGATCGCATCCTTCGACTTGGCGTCCTCGACGCCGGAGAGATCAGCCTTGATGCCCGAGAAGGTCATATCAAAATCGAAACCGGCGTCGCTTTCCTGCTTCGTCAGGTTGGCTTCCGATTCGTCCATCGAAAACACCTGCTTGCCCTTGTCGGTGACGGTCACCGGGCCAGACGCGGCAGTTTCATAAAGGACGATATCGTTGATCGTGCCGCCTGCCGGGTTGCCGGGGATGCTCAGGCCGCCGATCGAGATGTCCTTGGCGGTAATCGCGGTTTCGTCTTGCTTGACGTCGACATCCGGCAGTGTGACGGTTTCGGCATAGTAGCCGCCGCCGTCGGTTTCCTCGACGCCCTCAAGCGTTACGTCGCCGATTTTGAAGTCTTTGCCGGGGGCAGCCGTTGATTTGACGCTGACGCCGGTGAGCGTCACGGTCGTGCCGTCGACAGCGACCTTCTCATAGGCAACGGTTGCGCCGTTGAGGGCATAGGCGGCGTTCAGCTTGGTGACGAGATCCGCGCCGTCGAGCGCGAAAGCCGGACCGGAAAGGCCAATAAAAGCGGCGCTCGCCAGCATCAGACGAAGGTTGCGGGTAGGCATCATGGAGTGGTTCCTCGTTGTAAAGCTCTAATTTCGAAGGCATTTCTAATACGGATTAAGGCGGAAATATATTCGAATTGATCTGGCAGGCGATGTTTCGCGCGGCTATTCAATTTTAAGATGAAAATTGTCCATAGGACCGCCGTTTCCCGTAACGAGAGGCCCTTGCTTAGGGGGGGTAAGCCCCAAACGGGCCCTCAAATTTTCAAATGCCCCCAAAATTTGGCGTGGTTGAGGAATCGTTTTGAAAGCCTTTGTCGATGATTGCGGCAGCTGTCACTGTGCCTGAGGTCGGATGAAGGGTTCCGACAATGTGCACTGACGTTGTTCATCGGCGGCGCCACGCGGGGTTCTCCACAGCGCAATGCCCTGCAATCCTTGCCGTTCAGGGTTTGTTGCGGTAGCAAGAAATCATGGGACAGAGCCTTTTGCCGCCGTCGGGCGGAGACGATCACATTGTGCCGGTTGACCTCAAGGCGGCGCTGGAAGAGCGATACCTTGCCTATGCGCTGTCGACCATCATGCACCGGGCTTTGCCTGACGTGCGCGACGGCCTGAAGCCGGTCCATCGCCGCATCATCCACGCCATGAGCGAAATGGGGCTGCGCTCCAATTCGTCGTTCAAGAAATGCGCCCGTATCGTCGGTGACGTCATCGGTAAGTTCCACCCGCATGGCGACCAGTCGGTCTATGATGCGCTGGTGCGGCTGGCGCAGGATTTCTCGCAGCGTTACCCGATCGTCGACGGCCAGGGCAACTTTGGCAATATCGACGGCGATAGTGCGGCCGCCTACCGCTACACCGAAGCCCGCATGACCGATGTGGCGAGCCTTCTGCTTGAGGGCATCGACCAGGACGCGGTGGATTTTCGCCCGACCTATAACGAGGAAGATCAGGAACCGGTCGTCATGCCTGGCGCCTTCCCGAATCTTCTGGCAAACGGCGCCTCCGGCATTGCCGTCGGCATGGCGACGTCGATCCCGCCGCACAATGCCCACGAACTCTGCGATGCGGCACTGCACCTGATCAAGAATCCGGGTGCGACCGTAGAAGACCTGATGCTCGATCCGAACAATCCGGAGCGCGGTGGCATCGAAGGTCCTGACCTTCCGACCGGCGGCATCATCATCGATAGCCGCGAGAGCATCATCGAGGCCTACAAGACCGGCCGTGGCGGCTTTCGCGTCCGCGCCAAGTGGGAAGTCGAAGATACCGGCCGTGGCGGCTACCAGATCATCGTCACCGAAATTCCGTTCCAGGTGCAGAAATCCCGGCTGATCGAAAAGATCGCCGAGCTTCTGCTTGCCCGCAAGCTGCCACTGCTCGAAGACGTGCGCGATGAGTCGGCCGAGGATGTCCGGCTTGTGCTGGTGCCGAAGAGCCGCTCGGTCGACCCGACCATTTTGATGGAATCGCTGTTCAAGCTGTCGGAACTGGAAAACCGTATTCCGCTCAACATGAACGTGCTCTCCATGGGCCGCGTTCCCAAGGTGATGGCGCTGAACGAGGTCCTGCTGGAATGGCTCGACCATCGCCGCGACGTGCTGCAGCGCCGCTCGCGCTTCCGGCTGGCCGCCATCGACCGCCGCCTGGAAATTCTGGGCGGTTATCTTATTGCCTATCTCAATCTCGACGAGGTGATCCGCATCATCCGCGAGGAGGATGAGCCCAAGCCTGCCTTGATGGAGCGTTTCACGCTCACCGACCTGCAAGCCGAATCGATCCTCAACATGCGGCTGCGCTCTTTGCGCAAGCTGGAAGAGTTCGAAATCCGCACCGAATTCGAAGGTCTTTCGAAGGAGAAGGCGGAAATCGAGACACTGCTCGCGTCCGACGAAAAGCAGTGGCAGACCGTTGCCTGGGAAATTGGCGAGGTGAAGAAGAAATTCGCCAAGGCCACCGAGATCGGCCGCCGCCGCACGTTGTTCTCCAATGCACCGGAAGCCGATCTGGAAGCGATCCAGCAGGCGATGATCGAGAAGGAACCGATCACGGTCGTCATCTCTGAAAAAGGCTGGATCCGCGCGCTGAAGGGCCACATCTCTGATGTCTCGACGCTTCAGTTCAAGGAGGGCGACGGCCTCAAACTGTCGTTCCCGGCCTCGACCACCGATCGCATCCTCGTCGTGACTACCGGCGGCAAGGCCTATACGCTGGGTGGCGACAAGCTGCCGGGCGGACGCGGCCATGGTGAGCCGCTGCGCATCATCGTCGACATGGAAAACGACCAGGATGTGCTGACCGCCTTCGTCCACGATCCCGCCCGAAAACTGCTGATCTCGTCGGCTGCCGGCAACGGTTTTGTGGTGCTGGAAGGCGACATGGCTGCCAATACCCGCAAGGGCAAGCAGATCATGAATGTTGCCATGCCGGACGAAGCCAAGCTGATCATCCCGGTCAAGGGCGACCACGTCGCCATCGTTGGCGAAAACCGCAAGATGCTGGTCTTCCCATTGGTGCAGATCCCGGAAATGGGCCGTGGCAAGGGCGTCCGCATGCAACGCTACAAGGATGGCGGTGTCTCCGACATGCGCTGCTTTGCCATCGCCGACGGCCTCAACTGGGCCGATAGCGCCGGCCGCAGCTTTACCAAGAGCAAGGACGAATTGCTCGAATGGATGGGCGACCGCGCAACAGCGGGCAGGGCCGTGCCGAAGGGCTTCCCGAGGACCGGCAAGTTTACGGGGTGATCGCGCTATGAGGCAGCAAGTTTGCTGAGCGCCACTTTGTACTTGTCCATCCCTTGGCAGGCAACTTCCATTTGGTCTTCGATGTCGGTCCCGGCTGGATGAAAATTTAGCCTGTCGTCCGTAACGGAGAAAGCAATTTTGTTGTCCGCTTTCAAACCACGTCGCGCCAGTATTTTCTTTGGAATGACGACGCCTTCCGCATTCCCAAGTTTCCGCACTTTGACTTTCATGTCGAAGCTCCGATGTCGATACATGAAGTATGGCACTTGCCCCGGTTGCCAACAACCGGCGATAACGCGCGGCTTTGATCATCATGCCCAAGATGGCAGTGACTGATGAATGGTTATTCGGTGATTTCCTGATCTCGTTTGAAATCCCAGATGTCGGGATTCTGAGCTTCGAGACTATTCTCAAACCAGTTCCAACCGTGGATGCCGATCAACGAAACCTCTTTTGCTGTGATCGGAACGAGCAATGCAAAAATGACCGGTGGGCTGACATTTGAAAATTCCGCAAGGCCGTCATCAAACGGCGTAGGATTTGTTGCATAGACAGCGCTGACCGTCGCGCCGTCTACCAGCGGACATCGGAAATCTATAACCTCGCCGCGCAAGGCTGCCCGCCCTCGTTCTTTTAGTCGTTCCGCACAACAATGCAGAAAGCTGGCAATCTCGTTGTTTGGCAAAGACGCATGGACTGAGAGAAGCAGCTCCTGCCTGACTGTCCTCCCGTTTCTAAGATCGAGTTCGTCTTCGCTCAAGCCGAGGGTTGCGTAGGTCGATATGCCGTTTTCGGGCTGATCGTCAAAACGCAGAACTTTTGTGAATTTCCCAGTCACATCATCGGACCATCCCTCGGAAATTGTTCCAAGAAATCTTTCCATATGTTCGTGTACTGAGTTGAATGTCACTTTCTTGCCTTACCCCGTAAACGGAAACTCGTTTGACGCATCTACGGCCGATTTTTTCCGCATCTGCCAGACCGAATGCCCGACCAGCGCTAGGATCAGCACCGCGCCGCCGACCAGCGTCTGCGAGGTCGGGACTTCCATGAAGACGATCCAGATCCATAGGGGCGCGAGGATGGTTTCGAGCAGGTAGAACATGCCGACTTCCGGAGCCGACAGGTAACGCGGGCCGGTGGCAAGGCAGAAGAAGGCGAGTGGGATCATGATCAGGCCGTCGAAGATGATCCAGCCGGGATTGGCGATCGCAAGGCCCTCGGCGGGCGACAGCAGGTAGCCGATGATGGCGGGGAAGATCGCGGTTGCCAATGGCACCAACCCCATGTCCTTGCCGCTGGCGCGGCTGACGGTGATGGCGGAGGCGAGCATCAAGGCGGAACAGACCGCCATCGCATCGCCGAAGAAATTGCCGCTTTTCAAACCGTCATGGACGATCAGTCCGACGCCCAGGACCATGACGGCCATGGTCACCAGCGTGGCGTTGGAGGGGCGTTCCTTGAGGAAGACCCAGGACAGGATGGCAGCGAACATCGACGTGAAGGCAACGATGAAGACGACATTGGCGGTCGCCGTATTGAAGACGGACAGGAGGAAGGTGAAGGAGCCGAGGCCGTAGAACAGGCCGGCGAGCAGCCCGGCCTTGCCAGGGACCAGCGCGATCTTCCGGCCGAGGAACTTGTTCAGCACGACCCAGGCGATCAGCGCGACGGCAAATGTGCAGAGGCTGCGGACTGCCAGCAGCGACCAGACCTCGCCATCGGCGGAGCGGATCAGTGGAATGTCGAAGGAGAGGGCAAGGCCGCCAAGTCCGGTGATGAGAAGTCCGCGGCGGTGGTGGGCGGCATCGATGGCTTCACTCAAGATTTCGTCCTGTCAGGTGGGAGCACTTTATCCTGTATAGCGCTCCCAGCCCTGGGCCATAAGGTGCTCTTGCGGCAGAAACTTTGTTTTATAGTCCATTTTGCGCGATCCCTTGACCCAATAGCCAAGATAAACGTGCGGCAGCCCACGTTCCTTCACTTTGCGGATGTGATCGAGAATCATGAAGGTGCCGAGCGAGCGGTCAGCCACGTCAGGGTCGAAATAGGAATAGACCATCGATAGGCCATCGCCCATCTTGTCAGTGAGTGCTGCCGAGATCAGCGGTCCCTGCGCCAGGCCGATGCCATCGCCTTCAACCTTCAGCCGGTATTCGATGATCTTGGTGTTGACGTGGGTATCCTCGACCATCATCGCATAATCCAGCACGGACATGTCGGACATGCCACCTTTCTGGTGGCGATGGTCGAGATAGCGGCGAAACAGGCTGTATTGCTCGCTGGACGGTTCTGCCGGGTATTCTGTCGAGACCACATCGCTGTTCAGCGCCAGGATGCGCCGCATCGAGCGGGTGGGTGAAAATTCACCGGCGACGATGCGCACGGAAACGCAGGCCCGGCAGCTTTCGCAGGCCGGCCTGTAGGCGATATTTTGTGACCGGCGGAAACCGCCCTGGGTGAGGAGATCGTTAAGTTCTGGTGCCCGCTCGCCCACCATGTGGGTAAACACCTTCCGCTCCATTTCCTGCGGCAAATACGGGCAGGTTGCCGGCGCGGTCAGATAGAATTGCGGGGACGGTGTAGTTTGCGTGTTCATGTGGTGCGGAGATCGCTCTTCTTGGCCGCTTCGAAAACATTAGCATGGCGCAAGATTATAAAAGGTCAATCGCGACTTTTTGAACTGTCGCGTTGTGATGCAGTAAACCTTTGGTTTGTCGGCGGTAGGCCATATGACGGCGACGGGATAACATCGGCATCCCGTCGTTAGCCAAGCCAATCAATAGGCGTCGCGGCGCACCGTCACGGTACCGATGAGCAGGTCATGCAGCAACCGGCCACGATCGGTGAACAGGCCAACCAGCAGGACGAGCGGGGTCAAGACCGTATTGGCGATCCAGAAGATCACCAGATGGACGATTGCCGTGAGAAAATCCATCGGCCGTCCATCGGTGCGGGCGATCGCCAGCCCCATCATGCTCATGCCCGGCGAAGCCTGTTTCGGGCCGCCGACCGTGATGCCGAAATACAGCATCGCCAGGCCGGCAAACAGCACGGGATAAAGGAAGAAACCGAGGCCGAACGTCAGGATACCGAGAAAGAACACCACGACAGCGGCGGGGATCCACAAAAGAGCGACGATCGCATAGTCGATCACGAACGCCATGACGCGCCGGCTGAGCACGCCCTGATAGGCCCGCCAGTCATTGCTCGGAATTCTAAGGTTTTCGTCCTGCACGCTCATGTCTGTGTCTCCAGTTCACTTCCTGATATGGGGAGCGACGGTAAAAATGCAAATCCATCCGGCAGGCAAATTCGTGATGGTTGATGGTGTGCGGCATAAGCCATGCCCGTCAGGGTGGCAAGTCATGGGCAGGCCATTTCTGACAGGTTTTCAGCCTGCGTTCATCTGAATATGCTAACGGTGGCGCAGCACTGCAAATCTGGGAGGCTCGTCTTCCTAAAAGACACTGGTTCCCAACCGGTTTGTTGAATAGCAGCCAAGCATTCGCAGTCACCGGTCCCTTGCCATGCCCCTCAGCCTCTATGCAGATACCAACACTGGCCGGTTCGGCGGTCTGAAAGG
Organism: Pararhizobium sp.; assembly: GCF_965279435.1. Taxonomy (NCBI): domain Bacteria; kingdom Pseudomonadati; phylum Pseudomonadota; class Alphaproteobacteria; order Hyphomicrobiales; family Rhizobiaceae; genus Pararhizobium; species Pararhizobium sp. The sequence continues at coordinate 3,000,237 of NZ_CBDIHY010000003.1, forward strand.
CCGTCTCTGGTTTATGGCGCTTTTGGCTGTCGTCTGCACGTTGCTGCTGGCAACGTCGACGATATCGGCCTCCATCGAGGCTTTCCGCAAGGCGCATGCCGGTGCGGAGAACATGGGTCAGTTCACCGCCATCTTCGACGCGGCAAACCTTATTTCCGCAGAAAGAGGACCCGCCAACAGCCTGATGACCGCATCGGACGCTGGCCGGGCTGAAGCGCGGTTGAAATGGCACAATTTCGTCGGCAGTACCGATGCGGCGCTGGCTGAACTTGAGCGGCGAGACATACCGGATGCCATGATCGATGACGTCCGCGCGCGGCTTGCCGCCGCCCGTGGCCTGATCACAGCCATTGGCCAACAGCAGGGGCAGGTCCGCCGCTATGAAGAGATTCATGCGGCCATTGACACCATGTTTGCTGCAAGGGATGCTTACCGCAGGATCGTCGAATGGCAGAGCGGAGAAATCCTCAGACGGGATCCGGATCTCGCCACCATCGTCGTGCAGGGCATCGCGCTGAGCGACCTGCGTGAATATGCCGGGCGTTTGGGCTCCTATCTGATTGCACCCATGGTGGCCGGAACGGCCATAACGCCACAGGATGTCGCGGCCAGCAGCAGCGCACGCGGCAGGCTGCTTGAAGTCTGGGATTTGGTCGGCCCGCGCTCGGCTTTACCGGTATCCGATACGATCCGGCTGAAGCGTCAGGAGGTGGAAGACACTTTCATGCAGCAGGGCCTTGCGCTGATTGATGAGCAGATGGCGATCGGCAGCAGGAGCGGCCGCTTCTCCCTTGACGGAGGGAACCTCACCAAGCGCTACGTGGCGCTGATGCAGCCATTGGGCGACTTGAGAAACATCTACCTGAGCGAGATCGTCAGCCAGTTTGAAACCCGGGAACAGGACGCGCTGTGGGCGCTTTACAGCAACGGACTGACCACGGCCGTGCTGCTGATGCTGGTTCTCGGCCTCGTCGCCGCCGTTCAGATCTATATCCTGCGGCCTTTGCTGAGGGGCGCACAGGCTGTTGTCGCGCTGGCCGATGAGCGTCCCGCCGATCTCGTTTCCGCGCCGGGCGAGGTCAGGGAAATCAGAAGACTGTACGGTGCCATCGGCATTCTTTCGCAGCGGCTTGGCGAGCGTGCGCTGCTGACACGCCAACTCGAAATCCTTGCCGCAACCGATGGACTGACAGGCCTTCTCAACCGGCGTGCGATCGAGGACCACGCGGCAGCCTTGGCGGAAGACGCGGCGAAATACCTGATCCTCTTGGATATCGATCATTTCAAATCGATCAACGACCGCTACGGCCATCCCTTTGGTGACACGGTTCTGCGCATCATTACCGATTTGATGCGCCATTCCACCGGCGCATCGGGGTACGTGGCCCGTTTCGGTGGTGAAGAGTTTGCGATTTTACGGGAAAGCGGCTCGCTGGCTGAAGCCGCTTGCATGGCACGCAAGCTCCGGAAGGCGATCGAGAATTGCGCGTTGACGGCTCCTGACGGCGAGAGACTGACCGTGACGGCAAGCTTTGGTGTCGCGGGCGGGGGGGCGCTGACGTGGAATGATATTCTCGTCCACGCCGACGACGCCCTCTATCGGGCCAAGGATGCCGGCCGCAACCGCGTTAGAGTTTTTCGCGCGCCCGTTTAAAGAGCGCGCGGCTTTTGTGATCTGCGCAGGCGAATCAGACGGGACAGGCGTCAGCGCCTGGCCAGGATCCGGGCCACGTCAACAGCGAAATAGCTGAGAATGCCGTCGCAGCCGGCGCGCTTGAAGGCAAGCAGGGTTTCGAGCATGACGCGCTCGCCGTCGATCCAGCCATTGGCAGCGGCCGCCTTGATCTGCGAATATTCGCCCGACACCTGGTAGGCAAAGACCGGCAGGCCAAAGCTTTCCTTCATCCGCCAGCAGATATCGAGATAGGGCAGGCCGGGCTTGACCATCAGCATGTCGGCGCCTTCCTCGACGTCGAGAGCGGCGTCACGCATCGCCTCGGTGCCGTTGGCAGGGTCGATATAGTAGGTCTTCTTGTCGCCCTTGAGCAGGCCGCTGGTGCCGATCGCTTCACGATAAGGGCCGTAGAAGGCCGAGGCGAACTTGGTGGCATAGGCCATGATGCCGACATTCTGGTGGCCGGCTGCATCCAGCGCCCGGCGGATGGCGCCGACGCGGCCATCCATCATGTCGGATGGGGCGATGATATCGGCACCGGCGTCGGCCTGCAGGACCGCAGCCCTGGCGATCTGCGTCACCGTCTCGTCGTTGACGATTTCACCGCCGCGCAGGATGCCGTCATGGCCGTGGCTGGTGAAGGGATCGAGCGCCACATCGGTGATGACGCCGATATTCGGCACGGCCTTCTTGATGGCCCGAGTCGTCTCGTTGATCAGGTTGTTGGCGGCAAGGCTGTTGGAGCCGGTGTCGTCGCGCAGCGACATATCGACATTCGGGAAGGTGGCAAGCGCCGGGATGCCGAGATCGGCGGCCAATTTTGCCGCTTCCACGGCCTTGTCGATGCTCATTCGGTTGACGCCGGGCATCGCGTCGATCGGCTCGATGATGTTCGTGCCGGGAACAATGAAGATCGGCCAGATCAGATCATCGACCGTCAGCCGGTTTTCCTGCACCATCCGTCGGCTCCAGTCGGCCTTGCGGTTGCGGCGCATGCGGCGATGGCCGGTAATGAGGTCAACGGCATGTGTCTTGTCGGTCATGGCGATCGTCTTTCGTCAGCTTGGTCTCATCTGCTGGCGGTTTATCACGGGCCATCGTCAAAGGAAAATGCCCGAGGTGCGGCGTTTCACCATCCCTTTGCCCGCGCCTCGAGGGGGAGAACTTCGCGATGTCAGTCGTCTGCAACCACGCGCTGACCGCATCACGCTGAGTAGCGTTGCCGCCGGTTCGTGACCGGAAATTCGGGTTGCCAGCGCATGGCTCCCCGTCACGAAACCGTGATCGTCAAGGAACCATTTGGCTCCTGTCCGGTTTTGGCCTCGTCTTATGGAGAGCCGAACAGAATGTCACCGGTGAGCGGTGAATGGCCTCCAAACCAAAGGAGAAGACCATGAACACGATTGTCAAACTGGCCCTGGCGGCTACTCTTTCCGCAACGTCGCTCGGTGGTTACGCCTATGCACAGACGACAAGCTCGACCACGTCGATGATGGCGGACGACATGATCACCATCGTCAATGTCGGCGATGAGAGCAACGCCAGCACCGACACATCGTCGATCCCCGCGACCTATCGCAATCCATCGCCGGAATCCATCACCAAGGCGCAAACCGAAATCCAGAACGATCCGGCCCTGATGGCAACGCTTGAAGCGAAAAACGTCCAGCTCGAAAATGTCATCGGCATTCAGACGGCCGCCAATGGCGGCAAGATCGTCTATACGAAGTAAGGCTTGAAGTTCAAAAGGGGCTCCAGACGTGGGGCCCTTTTTGCTTTTGAAGGGACGTAGCCGGTGGGTCGGACTGGGAAAAGGACATATATGCGGAGAAGTGTCCTGCAGCAAATCCTGACAAAGCCCCGCCCGAAAGCAGAAGACAAGAGTTCAAGTTCTGGCTTACCAGACAGAATTGCTGAGCAGTGCGGCATACAAATAGTGCCCGCTCAAAATTTCTTTTGTAAATTCTCGCAATCTTTTTTCCCGCGACCATCTGGTGAAAATCAGCCCGTTGGAGAGCACCAGCGCGTTCAGTTGCGGCCGAACGGCGTGGAACCGGCATAAGATACCGGCAAGCCTCTTGCGACGGATAAGGATTGCGGTGGCCGCTGGCTCCGGGCCTTTTCCTGTACGTCGCAATCCCCATATCCTTGGATAGACAACCGGGCTAACCTGGTTCGGAGGGGCAGGGGGGAATCATGAGCGAAGCATTGCGCGACACACAACGCAAACTGACGACGATCTTCTGCGCCGACGTCCAGGACTACACGCGCCTGATGGGGCAGGACGAGGAGGGCACGCTGGCAATGCTGAAGCATTACCGCGATGCGATGTCCCGGCTGATCGAGGCGCATGGCGGGCGGGTCATCAATACCTGGGGCGATGGCGTGATCGCCGAGTTTCCGAGTGTCGTCGAATGCGTGCGCGCCGCGATGGATGTTCAAAACGAGCTAGCCGACCAGAATGCCGCACGGCCGGCCGACGGGCGCATGTTGTTTCGCATTGGCATCAATCTCGGCGATGTGATCGTTGATGGCGATGATATCTATGGTGACGGTGTCAATATTGCCGCGCGCCTGCAGGCATCGGCCACTGGCGGCGGCATCGTCATCTCCAATACGGTCTACGATCAGGTCCGCAACAAGGTGGCAGTCAACTTTGATTTCCTCGGGCCGCTGGCAGTCAAGAATATCGCCGACGCCGTGCCCAGTTACGCCGTGCGGATTGGCGAGGGTCCTGTAGAGGCCTTGCCGCCTGCTGATGCAGCGCCCAGCATCAATGCAAAGCCGGACGTGGAAGCTCGCCGGCCGGCACAGATTAGCTCCGCTGCACCGATGGAGAAACTGTGGGCGCTAATTCGCCCAATGTTTTGGCTTGCGGCGCTGGCGGCTGCGGTCCTGCTTGCCATCAATATTATGTCGTGGCAGGGCGTCTTCTGGTCGGCCTGGCCGGTTCTAGGGCTGGCAGTGTGTTCGGCCCTGGTCTGGGTGGCCATTCAAAGCCGTTACGACCGGATCCTTCTCGGCCTTGGCGTCATCGGCCTGGGAATTGCCGGAATCAATGTTTTGACATGGCACGGGATTTTCTGGTCCGGCTGGCCGCTTCTTGGCATCGGCGTCGTTGCTGCTCTCTACAAGATCATCCGGCGGTAATCAGCAGCCGTAGGGCCGGTATTGCCATGGCGGCTTCTGCTGCGCCTGATAACGGGGTGGCAGCTTCGGGCCTCAGCGATACAGCCATCGTGCTGCCGGACCGGGAAAAGAACCGTCTGGCAAAGCGGCCGCCGGCGACCTATCTTCGCCGCCATGGCCCGTGATTCTGTAAAAATCCCCAAACTGTCGATGACCGAGACGCTGTTCGGATTGTTCCTGCGGCTGGTGGCGGTGTCGTGTTTCTGGTTCGGCCTCAACTACTGGGCAATGCTGATCGGCTTCTCGTTCGGCGGTGGCGGGCGGTTCGATCTGCTGCCGGTGCCGTGGCGCGTGGCAGCCACGGCCCTTGCCGTCGTCTACCCCGTCGCAGCGCTCGGATTGTGGCTGCTGGTGTCCTGGGGACCGGTCATCTGGGTGGCGGCAGCGGGGGCGGAAATCGTCATGTTTGCGGTATATCCGCAGATCTTCGGGCAGAAGCCGCTGCTCGTCAGTCTGCATGCCGCAGTGGCTGTCACCTTCGTGCTTTTCCGGGCCGCGATCTTCTATCAGCGGGTACGCCAGGCGCGGGCTGCAAGAATTGATTTACCCTGATACAAGGGCTGTGGATAGTAAGGCGCTGTTAAGGCTGGTGTTTAAGTAGAATTTTATACGTATTCGATAGTGTCTACCTCAAGGCGGGAAGAGAAACATACACCGCCAAACAAAACAGTGAGGCAGTCATCATGAACACCAAAATGAAACCGCAGGCCGTTGCCGTCAAAGATCCCCACGAAGATGCGATCCGTTCGCTCTACATGGAATCCCTCCACCTGGTTGAGCGTCTTCACCGTCGCCTGCTCGACGTCGTCAAGGACGAATTCGACCGGTCGGGCCGCTCCGATGTCAACGCCGTCCAGGCACTTCTCCTCTTCAACATCGGCAATTCGGAACTGACGGCCGGTGAACTGCGCTCGCGTGGTTACTATCTCGGCTCCAACGTATCCTACAATGTTAAAAAGCTGGTTGATCTCGGCTTCATCAATCACCAGCGTTCGCGCGTCGACCGCCGCTCGGTCCGCATCAGCCTGACTGACGAGGGCCAGGAGATCGCGGAAACGGTTGCCAAGCTCTATGAGCGCCATATCGGCTCGATCCAGAAGGTCGGCGGCATCGGTACCGACGAATTCGGCCAGATGAACAAGCTCCTGCAGCGCCTCGACCGCTTCTGGAACGACACGATGCTCTACAAGCTCTGATCAGCACTGCAAACTGACTGCTGTTTCTCCTCTCCTGCGGCTTAAGGGCCGCAGGATAAGAAGCGGACATAGGACGCCCAGCACCACCGTTTTTGGGCCTGATTGATGCGTTACCGACTGGAGCGATGCTCGTCGGGGCGCTGAAGATTGGTGACCTTCTGGCATCTGATCAATCCGCCGCGCGTTTACGCGCCATTTCCCTGTTTTATAATAATGAACGCCTAGTGCGGTCTCTTCACCGATTCCTGAGCGCCTGGTGAAACACGGCGGCGGTGTCTCCGGAATACCGCACCGGTTCAAGGCGGGCGCTGTGACGTCTGAGGTCGCGGGTGGCGACACGAATCGGCCATATTACTGTGACAGCGACGAGGCATGAGAATGTGGTTTTTGCGTTGCTTCTGTTGCCAATCGGTGACTGGCCGCTAAATGCATTCATGATCTCACAAATGTGAACGGCGGGCAGGGAGCTGCAAGTATAGTTTACGTTTGTTAACCGTGTTCGTGATAGCTCTGCGTTTTGCGTAGCAGCATTGGATGGTAGGAAACATGTCGAAGAAACCCGGAATTGATGCACTGTCGCGTCGTGGCTTTCTGGCCTCGGCGGCGGCTTTCGGCGCTGCAACATTCGCCGGTGGCGCTTTTGCGCAGGATGCGCTTGACGATATCATCAATGCACCGCGCCGCGGCGCCTGGGACGACCAGTTCGACGCCAAGGCTTCGCGCAGCGCCACGGCAGTCGTCTCCAACACGCCGATCTTCGGCATCAATACGCTGACCAATACCCAGAACGCCGTTGGCCAGTACCAGCAGATCGTTTCGGCCGGCGGCTGGCCGCAGGTCAATTCGTCGGTTCGCCTTGAAATGGGCGTTGTCGATCCCTCCGTACAGGCCCTGCGCCAGCGTCTCATCATCTCGGGCGACCTGCCGCAATCCGCCGGCATTTCCAATTCCTTCGACAGTAACGTCGATGGTGCCGTCAAGCGCTTCCAGGCGCGTCACGGCCTGCCGGCAGACGGCGTGCTCGGCGAATATTCCGTCAAGGCGATGAACATCGCCGCCGATGTGCGCCTCGGTCAGTTGAACACCAATATCGTCCGCCTGCAGTCGATGTCGGGTGATCTCGGCGAGCGTTACGTGCTGGTCAATATTCCGGCAGCCTATATCGAGGCCGTTGAAAATGGCCGCGTTGCGACCCGCCATACGGCCGTTGTCGGCCGCATCAGCCGCCAGACCCACATCATCAACTCAAAGATCTACGAGGTCATCCTTAACCCCTATTGGACATCGCCACGCTCGATCGTCGAAAAGGACATCGTTCCGTTGATGCGCAAGGATCCGGAATATCTGACGAAGAATTCGATCCGCCTGATCGACGGCAAGGGCAATGAAGTCTCCCCGGAGACGATCGACTGGAATGCCGAAAAGGCGCCGAATCTGACCTTCCGCCAGGATCCGGGCAAAACCAATGCCATGGCTTCGACGAAGATCAACTTCCACAACCCGAACAATGAATACATGCACGACACGCCGCAGCAGGGCCTGTTCAACAAGCTCGCCCGCTTCGAGAGTTCCGGCTGCGTTCGTGTTCAGAACGTCCGCGATCTGACGACCTGGTTGCTGCGCGACACCCCCGGCTGGTCGCGTCAGCAGATCGAGGCAACGATCCGCGCCGGCCAGAATTCCCCGATCAAGCTGGCGGTCGAAGTCCCGGTCTATTTTAAGTACATCACTGCTTGGGCAGCCACCGACGGCATCGTGCAGTTCCGCGACGACATTTACGAGATGGACGGCGAGCAGGAACTGGCGCTGCAGACCACCACCGGCATCGAACAGGCCGCCGGTTCCGTCGAGCGCGACAACCTGCCGCAATAAGCCGATCTGCATTTATTGAGCCGAGGCCGCGTCCCTTTGAAAGGACGCGGCCTTTTGCGTTTCGGGGCACTGTCGCATTCCCGGCGCTGCAGATGTGGGAAATGGCGCAAATCGCACAGCCCGTATTGCCCTTGCCATGCGAGGACGATAAACACCGTGCCACAGTCTCTCGAGGAGCTTTCACAATGAGCGTTTCAGCCGTCAATCCCGATGTTTTCTTCACCCGCACGCTTGCCGATACCGACCCGGACATTTTCGGCGCGATCGGCAAGGAACTGGGCCGCCAGCGTCACGAGATCGAGCTGATCGCCTCTGAAAACATCGTCTCGCGCGCCGTTCTGGAAGCGCAGGGCTCGATCATGACCAACAAATACGCCGAAGGCTATCCGGGCAAGCGCTATTACGGCGGCTGCCAGTTCGTCGATATCGCCGAAGAACTCGCCATCGAGCGCGCCAAGAAGCTGTTCGGCGTCAATTTCGCCAACGTCCAGCCGAATTCCGGTTCGCAGATGAACCAGGCCGTGTTCCTGGCGCTGCTGCAGCCGGGCGACACGTTCATGGGCCTCGACCTCAACTCGGGCGGTCACCTGACGCATGGTTCGCCGGTCAACATGTCTGGCAAGTGGTTCAACGTCGTTTCCTACGGCGTGCGCGAAGGCGACAACTTGCTCGACATGGACGCCGTTGCCGAAAAGGCTCGGCAGCACAAGCCCAAGCTGATCATCGCCGGTGGCACCGCCTATTCGCGCATCTGGGATTGGAAGCGTTTTCGCGAGATTGCCGACGAAGTCGGTGCTTACCTGATGGTCGATATGGCGCACATTGCCGGCCTCGTTGCCGGTAACCAGCACCCGTCGCCGTTCCCGCATTGCCATGTTGCCACCACCACGACGCACAAGTCGCTCCGCGGTCCGCGTGGCGGTGTCATCCTCACCAATGACGAGGATCTGGCCAAGAAGTTCAACTCGGCCGTTTTCCCGGGCCTGCAGGGCGGCCCGCTGATGCACATCATCGCTGCCAAGGCCGTTGCCTTTGGTGAAGCGCTGCAGCCGGAATTCCAGGATTATGCTGCCCAGGTCGTCAAGAACGCCAAGGCGCTGTCGGAAACTCTGGTCGCCGGCGGCCTCGATATTGTCTCGGGCGGCACCGACAACCATTTGATGCTGGTAGATCTTCGCAAGAAGAACGCCACCGGCAAGCGGGCGGAAGCCGCGCTTGGCCGCGCCTTCATCACCTGCAACAAGAACGGCATTCCGTTCGATCCGGAAAAACCGTTCGTCACCTCCGGCGTTCGCCTAGGTACGCCTGCCGGTACGACACGGGGCTTCAAGGAAGCGGACTTCCGCGAAATCGGCAACCTGATCGTCGAAGTGCTCGATGGTCTCAAGGTCGCCAATTCCGATGAAGGCAATGCCACCGTTGAAGCTGGTGTTCGCGAAAACGTGGTCAAGCTGACCGATCGTTTCCCGATGTACCCGTACCTCTGATCCCAGACCTCTCCAGAAGGAGCCTTGATGCGCTGCCCTTATTGCGGATCGGAAGACAGCCAGGTGAAGGACAGCCGTCCTGCGGAGGACGGCGCCGCCATCCGCCGCCGGCGCATCTGCCCGGATTGTGGCGGCCGCTTCACGACCTTCGAAAGAGTGCAGCTCAGGGAGCTGATGATCCTGAAGAAGACCGGCCGCAAGGCGCCGTTCGACCGCGACAAGCTGTTGCGGTCGTTCGAGATCGCGCTGCGCAAGCGGCCGATCGACCGCGACCGGATCGAGCGGGCCGTGTCGGGCATCGTCCGGCGGCTGGAAAGCTCCGGCGAAACGGAAATTCCGTCGGAGGAGATCGGCCTGCAGGTACTTGAGGCTTTGAAAGGCCTCGATGACGTTGCCTTCGTCCGCTACGCCTCGGTCTATCGCGATTTCTCCCATGCGGATGATTTCGAGAAGGTGATCGCCGAGATCAGTGCCAAGATTGCGCGGGATCCCGGCGCCTGATGGATGCCAATACTTGCGCCGCCCGAAAGGGCGGCGTTTGACGTCTGAAGGGTGAGGGATGGGCATCGATATGGCTGAAGACGAGCGTTTCATGGCAGAGGCTTTGCGCCTCGCACACCAGCACCTCGGGGCCACCGGTTCCAACCCGTCCGTCGGCTGCGTCATCGTCCGCAATGATGGAGATGGCCCGAAGATCGTCGGCAGCGCGGTCACGGCGCTTGGCGGCAGGCCGCATGCGGAGACGCAGGCTCTGGCCGCTGCTGGAGCTGCTGCCCGCGGCGCCACGGCCTATGTTACCCTCGAACCCTGTTCCCATCACGGCAAGACGGCACCCTGCGCTGACGCGCTGGTTGCGGCCGGTGTTGCCCGGGTGGTCGTCGCCGTGGTCGATCCGGATGAGCGCGTCTCCGGTCACGGGCTGGAGAAACTGCGCGATGCCGGCATCGAGGTCGTCACCGGTGTGCTGGAGGAAGACGGCGAGCGCGAGCTTGAGGGCTACCTCATGCGCAAACGTAACAACCGGCCGTATGTGACTCTCAAACTTGCCGTTTCCGCCGATGGCATGATCGGCATCAAGGGGCAGGGACAGGTGTCCATCACCGGCGCACCGGCGCGGGAAATCGTCCACCGGCTGCGGGTTGAGACCGACGCCATCCTCGTCGGTATTGGTACGGCGATTGCCGACGATCCGGAATTGACCGCCCGTATCCCCGGACTGGAGCACCGCTCGCCGTTGCGCATCGTCATCGACGGCGATCTCGACCTGCCGGTGACCTCCAAATTGGCGCAGACGGCGCGCGTCGTGCCGGTCTTGGTCGTCACCGGCCAGAGTGATGGCTCGGTCGCCTTTCTGGCGCGTCAGCAGGCACTGGAGGCAGCCGGTGTCGAGGTCGTGGTCTGCGACCCGAAGGTGCCGGCCGATCTTCTGGCCGCACTGGCCACGCGGGGCGTGTCCTCGCTTCTGGTCGAAGGTGGCGCGCGCACGGCGCAGCAATTCCTCAATGACGGGCTGGTCGACCGGATTCTTCTGTTTACCGCACCGCTCACCCTTGGCGAGGAGGGGGTACCATCCCCAATTGACAGGAAACTGATCCCGGTGGGTTTCGTCCACAGGCGGACAGACACATTTGGTGACGACCTTCTCGACACCTACGAATACGAAAGAATCCCCTGATGTTCACCGGCATTATCACCGATATCGGCACCGTCGAAACCATTACGCCCCTTGATGAGGGCATCAAGCTGCGCATCGCCACCGCCTATGATCCGAAGGGCATCGACATCGGTGCCTCGATTGCCTGTGCCGGCGTCTGCCTGACGGTCACGACGTTGCCGGAAGAAGGCGCCAACGGCCGCTGGTTCGAGGTCGAGGCCTGGGAAGAGGCGTTGCGGCTGACGACGATTTCATCCTGGACGGTCAATCAGAAGATCAATCTGGAGCGCTCGCTGAAGATCGGCGACGAACTGGGCGGTCACATGGTGTCCGGGCATGTCGATGACAAGGCCGAAATCCTCTCTGTCGAGGCGGAAGGCGAGGCCACCCGTTTTCGCCTGCGCGCGCCGGACCATCTGGCGAAATTCGTGGCCCCAAAGGGCTCCATTGCACTGGATGGCACATCCCTGACGGTCAACGCCGTCAATGGCACGGATTTCGACGTGCTTTTGATCCGTCATTCGCTGGAGGTGACGACGTGGGGTGAGCGCAAGGCCGGCGATTTCGTCAATTTCGAAGTCGACACGATGGCCCGCTATGCCGCACGTCTCGCAGAGTTTCCGGCGCCGAAAGCCGAGTAGAGCTTTCTCCGCCGCCGATGCACCATGGTGGCGGACGACCAATACGGCCGGCAACGCCTTCCGTATTGGTCTTGTCCTTCTGCTCAGAGAATGAAATACCCCTTCGACAGCATGACGGCGTCATCCAGATGGATGGCGAAATCCGCCGTCTTGTCGCCGTTGATATCGCCGTAGATATAGGTGTCCGATGCTTGCTTGCTGTAGTTCAGTTCACCGGCTTTGCCGCTGAATGCTGCGGTCCCGATAAACGTGAATGCCTGATCACCTGATACCGATGAGTTGGCATCGATGGCCGACAGATCCAGCCGGTCACCGCCGGTGCCGGAAAAATCGAAGATCGTATCGCGGCCGGTTGTGGTCACTGTCGTGTCAGACAGGGCCTTGAAGACGAAGGTGTCGGCACCCACACCGCCCGTCAGGCTATCGGCGCCGAGGCCACCATAAAGCGTGTCATTGCCGGCATCGCCCGACAGCAGATCGTTGCCCGACCCGCCGGACAGCACGTTGCCGCCGGTATTGCCGTAGAGCTTGTCGGCATAGTTCGTGCCGGTCAGGTTTTCGATCGAGACACAGACATCGCCCTTTGCGTCGCCGATATTGGCGGTCGCATTGGCGAGATTTGCCGTGACGCCTGCCGTTGCGCCGGCATAGTTTGCCGTGTCTGTGCCCACTCCGCCATCGAGCCTGTCCGCGCCCGCGCCGCCTCTGAGCGTGTCATTGCCCGCATCCCCGGACAGGAGGTCATTGCCTGCCCCACCGGATAGAAGATTGGCGCTGGCATTGCCGTAGAGTTTGTCGGCATAATTTGAGCCGGTCAGATATTCGATCGAGACATAGACATCACCCTTGGCGTCACCGGTATTCAAGGCTGCATTGGCAAGGCTCGCCGTACCCCCCACTGTTGCTGTCGAATAGGCTGCGGTATCGGTTCCCGCGCCACCGTCGAGCTTGTCGGCGCCTGCGTCGCCACTCAACCAGTCGTTCCCGTCGCCACCGGATATGGTGTCGTTTCCGGTTCCTCCGAATATCGTATCGTTGCCACCATTTCCTGTTGCAACATCGTTGCCGCCGAACAGTTTGACGTAGTCGTTGCCATTGCCGCCCTTGAAGTTGTCGGCACCCGCCAGGGCATTGGAAATGACGTTGAAATCATCGCTGGTACTGGCTGTTTTTGCGGCATTGATGATGCTGGTGATGGAGACACTGAGGCCTTCGACCAGGAATGCCTTCGTCGCCTGGTGCCATGTGGCATAGCTCTTGACGGTGCCACCAATCGGTGCGCCCATTCTGTCATAGGCGAAATTGATACCGGAAAACTCTTCCTTGCCCATCGCGTATTGCGCGACAAAGCTTGTTGCGCTGCGGGTATAGGACGAAGCGTTGAGGATTTCGCTGAAGTCGATGTCGCGGATGTCATATCCGAATCCGCTGTTTATGATGATGTTCACCATGGTGGTCCCGCGCGCTTTCCTGCAATCACGCTGCCCTCTGACATTCAGGCACGTGGATAAACAGCGCCGTCACGTTTATCGTGATGGCGATCATGACTGGCTGCTGTGTGCCGATCCTGTGGATTTGATTGGGTGGGCACCGAGGGCATTTCCAGATCTACGAAAATAACACATCGTGCTGGTTGAAAACGTCAGCCAGCCTACCTCTTCTTTAGTAGTTCCGCCCTCTCATTTCGGCACCGGTGAAGGGGCGCGATATCACCACCTGAAAGGGAAACACGAACATGGAGGTATGGCTTCCGGCAGCCTTGGCCCAGCTGAGCCATGCCGTCCGCGGATCGATGCAGCGTGCGAAGAGGTGGCGATCTAGCGCTCCAGCAAAATCACATTCGCCCCGTGATAGGTCGTCCGCGCGGTTTCCTTGAACTGCAGTTTCGAGGCGACCCTCAGCGAGGCGCGGTTGCCGATATCGATGATGCAGGTCTTCTTCAGCGATGGAAAATGCTGGTCGCCCCACTTTATTGCGGCGGTGACGGCCTCGGTTGCAAGGCCTTGGCCGTGCGAGCGTGGCGACAGCGCCCAGCCGGTTTCCATCGTGCCTTCGACCGAAGGGCTGATGCCGCGATGCAGGTCGTGAAAGCCGGCTTCGCCGATAAACTGGCCGGTCTCGCGGTCCTGCAAAGCGAAAAAGCCGAAGCCGAAATAGTGCCACATGCCGATCTGGCGCAGGAACCGCGTCCAGGCCTGTTCCCGCGAAAACGGGATGCCGCCGACGAAGCGGGTGACTTCAGGATCGGCAAAAAGCGCGGCATAGGCGACAAAGTCGTCGCGGCGGTAGGGGCGCAGGATCAGGCGTTCTGTTTCGATGGTAGGGACGCTGTGCATGAGGCTGTTCAGTCCGTTTGAAATGATGATTCCGGTATTCGATCAGATTCCCGGCTCGCCGTCCCAATAATCAGTTTCGCTTTGCTTGCGTCCGACAAAACGGAAGACAGGTTTTCCGCCGGGGGTTGCGCGTGACTTGGCGAGAAACTTGCCCGAGTCCGGATATTCGACAATTTCGGCCTTCGCATTGGCCGAAATGGACAGATAGGTGAGGGGAACAGTGCCGGTATTGATCAGATGATGGGCCGTCTCCGGGCCACCGGCGGGAGCGCCGAGCACATCGCCCTGTTTGACGGGATAGCGATCCGGTCCGAACCGGTATTCGCCTTCGCCACTCAAAATGACGAACAGCTCTTCCTCTATATGGTGATTGTGGAATGGGCAGCCGGATTTCCCCGGCGGGACTTCGCCGTAACCTATGCCGAGATCCTTGAGACCGAGCCGTTCGCCGAAGGCCGCGTCGCGGGATTCAAAGAATGTGCCTTCCTGCCAGTGCTCCAACTCAAGTTCGGCCGGGCTGACGACGGGCTTTTCTATCTTTGTCATGTTTTTCTCCACCTCGGCAAAACTTGTATAGAGACGCCATCGGATTGAAAAGATGGCGGCAATTTCAGCTGTTCCGCATGGAGTGATGGTTGAACGCCCGTCCAAATCCATGCAAACCGCGAAAAATGCTTGCCAACCGGGCTCCAGCGTGGTTTGACCGCCGCCTGCGCTGGAGATGTCCGGCCCCCAATTTCAGACAGGTGACAAATGTCCGATACCGAAAAACCACATATCCTGATTGTGGAAGCGCGTTTCTATGACGATATGGCTGACGCTTTGCTCGATGGCGCTACATCGGCACTCAAGGATGCGGGTGCGACCTATGATGTCGTGACCGTTCCCGGCGCGCTGGAAATTCCGGCGGCGATCGCGATGGCGCTCGACGGCATCGACAATGGCGCCACCGAGTATGACGGTTTCGTCGCGCTCGGCATGGTCATCCGTGGCGAGACGTATCACTTCGACATCGTCTCGAACGAATCCTCACGTGCGCTGATGGATCTTGCCGTCAGCGAAAGCCTTGCCATCGGCAACGGCATCTTGACCGTCGAAAACGACGCGCAGGCCTGGGCTCGTGCCAAGAAGAGCGAAGGCGACAAGGGCGGCTTTGCTGCCCGTGCGGCGCTGACCATGATCGACCTGAAGATCAAGCTGGGCGGCGAACAGTGAGCGACACTCCTACCAACCCGCCGGCCGACCAGCCGATCAAGCAGGCAAACCAGCGCGGCGCAGCCCGTCTTGCCGCCGTTCAGGCACTTTACCAGATGGATGTCGGCGGCACCGGCGTGCTCGAGATCGTCGCTGAATATGAAACGCACCGGCTCGGCCAGGAAATCGACGGCGATACCTATCTTAAAGCAGATGCCTCGTGGTTTCGCTCGATCGTTGCTGGCGTCGTGCGCGACCAGCGCCTGCTTGATCCGCTGATCGGCACGGCCCTGCAGGACGACTGGGCACTATCGCGTCTCGATTCGACCGTTCGTGCCATCCTGCGCGCCGGCACGTTCGAATTGCGCGAACGCAAGGACGTTCCGGTCGCCGTGATCGTTACCGAATATGTCGAGATCGCCAAGGCCTTCTTCGAACAGGACGAACCGAAGCTCGTCAATGCCGTGCTCGACCGGATCGCCCGCACGATCAGAACCGACGTCAAGAAGTAAGGTCACGCAATGACAGGGCAGGCAGGCAATGTGCAGGGCATGGATCATGAACTGTCCGGCGCCCGCCGCAATGTCTATCTGCTGACGGCGGCTCAGGCCATTCTCGGCACGATCGGCCCGATTGTCTTTTCCGTTGGCGGCGTCGCCGGTTATCAGTTGCTTGGCGACGACAAGTCGCTGGCGACGGCACCGCTGACCGGTTTCAATGTCGGCGTCGCCCTCGGCGCGGTTTTCGTCGCCGCCATGTCCCGGTTTGTCGGCCGCAAGGCAGCCTTCATGGTCGGCGCTCTTCTGGGCGCTGGCGGCGGACTGGTTGCCGCCTATGCGCTGTTTCAAAGCGACTTCTGGCTGTTCGCGCTCGGCCTGTGCATATCGGGCATCGCTGGTGGCTTTACCCAGAAACTGCGCTTTGCCGCCGCTGATGCGTCTCCCCGATTCTACAAGCCACGGGCGATTTCCTGGATACTCGCCGGCGGCATGGTGTCCGCCGTGCTCGGGCCGCAGCTGGTTATCCTGACCAAGGATGCGCTGGCGCCGGTGTTCTTTGCCGGTGCCTTCATCGCGCTCGTTCCCACGTGCCTCGCGGCCATCGCCATTCTGGCGTTCCTGCGGCTGCCGGATCTGCGTCCGGCCTCGGGCACCGCCGCCGTCGGCCCCATCCGGCCGTTGCGCGAGATCGTGCTGACCCAGCGCTTCCTCACCGGCATGGTCTGCGGCATCTCCACTTATGCATTGATGACCTTCATGATGACCGGTGCACCGATCGCCATGGTCGTCGGCTGTGGTTTTTCGCAGGATCTGGCGACACTCGGCATCCAGTGGCATGTGCTGGCGATGTTTGCCCCGAGCTTCTTCACCGGCATGCTGGTCAGCCGCTTTGGCGCAGAACGAGTGGTTGCCTGCGGCTTGGTCATCCTGATGCTGTGCGCGCTGGTGGCGCATGCGGGAATTGCGCTGTGGAATTTCTGGGGCGCACTGATCCTGCTCGGGGCGGGCTGGAATTTCGGTTTCATCGGTTCGACCGCGATTGTCGCCTCCAGCTACCGGCCGCAGGAAGCCGACAAGGTGCAAGGGTTCCACGACATCATCCTGTTCAGCACTGTCGCACTTGCCTCGTTCGGCTCTGGCAAGGTGCTGACAGCCTATGGCTGGGACATGCTGAGCGCCGCCGTCTGGCCGGTGACAGTATTCTGTCTTTTGCTGCTCATTTCGCTGTTTGTCGCCGAAAGGCGGCGGGCAGTCTGAGATTTACCGCCGAAAGTGGTATTTCCCTCCTGTAAGCCACCGCCAACATACCGAAAAACGTGGGTTTTTCCGGTTTTCGCGGCTTGACGATCCCGATTCGCCACAGCACTCTGCAGCCACGTACGCGGCCCATGCTTGAAGAGGAGGCTTGGGCTGCTGCGCTTTTTGGGGGCCTGCGGAACGGAGTGAGCCCGTAGGCTAAACGGAGGAAATCGCGAAATGACCATACTTCTGGGCGTTATCGCATGCGGGTTGCTTTCGGTGGTTTATGCCATCTGGGCGACGCGATCGGTGCTATCTGCCGATCAGGGCAATGCCCGCATGCAAGAGATTGCAGGCTTCATACGCGAGGGGGCGCAGGCCTATCTCACACGTCAATATATGACCATTGCCATCGTCGGTGCCGTTGTCTTTGTCGGTGCCTGGGTTCTTCTCTCCGTGACAGCCGCCATCGGATTCCTGATCGGCGCGGTTCTGTCGGGTGCGGCCGGGTTCATCGGCATGCACGTTTCCGTCCGCGCCAATGTCCGCACGGCGCAGGCATCCTCCGTCAGTCTCGCGGCAGGTCTCGATATCGCCTTCAAGTCCGGCGCTATTACCGGCATGCTGGTTGCAGGCCTGGCTTTGCTCGGCGTCACCATCTACTATCTCATCCTGACGGCCGGCCTTGGGCTTGCCGAAGGCTCCCGTGACGTGATCGACGCCTTGGTGTCGCTCGGCTTCGGCGCCTCATTGATCTCGATCTTTGCCCGTCTCGGTGGCGGTATCTTCACCAAGGGCGCAGACGTCGGCGGCGATCTGGTCGGCAAGGTGGAAGCCGGTATTCCGGAAGACGATCCACGCAACCCGGCCACCATCGCCGACAATGTCGGCGACAATGTTGGCGACTGCGCCGGCATGGCGGCCGACCTGTTTGAAACCTATGCCGTCTCGATCGTTGCCACCATGGTTCTGGCTGCAATCTTCTTTGCTGGCGGGGCCAATCTCAGCCTTGTGATGAGCTATCCGCTGGCCATCTGCGGTGCCTGCATCATCACCTCGATCATCGGTGCCTTCTTCGTCAAGCTCGGCTCGAACGGCTCGATCATGGGCGCGCTCTACAAAGGCCTGATCGTCACTGGCCTGTTGTCGATCGTCGGCCTCGCCGTTGCCACGTCGCTGACTATCGGCTGGGGCTCGATCGGCACTGTCGAGGGCAAGGACATCACCGGTACCAACCTGTTCATCTGCGGTATTCTCGGCCTTGTGGTCACCGCACTGATCGTGGTGATCACCGAGTACTATACCGGCACCAACAAGCGTCCGGTCAATTCTATCGCCCAGGCCTCCGTCAGCGGCCACGGCACCAACGTTATCCAGGGCCTTGCCGTGTCGCTGGAATCCACAGCGCTTCCGGCGCTCGTCATCGTCGGCGGCATCATCTCGACTTACCAGTTGGCAGGCCTGTTCGGCACGGGTATCGCCGTCACCGCCATGCTCGGCATTGCCGGCATGATCGTGGCGCTCGATGCTTTCGGTCCGGTCACCGACAATGCCGGCGGTATCGCTGAAATGGCCGGTCTTCCTCCGGAAGTCCGCAAGTCCACCGACGCGCTCGATGCTGTCGGTAACACCACCAAGGCTGTCACCAAGGGCTACGCGATCGGTTCTGCTGGCCTCGGCGCCCTGGTACTATTTGCCGCCTATTCGAACGACTTGAAGTACTTCGTCGCCAATGGCGACAAGTATCCGTACTTCGCCGATGTCGGTACGATCTCGTTTGATCTGTCCAACCCTTATGTCGTCGCTGGCCTGATCTTCGGCGGTCTCATCCCTTACCTGTTCGGCGGTATCGCCATGACGGCCGTCGGCCGTGCGGCCAGTGCCGTGGTGGAGGAAGTCCGCCGTCAGTTCCGCGAAAAGCCCGGCATCATGGCAGGAACCGACCGGCCCGATTACGGCCGTGCGGTCGACATGCTGACCAAGGCGGCGATCCGCGAAATGATCGTGCCGTCATTGCTGCCGGTGCTGGCACCGATCGTCGTCTATTTCGGCGTGCTGCTGATTTCCGGCTCCAAGGCATCTGCCTTTGCAGCACTTGGCGCTTCGCTTCTTGGCGTGATCGTCAATGGCATCTTCGTCGCCATCTCGATGACGTCGGGTGGTGGTGCCTGGGACAATGCCAAGAAGAGCTTTGAAGACGGTTTCGTCGACAAGGATGGCACGCGTCACCTGAAGGGTTCGGAAGCCCACAAGGCCTCCGTCACCGGTGACACCGTCGGCGACCCCTACAAGGACACTGCAGGTCCAGCTGTCAATCCTGCGATCAAGATCACCAACATCGTAGCGCTGCTGCTATTGGCTGTTCTCGCAGGATAAGTATGGCTAAAATTCGCTCCGCGGCGCCAAAGAGTGTCGCGGAGCTATCGAAAGATTAATCGCCGGCCGGGCTATCGCCCTTATCGGCCATTCCGATTGTTGTTATTGTTGCTGTTACCCAGTACCGACTGCGCCATGCTCTTGCCGATACCGTTGCCGGATAGCAGCTGGCCGAGGAAGGTCATTTCCTTGCCGCCGGTTTGCGTGGTGCGGGAAATCATGTCGAAGACCTTGCCGTCCTTGAGCGTGTAGTGCGCCAGTTGCGAAACCACGCCATCCTTGTCGAAATAGACGGCAAGCACGCTCTGATCGACCAGCTTCGCCTTCATGAAGGCGACCGGGCGCTGACGCTTCTGGGAAATGTAGTAGAACACTTCATTGTCGAAGGTCGCGGTTGTCGATGGTGTTCCCAGCGACAAAAGCACCTGTTCGCGGCTGGAGCCGACCGGTGCCAGAGCCAATGTCTCCTGGTCGACGACATAGCCCTGATTGATGGTTTCGCTGGTGTTCAGCATATCGGCTGTCTTGCAGCCGGAAAGGGTGGTTACGCAAATTGCCAATGTAAAGGCGACGTTATTCAGAAATTTCATGTCTGACCTGAAATACCGTTTCGTCAACGACATCTCCCCCAAGGTAACGCTGGCAGATGCGCCATTGCATTTCGTGCCTGCTTCGGTAAACCAGCTTCGGCAATCATGCAATAACAGGATGCGCGGGCTAGCGCATTTTGAAGCAGGCAAACTTGGGCTTTATGATGATATTCGGACTGTTTGGCAAAAAAAACGGCAATGTGGCCATTGTAAAGCGCCAATACGCGCTGTTGACCGCCGCCGCCCGCCGTCCGTACCTCTATACCGACCTTGACGTGCCGGACACTGTGATGGGCCGTTTCGAGATGCTGTCGGCATCGCTGATCCTCTATTTCCGCCGCACACGCAGCTCGCAGCGGGCCGGCCAGGAGATTGCCCAGGAGATCATCGATGCGTTCTTCGAGGACGTCGATCATTCGATCCGCGAACTCGGCGTCGGCGATGTCGGCGTGCCCAAACGCATGAAGAAGTTTGCCTCGATGTTCTATGGCCGGCTCGAAAGCTATGCCGCCGCTCTGGAGCGCGGAAATCGCAATGAGCTTGCCACAGCACTGAAGCGCAATTTCCATCCGCAGACCGACGATCAGGCTTTATCGATGCTCGGGCTCGCCGACTATCTGCTGGCTGCCGAAGCCCAGCTTGCGCTGCAAGGCGAGGATGTCGTAGAAACCGGCCGGATCGACCTGCCGCAAGCGGCCGCCTGACATCGGTCTAACCGGCAGCACTATCTTGGGCGGCAGCGCCGCCCGAAAGGACCAGACGATGAACCACGACGAAAAACCCGCATTTTCCTATCCGGTCAAGGTCGGCAATATTTCCGCCAATGCCGTGACGGTTCGCCTCGAGGCGAATGAGGCCGAACGCAAGGCTTTGCGCGATCTCTGGGGTGTCCTGGAGGTTAAGTCGCTGGCAGCCGAGTTGCAGATTGCGCGCTGGAAGAGGGACGGCGTCAAGATCAAGGGCCGGGTGAAGGCGAGGATCGTCCAGGCTTGCGTGGTTACGCTGGATCCGGTGGAATCGCAGATCGATGAACCCGTCGAAGCGATCTTCGTGCCGGAAGGCTCGCGGCTGGCGCGGATTGCCGCCAACGACAGCGGCGAGATGATTCTCGATCCGGAAGGTCCCGATCTCCCCGACATGTTTACCGGCGACACCATCGATGTCGGCGTCACCGTTACCGAACATGCTGCACTCGCCATCGATCCCTATCCGCGAAAAGCGGGGGTGAGCTTCGGGGAGCGGATCGAAAGCAGCGAAAAAGATGATGTCCGCCCCAATCCCTTCGCGGCCCTCAAGGATTGGAAAAAGGACTGAGTGAACGGCAGTGTGTGGCACAATTCGGTTGTCACCTCAGTGAAAAACGGTATTTTGGCCGAAATCCAGCCCGTTGGGCCGTTTTGCCCCGTGAGTGGGGCCGTTACGTCTCAAACGTTATGAAAACACGTGTGTCTCCAACGCCCAGACTGATTGCGCCGGGACGAAACATGCAGTGTGGCAGGAAAAAAGGATAGGGCACGCGTGGTCAGAATTTCTCTAGATGTGATGGGCGGCGACTTCGGTCCGCAGGTCGTCATTCCGGGCGCCGCCAAGGCGCTTGAACGGCATCCCGATATCCGTTTCGCCCTCTACGGTCTTGAAGATCAATGTGCTCCTCTTCTGGAAAAATATCCGAAGCTTAAAGCAAACTGCACGTTCCATGCCTCCGAACTGGCGATTGCCATGGACGAGAAGCCGAGCCAGGCGCTCAGACGCGGCCGTGGCAAGGCGAGCATGTGGCAGGCGATCGAAGCCGTCAACAAGGGCGAGGCTGATGTGGTCGTGTCCGCCGGTAATACCGGCGCGCTGATGGCGATGTCGGTGTTCTGCCTGCGGATGATGCAGGGCATTCAGCGCCCCGCCATCGCGGCTATCTGGCCGACGCTGAAAGGCGAGAGCATCGTGCTCGACGTCGGCGCGACGATCGGTGCGGATGCACAGCAGCTGATGGACTTTGCCCTGATGGGTGGCGCCATGGCGCGTGCATTGTTTGAGGTCGAGCGTCCGACGCTTGGCCTGCTCAATGTCGGCGTCGAAGAAATCAAGGGCCAGGAACAGGTCAAGGAAGCCGGGCGCCTGCTGCGCGAATCCGGCATCGACAGCATCGACTATTTCGGCTTCGTCGAGGGTGACGATATCGGCCGTGGTACTGTCGATGTGGTGGTGACCGAGGGCTTTTCCGGCAATATTGCGTTGAAGACTGCCGAAGGTACGGCCCGCCAGATCGCCGAGTATTTGCGCGCCGCGATGTCGCGCACGCTGCTTGCCAAGATCGGCTACATCCTCGCCAAGGGCGCCTTTGACCGGCTGCGCGAGAAGATGGATCCGCGAAAGGTGAATGGCGGCGTCTTCCTCGGCCTTAATGGTGTCGTGATCAAGAGTCATGGAGGAACCGACGCCGAAGGTTTCGCCGCCGCCATCGATGTCGGCTACGACATGGTCCGCAACGGGCTGAAGGCGAAGATCGAAAACGATTTGCAAAAATACCATGCCTCGCGCCCTTCCGAAGGTGCAGCGACCGGCACGGCAGACGAGGTTTGAAAAGCATGATCCGTTCTGTGGTTCGCGGTTTCGGGGCGTCCCTCCCGAAGCAGGTGATGACCAATCGCGAAATGGAAGAGAAGGTCGACACGACCGACGAGTGGATCGTGCAGCGTACCGGTATTCGCCAGCGGTATATTGCGGGCGAGGGGGAAACCACCGCCTCACTCGGTGAAGGGGCTGCGCGCGCAGCTCTCGCCAATGCCGGCCTGACGTCTGCCGATATCGACGTCATCATCGTTGCGACGTCGACGCCAGACAACACGTTTCCGGCAACCGCCGTCAATATCCAGAACCGTCTCGGCATGCACCATGGTGCAGCCTTCGATCTGCAGGCGGTCTGTTCCGGCTTCATCTTTGCCGTGACCACGGCGGACGCCTATATTCGCGGTGGCCTTGCCAAGCGGGTATTGGTCATTGGTGCCGAAACGTTTTCTCGTATTCTCGACTGGAACGACCGCACGACCTGCGTGCTGTTCGGTGACGGCGCCGGCGCGCTGATTCTCGAAGCCCAGGAAGGCAACGGCACAACGGCCGATCGCGGCATCCTGACAGCGCAGCTGCGCTCCGACGGTGCCCACAAGGAAAAGCTCTATGTCGATGGCGGTCCGTCGACGACAGGCACGGTCGGCCATCTGCGCATGGAGGGCCGCGAGGTCTTCAAGCATGCGGTGGGCATGATCACCGACGTGATCGAGGCCGCGTTCGAGGCGACCGGCACGACCGCCGACGATCTCGACTGGCTGGTGCCGCACCAAGCCAACCGCCGGATCATCGACGGTTCCGCCAAGAAACTCGGCATTCCGCTTGAAAAAGTGGTGGTTACCGTCGATCTTCACGGCAATACCTCGGCAGCCTCGATTCCGTTGGCGCTGAATGTCGCAGCATCGGACGGACGTATCAAAAAGGGTGATCTCGTTCTGCTCGAAGCGATGGGGGGCGGCTTCACCTGGGGTTCCGTACTGCTGCGCTGGTAAAAAAATGTGATATGGTGCAGACGCTTGACCGGAATGGACAAGGGCAATACTCTTTCCGGGCTAATCGATATTTCAAGAAAATCGGTGGGGGAAGATGAGCGGAAAAACGGTGACACGAGCAGACCTGGCCGAATCGGTTTTTCGCAAGGTCGGTCTTTCCCGAACGGAATCGGCAGAATTGGTCGAGACCGTGATTGACGAAATCTGTAATGCCATCGTGCGCGGCGAAAGCGTCAAGCTTTCCTCCTTCGCGACGTTTCAGGTCAGAGACAAGAACGAGCGCATCGGGCGAAACCCGAAAACCGGCGAGGAAGTCCCTATTTCTCCCCGCCGCGTTATGACGTTCAAGGCGTCCAACGTGCTGAAGCAGCGCGTGCTCAAGGCGCATTTGCAGCGCAAGGCCAAGTTGAAACCACAATCCCCGGCCGCCTAATTCGATATTCCATCATTAAAGTGGTTGAAAACACGTCCATAAGCCGTTGAAATGCGCATGATTCGTGTAATCATCCGCAAACGCGGCGACAGAGACTCGTGGCTAAATCCGCGTGCCAAATGCCGCGCATGTTCGATGCGGAATGGGGGAAGACATGGACAAGAGCCCGGATGCGTTTCGCACCATCAGTGAAGTTGCCGACGATCTCGACCTGCCACAGCATGTGCTGAGGTTCTGGGAAACACGTTTCCTGCAGATCAAGCCGATGAAGCGTGGCGGCGGCCGGCGGTATTACCGCCCGGAAGACGTCGATCTTCTCAAGGGCATCCGCCATCTGCTCTACGATCACGGCTACACGATCAAGGGCGTGCAGAAGCTGTTGAAGATGAACGGCAACAAGTTCGTCGCGGCGATTGCCAGCGGCGACCTGGCAACCGTCGAGGCGCTCGCTGCCGCCAATATCGAGGAACAGGTCCAGCCGAAGCTCGGCAATCCCGAGGACGACCAGATCGTCGGCCGCGCCAAGGCGCCGGCCAGCCGCCGGTTCTTCTCCTTTGTCGGCGGCAATGATGAAACGCCGGAAATTTCTGTCGGCAAGACATCGGTCGGCAAGGAGGATAGGGGGCTGCTGCAGGAAGCACTCTACGATCTCCTGGAGTGCAAGCGCCTGCTCGATCAGGTGCGCTGAGCACCACGGCCGCCCTTCGCCGCTGCTTTCTTCTCGTGCCATCATCCCGTTCATGGTACGAACCCCGACTGAATTTTGAGCAAGGCATGACAATGGAAAAGCCCTGGACGAAGACTGTAACGCTTGCCCTGGAAGGGCCGGGCAAATACGTGACGATCGCCAATACCACCGAGGCCTCCTGGGCGATGATCGAGGACTGGCCGCTGGAGGATGCACCGGCTTTGGACCGGGCGCTGGAAATCTGCGCCGAAGTCGTCGAAGGCAAACGCCCGGCTGAAGACGCGCGAAAAGCCTTTCTGGCGGCGGCTGCCGAAGCGGAGATTGCGGTTCGGGACTGAAGGCTGAGGGCGATTGGCGCCGAGGGCGGTCTTTTGATCGTCGCGCCGGTCGGGTAGAAAGGCTCTTGGCGCACGCGGCGGCGATCCATATCTCCGCTTGCGAATGAGAAAAGAACGAGATGAACAAGACCCTGCAGGCAAAGTTTCATAGCGAGATGCTGGCGCTCTATGATCATTGTGCCGGGATCGGCTTCCGGCCGGTTCTGTTTCGCCGTCTTGTCATTCTGAAAGGCGGCGTCGAGGCAGCAAAAGAGTTGGTCTACAAGCCCGGGACAACTGGTCTGGAACGGCTGGTCGAGGCCGGGAAAACCGAATTCTCGATGGAGGCAGCGATGACTAGGCCGGAGTACCGCACTCTTTTTGCGCCGCTTGACATCAAGGAAGCGGCCAAGCGGCTTGAGGGCAGCGCGACGCGTGAACGCTCCAGAGGCCGGCTCACCGCCACGATCACCCATACGAAACAGGCATAACCACCATGACAAAGAAACAGAAGATCGAGCATTCTGACTTTTCCGGCGAATTCACTGAAGACGACATCACCGTGCTCGTCGATATCTTCCGCAAGGAAGGCAGCACTGACGGCTGGACAATGGAAGTGGTCGATCAGGACGAGGGCCTGACCGTCTGGGAAGAGCCATTCGCCACGGACAAGGAAGCCTTCGAAGAGTTTTTGGCTACCGTCGAACGCGACGGCATCGAATCGTTCCTGGAAGAGCCGGAGACCGATATTTCGGTCCATTGATGGCCAATCGTCGTTCTATGGGGCAGGCGCGCTGCCTGTTCGGCACCACGTAAACACTTAGAGCTATGAGTGCTTCAAGTGATCGACCGGCCATCGGTTTGGAGTATATGGTGTAGGTCTCATATACTCTTGGCTGTGGAGGGCGAAATGGCTGTTGTCAGCGGCGGAACTGCATTTCCGATAAAATTCAATACGCTTCAGGTCGACGGGCTGTACGATTACGATTTTTCGACCGTATCGCCGACATCGGCAAAGTATTACGACAATGCGACGAACTACACTCTATTCCAGGGCAGCGGCTTCACGTTCAATGCTGCTCACGTGCCAACCGGCGGCATCGTCACATCGGTGCGCTATGTCATCAATGGCAGCAACGCGCTGCTGATCACCGGCTTGAGCATCGCCGCGACGACCGTTCACACCTATGCGGCGCAAAACAACACACAGGGACTTCTCAGCCTTGCCCTGAGCGGCGCGGACACGCTGAACGGCACACCGCTGGCCGACGTTCTTTCCGGCTATGCCGGGAATGATATCCTTAAGGGTGCCGCCGGCAAGGACGTGCTGGATGGCGGAGTTGGCGTCGATACGGCTCTTTATACCGACAAGACAGGCGCCGTCGTCGTGACACTCAATGGTGCCACCAATGCAACCGTCACCGTTGGCGGCGTAGCGGAGGACACGATCCGCAATATCGAAAATGTCACCGGCGGTTCGGGGGCCGACAC
Organism: Pararhizobium sp.; assembly: GCF_965279435.1. Classification (NCBI taxonomy): domain Bacteria; kingdom Pseudomonadati; phylum Pseudomonadota; class Alphaproteobacteria; order Hyphomicrobiales; family Rhizobiaceae; genus Pararhizobium; species Pararhizobium sp. The sequence goes on from NZ_CBDIHY010000003.1 coordinate 3,026,669, forward strand.
CTTGACCGGTGATGGCCTCGCCAATGGGCTGAACGGCGGAGCTGGCAACGACACCCTCAGGGGGCTTGCAGCCAATGACTTGCTGACCGGTGGTTTGGGCAAGGACGTACTCGATGGCGGGGCCGGGTTGGATACGGCAGTTTACAGCGACAAGGCGGGTGCTGTCGTGGCGGCACTCAAGGGTGCCGCCAATGCAACGGTCACCGTGGGCGGCGTAGCGGAAGACACGATCCGCAACATCGAGAACGTCACCGGCGGCTCGGGCGCCGACACCCTGACCGGCGATGGTCTTGCCAATGTTCTCAACGGTGGCGCTGGCAACGATACCATCCGGGGAGGTGGTGGTGCCGACACGCTGATCGGCGGCCGGGGCAACGATTTCCTGAATGGAAATTCCGGGCTGGATACGGTCGATTACAGCCGGGATGCAGCTGGTGGCGGAACATTGGGCGTCATCGTCAACCTGCTCGGTAATGGTGCTCAAGGTGGCTTGCCGGCAGACACCGCGAAGGACGGGTTCGGAAACACCGACACGGTGACAAACATACCGAATGTCATCGGTACCCAGTACAACGACCAGATCTATGGCGGCAATCATGCCAACAGGCTATCCGGCGGCGCAGGCAATGATCTGATCAACGGTGGCCTTGGAAATGATCTCCTGATCGGTGGGGCCGGCAACGATACGTTTGTCTTCAATACCGCGCTTGGCGCAACCAACATCGACACTATCAGCGATTTCGCCGTTCCAAATGATACGATGCGGCTGGAGAATGCCGTATTCACCGCCCTCAGCGTGACCGGCACGCTTGCCGCCGCTGCCTTTCATATCGGAACTGCCGCTGCGGACGCATCTGACCGGATCATCTACAATGCGGCGACTGGCGCTGTCAGCTATGACAAGGATGGAGCAGGTGGCGCAGCAGCCGTTCAATTCGCCACGGTGGCCCATAACCTGGCGCTGACCAATGCCGATTTCTTCATCATATAAGGTGGTGCATTGGTCCGCTGCTGCACGGTCGTGCGAGGATCACGTGAATGGAACCGGATATCGGAGGATCAGGACTTTTATGGGATACTCGGCTCCCTAAGCATGCCCCGTCACCCATTCGTCCGACTTCTTCCGGTAGCTGAAGAAAATGGAAAGGTGATTTTGACAGGGACTTCAAGGAGAAAATGGTCGGAGCGGCGGGATTCGAACCCACGACCCCTTGACCCCCAGAAATATGCTGACCCTAAAGTGGTATCACTAATCATAACACTGGAATGTCGTCAATCCGTTGTGAATTAAGGATTGTTGGCATATGTTGCGACTAGTGATCGAACACGGGGTAACAGTTGCTAACGAGGCTTCGATGTTACCCGGGGTAACAGGATGATGTCGGATGGCAAGAAGCGCAAAGACGCTTACAGTTATGGCGGTGAAGGCAGTAAAGGGAAATCCGGCGGGTAGGGAAGAGCATCCCGACGCTGCGGCGCCTGGCTTGCATCTGGTTGTGCAGCCAAGCGGAAGCAAGTCCTGGGCATTTCGATACAGATTCCAGGGCAAACCAAAAAAGCTCACAATCGGTTCGGTGATCATCGATCGAGAACACCCGATCGAGGGGGAGCCGTCGATCGGTTCGGCGATGACGTTGCCGGAAGCTCGCACGGCAGCGCACCAGGCCTTCCAGATGCTCGAGGAGGGGCGAGACCCTTCCGAGATCAAAAAGGCGCAGGTGGAGAAGGCGGTTGCCGCGAAGCAAGACGACACTGGCTTCCTTGCCGAGGTCCTGGCGACGAAATTTATCGAACGCTATGCGAAGCCCAAGAATAGGAGTTGGACGGAAACACAGCGGCAGTTTCGGAAAGAAATAACCGGCTATCGAGACCCTGAGACTGCCGCGGCGTATCCCGGACCTTGGTTCGGTCGCGATGTCCGTGATCTCCGGAAAGGCGACATCGTTAAGCTGCTGGACGACATTGTAGATCGGGGGAGCCCTGTTACATCGAACAGGGTTTTTGCGACATTGAGCACCTGGTTCACGTGGCTCGTCGGGCGCGATATCCTCAAGACTTCGCCAATGGCTGGCATGAAAAAGCAGACAGTTGAAACCTCTCGCGATCGAGTGTTGTCAGACGAGGAAATCAGGATCTTCTGGAAGGCCACGGCAGCATTCGATTATCCCTTTGGGCAAATGTGGCGAATTCTGCTTTTGACGGCACAGCGCCGGCAAGAGGTCGCGGGATTGGACTGGCGAGAGCTGGCTCTCGACGTCGATCTACCTCACTGGCTGATTCCGAAAATCCGATCGAAGAACGGCAGAGAAAACTTCGTGCCGCTCGCACCCATCGCATGTGAGATCCTTCAAGGCATAAATCGCGTCGGCAAATCGCAACACGTCTTTACGACGACGGGCGAGACTAGCGTCTCCGGCTTTTCCCGCTCGAAAGCTCGTCTGGATAAGACCATGCTCGCAATCATGCGGGAGGAGGCCGAGGAACGGGGAGGGGGCGGTGATGGCGTCTCACTCCCGCAGTGGGGCCTTCATGATCTCCGGCGCACCGCAGCGAGCTCCATGGCCCGGCTCGGTCAGCCCATCCACGTTGTCGAGGCGGTGCTTAATCACAAAGGTGGCGTGGTGAGCGGCGTTGCGGCGATCTACAATAGGTTCGATTACTCCCAGGAGAAAGCGGACGCACTTTTGGCTTGGGCTGATTTTGTCCTTGTGCTCGCTGGCGAGAAAGTTTCGAACATCGTTCCAATGCGTAAAGTGCACAATTAGCCCTCCGAAACGAAAAAAATGAAAGTGCCAAAACCCTAATAGACTCCTGGGATATTAGCACTTTCGTTTTTGGTTAACGTATTTCTTAACGTCTTTTGTTGTTGCGTTAAGTGTTTTTTCTGCATTATTTGTATGTTCTCGTAATGAATAGTTGTCATTTAGGAGGGCGATATGCAGGACAATCAGAAGCAATACATCACCGCATCAGCCGTATGCGCAAGATACGGTGGTATCACAACTATGACTTTGCATCGATGGCTCTCCGACGATTCGGTAGAGTTCCCTCGCCCAATGCAAGTAAACCGCCAACGATTCTTTGACGTGACAGAACTCGACGCGTTTGATCTTCGAATGCGCACCAAAGTACCGGCAATCCGCGCCAACTCGGCCGCTTAACCAATCCTCAAAATTTGGAGTTTTCACCATGGATCATCCCATGACCGATGACGCACGCGCAAAAGCACGTGCCGTGTTCGAAGCCGCCAAACTGCCAAAGGCATACCTGGAAACGTTGTCTCGTGCCGAGCTTCTCGCACTTGGAAAGTATCTGGAGGCCATGGCCAAAGCGCTTGACACTAAAAAGGACGAGCAGTCCGAACTTGCGTGGCTTAGGCTGCACTCGGACATCTCCGAAATCTCTGAAATTAACCTCGAACGCCCTTCCGTATCAGTCCTCGACATGCTGATCCGCGAGGACATCTTCAGTCTTGGAAACGACGAACCCGACATTTACATCGCGGAAGCCGAAGCCGAGTACGCTTTGAATTTTACACGAGGGGAGGCCTACCGGTTTGTAGATGATCCAAGCAGCATGGACTGGCTCGTAGAAGCCCGGAAGATAATCGTGGCCAAACTTCGTGAGGCCGGGCCGATGTCGTGGATCTCGATGCATGAGCACATTCTCGAAACGCTCCAGCTGTTAGAAGAGGCACTACCCGGGCACGAGGCTTATTTTGAGTTAGTGCGAGCGGGAGAGATCGAGACCAGTACGGCCGACACGTTGTCCTGGTGCACGATGATCAGACTCCCTGACGGGGCTACCGAATGAACCGCACGCCCGAACAGACAGGGGGGCGTGATGGCGCCTCCCGCGAGACCATCGTGAGTTCTGCAGCGCTCTGGCTGGCCGCGCAGGCGGAGCCGCCCCGGCCGATCGTGCCGGCCCTTAAAGATCGATTTTCCCTGTCCGCTGCCGAAGCCTGCAAAGCGTGCGCTCAGGCTGCCGATCTAAGGAAGGAGGGCGCGCATGGGGAGACAAACTCACCTTGAGATCGCGCACGCCCCACACACATGGCGGAGGTGGCTATACCGGACGCATCTCCCAGCCAGCGGCATGCGTGTCGGACTGGCCTTGATCGATAAGTATCTGAACAGAAGAACCGGTCGCTGTGACCCCTCATACGCAAAGATTGCGGAGGAATGCGACCTGTCACCTCGAACCGTTCGCGACGGGGTTGCGTCACTAGTCGCCGCCGGTCTTTTGAGCAAGAAAAAGAAGGGGTTGCGCGACACGCTATCATTCGAATTTCAGTATCCCAATGTGACGGATTTCCGGCATTCAGTACAGCCATGCAATGTGACGGATCTACGTAGAGCAATGTGACGGTTTTACGTATTTCAAGCTACGTAGATCCGTCAGGTAACCTTAGAGGAACCTCCGAATAGAACCTCCGATCGGTTTTTTACCGTGCTGCTCGACCCCCTTTGGCTTCGCCGTCTTCGCTGAAGCTCCGACTGGGTTGATATCTTCAAGTAGATATCAACCAGGGGGTCTTTTATCAGCGCCACAGAAAATCTGACATGGATGCTTCGCATAGAAAGATGAAACCATGACCATGAAAGACGATAACGACGAAGTGCCGCTGCTGAAATGGAAACAGCCAGATCGATTTACCCTCATCCACCTGCCGATGACCCACCGTCTCGGAAAAATAAGACACTGCGCGCACAACATTCGCCGATGCAAAACACCGAGCGGCTTTCGCGCCTACATGGCCAAGGTCAACGAGGGGCTGGTGTTCCAACAAAACAAGGTCGCCCGCCCGCCGGCAGAAATTTGTACAGAGATCGAGGCATTCTGGAGCGCCGTTTTCACTGTGGCAGGGCTTAACCAGGACGATAGTCTCAACGGGCGAAAAGCATCTATTTCCAACTCAAAGGAGATGCCGCGTGACCAAAAATAAAAACCACAGCCGATGCCTGACGAGAAGTCAAACAGTCCACGCGGCTTTGTTCGAGATCTTTCTTGAGCTGGCGCAGGATGCTTTGGCGTCCGCGAGATCTGCCGCCGACGTGCAGGAAGCTCAAGACTCTCTTTTGAAAGACATAGCCTCGCTCGGGAACGTGGGAGGTGCGAAATGAAATCGATCTGGCTTCCTCCTCTCTATGTCGAATTCGAAGATACCGGTTGGCACAACGATAGCGACGGCGAGATGGTCGCCTTTCGCGTCATAAAGAATGGCGAGCCAACTACCTCTGAAATCAAGTTTTTCAAAGGTGATGCGAAACAGATCGTCCGCTTGCTTGAGGCTGCCGGCATCGCGACGGAAGAGCGAAAGCGCGGGGTGCCCGAGACCCCACGACATACGCGGAGGACGAGACGATGACAAAACCGATCTCACCCAAAGCCCTTGACCGAATGCTGGCGCCCGAGGCACGAAGCCGGATCCTGTGGACAGCTGAAGCTATCGGCGCGCGGATCGGAACTTCGGCTGATTTCGTCAGGGGCACGCTCGCAAATGCGGAGGGATCTCCGATCAAAAAAATCGGCACGAGGTACTGTGTCCACGAGGCAGATCTCCTTGCCTTCTTCCGGACCTAGATCGTTCCGGTTGCGGACATGAGGCGTCTCTGAAACATTGAGCCCGAAATCCGTGGGAGGAATCATGCTTGTTTTATACGTCGGTCTCATTGTGATCGGCCTACTCGGCGCCCGCATAAATCTGGTTGGAGCTCGAGGTGGTCAGGTTGATCAGGCCGTATTGATCCTGGCGCTTTCGGTGGCAGCCACCATAGCCACGCTGTCGCTTTTTGTTTGGGGCTTCATCTATCTCAAATGGTACTGGCCGGTGGTCGCATTTGTTGCCGGAACTATATTCGGTATGGTTGTCACTCGGAATTCATGGGCGAGTCTTGCCGCAGCTAGGCCGGTGATGGATGCCGCTGTGGTGGCTGGTGCCATATTCATCTGGTTCCTCAAATAGCCGTGATCCGCCAGAACATAATCAAACCCGCTCCAACCCACTGAACCCGATAGGGATTTCGGCGCGGAGCAGGCAGATTCTGGACCATGAGCTTTTGGTCCAGAAAATCACCCATCGCAGAAACCAAATCGTTGGCCGAGCCGACGGTCGAGGAATTCGCGCTATTCACCGGCGGCCAAGTGCCGAGCAATTCGGTCAGCCTGGCAACCGCCTTGACGGTCCCTGTCGTCGCTTCTGCCGTTCATCTGGTCTCCGCCTCCATCGCCAGCCTGAAGCTGAATGTGGAGCGGCTTGAGGGCGAGGAATGGGTGGTCGACACCTCGCATCCCGTAGCCGTGTTGCTGGACGGTGACGTGAATGGTTGGACGAGCAGCTTTGAATGGGTACGCGACGCCATTGCCGGCGCGCTCTGCTACGACAAGGGCTCCCTGTCCTGGTCGAACCGGGTATCGGGCGAGATCCGCGAAATCGTCGCCTATGAGCCGAGCCATTTCCAGGTTGACTATTCGGGCGATGGCCGGCGTGAGCCGAGCTTCAGGATCAATAATCGTCCAACGGCGCCCGACGAAATCATTCATCTTCGCGGTCCTTTCACGAAATGCCCCTTGACGCTGGCATCTGAAAGCATCGGCGTTCTGAAGGAGATGGAGCGACATGCCGGCCAGTTGTTCCGATCGGGCGCGCGTCCTGGCGGCGTGATCGAATCCCCAAAGCCAATCGGCGACGAAGGCATGAAAAGACTGATCGAGGCATGGCGGAAAAACCATGAGGGCAGCGCGAATTCCGGTCGTAGCGCGGTGCTTTATGACGGCGCCACCTTTCGCCCGCTAACCTTCTCATCTGTCGATTCTGAATTTCTCGGTCTGTGGAAGCACGTGGTGATCGAGGTTTGCAGGGCTTTCAGAACACCGCCACAGCTCATTTTTGACTTCGACCGAGCAACTTGGGCAAATGCCGAACAGGCCTCCAAAGAATGGCTTTCCGGCCTCGAATTCTGGATGCGCCCACTTGAGGCGGCAATGCGCCGTGGGCTTTTTACGCCGGAAGAACGCCTGCGTTACCGGGCACGGTTCGAACGCGATGATTACAGCAACGTCGATCTGGTTTCGAGAGCGACTGCGGCAAGCAGCCTGATCAGCTCGCGCGCGATGAATCCAAATGAAGCCCGGACGACTTTGCTCGACCTGCCGCCCTATGCTGGCGGAGAGACTTACGCAAATCCGAACACCGGCAACAGCCAGCCCGGCAAGCAACCTGCAAAGGAGACGCCCGATGCGGCTTGATGACGTGTTTAGCACGGTTGAGGACTGCGATCGCGGTGCCGAGCTTGAGCTTTTGCATCCTGTCACCAACGTTCCAACTGGCTTGAAAATGACGTTGGCCGGTCCGGACTCGGAGACACAACGCCGCGCGCGCCTGACTATGCTGGACCGGATCGGGGAACTGGCAATGGCTGACGGCCGTGTATCTGCCGAGCACCGAGAAGCCGAGTCCATCGCAATGTTGGCCCGATGCGTGCTGCGCTGGGATATCGCCCAGGATGGTCAACCGCTCCCGCTCACCCATGATAACGCCGTCCGGCTACTCTCCGTGTCGTGGGTTCGCGAACAAGCTGACGCCTTCGCCGGTACCCGGGCCAATTTCATCAAGGGAGCTGCGTAATGAGCGACCCTCAATTGGCAATCCTGCTTTCGATTTTCTTTCTCACAGTCTTGGTTTTGGTCGCACTCCGGAGGTGCCGCTGATGGAACGCTTTTATTTTGAAACGAAGATCGCGGCGACCGACACCGGCGAAATCAGCGGCCTTGCCTGGCCGTTCGGCACGCCCGATCGAGTTGGCGACATTATCGAGCCCGGCAGCTTCAAGGGCGTGTCGCTGCCTATTCCGATGCTTTTTGGGCACGATTTGAACGAACCAATCGGATTTTGGTCCTCCGCTTCCGAGGATGCATCCGGCCTGCAGGTGAAGGGACGGCTGCTGATCGATGACGTCGCCCGGGCTCGTGAAGTGCACGCCCTGGTCAAGTCCGGCAGTGTGAAAGCGCTATCAGTCGGCTTCGTCACCAAAAAATCGGTCTCTTGCAAAGGCGGCGGCCGAACAATCTCCGCATTGGAGCTGATGGAAATCTCGATTGTCACCATCGGAATGCATCCCGGCGCCCGGGTGACCAGCGCGAAATCCGCAATCCAAGCCATCGCGATGGCCGAGATGATCAACCGCGCCGCCGCGCGCATCAGGAGTTAGGAAAATGCAGCATATTGTGAAAACGGCTCTGCTGGCCAGCGCCACTCTCGTCCGCAAAGGCGAGGAAGACGACGCCACCGGCATTGTCACCAAGGCGCTCGAGGATCTTCAGGCATCTGTCGATGCTCGCCTGAAGGAAGTCGAGACCAAGTCGGACACATCCAAACTGGAAAGCCGGCTGAAGGATCTCGAAACGAAATCAAACCGTCCGGGCAGCGAGAAGGAGCAGAAGTCGGAAGATTCCGCGGCTGAAACGAAGGCGTTTGCAGCCTATCTTCGCCTGGGCAACCAGCTTCCTGCGGAAGATCAGAAGACCCTGCTAGTTTCGTCGGATCCACAGGGCGGTTTCCTGGCACCTGCCGAAATGTCGTCGGAGTTCATTCGTGACCTGGTGTTGGTTTCGCCCGTTCGCTCGGTTGCCTCCGTCCGCTCCACCTCGTCGCCGTCGGTCTCGTATCCGTCGCGCACTGGCATCACTAACGCCAAATGGAAAGGCGAACTTCAGGCGCAGGAAGGTTCGGAACCGACTTTCGGTCAGAAAGAAATCGTCGTCAAGGAAGTCAACACCTATGTCGATATTTCCAACCAGCTCCTTGCCGACAGCGCCGGTCAGGCCGAGGCCGAAGTCCGCTTGGCACTGTCCGACGACTTCGGCCAGAAGGAAGGCCGCGCCTTTGTTCTCGGTAATGGCGCACTGGAGCCCGAAGGCCTCCTCACCAACGACGATATCGCTTCGGTTGCCAACACGAATACCGGCACCATCGTTCCCGACGCCCTCATTGGCTTGATGTATGGCCTACCCACCCAGTACCGCAACGCCGGAACGTGGGCGATGAATTCCACCACGCTCGGCAAGCTGCGCCTACTCAAGGACGGTGACGGCCGTTTCCTTTGGCAGCCATCGTTCCAGCTTGGTCAGCCGGAAACCATCCTTGGTCGCCCTGTCATCGAGCTGCCGGACATGCCAGACATCGCCAATGGCTCGACGCCGATCGTCTTTGGCGATTTCAGCGGCTACCGCATCGTCGATCGTGTGGGTTTGAGCATCCTGGTGAATCCTTACCTGCTTGCAACCAACGGCATCACCCGCATTCACGCAACTCGTCGTGTCGGTGGCGGTGTCCTGCAGCCGGCCAAATTCAAAAAGCTGAAAATGTCGGCCGCGTAACTGCCCGGCGTCATCGTTCACAAGGAGCATTCACATGCGTGACCTCATTTCCAATATCGGCATTGTCACGGCCATTGCACCGGCCGTCCTCGCCGCCACCACCACTGGCGCAGCGCTCGACACTCTCGGGTTCAACGCCGTTGCAGTGGTCGTCACAACCGGGGCCATAGTCGGTGCCGGCGACTTCACGGTTAAACTCCAGGAAAGCGACACCACGACAAGCGGTGATTTCACCGACGTCGCCGCAGGTCAGCTCAAGGGCGCGCTCCCGGCAAGCCTCGCCGCCGATAGCGTCGTGAAGGCCGGTTACATCGGCTTCAAGCGATATCTGCGCGTCGTGGCGACCAAGAACGGTGGCACCAGCATCGCGGCGTCCTTGGTGCTTCTCAAGGGTGATGCGGCCAAGCGTCCGGTGGCCTGACCATGCCAACCCGCGCGCCTCGCATCTGCCAGTGTGGGAAGATTGTTCCTTCGGGAGTGATGTGTCCGTGCCAGGCAGCGAGGACGCGGGAGCGCAAGGCTCGGTTCGACACCAAGCGGCCATCTGCGCGGAAGCGTGGGTATGACGCCGAATGGCAGAGGGAGGCGAAGGCGTTCCTCTCCAAACCAGAAAACGAACTGTGCGGATGCGGGGCAAAGGCCGTCGTCGTCATGCACACCATCAGCATCGCCAAACGGCCTGACTTACGCATGGTTCGCTCGAACTGGCGACCAGGCTGCCAGCGTTGCAATCAACGAGACGCCGCCCGTGAGCGGAAGGAAAGGATCTGACTATGCCCGTATTCGCAACAGCAGGCGCCAAGCTCTACATCGGTACAGCGATGGACGATACCGACGAAGATCTTGTCGAGGCAGATTTCACGTCGATGGTGTGGACTGAGATTACTGGCCTAGAGAACCTTGGATCGCTTGGCGATACCTCGCAGGCAACCACAGTGTCCCATATCGGTAGAGCACGAGACATCACCTTGAAGGGCACGCGCTCCGCAGGAACGATGGAGGTGGTTGCGTCGATCAATTACGCAGATGCCGGCCAGTTAGCCGCCATCGCGGCCGAGAAGAGTAAAGTCGCCTTTGGGTTCAAGCTGGTTTTCAATGATGCACCTGCCGTCGGCGCCAGCCCCAAGCCGTCCGAACGCAAGTTTGCCGCGTTGATCATGTCCGCCAACGAACAGCTCGACGGCGCTAATGACAGCATGAAGCTTAACATCAGCTTGGCGGTCAATTCGAACGTCGTGCGCAAGAACGCTTCCGCAACCTGACCTGCACACCCGGGTGGTCCCAGACTTTCGGTCGATCAAAGGGACCGGCGGGGGGAGAGACGCGCAGGATGTTTTTTAATTAGCTTTAGTTTTTTATCGCCGAAAAGGTCCGCCAGATGATCCTGACAATCGCCGAATTGAAGGCCCAACTGAACCTCTTCGATGACCTTGGAGCCGGTGATGATGCCCTGCTGACCCGCCTGATTGCCGCGTCTCAGAACATCGCAGAGCGGCAACTGGGCTACCGGATCGAAGCGACATATGGCGGTGCTGACCAGGAGCCAATTCCACCAGCGCTTGTACATGCCGTCGCAATGCTGGCTGCGCACCTCTACGAAAATCGTGAAACGACCGCGATCGGGGTTTCGGCGCAGATCATGCCCTACGGTTTCGATGACATCATTCGAGATTACCGCAACTGGAGTTTCTGACCATGGCCAAGGACGGCGGATTGTCACGCATCATGCAGCGGCTGAACGCGATCCCGGCGCGCGTCAAGGAAGCTGCAGCGGCGGCTGCGATCGAGGGTGCTGAAATTATCGCAGCGGACGCCAGGCATTTCGCGCAGGCGTCGAAGGATTCAGGCGATCTCATCGACTCGATCGAAGTCACGCCGGCCGGACAGTCGACACCGGAATATTCCCAACCCGGCGGCCGCACCGTTGTGCCTGAAGGCGCGGCAATGGTGACCGTCGGCAACGACCAGGTTCGCTATCCGCACCTTGTCGAATACGGCACGAAAACCGCAGATGCACAGCCATATTTCTGGCCCGCTGTTGATATCAACAAGAAGAAAGTGGCCTCGAAAATGCGTCGTGCACTTGCCAAAGCCGCAAAAGAATCATGGGGTTCGAAGTGAGTGCTGAACTTGTCTTTCAAAAAGGCCTTCGCAGCCGTCTTGTGGCCACGCCCGCGGTGACTGCATTGGTGCCGGCGGCATCCATTTTGGACAGGAACGAGCGACCAAACCCTGACCCGAGCATAGTCATCGGCGAAGGCGTATCGGTAGATGACGGCGGCACCATAGGCCGCACGCGAACCCGCATCGTGGCCGATCTGCATGTCTGGAAGCGGGAGCCGAGCACGGCAGGCTGCAAGGCCATCGCAGGCGCCATCCGCGCGACCGTCAAAGCTGGTCGCCTGGCGCTGGACAGCGGCTTCCACTGTGTTGACGCCTACGTTTCCCGCACCCGATTTCTGCGAGATTCGGACGGCCTGACCTCGCATGCCGTTGTCACCGTCGAAGCCATCATTGAGGAGGTGTGAAATGCGCGCAGGAAACCTCGATAAGACCATTCGGATTGACCGTTACGATACCGGTGGCGTGGATGACTATGGCACTCCGACACCCGGTTTCGCTGCCCTTGCGACCTTGCGTGCGCAAGTCGTCCAATCCTCCACCGAAGAGTTTGTCGAGCACGGCGCGACCGACCAAACGGTCATCATTTTTCGCTGCAGGTATCTCGACGGCGTCACCAATGCGGACCGCGTCCATTTCGACGGTGGTTATTTCAACATCAAGGAAATCAAAGAGATTCAACGCCGCAAAGGCCTTGAACTCAGATGCATTCGAGCGGTGAATCAGTGAGTACACGAGGCCGCAAGGCGGATCTGAAAGCGGTTGATGGCGGATTGAGCGGCGTGCCGAAGGCGCCGGCATGCATCCCAGCGGATTTCATTGCCGAGTGGGATGCGATCGGCCGCGATATGGCAGAGCGCCAGATCCTCACCACGCCCGCCTTGGGCTTGCTCGAGTCTTATCTCGTCGCCCGCTGGACGGTGCGAGAATGCCAGGTCGCGATTGCCAAGCATGGCTTGCTGGTATCCAGCGCTCACGAAAAACTGAAACCAAACCCGGCTTCCGGCCTGTTGTCGAAAGCTCTGGACGCCACGGCTCGCCTTGCTGCCGAACTCGGAATCAGCCCGGCCGCACGATCGAAAGCAGGTTTCACCCCGAAAAAGGAAGGAGACGCTGACGATGGATGGGCTGGCATGGATCTATGATGACTCCCCGATCGCCGATCCGTTCGGCTACGGCCAGCGCGCCGTCGATTTCCTGCGCCTCCTGAAACATCCTAAGAGTCGTCTGCCGGGGAAGGCCTTCCAGCTTGACCCGCCATTTGAGCGCATTGTCAAGGCGATCTATGGACCGGCCACAGGGCACGGCGCCCGTACGGTTCGGACGGTTTACTTGCAGGTTGGCAAGGGTTCGCGGAAGACCTCACTGGCGGCATCCCTAGCGCTTTTGCACACATACGGCCCAGAACGTATTCCGCGTGGCCAGAATTTTGTTGTCGCGGCTGACCAAGGACAGGCCCGCGTGGCGTTCGAAGAAGCCATGTCCATCGTTGACGAAATCCCGCAGCTCGCCGGCGCGTCCCGGCCGGTCGACTCGAAGAACCGGCTCACGCATCCGAAGAGTGGAAGCTTTTTCGAGGCGATGGCATCGGATGGATCTCGTGCGCATGCGAGAACGCCGACGTTCGTCCTGGTGGATGAGCTTTGGGCTCATAAGAAGGCCGATCTCTGGCAAGCGATGCGCCTTGGTGCATCGAAGGTGGCCGGATCGTTGGTGATCGTAGCAACGACCGCCGGACGAGGCAATGAATCCCCTGATTTCGCGGTCTACGAATACGCGAAAAAGGTGCAGTCCAGCGAGGTCATTGATCCCACATTCCTCCCCATTGTTTTCGAAGGCAGCCGCGACGACCAATGGGATGATGAATCCACATGGGCAAAAGTTCTGCCCGGCCTTGCATACGGTTATCCGGACCTGCCATCCCTCCGACAGCTTGCTATTGAGGCCAAGGAGCGGCCGTCGGACCGGGCGGCATTCGAGCAATTCTTTTTGGGGATCCGGCAGGATAACAGCCTGTCGCCATTCGTTGAAATGCGGACCTATGACGAGGGCGCCGGTGTAGTCGATCTCGAGGAGATGGAGGCCGAACAGCATCCGTGCTGGCTGGGCGTCGACTTGTCATCGACCACGGATTTGACCGTCATCGTGGCGTGCTGGAAGATCAACGACGAATTCGTTGTGTGGCCCTGGTATTTCTGCCCAGGCGACAACCTGCAGCGGCGCGCGGACCGTGATGGTGTGCCATATCCGCAGTGGGCCAAGGATGGATTCATTGCCCCGACCGAAGGCAATGTCGTGGATTTCGACGCGGTCGAAGATCAGGTCCGCGAGCTTGCCGCCCGGTTCAACGTACGCGAAATCGCATTCGATCCGCATCTCGGACGGCAGATGATGAACAGTCTGCAGAAAGACGGCGTATCGCAGGTGGTCGAAATGCGCCAGGGCTGGGTGACGATGGGACCGGCCGCGAAAGTCCTCGAGCGCGCGATCGTCGGGCGGAACTTCCGCCACGGTGCGCACCCGGTGCTTCGTTGGAACTTCGAGAACATCGCAATGGACACCTCGAAAACCGACGTGCCGACCTTCCACAAAGGCAAATCAAAAGACCGGATTGACGGCGCCGTCGCCAGCGCCATGGCCGTCGCTCGCGCCGCCGCCGGCGATTCTGGACGCTCATCCTATGACGATTTCGAAGGCGACATGGCCGAGTGGGCCTTCGCGTAAAGGAGTGCTGCTATGCCAGCCGACAACGAACAGCTTGCCATCGAAGTGATCGCCAAGATCGGCGCCCTCGAAAAACAAATGGCCAAAGCCGCCGGCGTGACCGCGCGCGCATACCGCGAAATGTCGCTGTCCAGCCGAAAAGCCACAAGGCAGATGGAGGCCGACGCCATCAGATCGACGCTCCGGATCAACCGGGCTTTCGCTTCCGTGGGAAGCCGTGTCGGTGATTTCGGCAAAACATTCGCCGCTGGCCTGGTGACGACCGCAGGGCTTAGAGCGGCTCAACAGCTCATTGATACCGCGACCCGCATCCAGAACGCCCTGAAGGTCGCAGGACTCGAGGGCGAGCAGCTGACGGCGGTCTACGATGCGTTGTATGCATCCGCGCAGAAGAATGCCGCGCCGATTGAATCAATGGCGACGTTGTATTCGCGCCTCTCGCTCACCCAAAAGGAACTTGGGGTGTCGCAGGCCGAGCTGATCAATTTCACAGATAAGGTCTCCCTGGCGCTGCGCGTGGGCGGAACAGACGCGCAGGCGGCCAGCGGCGCGCTCCTCCAGCTGTCCCAAGCGCTTGGCGGTGGGGTGGTCCGGGCTGAAGAATTCAACTCTGTCCTCGAAGGCACCCCCACAATCGCGCAAGCCGTCGCTGCTGGCCTGAAGGAGGCAGGCGGCTCCGTCTCTCGTCTGCGCACGCTCGTGGTTGATGGCAAGGTTAGCAGCGAGGCGTTCTTCCGAGCATTTGAGGCGGGAGCGGCCACGCTCGAGGCAAAGGTCGCCTCGTCGGAAATGACCGTCTCGCAGAACTTCGTCCGCCTGCAAAATGTTCTGGTCGACACTGCGGGAAAACTGGACGACGCGACCAGCGCCAGCAAAATCATGGGCGGCGCCCTGCAGGAGCTGGCCGGGTTTGTGCAGGGGTTCGGCGCCGTCGTGTCGCAGGTCTCCGAGAGTGACCTTGGCAAGTTCGTAGGCTGGTTGGCCGGCGGGATCTCGAAGGTGAACGAGCTTAAAAACGCCTTGGGCGGATTGCCCGGCGTCCTCTCTGCGATTTCCAAGGCCAACCAAGACGTTCTCAACGGCCGCCCGATCGGCGCCGGCATGGAAGGGGACGCTATTCAGAACCGCATCAATCAAGCGTTTGATGGCACCGGCGCCACCCCAAAAACCAGCCGTCTGCCTGCGACGCCAGTTGTGAAACCGATCAGCCTGTCCGATTACTCGGTTCCCCCTTCGACCAAGGGCGGCGGCAAGGGAAGCTCGTCCAAATCAGTGGATGAGCTGCAGCGTGAAATTGCCGCCATCAAAGAGCGTACCTCCGCCCTTCAGGCGGAGACCGCCGCGCAGGCTGGCGTCAATCCGCTGATCGATGACTATGGATTCGCAGTCGAGAAGGCGCGCGCCAAGCAGGACTTGCTGACCGCTGCACAGAACGCCGGTATTGCGATCACGCCAGCAATGACGGCCAACATGGATGCGCTCGCTCAGGGCTATGCTGACGCCTCCGTGGCGGCCGAGCAGCTTGCGGAGAAACAAGACAACGTCCGACAAGCTGCAGAAAACTGGGCAAGCACAAGCAAAGATGTCACGTCGGGTTTCATCCAGGACATGCGCAATGGTGTGAGTGCCACCGATGCCGTGATCAACGGTCTGTCTAAGCTAGCAGACACTCTGGTCGATAATGTCCTCGACGCGATTTTTCAGGTGAAAAACGCGAGCAGCGGCGGCGGGGGTCTTTTCGGATTCTTGGGCGGTCTGCTGGGCGGCGGCGGTTCGGCTGATCCCTGGGCGGGTATGAGGTCCGTCGGCATGCCAACGTTCGCCAAGGGCGGCGTTTCCGATCGCCCGTCAATATTCGCGGAGGCCGGACCAGAAGCCGCCGTACCGCTGCCGGACGGCCGCCGGATCCCCGTTGATCTCCGTGGTGCGGGTGGTGGCCATCAGGACGTCAACGTCGCCGTGGAGGTCTCCGTCGCCGACGACGGCGCTTTGCGCGCCTACACCAAGAGGGTCGCTCAGGAGGAAGCCAGAGCGGCAACCACTACCGGGATCTCCAACTACAACAAGACGATGCCTGACCGTGTCAAACAGATCAACGCCAATCCGAGGAAGCGTTGATGCGGATGCTTGGCCAGATGGTTGAGGCGCTTTGCAGCAACCTTCGTGACGGCGGCCGTCCGCGGCTTCCGGCCGGCGGAGAGCTTTACTGGCAATGGTTCGTCGATCTCCACCGCGCCCGTACGTGGCACATGGGTGGCCCGAATGCGATATCGTACGTCGATATCGAGTCCTACAGCCGTGTCATGCGCTGGCCGCTGCAGCCTCACCACGTCGAAGTGATTACAGCGATGGATCAAGCTTTCCTTTCGCATTACGCAGCCACCCACGCGCCGGCGGGCGACGGCACCAAACCGGCCAAGCAACGCCCCGCCGGCGATTTGGCGCCGACACTTTTCGACGCAATATTTCCGGGAGGCTAAAATGGTTCACCTTTCGAATTTCACTCGAAAAATCCGGCCTCGCAAAACGCTGATCCAAGGCAAGATGCGCAACCGCGTCGTCGGCGAAATAATTGATATTCTGAAGGATTACCGCCTGTCGGTTTTTGAGAGTGAGGGTCCGATCCGCGCCAGCATCCGGTCTGTTCTTTGCCTCGCAGGAAATGGATGGCAGCCATCCGACGATGAATCGGCCGCGCTGATCTCCGCCGCCTTTGACAAAATGGGAGCAAAGCGCCCCACTTGGTTTCAGGGGCAGCGGCAATACACCAGCGGAAAAGAGCGGTGCCTCCACTGCAGTTGCGATCTCCCAGATGAAATGATCGCTAATCGGGAGCGCTACTGTTCATTCATCTGCAAAAACGCCATCGCTCTCTGCAAACCTGACCTCAACCGGTACGCCAACCGGCAGGCCTACGCCCACAGCTGGTACGTACTTTCTCACCTCACGGCGCCGGAACGGGCCTGCAGGCAATGCACGACACCATATCGCAGCGCATACGCCGACCAGAAGTTCTGTTCATACGATTGCGCCAACATTGCGCAGACGAACCCGACCCGACACCGGACTTGCGGGCAATGCCAGGCGGCGTTCGTCGATCATCAGAAGGGCGGTCGGAGGCAGCAGTATTGCAGTGTTGCCTGCCGAATGGTCGCTTGGAAGACCAGCGAATTCGAGTGCTGCGTGTGTTCCAAGACGTTCGAGGCTAAGCACGGAAATGCGAGGTTCTGCGGGCCGAAATGCCGGAATACTTGGCACTATCGGAAACGTATTGCGGAAGCTAAAGCCGAGCCTACCCCTGGCAGCATCCTGCCATTCCCGACGATCTCGCCGGCAGTCTTCGATCGGGAGTTCCAGATCGCGGCTTAGGCACGGTCTTACCTACGGATAAGCGGCTTTCGAAGCAACAATGACATTGCGGAAGGTGGACGCGCGGAACCGCCAGCGAGTTTACTAAGTCGTTGTGCCTCAATCCTGAACTCTGAAAGGCGAGCTTGGACGTCGCCGATCTCATCTGCTGCAAAGTTCATCCGAATCGCCGTGCCCGGAAATGCAGTATCGTAGTTGTATTTGTTCTTGCGAGTGAGGTGTATGGCTTTGGATCCGCTCACGATGACAAAATTGCCGCCGCATCTAGCGAGTGAGCTTGTCATGAAAAGACCGTATCCAGAGTTCCCCCAAGTCTGGGATGTTGGAGGCAAGTGGGTTTTGCCCGAAACGCTCGGCCAGAGACTGCATTCAATGGCCTCTTTATCGGACGGATATCTAAAATTCGGGTTCTCAGCGAGAGCTCGCCGGATACCAACCCCAAAGTCAGTAATGGCAAACTCAACCTTTTTGCTTTTGGGCCAGTATTGTGCGCAGTAGTGGAGAGATTGAGACTGACTGTGCTCAAATACATTTCGCATCATCTCGCGAACACCAAAGCTCAGGACATCGAACAGCACAGGATTGTCAGTCTTATCGCGAACGAGAACTAAAGCAAGACGATCGACATGGCGCTGGATGAGGTCCTGGATCTCCGAATATTTGTCTGAGTCAGCCTCGTAGAACTGGTCGCGCGCTATGCATGTGATGGGGAGGTAGTTCTCACCTCCAACGGCTTCTCCCACTTCACGACCGTAATCTAGACCACAGAGATGAAAAAAACCCATATGAGCTAGATATTCATGCTTCTCGAAGTTCCGAAATTCTATCCTTACCTTGGGATTTCGCTGTCTAAAAAGCTTAATTTTTGTGCCGGTTAGAAGCATCGCGAAGGGCGAAAAAAAGCGCCCATCGCCGCAATCAATCACCAGGCTATCGTGCAAGGCAAACGACTCTAAGTCTTCTGCCCAATACAGAACATGCTCCAACGCAGCGGTCGGCAGATTAATCGTCGCATGTGGCACAGAATTGTAATCCTCGATCTTTCACATGTAAGCGAAGCCTTAGTCGTGCGGCGCTCAACCTCTATCACTATCCCATCGTCCGAAATCAGGACGATGGGGCGTACCGTCAAATCTACAAGTTCACTTCAAAACAGCTTTGGCAAACGCAGCGATTGTCGCTTCCCGATCTGTTTTCACCATCTCTCGAACAACTGCGTCGAATGTCGTAGGTGGGAAAAATACCGCGACGTTTGAGACACCGCCTCCCTTCGACTTGAGGCTCAGGTGAACCGTAACTCCTGCATCGGTTTCCCGGTCCTTGTTTGGCCCCCCTGTGCCGACGTAAACGCTCCTTCGTTCTTTTGTGACCTTGTTAGAAGTCTCTCCGCCGCGCCAAATCTCCGCCTTTGAAATAGTGGGCATTCTTTGTCATCCCTGTGTTTAAAATCAATCTGCTGGGTAATGCTTATGGACTGGGGATTACGCCTGTCGCCTGGAGATATTCCCGCACAGCCCATGCGCTGTGAACGAGGTTTTCGATGCGCGTATCAAAGGTGATGCCTTTGGAGTTTCGCATGTATTCTCCCATTTCATCCGGGCTGAAGCCGGGATTTTTAACAACCGTGGCCAAGGCTATGTAAAAGCGGCGATCATCGGTTGGGTGGCTGGTGTGCCAAGTATCAACGTTTAAAAATGGATCAAATGCTGTGTACATCTCAGTCCCTGCAAATTGAAATTGAAGAAAAAAATTCTAGTTAAAGATCAACGAGACACGACGCGGTCGATTTCTACAAGATACAGCAGGAACGCACGACGCGAATCGGATTTCACCTCATCCAATATTGAATCGGCTAATGATCCCGCTTCGGGGAAAACTACAGGATCCCATTTGACGTCCGGGGCTTCGTATTCCGGAAACGGTCTTGCCATAGCCCGAAAACCCGCCGCTTGAAGCTCGTCATCCAACTGCGCCGGTGTAAGTTGTGATATCCGAATTGCTTCAGTCTTTGATAATTCCATCCGATTCTCCTCTCTCGTTATTGCGATAAGGCCACAATCGAAAGTAGTAAACAAGATGTGCAGGCAAAACACCCACCTCTGACTAGATTCGGATATCAGTTGTACCGCGGAACCCCGGCTTTTTTCACGTCAACAAACAGAAGGAAGTCCCTCCCGCGATCGGTTATCTCAACATGATCACCATTGATTTCGGCCAGTTGCTGGCTCGTGAGGAACCGCGACCATTCATCGAATCCCCACTCGGAGTAGATCGTTTTATTAAGGGGCACGACCTCCTCTTCAAAGAATTTTTTGGCTTCGTCCAAAGTGACCATTCCGCGTGCTAGTACTCTGAGCGCTGCAATCTGGCTTCCGAAAACGCTGCCGAACAAAAACTCGAACTGTGCTTCAATCTGGGCCTCAGCCAAAGCTGAGATTAGCCTTGTGGTTCGCTCGTTTTCGGGGATGTCCAAGAGCTGTCGTTGGATTAGCTCTATGTTCTCGTTCACCATAGACATCGGATGACGCACCGTTTTCAAGGTTGACGGTGTTGGTGGCTCGCTCGGCTGAGATGGCTGGAATACCGCACCAGTCGGGCCAGCCGAAACAAGATGCTTTATTCTTTCCTGGAGTTGGGCTCGAAACATGAAGAAGAGTAAGAATACCACCAGTGGCCAAGCGATCCCCTTCAACAGATCGAAGATTGTCTTCGCCCACTCAAGCCAAAAAACGTTTTGTGTTTTGGCGAGGAAGTCCCAGAACCAGATTGTATTCGAACCATTCGAATCAGGCATATGATTCTCTCCCCGTTACCCGAGGGTATCTGATCATGGGGGAGGAGGAGGAACAAGGGAGCGGGTAATCAACCGTTACCCCTTTTGTTACCCGGCGGGAAATCTGGGGGATTTCCGAATATCGAGGACCGCATGTAAGTCCTTGAAACAAAATGGTCGGAGCGGCGGGATTCGAACCCACGACCCCTTGACCCCCAGTCAAGTGCGCTACCGGGCTGCGCTACGCTCCGAACCGAGGAAAGCCGTATATAATCGGACCTTGGCGCGCAAGTGCTGATTTTGGAAAATGCTGCAAATTGCTGGAAAAAGCCGGAATGGGTTCCACTGTTGCCGGATACAGCGCAATCTCGCTCGCACCGACAAATTTTCCCGATGCTTAAAGTTTTCGGCAATCCCTTGCCGCGACAATGCGCGGGCGAATCGGGGATTGGGTGATGGCGAAGACGGCAGTCAGAAAAGGTCAGAAGCGGCGCACCAGCCGCAAGCAGACCAGGACAAGCATGTGGCCGTGGTATCTGGCCGGCGTGTTGTCGGTGAGCGCGGTCCTGGTCTACGATCACCGCGCACAGATCCTGCCGATGACGGCGCCGTTCTATACGGCATCGATCGCCAAGTCGCGGCCCGCGGAGAAACAGTCCGCTCCGGAAAAACGTGTTCAGACATCGCAGCCTTCGGCAAAGCCTGCACTGGCGATGCCGGCGATGCGCCCGGTTGAGCAAGCGGCTGTGAATGTCGGCGCGCTAAAAACCATGGATGAGCAAAAGACTTCCGGCCGCAAGCCTGGGGCGTTTTATTTCTGCACCGAAACGCTGGAAAACTGCGTCGTCGATGGCGGCACGTTCTGGTATGGACGGCGAAAGATACAGATCGCCGATATCCAGACACCGAAAATCAAACAGGCAAAGTGCGACGATGAGCGCAAGCTCGGCTCATTGGCAAAGAAACGGCTCTGGGAGCTTCTCAATGCCGGTGAAGTCCAACTGGTCAGCGCCTCCGGTCCGGATGCCCGGGTGACAGTCGGGCAAGGGCGCTCGATCGGCGATATGCTGGTGTCCGAAGGGCTCGCCCGGCGCGTATCCGGCGGCAAGCAGGGCTGGTGCGCGCAAGGGTGATCATGCCGCCCTACTGGGCCTGTTGCGGCATCCCGCCAAATGGGGTTTGACCGCCAGGATACACCTGCCGATAGCAGATCGGGGCGCCGCTTTGACGATTCGGCCGTCTATCGCGTGGCGACTAGCCGCCGGTAGACTGCTTCGGTCTTGTCGATCATCTGGCCCATCGAAAAATTCGCCATCCGGCCAAGTGCCGCCTCTGTCAGTTGCCGGTAACGCTCCGGGTTTGCACTTTCCACCATGGCGTTGGCGAGTTTGGCGGTATCGCCGTCATTGGGCACGATCAGGCCGCTTTTGTCCTTGTCGATGGCGGTCGACGCGCCGCCGACATCGGTGGAGACGATCGGTTTTCCTGAGGCTGCGGCTTCCAGCATGACATAGGACATCGCCTCGTAACGGCTCGGCATGACAAGAACATCGAAGGCGGGAACGGCCTGCGGGCCGGTGAAGGCGGACGTCAGGCGAATGCGCTTCTGCACACCGCTTTCGGCGATCGCCGTGCGAACCTCCTGTTCGAGCTCGCCGGAACCGACCATGATCAGCTCGGCATTGGGCAACCGTGAAGCGGCATTGCGAAAGGCCTCGATCAGGCGTCCGGGCGCTTTTTGCGGCGACAGACGGCCGACAAAGCCGAAGACAAACGTATCTGCCGAAATGCCGAAACTCGCCCGCACTGTGTTTGCCATGTCGAGCGGCGGCGGGGCCACCCCGTTGATGATGACGGAGAGTTTGCGGGCGGGCATGCCGAGCGACAGGGCATGGGCATATTCGTCGTCGGAGACGCAGATCAGGTGATCGGTGAACAGCTTGGCCAGGATGGTTTCGATGCTGCCGTAGATCAGCCGGCCGATCCTGCCGAGCGTCGGGTCCATGGTGCGAAAGGCATGTGGGGTGTAGACGCGCGGCGCATGGATACCGGGCAGGCGCAGGCGGGTCAGCGCGCCGGCCTTTGAGCTATGACCGTGGACGATGTCGAAGGGCGTGCCGTTGTTGATGATGGACCGTAAGGCGCGATGGGCGGCGATATCAGACAGTCCGGGCGACCGTTTCATGGCGACGGCGTGCACGGCGGGCAGGGCAAGCGATTTCAGTTCGCGGACGAAGGCGTCTTCCGCCCGGAGCGGCGAATAGACCGCTTCGACATGGTGGCCACGCTGATGCAGACCACGGCAGAGATCGAGGAAATGGCGGCCTGATCCGCCGCCGCTCGGCTCGAGCACCTGGAGGATGCGCAGGCCGTTTTCAGCGCCGGGAATAAAGGGGTCGATGTTCATTCTGACAATCCGCCGCCGGTGCCGATGTGGAGCCGACCTGTGTCACTCTATGTACAGGATTGACGTTAACGCAGCGTTGGCGCCGGGGAGGCGCGGCGCACTTGCCGCGCCTTGAGGCTGCGGCGATGACGGTATTCGAGCGCGCCGCAGCCCCAGATGATGCCCAGCAGCAGGAAGAAATGCCGCCAGTGATCGGTGTCGATGACATTGCCGATGCCGGCATGGCCGATCAGCACGATCCAGGCGATCATCAGATAGGGCTGCCAGGGACGGTCGAGCAGCAGGAAGCGAAAGCCCATCGAGACCGTCCAGATGATCAGCGTGACGTAGGAGACGAAACCCAGCCAGCCGTAAGA
Source organism: Pararhizobium sp. (assembly GCF_965279435.1). NCBI lineage: Bacteria > Pseudomonadati > Pseudomonadota > Alphaproteobacteria > Hyphomicrobiales > Rhizobiaceae > Pararhizobium > Pararhizobium sp. The sequence goes on from NZ_CBDIHY010000003.1 coordinate 3,049,800, forward strand.
GGTTAGCGACTTCAGCCAGATATTGTGCTCATCTTCTGGAAACATCGTGCTGAACACCATCGGGCCGATGCCGAGCGGTTTTTCCATCGACATCAGGAAGCCGATCTTGTGGCGGTCGAAACGGCCGAGATGGCCGCCATCATACTCCTGCACGAGTTGAGTGCGGCTGGAAAAGAGGTCGGCAACCTGCGGAATCTGTAGGGCGACGACGAGCGCCACAACCATCAGCAAGGCGCCGCTGAGCGCAAGCACAAGAATTTTCAGACGGAACGCGCCGGTGCGTTCCTTCAACAACATGACGAGGACGAGCGCGCAGGCGCAGAACAGATAGAGCGCCCAGGCGGCTCTCGAAAAGGAGAGAAACAACCCGAGCGCCATGATCAGGATGGCAACGGCTCTGATCGGTGCCGTGGTGATGCGCTCGGTGAGCAGCCGGTACATCATGTAGAGCGAGGGCGCGACCAGGAACGGGCCAAAAACATTGGGATCCTGGAAGGCGCCCTTGGCACGGTCGTAGAGCGTGAAATTCTGAGCCCCCGGAATGGCGCCGAAATAACCGAGAATGCCAAGCAGCGAGGTGATGACGCCGGCGGCAACCCAGGCGTCAAAGATCAGCTTCAGCCGCTCGTGGCGGGCTTCGATGATGGCGGCGTAAAAGACCGATGTGAGGCAGAGGAAGCCGGACACCGCCATGTACATCGGTGCCGTGGCCAGGTCGCTCATCACCGTCAGCGACAGAATGCCCCCGGTCATGAACAGGATGAGCAAAGCCAGAAGCGGCGCGACTGAGCGCGAGATCTTCAGACCGAAAATGAACCAGCTGCCGATCAGGGCCGCCATGAAGACTTCATACGGAGCCGGTTCCGCGATGACGAAGCCGGACAGGAAGACGCCGAAGGTCACCATTGCCGAGCCGAGCATGGCGACGGCAGCCATCTGCGGGCGAAACGCTGCGGCAGGCGTGGCGGCTGGCGTGCTCAATAGGCATTTTCCGTGTTGAGCAGCCGGATCGGCGTCAGGAACAGGATTTTCAGATCCAGCCACAGCGACCAGTTTTCGATGTAGTAGAGGTCGAAAGCGGTGCGGAACTTGATCTTTTCGTCATTGTCGATCTCGCCGCGCCAGCCATTGATCTGCGCCCAGCCAGTCACACCTGGCTTGACGCGGTGGCGGGCAAAATAGCCTTCGACGACATCGGAATAGGTGCGTTCGGCGGTCTGGGCTAGAACCGCATGCGGACGCGGGCCGACAAGCGATAACTGACCACGTAGCACATTGAAAATTTGCGGGAGTTCATCGATCGAGGATTTGCGCAGGAAACGGCCGACGCGGGTAACGCGCGGATCGCCCTTGGTGACGGCATTGCGCGCCGTCGGGTCGCTCATGTTGGTGTACATCGAGCGGAACTTGTAGACGTCGATCGTCTCGTTGTTGAAGCCGTGGCGCTTCTGCTTGAAGATGACCGGTCCCGGCGAACTGATCTTCACGGCGATCGCAGCACCGATGAACACGGGCCAGAGAACGAGCAGTGCGACGATACTGAAGAACACGTCGAAGATGCGCTTGGCCACCGAATCCCAATCAGCGATCGGCTTGTCGAAAATGTCGAGCATCGGCACCTGGCCGACATGCGAGTAGCTGCGCGGCCGGAATCGAAGATTGTTGGCATGGGCGGCAAGCCGGATGTCGGCCGGCAGAATCCAGAGCTTTCTCAGAAGTTCCAGAATGCGTTTCTCTGCCGATAGCGGCAGGGCGATGATCAGAATGTCGATGCGGGTAAGGCGAGCAAAGTCGACCAATTCGGCAACAGTGCCAAGCTTCGGGTAGCCGGCGATGATCCCCGGGGAGCGGCGCTCGTCACGGTCATCAAAGATACCACAGATGCGGATATCGTTATCGGTCTGCTGTTCGAGCGAGCGGATCAGGTCCTTGGCGGGCTGGCCGCCACCGACGATGACGGCGCGGCGCTCCATGATGCCGTTGCGGGCCCAGCGGCGGATGGAGAACGCCACAAAAGCGCGTTCTGCAACCAGGAAGATGCCACCCAGCACGTACCAGCCACCGAAGGAGAGGCGAGAGAAGCTCTCGCCGGTCTTGAGCAAAAACAGCACCAGTGTCATGGAGGCGAAGGCCAGCGTCCAGCAGCCGATCAGCCGGGGTATGGCCCGGGTGACCGAGCGGAGGGTGGGGACCTGATAACCGTCGCAAAGCTGCAGGAATATCACGGTTAGTGCCGAGCCGCTGGCGATGAGACCGCAATAGCCGAGCAGTTCCTCTAGCGGTGGTGCGACATAGAGCATGTGGATGGCATAGCCTATGGCAAACAGCGCGGTGAATTCAAACAGCCGCATCAGGCCGATGATCATGTTGGGAGAATAGGTATCGGTGCGGAACTGCGATGCAATCCTGCGTGCCAGCGCATTGAGTTCGCGCTTCGGTTCGTCGTCCCGTTTCTCACCCGGCGCAATGGTCCGGATCTCCGAAATCTTCTTGCGCAATGCGTCGGTGTCGAAAGAATCCGGTTTATCGATCTGGTCCATGATATCCGCCCGGCCCGTTGTGTCCCTTCGGGATAGCAGAAAGCCCCTAAGAAACGCTTACGGGTACTTCGCCGATGTTCCCCGCCCGGTGGCCTTTTCCGGCACAAGCTGGCGATAGAGCCGCATCATGCTGGCGGACATCGTGGAGGTTGCAAAGGCTTGCTTGAAGGCCTCGGCTTCGGGCATCACTGTCGCTGCCCAGTCCTGCTGCGTCATCGCGGCCGTCATCACGTCGGCAAGCGACTGGGCATCGTTGGGCTTGGCGAGAGCGGCGCTATTGGGCCCTAGAACCTCCGGAATGCCACCCACGCGCGCGGCAATCACCGGCTTGCGGGCAGCCAGGGCTTCCAGAACGATATAGGGCATGGATTCGGCGCGTGACGGCACGACGACGTTGCGGGTGAAGGCGAAGGCATCGCGCGCCTTCATTGCCGGCAGCATCTGGATACGGCGGCCAAGGCCAAGTTCCAGCATCATCTGTTCGTATTCATCCTTTTGCGGACCATCGCCGACCATCATCGCAGAGAGCGGCCTGCCGATGTTCCGCTCGGTTCTGGCAAAGGCATCGATGAAAAGATCAGGCCCCTTCAGGTCGCGCAGCATGCCGATATAGAGAAAATCCACCGCATCCGGGCGGGCATAGACGGTCTCGAAATCACGGTCGTCGATGCCGTTATAGATGAGCTCCCTGCGGGTTTTCGGCCTGCCGACCTTGTCCTCGTAGGTCCTGCGCTCGAAATCACAAACGAAGACGATGGCGTCGGTCAGGTACTCCTGGAGACGCTCGAGCAGGAACACGATTTTGCCGGACGGCTTGTTCTTGCTATAGTGCAAGCTGCCGCCATGCGGCGAATAAAGACGGGCAACGCAATACCTGTTCACCCGCAAGGCTGAGCCGATGATCCGGGCCAGAACGCCACCTTTGGCGCCGTGACCGTGCAGGATATCAGGCTGCAAACTTCTAATTTCCTTGTAACTTTTCCACAGTGCGGCGAGGTCTGCAGGACCAACGGACCGCCGGATCGGCAGCCGCACGAGACCCAGCGCCAGAAACGGCCTTATCTCGTCGAAAAGGGCATCTTCGTAGCTTCCGCCCGTCGTGCTGTCGCAGACGATGCCGACCTCATGGCCCTGCCGCGCATGCGCCTCCGCCAGATCGCGCACGTGCCGGAAGATTCCACCGATGGGCGACCTGAAACAATGAATGATACGCAGCGGCTGTGGGTCCGGCATGCCGTCAGAACAGCCGCTCGCGTACATAGATCGTGTCGCCGGCCATGATCGGGTCGGAGATCGAGACCCGGCCGGTGAGAATGCGGCCGTTGATCTTGCGGGTGACATCAACATTGGCCTGGTTGGCACGCGGCGAATAACCGCCGGCAACGGCAATGGCGTTCTGGACGGTCATGCCCGGCACATAGGAATACTGCCCGGCCTGGCCGACTTCGCCCATGATGAAGACGGAGCGGTAGCGATCGACCTCGATCGTCACATCCGGATCGCGCAAGTAACCTTCGCGCAGCTTGCTGGCGATGGTCTTTTCCATTTCTGGCAGGGTATGGCCACGTGATGGTACGGCACCGATCAGCGGGAAGGCGACGTAGCCTGCCTGATCGACGGTGTAGCTGCCGGTGAGACCTGCCTGCTCGAAGACGCTGATGCGCAGCTTGTCGCCGCTATCGACGCGATAGGGCTGGATGGTTGCTTCATGGAAAGCCTTGGGCGCGGGCTGATAGCTGCTGCACCCTGAAATTGCAAGGCACAGCGAGAGTACGGCCAAGGCCGGGCCTGTTTTCATACGTGCGGATGTCATCGGGCTCTCGCGCTCCAGAAACCATGTCATGGCCTGATGTTATCAATCCGTTAGGGTTAATAGGCAGTAAAGGCTGCGAAGAATTTTACTATAGGTGAGAAGTTTACCGCTGGTTCAGGCGTTTTGGATGAGTTGTATCGGCAAACCGCATTAACTGTTGCGTTACCATGTTTGTTTACGGTGGCGCAGAGTTGTGAAGGTTCGAGGTAAAACGCATGTCGGGCGTCAACGACGGTCATCAGGATGTAGATATCGATCTCGGCGGACTGTTCCGCGCCATCTGGCGCCGGCGGGGCAGGGTGCTGTTGGCGACCGTGGCATTCGGTGGACTGGCCTTTATCGGCGCCAACCTGATGAGCCCCGAATATCAGGGCGAAGCGCGGCTTCTGATTGAATCGCGTCAGGCGGAATTCAGCGGCGCCAACCAGGTGCAGACGCAGACGGCCGATAGCCCGTTCGACGAATCCGGTATTTCCAGTCAGGTGCAGGTACTGCGCTCGGCCGATCTGATCAAGCAGGTCGCCCGCGAGATGAAATTGTACGAGCTGCCGGAATTCGATCCGACCACGAACCCGTCGGCAATTTCCGATGTGCTTGTCATGCTCGGTATCAAGAAGAACCCGCTCGATCTGCCACCCGAAGAGCGTGTGCTGAAGGAATTCCAGAAGAAGCTGCAGGTCTATCAGGTGGAGAAATCGCGGGTAATCGCGATGCAGTTCACCTCGGAAGACCCAAAGCTCGCCGCCGCGATCCCGAATGCGATGGCCAAGGTCTTCCTGTCGCTGCAAAGCGGCGCCAAGCTTGATTCCAATTCGGAGGCCAGCCGCTGGCTGGAGCCGGAAATCGCCAATCTGCGTGAAAAGGTCCGCGACGCCGAGGCCAAGGTGGCCGATTACCGTGCATCGTCCGATCTGCTTTTGACCGGTGAATCCGGTGGCACGTTTGCGACCAAACAGTTGAACGACATTTCGACCGAGCTTGCCCGCGTGCGCGGCGAACGGGCCAATGCCGAGGCGCGGGCGGAAAACGTGCGCACGGCGCTTGCCAGTGGCCGGGCCGTCGATTCACTCAACGATGTCGTCGCCTCGCCGATGATCCAGCGGCTGAAGGAGACCGAATCCAACATCCAGGGGCAAATTGCCGATCTGTCGACGACCCTGCTCGATGGCCATCCGCGCCTGAAGGGATTGAAATCCCAGCTTCAGGGGATCAGAACGCAGATATTGAGCGAAACCAAAAAAATCCTTGGCAGCCTCGAAAATGAAGCCAACGTCGCCCAGCTGCGCGAACGCCAGCTGATTGCGCAGCTTAATACGTTGAAGGCGAATTCGGCGAAGGCCGGTGAGGACGAAGTCGGGTTGCGGGCGCTGGAGCGGGAAGCCACGGCACAGCGGCAACTGCTGGAAACCTACCTGGCGCGCTATCGCGAGGCGACGTCACGCAGCGGCGAAAATGCGGCTCCGGCCGATGCCCGCGTCATTTCACAGGCGGTCGAGCCGACCGAAGTCAGCTTCCCCAAAGTGCTGCCAATCACCATTGTCGCGGCCTTTGCCAGCTTCCTGGTCAGCTGCGTCGTCATCATGCTCTCCGAACTGTTCAGTGGCAGGGCTTTGCGCCCGGTCGGACGCAGGGAAGAGGAGATGTTTGACGACGAGCCATTGGACATCCAGCCTGCGGTTATCCAGCCCGTGTCGGAAACGGTGACCCGTGCGGTGCCTGAGCAGGCGGCGCCGATTGTTTCCCGGGAACCCGTCGTTGCGGCAGCTGTCGCAAAGGAACCGGCCGAACCTGAGATCGCCGAGCCGGAAGAAGACGATTTTTCGATTGCTTCGGTTGCCGACCATCTGAGTGCTGACGATGTGCGTGTCGCGATCTCCGTGTCGCCTGCGGGCGACGAGGGCTCGGTGAATGCGGTGGCACTGGCGCGCATGGTGGCCGAGGAGGGACGCAAGATCGTCCTGATCGACCTGACCGGTTCAGCCTGCCCGACACGCCTGATGGCGCAAACGGCCGATCTCGCCGGGATCACCAATCTGCTGGTCGGCGAAGTTCCGTTCACGGAGACGATCCATGCTGACCGGCTGTCGGACGCGCATATCATCCCGCAAGGCGATGCCGATCCGGTGCTGGCCATGCGTGGCATCGAGCGGTTGCAGATGATCATCGATGCCCTGTCGAACGCCTATGACACGGTGCTGATCGAATGCGGACCTGCCGATGTCAACGCGATCCGTAGGGTGACGCGCGCACGCGACACGAAGATCATCATTTCGGCTCCAGCCGTCGGCAACGAGGAGATCATCGAGCTCATCACCGGTTTCGGTGAAGCGGGCTTTGGTGAGATCGTGCTGATGACAGGTACGGGTTATCCGCAGCCGGGAAATTCGGGCCGCCGGGCGGCCTGATCAACCAAAGCTGTTTCAGTCGCCGTCTGTTTCCGCCACCGGTGCCGTACCGGGTGTCTGGCGGCGCTGGCGAAGACGCTGCACGAAGGCGTAAACCTTTTTGTTCTTCTTGATGCCGGATTTCAGCCGGACAGCGGTGCGATGCACCGAAGCCGCCAGACGTCCGCGCAGCGTCAAAGGCAGGATGATATCACGCTGGATAGTCTCGACCGTGCACCAGGAACGCTTGTAGCCCTGGTCGCCGATGCCGAAGTCAAACAGCTTTACACCTTCGGCGTTGCATTTTCGGATGATTAGGTAAAACAGAAGCTCGCCAGGGCTGGCGTCCGCCGCGATATCGTCATCGATCGATCCGAATTGGCAAATGACGTGATCGCCCTTGCGCGACAGACCGGCAATGGCAACGACACGGCCATTCTCTTGTCCCCGCAAACGGATCGCATTCAGTTCGAGCGGTTGGCCTTCATGCGTCGGCTCCACGGCTGCAAGCGCATGGAAGAACGCCTTGGTTTCCTCGTCCTGGAAAACATTCGGCAGGCCGAGCGCCTTGAAGCGGATGGCCTTCTGTTCGAAAAACAGGTCGAGTATCTGCCGCCGTTCAGCGCTGGTCGTGGCAACAATATGCTCGTAGCCTCCCATCGCTTCCAGCCGCTTTTCTGAAACGCGAAATTTCTTCCGCCGGCGCTTGGCATTGAGCTGGGCAAGTGTCGCTTCGAAGTTTTCCAGAAGCGGTAGCTGATACGATGCATTCTGGTTGCGAACCGCCGGCAGCGAGGCAAGAGGATGGCTTGTGCCATGCCAGTCGAACGGCATTTTCTCCAGCGTCACGATATCGGCGACGCGCGACAGCTTGGCCGAGAGGTCGGCAATCAGCTCTGCGGCCAGCTTCGTGCAGGTGATCGGATCGAAATCCTCGGCGAAAAGCCCGGTATTGATGTTGCTGTGTGGCGAGCCGATAAACCGCGCCGTCCGGAACAACCGGCCGCGGACCAGTTCGAGCGGTAGGATGAACACCGTCTTCTGGCCGATCCTGCCGCGAACCAACAGCAGTTGATTGGCATGGGTCGCAGCCCAGGCGGCGCACCAGTCGAAACCCTGATGCAGGGAGGTGTTGGGGGACGCTTCCAGCCCGCGCCAGTCTGCTTCCAGCGCCTGCATGCTGACGTGAACACTCAGCGTTAGGCCTTCAGCAAGCGCAATATCGCGCACCTGGTCGCGCCGGCCATGCCAGACATGACGGCGAGCCTTGCGAACGGGCATGATGTTGAAGTCCACGTCGGTCATGATCGCTTGCTGTTCCGGGAACGGGATGACGTCTCATCTAAAACAAGCATGCCCTTATTTTCATTTAAATGGCACGGGCATCAGGCTACCCGCCCCGGGTTTTATCAAATGCGGTTACCGAATGGATAAAACCGACCGCTGCGGCCGCGCGGCGATCAGGTATGAGGGAAGATTGGATTTTTGCCGCCATCCCTGTTAAGCCGGACAACTGTTTTCAGGGAGAGACCGATGCGCCACTGAACAAGGTCGGGACCATTCGCGGTAATCCCCACGCATTTCCGGACCGCTCTATGTCACCATAACTGTTGGACATAATGGTGGAGTATCCCCATGCCTGAACATCAAGACGTGCCGGATTCCGGTACCGTTACCCCCGTCGCCGCATTTCCGCAGATCGCCTTTCTAAAGAACATCATCCGTTCGCCGCTGATCAGCGCCGGCGATTTCAGCTATTACGACGATCCGGCAGGACCAGAGCATTTCGAGGAGAAATGCGTCCTCTACCACTATGATTTCATTGGCGACCGGTTGGATATCGGCCGGTACTGCGCGTTGGCAGAAGGCGTTGTGTTCATCATGAACGGCGCCAACCATGCCATGCAGGGTTTTTCGACCTATCCGTTCGGCATCTTTCCCGGCGCATGGCGCGACGGTTTTGATCCCACGGGTTATGCCAGCGGCTATCGTGGCGATACGACGGTCGGAAATGATGTCTGGATAGGCACCAAGGCGACGATCATGCCGGGGGTGACAATCGGCGACGGTGCCATCATCGGCGCACACGCCGTCGTTGCCAAGGATGTGCCTGCCTACAGCGTCGTCGCCGGAAACCCGGGCAGGGTGGTGAAGCGGCGGTTCAGTGATGACATCATCGAGCGCCTTCAGGCGATTGCCTGGTGGAACTGGCCGGTTGAAAAGGTCACCCGGCACATTGCTGCGATCGGCGGTGCGGATATCGAGGCGCTTGAAAACGCCGCTTAATCGCCGACCCAGCCGCTGGCGAGTGCGTTGGCCCATTCCCTGTTTCCACGCTCATGCGCAAGCCGCGACATCGCCATGTGATCGTAGGCGACGTGCCGGAAGGTTACGTCCCAATGGCCGTCCGCCTTCGAGAGGATGGCGTAGGCGGCATCGGGAGTGCCGGTTTCGACCTTGTGGAACACCGGTTCGTCGTCGTCATAGCCAGGGCAGCCGACGCTGCCGGGATTGATGACGATCCTGCCGTCGGCAAGGTGGACGGCGCGGGGAATATGGGTATGGCCGCAGAGGATGACGGGATAGTCTATGCCGGCGGCGAAACTCTCGATCCGCTGACGCGCCGACATATGGACCACGCCTTCGGTTGTCAGGTCTTCCAGCCAATATGTGAGATCGTCCTGCGGTGTACCGTGGCAGAGAAAAAGCTCCTGCCGGTGAACGAGCGCCGGGGGCAGGGTACGCAGCCAGTCGAGATGGTGCGGCTGCAACTCGTCATGGGCGGCGCGATCCCAGCGGCCCATATCGGCCGGTTCCTTCGTAATCAGCCAGCGGTCGTGGTTGCCCCGGATCGACGGGAAATTGCGCGCCATCAGGATATCGGCGGTGCGCGCAGCATTGAGCGGGCCGCTCAGGTGATCGCCAAGATTGACCACGTCGTCGATGCCCTGCGCCGCGATGTCGGCAAGTACCGCTTCAAGGGCGAGGTCATTGCCGTGGATATCGGCGATCACTGCAATTTTCATGGTGTCGTCTTTCGGCTCACCGCGACTTGGCGGGTTTTTCCATCCACTTGATGATCAGCATGGCGGGCAGAATCCACAACAGGCCGGTGAAGAAGAAATAGGCCAGATGCACCCACCACGGCGATGTGCCGAGACGGAGCGAGGCAAAGGTGGTGGCCGCCAGCGCATAGACGATGACGAGGATGATGATCAGGACGGTGCCGATCAGTTTTCTCAGGCGTACGGGCATTCAGGTCTTTCCGGTTGGCAGGTTTCGCCGGACAAATGGTCGCGACGGCATGCCGCAAAGGGGTAAGCCTTGTTTTGCATGCTGCTCTGGTGCAAATCAACGCTTTTGATGCGCAGGTCTTCAGACAAATCGCCGCCATCCGGCGATGCCTGTGTATTTCGATAGGTGGAGGCCTTGATGGCAAGCACGGATTTGGCAACGCAACAGCGACTTACGCGCGAGATCGATACGGTCAGCCGCAATCGCACCCAGATCAGGATCTGGCTCGGCATTGTCGTGCTGGTGTTGTTCGGGCTCGTCCTCGTCGGCGGCGCGACCCGGCTGACGGAATCCGGCCTGTCGATCACCCAGTGGAAACCGATCCACGGCGTCATCCCGCCGCTGAATGCTGCCGAGTGGCAGGAGGAATTCGAGCTCTACAAGCAGATCCCGCAGTATGAGCAGATCAACAGCGATATGACAGTGGAAGGGTTCAAGACCATCTTCTGGTGGGAATGGGCGCACCGGCTGCTGGCCCGCTCGATCGGTTTGATTTTCGCGCTGCCGCTGGCCTTCTTCTGGGTACGAGGCCAGATCGAGCCGCGGCTGAAACTGCCGCTGGTCGGTATTCTGGCGCTGGGCGGGTTTCAGGGTTTCATCGGTTGGTGGATGGTATCGTCCGGTCTTGCCGATCGCACGGAAGTCAGCCAGTACCGGCTGGCTACTCATCTGATCATTGCCTGTCTGATCTTCGCCTCCTGTATCTGGATCGGCAGGGGACTGGCGCCGCATGCCAACGATCCGGCGCCGACGAAAAGTTCGAAGAAGATGGCCGCGATCATCGCCTGCATGGCGCTGTTCCAGATTTATCTGGGCGCGCTGGTGGCGGGGCTCGATGCGGGCCTCTCCTACAACACCTGGCCGCTAATGGATGGTTCTTTGGTGCCATCGGACCTGTTCATCCAGCAGCCCGCCTGGCTCAACCTGTTTGAAAACCCGAAGACCGTACAGTTCGTCCACCGCATCGGCGCCTATGTGCTGTTCGCCTTCGTTCTGATGCACATGATCGCCTCGCTGCGCAACGCGCCGGATACGACGCATGCGCGCCGTTCGGTTCTGCTGTTCGTGCTGGTGACGATCCAGGCGATCATCGGCATCACCACGCTGATCCTGCAGGTGCCGGTCGGCTGGGGTGTCGCCCATCAGGGCGGCGCGCTGATTGTGCTCGGTCTCGCCGTCGCCCATTGGCGGGCGTTTATCGGTGAATATCCGCAGCCGCTGGAAATCGAAGTGCGCAGTTGATCAGCGCAACAGCCCGTCAAGGGCGGGCATGCCGAGAATGGCCGACGCACCGATCAGCACGTAGCAGATAATGCGGAACGTCGACGGTTTGGCAAAGCCGAACAGGCGCGATCCAACGTAAAGTCCGCCAGCGTAGAGCGGCAGGATGACCAGCGTCAGTGCAAAGACCTGCTCGACGAACAAGCCGCCGATCAGATAGGTGACGGCCGTCAGTGCCGATGAAATCACGAAATAGAGCATCAAGTTGGAGCGGATGACCAGCACGTCGCTGGCGCCGCTCAGCCAGTAGGCGACGACCGGTGGGCCGCCCAGCTGCGCTGCGCCGCTGAAAACTCCGGCAATGCCGCCGACACCGGCCGTCAGCGATACGCGCGGTTGCCCCTGATAGCGCCAGCCGGAGACCAGCAGGATCAGCATCAGCGCCCCAAGAACGGTGATGGCCCAGCGCAAGTACAAGGGATCGGCCAGGGCCAGAGCGGCGGTGCCGAGCGGCACGCCGATTAGGGCGCCGGATGCCATGGTGAATACCTCGCGCCGGTTGGCGGCGCGCCACGCAGCAGGCAACATGCCGGCTGCCGCGATCGTGTCGATGACAAGAAGCACAGGCGAAATGATCTTCGGCCCAAGGATGGAGCCACCGATCGGGATCAGGATGAGGGCGGCACCAAAGCCGGAAAAGCCGCGGGCAAGACCGGCGATGAAGGTGCATATAAGCAGGACATAGAGCCCGTGCTCCGGCAGAGCGGTCGCGACCCTTGCCAAAAGGGTCGCGAAGAAGCCAGTATCGCCCATGTCAGCTTATGCCTTTCCGCACGCGCGGAGCGGGGCGGCGAACGCCCTGAAGTGAGAGTGGCCTTATGCCGACAGCATGAGATCCATGTTCTGCACCGCAGCGCCCGAGGCGCCCTTGCCAAGATTGTCAAGCAGGGCGACAAGATTGACCTGATCGCCACCGTTAGCACCGAACACGAACAGCTTCATCGTGTCCTTGCCGGCAAGCTCGACGGCATCGACACGCGAAAGCTTCGCGCTGACATCAAGCGGCACGACCTCGACGATCGACTGTCCGGCATAATGGGCAACAAGTGCAGCGTGGATGGTTTCGAGCGTCGTGCCCTCCTTCAGCTGATCGAGGAACAGCGGCACCTGAACGATCATGCCCTGCGGGAAGCGGCCGACAGATGGCGAGAAGATCGGTGCACGATCGAGCATGCCGTGGGTCTGCATTTCCGGCACATGCTTGTGCTTGAGCGTCAGGCCGTAGAGGAAATTTGGCGAGTCGATGGGGTCCGGATTGGCCGGATCTTCCATCTGCGCAATCATCTGCTTGCCGCCGCCAGTATAGCCGGAGACTGCATTGACCGTGATCGGATAGCTTTGCGGCAGCATACCGGCCTGACGCAGCGGGCGGATCAGGCCGATGGCGCCGGTCGGATAACAACCGGGATTGGCAACGAGACGGGCATCGCGGATTTTTGCCGCCTGCGCCGCATCCATTTCGGCAAAGCCATAGGCCCAGTCCGGCGCAATGCGATAGGCCGTCGAGGTGTCGATGATCCGCACCTTATTGTTGCCTTCGAGCATCGAAACCGCCTGCTTGGAGGCGTCGTCGGGAAGGCAGAGGATGGCGACATCGGCGCTGTTCAAAAGATCTTCGCGAATGGCGGCATTGCGGCGTTCCGCTTCCGGAATGGACAGCAGCTCCACATCCGAACGGCCAGCCATGCGGGTGCGGATCTGCAGGCCCGTGGTGCCGTGTTCGCCATCGATGAAGATCTTCGGTTTCATGGTTTTATCCTGTCCTGCCAAGGGATTATCCGAGCGTTCGGAATCACTTTGGCATGCAATTGAATCAGTTTGACAACAGGGCGGGTTCAGTCGCTATCCGCGTCGCTCCGCCAGCTGTTCGGCATGAAGGCCGAGCATATACATCGCGATGGTGGAGCCCGCAATGGCTGTGATATCGGCGTGATCATAGGCTGGAGCCACCTCGACGACATCGGCGCCCTTGATGACCAGCGCGCCGAGCTTGCGGATCACCGACAGGATTTTCGCCGAGGACGGCCCGCCCGCAACCGGCGTGCCGGTGCCCGGCGCATAGGCGGGATCGAGGCAGTCGATATCGAAGGTGAGATAGGCCGGGCGGTCGCCGACATGATGCAGGATGACGTCGGCAATCTCGCCGGCGCTCATCTCCTCGAGATCGTAGCCATAGAGAATGCGGATGCCGCAATCGTCGGGCGCATGGGTGCGGATGCCGAGCTGGATCGAGCTTGCGGTATCGATCAGGCCTTCGCGCGCCGCACGTCCGACGAAGGAGCCATGGTCGATGCGGCCTTTCTCGTCGGCCCAGGTGTCCTGATGGGCATCGAACTGGACGAGGGCGAGGGGACCGTGCACAGCGGCGTGGGCACGCAGCAGCGGCAGGGTGACGAAGTGGTCGCCACCCAACGTCAGGAGAAAGGCGTCGCTCTTCAGGATCTTGGCGGCTTCGCGCTCGATGGTCGCCGGCGTCTTGCTGTGATTACCATAGTCGAGCAGGCAGTCGCCATAATCGATCGTCGCCATGTCCGCAAACAGGTCGCGGTCGAACGGATATTGCGGGTCATTGTCGAAGATGGTGGAGGCACGGCGGATGGCCTGCGGCCCGAAGCGGGCGCCGGGACGATTGGACGTCGCCGCATCGAACGGAATGCCCCAGACGACGGCATCGACGCCCTTCAGGCTCTTGGTGTATTTGCGCCGCATGAAAGAGAGAATACCGGCATGGGTCGGGTCGGTGGCGGCGCTCTTCAGCGATGTGGCGGTGATGGCGTGGTCTATCGTCTTGTTGGCCATGATCGGTCCCGTCTGTTGTCTGGCCAGACGTTGGACAATCGGCGGCTGGAAGGCAAGGCCCCGAATGGGAGCACTGCCGGATAATCAGATTCTCATGAGGCCTTGGCTTCGAACGCCGGGGCAAAGTCGCCCAGTGATTTGGCCTTGTCGATCATGCCGCCGATATCCTGCCCAACGATTGCTTCAAGATCGGCAAAGCTGTCGATGACATAGTAGATCGGTTGGACGATATCGATGCGGTAGGGGGTTCTGAGTACACTCATCAGGTCGAACGCCCGGAATTCGCAGGCCGTGCCGTCCGTCGCGGCCTTGGCTTCGCTGGGCGACGAGACGATACCTGCGCCAAAACAGCGGCGGCCTTGCGGCGTGTTGATCAGGCCGAATTCCACCGTGAACCAGAAGATGCGGAACAGGTGCCAGGAATAGCCTTTGCCGAGGCGGACGGCAGCTTCACCGAAATGGCGGACGAAATTGGCATAACTCTGGTTGGTGAGTAGCGGGCAATGGCCGAACACCTCATGGAACAGGTCCGGCTCCTCGATATAGTCGATATGCTCGCGGCGGCGCAGGAAGGTGGCGAGCGGAAACTTGCCCTGTGCCAGAAGTTCGTAGAAGCGCGAGGGGGGAATGAGCGCCGGAACGCCTTCGACCCCGAAACCGGTCGTCTCATGCAGGCGGCGGCCGACATCGGTTAGCTGCGGTACCTTGTCTGGCCTCAGCCCAAGGGTCTTTACCCCGTCCAAGTATTCCTGGCAGGCCATGTTGGCGAGCAGCTTCATCTGGCGCTCGTAGAGTTCGCCCCAGATGGCATCTTCCTCCGTGGTGTAGGAATAGATCCCGTCCGGGCCTGGCAGTTTGGCGGTGTAGCTGCTTTGCTTGGTCATGGCGTCGGTCCTCCCAGATGCGTGTTTCCTCGCAATTATGCTCCGGAATCGGAGGATTATTCTTTCTTTCGTGCTGGATATCTCCATAATGTTGGCAGGATTTTTCGGAGATTTCTAAAATTATGAAAGAATCTGGGAGTTTCCATCGCAAGCTTCTGCAACTCGTCCAGGCCGATGGCAGCCTGTCTCTGGCGGAGCTGGCCGAGAAGGCCGGCATGTCGCAGAGTTCGGCATGGCGCAAGATCCAGGAGCTGGAAGCCGACGGCGTCATCCGCAAGCGCGTAACGTTGCTCGATCCGGGAAAGCTTGATCTGAAACTCTGCGTCATCGCCCATGTGACGCTGGAGGATCATCACGAGGAGGCGGTAGCCTCGTTTGCGGCGGTGGTGCTGGAGCGGCCGGAAATCATGGAGTGTTACGCACTCTCCGGCGCCTTCGATTACATGCTGAAAATCCGGGCGAGCGACGTGGAAAGCTACGAGGCCTTCATGACGCGCTATCTGATGCGCAATCCGCATGTGCGCACGGTGGTGTCGAGCTTCGTGCTGCGGGAACTGAAGTTCTCGACGGAATTGCCGCTGTAACGCATGCCGCCCAAAAGTGCGCAGCGGTTTTGGGGCAACGGCATGCGCAAGCAAGGCAAAGAAAAAGGCGGGACAAAGCCCGCCTTTTTCAAATTGAGATTTTCGAAACGATTAACGCTTCGAGAACTGGAACGAACGGCGGGCCTTGGCCTTACCGTACTTCTTACGCTCGACAACGCGGCTGTCGCGGGTCAGGAAGCCACCCTTCTTCAGAACCGTGCGCAGGCCCGGTTCGAAGTAGGTCAGGGCCTTCGAGATGCCGTGACGAACGGCACCGGCCTGGCCGGAAAGACCGCCGCCTGCAACCGTTGCGTCGATGTCGAACTGACCGTCACGGGCAGCAGCGAAGATCGGCTGGCGCAGGATCATCTGCAGAACCGGACGTGCGAAGTAGGCCGCAAATTCCTTGCCGTTGACGGTGATCTTGCCGGAGCCCGGCTTGACCCAGACGCGGGCAACGGCGTTCTTGCGCTTGCCGGTCGCGTAGGAGCGGCCCTGGGCGTCGACCTTGCGGACATGAACCGGAGCCGAAGCAGTTGCTTCAGTCGCCGTGCCGAGGTCTTTCAGAGAAGAGAGATCAGCCACGATTAGGCGCTCCTTGTGTTCTTGCTGTTCAGCGCAGCGACGTCGAGCGTCACTGGCTGCTGTGCTTCATGCGGATGATTTGTGCCGGCGTAAACGCGCAGGTTCTTCATCTGGCGACGGCCAAGCGGGCCACGGGGAACCATGCGCTCGACAGCCTTTTCGAGAACGCGCTCCGGGAAGCGGCCTTCGATGATCTGGCGCGCGGTGCGCTCCTTGATGCCGCCCGGGTAACCGGTGTGCCAGTAGTACTTCTTGTCGGTGTACTTCTTGCCGGTCAGGACAGCCTTCTCAGCGTTGATCACGATGACATTGTCACCATCGTCAACGTGGGGTGTGTAGGTGACTTTATTCTTGCCGCGCAGGATGTTGGCGATAATGGAAGCGACGCGACCAACAACGAGGCCTTCGGCGTCGATGAGGATCCACTTCTTCTCCACCTCTGCAGGCTTCTGAACGAAGGTTGACATGTTAAACTCTTTCGTTTGAACCCGATGCGTTGCCGCCGGGCGTTTCTTGTTGCTTGAATTTGACAGGCATTGAGCCAGCCAAAAATGAAAGCGGCCCCAAGGGACCGCGATCTGGTGCGGCTTATACGCAAAGGATGAAATGCGGTCAAGATTGCCGATTTGGCCGGTTCGAAAAAATACCGTTATAAAACATGTGGTTAGGTGTGGGGTATTTTGATACCACAAATTATCTGGGCGGAATCGAATAGGTCGCGGTCGCATGGGCAACCAGTTCATCACTATTAAGCTCTGAAATCGCCGCATCGAGCACGGCCAGCCGTTTGCCGAGTTTGAGGATTCGGCAGGTGCATTGTAGCGGCCCAAGCTGGGGCTTTCTGAGAAAATTGATGTTGAGATTGGTGGTGACGGCCAGAGCCACCGGGCCGATATGGGCGAGCAAGGTGATGTAAGCCGTGACATCGGCTAGCGCGAACAGCGTTGGTCCGGAGACTGTGCCGCCGGGGCGCAGGTGCTTTTGCTGCGGATCGAGCCGCATCGTGGCAAAGCCCGGGCCGGTGGCGATGACCTCGAAGATCTTGCCGTCGGTATGCATCTCGGAAAAATCCGTTTCGAGAAAACGATTGAGATCGGTGACGGTGAGGATCGGTTCCAAAGGCATGGTTCACTCCCAATATGGAGGCCTTTTACCGGCCTGCGGGTCATTGGAGCAAGCCGGACGAAAGTCCTATCGATGTCAGCGGCGCTTGAAACGGTGCTTGCGGCAGCGTACCAAGCGCAGATCCGGGCAAGCCGTGACGACAGTTGAGACGAAGGAGAAGAGAGATGGCGGATATCGTGCCCCTGCACAAGGAAGAACCCCGTGGGCCGCTGCTGCGCGAGGTTTCCGGCAATGTGCTGCGCCTAACGCTCAACAATCCTCCGGCCAACGTCCTGTCGATCGCGTTGCTTGAAGCGCTGACTGCGGAGCTTGATGCTGTTGCCCAATCCGAAGACATTCGGGTTGTGATCCTGGCAGCGTCCGGCTCGCTGTTCAGTGCCGGTCATGACCTGAAAGAACTGACGTCGCATCGCACCGACAAAGACGCGGGCAAGGCCTTCTTCGAACTGTCGCTGCGGCTCTGCGCTGATCTGATGCTGAAGATCAACCAGCTGCCGCAGCCGGTCATTGCCGAAATCGACGGTCTGGCAACCGCCGCCGGCTGTCAGCTGGTGGCAAGCTGCGATCTGGCGATCTGCACCGACAGTTCGACCTTCTGCACGCCGGGCGTCAATATCGGCCTGTTCTGCTCGACGCCGATGGTCGCCGTCTCGCGTGCGGCCCATCCCAAGCAGGCGATGGAAATGCTCTTGACCGGAGAAACCATCGATGCTTCGACCGCCAAGGATTTCGGCCTGATCAACCGCATTGTGCCGAAACAATATCTGCAGCAGGTCGTCAACAAATACGCAGCCGTCATCGCCTCGAAGTCACCGCAGGCGCTCCGAATCGGCAAGCGGGCGTTCTATCAGCAGGCCGAGATGAGCATCACTGAGGCCTATGATTTTGCCACTGGGGTGATGGTGGACAATATGCTGAAGTCCGATGCGAAGGAGGGGATCGATGCGGTTCTCGGCAAGCGGACACCGGAGTGGAAGAGAGATCAGGAATAGTGGCTTCGGCAAGCCGCGATTTCAAGCGTCTGGTTTTCAGCGGCCCCTGAAACCCGGTAGACAAGCCGATGCTCCAGTGTGATCCGTCGAGACCACCAGCCCTTGAGCTCATTGCGCAGGGGCTCAGGCTTTCCGGTGCCGGAAAATGGCGTGCGCTGGCATTCCTTGAGCAGGCTCAGAGTTTTCTGCAGGGTTTTATGATCAGTCGCGATCCAATGTTGCAAGTCTTCCCAAGCATCCTGCGAAAACTGGATTTTCATTTGGCGGACAAGAGCGCATCGATATCGACTTCGATGCCTTTGCCCTCGTCAAGCTCGGCAATAGACCGCAGCAGCCGCTCCTTGTTGACGGGGTTCGATGTCAGATACATCGTCTCCTTCCAGCTTTCAAAATCGCGGAGCGACATGACGACCATCGGTTCGCGGTTCTGCCGCGTCACGATCAGTTCGTCGTGATCCTCTTCGACCCGGTCGAAGTGCTTTGCCATGTTGGCGCGAAGTTCGGATAGGCTGATGACGTTCATGGTGGATCCTCTGTACGTGATCTTGTACATACGTCATGCTCGCAAATTTTTCAAGCCAGCTTCAGCATCAGCGCCCCGAGTGCGATCAAGCAGGCGGCGGCGATGCGGAAGAGGCTGGCGCGTTCTTTCAGGAAGACGATCGAAATGACGATGGCAAACAGGATCGAGGTTTCGCGCAGGGCTGCGACCGTTGCGACCGGGGCCTTTGTCATCGCCCACAGCGCCAGCCCATAGGCGCCGATCGAGCCGCCGCCGCCGATCAGCCCGCGCCACCATTGATGGCGGACGTGGAAGAGCACAGGGGCAAAGCCGCGCTTGGAAAAAGCCCATGAAAAAAGCAGCACCGGCGGCAGTAGTGCCATCCACAGCGTATAGGAGATCGGGTTGAGTGCCACCCGGGCGCCGATCCCATCGACATAGGTATAGCTGGCGATCACAACGGCATTGGCAAGCGCCAGCAGAATGGCACGTTTGCCACCCTTGCGCGCCTCGAAAGCAAGCGTCAGCACGCCCGTCGAGATCGTCAGCACGCCAGCAATTGCCCCGCTGGAGAGATTTTCGCCGATGATCGCGCCGCTTGTCGCGGCCACCAGCAAGGGAGCAACGCCGCGCATTAGCGGATAGACAAGGCCGATATCGCCGGCGCGGTAGGCTGCGGCGACAAGCTGGAAATAGGCAAACTGAAACAGCGCCGACACCAGGATGAATGGCCAGGCATCCGGATGCGGCAAGGGCATGAAGGGCAGGAAGGGTAGGGCAACGACGGCTGCCCCGAGCGCAATCATCGCAGCATCGAGCGATTTATCCGTTCCGGCCTTGACCAGTGCATTCCAGGTCGCATGCAGAAGCGCTCCGAACAGAACGAGAGCAATGACGTCGAGAGGCACGGGAAACCTTCAGGAATGCGAGAAGACGGAGGATAGAGAGGCAAGACGGCGCAATCATCGAGTTTTGCGGTGGTAAGGCTTTAAAAGCAATGCGATTTTGACAGAAGGCCAGATTTGGTCACGCGCCAGCCGTTGTCTCCAGCAAATTTACATGCGAACCCGGAGATGCTCGGTTGACAGATAGGAATGCGGTCCCAATGATCGGCTCAACGATTATAAAGCGCGGAACTCGACGATGAATCATGATGTGTATCCGGACTATTATCTGACAGACATTCTGCGCTCGACGAAAACCATTGCCCTTGTTGGCGCATCACCCAATGCCGAGCGGCCGAGCCATCGTGTCATGGCGTTCCTGCTGCGCAAGGGCTACACGGTTTTCCCGGTCAATCCGGGCCAGGCCGGCAAGGAAATCCATGGCCAGAAGGTCTATGCGACGCTGGCCGATATTCCCGAGTCGATCGACATGGTCGACGTTTTCCGGGCCGCTGACGCGCTGCCGGCTCTTGTCGATGAAATCCTTACCCTTAAAAACCGGCCCAAATTCATCTGGGCGCAACTGGCCGTGCGCGACGACCAAGCTGCGGCAAAGGCTGAGGAAAACAGCATTCAGGTGGTAATGGACCGCTGTCCGGCGATCGAGTACCCGCGGTTGGTTGGCTGAATTTAAAGGCCATGCGTCGCCATTTTGGAATTCCTTGCTCGCCCGGCGTGCAAATCAGGCAAAACAGTCTTTGACCGCACGGTATCGCCTCTGAAATAGTGCGCCGAACTTGATCAAGGGAGGACACATCCATGACGAACAAACCCGGTTTCAACACACTCGCCGTGCACGCAGGTGCAGCACCGGACCCGACCACGGGCGCACGCGCAACGCCTATTTACCAGACGACCAGCTTCGTTTTCAACGATACCGATCACGCCGCCTCGCTGTTCGGCCTGCAGGCTTTCGGCAACATCTACACGCGAATCATGAACCCGACCCAGGCGGTTCTGGAAGAGCGCGTCGCGGCGCTCGAAGGCGGCACGGCAGCGCTGGCTGTTGCCTCCGGCCATGCGGCCCAGCTTTTGGTGTTCCACGCGATCATGAGCCCCGGCGACAATTTCCTCGCAGCCCGGCAGCTCTATGGCGGCTCGGTCAACCAGTTCGGCAATGCCTTCAAGTCGTTCGACTGGCAGGTGCGCTGGGTGGATACCAACGATATCGCCGCGTTCGAAAGCCAGATCGATGACCGCACCAAGGCGATCTTCATCGAGAGCCTTGCCAACCCGGGCGGCACGTTCGTCGATATCGCCGCCATTTCTGCTGTTGCCAAGAAACACGGCCTGCCGCTGATCGTCGACAACACGATGGCCACACCTTACCTGATCCAGCCGATCGAGCACGGTGCCGATATCATCGTGCATTCGCTGACCAAGTTCATGGGTGGCCATGGCAATTCGATGGGCGGCGTCATCGTCGATGGCGGTACGTTCGACTGGTCGAAATCCGGAAAATACCCGATCCTGTCGGAACCTCGCCCGGAATATGCCGGCATGGTACTGCACGCGACCTTCGGCAATTTTGCCTTTGCCATCGCCTGCCGGGTGCTGGGCCTGCGCGACTTCGGGCCGGCCATTTCGCCGTTCAACGCCTTCCTGCTGTTAACTGGTATCGAAACCCTGCCGCTGCGTATGCAGCGCCATTGCGACAATGCACTGGCCGTCGCCAAATGGCTCAGCAGCCATGATAAGGTTGCCTGGGTGAAGTATGCCGGTCTTGAGAGCGACGCCAACCACACGCTGCAGCAGAAATACTCCAAACGTGGTGCGGGCGCTGTCTTCACCTTCGGTCTGAAGGATGGTTACGAGGCCGGAAAGCGCTTTGTCGAGGGCCTGGAAATGGTCTCGCATCTGGCCAATATCGGCGACACCCGCTCGCTGGTCATCCACCCGGCCTCGACTACGCACCGGCAGTTGACGGCAGAGCAGCAGACGGCCGCCGGCGCTGGCCCGGAAGTCGTCCGTCTGTCGGTTGGTATCGAGGATGCCGCCGATATCATCGCCGATCTCGAACAGTCGCTGGCGAAAGCCTGATCCATCCAGAGATGGCCGGTTCGCCGGCCATCTCTTTGTCCATTGCGGAGCATGCCATGACCCACGCGCTGACATTCGATCCGACGGCACTCGAGCCCGAAGCGGGCGCCCCGGCTGAAGACCGGTTGATCTCCGGCACGCCAAAATTTCGCACCTGGAGTTTCGAGGAGGCCGAAGGCGGCATTTATGCCGGCATCTGGGAAGCGACGCCCGGCAAATGGCGCATCGTCTATGACGAATGGGAATATTTCCACATCCTGTCCGGCATCTCGATCGTCACCGAAGACGGCGGTGCCGCAACCCATCTGAAGGCCGGCGACAGCATGATCCTCAGACCCGGCTTCAAGGGAACCTGGGAAGTGATTGAAACGACTCGCAAGGACTATGTCATTCGGGTTTAGCCGTCCTATATCCGATGGAGGTTCCCTCGGGGCGGCGCTCGCCGTCTCTTCCATCATTAGGAGAAATCCAATGTCTCACGCCGATAAACCCGTCTGGTTCATCACCGGATGTTCGACCGGTTTTGGCCGGGAACTGGCACAGCAGACTTTATCGCTGGGCTATCCGACCGTCGTGACAGCCCGCAATCCGGCGCAGGTCGAAGATCTCGTCAAGGGCAACGAAGACAAGGCTCTGGCCTTGCAGCTCGACGTCACCAAGCCAGAAGAGGTCGAAGTCGCCGTCAAGGCGGCCCTTGCCCGTTTCGGCCGCATCGACGTGCTCGTCAACAATGCCGGTATCGGCTATTTCGGTTCGGTCGAGGAAAGCGAGCTGGACGAAGTCCGGCGCATGTTCGAAATCAACGTCTGGGGCCTTGCAGCGATGACCCGCGCCGTCCTGCCCGCCATGCGCAAGCAACGCTCCGGTACTGTCGTCAACATATCCTCGATCGGCGGCATTCGCGGCGGACCGGCCGTTGGCTTCTACAACGCCACCAAGTTTGCCGTCGAAGGCCTGTCGGAGGCTTTGTCGCTTGAGGCGGCGCCACTCGGCATCAAGGTTCTCCTGGTCGAACCCAGCGGCTTTAGAACTGATTGGGCCGGACGTTCGGCCAATGAGGCACCGCAGACGATCGACGACTACAGCGATACGGCCGGCAAGAATGCCTCGGTCATTCGGGAACGGAGCGGCAAGCAGGCCGGCGATCCGGAGCGCGCCGTTAAAGCTATCGTCAAGGCTGTCGAAGCCGAAAATCCGCCGCTACGCCTACTCTTGGGCAAAGCGGCGCTGGCCGGTGGCCGCGCCAAGATCGAGACGCTGCGCCGTGATTTCGAAGCCTGGGCAGACGTGACCGAGGGTGCTGATTTTCCGGAGTAAAAGGTGAGTTGGCGCGGCGTGTGAGCCGCGCCGCTTTCTCTACCATGCCAGGTCCAGCCGCTCCAGACCGTGGAAATGATAGCTGTCCTTAATCCGTGGCTCGCTTGTCATCCGCAGGCCGGGCAGCCGCTCGAACAGGATCGGCAGCGACAATTTCAGCTCCAGCCGTGCCAGCGGCGCGCCGATGCAGAAATGCACGCCGGCGCCGAAGGAAACGTGGGCGCCTTCGTTTCTTTCGGGGCGGAAGGTGAGGGGATCGGAGAATTTCTTCGGATCGACATTGGCAGCTCCGAGCAGAAGGCCGATCATATCGCCCTTTTTCAGGCTGATACCGTCTTCAAGCTCGATGTCGGACAGGGCGTAACGCTGGAAAATATGCAGCGGCGCAGCGTAGCGCATTGTTTCTTCAATGGTCCGTTCGGTCGCCGTATCGCTGGAAAACACGTCTTTTACCGAGGTGCCGGTCTCAAGCAGGGTGCGCACTGCGTTGCCAAGCTGATGCACGGTGGCTTCATGTCCGGCATTGAGCAGAAGCACTGCCGTCGAGATCAACTCGTCGTCGGATAGCCGCTCGCCGTCCTTTTCGGTGGTGATCATGTGGGTCAAAAGATCGTCGGCAGGATTTTTCCGCTTCCAGTCGATGATGCCCTTCAGATAATCGGCGAATTCGGCGGAAGCCCGGTTGGCGTCATGTTCGGTCTCGACCGTCGGATTGAACACGTACATCTTGACCATGCGGTGCGACCAGTCGAGCAGTTTTGGCGCCATGTCCAGCGGCACGCCGAGCATGCGCGCGATCACCGTCACCGGAACGATTTCAGCATAGGTCTTCAGAAGCTCGACCTGGCCATCTTTCTCGAAACCGTCGATCAGGGAATGGGAGAGTGCGGCGATCTCGGGCTTCAGCTGTTCGATCTGGCGCGAGACAAAAGCACGGTTGACCAGCGTACGCAGCCGCGTATGCGCCGGCGGCTCCACTTCCAGTAGCGAATGGGCCTCCAGCCGGTCGAAATCCGCCAGATGCGGCTTGGGCTCCGGCAAGTTCAGCTCCTCGCGGGTCGCCACATGCAGGATCTGCCGGCCGAAGCGGCGATCGCGCAGCAGGCTGTTTACCTGGTCATAACCGGCAAAATACCATTGCTGCTGCTCTTCCCAGAAGAACGACGGACATTGCGCATGCAGGGCGGCGTAGGTGGCGAGCGGGTTTTTGTAAAAGCCGGGATCGCGAACGTCGATGCTGGCGGTGCGGGTCGAAGGCGTGATGGAAATGGCTGACGGTGCGGGCATTGTGCATTCTCACTGGATGAAATGACGGACTACGCCGCTGATTTATGGTCAGTGCGGGGTATCCGACAAGGAGTTTGTCTTGCCGCTACCAGATTTCCCCACCCGGAAAATTTCTAGCTCACTTGGCGAAAAACAGGCTTATGCCGGATACTGTCTTGCCTTGCGGTGCGACATGTCTATGTCATGGATGATGAACGGCAACGACCAGAGAGAGACTATGGCTTCGTCGCATACCAGCCTGTCAAAGGGCATTCTGGCCGCAATTCGCGGTAAGCGCGTGTCGCTTGCAGGCAGGGACCCCGCAGGCGAACGCGGCGACACGGTGATCGCCTCCTACAACATCCATAAATGCGTTGGCACCGACAACCGTTTCGATCCCGGCCGCACCACCGACGTGATCAGCGAAATCGGTGCTGATATCATCGCGCTGCAGGAGGCCGATCAACGGTTTGGCGAACGGGCAGGGCTGCTCGATCTGGAACGGTTGCGCCGCGACTGTCATCTGATCGCGGTGCCGATTGCTGCCTTCTCTGCCAAGGGGCATGGCTGGCACGGCAATGTGCTTCTGTTGCGCGAAGGGGCTGTTGCCAAGGTTCATCAGTTGAAGCTGCCCGGCGTCGAGCCGCGTGGTGCACTGGTCGTCGATCTCGACCTGAAGGCCGGTCCTCTGAGAATCGTTGCCGCCCATTTCGGGCTGCTGCGGCATTCGCGCGCCCGCCAGGCGGAAGCGATCATCGCTGCCATCAGCGAGGCGGAGGAGCGGCCGACGCTGTTGATCGGCGACCTCAACGAGTGGCGCATGGGCCGCCGCTCGGCGCTGAGTTCGCTCAGCCCCATCTTCGATCACGCCGCAACGGCGGTGCCGAGTTTCCCATCGCGCTTTCCGCTTTTGGCGCTCGACCGGGTGATGGGCAGTCCGCACAATCTGGTCACAGCCGTCGAGGTGCACAACACACCACTCTCCCGCGTCGCGTCCGATCACCTGCCGATCAAGGCCTATATCGATCTCAAGGCCGCGCTTGGCGAGGGAAAACCGGTCGAGGCGGTTTCCGCTGCTCAGTCATGACCAACAGGCCGTCGTAGCATGCGCGCCCATATCGTCGCTCTGTCCGCTTCTGTGTTCGGCTTTTTGGCGCTGGTTGCCGTCTATGCCTATGGCCGTTTCGGGCGCCACCTTCAGGGATCGGCATCGACTGCCCTGCAGCCGCAGGCCGATCAGACAGAACTCGACCGGCTGGCAGCCCCTCTGTTGGACGAGCATGCCGGCCTCAACGGAATTTCGCTGATCTCGGATAATATGGTTGCCTTTGCACTCAGAGCCCTGTCGGCGCGCAGGGCAGGCCGCAGCCTCGATCTGCAATATTATTACTGGAAGAACGATCTGACCGGGCGGATGCTGATACGCGAAGTGCTGGCGGCAGCCGATCGCGGCGTCCGCGTACGGCTGCTGCTGGATGATATCAATGCCGGGCTGCACGACCGCATGTGCCTGGCGCTGGATGGCCATGCGAATATCGAGGTGCGGCTGTTCAATCCAAGCCGCGCCCGCACCGATCGGTTGAAGCGCGGCCTGGAAATGATGATGCGGCCCTTCCGCGCCACGCGGCGCATGCACAACAAGCAATGGATCGCCGATGGCCGTCTGGCGATCGCCGGTGGCCGCAATATCGGCGACGCCTATTTCGATGCGGATGAACAGTCGAATTTTCGCGACCTCGATGTCTGGATGCTGGGGCCGGTCGCCGACGATGCCGCCGTAGTCTTCGATCGCTACTGGAACAGCCCGGTGGTGGTGCCGATCGGCTTGCTGCGCACGCCGCGCGCCCATTACCTGCCGGCTTTCAGGGCGAAGCTGGAGACCATCGCGGCGACACCCGGCGGCCGGGATTATCTGGCTCATGTCAATACGATGATCCCGGACAGTGCCCTATTGCCCGCCGGTACAGTGCTGCATTGGACAAGCGCTGCCATGCTGGTGTCGGATCCGCCGGAAAAGGCATTTCTGCAGAAGCGCAACAACTGGGTCATGCGCGAACTGATGCCGGCCCTGACATCGGCGCAGCATGGTGTCCGGGTGATTTCCCCCTATTTCATCCCCGGTGCACAAGGGATCGCCGAAATCTCACGGCTGGTCCAGCGGCAGGTCAAGGTCGAGGTGCTGACCAATTCGCTGGCCGCCACGGACGTCGCAGCCGTCCACGGCGCCTACGCCAACTACCGCAAGGCGCTGCTTCGGGGCGGTGCTGTGCTGTTCGAACTGAAGGCAACGCATGAATTCGGCGACCCGCAGCGGATGTCGCTGTTCGGTTCGCGCGGCGCCAGTCTGCATACCAAGGCTTTCACGGTCGATGGAAAAACCGGCTTTGTCGGCTCGATGAATTTCGATCCCCGTTCGGCGTCTCTGAATACGGAAATGGGCGTGCTCTTTACCCACCCGGCGCTGGTCAGAGAGGTCGAGGCGATTTTCGATGCGGAAACCAGCCCGGAAAACAGCTTCCGGCTATCGCTCGACAAGGGACGCCTGCGTTGGCACGACCGCGAAGGCGATGAAGTGCGCGTCCTTCGCCGCGAACCGGAAGTCGGTTTCTGGCGCCGCCTGATCGCCGGCGTCATCGGTATTCTGCCGATCGAATCGCAACTGTGATCCGCATTTACCGATTTTTCACTCAGAATGCCCCAAAGCCTGTGTGGAAAAGCGAAAATGGCGGTTTGCACCTATCCTGACCGTTAGAACACGCTAAACGATCCTGCATACGCTGCGGTGGCAACGTTCCGGTGCGGGACGTGTATTAACGTTATGAAGACTTCGCGACTTGAAGTCGGGTACTTGGACACTCTATGTATGGACAAGAGATATTCCCGATGATTCCCGGTGTGCAAACGGTTTTGCGCACCAGATAGACAAAGGTTTGACATGAGAAATCCCGTTGATACCGCTATGGCTCTGGTGCCGATGGTCGTTGAACAGACCAATCGCGGCGAGCGCTCCTACGATATCTTTTCGCGTCTCCTGAAAGAACGCATCATCTTTTTGACGGGTCCTGTGGAAGACCAGATGGCAACGCTGATCTGCGCCCAGCTGCTGTTCCTCGAAGCTGAAAACCCGAAGAAGGAAATCGCGCTTTACATCAATTCGCCGGGTGGTGTCGTCACCGCCGGCATGGCTATCTATGACACGATGCAGTTCATCAAGCCGGCTGTCTCGACGCTGTGCATCGGTCAGGCCGCCTCGATGGGTTCGCTGCTTCTGGCCGCCGGCCACAAGGACATGCGCTTTGCGACGCCGAATGCCCGCATCATGGTTCACCAGCCGTCCGGCGGCTTCCAGGGCCAGGCATCCGACATCGAACGGCATGCCCGCGATATCCTGAAAATGAAGCGCCGCCTCAACGAAGTCTACGTCAAGCACACTGGCCGGACTTTGGAAGAGGTTGAACAGACGCTTGATCGTGACCACTTTATGACTGCGGATGAAGCGTTGAGCTGGGGTGTCGTCGATAAGGTGATCACGTCACGTGAGGCGATGGAATCCGCTGCTGAAGCGTGAATTCAAGCTTTTGTGTGCGGATAGATGCATTTGTGACACATTTGTAATAGTCATGGGGCTTTATCCGCAGGCCAAAGCCGTTAGTATCGACCGTTAATGCTATGTTGAAGTTTGAAGTCCTAGCATTCGGTATTCGGTGGGAGATTCGTTGCTGCCGGGCATCAAACATGGTTGTTTGAGGCCGGTTCGTACTCCCGAAAGCGCCGTCATTTTGCGCATGAACGCGCAAAATGTGCGGAGCGGGTTGAGTAGTCCGTTACACCTTGTCTGGGTGTCCGGCGTGCTGGAAGGAAAGTGATATGAGCAAGGTCAGCGGTAGCAACGGCGGTGACTCCAAGAATACCCTATACTGCTCCTTCTGCGGAAAGAGCCAGCACGAGGTCCGCAAGCTGATTGCCGGACCGACAGTGTTCATCTGCGATGAATGCGTCGAACTGTGCATGGACATCATCCGCGAAGAGAACAAGACTTCGATGGTCAAGTCCCGCGATGGCGTTCCGACGCCGCAGGAGATCATCAAGGTTCTCGACGAATACGTCATTGGCCAGCAACAGGCCAAGCGCATCCTGTCGGTTGCCGTCCACAATCACTACAAGCGTCTGGCGCATTCCGCGAAAGGAAGCGACATCGAGCTTGCAAAGTCGAACATCATGCTCGTCGGCCCGACCGGTTGCGGCAAGACCTATCTGGCCCAGACCTTGGCCCGCATCATCGATGTGCCGTTCACGATGGCTGATGCCACGACATTGACCGAAGCCGGTTATGTCGGCGAAGACGTCGAGAACATCATCCTGAAGCTCCTGCAGTCGGCCGACTACAATGTCGAGCGTGCGCAGCGCGGCATCGTCTATATCGACGAAGTCGACAAAATCTCGCGCAAGTCCGACAATCCGTCGATCACCAGGGACGTGTCGGGTGAGGGCGTGCAGCAGGCGCTGTTGAAGATCATGGAAGGCACGGTCGCATCCGTTCCTCCGCAGGGTGGCCGCAAGCATCCGCAGCAGGAGTTCCTGCAGGTTGACACGACCAACATCCTGTTCATCTGCGGCGGCGCCTTTGCCGGCCTCGACAAGATCATTTCGGCACGTGGCGAAAAGACCTCGATCGGCTTTGGTGCTTCGGTGAAGTCGCCGGAAGATCGCCGCGTAGGCGAAGTCCTGCGTGAGCTGGAGCCGGAAGATCTGGTCAAGTTCGGCCTCATCCCGGAATTCATTGGCCGTCTGCCCGTTCTGGCAACGCTCGAGGATCTCGACGAGCCGGCGCTGATCCAGATCCTGTCGGAACCGAAGAACGCGCTGATCAAGCAGTACCAGCGCCTGTTCGAGATGGAAGACGTGGAACTGACATTCCACGAGGATGCGCTGCGCGAAATCGCCAAGCGTGCCATCATCCGCAAGACCGGTGCCCGTGGCCTGCGCTCGATCATGGAAAAGATCCTGCTCGACACGATGTTCGAACTGCCGACGTTGGAAGGTGTGCGCGAAGTGGTCATCTCCGACGAGGTGGTCAAGGGTTCGGCCCGTCCGCTCTACATCTACTCGGAACGTTCCGAGGAGAAGGCCAACGTCTCAGCCTGATCGGATCGGCATTTTTCAAAGAGGCCCGCCATGTGCGGGCCTTTTTTATGCGGAAATGTGCCGAAAGGCTTGGTCTGCGTCTTCGGGCATCGCGCACATAAGCAATAAGTGCAGGTCAGCCCTGCATATTTTGCGGATATCCATCCGTTGAAAGCTTGACCGCTGCATGTTGCTGCTGAAGGAATAGTCGAGAGAATCAGCGATTGCTAAACGCGGACAACAACGCGATTATGTAACGATTCTGTGTCGATGTGTCCCGGCACGAAGCGTGTGCGTTCACTCCCGCGGCAAGGCCCGCAACAGTCAGATGCCGTTTACTACCCGGCTATGCCGCCTCCCAGGTCGGTAGTCGGCAAAGGGTTGAAAACAGACGTCACACACTCCACCTGACAGTGGAAAGAATGAGGACCGGAAGCGCTCTTGAACGCTTCGGGTAACGGGCCCGGAAACGGGACGGAAAGGAAATGACATGACGAGCAAAACGTCTCCGGCAATCGAGAGCGCGACCTATCCGGTGCTGCCGCTACGCGACATCGTGGTATTCCCGCATATGATCGTGCCGCTGTTTGTTGGCCGTGAAAAATCGATCCGCGCACTGGAAGAAGTCATGGGGACCGACAAGCAGATCATGCTTGCCACCCAGATCAATGCCAGCGACGATGATCCGGAACCGGCTGCGATCTACCAGATCGGCACCATCGCCAACGTGCTGCAGTTGCTGAAGCTGCCTGACGGCACTGTCAAGGTTCTGGTCGAAGGCCGTGCGCGCGCCGAGATCGACGGCTATACCGGCCGCGAAGAATTCTATGAAGCAATGGCACACCCGCTGTCCGAGCCGGAAGAAGATCCGGTCGAGGTCGAAGCGCTGAGCCGTTCGGTGGTGTCTGAATTCGAGAGCTATGTGAAGCTCAACAAGAAGATTTCGCCTGAAGTCGTCGGCGCTGCCAGCCAGATCGAGGACTACTCGAAGCTGGCCGATACCGTTGCATCACACCTCTCCATCAAGATCGTCGAAAAGCAGGAAATGCTCGAGACGACCAGCGTCAAGCTGCGCCTTGAAAAGGCGCTCGGCTTCATGGAAGGCGAGATTTCGGTTCTGCAGGTCGAAAAGCGTATCCGTTCGCGTGTTAAACGCCAGATGGAGAAGACCCAGCGCGAATATTATCTGAACGAACAGATGAAGGCGATCCAGAAGGAGCTTGGCGACGGCGAGGAAGGCCGCGACGAGATGGCCGAGCTGGAAGACCGCATCACCAAGACCAAGCTGTCCAAGGAAGCCCGTGAAAAGGCCGACGCGGAAGTCAAGAAGCTGCGCCAGATGAGCCCGATGTCGGCGGAAGCCACTGTCGTGCGCAATTACCTGGATTGGCTGCTCGGCATTCCGTGGTCGAAGAAGTCGAAGGTCAAGACGGATCTCAACCACGCCGAAAAGGTGCTGGAACTCGATCACTTCGGCCTCGACAAGGTCAAGGAACGGATCATCGAGTATCTGGCGGTCCAGGCACGTTCGCAGAAGATCAAGGGGCCGATCCTGTGCCTCGTCGGTCCTCCGGGCGTCGGTAAGACATCGCTTGCCAAGTCGATCGCCAAGGCGACCGGCCGCGAATATATCCGCATGGCACTCGGTGGTGTTCGTGACGAAGCCGAAATCCGCGGTCACCGCCGCACCTATATCGGCTCGATGCCCGGCAAGGTCATCCAGTCGATGAAGAAGGCAAAGAAGTCCAACCCGCTCTTCCTGCTCGATGAAATCGACAAGATGGGCCAGGATTTCCGTGGCGATCCGTCGTCAGCTCTCTTGGAGGTGCTGGATCCGGAACAGAACTCGACGTTCATGGACCACTATCTGGAGGTCGAATACGACCTTTCGAACGTGATGTTCATCACCACGGCGAACACGCTGAATATTCCGGCACCTTTGATGGACCGCATGGAAGTGATCCGTATCGCTGGCTACACGGAAGAAGAAAAGCTGGAAATCGCCAAGCGGCACCTGTTGCCGAAGGCGATTGCCGACCACGCGCTTCAGCCGAAGGAGTTCTCGATCACCGACGGTGCCTTGTCGGCGATCATCCAGACCTACACCCGCGAAGCCGGTGTGCGTAGCCTTGAGCGCGAGCTGATGAAGGTTGCCCGCAAGGCCGTCACGGAAATCCTGAAGGGTCGCACCGACAAGGTTGAAGTGACTGCCGAGAACATCAACGACTATCTTGGTGTTCCGCGCTATCGCCACGGCGAAGCCGAACGCACCGACCAGGTCGGTGTCGTCACCGGTCTCGCCTGGACGGAAGTCGGCGGTGAGCTTCTGACCATCGAAGGCGTCATGATGCCCGGCAAGGGCCGCATGACGGTGACCGGCAACCTGCGCGACGTGATGAAGGAATCGATTTCGGCTGCGGCATCCTATGTCCGCTCGCGCGCCATCGACTTCGGCATCGAGCCGCCGTTGTTCGACAAGAGCGATATCCATGTGCACGTGCCGGAAGGCGCGACACCGAAGGACGGTCCGTCCGCCGGTGTGGCCATGGCAACCGCGATCGTGTCGATCATGACCGGGATTGCCGTCAACAAGGACGTGGCAATGACGGGTGAAATCACCCTGCGCGGTCGTGTCCTGCCGATCGGTGGCCTGAAGGAAAAGCTGCTCGCGGCGCTTCGCGGCGGCATCAAGAAGGTGCTGATCCCGGAAGAAAACGCCAAGGATCTGGCGGATATTCCGGACAACGTGAAGAACAATATGGAGATCGTTCCGGTCTCGCATATTGGCGAGGTTCTGCAGCATGCGTTGCTCAGGGTTCCGGTCGCAATCGAATGGGATCCGGCCAAGCAGGCGGTGCCGGTTGCGGCAGCCGATCCGGCAGATGACGCCGGCGGGTTGATTGCCCACTAGGCACTTGACTTGAACCTGAAGCGGTGCGTGCCGGCAAGCAAGCACCGATTTGGAACGGAAACAGTGGAAGACCGGCATTTTTGCCGGTCTTTTTTATGTAAAACCTCTCGCAAAGCCTTGCATTCCATGGGATTCGGAGCGATTGGGTTTGCCAAGGCGGGGGTCGCGCGTATGCTGCCCTCGGCTTTAAAATTGAGTCGTTTCGAACCAGTATTGAAAGGGGTGGAAACATGAACAAGAATGAGCTCGTGTCCGCAGTTGCCGAGAAGGCCGGACTCTCGAAGACAGATGCATCTTCTGCAGTTGATGCAATCTTCGACGTTATCCAGGCAGAACTGAAGAACGGCGGCGACGTTCGCCTCGTCGGCTTCGGCAATTTCTCGGTTAGCCGCCGCGAAGCATCCAAGGGTCGTAACCCGTCCACTGGCGCAGAAGTTGATATCCCTGCCCGCAACGTGCCGAAGTTCTCGGCCGGCAAGGGTCTCAAGGACGCCGTGAACTAAGTTTCATGTTTCGTCTGCCGCACCGTGGCGAAAACGCCAACGGTTCGATAGCAGGTTGATTTGAGGCCCGGGTTTTTCCCCGGGCCTCTTTTCGTTTGGGGCGACTGCCTTTGCCTGCCACCTTGTTGTTGTCTAATATACATCCTCTGTCATGCGGGTGTTACACAGCGCGATCAAAACCCCTCCATATTCATTGCTCAGGAGGGACATCCCGTGAAGACATTTTCGCTCACCGCAGCACTTGCTGCCGTGCTTGCCGCCTCGACCGCATCGGCTGTCAGTGCAGAGCCGGTATTCAATCGTATTGCCTCGTTCGCCGTCGCCGACAATCTGCCGGCCGGTACGGATAAGAAGTCCGTTACCTCGGCTGAAATCATTGCCGCCAGCGAGGACGGCAACACGCTGGTCTATTCAGACAGCCCGAACAAGGCGATCGGCTTTATCGATATCACCGATGCCAAGGCCCCGAAGGCCGGCGGTTCCGTCGCGTTCGACGGTGAGCCGACCTCGGTGACGATCGCTGCCGGCAAGGCGCTTGTCGCGATCAACACGCGCGAAAGCTTCGTCAAGCCATCGGGCATCCTCGCACAGGTGGATATTGCCTCGAAGGCGATCGACACGACCTGCGACCTCGGCGGCCAGCCGGACTCGATCGCCCTCAACAAGGACAAGACGATTGCCGCGATCGCCATCGAAAACGAGCGCGACGAAGAGGTCAATGACGGCGCCATCCCGCAGATGCCGGCCGGCGATCTGGTGATTCTGTCGCTGAAGGACGGCGTCGTTGATTGCGGTTCGATCAAGCACGTCACCCTGACCGGCCTTGCCGATGTCGCCGGCGACGACCCGGAGCCGGAATTCGTCGCCTTCAATGGCCAGGACGAGATCGCGCTGACACTGCAGGAAAACAACTACATCGTCATCATCGACGGCAAGACCGGTACCGTGAAGAGCCATTTCTCCGCCGGCACTGTCAACCTTGAAGGCATCGACACCAAGAAGGACGGTGCACTGAAGTTCACCGGCGAGATGAAGGATGTCCCGCGCGAGCCGGACGCCGTGAAGTGGCTGGACGACAACCGTCTCGTCGTCGCCAATGAAGGCGACTGGAAGGGCGGCGCCCGCGGCTTCACTATCTTCGACAAGACCGGCAAGGTTCTCTACGAGAACGGTGCTGGCTTCGAGCGCGAGATCGCCAAGATCGGTCACTACCCGGACAAGCGCAACAAGAAGGGCGCCGAGCCGGAAGGCCTGGAAGCCGCCAAGTTCGGTGATGACAACCTGTTCTTCGTGCTTGCCGAGCGCGCATCCGTCGTCGGCGTCTACAAGGACACCGGCGCCGAGCCGGAGCTTCTCCAGCTTCTGCCGTCGGGCATCGGTCCTGAAGGCGCTGTCGCCATTGCGAGCCGCAACCTGTTCGTGACCGCCAACGAAACCGACCTCGTCGAAGATGGCGGCGCCCGCTCGCATGTCATGATCTATGAGCGTGCGGAAGGCGAAGCCGCCTATCCGCAGATCGTCTCCACCGAGAAGGACGGAGATCTGATCGGTTTCGGCGCGCTTTCCGGTCTTGCTGCGGTCAAGGACAAGCCGGGCATGCTCTATGCCGTCAATGACAGCTTCTATGCCTCGCAGCCGACGATCTTCACGATCGATGCGACCGCAAAGCCGGCGAAGATCGTCGATGCTCTGCGCATCACCCGCAACGGTGCAGCGGCCCAGAAGCTCGATAGCGAAGGCCTGACGCCGGACGGTGAGGGCGGCTTCTGGCTCGCCAATGAAGGTGACGCCGACAAGCTGGTGAGCCACGCGATCATTCACGTGAACAAGAAGGGCGAGATCGAGAAGGAAATCGCCATTCCCGCCGAGCTGCGTGCCCACGAAAAGCGCTTTGGCTTCGAAGGCATCACCAGCGTTGGCGAAGGCGATGACCAGGTTCTGTGGATGGCCATGCAGCGCGAATGGGGCGATGACGAGAAGGGCTTTGTGAAGCTCGTTTCCTACAAGCTTTCCTCGAAGGAATGGGGCGCCGTGCGTTATCCGCTCGAGAAGACCGAAGAAGGCTGGGTCGGCCTTTCCGAAATCACCGCGAACGGCGACTACGCCTACATCATCGAGCGTGACAACCTGATCGGCGATGCAGCCAAGCTGAAGAAGCTCTACCGTGTCGCGCTTGCCGACCTCAAGCCGGCCAAGCTTGGCGGTACCCTGCCGGTCGTGACGAAGGAAGAGGTTCGTGACCTCATTCCGGACCTGAAGAGCGCCACCAATGGTTACGTCGTCGACAAGGTCGAAGGCTTCACCGTCGATGCTGCCGGCAACGGCTATGTCGTCACCGACAATGATGGTGTCGACGGCTCCTCGGGCGAAACCCTGTTCTTCTCGATCGGTACGATGAACGCCATGTAAGGCCTTCAAGGATCGGAGAACGGAAAAGGCCGGAACATGATGTTCCGGCCTTTTTATTTGAACCTGCTGGGGTCGGCGAGAGATGCAGCTATTCAGCTGCAGTTTCGCTGTTTCCTTCCGCTTCCTTGCGTTTGCGGATTTCATCCGCCTTGGCGACGAGCCGGCTGACAATGTCGTGCATCTGGTCGAGCTGCTGATCGTCGAGTGCCGAGAAGATTTCCTCGATCAGCTGTTTTCGCGGATGCTCGGCGGCTTCGAGAACAACGCGTCCGACATCGGTAATCGAAACGATCTTGGCGCGGCGGTCTTCCGGATCGGGCTTGCGCACCACCAGCTTGTCGCGCTCCAGCCCGTCGATGGCTTCCGTCACCGTTCGCGGTGCAAAATTCAGTGCGCCGGCGATGTCGGTCGACCGGCAGGGACCAAGCTTGCTGAGGAAAAACAGGAACTTGCTGCGTGCCAACGACACACCTTCCTCCGTCATCGATTCGTTGATGAGGCGGTGGACGCGATGGTAAAGCTCAAAGAGCTTGTCGGAGACTTCAAATGTGGATTTCATGATGTTTCATATGGATATTATGAGGGGCCATGTCAAATGACGGTATTGTTAGTGTTATAGTCAAGTCTAATTCCGGCCCCTTGCGCCAAGGTCCCGCATCTCCCCAATAATGTTGCAACGATGAAAGCGCTGAATAGACATTGGAGTGAGCCTTCGGCGGCATTGACGCGGGGCCGGACGTCGGGCCATGGTCGGTTATGCCCTTTCGTTTCGTCCATACCGCCGACCTTCATCTCGATTCACCCTTGCGTAGTCTTGCACTGAAAAATCCGGAACTCGCCGAGCTGGTGCGCGGCGCGACCCGGACCGCGCTCGCAAGGATCGTTGACCTGTGCCTCGCGGAGAGTGTCGATGCCCTGCTGATCGCGGGCGACCTCTATGATGGCTCCCAGACCTCGATGAACACGGCGCTCTATCTGTCGAGCGAATTACGCCGGTTGGAAGCGGCTGGGATTGCGGTGTTTCTGATCCGTGGCAATCATGATTCGCAGTCGGCAATGACGCGCGAGTTGACGTTCCCGGCCAATGTGCATGTGTTCGCCGGGCGGGCGAAGCCGGTGCTTGCCAAGTCTCTCGGCGATGGACGGGAGGTCCATATCCACGGCATCAGCTTTGCCAATCCGCACGCGCCCGACAGCCTTCTGCCGTCCTTTTATCCACCGGTCGCCGATGCCGTCAATATCGGCATGCTGCATACCAGCCTTGCCGGTACGCCGGGCCATGATCCCTATGCGCCGACCAGCGTCGCCGAGCTTGCGCGGCACGGTTTCGACTATTGGGCGCTCGGCCATGTCCATATGCGGCAGGTTCATTCGGAGGCGCCACTGATCGTCATGCCGGGCATGCCGCAGGGCCGCGATATCAACGAGGCAGGGCCAAAGACGGTAACACTGGTCACCGTCGGCGATGATGGTGTGCTGGGATACCGGGAGCATCAGATCGGGCAGGCGGTGTTTGAGCGCGTTGCTATCGATCTCAGTGGTGCACAGGACTGGCGCCAGATGCTGGAGAGGGTGGGAGAAACTCTGGCATCGCTGCGACATCAGGCGGGCGCCGACCATCTCATCCTCAGAATTTCACTGACCGGCACGACGCCGCTCGCGTGGAAACTTCGCCGCGATCCCGATTTCCTGCTGGCCGAAATCACCAATCTTGCCGCAGGCCTCAACGGGTGCTGGGTCGAGAAGATCGATATCGATTGCCGGGGCATGGACGCGGGCACAGCCTTGAGCGGCCCAGACCCTGTGGAGGAACTGGCCAGCTTAATTCGCACCGATGTTTTGGCGTCGCACGCCTTTCGCCAGGAAGCGGGGGCGGTGATCGACGAGCTGTTGGCGCAGCTGCCGCGCGAATTGCGCGAAAGCCTGGCCAGCGATGAACAGGCGGCCGGGCGTTTGGCCGAGACGATGGCGCTTGCCGGCAGCGATGACGTGCTTGCCTATCTGCACGGCGGTGATGCGGGGGCTGATCACTGATGCGTCTTAACCGTCTCGATCTGCTTCGCTATGGAAAATTCACCGGCCGCAGTCTGGATTTTGGCGAGGCGCGCCCCGGAAAGGCAGATTTCCACCTTGTTTACGGCCCGAACGAAGCCGGAAAATCGACGCTGTTTGCAGCATTCCTCGATCTGCTGTTCGGCATCGAGCGGCTGAGCGGCTATGGCTTCCTGCATCCCTATGCGACGATGCGGGTCGGCGGTGTCATCGAGACCGGCGGCAGGGTGCATTCTGTCTCGCGGGTGAAGCGCAATCAGAACTCGCTGCTGGGGCCTGATGACCAGCCGCTGCCGGACAACCTGTTTTCGGCAGCGCTCGGGTCGATCGACCGGGCGACCTATCAAATGATGTTCTCGCTCGACGATGACAGTATCGAAAAGGGGGGCGAAAGCATCCTGAAAAGCGAGGGCGAGCTTGGTGCCCTGCTGTTTTCGGCAAGCTCTGGGCTGCCCGACAGTAGCGCCATCTTGTCTGGCCTGAAGGCGCAGGCAGACGCTTTCTACAAGCCGCAGGGCCGCAAGCATAAGCTGGCGGAGCTGAAGGCCGAACTCGAGGCGCTGAAGGACGAAAAGTCCGCCATCGATATCAATGCTCGTGAATTCGCCGGTCTGCGCAAGGTGCGTGACGCGGCTGCCGAGCGGCATGAGCTTGCCGTCAAGGCGCGGGCCGAACTGCGCGTTTCTCTCGATCATGCTCGCGACCGCATCGAGGGGCTGCCGCTTCTGGCGCGGTTGCGCGGCTTGCGCTCAGACCTTGCTGGTTTCGCCGACCTGCCGGAACCACCGGCCGCCTGGCATGTCCTTCTGCCGCAATTGCAGCGCGACGAAACCGAGATCGATGCCCGTCTCGCGCAGCTGGACGGCGACATCGACCGGAGAACCACCGAAATCGCCGCCATCGAGCGGGATGCCGCCGTGTTGGCGCTTGCCGGTGATATCCGAGATCTGGAAGGTTCCGGATTGGAAGCCCGTCACCGCACGGCTGCCAGCGACATGCCGAATCGCCTCGACGAGCGTGCTAAGATCATCGCTGATATTGCTGTCCGTGTTGGCCGGCTGGACCGGGCGGATATGCCTGACGCCGCTGCGCTGATTCTGCCGGCCGCCGTCACCGGCAGGCTGCAGGATCTCGCCCAGAAAAACGCCGCGCTGAGCGAGCGACTGGATGCTGCCCTGCGGGAAAAGGGGCTTGCCGAAGCGGAAAACGCGGAGGCTCTCCGGGTACAGGCGTCACTCGCTTCTGAAAGTTCTTCGTGTGGCGGGGATCCGGCGCTTATGGCCGATGTACTGCGAACGCTGCGTCAAAATGATTGCCTGCTGCGGCAACAAACGGCAAACCGCCAGATCGCAGCACTGGACGACACTCTGACCGACAAGCTTGCAACGCTGTCGCCAGCGCAACTCGATGCGGACAGTCTAGCAGCCGTTTCCATTCCTGACGAAACCGAAATCGCCGAATGGACGGCACGGCGTACAGCGTTGACGGAACAGCTGAAGCGGCTCGATGACCGGATCGCCGAAGAGAAGGCGCTGACGGCTGCGGATGAGGCCAAGCTTCAGGAGTTGACGCGGACAGGCGGCTTTGCCGCCGACGATGCGGCTTTGACGCTGCGCCAGGAGCGCGACCGTGCCTGGCAGGTGCATGCGGAACAGCTGGACGGTGATAGCGCCCGCGTTTTCGAAACGGTGCTCCAGAAGGACGACGAGGCGGCCGCGCTGAGGTTGGCGCGATCGCAGGACCTTGCGCAGGCACGCGGGCTCTCGCTGTCTCTCGCCGAACGTAACGGCAAGCTTGCCGCATTCCGCCAGCAGCATGCAGCAACGCATGCGGCGATTACAGCACTTCGGTCGGAGATTTCGACGTCAGCCATCGGCTGTGGATTGCCCGAGGATACCAAGCTCAACCAGCTGGTGGCGTGGCTTGGGCGACGGTTGGCAGTTCTGGAGGTGCGCAACCAGCTACGTGTCGCGCGCCAGGACGCTCGGCTGGCCGCAGCGGATGAAACCAAGGCCATGGAGCGTCTGACGCAGGCGCTGCAGGATAGCGGCGTTGCCAAGGGCATGCCGGCACGGCTGGAAGATGCCATCGCTTTTGCCGAGCGCATCATCAACGATTTGCAGGCGGCCCACCGGGCGCATGTCACAGCTGCGGAAGCCGTGGACCGGGCAGAGACCGTTCTGCGCACACGGACGGCCGCATGGGCGTCGGCCGACGCTGACATGACAGAGTGGACCGCGCGCTGGCAGGAGACTATCGCGGCTACGTGGCTGGCTGAGGCAACGACGCCTCTGTCACCGCAGGAGATCGCCCCCGTTCTAACCATCCTTCAGGATCTGGATAAGCTGATTCAGCGCAAGGCGGATCTCGATCATCGAATCGATGGCATGCGCAAGGATCAACTGGCCTTCGCGGCCACCGTCCGGACGCTTGCTGAAAAGCTAACCATCGCAGCGTCCGACGAGCCCCTCGTTCCTATTCAGACGATTCGCGACCGATTGGCTGGTGCCGAACGGCAGGAAGCGCTGTTCCGGCGCCTGTCTGACGAGAATGATGCACGCACAGTCGAACGGCATACCTTGGGCGAATCGCGCGAACGCCACGATGCGCAGAAGCGCGGCATGCTTGATCTGTTTGAGAGCGGCTCGCTGGTGGAGGTTGGAGCCCATCTGGAAACGGTCAAGGCGAGGCAGCGCTTGCGCGAACGGATTGCCGAGGCGGAGACCGATCTGGCCGCCCGGCTCGGCGTCGGCCGAGCCGACGAGGCGGAAATGCTGTTGAGCGCCGTCGATGCGGACGGGCTGCGCCTGGAAATGGCGGCGCTGCAGGCCCGGCTTGAGCAAGCCGAGCGGGACGGGGCCGAATTGCATGCCGAGCGCCGCGATGCCGAAAAGGCGCTGGCTGCCATCGGTGGCGGCGATGCAGCCGCCCATATCGAGGAAAAACGCCGCACGGTGCTGGCGGAGATCGAGGAGCGGGCGACCGTCTATCTGCGGCTGCGCATGGGCATTCTGGCCGGTGAAACGGCGCTCAGGCTCTATCGCGAGCGTCACCGCAGCGCCATGATGCGCCGGGCTTCAACGGCCTTCAGCGTCATTAGCGGCGGCGACTACGAGGGGTTGACGACTCAGGCCGAGAAGGGCGACGAATTCCTGATCGCCAATGCTGCCGGCGGCGGATCGAAACTGGCACGCGACCTGTCCAAGGGGACCCGCTTCCAGCTCTATCTGGCGCTGCGCATGGCCGGGTATCACGAGATCGCCGCAACGCGCGAATCGCTTCCCTTCATCGCCGACGACATCATGGAAACTTTCGATGATGGACGCGCCGAGCATGCTTTTTCGCTGATGGCCGATATGGCCGGGGTCGGGCAGGTGATCTATCTCACCCATCACCAGCATCTCTGCGACATTGCCCACAAGGCTTGCCCGGACGTAACGATCCATACGCTGTGACGGCAGCGATGCCTGTGCCTATAATCCAGTCTGTGAAGCTGGCACGGAGATGTCGAGGAGACATCGGGCCGGAACGCGCTATGTTCCGCCATGAATTACGACCGCTGTATTGGCGGCAAACACCAAGGGAGCCCATTGCCATGGAAATCAAAGCCTGTGGATCACGTCCGTCGGTTCGTCCACCGGCAGAGTATTTTACCGGTAGCGTGCGGCAGGACCCGATACATGACGCGCCGGAACCGGCGCGGATCCGCTGCGTGTCCGTCACCTTCGAGCCGGGCGCCCGCACCGCCTGGCACACTCATCCGCTTGGCCAGACACTGATCGTCACCGCCGGTAGCGGCTTGGCACAGGCCTGGGGCGAACCGGTACGCGACATTAGGGCAGGGGATACCGTTTGGTTCCCGCCGGGTGAAAAACACTGGCACGGCGCCACGGCCACGACCGGCATGACCCATATCGCCATCCAGGAGGCGCTTGACGGCAAGGCGGTCGACTGGATGGAACTGGTCAGCGACGAACAATATCAGGTAAAATAAGCATCCCGCAGGCGCCGCATGAAGACGGGCCAATGATTCTTGCCGTTTGCGCGTTGCAATAGGCGGGCGAACACCGATATCTGAAGGCGAAGGTTTACGTCTCGGGAGCATGTGCCCACAGACTGCCGCTTAAGGGGTTTACCGATGAACAATTTTCATGTTGGACAAAAGGTCGTCTGTATCGACGATAAGTTCAAGAACGTCTCGATCGATCAGGGCATTCGCAAGGGGCAGATCTACACGATCCGCTGGGTCGGCCCCTACAGCCATTACATTGATGGCGAATTCATCGGTGTGAAGCTGGCGGAAATCGACAGGGGCAATGATGACGGCCCGGAAGGGTATGGCGCAGCCGATATGCCCTTTCGTGCAACGCGCTTCCGCCCACTGCTGAAAGACCGGCTGTCTGCACTGAAAAACCTGCTGGCGCCGACGCCGAAGGGTGAAACCCCTTACTCGCCAGACGCCCCGGAAGAGCCCAAGCGCAAGGCGCCGGTCCGGAAGAAGGAAGAGGTCTAACTGACGACAGCGCCGCGCGTCATGAAGGATGCGCGGCGCTGTTATTCTTCTGATTCTCCGGCACAAAACCCCTCCGCTAACGCGGGCCAGGTCAGTTCGGATCGATGATCTGATGCCTGCGCACCAGCCGCAGGGAACGGTCAGGCTCGATGATATAGGTTTCCTCGGCACGTTTGCCGTATTGGTCATTCAACTGGTGATGAACGACACTGCCGACGGGAGCCTTGGTCAGCTTGGTCTTCGGTTGGCCACCGTAGGTAATGCTGCCGGGGATAGGGCTTATTTCCGGCATTGCGCTACAGGCAGCAAGACCTGCGGCAAGCATTGCTGCCAGAATCGTTTTTTTCATGTGACATTTCCCCTTCACCGCCCGATCGCCAGTCCTGGCTCTCTGTTCTATCGAGCTGGATCGGCTGGCTTTTTCGCTCGCAGACAAATGGCAACGCCTCGGCCATATGACAAGAGCCATCAATGCTGCTGTTTAAGAAAGCGCGCAAAAACGCTGAAGACAGCGTTGAGAAGGAAATTTTAGGAGAGAAAAAGGAATGGTGGGCGATGACGGACTCGAACCGCCGACATCCTCGGTGTAAACGAGGCGCTCTACCAACTGAGCTAATCGCCCGTCGCGAAGCAGAAGCAATGTCTGCCGCGTCGGTGGCCGTGATCTATGCGTATCGGCAGAAAACCGCAAGAGCCGATTGGAAGATTTTTTCGATTTTTTTGCAAAGTCCCACGAACGCTGGCTGTCGCCTGATAAATCGGATGTGGAAAACCGGCAGGGTCGTGACGGACGGGAAAGGGGAGGGCTGAGCAGGCAAATTATGCTGCAGGGGGAAGTGCTTCCCCGGCATGCCCGGAATTTTGCGGGTGCTTTTTCATGCCTGTGGAAACAATTCGATGGCTGTCACGGTTTTGTCTCCAA
The DNA here is from genome assembly GCF_965279435.1 of Pararhizobium sp. Lineage (NCBI taxonomy): Bacteria > Pseudomonadati > Pseudomonadota > Alphaproteobacteria > Hyphomicrobiales > Rhizobiaceae > Pararhizobium > Pararhizobium sp. Next base: position 3,092,584 of record NZ_CBDIHY010000003.1, read on the forward strand.
ACCTGCTTGACACCCAAAGACGAACCTCGTAGTTAGCCGCTCATCGAAACGGCCTAGCCGCTTCGAGCGGATGCAAAAGCATCTGGACGACTTGAAATGAAATGCGCGGGTGTAGCTCAGTTGGTTAGAGTGCCGGCCTGTCACGCCGGAGGTCGCGGGTTCGAGCCCCGTCACTCGCGCCATTTCAAGAATAGCAGTTTCTGCTTATGTCCGGATACTTTGTACTATAATGCGCGGGTGTAGCTCAGTTGGTTAGAGTGCCGGCCTGTCACGCCGGAGGTCGCGGGTTCGAGCCCCGTCACTCGCGCCATTTTCCGCTAAGATTTCAAATGCAAGTGTGATTTGAAAGCCGACGGGACCTCTGGTCCCGGTCGGTTCTTGCCGTCTGCGCTACGCGGCGCGACGATCAGGAGTTCTGAGGTTTGATGCCGTCAGGCATGCAGGATTCTCTCGATCAGATATCCCGAACTGCCGGTCTCATCGCGCAGTTCGCATATGCCGGCTTCCTCCATCTGATTGCAGACGAAACGCACTGTTGTGGCATCCAGTCCGAAGCTGAAAGAAAGCATGTCATGCAGGTCAGTGGCTGTCAGCGGTCTGGCTTCGCCGCAGCGCTCTCCCTCGCACAGCAGGCTGATCCGCACGGTATGCGGCATGCATGTGCCGGCTTGCCCGGCGCGCCATCTGTCGTCTTCGAGGATATCCGGCGTATGCCGTCGTGCTGCTGGTGGCCTCATCCCCGCAAAGAGGGGATAGCGATGATGCGCAATCTTTTTCACGGTATACAGACCTTCCTCTGTTCCGTTGCGGCAATTGCTGAAAGATCTTTGTCCGTGGTGGCCGATAGCGGCCGCTCGCGTTGTATATTGCCGGCGAGGGCGTCAGATGCTGATGGAGCGTGGCTTCACATAGATGTGCGCTTCGATCGCCGCTGCGATCAGATCCTGCCGGACAAGTTCGGGAGGTTGTTTTCCGCGAAACGAATCGAGGCAGGTGATGACCGCCAGCTTGTAGCTCGGGCCGCGTTTCTTCGGCCAGTTGTTGAGGAGCAGGTCGGCCGCCTCCCGCGAACTGGACACGCTGATCACGTCTTGGCGGTCGTTCAGTTCGAGTAAAACACTCTCATGCCAGAGGATATCATCCATGACCTCTCCCTCAATTAGAAATACATTACCTAGGTAAGCTTGTGCGAGGATTGTGCTTGTCATCCTGGGTTGCAAAGCGCGCCGTAAACAGCTCTTGGTGTTGCGCTGCCACCTTCGATTTTCGGGCAGAAGCGGCCTGGGTTTGTCGTCACCCATGCAAAAGCCGGATAGGGGCCATGCACTGTGGTTGCAGCTCCACTTCGCGCGCCGAGTGCGCCTTCGTGCCAGCTCTTCGGGGTTTTTGCGTTTCGATTTCAATCGATTTTAGCAAGCGCGACCTTATGTCCCCGGCGTTGCCGCCCAATGCCTTGGTGGTCTGTCTGGCATGGGCCAGCGGGGATTCCACGGTATTTGCGCCTGCCCATCGGAGATGCTAACTTTTGGCGGGTCTTCATTCCCGCGACACAAGGGGGTGAAAACCGTTCTGAAGGCTTGCACAGCGGCGCTGGCTGCGCTAACCACTTTGGCGTTGCAACATATTTTTCGGCCTGTGAGCCTTTGTTTTGCGCTTCTCCAGCGCGCCTCGCAGGCAGGGACGGATACAATGACAGACCTTCTCGGCTCCTACATTCCGATCGCGATTTTCATCGGTATATCGCTGGTTATCGGGCTGGCGCTGCTGATCGCGCCGTTCGCCGTCGCCCACAAGGCGCCTGACGACGAAAAGCTTTCGGCCTATGAGTGCGGCTTCAACGCATTCGACGACGCCCGCATGAAATTCGACATCCGATTCTACCTCGTGTCGATTCTCTTCATCATCTTCGACCTCGAAGTAGCGTTCCTCTTTCCCTGGGCAGTCTCGTTCAAGGATATGGGCTGGTTCGGCTTCTTCTCGATGATGTCGTTCCTCGGTGTTCTGACCATCGGCTTTATTTATGAATGGAAGAAGGGAGCGCTGGAATGGAACTGACATCCAGCACGACGCTCGTTGCGCCTAAGCCGAAGGGGATCGTCGATCCCTCGACCGGCCAGTTGATCGGCAGCAATGACAAGTATTTCGGCGAGATCAACAATGAGCTCGCCGACAAGGGTTTTCTGGTTACCTCGACCGACGAGCTGATCAACTGGGCCCGTACCGGTTCGCTGATGTGGATGACCTTTGGTCTGGCCTGCTGCGCCGTCGAAATGATGCAGATGTCGATGCCGCGTTACGACGCTGAGCGTTTCGGCTTTGCGCCGCGCGCTTCACCGCGCCAGTCCGACGTGATGATCGTCGCCGGCACGCTGACCAACAAGATGGCTCCGGCTCTGCGCAAGGTCTATGACCAGATGCCTGAGCCGCGCTACGTCATCTCGATGGGCTCCTGCGCCAATGGCGGCGGTTACTATCACTATTCCTATTCGGTGGTGCGCGGCTGTGACCGCGTCGTTCCAGTCGATATCTATGTGCCGGGCTGTCCTCCCACGGCAGAAGCGCTCCTATACGGTGTGCTCCTGCTGCAGAAGAAGATCCGCCGCACAGGCACGATCGAACGGTAAGGGCAGGGGACCTGAACATGAGTGAAGCCCTGAACGGACTTGCCACCTATATCCGCGAGACACGCGGTGCGTTGATTTCGGATGCCGTCATCAGCTATGGCGAACTGACGCTGACGTCCACAGCCGACAATCTGATCGCGCTCCTGACATTCCTACGCGATGACGCCCGCTGCGGCTTCATCAACTTTACGGATATTTGCGGTGTCGACTGGCCGCAGCGTCCTGACCGGTTCGATGTCGTCTATCATATGCTGTCGCCGAAGCAGAACCTGCGCATCCGTGTGAAGGTCGCGACTGGCGAAGATCAGCCGGTGCCGTCGGCGTGTGCCGTCTATCCGGGCGCCGACTGGTTCGAGCGGGAAGCCTACGACATGTACGGCATCCTCTTCACAGGTCATCCGGACCTGCGCCGCATCCTCACAGACTACGGTTTCGAGGGCTACCCGCTGCGCAAGGACTTCCCGACGACCGGTTTCGTCGAGGTTCGCTACAATGATGAAGTCAAGCGCGTCGTCTATGAGCCCGTCGAACTGAAGCAGGAATTCCGAAACTTCGACTTCATGTCGCCCTGGGAAGGAACGGACTACGTTCTGCCTGGCGACGAGAAGGCAAAGCAGTAAGAACAAGGAAGGCCGGCACCGACGCTATCGCGAAGGTGTTTCGGCTCGGAGCAAGCGGCATGAACGAACATAACGTCCGGAATTTTAACATCAATTTCGGCCCGCAGCATCCGGCGGCGCACGGCGTTTTGCGTCTCGTGCTGGAACTGGACGGCGAGATTGTCGAGCGCGTCGATCCGCATATCGGCCTTTTGCATCGCGGCACTGAAAAGCTGATCGAGACCAAGACCTATCTGCAGGCCGTGCCCTATTTCGATCGGCTCGACTATGTCGCACCGATGAATCAGGAGCATGCCTATGCGCTGGCCGTCGAAAAGCTGACCGCGACGGAAGTGCCGATCCGCGGCCAGTTAATCCGCGTTCTCTATTCGGAAATCGGCCGTATCCTGTCGCATCTCCTGAACGTCACGACGCAGGCCATGGACGTTGGTGCGCTGACGCCGCCGCTCTGGGGCTTTGAAGAGCGCGAAAAGCTGATGGTGTTTTACGAGCGGGCCTGTGGCGCGCGCATGCACTCTGCCTATTTCCGTCCGGGCGGCGTCCATCAGGACCTGCCGCACGAACTGGTCGAAGACATCGGCAAGTGGATCGAGCCGTTCCTGAAAACCGTCGATGATATCGACGAACTTTTGACCGGCAACCGCATCTTCAAACAGCGCAATGTCGATATCGGCGTCGTGACGCTGGACGATGCCTGGGCCTGGGGCTTTTCCGGCGTCATGGTGCGCGGTTCGGGTGCCCCATGGGATCTGCGCAAGTCGCAGCCTTACGAATGCTATGCCGACATGGAGTTCGACATTCCGATCGGCAAGAACGGCGACTGCTTCGACCGTTACCTGATCCGCATGATCGAAATGCGCGAATCCGCCAAGATCATGCGCCAGTGCGTCAATCGTCTGCTGGGCGACGCCAAAATTGGCCCGGTCTCCTCGCTTGACGGCAAGATCGTGCCGCCGAAGCGTGGCGAGATGAAGCGTTCGATGGAAGCGCTGATCCACCATTTCAAGCTCTACACCGAAGGCTACCATGTGCCTGCGGGCGAGGTTTACGCGGCTGTCGAAGCGCCGAAGGGCGAATTTGGCGTCTATCTGATCTCCGACGGCACTAACAAGCCGTATCGCTGTAAGATCCGCGCGCCGGGTTACGCCCATCTTCAGGCCATGGATTATATCTGTCGCGGCCACCAACTGGCGGACGTTTCCGCCATTCTCGGCTCGCTCGATATCGTGTTCGGCGAGGTTGATCGTTGATGCGCAGAATGGCCCTGACAATTTTGGCCTCGATGCTTGCTGCGGCCCCTGCCTTTGCGCAGGAAACCGCGCCGAAGTCCGGCGACCCTGCGATCAGCAGTTCGTCGGGCAGCGGCATGGGCAGGCTTCTGAGCCAGGGTTACGAGATCAGGGCCGCAGTGCCGAACGGCACGCGCTACATCGTATTTTTGCAAAAAGACCAGTCAGCCTATGCCTGCGAATTCGTCACCCTGACGACATCGCGGTGCGGTTCGATTAACTGATAAGGTGCGGGAAGAATGTCCGTTCGTCGACTAGCCGAAGAAAACGTCCAGCCAGCGGCCTTTGCGTTTAGCAAGGACAATGCCGTCTGGGCCAAGGCCACGATCAAGAAATATCCGAAGGGCCGCGAGCAATCTGCGGTCATTCCGCTGTTGATGCGGGCGCAGGAGCAGGATGGTTGGGTCACCAAGGCAGCGATCGAAAGCATCGCCGACATGCTGACCATGCCGTATATCCGCGCCCTTGAGGTCGCTACCTTCTACACGCAGTTCCAGCTGAAGCCGGTTGGCACGCGTGCCCATGTTCAGGTCTGCGGCACGACGCCGTGCATGTTGCGCGGTTCGGAAGAGCTGATCAACCTTTGCAAGAAGCGCATTCATCCCAATCCGCTGACGCCGAACGAAGCCGGCACGCTGTCCTGGGAAGAAGTCGAATGTCAGGGGACCTGCGTCAACGCACCGATGGTGATGATCTTCAAGGATACCTATGAAGACCTGACGGTTCCGCAGCTGGAATACATCATCGACCGTTTCGATGCAGGCAAGGGCGCCGACGTCAAGCCAGGCCCGCAGATCGACCGGATCTTCTCGGCTCCGGTTGGCGGTCTGAGCACATTGCTGACACCGGAAAAAAAGCCGGCAGCACCACGCGCCAAGAAGGTCAGCGACGAGACTGCCGTCAACGTACAGCCGTCGAATGCCGGACGTGCGAAGACCGATGCTCCGGAAGCCGATCCGGCCTTGAAGACACCGGTGACGGCAAAGTCCGAATCCGCCGCCAACGACAAGGTCTCCGGCGAAACCAAGGCTGAAGGTGGCGCACCCGCCAAGCCTGCCGCCGCTACGGCAAAGCCATCGCTCGAGGACAAGAACCGTCCCGCCGGCGTTGCCAAGCCGGATGCTCCGGACGACCTGAAGCTGATCTCCGGCGTTGGCCCGAAGATTGAAGGCACCCTGCACGAACTCGGCATCTTCACGTTTGCGCAGGTCGCGGGATGGAAGCTGGTCGAGCGCGAATGGGTGGACGGCTATCTGAATTTCAAGGGCCGCATCGAACGTGACGACTGGGTCAAGCAGGCTGAGGCGCTGGCCAAGGGCGGCGAAGCCGAATACATCAAAGTTTTCGGCAAGAAGCCGCGATAAGTTAGGTGAACCATGCTCGACGATAAAGATCGAATTTTTACCAATATCTACGGCATCCATGACAAGTCGCTTAAGGGCGCGATGGGCCGTGGCCACTGGGATGGCACCAAGCAGATCCTGGAAAAGGGCCGTGACTGGATCATCAACGAGATGAAGGCTTCGGGCCTTCGTGGCCGTGGTGGCGCTGGCTTCCCGACCGGTCTCAAGTGGTCCTTCATGCCGAAGGAAAGCGACGGCCGCCCGCATTATCTCGTCGTCAACGCCGACGAATCCGAGCCCGGTACCTGCAAGGACCGCGACATCATGCGTCACGATCCGCATACGCTGATCGAAGGCTGCGTGATCGCGAGCTTCGCCATGGGCGCGCATGTTGCCTATATCTATGTGCGCGGCGAATATATCCGCGAGCGCGAAGCGCTGCAGGCGGCGATCGACGAGTGCTATGACGCCGGTCTTCTGGGCATCAACAACAAGCTCGGCTGGGACATGGACATCTACGTCCATCACGGCGCCGGCGCCTACATCTGCGGCGAAGAAACAGCACTTCTGGAAAGCCTCGAAGGCAAGAAGGGCCAGCCGCGCCTCAAGCCGCCATTCCCGGCCAACATGGGTCTCTATGGCTGCCCGACGACGGTCAACAACGTCGAATCGATCGCCGTTGCTCCGACCATCCTGCGCCGTGGCGCTTCCTGGTTCTCGGCTATCGGCCGTCCGAACAATGTCGGCACCAAGCTGTTCATGGTGTCCGGCCACGTCAACAAGCCTTGCACATTTGAAGATGCGATGGGCACACCGTTCCGCGAAATGATCGAGCGCCATTGCGGCGGTATCCGTGGTGGCTGGGACAATCTTCTGGCCGTCATCCCGGGTGGCTCGTCCTGTCCGGTGGTCAAGGCTGAAGACATCATCGATGCGCCGATGGATTTCGACGGCATGCGTGACGTCAAGTCGTCGTTTGGCACCGCTGCCATCATCGTCATGGATCGCTCCACAGACATCATCAAGGCCATCTGGCGCCTCGCTGCCTTCTACAAGCACGAGAGCTGCGGCCAGTGCACGCCGTGCCGTGAAGGCACCGGCTGGATGATGCGCGTGATGGAACGCATGGTTCAGGGCCGCGCCCAGAAGCGTGAAATCGACATGCTGTTCGACGTTACCAAGCAGGTCGAAGGTCACACCATCTGCGCGCTCGGCGACGCGGCTGCATGGCCGATCCAGGGTCTGATCCGCAATTTCCGTCCCGAGATGGAAGCGCGCATCGACGAATACACCCGCAATTCATCGTCGCATGGCGCGGTGCTGGCTGCGGCGGAGTAACCAATATGGCCAAGCCGGGAAACGAAACGGGGAAGGGGACGCAGGCAGGACCTGCCAACCCCTCGACCGAGTCCCCGGCCGGCAACGATCCGTTCGGCATGGCCGAATGGTTGAAGGACATGCCGAAGGTGCCGCTGCATCCGCTGATGCAGCACCCGGCGGCAGCAATGGCAGCGGTCACGGCGATCGGTTTTGGAATGACCAGCCAGATCGCCGGTTTTATGCTCGGCGCGATGCAGGGACTGGCCGAAACGGCGCAGAAGACCGGCGTTGTGGCGGATGAAAAGCATGTGATGGTTAAGGCGGCTGAACCTTTGGAAACACCGGCTGCAGCGGCAAACGCTGCGCCGGTAGTGAAGGCGAAGGCGCCCGGTAAGGCCCCAAGCAAGGCTCGGCCGGTAAAGGCCAAGCTGGCGGCTGTCGAGCCGGTTGCGGTTGTTCCGGCCAAGGCTGAAAAGCCGAAGCGGCAGAAGGCCGCCCGCGTTGTCGAAACGCAGGTGGATGATCTGAAGCGGATTTCCGGCATCGGACCGAAGCTGGAGCAGGTTTTGAATGGAATGGGCGTGCGGCGTTATGCCGATGTCGCTTTGTGGAGCGATAAGGACGTGCAGCGTTTTGACGACCAGCTGGGTTTTGCCGGTCGTATTACGCGGGACGGCTGGGTCGCGCAGGCAAAGGCCCTGATGACGGGCTGAGATTGAATTTCGGGCGGGACCGGTGGTTTTGGCTCAAAGATTGGCGTGCCTAATAATATCTGTTCGCTGCTGACGCTGGTGAACGAAAGACAGGATTGAGACTAAGATGGCAAAGCTGAAAGTCGACGGAAAAGAGATCGAGGTCCCGGATCATTTCACGCTGCTTCAGGCGTGCGAAGAAGCCGGCGCCGAAGTTCCGCGCTTCTGTTTCCATGAGCGGCTGTCAGTCGCCGGAAACTGCCGCATGTGTCTGATCGAGGTGAAGGGAGGGCCGCCGAAACCGGCAGCCTCCTGCGCCATGGGCGTGCGCGACCTGCGTCCCGGCCCGAACGGCGAAACACCGGAAGTCTTCACGACCACGCCAATGGTCAAGAAGGCCCGCGAAGGCGTGATGGAATTCCTGTTGATCAATCATCCGCTCGATTGCCCGATCTGCGACCAGGGCGGCGAATGCGATCTGCAGGATCAGGCAATGGCCTTCGGTGTCGATTCGACCCGTTACAACGAGAACAAGCGCGCCGTCGAAGACAAATATATCGGCCCGCTGGTCAAGACCGTGATGAACCGCTGCATTCACTGCACGCGCTGCGTCCGTTTCACCACCGAAGTCGCGGGCATTGCCGAACTCGGCCTGATCGGCCGTGGCGAAGATGCCGAGATCACCACCTATCTCGAACAAGCGATGACGTCTGAGCTTCAGGGCAATGTCGTTGATCTCTGCCCGGTTGGTGCTCTGACCTCCAAGCCATACGCGTTCAACGCCCGTCCGTGGGAACTCGGCAAGACCGAATCGATCGACGTCATGGATGCCGTCGGCTCGGCAATCCGCGTCGATACGCGTGGCCGCGAAGTCATGCGCGTCATGCCGCGTGTCAATGAAGAGATCAATGAAGAATGGATCTCCGACAAGACCCGCTTCATCTGGGATGGCCTGAAGACCCAGCGTCTCGACCGCCCCTACGTGAAGAAGGACGGCCGTCTGCAGCCTGCCAGCTGGAACGAAGCCTTCGCCGCCATCGAGGGCGCAGTGGCCAAGACCAGCGGCGACAAGATCGGCGCAATCGCCGGCGATCTGGCGTCCGTTGAAGAAATGTTCGCGCTGAAGGCGCTGATCTCCTCGCTCGGCTCGACCAACATCGATTGCCGCCAGGATGGCGCAGCCCTCGATCCGTCGTTCGGCCGCGCAAGCTATCTGTTCAACCCGACGATCCAGGGCATCGAAAACGCAGACGCGCTGTTGATCATTGGATCGAACCCGCGCTTTGAAGCATCGGTTCTCAACGCCCGTATCCGCAAGCGGTTCCGGATGGCGAATTTCCCGATCGGCGTGATCGGCGAGCAAGCGGAACTGCGCTACTCTTATGAGTATCTCGGCGCAGGCACGGATTCGCTGGCCGAACTCGTCGCTGGCAAGGGCAAGTTCCTCAGCGTGCTGAAGAAGGCAGAGCGTCCGATGATCATCATCGGTCAGGGCGCAATCTCCGGCGGTAATGGCGCTTCGGTTCTGGCTGCAGCCGCCAAGCTCGCAGGTGCCGTTGGTGCCGTCACTGCCGACTGGAATGGTTTTGCTGTTCTCCACACGGCCGCTTCGCGTGTCGGTGGTCTCGATCTCGGCTTGGTGCCGGGTGAGGGGGGCAAGTCTGCCGCTGAAATGTTGACAGGAACAGACGTGTTGTTCCTGCTCGGCGCCGACGAAATGGATTTCTCCGGCAAGACCGCCGGCTTCACCGTCTATATCGGCTCGCATGGCGACGAAGGTGCACACGGCGCCGATGTCATTCTGCCGGGCGCGACCTATACCGAAAAGTCCGGCCTTTGGGTCAATACCGAAGGCCGCGTTCAGATGGGCAACCGCGCCGGCTTCGCACCGGGCGACGCCCGCGAGGATTGGGCGATCATTCGCGCGCTGTCCGATGTGCTTGGCAAGAAGCTGCCGTTTGATTCGCTTAGTGAATTGCGCGGGAAACTCTACACGGCACACCCGCATTTCGCCGCGATCGACATGATCGAGGCGGGCGCAAGCGGTGAAATTGCCGCACTTGCACAAAAAGCCGGTGAGATGGGCAAATCGGTGTTTGCGTCTCCGGTCAAAGACTTCTATTTGACGAACCCGATAGCACGCGCATCCGCCGTCATGGCCGAATGTTCGGCTTTGGCACGCAACAACTTCAAAGCTGCGGCGGAATGAGCGCGAAGGAATAAGACGAAAATGGACGCTTTCATTTCGACCTATGTCTGGCCAACGGCCATCATGATCGGCCAGTCGCTGCTGCTTCTGGTCGCGCTTTTGGTCTTCATCGCCTACGTTCTGCTGGCCGACCGCAAGATCTGGGCAGCGGTGCAGATGCGCCGTGGACCGAATGTGGTAGGCCCGTGGGGACTTTTCCAGTCCTTCGCCGATCTTTTGAAGTTCGTCTTCAAGGAGCCGGTCATTCCGGCCGGTTCGAACAAGATCCTTTTCTTGCTCGCACCGCTGGTTTCCGTGACGTTGGCGCTCGCAGCCTGGGCGGTTATCCCGCTCAACGCCAACTGGGTGATGGCCAATATCAATGTCGGCATCCTCTATGTCTTCGCCATCTCCTCGCTTGAGGTTTACGGCGTCATCATCGGCGGCTGGGCATCGAACTCCAAATATCCATTTCTTTCGGCGCTGCGCTCCGCAGCTCAGATGGTCTCCTATGAAGTCTCGATCGGCTTCGTCATCGTTACCGTGCTGCTCTGCGCCGGTTCGCTGAACCTGACCGATATCGTCAATTCGCAGCGCGATGGCCTCGGTACGATGATGGGCCTGCCTGGTTCGTTCCTTGACTGGTACTGGCTGCCGCTGTTCCCGATGTTCATCATCTTCTTCATCTCGGCGCTGGCTGAAACCAACCGTCCGCCCTTCGATCTCGTTGAAGCGGAATCGGAACTGGTCGCCGGCTTCATGGTCGAATACGGCTCGACCCCGTACATGATGTTCATGCTCGGCGAATACGCCGCCATCTGCCTGATGTGCGCGCTGACGACGATTCTTTTCCTCGGCGGCTGGCTGCCTCCGGTCGATGTGTGGTTCCTCAACTGGGTTCCGGGCATCATCTGGTTCATCCTGAAGTCTTCGATGGTGTTCTTCATGTTCGCCATGGTGAAAGCCTTCGTGCCGCGCTATCGCTACGACCAGTTGATGCGTCTCGGCTGGAAGGTCTTTCTTCCGCTGTCGCTCGCCATGGTCTTCATTGTTGCAGTCACGCTGAAACTGGTGGTGTGGGCCTGATGTTTACCCCCCGTTTCGCAATATCAGCCGGCGCCTCCCAGGCCGGCATGTTTGGAGGTTGATGATGGCAGGTCTGTCGCAAGCCGTCAGTTCGCTGTTCCTCAAGGAATTCGTCAACGCGTTTTTCCTGTCGATGCGCTATTTCTTCGCGCCGAAGGCAACGCTGAACTATCCGTTTGAAAAGGGGCCGATCAGCCCGCGCTTCCGTGGCGAACATGCCCTGCGCCGTTATCCGAACGGCGAAGAGCGTTGCATCGCCTGCAAGCTTTGCGAAGCGATCTGTCCTGCCCAGGCGATCACCATCGAAGCTGGCCCGCGGCGCAACGATGGTACCCGCCGCACGGTCCGTTACGACATCGACATGGTGAAGTGCATCTATTGCGGTTTCTGCCAGGAAGCCTGTCCGGTAGACGCGATCGTCGAGGGCCCGAACTTCGAGTTCGCCACCGAGACGCGCGAAGAGCTCTACTACGACAAGGACCGGCTGCTTTCGAACGGCGACCGTTGGGAGCGCGAAATTGCCCGCAACATCGCAATAGACTCGCCGTACCGCTGAGACTTTGCATGGGGACTGCGCCTGCCGTTTGAGGCGGGCGTTACACTGATCTTGGGCGTGGCCGGCATGAACCGGTGCGCCAGTGGGAAGGATGGCCTCGCTGCCATGCCTACCCGGGGAAGACGAAAAAGGCACCGATCATGGGTCTGCAGGCTCTTTTTTTCTATCTTTTTTCATTCGTCGCGGTTGCGTCGGCGTTCATGGTGATTTCTGCGCGGAACCCTGTTTATTCCGTGCTGTTCCTGATCCTGACGTTCTTCAACGCCGCCGGCCTGTTTCTTCTGACGGGCGCCGAGTTTTTGGCGATGATCCTGCTGGTCGTTTATATCGGCGCGGTCGCGGTTCTCTTCCTCTTCGTGGTGATGATGCTCGACATCGACTTCACGCAGCTGAGGTCGGGCGTGCTTGAATATGCGCCGGTCGGCGCGCTGATCGGCCTGATTCTGGCAGCCGAGCTGATCATCGTGGTCGGCGGCAGCTCTTTCTCGCCGGAAATTGCCAAGTCGATCTCGATGCCGATCCCGGCAATCACCGATCGAACCAACACGGCCGCACTCGGCGACGTGCTCTACACGCACTACGTCTACTTCTTCCAGATTGCCGGCCTGGTTCTTCTGGTCGCCATGATCGGCGCCATCGTTCTGACGCTGCGCCATCGCGACAACATCAAGCGCCAGGATATTCCCACACAGGTTGCCCGTTCGCCCAAGACCGCTGTTGAAGTGGTCAAGGTGAAGTCGGGGCAGGGCCTTTAAGACGGACGCGAGGTCAAGGAACACATTATGGAAATCGGTATTTCCCACTATCTGACCGTCAGCGCCATCCTGTTCATACTGGGCGTCTTCGGCATCTTCCTCAACCGGAAGAACGTCATCATCATTCTGATGTCGGTGGAACTCATTCTGCTGGCGGTCAACATCAACATGGTCGCGTTCTCGCACTTCCTGAACGACATCACCGGCCAGGTGTTCGCCCTGTTCATTCTGACTGTGGCGGCTGCGGAAGCTGCTATCGGTCTTGCAATTCTCGTCGTCTTCTACCGTAACCGCGGCTCCATCGCCGTGGAAGACGTCAACATGATGAAGGGCTGAGCGGCCAATGAATACGATTATTCAAGCCATCGTCTTCCTGCCGCTGATCGGCTTCCTGGTCGCGGGCCTGTTCGGCACCTCGATCGGCGCCAAGGCTTCGGAATACGTCACTACCGGCTTCATGATTATTGTCGCTGTCCTGTCCTGGGTCGTGTTCTTCCACGTCGCGCTCGGCGAGACGGAGCTGATCAAGATTACCGTGATGCGTTGGATCCAGTCCGGCAGCTTCGATGCCGAGTGGGCTTTCCGCGTTGATACGCTGACGGCCGTCATGTTCGTCGTCGTCAACACGGTATCCTGCCTTGTTCACCTTTATTCGATCGGCTACATGCATCACGATCCGCATCGGCCGCGCTTCTTTGCCTATCTGTCGCTGTTTACCTTTGCCATGCTGATGCTGGTGACGTCCGACAACCTGCTGCAGATGTTCTTCGGCTGGGAGGGGGTGGGCCTCGCGTCCTATCTGTTGATCGGCTTCTGGTACAAGAAGCCGTCGGCATCGGCTGCCGCGATGAAGGCTTTCATCGTCAACCGCGTCGGTGACTTCGGTTTTGCGCTCGGCATTTTCGGCGTCTTCTACCTGTTCGGTTCGATCAGTTTTGAGACTATCTTTGCCGCCGCTGCCAGCTATCTGCCGGCCGAAGGCGCTGCCGACGCCAGCCAAGTCGTCATCAAGCTGTTTGGCATGCAGCTCGACAAGGCCGATGCCATTACCGGCGTCTGCCTGCTGCTGTTCATGGGCGCAATGGGCAAGTCGGCGCAGTTCCTGCTGCACACCTGGCTTCCGGACGCCATGGAAGGCCCGACACCTGTCTCGGCTCTGATCCACGCTGCGACCATGGTCACGGCCGGCGTCTTCCTCGTTGCCCGCATGTCGCCACTGTTCGAGCTGTCGCAGACGGCTCTGATGGTCGTTACCGTCATTGGCGCGATCACCGCATTCTTTGCGGCGACCGTCGGCCTCGTCCAGAACGACATCAAGCGCGTCATCGCCTATTCGACCTGCTCGCAGCTCGGCTACATGTTCGTGGCGCTCGGTACAGGGGCCTATGGCGCTGCCATCTTCCACCTGTTCACGCACGCGTTCTTCAAGGCATTGCTGTTCCTTTGCGCCGGCTCGGTCATCCATGCCGTTGATGGCGAACAGGACATGCGCCACATGGGCGGCCTGCGTCCGCACATCAAGGTGACCTTCACCATGATGCTGATCGGCACCTTGGCGATCACTGGCGTTGGCATTCCGTTTACCTCGTTTGGTTTCGCCGGCTTCTTCTCCAAGGACGTGATCATCGAGGCGGCGTATGCGTCGCATTCCTCGGTTGGCGGTTTCGCCTTCACGCTTCTGGTCATTGCAGCGTTGTTCACGAGCTTCTACTCGTGGCGCCTGATGTTCCTGACGTTCTTCGGCAAGCCGCGCGCTTCGCACGAGGTCATGCATCACGTGCACGAATCGCCGCAGGTCATGCTGGTTCCGCTTTACATCCTGGCTTTCGGCGCTGTGGTTGCCGGTTTCCTCGGTGAGGGATACTTCTACGGCTATGAATATGCCGAATTCTGGCAGGGCGCGCTGTTTACCGGAGCAGAAAACAAGCTGCTGGAAGAATTCCATCACGTTCCGGCTTGGGTTGCTCTGAGCCCGTTCATTGCCATGCTCCTCGGTTTCGTCACGGCATGGTACATGTATATCCGCTCGCCGGAGACGCCGAAGTACTTGGCCGAGCAGCATCGCGGTCTTTACCAGTTCCTGCTCAACAAGTGGTATTTCGACGAACTCTACGACTTCCTGTTTGTTCGTCCTGCCAAGCGCATCGGCACCTTCCTGTGGAAGGAAGGCGACGGCCGGATCATCGACGGCTATGGCCCGAACGGCATTGCCGCCCGCGTCATGGACGTGACTGACCGGGTCGTTCGCCTGCAGACCGGTTACCTCTATCACTACGCCTTCGTGATGCTCATCGGCATCGCGGCGCTTGTTACCTGGATGATGCTCGGGAGCTCCTTCTGATGACCGATTGGCCCATTCTCTCCGCGGTCACCTTCCTGCCGCTGGTCGGCGTTGCTCTTCTGCTTCTGACGCGTGAAGACAGCGCCTCCGGCCGCCGCAATATCCTGAACATCTCGCTGTTGACGACGGTCGTGACCTTCCTGCTATCCTGCTGGATCTGGTGGAGCTTCGATAATTCGAACCCCGGCTTCCAGATGGTCGAGAAGCACGCTTGGCTCGGCACTGGCATCTCCTACCATCTTGGCATCGACGGCATTTCCATGCTGTTCGTGGTGCTGTCGGCTTTCCTGATGCCGTTCTGCGTCGTCGCCAGCTGGCTCTCGGTCGAAAAGCGCCTGAAGCAGTACATGATTGCCTTCCTTCTGTTGGAAGTGTTCATGATCGGCGTCTTCGTGTCGCTCGATATCGTGCTGTTCTACGTGTTCTTCGAAGCTGGCCTGATCCCGATGTTCATCATCATCGGCGTCTGGGGCGGCAAGGAGCGCGTCTACGCTGCCTACAAGTTCTTCCTCTACACGCTGCTCGGCTCGGTGCTGATGCTGCTCGCCATCATGGCGATGTACTGGCAGGCCGGCACGACCGACATTGCAGAACTGCTCGCCTATCAGTTCCCGGCGCAGATGCAGACTTGGCTATGGTTGGCCTTCTTCGCCTCGTTTGCGGTGAAGATGCCGATGTGGCCGGTCCATACCTGGCTTCCCGACGCGCACGTTCAGGCGCCCACGGCGGGTTCGGTCATCCTGGCTGGCGTTCTCCTGAAGCTCGGCGGCTACGGCTTCCTGCGCTTCTCGCTGCCGATGTTCCCGCTTGCGTCTGAATATTTCGCGCCCTTCGTCTTCACGCTGTCGGTCGTCGCGATCATCTACACATCGCTGGTTGCGATGATGCAGTCCGACATCAAGAAGCTGATTGCCTATTCGTCGGTTGCCCACATGGGCTATGTGACCATCGGTATCTTTGCTGCCAATGCTCAAGGCGTGCAGGGCGCGATCTTCCAGATGCTGTCGCACGGTCTGGTATCCGGCGCGCTCTTCCTCTGTGTCGGCGTGGTCTACGACCGCACCCACACCCGCGAGATCAGCGCCTATGGCGGTCTCGTCAACAACATGCCGAAATATGCGGTCGCCTTCATGATCTTTACCATGGCGAACGTCGGCCTGCCGGGCACCTCCGGCTTCGTCGGTGAAATCACCGTGCTGCTTGGTGCTTTCCGGGCCAACACCTGGGTTGCGTTCTTCGCCACCACCGGCGTTATTCTGTCGGCGTGTTATGCTCTGTGGCTCTATCGCCGGGTGATCTTCGGGACACTCGACAAGGACAGCCTGAAATCGCTGCTGGATCTCTCCGGCCGTGAAAAAGCGCTGCTCTATCCGCTGATCGTGCTGACCATCTTCTTCGGCGTCTATCCGGCTCCGGTCTTCGATGCGACGGCAGCTTCGGTCGACATGCTTATCAACAACTACACTGCGGCCGTGCAGGCAGCGCATGACGTTGCGCTTTCGGCGAAATGACGACAGGACGGGATTGAAATGACGACTGAAACATTCCTGCTGAGCCTGCACCTGTCGACCCCGGAGCTGATCCTTGCGGTCGGCGCCATGGTGTTGTTGATGATCGGTGTCTTTTCCGGCGAGAAATCGTCCGGTCTGGTCACCGCTCTCGCCGTCGGCCTGCTCGCCGTATCCGGTGTCTGGCTGGTCTGGCAGACCGGCGACGGTCAGGCCTACAACGGCGCCTTCCTGTCTGATCCGTTTGCCAAGTTCATGAAGGTGCTGACTCTGTTCGGGTCCATCGTGGCGCTGATCATGTCGGCGGGCGAGGCGCGTTCGAGCGGCATCGACCGGTTCGAATTCCCCGTTCTGATCGTGCTGGCCACGCTCGGCATGCTGTTGATGATTTCGGCCAACGATCTGATTTCGGTCTATCTGGCGCTCGAACTGCAGTCGCTGGCGCTCTATGTCGTTGCCGCGATGAACCGCGACAATCTGCGTTCGACGGAAGCGGGCCTCAAGTATTTCGTGCTCGGCGCGCTGTCGTCCGGCATGCTGCTCTATGGCATGTCGCTGGTCTATGGCTTCACCGGCCATACCGGTTTTGACGGTATCGCCGCAGCACTGTCGGCAGAAGGCCGTTCGCTCGGCCTGGTCTTCGGTCTGGTCTTCATTCTTGCTGGCGTCGCCTTCAAGATTTCCGCCGTTCCGTTCCACATGTGGACGCCGGACGTTTATGAAGGCGCACCGACACCGGTCACCGCCTTCTTTGCGGCGGCTCCGAAGGTTGCCGCGATGGCCATGCTGATCCGTCTGGTCATCTCGCCGTTCGAGCCGATCGTCACGGATTGGCAGCAGATCGTCGTCTTCATCTCGATTGCCTCGATGCTGCTCGGCTCGTTTGCCGCCATCGGCCAGAAGAACATCAAGCGACTGATGGCCTATTCGTCGATCGGTCACATGGGCTATGCGCTCGTCGGCCTGTCCAGCGGCTCGATGGCCGGTGTGCGCGGCGTGCTGATCTATATGCTGGTCTATGTGGTGATGACGCTCGGCACCTTTGCCTGCATCATGGCGATGAAGCGCAAGGACGGCAATCACGTCGAAAGCGTCGATGATCTTGCTGGCCTGTCGCAGACCAACCCGTTCATGGCGACGGTCCTGACCGTGATGATGTTTTCGCTCGCTGGCATTCCGCCGCTCGCCGGCTTCTTTGCCAAGTACTTCGTGTTCATGGCGGCAATCGAAGCGCATCTCTATGCTCTGGCGATCATCGGTGTTCTCGCCTCCGTCGTTGGTGCCTACTACTATCTGCGCGTCATCAAGCTGATGTGGTTCGATGACGCCAAGGACGAGTTTGCACGGCCTTCCGGCGTGCTGCGTCTGGTCTACGGCCTCTCCGGTCTGTTCGTTCTTGCCTATGTTCTGATCGGTGGACCGATCGGCACCGCGGCCGAAGTTGCAGCGCGGACGTTCTTTTGACAGAACAGGGCCGGATCGGCAGAGTTTCGCTCGATGATTTCCGGCATACAGCGCTTGGCGATGTCGGATCGACGAATACAGAATGCCTGATCCGGGCGCGTGCGGGTGATTCGGGACTTCACTGGATCACCGCAGCGCGGCAAGTCTCCGGCCGTGGCCGGCGTGGCCGCAGCTGGGCATCGGAACCGGGCAATCTCTATGCCTCGCTGCTTCTGATCGATCCGGCACCGATGGAGAAATTGCAATCGCTGCCGCTGGCAGTCGCTGTTGCGGTGCATCGGGCAATCCAGGCCGTGATGCCGGCAGGGTCCAATGCGGTCTCGATCAAATGGCCGAACGATATTCTGATTGCGGGTAAAAAGTGCTGCGGTATCCTGCTGGAAGGCGAGGCAATACCGGACGGGCATCATGCACTGGTCATCGGCTGCGGCATCAATGTTGCGCTGGCGCCGGATCATGGGCTCTATCCCGTCACCAGCCTGCACGCGGAAGGTGCCGCCGTTTCGCCGGACGAGCTTTTTGCCCATCTGTTCCGCTCCATGAGCGATGCGTTGAACATTTGGAACCGCGGCGACGGCATCGCAGAGATTATTGCACAATGGCGGTCCGCAGCAGGCGGTATAGGCCAGAAGATTACAGTCAACCTGCCGGATCGCTCGCTTTCCGGCCGGTTTGAAGGCATAGATGAAGACGGCCGGCTGATGCTCGATCTTGGAGCAGGCGCGGTTCAACGCATCGCCGCAGGCGATGTATTTTTTGGATAGACCCCATTTCGGGTGACATAAGGCGCAATCAATCAATGAGCAAACAAGACGAACTCGTCTTCCTGCCGCTAGGCGGAGTGGGGGAAATCGGCATGAACCTGGCCCTTTACGGCTATGGTTCGCCCGCCCACCGCCAGTGGATCATGGTCGATTGCGGCGTGACCTTCCCGGGTCTTGATCTGCCCGGCGTCGATCTGGTGCTTCCCGATATCCGGTTCCTTGCCGAAGAGCGCAAGAATCTCAAGGGCATCATTATCACCCATGCTCATGAAGACCATTACGGCGCGCTGGCCGATCTTTGGCCGGGCCTCAACGTGCCGGTCTATGCCTCGCCGTTCACTGCCGGCATGCTCGAAGCCAAGCGCTCCTATGAGCGCAGCCGTGCGCAGGTGCCGATCACCATCTTCAAGGAAGGCGACCGCATCAATGTCGGTCCGTTCGAGATCGAAGCCGTCGGCGTCAATCACTCGATCCCCGAGCCGATGTCGCTGGTCATCCGCACGCCGCTCGGCAATGTCGTCCACACCGGCGACTGGAAGATCGACCACGCACCGTCGCTCGGCCCGTTCACCGACGAGGCGCGGTTCCGCGCTGTCGGCGACGAGGGCGTTCTGGCGCTGATGTGCGACAGCACCAATGCCATGCGCGATGGTGTCTCTCCTTCGGAAGAAGAAGTGTCGACCAGCCTCACCAAGATCATCGAGAATGCCAAGGGCCGCGTGGCGATCACCACCTTTTCGTCCAATGTCGGCCGCATCCGCTCGATTGCCAAGGCGTCGGCTGCTGCCGGCCGCGAAGTGCTGCTTCTCGGCAGCTCGATGAAGCGCGTCTGCGACGTTGCCCGCGATGTCGGCTTGATGGAAGGTCTGAACCCGTTCATCGCCGAAGACGAATTCGGCTATATCCCGCGCGACAAGGTCGTGGTGATCCTGACCGGCAGCCAGGGTGAATCCCGCGCTGCACTCGCCAAGATCTCGCGTGACGAAATGCGCAACGTTGCGCTGACGGCCGGCGATACCGTGGTGTTTTCCTCGCGCGCCATTCCCGGTAACGAGAAGGCGATCAACGACATCAAGAATGGCCTGGTCGAACAGGGCATCCATATCATCACCGATAACGAAGCGCTGGTCCACGTTTCCGGCCATCCCCGCCGCAACGAGCTGCAGCAGATGTATGAGTGGACGCGCCCGCAGATGCTGGTGCCGGTGCATGGCGAAGCAGCCCACTTGACTGCACAGGCCGAACTTGGCCTGCAGTCCGGCATCAAGACCGTTCCGCGTGTCCGAAATGGTGATATTCTCCGTCTGGCGCCGGGACCGGCGACCGTCATCGGCGAAGCGCCGCACGGCCGCATCTACAAGGACGGCAGCCTGATCGGCGATTTCGAGGAGATGGGCATCGGCGATCGCCGCAAGCTGTCCTTTGCCGGTCATGTTGCGGTCAATGTTATTCTGGACGCCCGTTACGATTTCGCGGCCGACCCGATCGTCGTTCCGATCGGCCTGCCCGAGTTCGATGATGAAGGCGAAGACATGAATGATACGCTCTATGACGCGGTTCTGGGCGCTGTCGAAAGCATCCCGCGCGGCAAGCGCAAGGATATCGCCATGGTCACGGAAGCAGTACGCCGGGCCATTCGCGGTACGGCCAACGACGTCTGGGGCAAGAAGCCTGTCGTTACCGTGTTCATCAACAAGCTCTGATAGCCGGGATCAGACCGATGCTTGGACGTGTCAACCATATCGCTCTTGCCGTTCCGGATCTTGCCGCAGCGGTGGAGCGATACCGGTCGATGCTCGGCGCGTCGGTCACCGCGCCGGAAGCGTTGCCGGAACATGGCGTCACCGTCGTGTTCGTCACGCTTGATAATACCAAGGTCGAGCTTCTGGAACCGCTTGGCGAAGGTTCGCCGATCGGGGCTTTCCTTGCGAAAAACCCGGCCGGCGGCATGCACCATATCTGCTACGAGGTCGAGAACATCCTGGCTGCGCGCGACAGCCTGGTTGCTGCCGGGGGCAGGGTGCTTGGTGACGGCAATCCGAAGATCGGCGCGCATGGCAAGCCTGTGCTGTTTCTCCACCCGAAGGATTTCTTCGGCACGCTGATCGAACTCGAGCAGGTGTGACAGAAGACCGCGCGCCGGTATTTATCGGCCGCAGTATTTGTCGGGCAGATACGAACGCGGTATAACACCGTTCACGCGCGCCATGTCAAAAGGCGAGACATCGATCTCCCTTCGTAATGAGAGACCACAATGCCGATCTTTTCCACCTTCGCGATCTATTTCATCATCTGGTGGTTGTCGCTGTTCATCGTCTTGCCGATCGGCTTGCGGACGCAGGCCGAAAACAACGAGGTCGTACCGGGCAGCGTTGAAAGTGCACCTGCGCGTTTCCGCGCGCTTCGGGTGTTTCTAATGACCTCGGTGCTTGCTGCCATTATCCACGCGATATGGTACGTGCTTTCGGTCCGTATGGGCTACGGCCTAGACTCGATCCCGCAGTTTGCGCCTAAGTTCTATTGAGGGGATGATCGGTGTTGCTGCGGCTGCGATAGCGGCGGCTTACCCTTTACTGAGCCTGTAAGCGAATGCGGCCGCCACACAATCGCCGCGATTCAGGCGACGAACATTTCTCATCCCATTGCTCTCAGTATAAAAAGTCAAAAAAAAACAAGGCTAAAAGCCTTGTTCTTTAAAGTATCGCGTGATCCTTATCCGTTACCGGTGGCTGCGTGTAAACGCGCCTAAGATCTTATCCTCCCAAGACTTGACCGCGAAATCGACAAGAATTTAATCTCCCTGCCTCTTTTGTGGGCCAAAACTAGCCCAAACATTATGCGTTGTCATCCGTTTTTTTTGCATTTTTGCTACACTCTGGTTAAATTTTTCCGTTGACAACTTCTGTCAAAATCCTGTTACTACCGTGCCTTTTTGACGCAGGTATTTTTGTTTTTCCCCACCTTGAAATTCAGTGCGCCGTCACCCGTTGCGCCAAAAAAGATGACGGGTTTTCTTCCTGCCGCGAAGCGTCTATGAACGCGTAAGCGCGGTGCATCGCCTTCTGGAATCAGCTGGCCGGTCGTCGTGGCAAACAGTCAAACGGCAGTGTCCGGTTTGCGCGCTCGTCGCGTGCATGGCCTGCAGGCTCAACGTTATTTCGCCCGAATCCAACGATAGTGCGAAGTGCTTTTAACTTCTGGAACCCGTTCATGCGCCTGTCCCGCTTTTTCATGCCCATTCTGAAGGAAACCCCGAAGGAAGCGGAAATTGTTTCGCACCGGCTGATGCTGCGTGCCGGCATGGTTCGTCAGCAGTCGGCCGGTATCTATACATGGCTGCCGCTCGGCAAGCGGGTTCTCGACAAGGTGACCAAGATCATCCGGGAAGAACAGGACCGCGCCGGCGCCGTCGAACTGTTGATGCCGACGCTGCAATCGGCCGAGCTCTGGCAGGAAAGCGGCCGCTATGATGCCTATGGCGATGAAATGCTGCGGATCAAGGATCGCAACAAGCGCGACATGCTGTATGGGCCGACCAACGAGGAGATGATCACCGACGTGTTCCGTTCTTACGTCAAGTCGTACAAGGACCTGCCGCTCAATCTCTATCATATCCAGCTCAAGTTTCGTGACGAACGCCGTCCGCGTTTCGGCACCATGCGTTCGCGCGAATTCCTGATGAAGGATGCCTATTCCTTCGATCTCAATCGCGAAGGCGCGGTGGACAGCTACAATCGCATGTTCGCAGCCTATCTGCGCACCTTCGCGCGTCTTGGCCTGCGCGCCATTCCGATGCGCGCCGATACCGGCCCGATCGGCGGCGATCTCAGCCACGAGTTCATCATCCTTGCCGATACCGGTGAATCGGAAGTCTTCTGCCACAAGCACTTCCTCGACTTCGACATTCCATCCGACGACACGGATTTCTGGGATGCCGCCGCGATGAAGGCGATCTTCGACAAGTGGACATCGCTCTACGCCGCCACCTCCGAAATGCACGACGAAGCCGCCTTCAACGCCATCGATGATGCCTCCAAAGTTTCGGCGCGCGGCATCGAAGTTGGCCACATCTTCTATTTCGGCACCAAATATTCCGAAGCCATGGGCGCCAAGGTTCAAGGCCCTGACGGCAAGGAACACACGGTGCATATGGGTTCCTATGGCATCGGCCCGACCCGTCTGGTTCCCGCCATCATCGAGGCATCGCATGACGAGAACGGCATCATCTGGCCGGCCTCCATCGCGCCGTTTGATGCGGTTGTGATCAACATGAAGTCCGGCGACGAAGCATGCGACGCGGCGTGCGAAACCCTCTATGCTGCGCTGGGCAACGCAGGATTCGATATGCTGTACGACGACAAGGACGACCGCGCCGGCACCAAGTTTGCCACTGCTGACCTGATCGGGGTGCCTGTGCAGATCATTGCCGGGCCACGTTCGGTTGCCAATGGCGAGGTTGAACTCAAGGATCGCAAGACCGGCGCCCGCGAAACATTGACGATCGAGGCAGCCATCAACAAGCTGACCGCCTCGAAATAAGGGACCAGGGAATGAGCGCTGCGACGCTAGAACAGGAAAAGGCCGCGACCGCCAAGGCGCCGTCGAGCCGTCCGTTTTCCACATTCGAGCGCATGGTGGCCTGGCGCTATCTGCGCTCGCGCCGCAAGGAAGCGTTCATTTCGGTGATCGCCGGGTTTTCCTTCATCGGTATCATGCTGGGTGTGGCGACGCTGATCATCGTCATGGCCGTGATGAACGGTTTCCGCACCGAGCTGATTTCGCGCATCCTGGGCATCAACGGTCACATGATCGTCCAGCCGCTGGATGGCCCGCTCGACAACTACGCCGACCTTGCGACAAAGTTTTCCGGCGTCAAGGGCGTCACCATGGCGATCCCGATGATCGAAGGCCAGACGCTGGCTTCCGGTCCCGGTGGCGCCGGAACGGGCGCGCTGGTCCGCGGCGTCCGTGCTGACGATCTCGCCAAGATGAAGTCGATTTCCGATCATATCCAGTCCGGCGATCTCGTCGGTTACGCGGCCGGAACGGGTGTTGCGATCGGCTCACGCATGGCTCAACAATTGGGTATCACCGCCGGTGGTACGATCACGCTGGTGGCGCCGGAAGGGGACATTACCCCGATGGGCGTCAACCCGCGGGTCAAGTCCTATACCGTCTCGGCGATCTTCGAGATCGGCATGTCGGAATACGACGCCTCGATCATTTTCATGCCGTTGGAAGAAGCCCAGCTCTATTTCAACGCCGAGGGTATCGCGCAGTCGATCGAGCTGTTCGTCACGGATCCAGATCTGGTCGATGACCTGCGCCAGCCGATCGAGGATGCGGCCGGACGCCAGGTGCTGATCAGCGACTGGCGCGATCGCAACAAGACCTTCTTCTCCGCCCTTCAGGTCGAGCGCAACGTCATGTTCATGATCCTGACGCTGATCATTCTGGTGGCGGCGCTCAACATCGTCTCCGGCCTGATCATGCTGGTGAAGGACAAGGGCCGCGACATCGCCATCCTGCGCACCATGGGCGCCTCGTCCGGTTCTGTCATGCGGATCTTCTTCATGACAGGGGCGGCGATCGGTATTGTCGGCACCATTGCGGGCGTGCTTCTGGGCGTTCTCGTCTGCCTCAACATCGAGTCGATCCGGCAGTTCTTTTCCTGGATTTCGGGAACGACATTGTTCAATCCCGAACTCTATTTCTTAAGCCAGCTTCCGGCCGATATGAACTTTGGCGAAACCGCATCGGTTGTCGCCATGGCCGTCGGCCTGTCCTTTCTTGCCACGATCTTTCCGGCCTGGCGCGCGTCGCGCCTCGATCCGGTTCAGGCTCTGCGCTACGAATAATTGGGGATTTCAGACACGATGAATGCGCGCGTGGCATTGCAGCTTTCCGGCGTCGAACGTCATTACAGCCAGGGCGACGAAACCCTGTCGATCCTGAAGGGCGCGGATTTTTCGCTGTTCGGTGGCCAGACCGTGGCGCTTGTCGCACCCTCGGGCACCGGCAAGTCGACACTGTTGCATCTGGCGGGTCTGCTTGAGCGGCCGGATGCCGGTGAGGTGCTGATCAAGGGGCAATCCTGCGGTGGGCTCAGCGACGAGCAGCGCACGGCGATCCGCCGCAACGAGATCGGGTTTGTCTATCAGGCCCATCATCTGTTGCCGGAATTCACCGCAATCGAAAACATCATGATGCCGCAGTTGATCGCCGGTCTCAACAAGGCCGAGGCCCGCGAACGTGCGGCCGCGCTTCTGGATTACATGCGCATCGGCCACCGCGCCGAACATCGCCCATCGGAGCTGTCCGGCGGCGAGCAGCAGCGTGTTGCCATTGCCCGGGCTGTCGCCAATGCGCCGCTGGTGCTTCTGGCCGACGAGCCGACCGGCAATCTCGACCCGGAAACCGCAGGCTACGTTTTCGAAGCATTGGAAGCGTTGGTTCGCCAGTCGGGCCTTGCGGCAATGATCGCCACCCACAATTACGAACTGGCCTCGCGCATGGACCGCCGCGTCACCATCGAGGACGGCAAGGTCATCGAGCTTTAGCAGCGGCGGTCAGTAACAGCCGTCGCTTCGGTTGCGGGCGGGGCTGCCTTGCGTCTATCCCTTATTGCAGACCGTTTGTCCGCGCTCGTCGGACCAGTCCTTGAGCAGCACGATTTCGCCTTTGGCGGCAACGGGCCTGCCGCTGCTCTTGCCTTTGCCGGTCAGCACATTGAAATCGCATTCCGTCGTATTGTCGGGGTCGAGCGTGTCGTAGGACGTATAGGTATAGCCTGCGACGACGAAGTCGAAGTTGCGATAGGCGACCGTCAGCTTCTGCTCCCAGCGATCGCGGCCGACGGAATCATTGCGGGTGGTGATCAGGATCGAGCCGTTCTCAAGGGCGGTGATCGATGGTGCCCGCCCGGCCATGGTCAGATCTCCCCAAACCTTGTTCGGCACCACTGTTTTCAGTTTCAGCCGGTCGGTGTCGCCGTCATTGAGATAGATATAGACAGCGTTGTCCTCGTCGCTGCCCTCGGCAGGTGCCACCAGCATAGCAAGATCTGAACTGCCGTCCTTGTCCCAATCGCCTGTCGCCGCAAAGACGATGCGATCCGGATCGACGGCGTCTGCCGCCTGCGCCAGAGTCGCAGACAGGCCGAGCAACGCCGCCATGACGGTCAGTGATATCTTCATCAAATCATCCCTCGATGTATACTTGATGTGCAGACTAATCGGCCAACCGGCCCGCGTCCAGATGCCGGATATCCTTACCAATCAGGTAGGTTGGAAAGTGTTTACCATCCCCGTTCATCAGAGATCGAAGATTTGCAGTTGCTGCTTGACGCATGAACATAAATAGAACATTGTAAGAACATAACGGAAAAGGGAGCCGACCAATGACTGACTTCATTCGTGATCTCGCCGCTTTGACCTCCATTGCCATGTTCATCGCCAGTTTTTCAATCATCGTCATCGGCATGTAAGTCCGGTTGAGGCCACTTGTCATTCCGCGCATTCGCCGTCGCGCGGAATGGAAGAAGTGCTCGGCTGTGGACAAGATGGACTAGTTTGAAATTGCTGCCGCGTGGCAGATGAAAACTGGACATCTGCGGACGGAAACAGGATATCCTCGGTCCTTCACAGGAATCGGGGTGTGCCATGGCAGATGCAGATGCAGTAAACGGCAAGCGGCAGGATAGTTCCGCTCAGGGCGGCGTATCTCCCCAGTTCGTTCATCTTCGGGTTCATTCTGCCTTTTCGCTGCTTGAGGGGGCTTTGCCGATCAAGAAGATCATCGGCAAGGCTGTTGCCGACGGTCAGCCAGCTATCGGCATTGCCGATACCAATAACCTGTTTGCCGCGCTCGAATTCTCGCAAAAGTGCATGGACGATGGCCTGCAGCCGCTGATCGGCTGCCAGTTGTCGATCGATATGGAGGATGAAGGCGAAGGCGAGAAACGCGGCCACGCCCAGCATCTGGCCAAGCTGCCGGCCATCGTTCTGATTGCGGCGACGGATGCCGGCTATGTCCGGCTCGTCGATATCGTCAGCCGGGCCTATCTCGGCGGCGAGGGAAACCAGTCGGTGCGCATTGCACTGTCCTGGCTGCAGGAAGGCGGAGCGGGGGGCTTGATTGCACTGACCGGTGCCTCGGGTGGGCCTGTCGATATGGCCTTGAAGTCCGGTCACCATGCGCTCGCGGAAGCGCGCCTAAAAACGCTTTCTATGGTTTTTGACGATCGTCTCTATGTCGAGCTTCAGCGCCACGGCAAATATGACCGCCGCCATGAAAACCGCGTCATCGATCTCGCCTACAAGCTCGAACTGCCGATCGTCGCCACCAACGAGCCATTCTTCCCGTCGCCAGCCGAATTCGAGGCGCATGATGCGCTGATGGCGGTGGCGCACAATGCGATGGTCTCGGATGATACACGCTTCCGCCTGACGCCGGATCATTATCTGAAGAGCCGCGAGGATATGGCGGCTCTGTTTGCCGACCTGCCGGAGGCGCTGGAAAACACCATCGAGGTCGCCAAGCGCTGTTCCTTCGTCTTGAAGACCCGCGCACCGATCCTGCCGCGTTTTACCGGTGCATCGGACGATCCAAAGGAGGCCGAGCGCTCCGAGGAGATCGAATTGCGCCGTCAGGCGGTCGAGGGTCTCGACGAACGACTGCGAATGCTCGGCATGTCGCCAGGCTATACCGAGACCGATTATCGCGAGCGGCTCGATTTCGAGCTTTCCGTCATCGAGAAGATGAAATTTCCGGGCTACTTTCTGATCGTTGCCGACTTCATCAAATGGGCAAAGCTGCAGGATATTCCAGTCGGTCCCGGCCGTGGTTCGGGTGCAGGCTCGCTGGTCGCCTATGCTTTGACCATCACCGACGTAGATCCCTTGCGCTTCTCGCTTCTGTTCGAACGCTTCCTTAATCCGGACCGCGTCTCGATGCCCGACTTCGACATTGACTTCTGCCAGGACCGGCGCGAAGAGGTCATCCGCTACGTGCAGCGCAAGTATGGCCGCGAACAGGTGGCGCAGATCATCACTTTCGGATCGCTGCAGGCGCGCGCCGCCTTGCGCGACGTCGGCCGTGTGCTGGAAATGCCCTATGGCCAGGTCGACAAGATCTGCAAGATGGTGCCGAACAATCCGGCCAATCCGACCACGCTCGCCAAGGCGATCGAGGAAGAGCCGCGTTTTCAGGAGGAGGTCGACAAGGAGCCGGTGATCGGCCGTCTGCTCGATATCGCCCAGAAGATCGAGGGTCTCTACCGCCACGCCTCGACCCACGCTGCCGGTATCGTCATCGGCGACAGGCCGCTGTCACAGCTGGTGCCGATGTACCGCGATCCGCGCTCTGACATGCCTGTTACCCAGTTCAACATGAAATGGGTCGAGCAGGCCGGCCTCGTCAAGTTCGACTTTCTGGGACTGAAGACGCTAACGGTGCTGAAAGTCGCCGTCGATTTCATCAAGAAGCGCGATATCGAGGTCAAGCTTGAGGCGCTGCCGCTCGACGACCAGAAAACCTACGAGATGCTTTCCAAGGGCGACACAGTCGGCGTGTTCCAGGTGGAAAGTGCCGGCATGCGCAAGGCGCTGATCGGCATGCGGCCGGACTGCATCGAGGACATTATCGCGCTGGTGGCGCTCTATCGACCAGGCCCGATGGAAAACATCCCGGTCTACAACGCTCGCAAACACGGCGAGGAAGAGATCGAATCGATCCATCCGAAGATCGATTATCTTTTGAAGGAGACCCAGGGCGTTATCGTCTACCAGGAGCAGGTGATGCAGATCGCCCAGGTCCTATCGGGCTATTCGCTCGGCGAAGCCGACCTTCTGCGCCGCGCCATGGGTAAGAAGATCAAGGAGGAAATGGACAAGCAGCGCACCCGTTTCGTCACGGGTGCCGTCGACAACGGTGTCTCGAAGCCGCAGTCCGATCTGATCTTCGATCTGCTCGCCAAGTTCGCCAACTACGGCTTCAACAAATCGCACGCCGCAGCTTACGCCATCGTTTCCTATCAGACGGCCTATCTGAAGGCGCATTTCCCGGTCGAGTTCCTTGCCGCGTCGATGACGCTCGACATGTCGAACACCGACAAGATCAACGACTTCCGCCAGGATGCCAAGCGGCTCGATATCGAGGTCATTCCACCATCGGTGCAGACATCGTTCCGGCGTTTCGAGACCGGCGACAACCGCATCTATTATTCGCTGTCGGCCATCAAGGGCGTCGGCGAAGCGGCCGTCGATCATATCGTTGAGGTGCGTGGCGAAGAGCCTTTCGCCGATCTCGAAGATTTCTGCCTGCGCATCGATCCGAAGCTTTTGAACAGGCGGGTGTTCGACAGTCTGATCTGCGCTGGCGCCTTTGATTGTTTCGGCTATGACCGGGCCGAACTGGTGGGTGGGCTCGACCGCATTCTCGGCTTTGCGCAGATTGCCCAAGCCAACAAGATCAGCGGCCAGAGCGACATGTTTGGCGCCGGTGCTGCGACCGGCCCGGAAAAGATCAACCTGCCGCCTTATTCGCCTTGGCTGGCATCGGAAAAGCTGCACCGCGAGTTCCAGGTGCTGGGTTTTTACCTGTCCGCCCACCCGCTCGATACCTACAATGAGCTGTTGAACAAGATCCGCGTCCAAACCTTTGCCGACTTCTCCGCGTCGGTGAAAAAGGGGGCGGCGGCCGGGCGGCTCGCGGGCACCGTGACATCGAAGCAGGAGCGCAAGACCCGCACCGGCAACAAGATGGGCATTATTGCCTTTTCCGATTCGACCGGCCAGTTCGAGGCTGTGCTGTTTTCGGAGGCGCTCAATCAGTACCGCGACCTTCTCGAACCCGGCAAATCATTGGTGATGACGGTGCAGGCCGAAGAGCGGCCGGAGGGCATCGGCATGCGCATCCAGACGCTGCAGTCACTGGAAGAACGGTCGCTGCAGATGCAGAAGGCGCTGCGCGTCTATGTCCGCGACAGTGGCCCGCTGCGCTCTGTGGCAACACATCTGAACGCACGCGGCGAAGGTTTGGTGTCGTTCATCGTCATCAAGGATAATGGCCAGCGCGAAATCGAGGTGGAGTTGAACGAGCGATATCGGATCTCGCCTGAGATCGCGGCGGCGCTGAGGACAGCGCCGGGCGTCATCGATGTCGAACTGGTCTAGCGCTAGACCGTCAGGATTTTGAACGGGTACGGGTGACGGTGACGAAATCCGTGCCGGCGCCGGTTTCCTGGCCAAGCCCCATGTCCGAGATGGTCAGCGACGAGCCCTCAGCGAGCAGTTCCTCGATCCGCTGGCGCGTCTCGTCCGGCATCGTGATGCGGGCCAACGTCCGTTGCGCGGCATTGAAGGCCGCCGGGTCTTCTTCGACGGTGATACCAAGGCGCTTTTTCATCGGCCCTGGGAGCGTGTTGTCGAGCGTCATGGCGAACCATTCACCCTTGCCGGTGGCGGCATCGATATCCTGGAACTGGAAGAAGTGGGTGCCGAGTGCGACCTCCGGCCTGTCGATCACGACGGGCGTTTCAAACAAGGGTTCAAAATCGCGGCGGATGAGAAGCTGGCCGTTCGGCGGCTTGCCCTTGCCGGCCTTGGCATAGAGCGCTTCGATGAAGGCCGGTGTTGCCTTGCCATCGACGGTGAGTTTTTCCGCAGTCTGGAACGCCTTGATGGCATCGATGGTCTGCGCGCCCGTGTAGCCATCGGCGAGACCGGCGGCATAACCGAGTTCGTTGAGCAGGGTCTGCATATCCATGGTGTTTTCGCGTATGCCGCGATGGGTGATCAACATCCGGATCGGCGGTTGCTTTTCCGTCTCGACGGCGGCCTGTTTTTCCGGTGGGGGCTCAATCGTGGCAACTTCGACAGATTGGGTGGGGACCTGCGAAACACTCGGCCGCAACGTCGCGTCCGAAAGCAATTCCGGTTCCTTCCCCTTCGGCTGGAACAGGAACGGATCGGCGATGGCGACCGGCGTCAGCTGGCGATCGGAGATCAGCACATGCACGCCCCGGCCGGTCATCTTGAACAGCTGTTTGGCAAAGGCATCCGGCATCCGCACGCAGCCATGCGAGGCCGGGTAGCTCGGAACGTGATTGGAGGCATGCAGCGCAATGCCGGACCAGGTCAGCCGCTGCATGAACGGCATCGGCGCGTTCGAATAGATGTTCGACTTGTGGAAGCGGCGTTTTTCGAGGATCGAGAAAATGCCTGTCGGCGTCGAATGACCGGCTTTGCCCGTCGAGACATTCGACGTGGCGATCACCGTATTGCCGTCATAGACCACCAGCGATTGCTGGTCTCTGGAAACGACGATCTGCAGGGGAGCTTGCTCGCCCGCAAACGCAACGCTGGCAGACAAAGCGAGAGCCAAGCCGAGACCAAATGTAAAACGCAAAACCATAAGGAGCATCCGGACACAAGAAACAGAAGATCAGCCTAGCCTGAGAGATTTAAGGAAACTTTGCTGTTCCGTGCGGAACACAGGAATGTGAAGCCGGTTATTTTCGCCGGCCCTTGCCGAACGTGTAACCGGTCTCGACCGTCGCCTTGCCGAACTTGTCGCGCAGCGTATTGATCGCCGCTTCCGCCGCAGCGCGCCGGGTTGCCTGCGTATCGACGAGATCGGGCGGATCGGCGAGATCGGGATTGGAAAGGTCGGAGACGCCAATGCCGATCAGGCGGAATTTGGTGCCGTCGGTTTCCTTGTCCAGAAGCTGCATGCCGGTGCGAAAGATGCGGTCGGCAAGGCGTGTGGGGCTGTCAAGGCGGCGGTTGCGCGTCCGGCTCTTGAAATCGGCGGTTTTCAGCTTGAGCACCACGGTCTGGCCGGCAATGTCGGCCTTGCGCAGCCGGTGCGCCACCTGTTCGCTCAACCGGCGCAGATGCGTGACCAAATCGTCATAGTCGCAGAGATCGTCGTTGAACGTGGTTTCCGATGAGACGCTCTTGGCTTCCCCGTCGATCTCGACGGTGCGTTCGTCCTGACCGCGAGACAGCCGGTAGAGGCGCTGTCCCATCGTGCCATAACGCTTCATCAGGTCGGTTTCGTCCATTGTCTGCAACTGGCCAATGGTGCGGATGCCGTCGCGCTCCAGGGTCGCCGCAAAGGCCTTGCCGACGCCCCAGATCAGCGTCACCGACCTGTCTTTGAGAAAATCCAGTGCTTCTGCCGCGCCGATCACCGAAAAGCCGCGGGGCTTCTGCAGGTCGGACGCCACCTTGGCGAGGAACTTGCAATAGGACAGGCCGACCGAAACGGTAATGCCGATCTCCTGTTCGACCCGGCGGGCGAATTTGGCCAGTGTCCGGGCAGGGGGATCGTGATGCAGCCGCTCGGTGCCTTTCAATTCCAGAAATGCCTCGTCGATCGACAGCGGTTGAACCAGTGGCGTCAGCTCCTGCATCAGCATGCGCACCTGGCGCCCGACCCGCACGTATTTTTCCATGTCGGGCCTGATGACGACAGCCTGCGGACAGGCCTCCAGTGCCTTGAACATCGGCATGGCGGAGCGGACGCCATGGATGCGGGCGATATAGCAGGCGGTGGAGACGACGCCGCGCTTGCCGCCGCCGATGATCACCGGCCTGTCGGCCAATTCGGGATTGTCGCGTTTTTCCACCGAGGCATAGAAGGCGTCGCAATCGATATGGGCAAGCGTCAGCTGATAGAGTTCGGAATGATAGAGCAGGCGCGGGCTACCGCAGGCCCGGCAACGGCGAATGCCGGCCGGTTGGCCTGTGAGACAGTCTCGGCAAAACCCCGGAAATTGCTGCGCGTCTGTTTGCATCGATCGGAACAAAAGTTGAACATTTTCACGATACGCCCTAAACTGACGAGTCTCAAGGCATGGAAAGGCGATCTTGATGACCTTCCCAGGAAAGGTGAGCATGGGCGATCTTTTTGCCCGGAATCAGTTTGCCCGCCGCCGTTCAGCGCAAAAAATGCGCACGGATGATGGCGGCCACATCTGTCCAGCAGTCTGCCTTGGCGATGCCGTCGCCCGGATCCGGCGCCATCGCCCGGAATTGGGCGTTCGCCATCAGGTTGATCAGCAGGCAACCCGGCGCATGGGTCTGAACGGACTGCAGATTGCGCAGGATATCGTCGATGAACACCAGCGGCACATCGCGGGCATCGTGCAGACGCTTGATGATCGGCCCCTTGGGTTCTTCGCTGGCCAGCAGAGGATAGTGCAGGTCATGGCGATCGAGCAACGCCCGGCGCACGCCGCTGTGGCGTGGCGGCATCGCGGTCAGGAAGATGATATCGGCTTCAGTGGAGAGTGCCGCCAAGGTATCCACGACGCGATCGGCAGGCGTCTGCCACTGGTCCTGCAGACGGAAGAATGTCTCCAGCAGTTCGCTCGTCATCGCATCTTCGACCGGAAGACCAGTGTCGAGATCGACGATATTACCATTCAGGCGGAAGGAGCGGGGCAAAAGATCACGGCCGCACGAGCGCAGGAAGTTGCAAAACGGCGTCAGGAATTCCAGCACGACTTCGTCGATATCGCAGACGATCAGCGGACGGTCCGTCAGACGGATATGGTTGAGATCAAGCGCATCGGTCACCGTCAGAAATCTCCCGGATTGTCCGGCCCCGACAGGATCGCATGGGCGCGCACCACATCCTCGGGCCGCGTGCCGGTCGCCTCGCAAAAAGCGAGCAGCGTCGGCTCATGGCCCATCAGGAAATCGACGACGCCGGCAAGGAAACCGGGGTCGGCGGCGGCGTGCCGCATGGATGTTGGATCGGTACCCGTCAATGCCAGGAAACGTCCGAGCAGTTCCGGCTCGTTTGCAAGCCAGCCGAGGATGGCAATCGCTGTTTCTTCGGATGGTGTCACGTCCATTCGTCCTTATCGCATTCGGGTAGTTTTTTACGGAATATTACCGGTTCTTCAACCAAATCGCTGTAGCTTCAAGCTTCCGGGGCTATGAGCCCAACCGCGCCGCAACTTATCGCGATGCGACGGCCATGCAAGCCGGAACCGCAAATCAAGGGATCGAAATGCCCAAACAGGTTATGATTGTTGAAGACAATGAGCTGAACATGAAGCTCTTTCGTGACCTGATCGAGGCATCCGGGTACACGACCATTCAAACCCGAAATGGTATGGAAGCCCTTGATCTTGCACGTAAACATCGGCCTGACCTGATCCTTATGGACATCCAGCTTCCGGAGGTTTCGGGGCTTGAAGTGACCAAATGGCTGAAGGAAGACGACGAACTGCATGTCATCCCGGTGATCGCCGTTACGGCCTTTGCGATGAAGGGCGACGAAGAACGCATACGGCAGGGGGGCTGCGAGGCCTATGTTTCCAAGCCCATCTCGGTGCCGAAATTTATTGAGACGATCAAGACTTATTTGGGCGATGCCTGATACAGCGCGAGGAGGCTCCGGCAGGAACGCTCCTCAACGATATTCTTGCGCGTGAACTCAAAATTGAAAGTTGAATCCGCTTTCTGGTTCAGGCGCTTATTGGCAGGAAAGATTGCATGACTGCACGGATCCTTGTCGTTGATGACATCCCGGCCAACGTCAAGTTGCTCGAGGCGCGTCTTGTGGCGGAGTATTTTGACGTCCTGACGGCGGCAGATGGCTATGAGGCTTTGGCAATCTGCGAAAGGCAGCCGGTCGATCTCATCCTGCTCGATATCATGATGCCGGGGATCGACGGGTTCGAAGTCTGCGAACGCCTGAAGTCAAACCCGCGCACCGCCCATATTCCCGTCGTCATGGTCACTGCCCTTGATCAGCCATCGGATCGGGTGAGGGGGCTGAAAGCCGGCGCCGACGATTTTCTGACCAAACCCGTCAACGACCTGCAGCTGATGTCGCGGGTCAAAAGCCTGGTCCGGTTGAAGAATGTCAGCGACGAACTGCGCCTCCGCGCCGAAACGGCCCATAATGTCGGCCTGCAGGATATAACCTCGACGGACCGGCCGGACGAGTTCGGCAATGTCCTGCTTGTCGATGGCAGGGGCAGCTCGCAGGAGCGTATCATCCGGGCCTTGAAGCCGGTCGCGGAAGTGACGGCCATGTCGGACCCGCAGGCAGCCTTGTTCGAGGCCGCCGAAAACAGTTTTGATCTGGTCATCGTCAACTCGAATTTCGATGATTACGATCCGCTTCGGCTCTGCTCGCAGCTGCGATCGCTGGAGCGTACACGTTATATTCCGCTGCTCATCATCGCCGAGCAGGGGCATGACGAAATGGTGGTTCGCGCGCTCGATCTCGGTGTTACCGACTATCTGATGCGGCCCGTCGATCCGAACGAACTGGTTGCCCGCAGCCTGACGCAGATCCGCCGCAAGCACTGCAATGACCGGCTGCGCGCCAGCGTCAAGCAGACCATCGAGCTGGCGGTGACGGACGGGCTGACCGGCCTGCACAATCGCCGCTATCTCGACAATCATCTGAAGCTTCTGATCGACCGCGCCCTTGCGCGCGGCCGGCCGCTGTCGATCTGCATCACCGATATCGATCGCTTCAAGAGCGTCAACGATACCTATGGTCATGATGCCGGAGACGAGGTGCTGCGTGATTTTGCCCATCGTGTGCGCTCGACAGTGCGTGGCGCCGACCTTGCCTGCCGGTTTGGCGGTGAAGAGTTCGTCGTCGTGATGCCGGACACACCGGCAGAGGCGGCTGCAGCTATTGCCGAGCGGCTGCGCACCATTGTCGAAGACAGGAGTTTCGCGCTGCCGAATTCCGATACGCCGCTGTCGATCACCGCGTCGCTGGGTATAGCGACGCTGAACCCGGAAGGCGATACGCCAGAGGCTTTGTTGAAACGTGCGGATACGGCGCTTTATCAAGCCAAGAACAATGGCCGCAACCAGGTGGTTGCTGCCGCTGCGTGAGCCGGATGGGGTATCTGCCTCTTAACGCGTTTTTCCACAGGAAAAAGATAGGGTGATTCCGGCGGCATCTTAAGTTTGTCGGGAAACGTGTCTGCGAATTAAAAGTCGCGCAAAGATGGTGAAATCCATCCGTAATCTTTGCCATGCAGGCGGGAAAAATCACGGGTGATTTCTAGCGTTTTTAAATAATGCATATAGATCAAATGTTTAAATATTTCGATTGCCTTAATGAAGCGTTTCGCATTGCCATTTCGTCATTCTGTGAAAAAGTAATATTACTTTTGAGAAGCAATTTTTTGAGGATCGGCTCGCCGCAGAATCAGCGTTGGATGGTCTATTAGGCATGGTTAATTTAACCATGCCTTGGCGCAGTTGTGCGCCGTAGTTAAGAATCCATTGATTTTTTTTTATTTTCAGT
The DNA here is from genome assembly GCF_965279435.1 of Pararhizobium sp. Classification (NCBI taxonomy): domain Bacteria; kingdom Pseudomonadati; phylum Pseudomonadota; class Alphaproteobacteria; order Hyphomicrobiales; family Rhizobiaceae; genus Pararhizobium; species Pararhizobium sp. Next base: position 3,128,432 of record NZ_CBDIHY010000003.1, read on the forward strand.
CAATTCTCCTCAGCAAGGGAGAAAACAACTCCCATCAGTTACCCCATGATGTCAGGTCCGCCGCATCTCCTGGGTCGTGGGGTTTGTCGGCTGATCTGTTACCAATGCGGTTCCTCGTGCCGCGGTCGCGGTCAGCCGACGCCCATTAAAACGCCGTCCCTGTCATGGGGGCGGCGTTTTTTGTTTTAATCCATTCCGGCATGATCGCCGGCGCACCTATGCCAAACAACCAAAAAGAAAAAGGCGCCAGGCTTTTCAGCCGGCGCCTTCATATTCCGAAAGAAAAACCAGATCTTACTTGATCTTGGTTTCCTTGAATTCGACATGCTTGCGTACGACCGGGTCGTACTTGGTGAAGGACATCTTGTCCGTCTTCGTACGGCTGTTCTTCGAGGTCACGTAGAAAGTACCTGTGTCGGCCGTCGACAACAGCTTGATCTTGATTTTTGCAGCTTTCGCCATGGTCGTCCTGCCTTTATAAAAAACAAAGCCGCGCACTTCCAAGGGAAGGGTCCCGGCAAACTTGGCGCGAAACTACAAATCGCGCCCGAAAAGTCAAGTCCGTTTTGGATTGAAAACGATTCTCACCACGGAAAGTATCACATAAAGCCCGAAGAATCCGGCGATTGCCCAGGCAAAGCCGTTATTCCCCGAAATATCCATGGCGGCGCCGATCACCTGGGGACCTGCCACCGTTCCCACCGCATAGGAAAAGATGAAGGCGGCATTAGCGGCCGCAAGGTCGGCGCCGGTGAGACGCGAGCCAAGATGGCTCAGGCCGACCGTATAGAGGCCGGCGACGCTTCCGCCCCAAAACAACAGCACGATGGCCATCAGCCACCAGTTGCCCTGCAGCAGGGGCAGACAGAGCGCGCCGATCAAGCCTACGACAGTCATCAAAGCCAGCAGATTGCGCCGGTCCTTGATGCGGTCCGACAGCAGGCCCAGCGGAATCTGAAAAATCACGTTGCCGATACCCATAACGGTCAAAAGCAGCGCGGCCTGCGATTCTGTGAAACCGCTGCGGGTTCCGTAGATCGGAAAGAGCGACAGGCCACCCGATTCGACAGCGCCGAAAATGAACACGGCTGCAGTGGCGGTGGGCACCAGAAAAATGTAGCGCATGAAATGCAGCTCGGGTTTTTCGTCCAGCACCGGGCTTTCATTGCGGGCAAGGAAGATCGGTATGGCTGCCAAAAGAATGACACTGGCGCCGAAGGCGAACGGCAGGATACCCTCGCTGCCGAGGATGGAGAAGAGCAGGGGCCCTGCTGCAAAGCCAAGCGACAGGACGGTGCCATAAATGCCGAGAACGAGCCCGCGCCGTTTCGGCGGGGCTGTGGCGTTGATCCAGAACTCGGAGAGAACGAACAGCACGGTGATGGCACCGTGAAAGACGACGCGCAGCGGAAACCACAGCAAGAAATTCTGGATGTAGTAAAAGCCGAGTGCGCTGATCGCGGCAAAGACAATGGCGAGCAGCATCGTATTGGCGACGCCGAAACGATGGGCGATCTTTGCCGTGACCGTTGCTGCTGCCATGGAGGCAAGACCTGCCATCGCCGAATTCAGGCCGATCATTGTCGACGAGATGCCGCGCTTTTCCATGATGATGCTGAGCAGCGGCAGGCCGAGGCCGATCGCGATGCCAACGGCCGAGATGGCAGCAATGGCGGCAATCAGCGATGGCCAGTGTATTTCCTCAACCGGCGCAGGCGTGCCGGACGGCGGCTGTGACATGCAATGCAATTCCCTAAAGGAGGTCGCGGACAAATCGCCCGTGACGCGTGTAGTAGAACGGTACCGGTCTCCCAAACGGCAGAGATGCGTCGGATTGAAGGCTTGCCCTCAAATCGGCAAGGATGATGCTGGTAATGTCCGGCAATCGCACCGCCGAAACATCGTTGACATCAATCCATCTCAAATCTTCGAGTTCCCGGCTGTCGCGGATATCGCCCGGATCGACGCCCGCTTCGTCCGTGAACAGGGCGAAGAAATGGGTATCGAAACGGCGCGGATGTCCCGGCGGCGTAATCGCCCGAGCCATATAGCGCAAGTTTGTCAGATCGGGAAGGAAAGGTAACAGAGTGTTTCCGCAGTCTTTAGAACCGACCGCGATGCTCGCCTCTTCGTGCAATTCACGAAGTGCCGCAAGCGCAATGGCGCGCAGCCGGCTTTCGGGAGCAGAGTGCTTGTAAGCGATTTTCAGGCGTTGCAGCACATCCGGGTGGATATCGCCACTGAAGGAAAGCCGATGGTCGTCCCTGTCCCTGCGTCCGCCTGGAAAGACGTGCAGGTTCGGCATGAAGACATGCGCCTTGTTGCGCCGGCCGACAAGAACGCGAACGCAATCCTGCGAGCGGTCGAGCAGCATGATCGATGCAGCTTCACGCGGCCGCGGCGAGCGCACTTTGATACTGTCGAGGGGAGAGCCGTCGACCGGCTCGTCGCCACTGGCGGTCACGCAGTCCGGTCCGTGACCGGTAGCGCGTCGGCCGGTTCGTCATCGTGACCACTGAAACCGTGCATCTTCAAGGCCCATTGCAGGCCGACGACGCCGCCCTTGACGGGCTGCAGCATGGCCAGCGAGCCGATGATGGTGATTGGCACCCAGATTGCCAGGTGGGCCCAGTTCGACATCGGCAGGATCATTTCCGTTGCCATGAAGCCGCCAAGCACGACGTGACCCATGATGGTGACGACGATGTAAGGTGGAAAGTCGTCGGCGCTGTGCCGGTCGAGCTGTTCGCCGCAGGATGAGCAGGCATCGACTGTCTTCAGGAAGCGGCCGAAGAGCTTGCCGCTGCCGCAGGCCGGGCACTTGTTCAGCAGCCCACGCTTGATTGATCGCCCAACCGGGCGCTGGGCTTCGTGCGTCTGCTCGAAGCGGACTGTTTCCGGAGTGCTGCCAGTTGCCTGCATATCCATATCCTCACTCTGTGGACGGAAGGCAAATCCCTTCCATCCTTTATCGCTTGCCGCGCGGCGGTCGCGTTCCCGGCATTTTGCGAGCGCCGCCGCTGCGATCTCTGCGGCCGGATTTGTGGAAGGAGCGCGTTGCCGTCGGCATCTTGCGTCCTTCGCTGATCATCTCGAAGCGCAGCGCGCCGGCAAGCGGCACAGCTTCCACCAGTTTGACGCGGATCTGATCGCCAAGACGATAACCAAGTCCGGTTTTTTCGCCGGAAAGGGCCTGATGGGCCTCGTCATAGATGAAATAATCGCGTCCCAGCGTAGATATAGGGACGAACCCGTCGGCACCATAGGCGGGAAGAGTGACAAATAGTCCCGCTTTCGTCACGCCCGATATGCGTCCATCGAATTCCTCGTTGACCCGTCCGCTGAGATGATGGGCGATCAACCGGTCAACGGTATCACGTTCGGCGGCCATCGCCCGGCGTTCGAATGTCGAAATTTCAGCGGCGATATCGTTGAGTGCTGCTTCCTCGGCTGGCGTGATGCCGCCTTCGCCAAGCCCCAGCGTACCCACCAGTGCGCGATGCACGATCAGGTCGGCGTAGCGGCGGATCGGTGAGGTGAAATGGGCGTATTTCATCAGGTTGAGGCCGAAATGGCCGATGTTTTCCGGGCTGTAGATCGCCTGGCTCTGCGAGCGCAGCACCATCTCGTTGACCATGGTCTCATAAGGCTTGTCGACAGCCTGCGACAGGATGCCGTTGAAATGGTTGGAACGCAGGTTGCCGCCCTTGACGAGCGAGAGGTCGAGCGTGGCCAGAAATTCGCGCAGCGTCTCCTGCTTGGCAAGCGATGGCGCACCATGGACGCGGTAGACCAGCGGCTGGCGCTTGATCTCCAGCGTCTCGGCAGCGGCTACGTTGGCCTGGATCATCATTTCCTCGATCAGCTTGTGGGCATCGAGTCGATCCGGTACGAAAACGCGGTCGACGGTGCCGTCGGCCTTGAGGACGATCTTGCGTTCGGGCATGTTGAGTTCGAGTGGCTGGCGCCGTTCGCGGCCACGCGTCAGGATCGCATAGGCGTTCCACAGCGGCTTCAGGATCGGATCCAGCAGCGGGCCGGTCTGATCGTCTGGATTGCCATCGATCGCCGCCTGCGCCTGATTATAGGAGAGCTTGGCGGCACTCTTCATCATGATGCGATGGAACGTGTGGCCGGCCTTGCGGCCTTCCTTCGAAAATCGCATGCGCACGGCGAGCGCCGGCCGGTCGACGCCCTGTTTCAGCGAGCACAGTTCGTTGGAAATCCGCTCCGGCAGCATTGGCACGACGCGGTCGGGAAAATAGACGGAATTGCCGCGCTTGGCGGCTTCGTGGTCAAGTGCCGATTTCGGCCGCACATACCAGGAGACATCAGCGATCGCGACAGTGACGATGACGCCGCCTTCATTGTCCGGCGACGGATCGGGCTCGGCATGAACCGCGTCGTCATGGTCCTTGGCGTCGGCCGGATCGATGGTGATCAGCGGCAGCGAGCGCCAGTCTTCGCGGTGAGACATGGTCGCAGGACCGGCAGCATCCGCTTCCTTGATGACACTATCGGGGAAGATATAGGGAATGCCATGGGCATGGATGGCGATCATCGAGATCGCCTTTTCGGTGGCGACCGACCCGATTACGGTCTTGACTGCGGCACGCGGCAGGCCGAACCGGCCCGAGCGGACGATTTCGACCTCGACCAGATCACCGTCCTTGGCCGGACCCTGATGCTCGGCATCGACCTGCATTTCCTCGCCGCGCTTCTCGATCGGCATGATCCGGCCGCCGCCATCCGGCGAAGCGCGAAAGACGCCGAGCGCTGCGTTGTTGTTGCGCTTGCGGTCAAGCACCTTGATGATGCGGGCCGTATAGGCCGGGCCCCCGCGATCCTTGGCTGGAAAAATCTTGGCCAGAACCCGGTCGCCAATGCCGCCGACGGGCATCTTGCCCTTCGACTGGCCGACACTCGACTGGCGGATCGACACGGCGGGGGCAACGCCCGCATCGTCGGGCCATTCAGCCGGACGGCCGATCAGCTCGCCATCCTTGTCGCGGGTGGTGATGTCGAGAACGGTGACGGGGGGAAGGGCGCCGGGGCGCACCAGCGAGTTGCGCTTCTTTTCCAGAAGCCCGTCCTGTTCCATGTCGCGCAGCATGGATTTCAGCTCGATGCGCGTTTCACCCTTCAGGCCGAACGCTTTGTAGATTTCGCGTTTCGACGCTTTGTCCGGGTTTTCCGAAATGAAGCGCATCAGCACATCACGCGGCGGCACGGCGCCGTGAATGATCACGGTGTCGTCTGCGGGCATGATGACCTTCTTGCCCGCGCGTCCGATCCGGACTGCGGGTTTTCCGGGCCGTTCGGTTCGATCGCGCGGGTTTCTGGTCACTTTCAGTCTTTCTTTGCTTTTGCAGCTGTCTTTGGCTTAGCCGCGGCCTTTGGCTTGGCTGCCGCTTTCGGCTTGGCCGATTTGGCGGCTGCCGTATCCGTTTTGGCGGCGGCCTTCGGCTTGGCGGCTTTGGTTGCCTTGCCCTTTGCCGGCTTGATGCCGCCCTTGGCGATGCGCTCGGCGATCAGCAGCAGCGCGTCCTCCAGCGTCACCGACACCGGATCCTTGCCCTTCGGCAGGGTCGCGTTGACCTTGCCCCAGTTGACGTAAGGACCATACTTGCCATCCTTGACCGTAATCGGTCCGCCATCCGGATGCTCGCCGACTTCCTTCAACGGAGCAGCCGAGGCGCCCCGTCCACCGGGTCCCTTTGCCTGCTTGTCGGCAAGAACCGAGACGGCGCGGTTGAGGCCGATGGAAAACACGTCCTCGATGCTTTCGACATTGGCATATTTGCCGTCGTGCAGGATGAACGGTCCGTAGCGGCCAAGGCCGGACGAAATCATCTTGCCGGTTTCAGGGTGCGCGCCGATATCGCGCGGCAGCGACAAAAGGGCCAGCGCCTTTTCATGATCGACGGTCGCCGGCGTCCAGCCCTTGGGCAGGCTTGAGCGCTTGGCTTCCTTGCCGTCACCGCGCTGGACGTAGGGGCCGAAACGGCCGGAGCGCAGGGTGATTTCCTCGCCCGTATGCGGATCCTTGCCAAGCGCCAGCGGCTCGCTGGAAACGGAAGCCTCGTCGCCGTTCTTGCTGTCGGAGGACAGCTGGCGGGTGAAGTTGCATTCCGGATAGTTCGAGCAGCCGACGAAGGCGCCGTATTTGCCGAGTTTCAGCGACAGCTTGCCGGTGCCGCAGACCTGGCATATGCGCGGGTCGCTGCCGTCTTCGCGCTTTGGGAAGACCAGCGGGGCCAGCTCTTCGTTCAATGCGTCGAGCACGTTGGTAACGCGCAGTTCCTTGGTGTCTTCGATCTGGGCGAAAAAATCCTTCCAGAAGTCGCGAAGAACGTCCTTCCAGTTCAGTTCACCGGCGGAAATCTGGTCGAGCTTTTCTTCCAGCGATGCGGTGAAATCATATTCGACATAGCGCGCAAAGAAGCTTTCAAGAAACGCCGTTACCAGCCGGCCCTTGGCTTCGGGGATGAGCTTGCGCTTGTCGTTGACGATGTATTCGCGATCCAGCAGCGTCGTCACCGTCGCAGCATAGGTGGAAGGACGGCCGATGCCGAGCTCTTCCATCTTCTTGATCAGCGATGCTTCCGAATAGCGCGGCGGCGGTTCGGTGAAGTGCTGGGTCGAGTTGATCTTCTGCTTGGCGAGGTTTTCGCGCGCGTTGATCTCGGGGAGGCGGCCATCCTCATCGTCGCCGTCGCTCTGCTCGCCATCTTCCTTGGCATCGGTATAGGCGGCGATGAAACCGTCGAAACGGATGACCGAGCCAACAGCCCGCAGGCCGGCCTTCTCGCCCTTGTTGTCGGCGGAGATCTCGGCGGTGGTCCGTTCGATTTCGGCCGATGCCATCTGGCTGGCGATGCCGCGCTTCCAGATCAGGTCATAGAGACGCAACTGGTCGGCATCGAGAAACTTGCGGACATGGTCGGGAATGCGGTTGAAGTCGGTCGGGCGGATCGCCTCGTGCGCTTCCTGGGCATTCTTCGCCTTCGTCGTGTAGATACGGGCCTTTTCCGGCACATAGCGGCTGCCGAACTGGTCGCCGATGGCACTGCGCGCAGCGTCGATCGCCTCTCCCGCCATCTGTACACCGTCGGTACGCATGTAGGTAATGAGACCGACGGTCTCGCCGCCGATATCAATACCTTCGTAGAGCTTCTGTGCGACCTGCATGGTGCGTGATGCCGAAAAGCCGAGCTTGGAGGACGCGGCCTGCTGCAGCGTCGAGGTGGTGAACGGCGGCGACGGATTGCGCTTGACCGGCTTGGCTTCGATGCTGTCGACCGTATAGGCGGCGCCGTCGAGCAAAGTCTTGAGCTTGCCCGCGTCTTCACCATTGGTGACGCCACGCGGCGGCAGCCGGTTACCGGCAGCCGATACCAGGCGCGCTTCGAACTCATCGCCGCGCGGTGTCTTCAACAGCGCCGACAGGTTCCAGTATTCTTCCGAAACGAAGCGTTCGATTTCCGATTCGCGGTCGCAGACGAGACGCAACGTCACCGATTGCACGCGGCCGGCCGAGCGGGCGCCGGGCAGCTTGCGCCAGAGCACCGGCGACAGGTTGAAGCCGACGAGATAGTCGAGAGCCCGGCGCGCCAGATAGGCATCGACCAGCGGAATATCGATATCACGCGGATTGGCCATCGCGTCGAGCACGGCCTTCTTGGTGATGGCGTTGAAGACGACGCGGCTCACCGGCTTGTCGCCGATCAGCTTCTTCTTCCTCAGCAGATCGAGCACGTGCCAGGAAATCGCTTCTCCCTCGCGATCCGGGTCGGTTGCGAGGATGAGGCGGTCGGCGGATTTCAGGGCGTCGGCGATGTCCTTCATGTGCTTGGCGGATTTGGCATCCACTTCCCACAGCATGGCAAAGTCGTCATCCGGCAATACCGAGCCGTCCTTGGCCGGCAAATCGCGGACGTGACCGAAGGAGGCGAGAACCTTATAACCGGGACCCAGATACTTGTTGATGGTCTTCGCCTTTGAAGGCGATTCCACGACGACGACATTCATGGTCATATTCTCAAAGCAACCGTTCAAAGCTGTGCCAAGCCGGGGAGGGGCGGCACAATGGGAAATAACGATGCCCCGACATGGACAGGGATTCGTCTGCGGTCAAGTGCCGGGTCTAAAATAAGCCGCCACAACGTTATGCAACCTATGAGAGATTACGTTTGTATTGCAATTAAAGATAAATGGGATATCGTCTTTGAAGTGTAGTTTCCATCGCGCTGGGAACGGGCAGGAAGCGATGCTTCCGGGCGCGTGCCTTGAACTGGTCACCAGCACGACCGAACGGTGTTGCATGGCGTTCCGCTCGACCAATATGTGCCTGTCCACGGGCGGATCTTGAATGCAGCACAGGGGAAACCGATGATTCCGAATTCAACGGGGGCCGGCAAGAAAGAGGCACAGGCCCGTGAAAAGGTCGCCTATATCCGGCACATGCTGGGCGAACTGCGTGGCGTCGCCGCCAACGAGGGCGCTGATATGCTTGTGCTACCTGATCGAAATGGCGTTTGTCGAAGCCGGCGATATCCTGTCTGGCAAAAGACAGCTGTCATTCTCCAATGCTGAGGGAAACAAGGCCGCCGGGATGCCGGTGAAGCCGCCCGGCAAGGTCCAGTTCTAGAAGCACGAGATAGACGGCCGACGCCGAAAGGCCGGTATGGCGGATGATGTCGTCGATCTCCACGGGGGTCGGCCCAAGCGCATCGGTGATCTGCGCGCGATCATTCTCATTCGGCGGCGGTTCCATTGGGCCGGTATCGCGTTCACCCGGCTCCTCTGCCTGCGGTGGCGAAAACAGGTCGATGCGGCTGAGTGGTGCGAGCGCCTGCAAGATGTCCTGCGCCTCTGTCGTGACGATCGCGCCATCCTTCAAAAGGCCGTTGGTGCCGTGACAGCGGGGATCAAGCGGTGAGCCGGGTACTGCAAAGACCAGCCGGCCGAAATCGGCGGCATAGCGCGCCGTGATCAGCGAACCGGACCGGGAGGCGGCTTCGACGACGGTAAGCCCCAGGCTGACACCGGCAATCAGCCGGTTGCGGCGGGGGAAGTCGCGGGCACGCGGTTCCCAGCCGAACGGCATCTCGCTGATCGCCAGGCCATTACCCTCAGTGATCTCGTCCAGCAGGCCGATATTCTCGGGCGGATAGGGCTGATCCAGACCACCGGCCAGCGCAGCAATGGTTCCGGTGTCGAGGCTGGCGCGATGGGCGGCGGTATCGATGCCCCGCGCAAGCCCCGATATAATGGAGTATCCGGCGCGTCCGACATCACGGGCGATCATGGCTGCGAATTTCGTGCCGCTGATCGAGGCATTGCGCGAGCCGACGATGCCGAGCGAAGGAACGGTGCCGATGTTAGAGTTGCCCTTAGCGGCCAGCAGCGGCGGGGCGCCATCGATCTGGCGCAGGGCGGGGGGGTAATCGGGTTCGCCGATGCCGATGAAACGGGCGCCGAAGCGGTACGCAGCAGAAAGCTCTTTTTCAGCCTCAGCCATCGAGGCGACGCGGATGGCGCGGGTCGAGCCACCGCGCCGCGACAGTTCGGGCAGCATTTCAAGCGCGGTTTCCGCCGAGCCGAAATGGTTTATGAGATCGCGGAAGGTGGCAGGCCCGACATTGTCGCTGCGGATCAGCCTCAGCCAGGCAGTTCTTTGTCGTTCCGAAAGCGCAATCCCGTTTCGTTCTGCGCCGCCGTCCGACATGTCACCTTATCCTTTTTCCCCGATCCGGCCTTCGGTGCCGGCCAAAAGCCGCTGGATGTTCGCCCGGTGCTTGATCCAGGTGATGATGCTCATCACCACGAACAGCAGGCCGATCTTTCCGTAGCCCGTCGCCAACAATACAACCGGAACCACAAGCGTTGCAACCAGTGCCGAAAGAGAGGAATAACGGGTGATCTTGGCCATCGCCAGCCAGATGGCGGCGAACAGCAGAACCATGATGGGGGCCAGCCCAAGCAGCAGGCCGATGTAAGTGGCGATGCCCTTGCCGCCCTTGAAGCCGAGCCAGACGGGGTAGAGATGCCCGAGGAATGCTGCGAAACCAGCGATAATGCCGGCCTCGATGCCCCAGCGTGAGGCAATTGCCGCTGCGGCAGTTCCCTTCAGGGCATCCAGCAACAGTGTGGCGGCAGCCAGCTTCTTATTGCCGGTGCGCAGCACATTGGTCGCACCGATATTGCCGGAGCCGATCTTGCGGACGTCGCCGAGCCCGGCCATGCGGGTGAGGATCAATCCGAAAGGGATGGAGCCGAGCAGATAGCCGAAGATTGCAGCACCGGCCGTCAGCGCTAGCCCAAGTTGCCAGGAAAATATGTCAGACACCTATTGCCTCCCCAATTCCGCCTCGGCGGATATTGCCCTTACCCCAACCCTCTCCCCGCAAGCGGGCGAGGGGACGACGGAGATTGCCGAAACTCCCTTCTCCCTGCTTGCGAGGAGAAGTGCCCGATAGGGCGGATGAGGGGCAGATCCGTCGCTTGATTACAGCGAATAGACCAGTTTTCCCGCAACATAGGTTTGAACCGCCCGGCCGGTAAAGCGGGCATTTTCGAAAGGCGTGTTTTTCGAGCGGGAGACGATCGAGTCCTTTCCGAAAATCCAGGGTTCGTCCAGATCGATCAGCGTGATATCGGCCTTGGCGCCGGGTTTCAGCGTACCAGCATCGAGCCCGAAGATCTGCGCAGGCCGTGTCGACATGGCATCGATCAGGCGCATCAGGGGCACGGTGCCGCTGTGATGGAGGCGGAGCGCAGCAGCCAGCAGTGTCTCCAGACCGATCGCGCCATCGGCGGCATCGGCAAAGGGCAGGCGCTTGGTATCGACATCCTGCGGGTCGTGCGACGAAACGATGATGTCGATGGTGCCATCGGCAAGTGCCTGCACCATCGCGACGCGATCGTCTTCGCCACGCAACGGCGGCGAGAGCTTGAAGAAGGTGCGGTATTCGCCGATATCGTTCTCGTTCAGCGTCAGATGGTTGATCGAGATGCCGCAGGTGACGTTGGCGCCGCGCTTGCGGGCGGTGGCGATGGCCTCGGCCGATTCGGGCAGCGAGATTTTTGCCGCATGATAGGCACCCTTCGTCAAGCTGGCGATGCGCAGGTCGCGCTCCAGCGGAATGATCTCGGCTTCGCGCGGCACGCCGGAAAGGCCAAGCCAGCTTGCGAGCAGACCCTCGTTCATGACGCCATCGGCACCGAGATATTTGTCGCGGGTCTCGAGCGAGATCACGGCGCCGAATTCGCGCGCATAGGTCATGGCGCGGCGAAGGACGAGTGTGTCGTGCACCGGACGGCGGCCATTGGTGAAGCAGACAGCGCCGGCTTCGCGCAACAGGCCGAATTCGGTCATCTCTTCGCCATCGAGATGCTTGGTCAGCGCTGCCGCCGGATAGACATTGATCAGCGCCTTGTCGCGTGCGGTCTTCTGGACGAACTGCACCAGTGCGATATCGTCAATCACTGGATCGGTATCGGGCATGGTGATGATCGAGGTGACACCACCGGCAGCCGCAGCTCGTGATGCGGATTCGATGGTCTCGCGATATTCACCGCCGGGTTCGCCGACGAAAACACGGGCATCGACCAGGCCGGGCACGGCGACGAGGCCAGTGCAGTCCTTGATTTCGGCGCCGGCAGGGACGCCCTGTTTCTCAACCGACTTCCCGGCGGCAATGATCAGGCCGTTTTCGACGATGATATCGCCGGTCTCATCGAGATTACGCGAGGGGTCGATGATGCGCAGGTTTTTCAGGACGAGGGCGTTGCTCATGTGCGTGGCCCCTGGTTCTGCGAAAGAAGAAGCGTTTCCATCACCGCCATGCGTACCGCAACCCCCATTTCAACCTGTTGCTCAATAACGCTCTGCGGCCCATCGGCAATCTCCGAGGCGATCTCGACGCCGCGGTTCATCGGGCCGGGATGCATGACCAGTGCGTCGTCCTTGGCAGCCTTCAGCTTTTCGGCATCAAGCCCGTAATAGCGGAAATATTCGCGTACCGAGGGAACGAAGGAGCCAGCCATGCGCTCGCGCTGTAGGCGCAGCATCATGACAACATCGGCATCCTTCAGGCCTTCCTCCATCGAATGGTACACCTCGGCGCCCATGTCGGCGATGCCGGAGGGGAGAAGTGTTGCCGGAGCGACCACACGGACGCGGGCGCCCATCTGGTTGAGAAGCAGGATGTTGGAGCGGGCAACGCGCGAATGCAGCACGTCGCCGCAGATCGCGACGATGATGCGCGACAGCTTGCCCTTGGCACGGCGGATGGTCAGCGCGTCGAGCAGCGCCTGGGTCGGATGCTCGTGCTGGCCGTCGCCGGCATTGACGACGGAGCAGGAAACCTTTTGAGCAAGCAGGGCGGCGGCACCGGCCGACGAATGGCGCACGACCAGTACATCCGGGTGCATCGCATTCAGCGTCATCGCCGTATCGATCAGCGTTTCGCCCTTCTTGACCGACGAATTGCTGACCGACATGTTCATCACGTCAGCACCCAGCCGTTTGCCGGCAAGCTCGAAGGAAGATTGCGTCCGGGTCGAGGCTTCGAAGAACAGGTTGATCTGCGTCAGTCCGCGCAGCGTCGTGGTCTTCTTTTCTCTCTGGCGGGAAATCTTGACGGCTTCGTCCGCCCGGTCGAGCAGGAGCGTGATGTCCTGTTCGGTCAGGCCCTTGATGCCGAGCAGGTGGCGATGCGGAAAGAAATCCATGGGGAGCCGCCTCATTTGGTGAAGTTGCGTGGGTCTATAATGACTGTATCCCTAACCGGCAAGGCAAAGGCTACGCAAACCGGCCGCATCCCCACGCTTTTGTGACCATAACGCACCGCGCGCAAATTGTTGCGGGATGCGGCATTTATCCCATGCCCATCCTGTTCCTAAGCATAGGGACTTGGGTTAGAAACGCGACATGACTCTGAACCGTACCGAACAGAAATTAGCCGATCTGAACCAGCCGAAACCCTGGTCGGGGATCAATGCCTTCCGCTCAGACCCGTTGCTGGTCGATATCGCCGCATCGATGCCGCGTCCCCTGCGCGACGATTTCGAGACGATCGGCCGCTATGTGACCTCGCCCGAGGCGCAGGATCTGGCGCGCATGGCCAATGAAGGCCTGCCGAAGCTGCGCACCCATGGGGCGCGCGGCGAGCGGCTTGACGTCGTCGAATTCCATCCGGCATGGCACGCGCTGATGCGCCGCTCGGTCACATCGGGCCTGCATGCTTCGGCCTGGGAAAACATCGCCGACGAGCGCGGCCGCTCGCACAAGGCGAGGGCGCTGCGTTTCTACCTGACGGCGCAGCTCGAATGCGGCCACCTCTGCCCGTTGACCATGACCAGCGCCTCCGTGGCTGCGATCTCCGCGTCGCCGGCCGTCCAGAAAGAATGGGCGCCAAAGATCCTGTCGCGAAAGTATGATTCGTCCAACCGCCCGTGGATGCAGAAAGCCTCCGTCACCATCGGCATGGGCATGACGGAAAAGCAGGGCGGCACGGATGTGCGCGCCAATACCTCGACGGCCGAACGGGTGGGCGAGGGCATCTACCGGCTGAACGGCCATAAATGGTTCATGTCGGCGCCGATGAGCGATGCCTTCGTGATGCTGGCGCAGACCCGCGATGGTCTCGGCTGCTTCCTCGTTCCACGTCTGCTTGAAGACGGCTCGGCCAACGGCCTGCGCTTCCAGCGGCTGAAGGACAAGCTCGGCAACCGCTCGAATGCGTCCTCCGAGGTTGAGTTTTCCGATACTTTCGGCTTCGTGCTCGGTTCGCCCGATGCGGGCATCCGTACCATTCTCGACATGGTAACGCTGACGCGTCTCGATTGCTCATTGGCTTCGGCTGGTATGATGCGCGCGTCGCTCGCTGAAGCCGTGCATCATGTGCGCGGCCGTAAGGTCTCCGGCAAGCCGCTGGTGGCACAGCCGATGATGACCCGGGTTCTGGCCGACATGGCGCTCGATGTCGCCGCTGCCAGCGCCTTGTCGTTCCGCCTCGCCGAAGCCTTTGACAAGGCGCGCGACAGTGCCGAAGACGCAGCCTACGCACGGATCATGACGCCCGTCGCGAAATACTGGAGCTGCAAGATTGCGCCGGCGCTGATCGCCGAGGCGATGGAGTGCATCGGTGGCAGTGGTTATGTCGAGGAACGGCCGATCGCCCGGCATTATCGCGAAGCCCCGGTCAATGCGATCTGGGAAGGTTCCGGCAATGTCATGGCACTGGACGTCTTGCGTGTCCTGACGCGCGGCAAGGACCTGTTCGAACTGTTGTTCCAGGTGATCAGCCGCGATCTCGGACCCTCCGCCAAGAAGACCGTCGATGTGCTACGTGCGGCAATGTCGCTCTGTGAGCGCGACGAGGGGGCTGCCCGCATGCTGGTCGAGCAGCTGGCGCTGGCTGCCGCCGCTGCCGAACTCTATCGGCTCGGCGCAGGGCGGATTGCCGATGCGTTCCTGGAATCGCGATTGGCTGCCGGCTGGCGCTCGACCTATGGCATGCTCGATTCGCGGTTTGATTCAGCCTACATCGTCGACTTGCTCTATCCGGCGGCGATATAGCCGGTCACGGTCAGAACCAGCGGAATGGTAAAGAACGACACGACTGTCTGGATAGTGGCGACGGCAGCATAGAGCGGCGCGTCGCCACCCATCTGCTTGGCCAGTAGATAACCGTTCATCGCGGTCGGCACGCTTGCGCCAAGCGCAATCACCAGCAGGGCATCGCCGCGAATGCCGAGCAAGTAGGCGGTGCCGACCATGAACACCGGCATGATAATCAGTTTCAGAAAGACCGCGAGCAGGGCCACCATGCTCGGCCGTAGCGCATCCGAAACCTTCAGCCCAGCCCCGACCATCACAAGCCCGAGGCTGAGCGAAGCGCTCGCCAGCATCTCGACGGCGGTCAGAACCGGGCCATAGACCGGAACCTGAAAGAAATTCAGTACGATACCCAGCACCGAGGCAACGATCAGCGGATTGGTGGCGATCTTGAAGACGAAGAACCGCAGCCCCTTCGGTCCGCCGTTGAAGCCGATCAGCACGCCGATATTGTAGAGATTGATGGGGATAATCACCAAGGTCATCACCAGCGCCGTCAGGCTGAGGCCAAGCGGCCCATAGAGCTTTTGGGCGATGGCCAGCGCCATGAAGCCGTTCCAGCGCGTCGCCGTCTGGAAGATCGAGGTGAAGGCGGCGGACGAGACGTGGCGGGCACGCAGCAGCGGCCAGAGCAGCAGCAGGGCTGCCGACATCAGCGTGATGCTGCCAATCGTCGCAAGCGCGGTCGAATCGGTCTTCATGCCGGCAAAGTCGGCCGTTGCCAGTGTCGAGAACAGCAGGGCAGGGAACAGGATATAATAGCCGAGCTGCTCCAGTCCTTCCCACAGGGTGTTATCGACCAGCGATGAGCGTTTTAGCCAGACGCCCAGAGAAACTAGCAGGAAGATCGGCAGGATGCTTTCGAAGATGATCGTCATGGGGAGGCCTGCAGGAAGGAAAAAGGCAACCGATAACTCCTTGTCCACAGCGCGGCAACCGCACTGCCCGGAAATTAACCTTAACAAATGGTTTACGTTGCGCCGTCAGGGTTAACGGGCAAGAGTGGCCGTGAAGAGATTGTTAACGTTTTTTGGAATGGAGCACGTTCGGTGAGAACTGGCTTGGTCATCATCATGACGATGTTTTTTGCGAGCCTTGCGCTCGATCTGGCGGTTCCGGCTGTCATCCTGGTGAGCTTGCTTGCTCTGGATCGGTTGTCGGCGCAGTTCAAACATGGCGCATTCGTGGAGGGGAGAGCAGCATGAAGTGGTTCCTGATCCTCTGGGCGTGCCCGGTCATCCTTTTGACCGGCTGGTACGGCCTTTCCTATTACGACATGAGCTTCGGCATTTTCATGCTGACGCGTCAGGCGCACGATCTGGTCTTTACCATCTATGGCAATGTGCTCGGCATCCCGCCCGAAACCATCCCGCCGCTGGTGGCCCGCGCCATCGTCTTCGACAGCCTGCTGGTGTTTGCGATCATCGCCTACCGCAAACGCCGCGAGATCCGCGCCTGGTACGCCAAGCGGTTTCCACCGGCTCAGCCGTCTGAAACTGCGGCAGCACCCTTTGCCAAGGATGCCAACCTGTCCAGCGCGCCCTGAAGAATGAAGGAAGCGGCTGCCGAATCGATCCGGTCGGCCCGCTTCTTTCTCGAAACATCCATCTCGATCAGCACCCGTTCGGCCGCCACGGTCGATAGCCGTTCGTCCCAGTAGATGAACGGCAGCTCCGTCTTCTGCGCCATGTTGTGCACGAAAGCCCTGGTCGCCTGCGCTCGGGGACCGGCGGAACCGTCCATGTTGATCGGCAGGCCGATGACAAACGCGGCGATCCTTTCCTTTTCGGCCATGGCAAGCAGCGCTTGCGCATCCAGCCCGAACTTGACCCGCTTGATCACTGCGCGTGGCGTGGCAAAGCGCCGTCCGAGATCGGACACCGAAATGCCGATCGTTTTGGTGCCGAGATCGAGCCCGGCGATGGCCTGGCTGGGCAGGAGGGCGGATGCGAGATCTTCGATGCTGAGAACAGCCATGTGATTTGCCGATTCGGTCTTTTAGGATTACTCGGGTGATCCATATCCCTATCCTGCCGCCAAATCATCCCCGCGATAAATCAAGGAGTATTGTCATGAAGATCAAGTGGCTCGGACATTCCGCGTTCCATCTGGAAACCGCCAAATCAAAAATCCTCATCGACCCCTTCTTCACCGGCAACCCATCCTTCGACGAAGCCACACGCAAGGATGCCGCCGCCGGGCTCACCCATATTCTGCTCACCCACGGCCATGGCGACCATGTCGGCGATACGATTGCGCTCGCCAAGGAAACCGGCGCGACCGTTGTTGCCAATGCCGATCTCGCTGCATGGCTGGGCTCCAAGGGCGTTCAGGCGCTCGAAATGGGCAATACCGGCGGTACCATTCATCTCGACGGCTTTTCCACCACCTTCGTCAACGCGCTGCATTCCTCGGCGCAACTGACCGAGGACGGCGTGTCGCATTCGCTTGGCAATGCCAACGGCCTTGTCCTGCATTTCGAGGATGAGCCGACGCTTTATCATATGGGCGATACCGACATCTTCTCCGACATGGCGCTGATCCAGGAACTGCACCAGCCGGAAATCGGTCTCGTGCCGATCGGCGACCGGTTCACCATGGGCGGTGCCGTAGCGGCGCTGGCCTGCCAGCGCTTCTTCAAGTTTGCCACCGTGCTTCCGTGCCACTACGGTTCGTTCGGCATTATCGACCAGACGCCGGCGCTGTTCATCACAGGCATGGACGGCGCTTCAGCTAAGGTCGAAGCGCCCGCAGTCGGCGGTATTGTTGCCGTCTAAGCGGCTTGCGTTTGCATTCCCCCGTTGCGTGGCAGCACTGCGGCTATTATAGCGGGGGAAAGTTCCTTGAAGACCGGAGACACCCATGTCCGTAGACCTCGCCACCGTGAAGCGCGTCGCGCGCCTTGCCCGCATTGCCGTCACCGAAGAGGAAGCGCAGCGCATGACCGGCGAACTGAACGGCATCCTCGGTTTCGTCGAGCAGCTTTCCGAGGTCAATGTCGATGGCATCGAGCCGATGACATCGGTAACCCCGATGGCAATGAAGAAACGCGTCGATGCGGTAACCGATGGCAACAAGGCCGACGATATCGTTGCGAACGCACCGAACGAGGATCGCAATTTCTTCCTCGTCCCGAAGGTTGTCGAGTAATCTTTGCCGCTGCCGCCGCCCGAACGCACCCGATTTTGAAAGCCTGCCATGACCGACCTGACCCGCCTGACCATCGCCGAAGCGCGCACGAAGCTGAGCGCCAAGGAAATCTCCGCCGTCGAACTGACGGAAGCCTATGTCGGCGCGATCGACGCGGCCAACGGTGCGCTGAATGCCTACATCGTCACCACGCCGGACAAGGCGCGCGAGATGGCGAAGGCATCGGATGCCCGCATCGCCAGCGGCAAGGCCGGTGCTCTCGAAGGCATTCCGCTCGGGATCAAGGACCTGTTCGGTACCGAAGGGATCCACACCCAGGCCTGCAGCCACATTCTCGACGGCTTCAAGCCGCGGTATGAATCCACCGTCACCCAGAACCTCTGGAACGACGGCGCCGTCATGCTCGGCAAGCTCAACATGGACGAGTTTGCCATGGGCTCGTCAAACGAAAGCTCCTATTACGGCCCGGTGAAAAACCCGTGGCGTGCCAATGGCTCGAACCTCGATCTGGTTCCAGGCGGCTCCTCCGGCGGTTCGGCCGCAGCCGTTGCCGCGTTCCTCTGCGCCGGTGCCACTGCCACCGATACTGGCGGCTCGATCCGCCAGCCGGCAGCCTTTACCGGCACAGTCGGTATCAAACCGACCTATGGCCGCTGCTCGCGCTGGGGCATCGTCGCTTTTGCCTCGTCGCTCGATCAGGCCGGTCCGATCGCCCGCGACGTGCGCGATGCGGCCATCCTGTTGAAGTCGATGGCATCGGTCGACGCCAAGGACACGACTTCTGTCGATCTGCCGGTGCCAAACTATGAGGCCTCGCTCGGCCAGTCGCTGAAGGGCATGAAGATCGGCATTCCGAAGGAATACCGCGTCGATGGCATGCCGGAAGAAATCGAAACCCTTTGGCAGCAGGGCATTGCCTGGCTGAAGGACGCCGGTGCCGAAATCGTCGATATCAGCCTGCCGCACACCAAATATGCGCTTCCGGCCTACTACATCGTGGCGCCCGCTGAAGCCTCGTCCAACCTTGCCCGCTATGACGGCGTCCGCTACGGCCTGCGCGTCGATGGCAAGGACATTGCCGACATGTATGAAAAGACCCGTGCGGCCGGCTTCGGCACCGAGGTCAAGCGCCGCATCATGATCGGCACCTATGTGCTGTCGGCCGGTTATTACGACGCCTATTACCTGCAGGCCCAGAAGGTCCGTACGCTGATCAAGCGCGACTTCGAACTGGCTTTCCACGCCGGTGTCGATGCGATCCTGACGCCGGCTACACCGTCCTCCGCCTTTGGCATTGCCGACGAGGACCTGGCATCCGATCCGGTCAAGATGTACCTCAACGACATCTTCACGGTGACGGTCAACATGGCCGGTCTTCCGGGCATTGCCGTACCCGCCGGTCTCGACCACAAGGGCCTGCCGCTCGGTCTGCAGTTGATCGGCAAGCCGTTCGAGGAAGAAACGCTGTTCAAGACAGCGCATGTCATTGAGCAGGCCGCCGGAAAATTCCAGCCAACGAAGTGGTGGTAAAAACGGCCTTCCGCCTTCGCAATATGACTGCCGCGGACACCGGGGCAGTCGCCCGGATCGGGTTTGACGCCTGGAAATCCAGCCGTATTCACCAGAGCTGGTTTGAGCCGACTGTCGAAACGCGCGTCGAAGACAGCTTTCTGACGTTTGCCGGACGGCCGGACGCCGAGGTCCTCGTTGCCGTTGCCGCAAATGAAGTGATCGGCTGGGGTGCCCGCGACAGCCGCGAACATCCCGGCGACCGGTCACGCGGCTGGGATTATATTTCCGATATCTGGATTGCTCCGCACTGGCAGGGCAAGGGGGTCGGCTCGGCGCTGATCGGCGAGCTTCTGTCCCGGATGCACTTTGAAAATCTGGGCGTTGCAAGCATTGAGACTGATGCGTCCAACGATCCCGCTCTTTCCCTCTACAAAAAGCTCGGTTTTACCGAGGTCTGGCAAGGCACCGATTTTTCGCCGTCGCTTGGTCTGGACCAGGCCAAGGTACGTCTGGAAAAATCGATCCTATGATGCTCTACTTGCTGCGGAAGGGGGGACCGCTGCATGATCATTGTCCGCCTTGCGCGCGAAAACGAAGTTCCAGCCCTTGCCACGATCGGGCTTGATGCCTGGGAGAAAGCCGTTTCCGGCGTGGCCGATGCGCAGGCCATGCGCCGCGTCGCCGAACTGTCGTTCCTGTCCTTTCTGCGTTCGAACTGGTTTTCGGTGAGCGTCGCTGAAACCAACGGCATCGTCGCCGGGTGGGCCGCGCGCGAAGACAAGGACGGGACGATCTCCGATCTCTGGATCGAACCCTCGATGCAGCGATACGGTCTCGGCTCGACCCTGCTTGCCGATTTGGAACACAGGATACTGGCTGACGGGTTTCAGGCTGTGGCGATCAATACGCATGCCCAGAATGCAAAGGCCATCGGGTTTTTCCGCAAGCACGGGTATGCGATCAGCTCGCTGTCAACGGCCTACGCACCAAAACTCGACCGGGATGTCGAATCGGTCGGCATGACGAAAATGCTGGGAGAGCCTGCTGTTCATAACGATGAGCAGTGGTTCTGAATGAAAAAAACCGGCGAGACCGAATGAACGGTCCCACCGGCTTTGTTTTGTTAGCAGTTGTTCAGCTGCGAGCGCACGAGAACAAGGCCGCGTTGGGTGATCCGGTAGGGTTTGCCGCCGGATGACGAAATCGCTTTCTTCCGTTTCAGTTTACGAAACATCTCCAAACCGAAACCGGGATAGAGCCAGCCGTCGCGGGTGAAGCATCGAGCACTGTCGATGCTCTTGCCGTCCAGACGGAGGATTTCGATGCGGCCGCCTTGGGCCATGAGATGTAGAATACGCTGTTCTTCGCGTGAAATGTCCATTGATGTCGAGATCCGAAAAGCGTTCGCGTGAACGCATGAAAACGGGTCTGCCGTTCAGTCGAACGTCAGGGCTTCGTTTTCCGGCCCGTGCCCGCAAAAGACTTTTGCAGGCAGGGCCTTCAGGCAATCTCGGATATAGAAAACATCAAAACTCCATAAGGACGGCCATTTTTAAGCGAAGGACGGCAGCGCCGTCAAGAATGCGATGCGAACATGAGCGATTGGTGCATGCCGAGGCCGGCCATGACGCCATCGGCGGAAGCAAGCGTGATGTTGCCGAAGGCGCGGGCATTGTCGCCGGCGGCATAGACCCCGGCGACACTGGTCGCCTTGACGGTGTCGGTGGCGAGGATCTTGCCGGCGGGTGTGTCCTGCAATGCGCAGCCAAGGCTTTCGGCGATCGTGCCGCGCATATGCAGTTCGGCCGCGACGAACAGCGCTTTGACATCAAAGGTCCGGCCGTTCTCCAGCCGAACCCGCAGCATATCGCAGGTACCGGTCTCAATAACGCTGACCGTGCCGGGCCGGAGGGTTACGTTACGCCTCTCGAGAAGGGCAAGTGTCTCTTTGTCCGGCTCCGGCATACCGTTGGTGAACAGGGTGACATCGCCCCAGTCGGCAACGACGGCCCCCTGATGCGCCGACATCGGCTGTGTTGCCAGCACACCGATCGGCCCGCCGCCGATTTCATAGCCGTGGCAATAGGGGCAATGCAGTACTGTCTTGCCCCAGCGTTCGGCAAGGCCGGGGATATCGGGCAGGCGGTCTTCTATGCCGTTGGCCAGAAGCAGCCGCCGGGCGGCAATTGAGCCGTGTCCGGCAACGCTGACATGGAAGTCGTCGATTACGCCTTCCGCAGAGTCAGCCTCGCCTTCGATGAAGGTCACCGTGGGATAGGCAGCGAGCTGGGCCCGCGCCTCGGTGAGGATCTCCAGCCCTGATTTGCCGTCGAGTGCCAGCACGCCGTGGGAATGGGCGGCAAACCGGTTGCGTGGCGTGCCGCTGTCGATGATGGTGACATGCCGCCGGGCGCGGGCGAGAATATAGGCGGCCGCCAATCCGGCAAAACCGCCGCCGATGATGATTGCATCCTGTTGCATGGTCTTTCCTTCCATAGCTCCGCCCCCCGGCAATTTCATGAGAAACCGGATGGGGGAGACATCAGTGTTGATAGGAGTGTTAGCCGGGCCGTGTTTTACCCAGCTGTTTCAGCGCGGCCCTGTGCTCGGCAAAGCGCCGTTTGAAATCGTCGGCAAGGGTGGCCAGCGTCACTTGCCCGAGGCGCGCAATCAGCATCACTTCGGCATCGCGAAACGCATCGTCGAGCGCGTGATTGACGGCCTGTTCGACCAGGCAGCCCGGGCTTTCGCTGACATTGCCCATCTGGAACAGCATCGGCTCGCCCAGTGCTGCATAGATGTCATGCATGGTGACATCCTCCAACGGCCGGGCCAGCGTCCAGCCGCCGCCATGGCCACGGCCGGAAGTGACAAGGCCTGCCTCGCGCAGCCCGGCCATGGTGCGCCGGACGACGACAGGATTGGTGTGGAGACAGAGGGCGAGCTCGTCCGATGTCATCGGCCGTTCGCGTTCTGCCATGTGCAGCAGTGCGTGCAGCACTGCGGAAAGGCGGCTGTTTCTTTTCATGTAATAATAATAGTTACGAATCGTCCCGCGAGTCAAGCTGTGGCGGTCGGGTCAAAAGTCAGGTAGCTAGAGGGGAAGTGACCTCAAGAGTGGAAAACGTGACCGGCAAGCACCCAGGGCAATGCCAGAAGTCCGACGGAGGCGACGGCGGCGTGCAGGACGAGGATCGCCGCCAGCCGGGTGCGGAAAGGCTCCTTGCGGGTCTTGTGCCGCAGCAGCCGCTGGGCGGCAAAGGCGCCGAGGCTTCCGCCGAAAAACGCCAGGCTCAAAAGCTTGTTTTCGGCGATCCGCCATTTTCCACCGCGCGCCGCCGCCTTGTCCCACCAGAAGACGCAGAACGTCACGATGTTGAGGACAAGAAACACAATGATGAGCAAGAGACAGATGGCCATTCGGATAGAGTGCCTCAAAAAATTGAACAGATCGCAAACGCCCGGAGATTGGGCATCAATACGCCATGCCGGATGCGACAAGCCTTGCACGCCATAGCCAATTGTTCTACCCAGAGACACACGAATTGAAGCTTACAGAAGAGCATTCCATGACCCTCGTCGACGTCCGCATCTCAGAACCGAAACGCTATATTCCCGGCGCCACTGGCGATTGGGAAGTCATCATCGGCCTGGAAGTCCATGCCCAGGTGACGAGCAATTCGAAGCTGTTTTCGGGCGCCTCGACGACATTCGGCAATGCACCGAACTCCAACGTCTCGCTGGTCGATGCAGCGATGCCGGGCATGCTGCCTGTCATCAACGAGGAATGCGTCGCCCAGGCCGTACGCACCGGTCTTGGCCTGAAGGCGCAGATCAACAAGCGCTCGATCTTCGACCGCAAGAACTATTTCTATCCGGACCTACCGCAGGGCTATCAGATTTCCCAGTTCAAGGATCCGATCGTCGGCGAGGGCCAGATCGTCATTTCGGTGGGACCGGATCGTCAAGGCCAGTTCGAGGATATCGAAATCGGCATCGAGCGGCTGCATCTGGAACAGGATGCCGGCAAGTCGATGCACGACCAGAGCCCGACCATGTCCTATGTCGATTTGAACCGCTCGGGCGTGGCGCTGATGGAAATTGTCTCCAAGCCGGACATGCGCTCGTCCGATGAAGCCAAGGCCTATGTCACCAAGCTGCGGTCGATCGTGCGTTACCTCGGCACTTGCGACGGCAACATGGACGAAGGCTCGTTGCGCGCCGACGTCAACGTTTCCGTGCGCCGCCCGGGCGAGGATTTCGGCACGCGTTGCGAAATCAAGAACGTCAATTCCATCCGCTTCATCGGTCAGGCGATCGAATACGAAGCCCGCCGCCAGATCGGCATTCTCGAAGACGGCGGCTCGATCGACCAGGAAACCCGCCTGTTCGACCCGGGCAAGGGCGAGACCCGTTCGATGCGCTCGAAGGAAGATGCGCATGACTACCGCTATTTCCCGGACCCGGACCTGCTGCCGCTCGAATTCGACGACGCCTTCATTGAAGCGCTGAAGGCCGACTTGCCGGAACTGCCCGACGACAAGAAGGAGCGTTTCGTGCGCGATCTCGGCCTGTCGATCTATGACGCATCCGTGCTGGTGTCTGAAAAGGCGATTGCCGATTATTTCGAGGCGGTGGCTGCTGGCCGCGATGGCAAGATTGCTGCCAACTGGGTCATCAACGACCTGCTTGGCGCGTTGAACAAAGCCAGCAAAGCCATTGAAGAGACTCCGGTTTCCCCCGCCCAGCTCGGCGGCATTCTCGACCTCATCAAGTCGGAAGTGATCTCCGGCAAGATCGCCAAGGACCTGTTCGAAATCGTCTGGACCGAAGGCGGCGACCCGGCCGAGCTGGTCGAAAGCCGCGGCATGAAGCAGGTGACGGACACCGGCGCCATCGAAAAGGCCGTCGACGAGATCATCGCTGCCAACCCCGATCAGGTCGCCAAGGTTCAGGCCAAACCATCGCTTGCCGGCTGGTTCGTCGGCCAGGTAATCAAGTCGACCGGTGGCAAGGCCAACCCGCAGGCGGTGCAGGCGCTGGTCAAGGCCAAGCTCGGCATCGAGGACTGAGCCATTCCGGGAAAAGCGTGAAACGGTTTTCCGTTCGGAGTTGCGATTGAAAGGCCCAAAACATGTTCTTCGTCCGTACAGCCACCGAGCGCGACCTTGCGAAAGTCTCGGCGCTTCTCGGTGAGACCGCGCATGCGACCTATGATGCGCAGTACGGTGCCGATAAGATCAACGAGATGACGGCCAAGTGGCATTCGGTGGCAGCGTTGAAGGCCAATCTTCAGCGCAAAAACGGCGAGTTTCTCGTTGCCGACGACGGCAAGGTGATCGGCGGCATGGGCTTTGCGGCCATGTCCGAAACGCTGCATGAAACGGCGGTGCTACACCAGCTCTACGTCCTGCCGCAGTTCCAGCGGCAGGGGATAGCCCGCGATATTTTTGCCGAGCTCGAAACCTGCTTTCCCTATGCGGGCACGATGCGGGTCGAGGTCGAGGAGAACAACGCCAAGGCCATCGGCTTCTATGACGCGCATGGCTTCGTCAGGGCAGGCGGGGGGGCTGCGACCTGGGGCATTGCAACGATCGTGATGGAAAAGCCTCTGGACTGATAAGGCCGCCTTGGCTCCTCCCGTGCGCTGCTGTCACATTTCCTTCTTCATCCGCTGGCAAGCCACGGTCAGAAATCGGGAATCGAAAGATATGCACGCACCAAAGCTCAATGTGTCGATCAGGCTGGCCAACCGTGAAGATCTCACCGAGATCATCGCCCTGTTCGCATCCGATACGATCGGCGGCCATGGCGACACCACTGCGCCAGATGCCTTTGCCGACTATCTCGCGGCATTTGAGCGCATTGTCGCTACCCCAAACGAGACGCTGTATGTCGCCGAGCTGGATAGGGCGGTGGTCGGCACGTTCCAGACCACGATCCTGACGACGCTGTCCGGCCGGGGGAGCTCCAACCTGTTGATCGAAGCCGTGCAGACCCGAAAGGACATGCGCGGAAGGGGGATCGGCGAGACGATGATGCGGTTTGCGGTCGAAACGGCTCGTGCGCAAGGTCTTTCCAAGGTGCAGCTAAGCTCGAACAAGCAGCGCATCGATGCCCACCGGTTCTATGAGCGGGTCGGGTTCGAGCCCTCCCATCTCGGCTTCAAGATTCGGTTGAAATAGCGGCGTTGCCACGGAATCACTGGACAAGCGGCAGGCTGCGCGGCATAAGCGGAGCAGTAATCTAGGATATCCCGCGCGGTTTTAGCGCGGTCAAGGACGGACATCATGAAGTCTCTGCTGCAGATTTTTACCTGGTGGAATGGACAGACGATCGGCACCCGCTTTCACACCTGGCGCTTCGGCAAAAGAGTGGGCGAAGATGCGGCCGGCAACGTCTATTATCAGGGCGGCACTGATTCCGAGGGCCGCACCCGCCGCTGGGTGATCTATAACGGCTATGCCGACGCATCCGCCATTCCGCCGGGCTGGCATGGCTGGATGCACCATCGTACCGACGTGTCGCCGGCGGATGAAAGCTACAAAGAGCGAGAGTGGGAAAAGCCGCATCAGCCGAACGGCACCGGCTCTGCCCAGGCCTACCGGCCACCGGGTTCGATCAATGCCACCGGCGAGCGTCCGCGCGTCACCGGCGACTATGATGCCTGGACGCCACGCTCCTGAACCCGATTTGCAAACAGTTCCTTTGGATTGTTGATTGCACCGCAGGCACCATGCCTCGGCCACATTTGATGTTTAGCGCCTGATACCCGGCACTGTGGCCGGGGATTACGCGGGAGACGGGCGTTAGAATGGTAGTTTCAAGTCAGCGAATTCTAAAGCGCCGGATGTTTACGGCAGCCTCGCTGTTCGCGATTGCCGGCACCGCCGTTCTTTCGATGATGACGGCCGCTGACGCAGCAAGGATCACCAACCCTGTCGCCGTCTTTTCCGGCATTGACAAGATCACTGGCCGCATCACGACCTTCGACGTCTATATTGGTGAAACCGTCCAGTTCGGCGCGCTGCAGGTGACGCCGCGTGTCTGTTACAGCCGCGACGAGACCGAAGCGCCGAAGACCGACACGTTTGTCGAAGTCGACGAAATCACACTCGACCGCAAGATCCGCCGCATCTTCACCGGCTGGATGTTCGCAGACAGCCCGGGCCTCAACGCCGTCGAGCACCCGGTCTATGACGTCTGGCTGAACAGCTGCAAGGCCAAGTCCGACCTGCCGCCGCCGGATGCCGCAGCCAAGCAGTAATGCTTTGAGGATCGCGTTGACCATCGAAATCCGCACCGATCCCTTTCCCCCGAACGACCAGATGAATTTTCTTTGGGCTGTCGCCTGGGGCGAACCCACGCCGAGAGATTTTTCAGGCATCCTGTCGCACAGCCTTGGCCATGTCGGCGCCTATGACGGCGAGCAGCTGATTGGCTTCGTCAACGTTGCCTGGGACGGCGGCATTCATGCCTTCATTCTCGACACCTGCGTGCATCCCGCCAAGCGTCGCTTGGGTATCGCGACCCGCTTGGTGAAGGCAGCGGAAACGCTGGCCCGCGAACGGGGAGCACTCTGGCTGCATGTCGATTTCGAAGGGCATCTAGCCGCGTTCTATCGCAACTGCGGCTTTGGCGAGACCCAGGCAGGTTTGATGAAGCTTGGGTAGGCTTTCGATTTGCCTGGCGAGCCAGTCCGGGGATACGGCTGCGCCTAAAATCTCAGATGCGGTGTAGCAATCGCGCGGGCCAGCATCTTTTCGTAACGCGCTTTCGGCACATCAATCGCACCAAAATTCTTCAGATGCTCGGTGGTGAACTGGGTATCGAGCAGGACAAAGCCCCGCTTGCGCAGGCGCTCTACCAGATGCACAAGGCAAATCTTCGAGGCATCCGTGCGGCGCGAAAACATGCTTTCGCCGAAGAACGCCGAGCCGAGCGAGACGCCGTAGAGGCCACCCACCAGTTCGTCATCCTCCCACGCTTCGACGCAATGTGCGTGGCCCATGCTGTGCAGCGTCGTATAGAGGGAGCGGATCTTGGCGTTGATCCAGGTGGTCGGCCGGTCCGGGGCAGGGGCGGCACATCCGTCCATCACCTGCTCGAAGGCCGTGTCGTACCGGATATCGAACGGCGCACGCCGGATCGTCTTGGCCAGGCTTTTTGAAATGTGGAAATCGTCGAGCGGGATAATGCCGCGCAATTCAGGCTCGACCCAGAACAGTTCGGGATCGTCAGCACTGTCGGCCATCGGAAACAGGCCGATGGAATAGGCCCGCAACAGCAAATCCGGTGTAATGTCCGGCTGCCTGCTACGGGTCCCCTTCATTCAAAACCTCATTCGGCCGACTGGGCCAGATAGTTTTCCAGCCAATGGATGTCGTAGTCGCCGTTGGCGATGTCCTGATTGTTGATCAGGTCCTGGAACAGGGGCAAGGTCGTCTTAATACCGTCGATGACGAATTCATCGAGCACGCGGCGCAGGCGCATCATGCATTCGACGCGGGTACGTCCATGCACGATCAGCTTGCCGATCAGGCTGTCGTAGTAGGGCGGGATTTTGTAGCCCTGATAGACGCCCGAATCGACGCGAACACCGAGACCGCCCGGAGCATGGAAATGCGTGATCGTGCCGGGCGACGGCACGAAAGTGCGCGGATCCTCGGCATTGATGCGGCATTCGATGGCATGACCGGAAAAGACGATCTCGTCCTGCGTCACCGACAGACCACCGCCGGAAGCGACGCGGATCTGTTCGTGCACCAGATCGATGCCGGTGATGGCCTCGGTGATCGGATGCTCGACCTGCAGGCGGGTGTTCATCTCGATGAAGAAGAACTCGCCGTTTTCGTAGAGAAACTCGATCGTGCCGGCGCCACGGTATTTCAGCTTGCGCATGGCATCGGCGCAGATTTCGCCGATCTTCATCCGCTGCTCGACGTTAAGAGCCGGCGAATTGGCTTCTTCCCAGACCTTCTGGTGGCGGCGCTGCAAAGAGCAGTCGCGTTCGCCCAGATGGATGGCATTGCCTTCACCGTCGCCGACGACCTGGACTTCGATATGGCGTGGCTTGCTGAGATACTTTTCCATGTAGACGGCGTCGTTGCCGAAGGCGGCAAGCGCCTCTGAACGGGCTGTGGAAACCGCCTCGGACAGTTCGTCCTCGTTCTTCGCCACCTTCATGCCGCGGCCGCCGCCACCGGCAGTGGCTTTGATCAGCACGGGGAAGCCGATTTCGCGGGCGATTTCCAGTGCATTTTCCGGCAACACTTCACCGGCAGAACCCGGAACGACCGGAATGCCGAGCGACTTGGCCGTTTCCTTCGCCGTGATCTTGTCACCCATGATGCGGATGTGATCGGCGGTCGGTCCGATGAAGGTAATGCCATGCGCGTCGAGGATATCGGCGAACTTGGCATTTTCCGACAGGAAGCCGTATCCGGGATGCACGGCGTCAGCGCCGGTGATCTCGCAGGCCGCAACGATCTGGTGGATGTTCAGATAGCTGTCGCGCGAGGGCGGCGGGCCGATGCAGACGCTCTCGTCGGCAAGCCGCACATGCATCGCGTTGGCGTCGGCGGTCGAATGAACCGCGACGGTGGCGATGCCGAGTTCCTTGCAGGCGCGCAGCACCCGAAGGGCGATTTCGCCGCGATTGGCGATGAGGATCTTTGAAATCATCTGTTCGGCCTATTCGATGATGACAAGCGCTTCGCCGTACTCGACCGGTGCGCCGTCTTCAACGAGGATTTCGGTAACCTTGCCGGAGCGGGGCGCCGGGATCTGGTTCATCGTCTTCATGGCTTCGATGATCAGGATGGTCTGGCCTTCCTTGACGGTGGCGCCGACTTCAACAAACGGGCGCGAGCCAGGAGCAGGCGAGAGATAAGCCGTACCAACCATCGGTGCGGTCAGCGCGTTCTTGGAGGTCCGTGCCGTTTCCGCAGCCGAAACTGCAGTAACGCCAGACACGATCTGAACCGGTGCAGCGACCGGAACCGGAGCGGATACGTATTGCGGCGTACCGGCGCGCGACACGCGAATACGCAGGTCGTCCTGTTCCACTTCGATTTCGGTAAGATCGGTTTCGTTCAGGATGTCGGCGAGATCGCGGATCAGCTTCTGGTCGATGCCGGGTTTCTTGTCAGCCATGGATATGAGCCTCGTGTTCTTTTTATTTCGTGTGTTGTGTGAGTGTCTTTAGCGCATTGAGCGCCAGAATGTAACTGTCGGCACCAAAGCCGCAGATCACGCCTTTTGCAGCGGGCGCCAGCATCGATTTGTGCCGGAACTCTTCGCGTGCATGAACATTGGAGAGGTGCACTTCGACGACCGGAATACCGATCGCCTTAGCTGCATCGTGCAGCGCAATCGAGGTATGGGTGTAGGCGCCGGCATTGATGGCGATGCCCTGTGCCACGCTGCCTGCCTCATGGAACCAGTCGATGAGGTCGCCTTCATGATTGCTCTGCCGGCAAACGACGTTGAGGCCGAGTGCATTGCCATGCTCGACGCACATTGCCTCGATGTCGGCCAGCGTCTTGCCCCCATAAATACCGGGCTCGCGTTTGCCGAGCGCGTTGAGGTTGGGGCCGTTCAGCACGAAAATGGTCGATGGCATATGGAATCCGGTCCGATAGTCGAGCGCTACCTATAGACCGGCGGACTGCCGAGGAAAAGCCCTTTGGCCCACCTCGGCATTTGTCCACAAGCCATAACGCGCAGTTACCCAGAAATGGGCCTTAGCAGACGGTCTTGCCGCACGTGCGGACGTTGTTGACTTTGGTTTCAATTTCCTCGGCGCCAACGGCGCCATACACGGCTTCTTTGCCGATCACATAGGACGGCGTGCCGGTGATGCCGAGATCGTTGGCCAGCGTGTAGACCTGCTTGACGGCGTCGTCCTGGGTGTTTTCGGCCATCTTCTGGCGCAGGTCAGCCTCGGGAACGCCAAGACCGGTGGCAACGGCCATCGCCGTTTCCTCGTTGGCGCGGTCCTCGCCACCCAGAAGGGCGCGGTGGAAGTCACCATATTTTTCCGGTGCGATGGCGCGGAAGGCGGTGCTGACCTTATGGGCCGCCATCGAATCCGGTCCAAGGATCGGCAGTTCCTTCAGGACGAAACGGACGTTCTTGTCCTTTTCCAGAATGGTTTCCATGTCCGACAAGGCACGTTTGCAGTAGCCACAGTTGTAGTCGTAGAACTCGACGATGGTGACGTCGCCCTTCGGATTGCCGAGCGTCACGTCATAGGGCGACTGGAAGATCGCCTTTTCATTGTCGGTGATGGCAGTTTGCGCCTGCGCCGACTGTTCGTCGGCCTGCTTCTTCTTCAGCGACTGCTGGGCTTCGAGCAGAATTTCCGGATTGGCGACGAGGTATTCCCTGATGAAATCGCCGATTTCCTGCTTCTGCTTGGCATCCAGCGCGTAGGCTGCCGGGGAGGTAGCAGCACTCGCCGTCAAAAGGATGATCGAAGCGGCGATGAATTTGCGAGCGTTGAATGCCATGGTGTTCCTCGTTGTCTTTCGTTGCTGCAGTCTGTCGTTCAAGTGCTAAGGCCGCGTCAACAGGCTTGTTTGAAGGACAACAGAATATCGTCGCCGACCATAGGGTGCCGTGGCGCCAAACGAAACCGCAAAATCGGCCGAAATGCGGCGCTCGCACACTTGTGAAGGCCTTTGCGATCAGGCACATGCCTGTCACGTCAAAAAATATCGAGGATGTGCCGTTGAAGCCTCTTTCCGTTCGCAGCTCCGTCGAGCCGTTTCATGCCATGGACGTTCTGGCTGAAGCCACCAAACGTCGCGAGCCCGGTTATCCGGTGATCTCGATGGCTGTTGGCCAGCCGAGCCATCCAGCACCAAAGGCGGCTCTGGAAGCGGCACGGACCGCACTCGACCACGGCCGTCTCGGGTACACTGATGCGCTTGGGACCGCGTCGCTGAGGATAGCCATCGCCCGGCATTATCGTTCACGCTACGGTATCGATATCGATCCACAGCGCGTTGCTGTCACGACCGGATCATCGGCCGGCTTCAATCTGGCTTTTCTGGCGCTGTTTGATCCCGGTGATTGTGTCGCCATCGCCCGCCCGGGTTACCCGGCCTACCGCAACATCCTGGCAGCCCTCGGCCTGACGGTCGTCGAGGTCGAGGCGGATGCCGAAAGCGGCTTTACACTGACGCCGCAAAACCTTGAAGCAGCGGCTAAAAAAGCGGGAAGGCCGTTGGACGGCGTTCTTCTCGCCAGCCCGGCCAACCCGACAGGCACGGTGACCGGCAGGGCAGGGTTGAAGGCACTCGCTGATTATTGCCACGACAATGATATCGCCTTTATATCGGACGAGATCTATCATGGCCTGACATTCGCGGGCGAGGAGACGACGGCGCTGGCGGTGACCGATGAAGCGGTTATCATCAACTCGTTCTCCAAATATTACTGCATGACCGGCTGGCGGATCGGCTGGATGATCCTGCCGGAAGCCCAGGTGCGCGCCTTCGAGCGGATCGCCCAGAGCCTCTATATCTCGCCACCGGAACTGTCGCAGATCGCCGCAGAAGCAGCGCTCGGCTGTGAGGCGGAACTGGATGTCTACAAGGCATCCTACGCCGCCAATCGTGATCTGCTGCTGAAGCGCCTGCCGGAGATCGGTTTTACCATCGCTTCGCCGATGGACGGCGCCTTCTACGCCTATGCCGATGTCAGCCGCTTCACCAATGACAGCATGGAATTTGCCCGCAAGATGCTGGCCGAGATCAATGTCGCGGCAACGCCGGGGCTCGATTTCGATCCTGTCGAAGGTCATCGCACGATGCGGTTTTCCTATGCAGGTGCGCACGCTGACATGGTCGACGCAATGGACCGCATCGCCCGCTGGTTGGCATGATCCTGTAGCGATCCCAGACTGTTAACGGTTTTTCCGGATTCAGTCTGTCACGGCTGTGAATCAGATTGGGAAGTGGATCGGCAGCGGGCCGCCAGCGTTTCATGCGCGCCCAGCGGACGCACATGCCTATAGCCCATGTCGAACCCGCTTGCCTCAGCGGCAGATTCGGACCTTCTGGATGACGGGGTTGCCGTGCACGTCCGTCCTGCGCACTGTCCTGATCACACAGACCGGTTCAAAGGCTGTGTCATAACTCCCATAGTAGAAGTCATTGTAACGCTGGCGGCCATTGCTGCCGGCTTGGGACGGTGCGGCAAGCGAAATGGTGGGAATGGCGACGAGCGCCGCTGCGACAAGGAAACGTCGCATGATTGCCTCCTCGGCTTATTGCCGGACGAGCCCATCTCGTCCAGTAGGCCACACTCTGCCGAAACCGTTTTGTTTTCGCAGTTCCTAATGGAACAGGGAGCCAAAACGAAAAAACCGGCCAATTGCTTGGCCGGTTTTTCATTTCTTAGCTGTCAGTCTCGACTTAGAAGAAGCCGCGCTTCTGCCACCAGCCGCCCTTCTTGGGCTTTGCGGGGTCCGTGTCGCCTTCGTCCTTCTTGACGGCGGACGACTTG
Organism: Pararhizobium sp.; assembly: GCF_965279435.1. Taxonomy (NCBI): domain Bacteria; kingdom Pseudomonadati; phylum Pseudomonadota; class Alphaproteobacteria; order Hyphomicrobiales; family Rhizobiaceae; genus Pararhizobium; species Pararhizobium sp. Next base: position 3,161,235 of record NZ_CBDIHY010000003.1, read on the forward strand.
ACGACCGGTTCGCTGGCGATCGTTTCGATATCACGATTGGCGCGCACCGGCTTGATGTCTTCCTGCTTCGTCTCTTCGAGGTCCGCGGCAGCCTTTTCGACTGCCGGTTCTTCGACTACAGCAACCGTTTCCAGCTTTGCTTCGACAGCAGCCTGGGCATCCGCATCGGCGGTTGCGACAGGCGCTTCCTCGGCAACGGCTTCTTCTACAGCAGCCACGGCCTTCTTGCGGCTGCGCTTCGGCTTGGCGGGCTTTGCGTCTGCCTCGGCAACGACCGGAGCTTCGGCGACGTCCTCAAAAGCTACAGCGGCAACCACGGCTTCGGCTGGAACGGCAACAGCAGCTTCCGCTTCTGGCGCGTCTGTCGAGGCTTCTTCGCCTGCGGTTTCGCCGTCGGCTGCCTGGTTTTCACCTTCTGCCTCGTCCGGACGGTTGCGGCGGCCACCACGCTTGCCGCGACGGCGGCGCTTGCGCTTCTGGCGTTCTTCTTCGCTCAGGCCTGCATCCTGTGGATCTTCGGAACCTGCCTGTGCGGCAACGTCATCGGCTTCGTCCTCGTCGCCATCCTCATCGGAGGCATCGTCGGAACTGACACCGGCTTCGGTACCCTGATCACCACCCGGGCGGCCACCACGCCGGCGCCGGCGGCGCTTGCGCTTGCGGTTGCCTTGTTCGTCACTCTGCTCGGCAGGTGCGCGTTCGCTGCGCTCGGCCCGCTCTGCGCGTTCCGGCTTGGCTTCGACCACGAGTTCTTCGTCGTCCTCGATATCCTCTTCGATGATGATATCGTCATCTTCGTCGATCTCTGGCTCGAACTGGATGATCTGATCGATCTTGACCGGGTTCTCGACAGCTTCATTGCGATCGATGGCAAAATGCTGCGCACCGACATGAGCGTCCGCCTCGATGATGATCTGAACGCCAAAGCGCTCTTCATAATCGATGATCGTGCCGCGCTTGTGGTTGAGCAGGTAGAGCGCGATATCCGGGGTCGTCCGCACGGTGATGTTGTGCGTGGTGTTCTTCAGCAGATACTCCTCGACGCCGCGCAGGACATGCAGGGCAACGGAGGACTGCGAACGGACGTGGCCCGTGCCGTTGCAATGCGAGCAGACCTGCATCGTCGATTCAAGCACCGATGCACGAATGCGCTGGCGCGACATTTCGAGCAGGCCGAAATGCGAGATGCGGCCGACCTGGATGCGGGCGCGGTCGTTCTTGAGGTGATCCTTCAGGCGCTTTTCAACCGAGCGGTTGTTGCGCTTTTCTTCCATGTCGATGAAGTCGACGACCACAAGACCGGCAAGGTCGCGCAGGCGTAGCTGGCGGGCGACTTCTTCGGCGGCTTCAAGGTTGGTCTGGAGCGCCGTGTCTTCGATCGAGTGTTCGCGGGTCGAACGGCCCGAGTTGACGTCGATGGCAACCAGCGCTTCGGTCTGGTTGATGATGATGTAACCGCCGGACTTCAGCGTTACCTGCGGCACTAGCATGCGATCGAGCTGGGCTTCGATGCCCGAGCGCGAGAAGATCGGGTGTACGTCGCGGTAAGGTTGGACCACCTTGGCGTGGCTCGGCATCAGCATCTTCATGAAGCCCTTGGCTTCCTTGTAGCCTTCTTCACCGGAAACGATGATCTCGCTGATGTCCTTGTTGTAAAGGTCGCGGATCGAGCGCTTGATCAGTGAGCCTTCCTCATAGACGAGGCAGGGGGCTGTCGAAGACAGCGTGAGCGTGCGAACATTTTCCCACAGGCGCATCAGGTATTCGAAGTCGCGCTTGACCTCGACCTTGGTGCGGTTGGCACCGGCGGTGCGCAGGATGACGCCCATGCCCTGCGGCACGTCGAGCGCGCGGGCAATTTCCTTCAGACGCTTGCGATCCGGCAGGTTGGTGATTTTGCGGGAGATACCGCCGCCACGCGCCGTGTTCGGCATCAGAACCGAATAGCGGCCGGCCAGCGACAGGTAAGTGGTGAGAGCTGCGCCCTTGTTGCCACGTTCTTCCTTGGCCACCTGCACCAGCAGAATCTGCCGGCGCTTGATGACTTCTTGGATGCGGTACTGCTTGCGCGGACGGCGGTTGACCTGCCGGTCCGGCACTTCTTCCATCGCATCTTCGGCGCCGACGGATTCGATGACTTCCTTTTCCTCGTGATGACCATCGTCATCATCGTCGTCATGACCACGGCGTCCGCCGCGGGTATCTTCCGAAATGCTGTCGGTATCGACCATGGCGGCCATTTCGCCACCATTGCCTTCGTCGCTGTCAGTCCCGGTTGCTTCGGCTTCTGCGGCAGCAGCCTTCTTGGTGCGGCGCGGGCGCTTGGCTTTTGCCTTCGGCTTTTCTTCAGCCTCGACAGCCGTTTCCACGGTCTCGACCGGCTCGGCGGCCGCCTCGATGATCTCGACGACGTTTTCTACCGTCGTCTCTACTGTTTCATCGTCTGAGTCAGGGCCGAGATCCGTGCCGGTTTCGACATGCTCGATGTCGTCATCGCGGCGCGCGTCTTCGGCTTCCTGCCGCAAAAGCGCCTGCCGGTCGGCGAGCGGAATCTGGTAATAGTCAGGGTGGATTTCGGCGAAGGCCAGGAAGCCGTGGCGGTTGCCGCCGTAATCGACGAAGGCCGCCTGCAGCGACGGCTCAACGCGCGTCACTTTCGCGAGATAGATATTGCCGCGGATCTGTTTCTTGTGTTCGGATTCGAAGTCGAATTCTTCTATGCGGCTTCCGCGTACGACAACAACGCGCGTCTCTTCAGCGTGAGACGCATCGATAAGCATTTTCTCTGCCATGTAGGTGGTGCTCCTCGGCGTACCTTGGAAACAGCAGGAAAATAGCCTCCCGGAGGAGACTTTCCATGCAGTTCAGGTTTTTCGCCGGATGTGAATGTTCCTGTATGGTTGGGGAAATCGTCCAACAGCCAGACAGCAGCCGGAACCAATCTGTTCCGGGGCCTGTTTACTTCTGACCGATACTGCTGGGACAACGTTAATGACCAAACAAGAATGCCAATGTAGTAGGCCCTGAAGGCCCGATGAATGTGCCCGGTCACGGGCCTGCGGTGATCGTCACCATAAACGCTCCGGCCACCGCCGGAATTTCTCGATTCAGCATACGAAGAAAAAGTGGAGCGACGGCGGATGAAGCGCGACTGCTTGTCCGAGACGTGATCTGCGTTGAAGCGGTTTTACCCGTCCCGATCACGCTCTGGCGCCAGGGCTTGAAAAACCCTTTGGCTGCCGGTCGTCGATTCTATCCCGTCAACACTTTCTCCCTGCAAGGCTTTTATGTTTTCTATGTCACAATGGCAAGGGAAAAGCCGGAACCGCCATAATATTGATTGATTCGCTTGTCGGGGTGTGTACTGCCGGAGTGCCGGTTTGCCGCCGTCTTCGTGGGCTTTAATAGCATCGGAAGAGGGCGGGCGGCGCTTCGTCAGGGTGGGGAAAGCAAGGTTTGGTTAACCATATGGCGTCATGGATGCTACAGGCAGAAACGCGCCAGGTGTAGGGCTATGTCCCGAAACGAGACGTCGAGACCGGATTGCGGGAGACGCGACCAAAGGGTTCCGGCCAGCGTGTGCAACAAGGAAAAGCGGATTTGATCCTGTCAGCGATGATACGACGGTGCCTGCTGGGCCTGCTGCTTCTCTCCTTAGCGCCGGTTACTCATGCCGCAGATCCGCCATTGCTCGCTTACGGCGCCCGGATCGCCGGCGACGACGCCCGCACAAGGGTGGTGATCGATTTCGACCGCAAGCCGATCTTCTTCGTCCATTATGTCGCCAATCCGCCCCGTGTCATCGTCGATCTGCCGGAAACCTCCTTCGGTTTGAAGCCCGAGGATCTGAAGGCACGCGGCCTGTTCACCGAAATCCGTTACGGTGCCATGGGGCCGGGCAGTGCCCGCGTTGTGCTGACGGCTAAACAGCCGGTGGCTGTCACTGTTGCAGACGTCAAGGCAGACGAGGAAGGCAAGGGCTTTCGTTTGGTGCTGGACGCAGAACGGGTGACCGAGGCGCGTTTTTCCAGCCTGATCGAAGAGCAGAAGTGGACCGGCACCGTCACGGCCGCAAAGACTGACAGGCTGGTTGAACCGGCGGCACCGGGAGCCTTCATCGTCGCCGTCGATGCAGGCCATGGCGGTATCGATACCGGCGCGATCGGCAGTGAGACCAAGATGGAGGAAAAGAGTGTTACGCTGGCTTTCGCCACGCAGCTTGTCGAGACGCTCAATAAGGAGAACGGCGTCAAGGCCTTCCTGACGCGTGACAGTGACGAGTTTCTCTCCCTGCCTCAGCGTGTGCAGGTCGCCCGTCAGCATAGCGCCAACCTGTTCATCTCCATTCATGCCGATACGCTGAAGCAGCGCGATATTCGCGGCGCCACCGTCTATACGATCTCCGACAAGGCATCCGACCATCTGGCAGCCAATCTCGCCGCACGCGAAAACCTGTCGGACGAGATTGCCGGCGTCACCTTCAAGAGCGAACCGGCTGAAGTTGCCGATATTCTGATCGATCTGACGCGACGCGAAACGCAGGCGTTCTCGGTTAATCTGGCACGGTCCGTTGTTTCTTCCTTCGAGGGCCAGATCAATCTGATCAACAATCCCCACCGCCATGCCGGGTTTCGCGTGCTGCAGGCGCCGGATGTGCCGTCGATTCTGCTGGAACTGGGCTTTTTGTCCAACAAGGAGGATGAAAAGCTCTTGGTCGATCCGGTCTGGCGCAGCAAGGTCGCCAGTCTGCTGGCCGCTGCCGTGCGCAGCTACCGCGGCGAGGCCGTGGCAAACGGCGGCTGACAAGGCTTTGGCCAGGGCTTTATCCCTTGCCGCTGCATGATTTAAACCAGTAATACTGTCTGTTGTGATTTGTGTCGCCTGAGTAACAGCGATACCGTTTTCAAGGGGATGGCCTATGCTTAATCGGCCTCAAGCCCTATTTTGCTCACAATCCGGTCGCTATCCGGAGACCTGAATTGCGCGGCGGGTGATCTGAAAGACGATGGCCAGTCGTAAACATGCAGCGTGGGTAACATTGCCGGCCAACCGGAATGTGCCTCATTCGTTGTTTAATTCGTTGGCGTGATTGCATTCGGCCAAGGTGCGGGTTAGGCCCACCGGCAACGTGTGCTCCGCATAGATGAACGATAACTGGATACCGGTACCTGGCTGATGATCAGACTGATTGGATATTTCTTCGGCATTGGCGCGTTTCTGGTGCTCGGCGTTGCCGCAGCCGCCGCCATCTATCTTGGCCATGTCACCAAGGACCTGCCAGACTATGAGGTTCTCAACAGCTATGCGCCGCCGGTAACGACCCGCGTTCACGCCGGCAACGGTGCGTTGATGGCCGAATATGCCCGCGAGCGCCGCCTCTATCTGCCGATCCAGGCCATTCCTGATCGGGTCAAGGCCGCTTTCATTTCGGCCGAAGACAAGAATTTCTACCAGCATCCCGGCGTTGACATCACCGGCCTTGGCCGCGCCATTTTCGTCAACCTGCAGAATTTCGGTTCCGGCCGCCGTCCGGTTGGCGCTTCGACAATCACCCAGCAGGTTGCCAAGAACTTCCTTCTCTCCGCCGACCAGACGATCGACCGCAAGGTCAAGGAAGCCATCCTGTCCTTCCGCATCGAGCAGGCCTACAGCAAGGACCGCATTCTCGAGCTTTATCTCAATGAGATTTTCTTCGGCCTGAATTCCTACGGTATCGCCGGTGCAGCACTGACCTATTTCGACAAATCGGTCACCGAGCTGACGATTGCCGAAACGGCCTATCTTGCAGCCCTGCCGAAGGGGCCTGCAAACTATCATCCGTTCCGCAGAGCCGAGGCCGCTATCGAGCGCCGCAACTGGGTCATCGATCGCATGGTCGAGAACGGTTATGTCGCCAAGAGCGATGGCGAGGAAGCCAAGAAGCAGCCGCTCGGGGTCAGCGTTCGCCGTGGTGGATCGCATCTGTTCGCGTCGGACTATTTCGCCGAGGAAGTTCGCCGCCAGATCATCCAGCGCTACGGCGACAACGCCCTCTATGAAGGCGGCCTGTCCGTTCGCACCTCGCTTGACCCGCGACTGCAGGTCGAAGCCCGCAGGGCGTTGCAGAACGCATTGGTCACCTATGACGAGCGCCGCGGCTTCCATGGCCCGATGAAAGCGATCGAGATCGGTGGCGACTGGGGCGAGCCGCTTGGCAAGCTGAACGCCTTGTCTGATGTGCCTGAATGGAAGCTGGCAGTTGTTCTGTCCGTCGATGGCAACGGCGCCGATATCGGCATCCAGCCGGAAAAGGACGCAGGCGGCAAGGTCGGTGCCGACCGCCTGACCGGCCATATCACTGCCAAGAACATGCAGTGGGCCTACCGTTCCTCCGCCGGTGACCGCAAATCGGCAAAATCGCCCGAAGGCGTTGTCGGCCCGGGCGATGTTATCTATGTCGAGCCAACCACGGCAGCCGGAGAGTACCGCCTGCGCCAGCCGCCGAAAGTGCAGGGCGGTCTTGTCGCCATGGACCCGCAGACCGGCCGCGTGCTGGCAATGGCTGGTGGTTTCTCCTACGGTCAGTCGGAGTTCAACCGCGCGACGCAGGCCATGCGCCAGCCGGGCTCCTCCTTCAAGCCTTTCGTCTACGCCGCTGCGCTTGATAACGGCTATACCCCCGCATCCGTTATTCTCGATGCACCCTTCGAACTCGTCACCGGCGGCCAGGTCTGGCGCCCGGAAAACTATGGCGGCGGTTCGGCAGGTCCCTCGACTCTACGCCTCGGCATCGAAAAGTCGCGTAACCTGATGACGGTGCGGCTGGCCAACGACATGGGCATGAACCTGGTTGCCGAATATGCCGAACGCTTCGGCATCTACGACAAGATGCTGCCGGTTCTCGCCATGTCGCTCGGCTCGGGCGAGACGACGGTTCTGCGCATGGTTTCGGCCTATTCCGTGCTTGCCAATGGCGGTAAGCAGATCAAGCCATCGATGATCGACCGCATCCAGGACCGTTACGGCAAGACGATCTTCCGTCATGAGGATCGCACCTGCGACAATTGCAATGCTGCCGACTGGCAAGATCAGGAGGAGCCGGTTCTCACCGACAACCGCGAACAGGTCCTCGACCCGATGACCGCCTACCAGATCACCTCGATGATGGAAGGCGTGATTTCGCGCGGCACTGCCGCCGGCAAGATCAAGCTCGATCGCCCGGTGGCTGGCAAGACCGGAACCACCAACGATGAAAAAGACGCCTGGTTCGTCGGTTATACGCCGGACCTGGTCGCAGGCCTTTATCTCGGCTTCGACAGCCCGGCACCGCTCGGACGCGGCGCGACCGGCGGCGGTCTGGCGGCTCCCGTCTTCAATGATTTCATGCAGGCCGCAATGCAGGGCACGCGCCCGGTCAAGTTCGTCGTTCCGGAAGGCATGAGCCTGATCCCGGTCAACCGCAAGACCGGCATGGCTGCAGCCGACGGCGATCCGGATACGATCATCGAGGCCTTCAAGCCTGGCACTGGCCCGGCCGATACCTTCTCGGTCATCGGTGGAGCCGATCAATATATCCCGCCAGAGGAAATCCTGAAGGCGTCGCCGCAGGCAAACGACGCCATCAATCGCGGCTCCAGCGGGCTATTTTAACCCAACCCTTCCCATTTGCAGACGCCTGCCGGTCTTTACATAACCGGCAGGCGTCGCTATTCACGGCGCACATTCCATACGAGCGCAAGAAGCAGGATCATGCGGACCGAAATCGAGAATATTGTCGACGAAATCAAGCAGGCCATAAGCCTGCTGAGGAGGCATCTTTGACTGGGATCAGGCGGTAAGACGGCTGGACTGGTTGAACAACAAGTCGGAGGATCCAAACCTCTGGAACGATGCGACGGAAGCCCAGAAGCTGATGCGCGAGCGCCAGCATCTTGATGACGGTATCACCAGCGTCCGCGTCTTCGAGCAGCAGATGCAGGACGCTATCGACCTGATCGAACTCGGTGAGGAAGAGGGCGACGCCGACATCATAAAGGAAGCCGAAGACGCGCTCCGCGTCTTGCGCACGGAAGCGGCCCGCCGCCAGGTCGAAGCCATGCTGTCAGGCGAAGCCGACAGCAACGACACCTATCTCGAAGTCCATTCCGGCGCCGGTGGCACCGAAAGCCAGGACTGGGCGAACATCCTCTTGCGCATGTACACGCGCTGGGCCGAACGCCAGGGCTACAAGGTCGAATTGCTCGAAGTTCATGACGGCGAAGAAGCCGGCATCAAATCGGCGACGCTTCTGGTCAAGGGGCACAATGCCTATGGCTGGCTGAAGACCGAATCGGGCGTTCACCGCCTCGTGCGCATCTCGCCGTTCGACAGCAACGCCCGCCGTCATACCTCGTTCTCGTCGATCTGGGTTTATCCGGTCATCGACGATTCGATCCAGATTGATATCAACGAGAGCGATTGCCGCATCGACACCTACCGTTCGTCGGGCGCAGGCGGCCAGCACGTCAACACAACCGACTCGGCGGTGCGTATCACGCATATGCCGTCGGGCATCGTCGTGCAGTGCCAGCAGGAACGTTCGCAGCACAAGAACAAGGCCAAGGCCTGGGACATGCTGCGTGCCCGTCTGTACGAAGCGGAACTGAAGAAGCGCGAAGACGCTGCCAATGTTGAAGCCGCATCGAAGAGCGATATCGGCTGGGGCCACCAGATCCGCTCCTACGTGCTGCAGCCTTACCAGCTGGTCAAGGACATGCGCACCGGGGTTTCCAGCACGGCACCTGATGATGTGCTTGACGGCGACCTGAACGCCTTCATGGAAGCGGCACTTGCTCACCGCGTCAACGGCGGCGCCGATGCCGTGGTCGACGATCTGGCGTAAGCCGGGTTCTCCTGTCGTCTGAAAATGTAAAAAGCCGGGCGCGCAATCGCCCGGCTTTTTTTGACTGTTTTACCGATCAGTTCGTTTCGCGCTCGACCTTGATGTCCCCGATATCGTCGATCAGCACGGTCCAGGTTTCAGGCTCGCCAGCCGTTGGATCAGTCTTCAGATAGACCGTGGCAAACAGTCCAGGCTGGGCTGCGACGCCGTCCGATGTGTCGGGTCTGATATCGGTGACATAGGCTTTCATCGCGGAAAACTCTTCGAGCTCTGCCGATGAGACAATTTTCGGGCCGGAAGCATCCAGCGCCACCTGCTGCAGGAATATGTGCGCGTTGCCCTCCGGCTGACGAACCGCAACGAGCTTGTAATAACCACGCTGCGCCGCCGCCGGTGATGCCGGCTTGCTGCCCGTCGTCGTCGCACCGGTTTGATCGGGATCACTTAGCGGCTCGCCGCTTTCTTCCCAATATCCGGTGCTCGTCACGAAAATGATGTTGGCCGGCATCAGCACGGTCTCATCGGCAAGCGCTGGAGAACCGGCTGCATAGGTCAGGGCGAGGCAGCAGACCGTCAAATAGCGGGAAAAAAGCGATACCGTCCGACTACGGTCGTGATGGAGCGTTGTTCGCGCCAGATTTTGGCCCGCCGACGAAGGTGCTGCGGTTCCGCCGTCATATCCTGCATGGAGCATCGATTACGCCTTGGGTACTGTTACTGAAAACCGGATGTTCTGGTGCCTGCATCCCTGGCGGGAACCAGAACACATCGAACTCTGGCACAAGTTTCAGCCGAAATCGATTCCCGCTGATGACTTTATGGGAAAGGGGATGGCGGATGGCTCGTCTCAATTCGAAAATTGCTCCGCCAGAATGCGGTCCGACCAGGAATAGTCCGGGTCTGAAAGAATATGCGCCGTGGTGTTTTCCGATTCGGCTATCCGCACCTGTACGACCGATTTGACCTCGATGTGATCGGCGACCGCGTTGACCGGCCGTTTTTCCGGCTCAAGAATGGCGATATCGACGGTCACCTTATTGGGTAAAAGCGCGCCACGCCAGCGCCGTGGCCGGAACGGGCTGACCGGCGTCAGAGCCAGAAGTGGGGCCTCAAGCGGCAGGATCGGGCCATGGGCGGAGAGATTGTAGGCCGTCGAGCCGGCAGGTGTTGAGAGCAGCACACCGTCGCAGATCAGCTCCTCCAGCCGGACGCGATCATCGACCACCACCCGCAGCTTGGCCGCCTGATAGGATTGGCGAAACAGATAGACCTCGTTGATCGCCAGCGCCTTGAAACTGTTGCCGTCGGCATCGATGGTCTGCATTTCCAGCGGCCGGAACGTGTTCTCGACGGCCTCCGCCAGGCGCTTACGCAGGTTCTCGGTGCTGTATCGGTTCATCAGAAAGCCGATCGAGCCACGGTTCATACCGTAGATCAGCTTGCCGGAATTCATCGTCTTGTGCAGCGTCTGCAACATGAACCCGTCGCCGCCGAGCGCCACAATCACGTCGGCTTCGTCCGGGTCTTCCTGGCCGTACAGCGCGATCAGCTCCTCTGCCGCCGCCTGGGCTTCGTCTGTGGCGGAAGCGGCAAAGGCGATGGTTTTGAACGTGCGAGCCATGAAATGCCTGTCTGTTTTACGATAAGTGCCGTTCCAAACGGAAAGGCCTAAAATATGGTCTATCCCGCAGTTCGACAGAAGGCGTCGCAAGACGGAATACAGACATTATCATGCACAAAAGACCATCGCGGGGAAGGGAAGATTGAGCCTCATTCCCGCCAATGCCCCGTAACCCACGGCGTTGAAAGGATATATGGGAGCAGGCATTTGAATGACGGGTTGCCTTACGACCTGAAACCAGAACAGGGATATCTGGCCGGGCGGCTCGAAGGGCGTGGTGTTACTTTGGGCGATTACGACACCTCCGGCCCGTCCGCATCAAGAAATGCATCCCAGGAAACCACTCCCGCTTACCTTTCCTTGAAGATCACAACGTAAGGTACATTCAAAAGATGCCATTGCCACGTTGGCATCGGGCTTGCGGAGACTGGGATGAAGAGCTTTGGAGCGGTATTGGCGGGCTATGGTGGCTTTGGGCCTGGCTTCAATTTTGTGCGTATTACGCTGGCATTTTCCATTGTTTTTTATCACGTTCTCACCAATTCCGGCCACTGGGCGTCGGCGCATGGCCCATTACTGTGGTTCCTTGAATACAGCCTAGTGCCGATATTTTTCGCCTTGAGCGGCTTTCTCATCACCGGCAGTGCACAGCGTCTCAGCGTGGAGAATTTCTTGGTCAATCGCGGCCTGCGCATCGTGCCAGCGCTCGCGGTCGATATTCTAGTGTGCGCCTTCATTATCGGTCCGGCCGTCACCACCATGCCGGTCGGTGATTATTTCACCCATGCAGATTTTTTCGCCTATATGCTGAACATTATCGGCTGGGTACATTTTCAACTACCAGGTGTCTTCACAGAAAACCCAGTCCCGCAAGTCAACGGAGCTTTGTGGACAATTTACTGGGAGATCAATTGCTACATCATCATGTCAGTCATGATGGTCACAGGTGTGGTGCGGAGGGCGGCGGTGACTGTTCTGCTGCTCGCGGGTTTTGTTGCTGCGGGCCTTTGGGTCGAACATTTTATGTCCGCCGTGGCAGGGGACCAATTGCATACGCTTTTCGTCGGCCGCGGCGCCGCACTCATCACGGCATTTCTGTGCGGCGTTCTTGCCTATCAATTGCGCGACAGGATCCCGATGGACAGAATTCTGCTCGCCGCCTGCATTAGCGTTGCCGTCGCGGCAATTCTCCTGCTCGACACGAGCGCAACCGAAAGTGTCGGATACCGCGTCATACTGATGCCTGTTCTTACCTACATCACCATCTATGCGGGCCTGTCGCGCCTGACGCTGCCAAAGATACTGGAGGGGGGCGATTATTCCTATGGTGTCTATCTCTATCACGTCCCCTTCATCCAGCTCGCTATCCTGCTCGGGCCGCCGGTCCTAGTCGGCACGGGAGCCGGAATTGTCCTGCTGACCTTGATATCGAGCACCACCGTATTCTGCGCCGCTGCAATCTCATGGCACTTGATTGAAAAGCCTATCCTGTCACTCAGGAAACGCTATTCGCTGGCCGGTAGAATAATTGCGGCAGGAGGGCCGCGCCTGTATCCTTAACCGAGCAAGGAAATAGCGCAGTAGCTTCTCACCAGCACGCCATAGCACCAGCCTTCCCGTGTTGACGGCTGAACTACCCCAAAAATGGTGCATCTCAGGCTAGAAATCACCCGTACGAGGTTAAGGTTTTGCTAACATCGCAGGGCCAGGCTTTCAACGTCCGATAGAGGAGTTGATTATGACCAATGCAATCACCGATCTGCTTGAGAGTGCAAAGATTTTAGCCAAAGCCAATAATGATCAGATGCTGTGCTATTTGATAGACATGGCTTTGCACGAGGCCCAAGAAAGCAAGGCCGTATCGACCGCGATCAAAAGGGCAGCGTAGTTGCTGGATTGATGGCGATTGGTCCGAGGCAGACAACAGGTTTACGGAGGGACAAAACAATCGCGGGAAAAGGCCGGGGGCGATTAGCCGCGTGCCGCCCTTGAAATCAAGGGAAGTCTATCGCAACAGGATGCGACATCGAGAAAATCCCTCTCGAAGGTTATGTTTATAACAACTTATTTATTGAGAGAAAAATGGTGCCCCCATCAGGATTCGAACCCGAGACCCCCTGATTACAAATCAGGTGCTCTACCAACTGAGCTATAAGGGCAGCACTTGCGGCTGGGAATTAGCATATTCTGATCGTGTGTAAAGTGAAAATGTAGTTTGCCGGCTGCTTTTCCAGTGATTAGCTGATTGATGTGCGGCGGCTTGGTATTTGCTGTGATTACAGGCCGGGTTTTGTTGGCCGAAGATTTGCCGTTTGGGGCGGCGTGCTGTGGGCGAGGCGTTGCTGCAGCCGCGGCGGGATGAAGAAAGCAAGAATAGCAAGCGCCGCTGAGAGGGTGCATACCAGCCAAAGCGCACCCGCGCCCAGCGCCCGTTCGAGAAAGGCGCCGCATATGCCACCGGACACCATTCCGATCCAGGGAACGATCTGCAGCCCCCAATCTCGCCGTGGCGTCCCGACCACCCAACCGCCGATACCTTTGCCGAAGCGGGAGAGGGCGCCGGTGACATAGGTCAATCCGATCGGCAATCCCTCGATATGCTCAACGGCGGCGTTGACAAGCCCCATGGCGAGCACGATTGCGTAGAACCGGAGTGTTGCGAAATCCGGGTCGCCAACGGTTGCGGAAAAGGCAAGGACGAGTGTCGCCGCTGTGAGGACGCGGAACGCACGCCGGGCGGCGTTGTGGGCAATGATGATCCCGAGCGCATTGCCGGCGACGAACGTCAAAAGGGCACCCAGCAGGATGAAAGCGTAGGCCGGTTGACCGTCGGCGAGCGAGACGGCGGCGCGGGTGGTATTCCCGCTCATAAAGGAGACGAAGCTGCCGGCAATCAAAAGGCCGGCAGCATCCGTCATGCCGGCGAGAAACGAGATGGCGGCGACGAGGAGCAGACTGATGGTTGTTCGCCGTCTCCTGATGATGCGCCGCCGCCGCTCTCGCGTCATAATTATACCTTGCCTCAGCCGGATCTGATTCGGTCGTGTGAAACGCCATCCATCATAGACCCGGCCGCTTGCGAGGTATCATTTATTCCGCTGCGTCCAGCATTGCCGGGCTCGGGTCGATTTCCGTGCAGCGCGACATTGCGCTCGGCAGATTGTCGGCAAGGAAGTCGATGAGTGCGCGGACCGATGGCAGCATGCCGTGGCGGGACGTGAAGACCAGGTGGGCGATGGTGGCGTTCGAGCCCCATTCCGGCAGCACGGGCACCAGCACGCCGGTTCTTATTCCCCGGCCGCAAAGATGGTCCGGCAGAAGCGCGATGCCGACGCCTTCAATGGCGGCGCGTTCGAGAATGCCGAAATCGCCGCAGCCGATCACGGGTTGGTGGGTAATATCGCGTGCCGTGCCATCGGTATGGTTCAGGCGCCAGGAATCGGACAGATGCTGCTCGTTCATCGACAGCGTCGGCATGCTGCCCAGCGTATCGATCGTCACGTTGCCGATCCGCGCCATCAGCGCCGGGCTGGCCACCAGGAACTGCCGCGCTTCACCCAGTTTGCGAATGATCAGGTTGTTGTCGGTGTCCAGTTGGTCACGGGCGCGAAGCGCGATGTCGATGCGTTCTTCAACAAGATCGATCCGGCGATTGGTGGTGGTGATCAGCAGGCGGACGCCCGGATAGCGCCGGTGAAAGGCGGGCAGGATCGCGGCGACCATAGGGGTGAAACCGATCGGGCAGGCGAGGCGCACGACGCCGGTCGGCTCGCTTTTTGCCGCCGCAACCACAGCTTCGGCCGCTTCGACGCCGGACAGGATCATCTCGCAGCGTTCATAGAAGGCCTGACCGATATCGGTCACCCGCAGCTTGCGGGTTGAGCGTTCGAGAAGACGCACGTCAAGCTGCTGTTCCAGCCGGGCGACATGCTTGCTGAGCTTGGATTTCGGAATGTTGAGGGCGCGGGCGGCGGCGGAAAAGCCCTTGTGTTTCACCACGGCGGCAAACAGCGCGAGATCGTTCAGGTCCTGCATGTCACACCTTCATGTCCATCGATGATTGACCATCATTGTTTCTATCAGGAAACGGCCTGTCGAAAAAGGGCTAGCTTATCAGCCGATTGTTTTAAAATCATATGTGATGCACCCAAACGCCACACACGCACAATAAAGGTGCCCATCATGAACATTCTCCATATCGACTCCGGTATCCTCGGAGACCACTCCGTTTCCCGCCGCCTGACGGCGTCGATCGTTGCACGGATCAAGGCCGAGCGCCCAAGCGATACCATTACCTACCGCGATCTGGCCGCCGCTCCGCTCGCTCATCTCAACGGCTCGCACTTGATGGCAGCGTCCGCCAATCCGGAAGGCCTCGATGCGACTCTGGTTTCCGAACTTGATGCCGGCCGCGCCTCGCTCAACGAGTTTCTCTCCGCCGATGTCGTCGTCATCGGCGCACCGATGTACAACTTTGCCATTCCGAGCCAGCTGAAGACCTGGATCGACCGTATCCTCGTTGCCGGAACCACCTTCCGTTACACCGAGGCGGGCGTCGAAGGCCTCGCCAAGGGCAAGAAGGTGATCGTCGCCTCCACGCGCGGTGGCCATTACTCCGGCGCGTCTCCGATCAGCGCCATGGATCACCAGGAAACCTATCTGAGCACGGTGTTCGGTTTCATCGGCATCACCAATGTCGAATTTGTCCGTGCCGAAGGCTTGGCCATCAGCCCGGATTCGAAGGAAGCGGCCATCGTCGAGGCCGAAAAGGCGATCAGCGATCGTGGCCATTTCGATATCGCAGCCTGATTCTTCACTGCATCAAACGGCATGAAGGAAGCCGGGCACATGTGTCCGGCTTTTTCACATGCGAGGTTAGAAGCGGATGCCCATTCTGAACACCGTCAAAGATCTCTCTGTACGTGCGTCGCCGTATGGAGAACTGGACAGCCTTGCCGCGAGGCGCTAGAGGCCGGGCCATGGGCCTTCGGGCGACGGTATGCAGATTGGAACGGTAATGACGGATGTCAGGGACAGCAACGGCACGATCCTGGTCGAGGGCGACAATGTCACCCTGATCAAGGATCTCAAGGTCAAGGGTACGTCCGAGACCTTGAAGCGTGGCACGATGATCAAGGGCATTCATCTCACCGGTGATCCGGACGAGGTCGAATGCCGTCATGCCAAGATCAAGGGGCTAGTGCTGCGGACAGAGTTTTTGAAGAAGGCCTGAGGGCAGGATGCGGTAATCCGCGCGGACGCGGTGTCCGCCGGGACGGTTTTGCTTCTGAAATACGTTCCTGCATCTTTTGATAGTCGCGCTTGTGCCGGGTTTTCGCGGAACGTCTCCCGGCATGTCGTGTGGTGTTGATGCGATTTGCAAGGGCCAAGCGACTGTATTTGGGTGGGCGATTTTGCCTGTCTGCCCCGCGACGAAGAGAACTCAACGTCATGAAATAAAACAAGCTCCGGGACGAATGCCCCGAAGCCCGCTTGTCAGTTACACTATTGCCGTTGACCCGGTAGCCGCCGGTTAGGCTTTAGCGAGATGGCCGCGTGCTGCGTACATGGCGATCGCGGCTGCATTGGAGACATTCAGTGACTTGATGGCACCTGGCATCTCAAGACGGGCAAGTGCATTGACGGTCTGGCGGGTCTTCTGCCGCAATCCTTTGCCCTCGGCGCCGAGAACGAGCGCAATCTTTACGCCGGTGAGTGCCTGCTCGAGCGGCTCCGAGCCTTCCGAATCAAGACCGATCGAGACGAAGCCGAGCTTGTGCAGTTCTTCCAGCGTATCGGCGAGATTGGTGACCTGGATATAGGGGATCATTTCCAGCGCGCCGGAGGCCGATTTGGCCATGACGCCCGATTCGGTCGGGCTGTGGCGCTGTGTGGTGATCAGGGCGCCGGCATTGAAGGCAACGGCCGAACGCATGATGGCGCCGACATTGTGCGGATCGGTCACCTGGTCCAGGACGAGAATCAACGGGCTGTCATTGAGCGCCGAAAGACGGCGGACGGGCAGGGGGACGGTTTCCAGCATTGCGCCCTGGTGGATGGCGTCAGGTCCGAGAATCTTGTCGAGATCCTGCGGTGTGACGATTTCCACCGGAAAACCGAGTTCTTCAACCGGGCCGGTTTCCAGACGCACCAGCGCGTTCTGTGTCACCGAAAGCTTGATGATCTTGCGCTCGGGATTGTCGAGGGCGGCCCGCACCGTGTGAATGCCGTAGAGCAGCACCTGATCGGGCGCCAGTTGCGGCGCCTTCCAGTCTGGTGCAGCGCTTCTCTTACGCTTGTCCTGCACGGGTGTCGGAATTTCGCCGCGTTCGCGTTTGCCATCGCGATGCGCGCGGCGAAGAGTGGCGTAATGGGTGTCTTTGGCGTTCTTGTCGCCCGGATTATCTTTGCTCATACCCGTCTTATACTGACGATGCGGTTCGCGTGGAACCATTTTTCGCGAAATCGGCGGCTCACAATCTTTATCGCGATTTTCCCAACTTTTTCTGAGACGCCGTGTTGACAGGATGAAATGGGACCGTCATATACCCGGCGCAGATTGAAGGGCTGACTTGCCCCGGCAAACAACACTTTGATCTGCAAAGCTTGGTCGCTTGATCCCGACAGAATAATGGAGGGATGCCCGAGTGGTTAAAGGGGACGGACTGTAAATCCGTTGGCTCAGCCTACGTTGGTTCAAATCCAACTCCCTCCACCATTCTGTCAGACGGATCTTGACCCGCGGGTATAGCTCAATGGTAGAGCAGCAGCCTTCCAAGCTGAATACGCGGGTTCGATTCCCGCTACCCGCTCCATTAAAACCCATCCAGATATTCTGTTTCTCTTGCCTGGCCTTAAGAAAACCCTGCAAATCTTTGATTTGGGTGTGTTTCTGCGTTTGAGGCGGGTGGCATTGGAATCGTGCCTCATCATCCCCACATAGGCTTCATCCGGGCCGCAAGGCCTTGACGGCGCGCAAAATAATTAAGTCTTGCGCATTCCGCCCGAAACCCTTACACGCCTCCCCAAACCGGCGCCGCCGGTATGGTGCATTCTCATTGATCACAGGAAACTTGACCCCATGGCAAAGAGCAAATTTGAGCGCAATAAGCCGCACGTTAACATTGGCACGATCGGCCACGTCGACCATGGCAAGACGTCGCTGACGGCAGCGATCACGAAGTATTTCGGCGAATACAAGGCGTACGACCAGATCGACGCTGCACCGGAAGAAAAGGCCCGCGGCATCACCATCTCGACGGCACACGTCGAGTATGAAACGCCTGCCCGTCACTATGCCCACGTTGACTGCCCCGGCCACGCCGACTACGTCAAGAACATGATCACCGGTGCTGCCCAGATGGACGGCGCGATCCTGGTCTGCTCGGCAGCCGACGGCCCGATGCCGCAGACCCGCGAGCACATCCTGCTTGCCCGTCAGGTTGGCGTTCCGGCGATCGTCGTGTTCCTCAACAAGGTTGACCAGGTCGACGACGCTGAACTTCTCGAGCTCGTCGAGCTGGAAGTGCGCGAACTTCTGTCGATGTACGACTTCCCGGGCGACGACATTCCGATCATCAAGGGTTCGGCTCTGGCTGCTCTTGAAGATTCGGACAAGAAGATCGGCGAAGACGCAATTCGCGAGCTGATGGCTGCTGTTGACG
This sequence comes from Pararhizobium sp., assembly GCF_965279435.1. NCBI lineage: Bacteria > Pseudomonadati > Pseudomonadota > Alphaproteobacteria > Hyphomicrobiales > Rhizobiaceae > Pararhizobium > Pararhizobium sp. Next base: position 3,179,380 of record NZ_CBDIHY010000003.1, read on the forward strand.
CCTACATCCCGACGCCTGAGCGTCCGATCAACCTGCCGTTCCTGCTGCCGATCGAAGACGTGTTCTCGATCTCGGGCCGTGGTACGGTTGTGACCGGCCGCGTTGAGCGTGGTATCGTCAAGGTCGGCGAAGAAGTCGAAATCGTCGGCATCCGTCCGACGGCCAAGACGACTGTTACCGGCGTTGAAATGTTCCGCAAGCTGCTCGATCAGGGCCAGGCCGGCGACAACATCGGTGCTCTCGTTCGCGGCGTTACCCGTGACGGCGTCGAGCGTGGTCAGATTCTGTGCAAGCCGGGTTCGGTCAAGCCGCACAAGAAGTTCATGGCTGAAGCCTACATCCTGACGAAGGAAGAGGGCGGCCGTCATACACCGTTCTTCACCAACTATCGTCCGCAGTTCTACTTCCGCACGACGGACGTGACCGGCATCGTGTCGCTTCCTGAAGGCACGGAAATGGTTATGCCTGGCGACAACGTCACGGTTTCCGTCGAGCTGATCGTTCCGATCGCGATGGAAGAAAAGCTGCGCTTCGCTATCCGCGAAGGCGGCCGTACCGTCGGCGCCGGCATCGTTGCATCCATCGTCGAGTAATCGTCGATCGCACGAACTGAAAAGAACCCCGCCGGCAACGGCGGGGTTTTTTGTTGTCTGGCGACAAGTGACATAATGTTGTTTGCCGATGCGCCCAGAAGACTTGCACGGCATAAATTGCGTATAGATTAGTCTGGAGAGCCGCTGTTGCAGCGTTCGAAGGGCAGGGGCATACCGGCGGAATAACGAGGCATGCGAGCGCCTGTAGGGCCGCCGCAGAACGGAGGAGTATCTCATGGGCAAGCGGATCTTGTTTACCGGCGGCGCGGGCAAGGCGGGGCGGCACGCCGTGCCCTATCTCGTCGAGGCTGGCTATGAGGTGCACAATGTTGACCTGATGCCGCTGGAGAGCCCGGGTGTCACCAATCTCATCGCCGATATCACCGATAGCGGCCAGATGTTCAACGTCATGTCGATGCATCGGGATTTCCCGGATCTGGAACAGGGGCAGGGACCGCAGCCATTCGATGCGGTGGTCCATTTCGCTGCTGTGCCGCGTATCCTGATCAAGCCGGACAACGAAACTTTCCGCATCAACACGATGGGCACCTACAATGTCATTGAGGCGGCGGTGAAGTCCGGCGTCCGCAAGATTATCGTCGCCTCCAGCGAAACCACCTATGGCGTCTGCTTTGCTGAAGGGCATCGTGATTTCCATCAGTTTCCCCTGGACGAGGACTATGACGTCAATCCGATGGATTCGTACGGCCTGTCGAAGGTGGTGAACGAAAAGACCGCACGTGCTTTCGCGGAGCGGTCAGGGGCCGATATCTACGCGCTGAGAATCGGCAATGTCATCGAGCCGCACGAATACGAACGGTTCCCTGCCTATTTCGCCAATCCGGAAATCCGCAAGCGCATTGCCTGGAGCTATATCGACGCCCGCGATCTCGGGCAGATCGTCAAGCTCTGCATCGAAAAGGATGGACTGGGTTTCCAAATCTTCAATGCAGCCAACGATACCGTGTCGGCCAATACGCCGACCAAGGAACTGGCTGCGCGCTATTTCCCCAACGTGCCTTTTACGCGCGAGATCGGGACGTTTGAGGGGCTGCTTTCGAACAAGAAGATCCGCGACGTGCTGGGGTTCCGCGAGGAGCACGACTGGCGTCAATATGTCGAGGCATAGGCTACGGATATCAAGGCGTGGAAAAGACGTCCCGATGCGGATTTCTTTTCTTTTTTCGCGCAAAGGCGCTTGTCAATCCCGGCCAAACTGAATAATAACCCGCTGACTTCATGTGGCGCTTTGCTTTTTGCACACTGCGCCGCTGGTCTAGGGGTATAGCTCAGTTGGTAGAGCGGCGGTCTCCAAAACCGCAGGTCGTAAGTTCGAGCCTTACTGCCCCTGCCATTCATTTCGGCTGATATCATGCCGCAGCGAGCGGACACACTATACAGGGAGAAGGCTTGTCTTTTCCGGCTAATTTCGCAAAAAGATCGTTGACCTCTTGTGATTTATAGAATCGGTCTTTATGTAGGGTTCAAACAGACACGCGGCGCGTGGGGCTGATCGTCAGCTTTACGGGCCGTTAAGGCGTGAGCATTCAATGGCATCCAAAACAAATCCATTTACGTTTTTGCAGCAGGTTCGTGCTGAGACGGCGAAAGTCACTTGGCCTTCACGGCGCGAGACAATGATCTCGACGCTGATGGTATTCGTCATGGTGTTCTTTGCGGCTATCTTCTTTTTTGCTGCGGACCAACTGATGGGCTGGCTGATTGGCCTCGTCCTGAATGCTGGCGTTTGAACGGTTAGGGATGAATATGGCAGCGCGTTGGTACATCGTTCACGCCTACTCGAATTTCGAGAAGAAGGTCGCTGAATCGATCGAAGAGAAGGCCAAGCAGAAGGGCTTGAGCCATCTGTTTGAAAAGATTCTCGTTCCGACCGAGAAGGTCGTTGAAGTTCGTCGTGGCCGCAAGGTCGATGCCGAGCGCAAGTTTTTTCCAGGTTACGTGCTTGTGCGCGCCAACCTGACGGATGAGGCCTATCACCTCATCAAGAATACACCCAAGGTCACGGGTTTCCTCGGTTCCGACAATAAGCCGGTTCCGATCCCTGATTTTGAAGCCGAGCGGATTCTCGGTCAGGTTCAGGACGGTGTTGACCGTCCGAAGCCTTCGATCTCCTTTGAGGTCGGCGAGCAGGTTCGTGTCTCCGACGGTCCGTTTGCCTCGTTCAACGGTATCGTGCAAGACGTTGATGAGGAGCGTTCGCGCCTCAAGGTTGAAGTCTCCATCTTTGGCCGCGCGACGCCGGTGGATCTTGAGTACGCTCAGGTCGAAAAAGTCTGATTTCTGAAGGCTGCAGCGCTGAACTCGTTCGGCTGCGCAGCTTTCTTTTGGTTTTGCCGGGTCATGTATCCGGCAAATGCGGGCGAGCCCGCAAACCGCGTGGAAGGAAACCGATCTTAGCCGGATCGGCCAATCCGCACCACGCAACCACAGCCGCCGTCCTTTTGAAGGGTGGCATGAGAAGCCGGGAAACCGGTCGTAACGTTTTCGGGTCCGGTTCGCATATGGCGGGCAGGGATACCGGGAAAACCATAAAGGCAGAGAGAAATGGCTAAGAAAGTTGCAGGCCAGCTCAAGCTTCAGGTCAAGGCAGGATCGGCAAACCCGTCCCCGCCAATCGGCCCGGCGCTTGGTCAGCGTGGCGTAAACATCATGGAATTCTGCAAGGCGTTCAATGCCGCCACGCAGGAAATGGAAAAGGGCATGCCGATCCCGGTCGTCATCACCTATTACCAGGACAAGTCCTTCACCTTCATTATGAAGCAGCCGCCAGTCAGCTACTTCCTGAAGAAGGAAGCAAAGCTGACGGCTGGTTCCAAGACGCCTGGCAAGGGCGCCAAGGCCGGTACCCTCACCAAGGATCAGGTTCGCAAGATCGCTGAAGCCAAGATGAAGGATCTGAACGCGGCTGATATCGAAGGCGCAATGGCAATGGTTGAGGGCTCTGCCCGCTCCATGGGCCTGGAAGTGGCAGGTTGAGACCATGACAAAGATTGCAAAGCGCGTAAAGAAGACCCGTGAAGGTGTTGATCCGACGAAGCTCGTTGCTCTGAGCGAAGCCATTTCGATGGTTAAGGAACGGGCGATCGCCAAGTTCGACGAAACCATCGAAGTTGCGATGAACCTCGGCGTTGATCCGCGTCATGCTGACCAGATGGTCCGTGGCGTTGTCAACCTGCCGAACGGCACAGGCCGCGACGTTCGCGTTGCCGTGTTCGCACGTGGTGCCAAGGCTGATGAAGCCCGCGCTGCCGGTGCAGACATCGTTGGTGCGGAAGATCTGGTCGACATCGTCCAGGGCGGCAAGATCGATTTCGATCGCTGCATCGCCACTCCGGACATGATGCCGCTGGTCGGCCGTCTCGGCAAGGTCCTCGGCCCGCGTGGCATGATGCCGAACCCGAAGGTCGGAACCGTCACCATGGACGTCGCCGGTGCTGTCAAGGCATCGAAGGGCGGCGCTGTTGAGTTCCGCGTCGAAAAGGCCGGTATCGTTCACGCTGGCATCGGCAAGGCATCGTTCGCTGCTGCTGCTCTTGAAGAAAACATCCGCGCTTTTGCTGATGCGGTCATCAAGGCAAAGCCGGCTGGTGCCAAGGGCAACTACGTCAAGCGCGTCGCGATTTCCTCGACCATGGGTCCGGGCGTCAAGATCGACCCGTCGACGGTTAGCGCCTAATCAAGTTTATCCGGACTTTTGTCCGGTCACAGATTTCCGGCCTTTCGGGGCCGGAAATTCCGGGATCAAACCCGGAACTCCTGTCCGAGATTGCAGGTGGTTATCCCTTAATCACTTCGGCCTGCATGAGATGGGTGAGTCCCGAATTTCATTTGACGCACGCAAGTGTGGAGATTCGGTTCGAACCTCGGCTTGCCTTGTGCCGGACCCGGTTAAACGGGAACGCGCAGGGGACAGGATCCTCGAGCGTCGCCTGAGATCACTTGTGATCTCCTGCGGCAAAGGCAAACCGACTGGACTGTGTTTTGCGGTCCAGTCAACTGGAGATAGGCAGTGGAAAGAGCGGAAAAACGCGAATTCGTCACGGAGCTGAACGAGTCCTTCAAGGGCGCCGGTTCGGTTGTCGTGGCCCACTATGCTGGTGTCACAGTCGCACAGATGAACGACTTCCGTTCGAAGATGCGCGCTGCTGGCGGCACCGTCAAAGTCGCGAAGAACCGCCTGGCCAAGATCGCCCTTCAGGGTACGGAAGCCGAAGGGATGTCCAATCTCTTCAAGGGCCAGACGCTGGTAGCATTCAGCGCCGACCCGATCACGGCTCCAAAGGTTCTCATGGACTTCGCCAAGACCAACGACAAGATCGTTGTTCTGGGTGGTGCCATGGGCGCAACCACGCTGTCCGCGGATGCAGTCAAGTCGCTTGCGACCCTGCCGTCGTTGGACGAGCTGCGTGCAAAGCTGCTGGGTATGATTCAGACCCCGGCAACGCGTATCGCATCGGTTGTTGCAGCACCGGCAAGCCAGCTTGCCCGCGTGTTCGCGGCCTACGCCAAGAAGGACGAAGAAGCCGCATAAGGCGGTTTTTCGTTGTTATATCAAACCAAGTTCGAACCGAATAAAAGGAACTACAAAATGGCTGATCTCTCTAAGATCGTTGAAGACCTGTCCGCATTGACCGTTCTGGAAGCTGCAGAACTGTCGAAGCTTCTTGAAGAAAAGTGGGGCGTTTCCGCTGCTGCACCAGTAGCTGCTGCTGCTGCTGGCGGTGCTGCTGCTGCCGTTGTTGAAGAAGAAAAGACTGAATTCGACGTCATCCTCGCAGATGCCGGCGCAAACAAGATCAACGTCATCAAGGAAGTCCGCGCGATCACAGGCCTCGGCCTGAAGGAAGCCAAGGACCTCGTTGAAGCCGCTCCTAAGGCTGTCAAGGAAGGCGTTTCCAAGGCTGAAGCTGCTGATCTCAAGAAGAAGCTCGAAGACGCTGGCGCCAAGGTTGACGTCAAGTAATTCTGCTTGTTTTAAAGGAGAGGTGGCCATGAAAATGGCCGCCTCTCTTTGACCGCTTTCTGAACATATTACCCAAAAGCCCATTGAAAACGGCTTTTGGGTAATGGGTTCTTCAAGAGGATAGTCCCGAACCAGAAACAGCACAGCAATCCGCGCTGAGCGTTTTTGGAGGTTGGACGAGATTGAACAATCCATTGATTGACGGGGTCGACTGGCCATCGGTTCCCGTCCGTTGCAGGCCCGGATGCAAAATTTGAAGGAGCGACGATGGCTCAGACCCTTTCTTTCAATGGTCGTAGGCGCGTACGCAAGTTTTTTGGTAAAATTCCCGAAGTCGCAGAAATGCCGAACCTCATCGAGGTTCAGAAGGCATCCTACGACCAGTTCCTCATGGTCGACGAGCCGCAGGGCGGTCGTCCGGACGAGGGACTTCAGTCCGTTTTCAAGTCGGTTTTCCCGATCACGGATTTCTCCGGCGCTTCGATGCTCGAATTCGTGTCCTACGAGTTCGAACAACCGAAGTTCGACGTCGAGGAATGCCGTCAGCGCGATCTGACCTACGCAGCGCCACTGAAGGTGACGCTGCGCCTCATCGTGTTTGATATCGACGAGGATACGGGCGCCAAGTCCGTCAAGGATATCAAGGAACAGAACGTTTACATGGGCGACATGCCGCTCATGACCAACAACGGTACGTTCATCGTCAACGGTACCGAGCGCGTCATCGTCTCCCAGATGCACCGTTCGCCGGGCGTGTTCTTCGACCACGACAAGGGCAAGAGCCATTCCTCGGGCAAGCTTCTGTTTGCTGCCCGCGTCATCCCGTATCGTGGTTCTTGGCTCGACATCGAATTCGATGCCAAGGACGTTGTGCATGCGCGTATCGACCGCCGCCGCAAGATCCCTGTCACGTCGCTTCTGATGGCGCTTGGCATGGACGGCGAGGAGATCCTCGAGACCTTCTACACCAAGTCGCTCTATGCCCGTGACGGCAAGGGCTGGCGGATTCCGTTCCAGCCGGACGTTCTCAAGGGCCAGAAGGCTCTTTCCGACCTGATCGACGCCGACACCGGCGAAGTGGTCGTTGAGTCCGGCAAGAAGCTGACGCCGCGCCTGTTGAAGACGCTGGTCGAAAAGGGCCTGAAGGCCATCAAGGCCACTGACGACGAGCTGTACGGCAACTTCCTTGCCGAAGATCTGGTTAATCCGTCGACGGGTGAAATCTTCCTCGAAGCCGGTGACGAAATTGACGAGAAGACGCTTGGCGTCATTCTGACGGCTGGTTTCGACGAAATCCCGATCCTCGACATCGATCACATCAATGTCGGCGCCTACATCCGCAACACGCTTTCGGTCGACAAGAACGAAAACCGTCAAGATGCCCTGTTCGACATCTACCGCGTCATGCGTCCCGGCGAGCCGCCGACCATGGATTCGGCTGAAGCCATGTTCAACACGCTGTTCTTCGATTCGGAGCGTTACGATCTCTCCGCCGTTGGCCGCGTCAAGATGAACATGCGTCTGGACGTGGATGCTGCCGATACCGTTCGTATCCTGCGCAAAGAAGACATCCTGGCTGTTGTCCGGATGCTCGTGGACCTGCGCGACGGCAAGGGCGAAATCGACGACATCGACAACCTCGGCAACCGCCGTGTGCGTTCGGTCGGCGAATTGATGGAAAATCAGTATCGCCTTGGACTGCTCCGCATGGAGCGCGCCATCAAGGAACGCATGTCGTCGATCGAAATCGACACCGTGATGCCGCAGGACCTGATCAACGCCAAGCCGGCTGCTGCTGCCGTTCGCGAGTTCTTCGGTTCCTCGCAGCTGTCGCAGTTCATGGACCAGGTCAACCCGCTGTCGGAAATCACCCACAAGCGCCGTCTTTCGGCTCTTGGACCGGGCGGTCTGACGCGCGAACGCGCTGGCTTTGAAGTCCGCGACGTTCACCCGACCCACTACGGCCGTATCTGCCCGATCGAAACGCCGGAAGGCCCGAACATTGGTCTGATCAACTCGCTGGCAACCTTTGCCCGCGTCAACAAGTACGGCTTCATCGAAAGCCCTTACCGCAAGATCGTTGACGGTAAGGTGACCAAGGATGTCGTCTACCTGTCGGCAATGGAAGAAGCCAAGTATCACGTGGCCCAGGCCAACTCCGAACTCAATGAGGACCAGTCCTTCGTTGAAGAATTCGTTGTTTGCCGTCACGCCGGCGACGTTATGCTCGCACCGCGCGACATCGTGAACCTCATGGACGTTTCGCCCAAGCAGCTCGTGTCTGTGGCGGCAGCGCTCATCCCGTTCTTGGAAAACGACGACGCCAACCGCGCGCTGATGGGCTCCAACATGCAGCGTCAGGCCGTGCCTCTGCTGCGTGCGGAAGCTCCGTTCGTCGGTACCGGCATGGAGCCGATCGTTGCGCGTGACTCCGGTGCTGCTATCGCTGCCCGCCGTGGCGGTGTGGTCGACCAGGTCGACGCAACCCGTATCGTTATCCGTGCGACGGAAGATCTTCAGGCCGGCAAGTCCGGCGTTGATATCTACCGCCTGCAGAAGTTCCAGCGTTCCAACCAGAACACCTGCGTCAACCAGCGCCCGCTGGTCACCGTTGGTGACATTCTGAACAAGGGCGACATCATCGCTGACGGTCCGTCGACCGATCTCGGTGACCTGGCTCTCGGCCGCAACGCGCTCGTCGCGTTCATGCCGTGGAACGGCTACAACTACGAGGACTCGATCCTTCTGTCCGAGCGCATCGTTCGCGATGACGTGTTCACCTCCATCCACATCGAAGAATTCGAAGTGATGGCGCGCGACACCAAACTTGGTCCGGAAGAAATCACCCGCGACATTCCGAACGTTTCGGAAGAAGCGCTGAAGAACCTCGACGAAGCCGGTATTGTCTACATCGGCGCCGAAGTGACCCCTGGCGACATTCTGGTCGGCAAGATCACGCCGAAGGGCGAAAGCCCGATGACGCCGGAAGAAAAGCTTCTGCGCGCCATCTTCGGTGAAAAGGCTTCCGACGTCCGCGACACCTCCATGCGCATGCCTCCGGGCACCTTCGGCACCATCGTCGAAGTTCGCGTCTTCAACCGCCACGGCGTGGAAAAAGACGAACGTGCGATGGCGATCGAGCGGGAAGAGATCGAGCGTCTTGCCAAGGACCGCGACGACGAACAGGCGATCCTCGATCGCAACGTCTACTCGCGTCTCCTCGACATGCTGCGCGGCCAGGTCGCTGTAGCCGGTCCGAAGGGCTTCAAGAAGGGCACTGAACTTTCGAACGCCGTCATTTCCGAATATCCCCGCTCGCAGTGGTGGATGTTTGCGACGGAAGACGAGAAGGCTCAGGGCGAAGTTGAAGCTCTGCGTGGCCAGTACGACGAATCCAAGTCGCTGCTTGAGCATCGCTTCATGGACAAGGTCGAAAAGGTCCAGCGCGGCGACGAAATGCCTCCGGGCGTCATGAAGATGGTCAAGGTCTTTGTCGCTGTGAAGCGCAAGATCCAGCCAGGCGACAAGATGGCCGGCCGTCACGGCAACAAGGGTGTGGTTTCCCGCATCGTGCCGATCGAAGACATGCCGTTCCTGGAAGACGGTACGCATGTTGACGTCGTGTTGAACCCGCTCGGCGTGCCTTCGCGCATGAACGTTGGCCAGATCCTTGAAACCCATCTGGGTTGGGCCTGCGCCGGCATGGGCAAGAAGATCGGTGCCATGCTCGATGCTTATAAGGCGGGCGCTGAAATTCAGCCGCTGCGCGATACCATCGATAGTGTTATCGGCTCCGGTCCGAAGGGCGAACCGATCAAGGACTACGACGACGACTCGATCGTCCGTCTGGCCGAGCAGACCCGCCGCGGCGTGTCGATCGCAACGCCGGTCTTCGACGGTGCAGTCGAAGCCGACGTCAACGAGATGCTGGAACAGGCAGGCCTGAACGTTTCGGGTCAGTCGACGCTGTATGATGGCCGTACCGGCGATCAGTTCGACCGTCAGGTAACGGTTGGCTACATCTACATGCTGAAGCTGAACCACCTTGTGGACGACAAGATCCACGCCCGTTCGATCGGTCCTTACTCGCTCGTCACCCAGCAGCCGCTCGGTGGTAAGGCGCAGTTCGGCGGCCAGCGCTTCGGGGAAATGGAAGTCTGGGCTCTGGAAGCCTACGGCGCCGCCTACACCCTGCAGGAAATGTTGACGGTCAAGTCCGACGACGTGGCCGGCCGTACCAAGGTCTACGAAGCGATCGTCCGCGGCGACGACACCTTCGAGGCTGGTATTCCGGAGAGCTTCAACGTTCTCGTCAAGGAAATGCGCTCGTTGGGTCTCTCGGTCGAACTGGAGAATTCCAAGCTCGACGAACTCAACGCGGCAAACCAGCAGCTGCCGGACGCGGCCGAATAAAACATCAAGGTGCGTGCCGCTTTCCCAAGCGGCGCGCACCATTTCCACCCGGTCTCAAATCGTTGGGGCAGGGTAGGAAATTCGGCCGCATTTCATGCGGTTTTATCCGTTTCGTGCAGGAAGCCGGCGCCCGGGATTGCCGCGCTCTCTGCCAAGCTCAGGGCGATAGCCCATAAAGGAGATAGGCATGAACCAAGAGGTCATGAACCTTTTCAATCCGCAGGTGCCTGCGCAGACCTTCGATTCCATCCGGATTTCGATTGCGTCGCCGGAGAAGATTCTCTCCTGGTCCTACGGTGAGATCAAGAAGCCGGAAACCATCAACTACCGTACGTTCAAGCCGGAACGCGACGGCCTTTTCTGCGCGCGTATCTTTGGCCCGATCAAGGACTATGAGTGCCTGTGCGGCAAGTACAAGCGCATGAAGTACAAGGGCATCATCTGCGAAAAGTGCGGCGTCGAAGTGACGTTGTCGCGCGTTCGCCGTGAGCGCATGGGCCATATCGAGCTTGCAGCTCCGGTCGCCCACATCTGGTTCCTGAAGTCCCTGCCAAGCCGCATCTCGACGCTGCTCGACATGACGCTGAAGGATATCGAGCGCGTCCTGTATTTCGAAAACTACATCGTCACCGAGCCGGGCCTGACTTCCCTCAAGGAAAATCAGCTTCTCTCGGAAGAAGAATACATGATTGCCGTCGAGGAATTCGGCGAAGATCAGTTCACGGCGATGATCGGTGCTGAAGCCATCTACGAGATGCTGGCCTCGATGAATCTCGAGAAGATCGCTGGCGATCTGCGCGCGGAAATGGCTGACACCACGTCCGAGCTGAAGCAGAAGAAGCTGATGAAGCGCCTGAAGATCGTCGAGAACTTCATGGAATCCGGCAACCGCCCGGAATGGATGATCATGAAGGTCGTCCCGGTGATACCGCCGGACCTGCGTCCGCTGGTTCCACTGGACGGCGGCCGTTTCGCGACGTCCGACCTGAACGACCTCTATCGCCGCGTCATCAACCGGAACAACCGTTTGAAGCGCCTGATCGAGCTTCGTGCGCCTGGCATCATCATCCGCAACGAAAAGCGCATGTTGCAGGAATCCGTTGACGCCCTGTTCGACAACGGCCGCCGTGGCCGCGTCATCACCGGTGCCAATAAGCGTCCGCTGAAGTCGCTGTCCGACATGCTCAAGGGCAAGCAGGGCCGCTTCCGTCAGAACCTTCTCGGCAAGCGCGTCGACTATTCCGGCCGTTCGGTTATCGTGACCGGCCCGGAACTGAAGCTGCACCAGTGCGGCCTGCCGAAGAAGATGGCGCTCGAGCTGTTCAAGCCGTTCATCTACGCCCGCCTTGACGCCAAGGGTTATTCCTCGACCGTCAAGCAAGCCAAGAAATTGGTTGAAAAGGAAAAGCCGGAAGTCTGGGATATCCTCGACGAGGTTATCCGCGAGCACCCTGTGCTTCTCAACCGTGCACCAACGCTGCACCGACTGGGCATCCAGGCCTTCGAACCGATCCTGGTTGAAGGCAAGGCAATCCAGCTGCATCCGCTCGTCTGCACGGCGTTCAACGCCGACTTCGACGGTGACCAGATGGCCGTTCACGTTCCGCTGTCGCTGGAAGCGCAGTTGGAAGCCCGCGTCTTGATGATGTCGACCAACAACATCCTGCACCCGGCAAACGGCGCACCGATCATCGTTCCGTCGCAGGACATGGTTCTCGGCCTCTACTATCTGTCGATCCTGAACCAGAATGAGCCGGGCGAAGGCATGGCCTTCTCCGATCTCGGCGAACTGCATCACGCGCTTGAAACCAAGTCTGTGACGCTGCACGCCAAGATCCGTGGCCGCTTCAAGACGGTCGATGCCGATGGCAAGCCTGTTTCGAAGATCTATGAGACCACGCCTGGCCGTATGATCATCGGCGAACTTCTGCCGAAGAACGCCAACGTGCCGTTCGACGTCTGCAACCAGGAACTGACCAAGAAGAACATCTCCAAGATGATCGACACGGTCTACCGCCATTGCGGCCAGAAGGACACGGTCATTTTCTGCGACCGTATCATGCAGCTCGGCTTCGCCCATGCCTGCCGCGCCGGCATTTCGTTCGGCAAGGACGACATGGTCATTCCGGATACCAAGGCCAAGATTGTCGGTGACACCGAAAGCCTGGTGAAGGAATACGAACAGCAGTACAATGACGGCCTGATCACTCAGGGCGAAAAGTACAACAAGGTTGTTGATGCCTGGGGTAAGGCAACCGACAAGGTCGCCGAAGACATGATGGCCCGCATTAAGGCCGTCGAGTTCGATCCGGAAACCGGTCGTCAGAAGCCGATGAACGCCATCTACATGATGTCGCACTCGGGTGCTCGTGGTTCTCCGAACCAGATGCGTCAGCTGGGCGGTATGCGTGGCCTGATGGCCAAGCCGTCGGGTGAAATCATCGAGACGCCAATCATCTCGAACTTTAAGGAAGGCCTGACCGTTAACGAGTACTTCAACTCGACCCACGGTGCCCGTAAGGGTCTCGCAGACACCGCCTTGAAGACAGCAAACTCCGGTTACCTGACACGCCGTCTCGTTGACGTCGCTCAGGATTGCATCGTCAACTCGGTGGATTGCGGCACCGAAACCGGCCTCACCATGACCGCCATCGTCGATGCCGGTCAGGTCGTTGCCTCCATCGGTGTCCGTGTTCTCGGCCGTACGGCTCTCGACAATATCGACCACCCGATCACCGGTGATCGCATCGTCGATGCCGGCCGTATGATCCTCGAGGCCGATGTCGTCGAAATCGAAAAGGCTGGCATCCAGTCGATCCGTATTCGTTCGGCTCTGACCTGCGAAATCCAGACCGGCGTCTGCGGCGTCTGCTATGGCCGTGACCTTGCACGCGGAACACCCGTCAACATGGGTGAAGCTGTCGGCGTTATCGCCGCTCAGTCGATCGGCGAGCCGGGCACCCAGCTGACCATGCGCACGTTCCACCTTGGTGGCACGGCAACGGTTGTGGACAGCTCGTTCCTGGAAGCGTCGTACGAAGGCACGATCCAGATCAAGAACCGCAACATGCTGCGCAACTCCGACAACATTCTCGTCGCGATGGGCCGTAACATGGCGGTCCAGATCCTCGACGAACGCGGTGTCGAGCGCTCCTCGCAGCGTGTCGCCTACGGTTCGAAGATCTTCGTCGATGACGGTGACAAGGTGAAGCGCGGCCAGCGTTTGGCCGAGTGGGACCCCTACACACGCCCGATGATGACGGAAGTCGAAGGTACGGTTCATTTCGAAGATATCGTCGACGGTATCTCCGTTCTGGAAGCGACCGACGAAGCAACCGGCATCACCAAGCGTCAGGTTATCGATTGGCGTTCGACGCCACGCGGTATCGACCTGAAGCCGGCAATCGTCATCAAGGACAAGAACGGCTCGGTCATGAAGCTGTCGCGCGGTGGCGACGCCCGCTTCATGCTTTCGGTCGACGCCATTCTGTCGGTCGAGCCGGGCACAAAGGTCTCCCAGGGTGACGTGCTTGCACGTTCGCCGCTGGAAAGCGCCAAGACGAAGGACATCACCGGTGGTCTGCCGCGCGTTGCCGAACTCTTCGAAGCGCGCCGTCCGAAGGATCACGCGATCATCGCCGAAATCGATGGTACAATCCGCTTCGGCCGCGACTACAAGAACAAGCGCCGCGTGCTGATCGAGCCTGCGGAAGATGGTGTTGAGCCGGTCGAATACCTGATCCCGAAGGGCAAGCCCTTCCATCTTCAGGACGGCGACTATATCGAAAAGGGTGACTACATCCTCGACGGTAACCCGGCACCGCACGACATCCTGGCGATCAAGGGCGTGGAGGCACTCGCTTCCTACCTGGTCAACGAAATCCAGGAAGTCTACCGTCTGCAGGGCGTTGTGATCAACGACAAGCACATCGAGGTGATCGTTCGCCAGATGCTGCAGAAGGTGGAAGTGACCGACGCCGGTGACTCGACCTACATCGTTGGCGACAGCGTCGACCGCATCGAACTGGAAGATGTCAACGATCAGCTGATCGAACAGGGCAAGAAGCCGGCTTACGGCGATCCGGTCCTGCTCGGCATCACCAAGGCATCGCTGCAGACGCCGTCGTTCATCTCGGCCGCTTCCTTCCAGGAAACGACCAAGGTGCTGACGGAAGCTGCGATCGCCGGCAAGACCGACGGCCTGCAGGGTTTGAAGGAAAACGTCATTGTCGGCCGCCTTATCCCGGCCGGTACCGGTGGTACGATGACCCAGATCCGCCGTATTGCGACCGCACGCGACGAGATGATCCTCGAAGAGCGCCGCAAGGGAACAGGTGCCGATACGGCAACTCCAATGCTTGCCGACATGGCAGCCAAGGAAGAAGCCACAGCCGAATAAGGCTTGAAAGGCGAGGGCGGTTATCCGCCCTTTCCAATCCACTGAAATTGAAAAAGCCGCCCGGAGTGATCCGGGCGGCTTTTTGCATGTTGTCTCAAATGATTTCGCCGCAGTCACACGGGTGGCGGCACTTAGTTTGGTTTATCCGAACTTGATGATCGCCACTTCGCCGGTCAGTGCGCCCTGGTAGGCCGAGGCATGCGGTTCTTCGTTGGGAATGTCGGTGAGCGTGCCGATCTGGTCGAGGTCGGCCTCGAGGAACCCTTCTTCGGCCAGCGCGTTTAGCGCCTCCCGAACGGCGGTGTCGTCATCAGGCGCGCGCAGCATCACGTGGATGTCCACGCCTTCCTCGTCGCCGTCCTGCTCATAGGCCTTGCCGATGATGATGAAGATCATCGGCCCGTCGGAGTTGTTGTCATTGTCGGGCTGGGCAGTCATGGCTATTTCCTCTTTCGAAAGATATGTGAAACGACTTTACAGCGTATTGCAGCGGCGCGCGTCGGAAAAAACATTGTTCCAACACGAATCGTCGCGACCTGGGGGAGGGCGATTCTCGCCGTTCTTGCCAAATTGTAGAATGGCTTTATGATTCTTTAAGTTGAACCGGACGCCCTGACGATTCCGCCCCGTGCTGACCGCCACGGGCTCCCGTTTCGGCCTCAAAGCCTTGTTTTGCAGGCATGTCAGCCCTGCCGAACCAAGAATAATTGTTAATTCCCCTTGACGCGACACCCCGAAATCAGTACACCCCGCCCCATCGGAGCCTATGTGAGGCTGGCTGGTTCGGAACGTCACGTTCTGGAGTTCGCCTCAAACAAGGTTCGAAACGCACGCTGAAGACCAAAATGCTGCACGCAAGACGCTGAAAATACTGGTGTCCTCTGCTTTTTGCGGGCCATCTGCCGAAGGGCGGATCGGTCCTCGTTTTGCGCATTTATAGCGTTCGAAACCGCCGGAGACGGCATTGATCCGCCCGCAAGGGTATAGAGACAGAATTTGTAAGGGATGGTTATATGCCTACCGTAAACCAGCTGATCCGCAAGCCGCGTCAGGCACAGGTAAAGCGCAACAAGGTTCCTGCTCTGCAGGAAAACCCGCAGAAGCGTGGCGTTTGCACACGCGTCTACACAACGACCCCGAAGAAGCCGAACTCGGCTCTGCGTAAGGTTGCCAAGATCCGCCTCACCAACGGCTTCGAAGTCATCGGCTACATTCCTGGCGAAGGTCACAACCTTCAGGAACACTCCGTTGTCATGATCCGTGGCGGCCGCGTAAAGGACTTGCCGGGCGTTCGTTACCACATCATTCGCGGTGTTCTCGATACCCAGGGTGTCAAGAACCGTAAGCAGCGCCGTTCGAAGTATGGTGCAAAGCGTCCGAAGTAATTCGGGTTCCACAATTTAAGGTGCTGCGCGAGGTTCTCCGCGTGTTAAGGCGCCCATTCAAAGTTGAGAGACAAAATTATGTCACGTCGTCATAGTGCAGAAAAGCGCGAGATCAATCCGGACCCGAAGTTCGGCGATCTGGTCGTCACCAAGTTCATGAATGCAATCATGCTTCATGGTAAGAAGTCGGTCGCTGAAAACATCGTTTACGGTGCGTTCGATCTGGTCCAGGGCAAGCTGAAGCAGGAGCCGGTCACGGTGTTCCATTCCGCTCTCGACAATATCGCTCCGCACGTCGAAGTTCGTTCGCGCCGCGTCGGTGGTGCAACCTACCAGGTTCCGGTCGATGTTCGTCCTGAGCGCCGTCAGGCTCTCGCCATTCGCTGGCTGATCGCTGCTGCCCGCAAGCGCAACGAAACCACCATGATCGATCGCCTTTGCGGCGAACTCATGGATGCGGCAAACGGCCGTGGTTCCGCTGTCAAGAAGCGCGAAGACACGCACAAGATGGCTGACGCCAACCGTGCATTCTCGCATTATCGCTGGTAATCGACGTACAATTTTCGAAAGGCAGTCATTATGGCTCGCGAATATAAAATCGAAGACTACCGCAATTTCGGTATCATGGCGCACATCGACGCCGGCAAGACCACGACGACTGAGCGGATTCTCTACTACACTGGCAAGTCGCACAAGATCGGCGAAGTTCATGACGGCGCTGCCACCATGGACTGGATGGAGCAGGAGCAGGAACGTGGCATCACCATCACGTCCGCTGCCACCACGACCTACTGGAAGGGTCGCGACGGCAAGATGCGCCGCTTCAACATCATCGACACTCCCGGCCACGTTGACTTCACGATTGAAGTCGAGCGTTCGCTGCGCGTGCTCGACGGTGCGATCGCTCTGCTCGACGCCAACGCCGGTGTTGAGCCGCAGACGGAAACCGTCTGGCGCCAGGCTGAAAAGTACAACGTCCCGCGGATGATCTTCTGCAACAAGATGGACAAGACCGGTGCTGACTTCTACCGTTCGGTAGAGATGATCAAGACCCGTCTAGGCGCCATCGCTGTTGTCATGCAGCTCCCGATCGGTGCAGAAACCGAATTCAAGGGCGTTATCGACCTGATCGAGATGAATGCCCTGGTCTGGCGCGACGAGTCGCTCGGCGCTCAGTGGGATGTCGTCGAGATTCCGGAAGACATGAAGGAAAAGGCTGCTGAATACCGCGAGAAGATGATCGAACAGGTCGTCGATATCGATGAGCAGGCGATGGAAGACTATCTGAACGGCATCATGCCGGACAACGAGAAGATCCGCCAGCTGGTTCGCCGCGGCACCATCGACGTGAAGTTCCACCCGATGTTCTGCGGTACGGCTTTCAAGAACAAGGGCGTTCAGCCTTTGCTCGACGCTGTTGTCGAATATCTGCCGTCCCCGCTCGACATTCCGTCGATCAAGGGCATCGATGTGAAGACCGAAGCCGAAATCGCCCGTCATCCTTCGGATGAAGAGCCTTTGTCGATGCTCGCCTTCAAGATCATGAACGACCCCTTCGTCGGTTCGCTTACCTTCGCCCGTATCTATTCCGGCAAGCTCACAAAGGGCACGTCGGTCATGAACACGGTCAAGGAAAAGCGCGAGCGCGTTGGCCGTATGCTGCAGATGCATTCCAACTCCCGTGAAGACATCGAAGAAGCCTTTGCCGGCGACATCGTTGCTCTCGCAGGCCTCAAGGAAACCACGACCGGCGATACGCTCTGCGATCCGCTGAACCAGGTTATCCTCGAGCGCATGGAATTCCCCGAGCCGGTCATCCAGATCGCCATCGAGCCGAAGACCAAGGGCGACCAGGAAAAGATGGGCCTCGCGCTCAACCGCCTGGCTGCTGAAGATCCTTCGTTCCGCGTCAAGACGGATGAAGAATCCGGCCAGACGATCATCGCCGGCATGGGTGAACTTCACCTCGACATCCTCGTCGACCGCATGCGCCGCGAATTCAAGGTTGAAGCCACCGTCGGCGCGCCGCAGGTTGCTTACCGTGAATCGATCACGAAGCGTCACGAAGAAGACTACACGCACAAGAAGCAGTCCGGTGGTACCGGTCAGTTCGCGCGTGTCAAGATCGTCTTCGAACCGAATGAAGAAGGCGACGACTTCAAGTTCGAATCCAAGATCGTTGGTGGTTCCATTCCGAAGGAATACATCCCCGGCGTTCAGAAGGGCATCGAAAGCGTCCTGTCTTCCGGTCCGCTGGCTGGCTTCCCGATGCTCGGCGTCAAGGCAACCCTGATCGACGGCGCGTTCCATGACGTCGACTCCTCGGTTCTCGCGTTCGAAATCGCCTCGCGTGCCTGCTTCCGTGAAGCAGCCAAGAAGGCTGGCGCCCAGTTGCTCGAGCCGATGATGAAGGTCGAAGTTGTGACGCCGGAAGATTACGTCGGTGACGTGATCGGCGATCTGAACTCGCGTCGCGGTCAGATTCAGGGCCAGGAAGCACGCGGCATCGCCGTCGTGATCAATGCCAACGTGCCGCTGGCCAACATGTTCAAGTACGTGGACAACCTGCGCTCGATGTCGCAGGGCCGTGCACAGTACACGATGACCTTCGATCACTATGCGCCGGTTCCGTCGAACGTGGCACAGGAAATCCAGGCGAAGTACTCCGGTCAGAAGTGACCGGAGCCTAACGCCAGCTGACAGAAACAAGAGAATTCCCCTTCGGGGTTACAAAACGGAGAGCCGGAAATGGCAAAGAGCAAATTTGAGCGCAATAAGCCGCACGTTAACATTGGCACGATCGGCCACGTCGACCATGGCAAGACGTCGCTGACGGCAGCGATCACGAAGTATTTCGGCGAATACAAGGCGTACGACCAGATCGACGCTGCACCGGAAGAAAAGGCCCGCGGCATCACCATCTCGACGGCCCACGTCGAGTATGAAACGCCTGCCCGTCACTATGCCCACGTTGACTGCCCCGGCCACGCCGACTACGTCAAGAACATGATCACCGGTGCTGCCCAGATGGACGGCGCAATCCTGGTTTGCTCGGCAGCCGACGGCCCGATGCCGCAGACCCGCGAGCACATCCTGCTTGCCCGTCAGGTTGGCGTTCCGGCAATCGTCGTGTTCCTCAACAAGGTCGACCAGGTCGACGACGCTGAACTTCTCGAGCTCGTCGAGCTGGAAGTGCGCGAACTTCTGTCGATGTACGACTTCCCGGGCGACGACATTCCGATCATCAAGGGTTCGGCTCTGGCTGCTCTTGAAGATTCGGACAAGAAGATCGGCGAAGATGCAATCCGCGAGCTGATGGCTGCTGTTGACGCCTACATCCCGACGCCTGAGCGTCCGATCAACCTGCCGTTCCTGCTGCCGATCGAAGACGTGTTCTCGATCTCGGGCCGTGGTACGGTTGTGACCGGCCGCGTTGAGCGTGGTATCGTCAAGGTCGGCGAAGAAGTCGAAATCGTCGGCATCCGCCCGACGGCCAAGACGACGGTTACCGGCGTTGAAATGTTCCGCAAGCTGCTCGATCAGGGCCAGGCTGGCGACAACATCGGCGCTCTCGTTCGCGGCGTTACCCGTGACGGCGTCGAGCGTGGTCAGATCCTGTGCAAGCCGGGTTCGGTCAAGCCGCACAAGAAGTTCATGGCTGAAGCCTACATCCTGACGAAGGAAGAGGGCGGCCGTCATACACCGTTCTTCACCAACTATCGTCCGCAGTTCTACTTCCGCACGACGGACGTGACCGGCATCGTGTCGCTTCCTGAAGGCACGGAAATGGTTATGCCTGGCGACAACGTCACGGTTTCTGTCGAGCTGATCGTTCCGATCGCGATGGAAGAAAAGCTGCGCTTCGCTATCCGCGAAGGCGGCCGCACCGTCGGCGCCGGCATCGTTGCCTCGATTGTTGAATAACAATCGTTAGACCAGGTCGAAAGCTGCCGACGCAGAAAAGGGACACAAATGGCGTGCAAGCGCGATTTGTAGCCGGCGTCGGCATCGCAGCCTCCATCGTCGAGTGATTTACTCGGTTGGGAAGCGGCGTTTTTAAACGCCGCTTCCTTGAATATTTGCTGGTCGAAGCCTGCGCCTCAGGGTGTATGCCTCTCGAATTGACGGAAGCGCGAAAAAACGTGCTTTCGTGGGCGTTCGGTCATTGTGTCGGACGCCGATTCCGTATATGTGCGGGTCGAATTGCAGAAACGGACAGAGAGTGATTTGCTCTTTGTGCTCTTTGAAGCATCAGCACCCGGAAACGAATAACGAAATGCCTCACCCTGGGGCTTTCGCTTACAACAACAAGGATAACTCGAATGAACGGCCAGAATATCCGTATCCGCCTCAAGGCGTTTGATCACCGGATTCTTGATGCCTCCACGCGGGAAATCGTTTCGACGGCCAAGCGCACAGGCGCTTCGGTTCGTGGTCCGGTGCCGCTTCCTACGCGGATTGAAAAGTTTACTGTCAACCGCTCGCCCCACGTGGACAAGAAGAGCCGTGAACAGTTCGAGATGCGCACCCACAAGCGCCTCCTCGATATCGTCGATCCTACTCCCCAGACTGTTGACGCGCTGATGAAGCTCGACCTCGCTGCCGGCGTAGACGTGGAAATCAAGCTTTAAAAACAAGGAAGGTACGTGGATTTCGGTCCAACGGCTTCCAAAAACGGGCGACCCTTCGATCGGATGATCCCACTTGGATCGGACGAGAAGAGGGAGACCTTAAACCAGAGATGCAACGGGGGTTTCTCCGTCGCTAACTCTTAAGAGGAATGAACCAATGCGTTCAGGTGTGATTGCACAGAAGATTGGGATGACCCGCGTCTATAACGACGCTGGTGAGCACATCCCAGTTACAGTATTGCGGATGGAAAACTGCCAGGTTGTGGCCCATCGCACAGAAGACAAGAATGGCTACACCGCAGTTCAGCTCGGTGCTGGCCAGGCTAAAGTCAAGAACACGAGCAAGCCGTTGCGTGGTCAGTTCGCTGCCGCCAACGTAGAGCCGAAGGCCAAGGTCATCGAGTTCCGCGTATCGTCGGACAACCTGATCGATGTCGGCGCTGAGCTCACTGCAAACCATTTCGTCACCGGCCAGCTGGTTGACGTCACCGGTACATCGTCCGGTAAGGGTTTTGCCGGTGCTATGAAGCGCCACAACTTCGGCGGTCTGCGTGCAACGCACGGCGTTTCCGTATCGCACCGTTCGCATGGTTCGACTGGTTCCAACCAGGATCCGGGCCGCGTCTGGAAGGGTAAGCGCATGGCTGGCCACATGGGTCAGACACGCATCACCACCCAGAACCTGGAAGTGGTCTCCACCGATGAAGACCGCGGTCTGATCCTCGTCAAGGGCGCCGTACCCGGCTCCAAGGGCGCATGGATCGTCGTTCGCGACGCCATCAAGTCCGGCACTCCGGCTGACGCTCCGCGTCCTGCCGCTGTGCGCGCAGCCAAGTAAGGGGGCCAGATCATGGATCTCAACGTCACCACACTCGAGGGCAAAGAGGCCGGTAAGGTTTCCCTGTCCGACGCGATTTTCGGCCTAGAGCCGCGCGAAGATATCATTGCCCGCGTCGTTCGCTGGCAGCTTGCTAAGAAGCAGCAGGGTACGCACAAGGCAAAGGGCCGTGCAGAAATCGCACGCACCGGCGCCAAGATGTTCAAGCAGAAGGGTACGGGCCGCGCTCGTCACCATTCGGCTCGTGCTCCGCAGTTCCGCGGCGGTGGTAAGGCTCACGGCCCGGTTGTTCGCAGCCACGCCCATGACCTGCCCAAGAAGGTTCGTGCTCTCGGCCTGCGCCATGCGCTGTCCGCTAAGCTTCGTGCCGAAGAGCTGATCATCGTTGACAACCTGGTTGCTGCTGAAGCCAAGACGAAGGTGCTGACCGGCGCATTCGCAACGCTCGGCCTGACCAACGTGTTGTTCATCGGCGGCGCCGAACTGGACAGCAATTTCAAGCTCGCAGCTCAGAACATCCCGAATGTGGACGTTCTGCCGGTGCAGGGCATCAACGTTTACGACATTCTGCGCCGCGGCAAGCTCGTGCTTTCCAAAGCTGCAGTTGAAGCTCTCGAGGAGCGGTTCAAATGACTGACCTTCGCCACTACGATGTGATCCTCGCTCCGTCGATCACCGAAAAGTCGACGCTGGTTTCTGAACAGAACCAGATCATCTTCAACGTCGCCAAGGATGCCTCGAAGCCTGAAATCAAGGCTGCAATCGAAGCACTGTTCGGCGTCAAGGTTACGGCTGTCAACACGCTGGTCCGCAAGGGCAAGCTGAAGCGCTTCCGTGGCTTCGCTGGCCGGCAAAAGGACGTCAAGAAGGCTATCGTCACGCTCGCTGACGGTCAGACCATCGACGTCTCAACCGGACTCTGAGGAATAGAACAATGGCATTGAAAAGTTTCAATCCGACCACCCCGAGCCAGCGTCAGCTGGTCATCGTCGACCGGTCCGGCCTGCACAAGGGCAAGCCAGTCAAGTCGCTGACCGAAGGCCTGTCCTCCAAGGGCGGCCGCAACAACACTGGCCGCATCACCGTGCGTTACCAGGGTGGCGGTCACAAACGGACCTACCGCCTGATCGACTTCAAGCGTCGCAAGTTCGACGTTGAAGGCACGGTCGAGCGTCTGGAATACGACCCGAACCGCACGGCGTTCATCGCGCTGATCAACTATGCGGACGGCCAGCAGGCTTACATCATCGCTCCGCAGCGTCTTGCTGCCGGCGACAAGGTGATCGCCTCGGAAAAGCAGGTTGACGTGAAGCCAGGCAACACCATGCCGCTTCAGTACATGCCGGTTGGTTCGATCGTTCACAACGTCGAGATGAAGCCAGGCAAGGGCGGTCAGATCGCTCGCTCCGCTGGCGCCTACGTTCAGCTGGTCGGTCGCGACCAGGGCATGGCGATCCTTCGCCTGTCGTCTGGCGAACAGCGCCTGGTGCACGGCTCCTGCCTTGCAACGGTCGGTGCAGTCTCCAACCCTGACCACGGCAACATCAACGACGGCAAGGCCGGTCGTTCGGTGTGGCGTGGCAAGCGTCCGCACGTTCGCGGCGTCGTCATGAACCCTGTTGACCATCCGCACGGCGGTGGTGAAGGCCGCACCTCGGGTGGCCGTCATCCGGTTTCGCCTTGGGGTAAGCCCACTAAGGGCAAGCGTACGCGCTCGAACAAGTCGACAGACAAGTTCATCATGCGCTCGCGTCATCAGCGTAAGAAGTAAGAGAGGAAGTCTCCAATGACTCGTTCAGTATGGAAAGGTCCGTTTGTTGACGGCTATCTTCTCAAGAAGGCTGAGAAGGTTCGTGAAGGCGGCCGCAACGAAGTGATCAAGATGTGGAGCCGTCGCTCCACCATCCTGCCGCAGTTCGTCGGTCTCACGTTCGGCGTCTACAATGGCAGCAAGCATGTTCCGGTTAGTGTCAACGAAGACATGATCGGTCACAAGTTCGGTGAATTCTCTCCGACCCGGACCTATTACGGTCACGGTGCGGACAAGAAGGCAAAGAGGAAGTAATTATGGGCAAGGCAAAAGCCGAACGCCGGCTGAAGGATAACGAGGCGCAGGCAATCGCGCGCACGATCCGCGTCAGCCCCCAGAAGCTCAACCTGGTAGCTGCGATGATCCGCGGCAAGAAGGTTGACCGGGCTCTGGCCGAACTCGAGTTTTCGCGCAAGCGGATCTCGGACACTGTCAAGAAGACGTTGGAATCTGCGATCGCAAACGCAGAAAACAACCACGATCTCGACGTCGACAGCCTGATCGTAGCCGAGGCTTACGTTGGCAAGTCCATCGTCATGAAGCGTTTCCACGCTCGTGGCCGTGGCCGTGCATCGCGTATCGAAAAGCCTTTCGCGCATCTGACGATCGTTGTTCGCGAAGTCGAAGCTAAAGGGGAGGCCGCATAATGGGTCAGAAGATCAATCCAGTCGGCTTCCGCCTCGGCATCAACCGTACCTGGGATAGCCGCTGGTTCGCGGACAACGCAGAATACGGTCAGCTTCTTCACGAAGACCTGAAGATCCGTGCCTACGTCATGGAAGAACTGAAGCAGGCCGGTATCGCCAAGGTGGTTATCGAGCGTCCGCACAAGAAGTGCCGCGTCACGATCCACTCGGCTCGCCCGGGCCTGATCATCGGCAAGAAGGGCGCAGACATCGAAAAGCTGCGCAAGAAGATCGGCGAGATGACCAAGTCGGAAACGCACCTCAACATCGTTGAAGTGCGCAAGCCGGAAGTTGACTCGACGCTCGTCGCCCAGTCGATCGCTCAGCAGCTCGAACGCCGCGTGGCTTTCCGCCGTGCGATGAAGCGTGCCGTTCAGTCCGCAATGCGTCTTGGCGCCGAAGGCATCAAGATCACCTGCGGTGGCCGTCTCGGCGGTGCTGAAATCGCGCGTACCGAATGGTACCGTGAAGGCCGCGTGCCGTTGCACACGCTTCGCGCCGACATCGACTACGGTGTGGCTGAAGCCAAGACCGCTTTCGGTATTTGCGGCATCAAGGTCTGGATTTTCAAGGGCGAAATCCTCGAACACGATCCGATGGCTTCCGAGCGTCGTTCGTCCGAGGCAGATGCCCAGGGCCCCAGCAGCAACAACCGTCGTCGCGAAAACGCGTAACAGTCGTTCCTGGCAGCTAATATCGGAGAATTAAAAAAATGTTGCAGCCAAAGCGCACTAAGTACCGCAAGCAGTTCAAGGGACGCATCAAGGGCGTTGCCAAGGGCGGTTCCGACCTTGCTTTCGGTGAATTCGGCCTGAAGTCTCAGGAACCGAACCGTGTAAACGCACGCGAGATCGAAGCGGCCCGCCGCGCGATCACCCGTCACATGAAACGTGCCGGCCGCGTATGGATCCGCGTATTCCCAGACGTACCGGTCACGGCAAAGCCGACCGAAGTCCGCATGGGTAAAGGTAAGGGTTCGGTTGAATATTGGGCTTGCAAGGTCAAGCCCGGCCGAATGATGTTCGAAATCGACGGCGTCAGCGAAGAACTCGCCCGCGAGGCGCTTCGCCTTGGTGCTGCGAAACTCTCTGTCAAGACGCGCTTCGTTCAGCGCATTGCAGAGTAAGGAGTAAAGCCCAATGAAAGCCGATACCATCCGCGCGCTCAGCGCCGATCAGCTCAACGAAGAGCTCGCCAAGCTGAAGAAAGAGCAGTTCAACCTGCGCTTCCAGAAGGCCACAGGCCAGCTCGAAAAGTCGTCGCGCATCAATGAAGTCCGCAAGGGCATTGCGCGCGTCAAAACCATTGCCCGCCAGAAGGCGGCAGAAGCCAAGGCTTAAGGATCTAAGAATATGCCAAAACGCATTCTGCAGGGCACAGTCGTCAGCGACAAGAACGATAAGACCGTCGTGGTCCGTGTCGAGCGTCGTTTCGCGCACCCGATCTTCCAGAAGACCGTTCGCCGGTCCAAGAAGTACAAGGCGCATGACGAGAACAACCAGTACAAGGTCGGCGATCAGGTTTCCATCGAGGAATGCGCGCCGATTTCTAAGGACAAGACCTGGACAGTGGTTTCCGTTCAGGCCTAATTCTTAAGAGTTTCGCATCCAGCGCTTGCGTTGGCTGCGAAAATCTGTATGAAGCAGCGCAAGGACGCTCGACTACGAGCGTTCTTTTGCTTTGAGCGCACGGAAGGTCCTGTTTCGGGAAACCACCCTGGCAATGATCGATCCCGCGCGAGAACAGAAATTTAGAAGCTGGAACAGGGGGCCCTCAATCTGATGAGGTTGGCCCAACCGGTCCGGTCACAACAAGAAGGCGACCTGACATGATTCAGATGCAAACAAACCTCGACGTGGCGGATAATTCCGGCGCACGTCGTGTCATGTGCATCAAGGTGCTGGGCGGCTCCAAGCGCAAGTACGCTTCGGTCGGCGACATTATTGTCGTTTCGATCAAGGAAGCTATTCCGCGCGGCCGCGTCAAGAAGGGTGATGTGATGAAGGCGGTTGTCGTTCGCACAGCCAAGGACATCCGTCGTCCGGACGGCAGCGTCATCCGGTTCGATAACAACGCAGCTGTTCTTATCGACAACAAGAAAGAGCCGATCGGCACCCGTATCTTCGGACCGGTTCCGCGCGAACTTCGCGCCAAGAACCACATGAAGATCATCTCGCTGGCTCCAGAAGTACTGTAAGGAGCGATTGAGATGCAAAAGATTCGCAAGGGCGACAAAGTCGTCGTATTGACCGGCAAAGACAAGGGTCGTTCTGGGGAAGTTCTCCAGGTTATGCCTAAGGAAGACCGGGCCGTTGTGCGTGGCGTAAACATGGTGAAGCGTCACCAGCGCCAGACCCAGGCCCAGGAAGCCGGTATCATCAACAAGGAAGCGTCGATTCATCTGTCGAATCTCGCGATCGCCGATCCGCAGGACGGCAAGCCGACTCGCGTCGGTTTCAAGATCGACGGCGACAAGAAGGTTCGCGTTGCAAAGCGTTCGGGAGTGTCGATCGATGGCTGACGCTAAGAAGTACGAGCCACGGCTCAAGGTCGATTACGTCGAGCGTATCACCAAGGCGATGCAGGAGAAGTTCTCCTATGCAAACGTCATGCAGATCCCGCGCCTCGACAAGATCGTGATCAACATGGGTGTTGGTGAATCGACGGCTGATTCGAAGAAGCCAACGGTTGCTGCAGCAGATCTCGCAGCGATTGCCGGCCAGAAGCCGGTCATCACCAAGGCCCGCACCTCCATCGCCGGCTTCAAGCTGCGCGAAGGCATGCCGATCGGCGCAAAGGTTACCCTGCGCGGCGTTCGCATGTACGAATTCCTGGACCGCCTGATCAACATCGCGCTTCCGCGCGTTCGAGATTTCCGCGGCCTGAATCCGAAGAGCTTTGACGGCCGTGGCAACTTCGCCATGGGTGTCAAGGAACACATTGTGTTCCCGGAGATCAACTACGACAAGGTTGATCAGATGTGGGGCATGGACATCATCGTTTGCACGACGGCAACGAACGACGACGAAGCACGCGCTCTGCTTACAGAGTTCAACTTCCCGTTTCGCCAGTAAGCCGTAACGACAAGCAGAAGGATTAAGTTGAATGGCGAAGACGAGCGCAATTGAAAAGAACAATCGCCGCCGTAAGTCGGTTGCCCAGGAAGCGTCCAAGCGCGCTGCCCTGAAGGCAACCATCATGAACCAGTCTCTTCCGATTGAAGAGCGTTTCAAGGCTACTCTTAAGCTGGCCAGCCTCCCGCGTGACGGCTCCAAGACCCGCGTTCGCAACCGTTGCGAAGTAACGGGTCGTCCGCGCGCATATTATCGCAAACTCAAGATGTCGCGTATTGCGCTTCGTGAACTTGGCAATTTCGGCAAGGTGCCGGGCATTGTTAAGTCGAGCTGGTAAGGAGACGGGTACATGGCAATGACTGATCCGCTGGGCGATATGCTCACACGTATCCGCAACGGTGCTGCCCGCCGCAAGTCGAGTGTTTCCACTCCGGCTTCCAAGCTGCGCGCACGCGTCCTCGATGTCCTTCAGGCTGAAGGTTACATCCGCGGTTATTCGGAAACCGAATTTGGTAACGGCAAGGCCGAGATCAATATCGAATTGAAATACTACGAAGGTGCGTCGGTGATCCGTGAGATCGGCCGCGTATCGAAGCCGGGCCGCCGAGTTTATGTCTCGGTCAAGTCCATTCCGCAGGTCGCGAACGGTCTCGGTATCACTATCCTTTCGACTCCGAAGGGTGTGATGGCCGATCATCAGGCACGCGAACAGAACGTTGGTGGCGAGGTTCTCTGCTCCGTATTCTAATACGGTAGCAGTGATCTCCATAACGGACAGACAGGTTTGAAATATGTCTCGTATCGGTAAAAAGCCCGTTCCGGTTCCTGCAGGTGTCACAGCCACGGTTAATGGCCAGACAGTGACTGCAAAGGGCCCGAAAGGCGAACTCTTCTTCGTTGCTAACGACGAAGTTCTCGTAAAGCTGGAAGACAACAACGCGGTGTCGGTGACCCCCGTTGATCAGTCCAAGGATGCTCGTTCCAAGTGGGGCATGTCCCGCACGATGATCGAAAACATCTTCAAGGGCGTCAAGGACGGTTACGAGCGCAAGCTCGAAATCAACGGCGTTGGTTATCGCGCGTCGCTTCAGGGCAAGAACCTGCAGCTGGCACTCGGTTTCAGCCACGACGTGGTCTATCAGACTCCTGAAGGCATCTCGATTGCTGTGCCGAAGCCGACGGAAATCGTCGTCACCGGCATCAACAAGCAGCAGGTCGGCCAGGTCGCGGCAGAAATCCGCGAATACCGTGGGCCCGAGCCCTACAAGGGCAAGGGCGTCAAGTATGCTGGTGAGCGGATTGTCCGCAAAGAAGGCAAGAAGAAGTAAGGATCACGCGAAATGGCTACAAGGAAAGATACACTTGTGCGCCGCGCCAGCCGCGTGCGCCGTCAAGTCAAGGCAGTGGCCAATGGCCGTCTGCGCCTGTCCGTTCATCGCTCGTCGAAGAACATCTACGCACAGGTTATCGATGATGTTGCTGGCAAGACCGTTGCGTCTGCCTCGACACTCGACACGGATCTGCGTCCGTCCCTTAAGACGGGCGCTGACACGGCAGCAGCTGCTGCCGTTGGCAAGCTCCTCGCAGAGCGCGCCTCGAAGGCTGGTGTCAAGGACGTTGTCTTTGACCGTGGCGCCTTCATCTATCACGGCCGCGTCAAGGCGCTCGCCGAGGCAGCCCGCGAGGGTGGCCTGAACTTCTAAGATGATATCCGTCCGGGCTTGCCTGGGCGGATCATCGAACCGCTTTTTATAAAGCGCGTCGCTTCCGCTCCCTCGAAGGGGCGGGGCGACTTTTTGTCAATCTGCCGATTGCACCCGGAAAAGAAAAAGGAAAAGGACAATGGCACAAGAAAAAAGAGGTTCTCGCGATGATCGCCAGAACCGCGAGGAGCGCGACAGCGAATTCGTTGACAAGCTCGTAGCAATCAACCGCGTCGCAAAAGTCGTCAAGGGCGGCCGTCGTTTCGGCTTTGCTGCTCTCGTCGTCGTCGGCGACCAGAAGGGCCGCGTTGGCTTCGGTCATGGCAAGGCACGTGAAGTGCCGGAAGCCATCCGCAAGGCCACCGAAGCTGCCAAGCGCGAACTGATCTTCGTTCCGCTGCGCTCGGGCCGTACGCTTCATCACGACGTTCATGGCCGTCACGGCGCAGGCAAGGTTCTGCTGCGTGCTGCCAAGGCCGGTACCGGTATCATTGCCGGTGGCCCGATGCGCGCCGTTTTCGAAACGCTCGGCATGCACGACGTTGTTGCGAAGTCGACGGGTTCTTCGAACCCGTACAACATGATTCGCGCCACGTTCGACGCCCTGAAGAGCCAGATGCACCCGAAGGATATCGCAGCTCAGCGCGGCATGAAGTATGCCACTCTGCAGAGCCGCCGCGTATCCGCCGGCGTTGCTTCCGAAGAATAAGGGAGCCTGAACAATGGTTAAAAAAGAAGTTGCAAAGAAGACGGTTGCGGTCGAACAGATCGGCAGCCCCATTCGCCGCCCAGCCGTACAGCGTGCAACGCTGATCGGTCTCGGTCTCAACAAGATGCACCGGGTTAGCGTTCTGGAAGATACACCTTCCGTTCGTGGCATGATCCGGGCCGTCCAGCACCTCGTTCGCGTCGTCGAAGAGAAGTGAGGGGGATACCATCATGAAACTGAATGAAATCAAAGACAACGAAGGTTCTACAAAGAACCGCAAGCGTCTCGGCCGTGGTATCGGCTCCGGATCCGGCAAGACTGCCGGACGCGGTGTCAAGGGTCAGAAGGCTCGTTCCGGCGTCGCCATCAATGGCTTCGAAGGCGGCCAGATGCCAATCTACCGCCGTTTGCCGAAGCGTGGCTTCAACAACATCTTCCGTTCGGACTTTGTTGTTGTGTCGCTCGGCCGTATCCAGATCGCCATCGACGCCAAGAAGCTTGACGCTTCCAAGGCTATCGATGCTGCTGCTCTGACGGCTGCCGGTGTTATCCGCCGCGCCAGAGATGGCGTTCGGGTTCTCGCCGATGGCGAACTGACAGCAAAGGTAACGATCGAAGTTGCCGGCGCTTCCAAGCCTGCGATCGAAAAGATCGAAAAGGCTGGCGGTTCGATCAAGCTGCTTTCGGGCGCTGCCGAATAATTAGTTGCTGATGAACCGCCCGGGGTGCTTCACACCGGGCGGTTTTGCTCCCATATGAGAGCCTCACAGATGCGCGGCCGGATTCGTCTGGCGCAGAATATTGATCGGGAACCACGGTGAGGCGCGTGATTGCAGTAGCAGTCGTTTGCAAGCCGGTTTTCATAAAAAGAAGATAGCCTTTCCGGATCTGACCGGGTTTTCCCGCGGGTTCCGAACTGGCTACGCGGAGAATTGCATGGCTTCTGCAGCGGAACAGCTCGCCTCCAACCTGAATTTTGCGACGTTCGCAAAAGCCGAAGATCTGAAACGCCGCCTCTGGTTCACCCTGGGCGCGCTTTTGGTGTATCGCCTTGGTACCTACATTCCGCTGCCAGGCCTGAACCCGGAAGCTTTTGCACAGGCGTTTGCCGGGCAAAGCGGTGGCATCCTTGGCCTTTTCAACATGTTTTCCGGCGGCGCCGTCGAGCGCATGGCGATCTTCGCCCTCGGCATCATGCCTTACATTTCCGCCTCCATCATCGTTCAGCTGATGACCTCCGTGGTTCCGTCGCTTGAACAGTTGAAGAAGGAAGGCGAGCAGGGCCGCAAGGTCATCAACCAGTACACCCGCTACGGCACGGTGCTGCTCGGCACGCTGCAGGCCTATGGCATCGCGGTTGGCCTCGAGAGCGGCAACGGCCTTGTCGTCGATGCAGGCTGGTTCTTCCGGATCTCCACCGTCATTTCACTGCTTGGCGGTACGATGTTCCTGATGTGGCTCGGCGAGCAGATCACCTCGCGCGGTATCGGCAACGGTATCTCGCTGATCATCTTCGCCGGTATCGTCGCGCATCTGCCGACGGCTCTGGCCGGCACGCTGGAACTCGGCCGCACCGGCGCTCTGTCGACACCGCTGATCCTCGCCATCATCGTCATGGTCGTTGGCGTTATCGCGCTAATCGTCTTCGTCGAGCGCGCCCAGCGCCGGCTTCTGATCCAGTATCCGAAGCGACAGGTTGGTAACAAGATGTTCCAGGGCGATACCTCGCATCTGCCGCTGAAGCTCAACACTGCCGGTGTTATTCCCGCCATCTTTGCGTCGTCGCTGCTGCTTTTGCCGGCAACGCTTGCAGGCTTTGCCAACAGTGCGGCACTGCCAGGCTGGGCAACGACCATCGTTGCAGCGCTCGGTCACGGCAAGCCGCTCTACATGGTGCTCTATGGTGCCATGATTGCGTTCTTTGCCTTCTTCTACACAGCTATCGTTTTCAATCCGAAGGATACGGCCGACAATCTGAAGAAGCATGGTGGCTTCATCCTCGGCATTCGCCCAGGTGAGCGCACCGCAGAATACATCGATTACGTGCTGACCCGCATCACTGTGCTCGGCGCGCTCTACCTGATGTTCGTCTGCATTCTGCCGGAAGTCGTGATCGCGCAGACCGGTATGCCGTTCTACCTTGGTGGTACGTCGCTTTTGATTGTTGTCAGCGTTACCCTTGATACTGTAGCACAGGTGCAGGGTCACCTGATTGCCCAGCAGTATGAGGGGCTGATCAAGAAATCGAAGCTGCGTGGAGGAAAGAGGGGCCGATGAGACTAATATTTTTAGGACCGCCGGGAGCAGGCAAGGGAACACAGGCCAAGCTTCTGACGGAAAAATACGGTATTCCGCAGCTTTCCACAGGCGATATGCTGCGGGCCGCCGTGCAGGCCCAGACGGAAGTTGGAAAACGTGCCAAGGCTGTCATGGATGCCGGCCAGCTGGTGTCCGACGAGATTGTCAATGAAATCGTTTCCGACCGGATCGATTCGGCTGACTGTGCGAATGGCTTCATTCTTGATGGCTATCCGCGCACCGTTCCGCAGGCTGTTGCCCTTGGCAAGATGCTTGCAGGCAAGGGACTGCGGCTTGATTCTGTTATTGAATTGAAGGTGGATGAAGATGCGCTTGTACGGCGCATCGAGAATCGCGTAGCAGAGACCATTGCCGCTGGCGGTACGGTTCGTTCCGACGATAATCCGGAAGCATTCAAGAAGCGTCTTGTCGAGTATCGCGAGAAGACGGCGCCGCTGTCGCAGCACTACGCTGTAACGGGCGAGTTGAAGACAGTTGATGGAATGGCACCGGTTGAGACCGTAACATCCCAGATCAACACGATTCTGGCATCGGCTTCCGCCGACGCCTAAATGGCCGTTCTTGAAAAAGGACTGCCGGGGAGTTGACTTTTGCGGTCGATTCCTTCAAAGACCGCGCTAACTCGCAGCATGCTAGGGATCGGCGCGGATTTCAAAGACGAAGTCCGGGCGCGATTCTTTTGACGTGTTCCGAACAGAACTTTCACAGTCGGCCTCTTAAACGGGCTGAATAACGAAGCACCTATTGCCGGATGGCAACTGGAAGCAAGGAGAACAGGCGTGGCACGTATCGCTGGCGTCAACATCCCGACGAGCAAGCGCGTAGTAATCGCGCTTCGTTACATTCACGGGATTGGAGCGAAGTTCGCACAGGAAATCGTCGAGAAGGTCGGTATCCCGGCTGAACGTCGTGTGCACCAATTGACGGATGCTGAAGTTCTTCAGATCCGCGAAGCAATCGACCGTGATTATCAGGTTGAAGGCGACCTGCGTCGCGAAACCTCGATGAACATCAAGCGTCTGATGGACCTGGGCTGCTACCGCGGCCTGCGTCACCGTCGTTCGCTGCCTGTTCGCGGTCAGCGCACGCACACCAATGCTCGTACCCGCAAGGGCCCGGCAAAGGCGATTGCAGGCAAGAAGAAGTAATTTCCCAGAAATGGGAAATGCAGAGGCTGGCGCTTGGCGCCGGCCTCTTTTGTGGTTTCGGAAGGGCGCGCTTCGCGTCCCTCCGGTGGAGCTGCTGGAACTACGGCAGTGACGATATCGCCGCGCAGACCGGATTTCTACGTTCGCGCATGACTTTAAAATTCAGGGCAGGGGTTAGCCTCCGCCCGGTGGAGCCGCTGGTACTACGGCGGTGCAGAGATCAACGAAAGGTATACCATGGCCAAGGAAGCCACACGCGTTCGCCGTCGCGAGCGGAAAAACATTTCTACGGGCGTTGCGCACGTCAACTCGTCGTTCAACAACACGATGATCACCATCACCGACGCACAGGGCAACGCAATTGCCTGGTCTTCGGCTGGTTCGAAGGGCTTCAAGGGCTCGCGTAAGTCGACCCCGTTCGCAGCTCAGATGGCCGCCGAAGATGCGGCCAAGAAGGCCCAGGAACACGGCATGAAGACGCTCGAAGTCGAAGTTTGCGGCCCGGGTTCCGGCCGTGAATCGGCTCTGCGTGCGCTTCAGGCTGCTGGCTTCATGATCACTTCGATCCGTGACGTCACGCCGATCCCGCACAACGGTTGCCGTCCGCGCAAGAAGCGCCGCGTTTAAGTTTACGCATTCATCCTGCCGGTGAGGGGGGTACCTCTCCCGGCGCTTCAAGGCTCGGTTGCCACGATTGAATGGTGGCAACGAACAGAAGGCAAAACATATGATTCAGAAAAACTGGCAGGAACTGATCAAGCCGAACAAGGTTGAGTTCTCGTCCACCGGCCGCACCAAGGTTAGCCTTGTTGCCGAGCCGCTGGAGCGTGGCTTTGGCCTCACGCTCGGCAACGCGCTTCGCCGCGTTCTTCTGTCGTCGCTTCGCGGTGCTGCTGTTACCGCAGTGCAGATCGACGGCGTCCTGCACGAGTTCTCCTCGATCCCGGGTGTCCGGGAAGACGTGACGGACATCGTGCTGAACATCAAGGAAATCGCCATCAAGATGGATGGCGACGACGCAAAGCGCATGGTTGTGCGCAAGCAGGGTCCGGGCGTTGTGACCGCCGGTGACATCCAGACGGTTGGCGATATCGAAATCCTCAACCCGAACCATGTGATCTGCACCCTCGACGAGGGCGCCGAAATCCGCATGGAGTTCACCGTCAACAATGGCAAGGGCTACGTGCCTGCAGACCGCAACCGTTCGGAAGATGCACCGATCGGCCTCATCCCGGTCGACAGCCTGTATTCGCCGGTCAAGAAAGTGTCCTACAAGGTGGAAAACACCCGTGAAGGCCAGGTTCTCGACTACGATAAGCTGTCGATGCAGATCGAGACCGATGGTTCCGTCACCGGTGAAGATGCAGTCGCTTTCGCGGCCCGCATCCTTCAGGACCAGCTCGGCGTTTTCGTCAACTTCGACGAACCGCAGAAGGAAGCCGAAGAAGAAGCCGTTACCGAACTGGCGTTCAACCCGGCACTGCTCAAGAAGGTCGACGAACTGGAACTTTCCGTCCGTTCGGCCAACTGCCTGAAGAACGACAACATCGTCTATATCGGCGACCTCATTCAGAAGACCGAAGCCGAAATGCTTCGCACTCCGAACTTTGGCCGCAAGTCGCTGAACGAAATCAAGGAAGTTCTCGCTTCCATGGGCCTGCATCTCGGCATGGAAGTGCCCGCATGGCCGCCCGAGAACATCGAAGATCTCGCCAAGCGCTACGAAGACCAGTACTAAGGCCGTCCGCGTTCGAAGAACGCGGTCAACTTGGCCTTAGCATTTCAATGGCGCATGTGCCTTTCTTTCAAATGAATTTGAAAGGGGCATGCGCTGCAATAAAAAAGGCAGGTTTTGACTGCCTTTCCCCGTCAAACAGCAGGCAAAAGTCTGCATGTGCCAGGAAACGGCAGGCCCATACTCAAGAGGGAACCTGCAATTAAAGGAGAATAGCAATGCGCCATGGTGTAGCCGGCCGCAAGCTGAATAGAACTGCAAGCCACCGTAAGGCAATGTTTGCCAATATGGCTGCTTCGCTCATCGAACATGAGCAGATCATCACGACCCTGCCGAAGGCAAAGGAAATCCGTCCGATCGTCGAGAAGCTCGTCACGCTCGGCAAGAAGGGGGACCTTCATGCGCGTCGTCAGGCCATCTCGCAGATCCGCGACGTTGCTGTCGTCGGCAAGCTGTTCGATGCCATCGCAACACGTTACGCAACCCGCAACGGCGGCTACTTGCGCATCATGAAGGCTGGCTACCGTCACGGCGACAATGCGGCTCTGGCCGTTATTGAGTTCGTTGACCGCGACACCTCGGCCAAGGGTGCCAAGGATATCGCACGCGTTGCTGCCGAAGCAGAAGCTGCAGACGCCGCTTAAGTTTTCCGTTTGATCGGAAGATTGAAACAGCCGGGCCAAAAGCCCGGCTGTTTTGCGTTTAGGCTGTTGTTGATCGTGTTTTCACGGTTCCGCCGCCTTTGCTTTTCATGCCCGGCATCCTATCTGTCTTACCCAACAACCATTTCGCCAGGATACCCCGCATGATCCGTTCCCCCGCTACTCTCGTCCTGTCCACCATCGCCGGACTGGCGCTTTTCGCTGGCGTCGCGCATTTCGGATATGCCGGCACACAGCCTGCCGATGGCGTGGAAAACATCCAAACGAGCGCTGTGGTCGCGCAGGCGGAGACGCCAAAGGTTCTGCCGCAGAGCAAGACGGAAATGCAGCTTTCCTTTGCGCCGCTGGTCAAGCAGACGGCTAATGCCGTCGTCAATGTCTATGCAGAAAAGACCGTTCAGAACCGCTCGCCGTTCGCCGACGATCCGTTTTTCGAGCAGTTCTTCGGCCAGCGCATGCCCAACCGCTCCGAAAAGCAGTCCTCGCTCGGGTCAGGCGTCATCGTTGGCAAGAATGGCATCGTCGTCACCA
This sequence comes from Pararhizobium sp., assembly GCF_965279435.1. Lineage (NCBI taxonomy): Bacteria > Pseudomonadati > Pseudomonadota > Alphaproteobacteria > Hyphomicrobiales > Rhizobiaceae > Pararhizobium > Pararhizobium sp. The sequence goes on from NZ_CBDIHY010000003.1 coordinate 3,215,000, forward strand.
ACTATCATGTCATCACCGATGCTGATGAGATCAAGATCGCGCTCGCCGACGGCCGTGAGTTCGAGACCAGTGTGATGCTCAAGGATGAGCGGCTGGACCTTGCCGTGCTGAAGATCAAATCGGACGGTCCGTTCGATACCGTGCCGCTCGGCGATTCGGATGCCGTCGAAGTCGGCGATCTCGTTCTGGCGATCGGCAATCCCTTCGGCGTCGGCCAGACGGTCACCAGCGGCATCGTATCGGCGTTGGCCCGCAACCAGGTGATTTCCGGCGATTTCGGCTTCTTCATCCAGACCGATGCGGCGATCAACCCCGGCAATTCCGGTGGTGGCCTCATCGACATGAATGGCCAGTTGATCGGTATCAATACGGCGATCTTTTCACGTGGGGGCGGCTCAAACGGCGTCGGCTTTGCCATTCCTGCCAATCTCGTCAAGGTCTTCGTCGCTTCCGCCGAAGGTGGCAATGGCAGCTTTACCCGGCCGTTTATTGGCGCAAGCTTCGAACCGGTCACGTCGGAAGTCGCCGATGCGCTCGGGCTCGACCGGGCGCGTGGCGCGCTGGTCAGTTCCGTCATCGAGGGTGGGCCGGCGGAGAAGGCCGGCATCAAGCCGGGGCAGGTGATCGTTGCCGTCAATGGCATTCCGGTCGAGCATCCTGATGCGTTGGGCTATCGCCTGACCACCGTCGGCATCGGTCATGTCGCCAAGGTCACGATCAGTGAAAACGGCAAGACCCGCGATATTGAGCTTGCACTGGCCGAAGCGCCGGAAACATCGCCGCGCGATGAGCGGCTGATCGAGGGGCGCAATCCCTTCTCGGGCGCTGTGGTGGGCAATCTGTCGCCGCGTCTCGCCGACGAATTGCGGATGCCGGCGTCCTCGCAAGGGGTGGTGATCACGCAGATCAATCGCGGATCGCCTGCGGCCCGTGTCGGTTTCAAGCCGAAGGATATCATCATCGCCGTCAATGGCATGCCTGTCGACAAGTCCACCACGCTTGAGACCATCGCCAAGGATGATCCATCGCTGTGGCGCGTCGAGATCGAACGTGACGGTCAGCGCATCCGTCAGTTCTTCCGGTGATGGTCTGCCGATTTCAGGGTAAACTGGGACTATAAGCATCTTGCTCCGGCCGGTCATGGGACCGGCCGTTCCGGATGGGGAGTTGCATGTGACGCTGTTCGATGAAGCTACCCACCGGCCTCTTGCCGACGCTCTTCGTCCGGAAACGCTGGAAGAGGTAATCGGCCAGGATCACCTGCTGGGTGAGAACGGCCCGATTTCCCGCATGCTGTCGGGTGGCACTGTCGGATCGTTCATCCTCTGGGGCCCCCCGGGCGTCGGAAAGACCACGATCGCGCGCCTTGTCGCGACCTCGGCAAAGATGGAGTTCGTCCAGCTTTCCGCCGTGATGTCCGGCATCGCCGATCTGCGCAAGGTGTTCGATACGGCAAAGAATAACCGAACCATCGGCCGCCAAACTATTCTTTTCGTAGATGAGCTGCACCGCTTCAACCGCAGCACGCAGGACGCTCTTCTGCCGCATGTCGAAAACGGTACCGTCATCCTGATTGGCGCCACAACGGAAAACCCGAGCTTCAGCCTGGTGGCGGCGTTGCTGTCGCGGCTGAAGGTTTTTACGCTCAATCCGTTCGATGCTGCCTCGTCCGAACTGCTCTTGGCGCGGGTGGAGGGTTTTGTTGGAAAACGCTTGCCGCTGACGGACGATGCGCGGACCGCATTGATCAACATGGCCGATGGGGACGGGCGCTATCTGGTGGGCTTGGCTGACGATGTCCTGTCACTTGGCGAAGAGGGTGATCTCGATATCGGACGCCTGTCGAAAGCCCTGCAGAAGCGTTTGCCAATCTACGACAAGGCGCAGGACGGTCACTACAATCTGCTCAGCTGCTTTCACAAAAGCCTGCGGGGCAGCGATGTCGATGCGGCGCTTTATTGGGGCGCACGGATGGTCGATGCAGGGGAGGACCCGACGACGCTTTTCCGGCGGCTCGCCTGCGCTGCCAGCGAGGATGTCGGCATGGCCGATCCCAACGCGATGCCGCAGGTGATTGCCGCCTGGACCGCGTTCGAGCGGATCGGCTGGCCCGAAGGCAGGCTGTTTATCGCGCAGGCGATTGTCTATGTGGCGACCGCGCCGAAATCCAATGCCAGTTACCGGTCCTTTGACGCAGCACTTGAGATGGCCCGCCAGACCGGCTCGATTCCACCGCCGAAGAGTATTCTCAACGCCCCGACCAAGCTGATGAAGGATCTCGGTTATCACGAGGGGTACAAATACGACCACGATTATCCGGATGCCTATTCCGGTCAGGAGTTCTTTCCTGAAGAGTTGCGCAGCAAGGATACGCGGTTCTACAAGCCACAGGAACGCGGCTTCGAGCGCGAGACACTGAAGCGTCTGGAGTTCTGGCATCGCCTGAAGCGGGAGCGCTCGGCTAAGGAATAGGCGGGATGGCTCTCTGACCGGCCCTATTCGGGAATCTTGAAAAACGCCTCGAGGCGATAGCCGTCGGGATCAATGATAAACCCCGCATAATAAAACTGGCTGTATTCCGGCCGCAGCCCCGGCAGCCCATTGTCTTCGCCACCGTTGGACATCCCGGCTGTGTGGAAGGCATCGACTGCGGCCGCATCGGGTGCGACGAAGCAGAAATGCAGGCCGGAATTCCGGTCGGCGGGCACGGGGCTTTCGACCTTGGCGATCCACAGGCTGATCCGCTCAGAACCATAACCGATCACCGTGTCCGTTTTTGACAACCGCTCGTAACCCAGCGGCGTCAGGATGGCATCGTAGAAACGAAGCGAACGATCGAGGTCTTTTACGCCAATCGACACATGGTCAAACATTGCGGAACACTCCTTGTTTCACGCACATCTTCCCCGTTCGAAATCATCCGCACAAGGGGGGAACCGCATTGGGCCCGGAAGTCTTTAGCCGCCGGACGGCAATGCTGCGAGGGATTGGTTCAGATAGCGAGCTCTTGTCACAGCCGGACCGGGATGGCATAGAGTGCATATGCAGACGGCTGCACGGGGTTGGCATTTAGCCCGCACACCGAACATCCGCGAGGACGGCCTCGCTCCTTGAGACGGAGACAGTGATGGCCTGGATGATCCTTTTCCTCGCGGGAATTCTTGAGATCGGTTGGGCGATCGGCCTGAAATATACCGAAGGTTTTACCAGGCTTATGCCGACAGTTCTGACCGGCGCCTCGATGGTGGCGAGTGTCGTTCTGTTGGGTATTGCCGTGCGCACTTTGCCGCTCGGCACGGCCTATGCCGTCTGGACCGGTATCGGCACGGTCGGAACGGTGATCTTGGGCATCGTGCTGTTTGCAGAGCCGGCAACGGCTGTTCGCATTGGCTGCATCGCGCTGATCATTGCCGGCATTGCCGGGCTGAAGCTGACGGCCTGAAAATCATCGGTACTGAATTGAAAACACCCAGTGCAGGGCGATGCACGGGGTGTTTTTGTATCGGTCGCTTGAGTCTTAAAAAATTAGCGCAGGGCGTCGAGTGTCGCCGTTGCCGCCTGCATTTCCCGCCAGCGGTTTTCGCGGCGCTGGAAGGCTTCGTCGTCGGTACCCCAATGCTCGATCTGCCAGTCCTCGTCGAGATGGGCAAGCGCCCAGGTCTCTTCCGCCGACAGCCGCTTTTCGGCAAAGGCGATGGCGAGCAGGGCGGAACCGGTGAGCGTGGTGATCGTGTGCAGGCAGGCAAGGCCGAGCGGCGTGGCATAGGCACGGAGCGCTTCGGCAACGCCGTTGATGGCATCACGTGGCTGGACCTGATGGACAATGCCTTCGACGAGGATGAAGCGGGCGCCGAGCTTTTCCGCAGCCCAGTTGATCACCGGATCCCAATGCTCGGACTGGCGAACGGCCAGACCTTCGGCATCGCTTGCTCGGTAGCAGAGAAGATCTGTTCCGGCAAAATTCAGGATGTCGTCGAAAACGGCGCGGATATCCTTGGAGACGCCGTCGATCGCCGTATTGGCAAGCCGGGTGACCGGCATGGTCGCCGGGTTGATCTCTTCCTTCTGCGCATCCCATTCGGCTGCCAGAAGATTGGCTGCGGCCTGCGTCGGAACGGTCAGGTATTGTTTCGCCGGTGTGCGGACCGCGCGGCCGTCGAGAAGGATAGCGTGGCTGCCGTCTTCCGCCGGGCCGATGCTGACGGCCTTGTAGAAACGCTTCGGCAGTGGCTTGTGCATCTGTATCTGCGCGCGGCGTACGGGATCCGGGTCGCTCAGCGCCTGATGCAGATCGTCGCGAATATCAGGCATGATGTGTCTCCATCCAGTCCAGAATATCATGCGGGGTGCGGGCGATGTAATCCGCACCGGCCTCGATGAGCTCGGGAACCGACGCATATCCCCAGGCAACGCCGATGGCGGAAGCGCCAGCACTCTTGGCCATCTGCATGTCATAGATCGCATCGCCGATAACGACCGTGTCCTTGGCGTCGATGCCAGCCTCGGAGCAGCACTCCGTCACCATGGCCGGATGCGGCTTGGACGGGCAGTCGTCGGCCGTCCGCGAAACGAAGAAAGTCTTTTCATAGCCGTGGCTTGCGCAGATCTGATCAAGTCCGCGCCGGGATTTTCCCGTTACGGCACCCAAAAGCAGTTCGTCGCGGGACATCAGGGTAGCGATCAGCGGCGCGATGCCATCGAACAGCGGTTCGCGAAAGTTCATTTCGGTGCGGACACCACCGTAGATTTTCTTGTAATGCGCCGTCATCGCCTGGGCGCGATCGTCCACGTGCGGCTGGTGCATCAGCCGGGCAATGGCGATATCGAGCGTCAGGCCGATGATACTCTTCGTGGCCTCCAGCGAGACCCGTTGGAGGCCAAAATCCTCGAACGTCCGTGCCATAACTTCGTGGATCAGCCCGGCGCTGTCGACCAGGGTACCGTCACAATCGAAAAGAGCGAGTTTCATCAGTCGTCAGCTTCCTCAGCGCTGGCCATATCGAAGCCGATCAGGTTCCAGCTCTGGACCATATGTTGCGGCATCGGTGCGGTGACAATCAGGCGTCCACCGTCCGGATGCGGAACGTCGATGCGCCGGGCATGTAGGTGCAACTTGTTCTGAACGCCGCCGGGGAAGGCCCAATTGAATTCCGCACCAAAATATTTCGGGTCACCGATGATCGGGTGGCCGATATGGGCAGCGTGGACACGCAGCTGGTGGGTCCGGCCGGTATAGGGTTCCATTTCCAGCCAGGTCAGGTTCTGGCCGGCCGTCTCGATGATGCGGTAGTAGGAAACCGCGTGGTCAGCACCATCCTCGCCATGCTTGGCGATGCGCATGCGGTCGCCGTCCGGTGTCTGTTCCTTGACCAGCCAGGTCGAGATCTTGTCTTCCTTCTTGCGCGGTACGCCCTTGACCATCGCCCAGTAGGTTTTTTTGGTATCGCGTTCGCGGAAGGCTGCCGTCAGCTTCTGGGCAGCACCACGGGTGCGGGCAATGACCAGAACGCCGGACGTATCGCGGTCGAGGCGGTGGACGAGGCGCGGCTTTTCGCCCTTTGGACTGGTCCAGGCTTCGAGCATGTCGTCGATATGGCGGTTGATGCCGGAGCCGCCCTGAACCGCGATGCCTGGCGGCTTGTTGAGAACGATCACCTTGGCGTCTTCATGCAACAGCATGCGGGACAAAAGTTCATGGTCGGATGCGTGGCGCAGATCGCGGCCAGCGATCGGGCCTGTCCTGGTCTTCGGATCGACTTCCATCGGCGGAATGCGCACGACCTGACCGGGCTGGACGCGCATATCCGATTTGACACGGCCGCCGTCGACGCGGACCTGGCCGGAGCGCAGCAGCTTCTGCAGCGGACCGAAGCCGAGGCCCGGATAGTGTATCTTGAACCAGCGATCGAGGCGCATGCCCGCTTCGTCGGATTCGACTTGTTTGTGTTCAATGCCCGCCATTTTATTTCTACCTGCATCCAATTGCCATAGCGCCCCGACAATGGTGCCGACCGGAAATCCGTGCGCAAACTGATATGACAGAGCAGGCCGGTCCAATTGGACGCACGGCGCTCTGAGAGGTCCCTTTAGACTATTGCGCGCATAAGGGCCAGCCCGGCAAACACGGCGAGTGCCGAAAGAAGCACGCTGGAAGCCACATAAATCAATGCCGTGACCAGTTCGCCGCGCTCGAGCAGGGTGATCGCGTCGAGCGAGAAGGCGGAAAAGGTGGTGTAGCCGCCCAGAATGCCGGTGATCAGAAACACCCGCATCTCCGCCGACGCGCCGAATTTACGCGCGATCACCTCGGCAAAGACACCGATCAGGAAGGATCCGGTGATGTTGACGGTCAGCGTTCCCCATGGAAATGAGGGGCCGAAGCTGCGCAAGGTCCAGAGCCCGACGAGATAGCGGAGCACGGAACCGACAGCGCCACCGGCGGCAACGAGAAGGATATGTGTCATCCCAAATGCCATAGCCGAAACCGGCGGAGCGGAAAAGATAGCCGTCCATTTTGGTGCACCCAAAGTCTGGTGACTGTCATCTGGCGGACCAGCGGAAAACCAATTTTTAACACGCAAATTCTAATATGCCCGTCACTGGCCAGGCGGTTTCAAGCGGACGTGCAATGACAAAACTGAAATTCAATTTCACCCATTACGACCTCAAGCAGCAGCGCGCCGGCGTGACCATCGAGATCACCCTGTCGGCCGTCGCCAACGTGCGGCTGATGACGGCTAACAATTTCCAGCTCTACACCGAAACGCTGAAGCATCAGTTCGTCGGCGGCGTGGCGCGCAAGTCACCGATCCGCCTGACCATTCCGCAATCCGGTCACTGGCATGTGGTCGTCGATATGGAAGGTCATCATGGCCAGTGCGAATCAAGCATCCGCATTGTTGAAGCCGCAACGGCGCCGCGTTTTCAGTCCGCATCCTGAAAATGAAAGAACAGCGCTGTGCAGGACGGCGCGGTTCCTCAATTCATAAGATGAGAGCTTATGCCAGCCGGTCAGCGTGCCATTTCAGGTGCTCGTCCATGAACGACGAGATGAAATAGTAGGAGTGATCGTAGCGCTCGTGCAGGCGCAGCGTCAGGCCGATGCCGGTGCCCTTGATGGCATCCTCGAACAGCCAAGGCCGCAAGCCCGTTTCGAGGAAGTTGTCGGCCTTGCCCTGATCGATCAGGAATTCCGGGAAGCGCGCGCCGTCTTCCACCAGCGCACAGGCGTCGTACTTCCGCCAGCTTGCCTTGTCCTCGCCGAGATATTTTTCGAACGCACCGATCGACCAGTCTGCCGTCGATGGCTCGACGATCGGCGCGAAGGCTGAGCAGCTCTTGAACCGGTCCGGATTCTTTAGCGCGATGGTCATGGCGCCGTGGCCACCCATGGAATGGCCGAAAATTCCCTGGCGGGCCATGTCGACGCGAAAATGCTGGGCGATGAACGCCGGCAGTTCCTGCGTGATGTAGGTGTACATCTGGTAGTTCTCGGCCCAGGGCGTCTCTGTCGCGTCGAGATAGAAGCCTGCACCCTTGCCCATCTGCCAGTTGGTCAGCTCGTCCGGTACCTCGGCGCCACGCGGGCTGGTGTCCGGGCAGACGATGATCAAGCCGAGTTCGGCGGCCATCCGGCGATATTCGCCTTTTTCCATCACATTGGCATGCGAGCAGGTGAGGCCGGAAAGATACCAGACAACCGGGCAGGGCGCTGTGATCGCCTGTGGCGGGATATAGACCGCAAAGGTCATCTCGACCCCGCAGGCCTGGGAATCGTGCGCACACACGCCCTGCATGCCGCCAAAGGCAGTATTCTGTGAAAGGACTTTCAAGCTGTGCTCCTTGAAGCTGAAAATGCACTAGGCCAGCGACACCGCCGCGTTGACCGCAGCCGCCACCAGCACCGTGTTGAAGAAGAACGAAACGACCGCATGCACAAGATTGATCTTGCGCATGGCGGTTGAGGTGATGACGATATCCGAGGTTTGCGCCGTCATGCCGATGACGAAGGAGAAATAGAGGAAGTCAAAGCCACCCGGGTCCTTGGTGCCTGGAAACTCGAGGCCGCGATTGTCGCCGTCGCTTCCCGCCGCCTGCAGGCTCCAATAGCTATGCGCGTAGTGCATCGCCGCCATCGTATGGACCGTCAGCCAGCCAAGGGTGACGGAGGAAAATGCCAGCACCAGTTCGAGCACCGTCTCCTTACCGCCGGTGTTCAGCGCCATGAACAGCGAGACAAGCGAAATCGCCGCTGTCGCCAGCGTCACGGCAAAGATGATGAATGCCGGTTCGTCGGTGCGGGCGGCATGATGTTTCAGGTACGCGCCGGTCAGTCGCGGAAGGCGCCATGCGATCATCAGCAGATAGACAAGGAAGAAGACCACAGCGGCCAGATTGACCGCCAATGTCGGCTTGGCGAACAGACAGATGGCCAATGTGATCGCAGCGCAGATGCCGCCCGCGTAGAACGGGGTATGACGGCGATGGGTGATCTTCCTGTCCGACATGCTCATGAGCGCTCCCGATCCCGCCGTTCTAGCGTTGTTTGACGCGGCGGCAAAGCCGGTCGAGCGTTTCGAGAAAGGCCGACCGGTCGCGCGGCGAGAAGGCGGCGTTATAGCCCTTGCTCTCACCGGTCTCGCGCAAATGCGCACCGAGATCCCGCATGGCGGTCGCCATGCCGATATTGGCCTTGTCGAAGACGCGCCCCGTCGGTCCGGTCACCTGCGCACCAGCGGCAACGCATCGGCCTGCCAGCGGCACGTCGGCGGTAATCACGATGTCACCGTCATGGGCACGCTCGGCAATCCAGTCATCGGCGGCGTCGAAGCCGGACGAGACGATGACATTGCGCACCATCGGGTCACGCGACGGTCTGAGGCCGGAATTGGCGACCAGCACGACCGGCAGGCCGTGGCGTTCCGCGACCTTGAGGATTTCCGGCTTGACCGGGCAGGCGTCGGCATCGACATAGATCGTGCTTGCTGGCTCTGTTGGCTCTGACATCACTGCTCGTACCGCTTCACTGTTATCATGGCCGGGCAGCAGGGCTGCTCATCGGCTTCATCGCCTCGCCGGTCGGGGTTTTTGGCCGCTCCAGCGACCGGGCGCCACCGCTGCGGATCCACGTTTCAGTTGAAACCTTCTCGCCCCCGGCATAGGCCCAATGTCCCTTCCAGGAGCCATCCGGCTGCAGATTATATTGCGAAATTCCAAAACCGCTCCCATTACCGTAGCCGATGCTGATCATATCGTCATCCGCTGACGCCACGCCCGTCGTTGCCGCGTCGCCACGCTTGCCACCAATGCCGACGCCGTTTGATTCCGTGCCGGCAATCGTCCAGGTCACCGAATAGATTTCGCCGGTGCGGTTGACGGTGACGGTTCCGTGATACTCGCCACCATCGTCTGGATTGATGCCGGTGACCTCATAGGTTCCAACTGGATCTGCCAAGGCGGGGGTGGAAAGGGCTACGGCCAGCAATAGACCGGCAATGCCAAAACTGCGCCTGTTCATTCCGCCCTCACGCTTTTCGTCTCCGGACCATGTTTGGGTCTATGTCTTTCGAACGCATAGCGATCCGGCTGTTCGAAATCCAGAACCATATCAAGCGATGAGACAATCCTTGGACAGCCAAGCGCCGCGCCTTCAAAAGACGCGGCGCCCACTGCTGTTATCGGAATAATCCGGAAACCTGCCTCGAAGCCTCGGTTTCCGGTTAGTAGATTACCACGCTGCGGATGCTTTCGCCGCGGTGCATCAGATCAAAGCCCTTGTTGATGTCTTCGAGTGGCATCGTGTGGGTGATCATCGGATCGATCTGGATCTTGCCTTCCATGTACCACTCGACAATCTTCGGCACATCGGTGCGGCCGCGCGCACCACCAAAGGCGGTGCCCATCCAGTTGCGGCCGGTGACCAGCTGGAACGGACGGGTGGAGATTTCCTGGCCAGCACCGGCAACGCCAATGATGACCGACTTGCCCCAGCCGCGATGCGACGATTCGAGTGCCTGGCGCATCACCTTGGTGTTGCCGGTGCAGTCGAATGTGTAATCGGCGCCGCCGATCGTGTCGCCGTTGCGCTTGGTCAGGTTGACCAGATAGGGAACGATATCGTCGCCGACTTCCTTCGGATTGACGAAATGCGTCATGCCGAACTTTTCGCCCCAGGCCTTGCGGTCATTGTTGATATCGACGCCGATGATCATGTCGGCACCGGCAAGGCGCAGGCCCTGCAAGACGTTGAGACCAATACCGCCGAGACCGAAGACGATCGCCGTCGAGCCGACTTCGACTTTGGCCGTGTTGATGACGGCGCCGATGCCGGTGGTGACGCCGCAACCGATATAGCAGATCTTGTCGAACGGTGCGTCCGGGTTGACCTTGGCGAGCGCGATCTCCGGCAGAACCGTGAAATTGGCGAAGGTCGAGCAGCCCATATAGTGAAAGATCTTGTCCTTGCCGATGGAAAAGCGGCTCGTGCCATCCGGCATCAGGCCCTGTCCCTGCGTCGACCGGATCGAGGTGCACAGGTTGGTCTTGCGCGACAGGCAGGAATAACATTCGCGGCATTCCGGCGTGTAGAGCGGGATGACGTGGTCGCCCTTCTTCAGCGAGGTGACGCCCGGGCCGACGTCAACGACGATGCCGGCGCCCTCATGGCCGAGAATGGCCGGAAACAGGCCTTCCGGATCGGCACCCGAGAGCGTGAACTCGTCGGTGTGGCAGATGCCGGTCGCCTTGACCTCGACCAGCACTTCGCCGGCGCGCGGGCCGTCAAGCTGAACGGTCATGATTTCGAGTGGCTTGCCTGCCTGCACGGCAACAGCGGCGCGTACGTCCATGAGTATCGTCTCCCTGAAATGAATTCGCGCCACAATCGCAGAGTGGCCGGTGGCGCTCAAGCCGGAATCGGCTGAGAATCGGTCGTAAATCTTACATGTCCTGTAGGACGCGGTTGATCTCCATCTCAAGGGCGGAGATCGCCTTTCCCGTCTGCTCGTGCAGTTTTTTCACTTGCGCCAGCTGATCGCGCAACTGGCCGGACACTGTGTTGGAAAGATCGTCCTTCGGTGCTTCGCCGATACCGGCGATCAACCAGGCCGGTGTGACCCCCAGCACGCCCGCAAGCATGAACAGCCGGTTGGTGCGGGGCTCGGAGCGGTCGCGTTCCCAGGCGGAAATTGTATCGCCGCGGACGCCGAGTTGGTTGGCAAGGTCCTTGACCGAGAGGTTCATCGCGTCGCGCGCCCGCCAGATGCGGCCTCCCAGTGTGTCGTTGTCGCTTGGCCTGCGCAACATTGCCAAGGCGGTTTCGGTCGATAGACGCATCGGTCTCTCCTTATGCCTTATGGGCTTGGGTGGGTCGAGTTCCGGGGCGGCCGCGCTTGCGGTCGAAGACTTCATTGTTGCAATTTATAGAACCTGCTGCGAAATTGGACACCCTTCCACGTCAAAAATGCCGCCAAAAGCGTCTTCTGTGCGCGTCCTTTCCTGACGGCGCCTAAAATCGGATTTCTCCCGTGAGCACATCCATGCCGACTGCCGCCACGCCCGCTCATACCGTCATGCAAGGACTTGCGATCATGCTGGTAGCGATGATCATCCTGCCCTGCATGGATGCGATCGCCAAATATATGGCGGTCTATCAGGGTATGTCGCCGGCGCAGGTGACGTTCTACCGGTTCTTCTTCCAGCTGGTCTCGATCCTGCCGATGCTTCTGTCGACCGGTGGCCTGCGGGCGCTGAAACCAAAGCGCCTGTGGTTCAATCTTTTGCGCGGCGTGCTCCTGGCCGGTGCCGCTTTGCTGTTTTTCGTCTCGGTCAAATACATGCCGCTGGCCGATGTCTTTGCCATCTATTTCGTCGAGCCGTTTATCCTCACCTGCCTGTCGGCTCTGATCCTGCGGGAAAAAGTCGGCTGGCGGCGCTGGCTTGCCATTTTCATCGGTTTCGGCGGAGCCATGATCGTCATCCAGCCGAGTTTCGAAATCTTCGGACTGAAGTCGTTGATGCCAATGTTCTGCGCCTTCCTGTTTGCCTGCTATCTGCTGCTGAACCGGGTTGTCGGCAATGCCGATACGCCTTTGACGATGCAGACCATTGCCGGTATCGGCGGCTCGCTGTTCATGATCGTCGTCATCGCGATCGGCTACAGCGCAGGGTCGGTGGATTTCATACCGTCACTGCCGCACTCCACGCTGGGCTGGGTTCTGGTCATCGCGCTCGGCACCATTTCCGGCTATGGCCATCTTCTCGTGGTCAAGGCATTCCAAGCCGCCCCCGTGTCGCTTTTGGCGCCATTCCATTATCTGGAAATCATCACCGGCACGGCGCTCGGCTTCCTGATTTTCGGCGAATTCCCAACATGGTCGAAATGGTTGGGTATCGTCATCATTGTCGGCTCCGGTCTGTTCATGATCTGGCGGGAGCGGCGGGCAGGCTTAATGGTAAAAATTGACTGAATCCATCAAGCCTCTGCTAACGCTCATTCTTTCCGGATTGGAAACGGGCTCAGTCTACGTTTAGTCCAGTTTCATGACGAAACGGGAGAGAAACGATGGGTGAACTTCGTCTTTCTTATCCGGCATGTGTCATCGCCGGAAAGACGCGCTTGACGGTCGATGATATCGCCATTCTGCGTGAACATGTTTTCGTCCCAGGGATTACCGCATCGCAAGACGCGGTAATCCTTTTGGCGATCAACGGCTCGTGCAGCGAAAAATGCCCGGAATGGCATCACTATTTCATCGACGCCATGACCGAATTCATTGTCCGCACCAGCTATCCGCAGGGCGCCATGGACGAATGGAATGCCGATTGGCTGATTGCGATGATCTCGACGCGCGGCGTGGTGAATTCGCGGATCGAACTCGATCTGTTGTTTCACATCATCGACATCTCCACCCATATTCCCGATAGCCTGTCGATCTTTGCGCTGGAACAGATCCGCATGGCGACGACCGGGGATGCCGGTGCGTGGGCCGTGTCGCGCGGTAGCCGCAAAAATGGGCTGGAGAAGGCCGATATCCTGCTGATCGCCCGGGTGATGAGCGCCATCGCCCGCTCGCGCGGCAGTCAGTTGACGTCACGCGAACGCCGGATGCTGGAGCAGATCGGTATCCTCACCGGCCTGTCGAACGAGCGTACCGAAGCAGCATAGCGCTGGAAACGCGGGAAGCCGGCAGATGCCGGCCTCCCGCACGATTTGTTCACGCCCTACAGCTAGCGTTCGGCTGACGATCAATTGGAGAGCGCATATAGTGACGCATGCACCGGCGATCGCGCTTCTTGTCATCAATGTCGGGCTTTTGTGGCTTCTGCTGGCGGTGCCGCTCGGATTGCGCACGCTGCGTGTGCAGGGCTCGTTCCTCACGAGCCGCGCCAAAGTCTGGAGCGCGATCTTTCCGCTTGGGATTTCCGCCGACTGGCATCATTCCGTTCTGACCAGCCGAATTGTGCCGGACGCGCCCAACCGGGTGCAGCAGACCTATACGCATCTCGACCGGCACGGCGAGCCCATCAAGAGATCGCTAGAGATTACCGAAACGCAGGCCGGGGCCGAATATGACGCCCGGGTCCTGGAGGACAGTGCACTCGACGCTGCGTTCTGGAAGGATTTTGGCGAACGCAGGCGGCTCGTCGAAGACGGTGACAGGGTTCACCTGACGATCGAGCAGACGGACCGCTATCGTGGCCTGGCGTTTCTGATCTTTCGCTTCTTTGCTCTGCGGCGCGAGATCAAGGCGTTGCAGCAATGGCTTGAGACAGGGCAAAGCAAACCCGCACGGGTCGCCTTCGAACATCCGCTTGTCCAATGTGGGTTGGCAGTCTTATCGACGCTGCTCCTGTGGCCATTCTTTGGTCTCACCCGCACTGGCTTGCTGCTGTCGTCACTGTTGACGCTTGTCATCGTGCTGCACGAACTGGGCCACATGGCCGCTTACCGCGCCTTTGGTCACAAGACGGTTCGGATGATCTTCGTGCCGTTGCTGGGTGGGGTGGCCATCGGTGGCAGGCCCTACAATTCCGTCTTCGAGGTCGCCACCTGCGCCTTGATGGGCGCGGGCATGTCGGCTTTCCTCATTCCGGTCGCCATCTTTCTGCACAAAGCGGACGGCAAGGACGCGTTCGATTCAGGAACGGCGGTTCTGATTTTCCTGCTGATTCTCGGTGCGTTCAACCTGCTCAATCTGTTGCCGATGAACCGCTTCGATGGCGGCCAGGTTTTGCGCCAGGTTTTTCGTTCACCCCTTGGCCGGTTGGCGGGAAGCTTCCTCATCACTCTGATCATTGCCGGCGTGGGCTGGCGCATCGGCGTATCAACACCGGCCTTGCTGGCCGGGCTCGCCGTGTTTGCCCTGTTGAGCATGATGGGCAGCAGCGGCGTCAAGCCGCGCCATCGCCTCGATGAGATGACGGGCGGCCAGCGGATCCTCAGTGGCCTCGGACTTTACTCGGCCGTCGCCCTGCACGGCTATGCCATCGTCTATGCGACGGACCGGTTGTTTTCCTGACCGGATTGCAGACCGTCGGCGTCATTGACGGCCGGGCCGAAAATATCCTCGAAGGCCTGACGAAGCTTGATATCGACATCGCTCATCATCACCGGCAGGCCGAGATCGACCAGGCTGGTGACGCCATAACCACGAATGCCGCAGGGCACGATGCCGTCGAAATGTTCCAGTTCCGGATCGACGTTGAGCGACATGCCGTGAAAGCTCACCCATCGGCGCAGGCGAATGCCGATCGCGGCAATCTTGTCCTCCGCCATTGAGCCGTCGGGGAGGGACGGCCGCTCGGGGCGCCGGACCCAGACGCCGACGCGGTCTTCGCGCCGTTCGCCCCTGACATTCATACTGGAAAGCGTTTCGATCACCAGGCTCTCCAAGGCTGCGACAAAGGCGCGAACATCCTGCTTGCGCCGCTTGAGATCGAGCATGACGTAAACGACGCGCTGTCCAGGCCCATGATAGGTATATTCGCCGCCGCGGCCGGTCTGGAACACCGGAAAGCGGCCCGGCATGACGAGATCGGCAGTGTTCGCACTGGTTCCGGCGGTATAGAGCGGCGGATGTTCGACGAGCCAGACAAGTTCGTCGGCTTCGCCGGCGGCAATTGCTGTGGCCTCACGCTCCATCGTTTCGATCGCGTCTGCATATTCGACCAGTGAGGGCGCGATTCTCCACCGCACCGGCGGACAGCCATCGGCTGCGAAGAACGTTTTCTCTAGATTTTCGCGTCGCATGGCCAAAGCAATCCCGTTGATTTGTTTTTCTAAATGGTACGCCGAGGGGCAAGAGTCCAGCATTCTCAGGGGTGCACGAACCAGCCTGTTGAAATAGTTGATGTTGCCGTCAACTTTCTGTCATCCTGCCCTTGTGCACCCCAAATGCTTTTGCTACATGCAGCCCCGCCGGAGCAGTTCGGCATCTACCACGATGCGGTCGTGGCGGAATT
The DNA here is from genome assembly GCF_965279435.1 of Pararhizobium sp. NCBI lineage: Bacteria > Pseudomonadati > Pseudomonadota > Alphaproteobacteria > Hyphomicrobiales > Rhizobiaceae > Pararhizobium > Pararhizobium sp. Next base: position 3,230,462 of record NZ_CBDIHY010000003.1, read on the forward strand.
GGTAGACGCGCAGCGTTGAGGTCGCTGTGGGGCAACCCGTGGAAGTTCGAGTCTTCTCGACCGCACCATTCAACAAGAAATTGTTGAACGTATACAAGGCGGAATGGTCCAACATCTCAGAGGCGTTGGACCAATCAACCTAAAGCCCCAGCCTCAGCAACCTTTCCTATTGCTACCTGCACAAGTTTCCAACGCTCCACCCGGCGCGTGTAGACTTCACTTGTCTTGGCCTCCGAATGGCCAAGAATCGCCATGATCTCGTATTGGCTGCAGCCCAGCTCTGCCAGGATCTCAGCAAGCCCCTTGCGGACGCCGTGTGCCGACAGATTGTCAAGATTGGCTTCCCGGCACCATATCTTGAACATCGACGACATGGAATCCCCGCTGGCATAGGGATTGCCGCCACGCCCCAAGACGTAGGTTGCGCCCTGAACCTTCGTTGATCTCGTTGCCTTCTTCAGCGTCTCGAAGAGGGGAATGCAGACTTCCGACGATCCCTTCTTGTTCGGCACCCAAAGCAAGGCCTCGATGCCATTGATCACACATTCAGCCTTGCGGCCCAGCGTGGTCAGATCCTCGATACGGCATCCGGTCCAGAGCAGCACGTGCATCGCGACATATGGCTTGCTGCCGTACTTGTGGGTGGCAAGGAAGGCCTTCACATCGGCAGCTTTCCAAGGCGTTGCTCCATCTCCCTTGGTGTAGACCTGCTTGATGCCCTTGGCCGTGTTCACAGGGATATCGACGAGCACGGCAACAAGGCTTCGATCAGTCATTTCGGCAGCGAAGTGACGGCCCGGGAGGCTTTGGAGAGCTGCATCGACTGCGATGTTTGCATAAACTGTGTCCGTTGCAATGCCTGCACGGTATGCGTTGAGTGCGAAGATTGCGCCTGCACAACGGGGTCAAATCGCTGTCATCAGTGCAACTCCTGCTCAAACTGTGTCGATTGCAGCGGCTGCGCCCAGAAGACTGATGCGGAAAACGAGACCTGCGAGTAACTCTGCTTCGCGACGCGGAAGCTAGGCCGCGCACTCATAAACCGGTTTTCAAATCGGTTCGATTTTGATTCACTGAAGCCTTGATATGGAGGCTTCTGATGACCCGTCTCCGGTTTGATCTCACCGATTTCGAGTGGACTGTTATTCAACCCTTGTTGCCGAATAAGCCGCGCGGGGCGCCCCGGGTTGATGACCGGCGGGTGATCAACGGCATCTTGTGGCGGTTCCGGACAGGCTCGCCCTGGGCAGACGTTCCGGATCGATATGGTCCGTATACCACCTCCTACAACCGGTTCGTGCGATGGCGCAAAGCAGGCGTCTGGGATTATATTCTGGACGAGATTTCCAAGGCTTTCGATGGCGATATCGTCATGATCGACAGTTCCTGTTGCTCTGATCCCCAAAAACTGGACCGTTTTTGATTGGAGTTTTCCGCGCTAGATTCCCGGCTGGGAACAGGAGCGGAAGCGATGAAGGCATCGAACTTTTCGGACGCCCAGAAAGCGTTTATTTTGAAACAAGGCGACGATGGCGTGCCGGTGGCTGAGATTTGCCGGAAGGCCGGAATCAGCCAGGCGACTTACTTCAACTGGCGCAAGAAATATGCAGGCCTGCTGCCCGACGAGATGCGACGGCTGAAGGCATTGGAAGATGAAAATGGCCGTCTGAAGAAGATCGTCGCGGACCTGACGCTGGACCGGGAGATGCTCCAGGACGTCATCCGCCGAAAGCTCTGAGGCCTGCCCGCAAGCGCAAGCTGATCGACGGGATGCTGGTGGATTGGGGCATATCGATCCGACGGGCCTGCGAGGTCCTCAAGTTCGACACCTCGACCTACCATTACAAATCCCGAAGAACCGGACAGGCCGCTCTCGAAAGACGGATCAAAGAGATTTGCGAGACGCGCGTGCGTTATGGATATCGGCGCGTGCATGTCCACTTGCGTCGTGACGGATGGAAGATCAACATGAAGAAGACACGTAGGATTTACAGCGAGTTAGGCCTTCAGTTGCGCAATAAGCATCCCAAACGTCGGGTGAAGGCAAAGCTCAGGGATGACCGCCAAGTGGCCGTTGGGCCGAACGATGTCTGGGCTATGGACTTCGTCCACGACCAATTAGCAACAGGTAGGAAACTGCGCATTTTGACCATCGTCGATACCCATTCCCGCTATTGCCCGGCCACCGACGCGAGGTTTACCTACCGGGGCGAGGATGTGGTCCAGACGCTGGAACGCGTTTGCAAGAAGGCCGGCTATCCCAGGACGATCAGGGTCGATAACGGCAGCGAGTTTATCTCCCGCGATCTGGACCTTTGGGCCTACGCCAACAAGGTCACTCTGGACTTCTCGCGGCCAGGCAAACCGACCGACAATGGCTTCATTGAGGCCTTCAACAGCAAGCTGCGGGTCGAGTGCTTGAACGCGCATTGGTTCCTGACCCTTGCGGATTCGCGCGAAAAGTTGGAGACTTGGCGCCGATACTACAATGAGGATCGTCCTCACTCCGCAATCGGATATAACGTCCCGATTGCCATACATAATCCCGGTGGCGCCACCAGCCCGTCATCGTGATGAAAGCCCGGAAACTCTAATCTCCGGCGCTCCAAGGCTTGGGCTCAGTGCACTTTGGAAAGCTGTATCGACTGCGATGTTTGCATAAACTGTGTCCGTTGCAATGTATGCACGGCATGCGTTGAGTGCGAAGATTGCGCCTGTACAACGGGGTCAACTCGCTGTCATCAGTGCAACTCCTGCTCAAACTGTGTCGATTGCAGCGGCTGCGCCCAGAAGAGTGATGCGGAAAACGAGACCTGCGAGTAACTCTGCTTCGCGACGCGGAAGCTAGACAACGCTTTTTTCCATACGCGGCGCGTGAGGCTCGCGAGCAGCTGGAGGATTACATTAGAGCCGAGTGAGGCGGCTCTAATGCCAGAATGGTATCCTTGTTGTATTGGGCTGAGCTAGCCTTAAGGCGTCCTTGCCTTGAGAGCCTTTGCAATCGAGGCGAGCGACTCTTCAACATAGAGAAGTTTCGAGGTTATGACGCCATCCCGGCTGGGAAGTGTCGGGGAAAAATGGATCTGCGTTCCGCTGGCGTGTTCATTAACGTGCAGTACCTTTGAAAAATCTACGAGTGTGCTGGCTTTCCCAGTGGTAGTGAGTGCAATCCACATAAAATAACTTCCTGATTAAAAGTCCCAGCTGAAATCGAGTTACGAGCTTTGAGGACATGAAAGGCGCGTTGTTGCGCTTGGTTACTCAGTGGGAACGTATGAGCCTGACGGGTTATTCAAAGGCCAACAGCGGCAAACCCAACTAACAACAGTGTCAAAGCTAAACCCGTTGCCAATCGTGCAGCCCGCGCGAGCCGGTTACCACGACCATCCCAATCATAAGTCATTGTGTCCCCCATCATTCTGAACCGGACACCCGGCCCTCGTAGGCGACACACTCGCGCGCCTACCGCGTCGCTGCTTGTAAGCGACGATCCGCAAATAGTGCCTGCAGGCAGTCAGTCAACCATCGAGCGAGAAAAAGGGTGAGGCCTGACCGAGCGGGGGAGCTCTAGGCCGTAGACTCATAACGATCTGATCCAAATTCTAGCTGCTGCCAATTTGACGGCGGCGAGAAAGTTCATCGGGTCTTTGTCGTAACGGGTGGCGATGCCTCTGAACTGTTTGAGTTTGCTGAAGAAACGTTCAACGAGATTGCGCTGCCGGTAAACCCATCGGCTGAAAGGGAAGCTTCCCTTCCGATTGCTTTTGGCCGGGATATTGGCCCATGCCTGCCGTTGCTTTGCAAATGCTCGTATAGCGTTGGTATCGTAGGCCTTGTCCGCCAGCAGGATCGCGCCCTTGGAGATTGTCTGTAACAATGGTTCCGCCATGCGGCCATCATGGGCTTGGCCGGCTGTGAGTGCGAGACGCATCGGTCGACCATCGGCATCGACAACGGCGTGGGTTTTGGTGGTCAAGCCGCCACGGGAACGTCCCATGCAGCCATCGTCTTGATCCCCCTTTTTCCCGTCGCCGCATGTTGATGAACACGGACACAGGAGCTGCCGATCATGACGATATCGCCATCGAAAGCCTTGGAAATCTCGCCCAGAACATGATCCCAGACGCCTGCTTTGCGCCATCGCACGAACCGGTTGTAGCAAGTTGTATACGGACCATATCGATCCGGAACGTCTGCCCAAGGGCGAGTCTGTCCGGAACCGCCACAAGATGCCGTTGATCACCCGCCGGTCATCAACCCGGGGCGCCCCGCGCGGCTTATTCGGCAACAAGGAAGGCTTCAGTGAATCAAAATCAAACCGATTGGAAAAACCGGTTTATGAGTGCGCGGCCTAGGCTCAGGCCCTATTGATTAAGGGCCTTCCCAATTTGGGATTGTTTTGATTCACTCATGGCAGGAGGATTTTGCCATGAGTGATTTGTTTTTGCTGACGCCATCTCAGTTCAGCCGGATCAGGCCCTATTTCCCGCTGGCTCATGGCATCCCACGCGTTGACGATCGCCGGGTTGTCAGCGGCATCATTTACGTGCTGAAACATGGACTTCAGTGGAAAGATGCACCGAAAGAATATGGTCCTCACAAGACGCTCTGTAATCGCTTCATTCGATGGAGCGAGTTGGGCGTCTTCAACCGGATTTTCGAGGCCCTTGCCGGCAAGGCGGGCCAACCCGACAGGCTGATGATCGATGCCACCCATCTCAAAGCCCATCGCACCGCAGCCAGCCTGCTAAAAAAGGGGCTCTTTCCCGCTTTATCGGACGAACAAAAGGCGGCCTGAATTCCAAGCTGCACGCCGTCACCGATGGGCTGGGCCGACCCTTGCTGTTTTTCCTCACGGCCGGCCAGACCAGCGACTATCAGGGGCCTGGCACCTGCTCGATCGCCTGCCCAAGGCCAGGGAATTGCTGGCAGATCGTGGCTACGATGCCGACTGGTTCCGCAACGGATTGAAAGACAAAGGCATTTCGCCCTGCATTCCACCACGCAAAAAGCGCAGCAACCCGGCCGACTACGACAAAATCCTTTACAGGCAACGATATCGTATCGAGAACATGTTTGGCAGGATCAAGGATTGGAGGCGCATCGCGACCAGATACGACCGATGCGCTCATACTTTCCTATCCGCAATCACCATCGCCGCAACGTGCTGCTATTGGCTCGATTAATGAGTCCTGAGCCTAGTCAAAAGTTCCACAGTCCCGAATACTGGAAAAATTAAAACCCGATCGCCGCCTGACCGAGAGCGACCGGGTTCATTGCCTTCCCGTATCACTGCGTGAAGGCACAGCGCGATATCACCTGGCGGGTAGTTCCTCAATCTGAAAAAGGCGAGGCCTGGTCGCCCCGACTGGCGATGCCAAGCCTCTAACTGGCGTTTCGGGAGAGTGGGTCCTAAAGCCAGCTCTGTACAAACTGCTAGGCTGATCTTTTGTTCTCAAGACAACGAAATAATGATGAAAACGATCGCTTATCCGGCGGCGCCACAGGTCAGGCTGGTCAGGCAAAAATCAACAGCGGCAGCCCAAGCGCGAACAACGTCAATGCGGCCCCTGCCGTGATACGCGCGGCTTTTGCAAGCCGGCTCCTCCGGCCATCCCAGTCGTAAATCATTCCTGCCTCCTCAAGCCCGGGCAAACTTGATGTAGCGCGACAGAACGTCAACCACTACTTTTAGAGGACATCATCATGAACGAGATAATCTCGGCCCATCAACTCCGCACGGCCGCGAAAGGTAAGGTGTATGAGGGCAACATGAATTCCGTGTTGGTCGCGCTGGACAGGTTTGGTGTCGATCTCGGGATGAACAAGCCGCATATCCTGGCGCAGTTCTTCCCCAGGTCATGCACGAAGGCGGCGACTTCAAATATGACGGCGAGGTATGGGGGCTGACTGCAGCGCAGAAGCGCTATGACAACCGCGTCGATCTGGGCAACACGCCGACGGCTGATGGCGATGGCTATCTCTACAGGGGCTGCACCGCCATGCAGCTGACGGGCAAGAGCTACTACCGACAGTTCCGCGACTGGTGCAGGGAAAGTGGCTTTAATCCACCTGATTTCGTCAGCAAACCAGATCTGGTCAATACCGATCCATGGGAAGGGCTTGTCTCCCCTCTGGTCCTGAGTAACCCGCGATCTCAATAAGTGGGCCGATCAGGGTGACATCGAGACCATTACCCGAAAGATCAACGGCGGCAAGAACGGTTTGGCCGATCGCATGGACCGCTATGGCCGAGTGGCCCTCGTCATGCTTGGCTACAAGCCCGACAACGTGCGGCAGTTCCAGGCTGATCATCGGCTAGACGTGGATGGCGACGTAGGCCCCAAGACGCGCGCTGCGCTTGATGGCGAGCTGGTAGCCCTTATCCCCGGCGAAATGGCAAAGCACCTCGGTGCAGGTGGCGCCCGTGGTCGAGGAGAAGCCTGTGGTCCCGGTCTCCGTTGACAGACAGGTTAAGACCAAGGCCGACCGCACCGGCTGGCTTGTCGGTATCGGCGGCACGGTCGGTACTGCACTGACGGCTTCTCGGGTCGAACTGGCAGACGGTGCTTGCGTTCGGTGGCGTTTCGCTGGTTGCTCTGCTGTTGATCGTCCTTTTGCGACGCCAGATCGTGGCGGCTGTGAAGGAAATCCGCGGTGAGGTCGAAGCATGATCTCCCGCGCCTCACTCGCGGCCGGCGGCATCGTCGGGCTCATCTTCGGTCTGTTGCTGTTCCACCTCATCAATATCGCTGTGTGGCGTCCTGCGGCGGTGAACGAGGGCAGGGAGATCGAACGATCCGCCATCCTTAAACAGGCCATGAGAAACATCGGACAGCGGGGCAAAACCAATGCTGAAATACGTGTTCTTGATACTGGTGCTTTGTGCCGTGAGTTGGGTGGTCGCTGGGTGCCAGAGAACAGCCTCTGTGAGTGATGGCAGCGGCTTCGAGCTTCTGACCCCATCATCCGAGACCAGAGCCTTCATCGTTGCCAATGATCAGCCATTCGGCCGTCAGGTGGCCGGCCATAACCGAACCTGCGCCGCGCAGCCGGGTTGCCGGAAATAGATATGGCCTCAAACGATGACATCATGCTCGCGCTTAGTAAATTGCAGGAGGGGCGATCGCCTCCGCGTCGATTTTCAAGATGAAAAAGGAATGGCCCACGAAAGCAGAGCCGTCATCCACTAACGGCTCGACAATCAGGCTCTACAGATCGCCCACATGGAAACGACGATAGCCGTCAGCGGGAAGATAGATGCTCAGGTGAGGGGAGAAATCCAAGCCCTGAAAGAGACGGTGGAGAAGAATCAGGGCGTCGTTTCCCCCGCGATCGAGGAATGGAAGCGCATGAAAACGCTCGGCGTCGGCATCAGCGGGTTGATTGCTCTCGCTGGCCTGACGATAGGCGGTATAGTTGCCTATATGAGCGAGACGGCCGTCTCGGGTATTCGGCACTGGCTGAAAATCCCGTAAGCCGAAACGAAAAAACCCTCCGGCATTTCTGCAGGAGGGTTTAGGAGTATGGCTACAGCCGCATGGACATCACCTCAGATGATGAAGAAGTCTGCGTTCGTCAGAGCGAGTCCTGGAGCCAGTTTGGCGAACTGAATGCCGGCAAAGGCTGCGCCGTTTCCATCCTGATCGTAAAACAGTTTTCCGGTATCGGTTTCGTAGACGATCCGGTCTGATGCATCGCCCGCCACGCCCGCCGCGTTTGCCACGAAAGCGGTCGCGGAAAGAATGCCCGCGGCTGTCAGCGTGGTGAATATGGCGTTTTCAAGCTGGATGGTGTCGGCGGCGACATTGTAGTCGGTGATCGTATCGACGTTAGTGGTGGCGTTCAGCGCGGTATCGAAGACAAATGTGTCGTTGCCCGCTCCACCCGCGAGAGTATCCAAGCCGGCATACCCCTTGATCAGGTCATTGCCTGCACCCCCGCCGATAGCGTTCGCCAATGCGTTACCGGAGAGCGAGTCGTTAAAATTGGAACCAGTCAGATACTCGATTGAACTGTAGGTGTCACCCTTTGCCTCGCCCGTGTTAAGGGACGGCGCAACCAGGCTGACGGTAACGCCCGCAGTCGCATCCAGATATAACACGCGATCTAATCCTTCGCCGCCTGCCATAGCGTCGGCGCCTTCGCCACCCACTAGATTATCGTTGCCATTGCCTCCTAGTAATTTGTCGTTGCCGGCATAGCCGTAAATCGTATCGGCATCGTCTTCGCCATAGAATGTATCGCCAAGTACACTGCCGAACAGCTTGTCGGTGCCTACGCCAGCGTAAACCGTGCCGGAAAGCGTGCCAAGCTGAGTGTCAAAAATGTCATTCCCGCCGGCAAGGGTAACTGTTCCGATGATTTTGCCAGTGTTGGTGATCTGATCAATGGTATCGCTGAAGTCGTAAAAGGCATTCGTTTCTGATTTTATCGTGCCACTATTTTGCACGATTAGGGTCTCTCCGCCGCCTTCATGCGTGAGGCCAAATACAACGCCGTCCAGCACACCGGAGTTGACTACTCTTGATTGAGTGCTGGCGTTTGTGCCGTTTATTGCCAATGCACCTCGCGCGCCGTAGATCGTGCCATGGTTCTCAACTAGGCTGTTGTACCCATACAGTCTGACGCCGACGAGGCCGGAGTCGAACGATCCGATGTATCCGTTTTCGCCGACAATCAGACGTTGGTTAGAGTCGAGAGCAGCGTCATCGCCAAGCACTATAGCGCGTGCCCCGCCGACAACTGAACCCTGAATGTTGGCGGTGTGAGAACTACCGGTCCCGTTAATCGCAACATTGTCCGTCGATCCTACCGTAACGCCGGCGGCGACAAAGATGCTGTCTGCAGTGGTTAAATCTGCACGGACGCCCGTGCCTGTGCTGCTAAATCCAAATATTTGCAATGCCATTTTTCTATTCTCCCATTAGGTAATGGGAATATAGTATTGTCGAAAATATCAATTGTCTAATGTTATGGATAAGGAGATGCTCAGGAATTATTTTGCCTGTATTGGTTGGGTCAGCAGCTACGTCAATCGATAATCTCAGCTCTACCATCCACCTTAGTCCTCGTCAGCGACCATTCGTCAATACCGCCTTCATCATGGGTATAGGTGCCGTGGTCGGACACTTCCGCGTCCAGCGTGATAAATTCCGGCGGCGCTACGCCGGGGAGATCCATCACTCGCAAATAAGCGCATAGCTCGGCCAAGTCCGTGACGTGCTGAACATCCTTACGGCCAGGTACTTTGATCGTCCAAGCATAGATCGTCATGAGCTTGCCCCGGGCCAATCATTCGATGGATCCGGGTCGCCTGCGCTAGGTTTGGCGGGCCTTCAGCCGGATCAGGATCTTCGGCATGCGCAAGGCGCAGGTTTTTCATCACCTCTTCAATCGCGGTGATCTAGGCTCAGGACTCATTAATCGAGCCAATGGCAGCACGTTGCGGCGATGGTGATTGCGGATAAATGCCCTCAAGGAAGAGACGGTATCGAATAGCGTCCGCCTCCTTATCCCATTTCCTCTGCTGAACTTCGCGGGTCTCGCGCTCCTGAGCACGCTTCGCGGATATGGCAGCGTCTGCCGATTGCCATTCTCGGCGCTTTCGATCCCGCGCCACGATCGTTGCAGCCTTCAATAGATCACGATCAGTTATCTCAAGGAAAGCTCGAGTTGACCGCCTTATCGGTGAGATTAGGGTTCGGTCCTGCACGAATCGTTGGATATCCATGAGTCTGTAGCGGCGGCTCTCACGCTTATTTCCAACGCCTACGTTGACTTACCGGAATTGAGGAAGGCGCTCGTTTTGGCTGGTTCCACCACTATCCGGCGCAGCTTCCGCTCGCTTTGACGGTGGCGAAATGGTGATTGAGCCATCGATCTCTAGCCTAACCGTAACGCCTTTCGCGCTTGCGATGTCGGCGGCCATTTCGATTGCTGACCTGTCCCAGCTAAAGGGCATCAGTCATCTACGCTTCTCAGTATCCAGCGTGCCCGCCCAATTATCTCGCTTGCTATGGTAAGGACACGGCCACGAAAATTGTATCTGCGGTCTTAGCCTCGTTCAGTGCTAGGATCACACCGTCAAGAAGTCCTTCATTAGTCGCCAGCGCCTGATCGATTTCGGGCAGGTCGATGATTGCCTCTCTTACTCGGACGGCGGTAAATGGGACCGCCTGATTATTGAAGGTGCTTTCCAATGCGAAGCGGACAGCATCACGAACGCTCTCCATATCCTGCTCTTCCAGCATGTTCACGCCGTCTCAATACCTGGTGGCCTCAAGTCATGCAATGTTGTTTGGCAGGCTTGCCATTTGTTGTGCCGAGTGTCGCAGAAACCAGTTGGAACTCAAGGCAACGAGAATACAGGGTGAATGGCGCGAGCCTCCGCAGAGGCGGTTATCCACAGGCGACGAAATGTGTGGATGAAAAACGTTTGAGAGGAGAACAAAACCAGTGTCGGCGTTGGGCCACCGATTTGTAACCTATTGTTTTTTAAAGCCCCGATAAAAGCATCGTTGGACCACTGAAGGCCCAGAAAACAAGGCTTTGAGCCGTTTTTGCGAGTCTTCTCGACCGCACCAACTAAAACCCGCTTCGGCGGGTTTTTTGTTGTCTTGTCATCGGTTGGCACACGAAGGCTTCGTCCCCATCAGCGTTCGCAAGCAGACGATGCCGCAGCGGAGGAGCGAAGACGCCACCCTTTGCGTCTTTTCACAATCCACCATTTGCGTTCAGCCTGAAGTCTTCGGCTCTGCGTCTTGAAATGATTTTGAGCGAGCGATCAGGCTGTATCTGGTAGGTCTCGCTCCAGTAGCCGCCGCGCTGGTCGTGGAAGGTGTGACTGAACGTGCTGCCGGCTGGCGACTTCGTCAATTTGGTGCGTGGCTGGCCATTGTAGGTGATGCTGCCGGGGATCGGCTCGACTTCCACTGCTGTGCAGGAGGCTAGCAGTACCGCTGCCACCATAAATATGCCTCGTCTCATTGCAGGCCTCCTCCTATCATCCTGCTTTATTTTATACTCTGCTAATTAAAGGGCGCCAGCATGAAATCGAATGTCTACCCCAGTCGCGCATTTCAGCGTCCATCGGCGTTTGCAGCCATCACGGGGCTCTAAATCGCTTCAGCCAATGCTTGATTGCCAAAAGGTATAACTGGAGCGTGACTGGTAGCAGGCACCCGCTTTATGCTCCGGCCCTTGTGAGCGCTCTTTCAAGAATCAGCCGCTTTCTCCTGCTTGGCAAAGCGCTTGATCGCCCGGTCGCGTTTCAGGCGCGACAATCTCTGAAGCCAGAAGATACCGTCGAGTTGATCGATTTCGTGTTGAAGGCAGATGGACAACAGGCCGTCGGCTTGGTCTTCCTTCGGCTCGCCAAGAAGCGTCTGATAACGGACACGCACCTGGCTCGGCCGGATGACGTCCTCGCTTATGCCCGGCATCGAAACGCTGCCTTCGGCATGCGCTGTCGTTTCAGCCGATGACCAGATGATTTGCGGATTGACGTAGATTTTGGTGCCGGACTGAGCGTCAAGTTTGATGACGGTCAGGCGCTGCAGTACGCCAATATGCGGCGCGGTGATGCCAATGCCGGGTGCTGCGCGCATGGTGTCGAGCAGGTCTGCCGCCAGCGCCGCAAGCTCCGCATCGAATTGCACCGCCTTGCTGGTGGGCATCGATAGACGGGGATCGGGAAAACGCAGGATCGGTCGGACGGACAAGGGCTGGCTCCATGGTTTTTCGCTGCGCCAGAGCTAAACATTTCATATGATTTTGCAACAGCTTGCGCAAAAACGGCGGCACGATCAGATTGTCAGCGTATCGGGTGGTGGACCGCATCGGTTTGTTGAGCTAGCAGGACAGGGCAGTTTGGCTTTTCAAGCGGCTGTGGCATCGGTCGATGATATTGCCGTCCTGCTCCCGCCCGGTTTGACGCCGGCGTCTTGGATGGCTGCAATTCTTTTGAGGGCGGGCACATGAGCAGTACCGGCGACCAGGACAAAGACCGCAACTCCCCGGACGCCGATGTCTATGACGGCTCGGATATCTACGCCGAAGATGGATCGGTGCGCTCCGACTATCTGATGCATGTCGGTGCGGCAATTGCGGACCGCGATCTTCTCTATCTGCGCCAGCACGTCGCGCGCCTGCATGCGTCCGAAATGGGCGACCTTCTGGAGGCGATACAGCAGGATCAGCGCCGGGCGCTGGTTTCGCTTTTGGGTGATGATTTCGATCTGTCGGCCTTGACGGAGGTCGATGAGGCAATCCGCCTCGATATCGTCGAGCATCTCCCCAATGAGCAGATCGCCGCAGCGCTTGGCGAAATGGATTCCGACGATGCGGTCTACATTCTGGAAGACCTCGACCAGGAGGACCAGGAAGAGATCCTGTCAAAACTGCCGTTTACCGAACGGGTGCGGCTAAGGCGGTCTCTCGACTATCCCGAAAGCACGGCCGGGCGCCGCATGCAGACGGAATTCGTGGCGGTACCACCGTTCTGGACGGTCGGCCAGACCATCGACTACATGCGCGAGGACGAAAACCTTCCCGAGAGCTTTACCCAGATCTTTGTCATCGATCCGACCTTCAAGCTACTCGGCGCGCTCGATCTCGACCGCGTGCTGCGCACCAAACGCTCGGTCAAGATCGAGACAATCATGCGCGAAACCAACCATCCGGTGCCGGCCGAGATGGACCAGGAAGAGGCGGCCCAGCTGTTCGAGCAGTATGACCTTCTGTCAGCCGCCGTCGTCGACGAGAACAACCGGCTGGTCGGCGTGCTGACCATCGACGACGTCGTCGACGTCATTCAGGAGGAAGCCGAAGAAGATTTGATGCGGCTGGGCGGCGTCGGCGACGAAGAACTGTCCGATTCGATCGGCAGCACGTCGCGATCGCGCGTGCCGTGGCTTCTGGTCAATCTGTTGACGGCATTTCTGGCCGCATCGGTGATCGGGCTGTTCGAGGCGACAATCCAGCAGATCGTTGCCCTTGCCGTGCTGATGCCGATCGTTGCCGGCATGGGCGGCAATGCCGGCTCGCAGACGATGACGGTGACCGTGCGCGCGCTTGCCACCCGCGATCTCGATATTCACAATGCCTGGCGCATCGTTCGCCGTGAGGCCGGTGTCGGCCTGTTGAACGGGCTGTTGTTCGGCGTTCTGATAGGTGTCGTCGCCGGTGCCTGGTTCCAGGACTATAATATCGGCGGTATCATTGCGGCAGCGATGCTGATCAACATGATTGCTGCAGCGCTTGCTGGTATCATGATCCCGCTGCTGCTTGACCGGTTTGGCGCCGACCCTGCCGTATCATCGGCGGTTTTCGTGACGACAGTCACGGATGTGACCGGTTTTTTTGCTTTTCTGGGGCTTGCAACGTGGTGGTTTCACGTCAATTGACGCCCACGCGAAAGTTTGACTTTTACGTCAAAGTCAATCAAACTGCCTTCTGACATCGTTTCGGTCTGATATCAGGCCTTGGACCGGTGCTATACTTCAACCGCAGCAGCATTGTCCGGCGCATGTCGCCTGATTTTCCCGATTGCGGCGTAAGGCGAGGCAGGCGTGAACAAGTATTATACCATTACGGAGCTGACACGGGAATTCGGAGTTTCGACCCGCACTCTGCGCTTCTATGAGGACGAGGGGCTTATCCACCCGGAGCGGCGCGGCAGGACACGATTGTTCCGTTCGGCAGACCGTCGCCTGATCATGGAAATCCTGCGCGGCCGCCGCATCGGTTTCACCATCGCCGAGATCCGCGAAATCATCCAGGTCTACCGCGATCCACCGGGTGAGGCTGGCCAGTTGCGCCTGTTGATGAAGCGTGTCGAAGAAAAGCGCGACGAGCTCCACCAGAAGCGCAAGGACATCGAGGAAACCCTGGAAGAACTCGGCAATGTCGAAGAGGCCTGCCTGACCCGGCTGGCTGAAATCGGCGTCGGCACCTAAGCCAGCGTTTCAATCTTTCGCTTGGGATCGCCGTCTTCAAAGCCCCTTCATGTGCGTCACAGCACGTTCACAGCTGCATGCAATATCGCCTTCGTCACAGAAATCGGAGGCTTCCATGTCAGACCGCCAGAAAACCCGCGCCCGGCCGAACCCACGCCGCGCGTTTTCCTCGTCCTATGGTGAAATTCTAGCCGAGGGCGTCAATCGCCGCACGGTGCTCAAAGGCCTGTTCGGATCCGCCGCTATAGCCGCCATCGGCCATGGCTTTTCGGCACAGCCGGTTCAGGCGTCAAGTCAATCGACATTGACGTTCAAGGAATTGCAACGGGTCCGCGATACCGCCGACCATTGGCCGGAGGGATACGGCCGCCAGATTCTTGCCCGCTGGGGCGATGCGCTGTTTCCCGATAGCCCGGCATTCGACATTACCAGCCTCGATGGCACGGCGGCAGAGCGCCAATTCGGCTACAACAACGATTTTACCCAGTTTCTGCCCTTGCCGCAGGGCTCGCCATCGTCGGATCGCGGCCTGATGGTCGTCAGCCACGAATATGCTTCGCCGTTCCTGATGTTTCCGGGGCTGACTGATGAGAATTACCGCGAAATGCTGACGGACAACCAGATCCGCGCCTTGATGGGCTGTCTTGGGATCAGCGTCTTTGAGGTGGCAAAAACCGGCAGGGACTGGAACATCGTTCTCGACAGCAAGCACAATCGCCGTATCCATATGGGCACGGAGATGAATATCTCCGGCCCGGCAGCGGGCGACGCCCGCCTGAAGACCAAGGCCGATCCGACCGGCAAAAAGGTATTCGGGACGATCTCTAACTGCAATGGCGGTATTACGCCGTGGGGCACCATGCTGTCCGGTGAGGAGGGCGCGATGGACGTCTTTGCCGGCAATTATAAGACGTTGCCCAATCAGGAGCTGGTCGAGCGGCAGGGCTGGGACGAAGACGAGAACGACATCTACGCGGTCAGCCGCGTCGATGCGCGTTTCAAGTTCGAGGAAGAGCCGAACGAATGGATGCGGTTTGACTGGGTGGTCGAGATCGATCCGTTCGATCCGGAGGCAAAACCGGTGAAGCGCACGTCGCTCGGCCGCATGACTCATGAGGGTGCGCAAGTGACGGTGGCGCCGGACGGCCGCGTCGTGGTGTTCATGGGCGATGACGACGATTTCGAATATCTCTACCGCTTCGTCACCCGCGATCCGTGGAACCCGGCAGACCGGGCGGCTAACAAGGACCTGCTCGATAACGGCACGCTCTCCGTTGCCAAATTCGCAAGTGACGGCACGATGGCCTGGTTGCCGCTGGTGGCAGGACAGGGGCCGCTGACGGCGGACGCCGGTTTTGCGACGCAGGCAGATGTCGTGCTCAATACCCGCGCTGCAGCCGATCTGGTTGGCGCCACGCCGATGGATGCACCGGAAGGCTTTGTGCCGCATCACGGCACCGGCAAGCTCTACGTGGCGATGACCGAGAACGAGGACCGGCTGGCCGCGGGCAAGGGCGGCGAGCGCGAAACCGTCAATATCGCCAATCCGCGCGGACCGAACCCGCACGGTCATCTGCTCGAACTCGTTCCACCCGGTGCACCGGACAAGCCGGACCATGCTGCTGATACGTTCACATGGGACGTCTTCGTGCTCTGTGGCGACCCGGCCAAGCCCGAGGATGAGGCGATGTTCCATCCTGCGACGACGGCGTCAGGCTGGTTCACCGATCCCGACAATCTCGGTGTCGATCCGGCCGGACGGCTTTGGGTGACCACCGATGGGCCGCCGCCGGAGGGCATCGCCGATTCGCTGTATGTGATGGACACCGAGGGACCGGGCAGGGCGTTGCCAAAGCTGTTCTACATCGCCCCGGTCGGCTCAGAGTGCTGTTCGCCGACGTTTACGCCGGATGGCACCAATGTCTTCGTCTCCATCCAGCATCCGGGTGAGTTGCGTTTGGCCGACAATGAAGACGCAACGACGATCGCCGATGCCGGGACCGCCTGGCCGGATTTTGCCGATGGCATGCCGGCACGTCCGTCTCTCGTCGTGATCACGCGCGATGATAACGGTGTGGTTGGAAACTGAAGCCGTAAAGTGTCGAGGCCGGTGGGTCAGATCCACCGGCTGGTGGCGCGGCAATAGCGTTCGAATTCGAATCCGAAGCGCGACAGGAGATGCCGCTCTTCGTTGCGGACGGCAAACAGCGTCATGATCGCAACGGCAGCACTGGCCATGATGAAGAACCAGGGATTGAGCGTGATCAGGCCGAAACCGACCATCATCAAGGTGTAGCCGAGATAGATCGGATTGCGGGTGAAATAGAACGGTCCGCAGGTGACCAGATAGGACGAACAGCGATGCGGCATCACCGCCGTGCGCCGTTCGATCAAGGTCTTCACGGCCCAGACATCCAGACAGACGGCAAGGATGATCAACAGCGAGCCAGCCAGCCAGGGTACCCATCCATGGCCGTGCATGACCGCGATCGGCAACGTCCGCCCCAAGCCTACCGCCCCCGCAAAGGCTGCCATATAGAGAAATGGAGGCCAGGGGTAAGTCAGCGGCTTGGCGCGATAGGCGTTCATATCCTATTCCTTGGGTTGTGACTCCATGGTGCACTGCCCGGCGATTCGCGCAATACGTTCATCTGTCTTGACGTCGATTTTACCGTCGTTCAGCGCCTCGAAAAGGTTTTCTTCCATCAGCTTGTCCAGTGTGCAGCCGCAGAAGGTCGTGCAGAGCGCTGCGTTTTCCTGCAGGCTGCAGGAGGCCACGCAATTGTTCTGATAGGTCTCGACCGGATCGGGTTTGGCCGCTGGGAAAACCAGGGAGTAGGCAAAGACCAGGGCAAACAACAACGGCTGGTGCACGAGGTAGATGATCAGGCTGTGACGGCCTGCCGCAGTCAGGATCATCTTCCACCGCGCGCTGCCATCGGTGCGTAGTTTCTCCAGCCATCCGAAGCGAAGCGCAATGCGGGCGGCGGCGATACCAGCCAGGAACGGTGCCAGCCAAGGGAGCAACGGCACATAATCGTTGGAGCGCGGCAGTATTTGCGACAGCCCCACCCACCAGAGTGCTGGTGCGTCGAACATGGCCGAGCGCAGATAGAAGGGCGCCGCAAAGACAGCCACTGCAGCGAGAAACGTCAGGATGATGGGCAGGCGCAGGAAGAGGAGGCCGATAACGCTTGCCGCGGCAATCGCATGAAGGATGCCGAAGAAGATGAAGCTGTCGGGAAAGGCAAACCAGGTGGCAATGGTGATGAGCAGCGCGGCGGCGGCGATCTTGGCGAAACGGATGGCGAAGGAACGCGGCTTGAAGACCGGATAATGGCCGAGCACAAGCCCGACGCCCGCCAGAAACAGGAAACTGCTGGCGATCATCCGTGCATAGATCTTGAACGCACCGGCGCCGACCGTTCCCGGGTCGAGATAGCCGAAATATTCAAGATCCCAGGAGAAGTGATAGGTCGCCATCGCGATCAGCGCGAACCCGCGCAGCGCATCGATCGCCCAGATGCGGCCACGCCGTTCTGCGGCGGCCGGCGGTGCCGTCCCGTTGTCGGTTTCGGTGACTGCGTTGGGTATCGACATAGCTCAATCTTTTCGAATGGCGGGATCATAACGCGGCGAGCTTGCGTCAGGCGCAAGCGAGTCGCTTGGCTTACCGCTCGAGACTTTCAGGGGTTTGTGTCGTCAAGAAGGGCTTCGCGCGCTTCCGAATAGAATTGCCGGCGCGTCAGCACGAAAATGACGAAGACCGTCAATGCGATAAAGACATAGGGGCTGATGAACCAGCCGAGATAGCCGATCGACAGGAAGACGCTTCGCAGGCCGGCATTGAAGTGCTTGGCGGCAAGAATGTTCATCTTGGCGGCCCGTCCGGCGGCGCGTTCGGCTCCGGCGCGATCCTGCATGATGTCCGACATCATTGGAATGCCGCCGACGAGAATGGAGCAATAATTGAACAGGCGGTAGGACCAGGCGAATTTGAAGAAGGCGTAGGCAAACAGGCAGGCAAGGCCGCCGACCTTCAGTTCGAAGGCCGTGCGCCCGCCATGAAAGACGTAGGGCAGGTCGGCCATGATCGCCTGGACCTGGTCGGTGGCGCCTAAAAGTGCAAAGCAGCCGCCGAGCGCAAAGATCGTCGTCGAAGCGAAGAACGCGGTTCCCGCCTGCAGTCCGGCGACAATCTGCGTGTCGATCATCTTGAGGTCGCGATTGAGAGAGTTCAGCAGCCAGCGCCGCCGGTTCTCCATCATCAGGCGCGTCAAGGAGATGCGCTTGAGTTGCACCTTGCCGTCCGTGGCCCAGTTGTAACCGGTCCACAGCAGCGCAAAGACCGCCAATGCGATATAGTCTGTCAGTGTCATGCCTCGTTTTTGGCATGCTTTGGCGAAATTGCAAGGTATCGCGAAAGTTTACCCCACCCCTTGAAATCCATGGGCGGGCATGGCGACTTATGAATGAGGAATCGTGCTACAGCCACCCGGCAGCCATTCGTGTCGCACGCACGGGAGTGGATGTCGGTTGATCGCCTGATGGCAGGCATAGGATGGCCTAGTTTCGATGCAATGATCGTGGTCCGGCAATCTTGTCCGGTCCAGAGTACCCGGGGCGGAGTTCGCATGTTTCTTTCGGTTTTTGATGTCTTCAAGATTGGTATCGGCCCCTCCAGTTCGCACACGATGGGACCGATGTCGGCGGCAAACCGCTTTCTCGACCTGATCCTGTCGAGCGACTGGCCGCGCCCGGTCAATGCCACCGTCACGTCGATCAAGTCGAGCCTGCATGGTTCGCTCGCCTTTACCGGCATCGGTCACGGAACGGGCAGGGCGGTGATCCTCGGTCTGATGGGCGAACGCCCTGACCGGGTCGATCCCGACCGGATGGATCCGATCATCGATGAAGTCGAGCGCACCGGCCGTATCACGCCCGCCGGGCACCCCTCTTATGAATTCCAGCCGAAGACCGATCTTGTCTTCGACAAGAAGGTGCCGCTGCCCGGTCATGCCAACGGCATGTCCTTCTCCGCCTTCGACAAGGACGGAAGATTGCTGTTGAAGCGCGTCTACTATTCCATCGGCGGCGGCTTCGTGGTCACCGATACCGAGCTTGAAGCTATGAAGTCCAGCAAGACCAAGCCGGGCGGCGTCAAGGTTCCCTATCCCTTCTCGACCGCAAAGCAGATGCTCGATATGGCACAGCATTCCGGCCTGTCGATCGCCCAGATGAAGCGGGCAAACGAGGAATGTTCGATGACGGGCGAAGAGCTCGACGAAGGCCTCGACCGCATCTGGGCCGCGATGAAAAGCTGCATCGACCGGGGACTGACTGGTTCCGGCATCTTGCCCGGTGGCCTGAAGGTCCGCCGCCGTGCCGGCATGATCCACGACAAGCTGCAGGACGAATGGCGCTCCAACAAGATCAACCCCTTGCTCGCCAATGACTGGTTGAGTGTCTACGCCATGGCGGTGAACGAGGAAAATGCAGCCGGTGGCCGCGTCGTCACCTCGCCGACAAATGGCGCTGCGGGCGTGGTTCCTGCCACCATCCGCTACTATCTGCATTTCCATGAGGATGCCGATCATCACGGCATTCGCGACTATCTGCTGACGGCCGCTGCGATCGGCGGCATCATCAAGTTCAATGCCTCGATCTCCGGCGCCGAAGTTGGCTGTCAGGGCGAGGTCGGCTCCGCCTCCGCAATGGCGGCAGCAGGCCTCGCCGCTGTCATGGGCGGAACGCCGGAGCAGATCGAGAACGCCGCTGAAATCGCGCTGGAGCATCATCTCGGCATGACCTGCGATCCGATCGCCGGTCTCGTCCAGGTTCCGTGCATCGAGCGCAACGCGCTGGGGGCGGTCAAGGCCGTTACGGCCGCGTCCTTGGCACTCAAAGGCGACGGCCAGCATTTCGTGCCGCTTGACGCCTGCATCGAGACGATGCGCCAGACCGGTGTCGACATGCACGATAAATACAAGGAAACGTCGACGGGTGGCCTTGCCGTCAACGTTGTCGAGTGCTGACGGGCACCCTTCTGTGGAGCGGGCGAGAACAGGCTTGACCGCGACCGCTTTGCGGGTGTTCAACTCCGGCCATGGCCTTGCATCTCATCAAGCTCTGCGTCGGCGCAGAATCCATTGACGATCTTCGCGAATGGGTGTCGCGCAAAGCACTGACGGCGGTTGCCGCCGGTCTTGAACCGCATTCCTACCATACGACGCGGATGGTGCCGAAGCGCGTCGAGGAACTGCTGGACGGCGGATCGCTCTATTGGGTGATCAAGGGGCAGGTTCAGGCGCGACAGCGGCTGACCGGCATCGAGACCTTCACAGACGGCGAGGGCATCGGCCGCTGCAACCTGATCCTCGGCCCGGACGTCATCGAAACCACCTATCAGCCGCGCCGGGCCTTTCAGGGCTGGCGCTATCTCCAGGACAATGAAGCGCCGCGCGATCTGTCGGCATTGGGCGCCGGAACGGCAGAAATGCCGCTCGACCTGCGCCGCGAACTGGCTGAGCTCGGCCTCCTCTGAATTTAAAGATGGCATGAAAAAAGCCCGGCGGTGCCGGGCTTTGATCGTTGTTCAATACTTTACCGTATCCGCAACCTGATCGGATAACGCCCGGATGGCGACGTCACGTGCACGTGAATTTGTGCGTCCGGCTGTGTCGAGCGCCACGCCCGTGCCCCATGCGTCAGAAGCAGCGTTACCAGATCCTTGGTCTTCGACCGGGGGCGGCTGCCGAGTTCGGCGATCCGCATGGCGGCTTCATGCAAGGGGTGCAGACCGGACCGGGGCGACTTCCGCTTCTTGTCCGGCGCGGGCGTCATGCCCGATCCATTCTCATTCATTCCCATAACTAACCTCGTTACGCAAAACCAAATCCGAGGAGGATCAGCGGTAAACACAACACGCCGCTGATCGAAACTTTTGTGCTGTTGTTACTGCAGGCTGGCCCAGCAGGCGAAGCCCTTACTCTTCAACGTCTTGCAGGCGGAGAGAGCCTTGTTCTGATCGGAGAAGCCGCCAAAGCGCGCCCGGTAGAGCTGGCTGTCGCCGTTGGCGAAGGCCACCGTGAAAGGAGTTGCGCCACGCAGGGCCTTGCCACCCTTGTCCTTGGCGTTGTCGAGCAATGTCATGGCCTGAGCTTTGTCCGGCGTCGCACCGATCTGGATCACCCAGCCGGCTGGCGCATTGTTGGCGGCGGCAGCCGTTTCGGTTACCGGCTTGGCAACGGAATTGGTGATCTGATTGTCGACATCGGCAGCCGGGACCGGGGCGGCCTTGGCAAGCTTGCGGCTCTGCGCGTCAAGCGTGTTCGGCATGACTTTCTGGGTCAGCAGCGGATTGGTGCTGGCTCTGACCGGTGCCGCATAGGCAACTTCGATGCTCTTGGTGGTTTCGCCGCTGTAGCGGAAATCCGGAACCGGGCCGTTGTTCGGAAGATTGAAGCTACCGCCCGTTGCGGCAACAACCGTTTCGGACTGCACCGCCTCGGCCGGTTGGGCCGCAACCCGCGTCTGCATGGTCGGCGCATCCGCAGTTTCGGCAACGAGATTGCCGCCGCCACGGCGCGAAGCCGATGGCATGTACTTGGCAACGAGGGCACGCATCTGTGCGTCGCGAGCGCCGCCGGACTTGCCGCCCAGAACGACGCCGACAATGCTGCGGCCGTCAGCCTCAGCCGATGTCACCAGGTTGAAGCCGGCAGCCCGGGTGTAACCGGTCTTGATGCCGTCAACGCCGCGCACATTGCCGAGCAAACGGTTGTGGTTGCCGATCGTCTGCTTGCCGAATCGGAAGCTGCGGGTGGAGAAATAGGAGTAGTACTGCGGAAAATGCTGGCGAAGCGCCATGCCGAGCCGGGCCTGGTCGCGCGCTGTCGTCATCTGCGCATCGTTCGGCAGGCCGTTGGCGTTGCGATAGGTGGTGCGGGTCATGCCAAGCGCACGCGCCTTGTTGGTCATGATGCGGGCGAAGCGTTCCTCGGAGCCGCCGAGCAATTCGCCCAGTGCAGTCGATGAATCGTTAGCAGAGCGTGTGACCATGGAAAGGATGGCCTGTTCGACGGTGATCGAGTTTCCGGAGCGTACGCCGAGTTTCGATGGTGGCTCTGCTGATGCATTCTTGGAGAACTGAACGGGTGTGTTCTTGTTGATCTTGCCGGCTTCCAGAGCCTCGAAGGTCAAATAAAGTGTCATCATTTTCGTCAGCGACGCTGGATAGCGCAGGCTGTCGGCGTCTTCGCTATACAGCACCTTGCCGGTCTTTGCATCGACCACGATACCCGCATATTGCGCCGAGTAGGCGACGGGGATTGCCGTGAACGTGGCGGCCAGCGATACCAGCAGAACCCGGCACGCCTTTTTGAAAAATAGCACAGGGGCGTATGGAGCGGAGCCGTTGAATATGGATTTGGACACTACACTACTCTTCATTCTATTTTCACAGATGCCGTCCGGGGTGGCCTCCAGAAACGACTATTCTCGAAACTCTATCGGGATAGCGTTACCAATCGGTTTATGATGAATGATTGGTTTCTGCTGTCTGCCGTCTTCTTTTGCATTTTGGTACAGCCGGTCCACCGGTGCTTGCCTTACGAAACGAGGCTCACGGAAAAGGGGCCGGCGGATGGTCAAGGGATCAGTCGTTTGTTCAGGAATGTTGTGATGGCGGTGTCGATGGCTTGCCATTGTGGCAGCAATTGGCTGGAAAACCGGTAAAGCACAACAAGATCGCGGCCGATGTGAATATCACGCTGGCAATCGGCGCTGGTCGATAGGGCAGGCGTCGCCGGCATCATGCAGCGCACGGCATAAGGTGTATCGCCTTCCCGGTTCGTTGTGAAAAAGACTTCCTCACCGTAGCCGGAATTTTGTTTCATCTCGTGACGCACCAGGCCCGCCGGACCGGGCAGGATTTTGCCGCTGAAGAGATGCTGGTAGATCGGCTCGATCCGTCCCGACATGTCGCGCGACATCGTACTCTGGGAAATATCCAGGAAAAGCAGCGCGGCCGGCTGGTTGACATCGTTGAACAGCGCGCGCGTCTCGTCGCTATATCCCTGCAGTCCCGGCCAGGTCAGATAGAGATCGACACGCTCGGCGCGGCCGGTGACGCGCTGCTGTTCAAAGCGGATGAAATTGGACGGAAAACGCAGATGATCCTGACCGATGAGGATGTCGGTGGGCTCCGTGCTGGTCGTGTGCCCGGCCAGTGCCAGGTTTTCACCATACCAGCGTCCGGCAAGACTGATCGTTGCCGTCAAGGCAGCCAGCCCCACCACCGCAGCCGTTAGTATGGTGACGAAGCGTGAAGAGATCAGCGGAGCGTGATCGTCATGGCCGGCGGCTGTTGAATTGGCTGTCATGGATGGTTCGCGGTCTTATCGTCGTTAGCGGGAGGTATCGTCACCGGTCTGGCTTGTGCCGGAATGGAGCAGGACTTTGCGGCACGGAACTTGCTGGTCGAAGAAACACGGTAACGCTGGCCCAACATGGTTAATTTTTGATGAATATAGCGATGCTCTTCGTCTTGCTTGCCGCCGGTTTTGGTGTCTCCTTCCTGGTGCTGGATATCAGCCGCAGCGCCGCGTGCCGGAGCTGGCCGACGACCGATGGGACGGTGGCTGGGAGATTCCGGCTCTTCCCGGTATTCCTGGCGCTGTTTGCAGGGCCGTCCCTGTTTGCCGGGACTATTTGGCGGATGCACCTGTCCGGCAGCCTGTCTCCGGTCGAGATTATTCTCGCCGGTGTGATCGCCTCGGGCTGGGCCGCTTGCTACGGCTTGCTTGTTGCGGAAGGTGCGTGGTTGCTGTTTGCGGGCAGTCCGTCGAGCTTCGGACAATAAAAAAGGCCGGTTCCGGGGACAGCGGAACCGGCCAGCAGGGCCTTGGTCTGGGACGGGGATTGGGGACTGACCGAAGCCCTTTTGATGCGCAGCCCTGGCATCCTGAGCCGGGCTGCGCATATCTGTGTTCGCCTGCCTTACTGGCTGACGCTGCCGACAGCCACGGTGCGGCCGTCTTGAAGTTTTACCCAGCGCCCGGAATGCTGTTCCGACTGACGCTTGAGATAGGTGTATTCGGTCTCCGACCACAGCAGCACCTTGTTGCGCATGTTGTCGAGAACGAAGTCACCACGATCCGTGCGCACGGTGAGCACGGCATGACCATCGCCATTCGGCTGCAGCACGACTGTGATCAAAAGGTCTGAGGGCGAAAAGCCTGCCTGCATCAGGCGCTTGCGCTTCAGGAGCACATAGTCTTCACAATCGCCGACTTTGTCGGGATAGGCCCAATATTCTTCGACACCATAGATTTCTTTGTCGGTCAGCGGCGCCACGGATTCGTTGACGTCGTAGTTGACCTCGAGGATTTTCTTCCACCCTTCGCGCGTGAGTGTTAGCGGCGCAGTGCTGCCCGGATTGGCGCGGCATTCCTGCGGCAGGGTCCGGCAGAATTCATAATGCCCGACAGGCGGGTTGGTGGCGCCGCTGGTGATCATGTTGGCGGGCAGGGCAAAAGCCGATTGTGCCGCGACTGCAGAAAGAAATGCGCCGATGATGCCGGCCTTCAGGAATGATGTCGTTGTCATGCTTGTCTCCCCGTTCTGGAGTGACAATGACACCGAGTTTTTTACTGCTCGCGAAAATTGGAAGTAAAATAAAGTACAAAAGAAATTGAAATAAGTAGAAAATTCAAACTAAACTCGAATAAAGATTGAGATATGTTTGATTCAAATTCGCATAAAATTTGAGACATTCCCGTATTGGCTCAGTGCCGTTAAGCAGGGCGAAACTATCTATCTCACGGAGAACACGTTGTTTTTCGGGGAAAACCCGCGTTCTGCGCCGGGCGATCGCGGTGGCCATACGGAATGAACCGCATGCTGGAAGGAAGGCCAAACCTGCCGTTTTCACTTCGTTTACCATAGTATCTGCCGATTTATCCTGAAAAGTGCTGGGAAATCGGCCAAAAATATTTTCTGTTTCGGCACGAAAAATTGCGGCCGGATCGTGTTTTCGCCAAGACTGCACTGATCTGCACCAGGTTTTGTACCATATTGGGTCGCATCGACGCGAAGAGAGGCTGGCAATCCTGATCGTTTGCCGCCAACCGGACAGACGGGAGACAGATGCCATGATGAAAAACGAGCTTTCGGATCTCTACAGAGGCTACATCGCCTGTTTGAACAAGCAGGATTGGCCGGATTTGGGACGGTTCGTTGGCGACGAGGCTTGCCACAACGGCAGGCGGATCGGACTGGCCGGTTACCGCAGCATGCTCGAACAGGATTATCGTGATATTCCCGATCTCCAGTTCAACATCCAATTGCTGATCTCGGATCCGCCCCTTATCGCCAGCCGGTTGGTGTTCGACTGTACACCGGTTGGCTTGTTCCTGGGGCTTGCCGTCAACGGCAGGAGAATCTCCTTCACCGAGAATGTGTTCTACGAGTTTCAAGGCAGCAAGATTGGCAACGTCTGGTCGGTCATCGACAAGCCTGCGATCGAAGCTCAGCTTTGACCGGCGTTGTCGGCATGCACGTGCGTGGATAGAATGGCGCGACGGGAAACAGGTTCAAAGTCGGGGTATGAAATCCATGACACCAACAGACAGTATTGATGCGCTGATTGACGGTCTCACTGACTGGCGGGGCGCAACGCTCGCCAGCCTGCGCAAGGCCATCCTTGAAGCTGATCCGGACATCATCGAGGAATGGAAATGGATGGGAAGCCCCGTCTGGTCGTGCGACGGCAACATGGTGGTCGGCAATGCCCATAAGGACAAGGTGAAGCTGACCTTCTCTCATGGTGCCAGCCTTCCGGATCCGGACAAGCTGTTCAACAACGGTTTTGGAGGCAAGGTCTGGCGGTCAATCGATGTTTTCGAAGGCGTTACGATCGATCCGCCCGCTCTGAAGAATCTTGTCCGTTCGGCGGTCGCTTATAATCAGGCCAAAAAGAAGAAAAAAGCCGACGCTGCATCGCGTGCGAAAAAGACCAAGGAGGTTTGACGCTACCGCGTCATCCTGTGTTTTTATTACTTGGGGTTTGATGGCGTGCCTGACGCAACGCCGGTCGTTCCGGTGAAATCACGGCAGATCTAGAGAAACTCGCGCAGAGCCTCGCGCGATTGAATTCCAAGAAATTCGATCGCCACGCCTTCCTGGAAGTGACGCACGACGCGGCCCTTCATGCTGCCAAGTAGAATGGCGGTGCCAAGCGGCAGGCGAAACTCCATGTCGACGGCGGCGCCGGACAGCGAAAGGTCGATGATCCGGCAGACATATTTGCTGCCGTCCTCCAGGGTAATTTCCGTGCGGGTCTTGCGTGGAGCCAGACGGTCGTGGCGCCGGTCTTCCGGCAGGCCGAGCTCATGCTTGTTGGCAATCCAGGTCAGCTGTGCCGCGAGCTTTTCGCGCTTGCGGTCGGTGGCGTTGATCTGGATGACGAAGGCATTTTCGGAAAGGCGCGAAACCGTGCCTTCCAGGCGGCCGACATGATCGACATAGGCGATGATACGTTCACCGGCGCGCGGCCGGGCATCGCAGGTGAACAGCACGTCACCCGGCGACATATCGATGGCGGTGCATTCGAATTCGTCATGATTGGCAAGCATGAGGCGACCGGTCAGGTTCACCGAAACGCGCTGGAAAGCGCCTTCATTGTGCTGCTTGGGGCCGGCCGTCTGCGATTGCTGAAACGAATACATGACCACACTTGTGCGATGTCCATCCAAGCCACAGCTTTACCGTGATCCGGTTAACATAAGGTTTTTTCACAGGGCGGGGCGGGCACCGGCGTTAATCTTGCCGTCCGCCTTCGAACACCCGAAGATGCAGGACGCGGCGGATCGCTCCGGCTATTCCATGATCGGCAAGGTGTGGCGCGGTCGCAGGCAGGGGCTTGTCCGGCCGGTTGTGCAGGAACAGGTTGGTCTTTTCGATGTCGAGGACGCGGATGCCGCCGAGGTCGAGATAATTGACAGGCGTTGCTTCCAGCCACAGCGGCCGCGACAGCGGCACCAAGGCACCGATGATCCGGTCAACGACGCCATCTGGTGAGCGCAATGGCAAAAGGATGATTTCGGTCGGCAGGCGATCGGCGGTGCCGGCAAGCGAAGATGCCGAAAGAACAACCGGCGTTTTCTGCGTCATCACATCCTCGGCGATACGGGCGAGACGGCCGGTCTGGTCGGCAAGCCAGAGCGCATCGAATGTCGAGCCGCGCAATTCGCGGGCAAACAGCGAACAGATGCGCGTGCCGGCAAGCCGGAAGCGGATATCGCCGCGCGGTGTTTTTTCGAGAATGAAGAGATCCGGCAGGATATTGCGAATATGACCAGGCTCGATCTGGCCGCGGGCCGGCACATCGCGATGCCCGCGCAACTCGTCCCAATAGGCGTAGATCTCGATAGCTGTCTTGCTGCGCATGCTTTCATTCCATTCGAAACATATGTGTGCTGCTTTGGCACATCCGGCGCGAAAAACACGCCCGTAGAGATGACAGTGCGATTTCCGTGCCACCGCGATATTAAGGTTAATGTTTGGTTTAGATTGAAAGCGCCCGGCTCTGATGGCATGAAAGGACATCACTTCACGAAGGGTTTCCTTCGGCACACTGACTTGCGGGCTCGTTTTTTAAGGGGCTCAACGGCCGTTCAGTTTTTGACTGGACGGCCCTTTTTTTTGCCGGCGAACCTGCGCTCGAATGTGCAAATCCTTCGATTTGATTTCTTCCTGCAAGGTGTGCGAAAAAGTGCCGCGCATCTCACCGCTTTTGACGGGACCATGAATCGTATAGAGCGAGGCATGGAGCCGGTTGAGGATGAGCCGGCGGAAGGAAACGTGATCAGCATGACAGACCAAACCGACGGTGCGCCGCCGCCGCAGGACACCGAAGCAGACACTGTAACGCGGGTCAGCGAACCGGCATTCAACCTGCCGTCAGGTCTTGTCGCCATGCTGGCGCTGCTGGTGGCCATCCATGTCGTGCGCACCTATCTGCTATCGGCCGCCGTTGACAGCGAAGTGATCCTGAATTTTGCGTTCTGGCCGGCCCGCTATGATCATCCACTGGCAGATCAGAATCTCGCCTGGCTCTGGAGTCCCCTGACATATTCCCTGCTGCACGGCTCATGGGAACATCTGATTTTCAACGGGTTCTGGATGGTGGCATTCGGCGCCCCGGTTATTCGCCGGATCGGTCCGGCGCGCTTCCTGCTTTTCTGGTGTCTTTCTGCTGCCGCTGCAGTCGGTTTGCATGTGGCTTTCCATTGGGGCGAAACGATCTTTGTCGTCGGTGCCTCTGGAGTGGTCGCTGGTTTGATGGGTGCTGCAGCACGGTTCGTCTTTTCTCCCAGTGGCCGCATCAGCCGTCAATTTGCCCATCTCAACCGCCGCCTGACGGTTGGCGAGGCTCTGTCGAACCGCTCGGTCGTGGTCTTTACCGGCATCTGGTTCCTGACCAATTTCCTGATTGGCCTCGGCGTCTTTGCCTTTGGTGGGGCAGGTGGCATTGCCTGGGAAGCGCATATCGGCGGCTTCCTGTTTGGCTTCCTGCTGTTCGGGTTTTTTGATCCCCGGGACTGATTTGTAAAACCTGGTCACAGAGCTTCGAAAGATTGATGATCTCAGCGACAACGCTTGATTTTCGCCAGTCTGTAGCGCACCATTCGTGTCCGAAGGCAGTAAACCCGTGAGGAGTTCGGGCTGCTGCCAAAGGGCAAAACGCGACAGGAATGATATCTGTCTTGCGGATTGGTCCAACTCCAAAATGCGCGCGTGCGCTTTTGCGGTTTGCCAATATCCCGGTCAGATGCAGGTCGCTGAAACCGGAGGGTTCGATGTCTGTCAAGGCAATACTGAATGAAAAAGGCCGTCAGGTAGTGACGGTCGATCCGCAGGCAAAAGTGCGCCAGGCGGTCGCCTTGCTGAGTGAAAACCGCATCGGCGCCGTCATTATCGTCAAGCCGGGTGACAAGATCGCCGGCATCCTGACGGAACGCGATGTTGTCGCCGCCATGGCCAAGTTCGGCGCCGAATGCCTGGACAAGCCGGTGTCCTCCGTCATGTGGTCGAAGGTATATAGCTGCACCGAGGACATGACCATTGATGACATCATGGAGATCATGAACAACATGCGCGCCCGCCATCTTCCGGTGGAAAAGAACGGCCGCCTTGTCGGCATCGTCTCGATCGGCGATGCAGTGCGCCATCATATCCGGGCGATCGAACACGAGGCCGAGCAGATCAAGGCCTATATCGCCGGCTAGTTCGAACCATCCAACGGCGCGCTCAACGCGTAGTCGCCTCGCAGACAAGCCGAGGGGCTGTTATCGGTCGGGTGTGATCTGTGGAGCAGCCTCGATTGGGCTTGCGGCGCCAAGCCGGTAGGCTGCGGACGCGGAGCCGAGCCATGTGTGGATGTTGCGGTCCCAGCACCAACCCAATCGCGGCGCGCCCTTGCTGAACCAGATTGACGGCACCCGTTGATCGGATGTTTTCCGTGATCCTGGCATTTGGATACAATTATAGTTTTTCTTGTCCGTCAGCAGTTCCGGAAACTGCGCCGTCAAGGCTACGCCTTCTTCCAGCGTCAGCGGCGTTCTGCCCTGTACCCTGATGGCGTTCAGCGCATTCTCCGGGCTGACGTTGAGAGAACCCCTTCCGGTGTCGACGTCGAACAAAAGGTAGAATCTTCCGGCCGGAATCTGCACTTGGTCAATAGGCTGGAAATCCTCCGGTGAAAGCGGCGTCATATCGACAACGCCTCTCGCTGCCTTTGCTTCAATCCGCGACATGGCGTCGGCTATGCCGATAACGCCTTTGCCAAAGGCAATACAAATAGGAATATTCCCAACGCATTCAAATGGTTCAATGCCCTCCAACCGCGCTCGAAGTGGTTCGAGGTTTTCCGTGAACTGGGTTTTGGAAATCCCCAGCATGTCCGGATAGCCTGCATTCAGGAGCAATTTTGTCTGTCGGTCAAAGTGTGTGAGCACGTGGGGCCGTCTCCTTACCGTTCCAGCTGGAACACGCGGTTTGATGAAAGCTGCTTTGGATTTCATCACGCCATATAGGGGGACCAACAGTCGATTTCACGTTGCTATTTTGTTCCGATCGGTAGAAAAATTTAGAGTTTGATAAACAAGCGCTGGCGATGGCCGCTTCCTGTGCTCCAGGACCAGTAATCTAAATCCGTCGTCTCACGGGACCGCGGAAGGGATGGGTCGCCGAACGGCTACCGCTGTCGTCTACGCGTGGAATAAACTCATGAAAAATGCCGCGCTGCCTTTTGACCGCGCGGCATGGTTTTTGTTGCCGCGCGTTCAGCGCAGCATCACATCCTGAAGCCGCTGCAACTCGCTGAGCTTCGACTTGGTTTCATAATAGCCGCGATCGATCGCTTCTCCGGCCCGGTGGAATTCCGAAAGGCCGATATCGTTGAGCTTGGGATGCAGCGCCAGGTCCGGCGGATCGCCGGCAAGGCGCGCGCGAGAAATGCGATCCTGGATGATGTTGAAAGCCTGGACCATGACACTTGTCATGCCCAAGCGTCCCGCTTGGCCTTCCGGATGTTTCGGCATCGGCGGCTGCTCGGCCGCATGACTGCCCGCATTGTGCTTGATGACGGCGGAACGGCCATAGAGATCGTAGTTGAGGTTGACCGCAACGACCAGCTGCTGCTCGTGGGCACGGCAGACCGATACAGGCACCGGATTGACCAATGCGCCGTCCATCAAGGTGCGATTGTTGCATTTGACCGGCTCGAAGATGCCTGGCAGGGCATAGGAGGCGCGGATGGCCGTGATCAGAGAACCCTGGCCGATCCAGACCTCGTGTCCGGAATTGACCTCGGTCGCCACAGCGACGAACGTCCGGTCGAGGTCTTCGATCGACATGTCCTGCAGGTGTTCCTGCATACGCTTGGTCAGGCGCAAGCCGCCGAACAGGCCGCCGCCGCCAATGGCGAAATCAAGCAGGCCGGCGATGCGCCGCATGGTCAGAGAGCGGGCGAAGGTTTCGAGTTCGTCGAGCTTTCCGGCCAGATAACAGCCGCCGACCAGTGCGCCGATCGAGGTTCCGGCAATCATCCCGACTTCGATACCTTCCTCGTCCAGCGCTTTCAGCACGCCGATATGGGCCCAGCCGCGTGCAGCGCCGCCGCCAAGGGCAAGGGCTATCTTGGATTTGGGCGGTTTGATCTGTTCGGGGGGAGGTGCGCTCAGAGCGTGGGAAGGGCCGCCGGGCACGGAAGCATCTGCGGTGATACCGCTGCGATTGAATGTCCAGTTCAACATCCGGCACCTCCATGCCGCAGAACACACTGTTACAGGCCGTCACGTCTCGCTTTACTGCGTTGCAAGCGCATGCCGTAAGAACTCAATCTACTCGAGGGCGTTCCGCGCAGGTGTTCCCGGCGGAACGTATCCTTGTTGTCGGGATTACGCTCCCAGTCTGGTTGCGAAATCGTGAATCCCCGAAGAAACTGAGCCAAAAAGCGTCAGATGATTAATTTTTGCCGTAGACGTCGTCCGGATGGAAATGAATTTCGGTATCAATGATGTTAAGTGACGTGACGCCATCCTTGGCGCCAACGACA
This sequence comes from Pararhizobium sp., assembly GCF_965279435.1. NCBI lineage: Bacteria > Pseudomonadati > Pseudomonadota > Alphaproteobacteria > Hyphomicrobiales > Rhizobiaceae > Pararhizobium > Pararhizobium sp. Next base: position 3,262,040 of record NZ_CBDIHY010000003.1, read on the forward strand.
CGATAAAAGCACGAGCGCCGGCCGGTATGGCAGGTTGCGTCATGGCCGGCGACACGGACTTTCAGCCACAGTGCATCCTGATCGCAGTCGGTGCGGATTTCTTCAACGGTTTGCAGGTTACCGGACGTTTCACCCTTTTTCCAGAGGCTTTGGCGCGAGCGGCTGTAATAGTGGGCAATGCCGGTCTCGATGGTCAGCGCCAAAGCTTCGGCGTTCATGTGCGCCACCATCAACAAAACACCGTCTCCGGCATCGGTGACGACGGCAGTGATCAGTCCGTTGCTGTCGAAGCGGGGCGTGAAGGCGGAACCGGATTCCAGTTCCGCCTTGTCGGTGGACGGGCGGTCAAATTCAATTGTCATCGGAAAGGCTCCGGTTGACGGAGCTTACTTGAAGCCCCGCAGCATGGTCATGAAGCGGGCCTGTTCGGCGGGCTCGGTCTTGAAGGCGCCGGTAAAGGTGGTGGTCAATGTCGTCGAGCCCTGCTTCTGAACGCCACGCATCGCCATGCACATATGTTCAGCTTCGATCATCACGGCGACGCCGCGCGGCTGCAGCGTATCGTCGATCGCCTTGGCGATCTGCGCCGTCATGGTTTCCTGTGTCTGCAGGCGGCGGCCGAAGATATCGACAACGCGGGCGATCTTCGACAGGCCGAGCACCTTGCCATCCGGCAGGTAGGCGACATGCGCCCTGCCGATGATCGGAACCATGTGGTGTTCGCAATGCGAGAAGAACTGAAGGTCCTTGACGAGCACGATGTCGTCATAGCCGCCGACTTCCTCGAAGGTGCGGCCAAGAACATCCTCGGCAGCAAGGTCATAACCGGAAAACAGTTCCTTATAGGATTTGGCAACGCGCGCGGGCGTATCGAGAAGCCCTTCACGGGCCGGATCGTCACCGGCCCAGCGCAAGAGAACGCGAACGGCGTCCTCGGCTTCCTTCTGGCTCGGCCGGCCGTCAACGGTGGGCAGGGCAGGAAAATTCTTGACTATAGCGTCCATAATGGCCTCTTGGCGTAACACACGTTACTTGACGTTTATCTTTATCGGACAACTCGCCACTGGCCATTGACCTGACGTTTCAGGCCTGGTTTCCGTCGGCGGGCTCCGGGGCTTTTTGATTTGCAGAGGTTAAGGGCTCTGGATCATCCGGCACGGTTTCCCAAACAACAGGCGACTGTTCGCTCTTGCGAACCTGTCGCCCCCACACGACATACCATATAATATGCCGGGATACATGGGGAAGGGGCGCTGATGGAGACAGTGTGTTTTTTTCTGAGATACGATAGAAAATCATGCGCGGATTACCTGAAAGCGCGCAAAATGCATCGGACCGCGTCGAATGATGGATGAAATCTACAACAGCCGGATACTGGAATTTGCCGGCAATATTCCGAAAAGCGGCATGCTTACGCATCCCGATGCGGAGGCAAGCGCCCATTCCAAGTTGTGCGGCTCAAAGGTCCGCGTCTATCTGACGATGGATGGCGACACCGTCACCGACTTCGCCCATGAGGTCAAAGCCTGCGCGCTTGGACAGGCGTCGTCCTCGGTCATGGCCCGCCATGTCGTCGGCGCCACATCCTCCGAAATCCGCCAGGCGCGCGAAGACATGCTGGAGATGCTGAAGGCGGACGGCGAGGGGCCATCGGGCCGTTTCGAAGACATGCGGTTCCTCAAGCCGGTCAAGGATTACAAGGCCCGCCACGCCTCGACCATGCTGACTTTCGACGCCGTCGTCGATGCCATCGGCCAGGTCGAGGCTTCGCGTCTGGTCAAGGCTGCCGGCTGAGATGTGTGGTGAACCGGGATGTCAGGGCCATGAAACCGGCGACGCCAGACGGCCCTATTCAGGCCGCAACTATGCGGGACCGTTTCGAAAGACACCCGGGCGGCTGTTCGGCATGGCCTTCATCCGGCTCTATCAACTGACGCTGTCCGGCTTCATCGGCAATTCCTGCCGCCACATCCCCACCTGTTCAGAATACGGCTACGAGGCCATCGCCCGCCACGGTTTTTGGCCGGGCGGCTGGATGGTGTTGTTCCGCTTTCTGCGCTGCGGGCCTGGTGGGTCAAGCGGGCTCGATCCGGTGCCGGAAAAACTGCCGCCGTCGAAGCATTGGTATACGCCATGGCGCTACTGGCGGCCGGCGGCGGCGTCGCAATGACGGTCTATGTCGCGCTTCTCCACAGCATCATCCTCGGCGCCGGACGCCGCGTGGTGATGTCGGAGTTGCGCGCGACGGCGGAACGCATCGGATGCCGTGCGCCGCGGACATTGGTTGCGACCGGAAATCTGGTCTTCGACGCCGATCACGGCAGTGCTGCGGAGGTAGAAAAAGCGCTCGAGCAGGCCTTTGCCGAGGATTTCGGCAAGCCTGTCGATATCATCGCCCGGACTGCACAAGACTGGCTTGCGCTCGATGCCGGCAACCCGTTTCGCGCTGCAAGCGATGCGGAGGCGCAAAACATCGTTGTCCGGGTGATGCGCGCACCACTGGCTGACGACATTCCATCCACGCTCCAGCACCGTGGCAGTGGCGGCGAACAGATCCGGCTCGTCAACGGCGACCTCTGGATCCATTTTCCCGGCAAGCCGAGCGAGTCGAAATTGCTCTCGGCATTGACCACCAAACGCCTAGGCCCCGGCACATTCCGCAACTGGAATAGGGTGCGTGGCCTGACGGATATGATCAAAGCCTGATCAAGCCTGTTCTTTACTCCGTCACAAAAACGCTCTATCACCCGCGCGTCAATTTGCCGGCCGTGCCGGTTATCAACACCACCCGCATTCGTTGGCGGGACTGGACAAGGAAGAACACATGTCTGACGCTGTTTCCCTTAGATTTCCCGATGGTTCCGTCCGTGGTTATGCCGCTGGCACGACGGGCCGCGAAGTCGCCGAATCGATCTCCAAGTCGCTTGCAAAGAAGGCCATCGCGATCGCGCTGGATGGCGAGCTGCGCGACCTGTCCGATGCCGTCTTCACCGGCCGCCTCGAGATCGTCACCCGCGAAGATGCCCGCGCTCTGGAATTGATCCGCCACGACACGGCCCATGTGATGGCCGAGGCCGTGCAGGAACTGTGGCCGGGCACGCAGGTCACCATCGGCCCGGTGATCGAGAACGGCTTCTATTACGATTTTGCCAAGAATGAGCCTTTCACGCCCGACGATCTGCCGAAGATCGAAAAGCGGATGAAGGAGATCATCCAGCGCAACAAGCCCTTCACCAAGGAAATCTGGCCGCGCGACAAGGCGCGCCAGGTGTTTGCCGACAGGGGCGAGGCCTACAAGGTTGAGCTGGTCGATGCGATCTCGGCCGATCAGGACCTGAAAATCTACTATCAGGGCGACTGGTTCGATCTCTGCCGCGGTCCGCATATGGCCTCCACCGGCCAGATCGGCAATGCATTCAAGCTGATGCGGGTGGCCGGTGCCTATTGGCGCGGTGACTCAAACAATCCGATGCTGACACGCATCTACGGCACGGCCTGGCGTACCCAGGAAGAGCTCGACCAGTACCTGCACATTCTGGCCGAAGCCGAAAAGCGCGACCATCGCCGGCTTGGCCGCGAAATGGACCTGTTCCATTTCCAGGAAGAAGGCCCGGGCGTCGTTTTCTGGCACGGCAAGGGCTGGCGCGTCTTCCAGACGCTGGTCGCCTATATGCGCCGCCGTCTGGCCGGTACCTACCAGGAAGTCAACGCACCGCAGGTGCTCGACAAGTCGCTCTGGGAAACCTCCGGCCACTGGGGCTGGTACCGCGACAACATGTTCAAGGTAACGGTCGCCGGTGACGAAACCGATGACGAGCGCGTCTTTGCGCTGAAGCCGATGAACTGCCCCGGCCATATCCAGATCTTCAAGCATGGCCTGAAATCCTATCGCGAACTGCCGATCCGGCTTGCCGAGTTCGGCAACGTTCACCGCTACGAGCCTTCGGGGGCGCTGCATGGACTGATGCGGGTGCGCGGCTTTACGCAGGACGACGCGCATGTGTTCTGTACGGACGAGCAGATGGCGGCGGAATGCTTGCGCATCAACGATCTGATCCTGTCGGTCTATCAGGACTTCGGCTTCAAGGAAGTCGTCGTCAAGCTCTCGACCCGTCCGGAAAAGCGCGTCGGCGACGATGCGCTCTGGGATCGCGCCGAAAGCGTCATGATGGACGTGCTGAAGACAATCGAAGCGCAGTCGGAAGGCCGCATCAAGACCGGTATTCTACCCGGCGAGGGCGCTTTCTACGGCCCGAAGTTCGAATATACGCTGAAGGATGCCATCGGCCGTGAATGGCAGTGCGGCACGACGCAGGTCGATTTCAACCTGCCCGAACGTTTTGGTGCCTTCTACATCGACAGCAATTCGGAAAAGACCCAGCCAGTGATGATCCACCGCGCCATCTGCGGTTCGATGGAGCGCTTCCTCGGCATCCTGATCGAGAATTTTGCCGGCCATTTCCCGCTGTGGCTCTCGCCGCTGCAGGTCGTTGTCGCCACGATCACGTCGGAAGCCGACGACTACGGCCGTGAAGTTGCCGAGCTGCTGCGCGATGCCGGTCTTGAAGTCGAGACCGATTTCCGCAACGAGAAGATCAACTACAAGGTCCGCGAGCATTCGGTGACCAAGGTTCCGGTGATCATCGTTTGCGGCATGCGCGAAGCCGAAGAGCGGACGGTGAATATCCGTAGGCTCGGTTCACAGGCGCAGACGCCGATGACATTGGACGAGGCAATCGCCTCGCTGGTGTCTGAAGCAACACCGCCGGATGTGAAGCGCAAGGCTGAGCGGCGGAGCAAGGCCAAGGCCTGATCATCCGCGAAAGTGTGTATGAAGCGACAAGAAGGTGTGGCAGCGCCGCACCTTCAGTCTTCTGTCAGAAAACTGTAACATGAGCAGACTATCCGGTTGATGCGTGATCGGCGGACAGAAATGCCTGCCGCAAGAGCGCAAATCCGGTAAAATCGAAATGCCTGTGCTGCGTCCCTTCGGGCGCACCTTTTGGGAACGGGGAACACCGTGCAGTTCAAAGAGCTGTCTTACGCCAACGAAAATGATCGACGGCTGAAACGTTGGTTTATCCGTTCCATGGAAGGGCTTGCCGGGCGCAATCGTTATGCCCGGCTTTACACGCAGTGGCGCGACACAATTGTCGGCAAGAGCGACCGGATTTTCGGGGAAATGCTCGACCTGATCAATGTGCGCGTCCGCGTCCAGGGCGAATGGCCGCCGCGCCATCTGCCGGATACGCCCGTGGTCATCGTCGCCAACCATCCCTTCGGCATAGGGGACGGCATTGCCGTCCTATCGCTTGCCGAACAGCTCGGCCGCCCGTTCCGGGTGCTGATCAACAACGAACTCTTGAAGGTGCCGGAAATGGCGCCCTATTCGTTGCCGATCTCGTTTGAGGAAACCAAGGAGGCCTTGGCGATCAACATGCAGACGCGCCACGAGGCCGTGCGGCTCCTCAAGGAAGGCGTCACCCTGATCGTCTTTCCGGCGGGTGGTGTTGCGACCGCGAAAAAAGGATTCGGCAGGGCCGAAGATCTGCCGTGGAAAATGTTTCCGGCCAAACTCATCCAGGCGGCCAAGGCAAGCGTTATCCCGATCTATTTCGAAGGTCAGAACGGCAGGTTGTTTCACCTGGCCAGCAAGCTCTCGCTGACCTTGCGCATCTCGCTGTTGATCCGTGAGTTTCGCAGGCTTTCCGGCACGACCATCTCATCGCGCATCGGTCAACTGATTTCCTGGGAAGAATTGAGCGCAATTGCCGATCGCAAGGATATTCTGACGCGGATCTATGACGGCGTATTCTGCATGGCACCGCCACGCCGCGGTTTCCTCAGCAGGGTTGCGTCTTAAAAAGTCAATCCACCACGTCCTCCGCAGCGTTCTTCTGTTCGGCGGCGTTTTCATTGAGCAGGACCTCGACATCGGTATTGACGCCGGCCTTGACGATAAAATCGCGCTGGAAAATCTTCTCATTGTTGCGGGCGATAGCCGAATAGCTGCCTTCGGCCAGCACCAGCGTCGGGAAAGCGCCGACGCTTTCGCTGACGACGTCGCCGGATGAGGTCAGGATCGACCAGGCCGTATCGGCAATGGCTTCGCCACCGGGCTCCGAGACAAGCTTCAGCGTCAGTTTGGCGGCGCGGTGCTGGATTGTCGCCTCCGTCAGCTTGCCGGCTTCCACCTGGATATCGGCGCGGATGACGGCATTGACCGAGCCGTAATTGGAAACGACGTGATAGGTGCCGGTGTTCAACCGGATGACCGTGTTCGGCTTGACGTCGGCAACAACCAGCGCCCGTTCGCCGTCTTCCTGTGGATCAGCAGAAAAGATCGAAAAACTTAGTTCGCCCGGTGGGATGCGCACGTCGCTTCCGGATACGGCGTTCAGCATGACACCGCCGGCATCCAGCACCAGCACCTGTTTATCGGCAAGGCCAGCCTCCGCCACCAGGATCTTGCGGGTGGCGCCCGCACGGCCGAAGGCGACATTGACGAAATATTCGCCGGGAATGAGCTGGAACGCAGCCGACCCACCCTCCGACGTTGCCACCAGCGGCAGCTTGCCGTCCGAGCCGGGGATGGGGCTGAAAACACGCCAGGTCAGGCCCTGTTCCACAGACGCACCCTTGTCCGTCAGATGTGCTTCCAGCTGGATATCCTTGGCGGTCGGGCCCTGCGTGGCGGCATCCGGGACCGTCGGATTGAAGCTGTTGAGCTTCGGCATTTTTTGGGATGGCGCGGCGATCGCCGGAAAGGCCTTGAAAGGGTCGGCAAGCTCCTGTGCCTGCGGCGCACGGGTGCCAACTGTTGCTAGAACGAGCGCTATGGTGACAGCGCGAACGTGACCGGCCTTGATGCGCATGGGGTGGTTGACATCCTGAGTGTGTGGCTCCACTTGAAACGCCGATATGGCAATTTCGTGGCTGCCCTCGTGGTAGCGGCGTGCGGTGGCAAACTAGTGGAAATGGACGGCAATGAAAACTGAAATCAGCCTGCGTGATTATCTGGCAACCCGCCGCTCTATCCCGGCCTTTCAGATGGGTGGACCAGGCCCGGATACGGCTGAGATCGAGGAGATGCTGACGCTTGCATCGCGCGTGCCCGATCATGGCAAGCTCGCGCCCTGGCGGTTCATCGTCTATCGCGGCGCGGAGCGGGTTCGCATCAGTGCTGAACTGGCAAAAATGGCGCTCTCAGCCAAGCCCGATCTTTCCGAAGAGATGATCAAGGTGGAGAACGCCCGCCTGTCGCGCGCGCCCGTCGTCGTCGCCGTCGTCAGCAAGGCCGCCCCGCATTTCAAGGTTCCGGAATGGGAGCAGGTGATGTCGGCCGGTGCCGTCTGCCTCAACCTTTTGATGGCTGCCAACGCGCTTGGGTTCTGCTCGAACTGGCTGACGGAATGGTACGCCTTTGATGAAAAGGCTCATAAGCTGCTCGGCGTTCAGCCCGGTGAAAAGATCGCCGGCTTCATTCATATCGGCACGCCGCAGGTTCCACCGACGGAGCGCCCGCGGCCGGAGCTTGCCGACATCGTCACCTGGGTCGGTGAGGACGCCTGATGTTTTATGCGACCGGGGAAAACGCCCATGGCCTTGCCCATGATCCCTTCAAGGCCATCGTCTCGCCGCGGCCGATCGGCTGGATCGGATCACGGGCTGCCGATGGCAGCCTCAATCTGGCGCCCTATTCCTTCTTCAATGCGATCAGCGATACGCCGAAGCTGGTGATGTTCTCCTCGTCCGGCCGCAAGGATTCGGTCCGCAATATCGAGGAAACACGAGAGTTCACCGCCAATTTCGTCAGCTTCGACATCCGCGAGAAAATGAACATCACTTCCGCTCCGGCGCCGCATGGCGAGAGCGAGTTCGCGCTGGCCGGGTTGACGCCCGTCGAAGGGCAGTTTGTTCAGGCACCCTTCGTTGCCGAAGCTTACGCGGCACTCGAATGCAAGGTGACGGAAATATTCCAGCCGAAGGGGCTCGATGGAACGCTGTCTGAAAACCACGTGGTCATCGGTCAGGTTGTCGGCATTCACATTCGTGACGAAGCGATCCGTGACGGCCGGCTCGATATGGCCAAGGTCCGGCCGGTCGGCCGCATGGGCTATATGGATTATTGCGATGCCGGCGACGTTTTTGAGATGTTCCGGCCCAAACGTTAAGGACGAACATCCTGACCCGCTGCCAGCGCCTCTAGTTGCGCGGCGTTGCGCGTTACCACGCCGGAAAAGCCGTCGGCTAAGGCGATCTCGCGTATGGTGCCCGGATACTTTTCCGTCTCCTTCAGCAGTTCGTAGCAGGCAATACCTGCCTGCCTTGCCTTGATGACGGCAATGCCACGGGCAAGGACAAGCGGTGCGCCAATCCTTGACGCTGCCGTGTTGAAGGCCTGGCTTGCCGTCGCCTGCGTCAGGCCCTCGCTGTCGAAAATGATGGCTTTCAGACGTCGGGATACACCTTTCAGCGATACCGGAGAAAGAAGGAATGTCGGGTTTTCGCCAAGCTCGGCAACCAAGGCCATTGATCCCGCCTCGATCCCGTGGATCGCTTCCGCGACCCGCAGCATGGCGTCGAATTTCTGGATATCGGCGACACCGCCACAGCCGGAAAGCACGAAACCATGTGGCCGCAGCGCCACCAGCCGCTCGATCGCGCTCTGACCGGTTTCATCGTCCGGCTCGCCAACGCGAAACAGCGTTACGCCTGCCGTCGATCGCCTGTGCGCGAGTATCGGCTGTATTTCGGGCACTGCCCTCTCGCTTACCCAGTCTTTGCGGATATCGACGATCAGGGTCACGGCTCCGGATGCCTCGATTTGCGGCGGCAGCGCGTCCTGTGCCGTGCAAAGCATCGGCAACGTCATTTCGAAGCCATTAACGGACATGGTGAACCAATCTTAAACCTTTGATCGCTAACGTATGGAACACCATGATTGTGGCTGGTTGGTGTGTAGTGAGGCGTCGGTGATCATTCAAGCATTTCTTCGTTGGGTCGAGACCGCAAAAACCGGCGATCGGGTCCGGGCAGCGCAGGCGTTGGGCCGTGCTTACGTCGCGGCCGAGATGAATAGGCTTGACGAGCATGCCGCCGAAATGGCGATGACCTTTCTGCTCGACGATCCCTCCCCAAAAGTCCGGTTAGCGCTGGCTGAAGCCGTCGCCGATTGCACTCGTATTCCCCGAACGATCATCCTGTCACTGGCCGAAGACCAGCCTGAAACCGCCTATGCCGTCATTTCGCGTTCTCCTGTGCTCAACGATATGGATCTTGTCGATCTTGCTGCCAAGGGCACGCCTGAAACCCGTGCGGTCATCGCCGCCCGCCAGGCGATGTCGCGGCCCGTTGCTGCGGCCATTGCCGAGATCGGCGGCGAGGAAGAGGTTTTGATCCTGCTCGAAAATGAGCAGGCGCGGTTTTCCTGCCGGACGTTGAAACGCTTGAGTGACCGGCTCGGCCATCTCTGGTCGGTCCGCAACACGTTGCTTGACCGTGATGATCTGCCGGCCGATGCCCGGCATGCACTGGTCGAAAAGGTTGGCGCTGCCCTTTCCGGATTTGGCCTCGTGCAGGCCGCGATTGGCGAACGCCGCGTCGAACGGATCACCCGCGAAGCCTGTGACAGGGCTGCCGTCGGCATGGCCGGGGTAGCTAAGGCCGATCAGATCCCCAATCTCGTCGAACATCTTCGGGTAACCGGACGGTTGACGCCGGCTTTCCTTCTGAACGCATTGTGCTCTGGAAAGATCGATTTTTTTGCAGCCGCCATCGTCAACCTGTCTGATGTCGCCGACAAGCGGGTGCGCTCGATCCTGTCCGATGGCCGTATCCATTCCATCCGGGCTCTGTTCGAAAGTGCCGGCCTTGGTCGCGATGTCAGCGCACTTTTTGGCGAAGCGGTGCTGATCTGGCGCAAGGAAAACCGGGTTGGTTCACCCACCGTAACGGCGACGATTTCTGCCGCCTTGTTGTCGAAACTGCGCGGCAGGAGCCAGGCATCCGATGCGTCAGGTGGCCTTGCTGATCTCATCGAGAAACTGACCATTGCAGAACAGCGCCAGACCGCCCGCGATTATGCGCTGCTCGCTGCGCGCGAAGCGGCCTGATTTTTCAGGAGGGCCGTGTTGACGTGTCGAGCAGGCGCATCAGGGCGGCCAACCGCTGGTCCAGTTTTTCAAGTCCATTGGGCGCTTTCTTGATTCCATCCAGACAGACGTAGAGCAGATCGGCCAGCGCTTCGGCTGAAAGGCCGGTTGCGGAGAGCGAAATCTCTTTTCGAGACGCTGCAGTCCTCACGGCATCCTCTATCAGTTCACGCAGGCGAAGCGACGTTGCCGCATTGATATCTCCGGCCAGCATCATGGTTGCTTCGAACAGTTCCAGTCCGTGTGTGCTGGCCTTGACGGGCGCCATGATCATCATGGTGAAATCCGTCAGCGCATTTTCCATTCGCAGGATGAAGGGGCTGGACGAGGAGAAACCCGCCTCCGCCGCCTTCAGCGCCTCGCCCTGATGCCATGTCATCAGCGACCGGAACAGGTCATCCTTGTTTTTGAAATGCAGGTAAAGCGCTGCGCGCGACGTCATGGCGGCATCGGCAATGTCCTGCATCGATGTCTTCTTGAAGCCATAGCGGGTAAAAACCTCGATGGCCGCCGTCATGATATGCTTCTTCTTTTCGTCCATCATGCTGGATTGACACTTTGGACTAATAATGTCAAACTGACAAAATAGACCAAAAACGTCAGAATGACACACGAGAGGTAAAACGATGAGTGATGATACAGGCAGACTGATCGCCGTGACAGGCATAGGCGGGTTTCTCGGCCGCCATGTCGCAGCACAATTGTTGTTGTCCGGATTTGAGGTTCGTGGAACCTTGCGGTCGCTGAAAAAGGCAAAGTCCATCGAGGAGGCGATCCGGTCCGCCAGGGGCGTCACAGGTGGAAAGCTGTCCTTCGCTGTTGCGGATCTGACATCGGACGACGGCTGGGATGCGGCATTTTCCGGCGTAACGGAGGTGATCCATACAGCATCGCCTTTTCCGTCAAGCGTTCCAAAAGATGAAAATGACCTCATCCTGCCGGCGCGCGCGGGAACGTTGCGCGTCCTACGTGCTGCAAAAGATGCCGGCGTTCGCCGTGTGGTGCTGACATCCTCTATCGCTGCCGTCAGCTACGGTCCGGGCAGGGCGCCTTTCACGGAAACCGACTGGACCGATGTCAACGGGCCGTTGGCCACGCCCTACTACAAATCGAAGACACTGGCTGAACGGGCCGCCTGGGATTTTGCCCGCGAAAACGGCCTTGAGCTGGTTGTCGTCAATCCGGGCATGATCCTCGGCCCCATCCTCGGCACGGAAACCGGGACGTCGGTGGGGCTCGTGCAAAGACTGATGAAGGGCCGTTATCCTGCCATGCCGGATTTCAGCGTTCCGGTCGTCGATGTGCGCGATGCAGCGCAGGCGCATGTTCTGGCCATGACGACCCCTGAGGCCGCCGGCGAACGTTTCATCATCGCCGGCGAAGCACTATCGATCAAGGACATCGTCACAGTCCTGAAACGGGATTTTCCGGCCTATGCAAAAAAACTACCAAAATTCGTTCTGCCCAACTGGCTGGCGGGAATAGCCTCGCGCTTCGATCCGGGTCTGAAGCTGATTGCCGGTGAGCTTGGCCGCGACGCGCGCATCTCGAACGAAAAGGCCAGACGTTTGCTAGGCTGGAAGCCGCGTTCGGAGGACGAGGCGATCCGTGCCAGCGTCGAAAGCCTGATTGCTGCCGGGCTGGTATAGGCTTACTTCGTGAATTTCCGCGCCACCCAGGAATAACCGTCCTCGATATAGTGGACGGGCTTGGTCACGGCACTGCGAAGGGTCGATCCGTCTGGCATGGCACCGGTGATCATCGCCAGCGTCCGGCGCGGCAGGCTCGGCCGTTTCTGTTCGGTGGTGGGCGGTGCCGGTATGGCGTCCGGCGTGACGGCTTGAGACTGATCGAGCGTCGGCTGGGTCTTCGGCTCCGGTGCCGGGTCTTTGGCATTGGCCATCGTGTCGCCGGATGTTTCGCAGACCGCGACGATCACCGGATAATTGACGTTGGAGAATTTTGGCAATTGCTTCTGCGATTCCGCATCGCAGACGGCAATGCTCTGCCACGTGCCGCTGATCGTCGAGACGTAGTGGCATTGGCTGACGCTGTCGTCGCAGCCGAGAATTGTCATGACGATCAGGGCAGGAATCATCGCGGATGTTTCTCCAATTGCTGACGATATCGCTCCGAAGGAGCGATGATTCTAAGTGCGCTGAACTAAGTGCGCGTTTGCTTCGGAAGTAAGGCGAAGTCGGAAAAGGTTGGAAACAATTTGTTTCTGCCGGTTGTGGCGGGTGAGGGGCGGTTGTCGAATATAGCGAGATTTGCCGTCTGTCGTTTTCAATGCTGAGCTTTTAGTGTTGACTGCGAACGGCATGAATCGAGCTGTGAAGGAACAACGCCAAGTGACTCTGACCATTGAAAAAGAATCGCCTCGTCAACCGGGCGTCCTAAACCTGCTCGACCAATCCGACGCCTATGCGCAGTCGCTTTATCCGGCCGAAAGCAATCACCTTGTCGATGTCTCGACACTGGAAAAACAGTCGGTTTCCTTCTTCGTCGCCCGTCATGAAGGTAACGTTGTCGGCTGTTGTGCGCTGGTGGATGCAGGTGACGGCAGCGCCGAGATCAAGCGCATGTTCGTCGATCCGCAGGCGCGTGGCCTGAAGATCGGCCGCAAGCTGCTCGAGCATCTCGAGGGGCACGGCCGCGATAGTGGGTTATCGGCGATCCGGCTCGAGACCGGTATCTATCAGCCGGAAGCGATCGGCCTCTACAAGACTGCCGGCTATGTGGAAATCGGGCCATTCGGTTCTTATCAGACCGACCCGTTCAGCCTGTTCATGGAAAAGGCGATCGCCTGAGCGCTTAAGCAAGCTCCCCGAAGCAGAAAACCGTTTCCGCTCCGTTGGTTGGAGCGGAAAGCTGAATCAATTCAACAGCGTGGTGAATCTGCTTCTGAAGGCCTTCAGGCTAGATATCCAGGTTGTCCGCAAACACGGCGCGTTCCTGGATAAAGCGGAAGCGGGCGTCGGCCTTGGTGCCCATCAGGTTGTCGACGGCTTCGCGTGTGCCTTCGAAATCCACCTCGTCGATGGCGACCTTCAAGAGTGTCCGCTTGGAAGGATCCATCGTGGTTTCCTTCAGCTGGGCCGGCATCATTTCGCCAAGGCCCTTGAAGCGGCCGATCTCGACCTTGCCGCGGCCGTTGAATTCCGTCTCCATCAGTTCCACCCGATGGGCGTCGTCGCGGGCGTAGAGTGTCCTTGCCCCTTGGGTAATGCGGTAGAGCGGCGGCACGGCCAGATAGAGATGTCCGCCCCGAACGAGCTCCGGCATTTCCTGGTAGAAGAAGGTGATCAGCAGCGAGGCGATATGGGCGCCGTCGACGTCGGCATCGGTCATGACGATGACGCGCTCGTAGCGCAGGTCTTCCTCACGATACTTGCTGCGCGTGCCGCACCCAAGCGCCTGCACGAGATCGCTGATCTGCTGGTTGGCCCCGAGCTTCTCGCGGCCGGCGCTGGCAACGTTGAGAATCTTGCCGCGCAGCGGCAGGATCGCCTGGTTGGAGCGGTTGCGCGCCTGCTTGGCCGAGCCACCGGCCGAATCGCCTTCGACGATGAACAGTTCGGCGCCCTCGGCCGAATTCTGCGAGCAGTCGGCGAGCTTGCCCGGCAGGCGCAGCTTGCGCACCGCCGATTTGCGGGTGACCTCTTTTTCCTTGCGGCGGCGCACCCGTTCATCGGCACGCTCGATCACCCATTCCAAGAGCTTGTGGGCTTCCTGCGGGTTGTCGGCGAGAAAATGGTCGAAGGGATCGCGCAGCGCATTTTCGACGATGCGCTGGGCCTCGACGGTCGCCAGCTTGTCCTTGGTCTGGCCGACGAATTCCGGCTCGCGGATGAACACCGACAGCATGCCTGCCGCCGAAATCATCACGTCTTCGGTGGTAACGATCGCCGCGCGCTTGTTCTGCGTCAGTTCGGCGTAGGCCTTCAGGCCCTTGGTCAGCGCTATGCGGAAGCCGGCTTCATGCGTGCCGCCTTCGGGTGTCGGAATGGTGTTGCAATATGAATGCACGATGCTGTCGCCACCATACCAGGTGACCGCCCATTCCATTGCGCCATGGCCGCCGGTTTTTTCCGTCTTGCCGGCAAAGATTTCGCGGGTGACGGTGAATTCCTTGCCCATCGTCGCCTGCAGATAGTCCTTCAGGCCACCGGGGAAGTGGAACACGGCCTTGTCGGGCGTATCCGTGCCTTCGATCAGTGTCGGATCGCAGGACCAGCGGATTTCGACGCCGCCGAACAGATAAGCCTTGGACCGCGCCATGCGGAACAGCCGGGCCGGATCGAATTTTGCGTGCGAGCCAAAAATCTCTGGGTCCGGGTGGAATTTGACCTTGGTGCCGCGCCGATTCTGGACGTCGCCCAATTCCTCGATCCCGCCCTGCGGAATGCCGCGCGAAAAACGCTGGCGATAGAGCTTGCGGTTGCGGGCAACCTCGACTTCCAGAATGTCTGACAGCGCGTTGACGACGGAAACACCGACACCGTGCAGACCGCCCGATGTTTCATAGACCTTGCTGTCGAACTTGCCGCCCGCGTGCAGGATGGTCATGATCACTTCGAGCGTCGACTTGCCCGGAAATTTCGGATGGTTCTCGACCGGGATGCCGCGGCCGTTATCGGTGACCGATAGGCAGCCTTCGGCATCGAGATGCACGTCGATAAAGTTGGCGTGTCCGGCAACCGCTTCGTCCATCGAGTTGTCGATGACTTCCGCAAACAGATGGTGCAGCGCCTTTTCGTCCGTACCGCCGATATACATGCCCGGCCGCCGGCGAACCGGCTCCAGCCCTTCCAGCACCTCGATCGTCGATGCATTGTAGTCGCCGGTATCGGCCTTCAGCGTCGTGGAGGCGCCGCTGCGCTGCTCCACGGCAGGAACGGCGGCAGGCGTTACAACAACCGGCTTCGGCACGACGGGATCCGTCGCAGGCTTCGGTACCTCGGGGAATGCTGAAAAGAGATCGTTGCTGTCGGTCATAGTCTATTTTGATGTCTTTCCGTGGTGGCGGCTTCAGACCCAGGCCGGGGTGCGGGCTGAGCCGTCAGGAATGTCTGCACGAATCGCCGGAATTCTGCCAAATTCTTGGAACGGTAGCGACCAGGCCAGCCTTGTGGTCAAGCCGCGCGCGCCAACACGCCGATCATGCCTTCAATAGTCCCAACTGTTGCTTTGCGGAAGGTCCGATGGCAAGGCTTGGATCAAAAGAGGAACATTCCGGATGCACCTGTCCACAGCTCATTTGACCTTTCGCGTTGTTTTTGCCTCGATTGTCATGATCGCCCTGGCCTTGCCGGCGCGGGCAGCACCGCTGAAGCCGTTCAAGGATGAGCTGTTTTCCTACGGAACGGTGCTGGAAACCGCGGATGATGGCGATTACCGTGTCGTCGATTACGATAAGATGCGCGATATCCACGGCCGTGACCTAGAGCCGGAACGCCGGGTAAGGCGGGCCTATGTGTCGCTCAGTGTCAAGAGCGCGCAGGCCAACGAGACGCTTGATTTGGCCAGCCGGCCGCTCGATGTAATGCGGGTCGGTGCCCCCAGTGGTGCGGCATTCACGGTCATCTTCATCCATGGCCGGGGAGGCGACCGGCGGCTCGGCGCCAATGACTGGTCGTTCGGCGGCAATTTCAACCGGCTGAAGAACCTCGCTGTCGAAAACGGCGGTGTCTACTATGCCCCGAGCATGCGCTCCTTTGACGATGCGGGCGTCGCAGATATCGCCGGATTGATTGCCTATGCCCAGCAGCAATCACCGGGCCGGCCGGTGGTGCTTGCCTGCGCCTCGATGGGCAGCTTCATCTGCTGGGGCCTCGCCCGCAATCCGCAGGCGGTTGCGGCCCTCAAGGGCATGATGATCATGGGAGGCCCAACCGATCCCACCTTCAGCAAGAGCGCCGCCTACAAAAAGAAACTACCGATCTTCTTCAGCCACGGCAGCGACGACAGCGTCTATGCAGTAGCCGATCAGATCGCGTTCTACCGGTCATTGAAGAAAGCGAACTATCCCAGCCGCTTCGTACTGTTCCAGACCGGGTCGCATGGAACTCCCATCCGCATGACGGACTGGCGCGATGCACTGAACTGGATCGGGCTTGAATGAAGCTCCGAATATATCCGGGATTCGTTAACCAACGCAGCAAATTGAAACTCTAAGGCGAGCGCCGTTTGCACTTTCGAAAGCTGAACGTGGGACTGTCCCGGGCATATATTCTCGGGGTTTGATCTTATGGATGCTCGGACAGAAACGCGGCATATTCCGCTGTGCGTCGATCTTGATGGCACGTTGCTTGCTGCCGACACGCTCTGGGAGGGCGTGGCGATCATTCTGTTGCGCAATCCGCTGATGGTGTTTGCAGTCCTCATCTGGATGTCGAAGGGTAAGGCGCGGCTGAAATACGAGGTTGCTGCGCGCTCAGGACGCCAGGCGGCCGACTGGCCCTATCGCGAGGCGGTGCTGAAGCGTTTGGAACGCGAGCGTGAAAGCGGCCGGCAGATCATCCTTGTCACCGGTGCCGCCGAAAGCGTGGCGCTTGGCGTTGCAGCCCATACCGGCGCTTTCTCATCCGTCCTGCACAGCACCACGGACATCAACCTCACCAGCCACCGCAAGCGAGAGAAACTGATCGAACAGTTCGGCGAGGGTGGTTTCGACTATATGGGCAACAGCCGCGACGACGTGCCGGTGTTTGACGCAGCGCGCAAGGCGATTGTCGTGGCACCGGACGCCGCCGCCGAGAAATGGCGCCGCGCCCATGATGCCGAACGCCTCGATCTCGGCAAGGCGCCGCGGTTTGCCGCCTTGAAATCGATCCGCGTGCATCAATGGGCCAAGAATGTGCTGATCGGCGTGCCGATGATCCTCAACCACGACATTCTGCACATGGATGCAGTGGTCAATGTCATCCTGGCATTCTTCGCATTCAGCTTCCTTGCCTCTGCCGTTTATGTGATCAACGACCTGTCGGATCTCACCAATGACCGCCGTCATCCGAAGAAGCGCAACCGGCCGCTGGCCAGTGGCCAGATGTCGGTGCCGATGGGATTGATGCTGGCGCTGTGCCTGCTCCTTGCCTCGCTGTCGCTGACGTCTGTACTGCCCTCCGATTTCGCGCTTGTGCTCGGCTTCTATGCCTTGGCGACCACCGCCTACACGTTTGTGCTCAAGCGCAAGCTGCTGGTGGATGTCTTCACGCTGGCAGGGCTTTACACTGTTCGCATCATCGCCGGCGCCGCCGCCACCGGCACGGAGCTTTCCTTCTGGCTCTTGTCGTTCTCGATCTTCTTTTTCCTGAGCCTGGCGCTGGTCAAGCGCTATGTCGAGCTTGATGAATATGATGGCCGTGACGGCAACCAAGTGCCCGGACGCGGCTATCTGGCCGTCGATTTCGAAATGGTCGGGCAGGCCGGCGTCGCCTCAGCCTTTGCCTCGGCGCTGGTTCTGGCGCTGTATATTCACAGCAAGGAAATGCAGGAGATGTACAGGCTGGACTGGGCGCTCTGGCCGCTCTGCCCGCTGGTGCTCTACATGCTGCTGCGGATCTGGATGCTGGCCCGCCGTGGCATGCTGCATGAGGATCCGGTGGTGTTCATCATGCGCGACTGGCGCAGCCTCGTCACCATGGCGATCGGCGCCGGGTTCGTGCTCGCCGGTGCGATGGGAACACCATGACTTCGACTGAATTTGACAGCTGGGGCCGGATCGATTGCCGCGCCCGGCAATCCGTATCGCCCGATGCCTATGAGAACCTGCGTGAAAACGCAGCACCCGGCGCGTTCCTGCCGTTCGGCAACGGACGATCCTATGGTGACAGCTGCCATAACGACCAGGGCCGGCTGATCGAGAGCCGGGTGCGAACGCGTATCTTGGGTTTTGATCCGGGAACCGGGATCATCTCCTGCGACGCCGGCGTTACGCTTCACTCCATCCTCGAAACGGCCATCCCGCACCGGTTTTTCCTGCCGGTGACGCCGGGAACAGCGTCGGTGACCGTTGCCGGTGCCGTCGCCAACGATGTCCACGGCAAGAACCATCACGCGCGCGGCACGTTCGGCAAGCATGTGCTGAGCCTGACATTGCTGCGGTCGAGCGGCGAGGCGCTGACATGCTCGGCAACGGAAAACCGTGATTTGTTCTTTGCCACCATCGCCGGAATGGGCCTGACGGGATTGATCCTGTCGGTTGACCTGCAGCTGATGAAGGTACCATCCGCCCATATCCAGCAGCATGCCATTCGTTTCGACAGCCTCACAGACTATTTCGGCATGGTCGAAACCGTGGATGGCGAGCATGAATATTCCGTCGCGTGGATCGACCAGCTGGCAACCGGAAAAAGGACGGGCAGGGGCGTCCTTCTGGCCGGCGATCACGCCGATGCGTCCTGCGAATTTCCCGACATGCCGCGTGCACGAAAATTGTCGGTGCCGTTTGCGCCGCCGTTCAATCTCTTGAACACGGTGACGCTGAAGGCGTTCAACGAGCTGTATTTCCGCAAGGAAAAATCGGGCGAAACGGTCAAGACGGTTAAATGGCCGGGTTATTTTCATCCGCTGGATGCGATCGGCAACTGGAACCGGCTCTATGGCCCCAAGGGGCTCTACCAGCACCAGAGTGTCTATCCGACGGAGAACGCGCCGGAACTGACGGCACGGCTGCTGGAGATCGCCCGCAAGGCCGGTCACGCGTCTTTCCTCACAGTATTGAAGAAGTTCGGCGAGCAGACATCCGGCGGACTTTTATCCTTCCCGAGGCCCGGTTTTACGCTGACGCTGGATTTCGCCAATCAGGGTGAAGAGACCCTTAAGCTTCTCAGCCGGCTGGACGCCATGGTTGTCGAGGCTGGTGGCGCCATCAATCCCTACAAGGATGCCCGGATGAGCCCGCAAACCTTTGATTTCTCGTTCCCGCAGTGGCGCAAGCTGGAGGAATTGCGTGATCCAGCGATGGTTTCCAATTTCTGGAAGCGAACAGCCTTGGCTTTGCCAAAATGAGAATAGGAACAATTTGAATTAAATAAACGCCCGAATTTCACGGAATATACGGCTCTTGCCTGTAGATATCCGAACGGGAACAGGGAACATCGACATGAAGTATATTGTATTCATTCTCTTCACCGTGCTTACCAACGCTGCGGCACAGGTCATGCTGAAACAAGGCATGCTGTCGCTCGGACCGTTGAGCTTCACGGCCGATACTTTCATTGCCCGCATTTTTCAGGTGGTTTTCAACCCCTGGGTCTTTGCCGGACTTGCCACCTTCGTGATTTCGATGGTGTCGCATCTTTACGTGCTTTCGAAGGTGGAACTCTCCTTCGCCTATCCATTTCTGAGCCTGGCCTATGTGGCCGTGGCCGTCTTTGCTTATTTCGTCTTCCACGAGGATCTGAACGCCTGGCGCATCGCCGGCATCGGTTTCATCTGCGTCGGAACCATTCTCATCGCCCAGTCCGGTATGTCCTCGCATGAGGAGCAGCCATCGCTTGAAGCAGCGGGCACAAAAACAGTAAAAATCGGGAGCGCATCATGAAACATATCATTTTCGGCGGTGACGGCTTCGTCGGCCGTCATCTCGCAGAACGTCTGGTCCAGGACGGTGAAGAGGTTCTGGTTGCCGACATCGCCAAGTCCGACCTGCCGCATTACGCCCGTG
The DNA here is from genome assembly GCF_965279435.1 of Pararhizobium sp. Classification (NCBI taxonomy): domain Bacteria; kingdom Pseudomonadati; phylum Pseudomonadota; class Alphaproteobacteria; order Hyphomicrobiales; family Rhizobiaceae; genus Pararhizobium; species Pararhizobium sp. The sequence goes on from NZ_CBDIHY010000003.1 coordinate 3,281,864, forward strand.
CCCGCTTCGTCCATTGCGATGTTACCAATGCCGACGATGTCATGAAGGTCGAGATCGGCCCGGACGACATGGTCTACAACATGGCAGCCAAGATGCTGTCGCCATTGCAGGTGCGCTCCAAGCGCTGGCAGTTCTTCTGGCCGGTTAATTATTACGGTGCCGAAAACATCATGAAGGCGACGGCAAAGTCCGGCGCCAACCGGATGGTGCAGTTCACCACCGACATGATCTACGGCCACACCATCATGTCGCCACAGACCGAGGCGCATCCGGCCAAGCCGCTCGGTGAATACGGCAAGTCGAAATGGGCAACCGAGCAGCTCGCTGCCGAATGGCGCAAGCAGGGCATGAACATCTCGATTTTCCGCCCGCGCCTCATTATCGGCCCTGGCCGTCTCGGTATTCTGGAAAAACTGTTCAAGCTGATCGACGCCAACCTGCCGGTGCCGATGATCGGTTCGGGCAAGAACCCGTACCAGTTCATATCGGTGTTCGATTGCGCCGAAGCTGCGCGTCTCGCCTGGAAGGGCGGCGTGCCGAACGAGGCCTACAATCTCGGCTCCGATAATCCGCCGTCGGTGAAGAAGCTGCTCGGCGATCTGATTGTCCATGCCGGCTCGAAATCGTTCCTGGTGCCGACACCGGCCTTTGCGGTCAAGGCAACGCTCGCAGCCTTCGACTTCGTCAACATGCCGATCATGGATCCGGAACAGTACCTGATTGCCGACGAGATGTGCATCCGCGAGACCGGCAAGCTCAAGAAGGAGCTGGGCTGGAAGGCTGAGTACAATGACGGCGTCATGCTGATCGCCGCCTATGACGAATATCAGGCCAAGAAAGCCGGCAAGGTTTTCGCGCACACAACCGCCGTACCGGCCGAATGAACCAGGGGATCACGACCATGCTCGACAAAACGCAACGTGTCACCATCGACGCACCCGCCCTTGCCGGTGGCATCAGGAAGCCCGACCTGCTGACGGTTGAACAGGCCAAGGATATGAGCGTCGCCGACATGACGACTCTGTTCAAGGATCACCTGAACCCGGGTCAGCTTCACTTCATGAAGCTGCTCGGGTTCAACAAGATCAAGATCGAAACGGCCGAGGGCATGTATTACGTCGATCAGAATGGCCGAAAGATTCTCGATTTTTTCGGTGGTTTCGGTTCGCTGGCGCTCGGCCACAATCATCAGCGCCTGATATCAGCGCGAAAAAAGTTCCAGGACGAAAACCGCCACGAGATTGCTATCGCCTTCATGTCGCAATATGCGGCGGCTCTTGCCAAGAACCTCGCCGCGATTGCCCCGGGCGACCTTGATATGGTGTTCCTTGGCTCCTCCGGCTCGGAGGCCATGGAAGCTGCCATCAAGCTTGCCGAACGTGTTGCCGGTCCGAAGCGGCCAAAGGTCGTCTATGCCGAGAACTCCTTCCACGGCAAGACGCGCGGAGTATTGTCGATCACGGACGGTCCGCTTTATCGCGGCGAGTTCAAGCTGCTCGACAACAATGTCAAGGTACCGTTCGGCGAGATCGAGGCGATCCGCCGCGCTTTCGAGAGCGATCCGACGATCGGTGTTCTCGTGCTGGAAACCATTCAGGGTGGCGGTGGCATCAACATCGCACCGCCGGAATTCTGGCAGGAGGTTCGCGCGCTCTGCAACAAGCATGGTGTCATTTGGGTGGCCGATGAGGTGCAGTGCGGAGTCGGCCGTTCGGGCCGCTTCTTTGCTTTTGAATATGCAAACGTCGTGCCGGATATCACCGCGGTTGCCAAGTCGCTTGGTGGTGGCAAGACAGCCATGGCTGCCATGATCGCCCGCCGCGAGATCTACATGAAAGCCTACGGCACGCCGAAGACGGCGATGATCCATGCCCATGCCACGTTCGGCGGCATCGGCGAGGCCTGCATCACGTCGATCGAGACTTTGAATGTTCTCTACGACGAGGACCTGATCGAGAATTCTGCCGTGCAGGGCGAGTATCTGCTGGAGCGCCTGACTGCGCTGAAGGACAAGTATCCGAAGATCATCAAGGACGTGCGCGGGCAGGGCCTGATGGTCGGCCTCGAGTTCCAGGATTTCAGTCAGACGCTGCCGTTCGTCCTGCGGCCGGTGGTTGCGGTGCTGGACGACAAGCTGAAGGGCTCGCTGTCGGGTTTCATCGGCGCGCTGTTGCTGCGTGACTACGATACGCTGGTGGCTTTCACGGAGTATAACCGCAACGTCATCCGGCTGCTGCCACCGCTGATCTGCGAACGCCAGCATGTCGATCACCTCTGCGATGCCCTCGACGACCTGCTTGGCCGCGGCATCATCCGCATCGTCAAGGATTTCGTCGGCAGCCAGATCGGCTGACCGCCCAGGAGAGATTGAAACGGTGTTACGGGCGCGCGGCTGACAGCTGCGCGCCCGATCTATTTTTAATTCGAGCGGCCCGGTCACAACCGCTTTAGTCAAGCAAAACGACGGCTTCGACCTCAAAGAGCATGGGGTCAATTGCAAGCTTGGGGACTGGAATCAGCGTCTGTGCCGGCAGCGCCGCGCCGAACATGTCCTTGACGTTTTTGGTCAACACCTCAAGCTTGGACATGTCGTGATCGACCACGAAGACCGTGAGCTTGGCGACCTGGTCCGGCCGTGCACCGAGCGCATTGAGGGCTGCGCGCAGATTTGCGTAGGCCTGCTTCACCTGAACGGTGAAGTCGGGCGACAAGGCTCCCGTGCTGTCTTGCCCGCCCTGTCCGGAAATATAGGCCAACCGGCCCTCGCGCGGCACGATCACCGCCGTGCTGTAGCCGTTCGGCGTCGGGTCGTAGAGGGTTTTCGGATTGACGATAGTCAGCTTGAGATCATTCTCATTCGCTGCCGGCGCAGTAGAAACTCCAATGGTCATGATGATTAGCCCTCCGATGAGCAGATGCTTGATTGCGCGTGACATGATTTTCTCTTGGCTGCGCGGACCACGAGCAACGTACCTTCGCGTCTGCAGGATTGAATTTTTACCCATCGCGAATTGACTCGTACGTTGTACGATAAAGTTGCATCGTACAACGTACGAGTCAATCGTTCAGAATCGACATCCGCTGTATTGTCGGCTTACATCGGCATTCTGATCAGCGAGGAAGACGGATGGCAGGCAAGCAAAGCGGCGCGCAAAGCAAGCGGGCTCCACGGACGGAGGCGGGACCCCAGTCCATGCAAGAGGCGGGCAGTGAATCGCCGCTGTCGCTGGAGCGGATCGTGGCAACCGCAGTCAAACTGCTGGACGCCGAGGGCATCGGCGGATTGAAGATGCGCCGGCTGGCGGACCGCCTGGGCGCGGGCGCGATGAGCCTCTATTGGCACGTCGCCAACAAAGAGGAAGTCTTTGATCTGGCCCTCAACTCGGTGCTCGAATATCGCGGACTTCCGCAAACTGTGAAGTCTGAAGACTGGCGCGCGGACGTCGTTCATATGCTCGAAGACTGGCGTGCCAGCATGCTGCGCCATCCGTGGTCGGCGTCGCTGTTACCTCAACGGGCGCTTGGTCCGAACATTCTCATCCGCCTGGAACTGTTGAGCAAGAGCTTGTCCGGAGCCGGTGTCGCCGACGCGGATCTGAACGTCGCAATATGGTCGCTCTGGAACTACGTGATCGGCGCAACCATCACCCGGGCGAGCTTCGACCTTTCGGAAGCGGACAGGACGGCTGGGCAGCAGCGCCTGACACGTTTCAGCGAACACTACCCGACAATCGAACGCTCTCGTTTGCTGCTGGACAGCGACTGGGACGGTGTTTTCAGGAAAGGCCTCGACTTCCTGCTGGATGGCCTCGTTCCAAAATGAGGCTGACACTGCGCCGGTCTCAAACCGGCTGCCGCGAACGAATTCCTGCTTTCGCCGTCTTTCCCGGCTGAAATGTTATTTCAGCGTCGAAATCTCGACCCGGCGATTGCGCCCATCTTCGGGATCCGCCGGGAAGAGCAGGGCGGTTTCGCCGAATGCCCGCAACACCAGCCGTCGCGGGTCAATCTTGTAGTGTGTCAGCAGATACCGCGTCGTTGATGCCGCCCGCGCACGGCTGAGATCGAGATTTTCATCGTCGGTGCCGGCCGCATCCGTATGGCCGCCGATCACGAACCGGTAGGATGCAAGGTCGCTGGATTGCAGTGCCGTACCGACATTGTCGAGAAGGCGCTCTGCCTGCGGTGTCAGTTCGGCCGAGCCAAAGTGAAAATTGACGGCGAGATTGACCGTCGCCGCAAGCGTGTCGCCATAGCTGTTGACCATTTCCAGATCCTTGGCGCCAACGATCTTCAATCCGCGGGTTTTTTCCTTTTGCGCCAGCACGGGGTTGAGCGAGCGGACCAGAAGGTCCGGCGTTGCCGTGGTCAATACGTCCTGCGCCTTGGTGAGGCCTGGAATGAGGCCAAGACCGACAATCAGGGATGTGAGAAAAGTATAGCGCATGTGTCCGCCCCGGATTCCCAGGCCATAATCAATGAAGAATGAGCAATAGCTGCAAAGAGTAGAGTTGCATCTATAACCCGTCAATTCCCGAACGGAGAGTGACGGGTTCAATGGATCATGGCTCTGGTTCGGGCCGCTGGCATGTTCCCGCAGGAACAGTGTGCAGATCTGGACGAACGCGGCGTGGCGCGAACGGCAAAAGGCTAGTGTTTTTGCCCGTTCACCATCATGTCGAACTGTACGATGTTCGAGTAGATCGGTATTCCGACCGACATGTCGTAACGGGTGCGGTAGACGCCGCCCTGGATGCGAAAGCCGATGACGCGCCGGTTCCATTTGGTCAGTGTAGCGTCAAAATGTTCGGTCCTGGTCGTGCCCTTGGCCGTCAGATTGCCTTCGATATCTGCTGTGTCCTCACCGGTGCGAGTGATCTTCGTCGAGCGGAAGATGATTTTCGGATAGCTGGCGGTATCGAATACTGCGGTTGAGCGCAGGAAGTTCTCGATGCGCGGTTCGCCCGTCTGAACAGTCTCCGGATAGAGCGCAAATTCCACCACGGACTTGCCGATGTCGCTGCTATCCAGCTGGAAGGTGCCGGAGAATTTCGTGAACTTGCCGGAAATGCCACCGCCACCGACCTGGCCGACTTTGAAATTGATTTGCGACGACCCATCGATGTCGTAGCGTCCGGCTGCGTCATCCAGCGTCGGCGCCTTGGCCGCCGAGAAAGACGGATGAGCCACGAGACCTGTCAGGCTTATCAATGCGGCGGTGAGTGTCGTCAAACGTGCGGACATTGTTGTGGTCCTTTCCGATGCCTGGTTTGCGCTCCATAAGACGCAAGTTGCCGCGGAAATATTCCTAGCCGTCCCACCGCTTGTTGCGCAGCATACGGACAAGCACCGCGTCGCGGCGAATGAAGTGATGGTGCAAGGCCGCCGCTGCATGCAGCAGGACGAACCCTGCCAGGCCATAGGCGAGAACCGCATGGGCCGTCGTCCACAAGGCCTCCGCGACGGCAGATTTTTCCAGCGGCAGAGCCGGGATGACGACGAGATTGAAATAGAAGCTCGGAATATCCAGCGTCGACGTCGAGGCGAGCGCCCACCCGGTGACCGGTACCGCCAGTGTCAGGCAGAGAAGCAGGATGTGGACGATGAAGCTCGCACGTCTTTCCCGCACAGAGAGCCCGGCAACGGCCGCCGGATGCCGGTTCGCCAGCCACCAGAGGACGCGGATGATACAAAGGCCAAGGGCCGTGAAGCCGAAGGACTTGTGCCATTGGAACAGATCGAACTGCAGCACCGGGTCGACGTCCGGCCGGGTCATGACATAGCCGAGCACCACGAGCCCGGCGATCAGGAGGGCAATCGCCCAGTGAAGGAGAATGGTCACCCATCCGAACGCATCCGGCCCGTTGCGCAGCATCACCGATCTCCGGCTTTCAAAAACGATACCGAATCATCGCCTTTTCGCGGCGTGCCCACAAGTCGTCCGTTCATCACTGTTTCGATACTGGCCCCCGGGCAAATCGGTTGTAGCGTGGCGGACCAGCTTTTCTTTGCCCGGCTTATTTGCTAGGGCCTTTGCCGGGAAAAGGACAATACCCTTAAGGAGACGACATGACGCCCGACGTAAAGCCGCTGGTTGCCGGAAACTGGAAAATGAATGGTCTGCGCTCGTCGCTCGACCAGATCAAGGCGATGGCGGAAGGCGTCAAGGGAAGTCTGTCTGACAAGGTCGAAACGTTGATCTGCCCGCCGTCAACGCTGCTCTATGTTGCGACGGCGCTTTGTGACGACAGCCCGCTTCTGATCGGCGCGCAGGATTGCCACGAAAAGGCTTCCGGCGCCCATACCGGCGATATCTCTGCCGAAATGATAGCCGATTGCTTCGGCACCCATGTGATCGTCGGCCATTCCGAGCGCCGTACCGACCACAAAGAAAGCGACGCGCTGGTGCGCGCCAAGGCCGAGGTCGCCTATGCTGCCGACCTCATTGCCATCATCTGCATCGGCGAGACGGGCGATGAGCGCAAGGGCGGCCAGACGCTGGACGTCTTGAAGCGTCAGCTGGCTGGCTCCATTCCGGACAGCGCCACCGCCGAAAACACCGTCATTGCCTATGAGCCCGTCTGGGCGATCGGCACCGGCCTGACGCCGACGGCAACTGATGTCGAGGAGGCTCATGCCTTCCAGCGCTCCGAGCTCGTCGCACGCTTCGGCCCGGCCGGCGCCAAGATGCGCATTCTCTACGGCGGCTCGGTCAAGCCGGGCAATGCGAAGGAGCTGATGGGCGTTGCCAATGTCGATGGCGCGTTGATCGGCGGCGCAAGCTTGAAAGCCGACGACTTCCTCGCCATCTACCGGGCGTATGAAGAGTTGACGGCGTAAGTCGTCCAACTGACGGCCGCTGCATGACTTATGCAGCATCTTCAAAGTTCTACAGCGCCTTTTGCGCGTCATGTTTGACGCGTGGCGCTGTAGGGGCTTTTAATGCGCGGTGGCTTGGTATATGCAGCCGCCAACACTAATCTTTGCCGCGTGGAGCGGACGCTGAAACTTGCGTTGCAATTTCAATGTGTCTCCCATGCCGGACGATCACTCGATCGCGTGTCGGATTTGGGCTTTCAACGAAGCCGGACGAGGCGTGGTCTAAGGCAGGACTGGACAAAATGCAGACCGTATTGCTTGTCATCTATCTCATGGTTGTGCTGGCGCTGATCGGCGTGGTGCTCATTCAGCGTTCCGAAGGCGGCGGCCTCGGCATCGGCGGCGGTTCGGGCTTCATGTCCGCACGCGGCACGGCCAATGCGCTGACCCGCACCACGGCCATCCTTGCGGCTCTGTTTTTCGTGCTGGCGCTGGGCATGGGCATCCTGTCCCGTTACCAGCCGAACGCGACCGACGTTCTCGACCGTATCCCTGGCACGAACAACAACGGCAAGGGCGTACTTGATTCGCTCGGCGGCGGCACGACACCGCCGGCCGGCGAAACGCCTGCCCAGACGCCGACACAGACACCGGCACAGTCCGGCGCCAACACCCAGACGCCTGCAACAACCACGCAGACGCCAGCGACGACCCAGACACCTGCCACGCAGACACCTGCAGCGACCGAGACAAAGCCGGCGACATCCGGTTCGGACGTTCCAAGCGGCCAGTAAGGTCGACAGCAGACATAATCGCCGGCGGAAGCCAGTCTTCCGCCGGTTTTCTTTTGTTTGAATTTTGCCACCCGAACCTTTTGAACGAAAAAATTCTGCAAGATGAATTTTTCGGTGGCGGAATCATTTTTGAAACGGTATCCGGTGAAGCCCATGGCGCGATATGTATTCATCACTGGCGGCGTGGTTTCTTCCCTTGGCAAAGGGATAGCCGCAGCTGCTCTCGGAGCGTTGCTGCAGGCCCGGGGATATCGGGTGCGGCTTCGCAAGCTTGACCCCTATCTCAACGTCGATCCGGGCACCATGAGCCCGACGCAGCACGGCGAAGTGTTCGTGACCGACGACGGCGCGGAGACTGACCTCGATCTCGGTCACTACGAGCGCTTTACCGGCCGCTCGGCGACCAAGACCGACAACATCACCACCGGCCGCATCTACAAGAACATCATCGACAAGGAACGCCGCGGCGATTACCTCGGCGCCACCGTCCAGGTCATTCCGCACGTCACCAACGAGATCAAGAACTTCGTCACCGAAGGCAATGACGATTTCGACTTCGTTATCTGCGAAATCGGTGGCACCGTCGGCGATATCGAGGCTATGCCGTTCATGGAGGCGATCCGCCAGCTGAAGAACGATCTTCCGCGCGGCACCGCGATCTATCTCCACCTGACGCTGATGCCCTATATCGCTGCAGCCGGCGAGCTGAAAACCAAGCCGACCCAGCATTCCGTCAAGGAACTGCAGGCGCTCGGCATCCATCCCGATATCCTGCTGGTGCGCGCTGACCGCGAAATCCCGGAAGCCGAACGCCGCAAGCTGTCGCTGTTCTGCAACGTCCGCCCGTCCGCCGTCATCCAGGCGCTGGATGTCGCGTCGATCTACGACGTGCCGATCGCCTATCACAACGAGGGCCTCGACAACGAGGTCCTGGCTGCCTTCGGTATCGAACCGGCACCGGCGCCGCGCATCGAAAATTGGCTCGAAGTCGCTAACCGCATCCGCACCCCGGAAGGCGAAGTGACCATTGCCATCGTCGGCAAGTACACCGGCCTGAAAGATGCCTACAAGTCGCTGATCGAAGCGCTCTATCACGGCGGCATCGCCAACCGCATCAAGGTCAAGCTAGAGTGGATCGAGTCGGAAGTCTTCGAAAAGGAAGACCCGTCACCCTATCTCGAAAAGGTCAACGGCATCCTCGTTCCCGGCGGTTTTGGCGAGCGTGGTTCCGAAGGCAAGATTCAGGCAGTTCGGTTTGCCCGTGAACGCAAGGTGCCCTATTTCGGTATCTGCTTCGGCATGCAGATGGCGGTCGTTGAAGCGGCTCGCAATCTCGCCGGTATCGAAAAGGCCTCGTCGACAGAATTCGGCAAGACCGAAGAGCCTGTCGTCGGCCTGATGACCGAATGGGTCAAGGGTAACGCACTCGAAAAGCGCGCAGCCTCCGGCGATCTCGGAGGCACCATGCGCCTCGGCGCCTATAAGGCGAGTCTCAAGAAAGGCACCAAGATCGCCGATATCTACGGCTCGACCGAGATTTCCGAGCGTCACCGTCATCGCTACGAGGTGAATGTCGATTACAAGGATCGCCTGGAAGCCTGCGGTCTGGAATTCTCCGGCATGTCACCGGACGGTATCCTGCCGGAAACCGTCGAATACCCGGATCACCCGTGGTTCATCGGCGTCCAGTACCACCCGGAACTGAAGAGCCGCCCGCTCGACCCGCACCCGCTGTTCGCCAGCTTCATCGAAGCAGCCGTCGAGCAGAGCCGTCTGGTCTGACGAGATGCGGCGTTAGCCGCTGACTCACCATGAGTTGAGGATACCTAAACCGCTCGCGACAAGCCGTTGCGGGCGGTTTTTGTTTGTAGCTACGGTTTTCTTGCGGAGATCAACTGGCTTCCCGATGGCATCGCATCGAATGCAATGTCGACGAAGCCTGCCTCCGACAGCCAGTCGCGGTATTCGCGTCGCGTATACGACGCGCCTTCTGGGTACAGGTTCATGAAGGTTAAGTCGTAGAAGACGGCCTCCAACGGCGACACCCGGTCATCGTTAAGAATGCCAACACCGCTGACTAATATTCTTCCGCCTGAATTCAGGCTGCCATAGGTGTTGCGAATGGTTTTGGCCGCCTCCTCGCGCGACAGCACCTGGATCACCGCCTTCAGAATGGCGAGGTCATGGGTGGTGCTCGACGGTGCCTCCAGGATATTGCCGGCCTCAAATCTTAATCCATCGGCTAATGGCTCTCCTGCCAGGAGTTTTTGTGCAAGCATTATGTTTGCCGGCAATTCGAACAGGGTCACCTGAAGGTCCGGCTTAGTCTTGCGCAGTCCGATGAGGGAGTGGCCTGGCCCGCCACCGATGTCGATGGCGGAGTGCACACCTTCGAAGTCGATCATGTCCGCCAGCCGGCGTCCGAAGGACAATGCACTCGGCGCCGTTCCGCGGAAGAATGCCAGCGATGCCTCGGGATCGGACGTGGCGAAATCATGTTTCGCGGCGGGTCGTTCCTCGCGAATGGATGTGGCGGTCAGCAGGTCGGCGCGCCAGAGTTCATCGAGTAGCTGGTGCTCCTCGCCGATATAGCCGGGTTTTCCCTGGACAAGATACGTCGCCGCCTCCGGACCATTGCAAAAACCGGTGTCACGGATTTCCAGCAGACCTGTCGAAACCAGCGCGTAAAGCAATCGTTCAAGGCGGCGCGGATCGACATTCAGAGCACGGGCCACGTCAGCGCCCGTGAGGGTAGTGTCGCCAAGTGCGGTAAACACCCCGAGTAGCGCGCCGGCATGCATGGCGAATGCTGGAGCGATGGACGCCTGAAGAGATTGGATGAGAGTTGGTTCCGGAACAGCACTCTCCGACGCCATCGCAAATCCCCTCGACAGAAGAAAACTCTGACAACTTTATTGTTAGGCAATGGCTCTGTCGAGCGGTTGATCGGTGAAGGGCGAGATCAGCGCAATGGTGCAGAAGATGACTGTGACACCGGTCACATGCCGGCAGGAGCGGTTTTTCGTTGAGCGCGATGCATGCACCGAGTGCGCAGTCCGAGGGCCGACATCGGCCCTCGCCTTGAATGTTGAACACACTATAGTGCGTGAGTTTTCAATTGGTCGAGTGTTCTTCGGCGGGAAATCACGCGTCGGTTGGGATGCGTGCGATAACCTTGATTTCGAAATCGAAGCCGGCGAGCCAATTGACACCGATTGCGGTCCAGTTCGGGTACGGCGGCTTGCTAAACGCCTGTTGCTTGACGGCCATGATGGTTGGGAACTGGTTTTCGGGGTCCGTGTGGAACGATGTCACATCCACGATATCGTCGAAGGTGCAGCCGGCCGCGCCCAGCGTGGCCTTAAGATTCTCAAAAGCTAGTCGGACCTGCTGTTCAAAATCAGGTTCTGGCGTTCCATCGGCGCGGCTGCCGACCTGCCCCGACACGAACAGAAGGTCACCGGATCGAATGGCAGCCGAATAGCCATGCTCCTCGTAGAGAGCATGTCTGTTTGGGGGGAAGATTGCTTGGCGCTGGGTCATTTTCATCTCTCGCAATTGTCGGTGGCCGTATCAGGTGAGCGGAGCTTTATGCTTCACAGGTCACGTCATTTTGTATACGGATCGTATATGAAATAGCAGCATGCATCCCGCATGTCAATTTAATATACGAACCGTATATGAATTTGAGGGTAAGATGGTGAATCGACGCGTCGAGATGATGGAAGAAAACCGCGTCAAGCTGATCGCGGCCGCACGCAGGGCCTTTGCCGAAAAGGGATATTCTGCCGCGTCAATGGACGATTTGACCGCTGAAGTTGGTCTGACGCGTGGGGCCCTCTATCACAATTTCGGGGATAAACGCGGGCTTCTGGCGGCAGTTGTCGATCAGATCGATTCTGAAATGGCGTCGCGCGCGCAACAGATCGGGGCAGGGGCGGGAGATGATTGGCAGTGCTTGCTGGCTGAAGGCGTGGCCTATATCGAGATGGCGCTTGATCCTGAAGTGCAACGCATCGTTTTGCGCGATGGACCTGCGGTACTGGGTGACCCATCGCAATGGCCGAGCCAAAGCAGTTGTCTGCAGGCGACCCGGCGAACGGTCGAGCGGTTGAAATCACAAGGTATTCTCAAACCGATCGACGCCGAAGCCGCCGCCCGCCTTCTCAGTGGAGCAGCACTCAATGCTGCGCTCTGGATCGCTGCCAGTGACGATCCGCAGGACGTCCTGCCCAAGGCTGTCGAGGCATTCCAGTCCCTGGCCACAGGGCTTCTTTTGAGGCCCGCATAAACGGTTTTTGCTCACTCCAATTCCAAGCCAACACCTCCCTCTCAAAGAAAAATTATCCCCGCAAATCCCCGCAGTGAAAAACTGTGTGATGATCATGGCATTCTGTCACGGATGCACCGCAAGACGTTTGCGGCGAGGCAGGGCTGGCGCTCCACGCAAAGCCGCGTGGTCTTCGATGAGAAGGCCGCGAACGTCAGGCGGACCGGAAGGAGAGCCCCCGGAAAATGGATTCCCCCTGTCCTTCTGGGGCGGGTGTGCCTGTGTGGCACGCATGCCGGGATGAAAAACGTGATGTACCGGAACCGTGATGCTTAACGCCGGAACCGGAAACTTATGTCGCGGCGATCGTCCCGGGTCAGAGAATCCACAGTCGGGGTCTGTAGGGAGGAAAGCTCCCGAGAGAACGCCAAACGGGGCGCTGGAAAGCGTCACATAAACTTACTCATTAGAGGCGGTTTCCAGTGCCCCGTCCGATTAAGTGCATGTTTTTCAAGACCACGGCGGACACCGCGCGGGGATGCTTTTGCCGTCTGCCGAGTCTGATCGTCGCCTTTACATCCCGTGCTTCGACACTAGGTCGCAGGAATGGCTTTGAGAAAGGCACGCAACGTTTCCTCCATCGGAAGGCGGCTGCGTACTGAAGGAAGGAATGCGGGAATGGCGGACGTTATCACCACGGAAACACTGAGGACTTTGCAGGCCGACGTCCCGCTCAGCGCGACGCTGCATGTTTGGCTGAAGGCGGTGACGACGGATGCGCCGGGCACGATGGCCTTCATGCTCGGCGGCGACAAGATCGGTGAGGTCTCCGTCAGCAATGCCGAGGAATATGTCTTCCGGACCTTCGTCGCCACCAGCGGCGGCGCGCTCTCCTGCGTCTATGATACGACGACAACAGCAGTCTCCGTCGCCTATTTTTTCAACGCGGCCGAAGTGGTCGAAAAGGGCATCACCGTGATGCACACCAGCGCCGCCAACGCGCCGGCGCCCGTGCCACACGGCTATCATTTTCGCCCGCCCTTCGGCTGGATGAACGATCCCAACGGCTTTGGCCGTTTTGCCGGCCGTCCGCATCTGTTCTACCAGCATTATTCCCATGGCCTTCGCTGGAACACCATGCACTGGGGCCATGCGGTGTCTGAGGATTATATCCACTGGCATCACATGCCGATCTTCCTGTTTCCTTCCGAAGACCTGACGGCCCGGCCGGACCGGCGGGGCGGGGCCTTTTCCGGTTCCGCCATCCCGATCGGCGACGAGGGCGGCATCCGCGTCTTCTTCACCGAACAGGTGATTGACCGCACGCCTGAAACCCAGGTGCAGTTGACTGCCACCTCGCACAACATCATCACCGCCAGCGAGGCGCATGTGATTTTGCCCAATCGCCCGGCGGGCCTCGGCCTGACCCTCGATTTTCGCGATCCCTACGTGGTCAAGGGGCCGGACGGGCTGTGGAAAATGGTGCTCGGCAGCCTGAGCCAGCAGGGTGGCGTTATTCTCCTCTATGAAACCGATGATCCCACCGCCGCCGATGGCTGGCGTTTCGTCGGTACGCTGTTGTTGGAAGAACGATTCGGCACCGCCGTCATCGAGTGCCCCTGCCTGTTGCCGCTCGATGGCCCCTCCGATGATCCGAGGACGCATTGGGGGTTGATATACGGCCTGATGAACAGCACGCATGCCGATACCGGTCGCAAAAACCTGACATTGATTGCGGTCGGCCATTTCGACGGCGTCCGCTTCCTGACGGATTTCGAGCAGGAGCTCGATTTCGGCACCGACAACTATGCCTTTCAGGCCTTCGTCGACGAGGGCATGCCGGTCGGCATCGGCTGGCTCGCCAACTGGGCGGATGTCTCCCACACGATCGATTTTCCAACCGCAATGACCCTACCGCGAAACCTTCGTCTTGCCGATGGCGCCGTCCTGACGCCACCGGTTGCGGCGGTCGAGAGCCTGCGGAGTGGCGTGATCGATGAATCGAGGCTTGCTTCTGGCGAAACGGTGCGGCTCGAAACAGGTGCCGTCGAAATCCTGCTGGAACTGTCGTGGCCCGGCGCATCCTTCGTGCTGCACTTCGATCATCCGGATGTCGATCTGGCGCTGCAACTCGATGCGGAGGGATTGTCGATTCTTTACACGCTGCCGGGCATCGTGACCGTGCCGCGTTATATCGCACGCGGCGCTCACCCCCTTAGCCTGCAGATTTTCCTCGATGCCGGATCGATCGAGGTCTTCGCCGGTCACGGCCGCTGGGCCGGGACAAAACGTATCGAAGGGTTCGAGCCAGTTCGTGCGGTGCGGCTTGAGGCGGCGGAGGGTTACGTTACGTCAGGCCGCATCTTTGCGCTGAAACTGTAGGATTTTGCCGCAGCGTATCCCCGAAAACGGCTGAAAGGGCCGTCCAGATTTATCTAAAAACGTCTCTTTAACGTTTACCGGTTAGTAATCTCTTGGAAAGTGAGAGATTTCAGCGATGCGTATTGCGTTTATCGTCGCCGTTCTGCTTCTGGCCGGCTGTGCGAGTGCACCAAGAGACACGCGGAATGCCTGCGCGATTTTCGAGCAGCGCGACGGCTGGTTCAACAGTTGGCAGCGCGCCGCAAACCACGCCGAGCGTCAATATGGCGTTCCCGTGCATATCCTCATGGCAACGATCTACACCGAATCCGGCTTCCGCCCGAATGCCCGGCCGCCCCGCACCAAACTGTTCGGTTTCATTCCCTGGAAACGGCAATCGACCGCCTACGGCTTCTCGCAGGCACTGAACGGCACATGGTCGGAATACAAGCGCTCGACCGGCAACCTGATGGCACGGCGGACAAAGTTTTCCGACGCGATCCACTTCGTCGCATGGTACCACAACAAGAACAGCCGGAAAAACGGCATCGCCCGCAACGACGCCTATAATCTCTATCTGGCTTATTACCTGGGGGATGCCGGCTATAGAAAGGGCGGTTGGCGCGGCAATACGCAATTGCAAAAGGCGGCCCAGCGTTCGGCAAACATCGCCAATGCCTATGCCAAACAGCTGCGTTCCTGCGATTGATCCGAATTTCTTACCTTGAAAATGCCGGATCCCAATAGGGCGGGCTGCCAAACGCGGCCCGCAGATGGTCGGCCATCGCCCGCAACTTGACCGACGGCCGCCTTCCATCGGGATGGGCGATGTGGATATATTCAAGCTCCGGCTGCACGCCGATATCGATTGTCTCAAGCTTTCCTGCAGCAACCTCAGCACCGACAATGAACATGGGAATCAGCGCAATGCCGAGGCCTGCAATGGCGGCGTCGCGCAGCATGTCGCCATTGTTGAGGCCAAGCCCCATTTTGCCCCGAACGATGACAGTGCCGCCGATGCTCGGGAAACGCCAGTCGGCAACACCACGGTTGGTGTAGAAGATGCCGCGATGCTGTTCGAGTTCCTCGATCGATGCCGGTTTGCCATTGTCTCTGAGATAGGCGGGCGAGGCGACCAGCACGCGCCGGCTCGGCGCCAGCCGCCATGCCATCAGCCGCGAGTCGGCGATCGGGCCGTTGCGCACCACGGCATCGTACCCGTCTGCCGCCGCATCGACACGCCGGTCATCGAGATCAAGCGTCAATTGCAGATCGGGATGGTCAGCCAGAAACGGATAGAGCGCCGGGCCGAGATGCATGCGGCCGAAGGTGACGGGAGCAGAGATGCGCAAGGGGCCGGAGATCGTGCCGCGCCGTTCCGCCATGTCCGAAGCCGCCGCCTCGATCTCCTGCACGATCCGATTGGCGCGCTCAAGAAAAGCCGTCCCATCCTCCGTCAGGGTCATCTTGCGCGTGGTCCGGTGTAGTAGGCCGGCGCCAAGGCTGCGTTCGAGTTCGGCAAGCCGTTCGCTGACGACGGATTTCGACAGCCGAAGCCGCCGCGCCGCCTCGCTGATCGACCCGCTTTCGGCCACCGCGACAAAACTGGCAATACCATCGAGCTTCATCATCGTTCGGATTTTCCGGATACGAGTTCCTTGATTTGCAGACTAATCAGAACGTTCGAATAAAGCCATATTCCCTTCCAAGCAAACGGCATGAAGAGACAGCCACTTGGCGTCTCAACCGCTCTGCCAAAGAGGAAAAGATCATGGAACGCCTGTCCAACAAAGTCGCAATCGTCACCGGTGCCAGCGCTGGCATCGGCCGTGCCACGGCAAAACTGTTCGCCGCCGAAAGTGCAAAGCTCGTCGTCGGCGCCCGCCGTCAGAGCGAACTTGACGCGCTGGTCGCCGAGATCAAGGCTGAGGGCGGTAACGCCGTCGCCCTTGCCGGCGATGTCCGCTCGGAAGAGTATGCCAAGGCGCTTGTCGCGCTGGCTGTCGACCAATACGGCCGCCTCGATGTTGCGTTCAACAATGCCGGAACGCTTGGCGAAGCCGGTCCTTCCACAAGTGTTTCCGAACAAGGCTGGAATGATGCCATCGCCATCAACCTCACTGGCTCGTTCCTCGGTGCCAAGCACCAGATTGCCGAGATGGTCAAGCATGGCGCAGGCTCGGTGATCTTCACCTCGACCTTCGTCGGCTACAGCTTCGCCTTTCCCGGCGTTGCCGCCTACGCCGCCTCGAAAGCTGGTTTGATCGGCCTGACACAGGCGCTGGCTGCCGAATTCGGCCCGCAGGGTGTGCGCGTCAATGCTATCCTGCCCGGTGCCGTCGATACGGACATGTATCGCGAGATGAACAACACTGCGGAATCGCAGTCCTTCATTACCAACCTGCATGCCTTGAAACGGGTTGCCTCGCCCGAAGAGCTTGCCCGCTCAGTACTGTATCTTGCCTCAGATGATTCCGCCTTTGTCACCGGTACGGCATCGCTCGTCGATGGCGGCGCCTCGATCACCCGATCCTGAATGCCATAGCACTATAGCGGCAGAGCAATCTCTGATCGATCCCAGCCAAAGGCCCGGCACCCAGCGCCGGGCCTTTGGCATTTGACAAGCGCCGCCGTCCATTTTCCCTGCCGGTCCAAATTTTCTTGAAAATGCCGTATAAAACGGGCAAAGCACCTGCCAACGCTGAGCCTCAAGGAAATCCATGACCGTTGCTCCTCGCACGTCCCGCCAGCTTGACCATCTGGTCCTGCCGGTCGGTGAACTCGCAACTGCCCGCAACCGGCTGCAACAGCTGGGGTTTACCGTCGCTGCGGATGCCCGCCATCCCTTCGGAACGGAAAACGCCTGCGTGTTCTTTTCCGACAAGACCTATCTTGAGCCTCTGGGGATCGCCCAGCGGGAGGAATGCGAAGCGGCAGCGCTTGGCGGCAATGTCTTTACGACCCGCGATCAGGCCTATCGGTTCCGTCGCGGACAGGATGGCTTTTCGGCTATCGTCTTGAGCACGGACGATGCCATCGCCGACCAAGTCCGGTTTCGCGAAAAAGGCATTTCGGCCGGTGAGATACTGGAGTTTTCGCGGCCGATGAAATTGCCCGACGGTTCCGAAGCAGTCGCCAGTTTTCGACTGTCGTTTGCAGCGGATCTGCGTGCGCCGGATTTTTTCTTTTTCAGCTGTCAGCGCGTCAAGTCGCTGCCGTCTAACCGCGCCGCGCTGGAAACCCATGCCAATGGCGTGACGGGTCTGGCCGAGGTGGTTCTGTCGGAGCCGAACCCGACCGATTTTCAATATATCCTGCAGGAAGTCGTCGATGAGCGCGAAGTCTCGGCGCATTCCTTCGGCATGGATATCGAAACGCGCAATGGCGTAAAGATTTCCGTCCTCAATCAGGCCGGTATGTCCGGATTTTTCGACAAAAAGACCACTGGCCATTCGCGCGGTCTGCGCGGCCGCGCCGTTGTCTTCAAGGTTGCCGACCTGACCGCAACCGAGCATCTTCTCACCGCAAACGCGGTGCCCTTCACCAGAAAAGACAATCGCCTGCTCGTTGCGGAAGCGCCGGGGCAGGGCGTCATTTTCGCATTCGGAGAATAATCATGCAGACCAATGCAAATGTTGTAGCCGGCAGCGGCGCCGATCAGGTGGTGTTTTCCAATACCCAGAAACTGTCGCTGATCGCCGGTCCCTGCCAGATGGAAAGCCGCGACCATGCTTTCATGATCGCCGGTACGATGGTTGAGCTCTGCAAGTCGCTGGGCCTCGGCTATGTCTACAAATCCTCCTTCGACAAGGCCAACCGCACGTCGATCTCCGGCAAGCGTGGCATCGGCCTGGAAAAGGCGATGGAAATCTTTGCCGACCTGAAGAAGGAATTCGGCTTCCCGGTCATCACCGATATCCACACGGAAGAACAGTGTGCATTGGTCGCCCCGACCGTGGACATCTTGCAGATTCCCGCTTTCCTCTCGCGCCAAACCGATCTTCTGGTTGCCGCTGCCAAGACCGGCCGTGTCATCAACGTCAAGAAGGGCCAGTTCCTCGCTCCCTGGGACATGAAGAACGTGCTCGCCAAGTTCACAGAAAGCGGCAATCCGAACGTGCTCTTGTGCGAACGCGGTGCCTCCTTCGGCTACAACACGCTGGTTTCCGACATGCGTTCGCTGCCGATCATGGCAAGCCTTGGTGCGCCGGTGATTTTCGACGCGACCCATTCCGTGCAGCAGCCGGGCGGGCAGGGTGCATCGTCCGGCGGTCAGCGCGAATTCGTCGAAACGCTCGCGCGCGCAGCGGTCGCCGTTGGCGTTGCCGGCGTGTTCATCGAGACGCATGAGGATCCCGACAATTCCCCGTCCGATGGTCCCAACATGGTTTACCTGAAGGACATGCCGCGTCTCTTGGAGACGCTGCTGGCATTCGACGCCGTCGCAAAGCGCTGACCGCAGGTTTGTGAATTTTTCTTGAAGGCGGGGCGCCAGGCCGCAATTGCCGGGCGCCCGCCATTGTAATTTCCGGTCCATGAATTATGACAGGGCCATCCTCCACCACCACGTTTGAAGCAGGGAACAGATCATGACTGCAATCATCGACATCATCGGCCGCGAAATTCTTGACAGCCGGGGCAACCCGACCGTCGAGGTCGACGTCCATCTCGAAGACGGCAGCTTTGGCCGCGCCGCGGTTCCCTCGGGTGCCTCGACCGGTGCGCACGAAGCCGTCGAACTGCGTGACGGTGGCAAGCGCTATCATGGCAAGGGTGTCGAAAAGGCAGTCGAAGCCGTCAACGGCGAGATCTTCGAAGCCATCGGCGGCATGGATGCCGAAGACCAGCTCCACATCGACGCAACGATGATCGAGCTGGACGGTACGGCCAACAAGTCGCGTCTCGGCGCCAACGCCATTCTCGGCGTGTCGCTCGCCGTGGCCAAGGCCGCTGCGGAAGCCTCGAACCTGCCGCTGTTCCGCTACGTTGGTGGCCCGAACGCCCGCCTGCTGCCGGTTCCGATGATGAACATCATCAACGGCGGCGCCCATGCCGACAATCCGATCGACTTCCAGGAATTCATGATTCTGCCAGTTGGTGCCGAAAGCCTGCGCGACGCCGTTCGCATGGGCGCGGAAGTCTTCCACGTTCTCAAGAAGGAACTGTCGGCCAAGGGTCACAACACCAATGTCGGCGATGAAGGCGGCTTTGCTCCGGGCCTGAACAGCGCATCCGAAGCCCTCGATTTCATCATGAAGTCGATCGAAAAGGCTGGCTACAAGCCGGGCGAAGATATGTTCCTCGGTCTCGATTGCGCCTCGACCGAATTCTTCAAGGACGGCAAGTACGTCATGGAAGGCGAGGGCCGCACGCTCGAGCCGGGCGCCATGGCCGAATACCTGGCCGAACTGGCTGCCAAGTACCCGATCGCTTCGATTGAAGACGGCATGGCTGAAGACGATTGGGAAGGCTGGAAGACGCTGACCGAACTCGCAGGCAAAAAGTGCCAGCTGGTCGGCGACGATCTGTTCGTCACCAATTCCTCGCGTCTGCGCGACGGTATCAAGATGGGTGTCGCCAACTCGATCCTCGTCAAGGTCAACCAGATCGGTTCGCTGTCGGAAACGCTCGACGCCGTCGAAACGGCACACAAGGCCGGCTACACCGCCGTCATGTCGCACCGCTCGGGCGAAACCGAAGATTCGACCATCGCCGATCTTGCCGTTGCAACCAATTGCGGACAGATCAAGACCGGCTCGCTGTCGCGCTCCGACCGGCTTGCCAAGTACAACCAGCTGATCCGCATCGAGGAACAGCTGGGTCCGCAGGCAAAGTATGCCGGCCGCTCGATCCTGCGCGGCTGATCTGCAGACGTCTTGAAATGATGAAACCCGCGTCTGGAAACAGGCGCGGGTTTTTCGTTGCCGGCCTTATGGTCAACGGTCGGTTAATCAATGGCTGCTAGCGTGTTGAGGTATTGCGTATCAGGGCATGATCTATGTGGACCAAACACCATAAAAAACGGCAGCTGGGGCGGTTTGTCATGCCGCTCATCACCGTCGCGTTTCTCTCCTATTTCGGCTATCATTCCATTCATGGGGATTTTGGGCTGAAGGCAACAGAGACATTCGACCGGCAACGCATCGAGCGTCAGGCACGGCTGGACGAGCTGACGGCGCAGCGCCAGACGCTGGAAAAGGAAGTTGCCTTGCTCAGTGACGGCTCGCTCGAACGGGACATGCTTGACGAAAAAGCGCGGTTCGGCCTGAATATGTCCCGCAGCGACGAAATCGTTATTTTTCACTGAGTTGCCACATTAACCGAAAGCAGGTTAATTTGAAATAGGTTATTCCTATCAATAGGTTGGCAGGAATATAAGCCATGCAAATATGGCATTGCTGTGATCGCATTCTTTCCCTATGGTACCGCAAAAGCCAACCATAGGGAGGATTGAATGGCACCGCGAAAATCCGCGTCCGTTTCCAGTCGCAAGGCCGCTGCAAAGCCAGCAAAAAAAGACTTCACAAAGGGCACGATCGCCGAGTTCGATCGCGATACCGATCTGAAGGGCTATCGCGAAATGCTCCTTATCCGCCGTTTCGAGGAAAAGGCTGGCCAGCTCTATGGCATGGGCTTCATCGGTGGTTTCTGTCACCTCTATATCGGCCAGGAAGCTGTCGTCGTCGGTATGCAGATGGCGCTGAAGGAAGGCGATCAGGTCATCACCGCCTATCGTGACCACGGCCATATGCTCGCCTGCGGCATGAGTGCGCGCGGCGTCATGGCTGAGCTGACCGGCCGCCGCAGCGGGCTTTCCCGCGGCAAGGGTGGCTCGATGCACATGTTCTCCAAGGAAAAGAACTTTTACGGCGGCCACGGCATTGTTGGTGCGCAGGTCTCGCTTGGTACAGGTCTAGCCTTTGCCAATCGCTACCGCGGCAATGACAATGTGTCGCTTGCCTATTTCGGCGATGGCGCTGCCAACCAGGGTCAGGTCTACGAGAGCTTCAATATGGCGGCTCTGTGGAACCTGCCGGTGATCTATATCGTCGAGAACAACCGCTACGCCATGGGCACTTCGGTGTCGCGCGCCTCTGCCGGTCATGATTTCTCGCAGCGCGGCGTCGCTCTCGGCATTCCTGGCTTCCAGGTCGATGGCATGGATGTGCGCGCCGTCAAGGCAGCGGGCGACCATGCTGTCGAACACTGCCGCGCCGGCAAAGGCCCGATGATCCTCGAGATGCAGACCTACCGCTATCGCGGTCACTCGATGTCGGACCCGGCCAAGTACCGTTCGAAGGATGAAGTGCAGAAGATGCGCTCCGAGAACGACCCGATCGAAAAAGTAAGGGTGCGCCTGCTGGAAAACAGCTGGGCGAGCGAAGACGAGCTGAAGGCAATCGACAAGGACGTTCGCGACATCGTCGCCGACAGCGCCGATTTTGCCCAGGCCGATCCGGAGCCGGATGTATCCGAGCTCTACACCGACATTCTGCTTTAAGACCGGGACGAGGAAAACATCATGCCAATCGAAATTCTGATGCCCGCTCTGTCCCCGACGATGGAAGAAGGCACGCTCAGCAAGTGGCTGAAAAACGAAGGCGACAAGGTTGCCTCCGGCGACGTGATTGCCGAAATCGAAACCGACAAGGCGACCATGGAAGTCGAAGCCGTTGACGAAGGTGTCATCGGCAAGATCCTGATCGCCGCTGGCACCGAAGGCGTCAAGGTCAACACGGCAATTGCTGTCCTGCTTCAGGACGGCGAGAGCGCCAGCGATGTTGTCGCCCCGAAGGCTGCAGCGCCTGTTGCTGCAGAGCCTGCCAAGACGGAAACACCGGTCAAGTCCGAAGCGCCGGCAACTATTCCGGCTCAGCCGAAGGCCGCTGTTCCTTCCGATCCGGATATTCCGGCCGGTACCGAAATGGTCTCGACCACGGTGCGCGAAGCGCTTCGCGATGCGATGGCTGAAGAAATGCGCCGCAGCGAAGACGTCTTCGTCATGGGTGAGGAAGTCGCCGAATACCAGGGCGCCTACAAGATCACCCAAGGTTTGCTTCAGGAATTCGGTCCGCGCCGCGTTGTCGATACGCCGATCACCGAACATGGCTTTGCCGGTATCGGCGTCGGCGCTGCGATGACGGGCCTGCGCCCGATCGTCGAGTTCATGACCTTCAACTTCGCCATGCAGGCGATCGACCAGATCATCAACTCGGCGGCAAAGACGCTCTATATGTCCGGCGGCCAGATGGGCGCTCCGATGGTGTTCCGTGGTCCGTCGGGTGCAGCCGCACGCGTCGGCGCCCAGCACTCGCAGTGCTATGCCGCCTGGTACAGCCATATCCCAGGCCTCAAGGTCGTCATGCCCTACACGGCAGCCGACGCCAAGGGGCTGCTCAAGGCCGCCATCCGCGATCCGAATCCGGTGATCTTCCTTGAAAACGAAATCCTCTACGGTCACTCGTTCGACGTGCCGAAGATGGACGATTTTGTCCTGCCGATCGGCAAGGCGCGTATTCACCGCGTCGGCAAGGATGCGACCATCGTTTCCTTCGGTATCGGCATGACCTACGCGGTCAAGGCTGCGGCTGAACTGGAGAAGGAAGGCATCGACGTCGAGATCATCGATCTGCGCACCATCCGTCCGATGGATCTGCCGGCCGTGATCGAATCCGTCAAGAAGACCGGTCGTCTGGTCACCGTCGAGGAAGGCTATCCGCAGTCCTCCGTCGGCACCGAAATTGCCGCCCGCGTCATGCAGCAGGCCTTCGATTATCTCGATGCGCCGATCCTGACGATCGCCGGCAAGGACGTTCCGATGCCTTACGCCGCCAACCTTGAAAAGCTGGCCCTGCCGAATGTCGGCGAAGTCGTCCAGGCGGTAAAGACCGTCTGCTACAAATAAGGGAGGGTGAAGAGATGCCTATCAACATCACCATGCCAGCCCTTTCGCCGACCATGGAAGAGGGCAACCTCGCAAAATGGCTGGTCAAGGAAGGCGATAAGGTCTCCGCCGGCGACGTTCTGTGCGAGATCGAAACCGACAAGGCGACGATGGAAGTCGAAGCCGTCGATGAAGGCACGGTTGCCAAGCTCGTCGTTGCCGCAGGCACCGAAGGCGTCAAGGTCAACGCCTTGATCGCGATCCTCGCTGCCGACGGCGAAGACATTGCTGCTGCCGCGTCCGGCGGCGGTGCGGCTCCGGCTGCCAAGGCCGAGGCTGCCAAGACGGAAGCGAAGGCTGAAGCAGCCCCGGCAAAGACAGAGGCAGCACCAGCTGCCGCCGCTCCGGCCCCGGTTGCCGCGCAGGCTCCGGCATCCGGTACGCGGACCTTCTCGTCACCACTGGCCCGCCGTTTGGCCAAGGACGCAGGGATTGATATCTCGGCTGTTTCCGGCACCGGTCCGCATGGCCGTGTGGTCAAGAAGGACGTCGAAACCGCAGTTGCTGGCGGTGGCGCAAAGGCTGCGGCCGCTGCTCCGGCAACCGCTTCCGCTCCGGCTCCGCTTGCCAAGGGCGCATCCGACGAAGCGGTTCTGAAGAACTTCGCCGAAGGCTCCTACGAACTCGTGCCACATGACGGCATGCGCAAGGTCATCGCCAAGCGCCTGCAGGAATCCAAGCAGACCATTCCGCATTTCTACGTCTCCGTCGATTGCGAACTGGATGCGCTGCTTGCCCTTCGTGCCCAGCTCAATGCTGCAAGCCCGGAACGGGACGGCAAGCCTGCCTACAAGCTCTCGGTCAACGACATGGTCATCAAGGCGCTGGCCTTGGCCCTGCGCGACGTTCCGGATGCCAACGTCTCCTGGACCGAAACCAACATGGTCAAGCACAAGCACGCCGATGTCGGCGTTGCCGTGTCGATCCCCGGGGGGCTGATCACCCCGATCGTCCGCAGCGCGGAGCTCAAGAGCCTGTCGGCCATCTCCAACGAGATGAAGGACCTCGGCGCTCGCGCCAAGAGCCGCAAGCTGAAGCCCGAGGAATTCCAGGGCGGCACGACGGCGGTGTCGAACATGGGCATGATGGGCGTCAAGAACTTCGCTGCTGTCGTTAATCCCCCGCATGCGACGATCCTGGCGATCGGCGCAGGCGAGGAACGGGTTGTGGTCAAGAAGGGCCAGATGGTCGTTGCCAATGTCATGACCGTGACACTGTCGACCGACCACCGTGCCGTCGATGGTGCGCTCGGAGCCGAACTGCTCGGCGCCTTCAAACGTTACATCGAAAGCCCGTTGGGTATGCTGGTTTGACTGGGAGAGAGCGTCGCGACAATGTCTTCCAAGGTGGGAAACACGGCTGAAAAGACACGGACGTTGCGGCGCTTCTGCGCCGCAACTGTCGTTGCTCTTTTCCCCTTGTTGTCAGTAACTTCCGCGCAAGCTGAAGAGCTGAACGAACAGGTTGCCCAGCGTATCGAGCAGATGACGGGCAAGACGCTTTTGTTTCGCAACGACAGCGATCGGATACCCCAGCTCGAATATCTTCGGCCCGACGGCACAGGTTTTGTCTGGTCGGCGGCACTCGGCGATAAGGTGGTGCCGGTCGTCTGGACCGCGAGCAACGGCGATGACGGCAAGGGTGCGCTCTGTCTGCTGTTCAAAGGTACGGATATCGGCACCGCCGAGAACCTTCGGCTGTGTGACGGCTTGGACATTGTCGAGTCCGGCATTCGCGACGCCCGTGATGGCGATCCTTATGGCCTCACGGACGTAACGCAGATGACGGCGGAACTGCCGCAGGACGTAGACGGTTTGGCGGATGTCGACCGGTTGTTAGGACGGGAATGACGCGATGAAAACAGTCCTCTGCTACGGTGACAGTCTGACCTGGGGATATGACGCGGAAACCGGCGGACGGCATGCGTTGGACGACCGCTGGCCAAGTGTCCTGCAGAAGGCGCTGGGCAAAGACGTTCAGGTGATTGCCGAAGGTCTGAACGGACGCACAACCGCCTATGACGATCATCTGGCCGACTGTGATCGCAATGGCGTGCGCATCCTGCCGACCGTTCTGCAGACCCATGCCCCGGTCGATCTGGTTATTTTCCTGCTCGGCACCAACGATATGAAGCCTTTGCTGCACGGAACTGCGTTTGGAGCAGTCAAGGGCATCGAGAGACTCGTCAAACTGGTCTGGCATCACAGCTGGCCGGGCGTGCAGGCCGAGGCGCCGGAAATCCTGATCGTCGCGCCACCGGTGATCTGTGAAACGGCGAATTCCAATTTCGCGGCGATGTATGCAGGGGCGATCGACCAGTCTTCGATGCTGGCCTCGCTCTATGCAGACCTTGCCGACGAACTCGGCTGCGGCTTCTTCGATGCCGGTTCGGTGGCAAGGACGACGCCGCTCGATGGCGTGCATCTGGATATGGAAAATACACGCGCCATCGGACGCGGCCTTGAGCCGATGGTCCGGATGATGCTCGGTCTCTGAATGACTGCGGCTTTGCATTTGCGGGCAGCGGAACGGCGTGATGCGGCGGATCTGGCCATTCTGGTCGATATTGCCTCCCATGGTTTCGCGATCTGGCTCTGGCACGGTGCTGCGATGCGCGGAACCAAGGATACTGCCATGGAGCAGGGGCGGTCGCGGTTGCGGATGGACGACGAGCCCGGCGCCTGGAAAGATGCGACACTGGCCGAATGGGACAGCGAGATTGCCGGTGTGTCGATCGGATATGATCTGGATGAAAGTGTTCGCGATATCGTGGCACCTCATCCGGTGATCAAGCCGCTCTTGGACCTGCAGGTCATGGTGATCGGCAGCCGTTTCATCGATAGCCTGGGTGTCTACCGGCACCATCGCGGCAAGGGTATCGGGCGAGCGCTGCTTGCCCATGAGATCGACAAGGCCAAGGGTAAACAGGTCAGCCTGATCACCGAAAGCCACAATGATACGGCGCTGGCGCTCTATGCTGCCAACGGATTTGCGGAGAAGGCGCGGCTTCAGGCGGTGCCACTCTTTGAAGATAGTAAAAGGCATGAATGGGTCCTCTTGGCCCGGAACATGACCTAAGGAAGAGGCAGGAAACAAGAATGGCAAATTCCTACGACGTCATCGTTATCGGTTCCGGCCCCGGCGGTTATATAGCGGCCATCCGCGCAGCCCAGCTGGGCCTGAAGGTTGCCGTGGTCGAGCGCGAGCATCTGGCCGGCATCTGCTCCAACTGGGGCTGCATCCCGACCAAGGCGCTGCTGCGTTCCGCCGAGGTGCTGCACCTTGCCGAGCATGCCAAGAACTACGGCCTGGTACTCGAAGGCAAGATTTCGCCGGACCTGCAGGCGATCGTCAAGCGCTCGCGTGGCATTGCCGAGCGCATGAACGGCGGCGTCGCCTTCCTGATGAAGAAGAACAAGGTCGATATCATCTGGGGTGAAGCCAAGCTCACCAAGGCAAACGAGATTGTCGTTGCCAAGACCACCAAGGCGATCGTTCAGCCGCAAGGCCCGATCCCGAAGAACACGCTGGGCGAAGGCACCTACACCGCCAAGCATATCATCGTTGCAACCGGCGCCCGTCCGCGCGCGCTGCCGGGCATCGAGCCGGATGGCAAGCTGATCTGGACCTATTTCGAGGCGATGAAGCCGGAAGAAATGCCAAAGTCGCTGCTGGTCATGGGGTCCGGCGCCATCGGCATCGAGTTCGCCTCGTTCTATCGGACCATGGGCGTAGATGTGACGGTGGTCGAACTGATGTCGCAGGTCATGCCGGTCGAGGACGCGGAAATCTCCGCCTTTGCTAAGAAACAGTTCGACAAGCAGGGCATGAAGATCATTCTCGATGCCAAGGTGACCAAGGTCGAAAAGGCTGCGAATTCCGTGACGGCCCATGTCGAGAAGAAGGACGGTTCGGTCGAGAAGATCACCGCCGACCGGATGATTTCGGCCGTCGGCGTGCAGGGCAATATCGAAAACCTCGGTCTCGAGGCGCTCGGCGTCAAGACCGACCGCGGCTGCATCATCATCGACGGTTACGGCAAGACCAACGTGCCGGGCGTCTACGCCATCGGCGACGTTGCCGGCCCGCCGATGCTCGCCCATAAGGCCGAGCATGAGGCTGTCATCTGCGTCGAAAAGATCGCCGGCCTGCCGAATGTGCATCCGATGGACAAGCTTAAGATCCCGGGCTGCACCTATTGCAACCCGCAGGTCGCCTCGGTTGGCCTGACGGAAGCCAGGGCGAAAGCCGAAGGCCGCGATATCCGCGTCGGCCGCTTCCCGTTCGTTGCCAATGGCAAGGCGATCGCTCTTGGTGAAGACCAGGGTCTGGTCAAGACCATTTTCGACAAGAAGACCGGCGAATTGCTCGGTGCGCATCTGGTTGGTGCCGAAGTTACCGAGCTGATCCAGGGCTTTGTCGTCGCCATGAACCTTGAGACAACCGAGGAAGACCTGATGCACACGATCTTCCCGCATCCGACGATCTCGGAAACGCTGAAGGAAAGCGTGCTCGATGCCTATGGACGTGCGCTGAACGCTTGATTGTGCTAGGGCTCGCCTCCATCTGAAAAGGCGGGCCAATCTATCCGGCCCTGACGGGCGCGCTGTTGCGCTTGAAGCAAAATTGGAAGCCATTGATGGTCACAATCCTCGACCGCACCACTCTCGATCCCGACGCCCCGCGCATCCGCCATCCGGAAAAGGCCCACAAGCCCGACACCGAGATGCTGCGTAAACCGGAATGGATTCGGGTCCGCGCGCCGACCTCGAAGGGCTATGCCGAAACCAAGTCGATCGTGAAGGAGCACAAGCTTGTCACGGTCTGCGAAGAGGCGGGCTGCCCGAATATCGGCGAGTGCTGGGACAAGAAGCACGCTACCTTCATGATCATGGGCGAGATCTGTACCCGCGCCTGCGCCTTCTGCAATGTCTCCACAGGCAAGCCGAAGGCGCTGGACATGGCTGAGCCGGAAAACGTCGCCAAGGCCGTCAAGCAAATGGGCCTGTCGCATGTGGTCATTACCTCGGTTGACCGCGACGATCTGGCCGATGGCGGCGCCGAGCATTTCGAAAAGGTGATCTGGGCCATTCGCGCCGCGTCGCCGTTGACGACCATCGAAATCCTGACGCCCGACTTCCTGAAGAAGCCTGGTGCGCTGGAGCGCGTTGTCGCCGCCAAGCCCGACGTCTTCAACCACAATATGGAAACTGTGCCCGGCAATTATCTGACGGTCCGCCCGGGTGCACGTTATTTCCACTCGATCCGTCTGCTGCAGCGGGTCAAGGAACTCGATCCGACGATGTTCACCAAGTCCGGCATTATGGTCGGTCTGGGTGAAGAGCGCAACGAAGTGCTGCAGCTGATGGACGACCTGCGCACGGCCGATGTCGATTTCATCACCATCGGCCAGTACCTGCAGCCGACCCGCAAGCACCATCAGGTGATGAGCTTCGTCACGCCGGAAGAGTTCAAGTCCTACGAAACGGTCGCCTATACCAAGGGCTTCCTGATGGTTGCTTCCAGCCCGCTCACCCGTTCGTCGCACCATGCCGGTGACGATTTCGCGCGGCTGCGGGCGAACCGTGAGAAGAAGCTGGCGGCAGCTGCGGGATAATCATCCGGATGTTGCGAATCCCGACTTGAACTCTATGGTGCACGGCTCACATGTTTGGAGCCGTCATGCCGTCCTATATCCCGGAAATCGAGGACGCCTTGCCGATCCTGAGCCAGGCACGCCGCATCCTGGTGATCGGTTGTTCCGGCGGCGGCAAGAGCACGCTTTCGCGCGAACTCTCCGCAAAACTAAATCTTCCCTACGTCTCGATGGACAGGGATTTTTTCTGGCTGCCCGGCTGGGTCAAACGGCCGAAAGCCGAAGAACGGGCTCTGATTGCGGCCACTGTTGCACAGGACCGCTGGATCTTGGACGGCAGCGGCCCCTCCACATTTGACCTGCGGTTTCCGCGAACAGATATGGTCATCTGGGTCCGCCTGCCGCGCCGCATCTGCCTTTGGGGGCTTGTCTGCCGCGTGGCGTCGAGCTTTGGCCGTGTGCGTCCCGACATGGCGCCGGGCTGTCCCGAACAGCTGCCGGATCGCGAATTTATCTCCTATATCTGGAATTTCGAACGGCGCGTTTCTCCCGTGATTGTCCAGATGCTCGATCGGTACGCGCCGGAGATGCCTGTCCTGACACTGAAAAGCCGCCGGGACATCCGTGCACTGAGCCAGAGCCTGCAGGAAACCAGCAATGTCGAATAAGCTTTTGAATGTTGAACAGACAGCGGATGCCCTTCGCACCGCCGATCGTGTTCTGGTGATCGGTTGTTCGGGTAGCGGCAAGAGCACTTTGGCGCAGGCGCTTTCCTGGCTGTTTGCGCTTTCCTATGTCTCGATGGATCGCGACGTCTTCTGGATGCCGGGATGGACGCAGCGCCCGCGGGCCGAGGCGCTTGAGATCGTCGAGCGGGCGGTGGCGCAGCCGCGATGGATCATGGACGGCACAAGCCCCGGCACCTTGCCGCTGCGCCTGCCGCGTACAGATCTCGTCATCTGGATGCGGCCGCCGCGCCATGTTTCGCTCTATGGCGTTATCAGCCGCTGGTTTCGGTTGCGCGGCAGGACGCGCCCGGAAATGGCCGACAACTGCCCCGAGCGCCTGACGCTCGAGTTCCTGTCCTACATCTGGAATTTCGAAAAGACGGAAAGCCCGGAGATCGCGCAGAAGCTGGCGGATTATGGCTCTGAGGTGCCGGTCTTCGTTGTCCGATCGCATGCGGAGACGCGAATCCTGCTGGAGCACGTCACTCAACAGGCGCCTACTGCACGCGCATGACGCCGACCACATCTTGTTTTTCCACACATCATTGAATATCTGAACGCCATGCCACAATTCGAGACCCGCCGGCCCGTCAAGCATTCACCCGACCAGATGTTCGACCTGATCGCCGATGTTGAAAAATATCCGCAATTCCTGCCGCTTTGCGAGGGGCTGACCGTGCGTTCGCGCAAGGAACGCGATGGCAAGGAATTGCTGGTCGCGGATATGACCGTCGGCTACAAGGCGATCCGCGAGACGTTTACCACACAGGTTCTGCTCAACAAGGCAGAGCGCCTGATCGATGTCAAATATCTCGACGGGCCGTTCAAATATCTCGACAACCGCTGGAGTTTTGAGGCGATGGGTGAGGGCGGCTGTTCGGTCAACTTCTTCATCGACTACGAGTTCAAGAGCCGAATTCTCGGCGCCGTCATGGGCTCGATGTTCGACCGGGCGTTCCGGATGTTTTCCGAAGCCTTCGAGAAGCGTGCCGATACGATTTACGCAACGGCATAACGCGACGTTAGTTTCCCGCCGTCTCTTGCAGCATATCGAGCGCCGTGCGCACCGTTGCCATCCGGACAGCGTCGCGGCCGATGTCGCCATAGCGCATCTCGCGGTGATGCACTGCGCCGTTCCGGCTGGCTGATGCCAGATGCACCAGTCCGACCGGCTTTTCGTCCGATCCGCCGCTAGGTCCGGCGACACCGGTCACGGCAACTGCCGCATCCGCCTTGGAATGACTGAGCGCGCCGCGCACCATTTCAATCGCTGTCTGACGCGATACCGCGCCGTGCTTTTCCAGTGTTGCGGTATGGACGCCCAACATCTGGATCTTGGCATCATTCGAATAGGTAACGAAACCGCGATCGACCACCGAAGAGGAGCCCGGAATTTCCGTCAGGATACCGGTGATCAGGCCGCCGGTGCAGGATTCGGCCGTGGCGATCATCAGGCCACGTTTGGAAAATTCCGCGATCAGCATGCCTGCCTTGGTTTCAATATCCTTGGGCCAGCCACTCATGTGATGCCTCCGGTGTAGACGACCGTTGCCGTGGCGATGGCTGCAATGCCTTCGCGGCGGCCGATGAAGCCGATCTTCTCGTTCGTCGTCGCCTTGACCGAGCAGCGATCCAGCGAAATGCCGAGCATATCCGCGAGGTTTTCGCGCATCGCCAGCCGGTGTGGACCGATCTTCGGGGCTTCGGCAATCAGCGAGACATCGGCGTTCATGATCGTGCCGCCGTTGTCGCGAACGATCTTTGCCGCGTGTTCGAGAAAGATGCGCGAGGCGGCGCCCTTCCATTGCGGATCGGACGGTGGAAAATGATCGCCGATATCGCCGGCACCGCAGGTGGCCAGCAAAGCGTCGGTCAAGGCATGCAGGGCGACATCGGCATCGGAATGGCCAAGCAGCGTCTGGTCATGGGGCATGAAGATACCGCAGAGCGTCACGCCGTCGCCGTCGATCAGCTGATGCACGTCATAGCCATTGCCGGTTCGCACGTCCGGAAGCGCGTTCCGGTTCAGTTTTTCATCGGCCATGGTGATATCCCGTTTGATCGTCAGTTTTAAATTCTCCACCGATCCTTCGATCAGCGTTACGGGCATTCCAGCCCATTCGGCAATCGAGGCGTCGTCGGTAAAATCGGAGCGGCCGGAGGCTGCGGCATTCGTATGCGCTGCAAGGATCGGCGCGAAGCGAAAGCACTGGGGCGTCTGGGCACCATAAAGGCCTGCCCTTGGTACCGTCTCAACAACCTTTCCATCTGCAGACCCACGCTTCAACGTATCGGCAACCGCAACTGCGGGCAGTAGGGCATCAGAACCCTCTGTCAGCGTCGAGACGCAGCGGTCGAGCAGGGCGTGGTCAATGAACGGACGGACGGCATCATGGATCATCACATGGGTGACGCCAGAGTGTTCGAGCGCTTTCAGTCCCGCCAGCACCGAAAGCTGCCGCGTCGGCCCGCCATGAACGAAGGTAATGTTCGACGTGTTGCTTGATACAAGGCTGCATGCGTGAGCAAACAGGGCTTCGTCATCGGGATGAATGACGACGACGATCGTCTTTTCCCTCGGCCATGTCGCAAAAACGTCAAGCGTATGGGTCATAACCGGCCGCCCGCCGATGGCGCGGTATTGCTTCGGTCCATCCTGCAGGGAGCCGGCGCGTTCACCCCGGCCGGCAGCGACAATGACGACACCACAGGAAAACTGTTCTTTTGCGTGCATCTTCTATATGGGTTCCTGCAAATAGATCGCCGCTTGCGCTCGACACCGGGCGTATGGATGGCTCTCTCGCTCCAGTCTTCGTCACACCAGGCGCATGCCGGTTCGGCACGCGGGCTTCAAATCGTGGTGGTGATTTACCGCGAAGGGTGGGGCTTTACCAGTTGTCCTGAGAATTTTGTCGTAGAGCTCTGAAATCGCTTGGCAAGTCCGTCAAGTATGTCTAAAAATAGTGCAGAATAAAGATGTGCCCGAAAGATAATCATTTGCAGATACCGGATTTGTCATCCCCGTTCCGGGTTGGCCGGCTCTCCTTTCGGAGCCGAGTCGTGCTTGCGCCGATGTCGGGCGTGACCGACTTGCCTTTCCGCCAATTGGCCTGGCGGTTTGGCGCAGGTCTCGTCGTGACCGAAATGGTAGCAAGCCGCGAACTCGTCGGCAATGCATCGGAAAGCTGGTCGCGGCTGAAGAGTTCCGGCATCGATCCGCATATGGTGCAGTTGGCCGGACGCGAGGCGTACTGGATGGGCGAGGCGGCAAAGATCGCTGCCGACAACGGCGCCGATGTCATCGATATCAATATGGGTTGCCCGGCCAAGAAGGTCACGGGCGGTTATTCCGGCTCGGCACTGATGCGCGATCCGGATCATGCCCTGTCGCTGATCGAGGCGACGGTGAAGGCGGTCGATGTGCCGGTGACGCTGAAGATGCGCCTCGGTTGGGACGAAAACTCCATAAACGCGCCATTGATCGCCAAGCGGGCGCAAGAGGCTGGCGTCCAGATGATCACCATTCATGGCCGCACCCGCATGCAGTTTTACAACGGCACAGCCGATTGGGATGCGATCCGCGCCGTGCGCGAGGTGATTTCCGTGCCGCTGGTCGCCAATGGCGATGTGGCGACGCGCGACGACGCCAACGAAATTCTCCGGCGCTCTGGCGCCGATGCGGTGATGATCGGGCGCTCCAGTCAGGGGCGGCCCTGGCATGCCGGTGTGCTTGCGGGAGCGGTTGAACATCCGGACGCAGCCGAGATCGCTGAGATCGTTGCTGAACATTACGGCATGATGCTGGAATTTTACGGTGCCGATATCGGTCTTCGCCATGCGCGGAAACATCTCGGCTGGTATCTGGGACTGTTTGCGCCGCAGCTCGCGGCGCCGGAGAAGGCAGCAATCATGACCTCGACTGACCCGGTCATCGCCCTGTCTGGCGCGGTGGCTGCCATTGCGGCCGGGCGTGGCCCCGGTGAACAAAAGGATGCGGCATGACCGAGAAATTGGGCGACGAGGAGCGCAAGGGCGTCAATTCACTGCCGATGGCAGTTCTCAACGCCATCCAGAACCCGGTGATCCTCGTCGATGAAAACGGTCTTGTCGCCTTCGCCAACTGGGAGGCGGAGGCATTCTTCGGCGCCAGCGCCAATTATCTCGCCCGTCACGACATCAGCGCCTTCATTCCGTTCGGCAGTCCACTTCTGACGTTGATCGATCAGGTCCGCGAGCGCCGCGCCGCCGTCAACGAATACCGGGTCGATCTGAGCTCGCCGCGACTGGGGGCTGACAAGCTTGTCGATCTCTATGTGGCGCCGGTTCTGTCCGAGCCGGGTTCTGTCGTGATCGTCTTCCAGGAGCGCTCGATGGCGGACAAGATCGACCGGCAGCTGACACACAGGGCAGCGGCACGCTCGGTCACCGGTCTGGCCTCGATGCTTGCCCATGAGATCAAGAACCCGCTGTCGGGTATTCGTGGTGCAGCCCAGCTGCTGGAAACATCCGTCAATGACGAGGACCGGGCGCTGACGCGGCTGATCTGCGATGAAACGGACCGGATCGTATCGCTCGTTGATCGTATGGAAGTGTTTTCCGACGAGCGGCCGGTTGACCGTCATCCGGTCAATATCCACTCCGTGCTTGATCATGTGAAGGCCATTGCCAAGGCTGGCTTTGCCCGGAGAATTCGCATCACCGAGAATTACGACCCCTCGCTGCCGCCGGTTTACGCCAATCGTGACCAGCTGATCCAGGTCTTCCTCAACCTGATCAAGAACGCGGCCGAGGCGGTTGCCGACAAGTCGGACGGCGAGATCATGCTGACGACGGCTTACAGGCCTGGTATCCGACTGTCGGTCGCCGGAACGCGGGAGAAGATTTCGCTGCCGCTCGAATTCTGCGTTCATGACAACGGACCGGGCGTACCTTCCGATCTTGTGCCGCATCTGTTTGATCCATTCATTACCACCAAGACCAACGGCTCCGGCCTCGGCCTTGCCCTGGTTGCCAAGATCATTGGCGGTCATGGCGGCATCGTCGAGTGCGACAGCCAGTCGAGCCGCACTACATTTCGCGTTCTGATGCCCGCTTCCAAAGGGCCGACGGCCGAAGACAGCGAGCCTCTGACCATCATAAAAGGACATTCTCGATGACTGGCGCCACCATTCTCGTCGCTGACGACGACGCTGCCATCCGTACCGTTCTCAATCAGGCGCTGAGCCGCGCCGGCTACGACGTCCGCATCACCTCGAATGCAGCGACGCTGTGGCGGTGGATTTCGGCCGGTGATGGCGATCTGGTCGTCACCGATGTGGTGATGCCCGACGAAAACGCCTTCGATCTTCTACCGCGCATCAAGAAGGCACGGCCGGACCTGCCAGTTCTGGTGATGAGCGCCCAGAACACCTTCATGACCGCCATCAAGGCCTCGGAAAAGGGTGCCTATGATTACCTGCCGAAACCCTTCGACCTCACCGAATTGATCGCGATCATCGGTAGGGCTTTGGCCGAGCCGAAGCGCAAGCCCCAAAAGCTGGAAGACGATCCGCAGGACGGCATGCCACTGGTCGGCCGCTCGGCCGCCATGCAGGAAATCTACCGCGTTCTTGCCCGCCTGATGCAGACCGACCTGACACTGATGATCACCGGCGAATCCGGCACCGGCAAGGAACTGGTCGCCAAGGCGTTGCACGACTACGGCAAGCGCCGCAACGGCCCGTTTGTTGCCATCAACATGGCGGCGATCCCGCGTGACCTGATCGAATCGGAACTGTTCGGTCACGAGAAGGGTGCCTTCACCGGTGCGCAGAACCGCTCGACCGGCCGTTTCGAACAGGCCGAGGGTGGCACGCTGTTTCTCGATGAAATCGGCGACATGCCGATGGATGCACAGACGCGTCTGCTGCGCGTGCTGCAGCAGGGCGAATACACCACCGTCGGCGGCCGCACGCCGATCCGATCGGATGTTCGTATCGTCGCTGCAACCAACAAGGATTTGAAGCAATCAATCAACCAGGGCCTGTTCCGCGAAGATCTCTACTACCGCCTGAACGTCGTGCCGCTGCGGCTGCCGCCGCTGCGTGATCGCGCCGAGGATATTCCCGATCTCGTCCGCCACTTCGTTCAGCAGGCCGAAAAGGAAGGCCTCGACGTCAAGCGTTTCGATCAGGAAGCGCTCGAGCTGATGAAGGCGCATCCGTGGCCGGGCAACGTCCGCGAGCTCGAAAACGTCGTACGCCGCCTGACCGCGCTTTATCCACAGGACGTCATCACCCGGGAAATCATCGAAAGCGAATTGCGCTCGGACATTCCCGACAGTCCGATCGAGAAGGCATCGAGCCGCTCCGGGTCGATGTCGATTTCGCAGGCCGTGGAAGAAAACATGCGGCAATATTTCGCCGGCTTCGGCGAGGGGCTGCCGCCGGCGGGCCTTTATGATCGTGTGCTGGCCGAAATGGAATATCCGCTCATACTGGCTGCCTTGACGGCAACGCGCGGCAACCAGATCAAGGCAGCCGACCTGCTTGGCCTCAACCGGAACACTTTGCGCAAGAAAATTCGCGAGCTTGGGGTTTCGGTTTATCGCAGCTCCCGCAGCGCTTGACTTGGCACCCATAAGCGTTGCATTTTCGCCACAATATGTTGCTTAGAAAGCACACGGGTGACGGCTGAGTCTTTCCGCTCGTCATCCGCCGGATCTGGCCTCTTTGCCTTTGCAAGCAAGGAGTCGATCGGGTCTTGGCGGTCATTTCTTGACCATGGCGCGAAATATGCCCGCTGCTTTCTCATGGAAGGCGAGGCGGGACGGGGGATGCATTTTTGATGGCCGAAGGGCTGATTGCGCCACTGGCGAAAGAAGAAGTTGCCGTGATCGGCCATGACCGGCGCGCAACTTTTGCGTTGCCGGGCCTGTTGCTGGCAACGGGCGCGTTGATCTGCGCGATCGTATCGCTGCTGATTCTTCTCGGGCTCACGCCTATCAAGCCGGAAACCAACATCATCATCGGCTCGGCGGCGATCAACGCGCTTTTCGTGCTCGGGCTGCTGTTTCTGATCGGCCGGGAGATCGTCCGCCTATTGAAGGCGCGCAACCGGGGCAGGGCCGCCGCCCGCCTGCACGTGCGTATCGTCGCGCTATTTTCGATCGTTGCGATCACGCCCGCCATCCTGGTGGCGATCTTTGCCAGCATCACGCTCGATGTCGGGCTCGATCGCTGGTTTTCGCTGCGCACCCAGTCGATTGTCAGTTCCTCGCTCGATGTGGCGCAGGC
Organism: Pararhizobium sp.; assembly: GCF_965279435.1. Lineage (NCBI taxonomy): Bacteria > Pseudomonadati > Pseudomonadota > Alphaproteobacteria > Hyphomicrobiales > Rhizobiaceae > Pararhizobium > Pararhizobium sp. The sequence goes on from NZ_CBDIHY010000003.1 coordinate 3,318,650, forward strand.
CTATGTGCTCGAAAATGCCAGCTATCTGCAGGGCCAGACTGTTTCGATGGCCAATGACCTAGAACGCAATCGCCAGCTCTACAGCCTCGACCGCACCGGCTTCATCGAGCTGATGACGCGGCAGGCCCGCGGACGTGGCATGCTCGGTGCCTTCCTGGTGCGCGGCGATGGTTCGCCGATCCTTCAGGCCAATATTCCGACTGAGCGGCCGCTACCAGCCATTCCGAGAGACGCGCTGATGAGCACGGTCTCCGGCCAGCCGACGCTTATTCCGCCCGGCGTCACCAATCTCGTCGGCGCGATCATCCCGATCGACAATATCGAGGGCGCCTATCTCTACACCGTGCGCAGTGTTGACCCGAAGGTCATGCGCTCGATGCGGCTGATGGAGGAAAACACTGCAGAATACAAAAATCTGGAGGCAGGTCGCACATCGCTGCAGGTGGCCTTCGGGGTGCTTTATCTCGGTTTTGCGCTGATCGTGCTTCTGGCGGCGATCTGGACGGCTATCGCGGTCGCCGACCGGATCGTCCGGCCAATCCGGCTTCTGATCGGCGCAGCCGATAGCGTCGCCAGCGGCAACCTGAATGTCATCGTGCCGGTGCATGCAGTGGATGGTGATGTCGGCAGCCTGTCACGTACCTTCAACAAGATGATCGCCGAAATCCGCACGCAGCGCGACCAGATCCTTGAAGCGAAGGACGAGATGGACGACCGGCGCCGCTTCATCGAGGCAGTGCTTTCCGGTGTGACGGCGGCCGTGATCGGTGTCGAGGACGACCGGCGCATCACTATCGCCAATCCGTCGTCGGAGCATTTCCTGTCGCGCACGACGCTGGACCTGATTGGCGAAAGGCTTGAAGATGTGGCGCCCGAGATCGAGCAGGTGCTTAACGAGGCCGCCAGCCGCCACCGCAACGACTACCGCAAGCAGATCAACATCATGCGCGGCGGTACGGAGCGGACGCTGAATGTTCAGGTGACGCGTGAGGAATCGCACGACGCCAAGGATTCCTATGTCATCACCATCGATGATATTACCGACCTGGTGATTGCCCAGCGCTCGACCGCCTGGGCCGACGTCGCCCGGCGTATCGCCCATGAAATCAAGAACCCGTTGACGCCGATCCAGCTCTCGGCCGAACGGCTGAAGCGCCGCTACGGCAAACAGATCAATCAGGACGATCGCGCGGTGTTTGATCAGTGTACTGATACGATCGTTCGCCAGGTTGAGGACATCGGCCGCATGGTCGATGAGTTCTCCGGTTTCGCCCGTATGCCCAAGCCGACCAAGGAAAAGGCCGATCTGCGCAATATTCTTAAGGATGCGATCTTCCTGCGCGAGATGGGCAATACCCATGTGACTTTCATTCGCGACCTTGGCGAGGAACCGCTCGACGGTACGTTCGACAGCCGCATGCTCGGTCAAGCCTTCGGCAATATCATCAAGAACGCGGTTGAGGCGATCGAGGCCCTGCCTGCGGATGCCGTTCGCGGTGATCGCAAGGTGATGGTGCGGTCGCGATTGAATGAAACGAGCGGCCAGTACGTCATCGATATCATCGACAACGGCCGGGGACTGCCGACCGAAAATCGCCATCGCATTCTCGAGCCCTATATGACCATGCGCGAAAAGGGCACCGGCCTTGGTCTCGCGATCGTCAAGAAGATTATCGAGGACCACGGTGGACAGTTGGAACTGCATGACGCACCGGCCGATTTTGATCGCGGCCAGGGCGCCATGATTCGCATTATTTTGCCGCCTGCTGGACAGAGCAGCGGCACCGAAGACAGACAAGACAAGGATACTTCCTATGGCCGCTGACATTCTGGTTGTGGACGACGAAGAAGACATTCGCGAAATCGTCTCCGGTATCCTGTCCGACGAGGGGCATGAAACCCGCACCGCGTTCGATAGCGACAGCGCGCTTGCCGCCATCAGCGATCGCGTGCCGCGCCTCGTCTTCCTCGATATCTGGATGCAAGGCAGCCGTCTCGATGGTCTGGCGCTGCTCGACGAGATCAAGAGCCGCTATCCTGATTTGCCGGTGGTGATGATTTCCGGGCACGGCAATATCGAGACCGCCGTTTCGGCGATCCGGCGCGGCGCCTATGACTTCATCGAAAAGCCTTTCAAGGCGGACCGGTTGATTCTCATTGCCGAACGGGCGCTGGAAAATTCCAAGCTGAAGAAGGAAGTGTCCGAGCTGAAGAAACGCTCGGGCGATCCCGTCGAGCTGATCGGTACCTCGGTTGCCGTGTCGCAGCTGCGCCAGACGATCGAAAAGGTTGCGCCGACCAACAGTCGCATCATGATCCATGGCCCGTCCGGCTCGGGCAAGGAACTGGTTGCCCGGATGATCCACCGCAAGTCCTCGCGGGCAGGCGGACCGTTCGTGGCGCTGAATGCTGCCGCGATCACCCCCGACCGGATGGAAATGGCGCTGTTCGGTACCGAGGGAACACCGGGCCAGCCGCGCAAGACCGGCGCGCTCGAAGAGGCCCATGGCGGCATTCTCTATCTCGACGAAGTCGGCGAAATGCCGCGCGAGACGCAGAACAAGATCCTCCGTGTGCTGGTCGACCAGCAGTTCGAGCGGGTCGGTGGCTCCAAGCGCGTCAAGGTCGATGTCCGCATCATTTCTTCGACCGCTTACAATCTCGAAAGCCAGATTGCCGAAGGTGCTTTTCGCGAGGATCTTTACCACCGGCTGGCCGTCATCCCTGTGCGTGTGCCGCCGCTGGCGGAACGGCGCGAGGATATTCCGTTTCTGGTCGATATGTTCATGCGCCAGATCAGTGAGCAGGCGGGCATTCGCACCCGCAAGATCGGTGACGACGCGTTGGCCGTACTGCAATCGCACGACTGGCCGGGCAATATCCGGCAGTTGCGCAACAATATCGAGCGGCTGATGATTCTCGCCCGCAGCGATGGTCCGGATACGGCAATTTCGGCCGACATGCTGCCAAGCGAGGTCGGTGACAGTCTGCCGAAGATTTCGACGCAAGGGGACCATCACATCATGACGCTGCCGCTGCGGGAGGCGCGTGAAATGTTCGAGCGGGACTACCTGATCGCCCAGATCAACCGTTTCGGCGGCAATATTTCCCGTACCGCCGAGTTTGTCGGCATGGAGCGCTCGGCGCTGCATCGCAAACTGAAATCGCTCGGCGTCTGAAAACCATCGTTTTATCCTTCTGAGACAGGTCATCCATGTCGCGCATTGCCTATGTCAACGGTGCCTACCAGCGCCATACCGAAGCTGCTGTTCATATCGAGGATCGCGGCTTCCAGCTCGCCGATGGCGTCTATGAGGTCTGCGAGATCCGCCACGGTTTCATCGTAGACCTGACCCGCCATCTCGACCGGCTGGACCGGTCGCTGAGCGAACTCCGCATGGCCTGGCCGATGACGCGGGCAGCGCTCGTCCTGGTCATTCGTGAAGTCGTGCGCCGTAATCGGGTGCGGAACGGCATGTTTTATCTGCAGGTGACGCGCGGTGCGGCTCGGCGCGACCATGTCTTTCCGGCAGCCGATACGCCGTCAACGATCGTGGTCACCGCGAAGAGAACCGATGCGTCGGTGATCGCCAGGAAGAACGCCACGGGCATCAGCGCCATCACCGTTCCGGAGAACCGCTGGGACCGCGTTGACATCAAGTCCGTCGGATTGCTGCCGAATGTGCTGGCCCGCCAGGCCGCCAAGGAACAGGGCGCGCAGGAGGCGATCTTTGTCGATCAGGACGGCATGGTGAAGGAGGGAGCGGCGACCAATGTCTGGATCGTCGACAAGGAGGGCCGGTTGCGGACCCGTCATGCGGAACACGGCATCTTGCGCGGCATTACTCGGACGACGCTGAAGGATGTGACCGCTGCGATCGGGCTTGAGATTGTGGAAGAGGCATTTTCTCTCGAAGACATGCTGGAGGCACGCGAAGTCTTCATCACGGCAGCCACAAGCATCTGCTTTCCCGTCGTTGCTGTTAACGGTAAAACCATCGCCAACGGCCATCCGGGCAGCGTGTCACAGAAAATTCGTGAAGCCTTTTTCGACATTGCGGAAAAGACCGCGATTTGATACCAAATCCGGGGGGACGCTTTAAAGACCAGTTTTTTCAGCGTTCGGGCTATTCAGATCGTATAATCAACCGGTTAAATCGGACCGGACAATAAGAAAGAAGCGGCGCTATGGCGGAACGTTCTCAGAACTTGCAGGATCTTTTTCTCAACACGGTCCGCAAGCAGAAGATATCTCTGACAATTTTTCTTATCAATGGTGTGAAACTGACGGGCGTTGTCACGTCTTTTGACAACTTCTGTGTGCTTTTGCGGCGTGACGGGCATTCCCAGCTCGTATACAAGCACGCAATCTCGACAATCATGCCGGGCCAGCCGATGCAGATGTTCGAGAGCGAAGAATCCGCATCCTGACGGGATACAAGACACATTACCAAACGTGATACAAAATCGGCGTCGATCATCCCGGAGCTTGAAAAGCTGCGTGATGATATGCGCGCTGTCGTCATCGTCCCGGTCCTGAAAAAGACCGGCAGACAGAATGCAGACATCATTGCCGCGACCTCGACGCGCAGCGACGAAAGCCGGCTGGAAGAGACGATCGGGCTTGCGCTCGCCATCGATCTCGAAGTCGTGCACGGCATGATCGTGCCCGTCGCCCAGCCAAAGCCGGGAACGCTGCTCGGCAGTGGCAAGATCGAAGAAATCGGGCATCTGCTCAGCGAGCACAATGCCGGGCTCGTCATCATTGATCATCCGCTGACGCCGGTTCAGCAGCGCAATCTGGAAAAGGAATGGAACTGCAAGGTCATCGACCGGACCGGTCTCATTCTCGAAATCTTCGGCCGCCGCGCTTCCACCAAGGAAGGCACGCTGCAGGTCGAGCTTGCGCATCTGAACTATCAGAAGGGCCGTCTGGTTCGCAGCTGGACCCACTTGGAACGCCAGCGCGGTGGCGCCGGTTTCATGGGTGGTCCGGGTGAAACCCAGATCGAGGCCGACCGCCGGCTGCTGCAGGAAAAGATCGTCAAGCTCGAGAAGGAGCTGGAGCAGGTGCGCCGCACCCGTCAGCTTCACCGCGCCAAACGCAAGAAAGTGCCGCATCCAATCGTGGCGCTTGTCGGCTACACCAATGCCGGTAAATCAACGCTGTTCAACCGTATCACTGGTGCGGGCGTTCTCGCCGAAGACATGCTGTTTGCCACGCTCGACCCGACGCTACGCCGGATGAAGCTGCCGCATGGGCGCATGGTCATGCTGTCCGACACCGTCGGCTTCATCTCCGACCTGCCGACCCATCTGGTCGCCGCCTTCCGCGCGACGCTGGAAGAGGTGCTGGAAGCCGACCTGATCCTGCATGTGCGCGATCTTGCCGATCCCGACAATCAGGTTCAGTCGCAGGACGTCCTACGCATCCTCACCGATCTCGGTATCGATGACAAGGCCCGTTCCGAACGCATCATCGAGATCTGGAACAAGATCGACCTGTTGGATGCCGACGCGCATGAAAGCCTCGTGCAGAAAGCCGAAAACAGCGAAAATACGGTTGCTGTTTCCGCCGTTACGGGCGAGGGCGTCGATCACCTTCTCGAGGAGATCAACAAGTGGTTGTCCGGGGTCCTGATGGAATGCAATGTCGTGCTGCCAGCCAACAAGCTGCAGCTGCTGTCGTGGGTCTATGAACACACGATGGTCGATGGCCGGGAAGACCTGGAAGACGGTTCCGTCAGTCTTGATCTGCGCATGACGCCAAGCGAATCTGAAGAGCTGGATCGTCGTCTCGGAAATGGCCCGAAAGCCGCCGCGCAGGACTGGTAGGCCTGAAATGCGCATTGACGTAACGGCATGCCGTTACGTCAATGTATCGCAGCGTGTTACGTCAGCTGCCGCTCGATTGCTTTGGCGGCCTGCCAGAGATCTTCCATCCGCTCCAGCGTGGCTTCTTCCAGCGTTTCTCCATGAGCGTCCAGTTCCGTCTCGATATGCGCGAAACGGCGGCGGAACTTGGTGTTGGTGCCGCGCAGCGCCATTTCGGGGTCGGCGCCAACATGGCGGCCGATATTGACGACGGCGAAGATCAGGTCGCCGAGTTCGTCCGCAACCTTTGCCTTGTCATTGGATGCCAGCGCCTCGCGCAGTTCGGCGATCTCTTCCTCGATCTTGTCGAGAATGGGTTCGGGCGAAGACCAGTCGAAGCCGACCTTGGCTGCGCGTTCCTGTAATTTCAGTGCTTCGACCAATGCCGGAAAGCTGCGCTGGACGGAGCCGAGATGTCCCTTGTTGACATCCTCCGGCAGTCCGCGCTTTGCCCGCCGCTCGCGGCGCTCGGTTTTTTCCGCCTGCTTGATCTCGTCCCACTGCAGTTTGACGGCCTGCGGCGTGTCGGCATCGGAGCGTGCAAAGACATGCGGATGGCGCCGGATCATCTTTCGGGTGATCGCTTCCACCACATCGCCAAAGGCGAAATCGCCGGCTTCCTCAGCCATGCGGGCGTGAAAAACCACCTGCAGCAGCAGATCGCCGAGTTCGTCGCAGAGATCGTCCATATCGGCGCGCTCGATGGCGTCGGCAACCTCATAGGCTTCTTCCAGCGTGTAGGGCTTGATGGTCTCGAAGGTCTGGACGATGTCCCAAGGGCAGCCGGTTTCCGGCTGGCGCAAGGCTTCCATGATGTCGAGCAGGCGGGTGATATCCTTGGAGGGCTGCATGGGGCTCAATTCAGTGGAATGGCGTTGTCGTCCTTGCCGGACTGGTAGGCATCGGAGAGGGCTTGATAGCGTTGACGGATGCGCTGGTCCTGCGCCCGAAGGGCTGCTTTGTCGGCTTCCTTTGATGTCGCCACCAGATCGGCAATCGATGCCGAGTGCCAGAAGGCGTTGGTCTTGGCATAACCGCCGGGATCGAGCCGGAAAACTTCTTTGAGGATTTTTAGGTCGTGCGGAATCGAGAACGCGTCGCGCGAATCCTCGTGACTGAAGAAATAGTAGAAATTGTCGAAACCCGCCCAGGTAATGGCCGAAAGGCACATCGAACAGGGTTCATGGGTGGAGAGGAAGATCAGGTCCTTGGTATCGGGCTTTTCGGCGCGCTCGTAAAAGCGCTTCAGTGCATGCACTTCGCCATGCCAGAGCGGATTTTCCGTCTCGTTGTTGGTCTCTGCGATCACCAGCGACAGGTCCGATTTGCGCAGGATCGCCGCACCAAAAATTTTGTTTCCGGCAGCCACGCCTTTCTCCGTCAGAGGGAGGATGTCCGTTTCAATGACGGTCTGCAGGCGGCCTGCAAGGTCGGAATTCTTCATCAACGCATGGCTCCGGTCTATGTCAAAGACGGCATTTAACGGATATCGGCCGGGATAGGCAATGCCGCATAGCCGTTCGCGTCAGATGTTGCAACAGGCCCCTGGCCGGTGATATTTGCTCAATTTATGCTGAAGTCGAGCAAAAGAATATCCGCCTGCAAAGGCATCGGAATTTCTGTTTCTTCAATTTTCACCGTATAAAAGAGATATTCCGCAGAACCTGTAACAGGATCAGATTCCCACGTTATGACCGAGCAACTGACCGTCTTTCCGGCCTTCTTCCGCGTTGCGCAGAAATGCGTGGCGGTTTTCGGCAATGGTGACGAGGCCTTCGCCAAGGTCCGGCTGCTCTTGAACACGCAGGCGCGGATTGTCGCCTATGCAGATGAGCCGGAAGCTGATTTCGCCGCTTTCCTGTCGTCCAATACGGTCGAACTGGTGAGTAAGCGTTTCGAGGCCAATCAGGTCGATGGCGCGACACTGGTGTTTGCTGCCACCGGTGACGCCGCGCAGGATCGCCTCATTGTTGCGGCAGCTCGCGCCCAGAAAATTCCAGCCAATGCGGTCGATCAACCGGAATTCTGCGACTTCCTGACGCCCGCGCTTGTCAACCGCGCGCCTGTCGCAGTCGCCATCGGCACGGAGGGCGCAGGGCCTGTGCTCGCCCAGATGATCCGCGCGCAGATCGATCAGCTGCTTTCCCCGTCTCTTGGTGCGCTCGCGTCGCTGGCGCAGGCCTATCGCGACACCGCCGACCGTGTTCTGCCGCGTGGGGTCTCCCGCCGTGTTTTCTGGCGCCGCTTCTTCTCCGGCCCTGTTGCCGATCACGTGTCGCTTGGGAATGTCGCAGAGGCCCGCCGTGAAGCGTCCCGGCTGTTGCAATCGGTCGATCGTGTCCCCGGCCATGTCTGGCTGGTTGGCGCTGGGCCCGGGGCCGAAGACCTTTTGACCTTGCGCGCCCAGCGCGTGATGATGGAAACCGATGTCATCGTCTATGATGCGCTGGTGCCGCAGGCGATCGTCGATATGGGCCGCCGCGATGCCGAGCGCCTTTCGGTCGGCAAGCGTAAGGGCTGCCATTCGAAATCGCAGGACGAGATCAACCAGCTTCTGGTACGCCTTGGCCAGGACGGCAAGCGCGTCGTGCGGCTGAAATCGGGTGATCCGCTGGTCTATGGCCGCGCCGGCGAAGAAATGGCGGCGTTGCGCGAAGCCGGTATCACCTATGAGATCGTGCCCGGCATCACCTCGGCTTTTGCCGCTGCGGCCGATTTCGAACTGCCGCTGACGCTGCGCGGGGTCGCATCCTCGCTGATCTTCACCACCGGCCACGATCTGACCGGCGATGTCCTGCCGGATTGGGGCCGTCTTGCCATTTCCGGCGCCACCATTGCCGTCTATATGGGCCGCACGGTTGCAGCCTCTGTGGCGGCGCGCCTGATCGAGGCTGGTCTGCCGGCGGAAACCACGGTTGCCGTCATCGAGAATGCCAGCCGCGCAGAGCGCAAGCTGCTGCACGGCACGCTCAAGGACTTGCCGGACCTGCAGTATCGCGACGAGCTGGATGGCCCGGTCATGGTGATCATTGGTGACGCGGTCGCTGGCGCGAATTTCGAGCGCTCGCAGCCGCTGGTGAAGGGCAAAACGATCGGCACCACCGCTCGCGCGAACATGCTGCACAAACAGACTGACGAAGTGAGGAACTGACATGGCCGACAAGGTATTGACCGCAAACCGCCTGTCCGACGGCATTTCCGTCTGGCTTGATGCCTCCGGTAACTGGGTGGAATCGCTGCAGGATGCGTTTGTCGCCCGCCACGCCGAGGCGGTCACCGCTCTGGAAGCAACCGGCAAGGCCGCCTTTGCCGACAACAAGGTGGTTGACGTGAATGTCATTGATATTGAAGAAGTGGAAGGCGTGCTGCGGCCGCTGCGTATGCGCGAGCGTGTTCGTGCCGAAGGCCCGACGATCGACTACGCGCCTGGATACAAGGGCCTGACTGGCCCCGTGCACGCGGCTTAAGGAAAAGAAGACCGATGTACCGTTACGACGAATTCGACCATGCCTTTGTTGCCGACCGCGTTGCCCAGTTTCGCGATCAGGTGACGCGCCGCCTCTCTGGCGAGCTTGCCGAAGATGCCTTCAAGCCGCTGCGGCTGATGAATGGCGTCTATCTGCAGCTTCACGCCTATATGCTGCGCGTTGCCATTCCCTATGGCACGCTGAACAGCAACCAGATGCGCATGCTTGCCCATATCGCCCGCAAATACGATCGCGGCTATGGCCATTTCACCACGCGCCAGAACATCCAGTACAACTGGCCGAAACTCTCGGACACGCCGGATATCCTGGCGGAGCTCGCCTCGGTCGAGATGCACGCCATCCAGACATCCGGCAACTGTATTCGCAACGTCACCGCCGACCATTTTGCCGGTGCCGCTGCCGACGAGGTTGCCGATCCGCGCCCCTACGCGGAAATTCTGCGCCAGTGGTCTTCCGTTCACCCGGAATTCTCGTTCCTGCCGCGCAAGTTCAAGATCGCTGTCACCGGCGCCGAACGCGACCGCGCGGCCATTCAGGTACATGATATCGGCCTGCATCTGAAGAAGAACGACAAGGGCGAGATCGGCTTTGCCGTCTATGTCGGCGGCGGGCAGGGGCGTACCCCGATGATTGCCAAGAAAATCCGCGATTTCCTGCCGGAAGCAGACCTTCTGTCCTACACGACGGCGGTCATGCGCGTGTACAACCTGCACGGCCGCCGCGACAACAAGTACAAGGCGCGCATCAAGATCCTCGTCCACGAAACCGGCGTGGAAAATCTCACCGGCCAGGTTGAGCAGGAGTTCCTGCAGCTGAAGAACACCGAGCTGAAACTGCCGGAAGCCGATATCCAGGCCATCACCAGCTATTTCACGCTGCCGCCGCTTGGCGATCGTCCAGAAGGCTGGGAAAATCTGGCTGGATGGAAGAAGGCCGATCCGGAATTCGCCCGCTGGGTGCAGCATAATGTCCAGCCGCACAAGCATCCGGACTATGGCATGGTGACGGTATCGCTAAAACCGATCGGCGGCATTCCGGGCGATGCAAGCGACAGCCAGATGGATGCGATCGCCGATCTGGCGCAGGAATACGCATTCGATGAAATCCGCATCAGCCATGAGCAGAACATCATCTTGCCGCATGTGGCGCTGGCGGATCTGGAAGCGCTCTATCGCGGTCTCGTCTCGATTGGTCTTGCGACCGCCAATGCCGGTCTGATTACCGATATCATTGCCTGTCCCGGCTTGGATTATTGCGCGCTGGCCAATGCGCGCTCGATCCCGCTTTCGCAGGAAATCTCCACCCGTTTCGGCAATCCCGACCGTCAGGCCGAGATCGGCGAGCTGAAGATCAAGATTTCCGGCTGCATCAATGCTTGCGGCCACCACCATGTCGGCCATATCGGCCTTTTGGGCGTGGAAAAGAAGGGCGCCGAGCTCTACCAGATCACGCTGGGCGGTTCCGGCGACGAGAATACCTCGATCGGCGAGATCATCGGCCGTGGTTTCGAGCCCGAAAAGGTCACGGATGCGATCGAGACGATCGTCAATACCTATCTCGGTCTGCGCAAGGATGCGTCGGAAATCTTCCTCGACGCCTATCGCCGGGTCGGGCCGCAGCCCTTCAAGGATGCGCTCTACGGCGGCAATGCCCAGGAAGCGGCCTGAGGTTCAAGGACAAGCATATGACACAGATCTGGAAAGAAACCGGCTTCGTGACCGACGACCCGTGGATTGTCGAGACGGAAGAGGTCAAGGCCGGCTCGAACGAGAAAGTCATTCTCGGGATTGATGCCTTTGTTGAAAAGGCATCGTCCGGCGATAGCGGGCTTGGCGTTTTGATCAACCCGGCCGACGATATCACGCGGCTGCAGCCGTTCCTGGAACAGGTGTCGCTGATCGCCGTGGCATTCCCGGCGTTCAACGACGGCCGGGCGTTTAGCCACGCGTCTTTGCTGCGCGTTCGTCTTCATTACGGCAAGGAAATCCGGGCCGTTGGCGATGTGCTGATTGACCAGGTGCCGCTGATGCTGCGTTGCGGTGTCGACAGTTTCGCCGTCAGCAACGAAACGGCTCTGAAGCGCCTGTCAGAAGGCCGGCTTCCGGGGATCGATAATCACTATCAGCCGACGGCAAAACCATCGGCGGATGCGAAATCCTACAGCTGGCGGCGGGTTTCCTAAGGCCGCGACACACTGAAGCACGCATCAATTCGCAAAAGGCGCTATAATTGGAACGGAATTGCTTCCAAACCAGCGCATTTTGGACTATCCGCTGATACCTGAAAGCATTACTCATCATTACAGGACCTGACGCCGAAATGAATGCTCCTGCCAAGATCGAAGAATTTGCCGCAACCGTGCCCGCTGGCGTGTTCGCCGAAACGGTGACGAAAGTCACGCATTATACGGACCGGCTGTTCAGCTTCCGTATGACGCGTCCGACCGAGTTTCGTTTCCGCTCGGGCGAATTCGCCATGATCGGCCTGATGGTCGATGGCAAGCCGATCTACCGCGCCTATTCGATCGCCAGCCCGGCCTGGGACGAAGAGCTCGAATTCTTCTCGATCAAGGTGCCGGATGGCCCACTGACCTCGCATCTGCAGGGTATCAAGCCCGGCGATCAGGTGCTGATGCGCAAGAAGCCGACGGGCACGCTGGTGCTCGACGCACTGACGCCCGGCAAGCGCCTTTATATGTTCTCGACCGGGACCGGCATCGCACCGTTTGCCAGCCTGATCCGCGATCCGGAAACTTTCGAAAAATTCGAGGAAGTCATCCTCACGCACACGACGCGCGATGTGGCCGAGCTGAAATACGGTTTCGACCTGATCGAGGAAATCCGCAATCACGAGTTCCTCTCCGAACTCGTCGGCGACAAGCTGCGCCACTATGCGACGGTCACCCGCGAGGATTATCTGTTCAAGGGCCGCATCACCAATCTGATGCGCGACGGCAAGATGTTCTCCGACCTTAGCCTGCCGGCGTTCGATCCGGCCGTCGACCGCGGCATGATCTGCGGCTCGACCGAGATGCTGAAGGAAACCAAGGAAATTCTCGAAGCCGCCGGTTTGCATGAGGGCTCCAACAACAAGCCCGGCGAGTTCGTCATCGAACGCGCATTCGTCGGCTGAGGCTGAAGTTACAAGGGACATGGAAAAAGCGGCTTTCAGGCCGCTTTTTTTGTTGGCACGAAAGCCCTCAGGGCAGGGTGATTGCGCCTCGCCCAGATGATCCATCAGATTTCCCATCGCGGTCACGACTGTCGATCGATCCAGTCGGTTGAGTTACACTTGATAGCAAGCTATCCAGCAGAGACATCGGTGTCGGAATTCTCAGTAAAGGATTGACAAAAAAAAGAGGCCGGATACTCGCTGATCCGGCCTCCATCCTTATGGTTTTAAAGATTTTTAAAGAAGGAAATAGCCTTTTTGCATGGCGATTTGATCATCGAGGTGGATGGCAAAATCCGCTTTTCCATCGCCGTTCACGTCACCGTATATATAGGTGTCGGATGCAGATGACGCATATCGGAGTTCGCCAGCCTTGCCACTGAAAGCACTGGAGTTGATGAACGAGAATGCCTGATCGCCAGCAATTTTTGTATTGGCGTCAATGCGGGATAGGTCGATCCTGTCGCCCTGAGAAGCTAGAAAATCGAAGATACTGTCCCGCCCCGTTGCCGCGAGCGTGGACTCATTGGTTGCCGAGAAGATGAACCGGTCAGCTCCCCCGCCGCCGTACAGATCGTCGGCGCCAATGCCACCGACCAGCAGGTCATTTCCGGCTGCTCCGCTCAGCAGATCGTTGCCTGCACTACCGGACAGGGTATTGGCTTTGGCATCGCCGTAGAGACTGTCTGCATAGCTCGATCCGGTCAGATTTTCGATCGATGAATACACGTCTCCCTTGGCATCATTGGTGTTCACATTGGGTCTGCCGAGATGTGCGGTCACGCCTTTTGTGGCGCCGGCGTAGCTGGCAGTATCTGTGCCTGCGCCACCGTTGAGCCTGTCGGCACCAATGCCGCCGACCAGAATGTCGTTACCCGCATCCCCGTTCAGCACGTCATTTCCGGCTGCTCCATTTAGCAGATCGTCGCCCGCATCACCTAACAAGATATTGATGCTTGCATCGCCGTAGAGCTTGTCCGCATAGCTCGATCCGGTCAGGTTTTCGATCGATGAATACACGTCTCCCTTGGCATCATTGGTGTTCGCCGTGGATGTGGCAAGATTGGCTACTACGCCTGTCGTGGCGCGGGTGTAGCTGGCAGTATCTATGCCTGCGCCACCATTGAGCCTGTCGGCACCAATGCCGCCGACCAGCATGTCGTTACCTGCGTCTCCGTTCAGAATGTCGTTGCCTGCAGCGCCGGATAGGGTGTTGACACCAGCATTGCCGGAAAGCCTGTCTGCATAGCTGGATCCCGTCAGGTTTTCGATTGACGAATAGATGTCTCCCTTGGCGTCATTGGTGTTCGCCGTGGATGTGGCAAGATTGGCGACCACGCCTGTCGTAGCGCCGGCGTAGCTGGCAGTATCCGTGCCCGTACCACCGTTGAGCTTGTCGGCACCGACGCCGCCGACCAGAAAGTCGTTGCCTGCGTCCCCGTTTAGGATGTCGTTGCCACCATTGCCATAAAGCACATTGGCAACCTGGTTGCCGGTGATCTTGTCGTTACCTGAACCGCCTTTCACGTCCTCGATCAATGACGCCGTGTTGCCTTGAAAGAGCAGCGCATTGAAGATATTGCCGCGCGCAAAGCCATCATTCGGTCCTCCACCCAGGAAAGACAGTTGATCGGCACTGAACTTCGAATATCCACCTGGGCGCAGGTCGATCTGCAACGCTGTTTTGTAGGCGGTGAGATCAAACGTATCGCGGCCGCCGCCATCCCATATCGTGGCGAAAATACGGTTTCCGCCGGCGTCGATCGCTACCTTACCATCGACGAATGTGTTGCCGCTGGTCGGCGTCCATTTATAGACCGTATTGCCGCTGTTGGTGGTGTAATCGGCGCCGTACATATGCTGAAGCGCTGCAATGTCGGCCATCATGAAGGTCTGCGGTGCGCCGAATTTTTCATAGCGGTAGCCAGTGGCCGTATCGCCAATGAAACCATTATACGTCATGACCGTATATTCTACAGAGTCATATTGGGCGGGCGTCTTGCCGAAAGTATCCGTCTCGTGCCCGTGTTTGAGGCCAAGTGCATGACCAAGTTCATGGATTAAGGTGTGCCAGGCGTAATTGCCGGCCTCCGGGGTACGGTAATCGTTAGCGGTGCCAGCGTAACCTGTGCCAAACCAGGTGTCGCCAGCTTTTTCCCAGGTGCCCGGATAGTAGGCATAAGCAGTTTCCGGTGTGTCCGATTGGGCAAAACGAAGAGTTGAAGTGCTTGCGGCGCCAGCCGAGAAATCCAAATTCGTGAACCCCTCCACCGAGAAGCCGTCATTCGCGGCAGAGCCAAAAGACTTCTCCATGGCAAAAAGCGCGGCGTTTTTCTGGGCTGTCGAAACGGTCGTGAAATTGTTTGAAGTCTCTTCTGTATAGGAATAGTCACTGGTCAGCGTGGGGAACGCGTAGGTTACCGAGGTGCCACCCCAAGCGTAGGTGGAGATGACGCTGTCGATGAGTTGATCACCTGTAGCCGTAATCGTCTTTGTCGTTTTGTTGATGCCAGTCATGGTTTACCCTTCTTACGATAAAGAATAGAAAGCTAAAATAAGAAAATTGTCTGAAAAACTACCGCGTCAGTGACGTAGCCAAAAAGCACTATAGTATCAATGGCACGTATAACTTTCTTAAAACTGAAGAGGCATTGATATGCTGGTTGAATTTCGCAGGCAATGGACGCTCGTTGCCGCTTTTTGGACGATCGCAGGTTGTTTTAGCGGAACCGTTCTGGCCGCGCAAACGCCAAAAGGAACGGGCGGAATCATGACGCCTGCGCCGGATTCCGAGGCCGCCGTCCAGTCTGAATATGACGGCGTCACCCGAAAGGGCACGCGCGAAGCCTATGAGCGCTTCATCCGCCGTCACCCTGAACATCCGCTTGCGCAAAAGGCACGCGACGTACTTGCGAAGGGCACGTTGCGATAGGCGTGAGTTGCCTTTTTGCCTCTCCCGCTGCCCGGCGAGATTTCCCCGCAATCACAGAAGCTGGTGCCTGCGAATAAAGCCCGCCGCAAAATCGTAACTTCTACAATAGCAGTTGACGAAGCTTGAGGTCCTTGCCAGTCTTGCTTTGGGGCTCCGCTGCTGCGGAATTGGTGGGGGAAACTGCGTGCGTGCGGGTGCTGTTCTTGTCTGGTCGTTGATGGGATTTGCGGGGCTCTTGGTCGTGCCTGCGGTCAGTCACACCAATGCGGGCACCACGTTTTCACTGATGGCATCGTCCATGGCTTTTACCGGCATGGCGCTGGCACTGCTCATGGCAACCCGTCCGCCGTTCGTCGAGCGCCTTTTCGGCGGCCTTGACCGGATTTACCAGACACATCGCCGGGTCGGCATCACGGTGCTTGTGCTGATCCTCGTGCACTATGTCATCACGCCGGATTTCAAGGGCCTGTCGCTGACCGGCGGGCTGAATAAGCTGGCGGCACAGGCGGGGGAATACGCCTTCTATGCCTTGGTGCTGCTGCTGCTCTTGAGCATCATCAAGATCATTCCGAAGACAAGGATCGAGATACCCTACCATTTTTGGCGCCTGACACACCGTTTCATAGGCCTACTGTTCATCATGGTCGCCTTCCACCAGACGTTCATCAAGCGGCCTTATGACGGCACCGCCATGCTGGCGACCTATCTCAACATTTTTGCCATAATCGGCACGTTGAGCTACATCTACACCCAGCTTTTTCCCTGGCTGCGCACCCGGACCTACGCGGTCTTCGATGTGAAGCGCCACGAGGGTGCCACGATCATTTCGGCCCGGCCGGTACGGCGTCCGCTGCGCGCCAAGCCCGGCCAGTTCGGGTTCTTCCGGGTCAACAAGCCGGGCCTGCGCGAGCCGCATCCGTTTACGATTGCCGGCATGGATGACGACGGCGTCGTCCGTTTTGCGATCAAGCCTCTGGGTGACTATACCAAGGCCTTGCGCGAACGCATCGCGGTCGGCGACCGTCTCAAGCTGGAGGGTGGTTATGGCCATTTCAACCATCGCCGGGGCGGCAAGAAACAGATATGGCTCGCCGGCGGCATTGGTGTTACGCCGTTTCTGGCAATGGCGGGGCGCCTGAAGGGGGATGAGGGCCAGGACATTCATCTGGTCTACTGTGTGCGCGATCGCAGCGAGGCAATCGGTCTCGACACGTTCGAATTGCAGGCGGAAAAACTATCAAATTTCAGTTTCACTTTGCATGATTCCAAAACCGACGGACGGCTCGATGCGGCAAAGCTTACGGCATCGAGCGCTGTCGATCCAACCGGTGCAGACCTCTGGTTCTGTGGACCGCCATTGTTGAGAAAAGTCATTGAAAAAGGACTGAAGGACCTCGGAAAGAACCCCAAGCGGGTCGAGTTCGAGCAGTTCGAGTTCCGGTAATGCATTGCCTATTGGTCGTTTGAGAAAGCAAGGAGAACAAGCCATGCGCATGTTCGATCAACTGTCCGGGAAAATCATCCTTGGCCTGCGCCTGCCGCGCTGCATTTTGGCGATGGCAGCGACAGTGCTGGCGGTGATCCACTGTCCGGCCGCAGCATCGGCCCGCGATGCCTTTGCTGACGATGCCTATGCGACCTACAAGGCCAACACCGAAAATGGCAAATATCTGTTCAACGCCTCCGGTTGCAGCGCCTGCCACGGATCAGTCAGGAATACCGAGGTCCTGTCCGGCGGACTGGAGATGGATACGGCGATCGGAAAATTCTATGCGCCGAACATTTCGCCCCATGCCAATGGTATCGGCGGCTGGACCAATGCCCAGTTTCTCAACGCCGTCATGCAGGGGATCGACCGGAAGGGCAACAATCTCTATCCGGTCATGCCCTACACCGCCTATGGTGGCATGAAGCCGGAGGACGTGCTCGACATCAAGGGCTATATCGACACGCTGATAGGTTCCGATGCGGTGTCGCAGGAACACGAGATCGCTTTCCCCTATAGCCGCCAGACGACAATTACGCTGTGGAAGCGCAGTCATTTCAACGTGCCGGAATATCAGTCGCGCGAAGAAACCCAGATGGAGCGCGGACGCTATCTCGTCGAAAACGTCGGTGGCTGCGGCGATTGCCACACGCCGCGCACCACCACCTACGGTCTCGATCTGGACAACGCCTATACCGGCGAAAAAGGCCTGACCGGCGCGGTCGCCCCTGATATTTCCAGGGCGCGGATGGCAGGCCTTGCATCGCCGGAGGCGTTTACCGTCGGGCTGATCGACGAAGGCAAGAAGCTTTCGGGCGCGCCCTTGACCGATCCAGTGATGCGCGAGATCGCCCACGGATTGTCGGCGCTGACCGAGAAGGACCGTACTGCGATTTATGCCTTTCTGTCCGACCGCGAGGTCAAGCCGCCACAACCGGTGGCGCAATCGGCAACGGCAGTCTGCAAGGAAAGCACGCCCGCATCCGCTTTGGCGGGTGACAGTGCCGGTTTGGCGATGCAGGCCGATGCCTTCATCGGCAAATATTGCCGAAACTGTCACGGTCCGGGCGAGAGCTCGCAAGGATCCTACCCGGCCGGTGACCTCAGCACCATTGCGGCCGACGCCGCCTTCGTGGTTCCGGGCGATGCGGCGAAATCGCGTCTGTTCACATCGGTCACCAGCGGCCGCATGCCGCTCGGCAAGCGGCCGACTGCGGAAGAAGTCAAGAGCCTCGAGGACTGGATCAATTCTCTCAAGCAATCGGACCTGCCGCAGACCGCAGCCAGCAAGCCCGCTCGCACCCGTCCGATGCTGTCCTACCGGGATTTCGTCGAGGCCGGGCTGAAGGACATTTCCAAGGTCAACGATCTCGACCGCCAATACATGCGCTACTTCTCCTATCGCAACCAATACAATGGCATGATGGGCTGCGAAGAGGACAAGACCTTTATGAAGCGCATGGACGTTCTGGCCGGCGGCTTCAAGAAGCTCCTGAACTCGCTCTCCTATGGTCCGAAGCTCGTCTTGCCGCAGGAGGTCGAAGGCACCAACGGACTGATGGTCCGGGTCGATCTGCGCGACCTGCAATGGTCGGCGGACGACTATAATTTCCTGATTTCGCAATATTTCTACGGCGTCGATCCCGGCAGCGATGCGTCGCTTCTGGCGCTGACCAAGGAGACCGACACCGTCCTGCCGATCATGCGCATCGACTGGTTCATGGCCAATGCTGCCAAGCCGAAGATCTACAATCAGCTGATGAAGCTGCCGACGCATATTCGCGAACTGGAACAGCGGTTCCAGATCAACGTCGACGATAATATCCGCCGCCGACAGGTGCTTCGTGCGGGCTTTGCCGACGGCTCGTCCGGTGTTTCCGATCATAATCGCATGCTGGAACGCCACGAAATGCCGTTCGGCGGTTACTATTGGAAATCCTATGATTTCGGCGGGGATGTCGGCCGCCAGGTGCTGAAGCGTTTTCCGCAGGGGCCAAAGGAACTGGAGCCTTTCGATAGCGGGCTGACGGCTTTCGAACATGATGGCGGTGAAATGATCTTCTCGCTGCCGAACGGGCTGCAGGGCTATTACCTGTCGACGGCGGCGGGCAAGCAGCTGGATATCGGCCCGACGTCGATCGTCTCCTTCCGCAAGCGGCCGATCGGCAAGGGCGTGGAGATCATCAACGCCCGCTCGTGCTTCGATTGCCACGCCAACGGCATCCTGTCGAAAAGGGACCAATTGCGCGAGCACATCCAGACATCGACGTTGTTCAACAAGGATCAGCAGGCCATCCTGCTCGACATGTATGTGCCGCAGGAAGAGCTTGATGCAGCCTATAACAAGGATCGGCAGCGTTTCGTCGAGGCGCTGGTCAAGCTCGGAGTGACAGAACCGACGCCGGATGGCAGCGCCCAGAGCATGCAGGCGCCGGGTAATGCCGAACTCGTCACCTATTTCGGCGACAAATATGAGGATGAACTCGATTTCGATGCGCTGGCGGCCGAATTCGATATGACACCGTCCGAGCTTTCCTCGGCGATCAAGCGGGTGGAGGATGTCGATACGCTGCGGCTTGGCATCGATTGGGTGACGACGCTGGAAGCGGGCGCAACTATCCCGCGCGCCGAAGTCGAACAGCAGTTTCCGTTGCTTTTGCATCCGTTGATGCAATTGAAGCCGCTCGATACGACCACCGTGCATGTAGTGGCGATCAATACGAGCCATGATGTGGCGGGTCAGGCCGCGCAGCAGAATTATGTCAAGCCCGAGACGGTCGCAGCCGCAACCCCTGCCTATCGTCAGGAACAGCCTGCCGGTAACAACAAGCTCGAACTGGCGCTGCACGTCGCGACGACCACCGCGAAAGTCGGCGATCAATTGTCGTTCGAGCTGAGCTCCAACAAGGCCTGCGAACTGCAGATCCTCTATGTCGAGGAGACCGGTAATGTCGAGGTCATTCCCGATGAAATGATCGGAAGCACGGTGCTGCAGGCAGGGGAAAAGCGGCAGATCCCGCAACCAGGTACCGGCAACCTGACGTTCGATACGCCGGCACCGGCCGAAACGATGATCGCCTATTGCCGCGAGGGCGGACTGGGTGACCAGAAACTTTCGGTCGAACGGGCGCGCCAGCTGGTCGCACAATCTCATTTGCCGCCAACGCGTGGACTGGCGATCAACCTCGCAAAGAAGGCGCAAGATGACAACGGTGCAAGCGGCCTGCAGGTGGTAACGTTCGAGATCAGGCAATAGCCAAGAGGCCGGCGGCGAAGTGTCGTCGGCCTCCTGACAGATCATTTGGAATGGCATGGGAAGACGTGTGATGACGTTGAGGGTTTTGGCTGCGGCATCGCTGCTGGCGTTTTTGTTTGCGGGGACGGCTTCGGCGGCGTGTGATGCCCTGATACAGGTCGCCGACGCCACCAATGCCGGAAACGAGGCGCTGGCGAAACAGATTGCCGGCCGGCCGAAGCCCGGTTGCACGGCTGACGACAAGGCAATGATCAGCCGCGTGGCGGCGCTCGCATCCTTCAACCGGATCGTCGGTGCCGTCGGGAAGGGCGCCAATCTGGCGGATTTCGAGAAGGAGCTGGAGACGATCCGCACCAGCAATTCAGCGCCTTGGCAAGTTTATGACGCGCTCGGCGATATCAACCGGGATCGCCGGGACTATGAGGCGGCCGCGCGCTACTATCAATTGGCGCTGGAGGATGCCGCCAACGCGGTGCTGACACCTCAATGGATGGCCCCGGATGCGGCCTACATCGTCCGGCTGGATCATATGGCGACCGAGATGCGGCTTGCCGCACCCAGGCCGGTAAAGCTCACCGTGCGCGGCGCCTGCAAGATCAGCTATCGCGGTGTGTCGCTGAAGAAGAAATCGATGCCGGTACGCTATATCTTCGGCACGGCGGAGTTTACCCCGGAAGGGCTGGAATCGGCCAAGGACCTGTCCGAGTGCCTGAAATCGGTCAAACCCAAGGCGATTACCCTGATCGGCCATACGGATCCGGTAGGCACGGCTGATGCGAATCGTACACTTTCTCTGGAACGCGCCGATGCTCTGGCGGAGTATCTCGTAGCCGAAGGCTACGCAGGCCAATGGAAAACGGTCGGCAAGGGCGAGGACGAACCGTTCAAGGCCGACGATGCCAGTGCCTATGACGAGGAGACGCTGAACCAGATGAACCGGCGCGTCGAAGTCGATGTGGAGAACTGAATGATGCTGCGCCGCTTGGCTCTTGCCCTCCTGATTTCCGCAGCGCCGCTCGGTGCCGTATCGGCAAAAACCTTTGCTCTGGTCATCGGCATCGATGCCTATCCCCACGAAGTCAGTCTGGATGGCGCGGTCAAGGATGCGAAGGACGTGGAGGGCGCCCTGCGGCGGGCGGGCGTCGATCAGATAACAGCGTTCTTTGATGCGGCTGCCCGCAAGGACGATATTCGCGCGGCCTGGGCTGGCTTTGTCAGTACTGCCGTCAAGGGCGATACGATCATCTTCACCTATGCAGGGCACGGTGCCCAGATGCCGGAACTTGTTGCCGGTGATGAGGCCGATGGGCTCGACGAGTTCCTGCAATTGCCTGGCTTCGACCGCAGCCGCGCTGCGGAAACGGAACACGAGATCATTGTCGATAACGAGTTGAACGCTTGGTTTTCCGAAGCCGAAGCCAAGGGCGTGCAGGTTCTGTTTGTCTCCGACAGTTGCTACTCCGGCGGCATGAGCCGGTCCTTTTCCGGCAAGACGCGTCTTGCCCAAGCCGTCACGGTCAAGCTGGCGCCGCCGTCTGAAGAGGCCGTGTCCGGTGCTGCCGTAAAGGAAGCGCAGTTCCGCAACGTGACGGTGCTTGCTGCTTCGCTGGAGAGCCAGCCGTCACCCGAGGTCATCATCGACGGCGAGCCGCGTGGTGCCTTGAGCTGGAGTTTTGCCCGTGCCGTGGAAGGATCTGCGGACCGCAATGGTGACGGCCGCCTTTCCCGGGTGGAGCTGGAAGACTATGTCTTCGCCAATGTGAAGAACCAGTCCGAGGCGTTGCAGGTCCCGAATTTTACGCCGCAACTGCCGCGATCCGAGGATGAGGTGGTTATGCCGCTGACCCGGAGTGCAGCGGTTGCCACTGAGCCGGGCGCGAAAAAGACCTATCAATCCGTTCGCGGAACCGGCTGGGATGGCAAGCTTGCGCTGTCGGTCGAGGGCTCGGATGCCGTGCCGGACAATACCGGCGGAACGGGCGTACCCTACCGCTGGGACGCCGCCAGTGGCATCTTTTTTACACCGAATGGTGACGTTGCCGGTGAGCATATCGACGCCGGTATGATCCAAGCGGTCGTCAACAAGTTTATTCTGCTCGATTTTCTGAAATTGATGGCGAGCCAGAACCCGGGCACCGTGTCCCTGACGCCGCAGAAGGATATCTATGCCGCTGGTGACAAGATTTCCTTCCATGCCCCAGCGTCAGGCTACAAGAACATGGTGGTGTTCAATCTTGCCAATACCGGCCAGGTGCAGCTGCTGGACGTCCAGTCGGAGGGTACAGCGGGTGTCGCCTTCAAGCTCAGCAATCTGCAAGTCGTCGAACCCTTCGGCGCCGACCATCTGATCGTCATTTCCACCAATGAACCCATCGATGCGATTGGCGCGGCCTTGGCCAGCAAGAACGTCGATGCGGCGGTCGTGTTGCAGCTTTTGTCCACCCGTATCGACGGGACCGATACCAGCGTGGCGATCCAGCCGCTCTACACCCGGGAAAAATTGTGATGACCGCTTTGCGAACCATTGCCATCGCCACACTAGGGTGCCTGGCCTCATTGGGCGCGGCAACGGCGGAAGACCGGGCGCTGGTAATCGGTATCGGGACCTATGAGAACCTGCCGCAGGATATGTTTCTGCATGGCCCGAAAAACGACGTGAAGGCAATCGAGGCGCTTCTGACGGGGATGCTGCAATTCAAACCTGAAGCAATCCGGGTTCTGACTGACGAGAAGGCAACCCGGCAGGCGATGCTATCCTCGATGGACGAATGGCTGGTTGCCGGAACCGCGCCCGGAGACCGGGTCTACCTCTATTTCTCCGGCCATGGCCTGCAGGTCAAGGATGTCAGTGGCGATGAGGAGGATGGAATGGACGAGGCCATTTCGACCTATGACATCAAGGCCGGCGACGACGACTGGACGAACGTCATCCTCGACGACGACCTTGAGGCGGTGCTGGAGAAATTGAAGGGCAGGGCGGTGACGCTGGTCATCGATGCTTGTCATTCGGGCACGATTTCCCGGTCATTGTCGCCACAGGCGGTGTCAGGCTTGAACGGTGCGCGCTATCTGCCGCGCCCGTTTGCCCAGACTGGAAAGCAGCCGGTAACCCGGGGATTGCGCATCGATCTCGGTGTCGTCGATAAACCGGCGCAGTTGACGGCGGGCGGGCTGACGGCCTGGAGTGCCGCTGCGGCCTACCAAGTGGCGTGGGATGATGTCCGCCTGCCGATCGAGAAGCGGCACGGCGTTTTTACATCCGCTTACATAGCCGGCTACACACCGCGCGAATCTGATGCGAATGGCAATGGTCTCATCAGCAATGCCGAGCTTTTCGAATACGTAACCCGGAAATCGAAAGAGTATTGCGCGACGCTGGACGACTGCGACAATCTCGATCCACAGCTGGAAAGCGTGCCGGAGGTGCTGGGAACCAGTGTCGCCGAGCCGGAGCCAGACAGGGCTGAACAGGCGGCGCATCAACCTTCAAACAAGCCGGAGCCGGTGTACCAGGAGGCCAAGGTCGAGGCAGGCGGTGCACCGGCATATGTCGATGCCGATCCCATCGCAGCGGTCGGAGACATCGTGGGCAAGGCGGATACAGGCGAGGTCACGGTTTCGCTGGATACCGGTCCGAAGCTGAGGAAGGGGAAAGCCTTCAAGATTTCGGTCACCAGCAAATATGCGGGAAATCTCGTCCTTCTCGATGTGAACGGCGATGGCATGGCGACGCAGATTTTTCCGAACGATATGGCGCAGAAAATCACGCCGCTGTCGGCCGGTTCGGCATTGACCATACCGGACGACTATTACGGCTTCGATTTCGAGGCTGATGGCAACGGCGAGAATATGCTGGTTGCCATCGTCGTCAGCGATGCGGTGGATTTGAAGGACGTTGCACCGCCGGCGCAGGGCCTAAATGCCGAACTCGATGCCCGTCAGTCCCTCAGTGAGATCGTCGTCAAGCTTCAGAAGGCTTGGACTGGAGATACCGAAAACCGCGCCGTGCAGTGGTCGCTAGGAACTTTGAAATATACCGTGGAGTAATCCTCGCGAGTAGAGCCGGAAAGCAGAGAGGCCCGCAGTGAATGCTGCGGGCCTCTCTGATTCAATGCTGGGGACCGCTTGGCCTCAGTGCAGGATCTGGCTGAGGAACAACTTTGTACGCTCGTGCTGCGGGTTGTCGAAGAACGCAGCCGGTTCGTTCTGTTCGACGATCTGGCCCTGGTCCATGAAGATGACGCGGTTGGCGACCTGACGCGCAAAGCCCATTTCGTGGGTAACGCAGATCATCGTCATGCCCTCTTCGGCAAGGCCGACCATGGTGTCGAGCACTTCCTTGATCATTTCCGGATCGAGCGCCGAGGTCGGCTCATCGAACAGCATGACACGCGGGTTCATGCACAGCGACCGGGCGATTGCCACACGCTGCTGCTGACCACCGGAGAGCTGGCCCGGATATTTGTGGGCCTGCTCGGGGATCTTGACGCGCTTGAGGAAGTGCATGGCGACTTCTTCCGCCTGCTTCTTCGGCATCTTGCGGACCCAGATCGGTGCCAGCGTGCAGTTCTCCAGGATCGTCAGGTGCGGAAAGAGATTGAAGTGCTGGAACACCATGCCGACTTCGCGGCGCACTTCATCGATCTTCTTCAGGTCGTTGGTCAGCTCGATGCCGTCAACGGCGATCTTGCCCTTCTGGTGCTCTTCCAGACGGTTGATGCAGCGGATCATCGTCGACTTGCCGGAACCCGACGGGCCGGCAACGACGATGCGCTCGCCGCGCATGACCTTGAGATTGATATCGCGCAGAACGTGGAAGTCTCCATACCACTTGTTCATGCCGACGATTTCGACGGCGACGTCCGTGGACGACACTTCGATTTTTAGCGGTTTGGCTTCAGCTGCCATTTTATTTCCCCTCACTCGTTATCGTTTGTGGCCCTTGTCGAGCTTTCGTTCCATGAACCCTGAATAGCGCGACATGCCGAAGCAGAAAAGCCAGAAAGTGAATCCGGCAAAAACAAGACCGGATAGCGGTGTGACCGGCGATGCCCAGTTGGCGTCCGAAAAGTTCTGCCGGACGATGCCGAGCAGGTCGAACATGCCGATGATCGACACCAGCGACGTATCCTTGAACAGGCCGATGAAGGTGTTGACGATGCCTGGAATGACCAGTTTCAACGCCTGCGGCAGAATAATCAGCCGCATCTTATGCCAATAGCTCAAGCCGAGCGAATCAGCACCTTCCGCCTGTCCCTTGGGAATGGCCTGCAGGCCGCCACGCACCACTTCGGCCATATAGGCAGAAGCAAACAGCGAAACACCGATCACGGCTCTTAGAAACTTGTCGACCGTCATGCCTTGCGGCAGGAACAAGGGCAGCATGACGCTGGCCATGAACAGCACCGTGATCAATGGAATACCGCGGACGATCTCGATGAAGGTGGTGCAGAGCAGACGGATGACCGGCATTGTCGATCGCCGGCCGAGTGCCAAAACGATGCCAAGCGGCAGCGATACGGCAATGCCGACGAAGGACAGGATTAGCGTGACCATCAGGCCGCCCCAAAGCGGCGTTTCCACATAGGGAAGGCCCAGAACGCCGCCGATCAGGATGAAGAACGACAGGACCGGCAGAACGCCGAAAAGCAGGATGGCGTTGAGGCCCTTGTACGGAATCCTCGGGATCAGGATCGGCACCAAAAGCGCGATGAAGAGGGCACCCACCAGCATCGGACGCCAGCGTTCATCGATCGGATAACGTCCGAACATGAACACGTCGAATTTTGCGCCGACAAAGGCCCAGCAGGCGCCACTCCAGCCTTCCGGTTGCGAGCCGCCTTGAGCAGCCGTTGCGCAAACGCCGCGTCCGCCTCCGGTCCAGGAAGCGTCGATGAACAGCCATCTGATTGCTGGAGGCAGGAACCAGGCAAGCGCCAGGATGGCCATGATGGTCAGGACCGCGTCCAGCGGCGTGGCCAGGAGGTTTTTCCGGATCCAGGCGATATAGCCTTTCTCCAATACCGGGGGTGTCGATTGCTCGAGCATGCTGGTGCGGACGAAGTTGGTCTGATGTGTGTTCATGATCTTATCTCTCCACCAGTGCCATCTTGGCGTTGAACCAGTTCATGATCGCCGACGTCGACAGGCTGAGCGTCAGATAGACGACGATCCAGATGCTGACGATTTCGATGGCTTGGCCGGTCTGGTTGAGGATGGTGCCGCCGGTCGATACCAGGTCTGAATAACCAATGGCGATCGCGAGCGACGAGTTCTTCGTCAGGTTGAGATACTGGCTGGTCAGTGGCGGGATGATGATCCGCATGGCCTGTGGCACAACCACGAGCCGGGTGGTGAGCCCCGGCCGGACACCGAGCGCATGCGCTGCTTCCGATTGGCCATGGCTGACGCCGCGAATACCCGCGCGGACGATTTCGGCGATAAAGGACGCCGTGTAGAAGGAAAGCGCTAGAAACAGCGACAGGAATTCCGGGCCGATGACGGAGCCACCGGTCAGGTTGAACTTGCCCGCAACCGGCACGTCGAAAGAAATCGGCATACCCGTTGCAAAATAGGTCAACAGAGGAAGCCCGATCAACAGGCCGAGCACCGGCCAAAGCACGGGCGGGCGTTTGCCTGTCTCCATCTGCTTCTTGTTCGCATATCGGGAAAAGAGAAAGCTGCCGATCGCCGCGATGACAAAGGCAAAAAGAATAAAATGCGAACCGCTATCGAAGACCGGCCGCGGGAAGGCGAGACCACGATTGTTGATATACATATCCAGCGGCAGAGCCAGCGATTCCTTGGGCTGCGGTAGAACCGCGAGAACGCCTGAATACCAGAAGAAAATGACCAGCAGCGGCGGGATGTTGCGGAATATTTCGACATAGACCATCGACAGCTTGGCAATCAGCCAGTTCTTCGACAGCCGGCCAATGCCGACCAGAAAGCCGATGATCGTTGCCGTGATAATGCCTGCAACGGCGACAAGAATGGTATTGAGGAAACCGACGACAAGCGCGCGGCCGTAGGTTGAATCGCTGGAGTAAGCGATCAATGACTGGCCGACATCGAAACCGGCACGTCCGTTGAGAAAACCGTAACCGGAAGCAATGTTGGCACGCTTCAGGTTTTCACTGGTATTCATCGCGACCCAGTAGATGAAAGCAATCAGCAACAGCAGCGTCACGGCTTGGTAAATAAAACCGCGAACCTTGGGATCGTTTAAAATTGAACCGGCCGGCTTGTCCTTACCGGGCGGAATCGTGGCGTCGATCGTCATGTAGAGCCTCTTAATCCCCTGATCACCCTGTTTCGAGCGATTCTTATTTTTGGGAAGGAAAGCGGCCGGAGCCGCTTTCCCAAGTGTCGTATAGTCTTAGCGCACCGGCGGTGCGTACTGGATGCCGCCCTTGCTCCACAGCGCGTTCAGGCCGCGTTCGATCTTCAACGGGCTGCCCGCACCGATGTTGCGGTCGAACACTTCGCCGTAGTTACCTACGGCCTTGATGATCTTCACTGCCCAATCGTTTTCGAGGCCGAGGTCAGTACCGATCTTGGTGTCTGCCTCAACGCCAAGGAAGCGCTGGATGTCCGGGTTGGTCGACTTCTTCATTTCCTCGACGTTGGCCGAAGTGATGCCGAAGTCTTCCGCACCGACAAGCGCGTAGTGAACCCAGCTGACAATGTCAAACCACTGGTCGTCACCCTGGCGTACGGCCAGTCCAAGCGGCTCCTTGGAAATGATTTCCGGCAGGATGATGTGATCGTCCGGAGCAGCCAGTGTCAGGCGCAGCGAATACAGGCCCGACTGGTCGGTCGTGTAGACGTCGCAACGGCCGGCGTCATAGGCGGCGTTCACTTCTTCAAGCTTTTCGAAAACAACCGGGTTGTACTGGAGGTTGTTGGCCTTGAAGTAGTCGGCGAGGTTCAGTTCGGTCGTCGTGCCGGTCTGGACGCAGACGGCAGCGCCGGACAGTTCAAGCGCCGACTTCACGTTCAGCGACTTGCGGACCATGAAGCCCTGGCCGTCATAATAATTGACCGCACGGAAGTTGAAGCCGAGCGCTGTGTCGCGGTTGATCGTCCAGGTCGTGTTACGGGCGAGAACATCGACTTCGCCGGACTGCAGCGCCGGGAAGCGGTCCTTGGCAGATGTCGGGGTGTACTTGACTTTGGTCGGGTCGCCGAAGATTGCGGCGGCAATCGCCTTGCAATAATCGACGTCGAAGCCGCTCCAGTTGCCGGATGCGTCGGGGGAGGCAAAGCCGGTCAGGCCGGTGTTGACGCCGCATTGAAGGAAACCCTTCGCCTTGACGTCGCCGAGCGTCGTTGCCGATGCAGCCTGAGCGCCAATCCCCATGACGGCAGCGCCGATAAGCGCTGTCAGAATTCTTTTAGCCATTTTAGAACCTTTTTCTGTTGTCTTTGTTCTTGTCCCCGGACAGCTGCGCTTGGATGCAGCTACGGCCCCCGCCACCCTCCTGGCGCGAGTACCGTCTATCTCATGCTCAAAACAGCGCAGGGTCAAGACACGTTGCCGATTTTCCGGGCCGCACTGCCAGAAACGTTGATTGCGCCACATGTTTAGGCAGTTTTTGACCGTTTGATGCACTTTTTTGTTTAAAAATTCGCCAGAAACTGAGTTTTCCACCCTTGTGCCGGAGTGCCGCAACGGAAGTCCCTTGACCCCCCGGCCGCGCGGGCGGAAAAGTGTCCGGACATGCAATTTCACAAGCGGACGTTACCCCATGACTGAAAAGAATGATTTCCTCGCCGGCGCCGGCGTGAACACCCGGCTGTCGCATATCGGCAATTCGCCCTCCGACTTTCATGGTTTCGTCAATCCGCCTGTGGTGCACGCGTCTACGGTGTTGTTTCCAAATGCAAAAACCATGGAAACCAAGTCGCAGAAATACACCTATGGCACGCGCGGAACACCGACGACCGATGCGTTGTGCGAAGCGATCGATGCGCTGGAAGGTTCGGCGGGGACTGTGCTTGTGCCATCGGGGCTGGCCGCCGTCGCCATACCTTTCCTGGCTTTTCTGTCGGCCGGTGATCATGCGCTGATCGTCGATTCGGTCTATTTTCCCACCCGGCATTTCTGCGACACGATGCTGAAGAGGCTTGGCGTTACCGTCGAGTATTACGATCCAATGGTTGGCGCTGGTATCGAAAGCCTGATCAAGCCGAACACCAAGCTCGTTCACACCGAAGCCCCGGGCTCCAACACATTCGAAATGCAGGATATCCGCGCCATCTCGGCTGTCGCGCATCGCCATGGTTGCGTGGTGACGATGGACAATACGTGGGCAACGCCGCTCTATTTCAAACCGCTGGATCACGGCGTCGACATATCGATCCACGCGGCGACCAAGTACCCGTCCGGTCATTCCGATATTCTGATGGGCACAGTCTCGGCCAATGCGACCCATTGGGAGCAATTGCTGGAGACGCATGGCGCCCTTGGTCTTTGTGGTGCACCTGATGACAGCTACCAGATTTTGCGCGGTCTGCGCACCATGGGCATCCGTCTTGAGCGCCATCAGGAAAGCACGCTCAACATCGCCCGCTGGCTGGAAGAACGCGACGATGTTGCCCGCGTCCTGCATCCGGCGCTGCCAAGCTTTCCCGGCCACGAGTTGTGGAAGCGCGATTTTACCGGATCAAGCGGCATCTTTTCGTTTGTTCTGAAGGTGGGCGGCGCGGAACAGTTCAGGCCGAAGGCGCATGCCTTTCTCGACGCGCTGTCGATTTTCGGGCTCGGCTGGTCCTGGGGCGGTTTTGAAAGCCTTGCTGTTCACGTCGGTCTTTCCGACCGTAAGATCAGCAAGGCGCCGACGGAAGGTCCGGTCATCCGGCTGCAGATCGGGCTTGAGGATGTTGTCGACCTGCGCAAGGATATCGAGGCGGGTTTCGCGGCGGCAAAAGCCGTCTGATCGTCAGTCCTTCGGCTCGTATCCATAGAGCCAGTCGAAATCGGCGGCCAGACTTTCGGGCCGCCGCAGCGACAGAACCAGATCACGCCCGAGTCGCACGGGGCCACGGGCGTGATAGGCAAAACGATTGAAGGCACCGCGTGAGCGGACGCGCGCAATGCGGGTTTTGCGGTGATCGGCAAAGGCGGAAAGCGGCTTTCCAGCGGTCAAGAAGGACGCAAGCTCGAACGCATCCTCGATTGCCATCGCCGCGCCCTGCGCGGCAAACGGCATCATCGCATGGGCTGCGTCGCCGATCAGGACAACGTTTTCGCCCTGGTTCCAGGCGCCGTCATTCACCTGATAAAGTGGCCACACTGTTGGCTCCACCACATGCCGCAGAAGATCGATGATCTGAGCATGCCATCCGGAAAAAGCTTCCAGTAATCGCTGCCGGCTAATCTCCGGGGGCAGGGTGTTGTCCCACGATTTCCCGGGATCGGCACCACTGGTGATCGCTACCACATTGAAACTGCGTGCGCGCTGCATCGGGTAGACGACGAGATGTGAACCGCTGCCAAGAAAGGCGCTGACTTTGGTGGTGTCGAAAAATGCCGGAGCCTCAGTCTCACTGAGCGTGAAGCGCCAGGCGACATTGCCGGAAAAGGCCGCCGTTCCCGCACCTTCTATCCGTTGCCTGGCTTTCGACCAGACACCATCGGCTCCGATGAGGATACGCGGCTCGTTGCCGGTTATCTGCGCGATGCCGTGTCGTGCTGTCTCATCAATCTCTACGCCGAGATGAAGGCGGCACAGTGGATTAGCCCTGACTGCATCAATCAGTATCTTTTGGAGGTCGGCCCGGTGGAGAACACCGTAGGGCGCGCTCCACCGATTGCGGGCGAATTCGCCTGATGGCACGGATGCGAGGGGTTTCAGCGACACGCCGTCGACGAGAGTAATCGCCTGCGGTTCGCTCCACACGGTTTGCAGCTGCGGGAGCAGTCCGAGCTTCGTCAGGATACGTGTCGCATTGGGGGATAGCTGCAGCCCGGCACCGGCCTCATTGAGGACCGCCGTCCGTTCGAAGATCTCACTGGAAATACCCTTGCGGGCAAAACTGAGGGCTGCCGTCAGGCCGGCTATGCCGGCACCAACGATCGCAACGGGCTGGTGCCTGTTCATGCCGGGAGCGTTTGCCGCTCAGGCCGCCTTTGCATTGAACGTACAGCCGTCCGGGACCGTCTGATCCGCATGGAGCTTGGCATTGTATCGGTACAGCGTCGAGCAGTAGGAACAGACTTTTTCGTTGTCATCACCCATGTCGATATAGATGTGCGGGTGATCGAAGGGAACGGATGCGCCCGTGCACATAAATTCCTTGACGCCGACCTCGATGACCGCGTGGCCGCCATCGTTTTGAAAGTGGGGAATACCGTGCCCGGCCATGTCATGCTCCGTCGTGTAGAAGAATAGTCGAATTTGGCCGCACCATAGAAAGCTTTGCGTCAAAAGTGTAGCGGCAAAGATGCCGCGCCTGCGGGTTTTTTGGCGTGCCGGGGTTTTCCCGGGGCTGCCCGTGTCATAGGTTCGCTCAAAACAGGACGCATGCCATGGATCTGAACCCACCCGCCTTTTCAACTTTCACCCATGATGGCCTGTCGATCGCCTATTTCGACGAAGGCGATCCGTCCGGCGATACGATCCTGCTGATCCATGGATTTGCCTCCAGCGCCAATGTGAACTGGGTCTATCCGGGCTGGCTGAAGACGCTGGGCGATGCGGGATACCGGGTGATTGCGCTCGACAATCGCGGCCATGGTGCCAGCGACAAGCCGCATGATCCGAAGGTCTATCACCCGCCGGCAATGGCGGGCGATGCCGTGGCGCTGCTCGATCATCTCGGTATCGCCGAGGCCCATGTGATGGGTTACTCGATGGGCGCCCGCATTTCCACTTTCCTGACGCTGGCGCATCCGAACCGCGTGCGCTCGCTCGTTCTCGGTGGGCTTGGTATCGGCATGGTAACCGGCGTCGGCGACTGGGATCCGATTGCCGACGCGCTGAACGCGCCGTCTCTCGATGTGGTCACCCATGAGCGGGGACGGATGTTTCGCGCCTTTGCCGACCAGACGAAAAGCGACCGCAAGGCGCTCGCCGCCTGTATCTCGACTTCGCGAGACCTGCTTTCGGTCGAGGATATGGGCCGCATCGATGTGCCGGTGTTGATTGCCGTCGGGACCAAGGATGACATTGCCGGCTCGCCGCAGGAACTGGCCGCCCTTATTCCGGATGCGATTGCGCTGGATATTCCGGGCCGCGATCATATGCTTGCCGTTGGCGACAGGGTCTTCAAGAAGGCGGCGCTTGAGTTTTGGGCCAAGGTCGGGCAAGCGTAACGCCCAACAAGCGTTTTGAGCGTCTATTTCCGGGCGGCCATTTATATCCAGTGTAATTTAGCCTATACCTGACGGACAGACGGACTACGAAGGAGAGTGGCGATGGTCGCCAGGACTGACATACGCCCGACCGAAACCGTGAAGATCATGGATCCGATCTGGGATAGTCTGCAGGAGGAAGCGCGGATCGCTGCCCAGCAGGATCCCTTGCTTGCGGCTTTCCTCTATTCCACCATCATCAATCAGCGCTCCCTTGAAGACAGCGTTATCTACCGGATCTGCGAGCGCCTCGATCATCCCGATCTTCAGGCCAATCTCCTGCGCCAGACCTTTTCCGAGATGCTCGAGGATTGGCCGGAGTGGGGCAGCATCCTGCGGGTCGACATCCAGGCCGTTTACGACCGTGATCCGGCCTGCACCCGTTTTCTCGAGGCAATCCTGTATTTCAAGGGGTTTCACGCCATCCAGACCCACCGTCTGGCGCATTGGCTGATGAACCGCGGACGCCGTGATTTTGCGCTCTATCTGCAAAGCCGCTCCTCCTCTGTCTTCCAGACCGACATCAACCCGGCGGCGCGTATCGGCAAGGGCATTTTCCTTGATCACGCGACCGGTCTTGTTGTTGGCGAAACCGCTGTTATCGGCGACAACGTCTCCATTCTGCACGGTGTGACGCTCGGCGGCACCGGCAAGGAGGGCAGCGACCGTCATCCAAAGATCGGCAATGGCGTGCTGATCGGCGCCGGCGCAAAAATTCTCGGCAATATCCACATCGGAAATTGCTCCCGGGTGGCCGCAGGCTCCGTCGTGCTCAAGGAGGTTCCTTCCAAGACCACGGTCGCCGGTGTTCCGGCCCGTGTCGTCGGCGAGGCCGGCTGCTCGGAACCCTCCCGTTCAATGGATCAGCTGCTGGTTTCCTTCGAGATCTGAACCGGCGATTTGCCGCTTGGCGACCCGCCAGGGGTTTACACCGATTGAGCCTCTGTGCGAGAAGCGGCGCAAATCAACCGTCATGGAGAAAAGACTTGAAGCCCGAAGAAATCAAAAAGCTCGAAGCCTATTTCAAGCGCACTTTCAACCAGGCAATGGTCATCAAGGCGCGCCCGAAGAAGGATGAATCCGCCGAGGTTTACTTGGGCGACGAGTTTCTGGGCGTGGTTTTCCGCGACGAGGAAGACGGCGAACTGTCCTATAGCTTCTCGATGGCTATTCTCGATATCGACCTGTAAACGCCATCTTCGGTTGAACACATGAATTTGACCCGGCCCTGATCTTCAGGCCGGGTTTTTTGATAAAATCATACTTTTTGTTTATTTCTTCGCAGAAAACCGTCCCATTTGGCCGCTATTCATCAAGGTGTTGCAATCAAAGCGTTTTATTGCGGCGCACGCATACATTGACTTTATTGTGCGGCGCACATAAATTGTTGTCATTGCGAGCGTCACAAAAGGAGCAGCCTGATGTTCAATTTCGAAGATGCGAATAAGAAAAGCAAAGAGAACCTGGATACGCTGTTGAAAAGCTATGCGTCGTTGACGAAGGCTTTCCAGGCAATCGCCACCGAAACTGCCGACTACTCCAAGAAGGCTTTTGAAGACAGCGTTGCCCACATCGAGAAGATCAGCACCGTCAAGAGCGTCGAAGCCGCTTTCGAGCTGCAGACGAGCTACGTGAAGACTGCCTACGAAGGCTACGTCACCGAAGCCACCAAGATCGGTGAAATGTATGCCGACCTCGCCAAGGACGCCTACAAGCCGTACGAAGCGCCGGTTGCCAAGGCAACAGCCGCTGCCAAGGCCGCGGTCGCCGCTTAAGGCGCCAATCCCCGACTTTAAAGTACTGAATAACCGGCTGCGCTTTCTGCGGCCGGTTTTTTGTTGTCTATCTGGCAGATTGGCGATAGGCGGCCTGAAGAAAGTTGGTCAATCTTGTGCTTGACGGTGCAAATGTGATTGCAGTGCAGACGAACAGCCTTAAAATCTGAAAAAGAACCACTAGATTAAGTGTCACGAACAGGTCGCAAATTTCTCCCAAGCATTTGCGGCTGGACAAGGGAATGAAGTAGAATGATCGCCATGCCGGTCCGGATGCAACAAGACAGCGACGGGGATGGGGGCAACGCCAACCGTGGTACGTCCGTCATCACTCGGACACAGCCGAAGACCAAGAAGCCGAGCCTTTATCGCGTCCTGCTTCTGAACGACGACTATACGCCTATGGAATTCGTGATCCATATTCTGGAGCGTTTTTTCCAGAAGGACCGCGAAGCGGCAACTCTGATCATGCTGCATGTTCACAATCACGGCGTGGGTGAATGCGGTGTTTTCACCTACGAAGTTGCCGAAACCAAAGTGACGCAGGTGATGGATTTTGCCCGCGAGCATCAGCATCCGCTGCAATGCGTCATGGAAAAGAAATGAGGAACTGACGTGCCAACATTTTCAACAAGCCTTGAAAAAGCCCTGCACCAGGCTCTGACGCTGGCCAATGAGCGCCATCACGAATATGCGACCCTGGAGCACCTCCTGTTGGCATTGATCGACGATGCCGATGCGGCGGCTGTCATGGGCGCGTGCAACGTCAATCTCGACGCGCTGCGCAAGACGGTCTCCGATTATGTCGATAATGAACTTGGTAACCTGGTGACGGGTTACGACGAGGATTCCAAGCCGACGGCCGGTTTCCAGCGCGTCATCCAGCGCGCGGTGATCCATGTCCAGTCGTCCGGACGCGAGGAAGTGACCGGCGCCAACGTGCTTGTCGCGATCTTTGCTGAACGCGAGAGCCATGCTGCCTATTTCCTGCAGGAGCAGGAGATGACGCGTTACGACGCCGTCAATTTCATCTCGCATGGCATTGGCAAGCGGCCCGGTGCGTCCGAGGCCCGCGCCCCGCGTGGCGCTGACGAGCCGGAATCCGAACAGAAGGCATCACGCGAGCAGGATGAAAGCAGCCCGAAGAAGCAGCAGGATGCGTTGACGGCCTATTGCGTCAATCTCAACGAGAAGGCCAAGGTCGGCAAGATCGATCCGCTGATCGGCCGCCATGCCGAAGTCAACCGGACGATCCAGATTCTCTGCCGCCGTTCCAAGAACAACCCGCTTTACGTTGGTGACCCCGGCGTCGGCAAGACGGCGATCGCCGAAGGTCTGGCCAAGCGCATCGTCGAGAAGAAGGTTCCTGAAGCGTTGCAGGACGCCACGATCTTCTCGCTCGACATGGGCACGCTGCTCGCCGGCACCCGCTATCGTGGTGACTTCGAAGAGCGTCTGAAGCAGGTTGTGAAGGAACTGGAAGAATATCCGGGCGCCGTGCTGTTCATCGACGAAATCCACACCGTCATCGGTGCTGGTGCAACGTCTGGCGGTGCCATGGACGCGTCCAACCTGTTGAAGCCGGCGCTGTCCTCGGGGGCGATCCGCTGCATCGGCTCGACCACTTACAAGGAATATCGCCAGTTCTTCGAAAAGGATCGCGCGCTCGTGCGCCGGTTCCAGAAGATCGACGTCAGCGAACCGACAATCGACGATGCCATCGAAATCATGAAGGGCCTGAAGCCGTATTTCGAGGACTATCACAAGCTGAAATACTCGAATGAGGCGATCAAGTCGGCCGTCGAGCTGTCGGCCCGCTACATCAATGACCGCAAGCTGCCGGACAAGGCGATCGACGTGATCGACGAGACCGGTGCGGCCCAGATGCTGCTGCCCGTCAGCAAGCGGCGCAAGCTGATCACGGAAAAGGAAATCGAAGCGACGATCGCAACGATGGCCCGCATCCCGCCAAAATCCGTTTCCAAGGACGACGAGGCTGTTCTCGCCAATCTGGAAAAGGAACTGCGTTCTGTCGTCTACGGTCAGGACCTGGCAATCGAGGCGCTTGCGTCGGCGATCAAGCTCGCCCGTGCCGGCTTGCGCGAACCGAACAAGCCGATCGGCTCCTACGTCTTTTCCGGCCCGACCGGTGTCGGCAAGACCGAAGTCGCCAAGCAACTGGCAGCGTCGCTCGGCGTCGAACTCCTTCGTTTCGACATGTCGGAATATATGGAGCGCCATACCGTCTCGCGTCTGCTCGGGGCACCTCCCGGCTATGTCGGCTTTGATCAGGGTGGCCTGTTGACCGATGGCATCGACCAGCATCCACATTCGGTGCTGCTACTCGACGAAATCGAAAAGGCGCATCCGGACCTCTTCAACATCCTGTTGCAGGTCATGGATCACGGCTCGCTGACCGACCATAACGGCAAGAAGATCGACTTCCGCAACGTCATCCTGATCATGACGACCAATGCGGGTGCGTCCGAGATGGCCAAGGCCGCGTTCGGCTTTGGGTCCGCAAAACGCGAGGGTGACGACGTGGAGGCGTTGAACCGCCTGTTCACGCCGGAATTCCGCAACCGTCTCGATGCGGTCATTCCGTTCGCTTCGCTGCCGACGCCGGTCATTCACCAGGTGGTGCAGAAGTTCGTCATGCAGCTGGAAACCCAGCTGGCCGAACGTAACGTCACCTTCGACCTGCAGCCGGAAGCGATCGCTTGGTTGTCTGACAAGGGCTATGATGAAAAGATGGGTGCACGGCCGCTGGCACGCGTCATCCAGGAACACATCAAGAAGCCGCTGGCCGACGAAATCCTCTTCGGCAAGCTGAAGAAGGGTGGCGTCGTCAAGGTGACGGTCGGGACCAAGCCGGATGGCACCAAGGGCCTGCTGCTTGATTACGTGGCAGAGACCGCGCGGATCAAGCCAAAGGCAGAGGTGCTGACGCCCGTAAAAAAGGCGTCGAAGGCCGCGAAGCCGAAGGAGCTGGAAAGCGTCGGAGCAGAAACTGACGCGCCCGCCAAGCCGAAAAAGGCTGCGAAAGCCGCCAAGGCTGACGAACCGGTCCACGCCAAGGCGGCCGAACCACCAGAGCCACCGCGCAAGGGAAGCACGGTACCAAAGGTGCCGCGCAAGAAATAACGCGTCCTGAATAGAGACACGGTGCCGGACCTGATCGTCCGGCACCGTTTTTTTTGTGGCAATGAACTCACGGATCTACTTATGGATGATGGCCAGGCGATCGGCTCCGGGCGGACATGGTTCCTGGCGGGCATGCGGGGCATTTGCAGCCTGCCGGCAATGATGCTGATGTTGTCTTTCGTCGGCTTTTGCGCCTTTACCGCCCAGGCCGGCATTCCTGTCGAACAGGTGGTGTTTATGGTCGGTGCCGTCTGGGCGCTGCCAGCCAATGTTATCCTCGTCAGCTCGATCCTCGGCGGTGCTAATTTGCTGGCTGCCTTCATCGCGGTGACCCTGTCTTCCATCCGGCTGATGCCGATGGTCGCAGCTCTCGTCCCGGAGATTCGTACCGAAAAAACCCCGACTTGGCTGCTGCTGTTCCTGTCGCATTTTGTGGCGATCACCGCCTGGGTGTTTGCGATGGAGCGGGTTCACGCGGTGCCGCGCGAGCATCGCGTCACGTTTTTCGCCGGCTTCGGCATTACTCTTGTTGTCGTCAATATGGTTCTAGTAGCCACTGTCTACCGGTATGTCAGCGAGTTTCCGCCGATTGTCGCTGGCTGCCTGTTCTTCCTGACGCCGGTCTATTTTCTGGGGTCGATCTGGAGCTCGGCGCGTCATCCGGTGATCTACGTGGCGTTGGTCATCGGTCTGGCGACGGGGCCATTCTTCTACTGGCTTGCGCCTCAGTTCGACATTCTGCTGGCCGGTGTTGGTGGAGGGACGTTGGCGTGGCTCGCCGAGCGCCAATGGCGCAAGCGCGGGGAGGTCCGTGCATGACAACGCTTGAAGGCTGGTGGCCCTACGTGTTCATCGCTGTTGCCGGCTGGCTGGCAACAGATCTCTGGCGCTGGCTCGGTGTTCTCGCCGGGAACCGCTTACGTGAAGATTCCGAAGTCTTGAATTGGGTGAGGGCAGTCGCAACCGCACTGGTGGCAGCCGTCATTGCCAAGCTGATCCTCTATCCGACTGGCATCCTTGAACAGTCGCCGCTTTGGTTGAGGCTGGGATCGATCGCGGCTGGGGCCTTGGCCTTCTTTATCGGACGTCAGAAACCGGCGATCGGCATTGCCACGGCCATCGCCGTGCTGGCAATTGGTCTGTGGTGGCTTGGATTTTGAAGGTCTCAACCGGGACGCTTATCCAATTTTTAAGCGGGGCTAGATAAATTACCACGCGTTGAGGGCACCGCGATGATTTTTCTTCCTATCGAGCGTTTCATTCTGATCGTACTGGCGACACTGTTTTCTCTGGATTGCGTGCTGGTTCTTTTCAAGGGCGTTGAAATTGATTTCGCTGGTTATGCAAGCCTCGCCTCCATAGGTCTGGCAATGGTTGCGCTGGGACAGTTTTATAGGATTGTTCGGCCAGATTTTCGCGTTTCAACGACTGTAACGGCAACCGGTCTGTTCATCCTCTTTACTCTTTGCGGCTCCATTTTCAATTACATGCTGCTGCCCATCCACTTTGCGACCATCGATACTGTGCTTGTTCAGATCGATTCAGCCATGGGCTTCTCTTGGCTTCAAACCATGATTTGGCTGTCGGGATATCCATTTCTGGTGGCTTTGTTGAACATTGTTTACAGCAGTTCACTGCCTCAGATGATCGTCGTCATTCTCATTCTCGGGTTTAGCGGCAGAGCGCATTCGTTGTACCGGTTCCTGTTGACGGGTATGATCGGTGTGTTAATCGCAATGATTTTCTGGTTCTTCTTCCCATCGTTCGGCACGGCGGCGTTGTATCCATTGCCTCCGGCCGTGCGCGATGCAATGGCACTTGCCGTTGGGCCGGAATACGGTGCGCAATTGAACCGTCTTGCCCTTCAGGGCGCAGTTTATTTAACGCCCAAAGATGTCCTCGGCCTCATCGCTTTTCCGTCGTTCCATACCGTGATGGCCTGTATGTCAGTCTATTTTCTGCGACATTCGAGAGGCCTATTTTGGGCAAGCATGGCCCTCAATCTGGTTATGTTGCCGGCCATTGTTGTCCAGGGCGGGCATCATTTGACGGATGTGCTGGGTGGCTTTGCAACGTTTTGCCTGGCGTGTTGGTTGGCCGGTATCGTGGTGCGTGAAGCGAACCAGAAACAAACCATGCTTGCCGCTTCCGCTTAAAGCGCTTCCCTGATCTTCTCCGCATTTGCCGCGAGCACCGCTCCATCTTCCATCTTGCCGGAATGCGGCTGCAACGGCACACCTTCCCGGCGAGGGATGACGTGGAAATGCAGATGGAAGACCGACTGGCCTGCGGGTGCCTCGTTGAACTGCATGATCGTCACGCCATCGGCGTCGAAAGCTTCCTGGGTGGCAATCGCAACCTTCTGCACGACGGAAATCAGCGGGCCGATAACGGCCGGGTCGGCGTCCAGGATATTGCGGGAACCTGCCTTCGGAACGACCAGAACATGCCCGTCCGCCTGCGGCATCACATCCATGAACGCCAGGGTGTGATCATCCTCAAAAACCTTGTGGGCGGGAATTTCGCCGCGCAGGATCTTGGCGAAGATGTTGTTGGTGTCATAGGCGGCGCTGGTCATTTGGATCTATCCTCAAAATCTATTCAGTCGTCGGTCTCTTGCCGCTCGCCTTTGCGAAATGGGCTGTGCTCGGCCAGGATATCGCTCATCTGCTCTACCTCTTGCCGTTCGCGTTCGAGATAATCGGCAACGGCGCGTTTCAAACCCGGATGGGCGATGAAATGCGCCGAATGGGTGGTCGCCGGCAGATAACCGCGCGCCAGCTTGTGTTCACCCTGGGCGCCGGCCTCGACGCGCTGCAATCCCTTGGCGATGGCAAAATCGATGGCCTGATGGTAGCAGACCTCGAAATGCAGGAAGGGATGGTCTTCGACCGCGCCCCAATGCCGGCCATAGAGGGCATCGCTGCCGATGAAATTGATGGCCCCGGCGATGTATTTGCCGCTGCGCTTGGCCATGACCAGCAGGATGTCATCGGCCATGCGTTCGCTGATCAGCGAATAGAATTTGCGTGTCAGATAGGGGCGGCCCCATTTGCGGCTGCCGGTATCCATATAGAAGGCGAAGAACTGATCCCAGATGTTTTCGGTCAGATCCTTGCCGGTCAGCCAGTCGATGCTGATGCCTCCATCGAGCGCTGTGCGGCGCTCCTTCTTCAACGCCTTGCGTTTGCGCGACGCCAATGTTTCGAGGAAGTCATTGTGCGAGGCGTAGCCGTCGTTGAGGAAATGGAACTGCTGGTCGGTCCGATGCAGGAAACCGGCCTGTTTAAAGGTCGGAACCTCCTCTTCCGGCAGGAACGTCACATGCGCCGACGACACATTGTGGCGGCGGGCGAGCTCCTGAAGGCCGGCGGCAAGCGAAGCGCGAACGACGACGGGATCGGCTGTGGTGGCAGTCAGCAGCCGGGGGCCGGTGGCGGGCGTGAAAGGGACCGAGCATTGCAGCTTCGGATAATAGCGCTCACCCGCCCGTTCCAGAGCGTCAGCCCACCCGTGATCGAAGACATATTCACCCTGGCTGTGATTTTTCAGGTAGCAGATTAGCGCGCCTGCAAATCCGCCATTGCCGTCTTCCATCAGCAGATGCTGGCCGAGCCAGCCGGTATCGGCGGTCGCCGATCCGGATTCTTCCAGCGATGACAGATAGGCATGTGAAATGAACGGATTGTAGACGCCACCGGGTTGCCCCTTGGCGGCGCCTGACAATCCGTCCCAACTGTCCTTCGAAATATCCTGAAAGGACGTCTCGACGCGGATTTTGACTTCGCCGGTCATTCTTTAAGCGATAAGCCTTTCCTTCGGATCGAAACCCTCGAATGTCATCTGATCGGCGTGAGCATAGGTGTGATCGACGCCGGCCTGATCGCGCACGGTCCAGGTCAGGATAGGCCGACCGAGCGAACGTTCCTTGCTGATGAACGAGTTTGGCAAATCCCCGTAGAAATAGGAAATGAAATCAAGCCCGAGCTGCATCGCTTCTTCGTGAACGAGGAACTGCTCCGGCTGATTACCGCCGGCCGTCAGACCAATCGGGTAGGACGGGTTTTGAGCCTTGAGATCTTTCAGCAGCCAATGATCGAAGCTCATCAGGGCAACGTGGCCCTCGTAGCTTTCAAGAGCCTCCAGCACCGCATCGACAAAACCTTCGTCGTCTCCCAAACGGCCTTTCAGTTCGAGCACGATCGGCACCCGGCCTTTGACCAGTCTTAAAAGCTGCCCGAGCGTCGGGATCTTGTCGGCGGTGCCGCCGATGGCGATGAGACCTAGCTCGCCGGCTGTCTTTTCGCGAATGTCGCCCTTGATGCCGCAAAGCCGCTGCATGTCGTCATCATGGAAAACCACCGGCACGCTGTCGGCGGTGTATTGCAGGTCGCACTCGATGGCGAAGCCGTTTTCGGTCGCGCGGGAAAACGCGGAAAGTGTATTTTCCCAGATGGCATGGTTCATGTCGTGATAGCCGCGATGAGCGACCGGTTGCGCCGTCAGCCAGGATAGATCTTTCATGGATATCGTTCCGCTCAGGCGATTTCGATCACGGCGTCGATTTCGACGGCGGCATTGAAGGGCAGGGCGGCCATGCCGACGGCGGCACGCGCATGAATGCCGGCATCGCCGAGGACCTTGGCGATCAGGTTGGAGGCGCCGTTCATGACCAGATGCTGCTCGATGAAGGTCGGCTTTGATGCGATGAAGCCATTGAGCTTGACGATGCGGCGAATGCGCGAGAGGTCACCGCCCAATGCTGCCTTGGCCTGGGCGAGAATGTTGATGGCGCAGAGTTCGGCAGCACGCTGGCCTGTGGCGACATCAATACCGTCGCCGAGATGGCCGGTGACTGCGACCTTGCCGTTTTCCATCGGGAGCTGGCCGGAGATATAAAGGTGCGATCCGCTGATGACAAAGGGAACATAGTTGGCGGCAGGTGCCGCAGCCTGCGGCAAGGTGATTCCCAGTTCCTTGATGCGTGCTTCAATATCTGCAGACATGGATAACTCCGGTCATTGTTGTGTTTTGTCGTCAAATGCTGCATGCACAGCATGTTTCATGAAGTGGTAAAATACTGCATCGCGAACATTGATGCCTCGCTTTTGCCCGATGTGTTCTTATAGCATCGGTCGCGAATCCAACAGGAGGAAACGGATGTTTCGTTCAGGCTTTGCCTCTGTCATACTGACATGGGCATGTTTATCGGGTGTGACGGTCG
Organism: Pararhizobium sp.; assembly: GCF_965279435.1. Classification (NCBI taxonomy): domain Bacteria; kingdom Pseudomonadati; phylum Pseudomonadota; class Alphaproteobacteria; order Hyphomicrobiales; family Rhizobiaceae; genus Pararhizobium; species Pararhizobium sp. The sequence goes on from NZ_CBDIHY010000003.1 coordinate 3,361,358, forward strand.
GCGGCGCTTCCGCTGCGTCAGCCAATATCCTGGTGCCTCACCGCGCTGTGTATGATCTGGAACTGAAAGACGCATCGGAGCGCTCCGGAATTTCCGGAATGTATGGCCGGATGGTCTATGAATTCAATGGTTCGGCCTGTGAGGGCTATACCGTCAGTTTCCGTTTCGTCACCAAGGTCGATACGGGCGACGAGGTCAAGCTGACCGACCAGCAGACGACCACTTACGAGGACCTGAAGAGTGGAAATTTCCGCTTTTTGACCCGTTCCTTTACCGACGAGAAACTCGACAAGGAAGTCCGCGGTTCTGCCCATGAAGCGAAAAAGGGTTTGACCGTCGATCTGACCTCGCCGGACAAGCGCAAGGTCGATCTCGCGCAAGGTTTGTTTCCGACCGAACACATGCTGGATGTCATCGAGCGGGCAAAGAAGGGCGAGACACTGTTTGAATCGCGCATCTTCGACGGCTCGGATGCAGGCGACAAGACGCTGATCACCACCACCATGATCGGCAAGCCGCAGAAAGCTGCTGCTGGCGATGCCGACGCCGACAAGGCGGCCGTGATGGCGGCAAAGCCGTATTGGCCGGTGACCATCTCCTATTTCAACGACAATGCGACCGGTGACGCTTTGCCGATCTACCGCATGGAGTTCAAGCTTTATGAAAACGGCATCACCCGCGACCTGACGATGGACTACGGCGATTTCGTCCTGACCGGCAAGCTTGCTGATCTGGAGGTCTTCAAGCAGGAAAAGTGCAAATAGGTCTGAGCGACCTGCCTGCCGCTATTTTCTGTGTTCGCCCTTGATTTATCGGCTGGCAGGGGGTAAGGGCAGCGCATTCCACACGTAAGGTTTGGGACCGTCCGGGAGAAATCCGAACAGTTCCACCCGGTGGTGCTCTCGAAGAGAGTGCTGTTTGCCTTGCGGAGGTTCAACCGGAAAAGGAGAAAAAGGCATGGCATTGCCCGATTTTAGCATGCGTCAGCTTCTGGAAGCTGGCGTTCACTTCGGTCACCAGACTCACCGCTGGAACCCGAAAATGAAGCCGTACATCTTCGGCGATCGTTCGAACGTTCACATCATCGACCTCGCGCAGACCGTTCCGTTGCTGTCGCGCGCCCTGCAGGTTGTCAGCGACACCGTTGCCAAGGGCGGCCGCGTTCTGTTCGTCGGCACCAAGCGCCAGGCGTCCGAAATCATTGCTGACGCTGCCAAGCGTTCGGCCCAGTACTACGTCAACGCCCGCTGGCTCGGCGGCATGATGACCAACTGGAAGACGATTTCGAACTCGATCCAGCGCCTGCGCAAGCTCGACGAAATCCTGAACTCGGAAGCGTCCGGCTTCACCAAGAAGGAACGCCTCAACCTCGAGCGCGAACGCGAAAAGCTGAACCGCGCACTCGGCGGTATCCGCGATATGGGCGGCGTTCCGGACCTGATGTTCATCATCGATACCAACAAGGAATCGATTGCCATCGACGAAGCAAAGCGTCTCGGCATCCCGGTTGTTGCGATCATCGATTCGAACTGCGATCCGGACCGTATCGACTTCCCGATCCCCGGCAACGACGACGCTTCGCGTGCGATCTCGCTCTATTGCGATCTGATCTCCCGTGCAGCGCTTGACGGTATTGCCCGTCAGCAGAGCTCGTCCGGCCGCGACCTCGGCGCCTCTTCCGATCTGCCGCTTGAGCCGGCTCTCGAAGAAGTAGCAGCCGAAGCCTGATAAGGCCGAATGGCGGGTCTGCCCGCCATTCCAATCACACGATCAGGACGAGGCCGTTTACGACTGAAAAAGTGAACGGCCTTGTTCTTTTGCATCCGACCCGCCCATCGAGCGCTGGTTGACACGGTGCCAATCGTCGGGATGAACGCTTTCATCACGATGTCACATTCAGGGGTCATGCCCTGCCACATCCTCCTGGTATCGCGCCGGCTTTCTGGCAGCGCGCCAGCCGAACAAACGAAGAGGCAAAAAAGATGAGCACTATTACTGCAGCAATGGTGAAGGAACTGCGCGAAAAGACCGGCGCAGGCATGATGGATTGTAAGAAGGCACTCGGCGAAACCAATGGCGACATGGAAGCCGCGATCGACTGGCTGCGCGCCAAGGGCATCGCCAAGGCCGACAAGAAGTCGGGCCGTGCGGCTGCCGAAGGCTTGATCGGTATCGCCAGCAGCGGCACCAAGGCCGTCGTCATCGAACTCAACTCGGAAACCGACTTCGTTGCGCGCAACGATGCCTTCCAGGACCTCGTTCGTGGCGTCGCAGCTGTTGCTGTCGGCACCGACGGTTCCGTTGAAACCATCAGCGCGGCCAACTACCCGGCAACCGGCAAGACGGTCGCTGAAACAATCACCGACGCGATCGCAACCATCGGCGAGAACATGGCCCTGCGCCGTTCGGCTCTGCTGTCGGTCGAAGAGGGTGTTGTTGCCACCTATATCCACAATTCCGTTGCTGACGGCCTCGGCAAGCTTGGCGTTCTCGTCGCGCTGAAGTCGACCGGCGACAAGGATGCCCTGAATGCCATCGGCCGCCAGGTCGCCATGCACATCGCAGCAACCAACCCGCTGGCCATCCGCTCGACGGAAGTTGATGCAGCTGTCGCAGAACGCGAACGCAACATCTTCATCGAGCAGGCCCGCGAATCCGGCAAGCCGGAAGCGATCATCGAAAAGATGGTTGATGGTCGCATGCGCAAGTTCTTCGAAGAAGTCGCCCTTCTGTCGCAGGCTTTCGTCATGAACCCTGACCTGACTGTCGAAGCTGCCGTCAAGGAAGCTGAAAAGACTGTTGGCGCACCGATCGAAGTTGTCGGCATGGCCCGCCTGCTTCTCGGCGAAGGCGTCGAAAAGGAAGAAACCGACTTCGCAGCTGAAGTTGCAGCTGTCGCAAAGGGCTGATTTTTTCATCCTGATTGGGAAAACCGCCATCCTTGTTGGGAAACATCCGGGGCATTGCGTGACAACGCGGTGCCCTTCGTGTATCCGGCATCATCATCACATTGGCGCAGGCTCCTTCGGGGATCATCCGGATGATATCGGCCGCGCTGGGGTGAACAGACCAGTTTTATGCACCATCTCGCATGTGTGCCTTCTTTGACAGGAGTGACGATGTCGGCCGAACCTCTCTACAAACGTGTGCTGCTTAAAGCTTCAGGCGAAGCGCTGATGGGCAACCAGGGGTTTGGGATCGATGTTGCGGTCGCTGACCGGATTGCCTCGGACATTGCCGAAGCCCGCGCCATGGGTGTTGAAGTCGGCGTCGTTGTTGGCGGCGGCAACATTTTTCGCGGCGTCGCGGTTGCCTCCAAGGGCGGCGACCGGGTCACCGGTGACCACATGGGCATGCTGGCGACCATCATCAACGCATTGGCGCTGGCGACCTCGCTGCGCAAGCTCGACGTCGATACCGTTGTTCTCTCGGCTATCGCCATGCCGGAAATCTGCGAGAGTTTTTCGCAGCGCGCCACGCTGTTTCACCTCTCGCAAGGGCGTGTGGTAATCTTTGCCGGCGGTACCGGCAATCCGTTCTTCACCACCGATTCGGCAGCCGCCTTGCGTGCCGCTGAGATGGGTGCGGAAGCGATCTTCAAGGGTACGCAGGTTGACGGCATCTATACCGCTGATCCGAAGAAGGATCCGACGGCAACCCGCTTCGACCGCCTGACGCACAGCGAAGTCCTGCAGAAGGGGCTCGCCGTCATGGATATTGCGGCTGTCGCGCTGGCGCGCGAAAACAGCATTCCGATCATCGTCTTCTCGATCCACGAGAAGGGTGGGTTTGCGGAAATCTTGACCGGCGGCGGCCGGGCGACCATCGTAACAGACAATTGAGCAGTTAAAGGGCGGTCGCAAGGCCGCCGCGATAAACGGGAGTTTGATCCATGAGTGAAGGTATTGACCTGAGTGACCTGAAGCGCCGCATGGATGGCGCCATTGCTGCGTTCAAGAGCGATATCGCATCGCTGCGCACTGGCCGGGCATCGGCCAACGTGCTCGATCCGGTTATGGTCGAGGCATACGGTTCGCGCGTGCCGCTGAACCAGGTTGCCAACATCACCGTTCCGGAATCGCGCATGCTTGGTGTTTCCATTTGGGACAAGTCGATGGTCAATGCCGTCGATCGCGCCATTCGTGAATCGAATCTCGGCCTTAATCCGATCATGGACGGCCAGAATCTACGCATTCCATTGCCGGAACTCAACGAGGAACGCCGCAAGTCGCTGGTGAAGGTCGCACACGACTATAGCGAAAAAGCCAAGGTCGCTGTGCGCAACGTGCGCCGCGATGGTATGGACAGTCTGAAAAAAGCCGAAAAGGATGGCGATATCGGTCAGGATGTCAGCCGAAGCCAGTCCGAAAGGGTCCAGAAAATGACAGATGAGATGATTTCCGACATCGACCGCTTGCTCGGCGATAAGGAAAAGGAAATCATGCAGGTCTAGTCTGCCTTTTTCCGAGTCTCTGTTTTTTCGGGCCACCGATGTCAAACTCATTGCTTAGAAATGTCCCCACGCACGTCGCCATCATCATGGATGGCAACGGACGCTGGGCCAATTCACGCGGACTGCCGCGCACCATGGGGCATCGTAAGGGTGTGGAAGCGGTGCGTGAGGCCGTCCGCACCGCAGGCGAGGTCGGCATCCGCTACCTGACGCTGTTTGCCTTCTCTTCGGAGAACTGGAGCAGGCCGGAAGCAGAAGTCTCGGATCTGATGGGACTGCTCAAAGCCTTCATCCGGCGCGATCTGGCCGACTTGCACCACCAGAACGTTCGCATACGGGTGATTGGCGACAGGAACAATCTTCGCGGCGATATACTGCCTCTGCTTCTGGAGGCGGAGGATACGACACGCAACAATACGGGTATCACTCTGGTTATTGCCTTCAACTACGGCTCTCGCGATGAAATGACCCGCGCCATGCAAGCACTGGCGGTGGACGTCGCCCAGGGCCGATTGACGGCCGACCAGATCACGCCGGAGCGCATTGCCAGCAAGCTTGATACGGCAGGCATTCCAGATCCGGATCTCGTTTTGCGCACCAGCGGCGAGGAGCGGTTGTCGAACTTCCTGCTCTGGCAGGCCGCCTATTCCGAATTGTTGTTTGTCCCCGAACTGTGGCCGGACTTCACCCGCGAAGTTTTCCTCAATGCCTTGACAACCTATGCCGGACGGGAACGCCGCTATGGTGGTCTGTCGCAGCCGACGCTTGCGGTTGGTTCCTGATGCAGAGCGAACTGCGACTGCGTCTCATCTCCGGCATTGTGCTTGCTGCAGTCACTCTCGGGGCGACCTGGGTTGGCGGCACCGTGTTCGAGCTTCTGTCCGTGGCCATTGCCGTGCTGGTCTATTACGAATGGTCGACCATTACCCGGCTTGCCGAGCGTGATTTTCAGGGCAACGCCTTTGGCTGGCTGTCACAGGCAGTCATTTCCGCTCTCATCCTGTTTGATGGCGCCCATGTTACCCTGCTGGTTCTGGCTGGTTTTGCGGCCATGGCAGCGCTCTGGGTGTTTTTCCGCGGCGGCACCTGGTGGCTGCCCGGTGGCATCGTCTACGCCGGCCTGACGGGCATTTCGCTCTCGGCCATTCGCGGCGAGGGCGATATCGGCCTGATTGCTATGATCTTCATCTTCGCGGTGGTCTGGGCGACTGATATCCTTGCCTATTTTACCGGCCGGGCAATCGGCGGCCCGAAGCTTGCACCCCGCATCTCTCCCGGAAAAACGTGGTCCGGTGCGATTGGCGGTACGGTTTGCGGGGTGATTGCGGGCGTTGCGGTGTTCATGAGCTATTTTTCGCTGAACGACGCACGCATCCCGTTCCTGGCGCTGGCACTCTCGGTATCCAGCCAGATCGGCGACCTGTTTGAATCCTATATCAAGCGGCGGTTTGGCGTGAAGGATTCGAGCAAGCTTATTCCCGGGCATGGCGGCGTCATGGACCGCGTCGATGGACTTGTTTTTGCCTGTTTTGCCGCGCTGTTGATTGCCTTGGTGCAAGTCGTGTCCACTGGCGGACAGAACGTGCCCCTGGGGGCAATCCTGTTGGCGCCGTAAAACGCCCGCATACCTGATCGAGGACCTTATGACTTACCTGGCCGATACACTTCAACTGATTGTCGGCTATATCGTGCCGTTCCTGCTGGTGCTGACGCTGCTCGTCTTCGTGCACGAAATGGGACACTATCTTGTTGGCCGCTGGTCCGGCATCCGTATCCTGGCTTTTTCCGTCGGTTTCGGCCCGGAATTGTTCGGCTATACCGACAAGCAGGGAACGCGCTGGAAGTTCTGCGCCATCCCGCTCGGCGGATATGTGAAATTCTTCGGCGACGAGGATGCGGCCAGCGTCCCTGACTATAGCAAGCTCGAACAATATTCAGCCGAAGATCGCGACCGAACCTTTCTGGGCGCCAAGCTCTGGAAGCGCGCTGCCACGGTTGCTGCCGGACCGATTGCCAATTTCATCCTGGCGATTGCGATCTTCGCCGTGCTGTTTACGGTCTACGGCAAGCCGATCGCCGACCCGGTCGTCGCCGAAGTCAAGGAAAACAGCGCTGCCGCCAAGGCAGGCGTTTTGCCGGGTGACCTGCTGGTGGCGATCGACGGCACGCATGTCACGACATTCGACGATGTGCGCCGCTATGTCAGCATCCGTCCGGAAACGCCAATCACCATCCAGATCAAGCGCAAGGGCGAATTGCTGGATCTGCCGATGGTGCCGCAGCGCACCGAGATCACCGACCAGTTCGGCAACAAGATGGAACTCGGCATCATCGGTATCCTGACGAATCAGGAAACCGGCAACTTCCGCCTGGAAACCTTTGGTCCGATCGAAGCCGTGGGGCAGGGTGCTGTCGAAAGCTGGCACATCGTGACCGGCACATTCAATTATCTGGCGAACCTGGTGACCGGCCGGATGAAGGCTGACCAGCTGGGTGGCCCTATCCGTGTCGCCCAGGCGTCCGGCCAGATGGCGACCATCGGCGTCGCTGCTGTTTTGCAGTTGGCGGCGGTTCTGTCAGTTTCCATTGGACTTCTTAACCTAATGCCGGTTCCCGTACTTGATGGCGGCCATCTGATGTTTTATGCGGTGGAAGCTGTTCGTGGAAAACCGGTAGGACCGCGCACGCAGGACGTCGCGTTCCGGATCGGTTTTGCCATGGTGCTGATGCTGATGGTGTTTGCCACATGGAACGATATAAGTTCGCTTTTGGGCTAGTATTGGAAGCCTGAAGCGGTCATGCAGGTGCAGGAGAGGCGGTTGGCTTTGTTGGGAATTCAACGGGTTGATCGAAAGGATTTGTTTACGATAAAGCAATTCCGTAGTGGCCGTTAGGACACGGTTTCAATTGAAGTAAACAGAAATTAACGAGCTGGCTTGCTTGTATATGAAAAGCGGTTAAAACGGCAGCCGTGACCGGAGTCGGTACGAGTTCGCTGCGGGGCATTGGGAAGAAGGTAAGATTTATGAAAGCTGGTTCAAAATTTTTGAACGCGGTGTCGGCGGTTGCGCTGTCTGCAAGTATGGTCGCAACGGGGTCTGGCATTGTAACGCTTGCTAGTGCGACTGTCGCCGAAGCTGCAACGATCAACCGGGTCGAAGTGCGCGGCGCAACACGCGTCAGCCCAGAAACGGTCCGTGCAAACATCACGATCGTTCCCGGCAAAAGCTTCAGCAACGGCGATATCGATTCTTCCGTAAAGCGTCTTTATTCGACGGGTTACTTCTCTGATGTCAGCATCAACGTCTCCGGTGGTACGCTTGTCGTCACCGTGAGCGAGAACCAGCTGGTCAACCAGGTTGTTTTCAACGGCAACCGCAAGATCAAGGACGACAAGCTTCAGGCTGTCGTTCGCACGCGTTCGCTCGGCCCTTACAGCGAAGCAACTGCAGAATCTGATATTCAGGCCATCAAGGATGCCTATGCCGGTATCGGCCGCGAAGATGTGACCGTGACCACGCAGGTCGTTCCGATCGCTGAAGGTCGCGTCAATCTCGCCTTCGTCATCAATGAAGGCGACCGCACCAAGATCACGGCGATTAATTTTGTCGGCAACAATGCCTATAGCAACGGTCGTCTCGAGGCTGTGATCTCGACGAAGGAATCGGGGATCTTCTCCTTCCTGAACCGTAAGGACGTGTACAACGCCGACAAGCTCCGCGCTGATGAAGAGCTGCTGCGCCAGTTCTACTACAACCGCGGTTATGCCGACTTCCGCGTCGTGTCCTCGGATGCGGTGCTGGATGAAGCCACCAACGAATACACGGTCACGATCACCGTCGAAGAAGGTGAGCGCTACGACTTCGGAACGGTCAATGTTGAATCGACCGTTGAAGGCGTCAATGCCGAAGAACTGAAGGGTCTCGTTCGGACCTCCGAAGGTACGATCTACAAGGCCAAGGACGTCCAGGATAGCATTGCCGCGATTTCCAAGCGGGTTGCGTCGCAGGGCTATCCCTTCGCTCGTGTAACGCCGCGCGGCAACCGCGATTTCGGCAGCCGCACGATCGCTGTTGACTATCTCGTGGACCAGGGTGAGCGCGCCTATATCGAGCGCATCGAAATCCGTGGCAACACCCGCACACGTGACTACGTCATCCGTCGCGAATTCGACGTGAGCGAAGGCGATGCTTTCAACCAGGAAATGATCACGACGGCCAAGCGCCGCCTGGATGCTCTCGGTTACTTCTCCACCGTCAATATCTCGACCCAGCCCGGTAGTGCTTCCGATCGCGTCGTCGTGATCGTTGATGTGCAGGATCAGTCGACCGGTTCGTTCGGTATCGGTGCTGGCTATTCGGCTGGTAGCGGCGGCGGCTTCCTGCTTGAAGCGTCGATCGAAGAAAAGAACTTCCTCGGCCGTGGCCAGTACATCCGTCTTGCCGCTGGTCGCGGTCAGGATAGCCGTACCTACAACGTATCCTTCACCGAGCCTTATTTCCTCGGCTATCGTCTGGCTGCCGGTTTCGATATCTTCAAGAACGAAAACGATTATGACGATGACAACTACAGCTACGAAGACAAAGGCTTCAGCCTGCGTGTCACTGCGCCGATCACCGAACGGGTATCGACGACATTCCGTTACAATCTGACGCAGATGGATTACAGCGGTCGACTTTCTGAATTGTCGACACCCTATGATCGTGTGATCGAAGGGTCGCCGTGGACACGATCGTCAATTTCTCAGACGCTGACCTACAACTCGCTCGACGATTCGACCTTGCCGCATGAGGGCATTCTGGCCTCGGCAACGCAGGAATATGCTGGTCTTGGCGGCACGTCTGATTTCTACAAGCTCACGGCGAAAGCGAAGTGGTACTACACGGTGAACGACGATGCCGATATTATCGCATCGCTTTCCGGTAGCGCCGGCCACGTGTTCAACACGGGCGGCCAGATGGAAGTGTTCGACCAGTTCCAGCTTGATAACAACGACATTCGCGGTTTCGAGCGTAATGGTGTTGGCCCGCGTATGTCCAACGGCGACGCGCTTGGCGGTACGACCTACTTCACGGCCTCGGCCGAAGCGACGTTCCCGCTGCCGTTCGTGGCTCGTGATGCAGGCTTCCGCGGTGCGATTTTCGCTGACGCCGGAACGCTGTATGGCAACGAAGTCAACCTGACCTACAAGGGCGTGACAGACACGACCAAGGGTGGAACAGGAGCTTCGCTACGGGCATCCGTCGGCCTCGGCCTGATCTGGGCATCGCCCTTTGGACCGCTGCGCGTAGACTATGCGATTCCGGTTGCCAAGGAAGACTATGATAAGGTTCAGAACCTCAAGTTCGGTATCTCGTCGTCCTTCTGATCCTTGCAGTCCAGAACTGCCTGCCAAAACTGTTCTGGAGTGTTGGCCATGGAAAACAATTGGTTCTTTCCACCACATGATGGGATTCGCCTGAGTGATCTGGCGGATCAAATCGGCGCGGTGCTACAGGCCCCTGAGCTGGGCGACCGGCTTGTCCGGTCGGTAGCGCCGACTTATCGTGCTGGCGAATTCGATGTCTGCTACATGCTTCAGCGGCGCTTTCGCGATGAATTCGAAACATCAAAAGCCGGCGCCATCATTTGCGACGATGCGATCGCTGCAATTGTCCCGCAGCGTATCCCTGTGCTTCTGACACGTTATCCTCACACGGCTTTCGCGCTCGCCGGTGCAATCCTGCATCCGCAGGCCGTACGCCCTGAGCAGAACCTGTCGGGACCGGGTGGCATATCTCCCGCTGCTTTTGTCGATCCATCTGCGCAGATCGAAGACAATGTCGATATCGAGGCGACTGCTGTTATCGGCGCTGGCGCCCATATTGGCACCGGCACGCGGATCGCCGCTGGCGTGGTTATCGGTCCAGGTGTGCGTATCGGGCGGGATTGCACGATTTCGGCTGGGGCAAGCGTGATGTATTCGCTTGTCGGCAACGAAGTCATCATCCACCCCGGGGCGCGGATCGGCCAGGACGGTTTCGGCAATGCGCCGGGACCCAAAGGCGGCATGATCAAGATCGTTCAGATTGGCCGCGTCATCCTGCAGGATAGGGTGGAGATTGGTGCCGGCACGACGATCGACCGTGGCGCAATGGACGATACGGTCGTCGGCGAAGGCACCAAAATCGATAACCTCGTCCAGCTCGGCCACAATGTTCGTGTTGGCCGTCATTGCGGTATCGCGGCTCAGGTCGGTATTGCTGGCAGCACCCGTATCGGTGATGGCGTGATGATCGGCGGCGCCGCCGCGATCAATGGACATATTACTATAGGCGACAGGGCCCAGATCGGCGCCATGAGCGGTGTCGCGTCGGATGTCCCGGCCGGCGAACGGTATGGCGGCATTCCAGCGCGTCCCATGCGCGACTTTCTGCGCGAAATTGCAGAGATCACAGCGCGCGCGCACAACAGGCAGAAGAAATCAGGAGGCAAAGATGAGTGAAGCTGGAACCACCGTTCTCGGTACGGCTGACATCAGGGAAATCCTAAAACTTCTTCCCCATCGCTATCCATTTCTGCTGGTCGACAAGATCATCGAGATCGACGGCGATAATTCGGCGATCGGCATCAAGAATGTCACCGCCAACGAGCCGCATTTTACCGGGCATTTCCCCGAGCAGCCGATCATGCCGGGCGTTCTGCTGATCGAAGGCATGGCTCAGACGGCTGGCGCGATCTGCGCCCGCAAGAATGGCGGCGGCAGCAACCTCGTCTATTTCATGACCATCGACAATGCCCGCTTCCGCAAGCCGGTTATACCGGGCGACCGGGTCGAGTTCCATGTCGTCAAGCAGAAGCAGCGCGGCAATATCTGGAAATTTCATTGTGATGCAAAAGTTGACGGGCAACTTGTTGCAGAAGCTGATATCGGCGCGATGATTATCAGCAAGGAAGACGCCTGACCATGATTGCCTCTACTGCGAAGATCCATCCGCTTTCGGTTATCGAAGACGGAGCGGTGATCGGTGACAACGTTGTTATCGGACCGTTCTGTCACGTTGGCCCGAAGGTGACGCTCGCAGACAATGTCGAACTCGTCAGCCACGTTGTGGTGCTTGGACGTACGACGGTCGGCAAAGGCTCAAAGGTTTTCCCGTCAGCGGTGATCGGTGGCGATTCGCAGAGTGTGCATCACAGCGCCGTCGATACGACATTGCTGATCGGTGAAAATTGCACCATCCGCGAAGGCGTCACAATGAATACCGGCACCGTCGAGCATGGTGGCGCCACCATCGTTGGCGACAACAATCTGTTTCTCGCCTACGCGCATGTTGCCCATGATTGCCGCCTCGGTAATAACATCATCCTGTCCAACAACGTCATGCTGGCAGGACACGTCACAGTCGGGGATCGCGCCATTCTTGGGGGCGGCTCGGCCGTTCACCAGTTTACCCGCATCGGCCGTCATGCCTTCATCGGTGGTCTCTCGGCTGTTGCCTATGACGTCATCCCCTACGGCATGCTCAACGGTAATCCAGGCTTGCTCGGTGGCCTGAACGTCGTCGGTATGAGCCGTTCCGGCATCGAGAAGCCGGTTATCCATGCCGTTCGCCGTGCCTACAAGCAGATTTTCGAAGGTCCGGAATCGATCCGCGCCAACGCAGCGTCAATCCGTGCTGATTATGCTGACTGCCCGCCAGCGCTCGAAATCCTCGATTTCATCGTAGCCGAGAGCGATCGTGCGCTTTCGTCCCCGACACGGGGCAGCAAGGGCTGAGGCAGATGAGCATGCACAGCCGGCCAGAGATCAAAGACCGGCTGGCAATTATCGCTGGCAGCGGTTTGCTGCCGCTGCATGTTGCGGAAGCGGCACGCACACACGGCGAAAATCCCTTCATCATCGCACTTGCCAACGAGTCGGAGCGGGACTGGTCGTCGTTTGATCATACGACGCTCGGCATCGGTAATTTCAAAGCGATCAGCGGTGTCTTCCGCGATGCCGGTATTGGCCGTGTGGTCATGTCAGGTGCTGTGCGCCGCCGGCCGGACTGGCGCGACATCAAACCGACGCTGAAAAGCCTGGCGAAGATACCGAGCGTTCTGCGCACGCTTTTATCCGGCGGCGACGATGCTGTTTTGAAAATGGCGATCGAGCTTATCGAGACCAACGGCGCGCGGGTCATCGGCGTGCAGGACATTGTCCCGGAACTTCTGGCCGAGATCGGCACCCTGGGTGCTCGCGCACCGGGTGCGGACGATCAGGCGGATATCGAGGCTGCTGAAGCCGCTGCCATTGCACTTGGCCATCTGGATGTCGGGCAGGGCGCCGTTGCCGTCGGCGGCCGTGTCGTGGCCCTGGAGGGGCCGGAGGGTACCGACGCGATGCTGGAGCGGGTTGCGCGGCTGAAGGCCGACGGACGCATCTCCAGCCGCCGGCGCGGCGTTCTCGTCAAACTCTGCAAGCCGCAACAGGATTTGCGCGCCGATCTTCCCTCGATAGGCCCATCGACGATCAAGGGTGCGCAGGCGGCCGGACTTGCCGGTATCGCCGTTGAAGCCGGCCGGGCGCTGGTTCTCGATCGGGAAGAGATGATTGCGCTGGCAAACGAGGCCGGGCTGTTCGTCACGGGAGTGGACCGTGCCCTCTTGCGAGGCGGGCAATGAGCGCGACCGGTCTCAAGCTCGCTGTTATCGCTGGTGAAGTCTCCGGTGACCTGCTTGGTGCGGATCTCGTCACGTCGCTACGGCCGTTGGTCAAAGGCGATCTCTCGTTGATTGGCGTCGGCGGCGAGGGGCTGGAGGCTGAGGGCCTGACGTCCCTGTTCGACTATTCCGAGCTTTCGATCATGGGGATCTCGCAGGTCCTTGCCCGCTTGCCGAAACTGATCTTGCGTATCCGCCAGACGGCCAATGCCATTATCGCGGCCAAGCCGGATATCCTTGTCATCATCGACAGCCCTGATTTCACCCACCGTGTCGCGCGCCGCGTGCGCACGGCCTTGCCGGATTTGCCGATCGTCAACTATGTCTGCCCGAGCGTCTGGGCGTGGAAGTCCGAACGCGCCGTCAAGATGCTTCCCTATGTCGATCACGTTCTGGCCGTTCTCCCTTTCGAGCCAGAGGTGATGCAACGCCTTGGTGGCCCGCAGACGACCTATGTCGGACATCGGCTCGCAATGGACGCCAATGTCCTGGCGGTGCGGCAACGGCAAACTGAAAAACGTGCTGCAAGTATGATCCCAGCAGCAACATGCCTGCTCCTGCCGGGGTCTCGTGGTAGCGAAATCAGCCGTCTTTTGCCAGCATTCGGAGAGACGGCGGAAGAGTTGCACAGCCGGTATCCGAATATGCGGTTCCTGCTTCCAACGGTTCCCCGCCAGGAAAAACTTGTGCGCGAGATAACGGCGTCTTGGCCCGTGAAGCCTGAAATCACGGTTGGATCCGCCGCCAAGTGGAAGGCGTTCGCTGAGGCCGATGCGGCCGTTGCGGCGTCAGGCACGGTGATCCTGGAGCTTGCACTCGCCGGAATCCCGGTCGTCTCGACCTACAAGGCCGACTGGATCATTCGCCTGATGCATAAACGCATCAAGATCTGGACGGCGGCAATTCCCAATCTGGTGGCGGATTACGCCCTCGTGCCGGAATATCTGAACGAGGCCATTCGCGCCGGAGCACTGTCGCGCTGGATAGAGCGACTGACGGCAAACACGCCGGAGCGGCAGGCCATGCTCGCCGGATACAGCACCGTCTGGCAACGCATGACGACTGAGAGACCGCCGGGCGAAACAGCCGCCCGCATCGTTCTCGATGTTTTGAATGCAAAAAAGCCCGGCCATTTCTGACCGGGCTTTTTCAATTGTTCTTTCCTGCTCTTAGCGCTTGGAAACCGGGACGTAGTCGCGTTCCGGTTCGCCGATGTAGAGTTGGCGCGGACGGCCGATACGCTGTTCCGGATCTTCGATCATTTCGTTCCACTGGGCGATCCAGCCAACCGTACGGGCGAGCGCGAACAGCACCGTGAACATGGTCGTGGGGAAGCCGAGCGCCTTCAGCGTGATGCCGGAGTAGAAATCGATGTTCGGATAGAGCTTCTTCTCGATGAAGTAGCTGTCGGTCAGTGCGATGCGCTCCAGTTCCATTGCCACTTCCAGCAGCGGATCGTCCTTGTGGCCGAGTTCGGCCAGCACTTCATGAGTCGTCTTCTGCATGATCTTGGCGCGCGGATCGTAGTTCTTGTAGACGCGGTGACCAAAGCCCATCAGGCGGAACGGATCGTTCTTGTCCTTGGCGCGGGCAACGAATTCCGGAATACGATCGACCGTGCCGATTTCAGCCAGCATGTTGAGCGCGGCTTCGTTGGCGCCACCGTGCGCCGGACCCCAGAGGCAGGCAATACCGGCAGCGATACAGGCAAACGGATTGGCACCCGACGAACCGGCCAGGCGAACGGTCGAGGTCGAAGCGTTCTGCTCGTGGTCGGCATGTAGGATGAAGATCCGGTCCATGGCGCGGGAAAGAACCGGGTTGACGGTGTATTCCTCGCAAGGGACAGCAAAGCACATGCGCAGGAAGTTTGATGCGTAATCAAGGTCGTTCTTCGGGTAAACGAAGGGCTGGCCGATATGGTACTTGTAGGCCATCGCTGCGATCGTCGGCATCTTGGCGATCATGCGCAGGCTTGCGACCATGCGCTGATGCGGATCGGTGATGTCGGTCGAGTCGTGATAGAAGGCGGACAGCGCGCCAACACAGCCGCACATGACGGCCATCGGATGCGCATCACGGCGGAAGCCGGTGAAGAAGCGCGACATCTGCTCGTGCACCATAGTGTGATGCGTGACGCGATGGTCGAAGTCCTTTTTTTGCGCTGCGGTCGGCAGTTCGCCGTACAGCAGCAGATAGCAGACTTCAAGGAAGTCGCCGTGTTCGGCCAGCTGTTCGATCGGATAACCGCGATGCAGGAGGATACCCTGGTCGCCATCGATATAGGTGATCTTGGATTCGCATGATGCGGTCGACGTGAAGCCGGGATCGTAGGTGAACTGGCCGGTCTGCTTGTAGAGCGTGCCGATATCGACCACATCCGGACCGATCGACCCCGATCGTACCGGCAATTCCACCGTTTTGTTGTCCACGGTTACAACTGCGCTTTTTCCTGTCATGGGGGATCCTCCGTTTGCAGCAAATTGGCACACAATTATGCCGCAGATATTAACGCCGACCATTTGCTATCCGATTTAGTCACGGCTGCCAAGTTGAACGAAAGGCAAATTGTGCGATGCAAAAATAGGCATATGGCAACGCAATAATTACACGTTCGGGCCATATGTCCAATGACATAATCGTTCTCGAACTGCGCCGGCCTTACCGCAGGGAAAAGTTCTGCGTATTTTTTGTGCATCAATCTCGTCGGTTGCATTTCATGTTTTCCGGTTGCAGAATGTGGCGGGACTTGGGCGGGTGGAACGGCATCCATGACACAGGGGCAGGAGCCAGGGGTGGCGCCAAGCGCGCGGTCTGACAGGATGCTTCCCCACGCCATTGTGAGCGGCTCTCACCCTCCTGATGTCACTGTCAAACAACCGGAAAACCGGGCTTGGCAGGGTGCTCTCGCCGATCTTACATCGACGCGCAAGAGAATGCGAAACATACACTGGCATGCGCAGATCAAACGGGCTGTATCGGAGGAAGTGGCCTTCGGGCATGCCTTGCTGTTCGTTCCTGTCTTCCTCGGTCTTGGCTCGCTTGTCTGGTTTTGGCTGCCACAGACGCTTGGCCATCTCAAAATTGCACTGCTGCTGTGCGTTTTCGGCATGGCGGCCTTTGCACTTCGCCACCGCTCGGGTTTTTGGCGCATAGCTACATTGATCGCGGCTTTATTGACTGCAGGCATGGGATTTGCGGCATGGGAGACCATGCGGCTGGATACCGTTGTGCTCGATACACCGGTGACGACATGGGTGCGCGGCACTGTCACAGCGCGGGAAACCACCGATCGCGGTTATTGGCGGTATACCGTCGCTGTTAGCCAGACTTTAGAGCCGGAATTGAAACGCCCGCTCGCCAAGGTCACGCTTTTGTCCCGCAACCGGGAAACACCTGTGGAGATTGGTGACGGGATAGAGGGCAGGGCGCGATTATCGCCGCCATCCGGGGCTGCTCTTGCCGGTCTCAACGATTTCGCTTTCGACAGCTATTTCAGGGGGATCGGCGCGATCGGTTACTTCTACGGAAAACCGCGGGCCTTTCCAGATGTTGAAGACACGGCCAGAAGCAGGATCGCCGTCTGGCGGGCTGCCGTGGGGGAAACAATCGCCCGATGGCGGGAGGCCATTGGTGCTCGTATTCGCGGCACCATCGGGGGTGATGCCGGGGCAATCGCAGCAGCGCTTGTCACCGCCGAGGAGAGGGCAATCGGCCGACCGGCGATCGAGGCGCTGCGCGAGGCAGGGCTTGCGCACGTGCTGGCGATCTCCGGGTTGAACATGGTTCTGGCTGCCGGAACGTTCCTGATCGGCGCGCGCACGCTGCTCAGCCTTGTGCCTGGGCTGGCGCACCGTTTTCCGATCAAGAAGCTCGCCGCCGCCGGTGCCCTTGTCATGGTGTTCGCCTATATCCTTATTTCTGGCGGCGCTGTTTCGGCGGTGCGATCCTGGATCATGATCTCCATCATGCTGGTCGCCGTGTTCTTCGACAGGCCATCGATCAGCCTGCGTAATGTGGCATTGTCGGCCCTGATCATCCTGGTCATCACACCATCCGCCGTGACGGGGCCGGGTTTTCAGATGTCGTTTACTGCGACCCTGGCTCTGGTTGCCGGCTATGCGCATTGGCGTGACCGCCCGAGCCGCGACATTCTTCCGGCAAACAGTACGACCGGCCCGTTCAAGGCCATCGGTGGCTTCTTTGCCGGTCTGTTGCTCAGTTCCCTGATTGGTGGCCTGTCGACGATGATTTACTCCGCCGGTCATTTTCATAGGCTGGCCGCCTACGGTTTGATCGGCAATGTTCTGGCCATGCCGATCATCAGCATTTTGGTCATGCCCTTTGGCTTGCTGGCCATGCTGTTGATGCCCTTTGGTCTTGATCGTTATCCGTTGCTGGTCATGGGGCATGGGCTCGACTGGATGATCTCCATTGCCAAGATGGTGTCAGCGTGGGGCGGCGAGATAACGACGGGCCGCATTCCGGATCATGCCTTCATGCTGATTGCCGCCGGTAGCGTTCTGGTCTGCCTGCTCCGGACATGGCTGGCCGCGTCTGGCCTGATGATCATCGCCGCTGGTCTTGTGGTGGCATCGACAAGCGCGGTTGCGCGGCCGGATATGGTGATCGCCGAGGACGGGCGTCTGGTGGCCATGATCAAGGACGGGGAGGCTGCCAGCAACAGGTCCAAGCCTGCTGATTTCGTATTTTCCCAATGGCAGCGCGCTTTGCGCCTGCGGGATCACCAAAAACCGCAGCAACGGCCTGAACTGGCGATCGAAGACGCCGTCGCATCAGCATCAAGCAGTGAAGAAGCTGCCGGGGGGCGAAAAACAAAACCATCGATCGACAAGGATGCGGCGCGCGCGGTCATCCGCAGGCTTTTGGCGGAGGCGGTGCCCGGCCGTTTTGTCTGTGTTGCAAAGCAATGGTGTGCGGCTACGGCGCAGCAGGGTTGGCGCATCGTAACTGTCGATGATGCCCGTTTCATCGGTATCGCCTGCGAAGAGGCTGATATCGTCGTGACACCGGTGATGCTGCGGTTTCGCACTTGCCGCTCGGGCGCGCTGTTGCTGAGTGGCCAGAGCTTACGCCGCTCCGGCGCAGTCGAGATTTATGGTGTTCACTCCTTCACTGTGGGCAACGTGGCTGATCGCGCGGAGATTCGGGTTGTTTCCGCGCAGGAACAATTGCAACGGCCCTGGGCACAACACCGGACCTATGATTGGCGAACCGGGCTGTTTGACGCGCCGTAAGCGAATTGATGACCTGTTCGGACACGTCAGGATTGCTCGACGTAAAGTGAATTCCGGCATGACTGTTTATTCTTGATTAAATAACTCCACAAATCCTTGTCTTTCGGCCATAGTATGTCATATGAAGCCGCAATTGATGCAGGCGCGTTCGGCGCCGGTTGTCAAACGATGTGTTTTACGTGTTCCCGCCTCCTTATCCCCCAAGGGGTGGCGGGCGATGACGAGGTAGGGATAGCTCATGCCGAACCGTGCAATGCCGAAATTTATGATGCTGGCGGCCGTGCTGCTGACGTTCTCGAATGCCGGAGCGCTTCGCGCGCAGGAAACGCCGGCTGCACCCGTTACGGAAACGCAGCAGCCGGTTCAGGTTACGCCGCAAGCCGGCGTATTGCCGGTCACGCCTGCAAATGAAGCGACACCTGCGGCGCCGGTGAATGCTCTGGCAGCTCCTTCAGGTGATGTTGCAACCGAAGGCGCACAGGCAACCTCACCCAATCCGGTCCTGCCGCACGATCTTTCGCCGATCGGCATGTTCATGGCTGCCGACATCGTCGTCAAAGCTGTCATGACCGCATTGGCGCTGGCATCGGTTGCGACGTGGGCCATCCTGTTTGCCAAGTCTTTCGAGCTTGCCGCCGCAAAGCGCAGCGCCAGGCGCGCAGTCCGGGTCCTGTCCGATGCCGTTGTGTTGCGGGATGCCCGCGAGACGCTGATCGTGAAAAAAGGCCCGGCCGCGCAGATGATTGCAGCTGCCAATGACGAACTGTCGAAATCAGAGGCCATACTCGATATCGTCTCGACGCAAGGGGTCAAGGAGCGCGTCGCATCGCAGCTTTCCCGCATCGAGGCTGGAGCAGGCAAGCGGATTGCCAGCGGCACCGGCATTCTTGCGACGATCGGTTCGATCTCGCCGTTCGTTGGCCTGTTCGGTACGGTCTGGGGCATCATGAATTCATTCATCGGTATCAGCAAGGCGCAGACGACCAATCTGGCGATCGTAGCACCAGGCATCGCCGAAGCGTTGTTGGCAACGGCCATCGGCCTTGTCGCCGCCATTCCGGCTGTCGTGATCTACAATTATTTTGCCCGCTCGATCGGTGGCTACCGCTTGATCCTTGCCGATGCCTCGGCTGCGGTCGAACGCCTCGTCAGCCGCGATCTCGATTTCCGCCAGGCGCGCCGTTTAGCGCCACGCAAGGCCGAAAGCCATGGGCATTCGGAAGCCGGCATCGCGCGGATCGGATAAGACCATGGCCAGCAAAATTAGCGAAGGTGGCGGCGATCTCGAGGAAAACAGCGAAATCAACGTCACGCCTTTCATCGACGTCATGCTCGTTCTGCTGATCATCTTCATGGTGGCAGCACCGCTTGCCACTGTCGACATGAAGGTTGACCTTCCGCAGTCGGCAGCAGCCCCGGTCAAGCGTGAAGACAAGCCGGTTTTCGTGACCCTCAAGGCGGACCTTTCCCTGGCACTTGGCAACAATGAGATCGATCGCGACGGTTTCGTCGCCGAACTCAACGGCATCACGGAGGGCAATACGGAGACACGTATTCTGCTGCGGGCCGACAAGGCTGTCGATTACGGTGAGCTGATGACGGTGATGAACCTTATCCAGCGGGCCGGTTATACCAAAATTGGGTTGGTTGGCCTGGAAGCGGCACCTGCCGGCTGAGGCCGGCAGTCAGGTCAGAACTTGTAACCGATGGCAAGGCCGGCATGGCTGAGGCCATCGTTCGGCCCATCGCAGAGATTGGCATGCGACGAATGGTCGGCTGTTGCCAGTATCTGCCAATTATCCGTCACGCGATAACCGAGCGCGACCTGTTCGCGAAACAGCAGGCGGCACCCGAGGTCGGGGCCCCTGCCATTCCCGCCATCCAGCTTGCCATTGTGAACGGTACCGCCAAGCCCCAGCTCGATGAACAGGCGGCTGGTGATATCTGCAGTCCAGCTGAAGCCGCCATAGACCTGATCCACGCCATCACCAGGACCGATCGAAGCGCCGAGATAGATCCTCGGTTCCAGAATACTCTGCTGCCATGTCACTGCCGTCCCACTGGATAGCGGATCAAAGAAGATGGTGGCGGATGGAAAAATGCCGGACTCACGCGAATTGCCGTTGCTGAGAGACGCGCCGGCGCCAAAGCGCAGTTCGTCGAAAATCGTTTCAGCTGCGACTGCGCTGCCTATGCTCGAGGCCGAAAGAAGCAAACTGGCCGATAGAAAAAGAATCCGGGACGCAAAACGATTTGGCTGTTTGAAACGTCCTGTCACTTTCAAAATCTCCAATGCCGGTGATTCGCGTATATGCAGTAATGCGGATTTGCCCAAATTTCCTGTCCCGGGGAAGGGCAGAATATGTTGACCGGCTTTTGTGGAGCTTGCTTTTTTGCAAGAACTGCATTCCATAGCTTGAAACGGCAGATGCGCGGATTTATGAGCTTGGCCATGCCCGGTCGGCTGAAGCGCTACCGGTTGTTTTATCTGCGCAAGCCAAAAGCGCGCACACGCCGGACGACGATCCGGATTATGAAGGCAGGCAAGATGAATTTCGAAGCAGCACGCATCAAGATGGTCGACAACCAGATCCGCACGACGGACGTGACGTCGCACGCCGTTCTCGCGGCATTCCTGTCCGTTCCAAGAGAAGAGTTCGTGCCTGCCGCAGTGAAGCCGCTCGCCTATATCGATAGCGATATCGAGTTGGCGGCAGATGCGACGGGCGGACGCCGGTACCTGATGGAGCCGTCTCCCTTGGCAAAGCTGCTTCAGCTGGGAGCAATCTCCAAGGATGACAAGGTTCTCGAGATCGGCTGCGGTACTGGCTATGCGTCTGCAATCCTGTCGTCGCTTGCTGCCTCGGTCGTGGCGCTCGAGAGCGATGCTACCCTTGCATCGGAAGCATCGGCAACTTTGGGCCGTCTGGGACATGCGAATGTCTCGGTCGTGACCGGCGAGCTTGAAAAGGGTCATGCAGCGGGCGCGCCGTATGACGTGATCTTCGTTCACGGCGCCGTCGAGACAATTCCGGAACCGCTGTTGTCCCAGTTGAACGACGGTGGCCGCCTCGTGGCCGTGGTCGGCCTTGGCAATGCGTCAAGGGCCCAGCTCTTCCTGCGTGAAA
This sequence comes from Pararhizobium sp., assembly GCF_965279435.1. Classification (NCBI taxonomy): domain Bacteria; kingdom Pseudomonadati; phylum Pseudomonadota; class Alphaproteobacteria; order Hyphomicrobiales; family Rhizobiaceae; genus Pararhizobium; species Pararhizobium sp. The sequence continues at coordinate 3,382,882 of NZ_CBDIHY010000003.1, forward strand.
ATGGCAGGACATCAGAGCGTCTGGCATTCAACACGTCCGTCAGGCCGCTGCCGGGCTTCCGCTTGGCACGCGAATTCGTTTTCTAACGCCTTCATCGACTGACGACGTATCAACTGACTGTGGATAAGGGATCGGCAAAAATGCGACTTGCCGGTCCTTCGATTAAATATTAGTTAAAAATAATATAAAGATCGCGATTGGCGACATTTTGACCATTTTTCCTCGATATCGCGACGGGACAAGACGTGACAATCAAATCCGGCATAGCCGGAGCGTCACGTTCTCGCAAATAGGATCTGCCCTGCCGGCCTTTGTTTTGGAGTGAGTTTAGTGTCGATTTTTCGTAAAACGGCTGTGGCGGCCGCTTTTTCTTCCGCCTTGTGGCTTATGCCTCATGCCGTTTCTGCGGAAACGATTTCAAACGCGATGGCAAAGGCTTACCAGAACAACCCGGAACTGAATGCCGTTCGCGCCGGGCTTCGTGCCACCGACGAAGGCGTGCCGATCGCCAAGTCCGGTTACCGGCCGCAGATTTCGGCGAACGTGCAGGGTACAGCGACGCGGCTGGGCACGGAAAGACTGAGCCGCTTCTATCCTGCCACGCCCTTGGTGCAAGAGGACTTTGCCACCGGGTCTGCCAGCATCACCATCACCCAGCAGATTTTCGACGGCTTCCAGACATTGAACAATGTTCGGGCTGCCGAGGCCAACGTCTTCTCCAGCCGGGAAACGCTGAAGGCCAACGAAATCTCCATCCTGCTGGCCGCCGCACAATCCTATGCGAATATTGCCCGCGATCAGCGGATCGTTGCCATCCGCAAACAGAACCTCGCCTTCCTCAAGGAACAGCTAAGTGCAGCCAAGTCGCGTCTTGATGTCGGCGAGGGCACCCGCACCGACGTCAGCCAGGCGGAAGCCGAGCTTGCGGGAGCCCAGGCTATCCTCGTCAACGCGGTTGCACAGCTGAAGCAGAGCGAGGCGGTCTATGTACAGATCGTCGGCGATGCTCCCAAGGGCATCAAGCAACCGGCACCGGCATCGAAGGCCCTGCCGAAGAGCCTGGATCAAGCCGTAGCGACGGGGCTTCGGGAGCACCCGAGCATTGCTGCTGCCCAATACAACGTCGATGCCGCCGGATACCGGGTGAAGTCCGCCGAAGGGACAATGCTGCCGGGCGTGGTGGTGCAGGGCTCGGTGTCTCGCAACACGACCGATCGGGATGGCAGCCCTGAAACCTCGAGTGCCTCCATTACCGCACGGTTGGAAATTCCGCTCTATCAGGGTGGCGCCGAATACGGGCAGATCCGTCAGGCCAAGGAACGGATGGGCCAGCAGCGTATCATGGTCGATACCGCCCGCTTGGAAGTGCAGCAGACGATCATCACGGCCCATGCCCAACTCGAAGCAGCGCTTGCGACAACTGTTGCCAACAAGTCCCAGGTCAGTGCGGCAAACGAGGCGTTGGCCGGAGTCATCGAGGAACGCAAGGTCGGCCAGCGCACAACGCTTGATGTGCTCGACGCGCAACAGAGCGTACTGGTTGCTGAAGAGAGCCTTGTGACATCGCAACGAAACGCCGTCGTCGCCAGCTATTCGCTGATTGCCGCCATGGGGCGCCTGACAATTAAGAGTCAGGGTCTGCAGGTGGTCGAATATCGCGCCGAAGAACACTATGAAGCCGTCAAGGATAAGTGGTTCGGGTTGCGCACCATCGACGGCCGCTAGCCTTTTGGTCTGATTTTCCGTTTGTACCTTGTGCCGCCCGCAGGTCCTGTCCGGGCGGCATTTTTATGCCAATCGATGGCAGGTGACGCCGCCAACAAATCTGTGCAAGATTCCAACTAGATGATTCGCAGCGTATTGTTCGACGCCGAACTCGCATACAGTCCGTGCCAAGGACTGCGCGGCAATGTTTCGATCCGGCGCGACCGCAGAAACGGGGATAATGATGGCACAGCCCAATGTAGCGCGTGAACCTTCGATGGACGAAATTCTGGCGTCCATCCGAAAGATCATCGAAAGCAACGAGCCGGGCATTCCCGGTTTCCCCGCTAACGATCTCGGCCCGGCTCCGGACAATGCCTATCGCGGCTATGACGAGGACGAGGCCGCCGAAGATATTCACCTGACCATCGACGACGAGGTTCTTGCAAAAGAGTTCGAAGCCGAAGAACAGAAGCATTTTGCGCCTGCCGAACCTCAGGCGCGTGCGTTTGAAGACGTCAACGCAAAACCTGCTGTAACCGCGCCGCCGATGTCGCTTGCCGATGTCGCGGCGCGTGTTCGGGCCGCCTCTGAGCGGCATTCGGCGCCGTTTCGCGAGCCGGAAAACCAGCCCGCCGCGTCCCGTGCAAAGTCCGATAATCCGATGGTCACATCCCGTATGGCGCCATCGTCCCTGCCTTTGCAGGCTGAGAGCAGGCAGGAGGCCGCACCTGCACCAACGGTTTCCGTGGTTCAGCCGACTGTTGCTCCTGAAGTCCGCGTTGAAGCGGCCGAGCCCGTTGCCGTTCCTCTTGAACAGACGCCTGCGCAGCGCCAGCCGTTGTCCATCGTGATGGAAAAGGACGTTGCTGCGCTCGTTTCACCTGCGGTCGGCGAACAGGTTGCACGCTCGTTTGGCGATCTGGCGCTGGCTGTCGATAGCAGCGCGCGCCGCTCCTTTGATGAGATCGCCGAGGATATGCTGCGCCCCATGCTGCACGAATGGCTGGATGACAATCTGCCGACCCTGGTCGAGCGGCTTGTGCGTGAGGAAATCGAGCGCGTTGCGCGCGGTCCGAGGCGTTAAACCACGCATTTCTTTCTCTCAAAGCCGCCAGTAATCACACTGGCGGCTTTTTTGCTGTTATTGTTGACAGCAATGCCTCGTTCCGATTTACAAACCACCGATATCAATCAGCAAGTTTGGCCCCAAAATGCTTGAAAAAACCTATGATTCCGCCGCTGTCGAACCGCGCATCGCCAAGATTTGGGATGACGAGGACGCCTTCCGTGCAGGTGCAGGGGCAAAACCGGGCGCCGAGAGCTTCTGCGTAGTCATTCCGCCGCCGAACGTGACGGGCTCTCTGCATATGGGCCACGCGCTGAACAACACGCTGCAGGACATCATGGTCCGCTTCGAGCGTATGCGCGGCAAGGATGTGCTCTGGCAGCCCGGCATGGACCATGCCGGCATTGCGACGCAGATGGTTGTCGAGCGCAAGCTGATGGAACAGCAGTTGCACCGCCGCGAGATGGGCCGTGAGGCTTTCATTGACAAGGTCTGGGAATGGAAGGCCGAATCCGGCGGCCTGATCTTCAATCAGTTGAAGCGTCTCGGCGCCTCCTGCGACTGGTCGCGCGAACGCTTCACCATGGATGAGGGGTTGTCGAAAGCTGTCCTCGAAGTCTTCGTCTCGCTCTACAAGGACGGCCTGATCTATAAGGACAAGCGTCTGGTCAACTGGGACCCGAAACTGTTGACCGCGATCTCCGATATGGAGGTCGAGCAGGTCGAGATGAAAGGCAGTCTCTGGCATCTGCGCTATCCGCTGGAAGACGGCGTCACCTATCAGCACCCGGTCGCGTTTGACGAGGACGGCAAGGCGACGGAATGGGAAACGCGCGACTACCTGGTCGTTGCGACGACCCGGCCGGAAACCATGCTGGGCGATACGGGCATTGCCGTTCACCCCGACGACGAGCGCTACAAGGCCATTGTCGGCAAGCATGTGGTCCTGCCGCTGGTCGGCCGCCTCATCCCGATCGTTGCCGACGAATACCCGGATCCGACGGCCGGAACCGGCGCCGTCAAGATGACGCCGGCGCACGATTTTAACGACTTCGAAGTCGGCAAACGCCGTCATCTCCGTCAGGTCAACATCCTGACGATTGAGGGCCATCTGACGCTTGCCGGTAACGAGGACTTTCTCGAAGGCCTGCCGGCGACCGACGAGCTGGAGGCCGTTGTCTCAGCGCTCGACGGCGTCGAGCGCTTTGCTGCGCGCAAGGCGATCGTCACGATGTTCGAGGAGCGTGGTCTGCTCGACAAGATCGAGCCGCACCAGCATACGGTTCCGCACGGCGATCGCGGCGGCGTGCCGATCGAACCTCGTTTGACAGAGCAATGGTGGGTCGACAACAAGACACTGGCGAAGCCGGCGATTGCCTCGGTTCGGCAGGGCCGCACACAGTTTGTTCCAAAAAGCTGGGAAAAGACCTATTTCCAATGGCTGGAAAACATCGAGCCATGGTGCATTTCCCGCCAGCTCTGGTGGGGGCACCAGATTCCGGCCTGGTACGGCCCCGATGGTCAGGTCTTCGTTGAAAAGAGCGAAGAAGAAGCGCTGCATGCGGCTATTCAGCATTATCTCTCGCATGAAGGACCGATGAAGGCCTATGTCGAGGATCTGCTTGAGAATTTTAAGCCGGGCGAGATTCTGACGCGCGACGAAGATGTTCTCGATACATGGTTTTCTTCGGCACTCTGGCCGTTCTCGACGCTGGGATGGCCGGACAAGACGCCGGAACTGGCCAGATATTATCCGACCAACGTTTTGGTCACCGGGTTTGACATCATCCCGTTCTGGGTTGTCCGGATGATGCAGATGGGCCTGCACTTCATGAAGGACGATGCCGGCAATCCGGTAGAGCCCTTCCATACCGTCTATATTCACGCCCTGGTTCGCGACAAGAACGGCGCGAAGATGTCGAAGTCCAAGGGCAACGTCATCGATCCGCTCGACCTGATCGATGAATATGGCGCCGATTCGCTGCGGTTCACCTTGGCGATCATGGCGGCGCAGGGACGCGACGTGAAACTCGACCCGGCCCGCATCGCCGGCTATCGCAATTTCGGTACTAAGCTTTGGAATGCCACGCGCTTTGCCGGCATGAACGGCGTTGCCAATGATCCGAAATTCGTGCCTGAAACCTCTTCGCTGACGATCAACCGCTGGATCCTGACGGAACTTTCGCGCACCATCCGCGACGTCACCGAGGCGATCGAGAACTATCGCTTCAATGAAGCCGCGGGCAGCCTGTACCGGTTTGTCTGGAATCAGGTCTGCGACTGGTACCTGGAACTGCTGAAGCCTGTCTTCGGTGGCGACGATGAGGCCGGAAAGGCTGAATCGCGTGCCTGCGTCGCCTATATCCTCGATGAAACCTACAAGCTCCTGCATCCCTTCATGCCGTTCATGACGGAAGAGCTTTGGGCCCAGACTGCGGGTGAGGGCACCACACGCGACGGCCTGCTTTGCCATGCCGAATGGCCGGCTGCCTCCTACGCCGATGATGCCGCTGCGAGCGAGATCAACTGGCTGATCGACCTGGTGTCGGGTATCCGTTCGGTCCGTTCTGAAATGAACGTTCCACCGGCTGCAATCGCGCCTCTGGTCGTCGTTGACGCCAGCATGGTGACAAAGGAACGCTTCGAAAGCCACGCTGCGGCTATCCGCCGTTTGGCCCGCGTCGATGCCATCGATCTTGCAGCTGCTGCCCCGAAGGGCAGTGCACAGATCGTCGTCGGCGAGGCAACGGTGTGCCTGCCGCTCGGCAGCCTGGTCGATCTGTCCGCTGAAAAGCTGCGGCTGGAAAAGGCGATCGGCAAAGTCGAGCAGGAGCGCGAACGCATTCTCGGCAAGCTGTCGAACGAAAAGTTCGTCTCCAACGCCCGTCCGGATGTGGTCGATGCCGAGCGTGAACGTCTGGCCGAGCTCGATGGCCAAAAAGCGTCGCTCGCGGTGGCACTGGCGAGGGTCGCTGACGCCGGTTGAGCCTGAAATAGCGCCGCGAAGGATGCCGTTCGGCATGCTTATGCCGCTGGCATATATTTGAAAATGATCAAAAAAGGCGGCTTCGGTCGCCTTTTTTTGATTCTCTCTTCTGCGCGCAAGAGTCTCTGGCGCCGAAAAATCTACCCGCTTTACCCCCTGCCGGCATTTATTTCATTGTTGCCCCGCCTAGCTTCCAAAAAATGGCATTGTTGTGTCGAAGTGACAGTTGATAAGATTTATGGAGGATTATTCCCGTTTCGGCAATTTATTAACCTAATAATAAAATTATTTACCCTATTTTCTCATTTTGGCGCGAATCTGGATTTTCTTACGTAAATTTTTGGTGCGCTGATCTGTCCGATTGCGAAATCTAGGTATTTGCCATTCGCCGTTCGCAGCCGATAGTTCTTTTCGAGAGGTTGGCGTTCGCGTCGGCCCATGATCTGTGTTCAGGGGGGAAACGGATGATCTACACCAAAATCAAGGCGACGATCACGGCGGCGGTTGCTGTGCTTTTGACCAGCACGGCCGCAAGTGCCGGCGGTCTTGAGCGCGGCGGCTACAATATCGACCTGCTGTTCGATCCATCGACCTATGCTGCCGAAGCAGCGGCGACCTATGTCAATCCACAGCGCGAACTCGACAATGTGGTGGACGTTAATCCGGCCAACGGTATTGGTTCCAATGGTATCGGAGGCGGTCAGACCAACGGCGTCGGCGAGACAGAAAGCTACTGGGTGCCGCGCATCGGCATAAAGGCCGGCTTCGGCGACAGTGTTGACTGCATGGCTGACTATTCGCAACCATGGGGCGCGCATACCAAGCCGGGTGCAAGCTGGATGGGCGCCAACGACAATATTGAGACCAAGATCGAAAGCGACAACTATGCTGCGACCTGCTCCTACAAGTGGGACGTTGGTAAAGGCCAGTTCCGCATTATCGGCGGCGGTTTTTACCAGGAAGTTGGCGGTTTCAAAGAGCGCTTTGTGAGTCCTCTTGTCGGCCCTGGGTTTAACGGCGTTGGCCGCCTCGATCTCGAGGGTAGTGGCTGGGGCTGGCGCGCCGGTGCGGCATATGAAATTCCTGAATATGCATTCCGCACGAGCCTTGTTTACAACAGTGCAGTGGATCTCGACAATTTGGAGGGGACGATCGATCTGACCAAAGTCCGGCTTCCGATTCCGGGCGGCGGCAGCTTTCCAGGCTCGAAATACGACGTGTCCAGCTTCGCTTCGATGCCGGACTCTCTGGAGCTCAAGGTTCAATCCGGCGTAGCGCCGGGCTGGCTTGTCTTCGGTTCGGTCAAGTGGACCGACTGGAGCCAGTTGCAGGTCATTCAGGTCAATGCAAATCAACCTAGCCCGACCCGGCCGGCAACCAGCCTCGTTCTTCTCTATCGTGACGGTTGGACTGTTACGGGCGGCGTTGGTCACAAGTTCAACGATCAGTGGAGCGGCGCGGCCAGCCTGACCTGGGACCGTGGTACTAGCCATGGCTACGGTAACCAGACCGATAGTTGGACGCTCGGAACCGGCGTATCCTATTCGCCGACCGAAAATGTTGAACTGAAACTCGCTGGTGCGGTTGGCCTTCTCACAAGCGGCAGTTCTGTCGGGGAAGACGTGAAGTACGATTTTGGCAATGACATCGTCACGGCCATTTCCACGTCGCTGAAGGTCAAGTTCTGATCTTTCAAGACAATGCAAAAAAGCCCGATGCTCACATCGGGCTTTTTTTATGCGCGCGTGCGGTCGTGAAGAGGTATCGTTGCCCATTTCAAGATTTGCTGCAGTCTGCATAGGAGCGGCGCGACGGCAGAAACGATTTTTTCTCCGTCGGTTCCGTGACAAAGAATTTCAATGGCTCAAGCCGAAATTTCTGCCTTTCCCGCATCACGTTTTGTGACGATTCAGCAACACATTCTTTCTATACTTCGTGACAGCCTGCTGGCTGGTGATTGTGTCTATTTCCCGCCACAAACTGGGAGCACCGATGGACTTAACAAAAGCGCCGGTAAGTTTTGAGCATGCGGCGTTTGGGGTAAGATGAGTCATCGCGTTTTCGAAAAAATCCATGTCTCTCATGATGTTACGAGACTTCGAAGCAGCCTTTCAGGGCTGTTTGGCAGGCTAGGGATCTGTGGGATGCACGGGGTGGCCGATATGGGCCGCACTCTTGCCGGAAACGCTGGCTACTGTTTTGAAAATGCCGGTGTGTGCGGCGCTTTCGACAGAGGCTCCCTGGGAATTTTTTTGGACCGGCTCTTGGGTTTGAACGGAAGAAATAGACTATCATGCTGATACGCAGTTACCGGTCGTTGACGTTTCTTGTTCTGAGTGTTGCGCTCGCGCTGACGGCTGAGCACCGCGTGGCCTATGCGTTCGATCCGAATGCCGGCATCACCAAGGAATCGGGGCCTTTCGCCCTCTTCAAGTTCGGTTTCTCCGCCTACAAGAATGGCCGCAAGGACGAGGCGGTCGAAGCGTACCGTTATGCAGCCGAAAAAGGCCATACGGGCTCCCGCTGGGCACTTGCCAATATGTACGCCTACGGCGACGGCGTTGCTGAAAACGACCTAGAAGCCTTCAAGATCTACAACGAGATTGCCGAAAAGGGAGTTGAGCCGGGGTCCGAGGATACCGGGTATTTCGTCAATGCGCTGATTTCACTGGCGGGCTACTACCGCCGTGGTATTCCCGACAGCCCCGTCAAAAGCGATCTTAACCAGGCGCGCCAGCTCTATTTCCAGGCCGCTTCCACCTTCGGTGTTCCCGAAGCGCAGTTTCAGCTTGCGAAAATGCTTCTCTCTGGTGATGGCGGTAACGTCAATGTCCAGCAAGCGAAGAAATGGCTCAACCGCGCCCGCAAGAACGGTCATGCCGGTGCCATGGGTGTCTTCGGCAACGTGATCTTCCAGGAAGGCCAGACGGCACGTGGGCTCGCCTACATGACCGCAGCACTTGACCAGTGTACCCCGAAGGAAAGGCCGTGGCTGCAGTCGCTGCAGGAGCAGGCCTTCTCGATTGCCGGCGAGGATGACCGCCGCAAGGCCGTCGCCATGGCAAGCAGCATTCATCTCGATAGCGACAGCGATTGAACAGGCAGGCTGAGCCGTTTAGGCGTCAGCCCATCTTTCAAGCTGCAAAATTGAACTGTGCCGCCACTGGTACGTGATCGGATGGTTTTTCCCAGGCGCGCACGTGTTTCTCGATATCCGTCGAGATCAATCTGTCGGCCGCTTCCGGCGACAGCATCAGGTGATCGATGCGGATCCCAAAATTCTTCGGCCAGCAGCCCGCCTGATAATCCCAGAATGTATAGAGCGGAGCGGCATCCGACGTTGAGCGGACGGCGTCGGTAAATCCCAGGTTTTCCAGCCGGCGGAAGGCCTGGCGCGAACGGGGCTGGTAGAGTGCATCATTCTGCCAGACCTTGACGTCCCAGCAATCATGCGGTTCGGCGATAACGTTGTAGTCACCGGCAAGAATGAGTGGCTCTTCCAGCGCAAGCCGGCTTTGCGCAAAGGCGTTCAGGCGCTCCATCCAGGATAGCTTGTAGGGGTATTTCTCTGTTTCGACCGGATTGCCATTCGGCAGATAGAGCGAGCAGACGCGGATTGCACCGCCCTTGACGGAAAATACTCCCTCGATAAACCGCGACTGCTCGTCCGTATCGTCGCCTGGCAGGCCACGATTGATTTCGTCCGGCTGCAGCTTTGACAGTATGGCGACCCCGTTGAAGCCCTTTTGGCCATGTGTCTCGACATGGTAGCCAAGCGCCTCGATCTCGGCGCGCGGAAAGCCTTCGTCCATCGTCTTGATTTCCTGGAGGCAGACGATGTCCGGCTGCGATTCCTTCAGCCAGGCCACGAGAACGTCGATGCGGGCCCGAACGCCGTTGATGTTCCAGGTAACGATTTTCATGCGGATGACGTCCTTTTGGCTGACGGCGCAGCGGCCTGTTCTGCTTTTAGCGCCAGTGCACCTTTTTCACAAACCCGATGCGGCAGAAAGACGTGTAGAGCGCGGCCGAATTGCTTCCTGATCCCGGCCCGTTATAGTTCGCCACATGATCGATCTGCTGACAACCTACTGGCCGCATATCCTCGCGGTTCTTTCCATCATCCTTGGCCTTCCAGCGGCCATTCACGCAACAATGACCAAGGACGAGGTGCGCTCGGCTCTGGGCTGGGTTGGTGTCATCCTTTTGTCGCCGATCATCGGCGCGCTGATCTATGCGATTGCCGGCATCAACCGCATCCGCCGTTCATCCATCGGGCAGCAGCGATCGCAGTTCCGCGAGCGTGGGCCGGATGCGATGGGCAAGTTCGACATTTCCAGTACGGTGGTCGCCGAACGGTTCGGACAGCGATTCGGCGCGATGAAACTGCTCGGGGATCGTGTCAGCCGGCATCGCATGTGTGGTGGAAACGGCATCACGATGCTGGAGGGTGGCGATTCTGCCTATGCGTTGATGCTGGAGCAGATCGGTGGCGCAACGCGCTCTGTGCTTCTCGAAACCTATATTTTCGATCGCGATCCAATCGGGTTGCGATTCGCTGATGCCTTGATTGCCGCTGCCAAACGCGGTGTCGCCGTGCGGGTGCTTATCGATGCGGTTGGTGCGCGCTATTCCGTGCCAAGCATCGTCGGTTACCTGCAGCAAGGTGGCGTTACCGCCAAAGTCTTCAATGGCAACATCATCATGGGGCTGCGGTTGCCCTACGCCAACCTGCGCACCCACCGGAAAATCCTTGTCGTCGATGGCTCTGTCGCCTTCACCGGCGGAATGAACATCCGCTCAGGTTTTACCGGTGAGTTTGCCGGAGAAGGGCAGGCGCGCGACACGCATTTTCGTGTATCGGGTCCGGTCGTTGCCGATCTCTTCCAAGTGGCGTCGGAAGACTGGCAATTTTCCAGCCGCGAAGCGCTAGACGGCGAAAAATGGAAAATCTCGGTGGCGCCACCCTTGCAGAAACCCACCATGCTGATGCGGGCCGTGCCCTCCGGACCGGACCGCGCCAATGAATCCAATCACAAGATGATGATGGGGGCCTTTTCCGTCGCCCGGCGCAACATCCGCATCATGTCGCCGTATTTCCTGCCCGACCGGGAGTTGATCAGCGCCTTGGTCACGGCGGCGATGCGCGGCGTGGAGGTCGATATCGTCGTGCCCGCCGTCAACAATCTGGTGCTGGTGGATCGGGCGATGACGGCGCAGTTCGACCAGACCCTGAAGGGCGGCTGCCGGATCTGGCGTGCCACCGGTGCGTTCAATCACTCCAAGCTGATGACAGTCGACGACCGGTGGGCCTATGTCGGCTCGTCCAATCTCGACCCGCGTTCGCTACGGCTCAATTTCGAAATCGATCTGGAGGTACTGGACGCCGGTTTCGCGACCGCTGTCGGGCATAGACTGCAGGCCGTGTTGAGCACTGCTCAGCCCGTGACACTGGCCGACCTGCGCGCCAAACCGTTTACAACGCGCCTGCTCAACAAGATATTCTGGCTGGGGTCACCCTATCTCTAGGTGTTTGGATCCGAACCGGAAAATGTCTCCGCGTCCAACGAGCGCCTGACAGGCTAAGTTCCGCGCAATCGCAACAGGGCTGCTGGTTTTCGCCCAGCCGCAATGCGCCTTGGGGTCGATGCAGGTGTCCTCTGAACCTTGTCCGACCTCCGCATTCCTCACACCGCTCATCAGGGATTCCATGGCTGCAATGGGGGGGATTACCATGCCCATGCTCCCCTCCATAAATTGTCCGATTAATTAACGTCACGGCACCCGTTAAATGGGTATCATCGAATGTGGATTGTGGTGTCACATACCGTAAATTTGCTTTCTGGATTAAGCGTTTAGAAAGACCGGCTGCGGGAATAGGCAAAGGACATTACGTCTAGCCGCAGAGAGTATGACATGACTTTCCCGAGATTGCCGATCATACACCGTGCGTTGATGTTGCTGCGTTGCCGATCAGGCAATTTTGGACTGATGACGGCGCTGGCGATTGTACCGTTGATGATCGCTCTCGGCATTGCTGTCGACTTTGCTGCCGCCCTCAGCCGCAAAACGGCCATGCAGAACGCTGCCGATGCCGCAGCATTGGCGGCTGCAGTCGAACCTGCCGGAGGTGAGAAAACCGTTGCGCTCAATTTTCTCGACGCACATCTTGGTAGCATCACAACGAATGATCCGGCCGCTCCTGACTGGGAACATCAAGTCACCGTCGTGCGTGACACGGTGGCGGTCGAGATCGAAGAGGACCATCGAACCGCCATCATGCATATGTTCGGTTTCAAAACGATACCGATTTCGGTGTTTGCGAAAGCCGTCAGAACACCCGGCGGCTCCGCCTGCATCCTGATCCTGGAACCCAGCAAAGCCGATGCCTTGAAGATCGTGAATGCGAACTCCGTGATCAGTGAATGTGGCCTCCAGGTGAATTCGGCGCATGCGCAACGTGCATTCTATATGGAGAACCAGGGCAAGTTCTCTGCGCCATCGATCGCTGTCAACGGCAGGTCCAAGCTTGGTTCCGGCAGGGCGATTTCACCGCCACCCTTGGATGGCTCTCCCACTGTCGCCGATCCTCTGGCCGGCATGGCAGAGCCAGTCGCCCGTACGGCGGCGTGTACGTCCCAGAGCCTGAAGACGATAAACAGTGATGGCAAGACGTCGATTGGTCCCGGGGTCTACTGCGGTGGGCTGACGGTGAACGCGAGTGACGACGTCACGCTGAAACCCGGAATCTACACCTTTCGAGGTGGTGCTCTCACATTGAACACATCTGCCAAAGTGATGGGAAAAGATGTGCTGTTTTATTTCGAAGATCAGCAATCGCCATTGATGTTGAACGGCGCGGCGATCCTGCAGATATCGGCTCCCACCACTGGTCAGCATGCCGGCATCCTGATGTTCCAGGGACGGCAAGCGAAGGATAGCAACGTGCAGTTTCGCGTCAACACCTCCGCTGGCAGCTTTTACAATGGCGCTATTTACCTGCCATATGCCGTGATCGACTGGAACGTCAGTGGCAGCCTCAACGCAGAATCGAGCTACACGACGCTGATCGCCAAAGTCTTGAATCTCTACGTATCGGGTACGGCGTTCTTCCAGAAGCCGACAGAGGCCGGGGGCGCTTTTGTTCCCACTGCGCTTTCTGGTGGCGCCGGCGTGCGGCTTGTTCAATAGCGGTTGGCGGCGTTTGATTCAGATCGCTTTACCGCCACGCAAAAACCACCGTGATTCAAACACGATGGTCCATCAAGCTGCGATCACACGCTTGCTAAATCCTGAATGTTGATTGCCTGCCGAGGTGCTATCTTCAGACTGAGAAACTTGTTCCGCAGCCGCAGCTTGCGACGGCGTTCGGGTTCTTGATCTGAAACGACTGGCCGAGCAGGTTATCGACGAAGTCGATTTCGGAGCCGCTCATGTAGACCAGCGACATGCTGTCGATCAGAACTTTGGCCTCGCCCTTTTCCAGAACGAGGTCATCGTCATCGGCATCGCCGACCAGATCGAATTTATAGGAAAAGCCGGAACATCCGCCGCCTTCGACGGAAACGCGCATGGCCTTCTTTTCGGCATCCGATTTCAGGATCACGGCAATGCGTTTCGCGGCCGAGTCCGAGAGAGTTACGGTATCTATCGTCATATCTACCTCCTACCGGGGTCAAGAACCGGAGAGATTCGCTGTTTACGTCACCCGTTGTCCAAATAGTGCCGACGGACGGGAAGGGGCAAGCGCGCCGCAAAGCCTTGTTTTCGTTCAAGGGCACGAGCGATTTCCACTCGGTGCTTTCCTGCAGCGCTCACTATAGGTATGAAGGCTTTAATACCGCGTCAATGGGATGCTGAACGGGAAATGACATTGGACAGACATGCGCTTGGTTTTGGTGCCGGTGAACGTGCGATTTTCGCCTCGGATCCGTGGGCTAGCCGCGGGCGGCTTTATCCGGAAACAGGCAGCCCGACGCGCTCCGATTTCCAGCGCGACCGGGATCGCATCGTGCACACCACAGCCTTCCGCCGGTTGAAGCACAAGACCCAGGTCTTCATCGCTGCCGATGGCGATCACTATCGCACGCGGCTGACCCATACGATCGAGGTGGCGCAGATTGCCCGCGCACTGGCGCGGGCGTTGAAACTGGACGAGGACCTCGCCGAGGGCGTCGCTTTGGTTCATGATTTCGGACATACGCCGTTTGGCCATACCGGCGAGGATGCGCTGCATGAAATGCTCGCGCCCTATGGTGGGTTCGATCATAACGCGCAGTCGTTGCGCATCGTCACCAAGCTTGAGCGCCGCTATGCCGAATTCGACGGTCTCAACCTGACGTGGGAGAGCCTGGAGGGGCTGGTTAAGCACAACGGTCCGCTGGTGGCCGCAAACGGCGAGGGTACGCGTGGCCCCGTGCCCCGGCCTATTCGCGACTATTGCGCGCTGCACGATCTGGAGCTGGCGAGCTTTGCCAGCCTCGAGGCGCAAGTGGCGGCGATTGCCGACGATATCGCCTACAACACCCACGACATCGATGACGGCTTACGCTCCGGTTATCTTACGTTCGAGATGCTGGAGGAGATACCGTTTCTTGCCGGGTTGATGCGCGAGGTCGGCGATCGTTATCCAGGGCTTGAAGCCAGCCGCTTCACCCATGAAATCATGCGCCGGCAGATCACCGCCATGGTCGAGGACGTGATCACTGTCGCGCAGGACAATCTCAAGGACATCCGCCCGCAAAGTGCTTCCGATGTGCGCAATGCGGGCAGGGTTATTGCGACTTTTTCCCCGGCCATGGCGGAGACGGACAAGCAGATCAAGACAATGCTGATGACGCGGATCTACCGCCATCCGGATGTCATGCGGGTGCGCAAGGACGCGGCGTTGATCGTCACCGATCTCTATAAGGCCTTTATGGCCGATCCGCGTGAGATGCTGAAACACTACTGGATTGACCAGATCCCCGGCATGGCAGAACCGGCCAAGGCCCGCCATGTCGGTGACTACCTGGCCGGGATGACAGACACCTATGCAATCTCCGTGCACAGGCGTTTGTTTGACCACACCCCTGATTTGCGGTAGTCACCGCGCCGATTGGCGGCAGTATCGAGCATATCGGGCTGCCGTTGATGAGAACGATATGAACGCGGCCTCGCGCCTTCGGGCGGAGCTGAGCGGATGGGTGCTATGAATCTCTTCACTGACTTCGGATCAAGAATTAAAAACGTTCTAGAAGCGCTTGATATCGTGCGTGAAAACCGATCATCGCTCGATTTCAGCCGAATCAGCGTGGAATCGCCGCGCGATGCCAGCCATGGCGATGTCGCGACCAATGCTGCGATGGTGCTGGCCAAGGCGCTCGGCACGAATCCGCGCGCACTGGCTGACCAGATCGTCGCCAAGCTGCAGGGAGATCCGGAAGTCATCGGCGTTTCGGTCGCCGGCCCGGGCTTCATCAACGTCAAGCTTTCGATCGCTTATTGGCAGAAGCTGCTGACCGTGATGGTCTCTGAAGGCACCGATTATGGCAGGAGTGCCGTTGGGGCCGGGCGCAAGGTTAACGTCGAATATGTCTCGGCCAATCCGACTGGCCCGATGCATGTCGGCCATTGCCGTGGCGCCGTTGTCGGCGACACTCTGGCCAACCTGCTGAAATTTTCTGGTTATGAGGTAACCAAGGAATATTACATCAACGACGCCGGCTCGCAGACCGATACGCTCGCCCGCTCGGCTTTCCTGCGCTACCGCGAGGCGCTGGGTGAAAAGATCGGCGAGATCCCGGCAGGGCTCTATCCCGGCGATTATCTCGTGCCGGTCGGCGAGGCGCTTGTCGCTGAGTATGGCTCGAGCTTGCGCATCATGCCCGAAGACAAGTGGATGCCGCTCGTCAAGGAACGCACAATGGCGGCGATGATGGTGATGATCCGCGAGGATCTTGCCGCGCTCAACGTCCACCACGACGTGTTCTTCTCCGAGCGTACGCTGCATGCGGACGGCGCAACGCCGATCCGCAACGCCATCAACGACCTGACCTACAAGGGGCACGTCTACAAGGGTACATTGCCGCCGCCGAAGGGGCAGTCGCCGGAGGATTGGGAAGACCGCGAGCAGACACTGTTCCGTTCGACCGAGGTTGGCGATGATATCGACCGGCCGCTGATCAAGTCGGACGGATCCTACACGTACTTCGCCGCCGACGTTGCTTATTTCAAGGACAAATACGATCGCGGCTTCAACGAGATGATTTATGTTCTCGGCGCCGACCACGGCGGCTACGTCAAGCGGCTGGAAGCCGTGGCGCGGGCCGTATCCGGCGGCGCTTCGAAGCTGACGGTATTGCTGTGCCAACTGGTCAAGCTCTACCGCGATGGCGAGCCGGTGAAGATGTCGAAGCGGTCGGGTGATTTCGTCACGCTGCGTGATGTCGTCGAAGAGGTCGGCCGCGATTCGGTGCGGTTCATGATGATCTACCGCAAGAGTTCCGAACCGCTGGACTTCGATTTCGCCAAGGTTACGGAACAGTCGAAGGATAACCCGGTCTTCTACGTGCAGTACGCCCATGCACGCTGCATGTCGGTTTTCCGGCAGGCCGGAGCTGCCTTCCCGGATATCGATTTCGCCACCGTTGATCTCGCTGGTGCCATCAATGGCAACATCTCTGATTCGAACGAGCTGCAGCTGGTTGCCAAATTGGCAGAATATCCGCGTATCATTGAGGCTGCGGCACTGTCCCAGGAGCCTCATCGCATCGCATTTTACCTTTATGATCTTGCCAGCGCCTTCCACGCGCACTGGAATAAAGGTAAAGAGTCTCCAGAATTACGTTTTGTTAACGATAAAAATGGAGAATTGACTATTGCCAGACTTGGGCTGGTGCGTGCTGTCGCCTCGGTGTTGAAATCGGGCCTGTCTATTACAGGTACCGCTGCACCGGATGAGATGCGATAGTATTGTCACCATTTACCCACAATGCACTGGCAATGACTGGCTAGTAGTTGTGAGTGGAGCGTATGGCAGACAAACAATTGGCACGAAGCGGGACTGCGGATTTCGGCGTTTTGGCGGACGATGATCCCTTGGCAGAACTTGCCCGTATTGTCGGCTATGACAATCGGCCTGCGGTCCAGCAGCTGCAGGAACTCGAACGGCATCGCGAGATGGTGAACAGGGAGCCTGTGCTCGCTGAGCCGGCTCTCGATCTCGAAGATGAGCTCCTGCGCGAATTCGATTTCTACGATGCGCCGCAGGTTGCTCCTGCAGTTCATACTGCAGAGCCGGTCCACGTCGAAGAGCCCGTTTCCTTTGCGCCGCTTGCCGAGGAATACCATGCAGCCGAAATCGCCGCGCCAGTTGTCGAGGCGGTCACGCCAGTCGAAAACATCGAGCCGATCGCTGTCGAGCAGCCCGCCTTCGAACCGGATGTTGCTTTCGAAGTGAGCGCGCCAGAGCATTCCCTGGCAAATTCCTGGTCGCAGCAGCCGGAGGCGATTGCCCCGGAAGCCGATAATGGCTGGGCAGTCGAGCAGTGGAGCGAACCGGTTGTTGATGGCGTAGACTTGGAGCGGGAGCTCGAACTCTCGATCAGCTACGACGAAGCGCCGCACGTTGAAGCGCGTCCAGTGGCGGCACCTCACTTTGAGCCGGAACAGGATTTTTCCGCTGCGGCTTTTGCAGAGGTTGCTGAGCCGGTTGTTGTTTCTCCCGTTTTCGAAAGCCCGGTTGCGTTCGAGCCCGTAAACTATTCCCCTTCCGAGGTCGCACAGCCCATCGCTGAGCCCGAAGCATTGATGCAGGCCGAACTACCCGAATGGCAAAACGCGCCGGCCCCGGCATCTGGCGACATCGTTATCGCACCTTCGGATGTGCATGGTATCGATGCGCTTCTGGCCGATATCGAGCGTTTTCCGGTTCCGCCAGCGCCAGAGGTGAAAGTCGCCACTCCGGCGGAAACTGCCCGCAAGGTCAATTACCCGTTCACGCCGACGTTCAGCCGTGCGACACCCGTCGCCTCGAACGGCGGGGCCTCATCGCAGAAGGCGTATGCTACGCCGCTGGCCGCAGCCATCGTGGCTGCGCCGGTCACTGTGGCTGCCGCTGAAGCTGTTTATCAACCGGCCGCCGTGGCCGCCGAGCCGGTGGTGATCGAAGCCGCCGCAGCCTTGAAGCCACCCGTCAATGCGGAGCCGGATTTCGATCTGGATACGTTCGAGCTGGATCTTTCCGATATTGATATCAATCTGGATGTCGATCCTTCGGAATTTGAACCGGCAGCGCAGCAAGCTGCCTTTGCTGCCGCCGAGCCTGTTGCCGCAGCTCCGGTCATTGCTCCCGTCATTCCTGTCGCAGCGCCTGTGCGCTACGTTCCGGAAGCCGTGGAAGAGGTTCGCGAAGAGCCGGAAAGCGCCTTGGCTTTCGATCCGTCGATGATTGCGGAAACGGAAGAAAGCCTGACGGCGATTGCTGATCTCAACGTTCCGCACTTGCCTGTTGTCGAACAGGAACGTCCGGCTGTTCATCACCCCGATTACGATCTCGATATTGATGCTGAAATGGCTCAGCTTTTTGCGGCACCGGGCCACAATGCGCAGAGCGTCGATCGTAGTGCCAATGCAGCACCGGCTACTGCGCCTGTTCAGTCATCGAACGTTCGTGTCGAAGAGGATTTCGACGAGTTCGAAAAGGCCATGGAAGAGGACTTCCGCCGGTCGCTCAACCAGCCACAGGACAATGACCCGTCCTCCGACCGCTTGGCCGTTGGCTCCGGATATGCCGCCAACAACGATTACGACGACGAGCGCCGTGGTTCGGGACGGCGCCGTCTGGCGCTGCTCGCCGCGACCGTTGCCGGTCTGGCGATCTTCGGCGGCGTTGGTGTCTATGCTTTCATGGGCGGCACCGGTTCGGCGCTGTCCGGCGGTGAGCCGAAAATCATCCTGGCGGACAAGTCGCCGGTGAAGATGGTGCCGGTTGAAAAGGGCGGAAAGACCGTTCCGAACCAGGACAAGGCCGTTTACGACCGTGTTGCCGGTGCGCAGGACACGACGCCTCAGCAGGGATCACTGGTCTCCTCCAGCGAGGAGCCGATCGATGTGGTTCAGCGGACGTTGACGCCAGAAAATCTACCCAATGAAGGTGCCGAGGACGATCTTCCCGGCGTGACGCCGGTGGATGACGACGGCAGTGCCCGGCTTCTGCCGGATGGAACGACGGCGGATAATATGTCGGCCGATGCAGAACAGTCGCCTGCCGTGTCGCCGCGCAAGGTTCGCACGATGATCGTCAAGCCTGACGGTACGCTGGTGGCCCGTGAGGAACCGGTCGCCGAGCCGCAGACCAATGTTGCTGCCAACAGTGGCAATCCGCAGGTCAACGTTGTCAAGACGACGACCTTGACCCGGCCGGTTGAGACGGGTTCGACGCCGAAGACGCAGCCGGTAGTGGACCAGCTTGCCGAGCAGGGGCAGAAAAGCGCGCTTGCAGAAGTCGCCTCCACAACGGTTGAGGAAACCGCTCCGGTTCGCCCCGTCAAGACAACGGATGTTGCCAATGCCAATCCGGTCCCGCAGACGCGCCCCGTTACCGAGCAGAAGGTTGTCGATACGTTCAAGTCCGATATCGCGGCAACCCAGCCTGCCGCCGAAGCAAAGCCTGTTGAGACAGCCTCGATTGCACCTGGCACTTATGTGATCCAGATCGCATCGCTGCCGTCTGAAGCCGAAGCTCAGACGTCCTACAAGTCGCTCTCCGGCAAGTTCGGCAGTGTCATCGGTGGCAAGGGTGTCGATATCAAGAAGGCCGAGATCGCCGGCAAGGGGACTTACTACCGGGTTCGTATTCCGGCCGGCTCCCGCGACGCTGCAAACGCGATGTGCGCGCAATACAAGAGCGCTGGCGGCAGCTGCCTTGTGACACGATAATTTCGTCCAGCAATGAAAGTTATCAAAGGCGCGGCCCAACGGCCGCGCCTTTTGCATGTCCGGGGCAGGCCGCGACAGCTGCGAATGGTGAGACAGGACAAGAAACCGGCTTTCGCCTTGCCAAGGGCTGCGGCTATCATGCGGCATGACCGAATCAAAAGCATTCATTTCGGGCTGCAAAGGCCTGACCATCACCCCGGACGAAAAGGCCTTCTTTGCGGACGAACGTCCGTGGGGCTTCATTCTGTTCGGACGCAATATTGGCGAAGCCAACCAGATCGCCGATCTGACGGCGTCCTTGCGCGACAGTATCGGCAATCCCGATGCGCCGGTGCTGATCGACCAGGAAGGCGGCCGCGTCCAGCGCATCCGTCCACCGATCGTGGCGCAGTATCCGAACGGTGCGGCAATCGGCGAAATCTATCGCCGTGATCGCGAGCAGGGCCTGCGCGCCGCCTGGCTGATGTCGCGCCTGCATGCGTTTGACCTGGTGCGGTTCGGTATCAATATCGATTGCCTGCCGGTGCTGGACGTGCCGATCGAAGGCAGCAGCGACGTCATCGGTAATCGCGCCTATGGCTACGATCCGCGCGCCGTTGCGGAGATAGGCGCCGCTGCGGCGGCTGGCCTCAAGGCCGGCGGCATGCTGCCGGTGATGAAGCATATGCCGGGCCATGGCCGGGCTTTTGTCGATTCGCATCATAAGCTGCCGGTGGTCGATGTTTCCTTCGATGAACTGGCCAAGAGCGACTTCCTGCCTTTCGTTGCGATGAAGGACGAATTGATGGGCATGTCGGCGCATATCGTTTTCACCGCCATCGACCCGGACAATCCGGCAACGACGTCGGCCAAGGTGGTCCGCGACGTCATTCGCGGTCACATCGGTTTCGATGGTCTTTTGATGTCGGACGACGTATCGATGAATGCACTGGCGGGCGATATCGAGGCGCGCGCACGCGGCATTATTGCAGCGGGGCTCGATCTGGTGTTGCATTGCCATGGCATCATGGACGAAATGCATCAGGTCGCGCGGGTCGTCCCGGTCATTTCCGGAGACAGGCTGCGCCGTGTGAAGGCTGTTGAGGCTGGTTTTGCCAAGCCCGACGCCTCGGACGAGGCAGCGTTGCGCGACGAGTTTAACGGCATGCTGACTATCGCTTGAGGGGCATGAGCTGATTTCAGGGGCAGGGCAATTGTGAGTAACGCCGGCGACATGCAGAAGAAACCGGCGACACGGGCGCCGATGGACCCGCTGTGGCAGGATGAGCCCTCTGATCGCGGCCTGCATGAAGAAGAGCTGGTCGTCGATATCGCTGGTTTCGAAGGCCCGCTCGACCTTCTCCTGCATCTTGCCCGCAACCAGCGTGTCGATCTCTCCCGTATTTCCGTTTTGGCGCTTGCCGAACAGTATATCGCCTTCATCGAACGCGCCCGCAGCATCCGGCTTGAACTGGCAGCCGATTATTTGGTGATGGCCGCTTGGCTCGCATTCCTGAAATCCCGCCTGCTGATCCCCCAGCAGGCCAAGGACGAAGGGCCGTCCGGCGAGGAGATGGCGTCTGCTCTGGCCTTCCGCCTCAAGCGCCTTGAAGCCATGCGCGAGGCAGCGACCCGGCTGATCAACCGCAACAGGCTTGGTCGCGATGTGTTTGCTCGTGGCGCTCCTGAACATATCCCGGTCGAAAGGAAATCGGCGTTTGAGGCTTCGCTCTACGATCTGCTCAATGCCTATGCGTCGCTGCGCCAACGCGAGGCAGTGATGCAGGTGACGATCGAGAAACGGCAGGTCTGGTCGCTTGCCGACGCGCGGCTCCTGCTTGCCCGGCTGATCGGCGATATGGTCGACTGGACGGCGCTTGATCATTTCCTGCTGCGCTACATGACCAGCCCGAAGGAGCGTGCCACGGCGATTGCCAGCTCGTTTGCGGCTTCGCTGGAAATGGTGCGTGAAGGCCGCCTCGAAATCCGCCAGGATGGCGCATTCGCGCCGATCTATCTGCGCCAAGGCCCAAATCCGCTGACCCCCGAAGGGCTGGCGGAGATGGAGGCGGGGCGTGATTGATCCGCAAGAGCGCCTGCCGGGGATGATCGAGGACGAAGATGGCGAGGACGCAACCATTGTCTTGGTCGACCCGCGACTTGAACTCGAAGCCGAGCGCATCGCCGAGGCACTGGTGTTCGCCTCCGCCCAGCCGGTTTCGGAAGGCTATATCGCCGCGCGCCTGCCACAAGGGATAGACGTTAGGCGCATCATGATGCGGCTCAAATCCATCTATGCCGGGCGCGGTGTCAACCTGTTGCAGGTTGCCGATTACTGGGCGTTCCGCACCGCAGCCGATCTCTCCTTCGTTGTTCAGACCGATGAAAACGAGGTGCGCAAACTGTCGCGTGCAGCCCTCGAAGTGCTGGCGATCATTGCTTATCATCAGCCGGTGACGCGGGCCGAAATCGAGGATATTCGCGGTGTGCAGACCTCCAAGGGTACGCTCGACGTGCTGATGGAAGCGGGTTGGATCCGCTTTCGCGGACGCCGCCGCACACCCGGCAGGCCGGTGACGTTCGGCAGTACGCGGGACTTTCTCGATCATTTCGGGCTGGAGGAACTGCGTGATCTTCCGGGCCTTGAGGAACTGAAGGGGGCGGGACTGCTGTCTGGCCGCATTCCGGCCAATTTCCAGATCCCGGTACCGCTCGGCGATGACGGTTTTGACGACGACGAGGATCCGATTACCCAGCTCGACCTGGAAGAACTCGGGTTACTGCCACCAACCGGTGGAGACGGCGAATAGTGCGCCGTCTTTTTGTATTCCTCCCTGACGCACTATTCACGTCCTCGTGAATTTGCGATCGGAACGGGCTGGAACGTTCGGATTTTCATACAGTTGGCTGTATCTCCGCCTCAGTCTCGGTGTAAGGATTGCGCGACGGGCACCTTTCCGCTAACCAGCGAAACGGATTGCTGTTTGAAAAAGATGGTCGAACATCTTAAATCGGGGTTACAGGCTTCAAGGGAGTAAGAATATGGGTTCCTTTAGTATCTGGCATTGGCTGATCGTTCTGGTCGTCGTTCTGCTGCTGTTCGGCCGTGGCAAGATCCCGGAACTGATGGGTGATGTTGCCAAGGGCATCAAGAGCTTCAAGAAGGGCATGACCGAAGACGAGACGGCGACAGCCGAAAAGGGCGTCGACGGCAAGACTGTCGAGCACAAATCCGACGAAGTCCGCTGATCATGTATTTTGTTCAGGGCCTGACCCAACAGGGCAGGCCCTGCTGCCTTCGGTTTTGTGGAGTTCCTGAGAATGCTTGATGTCGGCTGGACCGAGCTTGTCGTTATCGCCATCGTTCTGATCATTGTGGTCGGTCCGAAGGATCTGCCGCCTATGCTGCGAACCTTTGGCAAGATGATGACGAAGATGCGCGGCATGGCGAACGATTTCCGCCAGCAATTCGACGAAGCGCTGAAGGAAGCCGACCTCGACGACGTGCGAAAGACGCTGAGCGAAGCACAAAAGCTCAATCCGGCCAACACTATCCGCGAGGCGATGAACCCGCTCCGGCAGATGGGCAACGATATCAAAGCCGATTTGCAGAAGGCGACCGCCGCCGATACCACACCGAAAGCGCCGGACGCTGTGCCTCCGGCCACCGTTTCGGCCGAGGCTGCCGTGCCATCTGATCAGCCCAAGACCGATCCGGTTGCCGCCGCAGCGATTGCTTCGGCTGCCAAGCAGATGGATCGCGCCGCTCAGGCCGAAAAGCCGAAAGCCAAACGTGTTTCAAAGCCAAAGACGGTAGTCGCAGAAACAGCCATTGCGCCCGTTGCGAAAGCACCTGCGAAAAAGGCAAAGGTTGCAGCTTCGGGTGTCGCGAAGCCCGCCGTCAGCAAGCCTGCTACCAAGACGACGAAGAAAAAAGGTGACGCATGAGCGGCGATATTGAAGACAAGCCCCAGCCGCTGATGGCGCACCTGATCGAACTGCGCGCCCGCCTGATTTGGGCGGTCGGGGCGTTCTTCGTGGCGTTTCTCGTCTGCTTCTATTTTGCCAAGGGTATCTTCAATATTCTGGTCCAGCCCTTCAAATGGGCCGTGGATTGGGCGGGTCTCAATCACGGTTCGGTTGAGTTGATTTATACCGCGCCGCAGGAGTTTTTCTTCACCCAGATCAAGGTGGCGATGTTCAGCGCGCTGGTGATTGCGTTTCCGGTGATCGCCTCGCAGGTCTACAAATTTGTGGCACCCGGGCTCTACAAGAACGAGCGGGCGGCGTTCCTGCCGTTTTTGATCGCATCACCACTGCTTTTCATTCTGGGCGGCTGCCTCGTCTATTTCTTCTTCACGCCGATGGTCATGTGGTTCTTCCTCGCCATGCAGCAGGATGGCAGCAACGGACAGGTGTCGATCCAGCTTCTGCCCAAGGTGTCGGAATATCTCAGCCTGATCATGTCGCTGATCTTCGCCTTCGGCCTGGTGTTCCAGCTGCCGGTCATCACCACGCTGCTTGCGCGTGTTGGTTTCGTGACGGCGGATGGCCTGAAGGAAAAGCGGAAATATGCGATTGTCATCGCGTTCATTGCCGCAGCCATCCTGACGCCGCCGGATCCGGTGTCCCAGATCGGCCTTGCTCTGCCAGCCATCCTTCTCTACGAGATTTCCATCTACACGGCCCGACTCATCGAGCGGCAACGGGCGCGCGACGCTGCTGCGCGCGCGGCTGCCGAGGCGGAAGAAAACGCCGGCTGATACGCGCGCCGTATCAGCCGATGCGTTCGGGTCTCCGTTTTTACCAAGACCGATCAGGACCTGAACGACCATGCTTGATATCAAATGGATTAGGGATAATGCCGAAGCCCTGGACGCCGCACTCGCAAAGCGCGGCGCCGAGCCCCTGTCGGCTGCACTGATTTCGCTCGATGAAAAGCGCCGCTCCCTCGTTCAGTCGCTGCAGGATATGCAGTCGCGCCGCAACGCCGCCTCCAAGGAGATTGGCGCTGCGATGGCGCAGAAGAACAGCGATCTCGCCGAAAAGCTGAAGGCGGAAGTGGCCGAACTCAAGACCACGATGCCGGCTTTGGAAGAGGAAAACCGGCTGACCGATGCCGCTCTCATCGAGGCGCTGTCCAGCATTCCGAATATTCCGCTAGACGATGTTCCGGTTGGCAGTGATGAACACGGCAACGTGGTCAAGCACAGCCATGGCCAGAAGCCGGGCTGGAATCACAAGCCGAAGGAGCATTTCGAAATCGGCGAAGAACTTGGCTGGCTCGATTTCGAGGGCGCTGCGAAGATTGCCGGATCGCGCTTCACCATCGTCAAGGGCCAGCTGGCACGCCTCGAGCGGGCGCTCGGTCAGTTTATGCTCGACCTTCACACAAGCGAACACGGCTATCTCGAAGTTCAGCCACCGCTGATGACGCGCGACGAAGCCATGTACGGCACGGGACAGCTGCCAAAATTCTCCGAGGATCTGTTCCGGACCACGGATGGCCGCTGGCTCATTCCAACTGCCGAAGTGCCGCTGACCAATATGGTGCGCGAACAGATCCTTGACGCAGACGCTTTGCCGCTGCGCTTTACGGCGCTGACACCCTGCTTCCGTTCGGAAGCTGGTTCCGCCGGCCGCGATACCCGTGGCATGCTGCGCCAGCACCAGTTCAACAAGGTCGAACTGGTGTCGATCACTGACGCCGACAATTCGATCGGCGAACATGAACGTATGACGGCCTGCGCCGAAGAGGTCCTGAAGCGCCTTGATCTGCACTACCGCGTCATGACGCTGTGCACGGGCGACATGGGCTTTGGTGCGCGCAAGACCTACGATCTGGAAGTCTGGCTGCCGGGGCAGGATGCCTATCGCGAGATTTCGTCCTGCTCGGTCTGCGGCGATTTCCAGGCGCGGCGCATGAACACCCGCTACCGGGTGAAGGACGACAAGGCCCTGAAGTTCGTTCACACGTTGAACGGCTCGGGAACGGCTGTAGGCCGTGCCTTGATCGCCGTCATCGAAAACTATCTGAATGAAGACGGATCGGTAACCATCCCGGCCGTATTGTTGCCTTATATGGGCGGCCTCACGAAGATCGAAAAGGCCGGTTGAGCCGCGTCTTGCGGCAGGGGTTAAGATGCGAATTCTGCTGACAAATGACGATGGCATCCACGCCGAAGGCCTTGCCGTGCTCGAACGGATCGCCCGGACGATTTCAGACGACGTCTGGGTGGTGGCGCCGGAAACGGACCAGAGCGGCCTTGCGCATTCCCTGACCCTGTCGGAGCCGTTGCGGCTGCGGCAGATTTCGGAAAAACACTTTGCGCTGCGCGGTACGCCGACCGATTGCGTCATCATGGGCGTGCGTAAGGTTCTCGATATCAAGCCGGACCTCATTCTGTCCGGCGTCAATGTCGGCGCCAACATGGCCGATGACGTTACCTATTCCGGCACGATCGCCGGTGCCATCGAAGGCACGCTGCAAGGCATCCGTTCGTTTGCCCTCAGCCAGGCCTATCGTCATGCGGATGGCGGCATCGTTCCCTGGGATGTGGTGGAAACCCATGCGCCAAAACTTCTGAAGAAGCTGATGAAGCTCGATCTGCCGGATGGCACATTCCTCAACCTGAATTTCCCCAACTGTTCGGCTGATGCCGTGGCCGGAACTGAGGTGACCTGCCAGGGCAAGCTTGATTTCGGCCTGTCGATCGATGAGCGCTCCGACGGACGCGGTCATCCATACTACTGGCTTCGTTTCGGCGAGCGTTTTGGCGATTTCCGGGCCGGAACCGATATCCATGCGATCCGCGAGCACAAGATCTCCGTAACCCCGTTGAAGCTCGATCTGACCGATTATGCCGTGCAGGATCGGGTCGCCCGCGCGCTTCTCGACGGAGAGGCCGATTGAGCCCGCGCGTCATCGAGCAGGAGGGGTTTGCCGCCTTGGTGTTGCGCCTGCGGGCCGAGGGCATATCCAACAAGGAATTGCTCAACGCCGTCGAGCAGACGCCACGGTCGATTTTCACCCCGCCGCAGTATCAGGAAAATGCCTATTCCTCACGGCTCGTTCCGCTGGAGTGTGGCGCCTTCATGGAAGGCTTCGATTTTGCCGTCCGGCTTTTGCACTGCCTGAATGTCAAGGCAGGGCAACGCGTGCTTGAGGTCGGTACCGGCAGCGGGTTTACGGCCGGCGTCATGGGACGGATGGCCGAGCGGGTGCTGACGATCGAGCGTTACAAGACGCTTGCGACTGGTGCCCAGCGAAACCTCGAAAAGGCCGGTATCCGCAATGTGATCGTCCGTCATGCTGATGGCAGCATCGGACCGACGGGCGAGGGCACCTTTGACCGAATCCTGGTGACCACGGCCTTCTCCAGTCTGCCGCGGGTGTTTTCCGACCACCTCGTCTCGGGGGGCATACTGATCGTGCCGATCATGATGAGCGAAACCGAATGCCGGATCGTCCGGCTGACGCGCACCGGCAGCCGTTTTGACCGCGAAGACCTGTTCGAGGCGCCTTATCTGCCGTTCGTTCCGCAGGTCGCGTCCTTTCTCTGAAATCCAAAATGCTCTGCTTTCACACGATGATTTTTCGGGCGGGACTCGGAAAAACGTCATGTGAAGACACCGATTCCGTTGCTTGCTGCGGCAGTGGGGCCGCGCCTGCGTCCATGATGGCTTGCTTGTTAAGTGATTTATTGTTGCGAAAACAGGGTGTTAACCTTCTGTTAACCTTGGTCAGTTTGGCGCAAGCTTCGGAGCCTAACCGAAACCTGCGCACCATAGTCATACAGATGAGCTGACCTCTGACCGGAAGTGTATGTGTCAGTTCCATTCCAGGCGCCAAAACGCAGGAGACGGCAGATGCAGATCGCGAACAGACTGAACTCGGCCGCCGCCGGAGATGGCTTGAACAATCTTGCCGGCCGGGCGGCGGCACAAGGCGCGTCTGGCAACCGGGAAGACGGCGGTGCGATGGCATTGCCGACAGGCGGCTACGATCCGTCCTCGCGCGTTTCGCTTTCCGCTGAAGCTCTTCTATTCCTTGGTCGAACCAAGCGGGTGCAGGAAAAATATCCAGCCCTGACAAAAGACGAATGGAGCAACACGCTTTCACCGCAGCTTGCCGCACGCGAATACCAGGCTTTTGGCAAGTACAGCGAGACCGGCGATCACAAGGCCTATTACCGCGCCTTCATCGAGTACTATGACAATTTGCGCCCGGAAGATCAGAACAGCCTTCGCTATTTTGGTACCCGTGATGCGGCCATCGCTGGCGCGCGCTCCGTGGCGTACAATGATGAAAGCGGTATTGATGGCGGGGCGACATTCCAGACGCTCGTCAGTGTCCTGCTGGATACCGACAAGGTGCAGTCGGAGTTGACCGGGGCGCCAGGTATTGGTGGCATGATCACCGGCGATATGTTCGGCTGGGATACCGGTACCATCAGCTACGAGGATGTCACGCAGACGCGCAGCCCTGTCTCCGGCATCGAAAAATTCTATCAGGAAAACTTCTGAGTCCAGGCGCCGCATAGACCCGTAAATTTGTGGCACCTTGCGTCATCAGGTCTGGGTTGTCGTGAAAAGCCTTCGGCACGACGGGAATATGACCCTTGCCAAGCTTGCCTCTCTGCCCGTTCTGGCTGTGAGTTGCCATTGAATTTGGCCTGGCAGGGCCATCATGGTTATCAATTTATCAAAAAAAGTAGAAGCTAATATCGGTTTTAACCGTGCGGTAACTCTAATGCGTTTTAATCATTTTACACCGAGTTGTGTTCCAAGTGGGTAAAGTGTCATGCGTATTAGAGTTTCGTCGAGTGTGGGAAAGTCCGCTGTTCGCCTGCTTGCAGCATTGTTGCTGGCAAGCGTAGCGACAGGATGCAGCTCCGATGCGAGCCGCTTTGGCGGGCTTTTTTCGAAGTCCGATAATCTAACGACCAACTCGATCGCCAGCAGCAATGTTCCCATTCCGCGCAGCGATGTGCAGGGTGGTAATCTGGCGGCGGCGCCGGTAGGCCAGGTCAATCGCCAGCAGGCGGTCGATCAACCGTTCCCCGATCCCGTCAATACTGCATCAACGCCGGTTTCACGGGCGCGGGAAGCCTCCACGCCGATCAATGTTCAGCGTGTGGCGCTTGCCGATCCTGCGGCAAAGGTCCGGGACACCTCCCAGCCATTCCCTGCAGCGCGGGAAACGGCAAAGGCCGAGCAGAGGCTGAACGCTGATCCGGTCGCGACAGCAACGACATCGAAGGGTGGCTGGTCGACGACGAATGCTCCTGCCGTCCTGCTGCGTCAGGGCGATACGGTCGCAACGCTCTCCAAGCGGTTCGGTGTGCCGGAAAAAGAAATTCTCAAGGCGAACGGCCTGACATCGTCATCGCAGGCAGAGCCGGGTCAGCGGATACTGATCCCGACTTTCGGTGTCGCCAGCAGCGCTGCCAAGGCGTCTGCGTCGGATGCTGCGGCCAGCCTTGACGTCGACAAGCAGAAGAATACCCCGATCCAGCAGGATAACCGCGACGTGGCAATCCTGCCCGGCCAGTCCCAGGCCCGTGAAAAGGGTGTCAATCGCACCGATACGGCCGCTGGCAAGCAACCGGTGTCCGGAGACGGCAACGGTCAGGCCGGAACGTATACGGTCAAGGCTGGTGATTCCATCAACCGGATCGCCAAGGCAAACGGCGTGTCTGTCGATGCGCTGCGCAAGGAGAACGGCCTGTCCAGTGCGGCAATCCGCATCGGCCAGACGTTGAAAATTCCGGGCGGTAATGCCTCGGGTGCAGATCAGGTTGTCACGGCGTCTGTCCCGAAGAAGGCCGACACCAAGGTTGCCAAGGCCGACAGCACGAAGCCGGCTGAATATACGGCGCCGGTTGCCAAGCAGTCGGTGACGGAAGTTGCTTCGAAAGAGGACCCATCCGAAACCTCGCCGAAGGCAACAGGGATCAGCAAGTATCGCTGGCCGGTTCGTGGCGCTGTGATCGCCGGCTACGGCGCCAATGTCGAAGGCAATCGTAACGACGGCATCAATATCTCGGTTCCTGAGGGTACGCCGATCAAGGCAGCCGAGAATGGTGTGGTCATTTATTCAGGCAGCAGCCTGAAGGAACTCGGCAACGCCGTTCTGGTTCGCCATGACGACGGCACGGTTACGGTCTACGGCAATGCGTCGGAACTGAAGGTTCAGCGCGGCCAGAAGATCCAGCGCGGCCAGACACTGGCGGCATCCGGCATGAGCGGCACGGCAACGCAACCGCAGGTGCACTTCGAAGTGCGCAAGAATGCCAGCGCAGTCAACCCGGCGACATTCCTCGAATAGCCCGAGGCGGTCTTAGATCAGGAAAAGAAAAGCCCCGTTTCGGGGCTTTTCTGCGTTTTAGACCAGATCAATCATTTTCTGTGAGCGGCCGGCCAAGTCCTGGATGAACTGCCAGGCGACGCGGCCGGAGCGGGCGCCGCGTGTCGTGCTCCACTCCAGTGCATCGGCATGCAGCTGTTTGGGGTCGGTTTCCAGCCCGAAATGAGCGGCATAACCGTCGATCATCGACAGATAGTCGTCCTGGCTGCACTTGTAGAAACCTAGCCAGAGCCCGAACCGGTCGGACAGCGAGACCTTTTCCTCGACCGCCTCGGAGGGATTGATCGCTGTCGATTGCTCGTTTTCCATCATGTGACGCGGGAGCAGGTGCCGGCGATTGGATGTCGCATAGAGCAGCACGTTTGCCGGCCGGCCCTCGATGCCGCCATCGAGAACGGCTTTCAGCGACTTGTAGGATGTATCGTCGTGATCGAAAGACAGGTCGTCGCAAAAGACAATGACAGGCAACGGCGCGGTTTTTAGGATTTCCATCAGGGTCGGCAGCGTGGCGATGTCCTCGCGATGCACCTCGACCAGCTTCAGGCGGATGCCCGCATCGGCAGCGACGCTGGCGTGAACCGCCTTGACCAGCGAGGATTTGCCCATGCCGCGCGCGCCCCAGAGCAGCACGTTGTTGGCCGGAAAGCCTTGCGCAAATCTCAGCGTATTGTCGAACAGGATATCGCGGACATGATCGACGCTTTGGATCAGCTTGAGCTCCACCCGGTTGGGCTTTGTCACTGGCTGGAGATGCAGACGCTGGGGAGCCCAGACGAAGCATTCCGCAGCGTCCCAGTCATTGATGGCAGGGGCAGGACCGGCGATCCGCTCGATGGCTGCCGACAGCTTGCGCATTTCGGCGATCAGAAGGTCGATTTTTGTGTCCTGCATGAGAGCTTCCCCGATGATGACTAGGATTTTGGCGGTGGGGCCAACCAGTCCGGTAGCATGGCTGATCTAACGGTAAAAGGCGTGAAATCCAGTAGAAAGAGCTTCTCCTCGGGCCGATTTCATGTATGAGGCTGAAGACAGAAGCCGGTTGGTCTGTTGTTGCATTGAAATCAGCCTTTCCTATATTCCGGCGATCCGAAACGCGGGCATCCGTCCGCCAAACTGCATTCAAGGAGTGATTGATGTTCATTACCGAGGCATTCGCCCAGACGGCACCCGCCGCAAGCACCGGCGGCGCTGATATTCTCATGTCGATCCTGCCGTTCCTGCTGATCTTCGTCGTGATGTACTTCCTGATCATCCGTCCGCAGCGTGCCAACATGAAGCGCCGCGAAGAGCTGCTGAAGAACATCCGCCGCGGCGACCAGGTCGTCACCGGTGGTGGAATTCTCGGCAAGGTGACGAAGGTCGTCGATGACAGCGAACTTGAAGTCGAAATTGCTGACGGCGTGAAGATTCGTGTGGTACGCAGTGGTGTATCCGAAGTCCGGGTGAAGGGCGAACCTGTCAAGGAATAAGCTTGCGGGGAGGCCGGGCACACTGGTCACCTTGTAACGACGTACCTTTGAGAGCTTCATGCCGTATTTTTCCCGCTGGAAAACCATCATCGTCTGGCTCGTCGTGCTGTTCAGCATTCTGGTCGCCGTACCCAACGCGGTACCGACCACCACGCTGGCCACACTGCCGGATTGGCTTCCCAAGAAGCAGATGATGCTTGGCCTCGACCTTCAGGGCGGATCGCAGATCACGCTGAAGGTCGAACGGGACGATGTCGTCAAGGCGCGGCTTGAAACTGTTATCAACGATGTCGGCACGCGCCTTCGCGCTGCCGGCATCGGCTATTCCGGCCTATCCGGCACCGGGCAGGCGATCCAGCTTCGCCTTCGCGACCCGGCCCAGGCCGACACTGCGCGGACTGCACTGAAGCCTCTGACCGATCTGGTCAAGGCCAGCGGCCTGACGAAGGCTGATTTCAGCGAAGTCACCGTCGGCAATTCCCCCGATGGCACTCTGGCTATCGCTGTTACCGATGACGGCATCAACCACAGGATATCCGCCACACTCGACAGCGCGATCACGGTTCTGCACCGGCGCCTGACGGAACTCGGTTCACTGCAACCGAAGATCCGCAAGCAGGGTGCCGACAGGATCATCGTCCAGATACCGGGGCGTTACGATCCCGAGCAGGTCAAATATATCCTCGGGCAAGCCGGAATATTGTCGTTTCGCAGCATCGATATGTCGATGCCTGTCCAGGACGCCGTCAACGGCCAGCCGCCAGTCAATTCGGAAGTTCTCTATTCGGCAGACGATCCGCCGATCGGCTACCTGCTGCGCCGCCAACCCATCATCGACAACAGCGATATCATCGACGCCCAATCGGCGGTCAATGCCCAATCCGGCAATCCCGTCGTCAACCTGCGGCTTGGAGCCGACGGCACGACGCGGTTTGCGCAGGCGACGACCGATAATTCCGGCACGACGCTTGCTATCGTTCTCGATGGCGCGGTGATTGCCACGCCCCTGGTGCGCAAGGCGATTACCGATGGGACCGTCCAGCTTGTCGCGGACATGAGCCCGGAGGGAGCAGACGATCTGGCGCTATTGTTACGCGCCGGAGCCCTGCCGACGCCGTTGACCGTTGTCGAGGAACGATCGATCGGAGCGGGGCGCGGCGCTGATTCCATTCATTCGATCATCACCGCCGGCGCAATCGGCGCAGTTCTCGTTATTGCCTTCATGGTTGGTTTTTACGGGCTGTTCGGCGCAGTTGCGAGCCTTGCCGTCGCTCTCAATGTGGTGATGATTATCGCAGTCCTGACAGCCACCGGACTGCCTTTGACGCTGCCGGGCATTGCCGGGATCGTGCTGACCATCGGCATGGCGGTCGATTCGAACGTCCTGATCTATGAACGCATCCGCGAAGAAGTGCGGCAGGGCCGCTCGGTGCGCGAAGCCCTCCAATATGGTTTCTCACGCGCCTTCGCCGCCATCGTCGATGCCAACATCACGACACTGATCGCAGCGATCATTTTGCTTTTCCTCGGAACGGGCTCGGTCCGTGGCTTTGCCGTGACGCTTGCCATTGGTATCGTCACCACACTTTTCACCGCCTTTACCCTGACACGGGTCATGCTGGAAATCTGGGTCGATCGCCGCCGGCCGACAGCCCTGCCGGACGGTATTCGCACCGGCATCTTCGATGGTGCCGCTCTGCGGTTCATGGCGATCCGCAACTATGTCTTCTCGCTGACAGCTCTCTTGTCTGTCGTCAGCATGCTGTTGTTTGGCGCGCTCGGTATCAATCTGGGCATCGATTTTTCCGGCGGCTCGGTGATCGAGCTGAAGGCCCGTGAAGGCAATGCCGATATCGAGGATATCCGCGGCCGCCTCTACGAACTCAACATCGGCGACGTCACGGTAAAGCCGTTCGGTTCGCCGCAGGATGTGGTGGTCCGGGTGCATTCGCGTGATGGCGGCGAGAATGCCGAGCAGACATCGGTGATCATGATCAGGGGCGAGCTTGAGGACGAATACGAGTTCCGCCGCGTCGAAGTTGTTGGGCCGTCGGTTTCCGGCGACCTGACCACTGCCGCCACCATCGGTGTGCTGGCGTCGCTGCTGGCGATCCTGATCTATATCTGGGTCCGGTTCGAATGGCAGTTTGCCGCCGGTGCCATCGTCGCGACGCTGCATGACGTGCTTTTGACCATCGGCCTGTTTGTCGTGACCGGCATGGAGTTCAATCTGACGAGTATTGCGGCTCTTTTGACGATCGTCGGTTATTCACTCAACGACACCGTCGTCGTCTATGACCGCATCCGCGAAAATCTCAGGCGATATCCGCGCATGCCTTTGCCGATCCTGATCGACACATCGATCAACCAGACCTTGTCGCGCACCGTGCTCACCGGCGCTACAACCATGCTGGCGCTGGCAGCGCTGTGCGTCTTCGGTGGCGAGGCGATTCAGTCCTTTGCGTTCGTGATGCTGTTCGGGGTGGCTGTCGGCACTTTCTCGTCGATCTATGTCGCGGGTCCGGTCCTCATCTTGTTCAAGTTGCGCCACGGAGCGCCGGGCGATGCAGAGAAAACCGGCGGCATGGGTGTGCAACCGGCCAGGGGAGCGCAGTAATATGCGAAAACCTATCGAAATCCGGAAGGCCCATTTTCCGGGCCGGGCGCCGATCGACAGCTATGGCAATGGCGGCTTCCGTTTTGCCGATATGTCCCATCGCGGTTCGCTGCTGATGCTGCCGTCCGGCATCTATGGCTGGGACATGCAGGAAGGTGATCCGCTGACCGCCGACAATTTCCAGCGGGTTTTGGAAGAGGCGGCGGATATCGATGTTTTGCTTGTCGGGACGGGCAAGGATATCAGGCCTTTACCGGCGGCCTTGAAGGCGGTGTTCAAGGAACACGGGATTTCATCCGATCCGATGAGCACGGGTGCAGCCATCCGGACCTACAACATCATGCTTGCCGAAGAACGCGCCGTCGCTGCCGTCTTCATTGTCGTCTGAACAAGAAACATGCCAGAAAACACTGCCATTCTACCGAAGCCCGTCTACGATTTCAGCCTGGCTGCGCTGCGCGACAGCGACCGTGATCGCTATCTTGCCTGCCTGCTGTCACCACAGGACAAGCGCGGTCCGCTCTCCGCGCTCTATGCGTTCCACGCGGAGATTGCCCGCGTGCGCGATCTTGTACGCGAGCCGTTGCCGGGAGAAATCCGGCTGCAATGGTGGCGTGATGTGCTCGATGATCCAACAGGAGCGAGCGGCGAGGGCAACCCGCTGGCCGAGGCATTGCTGGCTTGCGTGAAAAGCCACAATCTGCCGGTCCCGGTGCTGCAGAACATGATCGATGCCCGTATCTTCGATCTCTATGACGATCCGATGGAAAGCCGTGCGTCGCTCGAAGGCTATGCCGGTGAAACCGCGTCGGCGCTCATTCAGCTGGCAAGCCTCATTCTTGATCCTGCACAGGCGCAAAACTCGGCGTCTGCGGCCGGTCACGCCGGTGTTGCCCAGACGATTGCCGGCCTTCTTCTGCTCCTTCCGCTTCATCGCCGGCGCGGGCAGGTCTATTTTCCGGCCGAACTGCTGGCAGCGACCGGGCTTGATCGCGACAGTTTCCTCTCAGGCGAGAACGAGCAGTCCGTCAGCCTGGCCATCCGCGCGTTTGCTGGTCTTGGCCGCGAGCACCTTGCCAAGGCCCGGGCAGTGGCCGGTTCCATTTCGCCTGCGAATCGCTACGCATTCACCGCGCTGGCGCTGGCCGAACCGGTTTTCGATCGCGCCGAACGGGCAGGCGTAAAACTCTTCGAGCATTCGATCGTACCGCCGCAATGGCGTCGGCAGTGGTGGATGTGGAAAGCCGCGCGCAGCGGAAAATGGTAAGACGCAGGCGGCGCCTTTCATAGCCGTCAATGCTGTTGCGCGATGCCGCGGGCACATTGGCGCAAGGTTCGCCTTTTAGGGTCGCACCCGTGTTATTGTTGTGAACGGTGTGAAAAGGAGCCGGCGCCATGGGTTGGCCGATCGTCATCATCTGCATTGTGCTCGCAGGTTTTTTTTACATGCGGATGAAGGCGCGTGCCGAAAGCGACCGGCGTGAGCCAGATGCCGGTGTGGCGATCCTCGATTTTGGCCGTGCCTTCCCTGACGAAGCCATCCGGGCGATCCATGCAACGGCAGATGAAAAAGCCTATTTCGTCCGCCTGCATGATGGCAAGGCCGGTTTCATGGCAGCGCATGGCACGCATTTTGTCTGCCATCTGATCGAAGCCGGAAAAGTGAATGTCGGCAACGCCGATAGCGGGCGCGGCCTGAAGGTACACTTCACCGATTTTTCCTATCTCGACGGCGTTTATGAGTTTGCAAACCCGGAAATAGCAGCCGAGGTTTCCCTCTGGCTGCTCGGCAGTTTCAAGCCACAATCGGAACTTGCGGCTCTTCCGGAGAATTAGATGGTCTTCAGCCAGGCTGCGCAATCGTCGAGTGCCCGCTGCGCCACCAGTTGCTTCTTCATCACCGTCTTGTCCTTGCCGCGAAAGCGCTTGACGCCTTCAGGCTTGACGATCGCGCCTGGCTCCAGCAGCGGGAACAGGCCGAAATTGATGTTCATCGGCTGGAAGGAGCGTTTGCCCGGTTCGTCATCCGAAACGATATGCCCGCCGGTGATGTGGTTGAGCAGCGAACCGAAGGCGGTGGTTTCCGGAGGAAGCGGCAGAGACTGGCCCTTGCGCTCTGCCGCAGCAAAACGCCCGGCAAGCAGGCCGATGCTGGCGCTTTCGACATAGCCTTCACAGCCGGTGATCTGCCCGGCGAATCGCAGGCCCGGCCGTGACTTCAGCGTTAGCGATCGGTCGAGCAGGACAGGCGAGTTGATGTAGGTATTGCGATGCAGGCCGCCGAGGCGGGCGAATTCGGCTTTTTCCAGTCCTGGAATCATCCGGATCACTTCCGCCTGCGCGCCGTATTTCAGTTTTGTCTGGAATCCGACCATGTTGTAGAGCGTGCCCAGCGCATTGTCCTGGCGCAGCTGCACGACGGCATAGGCCTTGACGGTCGGGTTATGCGCATTGGTGAGGCCCATTGGCTTCATCGGTCCGTGACGCAGGGTTTCGCGCCCGCGTTCTGCCATCACCTCGATCGGCAGGCAGCCGTCGAAATAGGGCGTGCCTTCCCATTCCTTGAAGCCAGTCTTGTCGCCGGCGATCAGTGCATCGACGAAGGCATTGTACTGCGCCTCGTCCATCGGGCAGTTGATATAGTCCTTGCCTGTGCCGCCCGGCCCGACCTTGTCATAGCGGGACTGGAACCAGCAGACATCCATATCGATGCTCTCGGTATGGATGATCGGCGCTATCGCGTCGAAGAAGGCAAGCGCATCGGCGCCCGTTTCCGCCTGGATAGAGCTGGCAAGCGACGGCGCCGTCAACGGGCCGGTGGCGATAACAGCCAGATCCCATTCCTTTGGCGGCAGGCCACTGACTTCTTCGCGCACCACGGTGATCAGCGGATGGCTATCGATTGCGGCGGTGACCGCATCGGAAAAACCATCCCGGTCAACCGCAAGCGCTCCACCGGCCGGAACCTGGTTCTTGTCGGCACAGGACATGATCAACGAACCGGCAAGCCGCATCTCTGCGTGAAGGACGCCGACGGCATTGCTGGTGGCGTCATCGGAGCGGAAGGAGTTGGAACAGACCAGTTCGGCAAGGCCGTCGGTCTTGTGGGCATCCGTGCCACGGACGCCGCGCATCTCGTGGAGAACAACCGGAATGCCTGCCGCGGCGATCTGCCAGGCGGCTTCGGAGCCTGCGAGGCCACCGCCGATAACGTGGATGGGGGAGTGTAAAGATGTATCTGTCATGCGCCGTTTATTAGAGCAAGGCGGGCAGGAAGGAAACCGGTTCCGTGCTGTTGATCTCACCGCAAAGCCCGGAATCAAAAACGGCACCGTGTGGTGCCGTTTTCAGTTCCTCGACATTCCCGGCCCGGTCAACGGACTGGTCCGATTAACGGAAGGAACGCGAAGCGATGTTGCGGATGTCGAAGCGGGTGATACCGATGTCCGTCAGGGCGTGGTTGGACAGGTTGCCAAGTTCAGCAACGGTACGGCGGTAGTTGATCCAGCTTTTTGCGATACGAATCGGGTTCATGATCTTTTCCTTAGAGCGATACAATTGAGCAGTGCAGTGATTGCCTGCTTCGTTGATATCCTTGTACCCCTTTCGCGGGAAAAGATGGAGTGCAAAGAAAATGCATCTGCTATGCGTTTGTGCAATGCGATGCTGTTTCGCTGGGCATTTTCGCTCTCTGCCGAAAAAGACGCCACCGGTTAACGGTGGCATCTCCGGAGCTAAATTCCGTTTAACTGTTTGTTTCTTTGTTGTGTTTTTTGTGGCGAAATTGTGTGATGGCCTAGAATCCGGGCTGAATCGCGCTACTCGGTAGCGATGGTGAGCCGTTGCAACGAAAATAGGCAGCCATCTGATGCTGCACCGCGTCGAAAGCTATGGTTGATCTGCACTGTGGTGCAAGGCGTGGCGTGCCAAGCGCCAGTCGAGAACCCACTGCCGGAATCAAGACGAAAAAAAACGCCCGCCGGTTTGAGCCGGAGGGCGTTTGGTCGCTGCGCACCAGGTCGGAAGAACCGGCCGGCCGCGAGACTTACTTGACTGCCTGACGGGCAACGTACTGGATGTCGCCACGGCCGATGCCGAGGTCATTCAGTTCGCGGTCGGTCATACGGCCGAGTTCGTTGCAGGTCTGACGATACTTGCGCCAATTGTTGAACGAGCGAGCGATATTCATGATGCTGGTCCTTTCTAGGTTTGCCAGCACCGTGCTGGCCCTCATCTGATGGTTGGAATATAGGCCGTTCCGCCCCGAAATTACAGAGACAATGCTGCATCGCACCCATGCGTTGCTTGCAAGCCTCAAAGGCATGCTGGTCATCGTCTGACCAAATTCTGTGCGAACGCGACAGAATTGGATAAGGGCGGGCGGATCTTCTGGAAGGGGGATTAAGCAAAAAACAACGCCCGTCAGGGGAGGAGGTCCGACGGGCGTTGCTTGTTCTGATCGACAACTGGGAGGAGGAGTGTTGCCGATCCCATCGGGGCGCGCTGGGAGGAGGAGTGCGCTGCCCTGAAGCTGCATTCAAGATAATGGCTGCCAGTGAGAATGTGTAGCGACAATGCCGAATGGCACCCATGTGGAGTGCGCATAGCTGGCGACATTCCAGTGCGCCGGCCTGATCAAATTTTCGGCAATCGTTTAGGCTGGCACTGAACAAAGCCCAGAAAACATAGGTTCCGTGAAGGGGCTAAAACGAATAACGCCCGCTGGGGGAGGAGATCCAGCGGACGTCATTTAAGGGGATGAGCAACTGGGAGGAGGAGTGTTGCCCATCGGATCGGAATGGCGCTGGGAGGAGGAGTGCGCCAGTCCGAATTCTATAAAGCGAACCTTTCAGTCCGCTGGCCTTTTCCACTTCTGAGCGGAAGCGGCTGGCCTTGCCGCTGACGGCCCCGATCTCGTTCCGTCTTCTTGAATTCAATATAGCCGCAGGCTCGTCATTTGTGCAGTGCAATATTCTCATGGATGATATGCAGCTTGCGCATGACGTTTACAGGTCGCCCCGAGTCTCTTTGAGCAAACAGGATCGCATGTAAACCTTCACGCTTCGTTAACGATGATCACCCTCCCAAATTTGGCCGTTAATGGTGTCAGCGCATTGCCGGAAAAGATGCGGTGAACTGCCAATCGGTGCGGCTAGCTTTTGATTCGAAAGGAATTTACCAGCCTACGGTGCCCCCTGCACGAGTGCTGCTGCTCTAGGAATTGCCGATGCCTATGATATGTGTTGCGCAACAAACGCATGCAAGGAGATCGGTCGATGTACCGGGGACGGATCGAAAAAGACTTCAACGCCTGGATTTCCAAGGGCATGCTGGACCCCGCGGCCGCAAAGGCGATGCTCGCCGAATATGACACCCGCGAAACCGTTTTCAGCGCGGGCAGGGTGCTTCTGGTCCTCGCCGCTCTCCTGCTGTCGGCGGCTATTCTGCTGCTGGTTGCCGCCAATTGGGAAGCGATCCCACGCCTCCTGCGCGTCGCCGGTATCGTTGGCCTCATCTGGGCCTTTTATCTCGCGGGTGCCGCCTGCCTTGGCCGTGGGTTCAAGGCGATGGGTGCCGCATTATTGGTGCTGGCGACCATGACGTTTGGTGGTGGGATCGCGCTGGTGGGGCAGATGTATCATCTGTCAGGCGATGCGACGGATGCGCTGCTCGTCTGGTTCGCGGCGGCCTGCGTGGCGGCGGTGGCCTTTCGCTCCGCAGCACTTGCGGTGCTCTGCGGTTTCCTGGCCTGGGCCATTTTCGGCGAACTGGTGATCGATAATGATATGTCCTTCGAGGGCAACGGCTACATCTACCTCGTGCCGATGCTGATCGTCATCGTTATCGCCCTGGTGCGATATACCAATGCCGGCATTGCCCGGCATCTTGCATACCTTCTTGCTTTGGCATGGCTCGGCTGGTTTTACATCGAGCTGCCGGAAGTTTGGGTCGCGAGCCTTCTGTTCGGGGCCGGCCTCGTTGCGTTCCTGCTGGCTGCCATTCCCTTGTCGCCGCTTTATCGTTTCGCCGGAGAGGCGGGTGCCGCACCGGCATTCTATAGCTTTGCACTGGCCGTGATGGGGCTGGCGGCCTTGCATACGGAGGTCGATGGTCTTGGTCAGGAAATCGCGATCGGTGCAACGACGCTTGCGGTGGCATTGGGTGGCATTGCTATAGCCGGCCGGCTGAATGGCGCCGTGCGCTTTCTCGGCTATGCGGTTTTTGCAGCCGAAACCCTCTATCTGGCATTCGAGACGCTTGGCAGCATCCTCGGCACATCCGGCTTTTTCCTGATCGCCGGCATCGTCGTTGCTCTGATCGCCTGGCTCGTCATCCGGCTGGAAAAGCGGTTTTCATCCAAAACGGCAATTGAAGGGAGCGTGGCATGAGCAACAATCCGTTGATAAGGCCGTTGTTCGCCGCAATCCTGGTCGCTCTGCTGCAGACTGCCTTCCTTGGCTACATGATCGAGAGCCGCGCATCGATCCTGCGCAATGGTGTCGATGTGGTGCTGAAGACGGTCCCTGTCGATCCGCGTGATTTGCTGCGCGGCGACTATGTCATTTTATCCTACGATATCTCGACAATCCCCGCCGACAAGGTGACCGGCGGCTTTCCCACCGAGGCAACCGACGCGCAGCTCTCCGTGCGTCTGGAAAAGCAGCTGGATGGCTTCTGGGGGGTAGCGGAAGCATCCTTCAGTGCTCTTGCGCCGAAGGATGGTACGGTTATTGGCCGCAGCGCACCGTTCTATTTCTATCCGGCGCCGGATAGCCAGCAGGCTTCGTTGAATGTCGATTATGGCATAGAGCGTTATTACGTGCCGGAAGGCGAGGGCAAGGTTCTGGAGGAGGCGCGTAACGCCAGCGCGCTGTCGGTGACCGCCCGGGTCGATGACGACGGACGGATGCAGATCCGTCTGATCGCTGTCGATGGCAAGCCGCTCTATGAAGAGCCACTTTATTGAGGGTTGGATGCGGTTTCTTGACCGGCAGGTGACAAGAACACGACAAAAGCCGCATTTTTCCATTCAACCCCATTTTTCCTTTGATCCCTTGGAAACGGGTGATATAGAGACGCCGCGCTCGGGAACGCCCTGAACCCGGTGCAGGTCGGTCACAGGCGTTGTCGCCTAGGACTTTTCTGCGCCGACGTGAGCAGGCGCTGCGGTTTTTCTGAACGCGGGTATGGTGAAATTGGTAGACACGCCAGATTTAGGTTCTGGTGCTGTAAGGCGTGGGAGTTCAAGTCTCTCTACCCGCACCAGAATAAAAGGACGTCCAGGGCTTGCCTTGGCGTCGATCGAGAGGACGGCGCCATTTTGCTTGCAAAACGGTGACTGATTTGCGTAAAGCCATTCCCGGCAAATGGATCGGCTCAAGTGCTCGTGTACAAGAACACCGACAGAGCCCTGTCAACGTGAAATAAAGGTTTGAACATGCAGGTTATCGAAACGCTCGCTGAAGGGCTGAAGCGCGAACTCAAGGTCGTTATTCCGGCCAAGGACATGGAAGCTCGTATGAACGAGCGTCTCGCCGAAACCAAGGACAAGGTCCGTATCAACGGTTTCCGTCCGGGCAAGGTGCCTTTCGCACATCTGAAGAAGATGTACGGCAAGTCGATCATGGCTGAGCTCGTCAACGAGCTCGTTCGCGAAAAGCCGACCGAAATCCTGTCCGAGCGCGGCGAAAAGTCTGCGACGCAGCCGGAAATCGCGATGACCGAGGACGAAGCCGAAGCGGACAAGATCCTCAACGCTGAAGCCGATTTCGAATTCACGGTCGCTTACGAAATCATCCCGGCGATCGAACTCAAGGACGTAAGCGGCATCAAGGTGACCCGCGAAGTCGTTGATATCGACGAAGCCGAAGTGACAGTGCAAATCCTCAAGATCGCTGAAAATGCCCGCACCTACGAAACCAAGAAGGGTAAGGCCGCCAACGGCGACCGCGTCACCATCGATTACCTCGGCAAGGTCGACGGCGAAGCCTTCGACGGCGGCAAGGACGAAGACGCTGAGCTGGTTCTCGGCTCCAACCGTTTCATCCCGGGCTTTGAAGAACAGCTCGTTGGCCTGAAGGCTGGCGACGAGAAGGTCATCAACGTGACGTTCCCGGCTGAATACCCGGCTGCAAACCTTGCTGGCAAGGAAGCCACCTTCGACATCACCGTCAAGGACGTTGCTGCTGCTGCTGAAGTCGAAATCAACGACGACCTCGCGACCAAGCTCGGCCTCGAATCGGCTGATAAGCTGAAGGAAGTCGTTCGCGGCCAGATCGAAAGCCAGTACGGCTCGATGACCCGTCAGAAGGTCAAGCGTCAGATTCTCGACCAGCTGGACGAACTCTACCAGTTCGACACGCCACAGCGCCTCGTCGATGCTGAGTTCGACAATATCTGGCGCCAGATCAACACCGACCTGGAACAGGCCGGCAAGACCTTCGCCGACGAAGACACGACGGAAGAAGAAGCCCGTGTCGAATACCGCAAGCTGGCTGAACGCCGCGTCCGCCTCGGCCTCGTTCTCTCGGAAATCGGCGAAAAGGCCGGTGTCACGGTAACCGACGAAGAAATGCAGCGTTCGCTGTTCGAACAGCTTCGCCAGTTCCCGGGCCAGGAAAAGCAGATCATCGACTACTTCCAGAAGACCCCGGGTGCTGCCG
The DNA here is from genome assembly GCF_965279435.1 of Pararhizobium sp. Taxonomy (NCBI): domain Bacteria; kingdom Pseudomonadati; phylum Pseudomonadota; class Alphaproteobacteria; order Hyphomicrobiales; family Rhizobiaceae; genus Pararhizobium; species Pararhizobium sp. The sequence continues at coordinate 3,425,658 of NZ_CBDIHY010000003.1, forward strand.
CCTCGCTGCGCGCGCCGATCTTCGAAGAAAAGGTCGTCGATCATCTGCTCTCCGAAGTGAAGGTCACCGACAAGACCGTCAGCAAGGAAGAACTGATGGCTGACGAAGAGGAAGGCACTTCGGATACGAAGAAGGCCGCTTCGAAGAAGAAGCTTGCCAAGGCTGACGCTGCGGAAGGCGAAGAAGCCGCTGCACCGAAGAAGAAGGCTCCGGCCAAGAAAAAGGCTGACGACAGCGCCGAATAAGATCGCGCACCGTTCAGTGATTTTTGAAAAGCCGTCCCGCAAGGGGCGGCTTTTTCCGTTGTGGGCTGAACCTTGTTTGCCGCCGAGGTTCTGCCTTCTGTCCCGGATTGGAACAACAAGAAAAGCTAAAACAACGGAAGCGTGCATAGATTGACACTTGCTGTTGGACAGAGGAAGGTGAGGAAGTTGTTACCGGACGCGATTGAGGGGATATTCAATGGCAGGTTGCGCTTACCGATCATTCGTCACAGTGGCGGCGGTCCTCTCTGTGGTTGCACTGGGCAGCGTTGCCGTGGCTCAGGAGGCAGCCAAGCCGCCTGCCGCGCCATCGGTTACCGTCACCCAGGTCGTTGAAAAGGATATCAGGCCGTCGATTTCCTTTACCGGACGTGTCCAGGCCGTCGATAAGGTTGAGCTGCGGGCGCGCGTCGATGGTTTCCTTGAAAAACGGCTCTTTACCGAAGGTCAGGATGTCAAGCTTGGCGATCTGCTCTTCGTCATGGAAAAAGGGCAATACGAGGCTGCGGTTATCCAGGCTCAGGGCGCGATCGAGTCTGCCGAAGCCGGATTGGCACTGGCAAATATCGAGGTTCAGCGGCAGACAACGCTTGTTGCCAAAAGTGCAGCAGCGCAAAACCAGCTGGATTTGGCCATTGCCAAGCAGAATGAGGCCAAAGGCACTCTTACACAATTGAACGCTGCGCTGGACAAAGCCAAGCTTGATCTCGGCTATACCGAAATCCGCGCGCCGATCGACGGACGCATTGGCCGTTCGGCCTATTCCGTTGGAAACTTCATCGGTCCCGCAAGCAATGTGCTGGCGACGATTGTCAGCCAGGATCCGATCTACGTCAGCTTTTCGGTGTCACAGCGCGAAATTCTGGACATTCGGGACAAGCTGGCTGGCAAGGGTACGCTGGGCAGCACGGTGAATGCGGCAATCGTCTATGTCGAGCTTGCCGACGGCAAACGCTATGCAGAGCCCGGCAAAGTCAATTTTGTCGATGTGACCGTCGATCAGGGCACCGATACCGTGCCGGTTCGGGCGACATTTCCCAATCCGAACCGGATCCTGATCGATGGCCAGCTCGTGAATGTCACAGTGGAAGGTGGCACCCCGCAGAAATCGCTGATCGTGCCGCAGGCGGCAATCCAGATCGACCAGTCCGGGCCGTTTGCGCTGGTCGTCAACAGCGAGAACAAGATCGAGGTTCGCCGTATCGAGCCGGGTCAGACAGAGGGCAGCGACCTGTCCGTCCTCAAGGGCCTTAATGTCGGTGACCGGATCGTCACCGAGGGCATACAGCGGGTTCGTCCCGGTCAGCTTGTCGAGCCACTCGAAGTCAAGTCAGGGTCCTGAGCCATGCTGTCTGGGGTTTTCATCGATCGGCCACGGCTTGCGGTCGTCATATCGCTTGTCATCACCATTGCAGGTCTTGTCGCGCTGAGCGTCATACCGATTGCCCAGTTTCCGGACATCGTGCCGCCGCAGGTATCCGTGACCGTCAGCTATCCCGGCGCCAGCGCTGAAATCGTTCAGCAGTCGGTCGCCCAGCCGATCGAATCGCGCGTCGTCGGCGTCGACAACATGATCTACATGAAATCGACCAGCGGTAATGACGGCAGCTATACGCTGACGGTCAGTTTCGCCGTTGGAACCAATCCCGATATCAATGCCGTCAACGTGCAGAACCGCGTCAACCTCGCCGAAGCGCAGCTGCCGCAGGAGGCGCGGGCGCAGGGGATCAGCGTCAAGAAGAAGTCGTCGGCGCTGATGCAGATCATCGCCCTGACGTCGAAAGACGGCAAGCAGGATCAGCTTTTCCTCTCCAACTACGCCACCATCAACATTATGGACGGCTTGAAGCGGATCACCGGCGTTGGCGACGTCTCGCTACTGACGCCCTCCGATTACAGTATGCGCATATGGGTGACACCTGAGCGGCTGACCAGTTTCGGCATGACGCCGAACGACATTGTCGACGCGCTGAAGCGGCAGAACGTTCAGGCGGCGATCGGCCGTATCGGCGCCCAGCCGGCGCTGCCCGACCAGCAGTTTCAGCTGACCATCCAGACGAAGGGCCGCCTCAGCACCGTCGAGGAGTTCGGTAGCATCGTGCTGCGGGCGCAGCCGGACGGGTCGTTCGTGCGGATCCGCGATGTGGCGCGTGTCGAGTTGACCTCGAAGACGGCGGAACAGATCGGCCGGCAGGATGGCACGCCGGCGGCCGTGCTTGGTATCTACCAGTCGCCAGGCGGCAATGCCATTGCCACGGCGGAGGCCATCGGCCAGCTGCTTGAAAAGCTCAAGCCGTCCTTTCCGGATGGCGTCGATTACAAAGTGACCTACGATACGACGAAGTTCGTCGAGGAGAGCATTCACGAGGTCATCAAGACCCTGATCGAGGCCTTCATCCTCGTTGTAATTGTCGTCTATCTGTTTCTTGGAAATGTCCGGGCAACGCTTATTCCGCTGATTGCCGTACCGGTTTCGCTGATCGGTACGTTCGCGGTGATGATGGCGCTCGGCTTTTCGGCCAACACTGTTTCGCTGCTGGCGCTTGTGCTGGCGATCGGCATCGTCGTCGATGATGCGATTGTCGTGGTCGAGGCCGTCGAGGCTCAGTTGGAAAGGGACCCAAGTCTCGCCCCGGCTGAAGCCGCACGGCTTGCTATGGGCGAGATTACGGCGCCGATTATTGCCATTACGCTGGTTCTATTGTCTGTGTTCATCCCGGTGGCGTTTATTCCGGGCATTTCCGGCGAACTTTTCCGTCAGTTCGCTGTTGCCGTCTCCGTCTCCATGGTGATTTCGGCTATCAACGCGCTTTCGCTGTCGCCGGCCCTCTGCGCCGTGTTTCTAAAAGCCCATCATGGTCCAAAGCGCGGTCCGATCCGCTACGTGCTGAAGGGGATCGACTATGCCCGCGATGGCTATGCGTCGCTGGTGCGCCGGTTTGTCCGCTTCGCCGTCCTGGGACTGGTGCTGTTGGTGGGACTGATCGCCGGCACAGGCTGGCTGATCAAGTCAACACCGACGGGCTTTCTGCCATCCGAGGATCAGGGCGCAATATTCGGTGAAATCGTCTTGCCGGAAGGCGCATCCGTGAACCGGACCAACGCCGTCGCCAAGCGCGTCGAAGACATGATCCGTGCGACCGATGGTGTCGATGGTGTGATGTCGGTTGTCGGTTACAGTCTGCTTGATGGCCAGGTGAAGTCGAATTCCGGCCTGCTGGTGATCACGCTCAAGCCGTTTGCCGACCGCACGACGGTGGAATTGTCCGTCAATGGCCTGCTCGCCAAACTCAGCGGTGAACTCCAGTCCATCAAGGATGCCAACGTCATCGTCTACAACCTGCCGCCGATCATCGGATTGGGTACGGGCAGTGGCTTCGAGTACCAGCTGTTGAGCCTCAGCGGTGCAAGCGCCAGCGATATTGCCCAGGCGGCGCGCGGCCTGGTATTTGCCGCCAATCAGGATCCTGTGCTGAGCAAGGTGTTCACCACCTATGCGGCCAACACACCGCAGCTCTATCTCGATATCGATCGTGAAAAAGTCCAGACGCTCGGCATTCAGGTCTCGGATGTGTTCAATGTGCTGCAATCCGTGCTGGGCAGCGCCTATGCCAACGATTTCAACCTGTTCGGCCGGACCTGGCAGGTCACGGTGCAGGGCGAGGCATCGGAGCGCTCAAAGGTCGATGACATCTACCGGATCAATGTCCGCAACAACAGGGGGCAGATGGTGCCGATCCGGGCGTTTGCGCAGGCGCGCCTGATTCTTGGGCCGCAGCTGATCGTCCGCTACAACAACTATGCCAGCGCGACGATCAATGGCGGGCCAGCAGAGGGACGCAGTTCCGGCGAAGCGATTGCTGCGATGGAGGCTGTGTCCGCCAAGACGCTGCCGGCCGGTTACAGTTATGAATGGACGGGCACGGCACTGCAGGAAATCGAGGCGAGCGGTAAGACGACGATGATCCTCGGGCTTGCCGTGCTCTTTGCCTACCTGTTCCTGGTCGGGCTTTACGAGAGCTGGACGATCCCGATCGCAGTTCTGCTGTCGGTGACGGCCGGGATTGCCGGCTCGATGCTGGGGCTAAAGATCGCGGGGTTGGACAACAATCTCTATGCCCAGATCGGCCTTGTGGTGTTGATCGCGCTTGCGGCGAAGAATGGCATTCTCATCGTCGAGTTCGCCATGGAGCGGCGAAAGCAAGGGCTTGGCATTGCCGATGCGGCCGTCGAGGGCGCGCGCGAACGGTTTCGCGCGGTGATGATGACCAGCTTTGCGTTTATCGCGGGCCTGGTGCCGCTGGTGATTGCGCAGGGTGCCGGCATGCTCAGCCGCCGCGGCGTCGGCACCGCCGTTTTCGGCGGCATGCTGGGCGCTGCACTGGTCGGCATCTTCCTGATCCCGATGCTCTACGTCAATTTCCAGTGGCTGCGTGAAAAAGCCAAGACGATCGGTCGAAAGACGCAAGCTCAGCCGACGGAACAACCGTGAAACCTCGGGAAAAAAAGCCGCCCGTTGGGGCGGCTTTTCACTGTGTATGGGTCGGATGTCCGGAAGTCCGTTGATGCGGCAAGCGCCGTGGTCCGAGACGGCGTTCAGACCTTCGGTGTGATCTCACCCATGCGGTTTCCTGCATCGAGGCCGGCAATCTTGTAAGCTTCGGCCAGGGTCGGATAGTTGAAGGTGTTCTCGACAAAATATTCGACGGTGCCCTTTAGGTTCAACACGGCCTGGCCGATATGCACGAGCTCGGTAGCACCTTCGCCGACGATGTGAACGCCGAGCAGGCGCCGGGTCTTCAAGGAGAAGATCAGCTTCAAGAGCCCTGAATCAAGTCCCATGATGTGGCCGCGCGATGTTTCGCGAAAACGGGCGATGCCACATTCATAAGGAATGCCGCGCTCCTTGACCTCTTCCTCCGTCAGGCCGCAGGTCGAGATTTCCGGAACGGCATAGATGCCATAGGGGAAGAATTTCGGCGGCTCCTTGGCGATCGCGCCGACGGCGACACGCGCTGCGATACGGCCTTGTTCCATCGAGGTGGAGGCAAGGCTTGGGAAGCCCACGACGTCGCCTGCCGCATAAATGTTCGGAACCGATGTCTGGAAGGTCTCGGGGTTGACGCTGAGGCGGCCACGATTGTCGGCCTGAAGACCAGCGGCTTCCAGGTTGAGCGAATCGGTGGCGCCCATGCGGCCAGCGGCAAACAGCACCATTTCGCAAATGATGACGCGGCCGCTATCGAGCGTTATCGAGCATTTGCCATCCGGCAACCGCTCGACCTTTTCGGCCTTCTGGCCGAGATGCAGTTTCATGTTGCGGTCGCGCAGCTGATAGGTGAAGTCCTCGACGATTTCCTTGTCGATGAAATCGAGCATGGTGGATTTCGGATCGATCAGCGTGACCTGCGTATCGAGAGCGCTGAAAATCGTTGCATATTCGATGCCGATGACGCCGGCACCGATCACGGCCATCGAGCGGGGCAGGTCCTTGATTTCAAGCAACTCGTCGCTATCGAGAACCGTCTTTCCGTCGAAGGGAATGTAATCTGGGCGAAATGGTTTCGTGCCGACGGCAAGCAAGATGCTGGTGGCGGAAACCTGAATGATTTCACCATCTTCCTTGAGGATCTGCATCGTCTGCGGGTCGATGAAACTGGCCTTGCCGCGAATGTGCTGAACGCGGTTGCGGGCAAACTGGTGTTCCAGCACCTCGACCTCGTGATCAAGCGTGATCAGCAGGCGGCGGCGAAGGTCTTCGGCGCTGATCTCTTCCTTGACCCGGTAGGCCCGTCCATAAAAGCCGCGCTCGCGCCAGCCGGTGAGGTTGAGTGCGGTTTCGCGAAGGGTTTTGGAGGGGATGGTACCGGTATGCACCGAGACGCCACCGACACGTTTGCCCTGTTCGATGACCAGAACCTTCTTGCTCAGCTTGGCGGCCTGAATGGCGGCTCTGCGTCCTGCAGGTCCACTGCCGACAACCACGAGATCGTACTGGTTCATGACGCGTTTCCGATGATGGAGGAGAATCATTGTGCGTTGCGGCAAATGTCGCCCGCAAGCGTCTATATCGTCAATCTTACAGTTTAATAAAGCCTTGGGAACATGCCCGAGGCTTACCGATGCTTATTTTACTAAAAGCGATTATATTGACCGGAGCAGCCTGCTGTCTGCGGCGAGGAGAGTGCTTTCAGCGATAGGCCGGTCTGGACTGCGATTTGGGAAGGGAGATCTGTCATGGCCTTGCAGGAAGCAGAGGGTCGGCAGGAAAGCGAAACCGATGCGTCGCCGGACACAGTCAAGGCGCCGCCCGCAAAACCGCGCAGCCGCCCCGGTGTTATTGCCGCCGCCGTCTATGAACACGGCCAGCGCATCCGCGATATCGAGATCAAGGATGCGCACCAATGGAGGGGCCGTGAGAAGGCGGTGGTCTGGGTCGGCCTGCATGAGCCGGATGAAGTGCTGCTGCGCGAGGTTCAGGCGGAATTCGGCCTGCATGAGCTGGCCATTGAAGATGCGGGTCATGCGCATCAGCGCCCCAAGCTGGAAATCTACGGCGATGCCATCTTCGTGGTGGCACGCACGGCGCACATGATGGGCGAGGAGATCGTCTTTGGTGAAACGCATCTGTTTGTTGGCCGTGGTTATGTGGTCTCGGTCCGCCATGGTCCGTCAACATCCTACAATCTGGTCCGGCAACGCTGCGAGGCTTCGCCAGCCGCATTGGCGCATGGCGAGAACTACATCCTCTATTCCATCCTCGATTTCATCGTCGACAACTACATGCCCGTCGTGGAGGGCATCCATGCGGAAGTGGAGGAACTGGAAGAACGCGTCCTGCGCGACCGGCTCAACAAAAAAGACATCGAGCGTCTCTATTTCCTGCGCCGCAGCTTGTTGCGCCTGCGCAACGCCGTCGTTCCCTTGGTCGATGTCTGCCGCCGCCACGAGCATCTCGATCTGCCCGGCATGGATGCAACACTGCACGCACTGTTCCGCGACGTGACAGATCACGTCCGGCGGGTGCAGGAGGATATCGACACGTTGCGCGAGGTTCTGGCCTTTACCTTCGAGGCTAGCCTGATGATCGGCCAGTCGGAGCAGACCGAAATTTCGCGCAAACTCGCATCCTGGGCCGCAATCCTTGCGGTACCGACCGCGATTGCCGGCATCTACGGGATGAATTTCGACGACATGCCGGAATTGAAATTCAAATATGGTTATTTCGTCGTTCTCGCCTTCATCTTCGTCGTCTGCAGTATGCTCTACCGCATGTTCCGGCGGGCGAAGTGGCTGTGAGCCGCTAGGATCAGATCAGCCGTAGCCCCTTCAGGCTTGCATGACCATCCTTGCCGATGATGATGTGATCGTGAACGGTGATCCCCAGAGGCTTTGCCGTATCGACGATCATCTTGGTCATTTCGATATCGGCCCGGGAAGGAGTGGGGTCGCCTGAAGGATGATTGTGGACGAGAATAAGGGCGGTGGCGGAGAGTTCGAGCGCGCGTTTGACCACTTCGCGCGGATAGACCGGCGTGTGATCAACGGTTCCGGTCTGCTGCACCTCATCGGCAATCAGCGCGTTGCGCTTGTCGAGGAAGAGAATGCGGAACTGCTCGCGGGTCTCATGCGCCATGGCGGCATGGCAATAGTCGATCACCGATGACCAGGAGGCCAGAACCTGCTTGCCTTTAAGCTCGCTCTTCAGTGTCCGGTGGGCAACGGTCGAGGTCAGTTTCAGATCGAAGGCCACTGCCTCGCCGATGCCCTTTACTTCCTGCAGCAAGGCAGGCGAGGCGCCGAACACACCGGCGAGCGTTCCGAAGCGCTCAAGCAGCGCCTTTGCGATTGGTTTGGTATCGCGGCGTGGGATTAAGCGAAACAGCAGAAGCTCGAGGATTTCATAATCGGCCAGCGCCGTGTCACCGTGGTCTTTGTAGCGCGTGCGCAGACGGTCCCGATGGCCATGATAGTGCGCATCGTCCTGTTGAACAGGCGGCACGCCAAGGCTGGAGCGCTTCGGTTGCTGTTCGGCGAAAAAGCCCCTTTCATCAGCCGGTTGCGAATGATCGCCGTCGGAAGAAAAAGGGAGCTTTGTCATCGCAAACCTTATGTTGGCAGGCCCGGACGGTCGAGGCCGCCAGGCGATAGGGTGAAAATCTCGCAGCCGGTGGCGGTAACGCCGACAGCATGTTCATATTGCGCCGACAGCGACCGGTCGCGGGTGACGGCGGTCCAGCCATCGGCCAGAACCTTCACATGCGGACGCCCCAGATTGATCATCGGCTCGATGGTGAAGATCATGCCTTCGCGCATTTCCGGGCCTTCGTTGGCGCGGCCATAGTGCAGGATATTCGGCGCATCATGAAACAGCCGGCCGACGCCATGGCCGCAGAAATCACGGACCACCGAACACCGCTCCGCTTCGGCAAAGGTTTGGATGGCTTCGCCGATGGCGCCGGTGCGTGCGCCGGGCTTGACGGCGGCGATGCCGCGCATCAGGCATTCATGGGTGACTTCGAGGAGGCGCTGGGCGGCGCGCTTGATTTCGCCGACCGGATACATCCGGCTGGAATCGCCGTGCCAGCCATCTATAATGTAGGTGACATCGATATTGACGACGTCGCCTTCGCGCAGCGGCTTCTCGTTGGGAATACCGTGGCAGACGACGTGGTTGATCGAGGTACAGGACGATTTGGTGTAGCCGCGGTAATTCAACGTTGCGGGCAGGGCGCCGTGATCCATGCCGAAGTCGAACACGAAACGGTCGATCTCGTCGGTCGTCACGCCCGGCTTGACGCGGCTTGCCAGCTCGTCGAGGCAGTGCGCGGTGATCTGGCAGGCACGCTTGATCCCGGCAAAATCCTCGGGCGTATAGAGGCGGATAACGCCGGTATTCTTGTAGGGCGCTGACGCTGCCTCGATATAGGTGACCATTACAATACTTTCAGTTGTCTTTCACTGATGTCATAGATCAGCACAGGCGGGTTCGTCTATCGGGATCAGGCCGTCAGGCGTAATTTGCTGCGGTGAAACCCGGCATTTGACGGCGAAGGCCTCAACCCCGCGCTGCATTGCCCGGCGATAGGCCTTCGCGTAAACCGGGTCGAGATCACAGCATATCCTGAACGTGGCGCAGTCGTCCCGCTGGATCAGATAGATCATGATGCCACGATGGCCGGCCTCCACCATGTCGCCGAGTTCTTCCAGGTGTTTTGCACCACGCGCGGTCGGGCTGTCGGGAAATTCGCCCAGACCCGGCGTGCGGCTGAAATGCACGTTCTTGACCTCGACATAGGCACGCCCGCGTTCGGGATCGGTCAGCAGCATGTCTATTCGGGAATTGCGGCCATATTTCTGTTCACGTTGCAGGGAAGAATAGAGATGCAGATCGCCGACCTGTCCGGCCTTGATCGCCTCTTCCGCCAGCCTGTTCGGCAGGCCGGTATTGATACCGACGACGGTGCCGTCGACTTCGACCATTTCGAACATGTGCCGATATTTGCGCGTCGGACTGTCATGCTCGGACAGCCAGATGCGTGAGCCGGGCGTCGTCAGACCGCGCATCGATCCGGTGTTAGGGCAGGAGCCGGTGATCGCGCGCCCATCTTCCAGCACGGCATCGAACAGGAAGCGTTTGTAGCGCTGGACAAGGACGGCGGGCACCAATGGCCTGTCGAAGAGCATGAGGTGTCCGTTATCTGATCAGGCGCGGGCGCGGACATAGGAGCCCGGCGCTTCTTCAAGAGAGTTGAGATTTCCGCCGGTCTTGCGGGCAGGCACGCGCTCGCCGTCAAGTGTTTCGATCCAGGTCTGCCAGTGCGGCCACCAGGAACCCGGCGTTTCCTTCGCCGTCTTCACCCAATCGTCGAAATCGCCCGTGGCCGGACCGCCGGTCCAGAACTGGTACTTGCCCTTGTCCGGCGGATTGACGACGCCAGCGATATGGCCGGAGCCGGACATCACATATGTAACGTCACCCCCAAAAAACTGGCTGCCGACGAAAACCGATTTTGCCGGGGCGATATGATCTTCTTTGGTTGCGAGATTGTAGATCGGGATTTTGACGTCACCGAGCGAGAGCGTTTTGCCGGCCAGCACCATCGCGCCCTTGGTGAGGTTATTCTGCAGATAGCAGTTGCGCAGATAGAAGGAATGGTTGGCCGCAGGCATTCGGGTGGAATCGGAATTCCAGTAGAGTAGGTCGAAGGCGGAGGGCTCCTGACCCTTCAGGTAGTTGTTGACGAAATAGGGCCAGATGAGATCCGACGCCCGCAGCATGTTGAAAGCCATCGCCATCTTCGAGCCGTCGAGATATCCAGTCTCCTTCATCTTCTCTTCCATCTGGGCGATCTGCTCCTCGTCGGCAAACACCTTGAGATCGCCGGCATGGGTGAAATCGACCTGCGTGGTAAACAGCGTGGCGGAGCGGATGCGCGTGTCGCCTTCCTGCGCATGCAGGGCAAGCGTTGCGGCAAGCAGGGTGCCGCCGACACAGTAACCGATCGCATTCACGTCCTCTTCACCGGTCGCCTGACGGATGGTGTCGAGCGCAAAGCCGATGCCTTCCCTGGCATAGGATTCCCAATCCTTGTTGGCGTGGCGCTCATCCGGATTGACCCAGGAGATGACGAAGACGGTATGGCCTTGATCAACCGCCCATTTGATGAAGGATTTTTGCGGGTTGAGATCCAGCACATAGAACTTGTTGATCCACGGCGGGCAGATCAATAGCGGCCGCTTCAGCACGGTTTCCGTCGCGGCATCATATTGCAGCACCTGGCAGACATCGCTCTGGGCGATCACCTTACCGGGCGTGATCGCGATATTTTCGCCGACCGCAAACTTGCTGACATCGGTCTGGCGCAGTTTCAGGTCGCCTTTGCCGGCGATGATATCCTCGGCCAGCATCTGCATGCCCTTGACCAGATTGGCGCCGCTGGAGGCGACGGTCTCGCGATAGAGCTGCGGATTGGTGGTCACGAAATTGGCAGGCGACAACGCGCTGGAAATCTGGCGCACATAGAAGGCGGCCTTGTGTTTGGTATGGTCGTCGAGGCCTTCGGCATCGCGCACCATCTTGTCGGCCCAGTTGGACGTGATGAAATAGGCCTGGCGCAGGAAATCGAAGAACGGATTGGCGACCCAGTCGGCATCTGAAAACCGCTTGTCGTTGCGCGGCACATCGTCGGGATCGCTGACCGTCTCGCCGCCCATTCTCTGCAGGGTGCGCGTCCACATCGAGAAGAAGCTCCCCATCAGGTAGGTCTGGGCTTCAAGCGTACGCCTGGGATCGGAGAGCCAGTATTCTGATACTTTGGAAAGGGTCTTGACCATGTCGACCATCGGGTCGCCGGCCATGTCGGTCTTTTGGCCGCTTTCACGCGGTGCAAGCCAGGCTGATGCGGCCTTGCCGAGTTGCTCGACCGTGCGGGCGAGATTGACCGTGAAGGCTTCCGGGTCCTTGACGATATAGGGATCGACTGATTTCGGGTCGAAACCGGGAAAACCATCCGTGCTGGTGCCGGTCTGGCCCTCGGTCTTCCTGTCTTCTGCCACCCAGTTTCCTCCACAGATGTTTGTTTGTTTTGTCTTTTTACATTCTGCCTTAAAATGATTACAAGTGCCAGCGCATGTTGGACTCGGGGCACATTGATGGCCCACCGGTTTCGGTCAGAGTTTCAACCAAGGTACCGGGTAGGGGCGAGATGACGAAGTCGGGGAAAGCAGTGATGACGCGGATAGTGACGGCCTTTGGAATGGCAGGTTTGGTGCTTGCTCTTGCCGCTTGCACGTCGACAAAAGTCGAAGAGCAGCCGTCGATCTATTCGGCCACCATGGCCAAGCCGATTCCTGCTGATGTTTATCCGGTCATCGAAGGCAAACTGCCGGCAGCTGGCGCTCAGATGACCAATGAAGAGGCTGCAAGCCAGTCGGCGCGGCTGACGGCGCTTGGGGCTGCCCGCTCGTCCGGTAAAATCTCCGAAGCGGAATATCAGCGCCGCCTGAAGGAGCTGCAGCTGCTGGCCGCCAATCACGGTGCCGATACGCTGAAGCAGATACAGAAATAGCGCTTGCGTTTCGGCTGATTTGGACGCAAAGCGTTTCATGGCCGCGTGGGCCTGATTGCACCGCGCGCGTCTCCTTGCACGCATGATTCCGGCACGGGGACGGCGCAAGACGAGGTTTAGAGATGGAAGAGTTTCACAAAGTCCGGCGTCTGCCGCCTTACGTTTTCGAACAGGTCAACCGTTTGAAAGCCAGCGCGCGAGCGGGTGGAGCTGATATCATCGACCTCGGCATGGGCAATCCGGACCTTCCGACCCCGCAATCCGTCGTCGATAAGCTGTGTGAAGTCGTGCAGGATCCGCGTACCCACCGCTATTCGTCCTCCAAGGGCATTCCAGGCCTTCGCCGCGCGCAGGCCGCCTATTATGCCCGCCGTTTCGGCGTCAAGCTTAACCCGGATACCCAAGTCGTTGCGACGCTCGGTTCCAAGGAAGGCTTCGCCAATATGGCGCAGGCGATCACCGCCCCCGGCGACGTGATCCTCTGCCCGAACCCGACTTACCCGATCCATGCCTTCGGCTTCCTGATGACCGGCGGGGTAATCCGCTCGATCTCGGTCGAACCGGACGACACGTTCTTCCCGCCGCTCGAGCGGGCGATCCGTCATTCGATCCCCAAGCCGATCGCTCTGGTCATCAACTATCCGTCCAACCCGACGGCGCATGTGGCAACGCTCGATTTCTACAAGGAAGTCGTGGCCTTCGCCAAAAAGCACGACATCGTCATCCTGTCGGATCTGGCCTATTCGGAAATCTATTTCGACGGCGTGATGCCGCCGTCGGTTCTGGAGGTTCCAGGCGCGATTGACAATACGGTCGAGTTCACCTCGATGTCGAAAACGTTCTCCATGCCCGGCTGGCGCATGGGCTTTGCCGTCGGCAACGAACGCCTGATCGCAGCCCTGACGCGCGTCAAGTCCTACCTCGATTACGGTGCCTTCACCCCGATCCAGGTGGCGGCGACCCATGCGCTGAACAGCGATGGTTCGGATATTGCCGAAGTCCGCAACATTTACAAGCGCCGCCGCGATGTGCTGGTTGAAAGCTTCGGCAAGGCCGGATGGGAGATCCCGCCGCCGGCTGCCACGATGTTTGCCTGGGCAAAGATCCCGGAAAAATTCCGTCATCTCGGTTCGCTGGAATTTTCCAAGCTTCTGGTCGAAAAGGCAGATATTGCCGTGGCGCCCGGCATCGGGTTCGGCGAGCAGGGCGATGACTATATCCGCATCGCGCTGGTCGAAAACGAACACCGGATTCGCCAGGCCGCCCGCAGCCTCAAGAAGTTTCTGTCGACAGCCGACGATACGTTGCACAACGTCATTTCGCTGAACGCTCACCGCTGAGGCACCGGATTTCCGGTACCCTCAAAATTGGCTCCGCCGTGTCAGGCGGAGCGCTCTCGATATGTTAATGTTAGGAAATGTGTATGGCAGATGCCCTTAAAATCGGCATTGCGGGCTTGGGAACTGTTGGTGCCTCGCTCGTGCGTATTCTCCAGGAGCGCCACGAGGCGCTGGCGACGACATGCGGCCGGGCCATCGAAATTACCGCTGTCACGGCACGTGACAGGAACCGCGATCGCGGCGTCGATATTTCCGCCATTGAATGGCATGCCGATGCGCTTTCACTGGCCCAGACCGCCGATATCGACGTCTTCGTCGAATTGATGGGCGGTGCCGGTGAACCGGCGCTCTCCGCCGTCAAAGCTGCCCTCTCGCGCGGCGTGCATGTTGTTACCGCCAACAAGGCGTTGCTGGCCTCCCACGGCATTGCGCTTGCCGGTCTGGCTGAAGAGCATGGCGCGCTGTTGAACTATGAAGCTGCCGTCGCTGGTGGCATTCCCGTGATCAAGGCGTTGAGAGAATCGCTGACGGGCAACACGATTTCGCGCGTCTACGGCATCATGAACGGCACCTGCAACTACATCCTGACCAAGATGGAGAAGGAAGGCCTGTCGTTCGAGGCCTGCCTCAAGGAAGCGCAGCGCCTGGGCTATGCCGAAGCCGATCCGGCCTTCGACATCGAGGGTAACGATACCGCCCACAAGCTGTCCATCTTGACCAGCCTAGCCTTCGGAACGGCGATAGCCGCCGATGACATCTATCTCGAAGGCATTACCAATATCTCGATCGACGATATCCATGCGGCCGCCGATCTCGGCTATCGCATCAAGTTGTTGGGCGTTGCCCAGCGCACCGACAGCGGTATCGAGCAGCGCGTGCATCCGACCATGGTGCCGCTCGATTCGGTGATTGCGCAGGTTGACGGCGTCACCAATGCGGTGGCGATCGAATCTGACATTCTCGGCGAGCTGCTGATGGTCGGACCGGGTGCAGGTGGCAATGCGACCGCATCCGCAGTGCTTGGCGACATCGCCGACATTGCCAAGAGCCGTCCGGGCGCCCAGCATGTGCCGGCGTTCGGCCGTCCCGTCACGGCGCTGTTGCCTTACAAGCAGGCGCAGATCCAGAGCCATGAGGGCGGATATTTCATTCGCCTGAAGGTTCTCGACAAGACTGGTGTCTTTGCAAGCATTGCCACGCGCATGGCGGAAAACCGGATTTCGCTGGAATCCATCGTTCAGCATTCCAAGCAGCCTGTCGATCCTGATGGTCCGCAGACGATCATTCTCGTCACCCACGCGACCACCGAGGAATCGGTTCGCAAGGCTGTCGCCTCGATCAAGGGCGAGGGCTATCTGGTCGGCGAACCGCAGGTTATCCGCATCGAGCGGCCAAAGACGGCCTGATCCGAAATTGCAGATAAATGTCTTGCGGCCCCATCCGGCTTGTATCCGGGTGGGGCCGTTTTCGTTGCGGTTTGCGCCTGATGCAAAACCCGCGTACGAACGGTCAAAAATCATGGGTGTACGATGAGTGATGTGCAAGATCCCGTCCAGCGGGCGTTTCTCAATGTCGAGCGTTCGGTCACCGGCCAGCGCTGGGTATCGCGGCTGGATCAGGCCGGGCAGAACCGCGCGCTGGCCATCAGCCAGGTTCACGGTTTTTCCGATCTCATCGCCCGGGTACTTGCCGGACGCGGGGTGACGATGGACGATGCGGTGGCATTCCTCGATCCGACCATCCGCTCGCTGATGCCGGACCCCGATACGCTGACTGATTGCAACAAGGCCGCTGCCCGTATCATCGCCGCGATCAGGGCGCGGGAAAAGGTCGCCATCTTCGGCGACTACGATGTCGATGGGGCCGCATCCTCGGCGCTGATGTTCCGGTTCCTGCGTCATTTCGGCGTCGATGCGGAAATCTATATTCCCGACCGCATTTTCGAAGGCTACGGCCCCAACCCCACGGCCATCAATCAACTGATCGACAATGGTGCCCGATTGATCGTCACGGTCGATTGCGGCTCGACCAGCCATGAATCGCTGGCCGCTGCCGAAGCGCGGGGCATCGATGTTGTCGTTATCGATCACCATCAGGTCAGCGCGGAGTTACCGCCATGTATGGCGCTGGTCAATCCCAACCGCGAGGACGATCTATCGGGGCAGGGACATCTCTGTGCGGCTGGTGTCGTCTTCCTCGTTCTGGTCAATGCCGTGCGGCAATTGCGCGAAGCCGGTGACAAACGCGTCGCCTCGTTCGATCTGCTCGCCTTGCTCGACATCGTAGCGCTGGCAACCGTCTGTGACGTGGTACCGCTCAAGGGCCTGAACAGGGCCTATGTGGTGAAGGGACTGGTTGCCGCGCGGCATATGCAGAACCCGGGCCTGTCGGCGCTGTTTCGCAAGGCCGGGCTCGGCGGCCCGGTGACGCCGTATCATTTCGGCTTCCTGATCGGCCCGCGAATCAATGCTGGCGGACGTATCGGCGATGCAGCACTTGGTAGCCGCCTGCTTACGCTGGAGGACGAAGGCGCCGCCGAAGAAATCGCCGCGAAACTCGACGAACTGAACCGCGAGCGCCAGGTGATGGAAGTCGCCATGCTGGCCGAGGCGGAAGCCGAAGCGCTGGCGGAATACGGTACCGGTGAATCGGCCTCGATCATCGTCACGGCCCGCGAAAACTGGCATCCGGGCATTGTCGGCCTTCTGGCTGCACGTCTGAAGGAAAAATTCCGCCGTCCGGCCTTTGCGATCTCGTTTGATGCGAATGGCAAGGGAACGGGCTCAGGCCGCTCGATCAGCGGCTTCGATATTGGCAAGATCGTTCGCGCGGCCGTTGATAACGGCCTGCTGATCAAAGGCGGCGGTCATGCGATGGCGGCTGGCCTGACCGTTGAGCGCGCCAATCTCGGCAAGCTGCGGCACTTCTTCGATGAGAAGGCGCAGAACACCGTCAAGGACCTCGTCTCGGCTGAAACACTGAAGATCGATGGCGCCCTGGGCGCTGCCGGTGCCAATCTGGCGCTGGTCGATCAGCTTGAGCAGGCAGGCCCATACGGGGCAGGGCATCCGCAGCCGATCTTTGCGCTGCCGGCCCATCGCTTGCGCGATTCGCGTCAGGTCGGTGCCAATCATGTGAAAGTGACGCTGGAAGGCCAGGACGGCTCCAGGATCGAAGGCATCGCATTCCGCGCCCTGGAGACGCCGCTGGGCGACTTGCTGCTGTCTGAGCGTGGCATGTCGCTGCATGTGGCAGCCTCGATATCGGCGGACATGTGGCAGGGAACGCGCCGCGTGCAGTTGCGGGTCATCGACGCCGCAAAGGCATTCTGAGCGGCCGTTACCGGCGTCGCATGTCTATACTTCAATCTGGGGAAATTGGTGAACCATGGTACGCCCTAGGGGAGTCGAACCCCTCTTCCCAGAATGAAAATCTGGTGTCCTAACCGATAGACGAAGGGCGCATCAGTGGTGTGGGCGTCTTATAGTCAGACATCTCGAATGCTGCAAGCGCTAAATCGCATTTTTTCAAGGATTTTTCGCAGTAAAATCAGCGGCAAAACAGGGAAGGTTCAGACGCCGCAAAATGCCTCTCGCATCGCGTTTTCAGCGAGCGGCAGGCATGAATTATCACTGTCGGGGAGGTTCACAATGGTACGCCCTAGGGGAGTCGAACCCCTCTTCCCAGAATGAAAATCTGGTGTCCTAACCGATAGACGAAGGGCGCATCCGTTGTGTGGGCGTCTTATAATCAGGGGTTTTGAATACCGCAAGCGGCAAATTTCATTTTCCTGTAAAAAAGTTCTGATAACGCGTCGTTTTTGGCGTTTTGACGAATTACTCAATTAAAACAGTTGGTTGCCGTCAGCCTTTGCGGCGGCGGCAACGCCAATTCCAGTCGCGGGATTCACCTGTGTCGATGTGTACGGATTCCGTGTGGCAATAGGTTCCGACCCCGCCGCGGCCGGGAATGGTACGCAGATAGTCTGCAAGCTCCCATTTGCTCACGCCCGGCACCTGGATGTCGGCAGCCTCGCATGTCGTGTGCAGGGAGTGCTTTCGTCCGCCGGCGCTGGCATTGTGTTTCAGATCACGCAAGCCGGACGTCACCATGATCTTGCGGCCATAATGGGTTTCAATGACCTTCAGGACCTGCAGCAGGTCGGGTTGGAAACAGCCCGTTTCCACCTTTTCGGTTTGCAGCACGAGCCCGTTTGGCGCTAGGCGCGCCAGACCGGACAACGATGCCATTTCGACTGCGGGACTATCGTCATCATGTCCGGGTTGCGAATCGTCAACAGTGGCATACATCGACGTTGTGCGCACGCCGGGCAGGGCGGTGAACCCGAGCGCGGCGGTCTGGCTGGATTTCAGGTCGCTGGCCACTATTGTCTTTTTCTCGGGCGCCTTGGCGAAACGGTCATTGCTGAACTGGCTTCGGTTCTTGCGTTTGGCGGCGAACAGAGCCGCCAGTGTCAGCGGTTTTTCCGCTTCGTCCGGGGTATCTTCACTGTTTTGCGAGTTTTTAGAATCGGCAATCGCGGCTGGCGTGCTGTTGAGCCCCTCCGTCGATGCCGTTTGCACGGCGGCAGACTGCGGCAGGCGGCCGCCGCGCATGCTGACGCTGCTGGTCGGGATGGGCACGGCAACGGGAAGCGGCGTTCCGTCTGCGCCAATCTGCGCACTTGCCACCTGTTGGGTTGCGGCAGAGCCATCGGCATTGCTTGCGCCTTCAAGCGGCAGGGGGGGCTGGTTGGGT
This sequence comes from Pararhizobium sp., assembly GCF_965279435.1. Lineage (NCBI taxonomy): Bacteria > Pseudomonadati > Pseudomonadota > Alphaproteobacteria > Hyphomicrobiales > Rhizobiaceae > Pararhizobium > Pararhizobium sp. Next base: position 3,444,090 of record NZ_CBDIHY010000003.1, read on the forward strand.
GCCGGCTGGCCGCTGTTGAAAAGACTGTTTGTTGCGGGATTGACGCCCGTGGCTTGCCCGGCCGGCAGCGGCGCATTGCCTGCTGCTGCCGCTGCATCATGAACAGGCGCTGCATTTGGCGTCTGGACGGCAAAAATACTGTTCGACGTTGCGTTGAGGCCGGTGCTTTGCATTGTCAGTGATGACGGCTGCCCATTGTTGGGTGCTGGCATCATCGCGTTCGCCTGAGCCCCAGGCTGTTGTTGTGCATTGGCGCCGGCCGCAGAGACCTGCTGATCCTGATAGGAACCGGGTGCCGCTTGGGCTGCATCAGCGGAGGCGACGACTGGCACCACGGCGTCTGCGGATGCTGCTTCGGCCGTGTCTTTGGCGGCTGTGACACAACCCGACAACATCATGGCCGACACACTCAGCGCAAAAGCGCAGCTGAGGCCGCGAATCATCGCCGCCTTTTGTAGGATAGGACGCAACGTTGGATCCCCACTTAATGCGGGCCGGGCGACACTTGCCGTCATGGCCTTTCATCAGGATATTTCAAACCGCACGATCAGCGTGGCCTTTTACGAATTGCCACGTCTCGTCCATTGCGATTCGATCGGTTCAACTGGGAGGAAAGTTCTAGCCAGCCTGACGCGCATGCACTTTCATCCCATTAACGTATCGTTCGGATTCTAATGAACGTCCCGTTATTTGTAAACCTGCGCTGACACTGGCGATTGTTGGAGCCCAACCATCGCCAGTGCTGGAAAGCTAGATCCAGATATAGCCCAGCCGCATTGTGCCGGGCTTACCAAGCGCCGGTATTGCCCATCGAGGCCCAGGGTTCCTGCGATGGGAGGTTCTCACCCTTCTGCAGGATTTCGATGGAGATGCCGTCCGGCGAGCGGACAAAAGCCATGTGGCCGTCTCGCGGCGGCCGGTTGATGGTGACGCCGTTGTCCATCAGGTGCTGGCAGGTTGCGTAGATGTCGTCGACTTCATAGGCGAGGTGTCCGAAATTGCGGCCGCCGCTATAATCTTCGGTGTCCCAGTTGTAGGTGAGTTCCAGGCACGGCGACAATTCAGTCTTTGCATGATCGAGATCAGCGGGGGCTGCGAGGAAAACCAGGGTGAACCGGCCCTTTTCATTCTCGTAACGGCGGATTTCCACAAGGCCGAACAACTTGGCCCAGAAGTGAAGTGACGCGTCCAGATCTTTGACGCGAACCATCGTGTGCAGATAACGCATTGGAATATCCTTGTTTTGCGGAAGATGGGTTATATTTAGCCGACAACCAGCCAGAGGCAAGGCTGAACGGCTAGTGTGGTTCGACGGCAAATTTCATCCGGGGGCTTGCACATAAGCGGCGGGACGATGTTATTCTGATCGTCAAGAATCAGTTAACCGTAATGATGTGACGCGTAATCGAGGGGCTGGACAGGCAATGGCGGATAGAATTTCAGCAAAGGACGTCACGCCGGATGACGATTTTGCCAATGACGCTCTCGATCTGGTTGAAATTACCGGCGTCATCAAATGGTTCGACGTTGCCAAGGGGTTTGGTTTCATCATTCCCGATAACGGCATGCAGGATGTTCTCGTTCACGTCACATGCCTGCGCCGCGATGGCTACCAGACGGTGCTCGAAGGTTCGCGCGTGGTTGCCCTTATTCAACGGCGCGACCGCGGCTACCAGGCTTTCCGCATTCTTTCCATGGACCAGTCGACAGCGATCCACCCGTCGCAGCTGCCGCCGGTCAAGACCCATGTTCAGGTGACGCCGACCAGCGGGCTGGAGCGATGCCTGGTCAAGTGGTTCAACCGTACGAAGGGGTTCGGCTTCCTGACCCGTGGTGATGGGACTGAGGATATTTTCATCCATATGGAAACCTTGCGTCGTTTCGGGCTTACCGAGCTGCGCCCGGGGCAGACCGTTCTGGTGCGCTTCGGTGATGGGGACAAGGGTCTGATGGCTGCAGAGATCCATCCGGACGTGCCGGCGCCGATTGGCCGGGCACATTGATGAGCGCGCGTCTCCCGCGCCTCGCTGGAAGCGCCCTTGTGGCGCTTTTTTTGTGGCTTGTGCCGGTTTGGGCCGCCGCAGCTGAGGTCACTTTCGAGACTGCGCCTTTGCAGATCATCGCAACCGGCGGCAAGCTGCATAAATTCACCGTCGAACTGGCGGTGGACAATGATCAAAGATCACAAGGCCTGATGAACCGCCGCCACATGGCGCGCGATCACGGCATGCTGTTTGATTTCGGCGTGACGCGCCAGGTGATGATGTGGATGAAGAATACCTATCTTCCGCTCGACATGCTGTTCATCGCCAAGGATGGCAAGATCGAAACGATTCGCGAAAATGCCGTGCCGCAGTCCGAATCGATTATCGATTCCCGCGTTCCCGTCTCCTTCGTTCTCGAGCTGAACGGCGGAACCGTCAATCGCCTCGGCATCGCTCCTGGCGATATTGTCGACAGCGCCCGCATCTCCGGTTCGCAGCCTTAAACAAACAAATTGATTCCTTTCACTCCGTCTGTGGAATTGTGCAATTTAGGTGTTGCAGGGGCAGGGGGAAGCGTGTATCTCCCGGCCATCGACGGGTCACGGAGTGTAGCGCAGCCTGGTAGCGCATCTGGTTTGGGACCAGAGGGTCGGGAGTTCGAATCTCTCCACTCCGACCATCGACTTTTCCCAATTTATTGCATCGGTATCGAACGAGGCTTCGGCCTCTTATGGGATCGTGCATTCTGCGCCGAGCAGCAGCTTTATGCAGCGAAACGGTACAGGCGGCAAAATCGGCGGATATAACGCTTCAAGGTCATTCCGTTTTAATTCGTTCTGCGCTAAGGCAATGCGCAGAGACTGGCAGCGCGTCGCGCCGCCGTCAGCAGTGAACCATGGTGGAGCCGCCAAAAATATGTCCGCGAAAATCTATCGACCCGCAAAAACCGCCATGCAGTCTGGCAAGGCCAAGACGAATTTGTGGGTTCTTGAGTTCGATCAGGAAACGCCGCGCACCATCGACCCGATCATGGGCTACACAAGCTCGGCCGACATGCGCCAGCAGGTCAAGCTGACATTCGAGACCGCCGAACAGGCCGTTGCCTATGCCGAACGCAATGGCATCGAATACCGCGTTATCGCGCCGAAGGAACCAACCCGCAAGAGCGTGTCCTATAGCGATAATTTCCGCTTTAGCCGCACGCAGCCCTGGACACATTGATCCCGGACGGACTGCCGGTTCAAGGAGGGAAACCTCCTGCAAGCGGCCCCTTAGCTCAGCTGGATAGAGCACCTGCCTTCTAAGCAGGTTGTCGCAGGTTCGAGCCCTGCAGGGGTCGCCAATTATCTAAACCCAAATCCCTAAACGCCCGGAACCTCGTCATTGGCGACCAGGCCGCCTTCGCTTTCGAGAACGGAAAGACGGCGTGCCTCCGAGCGGGTAAATTTGAGCTGGACGCCAAGTCCGTGTTCACCTTCCTCGATGAACAACGCTCCGGCTGCTTCCAAGGCAGTTTGCAGGGCAAGAATGATCTCGTCGGCAGGGTTTTCAAGCTTCCGTTCGAAGCGGGCGATTATGGTCTCGTCGATGCGGGACAATGTTGCCAGGAGCTGACGTGATATTTCGACAAGTGCGCGTGCCGCGCGGCATTGTGAGCCAGTAATCATGGTCGCCCTCCTGTTGCTGTAAGGATGAGCGAAGGTTGTTGAACGGTCAACCCGCTATCATCATAACCACAGAGCCGTCGGGGCGGGCTTCAGAATTACAGCACGAAGAAGCCGATAACAGCGGCAATCGGTACTGGGACGCCGACGAGCCAAATTAGTAATTCTCGTACCATGAAATTGCGGTAGTCGGCCGGGCCGCAGTGGGGAGGCGTTTGGACGGGTGGATTTTTCATCATGGCCTCCCGCGCTAGAAATACAGCATCCAGATGACGATAACGGCGATAAGGGGAACACCCAGGAACCATAAGAGACCAGCACGCAGCATGTGAATTTCCTCCGTTGAGCCTGTTTGTTGGGCCGCAGCAGGAACGCACGGTTGTCCGGTTCGTTCCTTGCAGCCTTCGGTGTTGCACCAGGCACCTAATGATCCAGTCTTGCGCTGCTATCGCATCGTCGCAGATAGCCGCCGGAACAATCGTTCTGTCACGCGGCGAGGTGTGGTCTGACGACTGGGCCGGTAGGTGGCTTGCTTGTGCGAATGACCTGGCTCTCGGCTTCAGCCATTGGTTGATCGCAGCCATTGCGCTGACTGCCGGGCTGACGGTATTTTTTGCTGTCAGTAAGCTGCAGGCTGCATTGAAATCGAAGCCGATCGCCCCGGAACCGGAGACGATAGTGGCAGAACAAAGCACATTATTCTGAAACGATGGTTTTGAAAAAAAACGGGCCGAAGGCATCTCTGCCGTTCGACCCGTCCGGTAAAGATCGGTTGGGGAATATCCAGACATCTGCAGGCTAACCCAGCTGCGGACGGGAGGTCTTACCGGCGCATCATGCCTGAGCAACGCCAATCCATTTGACATAAAGCGCAGAAAATTTGACATTTATCGGATGTTGTTACCCAAAACTCCCGATCATCATGTCAAGGTTGTGATTGTTGTCCTGCCCGAATCATCCATCATGTCGCTGGCCTCGGTGCTGGATCCGATGCGCGCCGCAAACCGGGTGGCCGGCAAGATCCTGTTCGACTGGACAATCCTGTCTCCCGATGGTGAACCCGTTCTTCTGACCTGCGGCGTCGCGATTGCGGTCGATGGGGTGTTTTCGGCGCGGGACCAGGGTGACTGCCTGCTGATCATCGGCGGTTTCAATCTGGACCGCTATGCGCAAAAACCCTTCATTGCCGGCCTGCAGGCCGCGGCCCGGCATTTTTTCGTTGTCGCCGGTATCGAATCCGGGTGCTGGCTTCTGGCTCGCTGCGGGCTCGTCAACGGCCGAACAGCAACAGCTCATTGGGAGGAGCTGGAGGATTTCGCGCTGGCTTTTCCGGACGTGAGCGTCAGGGCAGACCGGTTCGTGACCGATGGAAAATTCTGGACCTCCGGCGGCGCATCGCCGACCTTTGACATGATGTTGCACCTGATCCGGCAGCGTTTCGGTTCATCCGTGGCGCTCGATGTGGCGAGTATCTTTGTCTACGACGAGACACATGCCGCAACAGATGCCCAGCCGCTGGTATCGCTCGGCCGCATGGAAGCGCTTGATCCGCAGCTCGCCAAAGCGATCCGGCTGATGGAACGGACGCTTGACCGGCCATTGTCCATAACCGCGCTTGCGCTTCGTGCCGGGCAATCGCAGCGTCATCTGGAAATGCGGTTTGCCAGGGCGCTGGGTATCAGCCCCGGAAGCTACTATCTACGGCTGCGGCTGCAGGCAGCGCAGCGGCTGGTTAGCGATACGCAGCTGAGCATCCGCGAGGTCGCTCTGCGCTGCGGTTTCGATAGCCTGTCGTCGTTCTCTCGCGCCTTTAAACGTCAATATGGCGCGAGCCCCATGACACTGCGCCAAGGCCTTCACTGAGAGGTTGCGGGCCGGTATTTGCCGTCAGCACCTTCGCAATCGGCTTGAGAGACGGCGCCAAAATTGGGTGATTTCATCAACAGCAAGGCGGCAATCATCATTCCCTCTTGCCGCAACCCTGAAGCGGCCATATCTCTCGTTTGAATGGAGAGCGCAACGACAATGAAAACGATGATTCTGGCGGCCGCAATCGGCCTTTCGACCTTGATGCTTGCTGGCTGCGTCAGCGAAGGCGTTTCCTACGAAGACGGCGGCTACAATTCGCGGCCGCGCGATTATTCCGAGCGCTACAACCGTAATGAGCGCTGGCGTGACCGGGGCGATGATTCGGAAGGCCGGGATAATGGCCGGCGCGATCGCAACAATGATGGCGGCCGCGCGGATTGGCGCGAGCGGGATGGCCGCAGGGGTGACGATCGCCGCTGCAGCAACGACCCGCGCTGCGAAGTTCCTGAATACAACCCGGAACGGCCCGGCTACTATCGTCGCGGCTAACCAGCCCAAGTCGATTGAAAAATTAGAACCGTCCCGGCTGCTACTGGTCGAGACGGTGAAACCAAAACAGCGTCGCCTTTACGGGTGACGCTGTTTTGGTTTGAAGGCTTTCGGTTACGAAGGTGCGCCGGAAACGGGGTAGGGTATCTGATCGCTACTGCCGTCTCGGCACACATAAGCTAGCGCAGATTACCGATGGGAAACTGAAAATTCAGGCCGGCGAAAATCTGCCACCGGGGTGCGCCGGGGCCGTCGTGCCAGACGGTATATTGCGGTTCGACGAAGGCGTTCATCGTGATGCCCTTGTCGAGCTGGAACACCTTGCCGATACCCAGGCCGACCGGAATACAACTCGCACCATTTTCCATATTGAAGTTCCAGGTCGCCGTAGAGCGGAGATAGAAGCCTTTGTCCAGGTTGACGTTGACGATGGGCTGCACTGTCAGAAGATTGACATCGTCTCGCAGATCGCTTCCGGCAAACGACGCCTGATAGGTAACAAGGCCGCCGAGAAGACCCCAGCTTTGCGGCGCGACCACGACGCCCGCAGCACCGGCCTGCCACTTGCCGCTGCCAAGCTCGTCTTCGCTCGCCGTCGGGATTACCAGAACCGGCCCTGCCGCGAATGTGACATCGCCGGCCTTTGGCAGCACGAACAGGTCGATCAGCGTCAGATCGCCGATACCCGTGACATAGCCGTCCGGCACGCCCGGTGAAGTGGCGACAGGCAGCGTGAAGCGTATCAACTGCGGCAGCCCAAAAGCATCCGAAGGAATGAGGCCGCGCAAAAGAAACTGGTTGGCATGTTTGTCTTTAGGAACGTCGATAAAATCCGGAATGAAGTAGTTGTGAAAATTGATGGTGATTTTCGGCGTCAGCGGATTGTTCGCCGCGTTAATGTCCTCGTGCTCCTGAGCGGACACCGTCGTTCCCGTGCACAGGATGACCAGAAATGCTGCTGTGAGAGAATTGAAAAACTGCATGTGGGAACCTCCGCGTCCGTTGAGGCAGGAAACCACAATTTTAAGTCGGCCGGGAGTACGTTACAGTAACGTTGGTGCAACGGACGTCCAGACTGCGCCCCAGCGTCGCCTGTCACCGCGATCTATCAAGTCATTAAACTATTGATTTTATGATGTTTGGTGAGAGCGCAGGGATTCGAACCCTGGACCTACTGATTAAAAGGCTTTAGATAAATCCCGCAAAATAAGGCTTTGCGGGCGTTGTGCTCCATTTGTGCGCCATGGAACGCGGGGGAACGCCCGGAAACGCTGAATAACGCCGGGCACTACACGTCAATTCCATCCATCATGTCGGCATGGTTTTCGGACGGGAACATATGCCCATAGCGGCTCATTGTGATGTGGAATGTAGCATGGCCCGCAAGCGTCTGTACGGCTTTCGGCTGCGCATTTGCTTCAATCCACGTGCTGACCGCGTAGTGCCGCAGGCTATGCCAGCCTAGATCAAGGCCAGCCTTTTTAACAAGCGGGTTCCAAAACCTTTTGCTGAAATTGGTGTGCCGGGTGAAGCCGCCTTGCGCATCTGGAAAAACGAAATCGTCATCACCCTTGTATCGCGTCACCGTGCGCCATTCCTTCAGGTCAACAACAAGCGCCTTGCTGAGTTTTACCGTCCGCTGCCCTGCTTCGGTTTTTGTAGTGTCGATTTGTCCGAATGCATCCACGCGAGCAGTGACGGTCACAGAGCCTTTTTCAAGGTCAAGGCAATTCCAGCGCGTGGCCCATTGCTCACTCGCCCTCATGCCAGTTCGTGCAGCAAAACGGATGCGCAAGGCGAGGGCGACCGGCTGAAGGCTGCGGGGCTTTGGCATTTCATCGGCTGCTTTCAATAGTGCGGCGAACTCTTCCTTGCTCGGCGGCACGATTTTGGCATTGCCAGTTCCACGCGGGGCAGTCACGCGAACACCCTTCGCAACGTTCCCGGCGGCCATGTCCTGTCCCACGGCATACTGCAACGTTCGGGAAAGCGCCCCGATAACGCGCCGGACGGTCGGAAGGCCCACGCTGTTATCCTTCATGGTGTCAATCAAATCGTTGACATTGCGGGCTGTGGTTTCGGCAAGCTTCAGGTGGCCCATTGTCGGTCGCACGTGCGCGTCAAGCTGTCCCTTGGTGTTGTTCACGTACATGCGAGTGGCGCTGCCTTCCTTTAGGCGCTTGTCGAGCTCTTTTCCGTAGGCGTCGATTGCGTCCCCGACCGTCTTTTTCGCGGCATCGGCCCGGAACGCGCCCGTACTGATCTGACCCTCGACTTCTACGCGGCGAGCCTCGGCCTCTTTCTTGCGGGCGTGGTTCTCCTTGTAGCGCTTTCCTTGGCGGTCGGTATAGGCCAACACCCACGCCTCTCGATCTTCCCCCTTGCTGGTTTTCCAATGCCGTTTCGTGATCGTCGCCATTGTCAGGCCTGATCTGACGGCGGAAGTACGAACGTCCCGGACTCCACCAACTGAAGCAATGCCAGAGCTTCGCCAACGCGGGCAGATTTATAGGCTGCGAGTTCTGCCCGCTCTAATCTTATTTTGTCGCGGTAGATGGCACCCTTGCAACTTGTGGAACAAGTTATGGCGTTATGTCTGTTCGCCCCGAAATCGGCCCCACAATGCGCGCACTCAAACAAATATCTAAATCCTGTTATTGCCGTCATTTCATCCACCCCTTGATTAACTGATAGTATGGATCACGAAATACCGTGGCGCACGCCTTCTGTCAATCGCAGTTGTCTTGATGGCACCGCTGGCGCGGTCGCTTCCCGCCACCCTTCGGTACGGGTTCAAAAAAGTCGAAAATTTTTCAACCAACGTTTTCAGTAGCTTGGCAACGTGAGTTTTCTCTAATTCACAAACCAAATAATTCCAGATCCGCTTATGGAATCAATAGCCTGACTCCAGAAGTTTGGGTTTCGTGAGATTGGAAATAGCGGAGCATAAACAACAGCTTGAGGCCTTGTTAAGGGTGTCAGGGATGGATAGATAAGCATCAGGAACAGCGAGAAAGGCTGGTGAAGCAGACGACAAGGAGAGCAAGTATGAAGAACGATTTACAGATGATTATGGGCGCGGACGCGATTGCCAAGGAATTGGGCATGTCCCGCAAGCAGGTGTACGGGCTTGTCTACCGGAAAATTCTACCGGCCGTGAAATTGGGCGCGATTGTCGCAATTCGCCGGTCCTCGCTTGAAAGCTGGGTCGCATCGCTTGAAGCGCAGGCGGCCTGATCATGGCCCTTGAAGAAACGACACTCTCGATTGAGGAGAAGCAAGAGCAGGACCGTCTTTTTGACTTGGCGTGTAATAATGAGGTCCAGCTTTCTGACGGCCTGCCTCAGGACATTGATGCGGCAAACGATGAAGCCCGGCGGGTCAGTGAGCATAACCTTGCGACCGGCTATCATGAAATCGTCATCGACTATGATGCGATTGAGGCGGAACACGCGGCGGTGAACGGGTTCAACTATACGGATGGCGATGAAAACAACTTTGCGCCCGATAGTGATGATTTTGAGCCTTCCGATGGGGGATATTCTGCGGGTACGGAGGAACGTAGCGGGCCGGAAATGTTCAAGCCGGGCGTTGTAGACACGACAACTCGGAACCATTTCGAAATCGGCTTCAATCATCAGGACGAATACGTTCCGCCTGATGATTTGATCGATGGAATTATCACACGGGTTTCGCGCAATGGAATTGTAGGTTCGTCCGGTTCTGGCAAGTCTTTCGGCATCATGGAAATGGCCGCTTGCGTCATGACAGGGAAGCCGTTTGCAGGTCATGACGTTCTTCGTAGGGGCGGTTTCGGGTACTTCTCGTATGAAGCGCCGGGAACGGTTAAGGCTCGCATGCACGGCCTTTTAAACAAGTACGGCGAGGCCCTTCATGATGTGCCGTGGTTCCCTTGCCCAACGCCTATCAACCTAAGCAATGAGGACGGATGGGAAGCGTTATTTGATACTGTTGAAGCCATGCATCAACGTTGCTGGGAATTGTTTGAAAGGCCGCTTGTGGCCATCGCGGTCGATACGGTTCATGCGTCTCAGATGGTGCTGAAGGAAAACGATGCTGGCGAATGGGCTGGGCCGCTAGATTGGATGAAACGTATCAGTGAGCATTTCAAGCTAGCTTTCCTCGTATGTCACCATTCCGGCAAGTCTCAGGACACGCCAGACGGCAAGACGGCTGAAGGCAGTTTGTGGCGCGGATCGGGTGCGGCACCGGCTGCGCTCGACAACATTCTTGCTGTGAAAATGGATAAGCGCGAGGGCAAGGTGTCCCGGCGCTGGATGTTCCAAGAGAAGTCAAAGGACGGCGAAACAGGGTATATCGCAGATATTGAAACGAAGGTTCATGTCATCGGACGCAAGCGGAACGGCAAACCGGCTACGACATTGACGCTCGATTTCAACCGCAAGACAGCGGACGATATCAAGTCAGAGCGGGCCCAGGATGCAAAGGCCAAGGCAGAGGCCAAGGCAGCGAACCGGAAGCGCGGCGAATATGAATTGCCACTTATGCAGGCAATACGCATCGTCGCGAAAGAGCAATGCCGGGAAACTAAATTGAAGGCGGGTGGGTGGCACTACGAGGCGCATACATATGACGTTGAGGCGAAATTCAGAGAGATTGCAACCTGTGATCCAAGTAACATGAAAGCGCGCTTCAAATCGGCTGTGTCTGCATTGATGAAGAATGACGGCTTGGAACATGATGAAACAGCCGTGACCTACTCGCTGAAGGTTAAAGAGCCGGTTCGATTAGGTGCCTTTGCATTTGCCCCGTCGTCGTCGTCGTTAAAAGCGGCATAAACGACGACGCGACGAGGCGACGAAATCCGCCAAAAACCAGTCCATTCTCGTCGTCGTCGTTGCCTAATTTGTATTAGGCTAACGACAGACGACGACGAGGGGATTGGTACCGAGAAATTCAACGACGATCAAAATACCAAATCAGAATATCAACAGCCCTGAAATGCGCATTGGAATTGTGCCGGGCAGAGTATTGAAGGAGCAAACATGGCTAAGGAGATCAAGAATACAAATCACGGGGCTGTCACGCTTGAGCGGCTTGCAATTCGGGATTGTGCTGAGAGAGCGCAAGAGGCTGCGGTGAGTGCGAAGGATGAAGCACGGCAGGCGGCAAAGGCGTGGGCGGATCGGGCTGCGACGGAAATGGACTTTCCGGCTTATCTGGACGTGCTTAAACAAGCGTTCACTGAAGGCGGCGTTGAGCGGGCTTCGGATGTGGTTGTGCTGTTTGAGGGCAAGACCCTGAAATGTGGTAGCCACCTATATCGAGGCGCGCGGTTTGTGGGCATGCAGCGCCCCGATCAGCGGGTATTTCGCAAGGCAGCATAACCCGGCAGGGATATGAGCAGGACTGGACTAAGCGCGGGCATGTCCTGAGCAATCACCCAGCCCTGAGACAGCATTCTTGCTCACCTAATGGGATGGGCGGAAGGCAGGCAAGCCGCAAGGCGCGGCAGACGGCAGACAATTGCAACAACAGATGAGATCGGGCAGGCGCTTGGCGATGGAGTCAGCGCACCGGCAAAGCTATGGGCACGGCACTGACATGCCGTGCTTCGGCAAATAGAAGGGAAAGGAAAATCGATGGATATCCGACTCGCTCGCCGCCATCGTCAGTGGCCACAATCAAAGCCTAATTGTGGAAGTCTTACCTTAGAACTATCCAGTCGCGTAACGTTTGATAGGGCCGTAATTACGCGGCTCCATGATGCCCAAAAAGACGTATGTTACTGTAACATACGTTGCCGAGCTTGGCGTTTCCTCTACGATACAAAGGCGAAGTCATTGCGACGCCATTTGGGATTTTGATGCGAACGCATGCCCTGATGAACTTACTAGCACCCGCGCTTTCTGACCTTCGTCTGCAGCACCTCGCTTGTAGGCAACATTTTGGCGCAGTCCAATAAATAAGGAACAACAGCATGACGGCGGCAGACGCATTTTTGAACCTCAGCGGCAGGTCATGCCGTCGCGCGTTACTATCGATTTTGATGGCTTCGAGCATCGGCCCTATTGCCATTCCAGCAATGGCCGACGATATCGTCATTATTGCCGAGAAGGCCGACGCAAAGACCGTCGGCATCCTTGAGATAAAGGATATCGCCGAGCAAGGCTTCATCTACGGCCTGCCGCTTGTCATGAACTACGCGGTCATGCAGGAGTTTGCGGTCGATAAGAACTCCGGGCAGTACAAGGCTCCATTCAACGTTCTTTTGAACGAGCATCGAACCTTCACGCCGGACGATACCGCCGTCATCACTCCAAACAGCGACACACCCTATTCGTCGGCATGGCTTGATCTACGGGCGGAGCCAATGGTCATATCCGTTCCTGAGGTCGAGAAGGATCGCTACTACTCCGTTCAGTTGATCGACGGCAGCACCAACAACTACGGTTACATTGGAAGCCGTGCCACCGGAGACGATGCGGGAGACTATCTTGTTGTAGGCCCTGACTGGAATGGGACCATCCCCGCCGGGATCAAGCAGGTTTTTAAATCGACGACGCCTTTCAGTCTAACACTCTTCAGAACCCAACTCCTCCACCCGGACGATATGGCAAACGTCGAGAAGGTGCAGGCAGGCTACAAGGTTCAGCCGCTTTCGAGTTTCCTCAAAACACCAGCACCGGCCCCAGCGGCTGAGATCGATTTTCTTCCCGCAGACACGGCCGGGATTAAAGATAACTTCTTCCAATACCTGGACGCCGCACTGCAGTTCGTTCCAGAGACACCGAAGGACAAAGCGATCCGAGACAAGCTTGCGAGCATCGGTATCGGACCCGGCAAGACATTCGAGTTCAAGGACCTGTCGCTTGAGCATAAGGCTGCCATTCTGCTCGCTATGAAGCAAGGCGACGGTCAGGTCGACAAGTTCCTGTCCTCGGGGATGAAGGTAATCAACGGCTGGAACGTCGGTGCATTTTTCGGAGACAAGGCTTTTTTCGACGGCAATTGGTTGATGCGTGCGGGTGCTGCAAAGGGTGGCATCTACGGCAACGATGCGGTCGAAGCGATGTATCCGTTCACAAGGATAGATTCGACTGGCAAACCGCTGGACGGCAACAAGCACACTTACACCATCACTTTTCCGGCCGGGAAGTTGCCGCCGGTGAAGTCGTTCTGGTCGGTGACCATGTACGATGCCAAGAGCCAGCTTTTGATCAAGAACCCGATCAACAGATACCTGATCAATTCGCCGATGTTATCCGACATGAAGAAGAACGAAGATGGCTCACTGACCATCTACGTCCAGAAGGACAACCCAGGAGCTGACAAGGAGGCCAACTGGCTGCCAGCTCCGGACGATACGATCTATCTCGTCATGCGCTTGTATTGGCCTGATCCTAAGTCACCTTCCATCCTGCCAGCCGGAACAGGTACCTGGGAGCCGCCTGCTGTCGTAAAAGCTTTGTAGGCTGAAACGGAAGGCCATGTTCGACAGTCAGGGGTGTGGCCTTCCCCCATGCGGCATCACGGATGTTCCTCCGTTAAACTCGCCAACCATTCATTTGCACCGTGCCACCGCCTATTCCATCGTCGCAGCGCATCAAGGCAATCTTGAGCTAGACCATCCAATTTCATTCAAGGCGCGAGCGCTTCGAACATGATGCGCGTTGATGTCCGATTTTAACGCAAAGCAGCCGTTGGCGGGTGTCGTTTCTATTCTGGCAGGCAGTCCACAAAACCATGCCGGGGGGAGCAATAATGTTGCGCGTTGCTTACTTGGCCGGGGACCGGCGGGGGTCCATAGCGCGTGTTTCTCCAAAATTCTAACTTTTGAAGTTATGCCATTATAATGGAATAGCATATAAGAAATTTCCGCTCATAATAAATACCAAAAGTCAAGCTCTTTCGTGTCAGCTGGTCGCTCTTTTCCGTCAGGGTTGGCCCACAGCACGATGTCAGCGCAAAAACGAAGAATGACCCATGCCGGTGCTGGCGGCCCTGTACGGCGCTCTACGAGTCTCTAAGGCTTGCTTGAAAATGGCCCTCTCAATCAATGAGGGGTAGGTCAAGCGCATGCCAGATTTTCGGATTGAATTGCTGAGGTCCGGCTTGAAAAATTTAAAGCCCATTCTGCAGATCGCAATCAATATTAGGTCGGGCCGGTCGCATGGGTTTGGATGCTACGCGGCCTGATCGGCCTTGTTGCTTCCCGCCCATCCCCGGATTGAAATGGCGCAGGCCATGAGCATGGCCTTGCGTCAGCGCTGGCAAGGCCGGGCATGAGTATCGATCCATCTCAATTTCCCTTCATGATGGCGGGAAGCCTTGAGGCGAAGCCGATAGTTCGCGCAGCGGACCATGCCGAGAGAGCCACGAAAAGAGCCGGGAATGGCGATCGAAATAATATTGAAAAATCGAATTGAACACCGCAGCAGCCGAAGTTATTCAATTAGTAGGACCGGGCAAAAACAGACAAACAAACGGAAAGGTAAGTTGGAATATGAAAAATAATGAAACGGCAGTTTTGGTAGGCGCTAAGCAAATCGGTGAGGCTTTGAATGTCCCAGCCAAGAAGATCTACACGCTACTGAGCACCAATTCTATCCCTTGTGTTTTTAAGCTTGGGGGGAAAATCGCGGCACGCCGGGCTTCACTTGAGCAGTGGCTTATCGATCTTGAGACGGAAGCGAAAGCGGCGGCGTAAACAAAGGCCCAAGACAGCACGACACAACGAACAATTTAAGGAGACCATTAGAATGACATCAGAATATCACAGCGGCATGCAGGCTGGATTAATCAGCTTTGGCGCAAGCGAGGCCCAGAACATCGGCGTTATCGACCTAGCCAATCCCGGCCATGCGGCAGGAATCATTGATTTCTTTGAAAAAATCATCCCGGCAGTAAAACAAATCCAAGTCGCAGTGAACGGCAAGCCCGATACCTTGATCACTTTGATTCATGGTGCCTGGGATATTCGCATCGCTCGGCTGGTGACGGCATGAGCGCGGTTATCGCCACCCATTCCCCGGCGCTCGACGTGGCGACATTCGCAAAGCAGGACAGCAAAGCGGCCAGCGTGACCGCGATTAAGACAACGCCCGACGAGATTGTGGCAGTTGTGAAAAAAGGCCCGCTCGATATGGCCCTGATCCTAAGGCAAGCCCTTCGCGTCAATCCGGCCGTGTCTCGGGTGCTTGTAGCCCAGTTTGGACTAGCCGCCGTGTATGTTCGGGCCGCTGGCTTCTGGTCTGCAAAGGTAGCTTAAAGGCTCGGTGCAAGCAGGCCAGAAGCGGCCCTGCGCTGCGATGAAGAGTAAAGCCGGGGCCATAGCGCCGGAAACAGCAAAGCGGGCCCTATGAGGTCCACAGGTCGATTTCGGCCAATCATCAAAACAGTAATGAAACGCCCGAACGGTGCAGGCAAGGAGGCCAGCGCGGGGCCGAAGATATGGAAGGATATTGAAATGGAGAACGGGAAAAAGACGGCCGGGCATGCATTTGAAGCGCTGCATTTGGCGATGAGCAAGCTGAAGGACACTTTAGCGCAAAGCCGGGCTGATGCGCAGGTTAAGGTGACTGAAGAATTGCTTGCTGGCTTGGCGGCCAGTCTCAAGGCGCGGCGGTCGAATGATGGTGTAGAGCCGGAAGCCCAGACGCCGGACGAACCGGCCGCAAGGGCAGAGACCGAACTGGAGGCCCTTGCGCGTCTCATTGACGGGAAGGTTTGATCATGCAGGCAATCAGCGAAACCACAAGCAACCGTGAAAGCCGCACAAGCCGCGCTATGGCAGAGTACAAGGCGGACGTGCGGCGATATCTTCAGGACAATCGGCATCGGTATCGAACTGACGGAAACGTCCTTCAATCTTTGCGTATCCCTAGCGCGCTTGAAGGCCATAGCAGTGCCGTTTTGAGCGTAATTCGGGAAGAGAAACGCCGAAGCGGATACCGCATCTAGGCGCATCTAATCAAGACATCGCAGGGAATGAGTCACGGGCAACGCAAATGGTGCAGCCCTGCGGCATCCCCATGTCAAGCGCTCAGAATGGGCGCACTGGAAGAGAAGCCAAAGACCAAAGCAGTGGCAGAGAGCATGCCTATTGAAGTTGGCGACGACAGCCAGCCGGGCGAAATAGCAAATGGAATGGAGAGGATTTTAGCATGACAGCAGAGCAGTTAGAAATTTTGGGTGAAGAGATTGGGCGGGCGATTGATGAGCGGCTAGAGCCGATTTTGGCAAGGCTAGAGGCCATTGACGGCGGCAAAGCGATCAGCACGAGAAAGACGTTCAAAGATCAGATCAATCGGGCCGTGAGTAATTCCGGCCGATACCAATAACGACAAACGCGCAGGAAGGCGGCCAAAGGGCTTGCCAAGGCGCGAAATTATGAAGGAGAAAGCAATGATCATTAAAACGCAAAAAGACATGGACCTACTTGTGGACGTTGTTCACGGTTGCATGGAGAGGGTGATCCCGGCCCTTATTGCACGGATTGAGGTACTTGAAGGCGGCGGCGGATCGCAGGTTGCGCAGAACAAAGCGGCGTTCAAAAAGGCCCAGATCAGGGCTGCGAAGCTGCAGGCCAGCAATAACGCGCGTATTATCGCTGATATAAAAGCTGATATGGCCAAAGCCGCCCTTGACAAGCGTTTGCACGAGTTGATGGCTGAGAGCGCGGTTCGGCGGGCAGGCAAGCCGCTCCCGGTAGTGCCTTACTAGTCAGCCGTCCGAACGAATGACGACAAGAGCCCGCGAGACAGCTTTAACCGGCTGTCAGCGGCCTTTCGCATTTGTGGGTGTCTCATCATCACCGGGCCGAAACTGCAGCCAGCGGGCAAGGTCAGGGGTTATCGATGCGGCGGGCTTGGCGGATGGCGATTGATCCAGCCCGGGCAATCTCAAAATAATCATCAGGGATGGCGGGCAGCACAAGAGGCGTAAGCCGATTGCACGCGATAGCGGGCCATGCCGAGAGACAGTTGCGCGCAAGCATGGAGTCAAAACGTCACCGGGCCTTTCTTTATGTCGAGATATGGCCGGGCATATCCAGAGCCGGACAAGGGCGACTCAGAGCGAGCTTTAAGGGCGTGTGATGAGCAATGCGCCGTGAAAGCGGCAATCTCGCTGTATGACTCTCTCTGTCAATGTTGGCGCAGATCGTCCAGGCATTTCATCCCGGTTATTATTGCCGCAATCCGGTCTATATTGCCTGTAAGGTGATCGCCATGACAAACGAAATCAGCGCGGGCCAAGCCCTTCTCAATCTCCTTCGCGCAATCAATCCGCCCATCGGTGAGCCGCTTGGCATGTTCCAAATCGGCATCCCCTTGGTGGTTGAGCAGCGCTATGAGCAAGATGAGGTGGTGAATGAGCTATTCTCGCTGCAATCGAAAGGCTTGATTGAGTTGCTTGGCGATAACCGGTTGCGGCTGTTGAAAGCACTACCGGCCTCATAATCGGGTGCCAGTTATCGGCCGGGAATGCTCTGTACGGTAGAGCAGCCGGGGCCATTACACGGCTTTTAGAATTCTGCACGGCCACAAAGCCAAATATTCACCGGCATTCGATCGGACAGGCGGGCAAATCTGGCTTATTGAGGTGCCGCACTCGGTTGTCTTGATGGCTGACGCGCCTTCCGGCTTGCCCTTCCCGCATCATCTATACGGCTTTGATGCTAGAGCAGGGCGGACAACAGTTCGTCGTCTGTCATATCGTCAGTATCCCGTTGCGCCCGCCAACACCCACAAGCCGCTTCCGCCTGACCAATTTCTATGGAATGTTCGTCAGAGCCGGTAAGCCGATCATTTGGGAGCCTCATGCCTTCGCAGACCAAAATTACCCCGCCAATCGCGCATTTTCTAGACCAGATCGAAGAGGCAAGACTGAACCTTGCAATCGGCCAATTTCCACCTGATGGGTTGATCACTCCTACCAGAGACGGCGGCTATCTCATTCGGTTTTGGGATAAAGCCGGTCCGAGGATTGATGAATGCCCAACAGCTTCAGAGGCGGTCATGTGTTTGACCAAGGCGGTGAATGCGGCTTTGTCCAGACAATCCGTGGCGCGCCATATTTCTCATTTTTTCTATAAAGCCTACTTCGAAGCCGTGGATGCGAGGCGACCGCGAACCGTAACACCCTTGGAAGCAAATCTGTGTGGTGCTGGTGAAAAACTGGCTAGGGCTATGGTGGATTACAATGCCATCAATCGTGGGCGGCTGGAAGGCGGTCCAAAGGCCAGATTGCCCGGCGAGTTTCCGGGGGTAGCGCTTCGAGTCGACAGACTTATTAGGCGGGCAAATGCACTTTACGAAAAGGTTAAGGCAGAAGCGGCTTCTGTGCGGGGCTGATGTCGCAATTCAGTTGTTAGAAGGCAACTGGTTAGGATCTGTGAAGGCGCTGGCGGAAGCCAAGTGACATCCGCATTCCAGCGTAAACGGAAGTGCTATTTAAATGGCAAGATGACAGCTGTTCTGGCTGACCGCTTCCGCTGCTCTTCCTCATCAAAAATCGCCTCGTATTCACTGATGGTTTCGTGAGCAGACGAGCCCGTTTCTCAAATTGAATCCGCTGTTGAACGCACTCGAACCGGCTTGCGACCAATGCACCGCGCAGTTCTTCTATCGTTTTGTGTGCATCCAACAGCTTTTGTTTGTTGTCGCCGTACGCGACTATTCCAAGGGATACGCCAAGGACGAAAGCGAACATCACGATAATTAGTATTGAGAAAGTGAGCATCGCAAGCCGTCCATTTTAGGCTACACTAATGCCTTCTATCCCGAATAGTAAGTCGTTTACCCGGTCCAAGTGTTTTTCACACATATCGAGATGTACCAATCCCGCTTCCATCATGTCGGCAGCTCTCGCTGCTTGCGGAAAGTTTAGTGCCTCCTCAAATAGGGCGATTGCCTTTTCTGCACGGTATGCGGCGGCTTGGGCGGCTATATGAGCTGATTTTGTACGTGGCGTCTCAGTCCGTTGAATGAGTGAGAGTGCTGCTTGCTTGTGTTTCATTGCGGTAGCGGCGCTTGCGTTTATTAGCGTGATAAATGCATCTTGTGATGACATCTTCAAATTCTCCCATTTTCGCGCAAACGATAAGCATGTTGATCAGAGAAAACTAAAATACACGGCTATTCTTCGAAATCCAATTTCAAAGGGAACTCATATGAGAATCGACATAAGCAATCCCAAGCTGATCAAGTCGCAATTGACGCTGGTTTCTAGCGCTCCGTTGCGCGGGCTATTGGTCATGGAGACTGATCAAGGGCAGACGCGCGTTGAGATTGATGAAGACAGCGCGAACGGTCTACTTGACGAGGTGCTGGCGCTGTTTGGCGTTCGTCGCCCATCGGCGGGCGATATGGAGACCAGCGCTAGGCTATGATGGCTCCGTAAGCTTATGGACGGCGACCGGGTGAGGCTGATGAAGCCATTGCCTTAGGCCGAATTCTGTTAAAGCGGTTCCGTGTCGATAAGCTTTATTTGATTGGCACGATGACCGCCGATTTGGCTGTGTGTGCGTCCTTCGCGATCTGGTCGAATTCCGCTTCGTAATTCTCAATCACGGTATGGGCGCATGAGAGACGTTTTTCATATACCCGCCTTTGCTCGACAGACTGAATATTGCTTGAACCTAAGTCCGTCCGCAGTTTCTCTAACTCAAAATTGGTATTTTTCAGTTTTATCTTCGTCGGTAGGCAAATTTGATAAACAATAGTTGCACCCGCTACAAATGCAGCAATAACGATCAACCAAAACAATTCGTATGAAATGGTGATCATTTCTAGACCTTTTCTGACGCTTCAGATTGTAGCTTATCAGAAAGACCTAGCTAAACATGTCTTATTTTACTCGACTCTGGTCTAGCTGGTCTATAACACTGATTTTTCGCGTAGCGTGCGAGCCTCTGACCAGATCGGCTTTTGTCTTATGACCGCACTCGCTTCGCCGATCCTCGTTTTCGAGGACGAACCCCTCATCGCGCTTGATATCGAGGACATGCTCAATCAAGCCGGTTACGAGAACCTGACTTTGCTCACCACATGTGCGGCTGGTCACGAATTCCTAGCCAACCACACACCTGCGGTAGCAATCGTTGATATCAGTCTCAAGGACGGCGACTGCACCGATCTTGTAAGGGTTCTGGTGTCTCGGAATGTCCCAGTAATCGTCGCTTCCGGCACTAATAAAACCGATGCAGACGAGATTTTCACGCAATCGGTTTGGATTGCCAAGCCTTGGAACCCTTTTGAGTTTATAGCTGCTGTTGCAAAAGCGCTCGAACAGCCGACATTGAAGCAGGGAAGACGCCCTAGAGGTGGTTCTGCGCGAGGTGAGTTCGAACAGTCAAAGCGCGAAGCGGATTTGATCATTGGTTCCAGCCGTGAGGCAGAACAACATAAAACTGAATTGCTCAGAGCGCTTCGGTTAACCCGCGATGGCGGCACTACAGACTAGCGGTCCTTGAATGTAGACCTACCCCACTACACCAAAAGTGGTACGTGCTGTACACACAATCATCGATCGTTCGTGAACGGTTCGCTGATCGTTTCCGGAAGTATAAGCCTTTGCTGTATTTCTTGCTCCTTAGATGAAACCAACAATTGCAAGCCGTTCAAGTGTGTAATATATTACGTGCGGCTTATATTGGTGTCTCCCAATCAGCCCGATTGAGCCTTTTCATGGCAGATTGGTCGCCTTGCCATTACCAGTCTGCCATTTCTTTTTGCTGTTCGGCTTGCTTTTTTGCGGCGTTCCCGTGTGGTGTGCGGGCAGGGCAAGCGAAGCGCGGCAGGCATCCCCAAAAGTGCCGTAGAACAAGAGCCGCATAAGCCGGGCGACCGATCCGGCCGGGCATTTGTTTGCGCTCTGGCTTGAGGCTGTATCAGGTTCGAATACGGCGAGCGTTGGTTTTTGGTCTGAGCGGTAGCGGCAGGATGGCGGAAAGCTGAGGCGTGGCGGGCAGTAAGCCCAAGGGCTTGCGCAGGTTCTCAAATGGTCGCTTCAAACCCCAGCAAATCTACGAGGATAGCGCGCGGAATGCCTCGGCCAAGGTGAAAGACTATTATGAGCGGCTTACGGCCCCCAACGGGCTGAAGCTTACGGACTGACCTGCACAGGTATCATGAAATGGGAGAGGAACTACAAGTGCCCAAAGACACGCCGTCCCCTCAGGATACAACTGCCCAGACCGTGACAATCACCCTAAGCCGTGATGGGGTAGTGGCTCCAGCCTTGCGCACCATGCGAAGGGCAAGCGAAATTGTTGCATTCACGTTAAACAGTTTAACGGACGCTGATTTGAGTGAGTCGCCGCGCCCAAAAAGTGGTTCGAACATCGGGCTGCAATTTGCCGACGAGCCAGAGGGCTATGATCGCAAGAACGACTTTATCGACTGGGTACTTGAGCGGGGCTTTCGCGACCTGGCTCATGGTGTAAGGGCTTCGTTGGAAGAGGCCTATCTTTATATCAACCTAATTCGTGACGCGGGAAAGGTCACTATTTGGGGAGAATTTGAAGCGCTGCACGATCTGATGAAAAAGGCGGCTAATCGAATGAATTTCAAGAACCTTATGCGCGAAGTCAATGCTGGGCTGAAGGAACCACTTGCCTTCGAGGAGGAGTTTTTGTCCCTGCAGAAGGTGCGGAATTGCTTAGAGCATCGCCATGGTATCGTGGCCGAGATAGACGTGGACCATCCCAATGGAATGCGGCTCGCGTTGCCGCATACCAAAATTTTCTTCGTTAAGGACGGTCAAGAAATCGAGGTTGCCGTGGGGCAATACTTCAAAAAGGAGACAGCCATTTCCATTCGCCTCGATACAAGAGAGCGTTTCTTTTCGCTCGGCTCACGCGTCTCCTTCTCTGGGGAAGAGTTCGATGAAATCGCAATGGGCAGTTGGTTGTTTGCTAGCGATCTAGCATCAAAACTTCCTGACATGGCTGTTGCAGGTGAACTCGCTGGCGGAGGAAAATAGATGGGGCGGCGAGGAAGACGCAATGGAGATGGGGGGCCAGAGGCTCACTGTAATGGCCCCATAAATATCCGGACACGATCTCCCACTTGATATGTGTGCGAGGTAATGTGCCCATTATGACTAGTCACCATCCTAAGATAGAGGTCCTTTCCGGGCCTGAGCGCCGCCGTCGAGAACCGCTTCGGTCGCATCAACACCCTTCCAAAGCCCATTGAATGGCTGACCGACAACGGTTCGTGCTTCATTGCGAAGGACACGAAAACACTGCTGATGGACATCGGAATGGAGCCTTGCACGACGCAGGTTCGCAGCCCTCAGTCCAACGGAATGGCCGAAGCCTTTGTCAAAACATTCAAGCGCGACTACGTCTCGGTCAATCCCGTTCCAGACGCCGAAACCGTCATCGCCCAACTGCCATTGTGGTTCGAGCACTACAACACGCTTCACCCGCACAAGGCTTTGGGATATCGATCCCCGCGTGAGTTCTTAAACCGTCAAACAGAAATCTGATCCTGTCCGGGTTTTATGGGGCAACTCCACTCACACTGTCCTGATTTCAAATCCTGCAACGATGTGGGAGAAGCTTGCGTGGGACATTTATGTATTCCGCAAAATACAGGCAGGATATCCAACCGAAAATCAGCCGCTTGCCTACGCAGCACTCAATGCCTGTATCGCCGCTGCCAGCTTGGCCGACTGGGCAAAGAAATCGTACCGCGTCGGCCACAACAAAAAGACCGTCACAGAAAAAGAATTCGAGGCGTGGACCCACAAAGAGGTGCCACACCAACGTCTGTGCGAGGACATTGCCAACAAGGCTAAGCACGGCAGGTATGGCGGAACCGGCCACGCGGTAATTGAATATATCAATGGCGACGAAGACCTCCCACCAGCGTTTATTCTCTACCACTCTCCTGACGGAACCGATTTTCGGATCAGGGCTATCGAGATGTTCGACGCAATGAAAGATGACTGGTGGCGTTACCTTGTAAAACTGGGACTTGCCACGGGCGATAGACCCGCATCTGAGTGGTTCAAAAACGAGATGCTAAGGATTTTCGGGCCGCCACCTGCTGGATACAGCTTCAAAGGTTAGCGCGCCAATATCGGTCGGCTACCATTTCCAATCTAAGTCAAAATATCAGCTTTTGCGGCAATCGCTTCGTACTCAGCCAAGGGACCTCTGTATGCCAAAAATGAAAGTCCGCGTGCAGCAGCAAAAGCAGATTCTCGTTCACAACGATCTCTCCAACGCAGGTTACTATTTTTACAAACGTATAGGCGAGCGCCTTAAAATGGATGATCGAGAAGGTGTTGGCTTGGAAATGATGGCGTGTTTAACCATGCTTGCATTTTCCATCGAGGCCAAGGCTAACTTTCTAGGGTGGAAACTCAGCCCAAAAAAGTGGAATGAGGGAAAAACCACGAAAGAAAAGCTTAAGTCGGTTGCGAAGCAGCTTGGGGTCGCAATCGACTTCGGTAAGCGGCCCTATTCCACGGTAACTTCCCTCAAGGCATTTCGAGATGAGATCGCCCATGGTAAGCCGATAGAAAGGTTCGCGGACGATGTGAAGGTGATCGAAAGCGAAGATTTAGACCGTCACGATCCTCTTACTCCGGACTGGGATAAGTTTCTGACTCCGGAATTCATCGATCAGGCATACGAAGATGTGAACGCTATCTGGCATGATCTGCTGGGGGCGTCAGACCTCAAAGTGTATGAGACGCTCACTCAGGGTAGCAGCACTTTTGAGTTCATTGAGCACGTGGCGGCTGCGAAACTGAAAACTGGTGCCGTCTGATCTTGCGCTGGCGATATCGTCCTCATCGCGATGCCTTGCAATCAATTATCAACAGATCGTGCAGAGGAGTCACCCTAGCTGCATTTACTCGCTCTGGCGTCATTAAGGGATGCGACTTAGACGGCAATCCATTCGGCGGTTGGTGATAATCCAGAACCTACGCCGTTAGGGCGGGAAGCAGGGGCGTTAGCCCCACAACTTGGCAACTGCGATCAAATCGGCCTGTCCCTTAACCGGGACGGGCTTTTTTTATGCGCCGTTTGTGCGCCACATAACCGCCGCTAACGCCCTGAAAACCCCGGAAACGCTGAGAATCTCGGGCAATGGCGATGGCGCATATTTTGTGTCGGTATGTCTGCTAAGTGTCTGATTTTGTGGTGAGAGCGCAGGGATTCGAACCCTGGACCTACTGATTAAAAGTCAGTTGCTCTACCGACTGAGCTACGCTCTCCCAGGACCAAGCTTTTATGCCCGGTGGAAGTGGGCGGACATATGCACAGCGGGCTTGTTTTGGTCAACCCAAAAAAAGCGCAAAAGTGCAAAAACGATGATTTACAAGGAGATCGCCAAAAGGTGATTGGTTTGGCACGGTCTTCGGCGCTAAGACGGCCGGGCTTGTTGCAGGCTGGAGTTTCTAACTGGTGTCTATCGCTGATATTTCCATCTGGACCGCCGTTCTGGCGGGCGCGTTATCCTTTCTGTCGCCGTGCGTTCTGCCGCTGGTGCCGCCCTATCTCTGTTATATGGCGGGCATCTCGGTCGATCAGTTTCGTGGCGGCGAAACCCAGGTCGCGTCCACGGGCACCCGGCGCGCGGTATTTGGTGCCGCATTCCTGTTTACCCTCGGGTTTGCCACCGTTTTCGTGGCGCTCGGGGCAGGGGCTTCCAGCGTCGGCCTTGTGCTGCGCCAGCATATCGACATTCTGTCGCGTATCAGCGGCATCGTCATCATCATCATGGGTCTGCATTTCCTCGGTGTGTTCCGGATCGGCATTCTCGGCAGGGAAGCGCGTTTCCAGGGGAATGGCAAGCCGGCGACGCTGTCGGGCGCCTACATCATGGGGCTTGCCTTTGCATTTGGCTGGACGCCCTGCATCGGCCCGGTGCTCGGCACCATCCTTGGTGTTGCCGCAGCCCGCGACACGGTGACCGATGGAGCGCTGCTTCTGGCGGTTTATTCGCTAGGGCTGGCCATCCCGTTCTGGATTGCTGCCGGTTTCTCCGGTGCGTTCATGCGGTTCCTGTCACGCTTCCGCCGCCATCTCGGTCTGGTGGAAAAGCTGATGGGCATTTTTCTCATTCTCGCCGGCCTCGCCTTCGTCTTCGGCTTCATCAGTTCCATGGCCATCTGGTTCCAGGAAACCTTTCCAGTCCTGATGCAAATCGGCTAAGCACAAACCTCACGCAGAGGTTTTTGAGCAATGGCCGAAATAGCGGGTTTGGTACTGCCTTTCTTCGGCCTGATCTTTGTCGGCTATCTGACGGCGAAGTTGGCCCGCAATCCGGCAGGCGAGGGCGCTGGCGATGCCATGGGCTGGCTCAATATCTTCATCATCTATCTGGCGCTGCCGGCCTTGTTCTTCAAGCTGGTCTCGAAAACGCCGATCGAACAGCTCACCCGTTTTGACTTCGTCTTTGCCTCGATCGGCGCCACTTATACCGTCTTCGTCCTGGTGTTTGGCGTTGGCTACTGGATCCGCCGCAATTCTCTGGCCGAATCGACGGTTCAAGGGCTGGCCGGCGCCTATGGCAATATCGGCTATATGGGGCCGGGTCTGGCACTCCTGGCGTTTGGCGAACCTGCGGCCGTGCCGGTGGCACTGATCTTCTGCTTCGAGAACGTGCTCCATTTCATGGTCGCACCAGCGATGATGGCGCTGGCCGGTGACGAAAAAAGCTCACCCGGACGCCTTGTATCTGCGATTGCCAAGAAAATCCTGCTGCACCCGTTCATCCTGTCGACGATTGCCGGTGTGGTCGCAGCCTACCTCTCCTTCCAGCCGCCAGTGCCGGTTCAACGGTTGATCGATTACCTGGCGCAGGCCGCAGCACCCTGTGCCCTGTTTGCCATGGGCGTGACGCTGGCCCTGCGGCCGCTCAAGCGCATTCCTGCCGAGATCGGTTATATCGTTCCGGCAAAGCTGATTCTGCACCCGGTGCTGATGTATCTGGTGATGGGGCTCGCCGGCAATTTCAATCCGGTCTGGGTGCAGACGGCCGTCCTTCTGGCCGCATTACCGACGGCGACCAATGTCTTTGTCATCGGCCAGCAATATGGCGTCTGGCAGGAGCGGGCGTCGGCAACGATCCTGATCACCACCGTTCTGTCGGTGGCAACGGTGACGATGCTGCTTTATCTGATCAGCTCAGGCGCTCTTCCGGCCGATCTTTTCCCTTAAGGTGCTGCGCAGAGATTGCAGGGCACTGCCGGGATTGATCCCTTCGCGCATCATCAGATTGCGCAGTGGCGCCACACTGGCCAAGGCCTGCAAGCCGGCGGCGCGCAGCATCTGCACCGGCAGGAAATCTGACAACAGAGACCGATTGAGCAGATCGACGCTGACGGTGCGGCTGAGAATATCCGTCCGCCGCTTACGGTCGTAGCGCGCGCCAAAATCGTCGGAAATTGGCAAGGAGCCAAACAGGGATACGGCGGCCATGATGTCGCGCAGGCTGAGGTTGAGGCCCTGTGCGCCGATCGGCGGGAAGGCGTGTGCCGCTTCGCCGATCAGGATTGTCCGGCCCTTGCCGAAGGATTTGGCGGCCATGCCGGACAGAGGAAACGACTGGGGTGCGCCTTCGATGGCGACTTTCCCCAGCATCGACTGCATGCGCTGCTCCACTGCCAAGCCCAGCTGATCGAGCGAAAGCGACCGCATTGCGTCCGTGTCCCCGGGCTTTTGCACCCAGACAAGGCTCGATCGCAAGCCACCCGGAAGGGGGACCTGGGTGAAAGGGCCGTGCGGCGTATGGAATTCCGTCGAAATATTCTGGTGGGCCACCTGATGGGAGAAATTAAAAACAAGTGCGCTTTGCGGATAGGACCAGTTGCGCACCTCGATCCCAGCCGCTTCGCGCACACCGGATTTTCTGCCATCGGCGCCGATGACAAGGCTGGCGCTGATTGTGCGGCCGTCGTCGAGCGTCAGGATGGTGCGCCCGGTTTCGAATACGACCTCTGTCAGGCTCGCGACGATGCGCGTAAGCGACAGCCGTTTGGCGGCTTCCTGTTCCAGCAGGGCCAGAAAGGGTGCGTTGGGAATATTGTATCCGAATGCCTCCAGCCCGACTTCCGCCGCATGAAAGGTCACGGTCGGCGCACGCAGCAACCGGTTTGTCCCGTCGATGATTCGCATGCTGGACAGAGGGGCTGCCAATGGGGCAATCGCCTGCCAGATACCCAGTTTTCGCACAAGTTCGAGCGACTGATCCATCAGAGCCGTGGTTCTTCCATCGGCCTTGCCAGCCGCCGGCGCAATCAGCGCGACGCTGCGCCCCGTATCGGCAAACGCCAAAGCAGCCAGAGATCCGGCCAGCCCTGCACCGACGACTGCGATTTCAAAGTGCTCCATGGCGTGCGCTTCCCGTACATGTATCTGTTGAGGTCTCGATCTTAACCGTCGGCGGGCGCGAATGAAATGGGGTGAAATGGCGCAGATGCCCGTCGCATCCACAGCTGATTGTTGTGCTTTTGCGGTGTCCGGTGATTTTTGCTGGCAGCCAAACTCAAACGGTGCATATTACCGCCAACACCCGCACGGCTGTGCGGGACGGGAGTGTGGGCCATTGAAGCGGCCGGTTCAGCATGCTTCCAAGGAAAGCGCAGAGTAAGGACAGGGTGCGTCTGCCAATGAAGTTTTTTAACTACAAGCGCGTGCCCTACGCGGAAATTCGCGCATTTTCCGTTCATATCCTTACAGCATCCGGCTCGTTTCTGGCCTTTCTGGGTGTGGTTGCCGCAGCCGAACACCGATTCGTCGATATGTTCTGGTGGCTCGGCCTGGCGCTTGCCGTCGACGGGATCGATGGTCCGATTGCCCGCAAGGTCCGCGTAAAGGAAGTCCTGCCCAATTGGTCCGGCGATACGCTCGATAATGTCATCGACTACGTCACCTATGTGCTGCTTCCGGCCTTTGCGCTCTATCA
Organism: Pararhizobium sp.; assembly: GCF_965279435.1. Classification (NCBI taxonomy): domain Bacteria; kingdom Pseudomonadati; phylum Pseudomonadota; class Alphaproteobacteria; order Hyphomicrobiales; family Rhizobiaceae; genus Pararhizobium; species Pararhizobium sp. Next base: position 3,472,014 of record NZ_CBDIHY010000003.1, read on the forward strand.
GAGCGGCATGATCGGCGAGCCCTGGTCGTTCTTTGCTGCCGGTGCCATCGTCATGTCCAGCGCGATCTACTATGCCGACATGGGCATGAAGACGGATGAATATTTCTTCTCCGGTTTCCCGGTTGTCTGGAACATGGTGGTTTTCACGCTGTTCGTCATAGATGCCAGCGAACTGGCGGCTTCGATCGTCGTGGCCGTTTCGGTCGTTTTGACCTTCATGCCGATCAGTTTCCTGCATCCGGTGCGCGTCAAGCGTCTGCGGCCGCTCAATCTGGCCGTCTTTACAGTCTGGTCGGTGCTCAGCGGCTATGCGCTGCTGTTGCACTTCGACACACCCGCCTGGGTCGTTGCCGGCGTCGTCGGTACCGGCATTTATCTCTATGTCATCGGTTTCGTCTTGCAGATATTTCCCCGGCTTGGACGGGGTTGAGGAGGGTTCATGGCACAGGCCATCATGGTGCGCACGCTTGGCGGGCCGGAAGTTCTCAAAATCGAAGGTGTGACGCTTTCTGCGCCGGGACCGGGCGAAGTGCAGATCCGCCAGGTCGCGGTCGGCGTGAATTTCATTGACGTCTATTTCCGCACCGGTCTCTATAAGTCGGCTGAAGGGCTTCCTTTCATTCCGGGCAAAGAGGGTGCTGGCATCGTCACGGCGGTCGGCGACAACGTCAGCAGCTTCGCAGTCGGTGACCGCGTAGCCTATGCCTCTTCCGATGGTGCCTATGCCAGCGAACGGAATATCGAGATTTCGCAGCTGGTAAAGGTGCCGGACGATATTACGCTTGAAACCGCAGCAGCGATGATGCTGAAGGGCATGACGGCGCAGTATCTGCTCAACCAGACCTTCAAGGTCGGCCCTGAAACCACACTTTTGTTTCACGCCGCCGCCGGGGGCGTCGGGCTGATTGCTGGTCAATGGGCCAAGGCGCTCGGCGCGACGGTGATCGGCACGGCCGGTTCACAGGACAAGATCGATCTGGCGCTGACCCATGGCTACGACCACATGATCAATTACCGTGCCGACAATTTTGTCAGCGCGGTCAAGGAGATCACCGGTGGCAAGGGCGTCGATGTGGTCTATGATTCGGTCGGCAAGGATACCTATCCGGCTTCGCTCGACTGCATCAAGCCGCGCGGCCTCTGGGTCAGCTTTGGCAACTCGTCGGGTCCTGTCGAAGGCGTCAATATCGGCATCCTGGCGCAAAAGGGCTCGCTATTTGCAACCCGACCGACCCTATTCAGCCATGTTTCGACACGGCCGGCACTCGAGGCGTGTGCAAACTCCCTGTTTGATGTTGTGCAAAGCAACAAAGTGCGTATCAATATCAACCAGACGTATGCGCTTGCCGACGCAAGCCAGGCGCATGCGGATCTGGAAGCAAGAAAAACGAGCGGAACAACATTGCTGATTCCTTGAGACAAGCCGGAGAGGCAGCCAGGGCAGCAGAGAATGAGAAAAGAGGGGCGGCGTGTCGGCTGAGGGACAACCCGCCAACAGTCTATTGCTGGCTGTTGGCCAACTGACAAAACTGTTCGGCACATTTGCGGCCTGTAACGGAATCAATCTGGACATCACGCCTGGCGAAATCCACGCGCTTCTTGGCGAAAACGGCGCGGGAAAATCGACGCTGGTCAAGATGCTGTTCGGCGTGCTTGCTCCCACCAGCGGCCAGATCATCTGGCAGGGACAGCCGGTGCGCATCGCCAATCCCAGCGCCGCCCGCAAGCTCGGCATCGGCATGGTATTCCAGCATTTTTCGCTGTTCGAGGCTCTGACCGTCGCTGAAAATATCGCCCTGTCGATGGATCCGGGCGTGTCGTTGGCAAAGATCGCCAAGGAGGCGTCCGATCTGTCGCACGCCTATGGCCTTCCGCTCGATCCGCATGCGCATGTGGCCGATCTTTCCGTCGGCGAGCGCCAGCGCATCGAAATCGTCCGCGCTTTGCTGCAAAATCCGAAGCTGATCATTCTCGACGAGCCGACCTCGGTGCTGACACCACAGGAAGCTGATCGGCTGTTTGAAACGCTGAACAAGCTGAAGGCCGAAGGGCGCTCGGTTCTCTATATCAGTCACCGGCTGGAAGAGGTGCAGCGCATCTGCGACCGCGCCACCGTTCTGCGCCACGGCAAGGTGACGGGCGCCTGCGATCCGCGCCAGGAAACCCCGTCGTCGCTGGCCCGCATGATGGTCGGCAGCGACATCGCGCATGTCAGTGCCGAAGGCACGAATGCCAAAGGCGCGGTCAAGCTGGAGGCCCGGCATCTGTCAGCTTCAGCAAGAACCCCTTTTGCGGTTTCCCTGAAGAATATCTGTCTCAAGGTGCATGCCGGTGAAGTGCTGGCAATCGCCGGTGTCGCGGGTAACGGGCAGGGCGAACTGTTCGATGCCTTGTCCGGTGAATACCCGGTCGCCAGTGACGATGTCATTCTGATCTCCGACAAGCCTGTCGGTACGCGCGGCATCAATGCCCGCCGGCTGATGGGCGCCGGCTTCGTGCCGGAGGAGCGCCATGGACATGCCGCCGTTTCGGCACTGTCGCTTTCTGACAATCTCATCCTTGCCCGCAGCCAGTCTGACCGCCGCGCCTTTCTCGGTGGCGGTCCGCTCGGGCTGATCCGTCAGGATGCCGTCAAGATGGCGGCAAAACGCATTTCCGCAGCAATGGATGTGCGCAAGAGCGGCGAAAATCCGTCAGCCGGGTCGCTGTCGGGCGGCAATCTGCAGAAATTCATTGTCGGGCGCGAGCTCGACCGCCAGCCGACGGTGCTGATCGTCAACCAGCCGACCTGGGGGGTGGACGCCGGTGCAGCCAGCCGTATTCGTCAGGCGCTTGTCGATCTCGCCAAATCCGGCTCCGCTGTCCTCGTCATCAGCCAGGACATCGATGAAATCTTCGAAGTGGCGACGGAAATCGCCGTGATCAGCGAAGGTAGGCTGTCCGATATCTATCCGGCATCGGACCTTTCGCGCGAGAAAATCGGACTGTTGATGGGCGGCATGTATGGCAAGACCGAGACTGCGGAGACGGCGCATGCGCATTGAACTGGAACGGCGCCCGGACGTCTCAAAACTGTTTTCCATCCTGTCGCCGTTCATCGCGCTCGGGCTGACGCTGGTCTTCGGCGGCATCATGTTCATGATGCTTGGCAAGGACCCGCTTGCAGCGCTCTACAGTTTCTTCATCGAGCCGTTGACCGAAATCTGGTCGCTGCATGAACTGGCGATCAAGGCAGCCCCGCTCATTCTCATCGCGGTCGGCCTGTCGGTCTGCTATCGCTCGAACAATTGGAACATCGGCGCCGAAGGCCAGTTCATCATGGGGGCGATCGCCGGGTCAATCCTGCCCGTCGTGTTCTATGAATGGCAATCGCCGCTGGTTCTGCCGCTGATGATGCTGCTCGGCATGCTGGGCGGTGCGCTGTTTGCCGGTATTCCGGCCTTCCTCAAAGCGCATATGAACACCAACGAAATCCTGACAAGTTTGATGCTGGTCTATGTCGCGCAGCTGTTTCTCGACTGGCTGGTGCGCGGTCCCTGGCGCAATCCGGGCGGCATGAATTTCCCGGAAACCCGGACCTTCGACGCAACCGCCATCTTGCCGGAAATGTTGGCGTCGGGGCGGGCGCACTGGGGATTCGGATTTGCGATCATCGCCGCGATCCTGATCTGGTTCATGATGCGTTACACCCTGAAGGGGTTTGAAATCACCGTGCTTGGCCAGTCCCAGCGGGCAGGGCGTTTCGCCGGCTTTTCGTCCCGCAAGATGATCTGGTTTTCCATGCTGCTTTCCGGCGCTCTCGCCGGTCTTGCCGGTATCGCTGAAGTCAGCGGCGCCATCCAGCAGCTGCGGCCGGTCATTTCGCCCGGTTATGGTTTCACTGCCATCATCGTCGCCTTTCTCGGGCGGCTCAATCCGCTGGGGATCGTCGTTGCCGGGCTAGTGCTGGCGCTGACCTATCTCGGCGGTGAGGCTGTACAGGTATCGCTACAGATTTCCGACAAGCCGATCCGGGTATTTCAGGGGCTTCTATTATTCTTCGTGCTCTCCTGCGACACGCTCATCCACTATAAGATCCGGATGATGTGGTACGACTTGAACGACACGACCGGCGAGGGTGCGCGCTGATGGGTATCTATGAAGCCATCCTTCTGACGGTCATTACGGCGGCCACACCGCTTGTCTTGGCGGCCATCGGCGAACTCGTCAGCGAGCGTTCCGGCGTTCTCAATCTCGGCGTCGAGGGCATGATCATCATGGGGGCCGCCTGCGCCTTCATCGCGACGCAATTAACCGGATCTCCCTATGTCGGCATTCTCGCCGGTATCGCATCAGGGGCGCTGTTTTCGCTGCTGTTTGGCTTCCTCACCTTGACGCTTGTCGCCAATCAGGTGGCGACGGGATTGGCCCTGACCATTCTTGGGTTGGGCGTTTCCAGCATGATTGCCGAGCCCTATCTCGGACAATCCGGCATCAAGCTGCCGCAGATCGTCTTCCCGGTCCTGTCGGATATTCCGTTCCTGGGCGCTGTTCTGTTCAAGCAGGATCTGATCTTCTATCTGTCGATCGCGCTGGTCGCCGGTGTGAACTGGTTCCTGTTCAAGAGCCGCGCCGGCCTGAAGCTCCGCTCCGTCGGCGACAGCCATGCCTCGGCGCATGCACTTGGCATCAACGTCATTCGCACCCGTTACCTCGCCGTGATGTTCGGTGGCGCCTGCGCCGGGTTGGCCGGGGCGCAGCTGTCTCTGGTCTACACGCCGCAATGGGCGGAAAACATGTCAGCCGGGCGTGGCTGGATTGCGCTGGCGCTGGTGGTCTTTGCCTCCTGGCGTCCATGGCGGATCATTGCTGGCGGTTATCTGTTCGGCGCCGTCTCGATCAGCCAGCTCTATGTGCAGGCCCGCGGCATCGACATTCCTTCGCAGTTTCTGTCTGCTCTTCCCTATCTGGCGACAATTATCGTACTCATTCTCATCTCGCACAATCGGCGCACGACGTTGATCAATACGCCGGCATCGCTGGGCAAGTCCTTTGTGCCGGACCGGTAAACAAGAACAACAACGCAAACCAAACCTACAGGGGTCAAAATGAAAAAATTACTTTTCGCACTTGCCACGACCGCAGCGGTCATCGGCTTTTCCGCCGGCGCCTACGCCGCCGATAAGGCAAAGGTCTGCTTCGTCTATGTCGGCTCGAAGACCGACGGTGGCTGGACGCAGGCACACGACATAGGCCGTTTGGAGCTTGAAAAGGCACTGGGCGACAAGATCGAAACCCAGTTCCTCGAAAGCGTTCCGGAAGGTCCGGATGCCGAGCGCGCCATCGAGCGCCTGGCCCGTTCAGGCTGCGGCCTGATCTACACAACATCGTTTGGCTTCATGGACGCGACCGTCAAGGTTGCCGCAAAGTTCCCGGACGTGAAGTTCGAGCACGCGACCGGTTACAAGACGGCCCCGAACTTGGCGACCTATAACAGCCGCTTCTACGAAGGCCGCTATATCCAGGGGCAGATCGCCGCAAAAATTTCGCAGAAGGGTGTTGCCGGTTACATCGCATCCTTCCCGATCCCGGAAGTGGTGATGGGCATCAACGCCTTCGTCACCGGCGCGCGTTCGATCAACCCTGACTTCAAGATCAAGGTTGTATGGGCAAACACCTGGTTCGACCCAGGCAAGGAAGCCGATGCCGCCAAGGCGCTGATCGACCAGGGCGTTGATGTATTGACGCAGCACACCGACACGACAGCACCGATGCAGGTTGCTGCAGAGCGCGGCATCAAGGCTTTTGGCCAGGCATCCGACATGATCAAGGCCGGCCCGGAAACGCAGCTGACCGCGATCGTCGATACCTGGGGCGCCTATTACATCAAGCGCACCCAGCTGTTCCTGGATGGCAAGTGGGAGACATCGTCGAGCTGGGACGGCCTGAAAGACGGCATCCTGACCATGGCGCCCTACACCAACATGCCGGATGACGTGAAGGCTCTGGCGGAAGCGACCCAGAAGAAGATCGAATCGGGTGAGCTGAAGCCTTTCACTGGCCCGCTGAAGAGGCAGGACGGCTCCGAATGGTTGGCTGCCGGTGCATCCTCGGATGACGGCACGCTGCTCGGCATGAACTTCTACGTCGAAGGCGTTGACGACAAGTTGCCAAAATAAGTTCGGCATTTAATTGCTGCAATCAGGAAGGGTGGCCGCAAGGCCGCCCTTTTCGATTCTGAGCTATGTGAATTTATTGAAAGACGCGCAAAAGCTGTTTACATAAATCATATAGTATGATTTTTTGATCGGGCTGCTGAGGAGCAGCTTTTTGGGAGGAAATCATGAAAATCAAGACTGCACTTAGCTGTGCCACGGTTCTGGCTGCCTGCATGTTCGGCTCGGCCTCTGCTGCCGATCTGACGATCGGTTTTTCGCAGATCGGCTCTGAATCCGGCTGGCGCGCGGCTGAAACCACATTGACCAAGCAACAGGCGGAAAAGCGCGGCATCAACCTGAAATTCGCCGATGCGCAGCAGAAACAGGAAAACCAGATCAAGGCGCTGCGGTCGTTCATCGCCCAGGGCGTCGATGCGATTCTAATCGCACCGGTTGTCGCAACCGGCTGGGATGAGGTTCTGACGGAAGCCAAGGATGCCGAAATTCCGGTCATTCTTCTCGACCGCTCGGTTGATTCGTCCAAGGATCTCTACCTGACAGCTGTCACGTCCGACCTGGTTCACGAAGGCAATGTCGCCGGCAAGTTCCTGGTCGACAAGGTCGGCGGTAAGGCCTGCAACGTCGTCGAGCTGCAGGGCACCACAGGCTCTTCGCCGGCTATCGACCGCAAGAAGGGTTTTGAGGAGGCATTGAAGGGCCACGACAACCTGAAGATCATCCGCAGCCAGACCGGCGACTTTACCCGCACCAAGGGCAAGGAAGTCATGGAAAGCTTCCTGAAGGCGGAAGACGGCGGCAAGAATATCTGCGCGCTCTACGCCCACAACGACGACATGGCTGTCGGCGCCATCCAGGCGATCAAGGAAGCCGGCCTCAAGCCAGGCACGGATATTCTCGTTGTCTCGATCGATGCCGTTCCGGATATCTTCCAGGCAATGGCGGCTGGCGAAGCAAACGCCACTGTCGAACTGACACCGAACATGGCGGGTCCTGCATTGGACGCACTTGATGCGTTCCTGAAGGACGGCACCAAGCCTGCCAAATGGATCCAGACGGAATCGAAGCTTTATACTCAGGCTGACGATCCGCAGAAGGTCTACGAAGAAAAGAAGGGCCTCGGCTACTGATCGATTGCCGGCATCGCACGAAGGTCGCACCGGTGGTCTTTAGACCGCAAGAGTTGACCGGAAGGCGATGCCGGCACATCGTCTTTTCATTCGGATAACTTCCAGCAGCAATACCTACTGAGACCATCGCGTCTTGATGCGGGCGCAGGTATGGCTGGCAAATCCGTAAGCCACGGCTGACCTCGTTTCATTGAAGAATCCGGTTTCATGCAGAACAGTTCAAACGATATTCTTGTCGCTACCGGGATCATGAAGATCTTTCCGGGCGCCATCGCCCTTAACAAGGTCAATTTCTCGTTGCGGCGCGGCGAGGTGCATGCGCTCTTGGGTGAAAACGGCGCCGGAAAATCGACGCTGATCAAATGCATGACGGGCGCCTATCGGCGCGACGCCGGTTCGTTGACGCTGGATGGCGCAGAGATCGATCCGCGCGACACGCTCGATGCGCAGAAACTCGGGATCGGCACCGTTTACCAGGAGGTCAATCTACTCGGAAATCTGAGCGTTGCGGAAAACCTCTTTCTCGGGCGCCAGCCTCGTCGCTTCGGTCTCATCCAGAACAGGGAGATGAAACGGCGGGCCAACGCACTGCTGGCGCAATACGGCATCGACATCAACGTTTCCGCAGCACTCGAAAGCTACTCCGTCGCCATCCAGCAGGTGGTGGCGATTGCCCGGGCCGTCGATCTTTCCGGCAAGGTGCTGATCCTCGATGAACCGACCGCCAGTCTCGACGCGCAGGAGGTGGAGATGCTGTTTCGCATCGTCCGCGACCTGAAGGCGAGGGGATTGGGTATCGTCTTCATCACCCATTTTCTGGAGCAGGTTTATGATCTTTCCGACCGCATCACCGTGCTGCGCAACGGGCAGCTGGTCGGCACCCGCGACACAGCATCCCTGCCGCGCCGCGAACTGGTGACGATGATGCTCGGCCACGAACTCCAGTCCGTCGAAAAAGCGGCAGGCGGGGCGGAAGCCGCGAGCGGCCCCGTTCATTTCCGGTTTTCCAAATATGGCAAGGCAGGAACGATCAAACCGTTCGATTTGGATGTCCGTAAGGGCGAGGTCGTCGGCATTGCCGGTCTTCTCGGCTCCGGCCGCACCGAAACTGCAGAGCTGATGTTCGGCGTGCACAAGGCCGATAGCGGCAGTGCTGATATCGGCGGCAAGGCCGCCAACTTGTCATCGCCGCGCGCCGCCATTGCCGAAGGGTTCGGGTTCTGTCCCGAAGATCGCAAGCTGGACGGCATCATCGGCGAATTGTCTGTGCGCGAAAACATTGCTCTCGCCTTGCAGGCGCGGCGTGGCTGGGCAAGGCCGCTGTCGGCATCCGAACAGAACGCGCTCGCCGACCGCTACATCAAGGCACTGGACATCCGCACCAGCGACCGCGAAAAGCCGATCCGGCTGCTCTCCGGTGGCAATCAGCAGAAAGCCATTCTGGCGCGCTGGCTGGCGACCAATCCGCAATTTCTTATTCTCGACGAACCGACACGCGGCATTGACGTCGGCGCCCACGCGGAAATCATCCGGCTGATCGGTGAGCTCTGCGCGCAGGGCATGTCGCTGATCGTCATTTCGTCCGAGCTTGAGGAACTTGTGGCTTACAGTTCGCGGATCATCGTCCTGCGGGATCGCGCCCATGTGGCGGAGCTGACCGGCAGCGAGATTACTACTGAACATATTGTCAACGCCATTGCTGCGGCAACGGTTGTAGGAGGCGCCCAATGATCGATAACGCAAAGCGCCTTGGCTGGCGCCTGCTGCCGCAATTTGTGGCGCTGGCACTGATTCTGGTGCTGATCCGGCTGGTTTTTCCGGACTTTTTTTCGATAGAGATCCAGAACGGGCGGCTTTATGGCAGCCTGATCGACATCCTCAATCGCGGTGCCCCGGTCGCGCTTTTGGCTGTCGGTATGACCGTGGTGATCGCCACCAAGGGCATCGATCTCTCGGTCGGTGCGGTCATGGCCATCTGCGGCGCCGTTGCCGCCGCATCCAGCGTACGCGGCGATCCGCTGCTTGTCACCCTGCTGCTGGCGGTCGGAACCGGCCTGATCTGCGGCGTCTGGAACGGGTTTCTCGTGTCCGTCCTCAATATCCAGCCGATCATCGCCACGCTTGTACTGATGGTCGCGGGGCGCGGCATTGCGCAACTGGTGACCGAAGGTGCGATCCTGACCTTCAATGATCCCGGGCTGATTTTCATCGGCAGCGGTTCTTTTCTTGGCCTGCCGATGCCGGTGATCATCTGGCTGTTGTTCGGCATCGCAGTCGCACTGCTCGTGCGGCGCACAGCGCTCGGCATGCTGATCGAAGCCGTCGGGATCAATCGCCGTGCCAGCACGCTATCCGGTATCCAGACGCCGTTGCTGTTGATGGCGGCTTACATGCTGTCGGGGCTGTGCGCTGCCGTCGCCGGATTGATCGTCACGGCCGATATAAGGGGCGCCGATGCCAACAATGCCGGTCTCTGGCTCGAGCTCGACGCTATTCTCGCCGTTGTCGTCGGTGGCACGTCGTTGCTCGGTGGACGGTTCAGCATCGTCGCCTCGCTGATCGGCGCGATGATCATTCAGGCGGTCAATACTGGCATCCTGTCGTCGGGCTTTCCGCCGGAATTCAATCTGATCATCAAGGCGGCGATCATCGTCATCATCCTCGTCATCCAGTCGCCGCGCGTGCAGGCCGGGTTAACGTTCCTTGGCCGGAAATCCGTCCGCAGAGAGACCGCAGAGCAGTACGTCCAATGAACCAGAAATATCTCCCGCTGATAGCCACCATCGTCATCTTCGTGGTTTCCTATGCGGCGTGTGCCGCGCAGTATCCGAACATCCTGTCGACCCTCGTGATTGGCAACCTGTTGACGGATAACGCCTTTCTCGGCATCGCCGCAGTCGGCATGACCTTCGTGATCCTGTCGGGCGGTATCGACCTGTCGATCGGTTCGGTCATCGCCTTCACCGGTATCTTTCTGGCTGTTCTGCTGCAGAATACCGGCATCCATCCGCTCGCAGCCTTCGCGCTTGTCCTTCTGATCACCACGCTGTTCGGCGCGATCATGGGGGCGATCATCCACTATCTCGAAATGCCCGCCTTCATCGTGACGCTGGCCGGCATGTTCCTCGCCCGCGGCATGGCCTTTGTTCTGTCGGTCGATTCCATCCCGATCAAACATCCGTTCTACGCGACGATGAAGACGTTTTACTACAAGTTGCCTGGCGGTGGCCGCATCACGCTGATCGGCGGACTGATGCTTCTGGTCTTTGCAGCCGGCATCCTCATTGCCCAGCGTACACGCTTCGGCACCAATGTCTATGCGCTTGGCGGTGGTGGGCAAACGGCCGCCCTGATGGGCGTTCCCGTCGGGCGTACAACAATGATGATCTACGGCCTTTCCGGCTTTCTCGCCGGGCTTTCCGGAATCGTTTATTCCCTATACACATCAGCCGGTTATTCGCTCGCAACAGTCGGTGTCGAGCTGGATGCGATTGCCGCAGTGGTGATCGGAGGAACGCTTCTGACTGGAGGCGCCGGGTTTGTTGGAGGAACACTCGTCGGCGTTTTGATTCAAGGACTGATCCAGACCTACATAACCTTCGACGGTTCACTGTCGAGTTGGTGGACGAAAATTCTGATCGGTGCTTTGTTATTTGCCTTCATATTACTGCAAAAGGCTATTCTGTTTTTATCGCGTCAAAATAAAAAATATTCCTGAGGGGGGATTTGCTTGCGTAAAGGTCTGCTCGAAACCGTCTTGACCGGTGCGCGAACACGTACAAGCCACGCGCAGGTTGTCGATGAACTGGGCAAGGCCATTGTGTCGGGCGAGTTTCCCGTTGGCTCGATTTTGCCCGGCGATCCGGACCTGGCAATGCGTTTCAAGGTATCCCGCACGGTGTTGCGCGAGGCAATGAAGACGCTGGCAGCCAAGGGGTTGATCGTACCACGCGCCCGCATCGGTACCCGCGTGACGGCCAAAAACCAATGGAACCTGTTCGATAGCGATGTCCTGACCTGGCATTTCCATCGCGGTGTCGATGAGGAGTTCCTCTATCATCTCAGCGAGATACGCTTGGCCTTCGAGCCCCATGCCGCAGCACTTGCCGCCGTCAACGCGACGGAGGCCGAGATCAGCGGGATGATGCGGCTTGCCGTTGCGATGGGTGATCCCGAACACACTGCCGAAACACTGGCGATGGCCGATCTGCGGTTTCATCTTGCCGTCGTTGAAGCCTCGGGAAACCCGTTCATGCGCACCGTCGGCAGCCTGATCGAGGCGGCCCTTGTCGGTATCTTCAAGTTAAGCTCGCCCGCATCCGGCCGCGAAGGTATTGACGAGGTGTCGCGTTCGCATATCAAGATCGTCGAGCAGATCAGCCGGCGCGACGAGGCGGGGGCAAGGGCAGCGATGGAAAACGTCATCCGCGTCGGCCGCGAGCGTGTTCGGGCAGCGCTCAAGGAGCTCGACGACGTGAAGGCCACGACCCGCTAATTTCCACCGCATGTTTGGTAGCGGACCGAAATTGCAGGTGCATTTGGTCTTCTATAAAGCGGGACCACAGCCAAAAGAACCGTAATTCTGCAGTTGCCGCCTTGCTGCAACTGCGTCTTCCGCCTATTTGATAGGGCTGCAACTGACGTGTGTCGCTTCCGATGCACGTATCTCCCATCAACGGTGTCCGAGGGTTATGTCCGAACTGATTGTTATTTTCGTTCTTCTTTTGATCAATGCGTTTTTCGCACTTTCGGAAATGGCAATTGTGTCGGCAAGCCGGCCACTGCTGCGGCAGATGGCAAAACAAGGCAACAGCCGCGCCGAAATGGCGCTACGGCTGGCCGAAGATCCCGGCAAGTTCCTGTCCACCGTTCAGGTCGGTATCACCCTCGTCGGAACGCTTGCCGGTGCCTATGGCGGCGCCACCATCGCTGACAAGCTGGCCCCGACGCTTGATGAGATCAGCTGGATCAATCCCTATGGCAGCACGGTTGCCGTTGCGTTGGTCGTGACGCTCATCACCTATCTGTCTGTCGTAATCGGCGAGCTTATTCCGAAGCAACTAGCACTGAAGAATTCCGAAGGCGTGGCGATGTTCGTCGCCGGACCGATGTCGTTTCTGTCTCGCTTGTCGGCTCCTGTCGTCTATTTGTTCGAGATGTCCGCATCGCTGTTCATGCGGATTTTCGGCGTCTCCAGCGATAGCGACCACGTGACGGAAGAAGAAGTCCAGGCGATCATGGCCGAGGGTGTCGAAAGCGGGGCCATCGAAAAATCGGAGCACGAGATGCTGCGCCGAATCATCCGGCTGGGTGACCGCAACGTCAAATCGATCATGACGCACCGTACCGAAGTCAGCTTCATTGACGTCAACGATACGCTGGAAACCATCCGCGCCAAGGTCGAACAGTCCGCCCACTCCCGTTATCCGGTCATGGATGCGACGGGCGAGGTGCTGGGCGCCGTGCAGGTCAAGGAAATCTTGAATGCGCCGGCCAAATCGGGCTTCCAGATCCGCAACTTCGTCAAGGACATCCATACCTTGCCGGAAACGGCGTCTTGTCTGAAGGCGCTGGAGGCGTTCAAGGCATCGCATATCAATATGGCAATGATTGTCGACGAGTACGGCAGCATCGAAGGCATCATCACCGTCGCTGACATTCTGGAAGCGATCGTCGGTGTGCTGCCGTCGAATTATGACGATATCGAACATGCTTTGATTCGCCAGCGTGACGACGGATCCTATCTGGTCGACGGCCGTACCCCGATCGACGAAATCCATCTGACGATCGGTATCGATGAAATCGATTCCGATGGCAGTTACGAAACCATCTCCGGCTTCCTGGTGCAGCAACTGCGCAAGAACCCGGAGGAGGGTGACGTAACGGAAGCCTATGGCTATCGTTTCGAAGTCGTCGATATGGATGGCCGCCGTATCGACAAGATCCTTGTCTCACGCGCCGCGCACTAAAACTTGCCGATAGTTTGAAAAACAAAAAGGCCGGGAATGCCCGACCTTTTGTCACTTCGTTTTGTGTTTGGCCTGCTAGTACATCCGTAGTCAGGTCAACTGCATGTATTATTCAGCTGCTTCGGTTAATAAAAGGTTAACGTTGTGGGCGCAGCGTGAATGCGGCCGCCTTCAACTCAATTTTCTTCAATCGAAATGCCGCCTTCGCCGATTTTGACTTCCACGCCGTCAGGCTTGGATTCCTTGTCGTAGATATAGATGCCCAATCCCACGACCAGCACGACGAGACCTCCGATAAGCATATAGAGCGCATTGCGATTCAACTTCATTTCCTTCCACTAAGGGCTGTCTTTTCCCGCAGTGAAATAGGACTGCATCGGATTTTGGGAAGGGGAAAATGATCAATCGGACGGCCGATTAGCGCAGAATCATCACATCGCAGACAGCACCGGCTTCGACCGCAGGCGCATGCGGCGACCGGACGATCAGGCAATCGGACTGGGCAAAGACCTGCATCATCGAGGAGTCCTGACGCGGGAATGTTTCTGCCCGCAGAACGTCATCGGCGCCTCGTGTCAACCGTGCCCGAACATAGTCCTGACGCTTGTCGTTGGCGGGAAGCGCGGTCACGGTTTTTGCCCGACCGCTGCGATCACGCGGTTGCAGGGAGCCAAGATGACGCAGCAGCGGTTCCAGAAACAGCAGCGAGCAGACGAGACTGGAGACCGGGTTTCCGGGCAGGCCGATCACGGTCATGCCATCGAGGGTGCCAACCATCAGCGGTTTTCCGGGGCGCATGGCAATCTGCCAGAAATCCAGCACCATGCCGCTTTCGACCAGTGTCGACTGGACAAGGTCATGATCGCCGACGGAGGCACCGCCCAGTGTCACCAGCACATCCGCACCAGTTGCTTTCGCTTGGTCGACTGCCGCAGCAATGGCGGCCTTGTTGTCACGCACAATCCCGAGATCGATGACTTCGGCCCCATTGTCGCGTGCGATCGCGGCAACACCATAGGTGTTCGAGGCAATGATCTGGTCGGGACCCGGCATACTGCCGGGCGGTAGCAATTCATCGCCGGTGGCAAGGATGGCCACTCTCGGGCGCATGAAAACCGGCAATTGTGGATGGTTCATCGCCGCCGCGACCGTCAATCGGCCAGCATCAAGCGTGTCGCCAACCTGCAACACCACATCGCCCGCGGCAAAATCCTGCCCCTTTGGACGGATATGGCGCCCTTGTGCCGGGGCAAAGGTGGTGCGGATACGGCCGTCCGGTAGTTTGTCGGCGTCTTCCTGGATCAGAACAGTATCGGCGCCGGCTGGAAGCGGAGCACCGGTAAAGATGCGCACCACCTGGCCGGGGCCGACATGGCCGGAAAAACCACGCCCAGCCGCCGATTCGCCGATGACGACAAGTTCAGTGCCAATGTCGGCAAAATCCTCATGGCGTCCGGCATAGCCGTCCATCGCCGAATTGTCGAAGGCGGGATGGGTGACAAGAGCGGTGACATCGTTCGCTAGAACACGCCCCATCGCATTGTGCAGGCCAACCATTTCGGAGCGGGTTACCGGTGCAGAGATTTTCAACAGCCTGTCGAGCGCGTCTGAAACCGGAAGCAATGCCATCAGCTCTGACTTTCCTTGCGGGCATAGTCGCCGGAGCGTCCGCCCGATTTCTGGACGAGCCGGATGCCACCGATTTCCATCTCCCGGTCGGCGGCCTTGGCCATGTCGTAGATCGTCAGGCAGGCAACGCTGGCAGCAGTCAGTGCTTCCATTTCGACACCTGTGCGGCCGGTGAGCTTTGCCATCGCCTCGACCCTCAAGCCGGGCAATGTCTCATCGGCGGTAATCTCAACAGAAACCTTCGACAGCATCAGCGGATGGCAGAGCGGTATCAGATTGGCCGTCTGCTTTGCTGCCATGATGCCGGCGAGGCGCGCCGTGGCGAGCACGTCACCCTTCTTGGCATTGCCGCTGAGGATAAGTTCGAGCGTCTCCGGCCGCATCCGTACAAAACCTTCGGCAACGGCAATACGCACGGTCTCTGCCTTGTCTCCGACATCGACCATGTTGGCCTGGCCATCGGCGCCGACGTGGGTGAGGGACGGTGCAGCCATTATTCTGCGGCCAGGGTAGTGGCGGAACCGGTCAAAAGGGCGCGGGTCGCAGCCGTCACGTCGTCCTTGCGCATCAGGCTTTCGCCGACGAGGAACGTCGAAATACCGCTCTTGGCCAGCCGCACGCAATCGTCGTGGCTGAAAATGCCGCTTTCGCCGACGAGGAACCGGTCAGCCGGAACCAGCGGTGCCAACTTTTCCGAAAGCGCGATATCGACCTCAAAAGTCTTCAGGTTGCGATTGTTGATACCAAGCAGCGGCGAGCTCAGTTTCAGTGCTCGTTCCAGCTCTTCCTCGTCATGCACTTCGACCAGAACATCCATGCCGAGCGAAAACGCCTCATCCTCGAGCCTCTGTGCATCGCCGTCATTCAGCGACGCCATGATCAGGAGGATGCAATCGGCACCCCAGGCACGGGCTTCATGGACCTGATAGGTTTCGAACATGAAATCCTTGCGCAGGGCCGGGAGCGAACAGGCATTGCGTGCCGCCGTCAGGAATTCCGGAGCGCCCTGGAAACTCGGGCCGTCGGTCAGGACGGACAAACAGGCCGCGCCGCCGGTCTCATAAGCTTTTGCCAGAAGTGGTGGATTGAAATCCGGGCGGATCAATCCCTTTGACGGGCTGGCCTTCTTGATTTCGGCAATCAGGCCGAAACGGCCTTCCGCCTGCTTGGCCTTCAGGGTGTTCAGAAACCCACGCGGCGCTTCCTGCCCGGCGGCCATCGCCTTCAGGTCCGCAAGGCTGACGCGCGATTTTGCAGCGGCGATTTCCTCGCGCTTGTAGATTTCGATCTTCTGCAGAATATCGGCCATCGGTGGTCTCCTTAAACCGCGTTCGAAACGCGGATGAGCCGCTCAAGCGTCGCATCGGCAGCGCCGCTTGTCAGCGACTGACGGGCAAGTTCCATGCCCTCGCGAAGATTACCGGCGCGTCCCGCGATCACCAGCGAAGCGGCGGCATTGGCCAGCGAAATATCGCGATAGGGCGTCGCGTCGCCCTGAAGGACGCCCTTGAGCGCCACGGCATTGTGCGCACCGTCGCCGCCCTTGAGGTCGGCAAGCAGAACGGTTTCCAAGCCGAAATCGGACGGCGTCAGTTCGAATGTGCGGATAGCGCCGTTTTCGAGCGCCGCCACCTGGGTGACGCCGGTCGTGGTGATCTCGTCCAGTCCCTCGCCATGCACGACCCAGACGCTTTTCGAGCCGAGGTCACGCAACACTTCGGCGGCAGGCACCACCCAATGTGGCGAATAGACGCCAACAAGCTGTTGGGTCACACCGGCAGGGTTCGACAGGGGCCCAAGCAGATTGAAGATCGTCCGTGTGCCAAGCTCGACGCGGGTCGGGCCGACATGGCGCATCGCCGAATGGTGCTGCTGGGCGAACATGAAGCCGAGACCCGCTTCTGAAATGCAGCGCGCAATGGTATCCGGCCCGATATCAAGTTTGACACCGAGGCAGGAAAGCGCATCGGCTGTTCCTGATTTGGAACTGAGCGCCCGGTTGCCATGCTTGGCGACAGGGACACCGGCACCGGCGACAATCAGCGCTGCCAATGTCGAGATATTGTAGGTTCCGGCACCGTCACCGCCCGTTCCGACGATGTCGATAGCGTCGGCCGGGGCCTCGACCGTCAGCATTCGTGCCCGCATGGCGCCGACCGCACCGACAATTTCGTCGACAGTCTCACCGCGCACGCGCAGCGCCATCAGGAAACCGCCGATCTGCGAAGGGGTCGCTTCGCCGGACATGATGATTTCGAATGCGGCGCGGGCATCGTCGCGATTAAGCGCTTCACCCGCTGCGGCCTTGGCGACGAAAGGTTTCAAGTCCGGCATGCTGATCCCTTTATGCGTTACCGCTGCTGCGACAGAGCGAGTTCGGCGAGCTGCTGGTTGATGGAAACACCGTAACCCTTCTGCAACTCGCTGACCATCTGATCGAGAATGTCATCGCCGCTGGCCTGGGCAATAGCATTGATCTGCCGGTCGTCATTATCGAGCGCATCACCCGGATTGTCGTCATCGACTTCGGTGACCTTCAGGAGGATCTGGCCTTCGCCACCAATACCGCTGGCATTGGCGACCAGACCATTGGCGCCGCCAAAGGCAGCGGTCACAGCCGCAGGGCTGAGTGCTGCATCTTCCGCAGACCGGCGCAGTCCCGATTTGGTTTCGACAGCAATACCGAGTTCTGTGGCAATGGCTGCAAGCGTTTCGCCCTTTTCGACACGGCCCTTCAACTCGACGGCTTTTGCCGCCAGTTCCTTGCGCTGCTGTTCGGCTGTCCAGTCTGCCACAACCTTTTCGCGGGCCTCGTCCAGCGTGCGGTCACGCGCAGGCGTTACTTCATCGACATCGAACCAGACGTAACCGTCGCGGCCGAGGTTGACCGGCAGGGTTTCTTCGCCAACTTCCGCCTTGAAGGCTTCCTCAAGCAGGGTCTTTGCCTCGGGGATACCGGCAATTTCATCGCCATTCGCATCGTTGCCACGCGCATCGACCGCATTCAGGACAACAACTTTGAGGTTGGTCTGTTCGGCGGCTTCCTTCATCGGCGCCCCGGAAATACGGGCATCCTCGAATTTGTCATGGATGCCCATGATTTCGCTGGAGGCATTGCTCAGGGCCAGTTCCTTGCGCAGTTCGTCCTTGACGTCGTCGTAGGCGCGAATGGTTTGCTGCTTGATATTGCTGACACGCAGGATAACGGCGCCGAAGGCGCCGTCGATGACTGGCGTCGTCTGACCATCGGCCACAAGCGCAAAAGCGGCGTCGCCCAACTTGGCATCAGGCATGCTGTCGCGGGTGAAATCACCGAGCAGCACATCGCTTGCCGTCTTGCCGGATTCGGTGACAAGAGCGTCGAAGGTCGTGCCGGTAGACAGTTTCACTGCTGCGGCATCAGCTTCCGCACGGGAAGGGAAGGAAAGCTGTTCCACGGTGCGCGTTGCCGGCGTGCTGAAGCTGTTCTTGCGCTTCTCGTAGTCGGCTCGCACTTCCTCTTCCGTCACGGAAGCAGCGTCGGCGATATCGGTTGGTTCCAGCTTCACATAGCTGATCTTGCGGAATTCCGGCGCACGATAGGCGGCCTTGTTCGTTTCAAACCAAGGCTTCAGCACCTCATCCGACGGCGCTTTGACCGGATCGACATTGGCATTCGACAGGAGCAGGTATTCGACCGTACGCGTCTGATTGCGGTAGAGGCGCAGAGCATCACCCAGCACCTTCGGCGGCGTATAACCGTCCGACAGCGCTTCGACAATCTGCGAACGCACGGCAACCTGGCTGCGGTTGTTAATGTAATCCTGTTCGCGCAAGCCCGCATTGCGAAGCACGCTCGAGAAGGTCCCCCGGTCAAACTGGCCGTTGACACCCTTGAATGCCGGATCTTCGCTGATCAGCGAGGCGAGGCGGTCCTGCGACAGGCCGAGGTTCATGTTTTCCGACAGCTGATCAAGCGTCGCACCGGCAACGAGCTGCGAGTAGACCTGCGCTTCGACACCGAAGGCCTTGGCCTGTTCGCGGCTCAGCCGCGTACCGAACTGCCGGGAAAGCTGGGCGAGCTGGCGTTCATAGGCAAGGCGGAAATCGCTCGGAGAAACTTTTACATCGCCGACCGTCACAACAGCGTCGGCTGCACCTGGTACAAGCGACGTGGACACACCCCAGACACCGAAGGAAAGAACAAGAAGGACCAGTAGTCCTTTGACGACCCAAGTCTGGGCGCCTCTTCTCAGGAATTCAAGCATGGGACTGCATACCTCGTCGCAATTTCGGGGCCGCCGGATGGCAGCCGGTGTCGTTCCTTAGAGCAATCCGCTGCGGAATTGAAGGGTTGAAACACGCAATAAGTCGAGGAAATCAGTGTGGCGCCGGCATAAGGGGCAGCCATGCGGACATTTGTTCGTGATGTTGCGTCAGCTGTGGCAAGACCGGAGCGAATACAGTCTGCGGCCGTGCCGTTCGAAGACCGAAACATGTCGGAAATGTTAGCCGGCAATCTAAAAATATCTGTCACAATCGATGGCGGCGCGGCTCATATCGCCCCTCAAAAATGCTAGCATTGATCCGCCAGAACATGCCGACTCGCTTGATGCGCAGCAATCTTGGCGGGAAAGCTGGAGTGCAGACATGGAATCCATCATTGTCATGGTCAATCTGTTCGGAGCAGTCGCGTTGCTGCTCTTCGGCCTGTCACAGGTGAAAGATGGTGCGACGCGCGCTTTCGGCATCAAACTGCGGACCGGGTTGGCGCAAGGCACGAGCGGTCCGGTGCGTTCCTTTGTGAGCGGGTTTGTCGCAACTGTCGCCCTTCAAAGCTCGACCGCCACTGCGCTGATGATTGCGTCCTTTGTCGAAAAGGGACTGGTGCGGGCCCGCATGGCCCAGATCGTATTGCTCGGGGCCAATGTCGGAACCGCCGTTACCGCCTGGATCGTCGCCACCGGCATAGACTGGCTGTCGCCGTTGCTCATTCTGGCCGGCGTGATGCTGTACAGGGCAGGGCGGTCAAGTGCGCAACAGGGTGCGGGCACGGCCCTGGTCGGGATCGGCTTGATGCTGCTGTCGCTGCACCTGCTCGGGTTGGCGACGGAGCCGATGCGCCAATCGCCAGCGCTCGGCAGCTTTCTCACCATGCTTGACAGCGCCTGGCCCGTTGCGATGATCTTCGCCGCCGTGCTCGCTTTCGTTTCGTCCTCCAGCCTTGCCGTGGTTGTTCTGATCCTGTCGCTCGCAGCGGCCGGCATCCTGTCATCCGGCCTGACCATCGCACTCGTGCTGGGCGCCAATCTGGGAGGGGCGATCCCGCCGGTGATGGCGACGCTGTCGGCTTCCGCCTCGGCAAAGCGGGTAACAGCTGGCAATCTGGTGGTCCGCACCATCGGCTGTCTGCTTGCGCTGTCTGTGGCAGCGCCTGCCGCCGCTTTCCTTCAGACGCTGCCGCTATCGCCGGCAAAACTGCCGGTCGATATCCACCTGATCTTCAACGTCGCACTCGCCATTGTCGCCTGGCCCTTCTCGTCACTACTGTCGGCCGCCATGCTGCGGCTCATTCCGGATGAGCCAAAAACAGAGACTGGCCCGCTTTATCTTGATGACCGCGCACTGGCGACGCCGGTCATCGCTCTTTCCGGTGCGACCCGGGAAGTCCTGCGTGTCGGTGATCTCATCGAGAAAATGCTGATTGCGGCGATGACTGCGTTCAACAGCAACGATCGTATTCAATTGCAGGACATCGGAAAGCTGGAAAAGCAGGTCGATCTGCTGCAGCAGGAAGTCAAACTTTACCTGTCCCGGCTTGGACGCAGCGGTCTGAGCGACGACAATGGCCGCCGCTCGATCGTGATCATCGACTATGCCATCAACCTCGAACATATCGGCGACATCATCGAGAAGGGCCTGACGGAAGAGGTCAGGAAGAAGATCGACAATGGCCTTAAATTCTCCGAGGACGGCTACCAGGAACTGACGACGCTGTTCAATCTGACCATCGACAATCTGCGCATTGCTCAGACGATCTTCGTCACCAGAGATGCCGATCTCGCCCGCCACCTGATGGAGGTCAAAGTGGATGTCCGCCACATGGAAAAACGGTCGTCCGAGCGCCATCTGGAACGCCTGCGCGACGGCCGCACCGACAGCTTGCAGACCAGTTCGCTGCATCTCGACATCCTGCGCGATCTGAAGCGGATCAACGCCCATATCGTTTCGGTCGCACATCCGATTCTCGATGAAAGCGGGCTTTTGACGGAAAGCCGGCTGCGGATGCCGCACTGAAGTGTAGGGAGCCGCGACAATGCTGTTGCGCACGAAAGCATCGTAACACGGTGTCAGCGTGATGCGGTGATGCCCTGAAGTAAGCGCCGGCTGGTATAGCTGCAAGAGCTTAAGCCGTGCGGTTGTCGGCGGACAGGTCGGATAAAGCGCCAGATCGACGGCAGCGACCGCCTCGTTGACGCGTTGATCCGGCTGCGGCACAGCCCGATATGGGTCGGCACCAATGGCGATATGTTTTGGCGCATGGCGATCCATCAACCAGGGAAAGGGATTGGTGAAATCGATGGTCATGACTGTCTCGAACCGCACCTTGTTGTTGGTTTCGAACGTCTGAATTGCAGAGATGACCGCATCGGCATTGTGCAGCCACAGCGATTGAAACTCGAAATCGCTATAAAGCAGGAAAGATGGCAGCTCGCCGGATTCGGCCAACGCTTGATAGGCTGGCCGGTAAGCCACGTAGCTGGTTTGCAGACGCTCCGCCCTCCGGCTCACAAGGTCGCGAACACCGACAGCGCCCATGCTCTTCAGGTTGTTGTGCGCAAGCGGCGTATTGTTGACAGCGCCGATCCAGGCGCGCGCTGCTTTCTGCGTGAGGGTGGCTACGGGAGGAATAGCCGCGCTAAAAGCAAGAATTGCAATGACTGCAAAACCCGCTGACGGTCCCTTCTGGCGATAGGTTTCGAGGAGGGTGGCAAGCAGCAGCGGCCAGAGAAAAATGAACGCCTGACTACCGGTATTCTGGCTTTCAAACAGCAGACCGGCCGCGATGAAACTCGCCAACCAGAGGAAGGACCAATCCGCCATCTTGCCGAAAGCCGGAAAGCCCGGCTTGGCGATAAAGGCGCGGAGTGCCACTAAAAATGCGGGAAACTCAGTGACGAGCAGGACGAGGCCGAGCAGGGTGCAGGCTAAAACGATACCGAAATTGATCGAGGCGGCCTGCAGCAAGCGCGGCAACAGGCTGGTGTCGTTGATCACCACCAGCGACAGAATGTCGGTGGCATAAGCCGAAACCGCGCCGGATGTGACTTCCAGAAGGCCGATCGCGGCAAAAAAGACTCCTCCACCCACGAGAGCTGCACGAAGTGGCAGGCGTCCAGCCAGAAATGCCATCAGGCATACGACGAGGCCCGCAACAACGCCAGTGACCTTGATGAACAGCAGGGCGAACATGGCGAGTGCCGTCACTGTCGCCAGCGTTTTCCATCCGCGCACGAAAATCAGTCCGGCGGCCAGCACATACAGCAATTGGCAGACCTGGCGATTGTAGATGCCAAAACCATCGGAGCCCGGATAGGGATAGAAGTCGCCGGTGTTGAACGGCAGCAGCGAAAAAAACAGGAAGGGCAGCAGCAGACCATAAGCGATGGCCGTCGAGCGTTTCTGCACGTCCAGAATGACCAGCGCCATCAGGGGCGCTGTCACGGTCAGCAGCGACCAGCTGGAAAGAAGCAGAGGATGGCCATTGGGGAAAAGATAAAGCCATCCGGCAAAGAGGTAGTACCCAAGTCCCCCCACCGGCGCGAAAAAGTCGACAGAGGGGATCTGGCCGTCGAAAATACGATTGGCTGCATCAAGATAGATGTAGTGATCCCAGTACATCGGACCGATTGGCATGGTTACGGTGGCAAACAGTGCCAGCGGCAGGCATGCGATAGCCAGCGCAAGGATGATCAGAGGCTGGCGTGCAAGTGATGCCATAAGGCCGTCGCGCCCGCCGGAAAGCACTGTCTCGGTCGAACCATGCATCGTCGATACCACTCCCCGGCCATCGCGGCCATCAACAAGGCCCTTCCATTTTTATGACAGGATCGGGTTTTATCCGGGTTAATATGGCGGCTCGCGCTTGGATTATGTTCCGTGCAATATCTTCCTGTTATGTAGCAGGCAGAATCGCGCTGGCCTTTAGGACCGGCTGCCACCAAAGCGGGAGAAGGTGAATGAAGCGGACATGCTTGGCTGTTATTTTAGCGGCGGGGGAAAGCACCCGGATGAAGTCGTCCATGTCGAAGGTGCTGCACCCGGTCGCTGGCCGGCCGATGATCGCGCATGTGGTGGAATCTCTGGTCAACGCTTCAATTTCCTCCGCGGCGCTTGTTCTTGGCCGCGATGCCGAAGCGGTTCAGTCTGCCGCTGCCCATACCGATATCAATATGTCGGCGTTTCTCCAAACCGAACGCCTAGGGACAGGTCATGCTGTTCTTGCTGCAAAGGACGCCATCGCCAAAGGCTATGACGATATTCTCGTGGTTTTCGGCGATACCCCGCTGATCACTGCAGCGCCGCTTCTGGCCGCACGGCAGGGGCTTGCCGCCGGCAACGACGTCGTCGTCATCGGCTTTCACACCGCCGATCCCGCTGGCTACGGCAGACTGATTGTCGAGGACGGCGCGCTTCTCGCGATCCGCGAGCAGAGGGATGCGACGGAAGACGAAAAGAAGATTACCTATTGCAACGGCGGCCTGATGGCGATCAACGGCGCCAAGGCATTGGCGTTGCTTGGCAAGATCGGCAATTCCAATGCCAAGGGCGAATATTACCTGACCGATATTGTCGAGATTGTCCGCGCTGAGGGTGGCAAGGCGATCGCTGTCGACGCGCCGGAAACGGAACTGACCGGCTGCAACAACCGCGCCGAACTGGCGATGATTGAGGCCATGTGGCAAAAACGCCGTCGTCACGAGATGATGGTCTCGGGTGTGTCGATGATTGCGCCTGAAACCGTTTTCCTCGCCTTCGATACGCAAATTGGCCAGGACGTTCTGATCGATCCGAACGTGGTTTTCGGCCCCGGTGTCACTATCGAAAGCGGTGCAGTCATCCATGCTTTCTCGCATCTTGAGGGAGCCCATGTGAGCGCCGGTGCGACCGTCGGCCCCTATGCGCGCCTGCGCCCAGGCGCCAATCTGGGGCCGGACTCGAAGGTCGGAAATTTCTGCGAAGTGAAGAAAGCTGAGATCGGCGCCGGTGCCAAGGTCAATCACCTGACCTATATCGGCGACGCCTTTGTCGGAGAAAAAACCAATATCGGCGCAGGCACGATCACCTGCAACTACGATGGCGTCAACAAGCACATCACCCGCATCGGTGCCAATGCCTTCATCGGCTCCAACGCGTCGCTCGTTGCGCCGGTTTCGATTGGCGACGGCGCGCTGGTGGCGTCCGGCAGTGTGGTAACGGACGATGTGCCAGCCGATGCGGTCGCCTTCGGTCGGGCGCGCCAGGAGGTCAAGCTCGGCCGCGCGAAAATCCTGCGGGAACGCTATCAGGCGGAAAAGGCTGCCAGAAAAAAATAGCATCCGGCGATCGCCACGGTTAAAGCCTGAAATCGAAAGTGAGTTTCGGGCTGATTGCGCATTTTGCGAAATCCGATACCAAAGCGACACCTGAAAAATGTATATTGGCGGGCAGCTCATCGTTGGCGAGCCGGTCTTGCGAAGAAATTGCGGAGAAGAGTTTTATGTGCGGCATCGTCGGTATTGTTGGAAACCAGCCTGTCTCCGAGCGTCTTGTCGATGCGCTGAAACGGCTTGAATATCGCGGTTATGATTCTGCCGGGGTGGCGACGATCCATCACGGCGTCCTTGAGCGCCGCCGCGCCGAAGGCAAGCTGGTCAATCTGGAAACCAAGCTGCGCGGTGAGCCGCTGGCTGGCCAGACAGGCATTGCCCACACCCGCTGGGCGACGCATGGCGCTCCCACCGAAAACAATGCCCACCCGCACTTCACCGACGGTGTGGCCGTCGTCCACAACGGCATCATCGAGAATTTTTCCGAGCTGAAGGACGAGCTTGCCGCTGCCGGCGCAACTTTCAAGACGCAGACCGACACCGAGGTCGTCGCGCAATTGCTGGCCAAGCTGATCCGTGATGGCCTGAGCCACAGGGACGCCATGCAGGCGATGCTGCGCCGTGTCACCGGTGCCTATGCGCTGGCCGTCCTCTTCCAGGATGCGCCGGGCACGATCATGGCCGCCCGCAGCGGCCCGCCGCTTGCCGTCGGTTTCGGCAAGGGTGAGATGTTCCTGGGTTCCGATGCAATCGCCTTGTCGCCGTTCACCAACGAAATCACCTATCTTATCGACGGCGACTGGGCCGTGCTGACCGCCGACAGCATCGAAATCCTCGATCACGACGGCAAGCCGGTTTCCCGTCCGCGTCAGGTGTCGGTTGCCGCCGCCTACATGGTCGACAAGGGCAACCACCGCCATTTCATGGAAAAGGAAATCTACGAACAGCCGGAAGTGATTTCGCATGCGCTCAGTCACTACGTCGACTTCATCGAGAACAGGGTCAATCCGATCGCTGCGGAGATCGATTTTGCCAAGGTTCCGAGCCTGGCGATTTCTGCTTGCGGTACCGCCTATCTCGCCGGCCTCGTCGGAAAATACTGGTTTGAGCGCTATGCCCGCCTGCCGGTCGAAATCGATGTGGCGTCTGAATTCCGCTACCGCGACATTCCGCTGTCGCCGCAGTCCGCAGCGCTCTTCATCTCGCAGTCCGGCGAGACCGCCGACACGCTGGCATCGCTGCGCTACTGCAAGGAAAATGGGCTGAAGATTGGCGCCGTCGTCAACGTCAAGGAATCGACCATCGCGCGCGAATCCGACGCGATCTTCCCGATTATGGCTGGCCCTGAAATCGGTGTGGCCTCGACCAAGGCGTTCACCTGCCAGCTGTCCGTGCTCGCAGCCCTTGCCATTGGCGCTGGCCGTGCGCGTGGTACTGTGTCGGAAGCAGAGGAAAAGGTACTGGTCCGTCACCTCGCCGAAATGCCGCGGATCATGGGCAAGGTGCTCAACAGCATCCAGCCGGCGATCGAGAACCTGGCGCGCGAATTGTCGAAGTGCAAGGACGTGCTCTATCTCGGCCGTGGCACCAGCTATCCGCTGGCCATGGAAGGTGCGCTGAAGCTGAAGGAAATCTCTTATATCCACGCCGAAGGCTATGCCGCCGGTGAATTGAAGCATGGTCCGATCGCCCTGATCGACGAAAACATGCCTGTTATCGTCATCGCCCCGCATGACCGGTTCTTTGAAAAGACCGTGTCCAACATGCAGGAGGTCGCAGCCCGCGGCGGCCGCATCATCTTCATTACCGACGAGAAGGGTGCAGCCGCCTCAAAGCTCGAGACGATGAGCACGATCGTACTGCCGTATGTCGATGAAATCATTGCCCCGATGATCTTCTCGCTGCCGATCCAGCTGCTCGCCTATCATACGGCCGTGATCATGGGCACCGACGTAGACCAACCGCGCAATCTCGCAAAATCGGTAACCGTGGAATGATCATACGTCCAGAAGGTCCAGCTGATGTCGCGGCGATCCGTGACGTCACGATAGCGGCCTTCAAGGATCATCCACATAGCGATCAGACTGAACATCTGATACTCGACCGCTTGCGGCAGGCGTGTGCTCTGAGCATTTCGCTGGTCGCTGAAGTCGACGGCGACGTCGTGGGCTACATCGCTTTTTCACCTGTCGCGCTGTCCGACGGTTCGGAGAACTGGTTCGGGCTCGGTCCGGTATCAGTCCTGCCTGAATGTCAGGGGCAGGGCATCGGTGGCGCATTGATCCGCCAAGGGCTGGGCATGCTGCGAGATCAGGGAGCAGCGGGATGCGTCGTCATGGGCGAGCCGGATTTTTACCAGAAGTTCGGATTCCGCAATGATCCTCAGCTTGCCCTCAAGGATTGTGCGCCGCAATATTTTTTGGTGCAGCCCTTGTCCTCGCAGGGAGCGTCCGGCATGGTGAGCTATAACGCGGCGTTTTACGCTGGCGTCGACGAATAGACGGAGCGGCATGACAGACAAACCGGCACGTGGGTTTTTCGCCACGCGGTTGAGGAATTATTTCCTGACCGGCCTGATCATCTGTGCGCCGCTCGCGATCACCGCCTGGATCACCTGGTCGTTCATTCTCTGGGCCGACAGCTGGGTCAAACCTTATCTGCCGTTCGATTATAATCCCGACAATTTCCTACCCTATCCGGTGCCCGGTTTTGGCCTGTTGACAGCATTGATGCTGATCACGCTGGTCGGGTTTTTCACGGCGAACCTGATCGGCCGCAGTGTTGTCGGCTTTGGCGAGTCGCTGCTTGTCCGAACGCCGCTGGTGCGCCCGATCTACAAGGGCCTGAAACAGATTTTTCAGACGGTGCTTCAGGATCAGTCGAATTCGTTTAAGAAGGCAGGGTTGATCGAGTATCCGAGCCCCGGCCTCTGGGCGCTGGTGTTCATCGCCACGGATGCCAAGGGCGAACTCGCCGTTAAATTTAGCGAGCGTGGCCTGGATATGGTCGCCGTCTTCCTGCCGCCGACGCCGGTGCCAACCGCAGGCTTTCTGATTTTCGTGCCGCGTGAAAAGATCGTGCCGCTCGACATGAGCCCGGAAGATGCCGCCAAGCTGCTTCTGTCCGGTGGTCTGGTTTCACCCGATTATCTGCCGAAGGCGCTGGCGATCTCGCAGGAGACAGTGCCCGCCAAGCGCGGCAAGACACTTAGCCGGCCCTGAGAAACCGGATCGCTTCATCCCGACGATGCAGATAGAGCAGCGTCCGCAGAGCTTCGCCTCGCTCCGTCGTCAGGTCCGGATCACGCTCGATCACATAGGCCGCATCCTTGCGGGCGATCTCCAGCAGGTCGCCATGCGCTTCGAGGCTGGCAATACGAAAACCGGGTGTACCGGACTGCCGCGTGCCCAGCAATTCGCCTTCGCCGCGCAGCTTCAGATCCTCTTCGGCGATGAGAAATCCATCTTCCGTGTCTCGCAGGATCGACAGCCGCGCCCGGCCGTTTTCGCTGAGCGGCCCCTTGTAGAGCAGAATGCAGGTCGAGGCCTCATCTCCACGGCCAACGCGGCCGCGCAGCTGGTGCAGTTGCGCCAGCCCGAACCGCTCCGCATGCTCGATCACCATGATCGTTGCGTCCGGCACATCGACGCCGACCTCGACGACGGTGGTTGCGACCAGAAGACGGATGTCGCCGCTCTTGAATGCGAGCATCACCGCGTCCTTTTCCGCGCCGGTCATGCGCCCATGCACCAGGCCGACAGTCGGGCCGAACTGTTTGCCGAGGCTCTGGAAACGCTCGTCGGCAGACATCAGGTCGGAGGCTTCCGATTCCTCGACCAACGGGCAGATCCAGTAGGCTTTCTTACCCTCGCCAAGGGCTGTGCGCAGCCGCGCGACGATCTCGCTGGTGCGTTCGGTCGAGACCGTGACGGTCTGGATCGGTTTGCGCCCGGCCGGTTTCTCGGTGAGTTTCGAAACGTCCATATCGCCAAATGCCGCCAGAACCAGCGTGCGCGGAATGGGGGTCGCGGTCATCACCAGCATATGCGGGGAAATGCCCTTGGCCGTCAGCCGCAGGCGCTGGTGCACACCAAACCGGTGCTGCTCGTCGACGACGGCCAGCAGGAGATTGTTGTAGACAACGGTATCCTGGAACAGCGCATGTGTTCCGATGACGATCTGTGTTTCGCCGGACGCGATGCGTTCCAGAACGGCGTCACGCTCGCGGCCCTTGGTGCGGCCGGTCAGCACATCGATGGTGACGCCGGCCGGCGCTGCCATCTTCGACAAGGTTGCGAAGTGCTGGCGGGCAAGAATTTCCGTCGGCGCCATCAACACGGCCTGGCCGCCGGCCTCGACGGCCGCCAGCATCGACATCAGCGCCACTGCTGTCTTTCCTGAGCCGACATCGCCCTGTAGCAGCCGCAGCATGCGCTCGGTACCGGCCATATCCTTCAGCACTTCGCCAATGGCGACCGTCTGGCTGCCGGTCAGTGAAAACGGCAAGGCGGCAAGGACCGGCTTGCTCAGCTTTCCCGTCGCGTGCACCGGTATCCCGGCCACCTTGCGCAGCCTTTGACGCACCAGCGACAGCGAGAGCTGCCCGGCAAGGAATTCGTCATAGGCAAGCCGTCGGCGGGCAGGCGCCTGTGGATCGAGATCTGTTTCGTCGCGCGGGTCGTGCAGCGCCAGGAAACAGTCACGGGCGGACTGAAAGCCCTGCTTCTGCATCAGCGCTTCTTCGATCCATTCCGGAAAGTCTGGAATGCGGGGCAGCGCTGCTTCGACCGCCTTTCGCAGGATGCGCGCCGAAAGACCGGCTGTCAGCGGATAGATCGGCTCGACCAGCGGCAGGTTTTCAGCCTCCGTCGCCCGTACCATATAATCGGGATGCACCATCGATGGACGGCCGTTGAACCAGTCGACCTTGCCGCTGACCGTTACGGTCTCGTCCACCGGCAGCGCCTTTTCCAGCCAGTTTCCTTTGACCCGGAAGAAGGT
Organism: Pararhizobium sp.; assembly: GCF_965279435.1. Lineage (NCBI taxonomy): Bacteria > Pseudomonadati > Pseudomonadota > Alphaproteobacteria > Hyphomicrobiales > Rhizobiaceae > Pararhizobium > Pararhizobium sp. The sequence continues at coordinate 3,501,467 of NZ_CBDIHY010000003.1, forward strand.
CAGCGCCAGTTCGCCGGTATCATCATGCAGGAAGACGCGGTAGGGCTGGCTGGTGCGTGGCGGTGGCGGCTGGTGCCGGTCGACCCGGCCGGTGATGGTGACGATGACACCCTGTGGCGCGCGCGCAATACCGGGCTGGTGGCGCCGGTCGATCAGCGAATGCGGCGCGTGAAAGACGAGGTCGATCACCCGGCAATCGTCGATGCTCTCGCGGCCAAGCAGGCGCGCATAAAGTTCGCCCGCTTTCGGGCCGATGCCGGGAAGCGAGTTAAGGGGGGCAAAAAGAGGATCGAGAAGGGCAGGGCGCATGCGGGGCAGACTGAAACGAGGATTAGGTCTTTGGCAAGGCTGACAATACTCTTTTCAGCGTTTATAGAGCCATAGCGAAACGCCGCCTTTAGCGACGCGGCGGCAGGAAGGACTTCTCATGACCGGCATCACCCGCACAAGCGCCGATCTCGATCCGCGCCGAAAACGGATTCTTTTCCGTGCCTGGCACCGTGGTGTTCGCGAGATGGATCTGGTTTTCGGGCAGTTCGCCGATAACGAACTTGCTGATCTGGCGGAAACCGATCTCGACGAACTCGAGACCATCATGGGTGAAGAAGACACCGATCTGCTCAAGTGGGTGCTCGGATCGCAGCCAGTACCGGAGCGCTATCACACGCCCTTGTTCAATCGGATCGTGTCCTATCGGCCTGATTTCGACGTGCTGTTTGACCATAAGGACAAAAACGCCTGATGATTGCCGGTTTTGATCCCAAGAAAGTTGCGCGCGCCACCCGCGAGTTGACCATCGGCCCGGTTCCGGCCGGGGTCGAGCCGCTTATTCTTGCCGAGCTTGCCCGCGCCAATGGCCCGGTCGCCTATATTCTTTCCGACGGCCAACGTATTGCCGATGTCGAACAGATGCTGGGTTTTGCTGCACCGGATATTCCCGTGCTCACCCTTCCGGGTTGGGATTGCCTGCCCTATGACCGTGTTTCACCCAGTGCCGATACATCGGCACGGCGCCTGGCAACGCTGAGCGGCCTGATTGCGCATGCGAAAAAGCCGCATCCGGCCATCGTGCTTGTCACTGTCAACGCCGCCCTGCAGAAGATGGCGCCGCAGGATATCATCGAGAACCTGGCGTTTTCGGCACGCCCGGGTGCCAGTATCCGGATGGACGATATCGCGGCCCGCCTCGGTCGCAACGGCTTCGAACGCGTCGCAACCGTGCGTGAAGTCGGCGAATATGCGGTGCGCGGCGGCATTCTCGATGTTTTCGTTCCCGGTAGCGAGGAACCCGTCCGCCTGGATTTCTTCGGCGATACGCTCGAAAGCATCCGCTCATTCGATCCGGCTAGCCAGCGTACCACCGGACAGGCGCGTTCGCTCGATCTCAACCCGATGAGCGAAGTGTCGCTGACACCGGAAACGATCAGCCATTTTCGCACGCAATATCTGTCGATGTTCGGCGCGGCGACCCGCGACGACGCGCTTTATCTCGCCGTCTCCGAAGGCCGCCGTTATGCCGGTATGGAACATTGGCTGCCGCTGTTCTACGACACGCTCGATACCGTGTTCGATTATCTCGCCGGTTTCCATATCGTCACCGACCATGTGGTTCGTGAGGCGGCTGCCGAGCGCTCCAAGCTGGTTCAGGACTATTACGAGGCCCGCCAGTCGTCGGTTTCGCCGGGCAAGTCGCAGATTTCGCAGGGCACGCCCTACAAGCCGGTGCCACCGGAGATGCTGTATCTGAGCGCCGAAGCGTTCAATGCCGCTCTGGTATCGCGCAATGCCGTGCGTCTGTCGCCGTTCAGTGAACATGAGGGCGAAGCGCGCCAGGTCATCGCCGTCGATGCGCGCCTCGGTGTGCGCTGGGCGAAAAATGCGACGGAAGCCACCAGCGACGCCGAACGCGTCAATGTCTTTGATCTGGCCGTCAAGTATATCGCCGACCGCCGCGCCAAGGGCGCCAAGGTGCTGATCTCTGCCTGGTCGGAAGGATCGCTTGATCGTCTGCTGCAAGTTCTTGTCGAGCACGGCCTTGCCAATATCAAGCCGATCAAGGCGCTGTCTGAGCTCAATAGTCTGAAATCCGGGGAGGCGGCATCGGCCGTGCTGAGCCTCGAAAGCGGCTTTGAAACTGGCAATCTCGTCGTCATCGGCGAACAGGATATTCTCGGCGACCGCATGGTCCGCCGCTCAAAACGCCGCAAGCGCGGTGCCGATTTCATTGCGGAAGTGGCCGGGCTCGACGAAGGCAGCATTGTCGTCCATGCCGAGCATGGTATCGGCAGGTTCATCGGCCTGCGCACCATCGAGGCCGCCGGTGCGCCACATGCCTGTCTTGAACTGGTCTATGCCGACGAGGCAAAGCTGTTCCTGCCGGTCGAAAACATCGAGCTTCTGTCGCGCTATGGTTCGGAAGGCAGCGATGCCGTGCTCGACAAGCTCGGCGGCGTCGCCTGGCAGGCGCGCAAGGCCAAGCTGAAGAAGCGCCTGCTGGATATGGCCGGCGGTCTGATCCGCATCGCCGCCGAACGCCTGACTCGTCACGCACCGGTGCTGACGACGCCGGAAGGCCTCTACGACGAGTTCGCGGCGCGTTTCCCCTATGACGAGACCGAGGATCAGATGACCTCGATCGAGGCCGTCCGTGACGATCTCGGCGCTGGCCGTCCGATGGACCGGCTCGTCTGCGGTGACGTCGGGTTCGGTAAGACGGAAGTGGCGCTGCGCGCTGCTTTTATCGCCGCGATGAACGGCGTCCAGGTGGCCGTTGTCGTACCGACGACCTTGCTTGCCCGCCAACATTTCAAGTCGTTCACCGAGCGTTTTCGTGGGCTGCCGGTGCGTATCGCCCAGGCGTCCCGTCTGGTCGGCTCCAAGGAGCTGGCGCTGACCAAAAAGGAAGTGGCCGAAGGCAAGACCGATATCGTCGTCGGTACGCATGCTTTGCTCGGCACCTCGATCAATTTCGCCAATCTCGGCCTTTTGATCATCGACGAGGAACAGCACTTTGGCGTCAAGCACAAGGAGCGGCTGAAGGAGCTGAAATCCGACGTGCACGTCCTGACGCTGTCGGCAACGCCGATCCCGCGCACGCTGCAACTGGCGCTGACGGGTGTTCGCGAACTGTCGCTGATCACCACGGCGCCGGTCGATCGCATGGCCGTTCGCACGTTCATCTCGCCGTTCGATGCCCTGGTGATCCGCGAAACCTTGATGCGCGAGCATTATCGCGGCGGCCAGAGTTTTTACGTCTGCCCGCGCCTGGCCGACCTCTCGGAAATCCATGATTTCCTCAAATCCGATGTACCGGAACTGAAGGTTGCCGTTGCCCACGGCCAGATGCCGGCGACCGAACTCGAAGACATCATGAACGCCTTCTACGAGGGCCGTTACGATGTTCTCCTGTCGACGACGATCGTCGAATCCGGTCTCGATGTGCCGACGGCCAACACGCTGATCGTGCATCGAGCCGACATGTTCGGCCTGGCGCAGCTCTATCAGCTGCGCGGCCGCGTCGGCCGCTCCAAGGTCCGAGCATTCGCGCTGTTCACTCTGCCGGTCAATCGTACGCTGACCGGCATGGCGGAGCGGCGCCTTAAGGTGCTGCAGTCGCTGGATACGCTGGGCGCCGGTTTCCAGCTGGCAAGCCACGACCTCGATATCCGTGGCGCCGGCAATCTGCTCGGTGACGAGCAGTCGGGTCATATCAAGGAGGTCGGTTTCGAACTTTACCAGCAGATGCTGGAGGAGGCGGTTGCCGAGCTCAAGGGGGACGAGGAGATCGCCGACAGCGGCTGGTCGCCGCAGATCTCTGTCGGAACGCCGGTGATGATCCCGGACGAGTATGTACCGGACCTGCATCTGCGCCTTGGCCTTTACCGCCGCCTTGGCGAAATTACCGAATTGGGCGATATCGACGCTTTCGGTGCCGAACTGATCGACCGGTTCGGTCCGCTGCCGCTGGAAGTCCAGCATCTGTTGAAGATTGTCTATATCAAGTCGCTCTGCCGCACCGCCAATGTCGAAAAGCTCGACGCAGGCCCGAAGGGCGTCGTGGTGCAGTTCCGCAACCGCGAATTTCCCAATCCGGGCGCGCTGGTCGGCTATATCGCCAAGCAGGGCATCATGGCCAAGATCCGCCCCGATCACAGCGTCTTCTTCCAGCGCGATTTCCCAACGCCGGAAAAGCGGCTGGCGGGTGCTGCGGTGGTAATGACGCAGCTGGCCGGATTGGCAAAGACCTGACGGCAGACGAAAAAAGCCGCGCAGATGTTTCGCGCGGCTTGTTGAACATACCGGGCTGTCGCAGGTCAATTGATCTGCGACGTGTCCTTCATCCTGGCGATATCGCGCAGCGCGTCTTCCAGCACCTCGACCGACTGGGCGCCCATGACGGCATATTTGCTGTCGACGATGAAGCAGGGAACACCGGTGACGCCCATGCCGCGCGCCATGTCGATTTCCTCGGAAACCGCGTCCTTGTCCGCATCCGAAGCAAGCAGAGCCGCAATGACGGTGCGGTCGAGACCGGCCTCAGTCGCAATGTCTAGCAGCACAGCGTGATCGCCGATATTGCGGCCCTCTTCGAAATTCGCCTTGAACAGAAGCGAGGCGACCTCGCTCTGTGTGTCACCGCCTTCGGTCAAGGCCCATCGGATCAGCCGGTGCGCATCGAGTGTATTGGGGCTGATGGTGACGGCCTCGAAATCAAAGGTGATACCCTCCTGTTGGCCAAGGCCAACAAGCATCTTGTGTGCACGATCGACAGCCTCCTGGCCGCCGAGCTTGGCGGCGAGATGGGCCTTGTGATCAACACCCTCCGGCGGCAGGTCCGGGTTGAGCTGATATGGCCGCCAGTTGACGGTGACGAGGATATCGCCGGCGACATTGGCGATCGCCTGATCGAGCCTCGCCTTGCCGAGGTAGCACCAGGGGCAGACGACGTCCGAGACGACATCGATATTGACATGGTTCATGGCGCTTGCTCCTCGCGCTGAAAATCGTTGATCCGCGACATAGGCGTCCCGGTTTGCGCTTTCAATGCGTTACCAAAAGTATACCGCCGGCAATTTCGGGTTACTGCACAGTTTCATCAAACCATGCCGGCAACTGATAGCCATAGAGCGGCACGATGCTTGGACGGCCAATGCGTTTTTCACGGGCCACCCATTGCGACCCGACGTGATAGAGCGGCACGAGATAGAAATTGGAGACCAGCAGGCGATCATGCGCCCGAACGGCGGCTGTGAAGTCTTCGACGCTGACGGCACGCAGAATATGATCGACAAGCGTATCGACATCCTTGTCGGCGACGCCGGCAAAATTCGAGCTGCCTTGCTGATCGCGCGATTGCGATCCCCAGTAGGTAATCTGCTCGATGCCCGGCGAAAGTGAGGACGGGAACGATTTCATGATGATGTCGTAGTCGAAGGACTGGGTGCGCTGCTGGTACTGCGAATCATCGACCGTGCGCACAGATGCGGCAATCCCGAGCGCCGCCAGCGAGCGCTGATAGGTCAGCGCCAGTTTTTCCTGCCCCTCGTTCTGCGTCATGATCTCGAAAGCGAGCGGTATGCCCTGCGCGCTGAGCATCTTGCCATCCTTGATGCCGTAACCGGCTTCACGCAGCAGTGTGACGGCTTCGCGCAGCACATTGCGGTCACGCCCCGAGGCGTCGGTCACGGGCAAGCGATAACTTCCGTCGAGAACCGACGGATTGATACGGTTCTTGATGTCGCCGAGTATTCCGAGCTCGCGGCCATCGGCAGCAACGCCGAGATAGGAAAGACCCGAATTCTGCCAGAAGCTTTGCGTGCGCGTATAGGCATTGTCGAACAGGTTTTTGTTTGCCCATTCGAAATCGAAGACCAGTGCCAGCCCCTGGCGCAGTTTTGGGTTCTCGAACATCGGCCGGCGCGTGTTGAAAACGAAACCGAGCATGCCGGACGGTGTCTTCGGCGTGAACGTCTCCTTGATCACCTTGCCGGACTGGACGGCCGGGAAATTATAGCTGCGCGACCATTTCGTCGGGCTGCCTTCCGGATAGATATCGATCTCGCCCTTCTTGAAGGCCTCGAACAGAGAATTGTCCTGCAGAAAATACTCGACGGAAATCTCGTCGTAATTGTCGAAGCCAACCTTTGCCGGCAGATCCTTTGCCCAATAGTCGGGATTGCGTTTGTAGACGATCCGTTCTCCCGGTCTCACTTCGGCGACACGGTAGGGGCCAGAGCCGAGCGGGAATTTGAGCGAGGTCTGGTCGAACGTCGCCACATCGATTGCGTGCTTCGGCAGGATCGGGGTCATGGCGAGCAGCAGCGGAAATTCGCGGTCGGCCTGATCGTTGAAGGTAAAGCGGACACTGCGCTCGCCGACCTTCTCGATCTTGTCAACCTTTGCCAGCCGTGTGCTGAACGGGACGCGGCCCTTGTCGCGAAACAGTTCGAACGTGAAGATCACGTCCTCCGGCGTCACCGGCTGACCATCGGCCCATTTGGCCTTCGGATTGAGATTGAACTGGATGAAAGTGCGATCGTCATCCCAGTCCACCGTCTCGGCCAACAGGCCATAGACCGAAAAAGCTTCGTCGCGCGAGCGCTGCATCAGCGAATCATAGACGAGGTTGCCGTATTCCGGATCGAGCATGCCGCGCGCCGTGGTGCGCATGCTCTTCAGGATGAATGGGTTGAGGCTGTCGAACGTACCGACCACGCCATAGGAGACCCTGCCGCCCTTCTTGACGTCGGGCTTGACGTAAGGGAAGTATTTGAAATCGGCGGGCAGGGCGGGTTGGCCATGCATGGCGATGCCGTGAACCGGTTCGGCCTGTGCAGTTACACCGGTGCCAAGCGTGGCCAGCACCGAAATCAAACCCAAAAACAATACGCGCAAAGCCCGCCTCCTGCTGTCGTCATCTCGTGAATCACGGCAAATTAACACGTTGACCAGCATTTCCAACCAACCGATACTTTAAAAGCCAATGCTGGCCCAACAACGGAACGCAAAAAAATGGCGGGGGGCTGGATATCCGTCGCTGCTCGCTGTAACAGGTGTTCCCGGAGACGAGGGTCATGCAATTGCCTCATTTGCCCAACAGGAGAGCGGGCAGCTGACCATTGATCACGAGCGTCTTTAGACTGCTCAGGCACCGGAATTCAGGAGACGGGTATCATTATGATCTTCAAGTCGAACTTCACCAAAAAGGCTGCTTTGTCGGCATTTGCCGGCGCAGTTGCTGTTGCCGCGATGCCGGCTGCGTCTTTTGCACAGCAGGCTGCTGGCGCCGGCCGTCCGCCCCAGGGCTGGTTCAAGGTCTGCACCAAGCAGGAAGACAACGATGTCTGCATCGTGCAGAACCTGCTGACAGCAAGCAACGGTCAGCTGATCACTGCAGTTGGCCTGATCAGTGTTCAGGGCAAGGTCAACCGCAAGGTTCTGCAGGTTTCGGTTCCGTCGGCACGCCTCATCCCGCCGGGTATCCAGATGCAGATCGACGGTGGCAAGGGCGCCAAGCTCGATTACGCCATCTGCATGCCGGACAAGTGCGTTGCCGAAGTGCCGCTCAGCGATGCTGTTCTCGCCACCCTGAAGAAGGGCGGCGAAGTGGTCTTCACGTCGGTCAACTTCCAGCGTGCGCCAAACCCGATCAAGATTTCGCTCGGTGGTTTCACCGGCGTTTTTGACGGCGAGCCGATCGAACAGTCCAAGCTCGAAGAGCGCCAGCGTCTGCTGCAGGACGAAATGCAGAAGAAGGCTGAAGACGCCCGCAAGAAGCTGGAAGACGCCCAGAAGGCTGCGACAGCAAACTGATTGCCTGCCTCATCAAACAAAAAGCCGCTGCGGGAATCTCGCGGCGGCTTTTTGCGTTCAAGGCCAAAGCCTTGTCAATCGTATTGTCAGTGCTGGACAACCGCTTTCGGCTTGTACTGACCGACGGTTTCCGGATCGAAGAAGGCGTTCACCTGCGAGTGACGCACCGGCTGTCCGCTTTCATCCGAGATGAGGTTCTGTTCGGAGACATAGGCGACGTATTCGGTCTCCTCATTCTCGGCAAGCAGGTGATAAAACGGCTGGTCCCGGGTCGGGCGGACTTCAGCGGGAATTGAATTCCACCATTCCTCAGTGTTGGCATATTCCGGATCGACGTCAAATATAACGCCGCGGAATGGAAACACGCGATGGCGAACAACCTGTCCAATCTGAAATTTTGCGTCTCTTTGTTTCATCATGATAGGTTCCTTTCGCTGTAGTATGTGGTGGTTTTTCCTCAAACATCAAGTGTGAAACCCGGGCAGAACATGGGCTCGCCACAGCGCAGACGGCCGGAGACAGGATTGGCGTAAGCCGTTGCTTGCCTCTCTGAGGAAATCATCGTACCTCCCATAGGAGGAATTCTTCGACGGCGGATACGGCATGAGCAATCAATGGGGTAGGGACCAGCAGGTGACGCGCGGCCGTGGTTCGTCCGGCCTCCTGTTGCCGGCCGTGCTCTGCCTGGCGCTGATTGGCGCCGGTGGCTATTTCTGGTTTGCGCGGCAGGCAATGCAGACGGAAATTGCAGCACTCAAGGCCGAAACGGCATTACTGACATCCGAACTGGGCGACGTCACGGCGCAAAAGGACAGGGCAAACAGCGATCTCGTCAACCTCAAAAAGAATTCCGGAAACTGGGCCGAGCAACTGGAAAAAGACTATGCCGAGCTGACGCTGAATGAGGTTCCGAAGCTCAACCGGCTTCTCGACAAGCGCGATACCGATCTTTCCGCGCTTGAAAAGCTGCTGGCTACCGAAAGGAGCGCAGCGCAAGCCGCCGCCGATGATTTTACGGCAACGATTGCCGGCTTGAATGATCAGCTGAACACCGCACGGACCGACACCGCTGATGCCCAAACACAGGCGGAAAGTCTTAGCGCCGACAAACTGGGCCTTAACAGGCAGATAACTGGCTTGAAGGCCGCCCTCGAGAAGGCAATGGCTGATACTGAAGCTGCGCAAAAAGCGCTGGATCAGACGGTAGCGGATGCCGATAAAAAAGCTCCAACATCCAAATCGGCGCTCGATCAGGCGCGCGACGTGCAGATCACCACGCTGGAACAAAGCCTGAGCGAAGAACGCCGGAAAGTCGAGACACTGCTGAAGCAGCTTGACGATCAGACCAAGGCCGCTGCCAGAGTTGTTGCAGATCCTCCGGTGATCGACAATCCGACATCTGAAACCGGCCAATCGGTTCCGGCCGCCGGATTGGTTCCGCGTGACCGGCAGATGGTGGATACGATCATTGGTACGACGCGTGGCGTCGGTTTTCTGGACGATGAAAAGAAACAGCGGCTGAAAGACCAGCTGGCATCCGGTGCTTGTATCACCGATGCGCTTGAGAGTGTTTTTGACAAAGTGCCGCTGATCCTGATGCGCAATCTGATGCGCGATTTCAAAAGTGATTGCTGACAACCGGTATCTGCCAATCTGGCGGGCGCCTCACGGGGAGAAACATGATGTTCCGACAGGCTTTTGTGGCCGCCACGATCCTGGCAGCGCTTGCGCTTACTCCGGTATCGGCAGCTGAGTTCGAAAAGAACATCATGACCGGCGGGCCGCAAGGTACATATATCCAGATCGGCCGGGATGTTGCAGCACTCGGAAAGACCTGTAGCCTGACGCTTAACGTCAAGGAATCCGCAGGATCGCTGGAGAATTTCGTCGGTGTCCGCAACAGCAAGAATACCCAGTTCGGCATCGTTCAGAGCGATGTGCTCGAATATCTGAAAACATTCGAGGCCGATGATCCGGAAGTGCAGCAGGCCGTGCGCGGCGTCCGCATCATGTTTCCGCTCTACAACGAGGAAATCCACGTTCTCGCCCGTGCCGATATCAAGGACATGGGAGATCTGGCCGGTAAGAAGGTTGCCGTCGGCGTCAAGGACAGCGGCACGTTCCTCACGTCTTCGCTGATCCTCGACATCTTGCAGGTGAAGACCGGGGAGCGGGTTCCGCTCAATCCGGATGCGGCCTTGCCAAAGCTTCTCGCAGGCGAGATCGACGCCTTCTTCTACGTGGCCGGAGCGCCTGCAGCGCTGTTCAAGAACAATCCGATCGACGGCTCGAAGTTCCATCTCGTGCCGATCACCGAAGCGCCGCTTCTGGCAACCTACACGCCGTCGCGGATCGACGGCGGAACCTATGCTTTCCAGAAGGAGCCTGTCGATCTGATCGCGGTCAAGGCCGTGATGATGACCTATGACTACGACGTCAAGCGCAACGCCTATCAGCGGGAAAGCTGCAAGGCTGTCTCGGAGTTTTCCAACCTCATCCTCAACAATCTCGACAAGCTGCAGGCAAGCGGCCATCCGAAATGGAAGGATGTCGATCTGACCGCGCTGCCGCCCGGTTGGCAGGTCGGCGTCTGCGTCAAGGCCGGCATGGCGCTCGACTACAAGCCCGCCTGCAAGGCGCCGGTGGCTGCGAGCCAAGGACAGGATAACAACGAGGAATACCTCAATCTCTTGAAGCAGCGTCTGAAGAAACAATAGACGCTACGAAAGCCCAAAAACAAAAAGCCGGCTTCTCGCGAAGCCGGCTTTTTGCTGTGTTGACACGAACCCGCCATGCGGGTCCGGATCCGGCTTTAGGCCGAGTAGTACATGTCGAATTCGACCGGATGCGGGGTCATTTCGTAGCGCATGACCTCGACCATCTTCAGTTCGATATAGGAATCGATCTGGTCGTCGTCGAAAACGCCGCCGGCAGTCAGGTACTTGCGATCCTTGTCGAGGCTTTCCAGTGCCTCACGCAGCGAGCCGCAGACCGTCGGGATTTTCTTCAGTTCCTTCGGCGGCAGGTCGTAAAGATCCTTGTCCATGGCTTTTCCGGGATGGATCTTGTTCTTGATGCCATCGAGGCCAGCCATCAGCATGGCGCCGAAAGCGAGATAGGGGTTTGCCAGCGGATCAGGGAAGCGGACTTCGACGCGCTTGGACTTCGGGCCTGTGCCGAACGGAATGCGGCAGGAAGCTGAACGATTGCGAGCCGAGTAAGCCAGTAGAACCGGTGCCTCATAACCCGGGACGAGACGCTTGTAGGAATTCGTTGTCGGGTTGGAGAAGGCGTTGATCGATTTGGCGTGCTTGATGATACCGCCGATGAAGTAAAGGCAGCTTTCCGACAGGCCGGCATATTCATCGCCTGCGAAGGTCGGCTTCGAGTCCTTCCAGATCGACATGTGGACGTGCATGCCCGAGCCATTGTCGCCGAAAATCGGCTTCGGCATGAAGGTCGCCGTCTTGCCATAGGCATTGGCGACCTGGTGCACGACGTACTTGTAGATCTGCACCTTGTCGGCATTGCGCACCAGGGTGTCGAACCGGACACCCAGTTCGTGCTGGGCTGCGGCGACTTCGTGGTGCTGTTTTTCAACGGTGACGCCCATTTCGGTCAGAACCGTCAGCATCTCGGAGCGCATGTCCTGGCAGCTGTCGATCGGCGGAACCGGGAAATAGCCGCCCTTGACGCGCGGACGGTGACCAAGGTTGCCGGTCTCGTAATCGGTGTCGTCGTTCGACGGCAGTTCCGACGAATCGAGCTTGAAGCCGGTATTGTAAGGATCGGCCTTGTACTTGACGTCGTCGAACACGAAGAATTCCGGTTCCGGACCAACAAAGACGGTGTCGCCGATACCGGACGCCTTGAGATAGGCCTCGGCCTTCTTGGCGATCCCACGCGGATCGCGGTTATAGGCTTCGCCGGAGACCGGATCGAGAATATCGCAGACGATGACCATCGTGGACTGCGCAAAGAAAGGATCCATGTGCACGGTCGCCGTATCCGGCATCAGCACCATGTCGGACTCGTTGATGGCCTTCCAGCCGCCTATCGACGAGCCGTCGAACATGACGCCATCGGCGAACATGTCTTCGTCCACGCAGCCGACGTCCATCGTCAGGTGATGCAGCTTGCCCTTCGGGTCGGTGAAGCGCAGATCAACGAACTTGACGTCGTTATCCTTGATTTGCTTGAGGATATCATTTGCAGTCGTCATTTTTTGAAAGTCCCTCTTTTGAGATGACGAGGTAGGGCCTGAACCGAACGGTCAGGCGGATTAGATAGCGTCGATGCCGGTCTCGCCGGTACGGATGCGGATGACCTCTTCGATATTGGAGACGAAGATCTTTCCGTCGCCAATACGTCCGGTCTGGGCGGCATTCCGTATGGCCTCGATCACGGCCTCCGCATTTTCGTCAGCCAGTACGACTTCAACTTTCACCTTCGGGAGAAAATCAACAACGTATTCCGCCCCACGATACAGTTCCGTGTGGCCCTTCTGGCGTCCAAAGCCCTTGGCTTCGGTGACGGTGATCCCTTGCAGACCAACTTCCTGAAGGGCTTCCTTCACTTCGTCCAGCTTGAAAGGCTTTATGATCGCTTCGATCTTTTTCATGAGAAAATATCTCTCCGCTTCTCCCGTTATGGCAGGCTTATGCCCGCTCACCTTCATTATGCATTTTACATGCCAGATATGGCAAATGCGATGCTGTTTTGGGTGAAAACACCCGCAGCTGCGATGATCATATCCCTTTCTTCGGAATAAACAGCGCCATTTGCCTATTTTTTATGAATTTTTCTGCGTGAACGGGCTTTGTCCTCAGTGTCTATCAACCATTGCTGCAGCAGGCGCCATCGGTCAGGATGAATTCTATGCAAATGCCTAAAAAATATACAAAATAAGGCTACGTTTTAAGCTTGTCGGCTCTGCGACTTGCGGGCATTTTGAGCCATGTCCTTTGACCGCACCGTATCCATCATCACCCCCACGGAAATGTCCGCGATCGACAGCGATGCCGCACACTCGGGGATCGACAGTTTCCGGCTGATGACCTCGGCGGGTCTGGCTGTTTCCGCTGCAGCACTGCGGATTTATCCGCAGGCGCTGCGGTTTGTCGTTCTATGCGGCCCCGGAAATAATGGCGGCGACGGATATATCGCCGCCGCCGGATTGAAGCGAAGCGGCGCGGAGGTCGCCGTTTATGCGCTGGGGGATACCGCTCACCTCAAAGGCGATGCAGCGCGTGCGCATGCGCAGTGGGCGGATAGTGTGGAAACTCTGCGGGCCTGCCGGCCCGAGACCGGAGATGTCGTCATCGACGCCCTGTTCGGCGCCGGACTGTCCCGTCCGGTTCCAGATGATGCTGCCTTCGTCATGCAGGTCGTCGCGCAGGCGCAAATTCCCGTTATCGCGATTGACTTGCCGTCCGGCCTTGATGGCCGCACCGGACAGGTGCTGGGCAAGAGTTTTCGCGCCAGCCATACCATTACTTTCATGGCGCGAAAGCCTGGGCATCTGCTTTTGCCGGGCCGCACGCTCTGCGGCAGCCTCGACGTGTTCGACATCGGCATACCCGAAAGTTTGCTGCGCAGCCATGCAAGCAGGCTTTGCGAAAACGGCCCGCATCTCTGGGCTGGCTATACGCATGTCCTTGATCCCTCGGCCCACAAATTCACACGCGGCCATCTCGCCGTCTTCTCGGGCGGGCCGCTGTCAACTGGTGCTGCGCGGCTGTCGGCTGTGGCCGGGCTGACTGCTGGCGCCGGACTGGTGACGCTTGCGTCTGCTTCCGCGGCGATCACTGCCAATGCCGCGCATCTGACGGCCGTGATGCTGAAGGAGGTCGAGGATGCCGCCGCCCTGTCGCATTGGCTTGCCGACAGGCGCATCAGCGCCTTCGTGCTTGGCCCGGGATTTGGCGATCTGGAGAAGGCACGGCAATACGCCCTATTGCTCGGCGAACGGGCACTGGTCCTCGATGCCGACGGGATTACCGCTTTCAAAGATGACCCGGCGCCACTTTTCGATGTTTTCGCGCAGGGTGAGCCCCATCTGGTCATGACCCCGCACGAGGGCGAGTTCGCCCGGTTGTTTGCCGATATCGACGCCGACCCAACTCTGTCAAAGGTCGACCGTGCCCTCGCAGCAGCCAAACGCAGCCACGCTGTTATCGTCTACAAGGGCGCCGACACCGTCATTGCATCGCCCGACGGACGCGCCGCGATCAACACCAATGCGCCACCCTGGCTGGCGACTGCCGGATCCGGCGATACGCTCGCCGGCATCATCGGCGCGCATCTGGCGCAAGGCATGCCGGCCTTCGAGGCCGCCGCTGCCGGCGTCTGGCGCCACGGTCGTGCTGGAGCCAAGGCAGGCGAGGGGCTGACGGCAGAGGATCTTGCCGCTGCGATTGAGCCGTTGCCTGCCGCTAGCTGATTAATCGACCAGTGTCTGCAGCGCCCGAGCGCCGTTCGGTGCATTGACCTTGCCCTCGGAGATGAAGAACGCAAACACGTCGCGTGGCTTCTTTTCCGGCTTGTGCGTGGGGTCCGCATGGGCGAGATCGCCGATATCGCCGCCTGCTGCCCAGCTTTTCACCCGGTCCGCCCAGAGATCGAGCCGCTTTTCATCGTAACAGGTTTTGACGTCATCGCTGCCGGTCTGAAGGCGGGTATAGACGAAATCACCGGTCACATCGGCGATCATCGGATAGTCGAAATGGTCGGCGCAGACGACCGCGACCTTGTGCTTGGCAAGCAGGGCGGTGAATTCCGGCGTGCGGAAGGAGTCGTGGCGTACCTCAACAACGTGACGCAACGTCAAGCCATCCTGCTTTTCCGGCAACAGCGCCAGAAATGCGCCAAAATCCTCAGCGTCGAATTTCTTGGTCGGCATGAACTGCCAGAGGATCGGCCCGAGATGCGGCCCGAGTTCCGTCAGTCCCTGGCCCAGAAACTTGCCGATCGACTCCCCGGCCTCCGCCAGCACCTTCTTGTTGGTGGAAAAGCGGCTGGCCTTCAGCGAGAAGATAAAATCATCCGGCACTTCCGACGCCCATTTGGCAAACGTCTCCGGCTTTTGCGAACCGTAATAGGTCCCATTAACCTCGATGGCTTTCAGCTGGCTGCTGGCATATTCCAGCTGCCGCTTCTTCGTCAGCGTGTCCGGATAGAATGTCCCCTCCCAGGGATCAAAGGTCCAGCCGCCAATGCCGCAGCGGATTGTGCCTGATGTCGACATGCTCTTTCCTTCTCGGTCTACGCCTTATTCTGCCGCCGCCATCTTGCGGATTGGCCGTCGTTCCAGAAGTTCCTTCAGGAAGACACCGGTATGCGATCGCTTTTCCTTGACAATATCCTCCGGCGTTCCGGCTGCGATCACTTCGCCACCGCCATCGCCGCCTTCCGGGCCGAAATCGATCACCCAGTCGGCAGTCTTGATGACCTCGAGATTGTGCTCGATGACCACAACCGAATTGCCCTGGTCGACCAGCTCGTGCAGCACTTCCAGAAGCTTGGCAACATCATGGAAATGCAGGCCGGTGGTCGGTTCGTCGAGAATGTAGAGCGTGCGGCCGGTCGAGCGCTTCGACAGCTCCTTGGCGAGCTTGACGCGCTGGGCCTCGCCACCCGACAGCGTGTTGGCCTGCTGGCCGACCTTGATATAGCCGAGGCCGACGCCCTGCAACGCCTGTAGCTTGTCGCGCACGGCGGGCACAGCAGCGAAGAACTCGACACCTTCCTCTACGGTCATGTCGAGCACGTCGGCGATCGACTTGCCCTTGAAATGCACGTCCAGTGTTTCGCGGTTGTAGCGCTTGCCGTGACAGACATCGCAGGTGACATAGACATCCGGCAGGAAGTGCATCTCGATCTTGATGACGCCGTCGCCCTGGCAGGCCTCGCAGCGGCCGCCCTTGACGTTGAAGGAGAAGCGGCCCGGCTGATAGCCGCGCGTCTTTGCCTCCGGTAGACCGGCAAACCAGTCGCGGATCGGTGTGAAGGCGCCGGTATAGGTCGCTGGGTTGGAGCGCGGGGTGCGGCCGATCGGCGACTGGTCGATGTCGATAACCTTGTCGATATGCTCAAAACCGTCGATCCGGTCATGCTCGGCCGGATTTTCACGCGCGCCCATGATGCGCCGAGCCGCCGCCTTATAAAGCGTCTCGATCAGGAAGGTCGATTTGCCGCCGCCCGATACACCGGTAACGGCTGTGAAAATCCCGAGCGGGATCGAGGCAGTGACGTTCTTCAGATTGTTGGCGCGGGCGCCGACAACAGTAATTTCCTTTTTCTTCTTCGGCTTGCGCCGCTCGGCCGGAACCGCAACCGCCATTTCGCCCGACAGATATTTGCCGGTCAGCGAATTCGGATTGGCAAGAACTTCCGCCGGTGTGCCTTGCGCTACGACTTCGCCGCCGTGAATACCGGCCGCCGGGCCGATATCGACTACGTAGTCGGCCGTCATGATCGCGTCTTCGTCATGCTCGACGACGATCACGGTGTTGCCGATGTCGCGCAGATGCCGCAGCGTGTCGAGCAGCCGGGCATTGTCACGCTGGTGCAGGCCGATGGACGGCTCGTCGAGAACATAGAGCACGCCGGTGAGGCCCGAGCCGATCTGCGAAGCCAACCGGATACGCTGGCTTTCGCCGCCCGACAGTGTGCCGGAATTGCGCGACAGGCTGAGATATTCCAGCCCGACATCATTGAGAAACCGCAGCCGCTCGCGAATTTCCTTGAGGATGCGCACTGCGATCTCGTTCTGCTTGGCATTCATGTGTTCGGGCAGGACCTCGAACCAGTCACGCGCCACGCGGATCGACATCTGCGTGACTTCACCGATATGCAGCTTGTTGATCTTGACCGCCAGCGCTTCCGGCTTCAGGCGAAAACCGTTGCAGGCCGGGCAGGGGGCCGCCGACATATAGCGTTCGATCTCCTCGCGCGCCCAGGCACTGTCGGTCTCCTTCCAGCGCCGCTCCAGATTGGGTACGATGCCTTCGAAATTCTTGGTGGTGTTGTACGAGCGGGCACCGTCCTCGTAATGGAAGCTGATCTTCTCCTCGGTACCCTGCAGGATGGCGCTCTTGGCGTCGTCGGACAGGTCGGTCCATTTGCTCGACAGTTTGAAG
The DNA here is from genome assembly GCF_965279435.1 of Pararhizobium sp. Classification (NCBI taxonomy): domain Bacteria; kingdom Pseudomonadati; phylum Pseudomonadota; class Alphaproteobacteria; order Hyphomicrobiales; family Rhizobiaceae; genus Pararhizobium; species Pararhizobium sp. The sequence goes on from NZ_CBDIHY010000003.1 coordinate 3,518,419, forward strand.
CCGAAGGCTTTGCCGAGGGCCTCGAGCGTCTGGTTATAATACGGTGACGACGATTTTGCCCAAGGGGCGATGGCGCCGTTCTTCAGCGTCCGGTCGGGTTCCGGGATGATCAGCGCTTCGTCGATCTTTTGCTGGCTGCCGAGACCATCGCAGGTCGGGCAGGCGCCGAAGGGATTGTTGAACGAGAACAGCCGCGGCTCGATCTCAGAGATCGTGAATCCGGACACCGGGCAGGCGAATTTTTCCGAAAACAGCACGCGTTCATGCGTTTCGTTCAGCGACTTGTTGGCTGAACCGCCGGCCGAGGTTTCTTCCGGTGGCAGCGGCTTGTCGGCAAATTCAGCAATCGCCAGGCCATCGGCGAGCGTCAGGCAGGTTTCCAGACTGTCGGCGAGACGCGCAGTCAGGTCCGGGCGTACGACGACGCGGTCGACGACGACATCGATGTCATGCTTGTATTTCTTGTCGAGCGTCGGCGCCTCGGCGATCTCGTAGAACTGACCGTCGATCTTGACGCGCTGAAAGCCCTTCTTCATCAGCTCGGCAAGCTCTTTCTTGTACTCGCCCTTGCGGCCGCGCACGATCGGAGCAAGAATATAAAGACGGGTGCCTTCGCCAAAATCGACGACGCGATCGACCATCTGGCTGACCGTCTGGCTTTCGATCGGCAGGCCTGTTGCCGGCGAATAGGGCACGCCGACGCGGGCAAACAGCAGGCGCATATAGTCGTAGATTTCGGTGACCGTGCCAACCGTCGAGCGCGGATTGCGCGAGGTGGTTTTTTGCTCGATCGAGATGGCTGGAGACAGACCGTCGATCTGGTCGACATCCGGCTTCTGCATCATCTCGAGGAACTGACGGGCATAGGCCGACAGGCTCTCGACATAGCGCCGCTGTCCCTCGGCATAGATCGTGTCGAAGGCAAGCGAGGACTTTCCGGAGCCCGACAGGCCGGTCATGACGATCAGCTTGTTGCGCGGCAGGTCAAGGTCGATGCCCTTGAGATTGTGTTCGCGCGCGCCGCGGATGGAAATGGTCTCGAGTTTGCTCATCGTGCCCAGCTTTGTATCGGTATTGGAAAGCTCCTATTTAAGTACGCCAGCGCCCATGTCGAGGCACAAGGTGAAAAACAGCGGGCTTTCCGAGTCGGTTGACAGGATATTACAAATTTATTAGAACAAAGATAGAACAAAATCTGAAATCTGTTGTGGATGACACAATGCAAAGGGGCGTATGCTTGGCCGTCAGCCGCTAAGATGCGTGCTCTGAATTTGGAAGCCGGGCTGCAAGGCCGGGCAGGATAGCGGGAAAAGCAAGATGGCAGGCAGTGTCAACAAGGTGATTTTGATCGGTAACCTCGGGGCAGACCCGGAAATCCGGCGCACGCAGGATGGCAAGCCGATCGCCAACCTCAACATTGCGACCTCGGAAAGCTGGCGCGACCGCAATTCCGGCGAGCGCAAGGAAAAGACCGAATGGCACCGTGTGGTGATCTTCAACGAAGGTCTCTGCAAGGTTGCCGAGCAGTATCTGAAGAAGGGTGCGACGGTCTATATCGAAGGCCAGCTGCAGACCCGCAAATGGCAGGACAAGGACGGCCAGGATCGCTACTCGACGGAAGTGGTGCTGCAGGGCTTCAACTCGACGCTGACCATGCTCGGTGGTCGCGGTGACGGGCAGGGTGCTGGCGGCGGACGCGGTGGCTCCGAGTATGGCGGCGGCAATGCCGGTGGCGGCTCGGACAACTACGGCGGTGATTACGATCGCCCATCCTCGGCCCCCGCAGGCCGTTCTGGCGGTGGTGCAAGCAGCAACGCCGGTGGAAACTTTTCGCGCGATATGGACGACGACATTCCGTTCTAATCGAAGCGCTCTCTTGTCAAAAAGGCCCGGGAAACCGGGCCTTTTTCGTTGGCGGAACCTGCATCAATCACGTGCGGTCACAAGGCCATGGTCGACTTGACGCCATCGACGACGAACTGCACCGCCAACGCCGCGAGAATGACGCCGAGCAGGCGTGTCAGGATGGCGCGGCCGGTAACGCCTAAAAACCGGTCGATACGGTCGGCGATAACGAGGGCGGCAAACAGGATGGCAAGGCAGAAGGCGATGACCAGGATCAGTTGAACCCGGTCGATCGTTGCAGAGAACGAACCCGAGAGCAGGATCGTCGCCGAGATCGCGCCGGGGCCGGCAATCAATGGCAGCGCCAGCGGAAATACCGCGATATTGTGGATGTGGTCGCGGGTAATGGCGGCTTCGCCGGTCTTTTCCTTACGCTCGTTGCGCTTCTCGAAAATCATCTCGAAGGCGATCCAGAACAGAAGCAAACCACCGGCAATCCGGAAGGCGCCGATGGAAATGCCGAGCAATCCGAGGATACCGTTTCCGAACAGCGCGAAGGCTGCCAGGATGAAGAATGCGATCAGTGTGCCGCGGCGTGCCACCAGAAAGCGCTCTTGCCGGCTCATGCCGACGGTCAGGCTGAGGAAGATCGGCGCAAGGCCGGGCGGATCGATGGTGACCAGGATCGTGGTCAGCGCATTGATCAGAAGGTCGAATTGAGACATCCCATTCCCCTCGCGGCCTTGTTTATGATGACCGTCTGATGAATTGTTAGGCGAGGGTGGCTTCGAATGAAAGGCCTCTCCTTCACTGTTTGGCCGCTTTTGCCTTGCAAATGCCTGTGAGAGCGCCGATGAGCCTAAAAGGCTGTTCACAACCCGGCCCCGAAATTGGCGCTCGCCAATGCATTCGGCTATAAAAATCTGTCTGATTCTGAACAAAGATCGTGATCGAAATTGACTGAACAAAGCACACCAGGCGGCGGCAAGAATCAACCAGGCATCGAGCCCATTTCCATCATGGAGGAAATGCAGCGCTCGTATCTCGATTACGCCATGAGCGTTATCGTCAGCCGTGCTCTTCCCGATGTCCGCGATGGTCTGAAGCCCGTGCACCGGCGCATCCTGTTCGGGATGAGCGAACTGGGCATCGACTGGAACAAGAAATACGTCAAATGCGCCCGCGTCACCGGTGACGTGATGGGTAAATTCCATCCGCACGGCAACTCGGCGATCTATGATGCGCTCGCCCGCATGGCGCAGCCGTGGTCGCTACGTTTGCCGCTGATCGACGGTCAGGGCAATTTCGGCTCGATCGACGGTGACCCGCCGGCCGCCGAACGTTACACCGAGTGCCGCCTGCAGAAGGCAGCTCACGCACTTCTCGACGACCTCGACAAGGAAACGGTCGATTTTCGCGACAACTATGACGGCACGCTGAGCGAGCCGGCCGTTGTTCCGGCGAAATTCCCGAACCTTCTGGTCAACGGCGCAGGCGGCATTGCCGTCGGCATGGCGACCAATATCCCACCGCACAATCTGGTTGAAGTCATCAATGGCTGTATCGCCCTGATCGACGAGCCGGCGCTGGAATTGCCGCAGCTGATGGAGATCATTCCAGGTCCGGACTTCCCCACCGGCGCCTTCATCCTTGGCCGTTCCGGCATCCGTTCGGCCTATGAGACAGGCCGTGGGTCGGTCATCATGCGCGGCCGCGCCACCATCGAACCGATGCGCGGCGACCGCGAACAGATCATCATCACCGAGGTTCCCTATCAGGTGAACAAGGCGACGATGATTGAGAAGATGGCCGAACTGGTCAAGGACAAGCGCATCGAGGGTATTTCCGACCTTCGCGACGAATCCGATCGCCAGGGCTACCGCGTCGTCGTCGAGCTGAAGCGCGATGCCAACGCCGAAGTCATCCTCAATCAGCTTTATCGCTACACCCCGCTGCAGACGTCGTTCGGCTGCAACATGGTGGCGCTGAATGGCGGCAAGCCGGAGCAGATGACGCTGCTCGACATGCTGCGTGCATTCGTTGCCTTCCGCGAGGAAGTCATCAGCCGACGCACCAAGTATCTGCTGCGCAAGGCGCGTGATCGCGCGCATGTGTTGGTCGGCCTCGCGATTGCGGTTGCCAATATCGACGAGATCATCAAGCTGATCAGAAGCGCGCCGGATCCAGCCACCGCGCGCGAACAGTTGATGACGCGCCGTTGGCCGGCATCGGATGTTGAAAGCCTGATCCGTCTGATCGACGATCCGCGCCACCGCATCAACGAAGACCTGACCTACAACTTGTCCGAAGAGCAGGCCCGGGCCATCCTTGAGCTGCGTCTCGCCCGCTTGACGGCCCTTGGCCGCGACGAAATTGGCGATGAGCTGAATAAGATCGGCGCCGAGATCAGCGACTATCTCGATATCCTGTCGTCGCGTATCCGCATCATGACTATCGTCAAGGACGAGCTCATTGCCGTTCGCGAAGAGTTCGGCACCCCGCGCCGCACCGTGATCGTCGAAGGCGGTCCGGACATGGACGACGAAGACCTGATTGCCCAGGAAGACATGGTCATTACCGTGTCCCATCTCGGCTATATCAAGCGTGTGCCGCTGGCGACCTACCGGGCTCAGCGCCGCGGCGGCAAGGGCCGCTCCGGCATGGCGACGCGCGACGAGGATTTCGTCACGCGCCTGTTCGTTGCCAATACCCATACGCCGATGCTGTTCTTCTCGTCGCGCGGCATCGTCTACAAGGAGAAGGTCTGGCGCCTGCCGATCGGCACACCGCAATCGCGCGGCAAGGCTCTGATCAACATGCTGCCGCTGGAGCCGGGTGAACGCATCACCACGATCATGCCGCTGCCAGAGGACGAAACGACGTGGGAAAACCTCGACGTGATGTTCTCGACGACGCGTGGCACGGTCCGCCGCAACAAGCTGTCGGATTTCGTCCAGGTCAACCGCAACGGCAAGATTGCCATGAAGCTCGATGAGGAGGGTGACGAAATCCTCTCCGTCGAAACCTGCACCGAGCATGACGACGTGCTGATGACGACGGCGCTTGGCCAGTGCATCCGCTTCTCGGTCGATGACGTCCGCGTCTTTGCCGGCCGTAACTCGATCGGCGTTCGCGGCATCACGCTCGGCGACGGCGACCGGATCATCTCGATGACCATTGTCGGCCATGTCGATGCCGAACCGTGGGAGCGTGCTGCCTACCTGAAGCGCGCTGCTGCTGAGCGTCGGGCTGCAACCGGCGAGGACGAGGAAATCGCGCTCGTTGGCGAAGAGGTGACCGAGGAAGGTCAGCTGGACGACGCCCGTTATGAGGAACTCAAGGCACGCGAACAGTTCGTGCTGACGGTCTCCGTCAAGGGGTTTGGCAAGCGCTCCTCCACCTACGACTTCCGCACCTCCGGCCGTGGCGGCAAGGGTATTCGCGCAACGGATACCTCCAAGACCGGCGAAATTGGCGAACTGGTCGCGGCCTTCCCGGTTGAAGACAACGACCAGATCATGCTGGTTTCCGATGGCGGCCAATTAATCCGCGTCCCGGTTGGCGGCATCCGCCTTGCCAGCCGCGCCACAAAGGGCGTGACGATCTTCACAACCGCGAAGGACGAAAAGGTCGTTTCCGTGGAACGTATCAGCGAGCCTGAGCCCGAAGAGGGCGATGACATCGCAGGCCAGACCGACATGCCGGATGACGACGTGCAGGCAACAGAGCCGCCGGCTGAAACGGAAGAGTGAAACCTTCCGCCTTATGATTAAAAAAAGCCGGGCGATGCGATCGCCCGGCTTTTTCGTTTGGTTTCGAATTACGGCTGTCATCTGTGGCAATTGCGGTGATCAAGGCAAAGAAAAACCGGACTGGCAGGGGAACCGTCCGGCTTTTATGTCAGCGGGTACTGGAGGTTGCCGCTATGGGAACTTTGGGAAAATGTCAGACGCTGAAACCACCTGCGTCGCGGCTCATTTCCTTCATCGCGCTTCTATCGCGCTGAAGTTCGAAAATGGTTTTGGCGAAATCGACCAGGAACACGATACTAATCACTGCCGATATGAGCATCATTGTGATGGCCATTGCAGATCATCCTCTATTTGAACAAACGCGTGCGGTTAAGATCAGGCCGGTCCAGGCGCGCTTCGTTTCTGATTGCATTTGCCGTTGCAAAAAGCATGACAAAAAACATGGTCATCGACAGAAGAATAAGTGCCATAGTGGTGATCCTTTCAGCCAATAAACGGCCGTGACTGGAAAAAGTTCCGTTCTCTACTTCGCGGAATATCAAATCCTCTTTGAAGCAACCTTGAACGCGTCCTTCATCTAGCATTCATGCCATCCGGCTTGTGTTCCGAAGGGAACACGTGGAGCGGCAAGCGTGCTCCCTTGCGATTGACCGCAGTCCGTGACAAAAGGCTTCGAAACGGAAACAGGCGCGATGACCACTGCTTTTTATCCCGGCTCCTTCGACCCGATGACGAACGGTCACCTCGACGTGCTGGTACAGGCGCTCAACGTGGCGCCGACGGTCATCGTTGCGATCGGTATCCATCCCGGCAAGACGCCGCTGTTTTCCTTTGAGGAGCGCGCAGCCCTCATTGCCCAGTCGCTGCAGGAATTCCTTCCGGAAAGAGCCGGCGATATCTCGGTCGTTTCTTTTGATAACCTGGTGGTCGATGCAGCGCGGAAACATGGTGCTTCGCTATTGGTGCGCGGCCTGCGCGATGGCACGGATCTCGACTACGAGATGCAGATGTCAGGCATGAACCGGCAGATGGCGCCGGATATCCAGACCCTGTTTCTTCCGGCCGGCACGGCATCGCGGCCCATTACCGCCACATTGGTTCGCCAGATCGCTGCCATGGGCGGTGATGTCAGCGCCTTCGTACCCAAGGCCGTTCATCAGGCCCTGAACGCAAAACGCAAATCCTGACGTTTTCCTTTTATTTCCACGGGAGCTAACATGAAAATTCTCCAACTCGCTTTCGCAGGCGCCGTTGTCCTCGCATCCCTGACCAGCAATGCCTTTGCCCAGGCCAAGGACTACATCACCATCACGCTGAAAGACGGCCCGGTCGTCATCGAGCTGATGCCGGACGTCGCGCCGAAGCACGTTGCGCGCATCAAGGAACTGGTGGAAGCCGGCGACTACAACAATGTCGCCTTCCACCGCGTCATCCCGGGTTTCATGGCCCAGACCGGTGACGTCCAGTACGGCAACATGGAAAAGGATTTCAAGCCGGAGATGGCCGGCATGGGCGGTTCGTCGAAGCCGAATGTCGAAGCTGAATTTTCCAAGGTTCCGTTCGCGCGCGGTACGGTCGGCATGGCACGCAGCCAGGATCCGAACTCCGCCAATTCGCAGTTCTTCATCATGTTCGCACCAGGCGACTTCCTGAACGGCCAGTACACGGTCGTTGGCAAGGTCGTTGAAGGCATGGACAATGTCGACAAGATCAAGAAGGGCGACGAAGCCAACAATGGTTCCGTCACCGACCCCGACCGGATGATCAGCGTCAAGGTCGGCAAGTAACACACGTTTAAAACACTCGCTTTAACAACAAGGAGAAGGCCATGACAGAGATCAAGGATCCTGAAAACACAATCATCATGGAAACCACCAAGGGACCGGTCGTTATCCAGCTTCTGCCGGACCTGGCGCCGGGCCACGTTGCCCGCATCAAGGAACTGTGCGCCGAAGGCGCCTATGATGGCGTCGTCTTCCACCGCGTCATCGACGACTTCATGGCGCAGACCGGCGACGTGCAGTACGGCAAGACGGGCGGCAAGGATTTCAATCCGGCCCGCGCCGGCATGGGCGGCTCCGAAAAGCCGGACCTCAAGGCCGAATTCTCCAACATGAGCCATGTGCGTGGCACGTGCTCGATGGCGCGTAGCCAGATGCCGAACTCTGCCAATTCGCAGTTCTTCATCTGCTTCACCGACAGCCCATGGCTGAACAAGCAGTATTCGGTCTGGGGCCAGGTCATTTCCGGCATGGACAACATCGACAAGATCAAGAAGGGCGAGCCCGTCAAGGATCCCGACAGCATCGTGTCGATGAAACTTGCCGCCAACGCCTAATTCAGGCTATTGCCCAAACCCGTCCCGTTGCCTTGAAAGGCGCCGGGGCGGGTTTGCCGTTTAAAGAAGATTTTTCATGCGCGTCGATCTGTTCGATTTCGATCTCCCCGAAGACAATATTGCGCTGAGGCCCGCAAGCCCGCGCGACAGCGCCCGTCTGCTTGTCGTCCAGCCGAATGAAAGCGTGGAGCTCTCCGATCGCAGCGTCATGGACCTGCCATCGTTCCTGCGCCCCGGCGATGCCCTGGTCTTCAACGATACTAAGGTCATTCCTGCCCAACTGGAGGGCCTGCGCCGGCGTGGCGAGGACGTGGTCACGCAAGTGTCGCTGACGCTGCACATGCGCGTCGCCCCCGATCGCTGGAAGGCGTTTGCCCGTCCAGCCAAACGTCTCAAGCTCGGCGACAGGATCGAGTTCGGCCACGGCTCCAATACCTGCCTGATGGGCACGCTGGACGCGACCGTCGAGGAGAAGGGCGAGGCGGGTGAGGTGACGTTGCGGTTCGATCTGTCCGGCCCGGCGCTGGACGAGGCGATCCTTGCCGTCGGTCACATTCCGTTGCCCCCTTATATCGCCTCCAAGCGCCCGGAGGATGAGCAGGACCGCACCGACTACCAGACAGTTTACGCCCGCGAACACGGCGCCGTTGCGGCGCCGACCGCCGGCCTGCATTTCACCGACCGCCTGTTCGAAGCGCTGGATGCGCTCGGCGTCGAGCGCCATTTCGTCACCTTGCACGTGGGTGCTGGCACCTTCCTGCCGATGAAGGTCGATGATACCGACGATCACGTCATGCACCAGGAGGTCGGTCATGTCAGCGCTGAAGTCGCCGAACGCCTGAATGCGGTCAAGGCGAGGGGCGGGCGCATCGTCTGTGTCGGCACTACCTCGTTGCGGCTGCTTGAAAGTGCTGCGGAGGAGAATGGCGATATTCTCCCCTGGTCCGGGCCGACCGGCATCTTCATCACGCCCGGCTACCGATTCCGCGCTGTGGATATGCTGATGACCAATTTTCACCTGCCGAAGTCGACCCTGTTCATGCTCGTCTCGGCCTTCAGCGGCCTCGAGACGATGCGGCGGGCCTATGCGCACGCCATCGACACCGGCTACCGTTTCTATTCCTACGGCGATTCCAGCCTGCTTTTCCGGGATGCAACATGACCGAAACATTTCAGTTCAACATCAAGGCAACCGACGGCAAGGCGCGCCGTGGCACGGTATCGATGCCGCGCGGGGAAATCCGCACGCCGGCGTTCATGCCGGTCGGAACCGTCGGCACGGTCAAGGCGATGTATCTCGATCAGGTCCGCGATCTCGGCGCCGACATCATCCTTGGCAACACCTACCACCTGATGCTGCGCCCCGGCCCGGAACGGGTGGCGCGTCTTGGCGGTCTGCACGAACTGATCCGCTGGCCATATCCGATCCTCACCGACAGCGGCGGCTTCCAGGTCATGTCGCTCGCCGGCCTGCGCAAGCTTGACGAGAAGGGCGTAACCTTCAAGAGCCATGTCGATGGCGCCCTGCATCATATGTCGCCGGAGCGTTCGATCGAGATCCAGGGCATGCTGGATAGCGATATTCAGATGCAGCTCGATGAATGTGTGAGACTTCCGGCAGAACCCACTGATATTGAACGCGCAATGGAAATGTCACTGCGTTGGGCTGATCGATGCAAGACCGCCTTTGGCGACCAGCCGGGCAAGGCGATGTTCGGCATCGTTCAGGGCGGCGATATTCCGGCGCTGCGTGTCCGCTCAGCCCAGGCTCTGTCAGAACTCGACCTCAAGGGTTATGCCATCGGCGGTCTTGCTGTTGGCGAACCGCAGGCTGTCATGCTCGATATGCTGGACATCACGTGCCCGGAACTGCCGGTCGAAAAGCCGCGTTACCTGATGGGTGTCGGCACGCCTGACGATATCCTGAAGTCGGTGGCGCGCGGCATCGACATGTTCGATTGTGTCATGCCGACAAGGGCCGGCCGCCATGGTCTGGCCTTCACCCGGCGAGGGCGGGTCAACCTGCGCAATGCCCGTCATGCCGAAGATATCAGGCCACTGGACGATCAGTCTGCGTGCCCGGCAGCGCACGACTATTCCCGGGCCTACCTGCATCATCTCGTCCGCGCCGACGAGAGCCTCGGTGGCATGCTGCTGACCTGGAACAATCTGGCCTATTATCAGGACCTGATGGCCGGTATCCGCAAGGCGATCGAGGAGGGCCGTTATGCAGCCTTCATGGAAGAGACGCAGGAAGAATGGGCGCGCGGCGACCTGGCGCCGCTCTGAGCGGCGTTCCGGTCAGATTTCGGGGCCGGGGGCCTGCTGCAGCATCTGCACGCCGTTGATCTTGTAGCTACCGTCCGGTTGCTTCACGAGAAAATACAGCGCCGTCCAGTCCTTGCCATCAGGCGCAGAGATCAGCACTTCCTGAACCACCGTATCCCCATCGATCTTGTTGCGGCCGAAGGCGAAATTACCGGGACGGTAGACCGGGGTATAACCGCGCTTGACCATCTCGAAGAAGATGCTCTTGTCAGGAAACTTTTGCCTGATCTGCGGCGAGGCAAAGGAATAGGCCGCCTCCGCGTCATCATTGAGAAAGGCCTCGATCTGGTTCTGGATGATCGACTGAGCCGTATCGACAGGCTCCGCCGCCAAAGCCAGCGGGGCGGACAATAGAATGGCAATACATGCGCAGGCTCTGAGCGTCCGGATCATTCCCCGTCTCCTTGCTGGCCACCAGAATAGATATGATACGTGTGCCGAGCGAAAATGGTTTCTTTGATTCTGGTGATATTCTGAAATTGAATTTATAAATAAAATTCAATATATTGAACAATTTTCATAAACTAAAAAAATAGAACCTTTAAATAATTTCAGGTCTTCGCGGCCGGTTTTAACGCACTACATGCCCAACCGGTCCTTCATCCTGCCCCAGATCATCGCCGCGTGAACGCCGATCGGCCAGAACGCATGGAAGCGCATGGGTTTGATGCCGGTCAAAGGCAGGTCGATCTGGACGGATTGCCCACCCACCAGCCGTTGGGCCAGCTGTTTGCCCATAGTCGTCGCCAACGCCACGCCACGGCCGTTGCAGCCGAGATAGATCAGCGTGTCTTCGGTCGGTTCATGCAGATGGGGCAGATGGTCCGTCGTCATAGCCAGCTGGCCGTTCCAGGCATGTGTCCAACGGATACCCGCCAGGCCCGGCCAAAGGCTTTCGGTATAGCGTTTCAGATAATCGAGCGGCCCGGTTTGCCCAGATAATTCCCGCTGCGGCCCACGGCCACCCATCAACAGCCGGTTCTTCCTGTCGAGCCGGTAATAGACGGTGATATGGCCGCTTTCATAGAGTACCGGACGCTGCGGCAACATGCGAGCCGCGAGATCATCGGGCAGGGGTTCTGTTGCAACGATCGAACTGTAAACAGGGACTAGAGACTTCCTCAAGTTCGGCCAGAGCCCGCCCGTGCATGCATTTGTAACAACAAGCAATTTATCCGCCGTGACAGTCGCCTTGTCGGTGGTCAAAAACCATTTTCCGGATTGCCTGCGAGTCGAGACAACACGGCTATCGCCATGGATCGATGCGCCGGCATTCTGGGCTGCCGTCACAAGGCCGCGTGCATAATTCAGTGGATGGAGATCGCCGCCGCGCGGATCAAACAGCGCCGCCGGGTATCGGTCCGTTCCCGTTGCCAGTGCCGTTTCCCTTGCGTCCAGCAAGCGTGTCGGCATGCCATGCGCAGCACATTGGTTTGCCGTGGCATCGATAGCCTTGGCCGTCCGTGTGTTGGTCGCGGCCCGTAGTGTACCGTTCTGGCGTGCATCGCAATCGATGCCCAGACGGGAAATGAGATCGAAGGTAAAGTCCGGTGCGCTCCAGGCCATGTCGATCATACGCTGGCCGAGATCTCGGCCAAACCGGCCCAGCACTTCGTCGGGATTGAATTTTAGTCCAGGATTGACCTGCCCGCCATTGCGCCCGGACGCACCCCAGCCGGGCTCATTGGCTTCCAGCACACAGACATCGACACCCATTTCAGCCAGATGCAACGCTGCAGACAACCCGGCAAACCCCGCACCAATGATGGCGACCGACGCGGTTCGGTCAATGTCCAGCGTTGGCGTCGATGGTGCAGGACGCGCGGTGTCGGTATAGAGGCTGATCGGCAACGGGACTGCGGACATATGCTGTGCCTTCATCTGAATGAGAGGACCATTCTGCACGGCAAGCAGCATTTGAGAAGGGAGCGTTGTTCGCAATCTCAAGGCTCGTTTTGGGGATGAGCGGCACTTTATCCTTGAACCCACCCGGTCGCGTATCTATATCACATAAGATAGATTATGGAACTAACGGATATGTGAATCGCGTTGATCTCTCGCATTCCAGCTTGTCCTGCCTTGACCTCACCCGGTCCCAAGGCTTAAGCGATACCGGTCTCCACGTCAGCGAAAGACCCGGCCCCATGAGCGATTTGCGCATTCTTTCAGATGCTTTCATTCCTGAATTGCCAGGACGCTACAATGGCAAGGTGCGTGAGAATTACGATCTGCCGGATGGCAACCGCATCATCATTGCCACCGACCGGCTGAGCGCCTTCGATGTCATCCTGACCGCGATCCCGTTCAAGGGCCAGGTTCTGACGCAGACGGCCCGGTACTGGTTCGAGGAAACCGCCGATATCTGCCCGAACCATGTGGTGTCTTATCCGGACCCCAATGTCGTCATTGGCACGCGGCTCGATATCCTGCCAGTCGAGATCGTCGTGCGCGGCTATCTTGCTGGTTCGACCAGCACGTCGATCCTGACCAAGTACCGCAATGGCGAGCGTGACATGTACGGCATCCGCTTGCCCGATGGCCTGAAAGACAACGAGAAATTGCCGCAGCCGATCATCACGCCAACCAGCAAGGCGTTTGACGGTGGTCATGACGAGCCGCTTTCGGCCGATGAAATCCTCTCTCAAAAGCTTTTGACAGCCGAACAATGGGAAACCGTCTCGCGCTATGCTCTGGCGCTGTTTGCGCGCGGCCAGGAACGCGCTGCCGAACGCGGTCTCATTCTCGTTGATACCAAGTATGAATTCGGCACCGACAAGGACGGCCGCATCGTTCTTGCCGACGAGATCCATACGCCGGACAGTAGCCGCTACTGGATCTCCGAAAGCTATGCGCAGAGCTTTGCCTCGGGCACGCGGCCCAAAAGTTTTGACAAGGATTTCGTCCGTGCCTGGGTGACTGAACGCTGCGATCCCTACAAGGATGCGATCCCGGAAATTCCGGCCGATCTCGTCGAGCAGACGTCAAAGGTCTATATCGAGGCCTATGAGACGATCACCGGCAAGCGTTTCGTCGCTGATCTTTCCGGCGCCACCGTACTCGACCGCATACGGTCCAATCTGCAGCCTTACTTCAGCTGAACGGTTTCAGCCGGGCTCATCGCTGATGTCGACCGCAATCCGCATCCCGTCATAGGCCGGCTCTATGTGGTCCGGCGTCTCACGCATCACCGTTTCGTAGTCGAGCGGTGTGTGCATATGGGTGAGCACGGCGCGCTTAGGCGCAAAGCGCGCGATCCAGCCAAGTGACTGTTCCAGCGACAGATGGCTCGGATGGAACTTGTATTGCAGCGTGTCGATCACCAGCATATCCAGCCCGGTCAGCTTGCTGACGGTCTCGTTGGGGAAATCGCTGACATCGCTGCAATAGGCAAAATCGCCGATACGAAAACCCATCGACATGATGCTGCCGTGGTGCTGCAACACTGGCTGCAGCACGATCGTGCCGCCGGCGCCGCTGATCGAAACAGGTAATAGCGACGGATCGATGATCCTCGCCTCGACGATCGGTGGATAGTTGCTGCCCTCCGGCGTCTCCAGGCAGTAGCGAAACCCTTCGTGGATACGCTCCATCGTCAGTGCATCGGCCCAGATCGGCATGCGTCTGCCGGTGTACTGGACATAGCCACGCAGATCATCGATGCCGTGAATATGGTCGGCATGCGGATGTGAATAGAACACCGCGTCGATATTTTTGACCTTTGCCGCAATCATCTGTTCGCGAAAATCAGGCCCGGTATCGATGACGACCGTGGTCGTACCGCCATCCTCACCGGTCTGCTCGATCAGCAAGGCAGCGCGGCTGCGGCGGTTTTTCGAATTGGTGGGGTCGCAGGCGCCCCAGTCACCATTGATGCGCGGCACGCCCGGAGACGAGCCGCAGCCGAGAATGGTGAAGACCCGCCTCACCGCCATCTCACAGTCTCGGCATTTTAGAAAAGACGCGGAAAGCGTTGTCGGTGGTGATCGCCGCAATCTCTTCCGTCGAAACACCGATCGTCTCGGCCAGAACCTGCGCGGTATGTGCCACATAGGCTGGTTCGTTGCGTTTGCCCCGGAATGGCTTTGGCGCTAGATACGGCGCATCGGTTTCGACGATCATCCGGTCATGCGGCACGGTTTTGGCGATTTCGCGCAACTCTTCCGATTTTGGAAAGGTCAGGATGCCGGAAAACGAGATATAACCGCCGAGATCGACGCCGACCTTTGCGAGATCCGGGCCGGATGAGAAGCAATGGAGAAGGAAGGGGAAGGCCCCCTTCCCTGTTTCCTCGGTCAGGATCGCGGCCATGTCGTCGTCGGCAGAGCGGCTGTGGATCACCAATGGCAGCTGTGTCTGCCGGGCAGCAGTGATATGGCGGCGCAGGCCGATCACCTGGGCGTCGCGCGGTGCATTGTCATAGAAATAATCAAGCCCGGCTTCGCCGATGGCGACGACCTTCGGATGCGCAGATAGGCGCACCAGATCATCCGTCTCGATATCCAGTTCCTCATCGGCATTGTGCGGATGCGTGCCGACTGAGCAGAAGACGTTGGCGTAGTTTTCGGCAATGGCCAGGATCGTGTCGAATTTCTTCACGCGCGTCGAGATGGTGATCATCTGCTCGACACCGGCCGCGCGTGCCCGCTCGATGATCGCATCACGCTCGGTCTCGAAGTCCGGAAAATCCAGATGGCAATGGGTATCGATCAGCATCGCGGGCCGTCCTCAAGCTTCCGGCGGGACGTAACGCGGGAAAACCGGCTTTGGCGCTTCCAGCGCCGTGCCTGCAACCAGCCGTCCGGCTTTGCCCAGCGAGGCAAAAGCGCGCTTGTCGGCAGGCGCCGCTACGAGGTCAAGCAGTTTTGCGGACGATTCCGGCATGAAGGGCTGCAGCAGAATGGCGATCTGGCGCACGACATCCGCAGTGACATAGAGAACGGTCGCCATGCGTGCCGGGTCGGTCTTTTTCAGTGCCCAGGGCTCTTGGCTCGCGAAATAACGGTCGGCTTCAGAGACGACAGCGATGATCGAGGCCAGCGCCCGGTGGATCATCAACGCATTCATATCGTCGCGGGTCGAGGCATGCAGTGCATCGGCCGCAGCCAGCATCGCCTTGTCTTCGTCGGTCAGCGCGCCGCATTCCGGGATCTGCCCGTCGCAGTTCTTGACGATCATCGACAGCGAGCGGCTGGCCAGATTGCCAATGCCATTGGCGAGATCGGAGTTGATGCGGGTGGCAATCCCCTCCTCGCTATAGCTACCGTCCTGGCCGAAAGAGACTTCGCGCAGGAAGAAATAGCGGATCGGGTCGAGACCAAAATGTTCGACCAGATTGACGGGATCGACGACGTTGCCGAGCGACTTCGACATCTTCTCGCCCTTGTTGAGCAGGAATCCGTGGGCAAACACCTTCTTTGGCAAAGGTAGACCGGCCGACATCAGGAAGGCCGGCCAGTAGACGGCATGGAAGCGGATGATGTCCTTGCCGATCATGTGGATATTGGCCGGCCAGAATTTGGCGCGCGGACCTTCCGGATCAGTCAGGTAACCAGTCGCAGTGATGTAGTTGGTCAGCGCATCGACCCAGACATACATGACGTGGCTTGGATCGTTGGGAACAGGAATGCCCCAGTCGAAGGTCGTCCGCGACATCGACAAGTCACGCAGGCCGGATTTCACGAATGAAATCACCTCGTTGCGGCGCTCGGCCGGACCGATGAAGTCCGGGTTTTCCTCATAATACTGGAGCAGCCTGTCCTGATAGGCGGAGAGCTTGAAGAAGTAGCTGGCTTCCTCGACCCATTCGACCGGTGATCCCTGCGGCCCGTAGCGGACGCCATCGGCGCGCACTTCCGTTTCGCCTTCCTGATAATAGGCTTCGTCGCGCACCGAGTACCAGCCGGAATAGCTGTCCTTGTATAGGTCGCCCGCGTCGCCCATGCGGTTCCAGATGTTCTTGACGGCCTCGTGATGACGCGGTTCCGTCGTGCGGATGAAATCATCGTTGGAGGCGTTGAGCAGAACGGCCATGTTCTGAAATTCGGCGGAGTTACGGTCGGCCAGCTCCTGCGGGCTGATGCCCTCCTTGCGCGCCGTCTGCTGCATCTTCTGGCCGTGTTCGTCGGTTCCCGTCAGAAACAGCACCTCACGCCCCTCCAGCCGCTGGTAGCGCGCCACCGCATCGGTCGCGATCAGCTCGTAGGCATGGCCGATATGCGGCTTGCCGTTCGGATAGGAGATCGCGGTGGTGATATAGAAAGGGGACGTGTCGGTCATGATCGGGTTTCGGCCTGTCTCTGATCTTGGGTGTCTGGCTATTAGCGCATCCAACGGCGGGATGAAACAGTGCACGCTTAGAAAAGCGGCAACGTGCCGCCGCTCAGCACCCGCGCAAAGCCGATATCGAAGCTGCCATCGCAAGGGAGCAGAGTGGAAATTCAGGCCACCGCGCGCGAGGCTGCCCTGAGATCATCCAGAATCGACAGAACCGTTTGTTTGCGATCGAGATTGTAAGCCTGCGCCACAGCAATCCGCTCGGTCACGCTGCTGGAAAGGCGTGCGAACCGGTCAGCCCTGTCGAGATCGCCGGAATGGGCAGCGTGGCGCGCCTCGCCCATCATATGGCCTGTCACCAGCGACAGGAAGAACGCGAAAATCGTTTCGCTGTCTTTTCCGGCAAGCACGTCGGCAAGCTTGTGCATGTCCTTGCGGATCCCCGGGTCCTGCCCGGCAAGAATAGCCTGGAACGTCGCCATG
Organism: Pararhizobium sp.; assembly: GCF_965279435.1. NCBI lineage: Bacteria > Pseudomonadati > Pseudomonadota > Alphaproteobacteria > Hyphomicrobiales > Rhizobiaceae > Pararhizobium > Pararhizobium sp. The sequence goes on from NZ_CBDIHY010000003.1 coordinate 3,535,438, forward strand.
ATATCGAGGCCGCCGTAATTGATCAGCTTCAAGGCTTCCGACACACTGCCATTGGCCGATGTCAGCACCTTTTCTCCGTCCGCCCCTGAAAGGTCGAAGCCGAGATTGTTCATGGCGTTGCGCATCGCGTCCGGCGCCAGCGGCTTCAGCTGCAGCGGCAGGCAGCGCGAACGGATGGTCGGCAAGAGCTTGCCGGGCGCATGGGTCAAGACCAGGAACAGCGACCGCTTCGGCGGCTCCTCGAGGATTTTCAGAATGGCGTTGGCGGCGTTGCGATTGAGATCGTCGGCCGGATCGACAATGACGATCCGCCAGTTGCCTGTACCGGACGTCTGCGAAAAGAATTTTCCAGCGCGGCGCACTTCATCGACGGTAATGGCGCTTTTGACTTTGCCGGTCTTTTCGTCGACCGGACGCGTCAGGTGCAAAAGATTGTGGGATGCACCCGATGCGACCTGCCGGCTGGCAATGGAATTCGGATCGGGATTGCCAAGTTCCGCCGGTGCCTGCGCCGGATCTGGATGGGTCAGAACATGATTGGCAAAGCGGAAGGCAAGCGTCGCCTTGCCTATGCCTTCCGGTCCTTCGATCAGGATGGCGTGATGCCCCTTCCCCGACCGATAGCTTTGCGCCAGAAAATGCTCGGCCTCCGGATGGCCAAACAAGCGCATGTTTTCGGCTGGAGAAATGGCGCCGTCGAGAACGTCGAACCTGTCGGTGCTCATTGTGCCGCTTCCGTATCCGGTCCGTTGCCCGATCCGGGCAGCAAGGGTTGGACGATCAGAAGCACGGCAGCGGCAATGTCGCTGGCCGAAACAGAGGCATCGACCACATGACAGCGCGTAGGATCGGCACTGGCGATATCGAGAAAGGCCTCACGGCGTTTTTCATGGGTTTCGAGTTCTTCCTTCTCGAACCGGTCGAGCTCGACTTCCTGGCCCGTCTGGGCCTCGGCAGCCCCTGCCCGTCGGCGCACCCGCTCCAGACCAAGCACTGCTGGCAGGTCGAAAACGATCGTGCAATCCGGCGTGACCCCGTTGATCGCAACGCGCTCCAGCGCCTCGATAAAGCTGGGCTCCAGATTGCCGGTAACGCCCTGGTAGACGCGGGAAGAGTCCATGAACCGGTCGCAGATGACGACCGTGCCTTTCAGGAGGGCCGGCCGGATAATCTCCTCGACATGGTCGCTGCGGGCCGCAGCAAACAGGATTGCCTCCATGCGCACGCCGAATTCCTGGGCCGCGCCGGACAAAAGCACATGCCGCACGGCTTCTGCACCTGGCGAACCACCGGGCTCGCGCGTCGTCAGCACCGTGTAGCCGCGCTCGCGCAAGGCATCGGCAAGCAGGCGAATCTGGGTGGATTTGCCAGCCCCCTCGCCGCCTTCGAATGTAACAAATAAGCCTGTTCCGACTGACACTGCTGATTCCCGTAAGTCATTTTTCAATTGAACATCCACGCACACGGGATGCCCTTGTCTGGGTATTACGGCCCCAGCCGCCGGTATAGATGGCGGGTGGAAAACGTGACACAGGGTCTGTTTAACTGATTGTGTCCGGACGCGAAACCGCCGGTGGCGTCATTTCATCAGAGCCAGAAAAACAGCAGTTCCTGCAGCGCATCCACGGCTCTGGTTATAAGCGATCCCTGCCCTACCGTCGCATTGGTTTCGACCGGCACTTCGCGCAAAAGCCGCTCGCCGCTCCAGATCTTCAGCGTGCCTGCCTGCTTGCCGGCCTCGACCGGCATAGTCAGTGGCCAGCGATAGATCACCTTGGCCGAAAGCCGCTCCGGATTGTTGGCCGGCACAAGCACATCGACCGCATCGGCCGTGACGAGTTGAACATGCGATACTGCGCCGCCGTAGACGCTCGCTTCGCCAACAGTATCGCCGGCTTCGAACAGCCGCTTTCTTTCAAAGGCCGTCATCGACCAGTCGAGAATCTTGCGGGTCTCCTCGACGCGTTCCTTGTCAGTGGCAAGGCCGCCCAGCGCCAGAAAGACACGCCTTGTGTCTTTCTGCATGGTGGCAACCATGCCGAAGCCGACCCCTTCGGCAAAGCCGGTGGCAAATCCATCGACGCCGATATTGGCCGAGATCAGCGGTGTCCTGTTGCGCTGCAGGATCTTGTTCCACTCGAATTCGGTCTGGGAATAGTATTTGAACAGGTCGGGATAGTTGACTTGGATGTGCTGTGCCAGCAGCGCCATATCGCGCATCGTCGTCTTGTTCTGAGGATCGGGCAGACCGGTGGCATTGCGAAACACCGATCCAGTCAGCCCAAGCTCACGGGCGCGGTCAGTCATGCGCTTGGCAAAGGCCTCCTCGCTGCCCGTCATGCCCTCGGCCAGAATAATGCAGGCATCGTTGGCGAGCTGGACGGTGACGCCCTGGATGAGATCGACGACGCGGACACGCGATTTCAAGGCCGCGAACATTGTCGATGTTCCCGACGGCGCGCCGCCGGTTCGCCACGCATGTTCGGAGACCGGAAATTCAGTATCGAGCGTCAGCTCATTCTTGCGTATCGCGTCGAAGACGACTTCCATGGTCATCAGCTTGGCAAGCGACGCTGGTGGAACGACGGCATTTTCGTCCTTGGCGAACAGGACCGTGCCTGTCTCGGCATCGATCAGATAGACCTGCTTCGCCTTGGTTTCAAAGGCCTGCGCCCACACAGCTATCGGCGTGCAGACACTCAAGACAAGAGCAATGTAAACCGAGACCAGTCGTATATGCATTCCAAACTCCGGTGCCTTCTCCGGCAATAGCAGCCGGACTACCGGGGAGCAATCGCGAAGGATCGCGATTAGCGCAGGACACTCTTGCGCTTGGCATATTCGACGATCGAATTTGGCGTCAGCGGGTTCTGATCAACCAGAACGGCATCGAAAGCCGTCTTGGAATCGCTGACGCGCGCTTCGACGTAAGCGGCAGCATAGGCCATATTGCCATTGGGCATCGGGATATAGGCCGGGCGCTCGCGCGGGATCGGGCCGATCTCCGGCAGCATGGCGAAAGCATCGAGCCCGGCCGATGATGCGCGTGGCGCTTCAGATTCGGCAAGTGCCGTGACCGGTACGCCCATGTCGAGGTTCGATTTGGACGGGATGGTCAGTATGCCGAGATTACCGGCCTGCTTGCGCAGCGGTTCGTTCGACGCGACCATGACACCGGTGGCGATCTGGCCCTCTGGGAATGCGTTCGGACTGCGATCGCCCTTCTTGACATACGACGCCATCAGATAGGGCATGTCGTTGCCTTCAAGCGGTGCCTTGCCGATATACTGGACACGAACCTGGGCACTGCCCTTGCGCTTCATGTCGAGGAAGTCGGCCGTCTTGGACGAGACATCGATAATGCGGCCATATTCATAAGGGCCACGATCATTGACCCGGACCACGACGGACGTGCCGTTTTCAAGGTTGGTGACGCGGGCATAGCTTGGCAACGGGAATGTCGGGTGGGCAGCCGAGAGGTGGTATTTGTCGTAGACTTCGCCGTTCGCCGTCAACCGGCCGTGAAAGGCGGAGCCATACCAGGAGGACATGCCGGTCTTGTTATAGCCGAAATCTTCTTTTGGCTGATACCACCTGCCCTTGACCTGATAGGCCTTGCCGACCTGATAGCGGCCGCCGCCCTTCGGCACGGCTTTACCCTCGTCAACAACGCGCGGACTGGCCTTCACGCCATAGATCGATTCTGCAAAATACTCCTTGCTGCGCGGCTTGCCGTTCTTGACGGTGCTCGTTGAGCCGCACGCGGTCAGCCCGACGCACAGCATCGGAATCGCGGCAACGCGCAATCCCTTGAAGAAAAAAGCCGCAGTCAGATTGGAAGTCATGTGCCCCACATCGCCATTCGTAAAAGCCGTACGCAGTACTTTCCCGCGCTTGCCTCCGCGAAAGTACCGGCGTCCCGAAACGTAACAGTCGATTAATCATGCCAACAACGTGGCAAAAATGCGAATGGTTAACCGTGCTGAAGTGAAACAATTGGGATTATGGTTTACGAATAGTTAACGCCGTTCCTGCCGATGTTGACTGAAAACGCTTGAAAGTGCAGGTAAAGGTGGGCCGAATTCAGGCGAATACATCCTCCTAGCATACATAATCGACAAGGTCGTAGAAAATACCGATGATGGTGCCATCAATGCCGCGAATAAATGTGGAAATACTGAGGCTTGGGCGGTATGCAGATTGTACCATCCATCTGTTGGCTAACCGTCATCGCGACAACAGCGCCAGCGCCTGTCTTGAGTTCGTCCAGAAGGCCAAACATCAGACGTCCCCTTGATCGGTCACCGCGTCAGCAATGATCGTGTTCACCTCGTTGACCCGGTATCTGTCCATTACCCGGTACCAAATACGCTAGACGTGCGAGAGCGCATGCTCGCGAAGAACGCGCATGGTTCATTATGATGTCCTTTGATGTGGTGAAACGGAAAAACCCCGCTCGAAGTCGGGGCTCGGTCATTCCTGGCAATGACGGAGCTGGTTTAGCTTATAAGAGGATCAGCGATTTGCTCGGCGTCCTGAGACATGAAGGCGCCGATTGAAGACATGACTGCCGAAACACCACCCGGACCAAGATGGAAGCCATCCTGATGCATCGTTTCCTTCTCACTCCAAATTGAAGCGTCATCTCGGGCGAGAGTTTCTTCCGCCTGCCCAATGGAGAGCGCTCCTAGTTCAGCAAATCGGGCTTTCTGAAATTCAATCAGATCACGGAAACGCTTTTCGTTGACGAGCCGACCGGCAAGCTTTGCCCGCTGAAGTTTGAGCGTAATAAGTGGTGGATCCACTACTGCCGCTCTGGCGCGGCAACCACCAGAATGAAGTGACTTTACGAGATGGTAGCTTGGCAATCTATGCAGTTGGTCTGCGTGTACGTCTGCGAGGCAAGCCTCAGAAATAAACCCTAAGTCCGCAGAGAGAAAGTGGTACCTTTCATCGTAATCATCAAAACCGAGAACAAGGACGACATCGTTGGGTGATATTGTTACTTCTCGCTTGCCGCTCGATCGCGCCCAACCGGCGGCAACATCCCCATTTGAATGGCGCAACCGGTTATGGTCGAACGTGAACGTCCCATGCTTGTAGTCTGAATTATTCGCAGCATAGAATACGATAGGCAACGGGAGCGGCATCTCCTCCATTGCCAAAATGAATTGCCTCAAAAATACAACATGCGAATTGCCAATCAGGTGGATAGTCATGCTTTCACACCTGCAAATGCTTCAAGCAGGCTCTCGTCACAAATCACGTCCATCTCAGTTTTCTCTTTTTTGGTGGCCGGGGTATGCCCTTTTGGCACAACTGGCGCTACCGGCGAGAGGCCCGCGAAGAAATGACTCATCACAAAATCAACACCAAACTGGCTGACTTCCCTCTTGTTTGCCTCAAAGAATACCCCCCCAAAAACAGGGGAATTGATGATCTCGTATGACGGGAAATAGTCAATTTGCGCAGGCTGAGCGATGGTTTGAACAATGCATGAGAAATTAGATATATGGAACTGGCCAACTTCTGCGCCGGCTCCGATCCACAGGCATAGCTCCCCGTCCCACCCAGCCTTAAGCTCCAGGTCAACCCTCCCGCGTCCCTCTATCTCCTGAACGACGGTTTTGCCATTGCGCCTGGTCGCGGGAGCAGGTGAAATGGAAATACTAAGCTTCAAAGAGGATTCTGTCTCGACATCGAAACCTAGCACTACCGCGTCACTGCGGCCAAGCTTCTCGAGCCTTCGTTTGATACCCGAAAAGGGATTGCTCGATGGACCGGATATCGAGATTACGCCTTCTGAGCTTGAAACAGAGCCGCTCATTTGCCAATCAGACAAATCGCCTTCAATCTCTCTAATAGGAACTATCCGAGCGCCAGAATCCCAGCTATTGGCCGCATAATCCGCGACCGCGCGAAGTACGGACTTGGATGCCATGGTGGCGACAACCACATGTCGATCCGTTTTCGTTGCAGTCAGCGGCACGGGCGATACTGTCAAAAGCACGCGAATGTGCGGATTGATATCCCTCATCATCTCGATTGCAGCAGTGAGATTGTTCAGAATGAACGCGTAATCCTGGTTTTTGAACACATGCTTCTGCGGGTCGAATTTCCCGGCAACTGTGCCAGGACAAACCGCATACTCATATCCATCAACGCAATTGTACCAGCTTTCCGTCAGGCCAAGCGTGAAAACAAAGATATCCGCCTCTTCAATGGCCTTTCTGAACGTCGTCAGTGTGAATTCCCGCGCGCGCAAACATTCTTCAACTGACGCGAACCCGTCCTTTTCGATAGACGGACGGAATGGGTCGTAGAAACGGCCGGCTCTCTGCCATGTTTCCGTAGGCGTTGCCTTGATGCCAGAGGCCCACTCGACCCATTGGCGAAGCATAGACGTTGTATAAATGTTCCCCGTTCGAGCGGAGAAAACGTCGTAGCTGTATTTTTTTGCGTTCTGCGGCGACAGACCGGGAGGTGCAGGTTCCGTTGAGAGCCAGCCATACCCTCGTTTTTTTAGGGCCCGCCCGATGTGCTGTGCAAAGCAGGAGCCGAAAGTCACCACACGCGTAGTTGGCAAAATCTCGAGTTTTGGTGTCCAGAGGTCAGATATCTCGAACATATTCGGCTCGGCAACGCCGGACTTCCAAAACGCTCTCCGCGGGAGGTCTATGAAGGGATGTTTTGGATGTTCGTTCATAAGGCTCCCCCTACGGCTTCTGCAAAGAAATCCGTTATATGGATGACATCGAACAACCTCAAGTGGTTTGGGCTCCCTAGAGCGGCGACGTTTAGACAAAATATGTCGCGGCTACCGCGGCTGCCTCTAGAGTGGTCTCCACCGATCCCGCGGCCACCTAGCCCAACACGGTTGCGGGAAACGTCAGGGAAGCATTTGCGGCGACTGGGCAACCCCGTTATCTTCACATTATCAGTGCCGGCATGCAAGGATCATACGTGCCGTGGACCGTCACCTGTCTGTCGACACGCGTATAGATGGCGGCCTGTACGCTATACGTCACCACCCTTGCAACGGCGGCCCCTGCGACCACTGGAACGAATGTGGCCTCCGTATAGTTGGTTAGGTTAGCTCCACCAACAGTGATGGAGACTGCGTTGCTGAACGTCTTATTGCGAAAATCCGTATGGGTCTGTGTAAAAGACGCGACCGTGTTGCCAGCCGAGTATATCTACGTTGGCGTGCCGATAACTGTTTTGCCGCCGTTGCGGTCACGCAATGTACCGTTAACAGCGATGTTTCCGCCATTATTGTGACAGGACCAGAACCGAGAATTGTCGCTCCCGATCAGCTATCCAGGTGGGATGTTCGGGTAACCACTGTCGTTGCGTCCGCGCACATTGCTAACACTAACATTCTGCTCCTCAAAACAATTGATGACGCCCGACCTAGAGGGGGCAGTAGTAACGAATCGGTATGGGCTATGGCCACAGTTTTCGCAGGTGAGCCCGTCAACAATCATCATACTGTCGTATCCATCACCATCAGGGTCGGCCGAGGTGTTAAGCCTTCCCGCAGTTTGAACTGATTTTTTACGAGAGAATCTCTATGCATGACAACCGGAGAAGTGAGTTCCGTTTGCCAGCTGGACAGCATCTTGGTGGCACTCTGCCCGGCCTTATTCATGGTGACAGATCGGCACAGGTTTGCGGATACATGCGATCTTGAACGTCAGTCGCGTTGTTGTGACTTTGGATTGTTTCTTCGCGCCAGCTTCGGCGACGGTGGATCCTCATATCGCGGTCGCAACCATGATTATTCATCCTTATCCAAAAACTGGCAGGAGGATTTCGGTTTCGAAGAACCCGAAATCCTCCAACCGCGGGCACGCGCGAACCACAGATGGCGCGATTTGATACCGACCTGAGCAACTCGGATGCCGCAGCGTCTGCATTCCTTGATCCAAGTCGCGAACAGAACTTTTCCACCCTGCAGACCGCGTTTGGTCGGGAAGACGAAGAAAATATCGCCGGTCGCCGTGAGGCAGGATGGTGGTGCATGCCGGAGCCACAAAGCTCATCAAATAGCCGATAAGCGCGCCCTGTTCGCGTGGCGTGGTACAGAAAACCTGCCCGGCTTCTACCCGAGCGAGGTAGACCCCATATTGCTAACCCGGCGGGAGGCCCGCGAGCCTGTGTTCGGACAATTCGTCGTATTAGGCCGGAGAAGTGGCTTTGCTTCCTCCAGCGCGGCGGCCGTTGTCTCAGACATACGAATGCACGCGATTGCTGGCAAAAACCTCCCTGCCCCGCATCCGCTTTCACGATCTCCGGCACTCGCTTGCACCTTGCCTTCTTGCTGCCGGTGTGCATCCAAAGATCGCCAGCGAACGCCTCGGTCATTCCACGATCGGCATCACGATCGGCCTTTATTCGCACGTAATGCCAGGGATGCAAGCGAACGCCGTTAAGCAGGTTGACGCCGCGAACAAAGCTGGTAAAAAAGCCAGCGATCGAATGATTGGGTAGCAAACGGGTAGAAACTACCGGTTTAAAAAATCAACTAAATGTTTTTTTCTCAACCTTATCAAATAGATGGAAGAGTGTCCGAGTGGTTTAAGGAACCGGTCTTGAAAACCGGCGTGCGGGAGACCGTACCGTGGGTTCGAATCCCACCTCTTCCGCCAGACGTCCAATCCGACTTAACCCAATTAATCCCCCTAAGCCTTGATTATCAGGCGAAAGAGTGGCCTTTCCTCTCCCGAATAGTCCCGACGTGCCCCGTACATACCCGGTGAAAATCGGGTATGTACGGGCGAGGCGAAAGCCGGGTATCGAGGGAAACATGCTGACCGACGCACAAGTGAAGCGCGCCAAAGCCGCTGAAAAGTCATATCGCTTGACCGACCGGTGAGGGTTTGCATCTGTTCGTCACATCAGCTGGTAAGAAGCTTGGCGGATGCGCTACGAGTTTGGGGGGAAAGAAAAGCTCCTCTCGATCGGCCCTTACCCCGCTGTCTCCTTGCTCGATGCGCGGCGCGCGAAGGATGACGCGAAAGCAATTCTGCGATCCGGGAAAGACCCATCAACCACAAAAAAGCTCGATAAATTGTCGGGGGTAAAGGCTGGGGGGAGACTTTTGAGCTGATCGCACGGGAGTGGTATGCGCTTCAGAAGTCGCAATGGGTGGACCGCCACGCCAGCGATGTCATTGAAAGTCTTGAAAAGGAGGTGTTCCCGCATATCGGGGATGTGCCTATCCGGGACATTGGAGCGCCGGAAGTCATGGGCCTGTTGCGGCTCATAGAGGCAAGGAAAGCGATTGAAACCGCTCGCAGGGTGAGGCAGCGGATGTCCGCTGTGTTCGTCTACGGCATCGCTACCGGGCGTGCCGCGAATGATCCGGCAGCCATCGTCAGGGGAGCTATGGCCCCGATGAAAAAGGGGCGGCAGCCGGCGATCACTGATCTGGCTGCGGCAAAGGAAATGCTGAAGAAGGCCGATGCGGAATTCGCGCACCCGGTGACGAAGCTGGCGCTGCGGATCCTGGCGTTAACTGCTGTCAGGCCTGGCACTATAGCAACGACACCATGGGCGGAATGGCCGGCCGATCTCCATGAGGGCGCGGTCTGGCGGATCCCTGCAGAGCGGATGAAACTCAGGCTGCAGCACAAGGACGATGAGGAACGCGATCACATGGTTCCATTATCGAAACAGGCTGTAGCGGCCATCAATGCCCTGCGAACTCTGACCGGCCGTGGCCCCTCGCCTTTCCGAACGCCAGACATGCCCACAAGCCAATCTCGGAGAACGCAATCGGGTATCTTCTGAATCGGGCCGGTTATCATCACAAGCATGTCCCCCATGGATGGCGAGCCACATTTTCATCCGTGATGAATGAGCAGTTCCCCGCCGACAAGCCGATCATCGATCTGATGCTTGCCCATGTGCCGAAGGACAAAGTCGAGGAAGCATACAATAGAGCGCTGCACATTTCACGCAGAGCCGAGCTGGCGCAGGAGTGGGCCGATCTTATTTTGGAGGGAGCGATCGAGGCCGATGAGCTCCTGAAGGGACCGCGCCGTTGACCGACTACCAGCCCAAATACAAATGGCACCGGACCCAGCTGGACGAGAACGACCCGCCAAGGGATACGGACTGGATCGGCACGGACGGCGAATTAATGATCGGACGGATCAGGAAGAGCTGCACGGCAAGACGAAGGGGCTTTGGCACTGGGCCGGATGGTATCCGAAAACCCATAAGGGCACGCCTCCCTTGCCTAACGCTGGCTATCAAGCCACGGCTCGGCTTGCGGTGCAGAAGGTCGAGGAATACTGGGAGACGGCTAAGCGGGTGATGACGCCGCGAAAACCGCCTACCGGCTCCGCCTAATAAGCTCTTTCTTGAGATCGTCCACTTCCTCGCACAGGCGCTCCACCGATCGGCAAAGGGCCTCAAGGCCGCGCTCGAACGACTTCCGGCGTTGACGCTTTCGAGCGTTTGAGCTTCGAGCGCAGCTGTTGCCCTGTTCAGTGCTGATGGGTCGACAATAACTGCGGCGACCTGAGCGGTGGATGCGTTGCCTGCCGGGGTCGATCGCTCCCCTGATAGCAGGCCGAGATGACGAACCCCAAAGATGACAGCCAATCCCAAACCAAATGCTATCAGCAGCGGAAGGGGCAGCTTATCGAGATTTTCCATTCCTGGCTTCCCCTTGGTCATGCGCGGCACGATTGATGTTTACCAGCTCGCCAAGAGCGAACAGCGGATAAATGGCGAGCCACGTCGAAATCAAGCCCGAGGACGAGTAGCCATATGTGATGCCGCACCAGATAAAGAAGCCGATACCGGCCGAAATTTGCCGGATAGTCGGGGTAACGTTCTTGCGCGCGCCGTTGACGATCAGGCCGCCGATACGGAGAAGGCCAAGGCCAAGGCCTGCCATGGTCCATCCGAGGAAGGCAGCATCGCCGAAGATTGCGCGGAATCCCGCCCATGACGGTTGCTCAAAGAGATTGTCCGAGTAAAGCAGGACGGCACCCCAGAAGGCCGTGTGTCCCGCCAGGAACCATTCCATCATTCTGGGGCCGAACCGATGCTGAATGCGGATCCATACGCCGGGGCCGGCGTAGCTCTCGGCGCTCATTCCCAGCACCCTTTTCGCGAACCTGCCCTGTCATTCCCGATGACCCGTTCATACCCAGACCGATCGGCCCTTATCTGGGCGACTGTCCCGTCGGGTGAAAGGTTATTCCGAATCATTCCCGCGCAGCTGGTCGCAGGGATCGATTGGCATCCGGCTGCTCCGAAGGCCAGCAACACACAGGTCATAATTAGAGAGATTTTGGAGCGTTGCATCGTCGCCCTTCCTTTCAAGTTCTGCTTTGCGATCAGCGACCGCTTGGGATTCGATGTAGCCATCGACGGCATGCGATCGGGCCGCCGGCAGCAGCCAGAGCGCGTTGACGATCTGAAAGATGGCGAAGGCAAGCAGAAGCCCGCCCACGCCGCCGATGATGGCCGCTGTTTTTGTGATCACGCCTCGACCTCCCCGCGGATCTCCTTCACCGCAGCCACGATTTGACGCCGCAAAAGGACGATCAGAAGCAGGGCAACAAGCGAGACGCCGCCGAAGGCAAGGACGGTCTGCCAGTTCGATCCGAGAACAGCCGTCATCGCGGTTCCTACCGTTCCGCCGATACCCACAAGCCAGCCGGTGCGATCGGCTTTCGTTTTGACCTGGCTGTCAACGGAGACCGGGACAACAGGCTTCTCCTCGATCACAGTCTTTTCCTCGACCACAGGCGCCACCTGCACCGAAGCCTTGGCCATCTCGCCGGGGATGAGAGCCACCAACTCGCCATGAAGCGCAGCACGTGTACGTGGACCAACGTCACCATCGACATCGAGCCGACGATCAGCCTGGAACTGACGAACGTTGTCGGCTTTGTAGCCAAGCACCAAAACTTCAAGTAGTACAATCTTGCGAGCTGCAAATGCATATCAGGTTGCATCCATCTGGCGCTCGGTCTGATCTACCCCCGGCTCGGGGCAGGCTCTCGCCGCCTCCCTGCGGCGATGGAGTTCGGCCATATCGACCCCAAGGTCATCTAACTGCTCGAACATAGGGCGGCGATCATCATCCATAATTATATCCTTTGGGTTGGTGTCAACTATAGTAGGTTGCAACTATATAGGGCACGTAAGTTGCCCCCAGGCGGTTCTCAACGTAAATTTTCCCACCGTTAAATGAGAACGTAACCTTGGCGTCATTGCCCGTTGCGCCGGTTAGGATCGCGAGAGACGTCTCGATCAGCATGGAAGGCTGATAGAGGATCGCCCATCCGTTGTTTACGAACGCCACGATGCAGCGAGCGGAACTGCCGGCAAGATAAACTTCGAGCTTGAAGCCTGTGCACCCGATCGGAACATTCCACGAGGTCGCGGTGTCATCGAGCAAGGAAATAATCTTGTGTGGTGTCACCGAATGAAGCCGCCGATCGGCCTTGCGAAGATCGGTGACACCATTTCCAAACGATGCGAACGTGTTCCCTGCTGCATATATCTGCTGCGGTGTGCCAATCACAATCTTGCCGCCGCTGTGGTCGCGGATAGTCATCGTGATCATATTGAACGCCGCCATGTTCGGGTCGATCAGGCCGAGCGTGATGAATGAGCCGTTCACCGCAATCTCGATTTCGCCTGTGAGTTCAGCGGGAGCGACACGCAGGTCAGAGGTGGGATCGATGCGGATCACATATTCATTGATGACGCCGTGATGTTCGATGCCTTTTAGTGACCAGTTAAAGCAATTTTTCGGAGCACCCGAGGGACTAGGCTCAGGCCCTATTGATTAAGGGCCTTCCCAATTTGGGATTGTTTTGGTTCACTCATGGCAGGAGGATTTCGCCATGAGTGATTTGTTTTTGCTGACGCCATCGCAGTTCAGCCGGATCAGGCCCTATTTCCCGCTGGCTCATGGCATCCCACGCGTTGACGATCGCCGGGTTGTCAGCGGCATTATTTACGTGCTGAAACATGGACTTCAGTGGAAAGATGCACCGAAAGAATATGGTCCTCACAAGACGCTCTATAATCGCTTCATTCGATGGAGCGAGTTGGGCGTCTTCAACCGGATTTTCGAGGCCCTTGCCGGCAAGGCGGGCCAACCCGACAGGCTGATGATCGATGCCACCCATCTCAAAGCCCATCGCACCGCAGCCAGCCTGCTAAAAAAGGGGCTCTTTCCCGCTTTATCGGACGAACAAAAGGCGGCCTGAATTCCAAGCTGCACGCCGTCACCGATGGGCTGGGCCGACCCTTGCTGTTTTTCCTCACGGCTGGCCAGACCAGCGACTATCAGGGGCCCGGCACCTGCTCGATCGCCTGCCCAAGGACAGGGAATTGCTGGCAGATCGTGGCTACGATGCCGACTGGTTCCGCAACGGATTGAAAGACAAAGGCATTTCGCCCTGCATTCCATCACGCAAAAAGCGCAGCAACCCGGCCGACTACGACAAAATCCTTTACAGGCAACGATATCGTATCGAGAACATGTTTGGCAGGATCAAGGATTGGAGGCGCATCGCGACCAGATACGACCGATGCGCTCATACTTTCCTATCCGCAATCACCATCGCCGCAACGTGCTGCTATTGGCTCGATTAATGAGTCCTGAGCCCTAGCTTGCCGCCGCCCAGATGCCCCTGCCGGGCGGGTGCAAGCGCTTCAGATGCGCGCTTCAGGATCACAACTTTTGTTTACAAACCGCGGTGAAACCCGGAAATGGAGAGCCGCTTCCCGGTGAATATTGCCTTTTTCGACAAATGCAACGCGCGCGCGCAACTCGATCGGATGCGGTTAGCCCATGGACATTCTCCTGCCATCGGCAAATGAATCATAAATCAGGACCTTTGAGAATCCTGAATCAGGTAAACCGCAAAACGCTTTAGGCTATTGGTTTACGTCAATGAAGCTTTTTCTGTCGCTACAGATGTGGCTGTATTGCCGCCGGCAAGTAAGATTTCCGCCTCTCACTGTCGTATTTTCGGCGAATTAGTTCGTAAGTCAGTGACACCGGCGCCAAACGCAGCAAACGTGTTCCCTGCCGCGTAGATTTGCGCTGGAGTTCCGATCACTGTCGCGCCACCGCTAAGGTTGCGGATGGTCATTGTGATAGCGCTGAACGCCGACATATTGGGATCTATCAGGCCGCCTTTCAGAAATGAACCGTTGATTGCGACTTCGATTTTCCCCGTAAGTTCAGATGCGGCGACCCGTAACGCGGGTTTCGGATCGATACGGATCACATATTCGTTGATGACACCGTCATGCTCTATGTCCCGGAAATCCCAATTGAAGCAATTGCGTGGCGCTCCAGTCGGGCCCGCATCATCGCCGAGTGCGCGACCGCGACGAACTACAATAACGTTATCCACGTTTCCGCGGTGCACAAAACCGTCGATCTTGAGGTTTCGACCCCAGCCCCAAACCATCGCTCCGATGTTGCCGGACAGACCGTAGCCAACGCGTGTTGCATAGTCTCCTGGGTATCCGGGGGACCTATTTGGATAACCGCTATCGTTCCGCCCGTGGACGTTTGAAACGCTCACATTCTGGGCTTCAAGAAAGTTTATGATGCCGGATTTTTGCTGATCGCTGGAAACCAGCCTATATGGGTTATGACCCGAATTCTCATAGGTCAAACCGGCAACAGTAATCATGCTATCGTTGGCATCACCATCCGGATCAGCAGACTTATTGATGCCAGCGATCGTCAATGCAGAACCGCAGTTCTTCACGCTATTATCGATAAGGTCTATAGCTACAGCCATCTTTGCTGCTCCGTTCGCAAAGGAACCATCAACGCCCTGAACGAAGAAACCGGTTCCACAATTTTCCGCATGGCGACCGATGATCTTGCTGTTGGCGACGCCCTGCTCTAGACTAAACCCCTTGCCGCCTAACCCCGGAGGAATTTGTTTACTCGCCGGGTAGTTTTTTGAAATGCCGCCAATCGAAATAAGCCCATCAAGACCGGCGGCGAAACTGGCGGCGTTGTCATTGTAGCCAACCAGCATTTTCGTCCCAGCTGATGGATTGGCGGACCATGTCGAAGACATGGTCGCAGTACGGGTCGAACCGATGTAGTCTTTGATTATCCTCAAGCCGGTATTCGCTACGGTGGTGTCCGCGACGGCTAAGCCGATGTAAAAGTCATCAACTGCTGACGCAGCCGATGTGAATGCCACGGCGCCCGCCGTCGATGACGCTACCTCAAGTTCCACGGGTTCCGTCGTGCCAGCCCCGTCGATGTTGACATTCTCCAGTACAATGTCCGATTGAATGGTAGCAGCGTCGGCGGAGCTGCCGCGAAGGTTAGTCAGGAACCCGCCAGTAAAAGACGAGCCCTGCTGCTTGAGCCACGCCCATGAACGCCCACGCAGATACAGATTGCTTGACGTTATCAGGTCACTTGAGACGTTGAAGGTCTTAGTGACATCAACAACAGAAAGAGCGGCGGCCCCGTCATCCATAGCACGCTGGATAGCGGTATGGTTTGCTGCTCCCGTCCCGGACTCGATCGCGCCATAGGCGGGTGCGCGAACATCGATCGTATTCGCCAAGCGGTTTTCAACAGCCGCTCCCGCTCCAAGATAATGCCACGCCTCACGCGCAGTATCCGCGTCCGCGATGGATGGTGCTGCTGCCGATGCTGTACCTTCTGTCCCAGATGGAGCCGCTTCAGCGGCAACAATGACCACACCCGGTACTTGGTCACTGACTAACCGGAGTGTCGAGCCGGAAATAACGAGCAATATCATGCCCGCAACCACTGTTACGATGCTAGTTTTGGAGTTTGTCTCAATCGTCAACTCGAGCCCTCAGTTGAACTACATGGTGACCGGCGAAGTGTTCACCTCGAAGGAGTTTATCAATATCATTGCCAACGGCTATCCCGGAATGTTCATAGTGGCTTGGACTGCATCGACGATGCCGACCCCGTCGTTGCTAACAACAATGAAAGGGAACAGCAAGTCAGCAACGCCCCTGAATTACGGCCGGCCACCCCGACTGTCGAACGAGAGATCAATCCCACGGAAAGTCCTCTTCGGTCAGTTGCGGCCGGAGTATGCTGGTCGGAGATCTAACTGATCCTCTTTTGCAACGATAGATTTCCCACGGATCAAGCATTGAAACCAATGCAGCACAACCCTGCCGTTTCCAGCGTGACGTTTTGAATTTGATGGCGGCTTGGCGATCGGCGGCTTCCGTGAACGATCCCTAGCCGTCCCAGAATGTCGCGGATTTCTTGCGCCTTATCCCGCGCCTGTCGCAGTAATATCGTTTTCGCCCTTCTCGGCCTTCCCGGACGGCGCTGCCGAGACCCAACTTATAACCCTTGCCGTTGCTGATCCACATGTTCAGTCAGGACTTAGAAATCGCCTTTGATACGTTGAGTAAAGCCCATCCAGTCGTTATGATGCGCAGCTGTCAGCTTGTCAGATGAGACAAAGAAAGCCGATAGCTTGCTCGAGACACGAGCCAAATCCGTCCCCACTTCCGGGCAGGTGAGAGCGAGATTATAGCCAGACACTTCTTTCGCCAAAAAACTTGGCAGATCCGGTTGATTTTACACCGCAATTCGTCAGCGCGGGATGCCCTTGTGCAAAGCCGTCATTGAGCATCACACAGGCCTACCAATCTGGGACTTGGGATCATTTCCGATGGCCGCTGAACAGGATCGACAATCGGCCTATGCATCAACCGCACAACAGAAGAAACCCGTCACCTGATCAGATGACGGGTTCTAAATCGCCTCGCAAATATAGATCGCTGAAAAGTCCCTCAATACGCAAAGTGGAAAACGCTTTCGCAATCAATGCCGTTCCGGTTTCGGCCAAGGTAACAGCCTAAATAAATTAGCACTTCCTTATTTAAAAGTCTATTCACCATTGTCCAATGGATGAAAGGCGCCGTGATGCCCTCGCAAAAATAGGTTGAGACTGGGTATCGCGGTTAAGACGTGCGCTTTGTCTCAACGATCTCCGCCTAATCCTAGTCCAAAGGCTGTACCCCCGGCTCCTTATGTCGGAATTGTATCCCCAAACGCCAGGGACTACAAAACGGCGTTGGCCTTGAACGCCATAGGGGCATGGCCATTGGCATATTTCGTGGCGCCATGCCCCGCCCAAGGCCATACTGACATGCGGGATTGTGCTCGAGAAAGAAGCCCAACTCTGAGGGAAACATAGCTGGCAACGCCGTGCGGATTTTTTATGCCTACATTGCGATATGCGCTGTTCTGAGTGGCCTCGCGCTCTGGACCTTGTTCCTGCTGGTGTCGCCGCCGAAACAGGCCGCGCAGCCGGGATTTTCCAACTCGGATACCGCAACGAAGCCATACAAAGGAGCGCGAAGATCATGCGCGATTGGTGGTATATGCCCCTGACACCCAACCGGATGCAGGTTAAGCGACGCCCTGCCCCTGTTCTGAAGTCGCCAACAGCGCCTTGGAGCGAACCGGTCTCAATATCGCATGGATGGCCTGTTGCAGATGGTCTCCGTCGATCGGTTTGTTGAGCAGATGATGGCCGCTGTCTGAAATCGTCTTCAAGACAAAGGGCGATGTATCTCCGGTGAGAATGATCGCTGGAACGGGTTGTTTCAAATAGGCCCGCAATTCGTCGACCGCATCCAGACCGGTGGTGGCGTTTTCCAGCCTGTAGTCGGCGATGATCAGATCGACGGGCGCGCCGGTTGCCGCTGCTATCAGCAGCTGGATCGCATCCTCCGCCGATCTTGCGGGGTAGATCATGCACCCCAGCACCGTCAGCAGCAGGCCTATCGCATCAAGCACATCGCGGTCGTCGTCGATGACGATGATCCGGATTAAGCCGGTGGCGGGCAGTTGGGACTCCGGGACTGGCGGTGTTGCTGGCGCAGCGACAGACGGCACTGTGATCGAGAACAGCGAGCCGCGCCCTTGCATGGATACAAGTCTCAAGGGGTGGCCCAGCAGATCTGCCGTGCGGCGCACGATGGCGAGTCCGAGCCCCAGGCCCTTTTCCCGGTCGCGGGCAGGATTGTTCAGCTGGTGGAATTCATCGAAAATCGCGTCCTGTTGATCGGATGGTATTCCTATGCCCGTATCGAAAACCTGGATTTCGACATTTGCCCCCCGCCTTCGGCAACCGAGCAGAATCCGCCCCCGGTCCGTATAGTGAAAGGCATTGGTGAGGAGGTTTCCCAGCACGCGCTTGAGCATCATCGGATCCGTCTCGACCCAGCAGCCGGTATCGACAACGGTCCAGTCGAGGCGATATTCCTCGGCCTTGCCCAGAAACTCGCCGTGCAGATCGTCAAACAGCCGGGCCAGAGCCACCGGCTCCCTGGCAACAGTGACAATGCCTGCATCCAGACGCGAGACATCGAGCAAGGCGTTCAGGAGCCCGCTGAGATTGGCGGTAATCGACTTCACTCTGCCGGCCAGATTGCGCGCGTCGGCGCTTTTAACATCGCCCCGTTCGGCCAAGGCTGCCAGTGTGGAATTGAAAAGGCTGAGTGCATGGATCGGCTGACGCAGGTCGTGGCTCGCGGCGGCGAGGAATCGGGATTTGGCGCGATCGGCGCCCTGCGCCTTGTCTCTTTCCGTTTTCAACTGGGTAATCAATGAAAGATTTTCAAAGCGCAGCTGAACCGTCTCGACCATCGACCGGTATGACACCCGGCTATAGTAGAGATTAACGCCTGCAAGGCAGATCACGAACAGGAGATAGACCGTGTCGCTCGCGGCATCGCCCATGACGGCCCGTGCCGCGAGCGGCAAAAGCATGGCGGCAAGCGAACCGATATAGGCAATCGGAAAGGCCGAGAGCGAGGGAATGGCGCCGCAGACCAGCCCTGTCAGGACAATGGTCGTAAAGGCTTGCAATTGCGGTTGCGTTGACAGAAAACCGAACCACCCAAGCAGCCCCCAAAGCGAACTGGACGCCCATGAGAGGATGGCGAAACGCCAGGCCCAGAAACGCGCGTTTTCAACGATCTGATCCGCCCCGCGCCTGGAATGTTTGAAATACCGCCGCGAGACCAGCACGCGCGCAATGGTAAGGCCATAAATCGCCGCCATCCACCATAAAAGGGTATCGCCCGGGACGACGCTCCACAGCATGTAAGCAACAGGCAGCGGAATGATAAAATTGGAAAACAGCACCGCGTAGGATTGGCGGTATAGGAGATCGACAAGATGGGGTTGCAATCGTTGCTCGAGGAGCATCGTAATCCTATTCTGATTCCCGATGCCACAAGACGGTGGTATTCCGGAATTCACTCTAAAAACGGGTAGGCGATATGCGTGGGCTTTCGAGGGTTCTTCTTGCCGATGATCACGCCATCGTGCGCGAAGGCCTCAAAATGCTTCTGTCGACGATCGAAGGTATTGCCGTCGTCAGCGAAGCGGCAGACGGAGACACCGTCGAGCGATTGCTCAAGGAAATCAAGACCGATCTTTTGATCCTCGATCTCGGGATGCCCGGCGTCGGCGGGTTCCAGTTTATTCGGACCATTCGAACCTTATGGCCCGATCTGAAGATTCTGATCATGACGGCCAATCTCGAACCCCGCTCGGTTCGCGCCGCCATCGACGCAGGTGCTGACGGATACCTGACGAAAAGCGGGGATGCGAGTGAGCTGATGGCGGCGATCGAGGCGCTGCGGCATGATCAACCCTATGTCGCCGAAGAGGTTCGTTTTGCCATCGACCATCAAGACCGGCCGGCTGGACCGTCTGCGCCACGGACCGCTCTTGCGTCGCCTGCCGAACTGACCCGGCGAGAGCAGCAGATGCTGGCGCTTATCCCGCACGGCGTAACCACGCGCGACATCGCTGAACGTCTCGGGATCAGTCCACTAACAGCCCGCAAACATCGGGAAAACCTGATGCGGAAACTGGACCTTCACAGCGGCGCAGAATTGACGGCCTACGCCATTCGCCTGGGGTTGTCGGCGGGTTAGAAGACTGCAGGCAAGTCGTTCGCGCATCATTCCCTTGCCAGCCCGATCATGCTCCCTTGTGTGCCAGAGCGATCCCCAGGCCGATTAGTATAGATCCACACGCCTTCGGAACGAGCCAGCTCGAACCGCTGGTTCGAGCGCGTCCAAGGGCAAAGAACGCAATACCGACCGCCGCCAGGTCGGCAATGGACAAGGCAAGGTTGACGATCATGCCGAGGATGAGAAATTGCAGCCAGACAGGCGTGTCCAGCGCCGGGTCGATGAATTGCGGCAGGAAGGTCAGGAAAAACAGCGCAGTCTTGGGGTTGAGGACTTCGACGACGATGCTGTCGCGCAGAACACCGGGGGCTGGATTGACAGCCTCCCCGCCATTCTGCCGGCGGCCAAGAAACATGGTGACACCCAGCCACATCAGATAAGCGGCGCCGGCGAATTTGATGACGGTGTAAACGAAGGGTGCATGGCTGAGGACAGCCGCCAAGCCCAAAGCTGTCGCGGCAACATGAACATAACAACCCAAATGGACACCAAAAGCTGCCATCAGCCCGGCGCGGGGGCCATGCGCCAGCGTCTGTACCGTCATGTAGAGAATGGCAGGCCCTGGCATGCAGGCGAAAATCAGCGTCGCAAAGGCGAATGGCATCAACTGTTCCAGTGGCAACATAGCGGTTCCTCCAACCGGTGGCACCGCTCCGTCTGTTCGAAGCGGGATTGATGAAGCCAATCCAGTCAAGCCGTAATGCTGTCATCGATGCCGGGAGAAATGCACGCGCAATGGGCGTGTTGGACATACGGCAGGTGCCGTATTTCGACATGCGTACGTATGTCAAACCAACGGTAGCGTTAACGGCGCGTTACCAAGGATAGCGGCGATCGCGCAGTACCTCAGCGCCGCGACGTGGATGATAGGCCGCTCCGCAGACGAGAGTGACAATTCCGGTTGGGGTACACTCCGTACTCGGATGATGCCCCTCCCTTGCTGCGTGCAAGGCAGGTGCTGATGACCAGTCACCATTCGGCTTAAATTGCAGCGAGAATGTTTCGCCGCCTGCCAAAATATGTTATGTTGGCTTCCTACGCATTGAGTACGCATCCAGCAGTGCAACGCCTCGTGGCCAGCGCCTTGAGCGTCTGTTCACCCATTAAGCTCATGTGCTGCAAAGCGCGGTGAAGGAGAATGCAATGCATTACAGCGTGCAGTTTTTCACCTGGACCCCAAAGCAAGGCGTCCACCAGGTTGGATCGACGATCGAGATTGATGCGGTCAACCCGAAGCTTGCGGCCGTGTCGCTGCTGGGGCTACGTCTGGACGAGACGGGTGCGGCCAAGAAACTCGCAGTGCGCGTCTGGACGAAACCGGATGACAGCAAGGCTGATTGCGCCTGCTTCTACTATCACTGAGCAAAAATCCCCCCCTTTTCCGTGACAAGCAGGCCGGGACTGCGGATGCAGAACGTCCATCGACCACTGCCGCCTGCCTTTGTCTTCCCGGTCAGGAGTGACGGGAAAGCCGAAACCGTTTGATCGGTCCTGTCTAAAAATTCTTCCCGGGCAGATACTGTCACGCCGTGCAAGACCGTTGGGTCAAAGCAAGCAACGGCAGTGTCTTGTCCTGAACTAATTTTCGTTCCGCGTGGGAAAATTTGGAGGCCTCGCCCGGAATTGAACCGGGGTGCAAGGATTTGCAGTCCTCTGCGTCACCACTCCGCCACGAGGCCTCACGAGTTCAAATAATCGAACTGTGGCGGCGGTTTAGAATGATCCTAGACAAACCGCAAGAGGATATTTCCGAAAAACGTCCTTGGTCATTGGATCACAGGCAAGTTTCAGTGCTTCCAGTCCGCTCACAAAACCGCAGCGACCGTCATATTCCAATATGAGCCATTCAGCGTGAGCGCCGGCCTGCCCGGCGGCACACGACAATATCGTGCCGCGCGGTGTGATGCGGTCGCATCCTCAGACCAGGCGACCATATTTCACCCGCAAGCAGGCCGGAAACGCAATGCTTTCAGATCAATGATAGCGCCGGATCAGTCCGACGAGTTTGCCCTGTATCTTGACCCGGTCAGGTCCAAAAATCCGTGTCTCGTAGGCTGGGTTGGCGGCTTCCAGTGCGATCGAGGCACCTTTGCGGCGAAACCGTTTCAGCGTTGCTTCCTCATCATCAACCAGCGCGACGATGATTTCGCCGGGGCTGGCACTGTTGGTGTTGCGGATGATGACCGTGTCGCCATCGAGAATACCCGCCTCGATCATCGAATCGCCGCGCACTTCAAGCGCATAGTGCTCGCCCGGCCCGACCATCTCGATAGGCACGGAAATATCATGAGTGTTATTCTGGATTGCCGAGATTGGAACACCGGCGGCAATCCTGCCCATGACCGGTATCGAAACGGTGTCGCTGTTTGCAGCGGTCTTGGCGGGTGCGGGAGGTGCCGGTTGCGCGCCAAGACTGCCCTGAATGACGCTGGGCGAAAAGCCGCGCTTGGGCTGGAGGCTCATCGAATAGGCCTCCGGCAACTTGATCACTTCCAATGCCCGCGCACGATTTGGCAGCCGGCGGATAAAGCCCCGCTCCTCAAGCGCTGTGATCAACCGGTGAATGCCGGACTTCGAGGCCAGATCCAGTGCATCCTTCATCTCGTCGAACGATGGCGGTACGCCCGATTCCTTCATTCTTTCGTGAATGAACAGAAGCAGTTCCTGTTGCTTGCGGGTCAGCATGAACGATCACTCCAGAATCGAGAAACAAATCAAGAACGAACACTATCTGTTCCATATGTGTTCCGCAAGTCCCTAAAATTCAGCCAGTGTTTTCAAGGCAATCAAACATTTTCACCGAACGGTGAGCGTATGAGCATCTGGCCTCGATCGCGGCCTGTGGCCTGGCGGAACCTTTGCGCGGCCGGAGCCGTTCCCGATTCTTAGAACTGTGCAACGGACGGCATAATCCAAACACCGTCCAAGGAGGCTTTGATGGCGAAATATATTGATGAGCGCGGCGACCGCGTTTCCGATGCCGACACGACGAAAACGGTGGAGTTGAGTGGTGTGCAGTCCCGCCAAGGCTTTCTGGGCCGTCCGGTGCTGATGGTGCTGGTCGGCGGTCTGGTCCTCGCTGCGCTGGCTTGGGCCGGCGTCGAAATGTATGGTGAGAGCACCGACAATGATGCGGCAACGAAAATCGAGGAAAAGTCCTCTGGCCCTAACAGCGATGCGATGTCGAAGCAGGAAGCTCCAGGCGACTTGCCAGCGCAACCGGTGCCTGCGGACAAGGACCCGACGCCACAGACAGGCTCAGGCGGATAGAGGGTTCGAATCCTTTTTTTCCGACGTCAGCTCTCTCGAATCGGGAGAGGCTTTTTGGACACAGAGGTTGTTGACGGACGAAAAGATAAATCTGTGTGTTCTAATTGGACGTCTGCCACTTACGGGCCCACCATACGTGAAGCCGGCGGCGGCGGCGGCGCACGAAGGCAAGGTCGTGCGACAGCACGATGAGGCCGAGCGGTACCATCCAGAAACCGAGAATCGGCAGGAACCCCAAAATACCGCCGAAAATCAGCCCGCAACCAATGGTGATGCGCAAAAGGCGCGATTGCGGCAGCCGCATGCGCCATGTGCCAATGACGAGTTCATGCGTGCGGGCATCAATTCCGAATTTTTTGGTTTTCCGCTGTTCTGCCATCAATTCTCCACCAACCAAATCTCTGCCGTCCGCCAATGCCTGCGATTGTCGTCTTCGTGCGGGCTGATGCCCCACAAATCAACAGCATGCCTCAACCTCTCACATGGGGAGTTGTCCACAATCAGACAAGATTGTGCGTTTTTTTTGAAAAATCGCTTGGCAAATCGGAAAAGCATTTGTATTAGCAGCCTCACTTCTGCAGCACACACCGCCGCAGATTATCCCTGGTAGCTCAGCGGTAGAGCATTCGACTGTTAATCGACAGGTCGCCGGTTCGAATCCGGCCCGGGGAGCCAGTTTCCAAAGGCCTTGCTGAAAAGCAAGGCCTTTTTGGTATCAGGCCCGTTTCACCTCCCCTACCGATAACCGCTGGCATCTGCCGGTCTGCCTGCATCCTGTACCTCGGTTATATAGCGCCAGCAGTCAGGCCGGGATCCGTCGAGGTCCGTAAAGCCGTAGAGTTTGGCCAGATCGCCGCTGGATGTCGACTGGCCGTTAAAGCGGCTCCGCTCCGGGTCTGCGGCAAGGGCCGCAACGGCGCGGCCGGTAAAGCGCGGGGTTTCGGAAATCACGAAATGCGGCTCGGCTTTCGTTGCCTCCATCCAGTTTTCCTCGCGCACGCCAAAGATATCGAGCATCATTTCGGAGCGCATCCAGCCGGGCGAGATGGCAACAGAAGTGGCTGCATGCGGTGCGAGGTCCTGTGCGTGCGCCCAGGCCATGCGGGTAACGCTGGTCTTGGCGAGATCGTAGAACGGGCTAAGCCGGTAATGGGTGGCATTATACTCTGCAGTACCATCGGTCATCTCCACCAGCAGGCCGCCGGGCTTCTCGATCATCAACGGCAACGCGTAATGGGCGGTGATCAGATGGGTATCGATCGCCAGCCGCAAAAGCTTCAGGCCATTGTCGAGCGCGTGTTCCCAGACAGGCTTGTTCCATTCGGTCAAATACTCGCCGCCCCAGATATCGTTGACGAGAATATCGAGGCGTGATTCGTCACGACGGATGCGGACGACCAGTGCCTCGACGTCCGCGTGGACAAGATGATCCACCCGCACGGCAATGCCTTTGCCGCCGGCCTTGGTCACCAGCTCCGCCGTCTCTTCGATCGTTTCCGGGCGGCCATAGTCCGATTGCTGGGTTCGTGTCGTGCGCCCGGTCACGTAGACGGTTGCACCGGCAGCCCCCAATTCTATGGCGATGCCGCGACCCGCACCGCGCGTCCCCCCGGCCACAAGTGCGATTTTCCCCTGCAGGTCAGGTGTCATGTCCTTGTTCTCCTTTGACATCGGAATCAAAACAGCATTGATAATAAACGAACGTTCGTTCATAAATAAAATGAATACAAGGGGAAATTGATGCCGCGTCCACGTTCGCTGTCCGACCAGCACCTTCTTGATCTGGTGTTGACGCTGATCCATGCCGAGGGGCCGGAGGCAGCGACGTTTTCGGCTGTCTCCAAGGCCAGTGGCTTGTCCGGTTCGACCTTGGTGCAGCGATTTTCGACCAAGGCGGCGATGCTGCGTCAGGCTTTGCTGCACGCCTGGGACCAGCTCGATGCCGAAACGGCGCGGCTGTGCGGGGCAATCCCCAGGACGCAGCAAGGCGCCGTCGCCCTGCTTGTCGGTCTGTCGCAGAATTATGGCGACAGCGCCGCAGTCTATGCCGATGGCCTGCGTTTATTGCGAGAGGATTTTCGTGATCCCGCGCTGCGGGCTCGGGGAGCGGCCTGGGGGCGAACGCTCGTCGAGGCCATCAGCGCGTGCCTTGCGAAATCCAGCCGGCCGGAGATGATAGCACGGCTGATGCTTGCCCAATGGCAGGGCTCGCTGCTCTGGTGGGGATTTGAGGCGGACGGTCCGGTCGTGCCTTATGTGGAATCGCAACTTCAAGAATTTCTCGCCGAACTCGGCAGTTCATCTCCTCCCTCGCCGGCTTTCTTCGGCAAACAGGATTTGGCGTAAAAACTTGGACATTTTCCGTTTAGTGATAGTGAAATCGCGTTTCCCAATATCTATCTGGGGCGGGGGCGTAACATCGCCTTCGCCAAGCAAGCCATGGGGGATGACGCGTGACTGACTATCGACCCGGTGCAGCACAGTTGAAGGGCTTTTCTCTCGGAAGCCAGTGGATCGCCCATCATCACGGCGAATCGGGTGACGCGCTGTTTCGGCGGGTCGATGGCAGCGCTTATGCAAAGGTCGCTACCGGCAGTGGTGTGGCGCTGCTGGATGACGAACGGCGGCGGACGGCATGGCTCTCACCCTACAAACTCGGATCTCCCACAGTTCTCGATTGGCAGGTGTCGGACGACGTGGCGTGCCTCGTGACAAGCGCCGTGCCCGGTATTCCAGCAGATCAGATCGAAGCGGCAGAACTGCTCAAGGCCTGGCCGTCTATTGCGGCGCGGTTACGCGATCTCCATGCCATTCCGGCAAAAGATTGCCCGTTCGACCGTGGCTTACAATCCATGTTCGACCGGGCGGCCGACGTGGTTGGCCGTGGTGGCGTCAATCCGGATTTTCTCGATCCGGATGATCACGATATACCGCCGCAAGCGTTGCTCGACCGGGTAGAGGCGGAACTGTCCGAGCGATTGCTGCAGGAAAACCTTGATCGGGTCGTTTGCCATGGTGATGCATGCATGCCGAATTTCATGATTGATCCGGATACGCTTCGCTGCACGGGAATGATCGATCTCGGACGGTTGGGCACGGCGGACCGTTATGTCGACTTTGCCCTGCTTGTCGGCAATACCCGCGAAACATGGCGCACGGCAGACGAAGCGCAGGCAGCACAAAATCGCTTGTTCGACGTACATGCGATCGCGACTGCCGACCGGGCACGGCTCGATTTCTATCTGCGTCTCGACCCGTTGACCTGGGGCTAAGCTAAGCACAACGTACGCGCGACTTTCTGAAAATCCTGTTGTATAGATCAGGTTCACAATCATGACCGGAGACAGGAGCAGTCAATGCCATCGATCGAGTTGCTTATCGCCTTCATCGCCACTACGGCGGTCTTTGCCTATATTCCCGGTCCGGCAATGCTCTATGCGGCGGCCCAGACGATTGCGCGCGGCCGCTGGTCGGGGCTGATGGCAGTTCTGGGTATTCACCTCGGCGGCTACTTCCACGTCATTGCCGCAGCCGCAGGTTTGTCGATCCTGTTTCACGCCGTGCCGACCCTATACATGATCGTCAAATTTGCCGGCGCGGCCTATCTGATCTGGCTGGGTATTTCGCTGTTTCGGGCCAAGGTCGAGGGTGATGCCGCCCTGCCCGGCGTCGAGCCGAAGTCCGGCCGCCGTGCCTTTTTCCAAAGCGTCACCGTTGAGGTGCTCAATCCCAAGACGGCGATTTTCTTTGTGGCTTTCCTGCCGCAGTTCGTCGACGCGTCGGCCGCCTTTCCTGTCTGGCTGCAGCTGGCAATCCTCGGCACGATCGTCAACCTGATGTTTTCGTCAGCGGATATCGTCTGCGTGTTTCTGGCCGGTGCCGTGATGACCAAGCTGCGCCGCTCGAGCTCCGCACAACGCCTCATGCAGCGCGCCGGTGGCACGATGCTGGTCGGTCTTGGCGCGCATCTGGCTTTCCAGAAGAGCTGATGCCTTCCCGCCTCCAATGGCTGCGACTGCCGCTTCATATAGAGAAGCGGCAGTTCGAATTTCATTGGCGGCATTCCCCCGCAAAACGATGAAATAAAAAGCTTTCTCCGCGAAACCTTTGATCCGCTGCATCCGTATCTGCGTAGACTAAGACGTTGGATACGATGCGCGGATGAAAATGAAAAATAACGATCTTTCCCCCGAAAACCCTATCATCGTCTGGTTTCGCAAGGACCTGCGGCTGGACGACAATCATGCGCTTCACGCCGCAGCCCAAACCGGCCGCGCTGTCATTCCCGTCTATATCCGTGAGCCTTCACAGAACGGCACCGGGCCACTTGGTGCCGCACAAGCCTGGTGGCTGCATCATTCGCTCACGGGCCTGGAAAAGACACTCGGTGCCCTCGGAAGCCAGCTGATCCTGCGCAGCGGCGAACCGGATAGCGTATTGGCCAAGCTGATTGCTGAGACCGGCGCTTCAACTGTCTATTGGAATCGCCGCTACGACCCGAACGGCATCGCCGTCGATGGGCCGCTCAAAGATATGTTGGCGTCTACAGGAATAAGCGTCAAGAGTTTTGCCGGACAGCTTCTCCACGAGCCGACACGGTTGAAGACAGGCTCGGGCACGCCATACCGCGTCTATACGCCGTTCTGGCGGGCGCTCGAGGCATCCGGCGAGCCGGATCAGCCTCTGCAGCGGCCCGATGCGCTGGTTTCTCCAGCCCAATGGCCTGACAGCGCTGATCTGGCCTCGTGGGCTCTTTTGCCTACTGCTCCGGATTGGGCACAGACGTTTTCCGAAATCTGGACGCCTGGGGAGGATGCAGCGCTCGAACGGCTAGAGGCATTCGTCGAGGATGATCTGTCCGGCTACAAGACGAGACGGGATCTGCCGGGAACTGATGGCACATCAAGGCTCTCGCCGCATCTGGCCATGGGGGAAATCTCCCCTGCCCGCATCTGGCAGGCCACCCGCAATCTGCAGGACGTTCCCGCGGATGATCTGGTTACCTTTCGCAAGGAACTGGTCTGGCGCGACTTTTCTTACCACCTGCTCTTTCATAATCCGGATTTGCCGAGGGAAAATCTCAACCGGAAATATGACGCTTTCGCCTGGAGCGGAACCGACGACGATTTCAAGCGCTGGACCAAGGGTCAAACCGGCTATCCGATCGTCGATGCCGGCATGCGCCAGCTCTGGCGGCACGGCACGATGCACAATCGCGTCCGCATGATTGCGGCATCCTTCCTGATCAAGGACCTACTGATCGACTGGCGCCGGGGTGAAGCCTGGTTCCGGGATACGCTGGTGGATGCCGATCCAGCCTCCAATGCGGCCAGCTGGCAGTGGGTGGCCGGCAGCGGTGCGGACGCATCGCCGTTCTTCCGGGTCTTCAATCCGGTCCTGCAGGGCGAAAAGTTCGATCCCGATGGCATCTACGTCAAGACCTTCGTGCCGGAACTGGCGGACTTGCCCGCAAAATTCGTGCACCGGCCGTTCGAAGCGTCTCACGGCATCCTAAATGCCGCCGGCCTGACGCTGGGGGATACCTACCCGAAGCCGATCGTCGACCATGCAAAGGCGCGCGACCGCGCACTGGCCGCCTATAATAAGATCAAGGACGCAGCATGAACGCCCCCTTTTCCCAAGGCCAATATCATGTTCCCGGCCGTCGTCTATCGATCGCGGTCATAGGTTCCGGCGTTTCCGGCAGCTCTGCCGCCTGGGCGCTCAATCCTGTCCACGATGTCATTCTCTATGAAAAGGATGCTCGCCCCGGCGGCCACACAGCGACGGTCGATATCGACTATGACGGCACGCCAATCTCAGTCGATACCGGTTTCATCGTCTATAACGAAGCCAATTATCCAAACCTTAAAGCACTGTTTGCCGAACTGGACGTCACGACGCACAAGAGCGACATGAGCTTTTCGGTCTCGCTCGATCAGGGGCGGCTGGAATGGAGCGGCGACAATCTGGCCACCGTCTTTGCCCAGAAGCGCAATCTCCTCCGGCCCTCCTTCCTGATGATGCTGCGCGAAATCCTCCGCTTCAACCGCATCTGCTTGGAAGATCGTAGTGCCGGCCTGCTCAAGGCCATGTCGATCGGCGACTATCTCAACTGGCGCGGTTTCTCCCCAGGGTTCACCAACAATTACCTGGCACCGATGGCAGCCGCGATCTGGTCATCGCCGACAGCCAAGATGCTGGATTTTCCGGCCGAAAATTTTATCCAGTTCTTCGACAATCACCGGCTGATCTATTCTAAACCGCACCCGTGGCGCACGGTCACCGGTGGCAGCCGCAATTATCTGCACAAGCTTTTGCGGCCACTTGGTGACCGCGTCCGTCTTGGCTGCGGCGTGACGTCGATCCGGCGTCAGGACGGCAGGGTCTCAATCGCTGATACGAATGGCACTACGAAAACCTTCGACAAGGTGATCATTGCCGCCCATAGCAACCAAGTGCTGTCCATGCTTTCTGATCCGACACCTACAGAAAGCGCGTTGCTGTCGGCTGTTCCCTACCATCCCAACCGGGTCATACTGCACCGCGACACGGCATTGATGCCGAAACGAAAAAAAGTCTGGGCGTCCTGGAATTACCTGCGTTCGACCAAACCCTGCGGCTCGCAGGGTGTCGCCGTCAGCTACTGGATGAACCGCCTTCAGGGTATCGCGCCTCAACATCCCTTGTTTGTGACGTTGAACCCGGAACAAGAGCCTGCACCCGGAAGCGTGTTTGCCGAATTTTCATATGATCACCCGCAGTTCGACGCGGGCTCCATGGCTGCCCAGCGCGCTCTGCAGGCAATCCAGGGCGACAACGACACGTTCTTTGCCGGTGCCTGGACCGGATACGGCTTTCATGAGGATGGCTTGGCGTCGGGACTTGCGGCTGCAGAAGCACTTGGCGGTATCATCCCCTGGCGCCAGCAGATATCCTCGGTGTTCAAGGAGGCGGCGGAATAGATGCGTGCATCATCCGGATCGGACATGACGAAGAACGGCGCGCCTCCGCAGGCGGCTGCCGTGCTTTATGCAGGCCAGGTCATGCACCAGCGGATGAAACCGGTCGGTCATCGTTTCAGCTATGACGTCTTTTCGCTGATGATCGATCTCGACCGGTTGGAGGAAGCGGATGGAATGAGCGGGATATTCTCGGTCAATCGCCGCAACCTGCTGTCGTTCCACGAAAAGGACCATTCGGGCGATAGCGGGGTATCGCTGCGCAGCTATGTTGATGCGCTGCTGGCGAAGAACGGTTTGCCGGTGCGGCCCGCGCGCGTGCTTCTGGTCTGCTATCCGCGCATCCTCGGTCTCGTGTTCAATCCTCTGGCCGTCTATTACGCCTATGGTGAAGACGGCGCGTTGAGCGCCATGGTCTACGAGGTTCGCAACACATTCGGCGAGCGCCACACCTATGTCTGCCCGATCGGGCTGGACGATGTATCCGATGCCGGTGTTCGCCAGCAATGCGACAAGCTGTTTCACGTCTCGCCCTTCATCCCCATGGCCATGCGCTACCAGTTCCGCATGCTGCCGCCCGGACAGGAAATCCGCTGGCGTATTCTCGAGACCGACAAGGTCGGGCCATTGCTGGCTGCAACTTTTTCCGGTGTTCAGGTACCGCTACAGACAGGCAAGATTTTGCGTCTTGTTGCCCGCATTCCACATCTTACACTCAAGATCGTTGCAGGGATTCACTGGGAGGCATTGAAGCTCTGGATCAAAGGCGTCCGCTATATCCCGCGGCCGCAAGCGCCGGAACCAACGAGTGTCTGGAGAGAGGGCCGCAGAACACGGAACGGTTTTTCTCACGAATCTCAGGTTGGCGGTCCGGCAGAATGAGGTTATTTTGCGTCAAGAACAATGATTGCGGAGGATCTGTCGAATGAGCACAGCAGGCACCGGTTATTGTGATCCGAAGGATGGAGAGCGTCTTTCCACCGAAAACTTGTCACGCCTTGTCAAAGGTTTACCGGCAAAAGCTCAGATGGTTTTGCGTGGTCTTGTCCATATGCAGGCCGGTTGTCTGAAGTTGACATTGCCGGATAGACGCACCGTCATCGTTAAGGGCAAGGCGCAGGGGCCGGTCGCCTCCGTGACACTGCACAACTGGAACCTGCCGCAGAGGGCGCTGACTGGCGGTACGATCGCCGTTGCCGAAAGCTATATGGACGGCGACTGGGACAGCCCGGATGTCGGCGCATTTCTGGAGCTCTTCCTCGTCAACACCGATGTCGGCCGAAATTTCTCCAACGGTGCACGCGGTGTGTTGCGGCTGGTCGAGAAATTTCGCCACTGGATGAACGCCAATACGAAATCCGGCTCCAAGAAAAACATTTCCGCCCATTACGACCTGGGCAATGCCTTCTACAAGCAATGGCTCGATCCAACGATGACCTATTCATCGGCCCTCTATTCGACGGGAGCCAATGACCTGCAATCGGCCCAGCGTGCCAAGTACAAGGCCTTGGCGGATGCGGCCGGCATCAATGCCGGCCATCATGTGCTGGAGATTGGCTGCGGCTGGGGTGGGTTCGCCGAATATGCTGCGGCCGAAATCGGCTGCAAGGTGACGGGACTGACGATCAGCCGCGAACAGCTTGCCTTCGCCAATGAGCGCATGAAGAACGCCGGCCTGTCCGACAAGGTCGAAATCAAGTTCCAAGATTATCGCGACGAGACCGGGCTCTATGACCGGATCGTCTCCATCGAGATGTTTGAGGCTGTCGGCGAAAAATATTGGCCGGCTTACTTTTCGCAGTTGCAGCGCTGCCTGAAGCCGGGTGGCAAGGCCGGGCTGCAGATCATCACCATCAAGCCGGAAGCCTATGAAGAATATCGCGCCAATCCGGATTTCATCCAGAAATACGTCTTTCCAGGCGGCATGCTGCCAACCCCGCAACATCTGATCGACCTTGGCCGCAAAGTAGGCCTGAAGATCAGCGGCGATTTCGGTTTCGGTCTGGATTATGCCCGCACGCTTGCCGAATGGCGCGAGCGGTTCTGGAGCGTCTGGGACAAGGTCGAACCGCTCGGCTTCGATATCCGCTTCAAACGGCTCTGGGAATTCTATCTGTTCTATTGCGAAGCCGGCTTCCGCGCCAAGAACATCGACGTCCGACAGATCGTGTATGAATAAGCCCACTGTCGGCGGTGTGACCCAGACACAGATCAGCCGCCGGATGCTTTTCGCCTACGCCCTGCCTGCCGCACCGCTGGCGGCCTTGGGCCTGCCGCTCTACTCGCTGGTTCCGACCTACTATTCCGAAACACTCGGCCTGCCGATTGCCTCGGTGGGGTGGGCGCTGTTGCTGGTGCGGCTCTTTGATGCGATCACCGATCCGTTAGCAGGCTACGCGGCAGACCGGATCAATCCGGGTTTTGGCCGCCGCCGGCTGCTTTTCCTTCTGTCCTTGCCTATCGCTGCCCTGTCGGCGCTGATGCTGTATTGGCCTGCAGACGGCGCTGGTGTTGCCTGGCTCGCACTCTGGGGCATGCTGACATCGCTGGGCTTCACACTGGCGGTCGTGCCCTACTCCGCCTGGGGCGCGGAACTCGTATCGGACTATCACGGCCGCACGCGGCTGACTTCGGCGCGCGAAGGGCTGACGCTGGCCGGGACGCTGATTGCCATCGTGCTCCCCTTTTCCATCGGGTTTGAACGGCAAGGATTTTCCGGCCTGGCCGTCCTTGGCATCATCGTTGCAGTCTCGCTGCTTGTCTTCGGCGGGTTGACCGTCTGGATCGTTCCGGAGCCAACCAACCTGACGAAAAAACCCTTGCCGTTGAGGGAGGCCTTGTCCTGTCTTGCTCGCAACAAACCATTCCTCCGGTTGATTGCTGCCTTCTTCCTGAACGGCCTTGCCAACGGCATTCCGGCGACACTGTTCCTGTATTTCGTTTCGGCGCGATTGCAGCTGCCGGACATGCGCGGACCGCTGCTGTTTCTCTATTTTCTCAGTGCTGTCGCCGGCATACCGCTTGCAGCATGGGCGGCGCGAAAGCTCGGCAAGCATCGGGCATGGGCTCTGGCGATGATCGTCGCCTGCGCCATATTTGCGGCTGCGCCCATGTTGTCGCCCGGTGCTCTGGCGCCGTTTGCGCTGATCTGCACCTCGACCGGACTTCTGCTCGGCTTCGACCTGGCGCTGCCGCCGTCGATCCAGGCCGATGTCATCGATGCAGATACCGCAGCCTCTGGTGATCAGCGCAGCGGCTTTTACTTCGCCGCCTGGGGGCTTGCGACCAAGCTTTCTTTGGCAGCCGGTGTGGGCATTGTTTTTCCGCTGCTTGGGTATTTCGGCTTCGATCCGGCACCGGCGGCGCAGAACGGCGCACCTGCATTGTTTGCGCTCGCCGCCATCTATGCCTGGGTTCCGGTCGCGCTGAAACTGGCTGCTATCGCGCTGATGTGGAATTTCCCACTGGACGAAACGGCACAGCAAAAGCTGCAGTCTCATATCCACTCATAAAGCGGTTCGAGATAAGACCATCCCGTCTTATGACGGCAGTCTGTGGGCTTCACACGGCTTGAGGGTTTCGCTCCAACGCCTCGACGGCCTGCCTATCCGTGACCAGCGGTCGTGTTTTCCACCCGGTCGCCTTGTTGATCAGCCAGAAATAGAAGCCATAGGGCAAGAGGTTGAGCAGCTTCATGACGTAGGTGAAGCGCTTTGGAAAAGTAATTTCGAAACCGCTGGATTTCAGGCCATCCGCAATACGATCCGCCGCCACCTCGGCGCTGACCAGGGCCGGCATCGGAAATGCGTTCTTCGCCGTGGCTGCCGTTTCGACAAAGCCGGGGTTAATGATCTGCAGCCGCACGCCGACTTTATCGAGATCAAACTTCAGGCTCTCCGCCATGTTGATCAGCGCTGCCTTGGTGGCTCCGTATGCAGCGCTTGTCGGCAGGCCACCATATCCGGTGACAGATGACACGATAGCAATCTGGCCATGTCCCCTCGCCTTCATATGGCGCACGGCCGGCAACAGACAGTTGACCGTGCCGTTCAGGTTGACCGCAAACGTCTTTTCGAAATCCTCGCGGTGCAGGTCTTCGCCGTGAACGGCAACGTAAACGCCGGCATTCAGGACTGCGAGCACCATCGAACCGTGCTCGTATTCAATCGCAGCCAAAATCCGTTCCATGTCGCGGGGATCGGTCACATCGCCATCGAGCACGATGATCTTGCCCGGTCCGGGCGATTCGTGCTGGAGTTTGACCAGTTTCTCGTGGTCGCGGGCTGTGACGACAACATTGAAACCGTCCCTGACCAAGCGCAGCGCCAGCGCACGGCCGATGCCGGAGCTTGCTCCCGTGACCCAAGCCAGACCCAACTCGGGGTGTGCAACAAAATTGGTCATCGGGGTTCCTTTCGCTGCTTCATCGCCGACCCCGGAAACCGGGATCACCAAACAATACGCATTGAAATGTAGTTTGTTCCCGCATTCGGGCCATTGTTCGGCAGGAACTCAACCGATCATGTCACCGAGCAATTGTCTCCAGGATCCAGTCAGTTTGACGGGGGCTTGGGAGACGGCAAAGCCGATGCAGGGGCATTCGGCTTCTGCCACGGGACGGTGGTCGATGCTTTCATCCGCCACCGATATGTCACCTTTGACGAAACGTCCGCGTGTGTCGTTGAAGGCGCCATCAAGAACCAGCGAAAGCTCGTAGCCTTCATGCGTATGGGCCGGGATCACGCGTCCCGGCTTCAGCCAGAAGAAGCTGACATCGCAACCGTCGATTTTTCCAAGGCTGTATTCCTTGAAACCCGGCAGCTTTCGTTTCCAAGGGATTTCGGCAGCGTCCAGCCCGGCAAACTCGCGAATGGCTTTCGGGAAAAGCGCGTTTTTGGGCTGCCCGGATGTCGGATCTGCCATAGGCAAGGAAGGAGCCGCGAAAATGGCTTCCAGTGCCTTGTCTCTTGATTGGAGAGAAACTGGCTCCAGATATTCGAGCATGTCTCCAACAACCATTTCATACTTGGCGACCTTCGCCCGATTGGTGGATTGCATCTCGAGATGTGCTTCGACGAGCACACGCGCCGGTTCCGGGAGGATGCCCGCAGCGTAACGTGCCATCAAGGCATCAACCGTATCGAGCTGAATATCAGCCATTCATTTTCAAACCTGTCTTGTCGGATTGCGCAGCGGAAACTATCGCCTCACTACGCCAAGGGTCAAGAAATGGATCACCCCGTTCGCGAAACGCCATCTGCCACTTTTGGGTCAATTTTTGTCCACGACAGCGCCGAGGTGAAACGCTATTTCTTGCTTCAACAGGAGCGGGGGGCGAAAAGACGCTAGGATTTCGGACCGTTGAACTGCAGGGGCTTTCTCGGCTTATGCAGTTTCCCATTTCCTGTTAAATCGCCATCCGTGTCAGGTTCGTGCCTGGCGCAATTGCCCGAAGCCAAGAGGTTCAATCATGCCCGTTCTGCCTTCCGTTCTCGATGCCATCGGCAATACGCCGCTGATCCGCCTCAAGGGTGCCTCGGAAGCGACCGGATGCACCATTCTCGGCAAGGCCGAATTTCTCAATCCGGGCCAGTCGGTCAAGGATCGCGCCGCGCTGTCGATCATCCGCCACGCCGAAAAATCAGGTCAGCTGAAGCCGGGTGGCGTCATCGTCGAGGGGACAGCCGGCAATACCGGTATTGGTCTTGCTCTGGTCGCCCAGGCGCTCGGTTACCGCACGGTCATCGTCATTCCCGAGACCCAGAGCGAGGAAAAGAAGGATGCACTGCGGCTTCTGGGCGCCGAACTCATCGAGGTTCCCGCCGTTCCCTACAAGAACCCCAACAATTACGTAAAGCTATCCGGCCGTCTTGCGGCAGAACTGGCAAAGACGGAGCCGAACGGCGCGATCTGGGCCAACCAGTTCGACAATGTCGCCAATCGCGACGCCCATGTCGAAACCACGGCTCCGGAAATCTGGCGCGATACTGACGGCAAGGTCGATGGCTTCATCTGCGCGGTTGGTTCCGGCGGTACTCTCGCCGGCGTCGCCCTTGGCCTGAAGGCGAACAACCCGAACGTCAAGATCGGCATCGCCGATCCGGAGGGCGCCGCGCTCTATGAATTTTACGCCCATGGCGAGTTGAAATCATCAGGCAGTTCGATCACCGAAGGCATCGGCCAGGGGCGTATCACGGCCAATCTCGAAGGTTTCACCCCCGACTTCGCCTACCAGATACCGGACGCCGAAGCCGTACAGCTGGTATTCGATCTTGTTGACAAGGAGGGCATCTGCATTGGCGGTTCCTCCGGCATCAACATTGCCGGCGCCATTCGTCTGGCAAAAGATCTGGGACCGGGACATACCATCGTGACGATCCTCTGCGACTATGGTAACCGCTATCAGTCGAAACTGTTCAACCCGGCATTTCTGAAGTCCAAGGGCCTTCCTGTTCCGGCCTGGCTGACGCGGAATTCCGGAATAACGGTGCCATACGAACCAGCCGGATAGAGCATATCATGACCACACTTCCTCTTTTTCGCGACGATTTCTATCTTTCAACAACGGAAGCAATCGTCACGGGAATACGGGAAGACGGCGGCATCGAGCTGGACCAGACGTGTTTTTACGCGACGTCTGGTGGCCAGCCCGGCGACAACGGTTTTTTCGAGCGCGCCGATGGCAGCCGAATCGAAATCGAGACCACCCGCCACGGTGACACCAAGAATATTATCGTCCATATCCCGGCAGCCGATCAGCCGTTAGCGCTGGTCGGTGAAAAGCTGGTGCTGCATATCGACTGGGCACGCCGCTACAAGCTGATGCGCATGCACACGGCCTGCCACCTGCTCTCGGTTGTCTGCCAGTACCCGATCACGGGCGCTGCTGTCGGCGAAGACGAGAGCCGTGTCGATTTCGACATGAGCGAAACCATCGACAAAGATGCCGTCACGGCCGCGATGATGGCGTTGGTTGACGGCAATCACCCGATCTATCTGCAGTGGATCACCGACGAGGAACTGGCAGCCAATCCCGACATCGTCAAATCGAAGAATGTCCGCCCGCCGGTTGGCCTTGGCCGCGTCAGCCTTGTCTGCATCGGCGAGAACGCCTCAGTCGATAGCCAGCCCTGCGGCGGCACGCATGTGTCCGAAACCCAGGAAGTCGGGGCGATCTACATCGCCAAGATCGAAAAGAAGGGTAAGGAAAACCGGCGTTTTCGCATTCGTTTCGGCACGCCCGATGCCACGTCCACCGGAGAATAAACCGATGACCGAACGGAAAAGCGCCTATGTCGTAACCGCCGATTGGCTTGAGCAGCGGCTCACCGATCCTTCTGTCAAAATTCTCGATGCGGCCTGGTATCTGCCGGCGCAGAAGCGGGATCCGAAAGCCGAATACGGAGCGGGTCATATTCCCGGCGCCGTGTTCTACGATCAGGATGCCATTGCCGATCTCACCAGCGGCCTGCCGCACACCATCCCCTCGCCCGCATCTTTTGCTGAGTCGGTCGGCAAGCTTGGAATCGCCGAGACCGACACGATCGTCGTCTACGACGGCCCCGGCATTTTTACGGCCCCGCGCGTCTGGTGGCTGTTGCGAACCATGGGTGCACAGTCTGTCTTCGTGCTGGATGGCGGTATCGACGGCTGGAAGGCGGAGGGCCGTCCTGTCACCACCGACGTCCCGCAGCCGGAGCCCGTAACATTCCACCCAAAATTCAACGGTGAAGCCGTGACCTCGTTTGCGCAAATGCGCGACATCGTCGCAAGCGGCTCTCGCCAGATTGCCGATGCACGCGGTGCCGCACGCTTTACCGGCGAGGAAGCCGAACCCAGAGCCGGCATGCGCTCCGGCCACATGCCCGGTGCCAAAAGCCTGCCCTCAGGCGTCTTTTCGACCGGTGGCAAACTCAAATCACTCGACGCGCTGCGCGAAACGATCGAGGCGGCCGGTATCGATCTCGACAAGCCGGTCGTCACCTCCTGCGGTTCCGGCGTCACGGCAGCGATCATCATGCTGGCGCTGCAATCGCTGGGCCACACCGACAATTCGCTCTATGATGGCTCCTGGTCCGAATGGGGCAGCCGGGCAGACACACCCGTCGTTACCGGGAAAGAATGATCAGCATGGCCGATGACAAAATAGTCAAAGCGCTCGACGTCCGCGTCACCGAACTGGAAATGACCGCACCGCCCAAGCAGAGCCTGCCGGTGCCGGTCAATATCCAGACCGCGATCATGCGCGTGCCGGAAATTCCGCTGCCTTTCTATCGTTTCCTCTACCTGCAGGTCGGCAAACGCTGGAACTGGGTCGACCGGCTGCGGATGGCCGATGTAGACCTGACCGCCGTCCTGCATGACAAGCGCAATGCCGTGACGGTGCTGTACGTCAATGGCGCGCCTGCCGGTTTTTTCGAACTGCTGCAGGTGGACGCGGATACTGTCGAACTCTCTCATTTCGGCATGTTCGAACATGCGCTTGGCCTAGGGCTCGGCAAATGGTTCCTGCTGCAGACGCTCTATGCCGCATGGAACTCCAATCCAAAAACGGTGCGTGTCGCAACCAACACGCTCGACCATCCCCGCGCGCTGCAACTCTACCAGCGCTTCGGCTTCTCCCCGGTGTCTACCCATGACGCTTCGGTTCAGCCGCTGAGCAATGACGAACTCCTGGCATTCGCTAACAGCCTCTGACCTCGGCAAGAATCGGGTGTTGCCCGCTTTGAGCGAATGTTAGGTCCTCCTCTGTCGAACAAGGAGGAACCGATGATCAACCTGCGCTATAAACCGATGCCGAGCGATCTTGCTGCGCGCTACCGGCGCCGCGAGCCCGATGCCTATGGCCTGACACCGGAACCGCATGTCTCCGATGGTCAAGGCATGCCCTGCCGCCATTGCCTCGCCAATATCGCCAAGGGCGATGGTTATCTCATTCTCGCTTATCGCCCCTTCCCCGAGCTTCAGCCCTATGCGGAAACCGGGCCAATCTTTCTGCATGCGGAACAATGCGAGGCCTATGCTGGTTGCGAGGCCGTTCCGCCGATCCTGACCACCAGCAAGGACTATCTTTTGAGGGGCTACAGTGCCGATGACCGGATCGTTTATGGCACCGGCGCCATAACGCCGGTTGACGGTATCCAAGCCCAGGCAGCCGAGCTGCTGCAACGTCCCGAGGTCGCCTATATCCACGTTCGCTCAGCCCGCAACAATTGTTATCAATGCCGTATCGAGCGCGCATGAAAACGGGGCCGGAAGATACCGGCCCCGTCTAATTCTACCGGCGATGGAATCAGGCGATCATCAATACGGCTTCCGGTGCGTGGCTCTCATACCCAAGCGCCTCGGCGACCGCCTTGTTGGTGACACGCCCCCTGTGGACGTTGAGGCCGGCACGCAGATGCCGGTCCTCGGCAATCGCCTTCAGGCCACGGTCGGCAAGCTGCAGGCCATAGAACAGTGTCGCATTGTTGAGCGCATGCGCCGAGGTCACCGGAACGGCACCGGGCATGTTGGCGACGCAATAGTGCACGATGCCATCGACTTCATAGGTGGGATCGGAATGCGTCGTCGCATGCGAGGTCTCGAAGCAACCGCCCTGATCGATGGCAACATCGACGATGACAGCGCCTTTCTTCATGCCGGACAGCATTTCGCGCGTCACCAGTTTTGGCGCAGCAGCACCCGGGATCAGCACGGCGCCGATGACGAGATCGGCTGAAAAGACTTCCTCTTCCAGTGCATCGATGGTTGAGAACCGGGTGTGGACACGCCCGGCGAAAAGATCGTCGAGCTGGCGCAGACGAGGAATGGAGCGGTCGAGAATGCTGACATCGGCGCCAAGACCAGCGGCCATGCGCGCGGCATGCAGCCCGACGACGCCACCACCGATCACCGTGACCTTGGCTGGCAGAACGCCTGGCACGCCGCCGAGCAGGATGCCGCGGCCGCCGTTAGCCTTCTGCAATGATGTGGCGCCGGCCTGGATGGCCAGGCGTCCGGCAACTTCCGACATCGGTGCCAGAAGCGGCAGCCCGCCACGATCGTCGGTAACGGTTTCATAGGCGATGGCTGTCACGCCGGAGCCAAGCAGTCCCTTGGTCTGTTCGGGATCGGGAGCAAGATGCAAATAGGTGTAGAGGATCTGACCCTCGCGAAGCTGCGCCCATTCGCCAGGCTGCGGCTCCTTGACCTTGACGATCATGTCGGATTTTTCAAAAATGTCCTTGGCCGTTGCAACGATTTTCGCCCCGGCCGCGCGATAGCTGTCGTCTTCCGCGCCAATGCCTGCGCCGGCCTTGGTTTCGATGATCACCTCGTGGCCATGCGCCACATATTCCCTCACCGATCCGGGTGTTAAACCGACACGATATTCATGGTTTTTGATTTCCTTCGGGCAACCGACACGCATCTTCGCGTTCCTCTCCTATGCAGCTTTCGCCGTCGTTGTTTTACCCGCGTAGCGAAACAGAAAGATCACCGCATGTCCTTGCAAAATGAAGGGGTGATATCGTAATGTTTCGCAGATTATTGCGTTTTTCTGAAAAAATTCGAAGGATATTCGATTGGCAGCAATGGATGCAATTGATGCTGCGATCCTACGGATCCTGCAGCAGAACGGCCGGATCGCCAATGCAGAACTGGCCGAGAAAATCGGCCTGTCGGCTTCTGCCTGCTCGCGCCGGGTCGATATTCTCGAGAAATCCGGCGTCATCAGCGGCTATCATGCGCGCCTGTCACACAAGGCACTCGATTACCGCATCATGGTCATCGTTCACATCTCGCTGTCAGGCCAATTTGCCAAGACCCTGACCGAGTTCGAAGCGGCGGTAAAGCTCTGTCCGAATGTGCTGGTCTGTTATCTGATGTCAGGCGAATACGACTATATCCTGCGCGTTGCCGCCAAGGACCTTGAGGACTACGAGCGCATTCACCGGGACTGGCTTTCGGCCCTGCCCCACGTGGTCAAGATCAACTCCAGCTTCTCGCTGCGGGAGATCATTGACCGGCCGAATGTCGGCGTCTGAATGCCCTCGGCATGAAGTCTCAGGCGTTTCCAACCACGCAATTGCGTCCTCTGCGCTTGGCTTCATACAACCGGATATCGGCCTTCGACAGCAGATCGCGCGTCGTCATTCCGTCGATAGGGGTTGAGGCAATACCGATGCTGACGGTGACCGCCGACTTGTCCGGTGTCATCACGTCCATCAGCACACGTTGGCGCAGTTGTTCAGCCCTTGACAATGCACTGGCGTGATCAAGCCCATCACAGAGAATGACGAACTCCTCTCCACCATAGCGGAAGAGGTGATCGCTCGGGCGCAGGCCGGACTGAATGGCGTCGGTGATGGATTTCAGCACCCGGTCGCCTTCGAGATGGCCAAAACGGTCGTTGATGCTCTTGAAGTGATCGGCATCGATCATGATCAGACTGATGACGCTGCCCGACGCCACCGCGTGGCGGATCAATCGTGGCGCTTCGAACTCGAAACGGCTGCGATCAAGCACGCCGGTGAGCATGTCGCGTCCCGACTTCGACAGCAGATCCTCGTAACGCTCCCGGAATGTCAGCGTGTTGAAAATATCGCCGATCGGTTGCCGCGCGACGGCAAGCACCGAGTGGCTGGAAAAATGCAGATAGGCCCCGAGAATCAGCGAATAGACGACCGCCGCCGCCATCTTGGCAATCCAGCCGCCCCAGAACACTTCCGCCGGTGCGTCGTTGAGCGCATGCAGTGCGAGATAGAACCCGGCCTGGTCGAAGGTCAGCACCACGACACCGCAGATGAGAAACCGCAAGGTGAGCATTCCGCGCATCCAGCGGCCGATCCGTTCGTAAAGCAGAATGATCAGCAGCGAATCCAGATAGAGCAGCAGCGTTCCCCACAGCATCAGCCAGCCCATCTCGTCGATGAAGGCGAGGTCGGCACTGCGGTTGGGAACAGCCGAAACGGTCTGGTGCATCTGCAAAAGCAGGCTGAGCGCGACGGTGATGAAATTGCCCGCCAATAGGCCGTAGATCGGCTGACGCACGGTTGCCGCGTCCTCCTTCACGTAGAGCAGAAGGATCATCAGCAGCTTGCCGGCAAACAGCACAGCAGAACCCGGCGAAATGACGCCGAATGGCAACTGCACGTAAAAGACGGCTGCAAGATAGGTCTCGATGAAATGCAGGACGCCGAGTGCTGCGATGAAGACGCCAAGGCCCAGGCGATGGCGCAGATGCAGCAGCGTGACCATGACTGCGACGTAGACAAGGCCTTCGCAGAAAAACAGGACTACATTGGTCATCGCCGGACATTCACTCGGATTTCAATATACGAATCTATAAACGGCAAATTTAAAGAAAC
Source organism: Pararhizobium sp. (assembly GCF_965279435.1). Taxonomy (NCBI): domain Bacteria; kingdom Pseudomonadati; phylum Pseudomonadota; class Alphaproteobacteria; order Hyphomicrobiales; family Rhizobiaceae; genus Pararhizobium; species Pararhizobium sp. The sequence continues at coordinate 3,578,039 of NZ_CBDIHY010000003.1, forward strand.
GTTTAGAGGCTGTTGCCTGGGATTGCTAAAAGCGCTTCGAAGGGCGTTCTGCAAAAGCCGATCGCGTGCGGTCTTTCAACGTTTCGCAGCAAAGACCTCTGCCGTTGGCAGATCGAACAACAGAGATTTCAATTGTCTGGAATTAGACCTGCCGCGAGGCGATATCGTCGGCAAACAGCGATGGGCCGTGCTGGTCGATGATCTGATGCGCTTTTCGCAAGGTTGCGTCGATCACATCTTGTTCCGACGCGAAAACGTCGGCGCGGATGAATGTTCGAACACGAACGCCGCCGTCGATCTCTTTTTCAACCGAACCTGCCAGCCTGAATTGGGAACCCTCCTTGAGAGGGGTCGCGCGGATCAGGCAGTCACCATAGGTCTCCGTCTTGCCGGAAGACGCAGCCGTCTCGGTGCCGGAGCCATTGGAAAAGCCGAACAGTTTTGACAGAAAAGAAGCCATGCGAAAGACTTAACTCATGGCAAACAGAGCTGTCAAAGGCTAAGTTCTTCCATCAGCAATCAGCTCGAAGGTATGAGGAAAATGGAATGACAAGGGCGTTGTCGCGATCATGACCTCGGGCTTTTCTGCCATCGGATCGATCGGCGATGTCGAAGCATACCTGGATGCCGGCGAATCGGTCTTCCCCGATATCAGGCCGGGTTTGGCCAAGCAGGTCGTCTGGGCCGATCCTGCCGCAAAGCGCCGCACATCGCTTGCCATTGTCTACATCCACGGATTTTCCGCCTCCAAAGGCGAGGTTCGTCCCCTGACCGATCTGGTGGCGACAGCGCTAGACGCCAACCTGTTTTATACGCGCCTCGCCGGTCATGGCCGCGGCGGTGACGCGATGGCTGAGGCCTCGGTGGCCGACTGGAAGGAGGACATGCGCGAGGCGCTGGCTATTGCCGCCCTGCTCGGCGAGCGAACATTGATTATTGCAACATCGACCGGCGCGACACTGGCCACCTGGGCACTTTCGCATCACGCATTGGCCGCAGGTGTCGAAGGCGCCGTTTTTCTCAGCCCGAACTTCCGGATCAAGGGGCGCGGCGCTTTCCTGCTGACTGCGCCGCTCGCCCGTCTGAGTGCGCGCCTCATCCTTGGCCGCCGCCGCTCCTTCGTTCCGCTCAATACCCTTCATGCCGCCTATTGGACCACGGACTATCCGGTCCGCGCGCTCCTGCCGATGGCATCACTGGTCGCGAAAGCCCGGCGGCTGCCCTTTGAAACGATAGCAACTCCGACACTGTTCATTCAATCGCCGGGCGATCAGGTTGTCGACGCGCGGCAAACATCTGCTGTTGCTACGCGCTGGGGCGGTCCAACCATAATGCTTGACCCGGGTGCACTCAGCGATCCCTACGCGCATATGGTCGCGGGCGATGCCCTGTCACCACAAACGACAGGGCAGATCACGAAAGACATCATAAACTGGTTTAATAAAATATCTTAATATTATGATATAAAAGAAAATATCAGATCACAAGGTTGGCCAATATCTCGTTATTGGTGATATCCTGGTAATGCAAACCGGCACTGTCGAAGGCCGCTTTCAGCCTTGGAAAATTCTCCGGATGTTTGGTTTCGATGCCGATCAGGATCGAGCCGAAGTTTCGCGCCGATTTCTTCAGGTATTCAAACCGGGCGATATCGTCTTCCTCGCCGAGCAGGCCGAGAAAGTCTTTCAGCGCACCCGGGCGCTGCGGCATCCGCAGGATGAAGTATTTTTTCAGGCCCGCGTGCCGCATGGCCCGCTCTTTGACATCAGGCAGACGTTCGAAGTCGAAATTGCCACCGGAAACGACGGCGACAACGGTCTTCCCCTCCAGTGCTTCGCGCCCCAGCGTTTCCAACGCCGTGATCGACAAGGCCCCAGCCGGTTCCAGCACGACGCCTTCGACATTGAGCATGTCGGTGATCGTGACGCAGATGGCATTTTCCGCCAGAAGCAGAACCTGATCTGTTGAGAAGTGTTTAAGTGCTGCGAAATTAAGGTCACCGATACGCCCGACGGCGGCACCATCGACAAAATTGTCGACCTGATCGAGTGTCACCACCGATCCGGTCTCCAAGCTCCGGCGCAGGCTCGGTGCCCCTTCCGGCTCACAGAAAATGAACGCTTCGGACCGGATAACATCTTTCAGATAGCCGGTCATGCCGGCGGACAGTCCACCGCCACCGACGGGCATGATCACCAGATCCGGAACGACGCCTTCGGGCAATTGTTCGATCATCTCGGCCGCGACGGTTGCCTGCCCCTCGATGATATCGGCATGATCGAATGGCGGTACCATGACACCGTCGATCCGCTCCACATGCTCGCGTGCCGCCTGATAGCATTGGTCGAAAAAGTCGCCGACCAGCTTGATGGTGATGAACTCGCCGCCGAATATCCGCGTCTTGTCGATCTTCTGCTGCGGTGTCGTCACCGGCATGAAGACCACACCCGGTACGCCAAAATGCCGGCAAACGAAGGCAAACCCTTGTGCGTGATTGCCGGCCGATGCGCAGACAAAGGTCTTGCCGGTACCACCGGCCGCAATCACCTTGCGGAAGAAGTTGAACGCGCCCCTGATCTTGTAGGAGCGCACCGGCGAAAGGTCCTCGCGCTTCAGATAGATCGTCGCGCCGTAACGCGCGCTCAGATGATCATTGAGCTGCAATGGCGTTGCCGGAAACAATGTGCGCAAAGCCTCGACGGCATTATCAACGTCCTGCTTCATGGAATGCGGTCTTTCGTTCGGGTTCGTATCGCCCTGCCTATGCCACATCACAGTTGGCTAAACCACAGCTATTCGTCATTAAGTGGAGTGTGTAACTCACCTTTCGCGATGGTGCCCCGCCTTGACTCCATCCCGCAAATACAGAACATCCGGAAGCAACGCAGGATCAGGGGAGAGACAATGCGCACCGGCAATCGAAGAAGCGGTCTGACGGCCGCAGTCAGCGCGATCCCACTGCTGTTGCTGCTGACAGGCTCCGCCCTCGCTGGGCCGCTCGCAGACGCGGCAACGAAAGCCGAGGCACTGGCAGCGTCTGGCGATACGCGGGGGGCTCATGATCTCCTACGCTCGGCAACAAGTACCTTTTCAGCGACGCTGCCCTTTTCGATCGGCACGGCGGTGTTCGTCGCCGCAGCTCCGGTCGGCTATGCAATGTATGAGCCCAAGCCGCAGCCTGTGTTCAAGCCAGGCGAAGCCCTCGTTTCCTATGTCGAACCCATCGGCCTGACCTGGAAGCCAGCGGACGTTGCCGGCAAGGTGCAGACCCACTTTACCGTCGACCTGGATATTCTCAGCGCTTCGGGCGAAACGCTGGCCAACCAGAAGGCTTTTGGCAATTTCACTTTTACCAGTTTCCTGCGCAACCAGGAAATCTACGCGACCCTGACCACGGATGTCAGCGGTGCTGCAGCCGGCGATTATATTCTCCGGTTTCATTTCAACGATCTGAACAGCGGCAATTCCGCAAGCGTCGATCAGAAATTCACGATCGCTGCCGCATCTCCAGCGCCATAACCACTCAGGCCTTGTTTTTCGACGCCGCGATTGTCTCGATCATCGTCTTTACATCCGCCTCCGCCGCATCAAGCAAGGCCTCGTCGCGGGCACGGATGACGAGGTCGGTCGAAAACGACGTACCGTCAAATTTCGGGTAGGATCCGATGCTGGTCAAAGGATGCGCCTTCTGCACCTCGCCGAGCGGCCCGCCGATATCACCCTCCCCGAAAGGCGAGCGCACGGTGCGGGATTTGACCACCGTGCCACTTTGCAAGTGCGGCAGCAGCGCATCCAGCATGGCCTGGAAGACCTGCGGCACGCCGGCCATCACGTGAACATTACCGATAATAAACCCGGGTGCGGTCGATACGGCGTTGGGAATATGACGCGCCCCGTTTGGCATACGTGCCATGCGCCGCCGTGCTTCGGTGAACTCAAGGCCGCGCCGCTCATACATGGCACCAAGCAGGGTCATCGCTTCCGGGTCATGAACGCATTCGACGCCGAACGCCCGCGATACCGCATCCGCAGTAATGTCGTCATGGGTCGGGCCGATACCACCGGAGGTGAAGACATAGTCATACTCAGTCCGCAACCCGTTGAGGGCTGCAACGATCGCCGGCTCGTCGTCGGCGACGATGCGGACTTCCTTCAGGTCGATACCGGCGAGCGTCAGTACATCTGCCAGATGGCCGATATTCTTGTCCTTGGTTCGTCCGGAGAGCAATTCGTCGCCGATGGCGAGCATGGCGGCGGTGACGATTTTTTCGCTGGTCATCGGAAGGTCCTGTGTAAAACCGGGATCGTTCAGTCAAAAACCAGACTGTCTCTTATTCTCGAACAGTCTGTCGCCCGCTTCGTTTCGGACAACGGACAGGTAAACTGATAAATCTTCTCTCCAGTGGCAATCAAGCGGAATTGCCAACTCAAAGGAGAATACGATGGCTAAGGTATTGGTGCTTTATTATTCGGCATACGGACATATCGAAACCATGGCCTACGCGGTCGCCGAAGGCGCCAAGTCCACAGGCGCCGATGTCACCGTCAAGCGTGTACCGGAACTGGTACCAGCTGATGTCGCCAAGGCCTCCCATTTCAAGGTCGATCAGGCGGCCGAAATCGCCACTCCGGATGAACTGGCCGATTACGATGCCATTATCTTCGGCGCCGGTACGCGTTTCGGCACCGTCGCATCGCAGATGCGTAATTTTATCGACCAGACCGGTGGCCTGTGGATGAAGGGTGCACTTGTCGGCAAGGTCGGCTCGGTCTTTACATCCTCGGCAACCCAGCACGGTGGTCAGGAATCCACCATCCTCGGCTTCATCCCCACCCTGATGCACCAGGGCATGGTCGTTGTCGGCCTTCCCTATGCCTTCCAGGGGCAGATGGGCGTCGACGAGATCAAGGGCGGTTCCCCCTATGGGGCGTCAACGATCACCGATGGTGACGGGTCACGCCAGCCGTCGGCAAACGAACTGGAAGCCGCGCGCTACCAGGGTGCCCATGTTGCCAAGATCGCGGCCAAGCTATCGGCCTGAGGCGCAAGCCACATCAACCGAGTGAACGTCAAGGGCGGCCGTAAGGTCGCCCTTTTTACGTCCGTGCCGGAAGGCCAGATAACGGCGATAACAGATGGATAGCCGGAGGATCCATCGCGCCCACCGGAAAAATGGAAAACCCCTCCGATTTCGTGTTACCGTGAGATGCCGCGACGCACGGAAGGAATTCGCAACGCGGATTTGGGCGACGGGAACGATTGCCAGTATCGGCCGTTCCTGTCCGGTCACGTCGGCTCCATGAGATATGGAATGCGGCGCACTCCAGGGAGTACGAAATGACCAAAGTGATCTATGCAATCGTCGAGCATGACGGCGGATGGGCCTACAAGCTTGCCGACGTATTTTCCGAGACCTTTTCGAGCCGGGACCTAGCTTTGGCTGCAGCCAAGGCAGCAGCGGCAGAACAGCAGGTCGGCGGTGACGACGAGGAAATCAGTTTTCAGGACCAAAGCGGTCGATGGCATTTTGAACATGCGGATGGCGGCGACCGGCCGGAAGCCGTTGTCGAAGATCAATAGACCTGGCAATCCCCCATCGGGACAAAATATTTGACCCACTGACGAGCCAGACCACAATGCCCCTCTCCGGCGCCGAAGAGGGGCTTATAGTTTGGTGCTGAAAAACGCCGAGTTTCCCTCCCTCGGCGCCGCTGTTTAAAGCGTCGTTACGCCGAGGCATCAACTGAAACCGTTGATTAACCTTCAGAGGTAGGGTTAATGGCCACGCCACCAGCAGGCGGTAAATTAGCCACTGGCACCCCTTTTGTTTTTACGGCAATCCACCGTGCCATTGGTCTTCGGCAACCAATGGCGGGATATTGCGCGTCTACGCCGCCTTCGCGGTTCTTTCCTTCGGGATTTGCCGGGCCTCGAGAATGGCCATGCAGATCAAATAGCTCAGCATCACATTCTGATCAGCATCGGCCAGCAATTTTGCAGCCTGTAGAAGATCCGTAACATGCGTTTTATCCGACATCGGAAACCTCATCTTTTCAACGATTGCGGTACCAATAGTAATATTCAATTTTCATCATTCAACTGCAAGTTCTTGCCGATTATTATCGCCAGTTGATTTTTTTAGCAATACACGCTATCTAGCGCCAATCCCGAAGAAGCCAACTTACAACAATACGGCCCTGTCCAGCAGGCCCGCCAGCCTGAACCATTCGTCGATACTGGCTTGTACGGCGGCTTTGGCATCATCCAGCGTGTCGGCCGACTGGAAATCGTAGCGTATCGTGCCGTTGCAACCCGCCACCATCCATTTCCAACTTGTCTGACCGTCATGTTGCAGCACATAGGCCAGTTCCTGCTGGCCAAGCATGCCGGCAAACGAGCGATTGCGGATCGGCTTCCACGTCAATGGGATTTCTTGCAACACGTCGGCTATGCCCCAGCTTATGATTCATAAATAAATATAAGGCTGCCGCGGTCTTGGCATAACCCTGTGGTTTGAGGGGTTTTCGAAAATCGACTATTATTGCTTAACCGGGGCCAAATTCGTCATCCGGATCGTGTTTTAAAAAACTGCCTATTGACCTTAAAGCCCGAGTGTTTGAAAGGGAAAGCAGGCGGACGTGGCGAAACTGGTAGACGCAAGAGACTTAAAATCTCTCGGAGAGATCTGTACGGGTTCGACCCCCGTCGTCCGCACCACTCCCGAAACCGGATGCCTCGATCAACTGGAGCTTGAGCACATGTCACTTCCTGAAAAAGCATTTCCCGTTTCCTGGGACCAGTTTCACCGTGACGCCCGTGCGCTTGCCTGGCGCCTCGCCGACAATGGTGGCGAGTGGAAGGCGATCGTCTGCATCACCCGTGGTGGCCTCGTCCCGGCGGCCATCGTCTGCCGGGAGCTGAATATCCGGCTGATCGAGACCGTCTGCGTTGCCTCCTATCATGACTACGATGCTCAGGGGCAGATGTACGTGCTCAAGGGCATTTCGGAGGAATTGAAGGCCGATGGCGGCGAAGGTGTCCTGATTATCGACGACCTCACCGACACCGGCAAGACCGCAGCCGTGGTGCGCGCCATGCTGCCCAAGGCCCATTTCGCCGCCGTCTACGCCAAGCCGAAGGGCCGGCCACAGGTCGATACGTTCGTCACCGAAGTCAGCCAGGATACCTGGATCTACTTCCCCTGGGACATGGGCCTCACCTACCAGGAGCCGATCGCCAAGGGATCGCGCGGCTGAAGAGTTTTGGTGAGGCGGCTCAGCGGCCGCCCGCATACAAGACGTATCGAATATTCCTGTTTGAACAAGGAACTGTTCTGCTAGATTGAAGCACCTTGCGCGGTACCGTGCGGCGCAAGTAGGCGCCGAACGGAATGCCGCAAGGCTTTTCTGAACGGATCGCAGAGGGCAGATGATCGTGGGCAGGACATTCTTCATGGCTGCGGCTGGCGCGGTACTCTGTCTGATACAGATTGCGCCGTCAAAAGCCGGCGATGTCCATGTCGAGCCGGTCACGGCCTATGTCGAAGCCAATATCCGGGCATGGATCGAAGATCCGGTCATAATCGAAGCGCTGAAGAGCCAGAATGTGCTCCACGCCCGCCTCACCCAGGCTGCCATCGACGACCTGGACGCCACCTGGCGCACCGAATTTGCGAGCGATGTCCATCCCCTGATCGATACGGTCACGGGTAATCCGCTGTCGGCATTCCTCAAGGACAAGCAGATCGCCTCGGGCGGCGTCATCACCGAGATCTTTGTCATCGACGCCAAGGGCCTGTCGGTTGGCGAAAGCGAGATGAGTTCCGATTATTGGCAGGGGGACGAGCCGAAATGGCAAAAAACCTATCTTGCCGGGACCTCGACCCTCTTCGTTGACGTCGCGGAGAAGGATGAATCGACGCAGATGCTGCAATCGCAGGCCAGTCTGACCGTCTCCGATCCACAGACAGGACAGCCGATCGGTGCCATTACTGTCGGCATCAATCTCGACGCCCTCTAGGCCGCGCCGTCTTTTCGAATCAGTTTTACCAAGCCCCACATTTCGATCGCCGTGGCTATGACCAGAGGGCACCATGGTAAATATAGTGTGGTTTCTCACCCGCAAAATTTCGCAAAATTGCCTGCCGCTGCGGACAGTGCTGGAGGGAACCGGGCGAAGCGTCTGATTTTGCTTGATATGCCCGCTGTCCCCGTTTTCCACAGGTCACACACACAACATCTGGTGTTCGCAATTACGACACAAACCAGCCCTTGACGGACTCGGGTCGAATGCCGTTAATGGTTTCTACGTTGCGGCGGCGGCGGGACCGGAAAGTAACGAGGCCGGTTCATTTCAGAGGAAATCGTCTGTGTCTTCAAAACTGTCCGGTGGATGATCCACTGGTCGTGACGGTTATTTTTTGTGATCTCCCCAGGCGCCAAACACGTCACAAATCGCTGGCGTAAGTAAGTTGTTGATACTATATTTAGTGTTTGCAGCCAAAATCAGCACAAGATACAGGGTCTCCCGGAGCGGGTTTCCCATCAGAGCGGAAAACGAAACTGGCTGCGCACCACCCGCGCGGCCGGACGCGAACAGTTGTGCCCTGAGCCTTTGAATGGGTTCGGGCATGCGGCAAACAAAGGACAAGGGACAGATGCAGATCGAACGTCGTTTCACCAAGCCAGGCCAATCGGCCTATGCTGAAATTGAGTTCCGCAAGGCCATCAGCGAGATCAAGAATCCCGATGGCTCGATCGTGTTCCGTCTCGCGGATATCGACGTTCCCGCCCAGTTCAGCCAGGTCGCAGCCGACATTCTCGCCCAGAAATATTTCCGCAAGGCCGGCGTTCCCGCGCGCCTGAAGAAGGTCGAGGAAAATTCCGTTCCGTCCTGGTTGTGGCGCTCGGAAGCCGACCTTGCCGCCATGAAGGATCTGCCGAAGGAAGAGCATTACGGTTCCGAAACCGATGCCCGCCAGGTTTTCGATCGCTTGGCCGGAACCTGGACCTATTGGGGCTGGAAGGGCAATTATTTCGCTTCGGAAGAAGCCGCCCTCGCCTTCCGCGACGAGCTTGCCTACATGCTCGCCACCCAGCGCGTCGCACCCAATAGCCCACAGTGGTTCAACACCGGTCTGCACTGGGCCTATGGCATCGACGGCCCCGGCCAGGGCCATTTCTATGTCGACCCCTTCACCAACAAGCTGGTGAAATCCAAGTCTTCCTACGAGCACCCGCAGCCGCATGCCTGCTTCATCCAGTCGGTCGGTGACGATCTCGTCAACGAAGGCGGCATCATGGACCTGTGGGTACGTGAAGCCCGCCTGTTCAAGTATGGCTCCGGCACCGGCTCCAACTTCTCCTATCTGCGTGGCGAAGGTGAACGCCTGTCTGGCGGCGGCAAGTCGTCGGGCCTGATGTCGTTCCTGAAGATCGGCGACCGCGCCGCCGGCGCCATCAAGTCGGGCGGCACCACCCGCCGCGCCGCCAAGATGGTCGTCGTCGATATCGATCACCCGGATATCGAGGACTACATCAACTGGAAGGTCAAGGAAGAGCAGAAGGTCGCAGCCCTCGTTACCGGCTCGAAGATCGTCGCCAAGCACCTGAAGGCGATCATGAAGGCCTGCATCAATTGCTCGGCTGAAAATGACGCCTGCTATGACCCGAAGGAAAATCCGGCTCTCAAGCGCGAAATCAAAGCTGCCAAGCAGAGCCAGGTTCCGGAAAACTACGTCAAACGCGTTATCCAGTTCGCCAAGCAGGGCTACAAGGATATCGAGTTCAAGACCTATGACACCGATTGGGATTCGGAAGCCTATCTCACGGTCTCCGGCCAGAACTCCAACAACTCCGTTTCGCTCAAGGACGACTTTTTGCGCGCTGTGGAGACCGATGGTAACTGGAACCTCACCGCCCGCAAGGACGGCAAGGTGATGAAGACGCTGAAGGCCCGCGATCTCTGGGAGCAGATTTCCCATGCCGCCTGGGCATCGGCCGATCCGGGCCTGCATTTCAACACGACCATGAACGACTGGCACACTTCGCCGGCCGCCGGCCCGATCCGTGCATCCAACCCGTGCTCGGAATACATGTTCCTCGACGACACGGCCTGCAACCTTGCCTCGCTGAACCTGCTTCAGTTCAAGGATGCCGCCACCAAGAACATCGACATTGCCGATTACGAGCATGCCGTGCGCCTGTGGACGCTGGTTCTTGAAATCTCGGTGATGATGGCGCAATTCCCGTCCAAGGAAATCGCCGAACGCTCCTATGAATACCGCACGCTCGGCCTTGGCTACGCCAATATCGGCGGCCTCTTGATGTCCTCCGGCATTCCCTACGATTCGACCGAAGGCCGCGCCATTGCCGGTGCCCTCACCGCTATCATGACGGGCGTCTCCTATGCCACGTCGGCCGAAATCGCCGCCAAGCTTGGCCCGTTCCCGGGCTTCAAGCCGAACCGCGAATCGATGCTGCGCGTCATCCGCAACCACCGCCGCGCCGCCCATGGCGAAACGCAGGGCTATGAAGGCCTGTCGGTCGATCCGGTGGCGCTGATCCATGGCGAATGCCCGGATCAGGACCTGATCGTTCATGCCAAGGATGCCTGGGACAAGGCGTTGTCGCTCGGCGAAAAGCACGGCTACCGCAACGCCCAGGTCTCGGTCATTGCACCAACCGGCACGATCGGCCTGGTCATGGATTGCGACACGACCGGTATCGAGCCTGATTTCGCGCTGGTGAAATTCAAGAAGCTCGCAGGCGGCGGTTACTTCAAGATCATCAACCGCGCTGTTCCGGAAGCCCTGCGCACGCTTGGTTACACGGAAAGCCAGATTGCCGAGATCGAGGCCTATGCCGTCGGTCACGGCAACATCAACCAGGCACCGGCGGTCAATCCAGGCTCGCTGCGTGCCAAGGGCTTTACCGACGACAAGATCGAAGCGATCAACGGTGCCACCAAGGCTGCCTTCGACATCAAATTCGTCTTCAACCAGTGGACGCTCGGTGTCGATTTCCTCAAGGACACGCTGAAGGTGTCCGACGAGCAGCTCGCCGACATGAGTTTTAACCTGCTCGAGCATATCGGCTTCTCGCGGAAGGATATCGAAGCGGCCAACGTGCATGTCTGCGGTGCGATGACGCTGGAAGGTGCGCCGTTCCTGAAGAACGAGGACCTGCCCGTGTTCGATTGCGCCAATCCCTGCGGCAAGATTGGCAAGCGTTACCTCTCGGTCGAAAGCCATATCCGCATGATGGCGGCTGCCCAGCCGTTCATCTCGGGAGCGATTTCCAAGACCATCAACATGCCGAACGAGGCGACGGTCGAGGACTGCAAGGCCGCCTACATGCTCTCCTGGAAGCTGGCGCTGAAGGCCAACGCGCTCTATCGCGATGGCTCGAAGCTCTCCCAGCCGCTCAACGCCTCGCTGATCGAGGACGATGAGGACGAGGATGCGATGGAGGATTTCCTGGCAGCGCCCGCCGCCGCCCAGGCCGTCACCGTCACCGAAAAGATCATCGAGCGGGTCATCGAGCGGGTCACCCGCGAACGCGAAAAACTGCCGAACCGCCGCCAGGGTTATACCCAGAAGGCGATCGTCGGCGGCCACAAGGTCTACTTGCGTACCGGCGAATTCGGCGATGGCCGCATCGGCGAGATCTTCATCGACATGCACAAGGAAGGCGCTGCCTTCCGGGCGATGATGAACAACTTTGCCATCGCCATCTCGCTCGGCCTGCAATATGGCGTGCCGCTAGAAGAATATGTGGAGGCCTTCACCTTCACCAAATTCGAGCCGGCCGGCATGGTGCAGGGCAATGACGCGATCAAGAACGCCACGTCGATCCTCGACTATGTGTTCCGCGAACTCGCCGTCTCCTACCTCAACCGCCACGACCTCGCGCATGTCGATACGTCCGACTTCTCCAACACGGCGCTCGGCAAGGGTATCCAGGAAGGCAAGACCAACCTCTTGTCCACCGGTTGGACCCGCGGCCACAAGCCGACGCTGATCCAGGGCGGCCAGATTGACCGCACATCCGGCGAGCCGAAGGGGGCTGCGACTGCGGCTCCCGCCAAGGCATCGTCGGGCGGAACAGTCACTGCGTTTTCCGGCAGTGCTGCCCGCAAGCTCGAAACGGTCGCCGCCGTCGCGATCTCCACCTCCGAAATCGTCGCCTTCAAGCGCGATTACGAGGAGCGCGCCGTCGAGTTGGCCGAAGAGATCGCTGACGACGCCAGCACCGAACCGGACGTCACCGCCCTGTTCTCCGACAAGGCAGCCGCCGAAGCCGCCGCCGCCAAGTCGGACGCCAAGAAACTGGAAGCCGCCCGCCGCATCCGCTCGATTGCTCAAGGCTATACGGGCAACATGTGCAGCGAGTGCCAGAATTTTACGATGGTGCGCAATGGCACATGTGAAAAGTGCGACACGTGTGGTGCCACGAGTGGGTGCAGTTGATCGCCTGTTGAAAATTGACTGACTGCCTATGGCCCGGTGTTATGCGCACAGTGATCTTACCCAGGAGCGCATATAATTGACGAAAACGCCTCCCCAGGTTGAGTGATCATACTTGGGGAGGCGACCGCAAATCGCAAGGCGGACCGGAAGTCATACGCGTCCGACGAGGATCTATCTTTCGTTGTCGAGGGAGCAAACTTGTGAAGTTATCCGGAGCATAGAGTGGCAAGCGTATTCTTTTCCTATTCGCATGCAGACGAAGCCCTCCGAGACCAACTCGAAAAGCAGTTGTCGATTCTCAAGCGCCAAGGTGTGATCGAGACCTGGCACGACCGACGGATCGGGGCCGGCGAAGAGATAGACAAAGCAATCAGTGAGAACCTGATGTCCGCTGACATCCTCCTCCTCCTGATCAGCCCGGACTTCATCAACTCGGACTACTGCTATGACCGCGAAATGACGGTTGCAATGGAACGGCATGAGCGTGGCGATGCGGTCGTCATTCCTGTCATTCTGCGGGCCTGCCAGTGGCACGGGGCACCATTTGGCAAGCTCAATGCGACACCACCGGATGGCCGACCGATCACTCAAGCCACCGACCGCGATCAAGCATTCCTCGAAGTCGCGAACGCTGTCCAGGCTGCAGCGAAAAAGTTGGACGGCGGCCGCGGAGTTCCACCTGCCCGCACCGGCCCCGTTCGCATCATTCCAACGGACCTGAGTCCGGTCACCTCTTTCGGACCTCGGTCATCCAATCTTCGGATGACAAAGACGTTCACTGACCGCGACAAGGATCGCTTCAAGCATGACGCGTTCGAATTCCTCGCCAAGTTCTTCGAGAACAGCCTGGACGAATTGCAGAAGCGCAACTCCAGCATCGAGGGTGATTTCCGTCGGATCGACGCAAATAGTTTTACGGCGTCCGCGTACAGGGACGGCAAGGCGCTCAGCCGCTGCACTGTCTTCATGGGAGGCGACAGCGGTCTCTCTCGCGGAATCGCCTTCGTTCAGGGAGAAACTTCCGCGAGCAACTCCTACAATGAAATGCTCACGATCGACGTCGATGATCAGTCGCTATTTCTGCAGAGCCTGGGCTTCAGATACGGCGCTTCCAATCGAGACAGCAAGCTGACCCCCGAGGGCGCCGCGGAACATTATTGGGCGATGTTCATGGAACCGCTCCAAAAAGAACGCTGAGAAGGCTTTGAATGCTGGCTCTATCGGAATTTTTCACGGGCACCATCTCCGAAGCTCCGTTGGGAAGTCTCGTCCTTCCCAGGTCGAAATACGATCGATGCGGCATCATTGCGTCGTTCAATGACGCGCCGATGTTCGTCATTCTTGGGGATGATCATCGCTTCCAGGCTTTCCCCTCGGCAGACAACTCGAGCCATAAGGGCTTAATCGTTCCCGACGTTGGCATAGAGGTGGACGAGACCAGCATTGCCGAACACGAAAACTGGGACACGCCGCTAGGATCGATCGTTTGCGCCGAGAAAGAGATCGGCATTCGCATCGCGATGATCGGGCAGCTATCGAGGGGAAGATCGCTGGCGAAGCTTGCTTCGATACCGCCCGCGTCCGTCGAAGCCTCCTTCTCGAGGTGGCAGGTCACGCGCGGCAGCGGTGCCGATAAGCGAATCCTGATGAAGATCGACGCCTACAAAGGCTTGAAATGATACTTGATCAAGCATTCGGATCGCGCCCCCGTTCTGAAACTCTCCCATGAACCGTGCATCGTCAGTCGCCGAGTCCCCATACACCTACGCCATAGGCTACGTTCACGGACGTGCCGACCTTTTGCGAGAGCTGCTCTTCGCAATCGAACGCAGGGCACGGAGGGAGCGGTTTCAGTATCGGGTAGTGTTCCTTGGCAACCTCATTGATCTAGGCCCTGCGTCCAGTAAGGTGGTTGATCTCGCCCTCGCAACCACGCGTCAGCATCCGGGTTCCGCTCTCATCCTGGGACTACACGAAGCACAAGTTCTGCGAATCCTTGATGAGAAGGACTGGAAGAAGCGGCGATCCATGGTGGTTCCGTGGTTCACCACCATGGGCGGCGAGGAGACGCTGATGTCATACGGAACCACCCAGCGTGCGGGTCTCGTCGATGCAATCGAGGAAGTGGTCGATCCCCGCCACATCGAGTTTTTCCGCAAGGCAAAGCATTACGTCGAATTGGATCATCACGTCATCGTCCACGCATCACTGAAGCCAGGTGTCCATCTGATCGATCAGGACTATGAATGGCTCCTAAGGCCGCAGCGAGAGTTTCTGGACCATCGCGAATCCTTCGGCAAGAAGGTCATCCACGGACAGCCGTTTGGTGACCGCACTGGTGTTGAGCATCATCCCAACAGGATTGCGATCAACGACGGAAATTACGCGCTGGGAGCTCTCTCGGCGGTATGTGTCGAGTCTACTGGCGAAGTCCATTCCATCCGCGCAATCAGAAGCGAAAAGGGCATCACGGTCGAAGGATTGCCAGTTTTCGAGTGACGATCCACATCCCGTCGGCTCCAGTGTGTTGGTTTTCACGCGGAACTGAGCCGGTTTTTCCACCGAGAAGTGAGCCACCTCTAAGTATGGTTTTTTGATCAGGCTCTGGTCAAGTGACTGGCTTTTTCTCCTCTCTTTTGCGCTGCTGCGGCCGAGCTGGCTTTGAAGCGGAAGCTGTCGTTCCCGGTTTCAAGGATATGGCAACGATGGGTCAAACGGTCGAGCAGAGCTGTGGTCATCTTGGCATCGCCAAAGACGGTGGCCCATTCGCTGAAGCTGAGGTTGGTGGTGATGATGACGCTGGTGCGTTCATATAGCTTTGCTCAGCAGGTGGAAGAGCAGTGCTCCGCCTGAGGCACTGAACGGAAGATATCCGAGTTCGTCGAGGATCAGCAGATCGAGGCGAACCAGCGTCTCAGCGATCTGGCCTGCTCTGCCTTTGGCCTTCTCCTGCTCGAGCGCATTGACCAATTCAATTGTTGAGAAGAAGCGGACCTTTCGGCGATGATGCTCGATTGCCTGGACACCGAGGGCGGTCGCGACATGCGTTTTGCCTGTACCCGGTCCGCCGACAAGCACGATATTCTGCGCTCCGTCGATGAACTCGCATCGGTTTAGTTGGCGCACCGTCGCTTCGTTGATCTCGCTGGCGGCGAAGTCGTATCCGGAGATGTCCTTGTAGGCCGGGAAGCGAGCAGCCTTCATATGATAGGCGATGGAGCGGACCTCGCGTTCGGCCATTTCGGCTTTCAGCAATTGGGACAGGATCGGCACGGCGGCATCAAACGCTGGAGCGCCTTGCTCGATCAGGTCCGTGACGGCTTGAGACATGCCATACATCTTCAGGCTACGCAGCATGATGACGACGGCGGCGCTGGCAGGATCATGACGCATGACGACCTCCTACGATCCGGACCCGCAGACCGTCATAGCGTTCTACATTGGCCTTGGGTTCACGCAGCAAGGTTAGCGCCTGTGGCGTGTCGATATCGGGACCGTCTGTCGTCTTGCCGTCGATCAACCGATGCAGCAGGTTCAGCACATGCGTCTTGGTCGCCACGCCTTGATCCAGAGCCAGTTCCACAGCCCTGACGACAACCTGTTCGTCGTGATGAAGAACCAGAGCGAGGATGTCGGCCATCTCCCGATCACCACCGGGGCGGCGAAGCATCTGATCCTGCAGTTGTCGAAAGCCCGGCGGCAATTCCAGGAAGGGTGCGCCATTGCGCAAAGCACCGGGCTTGCGCTGGATGACGGCAAGGTAATGCCGCCAGTCATAAATCGTCCGTGGTGGTTTGTCGTGGCTGCGTTCTATGATCCGCGGATGTTCGCAGAGGATATTGCCCTCGGCCGCAACGACCAGTCGCTCGGGATAAATCCTCAGGCTGACGGGCCGGTTCGCAAAAGACGCAGGCACGCTGTAACGATTGCGCTCGAAGGTGATCAGGCATGTCGGCGAGACGCGCTTGCTCTGCTCGACGAAGCCGTCAAATGCGTTAGGCAATGCCATCAATGCTGCCCGCTCATCAGCCCAGACATCTGCAATCGTACCGGACAAGGTGCCATGCGCCGTCTCTCGCCACAGGTCCTGGCAATGCTGTTCCAGCCAGATATTCAACGCCGCCAGATCTGGAAAGTCCGGCATCTGTTGCCACAAACGTGGTCGGGCATCCTGAACGTTCTTCTCGACCTGCCCCTTCTCCCAGCCTGCGGCAGGATTGCAGAACTCGGGCGCAAAAACGTAGTGGTTCGTCATCGCCTGGAAGCGGACGTTGACCTGTCGCTCCTTGCCGCGGCCAACACGATCGACCGCGGTCTTCATGTTGTCGTAGATGCCGCGACCAGGTACGCCGCCAAACAC
The DNA here is from genome assembly GCF_965279435.1 of Pararhizobium sp. NCBI lineage: Bacteria > Pseudomonadati > Pseudomonadota > Alphaproteobacteria > Hyphomicrobiales > Rhizobiaceae > Pararhizobium > Pararhizobium sp. The sequence goes on from NZ_CBDIHY010000003.1 coordinate 3,594,869, forward strand.
ACGGAACCCGTGCCAGTGAGCATCGAACAGCATCTCGTGCGTCTGCAGCAGGTAGGCTCTGACCAGAAACGCCCGACTGTGCGATAGCTTGATGTGTGCGACCTGAAGCTTGGTGCGCTCGCCGCCGATCACGGCATAATCTTCACTCCAATCGAATTGGAATGCTTCGCCTGCACGGAAAGACAGCGGAACGAATATGCCGCGGCCAGTCGTCTGCTGCTCAACCCGCCACTCACGGGCAAAGGCAGCGACCCGACCATAGGAGCCGGTAAAGCCGAGAACCACCAGATCGGCATGAAGCTGCTTCAGCGTTCGGCGCTGCTTGCGCGACCTCCCGGCCTCGGTCTTCAGCCAGGCCGCCAGTTTGTCGGCAAAAGGATCAAGCTTGCTCGGTCGCTCCGGTACCGTGAACGTCGGCTCGATCGTGCCAGCGTTCAAATACTTCGCAATCGTATTGCGCGACAAACCGGTATGCCGACTGATCTCGCGGATCGACTGCTTCTCGCGCAGCTTCATCCGACGGATGATGTTTAAAAGTCCCATGTGGATCACTCCGTTGCCCCCGTCGCTCACCGCGTTGGGGGGAAGGTCACATGGCTCAATTCTCAATGGAAATTATGCGTCTAACCGGCTCAGTTCTGAGTGGAAACCAACAATGTGCCTAAGAATGGGCTTCGCCCCTTCGAATTGGACGGGCGCCAGTTCGAAGGCAAGGTTCCTGCCAATCAGGCCGAAGTCTTATTCCGAGATTCGTTCACGCAGTTCTTGAAGATCGGCTCATCTAGCTGAGAGAGACCCTCAATGATAGCAGCGAGAAGAATTTCCTCAGCGACTGCGCTGACCTTGCTAGGCAGTAACCGCATCAATATACGTTAGGTTGAGTAGAATACGAGGAGGCGAACCGGATGAGACGTATATACAGACGAGGGCCGCCCGCTTTTCTCTCGTCTGAGGTCGTGCTCGCCGAAAAGCAGCGCCTACTTGAATATCTTCGGCGCGATCCCGTTGAGAAGCGGTCGCGGCGCGACAACCTCAATGACTCTCTTTTCTTCGATCCTTCACTTAGACTGGAGTTACATGAGGCCTTCGAGGGGACTTGTGCGTTTTGCGAGAGAGCGGTTGGGAAATTCCAAGACGACGAAAGCATTCTTCGGGTAGCACACTTCAGACCCCTTCGGTTCGTGCGAGACAGTTTCGAAGTCGACAAGGATTATTACCTTTGGCTCGCTTTCGAGTGGCCGAACCTGCATGCCGTGTGCGCCTATTGTGACAAGGCGAAAGGCAATAGGTTCCCTGTGAAGGGCAAGCGCGCCGACTTTCTGTCCACTTATGATTCTATCAATCGAAGAGAGCGACGTCTCTTGCTGGACCCCTGTCAGGACGATCCCAGCAAGCATTTGCTGTTCCGTTGTACCGGACTTGTCGAGCCGGTCACTGCTCAGGGCAGCGCGACCATCGACATATTCGACCTCAATCGAGATCAACTCGTCCAAAGTCGCCGAAAAGCCGTCAATACGATGTTCGATGAATTGGAGTTTGCCTCGTCATCACTTGACGTTGAGTTTGCGCATCTAAAACTAGGATCGCCCCACGCGGGCGCATTGGGACAGATTTGGAGGCGCCTGGCCGGCGAAAGGCTTGCTCTGCCGCCGACACTGATTCGCTCAAAGCTCTCTCATTTTCCGTACAAGCTGCAATCATATATCCGAAGACTAAGCGCAATTGACAGGGAGCGCCTTCTGGATGGATTGCGATCACTATCCGATAGCGACCAGGCAACGACTCCGCGAGCGATTGAATGGCATGCCTCGTCGTACGACGACAGTTCGCTTGCCAGACCGAAACTGTTCTTCGCATCAAACCAGGAAATCCGTCAAATCACGGTGCTGGACTTCAAAGTAATCGACGCGCTGAGACTGACGCTTCCTGCAAGCCGAGCGTACCGCGCTGGCGCACCCTGTCTGATGATACTCGGAGAAAACTCTACCGGAAAATCGAGCATTCTTTCAGCGATCGCACTCGCATTGATCGGGAGGAAGGAGAGCCGAAAGCTCGCAAAGTTCTTCCCAGCAGCCGTTAGGAGTGAGGAACGCGATCGCCTCGACCAGCTCGACCAGAAACCTATGGGCGTTCATGTTAGTTTCCACCACACACGCCAAACCTCAGGTTTCACATTCGACCCAAGCACGAATTTTGTCGGTGGGCAGGATCAAGCGACCATCGTTCTTGGTTACGGTCCAAGAAGATACTTTGATCCCAAAAAACGCGACTACCGAGGCGGCGCCGCAGCCCGCGTGAAAACACTCTTCGATCCCTTGGCCACGATCCCATATCCTGACGAGTGGCTCAATTCCAGAAATCATGCCGAGTTTGAAAAGATCGCTGCGGCACTGCGCGTCGTTCTTGCGATGGACGATGACGACGAGCTTCTCAGGGAGGGCCAGACGATAAAGGTCAACGCGAATGGGCGTTCGACCTCTATCGAGGCTCTAAGCGAAGGCTATCGGTCCGTCTTCACGATGACAGTCGATATGCTTCGGGAATTTTCACAGTACTTCAACAACCTCGAGGAAGCGCAGGGAGTGGTGCTGATCGATGAGATCGAAACGCACCTGCATCCGCGCTGGAAAATGCAGGTGATGACCTCGCTGCGACGCGTGCTGCCGAAGGTCCAGTTCATCGCTACGACCCATGACCCTCTATGTCTGCGAGGCATGGACGATGGAGAAGTTGTAGTGCTGCAGCGCAATAGAGGCCGTGAGGTCAGACAACTTCGAGACCTTCCGAGCATTCGCGGCATGACAGCCGAGCAATTGCTAACTTCAGATTATTTCGGTCTCGCAAGCACGGCAGATCCGGGCCTGGAACTCCGACTTCTGAAGGAAGCCAACGATTATGCTCGTCGACGTCCGACAGGCGAGTTTAGCGTCCAGGTCTCAGAGCAGACGAAGGCAATGCTGAAGCGCCTGTCATTGGGTGATACGCCTTCTGAGCAAATCATGCAGGCAGCGCTCGAACGCTATCTCGCCGAGCGAGAGAGTCCGGATGGCAGATCTCGAACCGACCTCCGAGCCAAGGCCGTCGAGGAAGTCGTCGCAGCGCTCAGGAAAATTCCCTGATGCGGCGCGTCAACCGTAATGCAGTTGCTGCGCCGGCATCTCTAACCAATCCTTCAGCAGCCGTTTCCACGGAGCGGAGTGAGGCCGTGGCGCACTACGCTGCCACCACATCGGCATCCTATGAATTCTCGAAATACAAAGAATTCGATGTGAAGTTTTCGCTCGACAAACTCTTTCACAACAAGTGCGCCTACTGCGAACACCAGCTTGGCGACGGTATGGAAGTCGAACACTTCCGGCCGAAAGGACGGGTCGATGGCGAACCCACACACCGTGGCTATTGGTGGCTTGCGCTGCAATGGGAGAATTTGCTGCCGTCGTGTGCAGGGTGCAACCAGCGCCGCTGCCAGCATCTCGTCAGCGTAATCACGACCGAAGCCGAGTATGCAGCATTACAGGGAAAGAAGCCGCGAAAGACCGCTGGAAAAGGCAATCATTTTCCCATCTCAGGCGTCAGAGCTTTTGCACCTACCGACAGCCTGCCTGACGAAGATCACGATATTCTCGACCCGACAGTCGACGATCCCGGCCAGTACTTGACGTGGTCGGCCAGTACGACGTTTTCGATCGCGCTTCCCACAACGGCGGATCCTGCTTTTGCGAAACGCGCTCTCGCGACGATCAATGTTTTCGCACTGAACCGTACAAAACTCGTCCAGTTGCGGACAGGATTACTTCGCGAGCTGCGCCTGAGGGCGGTCGAAATCGAGAACGACCTCGCGGAAGATGCCGCCAATGGCGGATCGCAGTTCGCTGTTCGAAACGCACTCAGGGGCGTCGATGCATTGAAGCGCTACTGCGAGCCCGACAAGCCGTTTTCGGCGATGGCCCGCGTATTCGTCGAGGACTTTGCGAATCGACTATCGGCTCGGGTGACAGGCATGCAGGGCGCTGCGGCCAACGAGTCAGCCGACCAGCCCGCAGTTTCATGAAGCGATTGGCTCACCTCAAACAAATTGCGGCACTGTAATTGAGGAAACACTGTTCGTTGAGATTGCGCTGTCCGCTCGAATCACTTCAGGTTGCAGACAGCTTTGTGAACATCTGGGGGGAACAGTTAAGTGGGAAGCTCCGGTTCGGGCAGTTTTACAGATTATAGTGGATCGAAGAAACCGGATGGCACAGGCGGCTCCAGTGGCAAGGATCCTTGCCGAACGGCTTTTGCGGCAAAGTTGGAGGAAGTGGAGCAATGCGATTTCTTCGTTACCAACGACACCGTCCCTGCCGCTGACACAGTGCTCTCGATCGTGTTCGAAGGCCGGATCTTTGCTGTGACAGAGAATGGCACGAAAGTCGGAGCCTTGCCTACCAGGTTCAATTATCTGGCTAGCTGTCTCAAGGACGGAATCACCTATGCCGGCATCGTGACGGACTCCGGCTTGAAGCCGTTCTCGTTCGTCGCAGCCGACTTCACGCCCCAATGACCGCGGCTGACGATCGCCCGCTCCTGGTGGTCGGCGAGATCGTCGTCGACTTTACGAGCGCTCGGAAGGATGTCGCATGCAAACTTCGCCTGGGAGGAATCGTGCATGCCGCGCGCGGGCTCTGGGCCTGCGACCTACCGTATTCGGTAGCGGCGATATGTCCGAGTTATCTCGTCAGCCAAGCCCGAGCATATCTAGCGGCGCACGGATGTAATGACTTCGTCTGGCTGGGAGAGGTTTCAGGCGCGCCGAATGTCATGGTCATTGGCGACGCTACCGAAGTCTCCGATCAAGGATACGAGGACCTCCTAAGGACTGAGAAATCTGTCACGATCCTCGACGTAGGCGCTTCACTGTCAGCCTACGCGGAAATTATCGTCTTTCCCGGCAGTTATGATCTTTCCGCAGTTCGTCCTTTCTTCGGTAATGCAGCCCGCATCAGCTTTGACATTGCCTATGACGCGGACGATTTCTCTATCTTGAATGAATTCTCAGGACGCCTGGGTGCAATGATCATCTCGACGTCGTCGCCGCTCTTTGCGCGATCGGGCAGTCTGTCGGTGGAACCCATGCTCGACAGCGCAAGGAAACTCGGCGCCGAAGTATTCCTGCTCAAGGAGAACCGCGGAGGAAGTCGTCTATTCGATTTGCGCACCCATGCGGTCGAAGAAATTCCAGCCACGCTGTCCAACACGGTCAACTCCGTCGGTGTCGGCGATGTCTATTCCGCAATCATGATCGGCTTTCATGCCCGTGGATGGGTAGAGGCAGCGTGGCGCGGTGCGAAAGCCGCCACGGTCTACTCGCAGACCACCTTCCCTGACGATTTCCGGCGGGACACGAAGCGAGAACTTGCACTTTCGCTCAAGGAGCTGCGCGATCTCGGCGGAACAATCCTGCCGTGGCATGATCGCCCGCGGTTCCAGATCTATCTCGCAGCTCCCGACTTCTCCTACCTTCACAAGCCTGAGATCGAGCGCGCGGTCGCGGCCCTCAGCTACCACAACTTCTCCGTCCGCCGCCCGGTCGTCGAGAACGGCGAGCTGCCGCTGGGAAGCTCGGAGGCCGTCCTCTTTAGGACCTATGCGGCTGATGTAGCGTTGCTTGAGGAATGCCAAGTCGTGTTCGCGATCCCGCTGGAACGCGACCCCGGCACGCTGATCGAAATGGGAATGGCGATGGCCGTGGAGAAGGCTGTCGTAACATTCGACCCCCGTCGACAGAACGAAAATACGATGGTTATCGGGGGAAGCACTAGCTACTCAGATGATCTCGACACGAGTTTGAACGCTTTGTTCATGACGCTGTCAGATCTGCGGAAGAGGAAGTCATGAGAAAGGTCATTCTACTTGCGTCAGGTGGCCTGGACTCGACGACAGTTGCATATTCGCTCGTCGCCGAGGGAGCGGACGTTTTCCCCATTTTCTTCGACTACGGACAGCATTGCGTCGAGATGGAGTGGAACCGGGCGAACGAAGTTCTGCCCGCGGCGATGCGCAGGCCAGAACGCTGCGACGTTTCCGATCTTTTCCGTGGGTCGTCATCCCGTCTGATCAAGGAAGCGGATTTGTGGACCGAGGAAGTCGCGGACGATGACCTTTATGTACCCTACCGGACTATGCTGTTCTTTGCGGCCGCCGCGGCCCGTGCCCAAACGCTTGGAATCCTTGAAGTGTACACGGGCTTCATCAACAGCAACCACGCCAAGGAAATCGACTGCACTGCCGAATTCATGAACAAGCTGGATGGCCTCGTCGAGAACGTCGGCCCGGTCCGTTTCCATTCGCCGTTTCGGTACTCCTCAAAGACGGAAGTAGCGCAGGCTGCAATCCGCCTGGGCGTGCCAATAGGACGGACCTACTCGTGTCAGGCAGCAAGTGATTTCCCGTGTGGCGCCTGTCCCAATTGTGTTGAGCGCCTTCGTGCGTTAGAGGACCCCGGTCTCGCCAATCCCAAAGCAAAGGTCGGTTAGTTATGCAATCGTCGGCAGTTCAAATGCTCGTCGCGGCTCGGCGAGTCGCCGACTACGCGAAGGAAATGGGAGCCGACCTCCATCGGTTCGAAATCCGGCCTCTCTACGACCACATGGGTGCGCTGCTTGCTGACTCGGTTCTGCAAGCCGGGTTGAACTACAACTCCGTCGTTCGACCGCGCATCCTGGCGATCCTCACAGAATATCCTGGACTTAGCCGCACGTCCGATCTGCTTGAACTCGTTGGGCGTGGTAAGACCTCTGCATTTCTCAACTGGACCCATCAGGAGAAGGTTGGTCGTTTCGATGCCCTCGTTCTATTTCTCGGCGATGCCTCCGTTGAGCACGTGGATGACCTGAAGGAGCGCCTTCAGGACGGCGGGTTCGCGACAGCTCTTCGAGGCGTCAGGGGCGTTGGCCCCAAGACCGTCGACTACATGGGGTGCCTCGTGGGGATGGACTCTGTCGCTGTCGACCGTCATGTCCGCACTTTCGCAAAGCGGGTCGGTGTCATGGAAGATGACTACGATTTCCTGAAAAACGTCTTCTGCTACGCCGCCGATCTCTTGTCTGTCTCAAGACGAGAATTCGACGCATGGGTATGGCTGCGCGAGTCGTCATTGACTGCGCCGCAGATGACCTTCGCTTTCTAAATCCCCTGGCTAACGAAAGCACCAGTCAGGTTAACATGATCCAGAATAGCCTCGGGATCGGCCACGTGGAAACTATCGCGCACGATACGTCGATGGCAACGCGCTTTAGGGGCGAAGCCATGCAATCGGCCGTAGTGAAAGCAACGCGCTTCGGGAGGCCGGAAGCGGTGCGCTCGCCGTCATCCACGCCACGCTTGCATGTCGCGAATGTCCCGCCAGTGGCCGCACTCAACCAGAAGCTGCGATGACGAGCACAACTTTCGAGCGCCATCAAAGGTCCTGCTAAATGCGGCTTGATTTACCGTGGGAAGTCGTTGAGTGCGCAATGTGCGTTTGGTCGCGCGCGAAGGGGAAAATGCATCAATGAAATCAATGACAATGACTAGATGTTCGGGCAAGACCAGTGTGCGCGTAACACCCGGGATATTCTCGGGCCATTTTTTTGACAAGAGATACGGAAAGCGAGCCAAAGCCCATAACCTTATCTCCCCCTCGGCGGGGGAGAAAGCAATTTCAACGCTTTAGCTGGGTGTTAGAAATTGCAAGAGAGGGGTAGGTACGGGAAAAGGAACGAACCCCTCACCAACAAAATCTAACACTTAGCCTGCGGCTAAGATGTTGATTTTGTATCCTCTCCCGCAAGGGGAGAGGTAAGGCGCCCTCATTCGCCGGTATTTTTCAGTTCAGCCAATATCGCAAGGCAAACAGCATCAAGGTTTTCTACAACTTCCTCGTTCCAGAAACGCAGAATCCGAAACCCTTGCCCGCAGAAGAATGCGTCGCGCGCAAGGTCGCGCATATTGTCCGCATGCTGAAACCCATCGACTTCGACAATCAGCCGCGCCTCGAAGCAGACGAAATCCAGGATATAACCGTCGAGCGGGACTTGCCGTTTGAATTTGAAGCCGTCGAGCTGCCGGTTGCGAACCGCCTGCCACAGCAGGGTCTCAGCCATCGTCGCATCCGCGCGCATGGTTCTGGCGAAATGACGATGCGGATCGGGGACCTCGCGATGCATGCAGGTTTTCCGGAGGGTGTGGAAAGGTGCTGCAAAGGTACCTCTCCCCTTGCGGGAGAGGAAGAAAAATCAGCGTCTTAGCTTTAGCTAAGTGCTAGATTTTTCAGGTGAGGGGCTTGTTTCGTACGCCCATGCGTACCCCCTCTCTGGCAATTTCTTACACTTAGCTAAAGCTAAGATGTTGAAATTGCTTTCTCCCCCGCAGAGGGGGAGATAAAATCACCCGCAACAGCACTCGTATGATCGTTGATCTCGATCCAGTACCCGTCCGGGTCCTGCACATAGGCCTGCCGGAACCCGTCACGGCGGATGCCGATCTGGCCGGAATTTCCCGGCCAGTCGTAAAACGTCACACCCTTGGCTGAAATATCGGCGACGAAGGCATCGAGGTCGTTGATGCGCAGTGCAAAATGCGTGTCCTTGGTGAGGTGCGTCGCGCCAAAATCGCCCTCGATCAGGTGGATCGTATCGAGGCCGCCGATTGTCAGCCAGGCGACATTGGCACTGCCGGTTCGCTCGATCGGGGTGAAACCAAGAATATCGGTGTAGAAGGCGACGCTGCGATCGAGGTCACGGACCAGAAGGGCAAAATGGTCGAGGCTATAGGTGTGCCGCATCGAAAAAATCCTTCCGTCCTGTTGGTGTCCAGGCAAATTAATCCGGCGTGCCGTCACGCAGCAGATTTAAAAGGCGCCCTCACCCGCGTTATCGCATTCCCTCGAGCCGTTTCATCAGGCGCGCGGTGACATCGGCGTCCTGTTCGCGGAGTGCATCCGTCAATGTGTGCAGTTTGGCGCGCAGACCGTGGACCTGATCGACCAATGCCATGATGACATCGATGCCGTCTTGGTTGACGCCCATGCTTTGGGAGAGATCCAGGATCAGCAGCCCGCGCGCAAGGTCGGCGTCATGAAAAGCCTCGGCCTGCTCGGTCAGTTCCGGAATGATCCATTGACGGTCTATCCATATTGTCAGCGTGGAGGAAACGATGCTGAGACGCTCGCAAAACTCCAAATGGTCCATGTCAATCTCCCCAGGCTTTTCGAGGATTGTGGGCTTGGCCCGCCGCCCAGTTGGTGGCAAAGGCCGTCAGGTCCGGATCGGCAGCATCCGGCAACACAATCTTGAGGGTAATGTACTGGTCGCCATTGCCGCCGCCGCGCTTGGCAACGCCCTTGCCTTTCAGCCGCAATGTCTTGCCGGTATTGGAATGCGGCGGCAAAGTGAGCATGACACTGCCGGTCACAGTCGGGACGTTGACCTTGCCGCCCAGGATCGCCTCGCGCAGAGAGATCGGCATGTCGATGCGGATATCGTCGCCATCGCGCGTGAAGATGGGGTGCGGCCTGACATGGATTTCAATCAGCGCATCGCCGGCCGGACCGCCGCCGGAGCCGGGATCGCCTTTGCCGCGCAACCGCAGCGTCTGGCCTTCTTGGGTGCCGGGCGGCACCTGCAGGTCGAGCACGGTTCCGTCCGGCAACGTGATCTTTTCCTTCGAACCGTTGACGGCATCGAGGAAATCCACTTCCATGGAGAACTGCAAATCCCTGCCCTTCGCGCGCATCTGGCTTCGGTCCCGCCGTGAAAAGAAGCTGGAGAAAATATCGTCGGTATCGGTAAAATCGGAAAAGCCGCTGCTGTTCTGGTAGCGCGCATCATTGCCCGGAGCGCCGGCATATTCGCGGTAATAGTTTCGCGGTGCCTGTGCGGTTCCCGCACCGTCGATCTCACCCTTGTCGAAGCGGGCCCGCTTGTCCTCGTCGCCCAGCACCGAATAGGCCTCGGAGACCGTTTTGAAACGATCCTCAGCACTTTTATCGCCCGGATTAAGGTCGGGGTGCAGCTTTTTGGCAAGCTTGCGATAGGCGCTCTGGATTTCCTTTTGCGTCGCGGTTTTCGCCACGCCGAGGGTTTTGTAGGGATCGTTGGCCATGGGGCTCCCGCCGAAGCGTTGTCGTGACTGTGAAGATAGGCCATCTGCGTGCGAGAGCAAGCATGTGGAATGCACCGAATGGCACAGGGGCGTGGAAGAGCGGACTGTAGCAAGCTTGGCTGCAGGAAACCAGCACTGCGATCACGGGTGCACAGCGGCCCCGCCAAATTACGGCCCGATGAGCCTATCGCCCGTCAAAAGGGTCCGCCAGGGCAGCATCGGGGCGGCTGATCGGGTATTGCGTGCCAGAAATGCTGGCAGCCAGCTTTTTCGGGCCTTGCGCCTTCAACAGCGCACGAAAACTCGGGTGCATGCCACCATCGGAATAGGCGCTGAGAGTAGAGCTGGCAGGAACGGAACCGGTGATCGCCGTATCGAGCTTACGGTCTTCCGCCTCGATCCTGGCCATCGCCTGCGGCTCGAGCTGGTTGACAACCGGCGGGCACGCAGCCAGCGGATCGGCAGGCTCGCCGCCCTCGAATTCCTTGTTGAAGACATAGCGGCGTTCGCACACCGAAACCTTCGGCTGGCGGCGCGTCACGTCGAAGGCGTCATAGCCCTCTTTCATGGTGCGCCAGAACGGCATGTTCGGATCGCCGCGATGGTCCGCCATATTCTGCGCTGTCATGCGGAACGGATAGGCCTGGACCTGAAATTTCTCCTGGCCGCTCGACAGCGCCCTCTGGACAGTGGCGTAGATCTCGCCGACGCCCTGGTCGGTCATCGCAAAACAGCCGGACGACGAGCAGGCGCCGTGCACCATCAGCGCCTCACCGGTATAGCCGAGCGCCGATTCCAGCTTGTTGGGATAGCCGAGATTGAAGGAAACGTAGAACTGCGAGTTCGGGTTCAGCATGCCGGCCGAGACATGGTAAAAACCTTCCGGCGCGTGGCGGTCGCCGACCTTGGTCTTCGGGCCAAGTTCCCCGGACCAGCGGCAGATCGGGTAGGTCTTCAACAGCGCGTAGGCGCCGGTCTTGTTGACCTTCCAGACTTCGAGCTCGCTTTCCTTCTTGAAGATACGCACCAAAACCGGGCTTTCCGGCTTCATGCCTTTCTTCGACATTTCCGCGATCATCTTGTTCGACAGTTTCGGCGGCGCCTCGGAGAGGTCGTCGAGCGCCATGCAGCCAGACAGTGCCACGCCAAGAGCAAGCGCTGCCAATGCGCGCGACACAACCGTGCGGGCAGAGCGGATGCGCGTCGAGGCGCGATGAAGGGCAAACAAAGAACTCATGAAAGCGTCTATCGCTGGAAATCGTGCCAAAGTTTTGTCGGGCGTATCAAATCGGATCAATCGACCGGATAACCATCAAAGAATCGGCCATCTCGGTTAGCACCCGGTTAATATCCGCCCCGCAGCTTGCGAGAGGCAGGCGTTGTTGCGCCTGCCTCTCAAAGTCTTACTGCAAGACGACAATCTTCGCCTTTGCGGGAACGCGCTTGTAGAGATCGATGACGTCCTGGTTGATCAACCGGACGCAGCCGGAGGAGACCGCCTTGCCGATCGACTTCCATTCCGGATTGCCGTGCAGCCGGTAAAGCGTGTCTTCGCCATTCTGGAAAATGTAGAGAGCGCGGGCGCCCAGCGGGTTTTTCAGCCCCGGCTCCATGCCGCCATTGGCGATCGAGTATTTGGCAAGGCTTGGCGTGCGCGCCACCATTTCGTTCGGTGGCTTCCAGCGTGGCCAGGCCTGGCGCCAGTGGATGACGCCGTCACCCTGCCAGGCAAAACCGTCGCGACCGATGCCGACACCATAGCGCATCGCTGTGCCGCCGGGCTCGACGACATAAAGCAAGCGCGACGGCGTATCGACGACGACGGTGTCGGGCGCCTCGCCGGTGCGGTCGACAACGCGCTGGCGATAAAATTGCGGATCGATCTGCTGGTATGGAATGGCCGGTATCAGGTACCCACCATCCTCAACGGGACCGTACATCACCTGTAGCTCGGCATCCGATGGCGGGCCGATCGGGCGGCTCAGCCGGCCCGGTGTCGGAGCGGCACCTCCACCCGGCATCGTTGTGGTACAGCCGGCAAGCGTGCCTGCCGCGAGAACGCCGAGAAAACCGCGGCGGGAAAAACTGTGATCGGTGGTCATGAGCCCCATCAATTCGCTATTCGGCAATATTATCCGGTCCGTCTGGACGAAGCGGCCGCATGCTCACCAGTCAAGCCTTGCGCCACATGTCTTCATCGCGGAGGAATCGGATCAAAGCCCTTATGCAGCCAATCGCAGCCCTTTCCAACGGTGCCTTGCGGTTCCAGCATCAAGTTTCCCGCCTGCTCACCACATCGTGATGTGCCGTTGCGTGAAAGACGCAGCTGCCAGGCGGGCTTTGTTACCGTAACGTACTTCCGGATGCCCATCGGGGTTGCGATGGTGCCCCTATCGAAATTCGGAGGCTGCCATGACCTTGGCAATGGATAGCGAACAGGACGGTTCAATGGCTGCGGACGATATGCTCTGGATACCCGGCCGCACCTTCACGATGGGATCCGACAAACACTATCCCGAGGAGGCTCCTTGTCACCCCGTGAAGGTCGACGGTTTCTGGATTGAAGCGACGCCGGTGACCAACCGGCAGTTCACAGCATTCGTGAAAGCCACAGGCTATGTGACTTTCGCTGAAAAAGCGCCGGACCCCAAGGATTACCCCGGTGCACTGCCGGAGATGCTGAGAGCCGGTTCGCTCGTCTTTACGCCACCCAAATCGGTCAACGGACCGGATATCAGCCAATGGTGGGCTTTCAAGTTCGGTGCGAACTGGCGCCGCCCCTATGGTGGCCTGAGCGATCTGCGCGGCAAGCTCGACCATCCCGTCGTGCATGTGGCGCTCTGCGATGCAAGGGCCTATGCCGATTGGGCGGGCCTCGATCTTCCGACGGAAGCCGAATGGGAACTGGCTGCACGCGGCGGCCTCGATGATGTCGAGTTCGCCTGGGGCGATGAGTTGACGCCAGGAGGTATTGCCATGGCAAACACCTGGGCCGGAACATTCCCAACCCACAGCACCAAGCCTGCCGGCAAGGACCGGACGACGCCGGTCAAATCCTTCGCACCAAACGGTTACGGCGCCTATGACATGATCGGCAATGTCTGGGAGTGGACGACCGACTATTGGTCGACACGACATCCGGAACCGGCTGCCAAATCCTGCTGCATTCCGCAAAACCCGCGTGGCGGGGCCGTCGATGCGAGCTACGATCCGAATGTGCCGGATATCCGCATTCCCCGGCGTGTTCTGAAGGGCGGCTCGCATCTCTGCGCGCCGAACTATTGCCGCCGCTACCGCCCTGCCGCCCGCCATGCCGAGCCGGAGGATACCTCCACCAGCCATGTCGGTTTCCGTTGCGTCAAAAGACCTGCAAACTGATCCGGGAGAGATCCATGTTGAGCTTTGTTCGTGTATTCCTTGTCGTGTTTCTGTTGCCCTTTACAGCGCTTGCGGATGCTCTGCCGTCGTGGAACGACGGCACGTCGAAACAGGCGATCGTCGATTTCGTCACCACGGTCACCGACGAGAAGAATGCCGATTTCGTCAAGCCTGAAGACCGGATCGCGGTGTTCGACAACGATGGTACGCTCTGGTCGGAACAGCCATTCTATTTCCAGCTCGGCTTCATGCTCGACCGGGTGAAGGCGCTAGCGCCAAACTACCCGGAATGGAAGGAAACAGAACCGTTCAAATCCATCCTGGCCGGCGACCTGAAAGGCATGGCGGCGAGCGGTGAAAAAGGCATCGTCGAGCTTGGAATGGTCACCCACGCCGGCATGACCACCGACGCGTTCACCAAGGTCGTCACAGACTGGTTTGCAACCGCCAAACACCCGAAAACCGGCAAGCCCTACAATGAGATGACTTTCCTGCCGATGCGCGAATTGCTCGATTACCTCAGGGCCAACGGCTTCAAGACCTATATCGTCTCCGGCGGTGGCGTTGAATTCATGCGACCGATCACCGAACAGGCCTATGGCATCCCGCCCGAACAGGTGATCGGCAGCACCATCGCCACCCAGTATGCGCTTGTAGACGGCGAGCCCGTGCTCAATCGCCTGCCGAAGATCGACTTCATCGATGACGGTCCGGGCAAACCCGTCGGCATCAACAAATTTATCGGCCGCCGGCCGATCTTCGTCGCTGGAAATTCCGACGGCGATTACGAGATGCTGCGCTGGGTCACGGGCGGTAGCCCGAACACGTTCGGGCTGATCGTCCACCATACCGACGCGGTGCGCGAATACGCCTACGACCGGGAATCGCACTTCGGAAAACTCAACAAGGCGATGGATGAGGCAGATGAGCGCAAATGGTTGCTCGTCGACATGAAAAACGACTGGAAGAAAATCTACGCGTTCGAAACACCGTGACTGGCGCTGAAAGAGACCCAAAAAGACAAGACAGGTGAACCGCAGCACAGCGGCTTGCTGCGGATTGCCGGCGCCATTATCATGCTGTCTTTCCGCAGAGGAGCCTCACAATGCCCTTCATCGAAACGCCCGATGCAGCCGCAAGTGAGCAGACTGCAAAATTGTACGCTGAGGCGGAAGCAAACTACGGTTATGTGCCGAATATGGTGAAAGCGTTCGGCCACCGGCCGGACGTGATGAAAAACTGGAGCGCCCTGCTTTCCAGCATCAAGGCAAACATGGACCTGCGGCGCTATGAGCTGGTGACGATGGCGGCAGCGAGGGAGATGAAAAGCTCCTATTGCCTGCTCGCCCACGGCTCGGTTCTTTTGCGCGATATCTTTACCGCGGAAGCACTCCAGCAGGTGATCGATGATCCCGGCACGGCTGTAATCGACGAGACCGAGCGCACCATCATGCACTTTGCCGCCAAGGTCGTCCGCGATGCGTCGTTGATCAAGGCCGCTGATGTCGATGAGTTAAGGCTGCATGGGCTTTCCGACGCGGAGATTTTCGACATCGTCACCGCTGCCGCCGTGCGCTGCTTTTTTTCCAAGACGCTCGATGCGCTCGGCGTGCAGGCCGACAGCGCCTATGAAAAGCTGGATTCGCGCCTGAAGACCGCGCTGGTTATCGGCCGCCCGATCGATGGGGCGGCCTGAGTTTGGTCACCTCCGCCGAGAACCCGGTCATTCAGGATCTTTTTGCCTATTGAACCAAACCGACTGTCTCGGCGACCATCAATGTATCGACGAATTCGGTCAGGTCGATGATCTTGCCATCCTTGAAAGTGAAACGATCAAGGTATTCCGTGTGGATTGCCTCGCCGCCCCTGTAGCGGATCGGCCCTGCCCGATGGGCAAAAACCGTATCGCCGTCGACGTAGAGGCGGGTGGTCTTGATCTGGGACATATCCCAATCTCCGACCAGTCCACGGATAGCGGTATCGACAGCTGCCGGTTCGCAGACACGCTGCGCCATCGGTGCCAGCTTGCCGCTGCCGACGAGGCAGAAGCTGAAGCCCGGGCCGGTATGGGACATCAACGCGTCGATGTTGTTGACCGCACGTGCCTCGTAGAGTTTGTTGACGATACCTTCGAGTGTTTCCCTGTCCGTCATGTGCACCCCTCCCCTTTGATTGAAAGAAGTGTGCCATATTTAAGAAAAGCCGCAAGTACTGCGGTTGCAGATGCAGCGGGGCTGATTCTCTAAAATTGTTCTCCTATAAAACCTTTATCTCTTGGCCGTTGTCCCGGAATGGATTTCAAATGCGGCACGGCCCTAGCATCCAGGCATTCGAAACAGGTCACTGCCACGATGCCCATGCTCCACGTTCATCCTTCCCATTTCTCTACGCCGAAGGTCGAGCGGCGCGGCCGCTCCCGGCCCGAAACTCCGATACGGTCGCGCAGGCAGCGCCGCGCCCGCCTCACGGCGGGACTGAATGCCGCAGCGATCTTTCTCTCGCTTGCCGGCATCGCCCTGATTTACGTCCTCGCCTGAAGTCCCGTCATGAGCACGACACCGTCAGCGCAACAGCAGTTGCCATCAATCAATACCACGCATCCAGCGGACCAAATGGCAACAGGAACAGCACTCTCCAGCCTGATTGCCCGGGTCTGCGCCGCCCGCGTTCTGCGCGAGCACCATATCTGGGAAGCCGTGCGCATTCTGCCGGAGATCGCCGGCCTGCCTGATGACATTAAGCAGCTGCCAGAGTTTCGCCGGCTGATGGAAAAGGAGGCGTTTACCGCCGCTCTCCGCCTTCTGGCGCAATCCTGCCAGCCGGCCCGTGAGATTCGCGATCTTGACCCGCACGGAGATCATTGGGCCGCCACTCTGTCTGTCCGCAACGCCCTTTCTCAGCCGCGGCGGCGCAAGCTGATGCGCGCCGAACATCGCGATCCACCGGCCGCCGTCCTGATTGCTCTTCTGAGCAGCGCCATCCGCAAAGCCAGACCATTCGTGCGCCGAAGACGGACAAACGCAGCCGTGCAAAAGGAATTTGGAAATGAGTGAACACATCCGGATCAACACCACGCCGCACGGCGCTATCTGCGACCTCATCACCCCCTTCCACGGCGATCAACTGGACGAATCCGCCTTCGCTGAACTCGCCGAATGGCAGATCAACAGTGGCATATCGGGCCTGCTCGTTGCGGGACCGGCCGGCGAGCCCTGGGCTCTGACCGATGACGAACGGACACGATTGATCCGGCTTGCCGTCGCGGTTTCTGGCAACCGTGTCCCGGTTTTTGCCGGTACCGGCACAAACTGCACCGAAACAACGGTGGCGCGGACGGCGGAAGCGAAGAACATGGGGGCCACTGCGGCCTATGTGGTGATGCCTTACTACAGCAAGCCCGCTCAGGAGGGCCTGTTCCGCCACTATCAGGCGATCGCCAATCGGGTTGACCTGCCGCTCATCGTCGGCGTCGCACCGCAGCGAACGGCGATCGATCTTTCTGCCCGTACGCTGGAGCGGCTGGCAACGCTGCGGTCCGTCGTTGGAATTGCCGATGAAACTGGAGACGTCGCACGCCTTGTGGCAATGCCTGCCGCCCTACGCCAACGGTTCGCGCTCTATTCCGGGCACGATCTGACGGCCATGCCCTTCACCCTCATGGGCGGACGTGGTGTCATCTCGGCTGGCGCCAATCTGGTGCCGAGGTTAACCGTCGCACTGCACCAGGCGCTTGCAACCGGAAACCAGCAATCGGCGCAAAGCTTGCAGGAGCGGCTGAGCCCGCTGTTTCAGGCACTGGAGCGCGAACCGAGCCCCCCTGCGATCAAATACGGGCTCAGTCTGCTCCGGGGCATCAGCGACGATGTCCGGTTGCCGCTGACGCCGATCGTCGCGGAAACCACTGCTGCGATCCGCATGGCACTGGCGCCGGTGCTGTGTAAACCGGCTCCGGTACGCCGGCAATTCCTATGAAATTTTAACAACAAAGCCGCCGGCCCCGCATGGAACGGCAATGGCAGAGCGCATATTTTCTCATGGCAATCAGTGCGTTACGGATTGCAAACATTCCAACCGAAAGAACAGGTCATGCAATCATACGCCCGGCAAGGTTCATCAGACAGGCAGACATCGGCACCGATGACACCGTCTCGCAGCAGCCTGTCCGGAGCCGTTATCCGTCTGGCTGCAGTCTTTGCCTGTGCCGGCACTATTCAGATTCTGGCAGGCTGGTTTCTGCGCTGAGGCGCACAATCAGCACGACGCCAGTAGCAACCCACCATTAACAACACGAAGGTCTACAA
This sequence comes from Pararhizobium sp., assembly GCF_965279435.1. NCBI lineage: Bacteria > Pseudomonadati > Pseudomonadota > Alphaproteobacteria > Hyphomicrobiales > Rhizobiaceae > Pararhizobium > Pararhizobium sp. The sequence continues at coordinate 3,612,670 of NZ_CBDIHY010000003.1, forward strand.
GGATCATGGGCAGTCGATACCCCCGCACGAACACACATTCCGCAACGCCGCGTTTCACCGTCGGCTGCGATCACCACGGCTGGTGGGTCGTGCACGACCGGTTAGGCCGGGTCGGCGGATTGTTTGCCAGCGAAGCAGCGGCCCTGCACTTTGCCGATGAAGAAAGCAATCACGATGCGCGCGCGGTGTGCCGCGCACCGGCCGGCAAATGCGTCGAATTTGACGGCAAATCAACAGCCGTAGCGGCACGGAATGTCCCTTTGCGGCGTTACGCCTGAACCTTTGGGGCGCGCGCTATCCCCGGCGGTCTGCGCCCCCTTTTTCCATCGGATGATCGATAAGATTTGCCTTAAATGCGACCGCGCGATTTCATCGTGGTGAAACGGCGGCCGGGTTAAAAAGGATCGATTGCACATCCGAAGGAGTGCCCGGCAAGGGCAGATCGTCCATGACCCTGGTCGTTACCATGTCAGCCAACACGGCGGCTTACGCGGCGCAAGCCATCAAGCCGTCGGCCCGCGTAAGCGGTGATGGCCCGGCCGATGAGGCGATCACGCTGCTTTCGGCGCGGCCAAAGGACGATGCGGCAAACACCCATGCCTCGGTTGCAGCCCTCCGCAGCCCGACTGCACTCTCACTGATGCTGATGACATCCAATGGCCGCCTGCCGCAGGGCACCCGCGGCGAAGCGGTGCGCCGCTACATGGAGTTCGGCCTGGACGATCCGGAAACCGATGAGAGCGACGAGGCATTGACCCCGGACGACGAAGCGACCGATAGCTAAGCGGCACTGCGGTCAAACGATAACGGCGCAGTTTCCTGCGCCGTCATTTATCCGCTCAAAATTCGCAGATTCTACTTGTGCTTCTGCGCGCCACCGGCCGCATTGCCAACCGCAAGCACATAATCAACCTTGCCAGCCTTCTCGAAGGTCAACGTCACCGGGATGCTGTCGCCCTCGGCAAACGGCTTTTTCACATCCATGAACATCAGGTGCAGCTCACCGCTTTGAAGCGTTACGGTTTCGCCAGCCGGAAGGGCAATGCCGCTCTCCAGCTTGCGCATCTTCATCACGTCGTTCTGCATCGTCATCTCATGCAACTCGACACGGCCTGCGGCTGGGCTCTCGACCGAAAGCAATGTGTCGTCTTCTCCACCCTCATTCTTGATGATGAAGCCACCACCGCCAACTTTTGCGCCCGGCAACATCGCCTTGACCGCACCGCCGGAAATCTCCAGCGATCCGGCCTTGACCGGGGCGCCATCGGTTGCGCCCATGCCAGCCATCGCCGCCATGTCATGATGATCGTGGCCGCCGGCCTGGGCAGGCGTCACCGTCACTGTCGGGGCCGGGTGCTCCAGCGAATGCGCACTCTGCCCCTCAGCGGCAATCTCGTCCCAGACAACCTTGCCTGAATCGCCGCAGAGCTGCGTCACCGGAAAGGCGAGCTGCGTTTCCTTGTCGAATCCTGAAATCTTGCCGCTGATGACGAAGGTGTCGTAATAGTCGTCGGACAGATTGCCGTTCTTCCAGCGAATTTCCAGCGGACCGGAGGTGACCGCCTTTCCGTGATTGTCATAGCTCTTCTGGTAATCGCCTTTGATGATCTCGAGCTCCCAGCCGTCCTTGGGCTGCGGCTTTGCGAAGACGAAGCCTTCCGGCAGTTTGACCTGCACCTCGGTAGTGGCCTTGCCGTCACAACCATGCGGAATCTGCAGCACGGCCTTGAAGCTGCTTTCGGATGCCACTTCATCGGTTTCAAACGAAGCATGAGCATGCGCCGATGCGGCAGCGCCCAGTGAAAGCGCGAGCGCGAGAAATGTGGTTCTGGTCTGTGTCATCGATCTGTCTCCGGACCGGAGCCTGCACGCATAGCAGGGCGGTCAATGCCGCTGAAGGCGGCTGAATACTCTGAATAATATGGAAAATCGCCGAGGCGAAACGGTCAGAGCAAGAGCGGAGGTGCGCGTGATTGCGGCAGGAGGCGCGGTTGCGCAACGAAAATGGTGGGGAAATCCGGTTTTCTGTCTGAAAGTGCGGCAACGCGGAGAACCAGATAGCCGTCGCCTGGAGGCGATGGCAGAGCGATAGAAGCCGACAACCGGCAATAATCGCAAACCGGCGCTAACGCATCATGCGAGGAGCCGTGGCTTTTCCCCTCGATGCCATCAAGCCCGAAGCAGATATCGCCGATCGTGCCGTCCGGCAGCATGTAGTCTGTCGCCATTGCCGGGGTGATTTGGCGGGCGAAGGCTGGCTGATGGGCAAACGACAAAAACAGCAGGGCCAGTGCCGAAAACACCCGCACCGTCATTCGCCACTGTCGCCCGGCTACCGCCATTGATCATCCTCGTCTTAAATGATTGCGTTATCGCCTCGCCGGCAAAAAAGCAAAGGCCGAATTTCTGTTCTATCTGCGGTTCCGAAACAGCCACGACAAAAATCTGTTCGGGCGCGACATTTTGCGCTTGCCAAGCCGCTGGCATCGCCGTTATCTGAAATCGATCTTGTTGGGAGAATCCGGGTAACGCCGGTGCCGAAGGAGCAACCGCCCCGGAAACTCTCAGGCCAAAGGACCAGCAAGGTGCCGGTAGGACTCTGGAGAGAAGCGGTTTCGCTCGCCGAAGGGATAACAATCTCAGGCAAAGGGACAGAGGGGGCTCGAGGAAACGTCGCACGACATGCGCCGTGGAGATGAGCCGGCGCGTCGCGCCAGACCTGGAGGCCGGACTTGAACGAACATTCCCCACTGAAACAGACGCCGCTGCATGCTTTGCACGTGTCGCTTGGCGCCCGCACGGTGCCGTTTGCCGGCTACGACATGCCGGTGCAATATCCAGCCGGCGTAATGAAGGAGCATCTGCACACCCGCTCCGCCGCCGGCCTTTTCGATGTCTCTCACATGGGACAAGTGATCCTGCGGCCAAAATCCGGCCGGATCGAGGATGCGGCGCTGGCGCTGGAGAAGCTGGTGCCCGTCGACGTGCTCGGTCTTGCCGAAGGCAGACAGCGCTACGGACTTTTTACCGACGACAACGGCAACATCCTCGACGACCTGATGATCGCCAATCGCGGTGATCACCTCCTCCTCGTCGTTAATGCCTCCTGCAAGGAGGCCGATTTCGCCCATCTGCAAAAGCATCTCGGCGAAACCTGCGAGCTGACCCTGCTCGATGACCGCGCGCTGATCGCGCTGCAGGGACCACGCGCCGAATGTGTGCTTGCTGAACTCTGGGCCGATATAGCCACCATGCGCTTCATGGACGTGGCGGAAGCTGCATTGCACGACGTTCCCTGCATTATCTCGCGTTCCGGCTATACCGGCGAGGACGGTTTTGAAATCTCCATCCCAGCTGCGTCGGCCGACGATGTGACGCGCCGTATTCTCGAACATCCCGACGTCATGCCGATCGGCCTTGGCGCCCGCGATTCCCTGCGTCTCGAAGCAGGCCTGTGTCTCTATGGCAATGATATCGACACCACCACGACACCGGTTGAGGCAGGCCTCGAATGGGCGATGCAGAAGGCACGCCGCGCCGGCGGTGCCCGGCAAGGCGGCTTTCCCGGCGCCGATGTCATTCTGCGTCAGTTCGCCGATGGTGCCAGCCGCCGCCGTGTCGGCCTGAAGCCGGAAGGCAAGGCCCCGGTGCGCGGTGGAGCGCCATTGTTTGCCGATGCCGAAGGCAAGGTAGCGGTTGGTACCGTAACCTCCGGCGGATTTGGCCCCAGTGCCGATCATCCCGTCGCCATGGGTTATGTCGATACGGCCCACACCGCCAATGGCACCCAGGTTTTCGCGGAAGTGCGCGGCAAGTATCTGCCAATTACCGTCGCCGCCCTTCCCTTCGTCACCCCGACCTACAAACGCTGATCAGGAGCTGAACCTCATGCTGAAATTTACCGATGAACACGAATGGCTGAAAATCGAGGGTGATGTCGCAACAGTGGGCATTACCGCCCACGCTGCCGAACAGCTCGGCGACCTCGTCTTCGTGGAACTGCCAGAGGCCGGAACTGCGCTCGACAAGGGGGCCACTGCTGCCACCGTTGAATCCGTCAAGGCAGCGTCCGACGTCTATTGTCCACTTGATGGCGAGATCGTCGAGAGCAACCAGGCTATCGTCGATGACCCGGCGCTGGTCAACAGCGACCCGCAGGGTGCCGGCTGGTTCTTCAAGCTGAAACTGTCCGATCCGTCGGCCGTCAACGCCCTTCTGGACGAAGCAGCCTATAAGGAGCTGATCGCCTGATGAGCATGCCGAAGGATTTCACCTTTACCGACTACAAGCCGTATGACTTCGCCAACCGGCGTCATATCGGCCCCTCGCCCGATGAAATGACGGCGATGCTCAAGGTCATCGGCTATCCCAGCCTCGATGCCATGATCGACGACACCGTTCCGCCGTCGATCCGTCAGAAGGCCCCGCTTGCCTGGGGCGCTGCGATGACCGAGCGCGAAGCGCTCGACAAGATGCGCGAAACGGCAAACCGCAACAAGAAGCTCGTTTCGCTCATCGGCCAGGGGTACTATGGCACGATCACGCCGCCGGTCATCCAGCGCAATATCCTCGAAAACCCCGCTTGGTACACGGCCTATACGCCCTACCAGCCGGAAATCAGCCAAGGCCGTCTTGAGGCTCTGCTCAACTATCAGACGATGGTCTGCGACCTCACTGGTCTTGACGTCGCCAACGCCTCACTGCTCGACGAGGCAACCGCCGGCGCCGAAGCCATGGCAATGGCGGAGCGCGTGGCAAAGTCCAAGGCCAAGGCCTTCTTCGTCGATGAAAATTGCCATCCCCAGACCATCGCACTCCTGAAGACCCGCGCCGAGCCACTCGGCTGGTCGATCGTCATCGGTAACCCGTTTACCGATCTCGACCCGGTCGACGTTTTTGGAGCGATCTTCCAATATCCCGGCACCTACGGCCATGTTCACGATTTCACCGGCCTGATTGCACGCCTGCACCAGACAGGCGCAATCGCTACGGTTGCGGCTGATCCGCTGGCACTGGCACTTCTGAAATCCCCCGGTGAAATGGGCGCCGATATCGCCATCGGCTGCACCCAGCGCTTTGGCGTTCCCGTCGGTTACGGTGGCCCGCATGCGGCCTACATGGCCGTCAAGGATGCCTACAAGCGCTCGATGCCCGGCCGTCTGGTCGGCGTCTCGCAGGACAGCCGCGGCAATCGCGCCTACCGCCTGTCGCTGCAGACCCGTGAACAGCATATCCGCCGTGAAAAGGCGACGTCGAACATCTGCACCGCGCAGGTCCTGCTCGCCGTCATGGCGTCGATGTATGCCGTCTTCCACGGCCCCAAAGGCATCAAGGCCATCGCCCAGAGCGTCCATCAGAAGGCCGTCCTTCTGGCGCTTGGCCTCGAAAAACTTGGCTACACGGTCGAGCCGGACGTGTTCTTCGACACAGTCACCGTCGATGTCGGCAAGCTGCAGGGCATCATCCTGAAGACCGCCGTGGCGGAAGACGTCAACCTTCGCCGCATCGGCACCACCAAGATCGGCATCAGCCTGGATGAGCGCTCGCGGCCGGTCACGCTGGAAGCCGTCTGGCGCGCCTTTGGCGGCGATTTCAAGGTCGAGGATTTCGACGCGGGTTACCGCCTGCCCGAAACCTTGTTGCGCACCAGCGCATACCTGACCCATCCGATCTTCCACATGAACCGCGCGGAAAGCGAGATGACCCGCTATATCCGCCGGCTGTCGGACCGCGATCTGGCGCTCGACCGTTCGATGATCCCGCTCGGCTCCTGCACGATGAAGCTGAACGCGACAGCCGAAATGCTGCCGATCACCTGGCCGGAATTTTCCGAAATCCATCCCTTCGTGCCGGCCGACCAGGCTGAAGGTTACCGCCATATGATCACGGATCTGTCGCAGAAACTCTGCCAGATCACCGGTTATGATGCGGTCTCCATGCAGCCAAACTCCGGCGCGCAGGGCGAATATGCCGGACTTCTGACCATCCGCGCCTTTCATCGCGCCAATGGCAACGGCCATCGCGATGTCTGCCTGATCCCGACCTCTGCGCACGGCACCAATCCGGCCTCCGCCCAGATGGTCGGCATGAAGGTCGTTGTCATCAAGGTTAGTGACAACGGCGATATCGACATGGACGATTTCCGTGCAAAAGCAGAGCAGTATGCGGAAAACCTCTCGTGCTGCATGATCACCTATCCGTCGACGCACGGCGTGTTTGAGGAAAACGTCCGCGAAGTCTGCGACATCGTTCACAAGCATGGTGGCCAGGTCTATCTCGACGGCGCCAACATGAACGCCATGGTCGGGCTTGCCCGTCCTGGCGACATCGGTTCCGACGTCAGCCATCTCAACTTGCACAAGACCTTCTGCATTCCTCACGGTGGCGGTGGTCCGGGCATGGGGCCGATCGGCGTCAAGGCGCATCTTGCCCCCTACCTGCCCGGTCATCCGGAAACCGATGGCGGCGAAGGTGCCGTGTCTGCTGCTCCGTTCGGTTCGGCCTCCATCCTGCCGATCTCCTGGAGCTACTGCCTGATGATGGGCGGTGAAGGACTGACGCAGGCGACCAAGGTGGCGATCCTCAACGCCAACTATATCGCTGCCCGGCTGAAGGGCGCCTACGACGTGCTCTACAAGTCGGCCAAGGGCCGCGTCGCGCACGAGTGCATCATCGACACCCGTCCGCTGGTCGATAGCGCCGGCGTCACCGTCGATGACGTTGCCAAGCGCCTGATCGACTGCGGCTTCCACGCTCCGACCATGAGCTGGCCGGTAGCCGGCACGCTGATGATCGAGCCGACGGAATCGGAGACCAAGGCCGAAATCGACCGCTTCTGCGACGCCATGCTAGCGATCCGTGCTGAGGCGCAGGCGATCGAAGACGGCAAGATGGACCGGACGAACAATCCGCTGAAGAACGCCCCGCACACGGTCGAAGACCTGGTCGGCGAATGGGATCGCCCCTATTCGCGCGAACAGGCCTGCTACCCGCCGGGCGCCTTCCGTGTCGACAAATACTGGTCGCCGGTCAACCGCGTCGACAACGTGTTCGGCGACCGCAACCTCGTCTGCACCTGCCCGCCGCTGGAAGATTATGCCGAGGCGGCAGAGTAAATTAGAAAAACGAAAGGGGCGCTTCATGCGCCCCTTTTTCATAACTGTGCCGCCGCAAACCAACGTCTGCCCGAGTCTTACGGTGCGTGAGATTGGTTTGGAAGCGTCACCACGAACCGCGCCCCATGCGTGAACGCCGTATCAAGCGCGATGGAGCCGCCGTGGCTTTCGGCGATCCGTTTTGCCAGCGCCAGTCCAATACCCGTGCCCGGGTAGATGCTTTCATCCCGGTGCAGGCGCTGGAACACGTCAAAAATCTTCCTGGAAAACCGCGGATCGACGCCGATGCCATTGTCTTCGAAAATCAACCGGACCGTATCCCCATCCGTCTCGGCATAGATCCGGACGACCGGTTTCACATCCTCCCGGCGGTACTTGATGGCATTGCCGATCAGGTTCTGGCAAAGACGCTTCAGGAGTTCGGGGTCGCCTTTCAGCTGCGGCAAGGCTGAAACGGCGATACTGGCTCCGGCCTCCTGAATGAAACTGTCGAGAGTGAGGATCGTATCGGCAATCACATCGGTTAGCGAAACGATCTGCCAGCTGCCGATTTCGTCGGCGATCTGGGCATAGTCGAGCAGGCTGTCGATCAACTGGTCCATCCGCCGCGCACTCTGGCGCAGATGGCCGGCGTAAACGGGCAGTTCCTCGTGATTGCCGCTGCCCACATCCTCGACGATCATGTCCGAAAACATCGACATATGCCGCAGTGGTGCCTTCAGGTCATGCGACACCGTCCCGGTAAACTGATTGAGCGCCTCATTCTTGCGCTGCAACTCAGCGCTCTGCTGGGCGATGCGCTGCTGCTGCTGCTTCAATTCGGTGATATCGCGTCCGACCGTGACATATTCCGCCAGTTTGCCGCCATCGAAGACAGCAATATTCGACCAGAGTAGCCAGAGATCGCTGCCATCGGACAGTTTGCGACGTTGTTCTCGCGTGGCTAGCGGCGCCTCGACCGAGAGGCTTTTCAGCGTGGTCACCAGGCTCTCGCGGTCCGTTGCCGGAACGTAATCTGGAAGCGATTGTCCAATCAGATCATCGGCCGCCATGCCAACAAATCGCGCATACCGGTCGTTGACGAACGTGTATCTGAGATCGGCGGAGATACGGCAGATGAAGTCGGGAATGTTCTGGACCAGCGTGTAATATTCCAGCCGTTGCCGATCGAGCGCGATCTCGGCCCGCTTCAAATCGGTGACATCGATGCGCAGCGCAACGGTGTTACCATCCTGAGTCTTCAAATCCTCGATACGCAGCCAGCGTCCATCGCCATATTCAAAGATTTGATTGTCGCCGCCCGGATTGCGGAACGCCCGCATGCGCCCCTCAAGCCAAGCCTTCGCCTGCGGCGAACCGACCGGCGCGTTGGGGTAATATCCCACTTCGTAGACGGCAAGCATGATCTCTTCGGCGGTCATGCCTATTTTCAAGTGGGGTCCCGCAGCACCACAGATGCGCTTATAGGCATCGTTGTAGACGATGATCCGCTCATCTGCATCGAAGATCGCAAACCCTTCCGGAATGGCCTGCAGCGCAGTGTCGAGAATTTCGCTGGCTTTCCGGCGCTCGCGATAGAGTTCGAGATAGTCGGAGATATCGTGCACGATACCGGCGAAACCCCGTGCCGTGCCGTCTGCATCAACAACCGGCGTCACCCGCAGCCGAGCCGTAAACACAGTGCCATTGCTGCGGCGGTAGCGGTAGATACCTTCGGAAAATTGTGTGTTTCCCGGCTCCGCCGCGTTGCGGAAAAGAGCGGCCTCAAAGTCATGGTCGCTGGCGTAGAGCCGTTGTATCGACCCACCGATCATGTCATCGGCGGCATAGCCGAACTGCTCGATCGCGGCAGCATTGACAGACAGAACAATGCGATCGGCATCGACAAAGATGACGGGAGAAGGAAAAACATCATAGATTGCCTGAACGAAATCTGCCTGCGTCGCCGTCATCGGTTACTCGGTCGCGCTCCGCCCCGTACACATGAGGCATACAAACAGAAAAAGAGACTGGCGCAAACCAGTCTCTTTGCAAATTCCCGATAGAGCGCCGTATCCCGGCGAGAAGATGCTTAGCTGGCGCGAACGACCGCGTCGCCTTTTGCGGCCAGCGCAGCCAGATCGGCGGGCTTCAGTTCGACCGATTCGCCGCAGCCGCAAGCCGATGTCTGGTTCGGGTTGTTAAAGGTAAAGCCCGAGCGCAGCGTCGTCACTTCGAAGTCCATCCGGGTTCCGAGCAGATAGAGCACGGCTTCAGGAGCAACCCAGACCCTGGCGCCCTGATGTTCGACCAGATCGTCCTTCGGGTTGGCCACGGTCACCATATCGATGGCATATTCCATGCCAGCGCAGCCGCCCTTCTTGATGCCGACGCGAATGCCCTGGGCGTCACCGCCGGCATTGTCGACGATCGCGTTGACGCGGCCAGCCGCCGCATCGCTCAAACTCATGACTGCAAAGCCCATAGGCCGTTCTCCTTGTAGCAACCAGGTTCAAGGCCTGATGCTTTCCGAGTCCCGAATGTAATGCGCGACGGTTAAGGGATCAATACGTGATCAGTACCAGCCGACCGCAACCTGCGCCTCTTCCGACATGCGATCCGGCGTCCACGGCGGATCAAACGTCATCGATACTTCGACGCCGGACACGCCCTCAACAGCACCGACAGCATTTTCTACCCAGCCCGGCATTTCGCCGGCAACGGGGCAGCCGGGAGCCGTCAGCGTCATGGCGATCTTGACCATCCGGTCGTCTTCGATATCGATCTTGTAAATCAGCCCGAGCTCGAAAATGTCGGATGGAATTTCCGGGTCGTAGACCGTCTTCAGCGCAGAGATGACATCGTCGCTCAGACGCGCCAGTTCGTCCGCCGGAATGGCGGAATGAACAATCCCTTCGCGAACGTCGATCTTGTTTTCAGTCGTATCAAGGCTCATCGGCTTATGTCCTTACGCAAAGAATTTGCGGGCTTGCTCAAGCGCATCCACCAGCACGTCCACTTCGGCCCGCGTATTGTAGAGGCCAAAGGATGCCCGGCATGTGGAGGTCACGCCGAAGCGTTTCAAGAGCGGCTGGGCGCAATGCGTTCCTGCCCTGACGGCAACCCCTGCCCGGTCAATCACCATCGACACATCATGGGCATGGATACCCTCGAGTTCGAACGAGAAGATACCACCTTTACCCGGCGCCGTCCCGATTACCCTCAGTGAGTTCACCGACGACAGGCGCTCCTGCGCATAGGCGGCCAGATCGGCTTCATGGGCGGCAATCGCGGCCCGGCCGATAGTGTCCATGTAATCCAGCGCATAACCGAGGCCGATCGCCTGCACGATCGGCGGCGTGCCGGCCTCAAACCGGTGCGGTGGTTCGTTATAGGTGACCGCGTCTTCGGTGACCTCGACGATCATCTCGCCTCCGCCCATGAACGGGCGCATTTCCTTCAGCCGGTCCATCTTGCCATAGAGCACGCCAATACCAGAAGGGCCGTAGAGCTTGTGGCCGGTCATGACATACCAGTCGCAATCGAGATCCTGCACGTCGACCGGCATGTGGACGGCCGCCTGACTGCCATCGACCAGCACCGGAATGCCGCGTTCGTGGGCGATCCGGCAGATTTCCTTGATCGGCACGACCGTGCCGAGCGCATTCGACATATGGGTAATGGCAATCAGTTTGGTCTTGTCGCTCAGGCATTTGACGAAATCATCGATATGGAATGCACCCTGATCGTCTACCGGCGCCCAGACCAGCTTGGCACCCTGACGCTCGCGGATGAAATGCCACGGCACGATATTGGAGTGATGCTCCATGATCGACAGGACGATCTCGTCGCCAGCGCCGATCTTGGGCATGCCATAGCCATAGGCGACCGTGTTGATCGCCTCCGTCGAGGATTTTGTGAAGATGATGTTGTCGACCGATGGCGCGTTCAGGAACCGGCGCACTTTTTCACGGGCACCTTCATAGGCATCGGTCGCGGCATTCGACAGGAAATGCAGGCCACGATGGACATTGGCATATTCGTTGGAATAGGCATGGGCAACAGCATCGATGACCACCTGCGGCTTCTGGGCCGAGGCGCCGCTGTCGAGATAGACCAGCGGCTTGCCGTAAACGGTCCGCGACAGGATCGGAAAATCCCTGCGGATCGCTTCAACGTCATAGGCGGGCACCGGCACCGTGTGTTCCATGTCAGAAATCCAATCAGGCGTGCTTTTCGAGCCAGGCGGCGATGATCGTTTCCAGCGTCTCGATCAGGCCTTCATGTTCCAGTTCCTCGACGATTTCATCAACGAATGCGTTGACCAGCATGGCGCGCGCCTTGTTTTCCGGAATACCGCGGGCACGCAGGTAGTAAAGATGCGTCGGGTTGATATCGATGACGGTAGCGCCATGACCGCACTGAACGTCATCGGCAAAGATTTCCAGCTCCGGCTTGGCCGAAAAATCGGCGTCGTCAGAGAGAAGCAGCGTGTTGCACGCCATCTTCGCGTCGGTCTTCTGCGCGTCCGGAGCAACCCGAATCTGGCCCTGGAACACGCCTTTGGCGCGGTCGAACAGCACGTTGCGGAGGATTTCCGTCGATGTCGTGTTCGGCACGTCATGGCCGAGCGTGAATGTCACGTCGGTATGCGTTTCGTTGCCCAGCAGGTTGATGCCGCGCATTTTGAAATCCGCGCCTTCACCCGTTGTGACGCCGTGCACTTCCTGGCGCACCAGCTTGCCGCCAGCATTGATGATGAACAGCCGGAGCTTGGCATTGGTGCCGAGGTCGAAATTGACCTGGGCCAGATGGCTGTCGCTTGCGCCCTGCTGCTGCAGGATGATCCAAGTGATCTCGGCACCTTCATCGAGGATCAGGTCGCTAACAACCGTGACAAGGCTGGCTGCATCGTTGACCGAGAGATGGCGCTCGATGATCGTTGCCTTGGAGTTGGCGCCGAACGTCACTGGAAAGCGCGAATGGCTCTGGCCGGCACTCTGCACCAGCTGGAACTCCAGCGGCTGCTCGAGCACGGTGCCTTCCGGCACTTCGATCTCGAAACCGTCGCGCACGAAGCTGCCATTGATTCGTCCGATGGCATCATCCTGATCGCGCTCGACCAGATCGGCGGCGGCAACACCATCGATCAGGCTTTCGGCGTAGGAACGCACATTGATGCCGGCCGGCAGGTTCTTGGTGTCGGCTTTGCCGTTCAGGACGGCAAGAACCGAGGAGCCGGGAACAAGTGGATCGACCTTTTGCGCAAACGCCGTCGGATCATAGGCCGGAACAGCACGCAAAAGCGCGCGCAGGTCCGTATAGTGCCAGGATTCGACGCGGCGGGTCGGCAGGCCCTGCTGCCTGAGATTTGCCAGCAGGCTATCGCGGGCCGACAGCACGGCGCCTTCACCGGGCAGTTCACCGATCTGGGCAGTATAGGCATCGACGAGGGCCGTCTCGGCGGCTGTCATCGTGATTGCCGTTTGCATGTTCATCCCGGTACTCCTCAAGCCGCCGCATCGATGATGTCGGCATAACCATTGGCTTCAAGATCAAGCGCCAGCGACTTGTCGCCGGACTTGATGATCTGACCCTTGTAAAGAACGTGGACGCTATCGGGCACGATGTACTCCAGCAGACGCTGATAGTGGGTGATGACGATGACAGCACGGTCAGGTGAGCGCAGCGCGTTGACGCCGTCCGAAACGATCTTCAGCGCATCGATGTCGAGGCCGCTGTCAGTTTCGTCCAGCACGCACAGCTTTGGCTCCAGAAGCGCCATCTGCAGGATTTCCGCACGCTTCTTCTCGCCGCCGGAGAAACCGACATTGAGCGGCCGCTTCAGCATATCCGGGTTGATCTGCAGCCTGGCAGCGGCTTCCTTGACGCGACGGATGAAATCCGGCGTCGAAAGCTCGTCTTCGCCGCGATACTTGCGCTGCTCGTTGAGAGCCACCTTCAGGAACTGCATGGTCGCAACACCCGGGATTTCGACCGGGTACTGGAAGGCAAGGAAGATGCCCTTGGAAGCGCGCTCGGACGGATCGAGCTCAAGAATGCTCTCGCCATTGTAAAGGATGTCGCCTTCGGTCACTTCGTAATCGCTGCGGCCCGACAAGATGTAGGACAGCGTCGACTTGCCGGAGCCGTTCGGCCCCATGATGGCAGCGACTTCGCCAGCCTTTACGGTCAGGTTCAGACCACGGATGATCTCGGTGCCGTCAGCGGCGATGCGGGCATGGAGGTTTCTGATTTCAAGCATTTCACTTTTCCCTAGTGTGGTCGGTCCGCGTAGTCCATGCAAACCCGTGTCTTGGGCACTTCAACCAGACTGCCGTCATTCTCGGGCTTGTCCCGAGGATCTGACAGTCTATCAATTGTAATCGCTCCACATTTTTGTGCTTGGATGTGGACGATAGATGTTGTCGACTTCTTCAATACGTTCGAATAGATCCAGCCAGGTGGGGTTGAGGCCTTCTATCAATTCGATTTTCCAGTCCCGTCTATACCTCTTCAAAGATTTCTCGCGCTGTATCGCAAGAACGATATTCGGATGACGTTCGAACCAGACCAACTTCTCAGCTCGATATTTTGCAGTAAATCCTTCGTGGATGTGATTGCGGTGTTCCCAAACTCTTCCAGCGAGGTCTGAGGTCACGCCGGTGTATATAACGCCTCGGGGCTTGTCGGACATCATGTAGACGAAACCGGTCAATCATGTCTCCAAGGCAACTCCGGCAGATCCTCGGGACAAGCCCGAGGATGACGGCCAAACCGTTAACCCACGCTACCTTCCAGCGAAATTCCGATCAGCTTCTGCGCTTCGACCGCAAATTCCATCGGCAGTTCCTGGATGACTTCCTTGACGAAGCCGTTGACGATCAGTGCGATCGCCGCTTCGGTCGGAATGCCGCGTTGCAGGCAATAGAACAGCTGGTCTTCGGAGATCTTCGAGGTCGTCGCCTCATGCTCGAACTGGGCTGAGGAATTGCGTGCCTCGATATAGGGTACCGTGTGGGCGCCGCACTTGTCACCGATCAGGAGCGAGTCGCACTGGGTAAAGTTACGGGCGTTTTCGGCCTTGCGGTGGGTCGAGACCTGGCCGCGATAAGTGTTCTGGCTGAAACCGGCAGCAATCCCCTTGGAGACGATGCGGCTCGAGGTGTTCTTGCCGAGATGTATCATCTTGGTGCCACTATCGATCTGCTGATGGCCGTTGGAGACCGCGATCGAATAGAACTCGCCGCGCGAACCATCGCCGCGCAGGATGCAGGACGGGTATTTCCAAGTGATCGCCGAACCGGTTTCGACCTGCGTCCACGAAATCTTCGAGTTCTTGCCGCGGCAATCGCCACGCTTGGTGACGAAGTTGTAGATGCCGCCCTTGCCGTCCTTGTCGCCCGGATACCAGTTCTGGACCGTCGAATATTTGATCTGGGCATCGTCGAGCGCAACAAGCTCGACAACCGCCGCATGCAGCTGGTTTTCGTCGCGCTGCGGCGCCGTGCAGCCTTCCAGATAGGAGACGTAGGCGCCCTCTTCCGCAATGATCAGCGTGCGCTCGAACTGGCCGGTGCCCTTCTCGTTGATACGGAAATAGGTCGACAGCTCCATCGGGCAACGAACGCCCTTGGGGATATAGACGAACGAACCATCGGTGAAGACGGCGCAATTCAAAGTCGCATAATAATTGTCGGTGGGCGGAACGACGGTGCCGAGATATTTCTTCACCAGATCCGGATGTTCGCGGATGGCTTCCGAGATCGACATGAAGATCACGCCGGCCTTCTTCAGCTCTTCCTTGAACGTCGTGACGACCGAAACGGAATCGAACACGGCATCGACGGCGATGCGCGGCGTTTTCACGCCGGCGAGGATTTCCTGTTCGCGCAAGGGAATGCCGAGCTTTTCATAGACCCGCAGAAGCTCAGGATCGACGTCGTCGATCGACGTCGGGCCAGGCGTGCTCTTTGGCGCCGCGTAAAAATAGATCTCGTTGAAATCGATCTTCGGATAGTTGACGCGTGCCCAGGTCGGCTCTTCCATGGTCAGCCAGCGCTGATACGCTTCCAGACGCCATTCGAGCATCCAGTCCGGTTCGTTCTTCTTTGCCGAAATGAAGCGGATGATGTCTTCGGACAGGCCCTTGGGTGCCTTGTCCATTTCGATCGTCGTCTCAAACCCGTATTTGTACTGGTCGACATCGATCAGGGCGACCTGATCGATTGTTTCCTGCACAGCAGCCATGTCGTTCTCCAATCTCGCCGGATACAAGGTCCGGCAGCTTGTCAGTACGATACAATGTCGTTGTATCGCCTATGTAATGGGCTTAAGGGGCATTTTCACCCCATTTGCCAAGCGGAAAATTCAATTTCCGCAATTTAATTCAGTCTCACGCCGCAGCCCCCGAAAGCCTGCGCCGCGCCGAGACCTTAGCAAAGACCTCGGCACAGCGGTCTATGTCCGCTTCCGTGGTTGACGGTCCGATCGAAATCCGCAGTGCGCCATGGCGCGGATCGTGCCCCATCGCCGACAGAACGTAACTCTGGCCGACCTTGCCGGACGAGCAGGCGGAGCCGGCCGAAAGCGCGACGCCCTCCAGATCGAAGGCAATCTGTCCGGTCTCGGACTTCAAACCGGGCAGCGTGAAGAAGCACGTATTGCCGATACGCTCGCCACCCTGGCCGTGGATGATGACGTCGGGTGCCGCCGCGATCATCGCTGTCTCCAGCTTTTCGCGCAGTGCCGAAACCGCGATCATCCGCTCGCCGAGATTATCGGCCGCAAACCGGGCAGCAGCGCCAAATCCGGCAATCGCGGCAGGATTTTCCGTTCCGGAGCGATGCCCTTTTTCTTGCCCCCCACCACGGACCAGCGCCACAGGCATCAGGATTTCGCCGCGTGCCACCAGAGCACCGGCCCCCTTCGGTCCGCCGATCTTGTGGGACGAGATGATCAGGAAGTCCGCACCAAGCGCCTCGATCGACAGTGGCAGGCGTCCGGCCGCCTGAACCGCATCGACGACAAGGATGCCACCGGCGGCCTTGACCAGGCGGGAGACGTCAGCAATCGGCTGGACGATCCCCGTTTCGTTGTTGGCAAGCATCACCGCAACCATCGGCAGGCCTGACTGGCGGTCATGCGCGTCAAGTGCTGCTTCAAGTTCGGCCAGATCGATCGTACCAGCCGCAGTCACGGCAATTTCGCTGACATCAGCCTTGCCGAACCGCCCCCCTTCGCGAACAGCCGGATGCTCGATCGCCGAGATATAGAGATGGCCGATCGTCAGGGGCGTCTTGCCCATGCGAAAGTTCGGGGTCAGCACCCAGTTGGCCGCTTCCGTCGCCCCGCTGGTGAAGGTCACGCTGGAAGCCGCAGCGCCACAGAGGGCCGCAACATCACGGCGGGCATTTTCGATCAGCGTGCGAATTTTACGACCTTCGCCATGCACCGAGGACGGGTTACCGGGGAGATCGAGCGCATCAAGGCATGCCGCGCGCGCGGCCGGCAACAGCGGCGCGGTGGCATTCCAGTCCATATAGATGCGCTCTTGTGCCATGTTCTCTTGCCAAAGAACCGGCGGCTGCCATGTAAAGGCATGCGGCCGGTGCATTTTCCTTGAATTTTTCGCTTCGCTTGCCGTAAGAGACAGCACTCGCCACGGAAAGTCCGTGTCAAAGTTTTGAATGGTTCTAAACTAGTTTTAGAAAAGCTGACTGCTTTCGTCAAGACTGCATCAGCGCTGAACCGGTTTTTAGTCCCAGAATCAAGCCCGGAGAGCCAATGCCCGAAATCATCTTCAACGGACCGGCCGGTCGCCTCGAAGGCCGTTACCAGCCGTCCAAGCAGAAGAATGCCCCGATCGCCATCGTCCTGCATCCGCATCCGCAGTTTGGCGGCACGATGAACAACCAGATCGTCTACCAGCTGTTCTACATGTTCCAGAAGCGCGGCTTTACCACGCTCCGGTTCAACTTCCGCTCGATCGGCCGCAGCCAGGGCGAATTCGACCACGGCGCCGGCGAACTGTCGGATGCGGCATCGGCGCTCGACTGGGTACAGAGCATGCATCCCGATTCGAAGAGCTGCTGGGTCGCCGGTTATTCCTTTGGCGCCTGGATCGGCATGCAGCTTTTGATGCGCCGTCCCGAAATCGAAGGCTTCATGTCGATCGCGCCGCAGCCGAACACCTACGACTTCTCGTTCCTCGCTCCCTGCCCGTCGTCCGGCCTGATCATCAACGGCGACCTCGACAAGGTGGCGCCTGAAAAGGACGTCAACACGCTGGTCGACAAGCTGAAGGCCCAGAAGGGTATCTTGATTACCCACAAGACCGTGCCGGGTGCAAACCACTTCTTCAGCGGCCAGGTCAATACGCTGATGGCCGAATGCGAGGACTACCTCGACCGGCGGCTGAACGGCGAACTGACGCCGGAACCGGCGGCAAAGCGTATTCGCTAAACCCGCATTGGCTGGTTCACACCCGGCCTCGCGTTTATTTCGAATGGCATTCTGCGTCCTCAAGCGTCGCAGGGTGCCATTTTTTTTGCCGAGGTGACAGAACCTGCCAATTCGAGCCGGCCACGCCGCAGGCGATCATCCGCCTCCGTCTTGTTGCTATTTCCGACTCGCGGTATTGATCAGGGTACAGGCTTGGCCCGCGCCTCCTCCCTCCAATCGGGGAAGTATCGTTCATACGGGGTATTGAAATCATCGAGCCATCTGTTCGAGCGCCGCATAAGGAGGGATTGCGTTTTCTGCTCGCAATGGAGGTTTTCTGATGAGGCTATCCGCCCCGATCTACCAACTGAAACGCCGGGCCAAGTTATTGGCACGCGCTGATAAAATCGCCCTGCATGCCGCTTTGGATCGCATAGCACGGAACGAGGGCTTTGCAGGCTGGAGCCTGCTTGCCGCGCAAGTTGCAGGGACTTCAGACGAAAGAGACATCCTGTCCCGGCTCGCCGATGGCGATATCGTCTTGCTGGGCGCCCGTCCCGGACATGGCAAGACGTTGCTGGGTCTAAAGCTTCTGCTCGATGCCATCCGCGACGGCAGGAGAAGCGTGTTCTTCACGCTGGAATATACCGAGCATGAAACCCGCGAGCGCATTCGATCGCTAGAGGGCGAAACATCTAGGCTTGGCGATGGCGTGGAAATCGTGACGGACGACGAGATCTGCGCTGATTACATCACCCGCCATCTTGCAGGCGCTGCCTGCGGCACAGTCGCCGTCATCGACTATCTGCAAATCCTTGATCAACGCAGAAACAAGCCCGCGCTTTCAGAACAGCTCGACGCTTTGCAAGCCTTTGCGCAGAGGGCGGGAATCATCCTCGCGTTCCTGTCGCAGATCGATCGCTCCTTTGACCCGCAAAGCAAACCATTGCCGGATCTGCAAGACATCCGCCTGCCCAATCGTATCAATATGAGCCTCTTTTCCAAAGCGTGCTTCCTGCATCAAGGTAAGGCGCAGTTTCAAGCGTTAGCCTGATTTTCCAACCAGCCGGGGCACTTTAACCGGTGTCCCGGCAGCCGGTTCGCTGGCACAACCAACATGGACGTCAGGCCTGCGCCTGCCATCCTTCTGGGCTGGCCGGTCTGGCTTGCTCCGCGCGGTTGACCCGGTTACGCCCGCTCTTCTTGGCATCATAAAGCGCTGCGTCCGCGCCCTTGATCGTATCGATGATCGAGTGGCTTGGTGAGGCAAGCGCGCAAACACCAAAGCTTGCCGACAGGCGAACGGTGTCCGGTAGTCCGATAATCACCAGCGATGAGAAACTGTTGCGAAGTCCCTGGGCAAACAGGTACCCCGTCGCTTCTCCCGTCGACGGCAGGAAGATGGCAAATTCCTCGCCGCCGAAACGGGCGCAGATTGCCTCGGGCGGTGCATGTCCGGCAAGCAAGCGGCCAAACGCCAGGATCACCTGATCGCCAGCGGCGTGACCATAGGTGTCGTTGACGGCTTTGAAATGATCGAGATCGCAGACAATCACGCTGTGCGGATAGGCGGACATCGGGCGGGCAAGGATCTGGCTCACGCGTGCGTCGAAACCACGCCGGTTCAAAAGCCCTGACAGCGGATCGATCTCGGAGTTTGCCTTTGCATGGTCCATGATTTCAACGACGATGACGGCCAGCAATGTCAGCCCTGTCGAGACGACCAGCACGGCGCTGAGGCTTTGGGAAACCAGCGCATAGGTGCTGCCAAGATAGGCTTGCGCCGTATCGCCTCCGCTGAATTTGACCGCAAAATAGACCTTGCTGACAAAATTGCCGGCCGTGACCAAAAGCAGCGTCATGAGGATCCGGTCGGCGGTCTCGCGACGCCCGGACCGGTAGACCGCCACCGCGCAGATCAATTCCGCAATCGCGAACGGCATCTGGTAGCCGAATGAATGGGCGAATGTGCCGCGCGGCAAGTCATAGATCATCAGGTTGAGCGGAAGTGCTGCGCAGAGAAGGGCCGTAATGGTCCAGATGTTCGCCGGCACCGCATACAAGCGGCCAATGCCGACGCGGATCATCAATAGCGCGCTTAGCAGGGAAGTGAATGCACCAAAACTGGCGATCCGGTCGAAATCGCCATAGCGGATCATTACCTCAAAGACTGCCGACAGCGAGGCGACCGCGAACGCAGCGGCAAAACAGCGCCCGGCCGACGGAATGCGGCTACGCTTGGAAATGACGAGGAAAAACGCGCAAAAAAGCTGCGCTATCAAGAAATTGACCGTCAGTAAGAAGAGCGCGCCGTTCATCGGATATGTCCGTTTCGGAAACACACACGCCGTGTGTTCCCCTCCGCCATGCCGCCAAGGCATCGCAGATTCGGGCGAATGGTATCTGCGCCCGGCAAAAGAAACGTTAATTTCAGTCGATCACAGAGGCTTTAAAACCGCATTGAAGACGCCACCAGTGACCGGATTTTCAACGCCCGTTGTGCCGGGAAATGTCAGCGGCAACCCTTCAAGCGAACGCACCGCCAGATAGGCCCATGCCTCCGCCTCCATGGCATCGCCATTGAGCCCCGCCTCCTCGGCAACCACAACTGTTGCGCCTTCCTGCGCCGCGAGCCTGCGAAAGTCGTCCATGATCACCGGGTTGAGCCGTCCGCCGCCGCAGATGACATAGGCCCGGGGCCGTTCTGGCAGGTGTCTGGACGATTTGAGAATGGCTGCAGCTGTCACATAGGCAAGCGTGCGTGCGCCGTCCGCCAAGGCGGCATCTGTATTCGCCGGCGGTGAAAAATCGTTGCGATCAAGCGAGCGACGCTGGTTGGATGAAAAAAACGAATGGTCGAGATAACGGTCAGCCAGCCGCGGAATGATGCTGCCGGCAGTGGCGATGGCGCCATCCTGATCAAAGGCGCTCCCCGTATGGGTCTCCACCCATTGGTCAATCAACGTATTTCCCGGCCCGCTGTCATAGGCGACGATATCGCCTTGCGTGCCAATAAACGTCAGATTGGAGATGCCACCGATATTGACGAAAACCAGCGGCGCGGTTTGTCCAGCGCTTCGGGCGAGAGCGGCATGATAGACAGGAATGAGAGGCGCACCCTGCCCGCCATAGGTCATATCATTGGCGCGCATGTCGTGAACAACGGCGATGCCCGTCAACTGGGCCAGCAGCGCGCCATCGCCCAGTTGCACGGTCAGCGCGTCATTCGGGCGATGAAGAACGGTCTGGCCGTGAAATCCGATCACGTCGATATCGGCCGGCGACAACCCGTTCTGAGCCAGAAAATCATTGACCGCTACGGCATGCCGTAACGTCAGGTTTCGCTCGATGGCGCCCAAATCGCCGGGCCGCTCCGTCCTGTTCGTCAAGGTGCGAGCTTCGTCCAGCGCCAATTTCAGCCGGCTCCGGAAAACCGGCTCGTAGGAAACCCCCATGAACGGGCCGCGCTCAACGTTGTTGCGGCCATCGGTTCGAATAAGCGCAATGTCGATCCCGTCCATGCTGGTACCGCTCATCAGCCCGATCGCCGTCTTCATCTGCGCCATCCCGCACTCAACTCCCAATCAAACATTCCCGATGCAAACAGGTGCACTTTTCACCAAACAGTGCTAAACGCCGCGCAAATATCCAGCAAGCGCTCATTCTTTTCCAAACAGCCACCGAAAGAGACAGGTCATGTCCGAATTCAAGTCCGATTTCCTGCACACCCTTCACGAACGCGGCTTCATCCACCAGACATCCGACAATGCCGGACTGGATGCGCTGTTCAACAAGGAAACCGTGACGGCCTATGTCGGCTATGATGCAACAGCCACCAGCCTGCATATTGGCAACCTTATCTCGGCGACAATGCTATATTGGCTGCAGGAAACGGGCCATCGGCCAATCGCTTTGATGGGGGGCGGCACCTCGATGGTCGGAGACCCCTCATTTCGCGACGAGCAGCGCAAATTGCTCACGCCCGAAGCAATCGATGTCAACATTGAAGGTATCAAGCGCAT
The DNA here is from genome assembly GCF_965279435.1 of Pararhizobium sp. Classification (NCBI taxonomy): domain Bacteria; kingdom Pseudomonadati; phylum Pseudomonadota; class Alphaproteobacteria; order Hyphomicrobiales; family Rhizobiaceae; genus Pararhizobium; species Pararhizobium sp. The sequence goes on from NZ_CBDIHY010000003.1 coordinate 3,634,229, forward strand.
CTTCTCGCGTATCCTGCGCTTTGGCGACGGCCCAACGGACGCGTTCATCGTTAACAATGCCGATTGGCTTCTGAAGTTGAACTACGTTGAATTCCTGCGCGATGTTGGCAGGCACTTCTCGGTCAACCGTATGCTGAGCTTCGATAGTGTCAAGCTTCGGTTGGACCGGGAACAATCACTGTCGTTCCTCGAGTTCAACTACATGATCATGCAAGGCTACGACTTCGTCGAACTGAACCGCCGTCATGGCTGCCTGCTGCAGATGGGCGGATCGGATCAATGGGGTAACATCATCAACGGGGTCGATCTCGGCCACCGGATGGGCACACCGCAAATGTATGCACTGACAACCCCGCTGCTCACGACATCTTCAGGCGCTAAGATGGGGAAATCAGCAACGGGTGCTGTTTGGTTGAATGAAGATGTCTTCAGCCCCTATGATTTCTGGCAATACTGGCGAAACACCGAAGACGCCGATGTCGGCCGTTTCCTGAAGATCTTCACGCGGTTACCGCTGGACGAAATTGCCCGTTTGGTGGCGCTTGGCGGATCGGAAATCAACGAAGCCAAGAAGATCCTGGCAACCGAAGCAACCGCTATCGTTCATGGTCGCGAGGCAGCAGAACGTTCAGCTGAAACAGCAAAGCAGACTTTCGAAGAAGGCGCACTTGCAGCCAATCTGCCATCCATCGATGTCCCAAAGGCAGAGCTTGAAGCCGGTGTCGGTGTTCTCGCGCTGTTCGTGCGGGCTGGTTTGGCCGAATCGAACGGCAAAGTGCGACAATTCCTGAAAGATGGTGCGGTCCGTCTCAACGATGCCGTGGTCAGTGACGATCGCCAGGTGATCGGCACCGGTGATGTGACGGCAGATGGTGTCATCAAGCTGTCGCTCGGCAAGAAGAAGCACATTCTTGTCCGGCCGGCCTGAGCGCCCAGCACGATAAAGCGACATCAAAACCGACGGTGATCCCGCCGGTTTTTTATTGGAATTCGAAAATGCTGCGGAACACGCCGGGCGCGATGATCGACAGCGGATTGATCGTCAGGTTCGGCTTGGCGAACGGGCCAACCAGCTTGAAGGTGATCCCCAGCAGACCGCGGTCGCGGCCATTACCCAGGATGACGCCGATGATCGGCAGCTCACCGAACAGGCGGTTAAGCCCGTAGGCCGGCATGAACGTTCCGGTCATGTCCATATTGCCGTTCTTGTCGCGCACCGTGCCCTGGAACGTTGCGCCGACATCAACACCACGCACGACCCCGCTGTCGACGGCGATCGATCCATTGTCGAGTGCCACATTGGCGGAACCGCGCTCGAAGCGGGCCGAACTGACATCGATGTTCTTCTTCACCGCCTGGTTCAGGCTTCTGCCGTCAGCACCGGTCGGTGTGGAGACGATCGATTGCAGCCTTGCCTCGTTGACCAGCGAAAACTTGCGGATATCGACACTTCCACGCCAGGAGCTGCCGCCGCGATCGCGTAGCTTGAGATTCAGCAAGCCGCCGCGCATGTTGCTGTAGATATTAGCAAATCGCGCCAAAGAACCGGCATCGCCGCTGGTCAGTTCGAGAATGTTGTCGGCACCGTTTTTCGTTATTGTGGCCACCACGGCCTGGCCGCTATCGGTCACTGCCGAGAGGTCGACGGCGTCGATCTGCTTGCCTCTGGCCGCGTAATTGAGGTTGACGTTGGACAGCGTCTCGGAATGGAAGCCTGTCACCTGTTGAAGGTTGGCGCTGATGGCAATCCGCTTGCCGTCGCCATCGCCACCACCATCTCCGTCGCCTGACCCGCTGCGCAGGCTTTCGATGACCGGGCGCATATCAGCGGACGAGCCATTGACGTTGACGGCAAAGCCATTCTTCTGGCGCTTTATGCTGACAGCATAATTATCGCCCTTGGAGAGCTGGACCGAAGAAAACTCTCCGGAATTCAAACCTGACTTGTCGAGCACAAGTGCGCCTGCGGCCCCAAAACCATCGCCGTTCAGCTTTAGACCATCGATGTGCGTGACACCGTCGGTGGTGGACGCGGAAAAGGTCGCCTTGGCGCCGATCCCGGCACCTTTCGACCAGCCGATCCAGGGAAGCGAAATGGAGGCATTGCCGAGATCAGCCGATACCGTGTGCTGATCGTTGTCGTTGATCAGGATATCCAGCGCCACAGGCCCGCTGATGATGCCGGCCAGCCCCGGCGCCAGCTTGGCAAGCTCGCCGTCATTCAGTGTTCCGGAAATCTCGCGTTTGCGTTTAACCGTGCTGGCTGAGCCGACGGGCTCGATGACGGAGATATTCATCTCTCCCCCATCGATATCGGCCTTGGCGTCCAGCACGGCTTGGTTCGGGTCGATCCGCAAGGTGCCGTTGATGTCCGAGATGTTTCGGCCGGCAAAGGGTTTGTTGACGGTCACGCCATTCAGCAGCATCTGCGCCTGCCAGAGCGGCGGCGGCGGTTTCTGGGCAGTGATCAGACCGAACCGCGCGCCAACCTCGGCCGTCATCTCGCCAGAAAAATCCTCCGGCTTGAACGGGGTCCGCTGCAGCGCAAGGATTGGCCTGTAGCTGACAAGCTCGGCGATCGCGTCGGCCTGTCCGGCGACATCGAGTTTCATTTCGGCAATCAGCGGCTTTTCATAGGTATTGGGGATGACGAAATCACCACCGGTCACCGTGGCGGAACGCCCGGATGGGAAATAGGCTGTTCCGCGCTCGATCTCCACATCCAGGCGCTCGCCCTTCAGCTTGAAAGCACCGGCGGCATCGCGCAGCGGCGGAATGTCGCCAGCCAGGTTGATCCGCGTATCGGCAATGTTGAATTGAACGCTCAATTCATCGGCATTCAGATCGATGGGACCGACCGTGCGCGTGATGCGTCCCATCGGCAGGAAGACTTCGAGTTTTCCCTCTGTGACCGTGCCACCGAAGACATTGTTGATCACCCAGCGCCGCGCATTCTTGCCGACCCACCAGGGCCACAGCTGTTTTACGGCCGCCGCCTGTATCTTGCTGGTCAGGAGCGCAAAACTGATCTGTGGCGAGGTGTCTCCGAAGGTCATGGACAGCGAACCGGCAGCCGTGCCCAACCCGCTTGCGACAGTCAGTTCGTCAAACAGCAGTTCGTGGCTCTCCGGCAAATAGCGCCCCTGCGCCTTGGCATCGAAGGTCAGCGGCGCCTCCGACACGTCGATTGGCGACGAACTGGCGGATTGCGCCAGAAGATCGATCGAAAAGCCCTTTTTGCCGGCGAGCACCGCCGGATCAAGATCGGCAATCGCGCCGGTAAAGGGGAACGTCGACCGGCCAACGCGCACTATCGATGGCAGAATCTCTATTCTGTTGCGCGCAAAATCATAGCTGACATTGAGCTCGGAGGGTTTGAGCTCGGAGGTGAACCCACCCGCGTCGAATGCACCACCGTTGGAACGGCCGTTCAGCTGCAGCGTCGGTATCGTGTTTTCGGCGGCGCGCGTTGCTTTGATGGTCAGATCGGCGCTGCTCGTCACCCCGAAGGCAAGCTCCGTCGCAGTATCACCCCGATGCAGGAAGGCAGACAGCGGCAAGCCGACGGCGGAACCGTCGAGCGTGGTGATCCGCCCGTTCTGGCGGTCGGCACGAAGATGCAGTTCCGAAGATTGCTCATCGATGGAGAAGACACCGTCGATCTGCATCGAGCCATCGGCCGTGCGTTTGAAGTCCAGGGTTTCCACAACGACAGGGACGATGCGCTGGCGAAGACCGGCAAAGGACAATCTCAGGTCGGCGATACGGACGGTTTCGGTATTGCTGCGGCTGATCAGTTGCGAAATGCTGTCGATCTGATTGAAAACGACTTCCAGCCCGGCTGCAACATCGGCGACGCGAATGGCGGTGAGGTCGATCGGCTTGCCCTGCGGCAGCAAGGACGGATCAAGCGTCGCCCCTTCAGCCTCGATCCGCGAAACGGCAATCCGGCCTGTTATCAAGGCCAGCGGATTGAGTTCGATAAAGACGGAATTGGTGGTGACCAGGCGCTTGTCGGAGACGTTTTGCACCAGCGTCACGTCCCGCGCCTTAAGCGCCAGCGCTCCACTGGCTGTCACGCGCAACACAGTGCTGCCGACCTCGGCATGATAGCCGCTGCCGATCGCTGCGTTCAGGGCCGCCTGCGCGCGTGCATTCAACGGCTCATCGAGAGCTCCGCCTTCAATGGCCGCCACAAGCGCTGCGCCAAGCAGAAGGACAATCGAAACAATAAATGCCGTCGCAGTGAAGACACGATGGGTAATGCCGCGCTTGTTTGGAGCATGGACAATGCACGGATCATGGGCCTGCGCCGACGGCAGGGAATGCAAAGCAACAATGTCTTCCTTGCGAAACGATACTTTTTCGCCGCGGATTTCATTCATCAGTGCCGGCGGCCTCCGGAAGTGTGAAAAAGAATCATGCGGTATTTTCCAATCTGCTGCGATTCGACCTCGCGGCATCAGACGGGTCCATGCCCATGATGCCGAACACACGTCATACGTGGTTGATTTTTCTCATGTTCCTGCCTGGAAACACCAATGGCGCACCGAAGCATCTTTCGGCATTTGCATTCGCTGCACAGTAGGCAAAGAACCATCTCGGGGCAAACGATGTCTGTCCTTCCACCCATCTTCCCTGTGCGTGAAACGTCCCTTAACCACTGCGGCGCTGGACGGGCCGGGTTCCGATTGGATATGCCTCATGCGACAAGCTTTTGCGGCACATGCCCCAAAATAAAGGAATAACCATGGCGAACCTGACCGAAGGCGCAATTGCACCCGACTTTACCCTGCCCCGTGACGGCGGCGGAACCGTCTCGCTGTCGGGCTTCAAGGGTAAGTCCGTCGTGCTTTTCTTCTACCCGAAGGACGACACCAGCAGCTGCACCACCGAATCGATCGCGTTTAGCGGCCTGCTGAGCGAATTCTCAGCCGCTGGCGCGGTGATCATCGGCATGTCGCCGGATTCGGTGAAGAAGCACGACAAGTTCGCCAAGAAATACGATCTGTCCGTCATCCTCGTCTCGGATGAGGATCTGGCCGTCCTGAACATTTATGGTGTCTGGGTCGAAAAGAGCATGTACGGCCGCAAATATATGGGTGTCGAGCGGACAACCCTGCTGATTGGACCCAATGGGGTCATCCGGCGTATCTGGCCGAAGGTAAAGGTCGCCGGTCATGCTGAAGAGGTCCTTGCCGCAGCCAAGAACCTTGCCAACGGAACAGCGTGACGATGACGAGCCTGCCGGCGATTCGCAGTCTTCGCGACGGGGCCGTCCGCGCAATCCGCGCAGCCGATCTAGATATCAAGACACTCTTGACCCAGGAGACGGCGCGCCGCTGGAGCGAGCGGACCCTGTCGCTGCGCTCGCCGCTCGATACGCCCGTGCCAGATCGTCCCGGAAGGCCGGAAAAGCCGGAACTGATACCGCCACGGCAAATGCCAAAGCGTGCGCTGACCACAGACAAAGGCAGGATCGCCCTCCTGCATGCCATTGCCCATATCGAACTCAATGCCGTCGATTTGGCACTCGACATCGTCGCCCGCTTTGCCACGGAAGCCGTTCCCAACTCTTTTTTCGACGGCTGGATGAAGGTGGCCTTCGAGGAGGCCAAGCATTTCCGCATGGTGCGCGATCGCCTGCGCCAGCTTGGTGCCGACTATGGTGACTTGCCGGCCCATGACGGGCTCTGGCAGGCAGCCCATGATACGCGCAACGACCTTACGGCAAGGCTGGCAGTCGTGCCTCTGATTCTCGAGGCACGCGGCCTTGACGTGACGCCAGCGCTGCAAGCGAAGATGCGCGAGGCTGGCGACATGGAAAGCGCTGCGGTGCTCGACGTCATCTACGAGGACGAGAAGGGCCATGTGGCCGTTGGCGCCAAATGGTTCCGCTTCCTCTGTGCCCGGCAGAAGAAAGACCCGGCAGCGGCATTCCAGGCCCTGGTCAGGGCAAATTTTCGCGGCCCCCTGAAGGCGCCGTTCAACGATATCGCCCGCGCCGAAGCTGGCCTGACGCCATCCTTCTATCGATCGATGACGGCCTCCGTGAACACCTGAAAGACCGTCACAAAACCCGCCCCGAAAGGCTTTATTAACCTTAACGGTGTCTAATCAACCCCATCAGGACGGGCAGAATCGCACGCGTTGGGGGTGAGTTGGTGTCTACGGAAAGCCAGGTTTTCGGCAAGCGCGCACAAAAGCACATCATCATTCTGGCCAGCGGCAACAAGGTTCGCCACATGACCGTTCAGCCCTGGATGGCAGCGCTGTCGGTTTGTTTTATTTCTGTTTTTTCGATCGGCTATCTCGCTGCAACCTCCTATCTGGTGCTGCGCGATGACCTGATCGGCGGCACGATGGCCCGCCAGGCGCGCATGCAGCACGAATACGAGGACCGGATTGCCGCCCTGCGTGCGCAGGTCGATCGCGTCACCAGCCGCCAGCTTCTTGATCAGCAAGTCGTTGAAGACAAGGTCGAAAAGCTGCTGCAGCAGCAGATGGCGCTGTCGTCACGCCACGGCCGCCTCGGCACGCTGCTCGACCGCGCCGAAGAATCCGGTCTCGCCGAGAAGGAAATCCAGCCTGCGGACGCAGCCCCCCTCGCCTACGAAAAGCGGGCAGACGCCAGTGGTGGCTTGAAAGCCATCGAACGCTTGATGGGCATGGGCGCCAAGGCGCCTCAGCAGAAAATGGCGCTGGCCTACGCACCGCAATCCGCGTCAAGCGGACAGGAAGCCATGTCTGACCGGGCCGACAGGCTGTTTTCAAAGGTAACGCTATCGCTCAAGGATATCGAGCAGGAACAGAAAACTAGGATCGACAGCCTGACGGCGGGCGCGTCGGAAGCAACCGATGCCATCATGACTATCCTTGCGCGCACCGGCGTCAAGGTGGCCAAAGATGAGGCTGTGGAAACGGAAAACACCAGCGCTACCGCAGATGACGACGCTATTGGCGGTCCGTTCGTCGAGCCGGAAACCACCGAGGCCTTCGACAGCTCGCTGGTTGGGCTCGACACAGCGCTTGGCCGTCTTGAAAACGTTCGCAGCCAGGCAAGGAAGCTGCCATTCAACAATCCGTCGCCAGCCAGCGACATTACCTCAAGCTTCGGTAACCGCCTCGATCCCTTCCTTGGCCGGTTGGCGCTGCATGCCGGTATCGATTTTCGCGCCCCGACCGGAACCCGCATCCTCGCGACTGCGCCCGGCACGGTGATCACCGCCGGCAAGACCGGGGGTTACGGCAACATGATCGAAATCGACCACGGCAACGGCATCACCACCCGCTACGCGCACCTCTCGACTATACTGGTCAATGCCGGTGACAAGATTACCGCTGGCGAGGCCATTGCCCGCTCCGGTAGCACCGGCCGCTCGACCGGTCCGCACCTGCACTATGAAGTCCGCCTCAATGGCGAGGCCGTAGACCCCATGCGGTTTTTGACCGCTGGCATTAAGCTCAGCCACTACATCAATTGAACTTGATGGCTTTGTGGCCGCTCTTGACGTAACGGCAGGCGTTTTTGCGCTATCCTGTTGTTGGCAGCCCATTATTGACTCTTTCACCGATCAAACCACCGGTTTTCTTGACTTTGCTTGGCTATGGGACTAAGAGCCCCAGCGACGGCAGTTAACGCATGCGCCGATTGACCAGAGTTCGACCGAACCGGAACGGAAACAGATTTCCCTTTGACCACTTTTTCAGACCTTGGCCTGAGCCAAAAAGTTCTTACCGCAGTGACAGATGCGGGCTACACCATCCCTACACCGATCCAGGCAGGCGCTATTCCGCCAGCCCTGCAGCGGCGTGATATTCTGGGCATCGCCCAGACGGGCACGGGTAAGACGGCATCCTTCGTGCTGCCAATGCTGACGCTTCTGGAAAAGGGCCGAGCCCGCGCTCGTATGCCGCGCACGCTCATTCTCGAGCCGACGCGCGAACTGGCTGCTCAGGTTGCGGAAAACTTTGAAAAATACGGCAAGAATCACAAGCTCAATGTCGCATTGCTGATCGGCGGCGTGTCCTTCGATGAGCAGGACCGCAAGCTTGAGCGTGGCGCCGATGTGCTGATCTGCACACCAGGCCGCCTGCTTGACCATTGCGAACGCGGCAAGCTGTTGATGACCGGCGTTGAAATCCTTGTCATCGACGAGGCCGACCGCATGCTCGACATGGGCTTCATTCCCGATATCGAGCGCATCGCCAAGCTGATCCCGTTCACGCGCCAGACCCTGTTCTTCTCGGCCACCATGCCGCCGGAAATCCAGAAGCTCGCCGACCGGTTCCTGCAGAACCCCGAGCGTGTCGAAGTATCCACGCGCTCTTCGACGGCAACGACCGTCACGCAGCGTTTGGTCGCCACTCACAGCAAGGATTACGAAAAGCGGGCAGTGCTGCGCGATCTGATCCAGAAGCAGGACGATCTGAAGAACGCCATCATCTTCTGCAATCGCAAGCTTGATGTTGCCGAACTGTACCGTTCGCTGTCGCGTCACGGTTTCTCCGTGGGTGCCCTGCATGGTGATATGGACCAGAGCTCGCGCACGAAAATGCTTGCTGGCTTCAAGGACAATGCGATCACCCTGCTGGTCGCCTCCGACGTCGCCGCTCGCGGTCTCGACATTCCGGATGTCAGCCACGTGTTCAATTTCGACGTGCCGATCCATGCGGAAGACTATGTCCACCGCATCGGCCGCACCGGTCGTGCCGGACGTTCGGGTGCTGCGTTCACGCTGGTTTCCAAACGCGACACGAAATTCGTCGATGCCATCGAAAAGCTGATCGACAAGAACATCGAGTGGCTGAACGGCGATCTTTCCGCCCTGCCCGCTCCGATGGAAAGCCACGAGAGCAGCAAGCCGGACCGCGGCGGCCGTGACGGCAAGCGCGGCGGACGCCGCAACGACCGGGATCGCGAACACGCTCCCCGGCCCGTGGCCAGTCACAAATCGGACATCAAATCAGACGATAGTCCGGCAGTCGTAGCAGCCCCCATTGAACCGGTAGTAGCAAAGGCAGAACCTGTGAGATCAGAACGCAAGGCAGAAACGAAACCGCAGAATGCCGGCCGTAACAGCAACCGTCCTGCTCCCCAGCCGTCTCCTGCCAACGATGACAATCGCCGCAATCGCTATCGCCGCGATCAGGACGACGGCCCGACGCCAGTCGGCTTTGGCGACGATATCCCGGCTTTCATGCTGATTGCCGGCAAGGCCTGAGCCTTTACGCGGTCACATGGCATATCCAGGTATAGATTTTCCCGGTGTGGGATCAGGGCTTGCCGTCTTCAGTGACGGCAAGCTTTTGCTTTGCAAGCGCTTGAAGGCGCCGGAAGCTGGCCACTGGAGCATTGTCGGTGGCAAGGTCGATCATATGGAACCGGCAGCCGACGCCGCCCGCCGCGAGGCGGAAGAAGAGAGCGGCCTAAAAATCCATTCGGCCCGTTTTCTCTGCCTGAGCGAACAACTGATTGAAGCCGACCGGCAACACTGGGTCTCGCTGATCTACGTGACCGACGATTTCTCCGGCGAACCCCAGTTGACGGAACCCGACAAACTCTCCGAAATCGGCTGGTACCCTCTCGACGACCTGCCGCAACCGCTCTCCCTGTTTGCGCAGGATGCGGTCAAGGCGTTGCGGGCGCTGGCTATTTCTTAGCGCGCAAGGCGGCCTCATAGGCAAGCCGTACCCAGCGGGCCATTTCATCGGGATCATCAAAAGCCTCTTCCGGAATGGACCAGTAGGGCATTTTCACCAGTTTGCCCTTGCCGTCATAGCTCCACTGCAAACTACCGGCCGCCTCGAATTCCCCGGCGCTCTCGGTATCTGCTTTCAACAGAATATCGCCGCTGACCTCCAGAGCCAGAATCCGGCCCTCGAAATAGATGCCCTTGCCGCCAAACATGCGCTTGACCGTCACCGGCCCAAGAGCCGAAAACATCTCCTCGATTGCCGCATTGTCCATGTCTGTCAGCCTTTCCATATGCCGTCGGTGGCGATGATCTTATCCGGCGTGTCGAGATCACGATGCTTCATCCAGCGTTCCCGTGACATTGCGTGTCCGCAGGGTCAGTATGATATCAGCGAGTATGGCAACAGCGATTTCTGCTGGATTGGATGCGCGAATATCAAGGCCGATCGGGCCGTGAATACGGGCGATGGCAGCATCGTCGAGTCCCAGCTTGGCCAGACGCTCCACCCGCTTTGCATGGCTCTTCTTGCCCCCGAGCGCACCGACATAAAAGCAGCCGGCCGCAATCGCTTTCATCAGAGGAAAGTCGTCGATGGCGGGATCATGCGAAACGGCAACCATGGCTGTGTAGGCATCAAGCGGTGTTCGCTGAAACACGTCCTCCGGCCGCTCCGTAAGGCATTGTGCGGGACCGAACCGCTCGGGCGAAGCAAACGAATCGCGCGGGTCGATGATCGTCAACTCGAACCCAGCAATGGCGGCCATACCGGCAAGTGCCTGCGATATATGACCTGCTCCAATGGCAACGATACGGGGCGAAGGCAGATAGACATTGATGAAGACAGATCGGCCGCCGGTTTCGACAATGCCGGATTTTCCCGTGCGCAGCGCGGATTCCAATGCGGACGAAACCGGCGGATCAAATACCTCTTTCTCGCGGAAAAGCCGGGTGGAACCTGTGTCGAGGTCCGTGATCGTCACTGCTGCACGCCGCGCATCGCGCGCCGCATTGATCTCTTGAAGATGAGCGAGAAGCATCGGCGCTATCCCAGTTTTTCAATGTAGAGGCGAATGCGCCCACCACAGAAAAGGCCGGCTTTTCGAGCGGCATCATCGGTGACGCCGAACTCGACAGTCCGCCCAATGCCGGAGGCGATCACCTCTAGTGCTTCCGGAATCAAAGCTTCCTCGACGCAGCCGCCGGAAACGGAACCGTGAAAATTACCCGCCGAATCAATAACCAGATGAGAACCGGCCGGCCTTGGGGCGGAGCTCCAGGTCTCGATGACCGTTGCAATGGCGACACCACGTCCATCGGCATGCCATTCTGCGGCAACCGTCAACGGATCGAGGGTTAGAGGCTGGCCTGGCATATGCTCTCCTCTTACATTTCCCATCGCAGGAGGTTCAGGAAAATCTATAACGTGCGGTAGTCCCGGTCCAGATAGACCAGCGCCGGTTTCTGCGGACCGAGTGTCACCGCAACGACTTGTCCGAACAGGACGATATGGGTGGCTACCGTCTTGATATCGATCAGCCGGCAATCGAACGCCGCGACCGCCTCGCCAAGAATCGGCGCGCCAGTCTTCAGTTCTCCCCAGGTGCCGTGGGAAAACCGCTCTGACGGATCGACAGGATTCTTGCCGGAAAAAACATGGGCGAGATTCATCTGGTCGGCACCGAGGAGATTGAGCGCAAAACTGCCGCTGTCAGCAAAGATGTCGTTGCGCGGGTTGGCACCGTTGAGGCAGACCAGCAGGGTTGCCGGATCGTCGGAGACCGAGCAGGCAGCCGTAATCGTCACACCGCGCCGCACGCCGTTATGAGCCGCCGTCACGATATGCACGTGACCGGCCAGCCGGCTCATGGCATCACGGTAGGTCAGCGGGTCCAGTTGGGTCTTGTCCAACACGGCAGTCTCCAGATCGAGTTATGCCTTAACACATAGACATTGCGGCGAAATATGAAACCCATCGTCTGGTTTTTCTTCGCCATTGGCGGCAATTGCCGTCCCCCCGACGCCTGTTCCGATCTTTTCCTTTGACCCCTGCTGCCACATCTTTAAAACATGGGCATTCTCAATTGGATAAGCGCATGTTTCGTTCGATTTTCGCCAGCCTTGTTATTGCCGGATCGGTGCAGGCCGCCCCCGCTTTGGCTGCAGGCCTGAAGATCGCTGTCGTCGCCCCGGCGGACGGACCGTTTGCGCTTCTCGGGCAGCAGATGCTGGACGGCGCACGCTTTCAGGCGGACGATCGCGGCTCGGAAATCATCGCTATTCCTGAAACCTGCGAACCGAAGGATGCGGAGAGCCTGACAAAGGCACTGCTCGCCAGCGGCGCCGAGGCGGCGATCGGCTTCCTGTGTACGGAAAGTCTCGAGGCAACCCTGCCGGCAATGGCCGAGGCCGGCATTCCGGCACTGACGCTGAGCGTGCGCTCCGATATCCTGATGGAAGACGCGCTGAAGAAGAAATGGCCGTTTTTCCGGCTGGTGCCGAGCGCCAAGGCGGAAGCGGCCAAGGTGACCGAGATCATCCTGTCGCGCTGGAAGAACGAACCGCTGGGGCTGATCGAGGACGGAACAATCCACGGACGTGAACTGGTGGAAAGCGTGCGCGGTGCACTGGCTGAAATCGGCCTCACCCCAACCTTCTCTGATACCTATCGCCCGGCCCAGGAACAGCAGGTCAGCCTTGTCCGCCGGCTGGCCAAGAGCGGCGCGACGCATGTGTTCACCGGCGGCGACCGCGCCGATACCGCAATCATTGCCCGCGATGCCGCATCCGAACAGGTGCCGCTGACGCTGATGGGCGGCGAAACGCTGGATGCGGCAAACCTGCCGGTTCCGCTGGCAAACGGCGTTCTGGCGGTGTCCCTGCCCGATTATGCCACCCTGCCGGACGCCAAGGTCACCGTCGATGCCATGACAGCGGCACAATTGCTGCCTGAAGGCTATGTATTGCCCGCATTCGCAGCCGTCGCGCTGCTGGAGCAGGCGAAGGATCAGGCCGGCAAGGATGGCGGACCGGTGCTGGATGCGCTGGCCAAAGGCCCCTACCAGACCGTTCTCGGCCCGATCCGCTTCAACGCCAATCACGAACTGGCCGAAAACCCCTACCGCCTGCTGGAATGGCAGAACAACCGGTTCATCGCCGCACCCGCCGTTTCGGGAAGCCAATGATGCGCCCCGGCCCGCGCAATGCGATCACCGATGTCGGCGGCCTGAGGGTCGGCAATGCCGAGGATCATCGGCTGAAATCCGGGGTGTCCGTCGTCGTCTGCGACCAGCCGGCTGTCGCCGCTGTACAGGTGCTGGGCGGCGCCCCCGGCACGCGGGAAACTGACCTTCTCGAGCCACACAATACGGTACAGACCGTCGATGCCATCGTTCTGTCGGGCGGCTCGGCCTTCGGGCTTGACGCTGCCTCGGGCGCACAGGCGGCCCTGCGTCAGCTGGGACGCGGTTTTCCAGTCGGCAACCTGCATATCCCGATCGTTCCAGCCGCTATCCTGTTCGACCTGATCAATGGCGGCGACAAGGATTGGGGTCTCTACCCGCCCTATCGCGAACTTGGGTATGCGGCAGTTCAGGCCGCAGCGCTGGAGTTTTCGACAGGCAGCGCCGGAGCCGGAACAGGCGCCCTGACAGCCACGTTCAAGGGCGGCCTCGGCACGGCCTCGTCGATCCTCGACAACGGCATCACCGTCGGCGCGCTGGTGGCGGTCAACGCGCTTGGATCAGCGACCATCGGTGACGGCAGACATTTCTGGGCGGCACCGTTCGAGGAAGACACGGAATTCGGCGGCCTCGGAATGCCACATCCCTTCCCGAAGGACGCGCGAGACCTGCGCATCAAGTTCCGCGGCAAGCAGAGCGAAACGAAAAACACCACGATCGCCGTCATCGCCACCGATGCGGTGCTGACCAAGGCCGAGGCCAAACGTATGGCCATCGCCGCCCATGACGGTTTCTCCCGGGCGCTGTGGCCATCGCATACGCCACTTGATGGCGACCTGGTCTTTGCGCTGGCGACTGGAACAAGCGGAAAAACCATTTCCGTACAGGATTTCATCGATCTCGGTGCTGCGGCAGCATCCACCATGGCCCGCGCTATTGCCCGTGGCGTGCATGATGCGACGGCTCAGGAAAACGATCTGCTGCCCGTTTGGGCGGTGCAAACCTAGACGCCGCGCGATGATGAAGCGGCAACATCTGTTGTTTGCCGAGAAAAGCGATGCTATTGCCCGCAAAACAGTTGGAGCCCCACATCATGCCCCTGCCTATCCGCATCGCCCCCTCCATTCTCGCCGCCGATTACGCCAAGCTCGGACAGGAAGTGCGCGACGTCGTTGCCGCCGGTGCCGACTGGATCCATCTCGACATCATGGACGGCCATTTCGTCCCGAACATTTCCTTCGGCCCGGATGTGATCAAGTCGTTGCGGCCGCACACGCAGGCCTATTTTGATTGCCACCTGATGATCGCGCCGGCCGATCCCTATCTGGAAGCCTTTGCCAAGGCCGGCTGCGACAGCATTACCGTGCATGCCGAGGCAGGCCCGCATCTCGACCGTTCGGTGCAGGCCATCAAGGCTCTCGGCAAGAAGGCCGGCGTTTCGATCAATCCGGCAACGCCCGAAAGCGTTCTCGACTACCTGCTCGACAAGATCGACCTCGTTCTGGTGATGACAGTCAATCCAGGTTTCGGCGGCCAGAAATTCATTCCCGCGATGGAAGAGAAGATCCGCCGCATCAAGGCGATGATCGGCGACCGGCCGATCGACATCCAGGTGGATGGCGGTATTGCGCTGGACACGATCGCACTGCCGGCATCTGCCGGGGCCAATGTCTTCGTTGCCGGCTCGGCGATCTTCGGCGGGGGGCACGTCGATGCCTACCGCAAAACAATCGACACGCTGCGCAGCAACGCTGAAGGAGGCCGCGGGTGAGATTTTCAGGCGGAATCGCCGCTGCACTGCTAGCCTCGGCGCTTTTCTCCGGCGTGGCCTGTGCTGGCGATTTCGCCTCCGTCCAGCCGCTCGGCTTTTCGGCGGATGGCAATGTCTTTGCCTTCGAGGAATACGGCGTTCAGGATGGGTCGGGCTTTCCCTATTCGAACATATTTTTCGTCGATACCCGCAAGGACACCTTTTTGCCCGGTACACCGATCCGGTTGCGCATCGATGAGGAAAACACCAGCCTTGCCAAGGTGAGAGCACAGACTGCCGCAAAAGCCGCCCCCCTCGTTCAGAAATTTGATCTTGGCGCACATCCAGGCCTGCTCGCCGCTTTCAATCCGATCACGGAAACGGACAGCGCTCCTCACCGCCTGACATACCGGCAATATGCCGTCGAGCCGCCGGTTGGTGGAGATTTCATATTATCGCTCAATGAAATTCCGCTTGCTCCCACCGCACTCTGCAAGGATGTCACGCCGCAATCGGTCGGTTTTCGCCTCGCCTTCCAAACCGAAGACGGAACAGCATCGCACCGCGTTCTGCACGCCGACACGGCCATTCCCGACAGCCGCAAATGCCCGACGGGTTACCGTATCGGCGGTGTGATGGTGTTTAATCCGCTGGAAGGTGAACCGGTCCACGTCGTCCTCGTCCAGGTTTTGAGTGTCGGTTTCGAAGGCAGCGACGGCCGCTGGATCGCCGTTCCGGCGCCGGCAGCGCCATGAGTGCACCCGAGCATGGGCGGACGGACGCGCAGCGCGGTCTGACGCGGAAAGTAGCACAGCGGCTACGTCTGGCCCGGCCTGGCCTTTGGGAAGTTCTGCTGGGTGCGCCGTTGTGGGGCGTGATGATGGCCGTGTCGGCGCTAGCGGCACTCTATCTGCGCAACGGCGTCGAAACCTCCCAACTGTCCAGTATTCTCGTGCTGTTCTTCTCGGGCGGCCTGGTGTCCTGGCCGTTCGCACTGCTGCTTGGCCGTTTCGGCGCGATCGGCAGGGGCCGGGAAACCCGCTTTGCGGCATTCTTCCTGTGCCTTACCCTTTGCACCATCACCACCACGGCTATTCTTTTTGCCATCGATTACCGGATTTTCTATGCCCGCTGGCATGCACCTTTCGGCACCGGCACCTGGGTCTACCAATTCACGTTTACCTCAGCCAGCGCCATTTATCAGTTCATCGTCATGGGCATCCGCCTCTATCTGCCGCTCGGTTTTGCCGCTCTCGCACTGACCAGCCTGTGGCTGAGCTGCCGGATGCCGAAACAGCAACGTTGAGATTACCGTCCATCTTTGCTAGAGGCTCAGCCAACTCCCATTGTGACGAAAGCTGAAAGCCCATGATCCCGCGTTACTCCCGGCCGGAAATGGTGGCCATCTGGTCGCCGGAAACCAAATTCCGCATCTGGTTCGAAATCGAGGCCTATGCCTGCGACGCACTGGCCGATCTCGGCGTCATCCCCAAGGACGCTGCCCGGACAATCTGGGAAAAGGGCGGTTCGGCCACTTTCGATGTCGCGCGCATTGACGAAATCGAAGCCGTCACCAAGCATGACGTCATCGCCTTCCTGACGCATCTGGCCGAATTCATCGGCCCAGACAGCCGGTTCGTCCATCAGGGGATGACCTCATCCGACGTGCTCGACACGACGTTCAACATCCAGCTGGTGCGCGCCGCCGACTTGCTGCTTGCCGATCTCGACCGCGTGCTGACCGCGCTGAAGACCCGTGCTTTCGAACACAAGGATACGGTCCGCATCGGCCGCAGCCATGGCATCCATGCCGAGCCGACCACGATGGGCCTGACCTTTGCCCGTTTCTATGCCGAGATGCGCCGCAACCGTGACCGCCTCGTCGCTGCCCGCGTTGAGATCGCCACCGGTGCCATCTCCGGCGCCGTCGGCACCTTTGCCAATATCGACCCGCACGTCGAAGAATATGTCTGCGAGAAGCTTGGCCTCGTTGCCGAGCCAATCTCCACCCAGGTGATCCCGCGCGACCGTCATGCGATGTTCTTCGCAACACTCGGCGTCATCGCCTCCTCGATCGAAAACGTCGCCACCGAAATCCGCCACATGCAGCGCACCGAAGTTCTGGAAGCGGAGGAATTCTTCTCGCCGGGCCAGAAGGGCTCGTCGGCCATGCCGCACAAGCGTAATCCGGTCCTGACCGAGAACCTGACCGGCCTTGCCCGTCTGGTGCGCATGTCGGTGGTTCCGGCCATGGAAAACGTCGCACTCTGGCACGAGCGCGATATCAGCCATTCCAGCGTCGAGCGCGCCATCGGCCCGGATACGACGATCACTCTCGACTTCGCCCTCAACCGATTGGCTGGCGTCATCGAAAAGTTGGTGATCTACCCGGAAAACATGTTGAAGAACATGAACAAGTTCCGCGGTCTGGTGATGAGCCAGCGCGTGCTTCTGGCTCTTACCCAGGCTGGCGTGTCGCGCGAGGACAGCTACCGGCTGGTCCAGCGCAATGCCATGAAGGTCTGGGAAAAGGGTGCGGATTTTCTCGAAGAGCTTCTGGGAGACGCGGAAGTACGCGCAGCCCTTCCGGAAGCGGAAATCCGCGAGAAATTCGATCTTGGCTATCACACAAAGCATGTCGACACGATCTTCCGCCGCGTTTTCGGCTGATAATCCCGGCGGAGAGCCAAAAGCTCTCCGCACTTTTTTGGCTGAAATGTCCGATTTCGACCCAGTTCGTTCAATTGCGAATGAATTTTTCAAGCCTTTCGTCAACCTTCCAGTGGAGACTACGACGGAATGAAGGCGCAAAAGTTGGGTGGACCATGCCGAGCCAGCAGACAATCGAACGCAAAGCCGTGCGCACGGAAACGAAATTCACCGGTGAAGTGACCTGCAAGGGCGGATCGAGCCGCGGGATCGTCAAGGACCTGTCGGCGGCTGGAATTTGTTTTCAGCTCTATTTCGATATCAACGCCACGACCGGCCAGCAGGTCTCGATCCAAAGCGACGAATTCGGCCATTTGACCGGTGTCGTGCAATGGTATCGTGGCGACAAGATCGGCATTCGCCTCGACGTGTCGTCCAACACCTCGGCGCAGATTTCGTCCTATTACAAATATTTCCGCTAAACCGCATAGCTCTCAACAACATGCGTGCCGCCATCACGGCGGCACTTCTGGCAATTGCCGGGTAACGTTGCGTTACTTGCCTTGCGGCGCGACAACCATCTTGCGGTAAAGATGCCACGTCGCATGTCCGAGGATCGGCATGATAACCGCGAGACCGACGAAAACCGGGATCGAGCCGATAACCAGACCGGCAGCCACGATCAATCCCCAGACGGCGACCGGAACCGGATTGGCAAGCGTCGCCCGCACCGACGTTTCAATGGCAGCAACGGCACCGACATCCCGCTCAAGCAGCAACGGGAATGCCACGACCACGGTCGAAAGCACGATCGCAGCGAAGACAAAACCAACGGCATTCCCAACCAGAATGAGGTTCCAGCCCTGTTCTGTTTCGATGACCTGATGGTAGAGCGCCGACAATGATGCCGCCGGCATATCGCCGAAAAGTTGCGTGTAGAGCGACTGCGCGACCAGCAACCAGACGACAAACAGCACGACCAGCATGAAGGCGAGACCGAGGATCGACGCAAGCGCTGGAGAACGGCGCACGTCGAAGGCATGACGCCATGACGTATCCATGCCGATTTCGCGCCGTCTGCTGATCTCATAAAGGCCGATGGCAGCGACCGGTCCCACAAGGGCAAAGCCTGAAACTAGCGGATAGACCAGCGGCAGCATGTTGACGCCCGAACTCCAGGTGGCCAGAACGACACCGGCGATGGGATAGATCAGGCAGAGAAAAACGTAGTGTGACGGCTTTGCATTGAAATCCTGCCAACCGAGACGCAGCGCGTCGAAAACGTCGGCGACGCCGATCCTGCGAATGTCCGGATGTGCGAGCCCGGCGCCGGATCCTGCCATTACATGAAATGCTGTCATGACCAATTCTCCTGCTGAAACACGCGGTGTCACGTCATTCGAGAACAACCAGTAGTGTCGGCTTGAAGGGCAGTCCGGTAGAATAGACCGAAATGCGATGCTCCCGGTATCGGCGTCTTTTCGCCACGGAGCGTCGTGACCAATCGCACCGTGCCACCAGCATATACCAAATCTGTCGGTCTTACACTTGACTTCCGCTCTCCTCGACCTCAAATCGCCGTTATTATGAAAGCATCCGAAGCAGATATCCTGATCGTACCCGGTTACACAAATTCCGGACCGGACCATTGGCAAACCCGATGGCAGAACAAACTCGCCTCGGCGCGGCGCGTCGAGCAGGCTGAGTGGGCCAAGCCCGTGCGCGAGGATTGGGTGAAGAGGATGATCGACGATATCAATGCGTCGACCAAGCCCGTCGTCATCGTTGCGCACTCGCTTGGCGTGGCAACCGCGCTGCATGCGCTGCCGCATATCGAAAAGAAGATCGCCGGCGCCTTCCTCGTCGCACCGCCAGAGGTGACCAATCAGGCGATCCGCCCGAAACACCTGATGACGTTCGGCCCCTACCCGCGCGATCCTCTGCCGTTTCCAAGTCTGGTGGTGGCAAGCCGCAACGATCCGTTCGGCTCCTATGAGCATGCCGGCGACGTCGCCAATGCCTGGGGCTCTCTTTTGGTTGATGCTGGTGAATCCGGACATATAAACAGTGAATCCGGGCACGGACCCTGGCCGGAAGGAACGATGGTCTTTGCCCAGTTTCTCAACCGGTTGCAGCCCTGATCCGGCTACAGCAAACGGGGTATTTTAGCGACTCCTGCCATTAATGGGACTTTCATTGTCGTCGGCCATGATGCCCGAAATTATTCGGGAATAGCCTGTAGTGCCAACCGCCAGTGAAAGCAGACATCCGCCACCAAGGCCGGCAGTGGCCGGTGCCTTGCCGGACGCGGCGGATATTCTCGATAGCGCGCCCTTGGGCTATTGCGTGCTGGAACAGGACGGCCGTATTCGCCACGTCAATGCAGCGTTCTCCCATGCCCTTTCCCTACCCGCAGAGGCGATCCTTGGCGAACACATCCTGCGTTTCGTGCATGCTGAGGATGCTGATCCTCTGATCGCTGTGTTGGCGGATATCAGAGCGGATGGGGTACCAGCCAAACAATGTGAACTCCGCCTGATCCAGCCCGATCATTCTGCCAGATGGATCATGGCCTCACTGTCGCAAATGACCGGTACTTCGCCGTCGATTATTCTGCAAACCCAGTCAATCGATGACCTGAAACAGGCAGTCGTCGCCCTGCAGAAGAGCGAAACCCGCTGGAAATATGCACTCGAAAGCGCCCATCAGGGCGTTTGGGATCATGATTTCAGCGCCAACGATCTTTTCTACTCCATCCCCTGGAAGGCCATGCGCGGCATGGCGGCCGATGCGCCGGTCGACGGTTCCCTCGATGTATGGATCGACAATGTCCATCCGGCTGACCGCGAGCATGTGCTCGCCTGTATTCGCCGTCAGGATGAAGGTGAAGTCGCATTCAACATCTTCCAGTACCGCGAACGCCACGCCGATGGTCACTGGATCTGGATCGAAAGCCGGGGGGCCTCCATCGAGTGGACACCGGATGGCAAGCCAAGCCGGATCATCGGCACGGACACCGATATTTCCGAACGCAAGAAAGCCGAGGCTCAGCTTGAGGAAATATCGCGGCGGCTGAGGCTTGCTCTAGATGTCTCGAAAGTCGGCGTCTTCGAAGCCAATCTCGATACCGGCGCCATAATCCGCGATAAACAACTGCTGTCCATTTACGGGCTGGACCCGCAACAGCCGGGCGTCGCAGCCTTTGAGGAAAGATTGCACCCGCAAGATCGCGACGCAGCCCTCGCACGGGTCGCAGCTGGCGTCGCTTCGGCTATTCCCTTCATGAGCGCCTTTCGCATTATCCGTGCCGACGGCGAAATCCGCCACATCCGCTCCAGTTCCGTGACATTCACCGATAATGAAGGTGCTCACAAACTCATCGGTGCCAACTGGGATGTGACTGACGATGTCACCTTGCGCGAGGACCTGGAAAGAGCCCGGCAACTGGCCGAGGCCCGCAATCTGGAATTGGAAGTGGCGCGGACCCGCATCGAATACAATGCACTGCACGACCATCTGACCGGCCTGCCCAACCGCCGGTTCCTCGATCAGCGCCTTGATGACTGGATTGCCGACACAGTCGATTATTGCGCCATCCTTCATATCGATCTCGACCGGTTCAAGCAGATCAACGACACGCTTGGCCATCAGGCCGGTGATGCCATGCTGGTGCATACAGCGAAGGTGCTTTCCGCGATCATTGGAGAGCGTGATTTCGTCGCCCGGATCGGCGGCGATGAATTTCTGGTCCTGTGTGACGCCCGTCAATCACAGGATGACGTCATCTTGCTCACCGACCGGATTATCGAAGCTCTGCGCCAGCCGGTGGCCTATGAAGGACACCTATGCCGGTTCGGGGCCAGCGTCGGCATCGCCTGGACCGTCGATGGTACCGCCGACGCCAAACAGTCACTGATGAACGCTGACATAGCGCTCTACCGGGCCAAGGGTCTTGGCCGGAACCGCTATGAATTCTTCACCCAGCAACTGCAAACACAGATCCACCATGCCAAGCGTACGGCTGACGAAATCATCAAGGGGCTTGAGGACGGCGAATTCGTGCCCTTCTACCAACCGCAGTTTGATGCTCGTACACTCAATATCACTGGCGTCGAAACGCTCGCCCGCTGGATGCACCCGCAGCATGGGCTACTGGCACCCGATTATTTTCTGAAGATCGCGGAGGATATCAACGCGCTGACGGCAATCGATCGCCGCATTGCCGAGCAGGCCTTGAGCGATTTCAGCAGTTGGGAGACGCAGGGTCTCGGTGTCCCGCGCATTTCCGTCAACGTCTCTTCACCACGGTTGCGGGAACCTGGCCTGATCGACAGCCTACGGCAGTTGAACATACCGCGCGGAAAACTATCGTTCGAGCTGCTGGAATCGATTTTCCTCGACGATCTCGACGAAGATTCCTCGCAAATTCTCAGTGATCTCAGCGCCCTCGGTATCGACATCGAAATCGACGATTTCGGAACAGGCCACGCCTCGATCGTCGGTCTTATGAAGCTCAATCCGAGCCGCCTCAAGATCGATCGCGCCCTCGTCAAGCCGATTATCGAGGCGGCCGAGCAACGCAAGCTGGTGGGATCGATCATCGATATCGGTCACTCGCTTAATATCGAAGTCGTCGCCGAGGGCGTGGAGACGATGCACCACGCCCATATTCTGCGCGATCTGGGCTGCGACATATTGCAGGGTTATGCCTTCGCCCGGCCAATGGCCAGAGCGGACCTTGAGACATTTATCCGTTCCGGCAGCTGGCGGCCGCCGCAAACATCTGACGAGGCTATGAAGACAATGGTCAGCAGCGACCGCAAGGCATAAAAAAACCGCCCGAAAACTCGGGCGGTTCAAAATAGCCGATACAGCGATATCAGCCGTTCTGGATCTGCGTGACGGCTTCGGACAGAAGTTCGAGCATCTTCAGACGAATCTGGTCGTCCGTCAGGGCGATACCGGCCGCATCGAAATCGGCGCGGATCTTGCGCACGACATCCTCATGGCCAACTTCTTCGAAATCGGCGGCGACGACATCCTTTGCGTAGGCTGCCGGGTCGCTCTTGCCCAGAAGCTCGGCAGCCCAAAGACCGAGAAGCTTGTTACGGCGCGCCTCGGCCTTGAACTTCAACTCTTCATCAAGAGCAAATTTCGATTCGAACGCCTTTTCGCGATCCTGCATATTGGTCATCTCCGATCTCCAAAAAACCGTTTTACGTTTCGCTTTTCGCCCATAAACCAAAAGGCCACCGAAAGTGCAATGCGAAGTTTTCCGGCATGACGACTTTCGTGATACCTTGGACCCCAATTGAGGAGACCTAATTCAGGGGATCGGATGAGTCGCCGATTGTGAAATGGTTTCATTTCAGTTATGGACCGCCTTAGAAAATACCAAGTGCGCAGCCCAAGAGCGCCTTTAAAGATAGAGACATCATTCATGAACCGTCGCCGCCGTATCTACGAGGGCAAGGCCAAGATCCTTTACGAAGGTCCTGAGCCGGGCACTCTGATTCAGTTCTTCAAAGATGATGCTACGGCCTTCAATGCCAAGAAGCATGAGATCATCGACGGCAAGGGTGTGCTCAACAACCGGATTTCGGAATATATCTTTACCAATCTGAACCGTATCGGCATTCCCACCCACTTTATCCGCCGCCTCAACATGCGCGAGCAGCTGATCAAGGAAGTGGAAATCATTCCGCTCGAGATCGTCGTGCGCAATGTTGCCGCCGGTTCTCTGTCCAAGCGCCTAGGCATCGAAGAAGGCGTGGTTCTGCCGCGCTCGATCATCGAGTTCTACTACAAGGCCGATGCGCTTGATGACCCGATGGTCTCGGAAGAGCATATCACCGCGTTCGGTTGGGCAAGCCCGCAGGAACTTGATGACATCATGGCACTTGCCATCCGCATCAACGACTTCCTCACCGGCCTGTTTCTCGGCGTCGGCATTCAGCTGGTCGATTTCAAGATCGAATGCGGCCGCCTGTTCGAAGGCGACATGATGCGCATCATCCTGGCCGACGAGATTTCGCCGGATAGCTGCCGTCTGTGGGACGTCGAGACCAAGGAAAAGATGGACAAGGACCGGTTCCGCCGCGACATGGGAGGCCTAGTCGAGGCTTACCAGGAAGTGGCCCGCCGCCTTGGCATCATGAACGAGAACGAACCACCCCGTGGCTCCGGCCCGGTTCTGGTGAAATAAGCAGGAAAAGACGACAGTGATCAACGCACGCGTAACAGTGACGCTGAAAAACGGCGTTCTCGACCCCCAGGGCAAGGCAATCGAGGGCGCCCTTGGCGCTCTCGGCTTCGACGGCATCGGCCATGTCCGTCAGGGCAAGGTTTTCGATCTGCAGATCGACACCGCCGACAAGGCAAAGGCTGAAGCCGAAGTGAAAGCCATGTGTGAGAAACTCCTCGCCAACACGGTGATTGAGAATTACACTATCTCACTCGCCTGATGGTTGAATGAGGTGGTCAGATGGCCGAAGTCATTAGTGAAATGCTTTACACGGAAGTAATGGCACTTGATCGTCGACTTCAAGAGACCGCCCAGTCTCTGGACGAATTGGTGACCTTTATGCGGGAAACCAACCGGGAATTAACGGAAGGCCGTGAGCGAACAGAGGCTCTCAAACGGAGGTTATTCGGAAACCGTCTTGAGAAGCTAGGCTAGTTTGATGGCTGATGTCACTCAGGAACTTATTCACGAGATTTTGCGGCGTATGCACGTTAGGGCCGACAAATCCGATAATACGATCCGCGACCTTCGAAGCGAAATGGGCTCGATAAGACTGTCGTTGCATGCCCATCAGAATGACATCAACACGCTCTATACAATGCTTCATCAGATCGATGAGCGTTTGGAGAGAATAGAAAACCGCCTCGAATTGCGCGAGCTTGCCGAGGCCCAATCCAGGTTTGAACCGCACCCATGAAATCCGCCGTCGTTCAGCTTCCAGGCCTCAATCGTGACCGCGACATGATCGCAGCGCTGACCAAGATTTCCGGCAAGGCACCGGTTACGATCTGGCAGACCGAAACGGACATTCCAGATGTCGATCTGATCGTCATTCCCGGCGGCTTCTCTTACGGCGACTACCTGCGCTGCGGCGCGATCGCGGCGCGCATGCCGGTGATGCAGGCAATCAAGGCGAAAGCTGAGGCCGGCGTCAAGGTGCTCGGCGTCTGCAACGGCTTCCAGATCCTGGTCGAAGCCGGCCTCCTGCCCGGCGCGCTGATGCGCAATGCCTCGCTGAAATTCGTCTGCAAGGAAATCAAGCTCGAAGTCGTCAACGCCAACACTGATTTCAGCCGCGCCTACGAACAGGGCCAGATCATCCGCTGCCCGGTTGCCCATCACGATGGCAATTATTTTGCCGATGCGGAAACGCTCCAAACCATCGAGGATAACGGCCAGGTGGTATTCCGCTATGCGGCAGGTACTAATCCAAACGGCTCGGTCAACGACATCGCCGGGATCGTCAATGCTAAAGGCAATGTCCTCGGCATGATGCCGCATCCGGAAAACCTGATCGAGGCCGCACATGGCGGCTCGGATGGACGCGGATTGTTCGCTTCGGCGCTTGATGTAATCGCTGCTTAACATTCGACCTGCTAGAAAGCACCCTAGAGACCGAATCAAAAGGGGCTTTCATGCGCGCCGCAGCTTTCATCCGTTTCATGGCCACTGCAGGCTCCGTTGCCTTTCTCACGCTTGTCGCCGGCTGCCAGACGGAATCTCCGCCGGCACCGGCCAGTAATACGGCCGCATTGGCCACGATGGAGCGGGTGGCCCTTGGTGCCAATGCCTGCTGGTTCAAGTCAGGTGACGCAGCCTTCAAGCCCTATCGCCTTGCGCCGGAACTGAATTCCTTCTCCGGGCGTCCACGCATCCTGATCGTCAAGCGTAACTCCCCCGAATCGCGGCCGCTGGCAGTGGTTCAGGCAGAGGGGCACCCTGCCCGGCTGCAGGCTTTCGGGCCGCTTTTCAGCGAAACTGTAGGGGCGAGGATGACCGCGGATATCAAGCGCTGGGCTGCCGGCGGTACCGGTTGCCGCTGAGGCAACCTACCAGGGAATGGGCTGTGTGCAGACAGTTCCCGATGAAAATCAGATCAGACGCCGGATAACCTAGCAGCACTGCGGTTCAAAATCGCATTCCTCTCATCCGCATACAACTATGCCACCCGCACAGCCCTCTAACGGGCCGGCGCTCCACGTCGGCAGTTTGGCGGTTAGGCATTTGCAATCAGTTTGATAGAAACAAGCGGTGGAATGATCGCGTATCGCTAATTCTAGCCGCTTTTCTTTGCTGTGCTTTTGCATGACAATCAACTCAAGACTTCCGACGCTGATTCCACACAACCAAAGAACGTGTTTTTGTGCATAAAACCAGAGAATAGTATCTTGCAGCTGTCACGAAGCCGCACGCATTCTCATGCTAGGCGCAGACCATTCTCCTGGCATCTTTCGCCAAACCTCTTCCGATCGCTCGTATCGACACCAAAGGCACGCTCATGACCGTCATGATTTATCACAATCGTCGTTGCGATACGTCCCGCTCGGTTCTCAAGCTCATTCGCGAGGCAGGGACCGAACCTGCCATTATCGACTATATGGCAGCACCGCCAAGCCACGAAGAGATGCTGGCTCTTCTGCTCGCCATGGACATGGCGCCGCGCCAATTGCTGCGGACCAAGGAGCCCGCGTATTTGTCGCTCAATCTCGACGACAACAGCAAGACGGACCGGCAGATTATCGATGCTATGCTCGCTCATCCGGAGCTGATGCAAAGGCCGATCGTGGTGACAGAAAGAGGCGCAAAACTCTGTCGTCCGAAGACGAAGGTGCTGGAACTCCTGTAGCCTGTCACACCGCAGTCAGTTCCAGAACGGCTGTGCAGCCTCCCGGCGTGCCTCTGCAGGCGTGACACCGATATCGGCAAGCTGATCATCGGTAAGCTCGGAAAGAGCAATGCGGCTGAGCCGCTTTTCTTCACGGCCTAAAATCCAGACGATTACAAACCAGCCAAAGCCCTTCAATCGCGAGACAAGACTTCGTGGCTGAATTGTACCTATCGGTATGGCACATGCGGCGTTATCACTGGTGCACATTGTACCCATTGTCATCATCCAATCGATTGCAACGGTTTCATTTCGGTATTGCATTGTCATAATTGACAAGAAAATCGATGCAATGTAGAAATTGTCACCATGACAACATGGATGCCAGATCCCAGCCAAGGCCAAGGCCCGCTTTATGCCCGCATCGCCGATCAGATCGAGCAGGCGATTGCCGGTGGCGTCTTAACCGTCGGCACGAAATTGCCACCGCAGCGCAACCTTGCTTTCGACATCGGTGTGACAATCGGGACAATCGGTCGTGCCTATCATCTGGTGCGTGAACGCGGGCTTGTCAGCGGCGAAGTCGGGCGCGGAACCTATGTGCTCGACAATGCCGAATTGCGCCCCGCCGAACAGCCTGATCCGATGAGCGCGGCACTGGCCGGCACGAGGGCGCTGAAAGCGCCGCCCGGAAAACTCCGGTTCGACAGCACGGCGGCACCCGATATCGGCCAAGGTGCGTCGCTTGAAAAGGTGCTGGGCGAGATCAGCCGCGTCCATCATGCCGATATTGCCAGCTATGCCCGCGATTTTCCGGCACACTGGTTTACGGCAGGAAGCCAGTGGCTTGCCAAGGGAAGTTTTAGGCCGCAGCCCGATCGCATCGTGCCGACGCTTGGCGCCCATGCCGGCGCTGTCGCGGTGATCGCCGCCGTCACGGCACCGGGCGACAAGATCGCCTTCGAGAACATCACCTATTC
The DNA here is from genome assembly GCF_965279435.1 of Pararhizobium sp. Lineage (NCBI taxonomy): Bacteria > Pseudomonadati > Pseudomonadota > Alphaproteobacteria > Hyphomicrobiales > Rhizobiaceae > Pararhizobium > Pararhizobium sp. Next base: position 3,661,334 of record NZ_CBDIHY010000003.1, read on the forward strand.
CCAGATCAGCCGTAGTGCCGGGCTGATCGGGCGTCGAACGATTCTCTTGCGCACCGACGACTACGGCCTGGATCCTGACGACTTCGAGCGCGTCTGCGCCCAGCAGCACCCGAAACTCGCCTTCCTCATGCCGACAGCGCAAAATCCGACAGTGGTGACATTGTCGCTGGAGCGGCGCCAGGCGATCGCCGACATTGCCCGCCGTTATGGCGTCTGGCTGCTGGAAGACGATCTTTATGGCGCGATGACCGGAGACACGATGCCGCTTCTCGCTGAACTGGCTCCAGAGCGGACATTCCTCGTTGGCGGCCTGTCGAAATCGGTGGCTGCCGGGGTGCGCGGCGGGTGGGTCGCCTGCCCTCCACACTTTAGCCAGCGCATCCGCATCGCCCACAAGATGGTCAGTGGCGGCATGCCGTTTCTGCTCGCCGAGCTTTGCGCTCGCTTGGTAATGAGTGGCGAGGCAGCCACATTGCGCTCAAAATGCATCGACGAGATCCGGGCACGCGAGCAGATGGCGCGCGAAATCTTCGCCGGTGTCGACTTCAACTCGCATCCGCATGTGCCATTTCTCTGGCTGAAGCTGTCGGAGCCATGGTTCTCCGGCACATTCAAGCATGCGGCATTCGAGGAAGGCGTGCTGATCGATGACGAGGACGAGTTCAAGGCAGGACGGACGGAGAGCGTCTACCACCGGGTCCGGATCGGCTTCTCGTCACCGGCCGACCGCAGCGAAGTGCGGCGCGGTTTCCTGACGCTGCGCCGCCTGCTTGACAGCGGACGCACCGGCTATGACAGCTTCGCCTGAGCGAGCCATGACATTGTCAGCGAAAAGCACGAGATCTCCTGTGCTTTTCCGGCATTTTCCTGTCGCATCGACGAGTAGCTTCGGCTAAAGAAACCCGGACGTGATCTCTTTGTTTTGACGCATCCCCGCAAGCTGACGGAACCTTGGCCGTCCGGGATGCTCTAACGGACCGAATGGACCCCGATGACCATTTCCAATACCCGCCCCATCACCCCCGAGTTGATTGCCTCGCACGGCCTGAAGCCGGATGAGTATCAGCGCATTCTCGGCCTGATCGGCCGCGAGCCGACCTTTACGGAACTCGGCATTTTTTCGGCGATGTGGAACGAGCACTGCTCCTATAAGTCCTCGAAGAAATGGCTGCGCACGCTGCCGACCACTGGTCCGCGCGTTATCCAGGGGCCGGGTGAAAATGCCGGTGTCGTCGATATCGATGACGGCGATGTCGTCGTCTTCAAGATGGAGAGCCACAACCACCCGTCCTATATCGAGCCCTATCAGGGCGCTGCGACCGGCGTTGGCGGCATCCTGCGCGACGTTTTCACCATGGGCGCGCGTCCGATCGCGGCAATGAACGCGCTGCGTTTCGGTTCACCGGATCACCCGAAGACCCGCCACCTCGTCTCCGGCGTCGTTGCCGGTGTCGGCGGCTATGGCAATTCTTTCGGCGTGCCGACGGTTGGCGGCGAGGTTGAATTCGATGCCCGCTACAACGGCAATATCCTCGTCAACGCTTTTGCTGCAGGCCTTGCCAAGTCCGATGCGATCTTCCTGTCGGAAGCCAAAGGCGTCGGCCTGCCGGTCGTCTATCTCGGTGCCAAGACCGGCCGTGACGGCGTCGGTGGCGCCACTATGGCATCGGCCGAATTCGACGAATCGATCGAGGAAAAGCGCCCGACCGTCCAGGTCGGCGACCCCTTCACCGAAAAATGCCTGCTCGAAGCCTGCCTCGAACTCATGAAGACCGGCGCCGTCATCGCCATCCAGGACATGGGTGCTGCCGGCCTTACCTGCTCGGCTGTCGAAATGGGCGCCAAGGGTGGCCTCGGTATCGAGCTGGAACTGGACAAGGTGCCGGTGCGCGAAGAGCGCATGACGGCCTATGAAATGATGCTGTCGGAAAGCCAGGAGCGCATGCTCATGGTGCTCGAACCTGCCAAAGAAGAGGTCGCCAAGGCGATCTTCGTCAAATGGGGGCTCGATTTCGCCATCGTCGGCAAGACCACCGACGACCTGCGTTTCCGCGTTATCCACCAGGGCGAGGAAGTCGCCAACCTGCCGATCAAGGAACTGGGCGACGAAGCGCCGGAATACGACCGTCCATGGACATCGGCCAAGGTTGCGGCACCGCTCGCAGCCGGCGATATTCCGCAGGCAGATGTCGCAGACGCCGTTCTGTCGCTTGTCGGCTCGGCCAACAACTCCTCGCGCCGCTGGGTGTACGAGCAGTACGACACGCTGATCCAGGGCAATTCGCTGCAGTTGCCGGGCGGCGATGCCGGCGTTGTCCGCGTCGAAGGCCATCCGACCAAGGCGCTGGCCTTTTCCTCCGACGTCACCCCGCGTTACGTTGAAGCCGATGCTTTCGAAGGCGGCAAGCAGGCCGTGGCCGAATGCTGGCGCAACATCACGGCAACCGGCGCCTTGCCGCTGGCTGCCACCGACAATCTCAACTTCGGCAATCCGGAACGCCCGGAAATCATGAGCCAGCTCGTCCATGCCATTAAGGGCATCGGCGAAGCCTGCCGCGCGCTGGATTTCCCGATCGTCTCCGGCAACGTCTCGCTCTACAATGAGACCAACGGTCAAGGCATCCTGCCGACCCCGACCATTGGTGGTGTTGGCCTGCTGGGTGACTGGTCGCAGATGGCCCGCATCCGCTTTGCCGCCGAACACGAAACGATCCTGCTCGTTGGCGCACCCGAAGGCCTTGGAACGCATCTCGGCCAGTCGGTCTATCTGCGCGACATCCATGGCCGCACCGATGGCCCTGCCCCGCATGTCGATCTCGCCCATGAGCGCAAGACTGGCGATTTCGTCCGCAACCTGATCACCGACGGCCTGACGACGGCGGTGCATGACTGCTCGTCCGGTGGACTGGCGCTCGCGGTTGCTGAAATGGCCATGGCATCGGGTATCGGTGCCAAGGTGTCGGCCGTTGCCGGCCGCGATCCGGTCGAAGTCTTCTTCGGCGAGGACCAGGGACGGTATGTCGTGACCGTCAAGCAGGAACACGCAGTGGTGGTTGCAGAGCGGGCAAAGGCTGCCGGCGTCACAGCCCCTGTCATCGGCAGCACCGGCGGCACGGAAGTTGTGCTCGGTTCGGCCAGGCCGCTTGCAATTCTGCAATTGCGCTCGGTGCATGAATCATGGTTCCCTGACTTCATGGACGGCGAAGCAAAAATCGCTGCCGAGTAAATCAGGGAGTGCAGACAATGCCGATGGCACCTGGCGATATTGAAGACATGATCAAGTCCGGCATTCCCGGCGCGAAGGTGACAATCCGGGATCTTGCCGGTGACGGCGATCATTACGCAGCCGAAGTTGTCGCGGAAGCCTTCCGCGGCAAGAGCCGGGTGCAGCAGCACCAGATGGTCTACAACGCGCTGAAGGGCAATATGGGTGGCGTTCTGCACGCGCTCGCCCTTCAGACATCTGCGCCGGAGTAACACGCCCGATGGCCAATCTCATGAAAGAGCTGGTCAGCGGCGCGGTCGAGAGCGTTCTGAAGGAAATTCTGAAGAAAGCCGGCGGAAGCACGACAACCAAACGGCAAAAGCGGCAGACCCGCTCGGCAACCACCGGCCGCTTCAAGAAGGCGGCGGTAGCGAAGGCAAAGCCGGCAAAGAAGCAGGTGAGTCGGCGTAAAACAGCCGCATCTCGCAGCAGGATACGCTAGGACTGCAAAGGACACTGTTGCAGTCGTGCAAGCCATCAATTTTTGTTGTATTCAGGTGATGAAAATCACCCGCGTGCATGTTATCTAACAGACATCGACGCACCCGGCCCTTGAAGCGGGATGAGGAAGGACTAGCCATGAGCGGTATCAACGATTTCATCGCCAATGAAGTGAAGAGCAACGATGTCGTTCTTTTCATGAAGGGCACCCCCCAGTTCCCGCAGTGTGGGTTCTCCGGCCAGGTTGTGCAGATGCTCGATTATATCGGCGTCGACTACAAGGGCATCAATGTGCTCGCCGACACGGACCTTCGCCAGGGCATCAAGGACTATTCCAGCTGGCCGACCATTCCGCAGCTCTACGTCAAGGGCGAATTCATTGGCGGTTGCGACATCGTGCGCGAAATGTTCCAGGCTGGCGAACTCCAGTCGCATTTCGAAGAACACGGCATCGCGGTCAAGGGCGCAGCCTGAAACCTGATTGAAGCCACAGTGACACCTGAAAAAGGCGGGTCACCGCCTTTTTTGATTCAGGATGATTGCGACGGAAGACTAATGTTGCGCGCCCTTTTTTAGCTGAAACCAATCTGAACCACTGTCACAAGCCGGTCGCGATGTTGGGAGTATGCACGGGCAGTGCCGATGTCCGCCGCGCCAGTCAATGAGGCCAATCTGACCTCCCATATCCATCCTTGATAGCTGGCGTCGTTTGCCGGCACTACTTCCAGACCGGCGAGCCCGGTTCCCGTTTTGAAAGCGCTTCGGAGCCGCGCTTTTCGTTCGATCGTCCATGCTGGCTCCAGCATTTTCATCCGCGCCGGAAACGTTTCCGCTTCCAGTTTCAGGCGCCCGGCACATCCGCCAGGAATACCCAATGACCACACTGTCCGAAGCGCCGGGTCTGCCGGCTTTGTCAAAACCACGCTTCATTGCGCTGATGGCCATGCTGATGGCGATCAATGCAATTTCCATCGACATCATGCTGCCCGGCCTTCAGGAAATCGGCGCCAGCCTTGGCGTCGTCGATGAAAACGCCCGCCAATATATCATCACCGCCTATCTCATCGGTATGGGCTGTGCGCAGCTCGTCTTCGGCCCGCTGTCGGATCGCTTCGGCCGCAAGCTGCCGCTTCTCGGCGGCCTTTGCCTCTATGCGCTTTGTGCACTCGCCATCGTCTTTGTTCCCTCGTTTACCGGATTGCTGGCGCTGCGCTTCATTCAGGGCATCGGCGCGGCCGCCACCCGTGTCATCACCGTCTCGATCGTCCGTGACGTCTACGGCGGCCGGATGATGGCGGAAGTCATGTCGCTTGTGCTGATGGTTTTCATGATCGTACCGGTCATTGCACCGAGCGTCGGCCAGCTGATCATGATCTTTGCCGAATGGCACATGATCTTCGTGGTCATCTGCCTGTTTGCGGTTTCCGTGGCGACAGTGGTGATGCTGCGCCTGCCTGAAACGCTGTCGGTCGAGCACCGCCGGCCGTTCACGGTCACGTCCATCCTGGCCGGCTTCCGCATCGTCCTGACAAACCGCGTCTCGCTCTGTTACTCGCTGGCGGCTGCGTTTCTGTTCGGGTCGCTGTTTGGCTTCATCAATTCGGCACAGCAGATCCTCGTCGGTATCTACGGGCTCGGGACCTGGTTTCCGCTGGTCTTCGCCGGCTTTGCCAGCATGATGGCGCTCGCCTCCTTCACCAATTCGCGGCTGGTCAAGCGCTATGGCATGCGCCGCCTGTCTCACGGTGCACTGATCGGTTTTGTCTTTACCAGCCTGATCTGGGTGGCGGCGTCGGTCTCCGGCCTGCTTCCCTTCTGGTTGTTCGCCGCTCTCTATGCTTGCGCCATGTTCCAGTTCGGCCTGATCGGCTCGAATTTCAACGCCATGGCTATGGAGCCGCTCGGCCATGTTGCCGGAACCGCATCCTCGGTCCTGGGCTTCACCCAGACGATCGGGGGCGCCACCATCGGTGCGCTGATCGGCCAGGCGTTCAACGGTACGATCACGCCGCTCGCCATCGGGTTTTTAAGCGTTTCCATCATCGGGCTTGCCTTTGTTCTCACCGCCGAAAAAGGCAAGCTTTTCAGACCACACAATCCCGCAATTTAACGTCCTGTCTCTCCCAAGACATTCATAGGTTTCTTCATGTCCGCCACCACCACTGAACACGTCGAAAATATCGGCTCTGCCCGAATAGGCCTCGGCTTCTTCGAATTCGTCATCACCATTGCCTTGATGACCGCAAGCGTCGCGGTCGCAATCGACATCATGCTGCCGGCCCTGCCCGCCATCGGCCAGTCGTTGAACGTTGCCAATACCAATGACACACAGCTGGTCATCGGCATCTTCTTCCTCGGGTTCGGTTGCTCGCAGATCGTCTTCGGCAGTCTCTCCGACACGTTCGGACGCCGCAACATCCTGCTCGCAGGTCTCGTCTTCTTCTCGCTGACGATGTTCGGCGCAGCATTGACCCAGAGCTTTGAAATGCTGCTTCTGTTGCGTTTCGTTCAGGGCATTGGTGCTGCGGCCGTACGTATCACCACGATGGCAATCGTGCGCGACTGCTTCGGTGGCCGTGAAATGGCACGGGTGATGTCCTATGTGATGATCGTCTTCATGATCGTGCCGATCGTCGCCCCATCGCTCGGTCAGGCCGTCATCTACTACGCCAACTGGCACTGGATCTTCATCCTGCTCGGCTGCATCGGCGCCATTCTGTTCATCTGGGCCGGCATGCGCCTGAAGGAATCACTACCGGTAAGCGAGCGCCTGCCGCTATCGGTTGCCTCCGTCGCCTCCGGCTTCCGCACGGTTCTGACCAACCGCGTCACCTGCGGCTACATGATCGGCCTGACGCTGTTCACCGCCGTGATCTGCGCCTATATCGTCACCGTTCAACAAATCTTCGGCGAGGTCTACGGCCTCGGAGACTGGCTGCCGATCGCCTTTGCCGGCACGGCCGGTGGCATCGCGGTTGCCAATTTTGCCAACGGCTATTTCGTCCGCAGCTTCGGCATGCGACGCATTTCGCATGTAGCGATGATCCTGTTCACGCTGCTGTCGGGCGTGGGGCTGTTGCTCTCGCTCGGTGGCCGCCCCGATTTCCTCGTCGCGTACCTGCTGTTTTCCGTTCTTTTGATGATGTTCGCCGTGATCGCCACCAATTTCACCGCGATCAGCCTGGAACCGATGGGACACCTGGCAGGCACAGCTACGGCCATCACCGGCTTCGTTTCGACCACCGGCGGCGCGCTGATTGGCGGCGGTGTCGGCCAGTTGTTCAACGGCACGGTCCAGCCGCTGTTCGCCGGCTTTACCGCCTTTGGTGCAGTGACCATTGTTGCCGTTCTCTGGGCAGAGAAAGGCAAGCTCTTCACCCATCCGGGCGATGATCACGCCACGCTGGAAGGCGCTGGCGGCCATATGTAACTGCGCAAGCATAGGCACAAACAAGAAGCTTCGCCGGGAAACCGGCGGAGCTTTTTTGCTCTTACGGCAGCGACAGGACCGTGTTTGCGGCCTCAAACCATCCGGCGCTGGATGCGATAAACGCTAGCGGGTGGCAGATTGAACGGCACCCAGCGCCGGAAGGATGCTTCAAGGCCGAGCGCTGCAAGTATCGGCGCCGGGACAGGGCAGCGCGGCCCGTAGGTAAACTGGAAAAGGCAGGCATCATCGGCCAGATGCCGGAAGACGGCATCAAGAATGTCATGCACAATCGGTTTCGGCATGGACAATAATGGAAGGCCGCTGATCGCGGCGCCAATCGTGCCTGCCGACGGCAAGCGCAAATGCTGCGCATCCCCTTCAATCAAGGTTGCCTTCGGAAACCGCTGGCGTAGCAGCATGGCGAAGGTGGGATTGCGCTCCACCAGAATCAGCCTTTCCTCATCAACACCATCCTGCAGAAGCCGCCGCGTGAAGATGCCCGTGCCCGGTCCAAGCTCAAGGACGTCGCCGGGAGACGGCCCCACCTCGGCAGTCATTGCAGCAGCCAGCCTTTTGCCCGACGGCGCAATCGACGCGACCTCCAGCGGTCTTGTCAGCCAAGATCGAAAGAACAGCAGCGTGTCCGATGCAGTATTGCGAGTGGTCAAGGTCAGGGCTCCCGTTTTGAATAAAACCGGTATCGCCCATGAACGATCCCGGCGCATTAACCCGGGTTAAGCCGAGAGCCATTCAAAGATGAACGGCTCTAGCGGCCGATCTCAGTCCGGACGCGCGTGGCGATGCGGCTGAGACCCACCGGGGTGATGCCGAGATAACTCGCAAGATCCTTCTGCGGCACACGCGTAACCACATTCGGCTCCTCGCGGACCAGCGAGCGATAGTGCTCTTCACGGTCCAGCGTCAGGAACTGGCGCTCGCGGCGCTCCTTGCGTTCGCCATAGATCATTAAAGCATTCCGGATCATCCGCGACCATCCAAGATCCGCATCTGCGAGGTCTCTGAGCGCTACGAACGGAATTCTCTCCAGGCAGCAGGCCTCGATCGCGACCGCCGAAAAACTCGCCCGGCCGGCAGGCGCGAGTGCAGAGAGGCTGGCGAAGAACTGCCCTTCGACAATGAATGACTTGATCCACTCTTCACCGTCCGATCGCAGATAGGTGAATTTCAAGAGGCCGCTCTCGACCACATAGAGATACGGGTGCAAATCGTCCTGGGCGAAGATAGTCTCGCCGGGCTTCACCAGGCAAAGCTGGATCGCATCGGTCAATCGCTCCGCCTGCGCCAGCGGCTGACCGGCAATACGCTCGAACAGCGAAATCGCCGCCCTGCCTGGCATGTTAACCCCGGTTAATGTCATTCCTTTCCCCCCGCTGCATGTTCGACATTTCAAGCAACGGGAATAGATAGCATGGCACGGTATGTCGTCACTGGGGCAAGTTCGGGAGTTGGACGGCAAAGCTCTTGCGGTTGCTGCAGTTCATTGCACCGCCCGTCGCCGCCGCGATCATCCGCAAGCTATGAGCAGGAACACCTTGCTTTCCGAGCGCCACGGATGTTTCGCGCAGCTCCATCGGCAGCCTAGACCGTAAACACCTCGCGGCGCAGCATCTCCCAGCAATCCTTGTCGGAAGCCAGAAGCAGGCCGCCATCGACATGACGCGGCAGGTATGGCGAGCCATCGAACCGTGCGGCGTAGGCGCCGGCTTCCTGCGCAATCAGCGTACCGGCAAGGTGATCCCACGGCATCAGCTTCTGATACATCAGGAAGTGGAAGTGACCACCGGCAAAGCCGCGATACTCATGCGCCGCGCAGCGATAGCTGGTGGCGATGCGGACCTTGGCCATATTGCCCATGACGATGCGGCGGTTATCCGGGGCGTAGAAACCGGTCGAAGCGCAGCCGACCAGACTTTCCAGCGGCACGGACGGAACCGTCGAAAGCTGCTCCTGCGAGCCATCAGCCTTGCACAGCCAGGCGCCCGAGCCCTTTTCGGCAATCACCCAGTCATTGCCCATCGGATCATAGATAAGACCGGCGACCGTCTCGCCGTTGGAAACGACGGCGGCCATGACACCAAACAGCGGCAAACCCGCCGCATAGTTGAATGTTCCATCGATCGGGTCGACGACGATGGCGAGGTCGGCCCCCGCCAGGCTATCCAGCAGTGCCGGGTTGGCGGCAACCGATTCTTCGCCGATGAACAACGCGTCCGGTGCCAGTTCCACCATCCGTGCCTTGATCAGCCGTTCGGCAGCTTCGTCCGCCTCGGTCACCAGATCGATCGCTTCCGACTTCATCCGCACGTCGCCCGCGCCGAGATTGCGGAATTTTGGCAGGATTTCCTTGAAGGCGGCTTCCTGCAGGATGTTGGCGATGGCCGCGATATCGATGGCAGATGTCATGCTTTGGGCTCCGCGAAGAGAGATTGGAAATCGAACAGCTTTGGGTCGAGCAGATGTGACGGATTGACGTGGCCGAGTGCCCGCAGCATCGTGTCCTTGCGGCCAGGCATGCGGCGTTCGATGTCCGACAGCATCGCCTTCATTGCATTGCGCTCAAGCCCATCCTGCGTGCCGCAGAGGTCGCAAGGGATGATAGGGAACTCCATCGCAGCCGCAAATTTGGCGAGATCGTCTTCGGCGGCATAGGCAAGCGGCCGCATGACCATCAGATCACCTTCGTCGTTGAGGAGCTTGGCCGGCATCGTCGCAAGCCTGCCGCCATGGAAGAAATTCATGAAGAAGGTTTCGAGAATATCCTCGCGGTGATGGCCGAGCACCAGCGCGTCGCAGCCCTCCTCGCGGGCGATCCGGTAGAGATTGCCACGGCGCAAACGCGAACAAAGTGCGCAATAGGTGCCACCGGCCGGGACCTTCTCCTTCACGATAGAATAGGTATCGCGATATTCGATCCGGTGCTTGACGCCGATCGATGTCAGATATTCCGGCAGCACATGCTTGGGAAAATTCGGCTGCCCCTGATCGAGATTGCAGGCGACCAGTTCCACCGGTAGCAGGCCGCGCCATTGCAGATCCATCAATAGCGCCAGTAGGCTGTAACTGTCCTTGCCGCCGGAAACGCCGATTAGCCAGCGCTTCTGGCCCTTCAGCATGCCGAAATCCTCGATCGCCTGGCGCACCTGCCGCAGCAACCGCTTGCGCAGCTTGTTGAAGGAAACCGAGGCAGGCATTTTCGCAAAGATCGGATGCGTCGCCTCATTACCGGCATCATCCGGGCTGGACGGAAGATTTTCGAGGCCGATAGCGCGCGGCTGAAAGGCAATATCCATGACAAAGTCCCGGATGAAAGGGCGCGCAGGCGAAAAAAACGGCGCGCGAAAACGATGCCCTGCACTTGCCCGTCTAAAGCAGCAAGATCAAGGAAAATGCGCGGATTTTGCCATGAAACTTCGGTTACGCCCGCTCAGGCGCCGAACACGGACCATCCGGTACGGCTGGCCAACATTTCCAGCGCCAGCGAACCGAGCAGCGAATTACCGTTATGATTGAGCCCGGGCGACCAGACCGCGACTGAAGCCTTGCCCGGCGCGACGCAGAGGATACCGCCACCGACGCCGCTCTTGCCCGGCAGACCGACACGATAGGCGAAATCCCCAGAGCCATCATAATGGCCGCAGGTCAGCATCAGCGCATTGATACGCCGCGCCCGCTGTTTTGAGACAACGGAATGTTTTGTCAGCGGATTGGTACCGGATGCAGCTAGGAACAGCCCGGCCTTGGCCAGCTGGACGCAGCTCATCGCCAGCGCGCATTGATGGAAATAGACACCAAGCACATGCTCGACGGGATGATCAAGCTTGCCGAAGGAGCGCATGAAATTGGCCAGCGCGAAATTGCGGTAGCCTGTCGCCGCTTCCGATTTGGCGACATCCTGATCGATCAGAATGTCCTCTTCATCGGAAAGATAGCGAACGAAACGAACGATCTCACCGATTGCCTCCCTAGGCGTATGGCCGGCAAGGACAAGATCGGTAATGGCGATCGCACCGGCATTGATGAAGGGATTGCGCGGGACACCGTGTTCGTGCTCGAGCTGGACGATGGAATTGAAAGCGGAACCGGACGGCTCGCGGCCGACGCGCTTCCAGATGTTTTCACCGTGCTTGCCAAGCGCCAGCGTCAGCGTGAAAACCTTGGAAATACTCTGGATCGAGAATGGCACCTGCGCATCGCCGGCCATATGCACGTCACCATCGACGGTGACGATCGCCATGCCGAAGCTCTTCGGATCGACGCGGGCGAGCTGCGGAATATAGTCGGCCACCTTGCCCTCGCCGAGCCGTGGCGCAAGTTCGCGGTGGATATCATCGACAATCGACTGCAGGTCCAACGGGCCGGGCATCAGTCATTCTCCGCATCAGACTGGGTCGAGATTGGGCAAAAAAAAGCCACCCATCTCTGAGTGGCTTTTCCGAATTTCACAAGGCCGAGGCCCGAAGAAATTATCGCGAATAGAATTCGACGACGAGGTTTGGTTCCATGATGACCGGGTAAGGAACGTCGGCCAGGGCAGGAATGCGAGCGAAAGTCGCAACCATCTTGTTGTGATCGACTTCGACGTAATCCGGAACGTCGCGTTCAGCGAGCGAAACGGCTTCGAGAACCGAAACGAGCTGCTTGGACTTTTCGCGAACTTCGATCACGTCGCCAGCCTTGCAGCGGTACGAACCGATGTTGACGCGAACGCCGTTGACCTTGACGTGACCATGGTTGACGAACTGACGGGCAGCAAAGACCGTCGGTACGAACTTGGCGCGGTACACGATCGCGTCGAGACGTGATTCGAGCAGGCCGATCAGGTTTTCAGACGTGTCACCCTTGCGGCGGTCAGCTTCGGCGAAGATCGCACGGAACTGCTTTTCGCGGATGTCGCCGTAGTAGCCCTTGAGCTTCTGCTTGGCGCGCAGCTGCACACCGAAGTCGGAAAGCTTGGACTTGCGGCGCTGGCCGTGCTGGCCGGGACCATATTCGCGGCGGTTCACCGGGGACTTCGGACGGCCCCAGATGTTCTCGCCCATACGGCGATCAATTTTGTACTTGGACGATTCGCGCTTGCTCATCGTATTTCCCTTCAACAGGTTACACCGGTCTGTTGCCAAACCGGATCAAGGAAACACGCCCTCCTCTGAACTTCTTTTGAAAGCTCTGACAGGTTTCTCACATTACGCTAACGGAGAATCCACGGGACATGTCAAATAAAACACCGGACATTTCGGCCCGGCGTTGTGGCGGCTTTAGTCACTTCACCCCTTATTGTCAAACGAATTTGCGTTTTTGCGCTTGAGATTTAACGCGTATCGCCTTCAGTCCGCCGCTCCACCGAGACCAGCAACTTACGCAATAACGCCGCCAAGTCCGTTCGCTCCTCGACGCTCAACTCGGACATGAAGGTTACTTCACTGGCCATGTCGACGCGAAACGCCGCCTCGGCAAGCCGTATACCCTCCTCCGTCAGTCCGACGGCCATACTACGTCCGTCGTCCTGCGAACGCTGGCGCAATATCAGCCCCGATTTCTTCAGCCTGTCCAGCCGATGCGTCAGCCCGCCCGACGAGATCATCAGCGACGTGTAAAGCTCCGTCGGCGTCAGCCGATATGGAGGCCCCGAGCGTCGCAGAGTGGAAATGACATCGAACTCGCCACGATCGAGACCGAACGACGCAAAGGTCGCCTCGATCGACGGACGCACCAGATTGGCGAGCCGGTAGGCGCGACCCAGAATGGCCATTGGCTCGGTATCGAGGTCTGGCAATTCCCTTTGCCACTGCCCGCGCAGCCGGTCCACGTGATCGGGGTTTTCAGTGTCTTCCGCCACGGTGTGCCTTTCAGAAATCGAGACTATCTTGACAGGAAGACAATTTCGCATAATATCTTCTCGTCAAGATATATATAGTCCTTTGTTCTCATTCACCAGTCCGCAAACGGATGCCAGCATGTTCTATGTCATTCCCCGCGCCGAACAGGACCAGCGGTCAAACAGGACCGTCCTGTTTGAGGGAGCAAAGTACGACACGCCGATTTCAATTTTCCTGATCGACAACGACCCTGGCCAGGGACCGGCGCTGCACACGCATCCCTACAGCGAAACCTGGATCGTCCGGTCCGGTCACGCGCAGTTCACCGTCGGGCTTGAAACGCTCGACGCCAAAGTGGGCGATATCATTGTGGTCAACGCCGAAACACCGCACCGTTTCGTCAATGCAGGGCCGGACAGGCTCGAGCTCACCTGCATCCACGCATCCGAACGCGTCATCCAGACCTGGGTCTGACAATCCTGCGCTTGTTGTCGGCGTCTATTCTGCGGCGCTGCGGTTTCCGGTGTCATCGTAGACGGCATCGGCAGCACCGGGCGCCGTCTCCACCTGCAAGTCCGGAAACGCCACGATACGTTTGCCGGAAAGGTCGCTGTGAACGACGATCAGGCCCTGCTCCTCGAAATAGCCGAGCAGACGGCGGGCGCGGCGGGCGGAATGCGTACCATAGGCGCGCGCGATCATCGCATCCGACGGGCATGGCAGATTACGAACGGCAGATTGCGCCACCAGCAGGAACACGCCCTGCAGATCGTCCGTGACATTGCGTGACAGGTTAAGCGCGGACGCCCAGATTTCGGTCGCGGCCGTATCGGCATCGACGCCGGACCGGCCAACCGCCATCTTGCGGCGAAAAGCGCTCAGCGACAGCGGTGCACCGGGCACACGCCGGATACGGCAGCGCACGAGAAAATCCTGAAACAGTTCGGCATCGGCGCGGAACGCTGCATCCGGATGTTCGAGGATCTCTGCAAGCAGGCCGTCGAGCAACGCCTCGCGCTCCTGAACCGGCATTTCCGGCACCGGCGCCTTCGGCTCGGCAAGACCGATCGGCTCCGGGCGCGGCCGGGATAGCTCGGCGAGGATATCGGTGGCCGGGCGCGGCTGGGCACTGGGGCGGCGCACGAACGGCCGGATCAGCTCTTCCGGGTCCGGCGTGAAGATCAGATCCTCGACATCGGCGACTGCTTCCGGCAGCGGCGTCAGCTTGGGGCTGGTGGAGCGGGCCGAGGTCTCGACATGGCCGATGGTCACCGGCAGCGGACGCCGCGACAAAGCCGGACCGAGCGCCACGAACGAGCCGCGCTTCAGGTCGCGGAACATTTCGGCGGTGCGGCGATCCATGCCGAGCAGATCGGCCGCGCGGGCCATGTCGATATCGAGAAAGGTACGGCCCATCAGGAAGTTGGAGGCTTCGGCGGCAACGTTCTTGGCAAGCTTTGCCAGTCGCTGCGTGGCGATGACGCCGGCCAACCCACGTTTACGGCCACGGCACATCAGGTTGGTCATGGCGCCAAGCGAGATTTTTCGCGCCTCTTCCGAGACGTCGCCGGCAACCGACGGCGCAAACATCTGCGCTTCGTCGACAACGACCAACACCGGATACCAATAATCACGATCGGCATCGAACATGGCGTTGAGAAAGATGCCGGCGCTGCGCATCTGCTGCTCGATATCCAGCCCCTCAAGCGAAAGCACGCAGGAGACGCGATGCTGGCGGATACGGCTGGCAATGCCGATCAGTTCGGCTTCCGTGCGCTCGCCTTCGATGACCACATGACCAAACTTGTCGGCCAGAGTGACGAAATCGCCTTCCGGATCGATGATGCACTGCTGCACCCAGGGGGCGGACTGTTCCAGCAAACGGCGCAGAAGGTGCGATTTACCCGAGCCGGAATTGCCCTGCACCAGAAGACGCGTCGCCAGAAGCTCCTCGATATCGAGCGGAACGGATGCGCCATCGGACGCCGTCCCCATGTCGATGCCGACTTTCATATCCACCTCGTTCAAAATGCCATGCCGGATGCGCCGCCACGAACCCGCAAGCGTTGACCCCTAGCACCAAACCGCCTGTGCTGCGCGCCAATCGCAGCAAAACCCACAGCTAAGACAGCAGTATCTTCAGAAATAAAGCCTGTGCGTGACTGTGCTGTTTTCCAGAATCGGCGAAAACCCAAGGCGCTGATAAAATTCGAACGCCTGCGGCGGCGCCCTTGTGTTCAAAAACCGGAAGAAATCGGCTGCGTCCCTGACGATGAAGCGAACCAGCTGGCTGCCGATCCCCTCGCCTCGATGAGCCGGTGCGACATACAGATGCCGTACCCTGCCGGCTGACACATTATTGGAGAACGGATCGACATTGCGGCCGCAGACGCCGGTAAGCTCGCCACGAACAATCGCCCCGACAAGGATTTCGCCCGGACGATCAAACCGGTTCAAGCCGGAGACCCAGTTTTCCAGCAAACGAGCGAGCATACGCTGCCCGTCGGCAACGCTTGCCTCCCGCAAAGCATCGAATCCATCAAAGTCAGGCGTTATCGGCACGATCTGCATCACGTCAGATGGCCTGCGACACCGTCAGCCCAAATCCCTGCAGCAAACGGCGCGTGGTAAAATCCGGGCGCCCCGACGTGAAGATCGCCGGATCGACGCCGTTCAGCGGCTCGAAACCATCCGGGAGTGGCACAAGGCTGCGTGCCCGCCGGGCAATTGCCTCGGCCGGATCAAGCCAGTCCACCGGCCAGGGGGCGAGGCGGCGAAAAACATTGGCCATAAACGGATAATGCGTGCAGGCCAGCACGACGATGTCGGTCTTCCTGCCATCCCTCTCGACAAAACACTGCTCGATTTCGGATAGAACCGCCGCGTCCTCGATCGGCTCACCGCGAATATAGGCTTCCGCCATGCGTGCCAGGTTTTCCGAGCCGACGAGGCGGACATGGCATTGCGTAGCGAAAGACTGGATGAGATCGCGGGTATAGGCGCGCTTGACGGTGCCTGGAGTGGCCAGCACCGAGACGAGGCCGGAGCGCGTTCGCTCCGCCGCAGGCTTGATCGCTGGCACTGTACCAACGAAGCGCATATTCGGGAAAGCCGCCCGCAGATCGGCGCCGACCAGCGTGAAGGCGGTGTTGCAGGCGATGACGCAGATTTCGGGATCGTGCTCGGTGAGCAATCTGGCAAACAGCGAGATGACGCGCTGCTTCAGCGCTTCCTCTTCCCAGCCGCCATAGGGAAAACCGGCGTCATCGGCAATATAGATGAAATGCCGCTCCGGCATCAGCACGCGCGCTTCGCGCAGTACGGTCAGCCCACCGATGCCGCTGTCGAAAACCAGGATGGGTTTTAGCTCAGGTGTCGTCACCGGCGTCGTCAACCTTTTTCGCGCGCGAATTTTCCGGCGCTCCGGTACCGCGCGGCGCCTCGCGGGTGAAACGATCGAGCGACGAGATGACGCCGCGCACCAGACGGATTTCGGATTCGGTAAAGCCGGGGCGGGTCAGGACTGCGCGCAAATTGTCGACCAATTTCGGCTTTTTAGCGACCGGCCGGAAATAGCCGCGCGCCTCGAGCGCCTCCTCGACATGATCGAACATCCCCTGCAGCTGATCCTTGGTCGCCGGGTTCTGCGGCAGGGCATGAAACGACGTTTCCTCCCGCGATTCCATGGATGTCTTGAGCCATTCATAAGACATCAAAAGAACCGCCTGCGCCAGATTGAGCGAGGCAAAGGCAGGATTGACCGGGAAGGTGACGATTTCGTCGGCGAGCGCGACCTCTTCGTTGGTGAGCCCGGTGCGCTCGCGGCCAAACAGGATGCCGGTCGCCTCGCCGAGATTGAAGCGGTTTCGCAGCGTTTCAGCCGCGACCAGCGGCGAGCGTACCGGCTTGTAGCCATAACGGTCGCGTGCGGTGGTCGCATAGACAAAATTCAGGTCGGCGATCGCTTCGGGTACCGTCTCATAGACCTTTGCCGCATCGATGACATGATCGGCCCGGCTTGCGGCAGAGCGGGCCTTTTCGCTTGGCCAGCCATCACGCGGGCTGACCAGCCGCAACTCGGAAAGACCGAAATTGGCCATGGCGCGCGCCACCATGCCGATGTTCTCGCCAAGCTGCGGATGCACCAGAATGATCGCTGGTCCTTCGGTGAGAAGCACGCGCTCGCTGTTCGTTCCTGCCATTCCGGTACTTTCGTCTCTGTTTCAGCGCCTGGATTTCAGCGCTTCCTTGCACAGATGTGCGGATTTTGAAAGCCGCAACCCGCGACGGCCTATTGCGGATTGGTGACGCCCTGGCTGGCGATCCCCTGCAGTTCGCCTTTCAGCGAGCCTGTTTCGCCGGTACGGACTATATCATCGATGACGGGCTTGCCTCCCTCTTCGATCACCATGAAATGCAATTCGCTCGGTTTCCAGTCGCTGGCGCGCTCGCCAAAACAATGGCTATTGTCGAAAGTGACCTTCACGTCGCTCTTGCCGTCCGTTTTCGGACCAGCAATGACGGCGAGATCCTTGATCGAGCAGCTGTCCTGCCCGCTGACGATTACATCATAGTCGAAGGGCGAATCGCCTTCGTCATAGGCCGGGAATTTTGCCGCCTCACGGTAGGTCTTGGCAAAGTCCTGGCTATAGATACGGCCAAGCCGGGCCTCGGAGAAATAGTCTTCGCCGGATTGCGCCTCTTCCGCCCAGCCCTTGACCGCTTCTTGCATGATCTCGTTGACGGGAGCCGCCGGGTCGGCCGCCTGCGCCGTGGAAAAGGCCGTGCAGGCAAGAACAACAAGCATCAACCGTTTCATCGATCATCTCCGATTTCAAAGCGCGGCGGGTCGGCCGGTGCCAGATATTTCGCTTGGTCATATCCATTTTCGTGACGTCAGGCGAGGCCAGATTCATGCTGCGCGCCCTACCCCTCACCCACCTGCAATGTAGTATCCGGCTAATACCCGGCAAGGGAACGCCCGTGGCATCCTGACTATCGACGCAAACCCGATGGAGGATATAATGGGCGGCAAGAAAATTCTGATGATCTGCGGCGACTTTACCGAGGACTATGAGACGATGGTGCCATTCCAGGCGCTGCTCGCGGTCGGCCATACCGTTCACGCCATCTGCCCCGGCAAGGCTGCCGGCCAGCAGATTGCCACGGCCATCCATGATTTCGAGGGCGACCAGACCTATTCGGAAAAACGTGGTCACAACTTTACCCTGAACGCGACCTTCGCCGACACAAAAGTCGAGAGCTACGATGCGCTGGTTATCCCAGGCGGCCGAGCGCCGGAATATCTGCGGCTCGATGCCAACGTCATCGCCATGGTCCGTCACTTCTTTGACGCCGGCAAACCGGTGGCGGCAATCTGCCATGGCGCGCAATTGCTGTCGGCGGCCGGCGTGCTGAAGGGCCGGACATGCTCCGCCTACCCGGCCTGCCGTTTCGACGTCGAGCTTGCAGGCGGCCACTATGCCGAAATCCCGATGGATCAGGCCGTCACCGACGGCAATCTCGTCTCCGCCCCCGCTTGGCCCGCCCACCCCGCCTGGATTGGCCAGTTCCTGACGGTTCTCGGCACGGAAATCCGCCACAGCACGCCCTTAACGCGGTCCGCCGCCTGACAGCGGCCTTGCCAAACCGCATCGAAGGGTGAACACTTCAGGCTGGAGTTCTGGGAGGAACGGATGTGCAGACTATTCATCGGCGCCGACCCGGCGCTCTGGCAAAGTGTCACCCGCTCGGTGCGGATCGACGGTGTGGCGACAAGCATACGGCTTGAAAGCTTCTTCTGGTCCATTCTGGACGATATCGGCGACCGCGACGGCATGTCGGTCGGCCGCCTGATCGGCCGGCTCTATGTCGAATCGCTCGGCGAAGGCCATCCGCCGGAAAACTTTACATCCTTCCTGCGCGTCTGCTGCGGCCGCTATCTGGCGCTGCAAGTCGAAGGGCTCGTGCCAACAGACCGCCATACGCCGATCGCCTCGCTCGATGCGGAAAGCATCCTTGTTCGCGAGGACAGACGCTATGCAAAGCCCCGCGCTACGGATTTCCCGCGCGCCGTCCGGGGCCATTGAACGCAGGTTTGCAATCGGCGGGAAACGCACGCGGAATTGCGTGTGTATGCCTTTGCCTGTGGTGAACTGGATGCTATAGGGGCGCAAACCCGTTTCCATCCAACCCCATGCAGAGGTTTGCAACATGACAAAGATCAAGGTCGCCAATCCGGTCGTCGAGCTCGACGGCGATGAAATGACCCGCATCATCTGGCAGTTCATCAAGGAAAAGCTGATCCATCCCTATCTGGATATCGATCTGGAATATTACGACCTTGGCATGGAAAACCGCGATGCGACCAACGATCAGGTAACGATCGACAGCGCCAACGCCATCAAAAAGCACGGCGTCGGCGTCAAGTGCGCGACCATTACGCCTGACGAGCAGCGCGTCGAGGAATTCGGCCTGAAGAAGATGTGGAAGTCGCCGAACGGCACGATCCGCAACATTCTGGGCGGCGTCATCTTCCGCGAACCGATCATCTGCAAGAACGTCCCGCGGCTCGTTCCCGGCTGGACCAAGCCGATCATCGTCGGCCGTCACGCTTTTGGCGACCAGTACCGCGCCACCGATTTCAAGTTCCCCGGCAAGGGCAAGCTGACGATGAAGTTCGTCGGTGACGACGGCACGGAAATCGAACATGAAGTTTACGACGCACCGGCAGCCGGCGTTGCCATGGGCATGTACAACCTCGACGAATCGATCACCGATTTCGCCCGCGCGTCGCTGAACTACGGCCTGCAGCGCGGCGTTCCAGTCTACCTGTCGACCAAGAACACCATCCTCAAGGTCTATGACGGCCGCTTCAAGGATATCTTCCAGGCTGTCTTCGAAGCCGAATTCGCCGACAAGTTCAAGGAAGCCAAGATCTGGTACGAACACCGCCTGATCGACGACATGGTCGCTTCGGCGCTCAAGTGGTCCGGCGGTTATGTCTGGGCCTGCAAGAACTATGACGGCGACGTCCAGTCCGACATCGTGGCGCAAGGCTTTGGCTCGCTCGGCCTGATGACCTCGGTCCTGATGACGCCGGATGGCCAGACGGTCGAAGCCGAAGCCGCTCACGGCACGGTCACCCGTCACTACCGCCAGCACCAGAAAGGCGAGGAAACCTCGACCAACTCGATCGCCTCTATTTTCGCCTGGACGCGTGGTCTTGCTCACCGCGCCAAGCTCGACAACAACGCTGAGCTGGCAAAGTTCTCCGACACGCTGGAAAAAGTCTGCGTCGACACGGTCGAAAGCGGCTTCATGACCAAGGATTTGGCGCTGCTGATCGGCCCCGACCAGCCATGGCTATCCACCACCGGCTTCCTCGACAAGATCGACGAGAACCTGCGCAAGGCAATGGCTGCCTAAGCCACCGCATCGCAATCAACAGAGAAACCCGGCCATGGTGCCGGGTTTTTTATTGGAACTTTATGAGGCCCCGCCCGTTCGCGATGTGAGACCCTTGCATGCTGCACTGCATGCTTCACCTCCCAAAAAGATCGTGAACCTCCCTCAATGACTGTTTCCACTGACAAGACCCACCCGCATCTTCCCCGCATCGCACTGGTTTCAACGCATGGATATGTTGCTGCGGAACCACCGCTTGGCGCTGCCGATACGGGCGGCCAAGTCGTCTACGTCATCGAACTCGCCCGCAAGCTGGCGCTGCTCGGCCATCAGGTCGATATCTACACGCGCCGGTTCGAGGACCAGCCGGAATTCGACGAAGTCGATGACCGCGTCCGCGTCATCCGTATCCCCTGCGGCGGTAACGACTTCATTCCGAAGGAATATCTCCACCGGCACCTGATGGAGTGGTGCGAAAATGCGGTTCGCTTCATTCGCAAGAACAATTTTACCTATACGCTGATCAACAGCCACTATTGGGATGCAGGCATTGCCGGACAGCGCCTCTCCGAAGCCCTTGCCGTCACCCATATCCATACGCCGCATTCGCTCGGCCTTTGGAAAAAGCGTCAGATGGAGACGGATTATCCCGACAAGGCAGCCGAGTTCGACAAGGAGTTCAATTTTTCCGAACGCATCAAGCATGAACTGATCATCTACCGCTCCTGCAGCATGGTGATTGCCACGACGCCCATCCAGGTGGAAATGCTCGTCAACGACTACAATCTGCCGCGCGACCGGGTCCACATGATCCCGCCCGGCTATGATGACAACCGCTTCTTCCCGGTCTCCAAGGCAACGCGCGAAATGGCCCGACAGCGCTTCGGCTTTGAAGGCAAAGTGGTTATGGCGATGGGCCGTCTTGCCACCAACAAGGGCTATGACCTTCTGATCGACGGCTTTTCCGTTCTCGCCGAGCGCGAGCCGGAGGCGCGGCTGCATCTGGCCGTCGGCGGCGAGAACATGGACCCGCAGGAAGCGGGCATTCTTGCGGAACTGAAGGAACGCGTCGCCTCGCTGGGCCTGGACGACAAAGTCGTCTTTTCCGGCTTCGTTGCCGACGAAGATCTTCCCGATTTTTACCGCGCTGCCGATATCTTCGTGCTGTCGAGCCGTTACGAGCCTTTCGGTATGACGGCAATCGAGGCCATGGCAAGCGGCACCCCCACCATCATCACCATTCACGGCGGTTTGTTCCGCGCCGTCAGCTATGGCCGCCACGCGCTATTTGCCGATCCGTTCGACAAATACGACCTCGGAATCACCATGATGAAACCGCTGAAGCACGAACGGCTCTACGGGCGGCTGTCGCGTATGGGCGCCCACAAAGCCCGCAGCCTGTTCACTTGGACCGGGATTGCGCAGCAGTTGATCGGCGTTGTCGAGGGACGGCCGATGCCACAGGCGATCGATGATAACGAATGGGCAGAACCATGGACGGACGGAGATTGAGGCGCGTCCGGCTGTTCTGCAGCGATATTGACGGGACGCTGGCAGGAAACAGGGATGCAGAGGCGCGGTTTTGCCAGGCCTGGCAAAGTCTCGCCCCGGACGAGCGGCCGTTGCTGGTGCTCAATAGCGGCCGGCTGATCGATGACCAGAAGGCTTTTATCGCGACGACCGCACTGCCGAAGCCGGATGTCTATATCGGCGGGGTCGGCACGATGCTCGACCATGAAAAAGAGCCCTCTCACGCCATGCTCTATTCCCGCTCCATTGGTGCTGGTTTCGACCGCGAACGGATTGAGACCGTGTTGTCCGATCTGCCTGACATCACCATCCAACCGGACGTCTATCAGGACGCACAAAAATCCAGCTGGTATCTGCGCGACGCCGATGCGGCAATCTTGACCGGCATCGAGGAAAGACTGGCAAGTGCGGGCATTGCCGCCCGGCTTGTCTATTCCAGCAACCGTGACCTCGACCTCCTGCCGGATGGTGTCGACAAGGGCGCAGCCCTCACCTGGCTATGCCGCCAGCTCGGCCTCTCGCATGACGATGTCGTGGTGGCCGGCGATACCAACAATGACCGCAGCATGTTCGACCTGCCGGGCGTGCGCGGTATCATTGTCGGAAATGCACTGGCGGAATTAAAGGCCATTGCCGAAGACCGGCAGGATATCTATTGCGCTGAGGCTCATATTGCGGATGGTGTGCTGGAGGGATTAGCCCACTGGGGCGTCTTGGCCAAATAATCGACTAAAGTTTATTTAGCCAGCTTACAAAAATAGAGTACCCGGCATAGCTTTTGCCATGCCGGGTACTCCCCGCCGACTATTTCAACGGCAAATAAATATCCGTCAAAAGCTCCGTCGGCGCAGCATCGCGCGGATTGTTGATATATTCCTCGAACATCACGGTATCGCGGACCTCCCGGCCCGATTGCGGCAGCCATGTACCGTAGAGCCATTGATAAGCCTTGTGCATGTCGGCGTAAGGTCCCTTGTGCCGCAGCACCGCATATTCGCCGCCATCCAGATGCTGGCGCACCAGTGGCTCATCCGCCGGTACATGCTCACCTTCGGTCACGCAGGCAAATGCGCGCAGCTTGTCTTCCGCCACCAGATCGGGATCGTCGAGATAGAGGCCGATCATTGTCATGCCCTGCCGATAGAGCTTGCGCGCCTGCAGCGTACCGCCAAGCGTTTCGAAAGCCCGGCCTATGCCCATATAGGAACCGGTATGGCTGACCCCGACCAGCTCGCGCGGGGAAATCGTTTTCGTCGTTATAGGGTACATGTCGCCAAATCCTTTGCCGTTTGCCGATTGAAAGATCGTATGGCTACCCTCTCTCCGATATCGGGCCGGCGGCATGCCGAACACCGACTTGAAAATCCTGGTGAAGGATTGGAGATTGGGATAGCCGCTCCGTCTTGCGATTTCCTCGACAGAAAGGTTGGTTCCCACCAGATCACCCGCCGCCCGGTGTAACCTCAACCGCTTGACGGTCGCCGCCAGCGTTTCGCCGTGCACAGCCCGGTAAATCCGGTGCCAGTGATGCGGCGACAGGCAGGCGATGTCTGCGAGCCGATCAAGATCGAGCTCCTCATCCAGGTGATCGTGAATATAGGCTGATACGCGCCGCAGACGCTGCTCGTAAACCGCCCAGATGCTGTCTTCCTTCATGCCGATCCTCATACAAGCCGAACAACCAGACAGAACCACATCCGGATTTGACAAATCCTGCGGAGTTGATGGCGCCGATTTCAACACGGAAAAATGCGATTGGCCAAAGAAAAACCGGACCTTTCGGCCCGGTTTCTCAAACACCGCAATGAAACAGAAGCCGGATTATCCGGCCAGTGCCGCAGCGACCGCCTCGATTGCTTCCGCAGCCTTGCTACCGTCGGGGCCGCCAGCCTGCGCCATGTCGGCACGACCGCCGCCGCCCTTGCCGCCGAGCGCTGCAGAGGCGATACGAACCAGATCGACGGCGCTGAACCGCGATGTCAGATCGTCAGTCACCGCAACAACGGCGCTCGCCTTGCCGTCTTCGGAAACGCCGACGAAGGTGACGACGCCGGAGCCGAGGCTCGTCTTGCCATCATCGGCAAGGCTCTTCAGATCCTTCGGCTCGACGCCGGTAACCACCTTGCCGAGGAATTTCACGCCGCCGATATCCTGGACCTGATCAGCTGAACCACCGGCATCGCCGCCGCCGAGCGCCAGCTTCTTCTTGGCCTCGTTCAATTCGCGCTCCAGCTTGCGGCGCTCGTCCATCAAGGCTTCGACGCGGGTCAGAACGTCGGCCGGCTGAACCTTCAAGGTCGTGGCCAGCGTCTTGACCCGCTCGTCCTGCTCGTTGAGATAGGCAAGCGCCGACACCCCGGTCAGTGCCTCCAGCCGGCGAACGCCAGAACCGACGGCGCTTTCGCCGACGATGCGCACAAGGCCGATCTCGCCGGTTGCGCCGACATGGGTGCCGCCGCAGAGCTCGACAGAATAGGGCCGGTTGGCCTTGGCGCCATGGATGCCCTGCCCCATCGACACGACACGCACTTCATCGCCGTATTTTTCGCCGAACAGCGCCATTGCACCTTCGGCAATCGCGTCATCGACGCTCATCAGCCGCGTCGTCACCGGGCTGTTCTGCACGATGATCTCGTTGGCCATGTCCTCGACGATCTTCAGCTCTTCGGCCGTCATCGGCTTCGGATGCGAGACATCGAAACGCAGACGCTCAGGCGCGACCAGCGAGCCCTTCTGGGCAACATGGGTGCCGAGCACTTCGCGCAGGGCCTCGTGCAGCAGGTGCGTGGCCGAATGGTTGGCACGCAGGCGCGAACGGCGGGCATGATCGACGGTGAGCGCCGCCGCATCACCGACCTTGACCGTACCTTCACCGACAACACAGAAGTGCACAAACAGGCCCTCGCCGCGTTTCTGCACGTCCGTCACCGTCAGCTTGGCATGATCAGTCGCGATGACGCCGGTATCGCCCATCTGACCACCGGATTCTCCGTAAAACGGTGTCTGGTTGAGCACCAGCTGCACCGTCTCGCCCTTCGAGGCGGTTTCGATCGCCTTGCCATCACGCACGATCGCCTGAACCACACCTTCGGCCGTTTCAGTGTCGTAACCGAGGAATTCAGTAGCGCCGAGCTTTTCCTTCAGCTCGTACCAGATGGTTTCCGTCGCCTTGTCGCCGGAACCGGACCAGGAGGCGCGGGCCTCCGCCTTCTGGCGCTGCATGGCAGCGGTGAACGCTTCGGTATCGACGCCGATACCGCGCGCGCGAAGTGCATCCTGCGTCAAATCAAGCGGAAAACCGAACGTGTCGTAAAGCTTGAAGGCGGTGTCGCCGTTCAGCTGATCGCCCTCAGCAAGATCGCTCGTCGCGTCCGACAACAGACCAAGACCACGTTCCAGAGTCTTGCGGAACCGGGTTTCTTCCAGCTTCAACGTTTCCGAAATCAGTGATTCCGCCCGGACAAGCTCCGGATAGGCGCGGCCCATCTGGCCGATCAGGGCCGGCAACAGCCGCCACATCAACGGGTCACGGGCGCCCAGCAACTCCGCATGACGCATGGCGCGGCGCATGATCCGGCGCAAAACGTAGCCACGGCCTTCCTTCGACGGCAGCACACCATCGGCGATCAGGAACGCGGACGCGCGCAGATGGTCGGCGATAACGCGGTGGCTGGCGCGATTGTCGCCCTCCGCCTTAACGCCGGTGGCCTCTTCAGAGGCTGCAATCAGCGCGCGGAACAGGTCAATATCGTAATTGTCGTGCTTGCCCTGCAACAATGCTGCAACGCGCTCGAGGCCCATGCCTGTATCGATCGACGGACGCGGCA
The DNA here is from genome assembly GCF_965279435.1 of Pararhizobium sp. Lineage (NCBI taxonomy): Bacteria > Pseudomonadati > Pseudomonadota > Alphaproteobacteria > Hyphomicrobiales > Rhizobiaceae > Pararhizobium > Pararhizobium sp. Next base: position 3,687,071 of record NZ_CBDIHY010000003.1, read on the forward strand.
GGTCGACGCGCTCTTCCTTCGTCACCTGCTCGTACTGCATGAAGACGAGATTCCAGATTTCGATGAAGCGGTCGCCATCTTCGTCCTTGGAGCCCGGAGGGCCGCCCCAGATATGATCGCCGTGATCGTAGAAGATTTCTGAGCACGGGCCACAGGGGCCGGTATCGCCCATCGCCCAGAAATTGTCGCTGGTTGGGATGCGGATGATCCGGTCGTCGGTCAGGCCGGCAATCTTCTTCCACAGGCCAAAGGCCTCATCATCCGTGTGGTAGACGGTAACCAGCAGCCGCTTGGCATCAATGCCGAAATCCTTGGTGATCAGGTTCCAGGCAAGCTCGATCGCCCGCTCCTTGAAATAATCGCCGAAGGAGAAATTGCCGAGCATCTCAAAGAAAGTGTGGTGGCGTGCGGTATAACCGACATTGTCGAGGTCATTGTGCTTGCCGCCGGCGCGCACGCATTTCTGCGCCGTCGCTGCCGTCGAATACGGGCGCTGCTCAAGGCCGGTAAACACGTTCTTGAACTGCACCATGCCGGCATTGGTGAACATCAAGGTCGGGTCGTTGCGCGGAACCAGCGGGCTCGACGCGACGACCTCATGGCCGTTCTTCTTGTAATAGTCGAGGAACGTCGACCGGATTTCATTCACGCCGCTCATATTGCGCCCTTACCTCTTGCATCGGACCGTCCGCGACCTGCCTGGCCGAACCGCGAACCGGAAAACTTTTGAAAATCGCGGATCACCGGACATCCGCCGATCCTCTCCCGCCCCATTGGAACACAGGCTTTTATCGTCCGGGCCAATCCCTGTCCAGACGGCAAAAGAAAACCGGCCGCTCCCGAAAGAAGCGGCCGGCAAACATCAGGTCGAAAATCAGGTGATCTTATGCCAGAGCGGCATCGTCATCCTCGTCTCCGGCTTCCGGGCCGCCGTTTTCAAGGAACTTTTCGGCAATCAGGCCGGCGTTCTGGCGCAGCGACAGTTCGATTTCCTTGGCGGTATCGGGATTGTCGCGCAGGAACGACTTGGCATTCTCGCGGCCCTGGCCGAGGCGCTGGCTGTTATAGGAGAACCAGGCACCGGATTTTTCGACGATACCGGCCTTGACGCCGAGATCGACCAATTCGCCGGTCTTCGACACGCCTTCGCCATACATGATGTCGAATTCGACCTGCTTGAAGGGCGGCGCCATCTTGTTCTTGACGACCTTGACGCGCGTCTGGTTGCCGACGACTTCTTCACGCTCCTTGACGGCGCCGATGCGGCGGATATCGAGGCGTACGGAGGCATAGAATTTCAGAGCGTTACCGCCTGTTGTCGTTTCGGGCGAGCCGAACATGACGCCGATCTTCATGCGGATCTGGTTGATGAAGATAACCATGCAGTTCGACTTGGAGATCGACGCGGTCAGCTTGCGCAGAGCCTGGCTCATCAGGCGGGCCTGAAGACCTGGAAGGCTATCGCCCATTTCACCTTCGATTTCAGCACGCGGCACAAGCGCTGCGACCGAATCGATGACGAGAACGTCGATGGCGCCGGAACGGACCAGCGTGTCGGTGATTTCCAGGGCCTGCTCACCAGTATCCGGCTGCGAGATCAACAGGTTTTCGAGATCGACACCGAGCTTGCGGGCGTAGACCGGATCCAGCGCATGTTCGGCATCGACAAAGGCGCAGATGCCACCCTTCTTCTGGGCTTCGGCAATAGTCTGCAGCGCCAGCGTCGTCTTGCCCGAGCTTTCCGGTCCATAGATTTCGATGACGCGCCCCTTGGGCAGCCCGCCGATGCCGAGCGCAATATCCAGGCTCAGCGACCCCGTCGAAACGGTTTCTATTTCGACAATGCTATCTTTTCCACCGAGCTTCATGATCGATCCCTTGCCGAACGAACGTTCGATCTGGGAGAGTGCCGCTTCAAGTGCCTTGCTTTTATCCACCGATTTGTCCTCTACAAGCCGCAAAGAGTTTTGTGCCATGTGATCCACCTTTAGGTTATGGAAGCTGCTGAGGCAATGAAGTCGCCGATGAAAGCTATGTACACTTTTTGTTCTCATTCTGCAAGAGCTATCCATGAACTTGAATTAGCAACATAAATCGGTGCGTGTTCTTTTCTTGTTCTACGTATTTCATATCTTCCGGAAATGACTGAAACAAAACGCAAATCGGCACGATAGCGCAACGAATCGCCAGGGATCGGCACACAGGAAAACGCATGACAGGCAGACAAGTTTCCATCTTTGGCGGCGCGCATATCGACCGCAGGGCCCGCATCTTCGGCACCACTGTGCCTGGTTCCAGCAATCCCGGCAGCTGGTTTGAGGAGGCTGGCGGTGGCGGCTTCAACGCGGCCCGCAATCTGGCGCGGCTTGGGCTTGACGTTTGCATGATCAGCCCGCGTGGCGGCGATGCCTCCGGCGAGATGGTCGCCAGGGCAGCGGCTGAAGCCGGCGTTATCGATTGCCCCTTCATCTTCCTTGATCGCAAGACGCCAAGCTACACAGCCATTCTTGAAAACGACGGTAATCTGGTGATTGCGCTGGCCGACATGGAGCTTTACCGGCTGTTTTCTCCAAGGCGCTTGCAGCAAAAGGCCATGCGCGAGATCATCTCGGCGAGCGACCTGATCGTCACCGATGCCAACCTGCCCGAAGAGACGCTGACCGGTCTGGTTGCGCGTGCAAACGCCGAATCAAAGCCAATCGCCGCCATCGCCATTTCCCCGGCGAAAGTGACGCGGCTGGTGAAAAGCCTGCCCGGGCTCGATTTTCTGTTTCTGAACGAGGCGGAAGCGCGCGCACTGACCGCTCGCGATAGCGCGGAAGCGGCGGAATGGCCTGTTCTGCTTCAGGCGGCCGGCTTGTCAGGTGGCGTCATCACCCGTGGCGGCAAATCGGCGATTGCGTTTCAGAAGGGGCGAACCGTTACGGTCGCACCGCCACAATTGGACGCGCTTGCCGATGTCACGGGCGCTGGCGATTCGCTCGCAGCCGGGTTCCTGTCGGCATTTGTCGCAGGCGAACCGCTCGATATTTGCCTTCGCTCCGGCGTGGCCGCCGCCGGCATCACCGTCCGTTCGCCGCTCGCCGTATCGGAAAAAATGTCGCGGGCAATGCTGGAAGACGCAATTCGACTTGTGCCGCCAGCCGAATTCCTGTCATGAACGCGCCTTAAAAAGCCAAATAAGGATCCGCGATGACCAAGCCCTTCTCCCCCCTTCTGCCGATGGAATATTCCAGCGAAGTCGCGGCCGCCAAGGCCCGCGGCGCAGCGATCGTCGCGCTGGAATCGACCATCATCACCCATGGCATGCCCTTCCCCGGCAATCTCAACATGGCCCGCAGCGTCGAGGCGATCATCCGTGAGGAAGGTGCCGTCCCCGCAACCATCGCCGTCATCGACGGCATCCTGCATATCGGCCTGGAAGACGCCCAGCTGGAAAAGCTGGCGCAGACGGAAGGCGCGATGAAGCTGTCGCGCGCCGATCTCGCCTTTGCGATCGCCGAGCGCCGCACCGGCGCCACCACAGTTGCCGCAACGATGATTGCCGCTGCCCGCGCCGGCATCCGCGTCTTTGCCACAGGCGGCATCGGCGGCGTGCATCGCAAGGCGGAGGAGAGCTTTGACATCTCCGCCGACCTCGACGAACTGGCCCGCACCGGCGTCATCGTCGTCTCCGCCGGCGCAAAAGCCATTCTCGACATTCCAAAGACGCTGGAAGTTCTGGAAACGCGCGGCGTTCCGGTCATCACCTATGATAGCGAAATCTTCCCGGCCTTCTGGTCGCGCGATAGCGGCCTGAAGAGCCCATTGATGCTGAACAGCCCGGCAGCAATTGCCAATTTCCAGAAGATGCGCGACCTGCTCGGCATCGATGGCGGCATGCTGATTGCCAATCCGGTACCAGAAGCAAACGAAATCCCGCGCGACGAAATGGAAATCTACATCACCCGGGCGCTGGACAATGCAGCGCGCGACGAGATTTCCGGCAAGAAAGTCACGCCCTACCTGCTCGACAGCATTTTCGGCCTGACCGACGGCCGCAGCCTCGAGACAAATATCGCGCTGGTCGAAAACAATGCCCGGCTCGCGGCAGAGATTGCCGTCGCACTGGTCTGAGTTAACACAACATCGGAAAAATCGGGGGGCTGGTTTCCAGCCCCCGTTTCGTCAGCCCTGCCGCCCTGCCCGAGCAAGGCCATGCTCGATCAGCCTGTCGATGATTTCGGCATAGGCAATTCCGCTTGCGGCCAAAGCCTTGGCATACATGCTGATATCGGTAAAACCGGGGATCGTATTGACCTCGTTGACGACAGCACTCATGTCGGGTCGCACGAAAAAATCGATGCGGGCCATGCCGTCGCATCCGAGCGCGCGGAAGGCACCTTGCGCCATTGATCTCAACTTTTGCGCGATTTCATCCGGCAACTGAGCTGGAACGCTAATAATTGCGCCGTCCGGGTCGATATATTTGGCATCATAACTGTAGAAACCGTGGCTGCCGGCAGGAATGATTTCTCCTGGAAGCGAGGCGATCAACGTGCCGTCGGTCTGTTCGAGAATGCTGAATTCGACCTCGCGCCCTTGAATGAACTCTTCGACGAGGATTTTCTGATCGTGGCGGAAGCCTTCCGCAAGTGCAGCACGAAAGCCGTCTGCCGTTTGAGCCTTGCTGACACCAACAGACGACCCCTGCCGGGCGGGCTTGACGAAAACCGTCGGACCTAGCGCCGCGACAACGTCATCGAAAGAGGGTGCGTCGCCCTGATGGAACGTCAGTGAACGCGCCACCGGCAATCCCGCTTCGTTCAGCAGACGCTTGGCCACATCCTTGTCGATGGCGGTGGCCGACCCCAAAATCCCGCAACCGGCAAACGGTACCATCGCAACTTCGGCAAGTCCCTGTACCGAACCATCCTCGCCATGCGGCCCATGCAGAACCGGAAAGATGATATCGACCGGCGGCAGTTCACGGATACTTCCGTCGTCGGCAACACTAAAAAGGCGGCCACGGCCGCCGGGCAAAAGGCACACTTGTGTATTCACCGCTGGCAGAGGGTCGGACAAGGCTTTGTCGCGTAGCTGATGCAGAAGCCATTTCCCCTGACGGTCGATCAGAATGGGGACGACATCGTATTTTTCAGTATCAAGCGCCTTGAACACATTGCGCGCCGACAGAACAGAAACATCATGTTCGGCAGAACGGCCACCAAAGAGAACTACAACCCTTAGCTTTGAATTCATTCGAGCGCTCGCAAAATCAGGAGATGGAGCACTACGCCTGAGCTAAAGGGCGAAAACCCTTCAGACGAGGAGCGCAGCGCAGGACACCCGTAGATGCAACCGCGAAACCGGCCTTTTTAGGACGGCTGACATCTGGCTAAAAATATCCCGGCGAGCGGTTAACACGACCGGCCCCAGCCGGTATGTGGCCGCACTCGGTACTCGCAAGAATGACAGAGCGAGCACCTTGTCGTTGACCAGCGGTTGCAGATCAACTGTCGAGCATTTCCCGCACGGCAACGGCAAGCTGCTTAAGCGAGAACGGCTTCGGCAGGAAACCAAATTTGGCATCGGCCGGAAGGTTTCTGGCAAAGGCATCCTCGGCATAACCGGAGACGAAGATGAATTTCAGGTCCGGATAGGTCTTGCGGATTTCCTTGAGCAAAGTCGGCCCATCCATTTCCGGCATCACAACGTCGGAAACGACGATATCGACGGCGCCGTTCAGTTCCGCCATGACTTCGAGCGCCTCGACGCCGGAACCGGCCTCGTGCACCGTGTAGCCGCGGGTTTCGAGCATGCGCTTGCCACCGCGCCGTACAGCCTCTTCGTCTTCGACCAGAAGAACAACCGCCGAGTTTCCGGTCAGGTCCGTCGGTTCCGGTTTGGCTGGGGCTTTTGCGGCCAGTGCTGCAGCAGCCTGTGCCTCGCCGGCCTCGCCCGGCAATGGCGCTTCTTCGATATAGCGCGGCAGGAGGATGCGGAACGTTGTTCCCTTGCCGACTTCGGATTCCGGATAGATGTATCCACCGGACTGCTTGATGATGCCGTAGACCATCGACAGCCCAAGCCCGGTGCCCTTGCCGACTTCCTTGGTGGTGAAGAAAGGCTCGAAAATTTTGTCGAGGATTTCTGGCGGAATGCCGGTGCCCTGGTCGGACACCTCAACCATCACATAGTCATCCTCCGGCAGTTCCCGGACATTCAACGACGCAACTTCGGCGGCAGGCAGGTTACGGGTGCGCAACGTGATGATACCGCCATTGGGCATGGCATCACGGGCGTTGACGGCCAGGTTGAGCACGACCTGCTCGAACTGTCCAAGATCGGTGCGCACCGGCCAGAGATCACGGCCGTAGTCGACCTCAAGCTTGACGTTGGTGCCGGTCATCCGGTCGACCAGCATGCGCAGGTCGCCAACGACATCGGTCATCGACAGGACGGTCGGCCGCATCGTCTGCTTGCGCGAAAAGGCAAGAAGCTGACGCACCAGCACGGCCGCGCGGTTGGCGTTGCGCTTGATTTCCATCAGATCGGCAAAACTCGCGTCCGATGGCCGAGCTGACAAAAGCAGGTGGTCGGACGAGAGCAGGATCGCCGTCAGCACATTGTTGAAGTCATGCGCGATACCGCCAGCCAAGGTGCCGACGGCATTCATCTTCTGCGTCTGCGCCATCTGGGTTTCGAGCGCCTTCTGCTCGGTAATCTCGACGGCATAGACGATCGCCGCTTCTTCCGGCGCCTGGTCGCTCTGGTCGATAACCGCATGCACATAGAAGCGGAAATGCCGCGCCTCGTCGGTCGGGTGCAGCGAATCGATCGGTGCGATATCGCCCTGCCGGTCCTTGGCGGCATCCAGCGCATCGCGCAGCCGTGTCTGGTCGGTGCTGTGAACGAAAGCTTCCAGCAGTGCGCCGTGCTCCATGTCATCCTGCGAAACGACGGCGGAGAACAGCTTCAGGAACGGCGCGTTGGTTCGCAGAATCCGGCCGTCGCCATCGACGGAGGCGATCGCCATCGGCGTATTGTTGAAGAAACGGGTAAAGCGCATCGCGGCGATCGAGGCCGACTGATCGCTTTCGTCGTCGTTGGAGCGGGCCAGAACAATCGTACGGCTTTCACCGGGTGCGCCGTCACGGGCCGAGGAAACCCTGTGCACCAAACGCACGGCAAAACTCTGGCCATTGGCCTTGCGCAGATCGAGATCGAGCGTCTTGGTCTTTTTCAAACCAGGTTCGGCCTGCACCGACTGGACCAGCGCCAGCCCCTCGCCTGCGACGAGATCAGCGATCGTCATCGATCCCGGCTGGAACTTGGTCAGATCCAGGCCCAGCCAATCGGCGAGCGTCGCGTTGACGTAGAAAATCTCGCCCTTCTTGCCGGCAGAGAAGAAGCCGGCCGGAGCGTGATCGAGATAATCGATGGCGTTCTGCAATTCCTTGAAGAAACGCTCCTGATCGTCGCGCTCCGAGGTGATGTCGGAAATCTGCCAGATGTAGAACGGGTTGCGGTCACCGTCCTCAAGCGGCAGGACGCGCGCTTTCAGGCGAAACCAGTGAGCGCCGGAACCGGCCGAACCGCCGCTCGAGCGCAACGGCTTCAAAAGCCGGAACTCTTCATGGCCAGCCTTGCCCTCGTGCAGGCCGTTGGTCAGCCGGTAGATCGCCTCCGTTGCTTCGCGGTTGCGCGACAGAATGGTTTCGAGCGACTGGATTTCCGTCGCCTTGGTAGCGCCGGTCAGCGCACCATAGGCGGCATTGGCATAGATGATCCGGCCTTTGCGGTCAGTCACCAGCGTGCCATCCTGATGACCGTCGAGGAACGCGCGCGCCAATTCGTCAGGACGTGATTGCGGCATCACCTCAATGAAGCCGATGACCGAGGACACCAGGAAGAAAATGCCGACCATGGCCAGCACGCCGAGAATGCCCAGAACGATCTGGTTTTCCAGTTGATCCTTGAAAATGACGAAACCGACGGCCGACGCGGTCAGCACGAGGGCAAGCAGAATGATCCGCAGCACCGTTCCGGGCCGCGTTCCACGGTCTACAATCGGCATGTGGTAATCACCTGCCTGCCGCAATTTCGTCATAAGGCCCTCGTTTTCAACCATGCCAGGCGCGTCCGGAATGAAAGCGCAGGTTTGGTCTTAATGCTCGGATCAACGGCAGCCGGGGCAAATCTGCAACCCGCGCCGGCGGACCGCGAAACACCAAGCAAGAATCATCTTTAACAGCCGCAGGGAAGAGCAGAAAGCATCTCTGTGAAAGGCATTGCGGTCAATTCACAGGGAATGTCCCACAAAACCTCGCCGAAGCTGGAAACAGCGCTACATTGGCGCTAGGACAATGACCGGCACTGCTAATTGCGACCCGAAAAAACAGTCAAGCCGGCAAAGGTCGCGGGTTCACGAAGGAGTACAGCACATGATCGAAGATATCGTTGGCAACAACGGTACCCGTTTCATCATTGCGGCGGGCGCTGTGGCTCTTGGCCTGCTTTGCCTGGTCGGTGTACTCCGGTTCATGCGCAACAGGCCGTCCTCTCCGTTCATCCGCGGCGGCAAGAACCGCCAGCCAAGGCTTGCGGTACTGGACGCGGCCGCGATCGATACACGCAGGCGGCTCGTGCTGGTGCGGCGCGACGATGTCGAGCACCTGATCATGATCGGCGGCCCGACCGACGTCGTTATCGAGAGCCGGATTGCGTCCACGGTCCAGCCACCGGTGCAAGCTGCCATTGCTCAGCCGCCTGCCGAGGCTGCCATTGCCGCACGCCCGGCCACCGAGCGTCTACTCACGGAGCGCGCCGTTGCAGAGCGTCCAGTGAGCGAGCGCCGTGTTGCCCCCCAGGCGGAAATCAAACTCGCTCCAGTGTCGGCCATGGGTCAGGCTCTTTATGGTGACAGCGCGGATGTCTCCCCACCTCCGGCACGGGCCGCCCAGCCGTTGCAAGCACGAACCGACACAGCAACACCGCGCCAAGCCCTCCCCGAGCGGACTATTCCGGTCCAGGCTCAGGTTCGTCCGCAACCTGTCGCGTCCAACACGCCGCCGCCCGTTTCGATCGAAACAGCCAGATCATCACCAGAAGATATTCTGGATGCCGCACGATCACGGGTGCTGGCTACAAATCAATCCTCCACCGCAGAGCGGCCTTTGCCCCAGGCGCCTGCCATTGCAGTCACCGCAGCAACGCAAGCACAAGCCGTTTCAAGCTTGGTGGGTGCGCAAGTTCAGCCAGATGCCAAAGCTCAGAAGGACGCCACCGCCCTTGAGTTTGAACGTATTCTCGATGCCCAGATCACCGGCGACCTCGGCAAACTGAGCGCCGATCCCGTTCGTATCGACGGCGATAAGCGTACAAATACCCCCATAGCCAATGCAGCAGGCCGCCAGGAACCGCGCCTCGGCGCAGCGCAAGGCAACCGCACAGAACCGTCGCTGGAAGACGAGATGAACCGGATGCTGAACGAGATTGCCGAAAACCGTAAGAACTGAACCGGTCTGCTGGCATCGGCGACGATGCCGCGTCTGACGCATGCAATCATGACCACATAAACAAAAACGGCGCGATCATCTCGCGCCGTTTTTTGATGTTTGAACCTGAAACGATTACTCGTCGCGGTAGACTTTTTCCCGGCGCTCGTGACGCTCCTGCGCCTCGATCGACAAGGTGGCGATCGGCCTTGCGTCGAGACGCTTTAGTCCGATCGGTTCGCCGGTTTCCTCGCAGTAACCGTACGTACCCTCGTCAATTCTCTGCAGGGCCGCGTCGATCTTGGAGATCAGCTTGCGCTGCCGGTCCCGTGCCCGAAGCTCGATGGCCCGGTCAGTTTCCGACGATGCTCTGTCTGCAAGATCAGGGTGGTTTGCACTTTCCTCAGCTAGGTGTCCGAGTGTTTCCCGGGCCTCACGGAGGATGTCGTTTTTCCAGGCGTTCAGCTTTGCTCTAAAATATGCACGCTGGTTGGTATTCATGAATTCCTCTGTCTCAGACAAGACGAAGGAACTAAGATCGATCTTCTCACTCAACGCGATTCTCCTGAAGAACATCTCATGTGCGGCGGTGTATAGACCCATGCACGCGCCGTTTCAAGTCTTTGAAAAACAGCCCACCGTTTTTTAAGCCTTGCTTACTTGAGAGGCTAACAGGCTAATATTTCATCAAAATTACAGATTTTGGTTTTTTCTCGAAATTGTTTTGCTGACGGCATCCAACATCCATCATTAAAACTGCAACTCGACGGCAGCAGAGTTTCCGAGGCGGCTTTATTCGAATTCCCCGCAGCACAACAAATAGGCAGATGTTTTTTTCCTCTTTTCCGCCAAAGCCGGAGGGGCATTCTTCTCTTGCTTCGCGGCCCTTAAGGCGGTCGTGCAATCTCTGGCGTTTCCTTTTTGAAAAACAGACCGTCGCGGCTTGATCTTTCGGCGCTCCCAGCGGACAAAGCGTACACTGCCCGCATCGAATTGACGTTCGCGCGGCAATGCCATTTCCAGGAAATCTGCCATGCCCGCTGCGCCTGCTCCGGTTTTTCGTCTTTATCTTCTCCGGCATGCCAAGGCCGCCTGGGCACTTCCCGGCCAGAAGGATTTTGACCGGACGCTGGATGATACGGGTTTTGCCGATGCCGAAATCGTCGCCGATATGGCGGCAGACCAAAACCTACGCCCGGATCTGGTTCTCTGTTCAACCGCCGTGCGCTGCCGCCAGACGGCGGACCCTTTCCGGCGCGCGATGACGGAGGATCTGGATATCCGCTACGTCGATGAACTCTATGCCGGTGGAGCAAGTGTCTATCGCGACATCATCGGCAGTCAGGATACTGGCCTATCATCGCTCATGGTGGTCGGACACAATCCGGTGATCGAGGAAATCCTGCGCGACATTCTCGGCGAAGAGGCCGCGATCAAGGCCGCACCGGCCGGTTATCCTGCGGGCGCGCTTGCTGTAATCGACTTCGACACACGCCCTTCCGATGGCATCTTACCACTTGGCACTTTGACAGCATGGCTCGATCCGGACAGTCACAACCGGTGAACACTGTTCGCACGCCGTAACCTTTATTCGGCTGCCCCGGCGCACTATATCGCAGATGACATGCATGGCCTTGAAGCCATACCCACGCATATTTGAGGGCCGCAACTCTTGCCATTCATGACCCGCTTCACCGATGACGCACGACTTGCGCTCGACACGCTGACCGACCGCGCATCGGGTTTCGTCAACCCGACCCTGCGGCTTGGGGTCACCGGCCTTTCCCGCGCCGGCAAGACCGTGTTTATCTCGTCGCTGGTCCACAATCTGCTGAACGGCGGCCGCCTGCCCGTCTTCGAAGCCGTTCGTTCCGGGCGGGTCTCGAAAATCCGGCTGGAGCCGCAACCGGATGATGCGGTGCCGCGCTTTCAGTACGAAGACCATATTGCAGCGCTGGTCCGCGACCGGCTCTGGCCGGATTCGACGCGGGCGATCTCGCAATTGCGTATCACGCTCGACTATGAAAGCGCCAGCGGCTGGAACCGGATGTTTTCACCCGGCAGGCTGTCGATCGACATCGTCGATTATCCCGGTGAATGGCTGCTCGACCTGCCCCTACTCAACCAGGACTTTCGCACCTTCAGCGAGCGCACGGCGGATCGCGCCAAGACCGGCGTCCGCGCTGAACTGTCGGCGGACTGGCTGGCGCTGGCCTCCTCGCTCGACATCGCTGCACCTGCCATCGAGGCAGACGCGCGTGGGCTGGCCGAGGTCTTCACCCGTTATCTGCGGGCCTGCAAGTCGGACGAACGCTCGCTGTCAACGCTGCCGCCCGGCCGCTTCCTGATGCCCGGCGACCTCGAAGGCTCACCTGCCCTGACATTCTCGCCGCTGCCAGACCTTCCGCAAGGCCGTGCGCCAAAAGGCTCGCTCTGGGCGATGATGGAGCGGCGTTACGAGGCCTACAAGACCCACGTGGTCAAACCGTTCTTCCGCGAACACTTCGCTCGGCTCGACCGGCAGATTGTGCTGATCGACGCGCTGCAGGCGATCAACCGCGGCCCGGAATCACTGCTCGATCTGGAAAGCGCGCTGGCCGATGTTTTGGCGAGCTTCCAGCCAGGCACCAATTCCTTCCTGTCATCCTTTCTCACCAAGCGGATCGACAAGGTGCTGATCGCCGCCACCAAGGCCGACCATTTGCACCATGAAAGCCACGACCGGCTTGAGCGGATCACCGAGCGCCTCGTCCGGCGCGCCGTCGATCGTATCGGTATGAGCGGTGCCGGCCTTGAGGTCATGGCCATCGCCTCCGTCAGGGCAACCCGCGAGGCGACCGTCGAACACGACGGCCACACCCTGCCGGTCATCGTCGGAACACCGATTGCGGGCGAAACCATCAACGGTGAGACGTTTGATGGCGAACGGAAAACAGCGATATTTACCGGTGACTTACCGAAAAATCCGGATTCACTTTTTCAAGACCTTGAATCCAAACCGGAAGAAAGCCTGGTGCCCGATCTGAGCTTTGTCCGCTTCCGGCCACCACCGATCGAAGAGACCGGCGGCGGCCTGAAACTGTCCGTCCCGCATATCCGGCTCGACCGGGCCATGCAGTTCCTGTTCGGAGACCGTTTGGCATGAGCGACACGCCCAAGATTCCGCACCGAAAACCTGCCGTGTTCACCATCGGCAACGATCCCTCCATCTCCGCCGGGGGGCCGGCCCCGACGAAACGTTCACCGGCCAGTTTCAGTGACAAGATCGTCATGACGACCGATGCCGATGATCCTTTCGCGGCGACCACGACTGCCCTGCCCGACACGCCTGAAGCCGCACCGCGCAAACAGCGCTTCTCTTTCGCCAAGCTTGCCGTTGGCGCGATAAGCATTTTGATTTCCCTGGCGGTGGGCCTCTGGGTCGATAGCCTCGTGCGCGATCTTTTCACACGCGCCGACTGGCTCGGCTATCTCGCCATCGGCGCCGTTGCGATCGGCCTGATCGCCTTCCTGGTGATTATCGCCCGCGAACTGTCCGGCCTGATGCGGTTGAATGCCGTGCAGGCGCTGAAACAGGAAACCGTCGATGCAAGCCTGTCATCGACGGCAAAACCGGCGCGGCAGGTGATGGCCCATCTCGTCCATCTGCTGGCAGCCAAACCGCAGACGGCGCGCGGCCGCCTGCGGTTGAAGGAAACCGAGACGGAGATCATCGACGGCCCTCATCTGCTGGACCTGACCGAGCGCGAACTCTTGACGCCGCTTGATCGCGAAGCCAGAGGCCTGATCCTCAACGCGTCCAAACGCGTCTCGATCGTTACCGCCGTCAGCCCGCGCGCGCTCGTCGATCTCGGCTATGTGATTTACGAATCGGCACGGCTGATCCGGGCCATGGCCGATCTTTACGGCGGCCGGCCGGGGACATTGGGACTGTTGCGATTGATGCGCGATGTCATTGCCCATCTGGCGGTCACCGGCTCGATTGCGGCCGGCGACAGTCTCATTCAGCAGGTGCTTGGCCATGGCCTTGCCTCCAAACTGTCGGCGCGCCTTGGTGAGGGCGTCATCAACGGCCTGATGACCGCGCGCATTGGGATCGCCGCGATGGATTTGTGCCGGCCAATGCCCTTCCGGGCGCTGAAACGGCCCGGCATTGGTGACTTCATCGGCGACCTGACGCCCGGCTCGTCCAAGGCGAAAACCACCGAAGGCGGCTAAATGCCGCCATACCAGTCGTAGCCGAGGTCTTCCCAAAAACCGCCCTTGCCGCCGCCGAACGGGGCCAGCGACGAGACGAGTTCGATGCCCTTGATGTATTTTGCCATCTTATAGCCGAGCTGCCGTTCGACACGGACCCGGAGCGGCGCGCCGTTGGCAATCGCCAGCGGCTTGTCATTGTTGCCATAGGCAAGAATCGTCTGCGGATGTCTCGCGTCGATGAGGTCGATCGATTCGTAATAGGGTACGGCACCCTGCAGCCCAAGGTTCATCGTATCGTAGCAGTGGAACACCACGAACCGTGCCTGCGATTTCACCTGCGCTTCATCGAGAATCTGACGCAGCGGCACGCCGGTCCATTTGGAAATGCAGCTCCAGCCCTCCACGCAGTCGTGACGGGTGATCTGCGTGCGCGACGGCATGTTGCGCAACTCGTCGAGGCTGAAGCTCACCGGCTTTTCGACCAGCCCGCCAACCGTCAGCCGGTAACCGGAAAAAGCCGTGTCCTTCAGTGCCAGATAGTCAGCATCGGTCGGATCGGTGGAACCGTTCGGCCGCTGGCCCTGGCGGATTTCGCTGGCCGCAAATTCCGGCACCAGCGTATCGTCCCCGATCAGCGCGCGGTGGGCGCGGTAGGTCAACGCGTTCGCTGAAGCCAGAAACTCACGCACCGGGCTCTGTCCGGACAGCAAGCTGTCAAAGGCATCGCAGCCCGAAAGTGGAACAGTAGAAGCGGCAACGCCTGCAAGGGTCAGGAACTTTCGGCGGTTGATGATAAACCGGGTCATGCCGAGTGCTCCTCGTTCTTCTTCTCATCCGTCCGATACCAGCCGGTAATGATCGAGCGCATTTCGTTGAGCGGCCCGGCCGCCAAAACCATGAAAATGTGGATCAGGAAAAAAACCACCAGCGCCGCCATGCAGAGGAAATGGATTGTACGAGCCGTCTGCCGGCCGCCAAAGATATCGAGCAGCCAGGGCCAAGCCGCATTCATGCCCGGCGACATGGTGAGGCCGGTGGCAATGATCAGCGGAAAGATCACCAGCAGTACACCGGCATAGGCCAGCTTCTGCAGTCCGTTGTAACGGCCGTCATGATGGAACCGGAAGCGCAGGTGATCGATGATGCTGCGTGGCAAAGCCCTGATATCAGCGATGGAGGGAAGAATATCCCGCTTCAGATGCCCGCTGATCAAGCTGCTGACGAACCACACAAGGAAGGCGGCAACAAAAAACCATGCAAAGAAGAAATGTACGACGCGCCCTGTCGCCAGATCCTGGTAGGACGGCAGTGTCGCCCATGCCGGGAAGCCGCGATAGGCGGGATCGGTAGCCGGACCGCTCATGCCGAACACGCCGGTCGTATCGAAACTGCGCCCAAGAACCGTGGTGTAGCCGCCGACCGTCCCATCGGCCGCCTGCATCGCCCGCATCGACAGCACGCTGTTTTCAAATTCGAAGCCGGATTGATTGCCGATATAGAGCTGAGGATGGGCATTGAAGATCTGCAGTCCGCTCAACAGCAGGAAGAACAGGGCAATCGCCCAGGTCCAGTGGGTCACGCGCGTGGCGATACGGTGACGGTAGATAACGGTTTTCTCGTCGTTATTCGGCGCAGAGCGCGACTCGATGTCGTCCATGATGGCCATCCCGGACCTCCCTTTATATGCGCAACTACGTAACAAACCATGCTGTGGTTTCAAAAGCACATCCGGTCACCGATACACACGTCATGGTGATCTACAGATGAAAGAACCGATTTTCCAATGACTTAGATTATTTTCGAAATTCCGGATGAACAAATCATGAGTATCGCTGACCGTCATCCGGCAGGCTCGGCGAAACGCTCCATTAACCATTTAAGTGCAAATGTAGCCTCACATTCCTGACATCGACCATCAAGGATCGTTCATGTTCTCGCGCCCTTCTTTGATCGCTCGCGGCGTTGCCGCAGCTTCACTCGCAGCCCTGACCTGCGCTGCTTCGCCTGCTTTTTCAGGCGACGACAAGGCGTTCTTCGAGCAGGTTTCCGGCCAGTGGAAAGGTCCGGGCGAAATCGTCGCCGGCAAATACAAGGGTACGAAATTCACCTGTGACCTGATCGGAGAACCGGCAGAAGGCGCATCCGCAGGCATCAAGCTCGATGGCACCTGCCGCGTTGGTGTTTTCAAGCAGCCGATGTCGGCATTGATCACGCAGAAGGGCAAGACCTATACCGGCAAGTTCCTCGACGGCGCCAACGGCAAGGGCCTCGACATCGTCTCGGGCAACGTTGCCAAGGATAAGGTCGTCGTCGGCATCAATCGCAAGAAGCTGAACGGCGCGATGATCGCCCGCCTGCAGGATCCGTCCACCCTGAATATCACCATCTCCGTCAAGGTCGAAGACACGATGGTTCCGGTGATCGGCGTCAGCCTCAGCCGCCAGGTCGACAACATGGCTGTAGGCTCTATCGAATAACAAAACGCCCATAGGGTAGCTCAAAGAGCCGGCTTGTCCGGCTCTTTTGCGTTCAGGAAGCCGGGCTTTCCGTGATCTGCCGCCACCAGTCGCTGCGCGGATCGGCGATTTCTATGCCCGCCACATCGGCGTCCTGCAGCCAATCGGCAACAGTGCGGCCGGCGATGGCAAGGTTCGGGGCAAAATCCGCCAACGGCTTCAGGACAAAACCGCGCTCTGTCATCCGCGGATGCGGTATTTCCAGCGTCTGCGAATGCTGCGTGCGATCGTCATAGGTCAAAACGTCGATATCGATCGTACGCGGGCCCCAGCGCTCCAACCGCTCGCGCTTCATCTGGCGTTCGATCGACAGGCAGGCATCAAGCAGATCGTCCGGAGACAATGTCGTCCTCACGGCAGCGCAAGCATTGAAGAACCAAGCCTGATCGATCTTTCCCCAGGGTGGTGTCCGGTAGAGTTTTGAAACACTGACCACCGCACAATCCGCCCGCGTGTCCAGAAGAACGAGCGCGCGCGCCATCGATGCTGCCGGATCGCCGATGTTGCCGCCAAGGCCAAGCGTCGCCAGATGCCCGTCCATATCAGGCAAAATGCTCGACCGTCACTTCGACATAGTCGAGCACGCCTGGAACTGGTGCATTCGGCTTGCGGATCGATATTTTCGCACGGCGAATTTGTGGGAAAACCGAACAGAGCGTGGTGGCCACCTCGAGCGCCAGGGCCTCGATCAGGTACCGCCGGCGTCCAGTGATGATCTTCTCAATCTCGGTGAAAGCAATGCCGTAATGCACTGTATCATTGATGGAATCATCAACCAGCGCTGTCCCCTGAACAACATCCAGCTCCGCATCGACGAAGAACCGCTGCCCGAGGAACTCCTCCTCATCATGGACGCCGTGGCGCGCAAAGAAGGCGCAATTCTTCAGGGTGATCGTGTAGATCGCTGTCATGGTCGATTTTCCTTCCCAGGCCGTTCTGGCATCCGTCTTTTTGCGGCCAGCATAGCATCCGCCACAAGAAGCGCATCCCTGTTGATTGCGACATCGTGTACCCGGAAAACAGCAGCCCCCGCTATTCTCAGCAACGCAGTCGTTGCAGCCGTGGCCGCATCCCGTTCCCGCGCCTCACGGCCGGTAATGGCGCCGAGAAAGCGTTTTCGCGACGTGCCGGCCAAAAGCGGCAGCCCGAAACCGGACAGCTCGTCAAACCGCGCCATCAACGCGACGTTCTCGTCGGTATCCTTGGCAAAGCCGAAGCCCGGATCAAGCACGATCCGCTGGCGCTCAACACCGGCTGCAGCGGCGATCTCCAGAGACCGCTCAAGAAAATGATATTGATCATCCACGACATCGGCGCGTTTTTCGCGGTCGCGGCCCGTGTGCATGATGCAGAGCCCTGCCCCGGTCGCGGCAGCGACATTGGCAAGATCAGGCTCTCGCTGCAGTCCGTGCACGTCGTTGATGATATGGGCGCCTGCGGCGATCGCTAGGCTCGCTGTTTCGGCGCGGTAGGTATCCACAGACATGATCACATCGGTGCGGCTGGCAAGTGCCGAGATCACCGGCAGCACACGGCTCTGCTCTTCTGCAGCCGTGACCACGGCAGCGCCCGGACGGGTCGATTCACCGCCGATATCGATAATCCCGGCGCCGTCTTCGATGCAACGCAACGCCTGCGATACTGCCGCTTCTGTTCCGGTATAGCTGCCGCCGTCGGAAAACGAATCCGGCGTGACGTTGATGATTGCCATCAATAATCCCTTCGGACCGAGCGTCAACGTGCGGCCATGTGCCAATGCCCATTCGAACGGCTGGAAAGGATCGATCATGATGGTTTCATTCCCTTTCTTGCAGTGGGCGCATGAACCGGCGATCCATTTGACGGCGGAGGCGCATACACAATTGGCAAACCGCAAATATCCGAAATACATTGGCTTTTCCGGTTTACCGGGAGCTGTTGCCTATTTGCTGTTGCGCTCCGGCTGGCTATGCCCCAAGCTCTTGGGAAGTTCAACTGCCGAGACCTGTAAACATATGCCGACTGGCCGCATTTCATTCGCCGCACTGCTGATAGCAAGCTTCGTGGCGAGCCCTTTTTCGACAGCCTCTGCCGAAACCGTCGTGAATAAGAGCATCACGTATTTCTCGATCGGCGGCCGCACGGCAGAAGAGCTGGACAAGGCGCTGTCGGAAAACGGTCCGATGATGAAAAGCAGTGGCTCGCGCCATCCCGGCGCCACCAAGATCAAGTTCGGCGGTACGGTCACCTATGTGAAACATGGAAACCGTTGCACCGTCGGCAGTGCAAAGGTCACGCTCAGCACCCGGCTGATCCTGCCACGCTGGAAAAACCGCCGCAAGGCCAGCCGCGACCTGGGCTTGGTCTGGGATACGCTGTCGAGCGACATCAAGCGCCACGAGGAGCGGCACGCCGAAATTGCCCGCAACCACGCGCGCAAACTGGAAAAAGACTTCCTGGCGCTGAAACCGGAGGCGGATTGCGAGCGCATGCAGGCCCGCGTTGCACGGCTGAGCGAAACCGCCATCCAGGACCATGATCGCGATCAGGCCCGTTTCGACAGGATGGAAGCCGCGAATTTCGACCGCCGGATGATCCGGCTTTTGCAGTACCGGCTGGATACGCTGACCAAGCGTTAAACACTGGGCCTACGGCAGAATCACGCCCCACATAATCCGGAGCGGATAATCACGCGGCTTGCGCCAAGCTTGCGCGTCAACAGTATCTCATTGGTGATTTCTAGCGATACAACAACGTCACAAGATGCGCTACAGTGCAATCATAGAGTGAAGAACAGGCAAACAAACCGACTTCATTACTGCCCGGATTGCTGAGTACGCACCCATACGGATGCGCCGTTTCCGGAATTTGTTTCGCGCTTGACTGTCTCGTCCGGATTGATGTTCGACCGGCGGGATCCATCAAGCAGGTTGTGTTCTCCTGGCGTATCCTGATGCAGCAGATGTTCCCTCCCTCATCTGCATGCGATGCGCCCTCCTGGCCCCGCACGTCGATCGCGACGAGCGGGGCTTTTTTTGTCGGCAACTTTATCGGCAACAATGGGATCGGCTTAGCCTGAAACTCAGGCCTGACGCTCGGGAACATGAACGATGAGACCGTCCAGGCCATCGTTCATCTTGATCTGACAGGACAGTCGCGAGGTCGGCTTCACGTCGTAGGCGAAATCGAGCATGTCCTCTTCCATCGCCTCCGGGGCGCCGACCCTCGCTGACCATTCATCATCCACATAGACATGACAGGTGGCACAAGCACAGGCGCCGCCGCATTCGGCCTCGATGCCAGGCACCGAATTGCGTACGGCGTTTTCCATGACGGTGGAACCTGCTTGAACCTCAAGATCGTGGCGCGTGCCGTCAAAGGCAATGATACTCAGTTTTGGCATTGTTTCTTCCGGATGCTTGGCGTTGTTTCGGCTTGCCGCAAGAACAAACGCCGCCCTGGAACAGAGGCGGCGGTGGAACGCGGCAAATTCATCCGATTTCTTCCAACAAATCCCATCGCCAGTCAACTCGCATGGGTTTTGGCAAGGTCCAGCATCAGCCGCACCCCTTTATCACCAGGCATTTCGCCAGCGCAGGCCAGCTAAAATTACCGGCAGAGTTTCAGGATAAACAGTTCGGCTTCAAGCACAGCGGCGCCGAGTGCCGCAAGATTGCCAGCGTCATGCGGCGCGGCTTCAACCGCAGCCGCAGTCTCGGCCACGCCGAAAGCGCCAACGGCCAGAGCAGCGCCCCGCAGCCGGTGGGCGGTCGCCAGCCGTGCATCGGCGTTTTCTGATGACAGGTCCTTCATCAATTGGCGGGTCTGGCGGGCAAACATTTGCAGCACTTCGATTTCGAGAAGCTTGTCGCCCATCGTCTGCGTCGCCAGATGCACGAGATCGATGGGCCTCGACGTGGAAGAGCTAGCGCCCCCGAAATTATCGGGTGCTTCGAATGCGATCTTGAGAGCCGCCATGTGCCAATGTCCTTGTTGTGTTTTTTTCTGACGCACCGGCTCGCAACCGGTCGTCCCGTTTTTACCCGGTTCGCTTCTCCATGACGCCCCGGGTTGCCCGGATTTGTCTGGAAGTGCCTGACCAGTCTACCTATTATGTGGCTTGAAGATGGCGCGAACCGTGTGGTCCCCTGCCCTGCAAAGCCGCTGTTTCCACCATTTCTACAGCTGATTAGACAGGAGCGGCGCTGCTATCTGATTAAAACGCGGCACAATGTGGGCAGCTTTCGCTTGGCATGGTTAACGGCTTTTAAACTGCCTGATTACAAGGGTTTTTGGCCGAAATGCCTCTAATTCTCATTAAGAACTTGTTAGGATTTTAACGAATGCCGGAGGGGCTTAATTGTAAGAAACCGGTGAATGTGTCACTACGGTACGTTGAGGGATATGTTTATGTCTTTGGGTGTAAACGGTCCTGACGGAAAACTGTATTGAATGAAGCACCTACGGGTCTCAATGCGTTATCCGTCGGTGCGTGGTTGAAATGGGTGCATGTCAGGGTTCTGCGTAGATGGTATGCGCGTATCCTCATGTCACCGTCCGAGTTTCGGAGGTGTTCCCAATGCAGGCGGTGTTGCGGCGGATCCTTCCGAAAGGACAGTTTAGTAACGAGGCGTATCCGCATGGCGACCAATAAAAGCAATGAGTCGATCGACGACAAGGCATTTCAAGCGTTGGAAGACGCTCTGAAAATCGATTTTGACGAGCTTAAGTCTGCCCTCAACGACAAGACTTCCCTGGACAAACCGGAGGAAAAAGTGTCTGAGCCGATCAAACAGGCACCCGCGCCCAGCCAGGCGAAGAACGCCAAGGCACAGCCTGACCAGGCCGCCAAGGCCGCCCGTGCTGCCGAAACCCAGAGAAACCTGTCTCCCGAACCCGCTCCCAAAGCCCCTTCGTTTGCGCCCGCAAACGACGATGGCCGCAAGACGCCGGCTGCCATCCTGCGATCGCTGGATGTGCGTTCCAGCCGGTCTGCGATGCGCATTGCCGCAGCCGTCTCCGCCCTGTGGATCATCGGTGGCCTCGGTGTTGCCAATCTTCTTTACGGTCCGGAAATCTGGCAGATCCGCTCGCTCGCCGACCTCTCGGCCATGCCGGGCGCCATTGGCGTGGCGATCTTCATCATCCTGCCGGTGATGCTGTTCTTCTCCTTTGCCATCATGATTTCGCGCGCCCAGGAATTGCGCAGCGCCGCCCGCTCCATGGCCGAAGTTGCCTTGCGCCTCGCCGAGCCGGAAACCGCCGCCTCCGAGCGCATCATGACCGTTGGCCAGGCGGTTCGCCGCGAAGTGTCGGCGATGAACGAAGGCATCGAGCGGACCATCGCCCGTGCGACCGAACTGGAAACGCTGGTTCATTCCGAAGTCAACGCGCTTGAGCGCAGCTATAGTGACAACGAGTTGCGCGTCCGTACTCTGGTCCAGGAACTCGGCCTCGAACGCGAATCCATCGTTGGCCATGCCGAACGCATCCGCTCGTCGATTTCCGGCGCCCATACCCAGCTCAAGGACGAGCTGGCAATTGCCGGCGACGACATTTCCAACCGTATCGCCACATCCGGCGAGGCGTTTGCCTCGATGATCGAGACCCGCGCCGCTGCCCTGATGGAGCGCTCCGACAGCGCCACCCAGACGATCGGCGCCATGCTGTCGACGCGCACCGACGCCCTGCTCTCGGGCCTCACCACCGCCGGCGTTTCGCTCAGCAACGAATTCGACACCCGCCTCGACAATCTCAGCCAGACGCTGGCAAAGCGTGGCCAGCAGCTTTTGGGTCAGTTCGAGACCCGCGCCTCATCGCTGGATGCCAATACCGAAAAGCTGAACGCCGCCCTCAATGAGCGCGCCCGCCAGCTGAACGAGACGTTGATCGCCCGCACACGCGATCTCAACGAGAGCCTGAATATTGGCCAGCAGGCCATCACCGGCGGCCTCGACGACATCCTCAACACGCTGAACGCAACGCTCGACGAAAAGGGCGCCAACTTCCGCCAGAGCTTGAAGTCCAGTGCCGACGACATGATCATGGACATCGACCTGCGCACCGGCTTCTTCGACGAAAAGCTGCAGACGACGGTCGGTCATCTGTCAACGGCCTTCGACAGCCGCTTCCACGAATTTGCCACAGCCTTCGACAAGCGCGCCGGCTTGTTGGACTCCAAGCTGATGGAGAGCCTTGCCCGCATCAACCAGTCCGTCAACGGGGGCGCCGATTCGATCGGCAACATCCTCGACGGTGGTATCGAACGCTTCGAATCCGCACTGTCCGACCAGTCGTTGACACTGGCGACGACGCTTGGCACGACGCAGGATTTCATCGAGCAGACCATCAGCGGCAAGACCGCCGAACTCAGCGACGCCATCGGCAACGCGCATGTCCGCATCGACGGCGTACTGCAGGAGCGTTCCGGCACCCTGATGGGCGCGCTGACGGCGGCGCAGGACCGGCTTGAAACCGGCTTTGCCCACCGCGCGATCTCGCTTGAAACAGCCCTCACCGAGAGCCAGCAGCGTCTTGCCGAAACGCTTGATGCCCGCACCAGTGCGATTGCCGCAAGCAACCAGCAATTGGCTCAGAACCTGGACACGCACACGACAGGCTTCATCGACGGTCTGCAGGCGATCCACGGCCGCATCGAGGAAACCCTCACCAACCGCGCCGACGAGATCACCACATCGATCGCCGCCAGCCAGTTGCGCCTCGACAACACGCTGTCGGAACGCACCGTCGAACTCTCCGGCCTGCTCGCTGCAAGCTCGGAATCCATCGACAGCGCCTTTGAAGGCACGGCAGAACGGATCGATACGATCCTGTCGCAGCGCACTGATGCGCTCGCAAACGTTCTGTCCTCATCGACTGCGGCAATCGACGGCGCATTTGATGGCACCGCAGAACGTCTCGACACCATCCTGTCCCAGCGTACGGGTGCACTTGCAAACGTGCTGGCCTCATCGACCACAGCGATCGACGGCGCATTTGATGGTACCGCAGAGCGCCTCGATACGATCCTTTCACACCGCACCGGTGCACTCGCCAATGTGCTGACCTCCTCGGCCGGCGCGATCGAACAGGCCATCAGCGGCACCACCGAGCGCATGGACAGCGTCATGTCCGGACACAGCCGCGCGCTCGGCGATACGCTCGCCGCGCAAACCGCGACGCTCGACACGCTTCTGTCTGAACGCTCTGCCGAAATCGCCGGCACGATGTCTGCGCGCGCCACCGAAATGACGGATACGCTCAGCAGCCGCACCGAAGAAATTGCCGATAGCCTCGCCTATCGCGCCAGTGCGATTGCCGAAACGATGGCCGATCGTGTCGGTGATATCGAACAGCAGCTTTCCGGCCGTGTCGCCGAAATCGCCGGCACGATGACCAGCACATCGGCCGAAATTGCCAGCGCCCTGTCCGGCCATGCCTCCGAACTGGCCTTGGCCATGACAGGCAGGGCCTCCGATATCGAGCAGACGCTTTCTGGCCGCGCCGACCAGCTGGCGGCCTCGCTTGCATCGACTCACGACCAGATCCGGGCAACGCTCGACGACCGGATCAACGCGATCAATGTCGCCGTGGCTCACGGGACAGACCAGCTTTCGGACGTGCTGTCCGAACAATCGATGTCGATTGCGACAACGCTCGCCACCAGCGCCAGCATGCTGGAAATGACACTGGACGAACGCCAGGCGGAACTCGGCGGCACCATCGACAAGAGCGCGCTCGCCCTTGAGCAGCGCATGCTTGCCAGCACCAGCCACGTGGCGACCCAGCTTGGCGAAACCGCCGACCAGATCAGCCGCGCGGCCGACACTCTGACGCACCGGATGGACACGTCGCTCACCAACATCAACAGCAGCGTCGACGAGACCGGCGCACGCATCGAAAGCAGCCTTGGCGTCCTGGAAGGCCGTATTCGCGAGAGCGTCGGCGGCGTCAGCGAATTCGTCGACAATGCCGGTCAGCGGATCGCCGATACGCTGTCGGCCAAGGTGTCCGAGCTGGATCAGGTCAGCGACCGCGCAGCCGCGCGCATCGCAAACAGCCTGTCCGGCCACACCGGCGAAATCGACCGGATCGGCGGCGTTGCCGCCGCACGGATCGCCGAAACACTGTCTGCCCACACGGCTGAATTCGACCAGATCAGCACGGCTGCTGCCGCCATGATCACCGATAGCCTGGCTGGCCGGACGGAAGAGATCGACCGCGTCGGCAATGCTGCCGCAGCGCGCATCGCTTCGACCCTGTCCGACCACACGACGGAACTGGACCGCGTCAGCACCCTTGCCGCCGACCGGATCGCTGGCAGCCTGGTTGGCCGCACCGAAGAGATCGACCGGATCAGCGGCGAAGCCGCAAACCGTATCACCGAGACGCTCACCACCCACACGGCAGAACTTGACCGCGTCACGGCAGCCGCCGCTACACGAATCGAAGCCAGCATCGAAGGTGGCACAGGCCGCATCGAGGAACGCCTCGGCACCATGGACCGTGCCCTTTCGATCGGCCTTGACAATGTCAGCCGCACGATCGAAGGCAAGGCCGCAGGCCTCGTCACCAACCTGCGCGGTGCCGTCGGCGAAGCGGCTCAGGGCATTGATGCGGAAGCACTGCGCTCGGCCGAACTGCTGGCCAAGGCCGGTGACGACTTTGCACAGGCAATGGCTGCACGGCAGGCCGACTTCCAGTCGGCCGTGGAACAGACAGCTGCGACCGCAGCAATGCGCAGCGCCGAGCTTGCCCGTTCGGTTGGCGAGGCATCCGATGGTGCAGCCGCCCGGATTGCCCAGACACAGTCGCGCGTCGCCGAACAGGCATCGTCGCTGAGCCAGAGCCTGACCGACGTCGAGAAGGCGCTGGAGGCCCGTGGCAACACCATTCGCACCACCCTCGACGACAGCACCCGCGAGCTCAACTCAATGTTGGCTGGCCGCTCCGCCGAACTGTCACGCATCATCGACGAGCAGGCCCGCCCGATCATCGATCAGTATGCTGCAACCGGCAAGGAAGCAGCCGACCGTATCAGTGAAGTGGCACAGCAGAGCGCTGACCGCCTGCGCGCCGAAAATGCTACCCTGCTCGACAGCCTGAGCGCACGCACCGGCGAAACGCTGAATGCGATTTCGACCCGCGCCGAAGAGACGGCCAAGGCCATGAAGATGGTCGAGAACCGTCTGCAGTCGACGGCCATGGGTCTGATCGACCAGCTGTCGGCAAGCAACAGCTCGATTGCCGGCGTCATTGAACAGGCCAGCGCCAATCTTGGCGCCATGGACGAGCAACTGGAATCGACCACCGCACGGTTCTCTGAATCCGCCACCCGCGCCTCCGACATGCTGTCCACATCGACCCGTCTTCTCGAAGGCAAGGTCGACAAGCTGGCGGATATCTCTGGCTCCACCCTGTCGCAGATCGGCGGCATCGTCGGCCGCTTCGAGGATCATTCCAAGGTTCTCGGCCAGGCATCCGATCTTCTCGCCGCTGCCCAGTCCAATCTAGTCAGCACGCTGGAAGAACGCCAGGATGCCCTGCGCACACTCTCCATCGGCCTCGTCAGCCGGTCCGAAGAAATCGAAAAGACCATGCATGCGCTTGAAGGCTTCGTCGATGGCGCCTTCCAGCGGGCAGAGGACCGCTCGGCCCAGGTCGCGGGCAACCTGCGCTCCGGCATCCAGTCATCCTTCAGCGATGTCGGCCGCATTCTGAGCGAAGCCGAACAACGTGCCGCATCGGCCGCCGAGGCCATGCGCAATGCCGTGATCAAGGCCGGCGACGAAGCCAGCATGTCGGTCGAATCGGTATTCGTGCGGGCAGAAGAACGCTCCAACGAGATCGCCAGCAACCTGCGCGCCGGTGTCCAGTCGTCCTTCGCCAATGTCAGCAAGACCCTGTCGGAAGCCGAAGCCCGTGCCGCATCGGCCAGCGAAGCCATGCGTGCCGCCGTCACCAAGGCCGGCGAAGACGCAAGTCTCTCCGTCGAGGGTGCGTTCGTGCGCGCCGAGGAACGCTCCAAGGAAGTCGCCTCCCGTCTGCGCGGCAGCGTTGGCGCCTCGCTGTCGGACATTGATCGCCTGATGACCGAAACCAGCAAGAAATCGGACGGCGCAGCCGAACACATGGGCTCGGCCATCCGCCAGGCTGTCGAAGAGGCGGTCAGCCGCTTCAGCGGTGCCACCGACGAAATCCGCCGCTCGGCTCACGAGATCCGCAAGGAACTTGATATGACCCGCGAGGAACTGAAGCGCGGTGCCTTCGACCTGCCGGAAGAAGCCAAGGAAAACGCCTCGGTCATGCGCCGTGCGGTTGCCGAACAGATCAAGGCCTTGCAGGAGCTTTCCGATATCATCGGCAAGTCGTCCGGCCAGCTCGAGATCTCCCAGCCGGTCACCCGCCAACAGACCGCGGCACAGCAGGCAGTCCAGCAGGCCGTAGCGCCCGCCCCGGTCCGCGCCGTTGCCCACCAGCCTGTTGTCGAGCAACGCCGCCCTGAGCCGGAGACGGCGCTTCGCGGTAGCCTCGGTATCGAGCAGCCGCGTGCCGTTGCCCAGCAGCCAGCCGCCCAACAGCCGGTTGCCCGCCAGCCGGAGCCGCAAGCCGCCCCCCGCCAACAGCGCGCCGAAGAAGGCAGCGGCTGGATGCGTGACCTGCTGCGTGGCGCCTCGCGCGACGAAGAGCCGGCAACTGCTGCACCGGTCCAGCGTGCCGCTGAAGCACAGCCTGCCGCAGCGACCCGCTCAGGCGACACCCGCAACCCGCGCCATGTGATGGAATCGCTGAACTCGCTGTCGGTCGACATCGCCCGCGCCATCGACCATGATGCCTCGGTCGACCTGTGGCGCCGTTACCAGCGCGGCGAGCGCGACGTGTTCACACGCCGCCTCTACACGCTGAAGGGCCAGCAGACCTTCGACGAGATCAAGCGCAAGTATGATCGCGAACCGGAATTCCGCACGGCCGTCGATCGCTACATCGCCGACTTCGAAAAGTTGCTCGGCGACGTCGCCCGCAACGACCGCGACAAGGTGATGACCCAGACCTATCTGACGTCCGATACCGGCAAGGTCTACACGATGCTGGCACACGCGGCTGGACGGTTCAGCTAAGAGCTTTGACAACGACCTTAGACATCAAGCCCTGCAGGAAACTGCGGGGCTTTTTTTGTTGGAAGCCAATGAACGAGAATGCCGCAACAGCAAATAAGCCATTGCCGTTGATCAGCTGGGATAAAAGCTCACGTCAATATTCATCTCTGGTGTGGCTACGCGAATCATCGACCAGCTGGTCGCGATAGATATCCCCTTGCCGCGCCTTTGCCCGCCAAGGCCGGGCCTTTTGAAGCGGGATATCATAAGCGGGATCGTTCCGGTCCAGTGCAGCCAAGACCAAACCCGGCTCCGGCGTTTGGGCACATTGCGCCATCCACTCACCATCCGGGCCGGTGATGCCAGCAGGTCCCTTGCCAGCCTAATGGGCAGGCGTTGCAGCCGCAATCCAGAGACAGTTCAATCCAGCATGGGCGCGCAACGCGATCTGGAAATGGGGCGGCAGTCCATAGGACTCGAAAATTACGCCATCAACGCCCATCCTTTCATAATCACTGAATATCTCGGGAAATTGCGACTCGATGCAAATGGCGCAGCCAAAGCGGAAACCATTGACCTCGACGACAATCGGCGCGGCTCCCGGCGTATACCAGCCGTCGAGCTCGCTGTTGGACAGAAACCGCTTGTCATGCCTGGTCAGCAGGGCTCCGGAACCGGAGAAGATATAAAGGCTGTTGTGCGGCCAGCCGGTGCGCTCCACCGACCACGGCGAAAATGCCAAGTTCGCCGCAAAGGGCCGCGATGGAGCGAAGTTCGGCTTCCTGTGCAGCCCCGCCAACCCTTCCCATTCGGCCGAACTGCCGATCTGAAATTTCGAATAGCCGGAAAGAGCGCCCTCGCAAAACCGGCAAGCCTTGCCCCTTGCGCTGCTGCCTGAACGATCACGGCGCGTATTGCAACTCCGTTGGCGGAGAATCCGTCGAAACAACGGTCTGCGCCATTACAAGCTTCATAGCCCCCCATGCGTAAGAATCACTTCGCCAATGAGCAGTACGGACAGCGGGCGGGCAAAAAAAAGGCGGCCACATGGGCCGCCTTTTTGTCATTTCCAAAGCTTGAGGAAACCTCAATGCTCCTTGTTGGCGTAAACCGACTTCTTCGTCAGGTAGATCAGGCCGGTGAAGATCAACAGGAAGATCATCACCATGAATCCGGTGCGCTTGCGCGCTTCCAGATGCGGCTCGGCAGCCCACATCAGGAACGCGGAGATGTCGTGCGAATACTGCTCGACCGTCTGTGGCGAACCGTCGTCATAGGTCACCTGATCGTCGGAGATCGGCTTTGCCATGGCCAGAGCCGCAGCATTGGCGAAGTACGGGTTGTAATGTGTACCCGCCGAAATCTCGACGCCCTTCGGCGGTTCCTGGTAGCCGGTCAGCAGCGCGTGAATGTAATCCGGGCCACCTTCCTGATACTGGGTGAACATGTCGAAGATGAAGGTCGGGAAGCCGCGTTCGATACCGCGTGCCTTGGCGATCAGCGAAAAGTCCGGCGGTGCAGCACCATTGTTGGCAGCAGCAGCAGCCTCGGCGTTCGGGAACGGCGATGGGAAATGATCCGAAGGCACGGCCTTGCGGGTGTACATCTCGCCTTCGGCGTTCGGGCCGTCCTGGACTTCGTAGTTGGCCGCAAAGGTCTTCACCTGGGCTGGCGAGTAACCGAGCCCTTCCAGTGTACGGAAGGACACAAGGTTCATCGAGTGGCAGGCGGAACAGACTTCGGTGTAGACCTTCAGGCCGCGCTGCAGCTGGCCCTTGTCGTAGCTGCCGAACGGTCCGGCAAAGGACCATTTTTCCTGCTCCGGCTTGTGGATCGGGAAGTGGGGCGTACCGCCGCCATGCTCTTCCTCAGCGGCAGCACCCGCAGGCTTGGCTTCGCCGGTCTCAGCGGCGAACACCATGCCTGCACCAAGTCCGGCGACGACTGCGAGCGAAAGAATGCCTGTAACAAGCTTTTTCATTGTTTTGGGTTCCTTGTTCTTCGCAGACATCACGCAGCAACGGACTTTTTCGCAGCCTGCTTTTCCAGAACCGCTTCGGTAATGGAATTCGGGATGCGCTTCGGCGTCTCGACCAGACCGAGGATCGGCATGATGACGAGGAAGAAACCGAAGTAATAGAGAGTGCCGAGCTGCGAATAGCCGACGTAGTTGCCCTTCAGGTCGCCGGAGAAAATCAGCCCCAGCAAACCGGTGCCTTCGGCAGGGCGCGAGCCCAGCCAGCCGAGCAGGATGGCATTGACCACGAAGAGCCAGAAGAACAGCTTGTACCAGGGACGATAAACGGCCGAGCGAACCTTCGACGTATCGAGCCAGGGAAGGAAGAACAGCACGATGATCGCACCGAACATCACCAGAACGCCACCAAGCTTGGAGTCGATCGGGCCAACATTGAAGGTGATGGCGCGCAGCATCGCGTAGAACGGCAGGTAGTACCATTCAGGAACGATATGAGCCGGTGTCTTCAGCGCATTGGCCGGAATGTAGTTGTCCGGGTGGCCGAGGAAGTTCGGCATGTAGAACACGAACCATGCGTAGAAGAGCAGGAAGACCGATACGCCGAGCGCGTCCTTGAGGGTCGCGTAAGGTGTAAAGGGAACGGTATCCGTCTTGGTCTTGACCTCGACGCCGGTCGGGTTGGTCTGGCCAACCACATGCAGCGCCCAGATATGCAGGACAACGACGCCCGCGATCATGAAGGGCAGCAGGTAATGCAGCGCGAAGAACCGGTTGAGCGTCGGATTATCGACGGCAAAACCACCGAGCAGGAACTGCTGGATCCAGTCGCCAACCACAGGGAAGGCGGTGAAGAAGCCGGTGATAACGGTCGCCCCCCAGAAGGACATCTGACCCCAGGGCAGAACGTAACCCATGAAGCCGGCAGCCATCATCAGAAGGTAGATGACAACGCCGAGGATCCAGAGGATTTCGCGCGGTGCCTTGTACGAACCGTAGTAGAGACCACGGCCGATATGCAGGTAGACGGCAATGAAGAAGAACGACGCGCCGTTGGAGTGCATGTAGCGCAGGAGCCAACCCTGGTTGACGTCGCGCATGATCTTTTCGACGGAATTGAAGGCAACCGTCGTTTCGGCGGCGTAGTGCATGGCGAGAACCACACCGGTCAGGATCTGGATGATCAGCATGACCGAAAGCATGGCGCCGAATGTGTAGGCGTAGTTCAGATTGCGCGGAACCGGATAGGAAACGAAGCTGTCATGCACGAGCCGCGGCAGCGGCAGGCGCGAATCCACCCATTTCTCGAAACCGGACGTCGGCGTATAGGTTGAATGATCACCACTCATAATCAGTATTCCCCTCAACCGATCTTGATGACTGTGTCGGTAGCGAACGCAAAGGTCGGTACAGCGAGGTTCTGTGGTGCCGGGCCCTTACGAATACGGCCAGCCGTATCGTAGTGAGAGCCGTGGCACGGACAGAACCAGCCGCCAAAATCGCCAGCCTGGCCGAGCGGAACGCAACCGAGGTGCGTGCAGGAGCCAATCATGACGATCCAGTTTTCTTTTTCCTTGCCGGCGGAGCGATCAAGGTCTGTCGCAGTCGCATCGGCGGGCAGGTTGGCGTTGCGCGCAACCGGATCTTTCAGGTCGGCCAGCGCAACAGCGTTGGCTTCCTCGACTTCCTTGTCGGTACGGTTGCGGATGAACACCGGCTTGCCGCGCCATTTTACGGTCAGCGACATGCCCGGCTGCAGGCTTGCAACATCGACCTCGATGGAAGCCAGCGCCAGCGTCGAAGCATCAGGCCGCATCTGGTCGATGAATGGCCATGCTACGGCTGCTGCGCCGACTGCGCCTGCCATCCCAGTCGTCAAATACAGGAAATCGCGGCGAGTGGGCTCGCCCGAGGTTTCGCTTGATATCTCGTGTTCGCTCACGGCTAAACCATCCTCTCACGCAATGTTTTGCGGAAACCGCACTGTCCCCGGCGTCGATCCGCGCCCCGTGCTGACACTTGAGCGAAAGAACAGCGCCAAATCAATAAGCCTCTATGCACGATTCGAAGAAAACTTTCGCCTTCCCCGCTCATGCACCAAAACCGGGCAAACCTCGCCCATCAAAAAAACGGCAGATTCCCCCGGCATTCCGGCGCGTTCTATGCTTGATCGCTGGGGATGTCTAGCCTTGGGTGCAAGGGGTGAGCCACATTGTCGCGGGAAAACCGAAGCCGATGTTCGCAAACCGCTTTTTGCCGTCCGGCACGATCGAAACGCGACGCCGCACAGCCGTTTGGCACAGAGCTGGTGCGTTATTCGGCCGCAGCCTCACGCGCCAAAAATCCGCCGGACTGCCGCAGCCAGAGATCGGCATAGAGGCCACCGGCTGATATCAGCTGGTCATGGGTTCCATCTTCGACAATCCGGCCCTGATCCATGACGATCAGACGGTCGAGTGCTGCGATGGTGGAGAGCCGGTGGGCGATGGCAAGCACGGTCTTTCCGTGCATCAGCCGGTCGAGGTTGGATTGGATGGCAGCCTCGACTTCCGAATCAAGCGCCGAAGTCGCCTCGTCGAGCACGAGGATCGGCGCATCCTTCAGCATCACCCGCGCAATCGCCACCCGCTGGCGCTGTCCGCCAGACAGCTTGACGCCGCGCTCGCCGACATGGGCGTCAAATCCCTTGCGGCCCCTTTGGTCCTGCAGGTTCTCGATGAAATCCAGCGCTTCGGCTTTTTCAGCCGCTTCACGCAGACCGTGCTCGTCGGCATCCGGCCGGCCAAACAGGATGTTGTCGCGGATCGACCGGTGCAGCAGCGATGTATCCTGGCTGACGACGCCGATCTGCATGCGCAGCGATTCCTGACGCACCATCGAGATGTCCTGCCCGTCAATCAGAATGCGGCCGGCTTCCAGGTCGTAGAAGCGCAACAGCAGATTGACGAGCGTCGTCTTGCCCGCACCTGAGCGGCCGACAATACCGATTTTTTCACCCGGCCTTACGACCAGAGACAGGTTATCGATGACGCCCTGCCCCTTGCCGTAATGGAAGTGGATATTGTCAAAACGGATCGCCGGGCTATTGACGACGAGGCTCGGTGCATTCGGCTGGTCGATAAGCTGCACCGGCTGAGAAATCATCTCGGCGGCATTCTGGATCGTGCCGATATTGCGCATGATA
The DNA here is from genome assembly GCF_965279435.1 of Pararhizobium sp. NCBI lineage: Bacteria > Pseudomonadati > Pseudomonadota > Alphaproteobacteria > Hyphomicrobiales > Rhizobiaceae > Pararhizobium > Pararhizobium sp. The sequence goes on from NZ_CBDIHY010000003.1 coordinate 3,719,500, forward strand.
CCGTTGAACTGGACCATCATCCGGCTCAAGAGAAAATTCAGCCGCAGGATCAGCGCCATCGTGAACGCCACCGCACCGGAGCTGATTGCGCCTGAAAGCCACAGATCGACGCTCAACCCTGCCATGGTGACGATCATGATCCCCGACAGAAACGCCATCGATGCCCGCACGCCGGTGATGAACCGGGTGAAGCGGATGATGCTATCCTGAAAAATATCGAAACCCTGCCGCATATAGCGGTCGTTTTCCTCGTCGCGGGCAAACAGTTTGAGCGTCTGCATATTGCTGTAGGCATCGACCATGCGGCCGCTGAGCATCGACGACGCTTCGGCCGTTTCCTTCGAATGCTTGCGGATGCGCGGCACGAAATAGCGCGCCAGGAAGGCAAAGCCGATCAGCCAGAGAAAAACGACGACGGCAAGCGACAGATCGAGCTGGCCGACCAGCACCAGCGTCGAGACCGAATAGATGCCGACGAACCAGACGCTTTCCATCAGCGACGTGACGACATCGCCGACCGCCTGTCCGCCCGACCACACCTTGGTCACGATGCGGCCGGAAAAATCATTCTGGAAGAACGACAAAGATTGGCGCGAGACATGCAGATAGGATTGCCAGCGCACCAGATTGTAAAAGCCCGGCGTAATCACCTGCTGATCGACCAGCGCCATCACCAGCGAGACGACGAAGCGGATGATGCCGATCAGAACCAGCATACCGAACAGCTCGGCGCCGTGGTCTGCAAGCAGCCCGCTCCAGCCGTCGCTTGGTCTGACGGTGGCGAGAATATCGACGATGCGGCCAACAAACCAGAACAGCGTCGCCTCGATCGCCGCCGTCATGCCGCCGAGAACCAGCATGGCGATAAACGGTGCCTTGGCCTGCTTTATGTAAAACCAGACATAGGGGATTAACCGCTCGGGCGGCTGCAAACTGTCGCGCGCCGCGAAAGGCTGTATCCAGTTTTCGAAAAAGGCAAACAGGGCGCGCAAAACCATATGTCCGATATAGGCGGATTCGCAGGCCGGACAATCGGCAATTGCCGCCGAATGTCCGGGATTTCGATTACAAATCCGTCATGTTCACTTTAACGCAGTTCTTCAGTCCGTTTTCAGCCGTCGCCGTGGTCGGTGGAAGGATAAAGGCAAAACTCGACTTCGTAGCCGAGTGCCGAAACCAGCGCCATGGTCGAGGGCTTGAGACCAAGGTTCAAGGCTGTCATCGTCGCACTGTCAAAATAGACAGCAATCCGAATGCCATGGCCATGGCCAAAGACCCGCAGCGCCGAAAGCTGGGCTGCATAGGCATCGACATGCAGCGCAATGAAGCTGCTCGCGTCCGGCTGATCGACGGTCAGCTGCGGCGGCTCGGCCAGGAAGCCGCCGTTCTTTCCATAGCGGCATCCCCAGTCCGGATTGGCAGCAGTGAAGACATCGAACGCCTCCGTGCGCTCACCCTTGATCAGGATGTCGAATTCAAAACCGATATCGCTCACGTCGATCGTCCCGGGAGATAACATGCAAGGCTTGGAGGCGGCCTATTCGGCCGCCTCCTCCTTTTGGTTTGCACCATCGCCATCATCAGCGATGAAGCCGCCGGACTGCCGCGACCAGAGGTCGGCATAAAGGCCACTGCGGCTGACCAGCTCGGCATGGCTGCCGGTCTCGACGATCTTGCCGGCTTCGAGAATGACCAGCCGGTCCATCTCCGTCAGCGTCGACAGGCGGTGGGCAATCGCGATCACCGTCTTCCCCTTCATCAGGGCAAACAGGTTTTCCTGGATCGCGGCTTCCACTTCCGAATCGAGCGCCGAGGTCGCCTCGTCGAGGATCAGGATCGGTGCGTCTTTCAGGAAGACACGGGCAATCGCGATCCGCTGGCGCTGGCCGCCGGAGAGCTTGACGCCCCGCTCGCCGACCTGCGCATCGAGCCCCTTGCGGCCCTGGTTATCCTCGAGCAACTCGATGAAGTCCCAGGCATTGGCCCGCTTGGCGGCCGCGATGATGTCGGCATCGCCAGCCTCGGGATGACCATAGGCGATGTTGTCGCGGATCGAACGGTGCAGCAGGGATGTATCCTGCGTCACCACGCCGATCTGCGCACGCAGGCTGTCCTGCGTTGCCGCAGAAATATCCTGCCCATCGATCCGGATCGTGCCCGATTCGAGATCGTAGAAGCGCAACAGCACGTTCATCAGCGTCGTCTTGCCAGCACCTGAGCGTCCGACCAGACCGATCTTCTCGCCCGGCTTGATGTGGAGCGAGAGGTTTTCAATCACGCCCTTGTTCTTGCCGTAGTGGAAGCCGATATTTTCGAACGCGATGGCGCCCTGCGGCGCCTTCAGCACCTTGGCATCGTCATTGTCGACGATGTCATGTGCCTTGGTCATCATGCTCATGCCGTCATAGACGGTGCCGATGTTTTCAAACAGCGCCGAGACTTCCCACATGATCCACTGCGACATGCCGTTGATGCGCATGGCAAGCGACACGGCAATGGCGATCGAGCCGACCGACATGCCGCTGGTCATCCAGAAATAGATGCCGAGCGCCGAGATCGCGAACAGTGCGATGCAGTTGTTGGTATAGACGAGGATATGAAACAGCGTCACCTTGCGCATCTGCCGGTGCACGGTCTGCAGGAACGCGTCCATGCTTTCCTTGGCATACACCTCCTCGCGGCCGGCATGCGAAAACAGCTTGACGGTGGCGATATTGGTGTAGCTGTCGACGACGCGGCCGGTCATCATCGAGCGCGCATCCGCCTGATCCTTGGAGATCTTGCGCAAGCGCGGCACGAAGTATGTGACGATGCAGACATAGATGATGATCCAGACGATCAGCGGTGCCAAAAGCCGCCAGTCGGCTGCAGCAACCACCACAAGCATCGAGATGAAGTAAGCGACGACATAGACGAAGACGTCGAGGATCTTCATCACCGTTTCGCGCACGGCAAGCGAGGTCTGCATCACCTTGGTGGCGACGCGGCCGGCAAACTCGTTGGCGAAAAAGGTCATGCCCTGACGCAGCAGATAACGATGCATCTGCCAGCGCGCTATCATCGGATAATTGCCGAGCAGAATCTGATGCATGATGATCGAATCAACAGCGACGACTGTCGGCAGGCCGATCAGGATGAGCGCGCCCATCCAGAACAGTTTTGTACCCTCGCTCGCAAGAAAGGTGTCCTGCTTGGCCGAAGACAGCCAATCGACGACATTGCCGAGGAACTGGAACAGCGCCACTTCGCCAATCGCGATCAGCATGGTGCAGACCGACATGGTCAACAGCCAGGGTGCCGCCGGCTTGGTATAGTGCCAGCAGAAGGCAAACAGACCCTGCGGTGGAACCTTGGGTTCCTCGACGGGATAGGGATTGAGGCGGGATTCAAACCAGCCGAACATTATAAGCTCCTTCAGGAATTCAGTGAAGGAAAGCGGGACATCCCGCATTCATCGATCAGAAATTAAAAACCGGAAAACAGCTCAATCTTGCACACGAGACGTGTTCGTCCGGAAAGCGGGCGGTCGTGCGCAATGGTGCCAAAAAAAGAAAAGCGCGAAACCGGTCAGCCCAAGAGGACTGGAGGCACAGCCTGGAGGCTGGTGGTCATTCGAATATCCATGTAAGCCTCCTGTGGTTCGCGTTGAAGATGCTGCAGACATAGATTGATTTGCGCCGGTACGCCAGATTGCCGCTGGCGTTTTTTTCATCATTTTTGTCTCAGCCAGGATTCTGTTGCCATTACGGCACAGATTGATTACGGCCATTGATGAACCCCATAAGACTTGTTGATATGTCGTCCCATTCACTCCGCATCGCCCTCTACCAGCCCGATATTCCCGGCAATACCGGGACGATCCTTCGCCTTGCCGCGTGTCTTGGCCTTGCCGTCGATATCATTGAGCCCGCAGGCTTCGATCTGTCGGACAAGAACCTCAAGCGCGCAGGCATGGATTACATCGCCTCGGTCACGCTGACGCGTCACATCAACTGGGAGCTGTTCGAGGAGGTCCGGCTTGCTGAGGGCCGCCGGTTGGTGCTGGCCTCCACGAAGGCCGCCGAGCCCTACACACGCTTTTCCTTCCGGCCGAACGACACTCTGCTGTTCGGCCGCGAAAGCGCCGGTGTGCCGGATCACGTCCATGACAAGGCGGACGGGCGCATCATCGTGCCGATGGTCGAGGGACAACGGTCGCTGAACGTTGCCATGTCGGTGGCAATGATCGCCGGCGAGGCGATCCGGCAGGTCAACGGCTGAAACCTGCCGGCCTGCTTCATGCCGCAACCCCGCCATAGGCGTTTTCGGCCCGGGCAGTCTTCAGCGCCCTCGCCCACCATTTCAACCGCCGCAGCATCACCATCAATCCGGCCTTGGCCTCTACCGCCTTGAACGGATTACCGGCCGCATCGAACTGCGCCCAGACATTGGAAAAACTGACCGTGTCGCGGATCGTCACGGTGTGCAGCTCGGCAAAGACCTGGCGCAACTGCTCAACGGCCCGCAGTCCACCCGAGACACCGCCATAGCAGATGAAGCCAACCGGCTTTGCGTGCCACGGCTCATAGCAACTGTCGATCAGCTCCTTGAGCGGAGCCGGATAGCCGTGATTGTATTCCGGCGTGACGACGATAAAGGCATCGGCCTCGGCAATCCTTTCCTCAAGCGCTTCGGCGTTCAACGCCGCATCCCCGGCCGCCCCCTTGAACTCGAGGGGATCGATGAGAATGACGCGGAAACCGCTTTCGGCCCATAATTCCGTCAAAACCCAGTTGACGACCGTGTCGCAGAAGCGCCCTTGCCGTGCACTGCCATAGACGACGGCGATGGTCATTTTCTCATTCATATCTGCGAAAGCTCCGTTGTAGATGCGATAGAGCCTATGGTATAGAACCTCAACTATAGTTGAGGTCAATAGATATGCCGGAAGAAAATCGAACCGATCTGCCACGCCGCGAACTGACCGTCGGAGAGGTCGCCACGCGCAGTGGCGTCGCGGTCTCGACGCTGCATTTCTACGAGACAAAAGGCCTGATCAAGAGCATGCGCAGCCGGGGCAATCAGCGCCGTTATCCCCGCAGCGTTTTGCGCCGCATCGCCGTCATCAAGATTGCCCAGCGCACCGGAATTCCGCTCGCAGATATTCAAAGGGAGCTTTCCGCCCTGCCAAACGACCGGCAATTGCTGGCGAGCGACTGGGCGCATCTGTCGGAACACTGGAAGGCCGATCTGAACGAGCGTATCGCAAAGCTCACCGCTTTGCGCGACCAGCTGACGTCCTGCATCGGCTGCGGCTGCCTTTCGATGCGCGATTGTCCGTTGCGCAATCCCTACGACACGCTGTCTGAGAAAGGCGCCGGCGCCTATCTCATCGAGCATGCCGGTGAGGAACAGGAGTAAGCGTTCGGCTGTAACAAAGGATCAGCAGATTGAGACCTCAATCGGCGCTGGGCAGGCGCCGCATGGTGAATTCGATCTGGTCGCCGTCGAGTTGGCGCCAGCTCTCCACTTCGGTCCAGTAGGCGGCTTTCGGCCAGGCATCGAACCATTCCTGCGCCTTCTGGCGCGCATCGGTGCGATCGAGCCGGAATGTTTCGCGCACGAACAGCCCGTCATTGCGTTGCGGGTTGCCGCTGCGGTGCCGGGCGATCTGACGTTTCAAGCCGTCGAGCGGCGGTCCTGCCGGAAGTCGTGCCATGAGCTCACCTTTCGCCAGTCGAGCCTCTTATAGTGAAGATAGGGAGATATTCCTGCTTTTGCGAGTCGGAATCTCCGCATAGACATCTGCGGCAGACTGACCTGTTGATGCCTGCGCCGTTGCAGCCGTGGCAAAAATATGAACTGTCGGCCAATATGCGAATCGGCGCGCTTTTTGCCGCTTGAGGCCCCGCCAAACAGGATTACTTTTCATGGAACGACCCAACCTGCCACAGGGACTGCCCGCGGATATCGAAGACAAGAAGGCCAGAGCAACAGCCTGGTTCCAATCCTTGCGCGATACCATCTGCGCCGCGTTTGAAACCATCGAGAACGAACTGGCAGGCCCATTGTCCGACCGCGAGCCAGGGCGTTTCGTCGGCAAGGACTGGTTGCGCGACAAGGGAGCTGGCGGTGGCGGGCGCATGTCGATGATGGAAGGCCGCGTCTTTGAAAAGGTCGGCGTCCACACATCGACAGTCTACGGCGAGTTCTCGCCGGAATTCCGCAGCCAGATTCCTGGCGCCGAAGAAGATCCCACCTTCTGGGCCTCCGGCATCTCGCTGATCGCCCATCCGGTCAATCCGAACGTTCCAGCTGTTCATATGAACACGCGCATGGTTGTCACCACCAGCAACTGGTTTGGCGGTGGTGCAGACCTCACACCTGTTCTCGACAGCCGCCGGACGCCGACCGACCCGGATACGCTGCTGTTTCACAAGGGCATGGAGATCGCCTGCAAACGGCACCCGGTTGCCGACCACGGCCGCTTCAAGCAATGGTGCGACGAGTATTTCTTCCTAAAACATCGCAACGAACCGCGGGGCACCGGCGGTATCTTTTACGACTGGCTGCACTCTGGCGAGGAGAAGGGCGGCTGGGAGGCCGACTTCGCGTTCACCCAGGACGTCGGCAAAGCGTTCAGCCTGATCTATCCGAAGATCGTGCGCGCCAATTTCAACAAGCCCTGGAGTGAGGAAGACCGCGACGAGCAACTGGTCCGCCGCGGCCGCTATGTCGAATTCAATTTGCTCTACGATCGCGGCACGATTTTTGGATTGAAAACCGGCGGAAATGTCGATTCAATTCTGTCATCCTTGCCACCGGTGGTCCGCTGGCCCTGAAACCAATTTCCCGAACGAAAAAATCCGGCCGCGTAAACGGCCGGATTTTTGTTGTCTGCAGTCTGCGTATCAATCGCAGATCTGGATGCGGCGGATATGCAGGTTGCCCCACCGGTCCCAGCGCTTCACCTTCTTGATGTAGCAGGATGGCTCGTAATAACCACCGCCGTAGTAGCCGCCACCATAGTAGCCAGTGTTGTAGAAACCGATGGAAAACCCGCCGTGGTGACCATATCCGTGATGGCCATGTCCGCCGGCCTGAGACGGTGCGGCAAACGAGACGGCGGCAATGACTGCGACGGCGGCGGATATGATGAACTTGCGCATGATGTTGTCTCCTCTGTTGGTTCCTGATGAGTTCGTCTCATCCAGTGACCCAACAATCTCACACGCCGCTTATCCGCGCTGTTTCGAATGGAACAGGCCTGAACAAAAACAGGCGCGCCGCGTTATCGGCGGATAACCGGATTGGAGAACTGAGCCATGGTTTTCAAAGAGCGCACATTTTACGGCAAAACCCCGGAAGAGCTTTTCGAGGGAGATCAGGCCGACCTGGAAACGCGGGTCGCCAACTGCCTGGCCACGGTAGACGGGCTCGATGCCTCGGATGTTTCCGTGGTCTCAAAGGGAAATACGATTGTGCTCAGCGGCACGGTCGCAACCATTGAAGAGGCCGAGCGGGCGGAAGAAGCCGCAAACACCGTCGAAGGTGTTGCGGAAATCGTCAACCGGATCGCGGTTTCCTGATCAGATCGCTTTGAGCGTCCAACTGACAATCTCGCCTGCAACCTGTGCAAACGCGCCATCAAGGCCTGCAACGAAAGCCGGCGCCCCGCTGCCACGGACCGGAACGGTTGCGCGAAAAGCCTTCTGCGCACCGACGGTGCCGTTGCGGTCGTTGAGTATCTTGGCGAAAATCTCGACGATGGCGGTATCGGCACCTTCGGTCGATATTTCGAACGACCGGATTTCGGTGATGACCTGATAGTCGATGGCCAGCCCCTCGCCCGGCTTGCCGACGCCACCGATCTTGCCGGTGTTCTCGAATGCTTGCACAAGCTTTGCCTGCACCATCTTCGGCAGGCGGTCACTCCACTGCGATTTGGCGAGATACTGGATTTCCGAACCCGACAACCGGATCACCACCTGATCGCTGTCGAGCGCTTTCAGCGCGGTCGGCTCGGGAACGAGTATCTGTTTCTTGGTCGAAGAAGGGCCTTCGATGGCGGGCGAAGCAGACAGGCTGTAGGTGTCATTGTTTGCCTTGCCGGCGCAGGCGGAAAGCACGGCGACCAAGAGAAATGCAGAACAGGCCCGGATCAAACCTGCCTTTCGACCAAACGACACACCGGAAAAATTCATTTCAAACACTATCCTTCGCCAATCAGCAGCAACGTAGAGGCTGATCCGGTCAAAACAAGTCAAAAAAGCCGCCAATCCGGCGAAGACAAGTTAAAAATCCGTCAAGGCTTGCAGCCTTGCCACGCTCACGTCACGCCTCGGAAGGCAATACCCGATTCGACGGCAGCAGCTGCGGTAATTCCCGCTTAGACTCACCGGCGCGCAGCTTCGGCTCAACGGCGCGTGCGTCCATCATACTGCTTCACCGTTTCGCCACCGAACAGCAGCCGCTGCGGATCCTTGTCGAAGGTCGAAATCGTCGTGTCGAGCGTGTTGACCGTCCGGCGCGTATCGCTGACCAGAGCCTCGATATCGCGCAAGCCAGAGCCTGAGAAACGCTTGAGGTTATCAGCGATCGGGCCGATCTGGGCATTCAGGTTATCGGCCACCTTGCGGAAGGATTCCATTGTCGCCCGGGCATCCGCCGACAGCGACGGTGCATCGGCATCACCAAGGAAACCGTCAAGTTTGACCAGAATGCCATCGACGCGGCTGGAAGCAGCGTTCAGTTTGTTGGCCATCTGGGTGACATCGGTGATCGTCTGGTCGATATCGTTCTGCCGGCCTTTGATCCGCTCGGCAAAATCCGCAACCGAAGCCACCGCCTTGCGAGCATCGGCGCTGGCAGCCGAGACGTCGTTGACGACGCCTGACACCTTCTGCGGGTCGATGGAGGCGATCAGCGTATCGACGCGATCCAGCGATGCCGTAGCCCTTTCGCCAAACCGTTCATAGGTCTCGGCCGTCTTCTTGAACGAGGCGATGGTGTCGGCGACGCCCGTGGATGCGGCACTCAGGTCGTTGCTCATCTTCTCGACATTGCTGACAATGTGATCGATCTTCCTCGGGTCGACCGATTTCACCAGAGTGTCTGCTGCAGACAGGGTCGAATCAAGCTTGCTGGCTGCGGCCGTGATCGAGGTCGACAGCGCACTGACACTCTTTAGGAACTGATCGATGCCTTCGGAATTGTCAGCCAGCGACCGGGTGAAACGGTCGGCATTGGAAATCGTATCGGTCAAGGGTCCGCGCACATCCTTGACGAAGCCCTGAATATCGCCAATCGCTGTGTTTGCCCGGTCGAGGATTTTGTCGGCGGTTGCCAGCAGGCTGGTGACGCTGGACTGGTCGGCGGTCAGCTGCGCGGATGTGCCGGTATCGAGCGCCTTGCGCAGGATGTTTTCTTCACCCTTGTTGCCGCCGCTGAGTTCGATATAGGCAGCTCCGGTCAGCCCCTGGATTTCCAGTGTCGCCGTCGTCGATTTCAGCACCGGCGCATCGGCGGACACCTCAGTCACCGCAACAGAATAGCGCGGATCGTTGGAATTGATGGCGAGGTTGCGAACCGAGCCGACGGGAATACCGTTGAAGCGCACCGGCGATCCGACACTCAGGCCGTTGGCCGATCCGGGAATGCTGATGACCAGCTCCGCCATTTCGCCGCTTCGGCCGTATTGGGACATCCAGTAGACAAAGCCGAAAGCCGCGAAGATGATCGCGACGGTGAAAAATCCGACGATGGCGTAGTTGGCTTTTGTTTCCATTGCTACCGGTACCCTTGGGGGACGCCGCCAATGCGGCTCCTTGCTTCAAATAAATAAGTCGGCTTCAATTAGTCAGTCGGCTTCAAACAATCACGCCTGCTACGTCTCAATCATGCAGCGCTGTCAGGAGGCCCTCTCGTCATCCTCGCGCACGATGGAACGCGCGCGCTTGCCCTGGAAGTAGGACGTCACCCACTCGTCGTCACAGGCCAGCATGTCCTCGATCGTGCCTTCGACGAGAACCTTTTTCTTGCCGAGCACTGCAATCCGGTCGCAGACCGAAAACAGGCTGTCGAGGTCGTGAGTCACCATATACACGGTCAATCCCAGGGTGTCGCGCAGTTTGGCGATCAGGTTATCGAACTCAGCCGCCCCGATCGGATCCAGCCCGGAGGTCGGCTCGTCGAGGAAGACAAGGTCCGGATCGAGCGCCAGCGCGCGCGCCAGCGCAGCACGCTTGATCATGCCGCCGGACAGTTCGGACGGGAACTTGTCGGCCGCTTCCGGCGCCAGCCCCACCATGTCGATCTTCAGCCGTGCCAGTTCATCCATCAGCTCCTGCGGCAGGTTGAGATATTCCCGCATCGGCACCTGGATGTTTTCCTTGACCGTCAACGCCGAAAACAGCGCGCCATGCTGGAAGAGAACGCCAAGACGCATATCGAGTTCCATGCGCTCCTCTTCGCTCACCGCATCGTATTCGACACCGAGAATCTCGATGGAGCCCGACCGGCGCGGCAAAAGGCGCAGGACCGTACGCATCAGCACCGACTTTCCGGTGCCGGATGCTCCGACGAAACCGAGAATTTCACCGCGGTAAATATCGAGGTTGAGCTTGTCGAGAACAATGTTGGAGCCGAAACCGACAGTCAGATCCTTCACCGACAGGATAACTTCCCTGCCGTCTTCGCCGGCCTCCGTGGCCGTGTCGGCTGTCATGTCTTCCCTCGGATCCACCGGCAAAACCTCTTCCATCAGAAATTGATCGCCGCGTAGAAGATCGCAAACAGGCCGTCGACCAGAATGACCACGAAGATCGACTTCACCACCGATTGGGTCACGTGCTTGCCGAGCGATTCGGCACTGCCGCCGACTTTCAAGCCTTCGACGGCGGCAACGACACCGATGATCAGCGCCATGAATGGCGCCTTGATCATACCGGCAAGCACGGAGGAGAAATCCACCGCCTCCTGCAGCCGTGCCAGGAACGTGGCAAAGGTGATGCCGGAATAGCTCCAGGTGACGACCGCAGCCCCTGTCAGAGCGGCAAAATTGGCGATGATCGTCAAAAGCGGCAGCGCGATGGTCAGCGCGACGAGCCTTGGAAACACCAGAACGCCGATGGGGCTGAGCCCCATCACCTTCAGCGCGTCAATTTCCTCGCGCATCTTCATCGAGCCGATCTCGGCCGTGATCGCGCTGCCGGAACGGCCGGCGATCATGATCGCGGTCAGCAGCACACCGATTTCGCGCAGCTGCAGAATGCCGACCAGATCGACGACGAAAAGCTCGGCGCCGAAATACCGCAGCTGGAACGCACCCTGCTGGGCAATGATCGCGCCGATGAGGAACGACATCAAAAGGATGATCGGCACTGCCTGAACGCCCATGCGGTCGATCTGGCTGACGATTGCCGCCGGCGACAGGCCGCTCTGGCGGCCAAGTTTCAGCTGGGCGCCGCGCACGGCCGATCCCAGAATAAACATCGCCGCAACGGTGTCTTCCCAAGCGGAGACCACCGAATTGCCGATAGGGGTAAAAATGCGAACGAAAAGCGAGCCGGGTTTCTTGTCTTCAGAGGCTGGCTCCGGCAGTTTCTCCGGCAGCGCATTCATGAGTTCGAGATAACGCGGCTTGTCGCTTCTCAGCGTCACGTCGCCGATCTGCGTCATGAAGCGGCGAATAACCCAGGCACCCGCCGTATCCATGGCGGTGACATCGCTCAGATCGACTTCTGCGGGTTCGCCGCCCTTGGCAGCGAACGCATCCAGCTTCGGTGTTGCCAGGTGAATGGATACGCTGCGCCAATCGCCACTGAGACGATAAGCCCGGGTGCTGCCATCGTCAGCTTCTGCAAGCTGCACGTCGGTGTCGGTTTTCACTTGGGAACGCGTCACGTCTGTTGGGTCTTCCGGAGATGGCTGCATTTGATAAAACGTCAGCGACTCATAGCCGCTTGAGCCCGGTCTGTCACCGATTGAAACGTTTCCGTGCCAATCGGTTGCCCGCTGGGATATGGAAGACACAGGAGATAGCCATGACCCGCCAGATGAAAACCGCCGTCGAACACTTCCCGATCGCCGGAAGCTTCACGATTTCGCGCGGTAGCAAGACCACGGCCTCCGTGGTCACCTGCCATGTTTCGGACGGTGTTTTTGCCGGCATCGGCGAATGTGTGCCCTATGCGCGCTACGGCGAAACCATCGACAGCGTGCTGGCCGAAATCGAAACCATCGGGCCACGGATCGAAGCGGGCATTGATCGCGAGGAACTCCGGCAAGTGATGAACGCCGGTGCCGCACGCAATGCCGTCGATTGCGCGCTCTGGGATCTTGATGCCAAGAAAGCCGGCGTGCGCGCGTTTACGCTGGCTGGACTTGCCGAACCCGCGCCGCTCACCACTGCCTACACGATTTCGCTTGGTGAACCGGAAGCCATGGCGGCCCAGACGGCGCAGTATGCTCATCGGGCGCTTTTGAAGATCAAGGTCGGAACCGCCGACGACGCCTCGCGCATTCGCGCCGTGCGGGCAGCAGCCCCTAACAGCGCCATCATTCTGGACGCCAATGAAGGGTGGACGGAGGCCAATCTCGCCTATCATTTTGATGTCTGCCTCGAATCAGGCGTGGCCCTGATCGAGCAACCCCTGCCCGCCGGGCAGGACGCCCTGCTCGCATCCGTTCACCGCCCGGTACCGGTCTGCGCCGATGAAAGTGTCCACAAGACTGAAGACCTGTCGAAGCTTGCGGGGCTCTACGATGCCGTCAATATCAAGCTCGACAAGACCGGTGGCCTCACAGAGGCCTTGCGCATGCGCGATGCGGCACGGGCGCTGAACCTCAAGATCATGGTTGGCTGCATGGTCGGCACGTCGCTCGGCATGGCACCGGCCGTGCTTTTGGCGCAGGGCGCAGATTTCGTCGATCTCGATGGACCGCTGCTTTTGGCCCGCGACCGCGAGCCCGGCCTGCGCTACGCCGATTCGCTGGTCTTTCCGCCCCTTCCGGCCCTCTGGGGCTGAAGATACCAGGCGGCAAAGGCGGAACAGCAACCGACGAAGGCAACAACCGACATCGAGTAAAAGCCCTGGACGCCGAACCAAGTGTAAAAATAGCCCGATGTGAAGGTGAAGATCGCCGAGAAGACGCCGGTATAGAAGAAATACAGCCCCTGCGCCGAGGACTCCTGTTCTTCAGGAACCCGTTGAACCAGAATGTTCTGCATGCCCGTATGCATGATCGCATAGGTGAACGCATGGAAACATTGCAGCGCGAAATAGCCTCCGAAGCCGAGATCCATCGGAAAAATGATCCAGCGCACGACGGCAAGCACGCAGCCTGAAAAGATCATCGTCCACAGGCTGAACCGCCGGATTATCATCTTGGCGCAGAAGAACATGAGAACTTCAGCTGCGACCCCGGCGCTCCACAAAAGGCCGATCTCGGTGCCGGTAAAACCGATATGCTGCCAGTAGATCGCCGAGAAGGCGAACAGCATCGCATGGCTGCCGTTGACCAATGTCACACCGATCAACAGCAACTGCAGATCCAGTTTGCGCAGCGCCTTCGGCGGCGGTTCCGTCAGCGTCGTCAGTGTCGACGGCCGGCGCGGTTTTCCAACGCGTGGGGCGATGAAGGTCAGGAGAATCATCAGGATGAAACCGCCAGCCATTGCAGGCAGCACCATCGAGCCGCCATACCAGCCGACCATGACGCCGCCCAGCATCGTTGCCCCGATGAAGGCGACGGAGCCCCAGACGCGCATGGTCGCATAATCGTAACCCCAACGCCGCACGCCGGTCAGCGCGATCGCCTCAACAATCGGCACATAGGGCGCATAGACGCCGCCCTGGATGGCATAGATGATCAGTACGAACCAGAAACTATGCGATACGAACAGCGCCAGTGCCGTCAGCAACGACAGCACTGCCGACCAGATCAGCACCTCGGCACGCTCGCCGATCCTGTCCGCCAAAAGCCCGACCAGAGGCGCCGTGATGACGCGCACGAACATCGGCAAGGCAAGGATGATGCCGATTTCGAAATCACTCAGCGACAAGGTGCTCAGCCAGACCGGAAAATACGGCATGGCAAATCCATTGACGACGAGCGGCGCGCAGAAGAGCAAGGCGATACGCGGCACGAAATAGCGCGGCGCTTCCTCGCGAAAGGGAGACGGAGATGAGGGAATCATGGAAGGACCTGACAGTTGCATCCATGATTTATCACGACGCCAGAGAACAGCGCCAGCCGCTAGTTTTCCCTAAAGTCGCAGATACCTGCGGTTTTATGCCGCCTGTTGCGAAAGAACCCGTGCCATCATCATTTCCACCTCGGCCGTGTCTTCACGAACCGCAGGAACGTTGCTCAATTCCCGCCAGGTGATCAGCTCCATGGTTCCGTCATGGTGCTCGGCAATTGCCGTGCAGCTTTCCACCCAATCGCCGGTATTGATGTAACGGATGCCGCCAATGTCTTCCATGACCGCATGATGGATATGGCCGCAGATGACGCCATCGGCATTTTCGCGGCGCGCCTCGTCGGCAACCACCCGCTGGAATTCGCCGATGAAGTTGACCGCATGCTTGACCTGCTGCTTCGCCCAGGCCGAAAACGACCAGTAAGGCATGCCGAGACGGCGGCGAATAGCCGCAAGCCCTATATTGATGACGATCGCCATGTCGTAAGCCCAATCGCCGAGATAGGCGAGCAGGCGGGCATTGCGGACCACGACATCGAATTCATCGCCATGCAACACCAGATATTTGCGGCCATCGGCAGCCTCGTGCATGTGGCGCTGGGCAACCTCAATACCACCGAAATGCACGCCCGGGAAATCGCGCATGAATTCGTCGTGGTTGCCCGGAATATAGATGATGCGGCTGCCCTTGCGCGCCTTGCGCAACAGTTTCTGGACCACGTCGTTGCAAGCCTGCGGCCAGTACCAGCTGCGCTTCAACCGCCATCCGTCGATGATATCGCCGACGAGGATAATGGTCTCCGCCTCAGTGACACGCAGGAAGTCGAGCAGGTAGTCGGTCTTGGCGGCCTTTGATCCCAGATGAACGTCGGAAATGAACAGGGTCCTGAAACGCCGGGGTTCTTGCTCTTTCTCGGTCATCGTGCCTCGCAACGGTCTATCGTGCCTCTCTTATGAGCCTTCAAAAACAGACTCTTGTTTCAGGAGGATGACAGCCTGTGGAACCACCCGTAACGCCGGAGAAACACCTGTTCCTGAAAACCGGGGATAAACGCCCGTTTCGAAACTGTACGGGACCGCCTTTTCATGCAAAAAGAGCCGCGACGAATAGTAGGGAATAAGAATTATGAGCACCGGCGACAAGGCCAAGACCCCAGCGGTTCCTGCAAGCGGCGACCTCGATGAACAGGCATTGTTCTTCCATCGCTATCCACGCCCCGGAAAGCTCGAGATCCAGCCGACCAAGCCGCTCGGTAACCAGCGCGACCTGGCGCTCGCCTATTCCCCGGGCGTTGCCGCCCCCTGCCTTGCCATCCGCGACGATCCATCGACCGCCGCCGATTATACGGCGCGCGCCAATCTGGTCGCGGTCGTCTCGAACGGCACGGCGGTTCTTGGTCTTGGCAATATCGGCCCGCTTGCCTCCAAGCCGGTGATGGAAGGCAAAGCCGTCCTGTTCAAGAAATTCGCAGGCATCGACGTTTTCGATATCGAGATCGACGCACCCGAAATCGACCAGATGGTCAATGTCATCTCGGCCCTGGAGCCAACGTTCGGCGGTATCAACCTGGAAGACATCAAGGCGCCGGAATGTTTCGAGGTCGAACGCCAGTTGCGCGAGAAGATGGATATCCCGGTCTTCCATGACGACCAGCATGGAACCGCGATCATCGTTGCCGCCGCCATCCTCAACGGCCTCGAACTGGCCGGCAAGGATATTGCCAAGGCCAAGATCGTCACATCCGGTGCCGGTGCTGCGGCCCTCGCCTGCCTCAACCTCCTGGTGACGCTTGGCGCCCAGCGCGAAAATATCTGGGTGCACGACCTCGAAGGCCTCGTCTATACCGGCCGCGAAGTCCTGATGGACGAGTGGAAATCGATCTATGCGCAGGACAGCGCCAACCGCGTTCTGGCCGACAGCATCAGCGGTGCCGACGTCTTCCTCGGCCTTTCGGCCGCAGGCGTCTTGAAGCCCGAGCTTCTGGTGCAGATGGCGGAAAAGCCGCTGATCATGGCGCTCGCCAACCCCAATCCCGAAATCATGCCGGAAGTGGCGCGTGCAGCCCGCCCTGATGCGATGATCTGCACCGGCCGTTCGGACTTCCCCAACCAGGTCAACAACGTCCTGTGTTTCCCCTATATCTTCCGCGGCGCGCTCGATTGCGGGGCCCGCACGATCAACGAGGAAATGAAGATGGCCGCCGTGCGCGCCATCGCAGCGCTTGCTCGTGAAGAACCGTCTGACGTTGCCGCCCGCGCCTATTCCGGCGAAACGCCGGTGTTCGGCCCGGATTACCTGATCCCCTCGCCGTTCGATCAGCGCCTGATCCTGCGCATCGCTCCGGCCGTTGCCAAGGCAGCTGCGGACAGCGGCGTCGCCAACCGGCCAATTACCGATTTCGGCGCCTATCTCGATCAGCTCAACCGCTTCGTCTTCCGCTCGGGTTTCATCATGAAGCCGATCTTCGCCGCCGCCAAGAATGCCCAGAAGAACCGGGTGATCTTTTCCGAAGGCGAGGACGAGCGCGTCCTGCGCGCTGCCCAGGTGCTGCTCGAAGACGGCACGGCCCGCCCGATCCTGATCGGTCGTCCGCAGATCATCGAGGCCCGCCTGAAACGCTACGGCCTGCGCATTCGTCCGGACGTCGACTTCGAAGTGGTCAATCCGGAAGGCGATCCGCGCTTCCGTGACTATGTCGATGATTATTTTGCGCTGGTCGGCCGCTTGGGTGTCATTCCGGAAGCAGCCCGCACCATCGTCCGGACAAACCAGACCGTCATCGGCGCCCTGGCTCTCCGCCGCGGCGAAGCGGATGCGTTGATCTGCGGTGTTGAAGGACGTTATAGCGCCCATCTTCGCGCCGTATCCCAGATCATCGGCAAGCGCGAAGGCGTCCTGGACTTCTCGGCACTCAGCCTGCTGATCTCGCAGCGCGGCGCGACCTTCCTCACCGACACCTATGTGACCTTCGATCCGACGGCCGAGGAAATCGCCCAGAAGACCGTGATGGCCGCCCAGGAAATCCGCCGCTTCGGCATTACTCCGCGCGCCGCACTGGTGTCCCATTCGAACTTCGGCTCACGGGATTCGGAAAGCGCCTTCAAGATGCGCAAGGCCATGCAGATCGTCCGCGAACTTGCGCCCGATCTCGAAGCCGACGGGGAAATGCACGGCGATTCCGCCATTTCTGAAGCTCTACGCCGCCGCGTCATGCCCGACAGCACGTTGACTGGCGAAGCCAATCTGCTGGTCTTCCCCAATCTGGATGCCGCCAACATCACGCTCGGTGTCGTCAAGACGATGACCGATAGCCTGCATGTCGGACCGATCCTGCTTGGTACGGCCCTGCCCGCGCATATCCTGTCGCCATCGGTGACCTCGCGCGGCGTCGTCAACATGGCAGCGTTGGCCGTGGTGGAAGCCTCGTACCCTGCTTAGTAAAAACAAAGATTGAGCCGGTTCAGAACCGGCTCAATCTAAATATAAAATTGGATTAAATTGCAATCTATAGTTTAGTGTACTAAAAATGCACAGTTAACCAAAGATTGCGCTGGACAAAGACTTCAAGCGTTATCATGCTGAAACCCTCAAAATAACAGGGTATTGCAGCATGGCTGACCAACAGGCATTCTTTGACCTGCTGGACATCATGGAGAACGAGGAACTCGTTGAACCAAAACGGTTTTTCGACCTGATGCGCAGCACGTTCAGCATTGCAAACCTGCTCTATCTGGACGTCGACGTCCTGACGGCGGGTTTTGTTATCCACAGACTACACCATACTTTCAGCGCGCGCAGTCTGAGGACCTATGTCGACAAGCGCTACCAGCGCATCGACCCGATCCTGCGCATGACGATGGGCGGTATCAGGCCCGTGGATTGGGCCACCGCGCGAAAACTGCACCCGGACAGTGAGCCGTTGTTTTCCGCAGCAGAACACCTTGGCCACGGTCTCGACGGCATCACCCTGCCGCTTGCTACCCCCACCCGGCGCCTGGCCTTTCTGGCAATCCAGACCGATGTATCCACAGAGGAATGGCCGGCCTACCGGCGGTGCCACCTGCGCGACTTTCAGTTGCTGGCCAATCTCTTCCACGCCTCCCTGTTGGAAAGCGACAGCAGGAAGGAACTCGCCGAGCAGTGCGCCAAGGCGCTGACCCACCGAGAAACCGAAGTGCTCGGCTGGACGGCCGCAGGCAAGAGCTATTGGGAAATCGGCACAATCCTCGGCATTTCAGAGCGCACCGTGCGCTTCTTCATGACCAACGCCCGGCGCAAGCTGAACGTCGTCTCCAACACCCAGGCCGTCGCCCAGGCCGTCCGGCGCGATCTCATCCCGACGTTTTGACTGCCCCGGCAAAGACCCAACTCCAATACACCCCACCCACCTCCTTTTTCTCCTGACGGGAGGTCCTCGCGGACCTCCCGTCAGGAGAAACATATCCGCGTGTATTAGAAACCTGTCACTACCGACAGTTATGCCGTATAACGATCCCTGACAGCATTTGCTCCTCGCATTCGATCACAGGAGCAGACAATGATCAGGATTTTCAACCACAACACCGGCAAGCAGAACCCGGGCGACCTAGACGCCATGTTCCGCCTGCGCAAACGTGTCTTCCACGACTTGCTGAAATGGGACGTTTCGGTTCGCGGCGACTGGGAGATCGATCACTACGATGACGCCAATCCACTCTACGTGCTGTCCTACTCTGACCAGACGGGCCGTCTGCGCGGTGCGTTACGGCTGCTACCGACACTTGGACCGAACATGCTGGATGATACATTTCCGATCCTGCTCGGCGACAATCCGCAGGTGCGCAGCGCTTCGGTGTGGGAATCCAGCCGTTTCTGCATCGACCCGACGATCTCGCAGGATCGTGGTTCCAACCAGGTGACCATCGCCGCAGCGGAACTGATGTGCGGCGTTGGCGAGCTTGGGCTGTCCTCCGGCCTCAGCCATATCGTCACCGTCACCGATGTGTTCCTCGAACGGATGTTCCGGCGCATGGGATGCCCTGGTGAGCGCATTGGCGAACCACAGCGGATCGGCTCCGTCTATGCCGTCGCAGTTGCCTGGGAAGTCACGACCGACCTTTTGGACAGGATGAAAGCCATCGCTGAAATCGGCGGGTCGGTGCTGAAACGGCCGATGTCTCTGGAAACAGCCCGGGCCGCATAAGTTGCATTACCCACGGGAGAGCCACCGATTGTGGCTCTCCCGCCTCGCCCCGCATTTATCTCCCGCCCGCCGTTAACGCTGCTACGCGGACTGCGTTGCAGCACCGTCGAATGACGCTATGATAGCGGCACAGTCAGAGTGCGCAGGATGCTCCTTCGCACCCGGCACGGTGCCGGTACGCTCAGGCGAGAGAAACACGTGACCTTCCGTTCGATATCCCTTGCGGCGCTGATAGCCCCGCTTCTTCTGGTCATGACGACCACGGCCGACGCTTCAGCGGTGTGCGAACGGCTGAACGCCCGCCTTGCCGGCCTGCCGAAAATCGTCGCATCCAATGCAAATCTGCGCGACTATACCGGTGCGATCTCCCGTCAGAACCTGGACCTGCGGCAGGCGCGCAGCGATCTGAGGCGGATGGGATGCAGTTCAGGCAGTGTCATCATCGTCGGCGGTCCGAACGAAGACGCCTGCAACAGCCTGGACGCTGAAATCTCGCAGATGCAAATGGATCTCAAAACACTGAAGGCCCGTCGGCTGAACCTTCTGGAAGGCGGCGACAGCGACGTGACCCGGCGGCGCATTCATGCGGCGCTTGCTGCCAATCGCTGCGGCGAGGAGCAGGATGAAGTGCTCAGTGCCGCCATCGAGGAACCGGAAACCCATCGCAATATCCTGAACGACCTGCCGCCGATCGGCGAAGGCTATCCGGACATGCGCGGCAGCAACACCGATTTCACTACGCCGGATAACGGCTTCGGCCCGAGCGCCGACTATCCCGGCAACCTGCGCACAATGTGCGTGCGCACCTGTGATGGTGCGTTCTTCCCGATCTCCTCGAACTCATCGCCAGCCGATTTTCAACGCGATGCCGAAGCATGCCAACGGCGCTGCCCGGGAACGGAGACGGCACTTTACTATCATGAGCTGGCGACCGAAGAGACAAACCAGATGGTCTCGGCTGCCACAGGCGAACCCTATGCCGATCTACCCTCGGCTTTCGCCTACAAGACCCGCGATCTTAGCCAGCCCGGCCAATGCGGCTGCGCTCCCGTCGGACGCACGGCGACGCAGCAGAGCACCCCGAACGATGGCAAGGGCGTTATCGAGGTTCGCACCCGCAAGAAGGCTGATCCCGCGGAGGTGAAAAGCACCGTTGCCGACCGGGCCTACAATCCACAGGATAACAAGGTTCGTGTCGTCGGCCCGAGCTTCCTTCCGTCGCAGGAAACCTCGATTGACCTGCGGCATCCAGCCGGCCCCGGATATCAGGAACTGCAGCAGACCAACTGATCACTTCATAGGTCGCCCACCCCAGCAGTCGGAAAATACCAGGTCCTCGAGCGGCAAGCGCTGGCGCCAGCCTTTGACGGCCAATTCCGGCTCGGCATAGAGCGTATCGACATAGCCAAGACACAGCCAGGCGATGATCTCGATATGATCTGGAATGCCGAGCACGTCCTTGATATCGCGCTCATGGAAAATGCTGACCCAGCCGACGCCGACGCCTTCGGCGCGTGCGGCAAGCCAGAGGTTCTGCACGGCGCAGACTGTCGAAAATGCATCCATGCGCGGATTGTGCGTCCGGCCGAGAACGACCTTACCGGCGCGGGTCGGATCGCAGGTGACGCAGATACTCACGGGCGCCTTGCGGATTCCTTCGAGCTTCAATGAGCGGTACTTGCCCTGCGCCTCGCCTTCAAACATCAGCGCCGCCTCTTCGTTGGCCCGCTGGAATGCCTCGAAGACACGAGTACGCCGGCCCTCGTCGCGGACGACAATGAAATTCCAGGGCTGCATGAAGCCGACCGACGGCGCGCTGTGAGCGGCAGCGAGCAACCGCCTGATCAGCGCGTCCGGCAAGGGCGCAGGCAGGAACTGATCGCGCACGTCGCGGCGGGTTTCAATGGCGCGGTAGACGGCTGCGCGCTCGTCCGATGAAAATGCGTCCGCCCTCACAAGGCAGTCTTGCGGTTCAGTTTGCATCGTTTGATCCCCAACAATGCGAAACCTCCCGCCGTCCGCGCGGGGCTGGTCTATCTCGTCAGGCCGGTCTTCTGACTGCGGATCATCCGGTTTTGCCGCCTTCCCGGATTGCTTGAAGATCCAGTGGCATAATTCTGAAATGATTCAGAGATTCAATAAAGCAAAACCGTCCCCGTTACAGCGCTGGGCACGTCCCGGACTTTCACCGGGTTCCCGATTCTCCCGCTTGCGCAGGCACCTGAACGAAACGATATGGCCATAGCAGGCCGCCGTTTGCAAGGCGGCCCGCCGGTTGTCATCAGATCGCCGCGACCGGATGCGGCGAACCGTCATAGGCACCCCAGATCGACTGATCCAAACAGATCATCGATCCGGTCATCAGGCCGGATTCCGCCGACGACAGATAGGCGCAGGCGCGCGCGACTTCGGCCGGATCGACCAGACGGCCGAAGGGCTGGCTCGCCGCTGCCTTTTCCAGCCAGTCGCTGGCCGCGCCATGAAATTCGCGTTGGATGCGATCCTCGCCTTCGGATGCCATCCAGCCGATATTCAGACCGTTGACCCGAATCCGGTTGCGCAGCACGGCATAAGCCGTGTTTTTGGTCAGCGTTTCCAGTGCGCCTTTGGAAGCGCAATAGGCAGAGATGAAAGGTTGGCCGGCCATGGCCGACATCGAACCGATATTGACGATGGTTCCCTCGATCTTCTCGCGGCGCATGACGTTGATCGCTTCCTGCATCAGGAAGAACGGCGCCCGCACGTTGACGGCAAACATCCGGTCGAACAGTTCCGGGCTGGTATCGAGGATTGTGCCGCGATCTGTAATCGCCGCCGCGTTCACCAGTGCATCGATACGGCCGAATTCCGTGTCGCAAGCCAAAACCACCTTGCGCGCATCCTCGACCTTTTCCAGATCGGCCTGCACATAGACCACCCGGGTTCCTGTCGCCTTGCCGATCTCGGCCGCCTTGGCCTCGCCCTTGGCGGCATTGCGGCCGCAGATGACGATACCGGCGGCACCCCGTTCGGCAAACAGCGTGGCAATCGCCGCCCCCAGCCCTTGTGTGCCACCCGTGACGATCGCGATCTTGCCATCGAGACGGCCATAATCATTGCTCATTGTATTCCTCCATTTTCGATATCGCCGATGCCAAAAACTCCCGCCCGGCATTCGGGCAGGAGCTCACATTGAGAGAGATGTTTCCGCTAGCTGAGCTTCTTCTCCGACTGGGCTGCAAGCGCTGCCGCAAAAGCGGCTTCCTCCCAACCACCCGACAGCGCTTCGTGCATCAACTGTGCCTGCGTTTTCGGCGCAAGCCCGCCAACTGGCGGATCCCGGTCGAGATTGGTCGGGAAGGAATAACCTTCGGCGCAGGACGCAATGGCACACGCCGCTTCCGCCGAAGACAACCGGCCGTCGGCAAGCATCGCCTTCAGGGCCGGATAGAGAACGGCACTCATGCGCTCCCGGTTGACCGTCTCCATTGCCCGGCCAAACGCCGAGGAGACCTGCAGGAGGTTTGCCACCCGCTTGATCCCTTCGGAACGATTGGTGCCGGCGGCATGGAAGAGGGCCGGGTTAAAGAAGACCAGATCGCCCTTCGACAGCGGCAACTGCACATGGTGACGATCGAAATAATCGCGAAACTCCTGGCGCTTCAGTGCCAGATAGCCCGGAACATAGGTCTGGCTGTAGGGCAGAAACAACGTCGGTCCGCTTTCCAGCGGCATGTCGCAATGCGCCACCGCCCCTTGCAGCGTCAGGACCGGTGACAACCGATGAACATGCGCAGGAAACTGCTCGATGACAGACGAAGTCTGGAAGCCGAGATGATAGTCCCGGTGCGCCGATTGCGCCGCCCCGCCGGGATTGACCCGGTTGACCTGCGCCGTCATCTGGTAGCTCGGCCCGAGCCAGGCTTCGCTGACCAGAGCGATCACGGCATTGCCATAGTAGGCGGCAAAATTCTGAGGGTCGCGCAAGCAGTGTTTTTCCAGCGAATTCCAGATGCG
Organism: Pararhizobium sp.; assembly: GCF_965279435.1. Lineage (NCBI taxonomy): Bacteria > Pseudomonadati > Pseudomonadota > Alphaproteobacteria > Hyphomicrobiales > Rhizobiaceae > Pararhizobium > Pararhizobium sp. The sequence continues at coordinate 3,742,864 of NZ_CBDIHY010000003.1, forward strand.
GTCATTGGCGCCCGGCTTGGCAAAATGGTCGCCGCCACCGGTATTGGTCTGGTGCTGCTCGTTGATGATGTCGTCGAAAATGCCGCTCGCCGCATCGATGACGGCCGTGTCCTCGAAAGCGTGCTTCAGCACGATGACACCCGGCCCCGTCGCAAAGGCCTCGCAGATTTCCGCCAGCACCGCCCGGCGCCCCTCCTGTGAAGCTGCCGCCTTCAGCACACTGGCGCTGTCATAGATCAGAACATTCTTCTCGACGGCTGCCGCATGTGGATAGTCGGCAAGCGATGTCGTGCGCTCCACCTCGGCGCGAAAATCCTCAAGGTCACAGGCAGCTTCCGTCAGCCAGACCCGGTCCGCGCGCTGCTTCACGATATTGTCGGTTTTCATCCCATTTCCTCCCGCCGGATGTCTGTCGATGACCGCACTATACGCGGAGGAGAAAGCTGATATAGAGCAGAAACACCTCAAAAAACCATCAGAACGGAACGGCGATGGCGCACGAATTTCTGGTAAAGGACATCGCTTTTCAGGCCGGCCTCAGCATCGCAACGGTCGACCGCGTGCTGAACGCTCGCCCCGGTGTGCGCAAACAGACCGATCTGCGCGTGCACGCCGCAATCCGCGAGTTGGAAAAACAGCAGTCCGGCGTCGAGATCCAGGGCCGTAAATTCGGCATCGACGTCATCATGGAGGCGCCCGACCGCTTTACAGACGCCGTCCGGGATGCGTTCGAAAGCGAAAGCCTGACATTTCTGCCGACAATCTTCCGCTCCCGCTTTCATTTCGCCGAATCCATGCGCCCGCAAGATATCGTCCAGCTGCTCGACAGGGTGCGCTTGCGCGGTACCGACGGCGTGGTCCTGAAAGCACCGGACGTACCCGAGATCAGCGCTGCGGTGGCGCGGCTCGAACAATCCGGCATTGCCGTCATCACGTTGGTCACCGACCTGCCCAATGCTCCGCGCACCGCCTATGCCGGAGCCGACAACAGGGCAGCCGGCGAAACGGCTGCCTATCTGATTGGCGAGCGCTTTTCCGGGCAACCGGCGATGGTCCTGGCCACCCTGTCGAGCAGCCGGTTCCGTGGCGAAGAGGAGCGGGAAATTGGCTTCCGCCGCACCTTGCGCAACCGCTACCCGTCGATCGGCATCGTGGAAATCAGCGAGGGGCTTGGCCGCGACGACGCAACCGGTGCACTTACGGCCGAAGCGCTGTCAAACAATCCGGGCATCAATGCCGTCTATTCGATTGGCGGCGGTAACCGCGCAGTGCTAGCCGCCTTTGCCGCCGCAAACCGGGCCTGCTCGGTATTCGTGGCACATGACCTTGACGCCGGAAACCTCGAATTCCTGCGCAATGGGCAGATCCATTTCATCTTGCACCACGACTTGAAGGCCGATGTACGGACTGCCTTTCGGGCAATTTTGGGAAAAAGGAGCGCTCCGACCGGACAAGGTGTTGCCCGCCTATCGGCGGTCGAGGTTATCACGCCGTATAATATTCCGGCGTCGGGGCGCTGATCAGGCAGCCTGCCCGGTGCGGGGAAGACGATCGACCACGACCAGGTCATCTGCAGTCTGAACGCGATTGCGGCCGCGATTCTTGGCAAGGTACAGCGCCTGATCGGCCAGAGGGACGATTTCACGGGCAATGTTGCCGTGTTGGGGCGCAAAGGCCACGCCGACGCTGCTGCCGACGCGCAGCAACTGTCCCTCGAACAGCACGGGAACCTGTGCATCGACGATCAGCGCGTTGGCAAGCGTCATCACGTCAGCGCGCGACACGGTGTGATCGACAATGATGATGAACTCGTCGCCGCCGAGCCGTGCAACGACACCATGATCCGCGACACGATCGGCAAACCGGACAGCGAGCGCCTTCAACACGGCATCCCCAGCCGGATGGCCGTAGGTATCGTTGACGACCTTGAACGTGTCGAGATCGAGGCAAAGCAGCGAGAACGGGCGTTCCTTGACCTTAGCAAGCGAGGCATGCAGGACGTCGTCGAAGCCGCTGCGGTTCAAAAGACCAGTCAGGCGATCATGCTTGGCCAGATGCCGGTTTTCCGCTTCGCTGTTCTGCAGAGCGGAAAACACCGCACCGAACCGGGTGGCGATAAAGGCCATGATCAAAGCTGCCAGCATCGCGATGACGATGACGCTCGGCAGTGTTTCGGAGCGAACGAAACTGCCGGGTGTGCGCGGCGTCCAGGCTGCAACCATGCAGGCCGGCTGGGAGCAATCGCTGACCGCGACCTGAATGGAGCCCTTCGCCACCTGGCGCAGCGGCGTAAATCCGAGATTTGAGATGGCGAGCCTATCTTCCATGTCGCGGATCATGCGATCGCTGAAAGGCTTGACGGTGATCATGAACACCGGTTTGCGGCGTCCAGCTGGAATATCCAACGTTTTGGGAACGACGGCCTGCACCACGACGATGCTCATTCTGCCGTCGATCATCCGCAGGTCGGCCGCATGGATATTCGGCAGCGGCGCCAACAGCGCGTCCGGATCCTTTTCCGTCGATAACAGCGTCCACCCGCTCCCCTTGGCAACCAGTGCCGCCTCGTAAAGACCATTCGCCTTTTCGATGAGGTCTTCGACCCATTTCAGGGTGCGCCCGCCAATCTCGGTATCCACTTTGCGGCCATTTTCTATGGCCAGCAATGTCCCGTCGGAGGCGTCGGCAAAGATCATCCAGGAGAAACCGAAATCCCGCCAGAGCCAGTCGGTCAGCTCCTGCTTGACGAAAGCGTCAGAGAAGGTGCGGCCTGCCAGTTGGATGAAACTCTTGTCCCAATAGGACAATTCGGCCTGATACTGGACGACTGCATCGACCTGATGCTGCATTTCGCTTTCGACCAGTTTTCGCTCGGCGGTCAGGCCGAACCGGTCCGCCTCGGTGACGGAGCGGTTGAGCACGAAGGCTAAGCTCGCAACAATCAGCAAGGCAACCAGCGTACAGGCCGCATGGATACCCAGGACTGCCCTGCTCGAATTTCGCGTCTTCGCCCCTGCTGCCATGCCCGCCTCACCGGTCCTTCTCACCAAACCTGCCCCCAGGTTTCACGCGTTGATTGAGACCGAGACTAGCAAGAAAAAGGGAAGTTTCATTTAAACAAGCTGGTTGGAAATCGGTTAATTGCCAACGGCCGGCTGGTAGCGCACGAAGGCGAATTCCTGGCCATCAGGCGACCAGTTGGGAACGTTGATCGTGCCCTGCCCGCCAAACAGTTCAAACAGGTCACGGGCGTTGCCGCCATCCGGATCCATCAGCCGCAACCGCACGTCGAGATCACGCGGATGATCGAAGACGTCACCGTCGTAGGAGATCACGAGCAGGTGTTTGCCATCCGGCGACGGATGTGGAAACCAGTCACCATATGCGCTGTCGGTGACGCGCGTGACATCCGAACCATCGGGACGGACGCGCCAGATCTGCATCCGGCCCGTCCGGCTGGAGTTGAAATAGATCCATTCGCCGTCGGGGCTGTAGTCCGGTCCGTCATTGCGCCCCTCGCCAAAAGTCAGGCGGGTCTCTTCGCCACCGCCGACGGGAATGGTGTAGATATCGAAGACCTGATCGCGAATACCGCAATAGGCAAGCGTCTTCCCATCCGGCGACCAGCCATGCCAATAGGACGGCCGGTTCAGCGTCACCTGCCTCGGCAGGCCGCCATCAGCAGACAGTGTGTAGATTGTCGATGCGCCATACTCGGTCTTGTCGCTGATGACGATGGTCTTGCCATCCGGTGAGATGCCATGGTCGTTGTTGCAGGTGCGTGCAAAGCCCGTATCAATCAATCGCGGCTCGCCGCCCGCAAGCGGCAAGCGATAGAGCAGGCCGTCGCCGTTGATCACCAGCGACTGGCCATCGGGCGACCAGTTCGGAGCCTCGACCAGCTGTTCCGTCTGCCAAACCACACGGGTTTGGCCGCTGGCAATCGTGTAGATTTCGACCGAACTGCGCATGCCTTGGCCTCCAATGATAGGTCTAGCGGTCGCGGAACCGGTTGGTGATCGGGTAGCGGCGGTCGCGGCCAAAGTTCTTCTGGGTGATCTTCACGCCCGGTGCCGATTGGCGGCGCTTGTACTCGGCGATGTAGAGCAGATGCTCGATCCGGTGCACCGTCGCCTCGTCATGGCCGCGCGCAACGATCTCCTCGGTACCCATTTCCTTCTCAACCAGGCACTCGAGGATATCGTCGAGCACCGGATAGGGCGGCAGCGAATCCTGGTCAGTCTGGTTCGGGCGAAGCTCGGCCGAAGGTGCCTTGTCGATGATGTTTTTCGGGATCACTTCGCCCGACGGTCCGAGCGCGCCGGGCGGCACCGTGGTGTTGCGCCAGCGCGACAGGCCGTAGACCTGCATCTTGTAGAGGTCCTTGATCGGGTTGAAGCCACCGTTCATGTCGCCGTAAAGCGTCGCATAGCCGACCGACATTTCCGACTTGTTGCCGGTGGTGACCACCATCGAGCCGAACTTGTTGGACAGCGCCATCAGGATGGTGCCGCGTGCGCGGCTCTGCAGGTTTTCTTCGGTGATGCCGGATTCTGTGCCCTCGAACATTTCGGACAGGGCACTGAGGAAACCCTGCACCGGCTCCTCGATCGGAACGATATCGTAGCGGCAACCGAGTGCCTTGGCGCAGTCCTCGGCGTCCTTGAAAGAATCCGACGACGTGTAGCGAGAGGGCAGCATCACCGTGCGGACACGCTCTTCGCCGAGCGCATCGACGGCGAGGGCAGCACAGATCGCCGAATCGATACCGCCGGATAGGCCGAGCACGACGTTCTTGAAGCCGTTCTTGTTGACGTAATCGCGGAAGCCCAGCATGCAGGCCCGGTAGTCGGCCTCCTCCTGCTGCGGCAGCCGCGACATCATCCCCTGCTGACAAACCCAGCCCTCGCCGCTCTTGCGCCATTCGGAGACAGAAATGCTCTCTTCGAACTGGCTCATCTGAAACGCGAGCTGCTTGTCGGCATTGAAGGCGAAGCTGGCGCCATCGAAGACCAGTTCGTCCTGGCCTCCGAGCTGGTTGGCAAAAACCATCGGCAGGCCGGTCTCGATCACCTGGCGAAGCACCACCTGATGGCGCACGTCGATCTTGCCGCGATAATAGGGCGAGCCGTTGGGCACGAGCAGGATCTCGGCGCCGCTTTCGGCCAGCGTTTCGCAGACGCCCATGTCGTTCCAGATTTCCTCGCAGATCGGGATACCGAGCCGCACGCCGCGGAAATTGACCGGCCCTGGCATCGCGCCTTCGGTAAAGACCCGCTTTTCGTCGAATTCGCCGTAGTTCGGCAGATCGAGCTTGTCGCGAACGACCAGAACCTGGCCGCCATCGAGAACGGCAACGGAATTATGGCGCCCTGCTTCGCCCTGCCGCGGATAGCCGACAACAATACCCGGACCACCGTCGGCAGTGTCTGCGGCAAGCGCATCGATAGCCTTCTGGCAGGCCTTCAAAAAGGCAGGCTTCAGGACCAGGTCCTCCGGCGGATAGCCGGAAATGAACAATTCGGTCAGAAGCAGCAGGTCGGCGCCGCTGCGTGCTGCATCAGCGCGAGCTTCGCGTGCCTTGGCAAGATTGCCGGCGATATCGCCGACCGTCGGATTGAGCTGGGCAACAGCGATACGGAACGTCGTGGAAATGGTCTTTTGCGCGGTCATGAACAGGCCTGTGCTTGATCTTGCTATCGCGGATGCCGGAACATCCGAGGAGCTGTTTATCGCATTCCGCACCAAAATACCCCGTGCTTGCGACCAAGTCAGAAAAAAATCCGCGTGCGCCGCAAGATAGCGTGCTCGCTGCGGCTCACAACCCCACCGTTCAGGCCATGTCCGATCGGCAACAGGTGCCTAAAAAGTCAGTGGAGAACCCCCCTTGAATTATTCATCCTCCGTTCAAGATGACGTCTATATGACATTCACACGACAGTTTTATGAAATCGGAGACGGCCTTGGCCATTTTTGAATCGGCAGCAATCGCTGCCACCGCTTCTAGGGCCTATGGCCCGCAAATCGGTTTCGGCGCTCGCCATGCCAAGGCGCTTTCGGTTGCAGGACGGCTTTCTCTCTCGCTGCTTCTGTCGATTGTCCTGATTTTCTGCGTCGAATGGATTGCCCGCAACTCCGCAATGGAGGCGGCGTTGTTTTTCCTCGACCCGGCCCGTCCAGCTTGGACGACGACCGGCGTGTTTTTCATGATGTTTCTGGCGCTTGACGCTGCCTTCGCGCGCGAAAATTTCGGCGTCATCCTGCTGGCGCCGCTGGCGCTCATCCCGGCACTCGTCAGCCGGCAGAAGCAGATTTTCCTGTCCGACCCGCTTTACCCGACAGACTTCCTGTTCGGCCGCCAGATCATGGAGCTGATGCCGGTTCTGGTCCGCGACCGTCCTTGGACGGCTGTCGGTATCGTCCTTGGTATTGTTTTGGCCGTGGCCGCTCTGGTTTGGCTCGTCCGCTTCGCGTGGCGCCGTTTTCCGGCCATGACCCGGCGCCAGCGTCTGGCGCGGTTCGCCGTCGCCCTGCCGTTGCTCGGCGCCTTCTACCACATGATGGACTACAACAATTTTTCCTGGGTGCGTGATCGTCTGCAGGTCATCCCGATCATGTGGGACCAGACCGAAAACTACCGTCACAACGGCTTTACCATGGCGTTTGCGCTGAACCTGCCGATGGCAAACGTCACCGCACCTGCGGGCTACATGTCCGATGCGATCGACAAGATTGCAACGCAGCCAGTGCCGGCCGGCACGTCCCATCGCGGCAAGCCCGACGTCATCGTGCTGATGAGCGAATCCTTCTGGGATCCGACCCGCCTGCCAAACGTCAAGCTGTCGCCCGACCCGATGCCGACGATCCGCGAAATGCAGTCCGGCAACGTCTTCTCGCCGGAATTCGGCGGCATGACCGCCAATGTCGAGTTCGAAGCGCTCACCGGTTTCTCGAACGCGTTCCTGCCCTATGGCAGCATTCCGTATCAGCAGTATATCCGCAACCCGATCCCATCGCTGGCCACCTTCTTCCGTGGCGAGGGTTATGTGGCGCGTGCCGTACACCCGTTCCAGAAATGGTTCTGGAACCGCAGCGCCGTCTACAAGGCATTCGGCTTCGATCAGTTCAAGTCGGAAGAAAACATGCCGGTGATGGAAAAGCGCGGCATCTTTGCCTCGGACGAATCGCTGACCAAGGAAATCATCCGCCAGGCTGACCAGCTGCGTGATCCATTCTTCTTCTTCACGGTCACCTTGCAGGGCCATGGCCCCTATGAGGCCAACCGCTATGCCAAGAACACCATCAAGGTCGAAGGCAATCTTCCCGCCGCCGACAAGCAGGTTCTTGAAACCTATGCACAGGGCATCAGGGAAGCCGACGACAGCCTGAAGATGCTGATGGACTGGGCCAAGGAACGCGACCGTGAAACCATCATCGTGCTGTTCGGCGATCATCTGCCGCCGCTCAACACCGTCTATCCGAACACCGGCTTCATGACCGACGTCACCGCCTCGCGCAAGGGCTCGCTCGAACAGATGAAGGCACAGCATGAAACCCCGCTGGTCGTTTGGTCGAACAAGACCGGTCCGGTCAAGGATATCGGCACGATCAGCCCGGCCTTCCTGTCCTACCAGATCCTCAAGCAGGGTGGTTTCGAGCATCCCTATTACACCGAGTTTCTCGGCAATATCTTCGACAAATACCGCATCATCGACCGCTACATGCTCGTTGATAAGGTCGGTAAAGAAACAGCCTCCTGGGGACGCCAGAAGACGATCCCGCCGCTCATCCGCGACTATCGTTTCCTGCAGCATGACATGATGTTCGGCCAGCGCTACGGCACGGACCGGTTCTTCCAGTCGCACGCCGATCTTTTTGCCAACGCGATGTAAAAAGAAGCAGGGGACGCCGGGCCTTCGGCGTTTCCGCAAATCACCGGCATAGGCTAAAACAGGGCAACGTTTTCCGGCGGAGCCAGCCCATGTCGCATCTTGACGAAATCTCCCACGTGCTTTTCGGCAAACCGAGCAGCGAACTTGGCGATATCGAGCGCCGTGTTCTTCATCGCTCCAAAGAACGCAAGACCGTCTCTGAGGATACCAATGCCGCCTTTGTTGCCGGACAGGGCTTCGGCGACAGAATGGCCGACAGCATCGCCCGGATCGGCGGCTCTTGGGGTTTCATCATCGCGTTCCTGGTCTTCCTTGTCGTATGGGCCGTCGCCAATACGGTGCTGTTGACGCGCGACGCGTTTGACCCCTACCCCTTTATCTTTCTCAACCTTCTTCTATCGATGGTCGCCGCTATTCAGGCACCGATCATCATGATGTCGCAGAACCGGCAGGCGACGAAAGACCGTTTCGACGCTTCGAAGGATTACGAGGTCAATCTCAAATCCGAGGTCGAACTGATTTCGCTGCACAACAAGATCGACACGGTGCTGCTGCGGGAAATCGCCGAACTGCGCGCCGATGTCGGCCGGTTGCAGGGACAACTCGCGCGATACAGGGATGCCGGCCCCCCGCAAGCTTGATGCCCCTTGTGCCATATCGGGGCGCAAGCCTCATTTGCAAACACAACCAACCAGAAATGGCACAACCTAAAATGGGCATTTCGCGATATTTAAGAGCGAAAACGTAAAAGACCATTTATTAGCGTAGAGGAAAATTAAGACTTCAAGCACACGATATAGGTGTAACGGCATCGATATATCGGCCGAATACAAACCTGGGAGTGTGTTTGATGTCTCTCATATCGCGAATGCGCGGCGATACCAACGGTGCGGCCGCATTGGAATTTGCGATTGTCGCGCCCCTGTTCTTCATGACGATTTTCACCATGATCGGGTATGGCATCTACCTGAGCGCGACGCATGCTATCCAGCAGCTCGCCGCCGATGCGGCCAGAACCGCCGTGGCCGGACTGTCCGAGACTGAAAGAAAAAGTCTTGCCCAGTCGTTCATCCAATCATCGACGTTGAATTACGCCTTCATCAACAGGGCAAAACTCACCGTCAACGTCGCAGACGACGTCCAGAATCTCAATCAATTCACCGTCACCGTCACCTACGATTCGAGCGAGCTGCCGATCTGGAAGCTGTTTTCCTTCGCGCTGCCCGATGAAGAAATCAAACGTTACGCAACCATCCGGCTGGGAGGTATTTAACATGGTCCGCGAAGCGCTCAAACGCCGCAATATTCTGACCAACACCTCGGGCAATATCGGTATTTCCGCAGCCCTTGTTCTGCCACTCGTCGTCCTTTCACTCGGGCTGGGTGTCGATTTCGGCTATCTCACGCTGCAGAAGCAGGAGTTGCAGGGCGTCGCAGATCTGACCGCCATCGTCGCCGCCTCCGATCTGACCAATGCGGAAACCGTGGCACGCAATCACTTCAAGACCAATGGCCTTTCCCTGGCGGTCGCAACCAAGGATGGATTGCTCACGCCGGACGGAAAGGTCATTCCGAGGGATGCCCTCGCGGTCAAGAACGGCATCGCCACCATCGTCAAGGGACGCTATGTCCCCGACCCGGCGCTTGCCACCGGCCAGCGCTTTATCCCCAATGCCACCCCGGCGGACGCAGCCCAAGTCTCGATCGAAAAGGAAGGCTCGCTTCATCTGGCCGCGATGTTCAGCGCACCGCCGACGATGAGCGCGGTTGGCACAGCAGCCAGCACCAAACTCGCCGCCTTCTCCGTTGGTTCACGGCTGGCAAGCCTCAATGACGGCATCCTCAACCAGTTGCTGGGCCAGATGCTCGGCACGACGATATCCCTGAAGGTGATGGATTATCGGGCGCTGGTGGATGCGGATATCAACGTCCAGCCTTTCCTCAAGGGGATCGCCACCCGTTTGAACCTGACGGCGGCGAGCTATGACGATGTGCTGAAGGCCAATCTGACCATGCCGCAATTGCTTGCGTCCATGCAGGCCGTTCAAGGGGTATCCGCTGCCGCCAATTCCGCCCTGAAGGCGCTCGAGAATGCGACCAAGCTCAACAAGAAGACCTTCACGTTGTCGCAACTCCTCAATATCGATCCGAAAAAGGGAATAAAGATCGACGCCGGATCGAACTGGGCGATGAAGATCAGCGCGCTCGATATCGTCTCGACGGCGGCGGCTCTTGCCAACGGCACCAAACAGATATCGCTTGCAGCCGTGGCCGGCCTGCCGGGCATCGCCTCAGCCAGCGTCACGCTTGCCATCGGGGAGCCTCCGGTCTCAACACCGGCGCACAGGCTGGGTGCTCCAGGGACGGCCGTGCGCACTGCACAAACGCGGCTTGCCATCGAAGTCAACATCGACGGGCTGGCACTGCTTGCCGGTTTGCGGATCAAACTGCCGATCTATATCGAAGTTGCCTACGCGGAAGCCAAGCTCGCCGACATTCGCTGCTATGGCGGTTCCAACACCAATGCCAGCGTCGTGATCGATGCTGTCCCGGGTGTTGCCGAAATTGCAATCGGCACGGTTAACCCTGACATCCTGTCAGACTTCAGCGATGAGGCACGGGTCGAAAAAGCACGTATCCTCGACTCGCTGCTGGTCAGAATCGACGGTATTGCCCATGTCGAAGCCAAGAACCTGCAACCGCAGAGACTGACATTCAGCCCATCCGAGGTTGCAGCAAACGCCGTCAAGAGCGTTTCGACCAAGGACATCCTGACCTCGGCAACGCAGACGCTGCTCAACAACCTGGATGTCGATATCCAGGTGCTGTTCCTGACCCTCGGCAGCCCAAAACTCGTTCAGGCGGCGCTTGCTCAAACATTGGGTGCGGTAACACCTGCAGTCGATACATTAATCTACAACCTGCTTCTGGCGGTTGGTGTCCGGGTCGGTGAAGCCGATATTCGCGTCACCGGCGTCAACTGCCTGCAGCCGGTTCTGGTTCAGTAAATATCACAATCCGCATTCTTCTTCCTGGACCGGACGGCAATCTTGCCGTCCGGTCTTTTTTTTCGAATAGATCACCGGTGAGAACCGTCCTGTTATTTGCAGCCTTTGGTGAAACAATTGATGGACTTATACCGTTTTGCAACAGACATACGTTAACAATAGGCCCCCAGCCGATTCCCGGCTTACGATCGTACCCGTATGGACTCTCGCCAAAACCATGACCGGCACCCAGTCATCAGCGATAGACACCCCAAAAGTCAGCGTCTCTGCCGAGGTCGATCTGTTTGCGGCTAACCCTGCCCTTTTTCCGGTCCTGCAACAGGGTGCCCGGCATATGATCGAGCTTTACGATCACTTTCCCCGGATCGCCCGCCTGGTCGCCGCCCAGCAAAAATGGCTGCTCACCCAAGCCGCCTACGCACTGCACCTGCAGCGCGACCCGACCGATCCGCTTTCCGGGATTACCGCCGCAAGGCTGCTTGAGGTCATCGCCCCGACAAGTCTTGCCAGCCGCAACACCGCCACGGCATTTCTGGCCGAGTTGCGCGCCTACAAGCTTGTCCGCGACGTCACCGGCTCACCGAGCAAACGCAGCCGCCCGATGGAACCGACCGAAACCAGCCACGAGGCAATGGGCTTATGGTTTCGTGGCCAGATGCGCAGCCTCGACCTCATCGATAAAGGTGACCGGGTAGCGCGATTGGAAGCCAATCTGGACATATTCCGTTACGCCCAGCCGCTCGCCGCCAAGCGGCTGATCGCCGACCAGGAATGGCGTGAACCGCCGGTCAGCATCTCCTGTTTCGTCTGGACCGAATATGGCGGGTTGATCCTGGACGATTTCATTTCGCGGATCGCCAATGTCGAACCGGTCGACGGCTGTTACTGGGTCGAGGACTTACGGTTTTCTGAGCTTTCCAGCCACTACAGCCTCTCCCGCACGCATGTCCGTCGCCTGTTTACGCGGGCCGAAGCCATGGGCTCGCTGGGCTGGCAGGACCGGAATGGTATCCGAAACAGAATTTGGGCGACGGCCTCCTTTGTGGACGACTACAAGCGCTGGCAGTCCGTCAAGTTTTGCGCACTGGAATGGGCCTACAATCAGGCAGTCCGGTCGATCGGCAAGGATACCTTCTGAAAGACAGCCGGTTCCGGTCCAAGTCTTCAGCTGTTCGCAGGCTCTCAGCTATTCGACTGCGCGAATTGTGGCAGATCATCATTGATCTCATAAAAATCGGCCTTGTCGGCGCAGAAGATATGAACGCCGAATGCCAGGCCGGTCGGGCCGTTGAACGCTCCGGCCATGATCGAGGTATAATCGAGACTATCCATCTTCCAGAACAGCGCCGAACCGCAGGTCTTGCAAAAGCCGCGGCGCGCCTGCGGGCTTGAACGATACCAGGTGATATTCTCGGCTCCTTCAAGCTCCAGTCCGCTGTCCAGAACATTGGTCGCCGCATAGTAGAGCCCGGTCTGCTTGCGGCATTGGGAACAATGGCAGGCAACCACTTCGCGCAGTTCACCCTGCGTGCGAAAGCTGACGGCGCCGCAATTGCACGACCCGGTATTTTCTTTTGCCATGCTCATCCCCTTGAACTGAAATCCTGCCCGCCTTGCGGACATTAAAAAACCGGGCCAGCATTGTCAGCTGGCCCGGTTCTGTCAAATTCAATGCGCTCAAGGTTTTGATCAGTGGCGCTGATCAGCCGTTGACCACCATCCGCTTTTCGTCACGGCCGCCCTTCATGCGCTCGGCAAGAAGGAAGGCGAGTTCGAGCGCCTGGTCAGCATTCAGGCGCGGGTCGCAATGGGTATGGTAGCGATCGCCAAGGTCGGCGCCGGACAGCGCACGGGCGCCACCGGTGCATTCCGTCACGTCATTGCCGGTCATCTCGATATGGATGCCGCCCGGATGCGTACCCTCGGCGCGGTGGATCTGGAAGAAGCTTTCGACTTCCGACAGGATCCGCTCGAACGGACGGGTCTTGTAGTTGTTGAGCGTGATCGTGTTGCCGTGCATCGGATCACAGGACCAGACGACCTTGCGGCCTTCCTTCTCGACCGCACGGATCAGGCGCGGCAGGTTTTCGGCAACCTTGTCATGGCCAAAGCGGCAGATCAGCGTCAGGCGGCCGGCTTCGTTCTGCGGGTTGAGCAGGTCGATCAATTCGATCAGGCCATCCGCCGTCAGCGACGGGCCGCACTTGAGCCCAAGCGGGTTCTTGATGCCACGGCAATATTCGATATGCGCGTGATCGGCCTGACGTGTCCGGTCGCCGATCCAGATCATGTGGCCAGACGTCGCGTACCAGTCGCCCGAAGTCGAATCGACGCGGGTCAGCGCCTGCTCGTAGCCGAGCAGCAGCGCCTCATGGCTGGTGAAGAAATCGGTTTCGCGCAGATTCGGATTGGTCTCCGGTGTGATGCCGATCGCCTTCATGAAATCCATCGTTTCGGAGATCCGGTCGGCGAGCTTGCGGTAGCGCTCGGCCTGCGGGCTTTCCTTGACGAAACCGAGCATCCACTGGTGCACGTTGTCGAGATTGGCATAGCCGCCCATCGCGAAGGCGCGTAAAAGGTTGAGCGTCGCAGCCGACTGGCGATAGGCCATGATCTGGCGCTCAGGGTCCGGGATACGGGCCTTCTCGGTGAATTCGATACCGTTGATGATGTCACCACGATAGCTCGGCAGCTCAATATCGCCCTGCTTCTCGATATTGGAGGAGCGCGGCTTGGCGAACTGACCGGCAATACGGCCAACCTTGACCACAGGCTGCTGGGCGCCGAACGTCAGGACGACGGCCATCTGCAGGAACGCGCGGAAGAAGTCGCGGATGGTGTCCGCGCCATGTTCGGCGAAACTCTCGGCGCAATCGCCGCCCTGCAGGAGGAAACCCTTGCCTTCCGAAACATTGGCAAGCTGGCTCTTCAGGCGCCGTGCCTCACCGGCAAAAACCAGCGGCGGATAGGTCGCGAGCTGTGCTTCGGCGGCGGCGAGCGCTGCCATATCCGGAAAATCCGGCACCTGCTGGATGGGCTTCTGCCGCCAGCTGTTCGGGGTCCAATTCTGTACCATGTCGATCACCTGTTCTCTTGCGCAAGGTCCGCCGCAGCAGCAGTCGCATCGCTGGATTATGTCCGGGCAATGCCGCCTGAAACCGGTTTTGAACCGTGTATCAACGGCACAATTCCTGAACCGCCGCCTTCCTTATATGGAAAACGGCAATTTTGCGGATGCGGGCTTATAAACGTTAACATGGGGATTGCAAAGCCATTGTGCCAGCAAAGTGCGCGTGCCACCGGCGCGCCCTACCCTGCATTGCCACGTGTTTGGCGCAACAGCCTACCGCTTCACCCGATCCGCTCGCCGTTCTTGATCCGGTAGCTCGGATTGTACATCGTCACCAGCTCTTCCGATGCGGTTGGATGCACCGCCATGGTCCGGTCGAAATCGTCCTTGGTGCAGCCGGCTTTCAGCGTAATTCCAAGCAATTGCGCCATTTCGCCGGCCTCGTGGCCAAGGATATGGGCACCCAGAACCTTGCGGTCGGCAGCATTGACGACCAGCTTCATGATGGTCTTTTCGCTGCGTCCGGAAAGCGTCGCCTTCATCGGCCGGAATTCGGCGCGGTAGATTTCAATATCCTCGAATTTCTTTCCGGCCTCGTCTTCCGACAACCCGACCGTACCGATTTCCGGCTGCGAGAACACTGCCGTGGCAATCAGATCATGATCCGGGGATGTCGGGTTGCCCTTGTACTCCGTCTCGATGAAGCACATCGCCTCATGGATGGCCACAGGCGTCAGCTGAACGCGGTCGGTCACATCACCCAGCGCATAAACGCCGGGCGCACTGGTGCGCGAAAACGCGTCGATGATGATCGCACCGCGCTCGTTGACGGCAATGCCAGCGGCCTCCAGGCCAAGCCCCTTGGTGTTGGGCACGCGGCCGAGCGCCAGTATCACCTGATCGGCGGTCAAGGCACCGTGCTTCTTTGTTTCCACCACCAGCCTGCCATCGGCATTTTTGCTGACGGACTGGATCAGGTCCTCGCACAGGATACGGATACCCTTCTGTTCCATTGCCGCATGCAGGCCGCGCCGCATGTCCTGGTCGAAGCGCGACAGGATTTCCTTGCCGCGATAGATCAGCGTCGTCTCGACACCGAGGCCATGGAAGATGTTGGCAAATTCAACCGCAATGTAGCCGCCGCCGGCAATCACGATCGCTTTCGGCAGTTCCGGCAGATCGAAGGCTTCGTTCGAGCTGATGCAGAGCTCATGGCCCGGCAGCGCATCGTGGGAGCTGGGATGACCGCCAACCGCGATGACGATCCGCTCGGCCGTCACCGTCCTGCCGCTGTCCAGCAGCTTGATCGTATTCGGTCCGGTGAGCTCTGCCCTTGTGTGCAGAATTTCCGCCCCGGCGTTGGCCAGGCCCTTCTGATAGAGCCCCTCCAGCCGGGTGATTTCCTTGTCCTTGGCGGCAACCAGCTTTTTCCAGTCGAACGTGCTTTCGCCGACGGTCCAGCCATATCCTTCCGCATCCTCGAAATGCTCGGCAAACTGCGACGCATAGACATAAAGCTTCTTCGGTACACAGCCGCGGATCACGCAGGTGCCGCCATAGCGGAACTCTTCGGCGATCGCCACCTTCTTGCCCATCGCTGCAGCAAGCCGGCCGCTGCGCACGCCGCCGGAGCCGCCGCCAATAACGAAGAGCTCATAATCGAAAGAAGCCATGATGAAATACTCCCGGCAGGGTCATATGCGAAGGGAGGCGGTCACGGGGCAAGGCTGCGGCCCCGAAGGACAACAGAGCGCCTCACCGGCGATTCCGCCGTGTGATGGTGATATAGGGCGGCGGGATACAAAATGAAAAGCCCGGAATGACCCGGGCTTAAGCAATTCGGCGTGAGGCATGCGACCGGCAAACCGGTAGCCGTTCCTTATTGTGCAGGCGTGACCGGAGCCGTGCCATCGATCGGCTGCTGACCGGCGGTCAGGGTCGCGCTCAGATCCTTGGTTGCGGCCGCGTTCAGATCGCGGGAAATACCGGCGGCCCAGATGTCGGCAGCCTTGACCATTTCGCGTGAAGCGATCGGGCCATCGTTCAAAAGCTTCTTGCCGGCGTCGGACGTGTAGAATGTCGTGATCGCATTCAACTGCTCGACCGTGAAGGTCTTGGCATAGATCGTTGCCGCTTCACGCTCCAGGTCGGCGCGGCGTGCAGCCAGCTCAAGCGCCTTGGCGTCGACCGTCTTGGAAATCAGGTCTTCATAGTTCGGCGAGGACTGGATGAGCGTCGTCTTCAGGCGTTCAGCCAGGTTCGGCAGGATGTTGTCAAAACCGTTGGTGGCATTGATCGCGGCGATGGCACCACGCGCAGCCTTGATTTGTTCGTCCGTTACATCCTGCGCCCGCAGGGTCGGAACCATGACGGCGGAAAGGATGATGGCCGTTGCAGCCACTGTACGGCCGAGACCTGCGAAATTGATCATGTCTGTAACGCTCCTGTCAGTTGACGCCGGGTTTCGCGCGCGCCTTGCATCTGCGAACCCCTGCATAATTCAATTTTAAAGCTGTCGCCACTGTATCGGGCACTCCCGATCGGCGGCGACGCTGGTAACGATCCTGCGCGGCCAAATCGGCCGCAACCGGTCAAGCCGTCATCACCCTCGCCCCCACCGGACCGGCGATGATGGCAAGAGAGGCGATGCCGATGAAAAGCCCATGTTCGACCACGCCGGGAATGGCGTTCAATTCGCATGCAAGCGCATCTGCATCAGGAATGCGGCCAAAAGATGCGTCCAGAATCAGATGTCCACCGTCAGTCATGAACGGCCCGTCGCCGGAAGCGCGGACATTGATTTCGCCGGAAAGTCCGATCCGCGCCGCAAGTTTTTCAACGGCGATACGGGTGGCGCCCAGTCCAAAGGAGTTGACTTCGATCGGCAGCTTGAAGGCACCGAGCGTCTCCACGACCTTGGTTTCATCGGCGATCACGATCATCCGTGCCGACGCGCAGGCAACGATCTTTTCCCGCAGCAGCGCGCCGCCGCCGCCCTTGATCAGGCGCAGCATCGGATCCACCTCGTCCGCACCATCAATGGTCAGGTCGAGCTCCGGGAGTTCTTCGAGCGACTTCAACGGCACGCCGAGTTCCAGGCAAAGCCTTGCCGTGCGCTCCGATGTCGGCACGCCCTCGACCCGAAAACCACCAGCCACTTTTTCGGCCAGCAGACGAACGAATTCTTCCGCCGTCGATCCGGTACCGATGCCAAGTCTCATGCCGTCTTCGACATAGTCGAGCGCTGCAGCCGCAGCCTTGATCTTCATTTGACGGGCGTCCATGCGCCACAATCTCCTCAAAACGCCCCGATGGGCTGCCGAAAAACACGGTGCCAATCATTCCGCTGAGACGTTTACACGGCTGCAACGGCAAACAAAAGCCCCAATAGCGGCCAGAATGCAAAAGCGAACCGGGCGCTGTCACGTAAAGTTGCGATTGCTTTTCTCGCCCGCTTCCCCTACCCGAATGGCAACATTTCCCCCAAGTTTCAAGAGGTTCCAGTGTCCGCATCCGTTGTCGTGTTTGATCTTGATGGAACCCTCGTCGATACCGCGCCCGATCTGGTCGCCAGCCTCAACCATGCGGTGACGCAGGCTGGCCTTGCACCTGTGACCTATGACGACCTGACGCATCTGGTCGGCCACGGCGCCAAGGCGATGATCGAACGCACGTTCACGCTGCGCGGCCAGACACTGTCCAGCAAGGACCTCGATTGGCAGATGAAGGAATTCATCGACTTCTATCACGGCTCGATGCCAGGCGATTCTTTCCCCTATCCCGGCGTCGTCACCGCGATGGACCGCCTGTCTGCCGCCGGCTACACGCTTGCCGTCTGCACCAACAAGCTGGAAATGCTCGCCAGAAGCCTGCTGGAGGGCCTTGGCCTGACATCCCGCTTCGCTGCCATTACCGGCGGTGATACATTTGCCGTGCGCAAGCCCGATGCCGAACACCTGCTATCGACCATCCGGCTTGCCGGCGGTGCGCCTGAAAAGTCAGTGATGGTCGGCGATAGCCTCAACGACATTTTGGTGGCGAAAAACGCGTCCGTTCGCTCGATCGGCGTTCCCTTCGGCTATTCCGACGTACCGATCGAAAGCCTGCAACCGGATATCATCGTGCGTCATTTCGACGAGCTGACCCCTGACCTGATCGAGCGCCTGATCACCCAGGCGTAAAGATCGCCGGCACACAAAAAAGGCGGCTCGGGGCCGCCTTTTTCATGTTGTATGTCGGATGAAACGTCCTCACCCTTCGGCGCGGCGTGCCTGACGCGTGGCTTCGAGTGCGCGCTCCATATACATATCGCGATCGTAGACATCGTGGAAATATTCGACCGTACCGTCCTTGTTCGGCCACGCCGTGAAATAGGCGACATAGACCGGGATCTTTTCCGGTACGGACACGCCCTTGTTGCGGCCTCCGGCAATCTGCTTGCCGACATCCTCAACCGACGTTCCGAGCACGGCAGCCGCCATCCGGCGCGGATCGGCCAGACGCACGCAACCATGGCTGAGCGCCCGGTCATCCTTCTTGAAGAAGCTCTTCGACGGCGTGTCGTGCATGTAGATCGCATGCGCGTTCGGGAACAGGATCTTCAGTTCGCCCAGCGCATTGTCGCTGCTTGGCGGCTGGCGCACGGCGACACCGGCCGTGGAACCGTTCCAGTTGATATCGGAAGACGACACTGGCCGTCCCTTGAGCTCCACCTGATAACCGAGCCGATCGAGATAGCTCGGATCATTGCGCAGCTTTGGCAGCATCTCGTTGATGATGATCGACTGCGGCACCCCCCAATAGGGGTTAAATTCAACCGTCTGGATCTGGTCTTCAAAGAAGAATGTCTGGTGCGCCTTTGAACCGACAACCACCCGCATCGAAAACTGCTCGGCGCCCTTGTCGTGGTAATAGACCATGTAGGCGGGCTGGTTGATGAAGACATAGCGGCTGCCGAGATCGGCGGGCAGCCAGCGTGCCTGCTCCATGGCGATCCGCACCTTGGCGGCCTTGCTTTCGGTCGTATCCCCACCCGTCAGGATGCGGATCGACGCCTTGCCGACGACGCCGTCCGGCGTCAGGCCGTGTTCCTTCTGGAAGCCCTCGACCAGCGCCACCAGTTCCGGCGTATAATCCGGCGTGCCCTGATAGGCGGACAGCGTCAGCGCATGTTCGACCTTCAGCGCATCCGACCCCTTGACGCGGATGGCCGCGACCACATTGGCCAGCTCCGGATTGTTGATACCCGGCTTCAGGAGCGTGCCCGGCGCAATCGTGATCCGTGGTGCGTTACCAGTCTGCGCCTGCAGCGCCGCCAGTTCCCGCTTCAGCGCCAGGAATTCCTCGCCGGAAGGCGTCTGGGAATTCAGATAGGCGGCAACGTCATGGCTTCTGGCAATATTTTCCAGCTTGCCGGTGAGGTTGACGGCCTTGCGTTTAAAATCGTGATAGCCGGAAATCTTGTTGGGATCGATCCGGCCGCGCACCGTGTCGGCGATATAGGTCAGCGTAGCGGCAGACAATTGGATTTCGAACTCGACCAGCGACTTTTCGCGCGCAGCCATGTCGTTGCGGTCGAACGTGTCGGACGGCACAGTGACGGCATAATCCTGCGGATCAAGACCGACATTCGCCGCCTGCTCCAAGACCGTCAGTGCAGCTTTGGCAGCCGCATTCGGCGCATCGCCGTCAATCCAGACGAACCCGTCGCGACCGGCATAAAACGTCTCGATAGCCTTGGCGACATCGGCCGGGGCATAAGCTGTGACATCGGGAAGAAACTGGCGGGCATCCGTGAGCGCCGCAGTTGGCGCCGGCGGCAGAACGTCGCGGCTGACGGAACCGGTCACCACCTGATCGACAAGCTTGGCTGTCGCGATCCGGCGCAACGGCTCGGCTTTGTAAGTGTAGTATTGCGGCGAGGTCACCTTCGGTAGCGGGCGCACGGCCTGCTTCTGCACCGGCTGAACCTGCTCTACGCCCGGCAGCGGCTGATATTCTTCCACTACCGGCTTTTTTTTGCGAAAAAGATCCAACAGGTTCAGCGCTTCTGCGCGCTGGACGCCAAGAGAGGCGAACGCACACCCGGTCATCAGTGTCACGATCGCAGCAGTCTTCATCAACTTCATAGGTTCACTCGTCCCCGTATCGCATTGCCGCCATCAGCGGTTCGCGCCTGATGCTCCGTCATGTCACCAGGCTTTCGTACTTATAAGAAAGGATGGTGAATGAAAAGGAAACGCACACCCTGGAAGGCCTCCGCCAGCCGTCACAAATGTGTGAGAACCCAGCCTCATGAAGACGGATGACGGCGCCCAAAAATTTGAATTCCTTAGATTATTTCTTCATGATCAAAAAAATCGGCATTCCTTGCTAAAATTGCGCCGTCCGCGCCCAAAACTATCCGCCCGCTTGTGTCTGAAAAAGCACAGCTTCATTGCTGTTTACCGGGCTGAACGGTCAGCGTTGCGAATGATCTGAGGAAACCCGAAGAGAGACCATTTTAAACGATTGTAGCATGGCGCCCGCCCCTGCAACCTCTTTACAAGCACCAGCCACCTGGGCCAGAGAGAACCGCATCACAGCTTCAGACCGTCGCGATGCGGCGGCCTCATCCACCCTACGGTATCGACGCCGCCCGGCCTTGCTACCGAATGACGAAAGCAGGGATTACGATGACATCAACGCGCACGGAAACAGATACGTTCGGCCCGATCGAAGTCGCCAGCGACCGCTATTGGGGCGCACAGGCGCAACGCTCGCTCGGCAATTTCAAGATCGGCTGGGAAAAGCAGCCGCTGTCGATCGTGCGCGCACTCGGCGTCGTCAAGCAGGCAGCCTCCCGCGCCAACATGGAACTGCAGGGTCTTGATCCAGTCATCGGCAACGCGATCATCGCGGCCGCTCAGGAAGTCATCGACGGCAAGCTCAACGATCATTTCCCGCTCGTCGTCTGGCAGACCGGTTCCGGCACACAGTCGAACATGAACGCCAACGAAGTCATCTCTAACCGGGCGATCGAAATGCTCGGCGGCGTCATGGGCTCGAAAAAGCCGGTGCACCCGAACGACCACGTCAACATGAGCCAGTCGTCGAACGACACCTATCCGACGGCCATGCACATTGCCTGCGCCGAGCGCGTCGTTCACGACCTTCTGCCGGCACTCAAGCATCTGCACGCAGCGCTCGTCGCCAAGGTGAAGGCCTTCGATCACATCATCAAGATCGGCCGCACCCATACGCAGGACGCTACCCCGCTGACACTCGGCCAGGAATTCTCCGGTTATGCCGCGCAGGTCGCATCCTCGATCAAGCGCATCGAAATGACGCTTCCCGGTCTCTGCGAACTCGCTCAGGGCGGCACGGCCGTCGGAACCGGCCTCAACGCGCCGATCGGCTTTGCCGAAAAGGTCGCCGATGAGATTGCCAAGATTACCGGCATTGCCTTCGTCACCGCACCCAACAAGTTCGAAGCGCTCGCCGCCCACGATTCGATGGTGTTCAGCCACGGCGCCATCAACTCGGCTGCCGCAGCGCTGTTCAAGATCGCCAACGACATCCGCTTCCTCGGCTCCGGCCCGCGTTCTGGCCTTGGCGAACTGTCGCTGCCGGAAAACGAGCCGGGCTCGTCGATCATGCCGGGCAAGGTCAACCCGACCCAGTGCGAAGCCCTGACGCAGGTCTGCGTCCAGGTGTTCGGCAACAATGCAGCACTGACCTTTGCCGGTAGTCAGGGCCATTTCGAGCTCAACGTCTACAATCCGCTGATGGCATATAACTTCCTGCAGTCGGTACAGCTGCTGTCCGACGCCGTCGTTTCCTTCACCGACAATTGCGTTGTCGGCATTGAGGCCCGCGAAGACAATATCAAGGCGGCACTCGACCGCTCGCTGATGCTGGTCACGGCACTGGCCCCGAAGATCGGCTATGACAATGCAGCCAAGATCGCCAAGACCGCCCACAAAAACGGCACGACCCTGCGCGAAGAGGCGGTTGGCGGCGGCTACGTCACCGACGCCGAGTTCGATGCGGCGGTTCGCCCCGAAACGATGATCAGCCCGTCCTGATCTGGCATCGACGCAATCTCCGGTAGTTCATTCGGGCAGCCATCACGGCTGCCCGTTTTCGTTTGGCAATGCTACAGGCTTTATCTACGTGCAATCTAATTGACCAAATTTGTCAAACGTTAAGCCTTCCAAAATCTTTAATCCCTAAAACTAGTGGCTGGAGACAACAAAACAGGAGCTTGCCATGCAAGCGGCTTCGAACAAGGCTCAAATACCGGACATCGCAGCGCAGGTAACCTATGCGATGCGCATCATGGGTATCTCGCCGCTACCGCGCAACTATGAGCTTTATTATGAGGCTTATATTGGCTCCAACCCCAAATTGACCAAGGAACTGGCTGCGCTCGGCAGCCGTGCCACCCAGGAAGAACTGGACGAGATCGGCGCCCGCTATTTCAGCCATTTCCATCATGCCGCAGGCATCGACCGGGCCCACAACCATCTGACAAGCGAGCTCGCTGAACTTCTCAAGCTGTTGAGAGACGAACAGTTCGCGCTTGAGAACTACAACAAGCTGCTGGATGAGACCTATCAGAACATCACCGGCAAAAGCAGTTCCAGCGCCGAAATCCTGCGCCAGTGCGTCAGCCTCTTGACCGAGGCAACGGCAGACACTATGAGCCAGGGCAAGGAACGCGCCGAAAACGTGTCGATGAAATCCTTCGAAATGGAAGTCATCCGGCAGGAACTGGACGAATACAAGCGCATCGCCAATACGGATTCGCTGACGCGCCTCGCCAACCGCCGGGCATTCGATGAGAAACTCGCCTCGATCTACAATTCAGACCAGCAGCGCACCTTTACCGGCCTGTTGATTGCCGACATCGACCACTTCAAAAAGGTCAATGACAGCTACGGCCATCCGGTCGGCGACAAGATTCTGGCGACCGTCGGCACGGTCATCCGTGCAAACCTGCGCCGCGACGCCTTTGTGGCGCGCACCGGCGGCGAGGAATTCGCCATCATCCTCGGTGACAACAGCCTCGAGGAGAGCCTGCAGGTGGCAGAGCGCATCCGCAATGCGCTGGCAACCACGCCCTTCAAGAATTCCAAGACCGGCGTCAACTATGGCCCGATCACGCTGTCCGTCGGTGTCTGCCAGGCATCGCATGCCGACGACCCGACCGACCTCTACAACAAGGCCGACATTGCGCTCTATTGCGCCAAGAACGCCGGCCGCAACAGGACAATCCTGTTTGAAGAGGGCATGAAGAAGGATACCGGCAAGAACTGGCTGATCTACCGCAAATAGACGGCAATGCCATTGACAGATAGGGGCGCCCAAGTGGCGCCCTTTGTTATTCTTGCGATCTGGGAAACGGCCACACTAGCGGCAGGCAGAAACACCCGCCGCTTTGCCGATGGCGATCAGTTCGGGGCGGTATTCGAAATGCATGGTGTCGTAGTGATACCAGCGCCCGCCCCAGATAAAACCGTGGCGCTCGAAGGCATCGACGATCTTCATCGGGTATTTATTCCTGTATTCTGCCACCCTGCCCGGCTTGCCACCGGACCAGATCCAGTAATCCGCATATTTGGTATTGATATCGATCGCCGCACCGAAACTGTGGACCGACATGTTGGGTGCGCCGGAAACCTTGCGCCAGTTGAAGGTACCGGCCGAGGGCGCCAGAAACGCCTTCATCTCTGGCATCGCCTTCAGCTCGTCACGCACTTTTTCAAGCGCTGCCGCAGCACCGTGCCGGTTTGTGACGCGAAGCGTTTTGCCGAACCACTCGACCGGAACCAGCGATGCCTTCACCTCGTTTGCGGATTTGCCGTAAAGCCGCATCATCAGCGCATCGCTGCGAATACGGCCCGGATCGAAATTAACATTGGGCTTGGTCTCGCATGGGCCTGCCGGATAGATCTGGGATAGGCTGTCCTCGATATCGCCTGCCGCCAGTTTTTCCACATGGTTCTTGGCCTTGCCGTCATCGACCGGCAGAAAGCCCCCATCGCGAAAACGGACCGACCCGTCTTCATGCTTCGAAAGCCCATCGGGATAGGCCGAGACCAGTAAATCCAGTTTCTGGGTAAGCGTCAGATCAGCAGAAAAGGCGGGAAACGCGACAGCCAGCAGGGCCGCAAATGCAAGGCTGGCGAGCTCCCGGTCAATCGACCGTGACATTGATATAGTCGCCGTCGGCACCACGGAAAATCTGCACGGTGATGACGGAACCGCCCTGCAGCAGCGCCCGGGCAGCACGGCTCTCGATCGTGCCGTATTCGAGCATGCGTTCGGCCTTTTCGCGGTTCTTGGCGGAAGCGAAGAAACTGTCGCCCTCATCGCCGGGCTGGCTGACGCCATAGCGATGATAGTTCGCCCGGTCCTGCCGGATAACCTGCCATGGTTCGGTCAGCGCCTGACCATTGGAGTTGTAGAGGTCTTCCTCGCCGATATAGGCGTTGTATTCCTCGACTAACCGGTCAGCGCGGGCAATGCCTGCCGAAGGGCCAAACGCCATCACGGTTGTCAGAAAAACGGCCTTGTATGTCATGTGTATCCCCCGACAGACGAAATCTTGTTTTGTATTCATTGAACGAAATAGGATGCTCGTTGTTGAAAAAACGTTTCATCACCGGGATTTATTCGACCGGCCTTGCGCCGCTACCACATGGTTTTCGCGGCACGTTCCGGCCATTCACGGTCATAGGTGTCGTTGTCGAAATCCGCCTTGGCGGCCTTCAGCAACGTGCCTGGCGTCGGCAACGACTGCGGATCGATAAAACGCTCCGGATTCCAGATCTGCGAGCGGATCAACGCCCGGGCGCACTGGAAATAGACTTCGCCGATCGTAACGACGATGACGCTGCGCGGATGTTTGCCATCGACCTCGAACGATCCGGTCAGCTCGGGATCGACACTAAGCACGGCCGTGCCGTTAATCCGCATCGTCGTCGTGGAGCCGGGCACGAGAAACATCAGGGCCACGCGTGGATCACGGACGATATTGGCGAGCGAATCAACCCGGTTGTTGCCGCGCCAGTCCGGCATCAGCACGGTCTTGTCGTCGGCGATCCGGACGACGCAGGCATCGTCGCCGCGCGGCGAACAGTCGAGCCCCTCCGGTCCGACCGTGGCAAGCGCTGCAAACGGGGATGCCTCGATCATACTGGCATAGTCCGGTGTCAGCCGGCTGGTGACCTTGACCAGCGACGCTTCGCTCGCGCCACCGTAAAGCGCATTCAGTTCTTCCACCGTGCGAATAATCGTCATGCCGTTCTCCATCGACGCTATCTCCACCAGCCCCTCTCCAACGGGGCGCTGGCGATCCTTTCGACCGATAGCATGACACGTTTATGACGGCATCTTGAAATTCGCTCAGGCAGCCTCTCGCCGGTCCGCTGCTCCAGCATGAATGAAGGCATTGATCCGCGCGATGACAGGTGCGGCTGAGACGATCCGGCGGTGACCGAGGCCGTTTGCCCACACGAGTTCGATATTGCCGCCTGCCGCCGCATAGCGCCGCGCATGGTTGGCGGAAACTTCCTTGTCATCCTCAGCATGGATGACCAGCACCGGCGCCGTTACCATGCCAAGAATGCGGGCCGCATCGAAATCTTCGAGCCTGCGGCCGAACAGGCGAGCGACCATGTCCTCCAGCGCCATCTGGGTCCTGGCAGAAAGCCGGAGGTATTTCCCGAAACCTTTGAAAAGCCAGGTCATCTCGCTGGGCGCGCCGATCAGCACCATTTTCTGGGCAACATGCGACGGCACATCATCCACAACGCCACCGGCAGCACAAGCAAGGCTTGCACCGCCGAACGAATGGCCGACGGCAACGTTAAAGCCGCCAAACTGCCGCCACGCCGCATCGATGGCACGGACTGCAGCCGGCATGGTCAACGTCCGGCCCGGCGAGGCACCATGTCCCGGCCAGTCCAGGGCCACCACCTCGGCGCCACCCGCCGTCAGCCCGTCGATCATCGCCGCCAGATAGTCGCTGCGTGATCCCCATCCATGCACCAGCAGTATGCGCTTGGCCGCGTCGCCGTTCGATAGCGCATCAAAATGCCTGGCCGTGATCCAGCCGCCGTCAAACGACAGCGTCACCGGCCGCGCTCTGGCCATGACGGGTATTGCTGCTGCAAGTGCCGTCTTTTCCTTGCCGCTCTTCGGTGTCCGGGATGGCGTGATGCTGAACAAGCGAAATGCCAACCGCCCCGCCAACTCCGGTGAGAATGCCGCAACGGTTTTCAGCGCAAGGCGGGTGACCTTGATCGCAAACGATGCCATAGTGGGATTCCCTTTAAATGTTCAATGATGAACATTATTGTACAACGATGAACAAAAAGCAAGAGACGATCGAACAGCATCATTTTCCCTGGGATCATCCGCGTTTCCGCAGCTGGATCGCCGTCGCCCGCGCCTGCCAGCTGATGCAGCAGACGCTGACGCGCAAGCTTGCCGAGCTCGACATCAAGCCGCCGCATCTGGATATCCTGATCAACCTCTATCGCTTCGACGGAATCTCGCAGCAGGAACTGGCGCGAAAGCTGCTGGTCGGCCGCTCCAACATGAGCATGCTTCTACCGCTTCTGGAAAAGCGCGGCCTGATCGAGCGGCGCGGCGACGAGAAGGACAAGCGCGTGCTGCGGCTGTCGCTGACGGCAAGCGGCCGCCTCCTGACCGAACAGGCGATGGAGATCCAGACGGCGCTGATCGACAAGTCGCTGGAGAGCGAACCGATCGAGGAGTGCCTGATGGTCGCCCAATCGATGGAGCGGCTGATCCAGCGGCTGTTGAAAGAGGACGGTGCGCTCGACTAGCGAGTGGTAAGACGCGCGTCAGCGCGGTTTTTCCGCCTTGTCCCGGGTCATGCCCTTGTCAGCCAGATCCTGTTCGTAAGCCGCAAACAGCGTCTCGCCCGTGGCGCCGAGCTCACGCAGATAATTCCAGGTAAAAATGCCGGTATCGTGACCATCGTCGAAGCCAATGCGCACGCCGTAATTGCCGGTCGGCGTCATCGAGATGATCGAGACATTGCGCTTCCCGGGCACGGTCAGGCCCTGCCCCGGTCCATGGCCCTGCACTTCCGCTGAAGGCGAGAGAACCCGTAGCATTTCCGCCGAAAGATCGACGGACGTGCTGTCGTTGAAGGCAACCGTTAGCCGATGACGGTCCTTTGACACGCGCAGTTCGGTCGGCCAGATATCGCTCATGCCATGCAGTCTCCATTGGTGCGCTGAAGCACTAGCGCAGTTTCCTCCCGGAGGGAATTGCCTGCCGGCGCCGTGCACTTTCCTTGATCATAACCCCGCACTTCCCCCTGATCATAAGCCCGCACTTCCCCTGATCATAAGAAAGTGTTTCGCGCCGGTTTTCTGATGCTTTTGCCCTCTTTCGCCTTGACGCGGCCGGTTTTGGTCACGACATTGAAGGAATAGGGAGAATTGTCTTGAATACCGTCACCATTGACAGGATCGGCGCCCATAAACTGGTCGATGCCAAAACACCGATGATCGACCCGTTTGGGCGGGCCGTGACCTATCTCAGGGTTTCGGTGACGGATCGCTGCGACTTCCGCTGCACCTATTGCATGGCTGAGAACATGACCTTCCTGCCGAAGAAGGATCTTTTGACGCTGGAGGAGCTGAACCGGCTCTGTTCCGCCTTCATCGCCAAGGGTGTGCGAAAATTGCGGCTGACCGGTGGCGAACCCCTGGTGCGCAAGAACGTCATGTTCCTGGTGCGCGAACTCGGCAAGCATGTGCATGCAGGCACGCTCGACGAGCTGACACTCACCACCAACGGCTCGCAGCTGTCGAAATTTGCTGCCGAGCTCGCCGATTGCGGTGTGCGCCGTATCAATGTCTCGCTCGACACGCTCGATCCCCAAAAATTCAAGCAGATCACCCGCTGGGGCGAATTGTCGAAGGTCATGGAAGGCATCGATGCCGCACAGGCCGCCGGCATCCATGTCAAGATCAATGCCGTCGCGCTCAAAGGCTTCAATGACGCGGAAATCCCCGGTATGATGCGCTGGGCGCATGGCCGCAGCATGGACCTGACGCTGATCGAAACCATGCCGATGGGCGAGATCGACGAGGACCGCACCGATCACTACATGCCGCTGTCGGAATTGCGCGACACGCTTGCCGAACAGTTCAGCTTCTCCGACATCGCCTACAAGACCGGCGGCCCGGCGCGTTATCTGCAGGTGGCGGAAACCGGCGGCCGGCTTGGCCTGATCACGCCGATGACCCATAACTTCTGCGAGAGCTGCAACCGCGTCCGCCTCACCTGCACCGGCACGCTCTATATGTGCCTCGGCCAGAACGATGCCGCCGACCTGCGCACGGCTCTGCGCGCCTCCGATGACGACACCTATCTGTCGACCGTCATCGACGAGGCGATCACCCGCAAGCCCAAGGGCCACGACTTCATCATCGACCGCACCCGCAACAAGCCCGCCGTCGCCAG
The DNA here is from genome assembly GCF_965279435.1 of Pararhizobium sp. Taxonomy (NCBI): domain Bacteria; kingdom Pseudomonadati; phylum Pseudomonadota; class Alphaproteobacteria; order Hyphomicrobiales; family Rhizobiaceae; genus Pararhizobium; species Pararhizobium sp. Next base: position 3,771,327 of record NZ_CBDIHY010000003.1, read on the forward strand.
ACATATGAGCGTCACGGGCGGCTAAGAGAAAATCTTTTCGGGACAGGCGCGGGATATCGATGTCGACCACAAAGATGCACGACGACGAGCTTGATATTAACAAGCCACTCGTGAGCCGCCTGATCGCCGAACAATTTCCAGATTGGGCCGGCCTTCCTCTCGAAGCCGTCCTGTCAGCCGGTACCGACAATGCCATCTACCGGCTGGGAGATGACATGGCGGTGCGTCTGCCACGCCGTACGGGCGCCGCCCAGCAGGTGGAAAAGGAAAGCCGTTGGCTCCCGCGCCTTGCCCCGCACCTGCCGCTTGCAGTTCCCGTTCCGCTGGCGCTCGGCATCCCCGCAGCCGGCTATCCCTTCCATTGGTCGGTCTGCCGTTGGCTCGCAGGCAAGGACGCTGTTGTCAGCCCGATCGCTGATCTGCACGAGGCTGCCGTCAGTCTTTCCCCATTCGTCTCTGCTTTGCAGAAAATCGACATCACCGGCGGCCCGCCACCGGGCGCCCATAATTTTTTTCGCGGTGCTTCGCTGGCCAGTCGGGATGCACAAACGCGGGCCGCAATCGAAAGCCTGAACGGCATCATTGAAACGGCTCCGTTGATACGAGCCTGGAATGCCGCTCTGGAGATCGAGCCGTGGGACAAGCCACCCGTCTGGCTCCATGGCGATATTCACGCCGGAAACCTTTTGACCGAACAGGGACGTCTCACCGCCGTCATAGACTTCGGCGGTCTCGGCATCGGCGATCCCGCATGTGACCTGATGGTCGGCTGGAACCTGCTGACGCCCGAGGCCCGCGCCACGTTCCGCTCTGGCGTTACCGTTGACGACGCAACATGGGGCAGAGCCAGAGGCTGGGCCCTGTCCGTCGCAGTCGTCGCCCTGCCTTACTACCTCGATACCAACCCGACCCTCGTTGCAATATCACGTCACGCCATCAGGCAGGTTCTTGCCGATCATGCGGACGGATTGGGCGACTGACCTGTAGCAACGAAAAGCCGGCCGTTTTAAACCGGGCGGCACTGACTTCCGAGAAACTCTACGGATGGTCTTTCTGGCAGATGGACTACCTCAAACTCCGTCATCCTCACCCCTGTGCTGGGGATCCAGTGACCCGACGTCGGTCGGGTCAAAGGACTATTCCAGCTGAAAGACTTGACCTGGTTGGATGCCCGCCACAAGGGCGAGCATGATGGGGAAATTAGGTACCAAAATGATAAGAGGTGAGCCCAATTTTCAAAGGTTACGTTCGTCGCGGGTCTGAGCCGCTCGTTTTAAGGAGCCTCCAGGCGCATCAACCTTTCACGCCTCAAGCCGCGTAGCTTCTGCCATACGCCTGCACCCGGCCACCCGATACCGAGCGGCTGGTGCCGGTCTTGAAGCGTTCGATCTTCTCGTTGAGGATATCGACCTGATGGCGCAGACCGTGGATTTCCGCGGTGTTTTCCTCGACCATGGCGGCGTTCTGCTGGGTGATCAGCTCGACCTCGCGCACCGCCTCGTTGACCTCGTTGAGGCCGCGATACTGGTCGGCGGCAGCCGATTCGATGTTGCTGACTAGCTGGTGGATGGTCGAGATGTGATCGTTGATGACGGTCAGTGCCTTGCCGGTTTCCTGTACCAGCTCCACGCCACCGCGCACCTGCACAGAGCTTTCCGAAATCAGCCCCTTGATCTCGCGCGCGGCCCCCGCACAGCGCTGGGCAAGCTCGCGGACTTCCTGAGCGACGACGGCAAAGCCGCGGCCGGCATCACCGGCACGGGCTGCCTCGACCCCGGCATTCAGCGCCAGAAGGTTGGTCTGGAAGGCGATCTCGTCGATGACGCCGATGATCGTCGAAATTTTGTCTGACGACTTGTTGATTGCCGCCATCGCGTCGATTGCCTTGGCGACGACTTCGCCGGAGTGCTTCGCATAGCTGTGGGTCTGATCAACCGAGACGGTAGTTTTGCGGGCACTTTCGGCCGTCGAGCGGACGATTTCCGTCAACTGGCCAAGGGCGCGCGAGCTTTCTTCCAGTGCTGCCGCCTGCTGTTCGGTGCGGCGGGCAAGATCGTCTGCGGAGGTTGCCAGATTGCCGGTTCCGCTGGTGATCTCGTCGGTCACCGAGCGGACATCGATCAGCGTCGCCCGCAGCGCCTCGACGGCGTTGTTATAGGTGCGGGCCATGACGATGTAATCTTCGGACAGATCCTCCGCCATGCCCTCCTCCAGATTGCCGTCGGCGAGCTTGGCGAGCACGTCGGAGAGCGCAGTCAACGCTTCCATCTGGTCGGCCTCGATGCGGGCGCGTTCGCGGCGGCGAAGAGCTTCCTCTTCGGCCGATAGCGTGCGGGCGGCTTCCGCCTCCTGGCCCAGCCGGACGTTTTCAACGGCATTGTCACGGAACACGGCAACCGAGCGCACCATGTCGCCGATCTCATCACCGCGATTGCGGCCTTCGATGGCGACCTCGAGATCGCCATTGGCAAGCCGCGTCATCGTCTCGGTCACCCGCTTCAGCGGACCGCGCAGGGTCTCGATCAGCATCAGGCCGCCGACGATGGCGAGCAGCGTGCCGGCAACCATGGCGATGATCGACACATCGGCAGAACGCTGGCTGTCCTTCTTGCCTGCTTCCTGGGCACTACTGACGAAATTCTCCAGCGTCTGGCTGGCGTCTGCCACCAGTGTTGCCGCTTCAGCCTTGGCTGCCTGCCAGCGGGCGCCGACATCGATCAGCTGGGCCGTGCCGGTATCGATCTGCTCAAGCGACGGTGCCAGCTTGCCGGCCAGATCGCGCAGCGCCGCATTCTTGGCGCCCATTTCGGACAGCTTCGTCACGCTTTCGCGCACTGCGGCAATATCGGCAATCACGCTGTCACGGCTCGCCGTATCGAGCTTGCGGTGCAGTTCGCTGATATGCAACCGTGTATCGTCAAGTCCCTTGAAGGTCTCGTTCATCAGGCCGATCAGCGTCTTCAGGGTCGAAATCTCGCTGTCCATGCCGACAAAACGCTTGGCCGCCGTGTCCGAATTGGCGACGGCTTCCTTGGCGAAATCGGCTTCGTATTTTGAAAACTTGATCATTGCCGAACCGAGCTGCGTCTTCTTGACGTCATTGGTATCGCCGCTGGCCAGAATATCCTGAATGACCATGGTATCGGCCTTCACTTCGCCAATCCGCTTCAAAACCTTGTCGGACGCGATCTTTTCGGCTTCGGCGATCTGCTTGCGCAGGTGCGGCATCAGCGTGGCGGCCTGTTGCACCTTGGCATCCGGCGCCATCGCCATGGTGACCGGCAGGCGGAATTTCTTGATGCGTTCGGCAAGCCCCTGATAGGCGGCAGCATCGAACAGCAGCGCCTTTGCAAAGGATTCCTTCTCGCCGGATTCCTTGCGCAGGATGTCGATCTGCTTGAAGGCGGTGTTGCCCTGCGCCGTCATGTCGGCCAGCGCCGCATCGAGCGAGGCCGTGACAGTGTCGCGCTCAGTCTTGATCGACCAGAGCTTGTCCTGTTGCCCGCGCATCGCTTCCCCGAGCGAAACGACCGAGTGGACCTTGGCCTTGTCTTCGCCGGCGGTCAGCAGGCCATCCAGTGTACGAATACCGCTTTCCTGCTCGTCGATGCGGCCGGCAAGCGCTGAGCGCGCCTCCTCGGTGGGATTATCGACAAAACTTTGCAGCCCACTGCGCAGCGACTGGAAATCGGAGAGATTGTTGATCGTTTCCCGTGTCACGGTCATGTGCCCGTTCAGCGTGCTCGCGGTAAAATAACCGACAAGGCCAATACCTGCGATGAGCACCACCAGCGGCACGACGAACAGCAAAACCTTGGTGACAATGCGCAGGCGCTGCAAAGAGCGATCGATCAGGGACATTCCGTACTCCAGATGTTGAGCAAATCGGACATTTCCGCCAGATTGCTCTCTGGTTGAGAACGAACGAACCGGGGCGCAGCGATAGTGCTTACCGGAATGTCATCCGGTTGACCTGAACGGAAATACTTGCCGTTACGTCAACCTTATTCGCATCATGCGAAGGGCAGCGGAATTCCGGCAAGATAGGCAGCGAAACTTAATATTTCGCCAAAAATACCGAGGTTTAATCTTGCGCTTAAAAAATCGGCACAGCCATATTTCGCGGTTCTACAAGACTGATGGAAATGGCTATTCTTGCATTGCTGCGATCAATTCAAACACACGAAGGATCGCAGTTGCATAAAAGAAATGCCGATGCTTTAGAGATAGGCAAGACCAGCAGCGCAGACTTCCAGCCCGCCGCATCGCTGATTTGTAAAACCGGGCAGCGCTGAGAACGGATTTTTGGAATAATGCAACCTACCGCCAATTTTCGCGGCGCCATTTTCATGTGTTTGGCCATGGCGGGCTTCACCTGCAACGACGCGTTGATAAAATCCGTCACCGGCGTCATGAACACCGGCCAGATCATGCTGGTACGCGGCTTCTTCACATCGGTGCTGGTTATGCTGCTCGCGCGCCATTTCGGCGCCATGCGCTCGTTCCGGCTGGTTCTGTCACCGGTGGTCGCCCTGCGCATCGCTGCCGAAGTCGGCGCCTCGATCTCCTATATCTACGCGCTCGGGCAAATCCCGCTCGCCAATGCCTCGGCGATCCTGCAGGCACTGCCACTGGCCGTCACGCTGGGAGCAGCGCTGTTCCTCGGCGAACCCGTCGGCTGGCAGCGCTGGCTGGCAATCCTTGTCGGTTTCGCTGGCGTGCTGATCGTGCTCAGGCCCGGGCCGGAAGGTTTCACCGGCGCAGCACTCAGCGTCGTGGCCTCGGTGGTCTTTGCGGCCATCCGGGATCTGTGCACCCGGCGGATCGACCCCGCCGTGCCGTCGCTGTTCATTTCCGTCATCACCGCCACGGTCATAACAATGACGGGTGCGGTCTTGATCGTGCCACTCGGTGGCTGGCAGCCAATGTCGATGGCCTCGATCGGCATTCTGGCCGCCGCCAGCCTGCTGCTTCTTGTCGGCTATCAGTGTATCGTGCTGGCCATGCGCAACGGCGAAATCGCTATCGTCGCTCCCTTCCGCTATACAAGCCTGATCTGGTCGATCAGCATCGGTGTCCTGTTCTTTACCGAGGAGCCGGATGTCTGGATGGTCACGGGCGTGGCGATCATCATCGCGTCCGGGCTTTATACATTCACCCGCGAAAACAAACGGCGGACCGTCCTCGCGCAGCAGTCCGAACCGGGATCGCCGAAATGACGGGACTGAAAGGCAGGACAGCTCGATGATTGTATCGGCAACCCCATCGGCAAATCTCCCGCGCGGCGTCGTCCTGGCCGGCGGCCTGTCTTCGCGCATGGGCCAAGACAAGGCGGCTGTGATGCTTGGCGGCAAACCGCTTGTCCATCATGTCATCGAACGCCTTGCCCCACAGACGGCCGGCCTTAGCGTCAACAGCAACATGAGCACCGACCTGGACCTTGCTCCCGCCATTGCCGTCTTTGGTGATACCGTTCCAGGCCATGTGGGACCTATGGCAGGCGTGCTTTCGGGCATGCGCCATGCGGCAAGACATTCTGCTGTGGTTAGCCACGTCGCCACCGTTCCGACTGACACACCGTTCTTTCCACCGGACCTTGTTGCACGCCTTCAGGCAGCGATAACCCAGCCCAGCGAGATCGCCGTCGCCTATTCGGCCGGCGTCATGCACCCGGTGTTCGCCCTCTGGCCGGTCGCCCTCGCCGATGAACTTGAACATTGGCTGCTGACCGACGACAAACGCCGGGTACGCGGCTTCATCGAACGTCACCCGGTGGCGAAGGTCGATTTCCCCATGATCGAAACGGTGGGCGGACCGATCGACCCGTTCTTCAACATCAATACGCCTGCCGACCTCGAAACGGCCGAACGCTGGCTGCCGCTTATCGAGAGGATTGAACGATGACACCGCCAGAAACCGCCGGCCCGAAAGTCTTCGGCATCGCCGGCTGGAAGAATTCAGGCAAGACCGGCCTTGCCGTCCGCCTCGTCACCGAACTGACGCAGCGCGGCTATCGCGTCTCAACGGTCAAGCATGCCCATCATGATTTCGATATCGACAAGGTCGGTGCCGACAGTTTTCGCCATCGCGAAGCCGGCGCCCATGAAGTGACGATCGTCTCAGGCACGCGCTATGCCATCATGCACGAATTGCGGGGCGCGGCTGAACCGACATTCCCGGAAATCCTCGCACGCCTTGCCCCGTGCGATCTGGTGCTGATCGAAGGCTACAAGCGCGAACCCATTCCGAAGATCGAGGCCCGCCGGCTGGACTCAAAAAACCGCGAGCCGCTCGCACCTACCGATCCACACATCATAGCCATTGCTGCAGACCACCCGGTCGAGGACAGCGGGCTCATCGTGTTCGATCTCAACGACACGCTGGCCATCGCCGATTTCATCGAGCGCACCACCGGCTTGAAAAAACAGGATTGAAAGAGAATCAGTTGCTGGTTTCGTCGCTGCCGTCTTCCGTTGCGTCATTCAGACGGACGAATGCGTATCCCTTGGCCTTCAGATCCAGGATACCTTTGACGACGCCATAACCGGCTGCATGGGTCGGCTGGTTGATATGGGCGATGATCACGTCACCATCCCTGGCCGACAAAAACTGCTTTTGCGCGGCCCCCGCCCCCAGCAGCGAACCGCCATCACCGTTCACCGAATATCCGGCAACACGAAAACCCATCTGCCGGATCTGCCCGATCGATGACAGGGTGTATTTCGCCGTCGCGCCCCGAAACCAGTGCGGCTGCAATCCCTGTGCCACGATTGCGGCTGCACCACCAGCGACTTCCGTCTCGACGGCCTGCGGACTTCCGGCGGCGGCGATTCCGTAGATCGACACGGGACGATCGACGGCCGGAACATGCATCGCCCCGTGATTCTCGATCTCGAACAGATCCGGATGCGCCTTGAAGACGGCCATTGCCGCGGCGTTGCGCTTCACCCAGCGGGCCGTCACGAAAATGGTTGCAGGAATACGGTTATCGATCAGCGTCGACAAGATACGCTCGTCCGTCTTCCCACTGCAGGCATCGAAGGTCAGGGCGACGCGCGGCACTGCTCCCTTCTCCTGGCTTTCAAGCCGAAGCTGCGGCTCCAACAGCCGGGTTGCGGCGAAAGAGGCATGGCCAGCCAAAACGCTAAACAGAAGTGCGGCAACAAGGGTTTTCATCGGGAACTCACAATGCGGTATGCGATCCGGCCTCGATACCGGAAAAACGTAAAGACCATGCAAAACGGCCCGGCGCTTGCGCACCGGGCCGTCTGAAACGGCGTCTCCATCAGAGAAACCGGACTATGGCTATTTCTGGGCTACCGGACGGACCAGCGGCGTCACGCGACGGATTGTCACGCGGCGGTTCTGCTGTTCGGCAACCTGGGTACGAACCTTGAGGAAGCGCTCTCCGTAGCCCTGCGTCACCAGGTTTTCAGCCGGGATATCGTAGACCTCGGTCAGCAGCGATGCCACCGATTCGGCGCGCTCGTCCGACAGCACCAGGTTCGGCTCGTCGCCACCGACGGCATCCGTGTGACCTTCGATGAAGAAGGTTTCGCCCGGATCCTTTTCGATCACTTCCAGCATGGCATCGGCCACCTTGCGCAGGGTTTTCGCCTGCGAAAGCGGGACTTCCGCGCTGCCGGTCGCAAAGGTGATCGTATCGAGATCGATACGGCGCACCTTGTCGCGGATACGGGCCGAGTTCTTCACTTCGTCGATCGTGTAGGTCCGCTCGACCCGCTCCACCGGCGGCTCGGCCAGGAAGTCGTAGTAGTCGCGGTCGGGCTCGCTCGATGTATCGATGATGTAATCGCGAACCGGTACGCGCAGGCGCATCGGCGGCAGGTCTTCACCGACATCGTAGGCCGGCGGCCGCGGACCCTCATCGGCTTCCGGCGCGTAGATCATCAGATACTCGCGTCCGTCCTGATCGATGCGCGAACGCTGCATGATATCGCCATAGCGATTGTAGATCGTCACGATGCGAATGCCGTTCGGCCGCTCGATAGTCTCGCGCGACCGGCCGCGCGACAGTTCTTCATAATAGGTTTCCTGGGCGTTGCGGCGCAGGCGTGGACGATCGTCGCTGCGAACGATGATCTGGTCGCCGAAATCGAGAACCGTGCGGTTGTCGCGGGTCTCGTCGACGCGCGGACGCCGGCCATTATTGCCCGTGAAGGCGTCGATCAGCTCGTTGACACCGAATTCCGGCACGCGTTCGACGCGGCGGCCTTCTTCGCGGAGACCAGCTCCCAGTTCCTCGCGGCTCGGACGGCGGTCCCTGCGGCTCGACTGGGCTTCTGCGTCGCTCTTTGGCACCTCGACATTGTCGTCTTCGGCCCGGGCGCGTTCACGCTGCTTGCGGCGGTCTTCGCGGGCATTGCCATCGGCATTGTCCGCATCCTTGTCGCTGTCGAGAACGGCAGCACCATTATCGACCGGAAGCACCACCGTCTCGTCGCTCTTGGACGGGTCGCGGGCGATTTCCTGCTTTTCTTCCTGGCTACGCGTATCGATGACTTCAGGGGCCGGCTTGCGGCGATCAGGCCTTTTACGATCGGTGGCTGGCTCGCCATTGTCATCGATTGCGGGGCGCAACCCGTCTTCGGCGACCGGCTGCTGGCCGTCATCCTGCTGGCCTGCCTGCGCCCTTGCCTTCTGCTCGGCACGGATACGCCGGCGTTCCTCGGCAGCTTTCTGGGCAGCCTCGTCGTCACCGGACGGCTTGACCTGCTCTTCTTGCTGCGGCTGTTCAGCCTGCTGCTTCTTGCGCTCGGCGCGAGCCTTGGCCTTGTCTTCAGCAGCCTTTGCAGCATCGTCGTCGCCAGACGGCTTGGTCTGTTCTTCCTGCTGTTGCTGTTCAGCCTGTTGTTTCTTGCGTTCGGCACGAGCCTTGGCCTTCTCTTCGGCTGCCTTTGCAGCGTCGTCATCGCCAGACGGCTTGGCCTGTTCTTCCTGCTGTTGCTGTTCCGCCTGCTGCTTCTTGCGCTCGGCGCGAGCCTTGGCCTTGTCTTCAGCAGCCTTGGCAGCATCGTCATCGCCAGACGGCTGGGCCTGTTCTTCCTGCTGCTGCTGTTCAGCCTGCCGCTTCTTGCGCTCGGCGCGAGCCTTGGCCTTGTCTTCCGCTGCCTTTGCAGCGTCATCGTCGCCAGACGGCTGGGCCTGTTCTTCCTGCTGTTGCTGTTCGGCCTGCTGCTTCTTGCGCTCGGCGCGAGCCTTGGCCTTCTCTTCCGCTGCCTTTGCAGCGTCGTCATCGCCGGAAGGCTGGGCCTGCTCTTCTTGCTGCTGCTGTTCGGCCTTCTGCTTCCTGCGCTCGGCGCGGCTTGGCTGCTCCTCCTGCGCCGGCTGTTCTTCCTGTGCAGGCTGTGCTTCCTGCTGCTGCTCGGCATCCTGGCGCGCCTTGCGGCGCTCCGCGCGGTTTGGCTGCTGCTCTTCTTCCTGAGCGGGCTGCTCCCCGGACTGCTCGGCGCGCGGACGGCGTTTCTTGATCACCTCTTCCGGTGCCTGCTCGCCGCCGTCAGCCTGGGCGGCCCCATCTTCCTGCGCCACCTCGAAAGGCTTCATCAGACTATCGGCCAAGGCCGGCTGGATTGCGACCGAGATCGACAGCATGGGAAACGCCACCGTCGCGAAAAGTTTGGATCGGATGCTCATAAATGTCTCCTCCTTCAGAGGTTCCGTTTTCGTTGTCTTGAGCCGGAAAGACATCCCTGTCCTTCAGTCGTTCACCCGCTCTTTGGACAGGCCAAGCGGTGAAAAAAAGGCAAACCGGTTCAAATCAGCTAAGGACGATTAGCCAAGCCTGCATTAACTCAGCATGAATGTTGCGTTCATCTTCGCCAGACATAGGCCGGCATCGGCGCTCAACCAGTGCAAAGACATGAGGATGTGCAGACATTTCATGAAGCTGGCGCTGCTTTCCTGTTGATTTTTCCATTTAAAGCGTAGGAATATCGCCTCAGCCCGATCGCAACGACGGTCGGCGTACCGGCGGCCGCGAAGAACAAGAAACCGGCTGTCCGCCAACAGAGAGGATCACAATGCGTATTTCCAGACGTCTCGCCATGGCAGCTTCGGCTGCCGTTTTCGCGCTGATGGCAGGCACTGCCATGGCCGATGGCGAAAAAATCGTCATCGGTACGGAAGGCGCCTACCCGCCCTTCAACAATCTTGAAGCCGACGGCACCCTGACCGGCTTCGACGTCGATATCGCCAAGGCGCTCTGCGTCGAGATGAAGGCTGACTGCACCATCGTCACCCAGGATTGGGACGGCATGATTCCAGCCCTCGCCGCCAAGAAATTCGATGCCATCATCGCATCGATGTCGATCACGCCCGAGCGGCTGGAAAAGGTCGATTTCACCAACAAGTATTACAACACCGGCCCGGCCATCGTCGTTCCGAAGGATTCGCCGATCACCGAAGCAACCGAAGCTGGCCTCGCTGGCAAGTCGCTCGGCGCGCAGTCATCGACGACTCACTCCAACTATGCCGAAGCCTTCTTCAAGGAATCGGAGCTGAAGCTCTATCCGACCCCGGACGAGTACAAGCTTGACGTTGCCAACGGCCGCGTCGATGCCGTCATCGATGACGTCGTCGTTCTGACGTCCTGGCTGAAGACCGCCGATGGCGCCTGCTGCAAGCTCCTCAAGGCCCTGAAGCCGGATCCGGTCATCAACGGCATCGGCGCCGGCATTGCCGTGCGCAAGGGCGATACGGCTCTGAAGGACAAGTTCAACACGGCCATCGCCGCGATCCGCGCCAACGGCAAGTACAAGGAAATCAACGACAAGTATTTTGAGTTCGACGTTTACGGCGATTAATCTTTACCTGTTGCTGAAATACGATGGCGGAAGGCTTGTCCTTCCGCCATTCTTGTATGACAACGCCCAATAACAATAAGCGCGCCAAGACGCCGTACCGGGGAAATTTGACGCATGCAGGCTGCTTTTGCTGCCCTCTCTTCCATTGTCTCGTGGTTCGCCAGCATCATCGATCCGATGTGCGGCCCGATCGGGATTTTCCGGCTTATTGCTCAGGATACACTGCTTGCCTGCGGCGATACCGGCTGGGGCGACGAGATCGCCCATGGTTTTCTGATCACGGCAAGCCTGGCGATCTGCACCTTGCCCATCGGCCTCCTCCTCGGGTTCTTCATCGCACTGGCGAAACAGTCCGAAGAAAAGTCGCTGCGGCTGGCCACCAACATCTACACGACGATCTTTCGTGGCCTGCCGGAACTCTTGACCCTGTTCATCGTCTATTACGGGCTGCAGATTGTCGCCCAGCAGGTGATGGCGGCGATGGGCTATGAAGGCCCCGTCGAGATCAACGCCTTCATCGCCGGCATGATTGCCCTTAGCGTCGTCTTCTCGGCCTATTGCTCGGAAGTCCTGCTGTCGGCTTTCAAGGCCATTCCGCGCGGCCAGTATGAGGCTGGCGATGCGCTGGGACTGCACCGCGGCAAGACCATGCGCCTGATCATCCTGCCACAGCTGGTGCGGATCGCCCTGCCCGGTCTTGGCAACCTCTGGATGGCGCTGCTGAAGGATACAGCGCTCGTCTCCGTCATCGGCCTGCCGGACATCCTGCGCCAGACGGGTATTGCGGCGCGTGTCACCAAGAATGCTTTCGAATTCTTCTCGATCGCCTGCCTGCTGTTCCTGATTCTGGCGATGGTATCATCGCTGGTGTTTTCCGCGCTCGAACGCTGGACCAAACGTGCGGAGGGTGCCCGATGAGCCACGCCGAAACCATGCTTCCCGCATTGCCGCCGCCGCCGGAATCCGTCAAGCGCTACACAATTTCCCGTCTGATCGGCCGTGCCCTGCTCGGCGTCTGGCTGGCCGTATCCGTCGGCATCTTCCTGTTCATCGTCGATTCCTGGAGCCCCGAGAAATTTGCCAAATACGGCCCGAGCTTCCTGTCGGGCCTGCGCGTCACCCTGACATTGGTCGCCATCTCGGTCATACTCGGCAGCATTCTGTCCCTGCCGATCGCCTATGGCCGGATGACCAAGAACAAGGTGCTTTCCTGGATTGCCTACTGCTACGTCTATTTCTTCCGTGGCACGCCGCTGATCACCCAGCTTTTCCTGGTCTATTATGGCCTCGGCAGTTTCCGGCCTTATCTCGAGGCGGTGGGGCTCTGGTCGCTGTTCAAGGATGCCTGGTTCTGCGCGCTCTTCACCTTCACGCTGAATACGGCCGCCTATCAGGCGGAAATCCTGCGTGGTGCCATCGAGAGCGTGCCGCGTGGCCAGCACGAAGGTGCGGCCGCCCTTGGCCTGCCCAAGGGCGTGGCATTCTTCAAGATCATCCTGCCGCAGGCGATGATTGTCGCCCTTCGCCCCTACGGCAACGAAATCATCCTGATGATCAAGGGCTCGGCCATCGTCGCGATCGTCACCGTGTTCGACCTGATGGGCGAAACGCGCCGCGCCTTCTCGCGCACCTATGATTTCCAGATGTATCTCTGGGCAGCCATTCTCTACCTGATCATGGTCGAAATACTGCGCAATCTGTGGGCCTGGATCGAAACCCGTCTGACCCGCCACCTGAAACGCTGATCTGCGAAAAGGTTTGGCAGCACTCGATAAAGCCTGCTGCCAAACACTTGTTTTAGAACACTATTTTGTTTTTCCGTGAAACATTGTTCATATCGGATTAACCAATTCCGTGCTTCAATCGTAGGGACCATCATTGAACAATGAGGTCCGCTATGACGAACGAAATGGAACTGCAGCTCAAGGGATATGGTCTGACCACGGCCCAGATTCTTTACCGGATGCCCGATCATCCGGCTTTCCTGCAGACCTATATCTGGCAGCACTACGATCTGGCGCCGGAATTTCCGGAAATGAAGAGTTTTCTGAAATTCTGGCAGGAAACGCTGGAAGGCCCGCTGCATTCGGTGCGCTACGTCCACCGCAGACTGATCTCCGCAACGGACTGGCGGGCACTCAAGGGCGAGTTCATCATCAACTGGTGCCGGCTGCTTTCGCTTTCGTATTGCGGGCGTGACAAGCGCCGGTCGCGGCGGTCGCGAATGACTTTCCGGGCGCAAATCCCTGCAGGTGCGGGTTTTCGCATTGCCAAACGTCCATCCACGCCGTAAAGACGCCGCCATGCAGAAGATCGATGAAGAAGCCCTCGCCGAAGCCTATAACCGCGCGCTTGCCCTGGAGAAATCCGGCGACGTCGAGGCGGCTGTCAAAGCCTATCTGGAAGTTCTGGCGATCGATCCCGACGATCACGGCGGTGCTGCCGTCCGCATCGCCTCGATGGGGCACGGCGAGACGCCCGACAAGGCGCCGGACGCCTATGTCACCACCCTGTTCGATCAGCACGCCGATGTCTTTGAAGATGTGCTTGTCGAGCAGCTCGATTACCACGTGCCGATGCTGGTGCGTCAGCGGCTGCAGGCGTTGAAACTCGGCCCGTTTGCCCGCGTACTTGACCTTGGCTGCGGCACGGGCCTGACCGGCGGCGCCCTGCGCGACATGGCCGACGATATCACCGGTATCGACCTGTCGGAAAACATGGTCGAGATCGCCCACGAAAAAGACCTCTACGAAACGCTCTATGTCGCCGAAGTCGTCGATTTCCTCGAGGACAATGACGACGAGCCGTTCGATCTGATCACCGCGACCGACGTCCTGCCCTATCTCGGTGCGCTCGAAGCCCTGTTTTTCGGCGCCGCGGAAAATATCAATGCCGGCGGCCTGTTCATCTTCTCAAGCGAAACCCTGCCTGCAGACACCTTTGCCGGCCGGTCCTTCATGGTCGGCCCGAACCAGCGCTTTGCCCACGCCGAAACCTATGTCCGCGAGCGGCTCGACGCCATCGGCTTCGATGTCGTCGAGCTCACCGACATCACGGTGCGCAAGGAAGAAGGCGAGCCGATCGCCGGCCATCTGGTGATCGCAAAACTGCGCTGAGTACGGCGTTCAGGCGCCGTGAACTTCCGGCAGGTCGTACCAGTCGCCCTTGAATTCCGTCAGGATGTTCTTGACGATCTGCTTGCCGGTATCGCCATCGATCACGCCGGCCGAGACCATCAGCAGATCGGTGCCGATATTGTCCTTCAACAGACGGCTGCCGCAGGTCGAACAGAACCCGCGCCGGGCTTTGTCCGAATAACCATACCATTGCAAAGTGCCGTCCGCCTCGAACCGCACGTCGTCACGCGGCGCGCCGATCACCGCCATGTAGTTGCCATGCGCCTTGCGGCAGTCGCCACAATGACAGCAGAACACCCCGGCGGATTCCACCGGGATTGAAAATTTGACGCCGCCGCAGCGGCACGAAGCGTTCAGTCGATCGGCCATGGATTTTTCCTTCCGAAGATAAACAGGACGGAAGCCAAAGCACGGCTTCCGCAAAGGGACATACGGCGCAAAGCCCGGGCTTCAAGCGTCGCTACGGCACAACCTGCCCCATCAAAAACAGTTCCGTCTAATTTATTACCGAAAAATGCAATCTTAAATTGATTATGCAATCTTTAGATGTATACGGTTTATGGACGCCAGACCGTTCGCCACCTTACGTTATCGATACAACCTAAGGGGGAAATATTGATGGAGATTTTTTTAACCTGGCTCACCAGCGCGGGCGGCATTTTTGGCCTTCTGATTACCGCGATAAAAAATGGTCTCGGGCTTGACCCGCTCGCTTTGTTATTTGCACTTTTGACCCCGAGCCTGCTGCTTTACGGCAGGCACGAGGTCAGGCTTCGCCGCCTGCGCTCGATCAAGGATTTTCTGATCTCGTTTGGCACCGACAAGGAAAGAAGCCATGGCGCAGACAACGCCGACCCGGCTCCGCTTCCGGCCGACGCTGCCAAACCCGATGCCAATGTCCGGCTGACCAACAATCCCTCCTTCGAATTCGTTAAATCGAAATATATTTCCGACCTGCAGGTCCAGGATCCGCCCGAGGGTAAACCATTCAACGAGATGAACGACATCGACCAGATCGACTGGATCATCAAAAGCATCGGAAATTTCGGCTCACGCAGCGACTGGAGGATTTTTCTGTCCTCGATCGGGTTCATCCTTTTAAGCTATTTCGGCTTTTCCGCGCTCTTCAGCACGCTCTCGTGCGGTCTGGGCGCAACCACATGCTGTGCGCCGGGTGCGATTGCCTGCGCCGAACCAGCCGGCAGCTACGGCAATTGGCAGCAGTTGACCGTGATCGGCTCACTGGCCTTTGCCGGCGCCTTTATCGCCGCAATCCGCAACTTTGTCCGCGCGGTCGTCGTCTTCGACCTGTCGCCCTACACGTTCCTGCGCCACACAGCCGAAATCGTCGCTTCGGTGATTTTCACCATTATCCTGTTCGCCGTTTTTCGCGACCCGATCAGCGGCATCACCGGTCTGGTGGCCGAGATCCTGCCCGACGCCCCACAGCCTGTCGCGCCGGTGGGAGCGCCGCCAGTTGCCCCTGTAGCCGGCGGTCACATCCAGCCCATCTGGTTCGGCCTTGCGCCGCTGCTCGGGCTTTTGCCGCAAAGTGCGACGAAATTCCTGCTGATGAAATTCCAGAACCTGATCAGCTGGATCAAGACCACGGACGACCGGTTCATCGGCGTCACAAAAATCGTCTCGCTCGATATTATCGACGGCATCGACTACGAGACCCGGTTCCGCCTGGAGGAATGCGGCATATACGATGTGCAAAATCTCGCCACCTACAATCCGATCATGCTGCATATCGAATCGCCCTATGGTATCTATCAGGTCATCGACTGGGTTGCGCAGGCGCAGCTCTGCCATATCATCGGCCCGGAAAAATTCCTCATTTTCCGCGAGCTGAACATCCGCACGATCTTCGACCTGGAGCGGGCGATCAGCAGCAAGCACTCGGTCAAGGCCTTCGACGAGATTTGCGCCGGCGTCCTGCTGGCCTCGACGAGCAGCCTCAGAGAGACGGTGCGGATCAGCGCGACCAAGCCGATCACCATAGATACGGACATGACCGCGGCCGTCGATGCAGACGCCTTTTGCATCTGGGCGCGCAAGAGAATGCAGCGTGACGACGATTCCAAGTCGACAGAACACGTCCTTAGATGGATTGCAGACGATCTGCATGTGCGCCGCCTGCGCCGTCTGTGGTTCGACATTTCCGAAAGCCTCGGTGAGGAGGCCATGGCTCTGGAGGATGGTATCGACGCGAAAGTCCGCGTCCCAACACCGCCCGTCGTACCGGTTCCGGCTCAGTAAAACGTCAAGCGAAAACGGCGCACGGAAGCGCCGTTTTCTTGGACGATGACGTGCCTAGCTCGCGCGGCCTTTCCAGACGATGTCGCTGACCGTCAATTGTTTGGGAATGATCTGCAGCTGGAAGAACTCGTCGGCCAGTGCCTGCTGGTAGGCAATCGCGTCCGACCCGAGCGTCGAAACATTGGCCAGGCTGAAATCCTTGCGCGTCAGGACAACCCGCTGGATATCCTCCGGCACACCGGTGATCTTCGACAGCGCCGAAACCGTGCCGTCGAGATCGTTTTGCGCGGCGGCGCCCACCTTGCCCAACTCATCAAGGATGTCCCCCAGCACGTCGCCATGCGCTGCGGTAAAATCGCCATTGCTGAGGAAATAGCTCCAGGAATCGACGATCCCTTCCGCCGTGGTCAGGACGCGCGTGCCCGGATCCTTTTCGGCGACGGCAAAATACGGATCCCAGATCGACCAGGCATCGATCTGCTTGCTCGCAAAAGCGGCCGCTGCATCCGATGGCGACAGATCGGCAGCCTCGATATCGGTGATGCCGAGGCCGGCCTTGCGCAGCGCCTTGACGGTAAAATTATGAGCGCTCGATCCACGCTTGAAGGCGACACGCTTGCCCTTCAGGTCGGCGACCGTCTGAAAGGGCGAATCCTTGTGCACCAGAATGGCCGATCCTGCCGACGATCCCTTGTAGGTTCCGGCATAGAGCAGGTTGCCGCCCGCAGCCTGGGCAAACAGCGGCGGCACGTCGCCAGTGGGACCGAAGTCGATGGCACCGGCGCCAAGCGCCTCAAGCATCGGCGGGCCGGAGGAAAACTCCGCCCAGGTAATCGTGATACCGCGATCGGCAAAGCGCTTTTCCAGCGCACCCGTTCCCTTGGCCAGCGCCAGGACGCCGTTCTTCTGCCATCCGAGGCGCAATTCCTTGAGCGGCTCGGATGCCGAGGCACTGCGGGTCGCGGGCAGGATCGCCACCGCTGCGGCCGCCCCCAAAAGCGACAATGTCTGTCTGCGGGTAAACATGAATTTCACCTCTCCTGTTGTGCCTGCCCGGCTGTCCGGCACGGCCTGCGGAAACAACAATGGATAAATCGATAAATTCTATCGACATTATAAATATCTAAAACGGAGGCATTCCGGCAAAATTTGCGGCGCTGGAGAAGCTTTTGCCGGAAAACGGTTTCGCAACGGGTTTTAGCGCGATGCGATCATCACAGGTCTTCCCCGCCCCATCCGCATCGGCTAAGTCTCGACGAAAGGGAATTTCAGGAGTTTTCGAATGGCTAAAGTCGCGTTCATTGGTCTTGGCGTCATGGGATATCCGATGGCCGGTCACCTCAAGGTCAAGGGTGGTCACGACCTGACGGTCTACAACCGCACGGCCGCGAAAGCCGAAAAATGGGCAGCCGAGTTTGGCGGACGCGCGGTGGCGACGCCGGCGCTAGCAGCCGAGGGCGCCGACTTCGTTTTCTGCTGCGTCGGCAATGACGAGGACCTGCGCTCGGTGACGACTGGCAAGGACGGCGCTTTCGAAACCCTGAAAGCCGGCGCCATCTTCATCGACAACACCACCGCTTCGGCCGAGGTCGCCCGTGAACTCGATGCAGCCGCCACCGCCCGTGGCGCCCACTTCATTGACGCGCCGGTCTCCGGTGGCCAGGCCGGTGCCGAAAACGGCGTACTGACGGTAATGTGCGGCGGCGATGCCGCCGTATTCGAGCGCGCCAGACCCGTGATCGAGGCCTATGCCCGCATGGTCGGTCTGATGGGTCCGGCCGGGTCCGGCCAGCTGACCAAGATGGTCAACCAGATCTGTATTGCCGGTCTCGTCCAGGGGCTCGCCGAAGGCATCCATTTCGGCAAGAAGGCTGGTCTCGATATAGAGAAAGTCATCGAGGTGATTTCCAAGGGCGCCGCCGGCTCGTGGCAGATGGAAAATCGTCACAAGACGATGAATGCTGAAAAATACGATTTCGGATTCGCCGTCGACTGGATGCGCAAGGATCTCGACATCGTGCTGACTGAGGCCCGCAACAATGGTGCGAAACTGCCGGTAACGGCGCTCGTCGATCAATTCTATGCCGATGTCCAGGACATGGGCGGAAAGCGCTGGGATACGTCGTCGCTTCTGGCGCGGCTCGAAAAATAATGCTGACGCCATCCTCGCCCGCAGATGCCGTGATCGCACATCTGAAAACGCTGGCGGCGGAAAACAACCTTGCCGGCATGGCACGGTTCGGCATCGAAACGGAGACAGCGCTCGGGATAAACAACCCGGCGCTCAATCGAATTGCCCGGCAGATAAAGCGCGATCACGGCCGCGCCCTCACCCTGTGGGACAGCAATATCCGCGAAGCCAGGCTGCTGGCAGCGCTGACCGCAGAACCGCAAAAACTGACGCTCGACAGGGCCAGGCAATGGGCCGGTGATTTCAATTCCTGGGAAATCGTCGACAGCGTTGCCGACCTGTTTGTCAAAGCCCGGCTGGAAGCCACCCTCATCCCGGAATTCGCAGCAGACGAGCGGGAATTCGTCCGCCGGACGGCTTTCAGCATGATCGCCGTTGCCGCCGTTCACCTGAAGACGGAGCCGTACGAAACAATCCTCGCCTGGTTGCCGCTGGTTGAGGCCCATGCAGGCGATGACCGCAATTTCGTGAAAAAGGCGGTGAACTGGTCACTGCGCCAGACGGGCAAACGCAACGCCCGCTGCCATGGCCAGGCGCTGTCA
Source organism: Pararhizobium sp. (assembly GCF_965279435.1). Classification (NCBI taxonomy): domain Bacteria; kingdom Pseudomonadati; phylum Pseudomonadota; class Alphaproteobacteria; order Hyphomicrobiales; family Rhizobiaceae; genus Pararhizobium; species Pararhizobium sp. Next base: position 3,790,285 of record NZ_CBDIHY010000003.1, read on the forward strand.
CTGGCGCAGACGCTGGCTGAACGGCAGGACCGCACGGCCCGATGGATCGGCAAGGACGCTGTCCGTGAACTCACGAGCAGCGCCGTTTTGACGAGGATTGGCTTGCAGCCTTTGCCCCGCTAACTCAGTCCTCGCTGGACTTCGCCTGGTCGATCATCATGTAGTCGAGTGGCAGCTGCGTCGTGTATTTGATCTGCTCCATCGCGAAGACCGACGACACATCGCGGATTTCGATCTTGGTGATCAGCCGCTTGTAGAAGGCGTCATAGGCGGCGATATCGGGAACGACGACGCGTAAGAGATAATCGACATCGCCGCTCATGCGGTAGAATTCGACCACTTCCGGAAACTCGCCAACAACCTCGGAAAAGCGCTTCAGCCATTCGATCGAATGGGTATTGGTGCGGATCGAGACGAACACCGTCACCTTGGTGTTGACCTTGACCGGATCAAGCAGCGCCACCCGGCCACGGATCACGCCGTCCTCTTCCATCTTCTGGATGCGGCGCCAGCAAGGCGTGGTGGACAGCCCGACTTTTTTAGCCAGATCGGCAACGGCGAGTGTGGAATCCTCCTGCAACAGGCGCAGGATTTTGCGGTCAAGACGATCCATGAGCTGTCTCCTTCGAATATTATTCTCTCTATAGCGCCAATTTGGACAAAAGAAAGAAAATTGTTTCAGTTAATCAATTTTGATATCCGCTCCTGCAGGACAGGCAGCACGTCCTCCGCAAACCATGGGTTTTTTTTCAGCCAGCCGGTATTGCGCCAGCTCGGATGTGGCAGTGCCAGTACCGGCGGCCCGATATTGGAACCCAGATGCGTGCGCCAGTTGCGCACGGTTTCGGTCATCGTCGAAGCCCGCCTGTCGCCCAGATGCCAGGATTGGGCATATTGACCAATGGCCAGCACAAGCTCGATCTGCGGCATCGCATCCATCACCTCTTGGCGCCATCGCGGCGCGCATTCCCGGCGCGGTGGCAGGTCGCTGCCATGGGCGTCATAACCCGGAAAACAGAACCCCATCGGCACGATAGCAAAGAGATTGGGATCGTAGAACTGGTCGCGCGTCACGCCGAGCCACTGCCGAAGCCGGTCACCGGACGCGTCGTTGAACGGCAGACCGCTTTCATGGACGCGAAGCCCCGGCGCCTGACCGGAGATCAGGATCCGCGCTGAAGATGAAATCACCGCGACCGGGCGTGGCTCGTGCGGCAACCGGTCGTCCGGACCGCGCGTTGGCGCATCACGACAGATCCGGCAGGCCGCGATAGCCGCGCGCAAATCCTCCAGCCCGTCCGCCTGCCCTTCAGTCATTCCATACCCTTGACTTTGCATTCTCAACCCAGCCGCCGATCCGTGACATCGCCGTGTCCAGCCTGCCCTCCGGTATATGGGGCATCTCGTCCATTCCGCCATGGGTCTGCCGCCATTGGCGGGGCACATCGAACGTGCCGGCCCACAGGCCTAGCCGCTTTTGCCTGGCAACGGCCTCCTCGGTCTCATAATCTCCAAACGCGATGGCATAACCGCCATCGACCATCGCCGCGTTCAGATCACGATTTGCCACCCTGCAGACGGCGAGAAGCCGCCCATATTTATCGCTACCATCCGCATCGCACATGGCTTTGGCATCACCGATCAAGGCAGCCAGATAACCCTTGGCCTCGGTACCACAGGGCCAGTCCCGGCCGTCCCGCTGACAAACCTGACGTAACTCCGGCGCATCGATGCCGACAAGGCGAATGCGCTTGCCGTCCAGCACCAGCGTGTCACCGTCGACAATCCGCGCCCGGCCCGACATCGCCTCTTGCGGCCCCTCGAGGCGCACCACGACAAGCCCCAGAAACAGCAGGATCAGCGCCGTCAGCAGGAGGTCGCGCATGAGCCGGAGCATCTGTTTCATTGCCATCCTTGAAAACCGTCTGTCTGCTGGCTCACGCTACGGCATGCCAAGCGAAAAAACAGGAAATTGCAGCAACTTCTTAAGGATTCCCCCTTAAAGTTCAACGGATTCCGTTAACGCGTATGAGATCATGAGTAAGGGCGTCAGCACCTCGACCGACAAGAATATCGTCGACAAATCGCGCAGCCACCGCAACACGGCTGTGTCGAAAGCCGTGCGCACGACCCGCGAGCGCCTGCAGGCCGGCCCTTCGAATGCATCCGGCTTCGACAAGGAGCTGCTCGGCCTTCACGTCGATACGATGCTGCAGGGCGCCATCGCTATGCCGCTGTTCATCATTCTGGTCACCGCAATCGGCGTATACCTGTCACAACAGCTCGATCTCGTCGCCTGGGGCGTCACGGCACTCTGCGTCAATGCCATCGGCATTCTGCTGGCGCGGCGGGCAAAAGCCATGGATATCCCGGCGGACAAGGTGTCCTATTGGCGGGGCCGCTTTCTGTTCGTCCAGATCGTTCTAGGCGTTTGCTGGGCAGCGTTCATCCTGCAGGATTGCAACACCTGCGGCGAAGTCAATTTTGGCTTCTACAAGGCGGCCGTCCTGCTCATTGCGCTGGCCGCCACCGCGATGGGCACGTTCCTGCTGCGCAACGCACTGCTCTTCACCTTTGTGCCGGTGGTTGTTGCGCTTAGCACCCTGACGCTGAAAACCGGCAATCCCGGTTATCTGGCGCTCACCGTCATCATGTCCACGTCGTTGATCTTCCTCGTCTTCATGACCAACCGGATGCACCGCGGCAATGTGCACATCCTCTCGGTTCAAGCGGAGAAGGACGATCTGATTGCCGAGCTCGAAGTCGCCAAATCGATGTCGGACGAGGCCCGCCGCCGCGCCGAGGAAGCCAATATGGCGAAGTCGCGCTTCCTTGCCTCGATGTCGCACGAATTGCGCACGCCGCTTAACGCCATCCTCGGCTTCTCCGAAGTCATGTCGACGGAAGTGCTCGGGCCGCTCAACAATCCGATCTACAAGGAATATACTGGCGACATCCATCGCTCCGGCCAGCACCTGCTCGATCTGATCAACGAGATCCTCGATCTCTCGCGCATCGAGGCCGGCAAGTACGACCTCAACGAAGAAGCCATCCATCTGGTCGAGATCACCGAGGATTGCATCGGCATGGTGCAGCTGCGCGCCCGCACCAAGAATATCAGCATCACCGAACAGTTCGAGTACGGCATGCCTTCGGTATGGGTCGATGAAAAGGCAATGCGGCAGGTGATCCTGAATTTGCTGTCGAACGCGGTGAAATTTACACCGTCCGGCGGCGAAGTGTCGGTCAAGGTCGGCTGGACGGCCGGCGGCGGCCAGTACCTGTCGATCAAAGACAATGGCCCCGGCATCCCCGAGGAAGAGATTCCGGTCGTCCTATCGGCGTTCGGCCAGGGCTCGATCGCCATCAAGAGCGCCGAACAGGGAACCGGGCTCGGACTGCCAATCGTTCAGGCAATTCTCGCCAAGCACAATGGCGAATTCATCCTGCGCTCGAAACTGCGCGAAGGCACCGAAGCCATCGCCATCCTGCCGTCAAAGCGCGTGCTGCAAAGCATTCCGGCGATCGAAGACGCCCCGGCCGTCGAGCGCCGCCGGAAAAGCTTCGCCTAACCGCCAAAGACTTTAAGATGTACAGTGACCTTTGCGCGTCATAAATGACGCGCAGCGCCGTTTTCATTCGGGTAGAACGTGCGCCGTGCCGTGGACGCTGATGCCGACCAGGTCGCCGGGCTCTGGAATATCGGCGCCGACGCATTTGATCGACAGGAAATCCGGCATCGCCCGGTCGCTGCGATCGATACGCACCAGCACCATGCAATTGCCGCCGCCGAACTCGACATCATCGACGCGCCCGAACGGACCGTCGATCTTGACTCCGGCCACTGCCGTCGTCAGCCGGATCTGCTCGGGGCGCAGCATGACGGTCGCCTGCCCTGTTCTCAGACCAGCTTCGACGACCAGAGATCCAAGCGCGCATTGCGCCCGGCCGGACGTGATACTGGCGTCGAGCAGGATGGCCTCGCCCAGAAACGTCGCAGTCTCGCGATCCCGGGGTTTGCCATAAAGCGCACGCGGCGAGCCGAACTGGACCAGCCGCCCCTGCCGCAGTACCGCCACCTGATCGGCAAACGACAAGGCCTCCGCCTGATCATGCGTCACCAGGATCGCGGTCGTGCCGGAAGCCCGCAGGACACGGGCCACCGTGCGCCGCAGCGTGTCACGCAATCCCGTATCCAGCGCCGAGAACGGTTCGTCCAGCAGCATCAGCCGTGGTTTGAGCGCCAGAGCGCGGGCCAGCGCCACACGCTGCTGCTGGCCGCCGGAAAGCTGGTGCGGGCGCCGCGCCGCCATGACCTCGTCAAGCTCGACCATTTCCATCAGCTCGGCGATCCGCCGGCTGCGATCGGATGCTTTTTTCGGCAAGCCGAAACCGATATTGTCGGCGACGGTCAGATGCGGAAACAACGCGCCATCCTGCGAGACGATGCCGATACCGCGCCGGTGCGCCGGCACGAGCACGCCCGCGCCTGCAAGCGTCTTTCCATCCAGAACCAGCGAACCGCTGTCCGGCGTCTCGAAACCGGCAATGATGCGCAACAGCGTCGTCTTGCCGGACCCGGAAGGCCCGACGATCGCCGTGCGGCCGCCCGCCGCAATGCTCATGTCGATGGCGTCGAGCGCCACCGTCGGGCCGTAGGATTTGCTGATGGCATCGATTGTCAGAAACGTCATTGTCCGGTTGCCCGTCTGGATTGCACGTAAAGAAGGAAGGTCAGCGGCAGCGACAGCAACACCATCATCACCGCATAGGGGGCCGCCGCGACATAGTCGATCTCGCTGGTCAGCGACCAGAATTTCGTCGCCAGCGTCTCGACGCCGGTCGGCGACAGCATCAGGGTGGCCGTCAGTTCGTTGGTAATGCCGAGCGCCACCAGCGCGGTACTCGCCGCAATGCCGGGTGCCGCGAGCCGCATTGTGGTCTGGCGCACCGCCTGAAACGGTGTACGGCCGAGCGCCATCGCGGCACGCTCGAGCTCGACCGGGGCCTGGGCGATACTGGTGCGCAACCCGACCATGGCACGTGGCAGAAACAGCATGATATAGGCGAGGAACAAGGTGGCAAACGTCTGGTAGAGCGGCAGCACCAGTCGCACAGTAATCGTCACCAGCGCCAGTGCCACCACGACACCGGGCAGCGAGCCGACATAATAATGGCAGGCTTCGAGAACCCGCTGCAACCGCCCGGGCGCGCGCACCGACAGCCATGCCATGGGTGCTGCGGCAATCGTCGCCAGAATGCCGCCAGCGATAGCCAGAACCACGGTTTGAGCGAAAGCGCCGCCGACAAGATCGATCCGCCAGATTTCGGCGCCGCCGATATAGAGCCAGCGTGTCAGGGTCACGAACGGCACGCCGATCGCCAGCGCCGCCGTCACGGTGTTCAACGCCAGCGCCGGGATCACCAGCCGTCCTAGCCTGCGCCGGTCAGCGGGCCGGGCAGCCCCGGAGCCCACGCGCGCATAGCGCTCACCGCCGCGCAACACCGCCTCGATGACCAAAAGCAGCAGGCAGCACGACACCAGCACACCGGCCAGCATGTTGGCCGCCGGGCCATTGAAGGCCGATTGGAACTGATCGACGATGGCGGTGGAAAACGTATCGAACCGGATCATCACGTAGAGCCCGTATTCGGCGAGAAGATGCAGGCCGACCAAAAGCGAACCGCCGCAGATCGCCAGCCGCAACTGTGGCAGAACGGCGCGAAAAAACACCTGCCGTGGATTAAGACCAAGCGAAGCGGCCGCATCCTCGATGGCCGGATCGAGGCGGCGCAGTTGGGCCGCGACCGGCAGATAGAGAAACGGGAAATAGGCCAGCACCGAAACCAGCACGCCGCCGGTCAGGCCATGCAGCCCGGGAACCAGGCTGATCCAGGCATAACTGTGCACGAAGGCCGGAACGGCAAGCGGCGCGACGGCCAGCAGCGACCACAACCGCGCTCCGGGCAGATCGGTGCGCTCGGTCAGCCAGGCGAGCGCGATCGATAGCGCGATCGTCAGCGGCAATGTGAAAAATTCAAGCAGGGCCGTATTGATCAGCAGTTCACCGACACGGCCGCGAAAAATCAGCCTTGATGCGGTTTCCCAGCCGGTCTGCACCGAAATCCAGGCAATGAAGCCGAGCGGCACGAGGCTGATGAAGGAGACGAAAGCCGCAACGATGGTGACCCAGAGATAGGGAACCCGGGACCGCCCTTTGGCGGCAATCATCAACCGGCGCAGAGCGGAGGCTGATTCGGCAGGAAACGCGGTGGCGCTCAAAATCTCTGCTTTCAAACCAAAACAACATTCGCAGCAGCTTTTTGAGCGGCTGCGAATGTCACCGGTAGTCCGGAATGATGATACCTAACCGGAGCGTTCCGTTCAGGTTTAGGTTCTGCCTATCACAGCAGACCGGCGTCCGTCATCAGGTCTGTGACTTTTGCGCTGTTCAGCGTGGCCGGATCGACCTTCGGGTATTGCAGCTCGGAAAGAGCCGGCAGTGCCTTGTTCGATGCTTCGCCGTTGCCGACGGCATATTCGAACGAGGTGCCGTCACGCAGGATGCCCTGTCCGCCCTTGCCGGTGATCCAGGCTAGGAATTTCTGGGCATTTTCCTTGTGCTGGCTGGAAGCAAGCACGCCGCCACCGGAAATGCTGACAAAAGCGCCCGGATCCTCGTTCTTGAAGAAGTGCAGCGCAACGTTCTTACTGTTCTCGCCGGTCTTCGCCTGATCGCCGAAATAGTAGTAGTGATAGATCACCGCACCTTCGACTTCACCGGCATTGACGGCCTTCATCGCGGTCGAGTTGCCCTTGTAGGCGGTAAAGTTCTCCTTCATCGCCCTCAGCCAGGACGCCGTAGCCTCCTCGCCCTTCAGCGACAGAAGCGCGCTGACGATCGCCTGGAAGTCGGCACCCGACGGCGATGCGGCCCAACGGCCCTTCCAGCTCGGATCGGCGAGATCCAGCATCGACTTCGGCAGCTTGTCTTCGGTCAGCTTGGTCTTGTCATAGGCAAACACGGTCGAGCGCGCGGCCACGCCGATCCAGTGACCGTTCGACGGACGGAAATTCTCAGGCACCTGCGCCAGCGTCTCGGCAGCGACCGGCTCAAACAGCCCGGCACCATCGACCAGCGACATGGCAGGCGAATTTTCCGTCAGGAACACGTCGGCGGGGGATGCTGCCCCTTCCTGGACGATCTGGTTGGCGAATTCCATGTCGCTGCCCTTGCGCAGCGTCACCTTGATACCGGTTTCCTTGGTGAAGGCTTCGGCCCAGGCAACGCCGAGGCTCTCGTGCTGGGCGTTATAGACGACGATGCCGATATCTTCCTGAGCCAAGGCCACGGTCGCGCCCGTGCTGGCGAAAATAGCTGCAAACGCCAGCGCGCTCACCGAGCCTGAGAAGGAAATTGTCATGGAAACCTCTCCGAGTTTTCTGCGGACCATTTTGTCCGGCGGCCCCGGTATATAATCCTGATCTTTCGCGTCAACTTTAAATAAGCGCTCAGACAGAAAGAAACTGCTCAATTAAATTTGACTGTTGAAGAGGGAATAAAATCGCGATGTGGCGTTTCAGGTCTCAAATGCCGAAAACATGGGACAGGACAACGACATAGGCGACATAGCCCGCATTGGCGAGGATGATGCACAGGCAGGCGAGCGAGCCCAGATCCTTGGCATTCTTGCCCATATCGGAAATTTCCGGCGAGACCCGATCGACGATTTCCTCGATGGCCGTGTTCAGCGCCTCGAACGCAATCATCAGCAGAAACAGAACGAAGGCCGCGACATATTGGAAGAAGGTGGCGCCGGTAATGGCGAACGCGATCATCGCCACAGCGAAGGCACCGAGTTCATGGCGAAATGCCGCCTCGCCGAGCAAACGCTTGGCGCCGCCGAAAGAATAGGTCGCGGCTGCAAAGAAATGCCGGATTCCCGTCAGTTTTTTTACCGGCTTCTCATTGGCCATTCGACGATAGTCCTCGTTCAGATACATGCTCGCTCCGTGCTCTGCAAAATGCCGCAAGGAACACGCGATACTGACATCAGCCTGAATGCGCCGTGAATACGGGCGATACACGCCGCAACCGTCAAATGGATCGCCGCTCCCGAATAGGTGAGAAGCCGCAGGCTATCAAGCCCTCGCCCGACTGGCGAGGACCCGCAAGAAGCGCAATTAACGGTAATACCCAAAAATCCGCATTGGGCGCCCGTCCTTGCGACGCTGCAAAACAGTGTTTCTATAACGGGCACATTGCGAAGGCGAACAATCAGCTCTTGTTGCTGACACCGGCCTGCGCAAACGTCGCCATGCCGGAATGGCAGGCGGCCGCAGCCTTGACGATGCCGGCAGCGAGCGCTGCGCCAGTGCCTTCGCCAAGCCGCATGCCAAGCGCCAGAAGCGGCGTCTTGCCGAGCATCTCGATCGCCTTCATATGGCCGGGCTCTGCCGAGACATGGCCGATCAGGCAGTGATCGAGCGCTGCCGGATTGGCAGCCCTGAGGATCGCCGCAGCCGTCGTTGCAACATAACCATCGATGATGACAGGGATTTTCTGCATGCGCGCGGCGAGGATGGCGCCTGCCATCGCGGCGATCTCGCGGCCGCCGAGGCGCCGCAGCACTTCGAGAGGATCGGACAAGTGGTCAGAATGCAGGGCCACTGCCTTTTCGACGGCAGCGATCTTGCGGGCAAGAACCGCACCTTGCGATCCCGTGCCAGGACCGACCCACTCTTCGGCAGTACCACCATAAAGCGCCAGGTTGATCGCCGCAGCGATCGTCGTGTTGCCGATACCCATTTCGCCGATGCAGAGCAAATCCGTGCCACCGGCAACCGCTTCCATGCCGAAAGCCATCGTGGCCGCGCAATCGCGCTCCGACAGGGCAGCCTCTTCGGTGATATCACCCGTCGGATATTCCAGCGCCAGATCGAACACTTTTAGCCCGAGATCGTGGCTGACGCAGATCTGGTTGATGGCAGCGCCGCCAGCTGCAAAATTCTCGACCATCTGCGCTGTTACCGATGGCGGAAACGGCGTGACGCCCTGCCTCGTGACGCCGTGATTGCCGGCAAAGATCGCCACCAGCGGCCGGTTGACCGCAGGCGCCCTGCCCGTCCAGGCGGCAAGCCAGAACGCGATCTCTTCGAGGCGGCCAAGCGCGCCGGGCGGCTTGGTCAGCTGCGCATCGCGCTCGCGCGCTGCCACCAGTGCCGCACCGTCGGGGCCTGGCAGGTTACGCAGCAATTCACGGAAATCGTCGAACGGCAGGCCGCTGGCACTCATGAAGAAAATCCTTGTATCGTCTCGTCGTCAGCGAAGCATGGCTCCGCAAAGGTGCTTCCTCATAAAGCGCGGTGACAAATCCGGCAACGGGGTTTGCGCCGGTTCGTGTCGCCGTCGCATGATCGGCGTGAAAACACCGATTCGCTGGGGGCGGATCGGCTTGGGGGAACGATTTGATGTTCGATATCCGCGATTTCGTCGACGACACGGCACGCTCGGTGGCGTTTCTCAGCCGCATCCACATGCCGCAGCGTCATTTCGTCAATTTCGATGGCCGCCTCAGCCGTGCCGTGCGCGCCTTTCCACTCGCCGGTCTGCTGATCGTGCTGCCGTCCGCCGCCATCGTTTCGGTCTTCTGCGGCCTTCAGGTCTCGCCGCTGTTCACCGCCTTCGTCGCCGTGGCAATCCAGGCCCTGATCACGGGCGCCCTGCACGAGGACGGCCTCAGCGACACGGCGGACGGCCTTGGCGGTGGCAAGACCAAGGAAAAGGCACTGATCATCATGAAGGACAGCCGTATCGGCTCCTATGGTGCCGTTGCCCTCATCCTGTCATTCGGTCTCAGGGCGTCAGCACTTGCTGCTGTGATGCCGCGGGTGTCGCCGACAGGCGCCGGCCTGCTGGTGCTTGCTGCAGCAGCCCTTAGCCGCACCGCCATAGTCTGGCATTGGTCGAAACTGCCGCCTGCCCGCCAGGACGGCATTGCTGCATCTGCTGGCGAACCACAGGCATCGGCCGTCACCTTTGCGCTGATTTTCGGTGTCGTCGCGGCAGTGCTTTTGCTGCTGTTATCCGGCGCTTCGCTGCTGGCTGCAGTCCTCGCCATCGCCGCCTTTGCCGCCACGGTTCCCGCCTTCAGCGAAATCGTCAATGGCAAGATCGGTGGCCATACCGGCGACACAATCGGTGCCACACAACAATTGACTGAAATCGCTGTTTTTGCAGCCCTTGCGCTGACAATTTGAAACGACGATATAAGTTTGAACCACTGCTTGTCCGGATTGTCGCGCCTCTATGGAAACACCCTGCATTCTCATCTGTTCGATCGACATGAAAACCGGATTTTGCTTCGGTTGCGGCCGCACGCGCGACGAGGTTGGTGCCTGGTCACTTTACACCCCACAGGAACGCCGCGACATCATGGATAGCCTGCCCGCCCGGCTGGAAACGCTTGAGCGCAAGCCGCGCCGCGAAACAAGACGCACCCGCATGGCGCGAGAAAGGGTAAGCGGCGAATGACCAGGCTGACCATTCTTCTGGGTATCCTTGCCGTCGGCCTTGTCTTTCTGATCCTCAACCATGACAGCGGCCGCACCTTCGGCATCATGAACGACGATTTCGGCAGGCTGGTCACGCTTGGCGCTATCGCTGCGCTGTTTGCCACCGGCATCGTGCAAAGCCGCCACCATATCGGCCAGAGCCTGCGCCAGTTCGGCATCTGGGTGCTGATCATCCTTGTTCTGGTGTCAGGCTATCTCTATCGCAACGACCTGCAGTCGTTCGGCAATCGCCTGGTCGCCGGCCTTATTCCCGGCCGCGCCGCTGTTTTCACCGACAACGAGGGCATTCAGGAAGTCGTGCTGCACAAGGTGATGAACGGCCATTTCGAAACCCCGGTCACCATCAACGGCGCCACCGTCCAGATGCTGGTCGATACCGGCGCCAGCCGGGTTGCGCTGTCCTATGAAGACGCCGAAACGCTCGGACTTGATCCCGCCAATCTCGCCTTCACCCAGAGGGTCTCGACCGCCAATGGCGAAGCACGCGCAGCCCCGGTAACGCTCGCCGAAGTCGCAATCGGCCCGATCGTGCGCAACAACATCCAGGCCATGGTCACGGAAGAAGGCAAGCTCGACCAGAGCCTGCTCGGCATGAGTTTTCTGTCGACCCTGGATTTGTTGCAGATGCAGACGGATGAGCTACGCTTGAGGGATTGAGGGATTGAGACCCGACCATTAAGCTAAATGGTCAAGCTTATTTGTTGATATGCTGATTGACGCGGCTCGGCTCGACCAACGGAACAAAACTTTCTTCTCAACTGAGTTGCGCGCGCCCCCGCCGTACCTTGGCCTAACCCAAAATCACAGTACTTGCTACAAACGAAAAGAAGTCTTCGGCTTCCTCATCGAATGTCGGCCCAGCCATATCCAGGCAGAAAACGCCGTCGCCGAGAGACGGGCAAAGACAGTATCGCCATGCGGCACCGCTGTCGGCAATGAGAACGGCATCAGCTGGAATAGCGTGGACTTCAGGTCGCTGGCCACGGAGTTTAAGGTAGGAAGCAGACTGGTAAATCTGAAACGATGGGTGCTGTTCCACGCTCGATGCGGGTTCAGGTTCGTAGATATAGAAGCCACGTGTGGTGGTACCCGTCCCGACAGTCCGAATGAAATCAAGGTATTGTGCGGAAATACCCGGATGACGCGCTGCAATGCTCGTAACGGCATCATTGGGTACTGGCTTGAGCGAAGACAGTTCGTTTTCTCCGTCAGAACCGAACAACTGCAAAATTCCCTTGATCATGGGAAGAGCTTTCCTAATTTCGCAGCCGGTACCCCGTCTTGAAGATCCACGTCAGCAAGCCCATCAACACCGCCAGAAACGCGATGATGATCGTAAAGCTCACCACAGGATTGACGTCGGCGATCTCGAAGAAGCTCCAGCGGAAGCCGCTGATCAGGTAGAGCACCGGGTTAAAATGGCTGACCGCCTGCCAGAAGGGCGGCAGCATGTTGACCGAGTAGAAGCTGCCGCCAAGGAAGACCAGCGGCGGGATGACCAGCATCGGGATCAGGTTCAACTGTTCGAAATCCTTGGCCCAGATACCGATGATGAAGCCGAACAGGCTGAAGGTGACGGCGGTGAGTACGAAGAACAGCAGCATGACGAAGGGATGGGCGATCGAGAGATCGACGAACATCCAGGCGGTCGCAAGGATGATCAGCCCGATCATCATGCCCTTGGTCGCCGCCGCCCCGACATAGCCGAGCACGATCTCCGTCATCGACACCGGCGAGGATAGAAGCTCATAGATCGTGCCGGTGAATTTCGGGAAATAGATGCCGAAGGAGCCGTTACCGATACACTGCGTCAGCAATGTCAGCATGATCAGCCCCGGCGTGATGAAGGCGCCATAGGACACCCCGTCGATCTCCTGGATACGCGACCCAACGGCCGCGCCAAAAACGATGAAATAGAGCGAGGTGGAGATGACAGGCGAGACGACGCTCTGCAAAAGCGTACGGCGCGTGCGCGCCATCTCGAAGAAATAGATCGACTTGACCGCTTCGAGGTTCATGCCCGTGCTCCCACCAGTTCAACGAAAATGTCCTCGAGCGAGCTTTGCCGCGTCGAGATGTCCTTGAGCCGGATGCCCGCCTCCGCCAGCGCCGTCAAAAGCGTGGTGATGCCGGTACGCTCGCCGGATGTGTCGTAGTCATAGATCAGCGAATGGCCGTCATCCTCGATCTTCAGGTCGTAGGACGACAGCGTTTCAGGAATAGCCGGAAGCGGCTCCTGCAGGTCGATCCGCAACTGCTTGCGGCCGAGCTTCTTCATCAGGTCCTTTTTCTGCTCGATCAAAAGGATTTTTCCGCCATTGATGACGCCGACGCGGTCGGCGATTTCTTCCGCCTCTTCAATGTAATGCGTGGTCAGGATGATCGTCACGCCGGTTTCCCGCAGCGCCGCAACCACCTTCCACATGTCCTTGCGCAGATTGACATCGACACCGGCGGTCGGCTCGTCAAGGAAAAGCACGCGCGGCTCGTGCGACAGCGCCTTGGCAATCAGCACCCGGCGCTTCATGCCGCCGGAAAGCTCGCGCAGCATGTTGTCCTTCTTGTCGAACAGCGACAGGTCTTTGAGCACCTTCTCGATATGGGCAGGGTTTGGCTTCTTGCCGTGCAGCCCGCGCGAAAACGACACCGTGTTCCACACCGTCTCGAACTGGTCGGTGGTCAGTTCCTGCGGCACCAGCCCGATCATCGAACGGGTGGCGCGAAAATCCTTGACCACATCATGGCCGCCGACCAGCACCGTGCCGCCGGTCGGATTGACGATGCCGCAGATGATCGAGATCAGCGTCGTCTTGCCAGCACCGTTCGGCCCCAGCAGGGCAAGAATTTCGCCTTCCTCTATATCGAGACTGACATCTTTCAGCGCCTGAAAGCCGGACGCATAGGTTTTCACCAGATTGGAAACGGAAACGATGGGCGCCATGAAATATGTTCCGGGGAATGTGAGGCGGAAGGAGATGCTCTATATGGGGTGTTCTTTCGAAAATTTCAGCTGCAAAATCGAGAAAAGGCGAAAACAGTTTGTCCTGCGTGGGCCATGTTTCGGTCGCACCTTGATTGAACGGTGATGGTAGCCTGACGCAGGCAGTTGTCAGCGCGAATGCTCGAACGAACGCACGCGCTCGGAGAGAGCTTGCTGGAGCTTGATCCACTGTTCTTTCGGCATAGGTTCATGCCTGAAGGAAAAGGTCATTCCGTCGCGTATGAAATGATTTTGGCAAGATCGCGGGTTTTTAGTGGTGGGCGGCATACACGCCACAACCGCGATCAGAGTTCCTTCTTGATCTCGCTCAGCAACGGCTTGGTAATTGGGTTTGCGAAAGATCTCGGATGTCAGCAAGCCTTCCAACGATTTCCGCGTCCGCAAAATTCCATTGTCGCCTGTCCCGATAAGTATGCCCCAATAGGCATTCCCATATAGACTGATCTCTTTGGCGGATAGTGGACTGAAGTCAGGCTCGACTGCACGGAAGTCCAAAAGGTAGTCCCCGTAAGCCGCACTCGGTTCATATTCGTTGCCGACGACCCAGCGAATGCCATCGCGAAGGAAAACAAACTGGCTTCTGTCTCCCAATGGTCCGCCGCGCAGACTATTGCCAGCCCTACATAAAATCGGCCAACGAGCAGTGTCTCGTCCTCCGCGGACATCGTTCCGAAAGCTCATCGACCAGTAAGACCAGTTATAAAGGGCGAAACGTGAACCTTCATCTACGACCAGTACAGCGTGATACAGCACGTTTTCCCCCCTCATGGTCAACGGAGTGAGGTCGAGCCAACTGCTCGCCGCTTGATATTCCGTCCCTATCCTGAACGGGCTATTTTTAGGGACTTGAAGGCAGAATGAGCTTCCTTCCGCCACCTCCTGTGCGGCCGTAGACAGGCGATATGCGAACCACATTAAACTGAGTGCGGTGACAGCAAACAGGATCGCCGAAAAGATAAAAACCTTACGCACCAGACAACCTTCTGTTCGACGTCGGCAATCACGATATAGACCACCGATTGCAAGGAAATGAAGAGGTTCTGCCCGTAGCGGCAGAAATTCGCGGCTACATATACGATTGATCTGGTGATGATGTGCGGCAGCCCGGAGATCGCCGAGATCATCCGCCGGACGGCACGCGAACGGCGCAGCAGAGCCGCAGGCGACTGAGAAATCACTGCGGAGACAGCCAGCAATGTTTTCCCCATCCTGTCATCAAACGGTGATGGTCACCGGCCATGGTCGCACCGTGGGACACAGACTCTCCCGTGATTTGCAAGAACCTCCGGCAGTCCCCTCTTCGGTAAGGTTCATTTTAGGCCGGTTTTCACCGGCCATTTTTTTGCGCGCAGCAGCTCGAACTGGTTCGGCCTGACTTAACCCGCAGCCGGGATTTTCCACCAGCCGGGGCGCACATCCTCGAACGAATGCGATAGCGGGCGCAATTCCTCAACGTCCTGCACATCGAAACTGCCGGTGACCAGCGCAATCACCGGCTCATCATCGACCGCGCCCAATGTACTGCCGCATTTAGGGCAGAAGGAACGGCTGGAATAATCGGACGAACGATAGACCGATGGCATTCCGCCCTCGCCGGTCCATTCGACGGCGTCGCTTGAAAACTCCACCCAGCAGAGTGTCTGTGCGCCGGAATGCCGCTGGCAGTTTTCACACGAGCAGGAGTGGGGATTGCCGGGTGTGCCTGTTGCCCGGAAGCGGATATGCCGGCACAGGCAGCCGCCGAGATAGGTTCTGGTGTCCATTGCAAATCCCCGTTTTCGTCCACGCGAAGCCGCAATAATCGCCTTCAACCCGGCATAGCAAGACGATTACCGTAAACCGGGTGGACTCGCGATTGCACGCCCTCCGATCAATCGCAGTGCCGGTAGCCGGACTTGCGTTCTCTCAGATCAAAATGGAAATGATCCTTGTGCTGCGGATCGCTGCCGGGACCAAGCACCGTGTTGAAATATTTGCAACTGTCGCTGCGCACCGCCTTCAGCAGGCCTTTTTCGCGGAAGGCGAAGAAGCCGGGCTTGCGCACATCGATCTCCTTGCCGGAATTCAACACGAACTTGCCAACATCGATGGCATTGCCATGCGCGTGCTCCGACATCGGATTGCCGCGTTTGGAATTCATCGTCCGGCAGGAATAACCGCCCAGCGGCTTGATTGTCTTGATGCCGGAGAGATAGCGGTAGCGGGCCGAGGGCGCCAGTTCGTTCTTCACCCATTTGGCAAAGGCTTCCGTCACCTCGCAGTTGAGCTTGACGGCCGGTTTGATATCGATACCACCGGAAAGACCGGTCAGCTGGATCGGATAATCGATACCGCAGGCCTTGCCGTTGGAAATGCGCGGAATATCGGTGAATTCGACCCGCAGCTTCCTCAGCCGCTGGCGGCAGGCGACTTCCGCGGCCGGCATCCGCCCGGTGAAATCAGGCTCGGATTCCGACAGAGGATTGCCCGCACGCGGCAGGAAAGCCACCTGCTGTTCTTCCTGGACCTGTTGCTTGCGCAGCATCACACGCTGCTGCTGATCAAGAAACTGCGCCTTGCGCCCGTCCTCGGCGGCCTGCTTTTCAGCGTTAAGCGGCGGCAGGTCGGGGTCGTAGCCCGGGTCAGCGGATGCCGCCTGCATGGCCTGTGGCCCGCCAAGCTGTTGCACGCTGTCGCCACCGATGCCACCGACCACCGGCTGGCTGGCATTGCCTTCGGCAATCTCATTGCCTCTGGCGCTCGCATTGCCCCGGCCATAATCGCGGTTCTGTTCCTCAGCCAGACCGACAACCGGTGTCGAGCCGGTTTCGACCCCCATCATCGCGTCCATGTTGACACCCTCGGAAGGCACGGTCATCGACTGCGCGCTGGCAACGGCAAGCGGTTGCGGCGCTGCCTCGCTGTCGATCATCGGCAGCCGCTGGCTGGACGCCTGCAGGCGCGGATCGGCAGGTACGGCATCATCGGAGTTTTCAGAAAAAGTGCTGACCGGCGTGCTGGCTGCAGGATAGGGATTTTCGCGCGAGCCGCGCGCATGGCCGTTCACAGGTTTGATGGCACTCACCCGCGCGGATTGATCGATACGGCCCGGCGGCGTGAGATCATCCGTCGAACAGGCCGCCAGAGACAATGACAGGACGAAAACGGCCACCGGCCTGCGGAAAAGGGAAACATACGCCATACTCACTTGCCGCCTCTACCGTGACGATGCCTCGAAACGCACCATCTGCACCCGCCCTGTCCCGCTTGAAAACCTGCGGGCCGCCTGTGTCGAAAGGCAGGCGCAGGATGGGAAAGGCCGGAATTGAAGCGGATTTTATGCAAACAGGGTAAACGAAGCCTTTCGAAGGCTTCACCGGTTCTGGGTATGGCGGTGCGGAATGGCGGAACGCCGCCCGCTCAGAGATGGCGGACGGTGAGCCTGCCGCCCCATTTCCTATCCAGATATTCGCAGACCAGTTGACGGTGGCAGTGATGCGGCAGCGCCTCGGAACAGAGCAGGCAGCTCCCTTCAAACGCTGAAGGCTCAAGCCGCGTTTCGATCTGCCGCTCTTCCATCAGGTTCATGAACCGGTGGCGCAGCGTGTTCCAGTCGCCTTTCTCTTTCTTGAAAGACGTCAGGATCTCCTCCGTCGGCGCCAGAAGCGGCTGAAGCACATAATCGGCGCCACAAAGCTCTTTGAGGAAATACGGCAGGTCCGCAGCCTTGGCGAAACCGGCAAGCTGCGAGGTATTGTGCAGCCGGATATCGAAGACTCGCTTGACGCCGGCCTGCCGGATACGGCCGAAGAAATCCGCCGCAGTGCTTTGGGTGAACCCGATCGTGGTCACATCGATTGGCATCTGCAGCAGTTCCTCCATTCCCTCACAACCTGCCCGCCCGGTCAGACTGCGCTCATGTCCATCCACATCAGTTCGAATATGTGGCCATCAGGATCTTCGACGGCACGGTTATACATGAAGCCGCTATCCTGACGCTCGCGAATATCGGCTTTGCCTCCATGAGCAGCGCCTGCTTCGGCCAGTCTGTCCACCTCCTTCCGGCTGTCGATCGACAAGGCCAGCAGCACTTCCGTCGTTGCATGCGCGTCGGCAATCCGCTTTGGCGTATAGGTCGCGAAATAATCCGGGCTCGCCAGCTGGAAGGTGATCGTTTCCGACCAGACCATGCTGGCCGAGCTGTGGTCGCTAAACTGCTCGTTCTTTTCGCATCCAATCACCTGATAGAAGCGGGTGGCTTTGGCCAGGTCGGCAACAGGCAGATTGACGAAAATCATCTTGGGCATTGCGGTTCTCCTTGAAGGTCCGGTCGTCACGCGGGCTCATGCCCGTACCTCTACGACGAACGGTCTCGGCGGCGATCGACACGCACCACGAAAAAATGCTGGCCACTCGATTTTTTTCATCACGGCAACCCGATCGCCTAACGCATCTCCAAAAGCAAAGCGCGGTGGTCGGAAACCTCCGGTTCAGCGGCCGCATCGAAGCGAATGATCTCGACATCCGGCGTCACCAGCATGTAGTCGGCAAAACGCCCCGGCTTTTCGTAATAGGAGGTGCGGGTGTCAGTATGACCGCGCGATGTGATCAGGTCCGTCAAGCCAAGCTCTGCCAAAGCTCCGAACATCCGGCTGTCTGGCAAAACATTGAAATCGCCGCAGACCACCAGCCGCTCGTCGCCGTGCCAGACCCGCCCGATCAGTTCGACCAGCGCCTGTGTCTGCGCATCGCGCGCCGGTGTGTCGCCCTTGCCGGCGATGTCCCTCAGACCGTGCATCTGCGCGATGGTGATCGAAAACCCGTCTTCGTTATCGAACAAGCGCAGGCAGTGGGCATTGCGGGCTCGTGGATGCGGCCCCCATCCGTCAGGCGAAAACGCACCGTGCACAAAATTCTGTGCTTGGGCGATCACGGTCAGCGACGTACGCACGAACGTGGCCAGTCCGAATTCGGACGGGATAGCCCGGTCACCATCGAACAGATCCCCCCGCGCCGTCGGAGCGAAGAAGGCGTCGTGCTTCGGCAGAGCTGCACGGATTTCATCGAACAGATTGGCGCGTTGCGGCAACTCGACGCCATGGTCCCGATAGATCAGCCAGTCGGATGGTGCAGAAGGCGTGCGCGCCACCTCCTGCAGGCAGATCACATCGGCATCCACATCAACCAGATAGCGCATCAGCGGCGCGTGAATTCGCCCACCCCAGGCGTTCAAGGAAAGAATGCGCAACACGATCAACTCCAGTCGTCATCAACGCAAAACGAACCGCGCCAACCGGAGCGGTCCGTTTTTTTTCAGTTCAGCGGCAATCTCCGTTGCCGACCACACGGAACCCTTGCGCCTGCGCCGTGCAGGCATTCTGGAATGTCTGCTCGCGGCGGCCCTGACGGGCGCAGACCGGGGCGAACTCGCGGGTGCAAGCCTGCGGCCGGCGATCCGGCTCGCGCGGCGGGCGCATGCCCGAGCCATCACCGGGCCTGCCGTTTCCGCGCTCGCATTCGCCACGGCCAATCACGCGAAACCCTTGCGCTTCGGCCATGCAGCCGTTTGCAAATGTCTGCTCGCGCCGTCCCTGGCGGGCGCAGACCGGTGCATATTCACGCGTGCAGACCTGTGGCCGGTCGCCGCCGAAATCGGGCCTTTGCGGACGGCATTCGCCACGGCCGGTAATCCGAAATCCTTCCACCCGCGCCTGGCAAGCATTACCAAAAGTCCGGCGGTTGTTGCCGCGCTCGCCGCAGACCGGATCATATTGCATCGTGCACATTTGCGGGTTCGACGGTTCCGGCCGCGGATACGGCCGCCCACCGGGCTCATCGACCACAACGGTGCATGCGGAGAGCACCCCAAGCGCCATCAGCGCGGCCACACGGATCACAACACGTTGAAACAGCGTCATTTGCAGTCCTCCCCCTCCTTGTGGGGTCACATGTCCCCGCCCATACGGCAGGATACTGTAACTCCTTGAATCACAGCCGCATTCTGATGGGAAATCCGTTCGGGTCAAGCACACCGATCAAACGAGCTGCCAGTAACACTCAAAACCGGTGATGGTACGTGGCCACGCCCTACAATCATTCCAGTACACGAAAAAGCCCGCGTCCATTCGAACGCGGGCAATCGGCGTTTCCGTCTTTTTGAATGGGATCAGGCAGCGCGGCTGTAGCTGCCCTGTCTGTTACCCGTCGAAAGGCGAAAAGTCTGCAGCAGGCTCTTCAGCTCGCGGCTTTCCTGCGCCAATGTCTGGCTGGCCGCCGTCGTCTCCTCGACCATGGCAGCGTTCTGTTGGGTCATCTGGTCCATGCTGTTGACGGCCGTGTTGACTTCGGCAAGCCCGGTTGCCTGCTCGCGGGCGGCTGTGGCGATCGAGGCCACATGCTCGTTCACCTGGTTGACCAGGCTTTCGATTTCCGTCAGTGCCTCGCCGGTGGAGCGCACCAGCGTCACGCCGGTCTCGACTTCGGTGGCCGAGTTGCGGATCAGCTCCTTGATCTCCTTGGCGGCACCGGCCGAACGCTGTGCCAGTTCACGCACTTCCTGCGCAACAACGGCAAAGCCACGACCGGCTTCACCTGCCCTTGCGGCCTCGACGCCGGCATTCAGCGCCAGCAGATTGGTCTGGAAGGCGATCTCGTCGATAACGCCGATGATCTGGCTGATCTTGGTGGAGGAGCCTTCGATCCGGGTCATCGCAGCAATGGCGTTGCGGACGATATCGCCGGACTTCGCGGCACTGCCCTTCGTCTCGTTGACCATTTCACGCGCCTCCGCAGCGCGGTCGGAGGCGCTTTTGACCGTCGAGGTGATCTCGTCCAGCGCCGCTGCGGTTTCCTCAAGAGCCGCCGCCTGCTGTTCGGTGCGGCGCGACAGGTTGTTGGCAGCTTCGGAAATGTCACCGGCGCTTTCATAGACCACCTCGGTCGAATGCGCGATCGACTGGATGACGCCGCGCAGTGCCGTGACAGCGGTATTGAAATCATCGCGCAGCTTGGAATATTCCGGGGCGATCCGGACGATTTCCGCCGTCAGGTCGCCGCCTGCCAGCTTTTCCAGCGCACTGCCGATGGCCCCCATGGCATCGGCCTGCGTCTGCGCGTCGGATTGCGCCCGATGTTCGTTGCTGCGCCGCTCGTCATCGATCAGGCTCTGCTGCTCGGCTTCACGTTGCCGCAAGCCGATGCGTTCCTTGACCGAATCCCGAAGCACCGCCAGCACACCGGCCATCTGGCCGATCTCGTCCTTGCGGTCGGTTTCCGGAATGGCAGACGAAACATCCTCGTCGGCAATCGCCCGCATAGACGTCTTCAGACGCTCGATCGGGCCGACAACGCTGCGCACGATCGAGAAGGCGGCCAACAGAATGACCAGTGCTGCCAGACCGCAGATCACGGCCACCTGGATCAGGCCGTCCTTGAACATGGCAGCGAGGTCGTCGGCGTAGACGCCGGTGCCGACGATCCAGCCCCAGGGCGCAAAACCGGCCACATGCGAATATTTCAGCACCGGCTCTTCGGCACCGGGCTTCGGCCAGTAATAATCGACGAAACCCTTGCCTTCCGCAGCCACCTTCTTGGCAAACTCGACGAAAATGTGCTTGCCGGTCGGGTCCTTGTTGTCCGTCTGGTCGGTGCCATCAAGCGCCGGTTTGATCGGGTGCATGATCATCATGCTTTTCATGTCGGTGATGAAGAAATAGCCGCTGTCCTGATAGCGCATCGCCCGGATCGCCTCGATGGCGCGCGCCTGCGCGTCCTTCTGGCTGAGCGTACCGGCCTGTTCCTGCTTGTGATAGGCATCGAACACGGTCACCGCGTTCTCGTTCATCGCCTCCAGCATGGCCTTGCGCTGCGCCACCAACTTGTCCTGCTCCTGGAACAGCCCAAGCGTCATGACGGCGGCCATGGTCAGAAGCGCCAGCCCCACCAGCGCATACAGACGCACGGAAATACGGAAATGTTTCATACAGCCAAATCCCCTCAGATTTTTATGGCCGCACGATACGGGTCGGAATTTTCGAACTTCCTAACAAGGTACCCCTAAAATTGACAATACTGAATTTACCCTTTGTTCACACCGTACACCCCGCACAGCCGTGCTGGACGATATTTCCCAAAAGGGTCTTTTCCGATTGCGCCTCATCGGGTTACATCGAACCAAACGGAGAGCGATGACCATGGCCAAACCGAACGGCGACCTCACCCTGCGCACGCTGGCCATGCCGGCCGACGCCAATGCGGCGGGCGATATCTTTGGCGGCTGGGTCATGGCGCAGATGGACCTGTCCTGCGGCATCCGCGCTGCCGAGCGCGCCCGTGGCCGCGTCGTCACCGCCGCCGTCAAGGAAATGGCCTTTGAAATGCCGGTGAAGATCGGCGATACGCTGTGCATCTATACCGATGTCGTCAAGGTCGGCCGCACGTCGATGACGCTCAAGGTCGAGGTCTGGGCGCAGCGCTATCTCTCCGACCGGATGGACAAGGTCACCGATGCGCTGTTTGTCATGGTGGCGCTGGACGAGGCCGGCCACCCGAAGCCGGTGCCGCCGGAAGCCTGATGCAAGAGGCATGACAACCACAGAGGCGTGAGCCATGGACCAGCCCGTCGATCCGCAGATTTTCTCGCATATCCGCGTCGTCATGGGCATGGTCATCAGCCTGTCGATGGCCCGTCTGCTGACCGGCTTGGCGCTGTTCGTCCAGCACCCCGGCAAGACGAAAATCTACTGGCTGCACCTCGGCTGGGTGCTCTTCATGTTCCTCTTCCTGATTTACTTCTGGTGGTGGGAATACCGGCTACATTCCGTACCGGTGATCGATTTCAGCGTCTATCTCTTCGTCATCTCCTATTGCTGCATCTTCTTCTTTCTCTGCGTCCTCTTGTTTCCCACCTCGATGGAGGATTACAGCGGCTACGAACACTATTTCATGTCGCGCCGCGCCTGGTTCTTCGGCTTCCTGGCGCTGGCCTACGCCGTCGATCTCATCGACACCGCCGTCAAGGGAAAGACCTATTTCCTGTCCTACGGACTGGAATACCCTCTCAGAAACGCGACCTATATTGTCCTGTGCATCATCGCTGCACTCACCGCTAACCGGCGTTTCCACGCAACTTTCCTGATCGCGGGCCTGAGCTACCAGATCATCTGGATTTTTCGCGCGTTCGACCTTTTGGATTGAACGGCGGGACAGCTCCCTGCCCCGCCATGATCTTTTGTCTACGCCGGGATGACCGGCCGGAACATCTCCCGCATTTTCGACAGATAATGCTCTTCCGAGGTCGACCAGCGCAGTTTCGCCAGCATCTTGCTGTCGGCACCGGCCGGAAAACGGATCGCATCGCCGTCTTCCGTCGCCGCTGCAAACGTCGCCTCGGCAACCTCGGCCTCAGTGCAATAGGCTGTGGGATAATTTCCCATGATGCCGAAATAGGCCTGCGCAAAGGCGGCGTAATCCTGCGGAATCAGCCCCTGCATACGCTCGCCGCCATTGGCGGCAAAGCCGGTGGTTGGCCCCAGTCCCGGCTCCACCAGCCGCGCCTTGATGTTGAACAGTTCCAGTTCGTAGGACAGGGACTCTGTATACCCCTCGACTGCGCATTTGCTGGCGGCATAGATCGCCACCAGCGGCATGACGCCGAGCGTGACGCTCGACGTAACATTGACGATGGTGCCGCGCCCTTGAGCGCGCATCTGTGGAATGATCGCCCGACAAACGGAAAACACCCCAAACGTGTTGGTCTGGAAGATCTCCTGGATTGTGCTGTCCGGCGTGACTTCGACGACCGAGGCCATGCCGATGCCGGCATTGTTGACCAGCACATCGATTGTCCCGAAGGCCGCAACACCATCGGCAATGGCCTTGTCGATCGTTTCCGCCTTTGTCACATCGAGCGGCAGGACCAGCAGGCGCTCCGAGGTCGCCGCAAACAAGCTGGCGTCCGGTTGCCGCATGGTAGCGATGACATTCCAGCCACGCGCCAGAAAAAGTTCGGCAATCGCCTTGCCGTAGCCCGACGAGGTGCCGGTGATGAGGATGGTCTTGGTCATTCAGGTCTCCATAATCTGTTGTCCTCAAGATAGACAAAACGGTGAGACGATATATAATCATAAATCCACAATTCATTACGGATCGTCCAAATGGACCCTTTCAGCGATATCATCAGCCTGCTTCGCCCACATGCCGTCTTCTCAAAGCCGATCACCGGCAAGGGAGAATGGGGCGTCCGCTATCCGGCCTATGGGGCTCCGGGTTTTGCCATCGTTCTGTCCGGCCAGTGCTGGCTGGCGGTCGAAAAGGACGATCCGGTGTTGCTCGCACGTAGCGACTTTGTCCTGCTGCCAGCCTCGCCCGCCTTCGACATGCTCAGCCGGCCGGGTGCGCGATGCGTCGCCGGCCAGCCGTCCGCTACTGACATCCGCCATGGTGATCCCGACGGCGAGCCCGATTTCCGCATGCTCGGTGGCAGTTTTCGGCTCAATCCGGTCAATGCACCGCTTCTCGTCGCCCTTCTGCCGAAGATCATCCGCATCAGCGCCGCCAATGGCAGCACGGGGCGGCTCGCCGTAGTCATCGATCTGATCATGGAAGAATGCGCAGCCAGCCGGCCCGGCCGTGACATGATCCTCGAACGACTGCTTGAGGTACTGCTGATGGAATGCCTGCGCTGGCCTGGCGCTGCGGCCACTACCCTGCCCACCGGCCTGCTCGCCGGAATGCAGGATGCAGCACTTGCCCGTGCACTCAATGCGATGCATGCCGAAATCAGCGCCGGATGGACCGTGGCGGATTTGGCAAAACTGGCAGGCATGTCGCGGTCGGCTTTCGCCGCGCGTTTCAGCGCCGTGATCGGTTGCGCCCCGATGGAATATCTGGCGCGCTGGCGCATGACGCTGGCCAAGGACACGCTCAGCCGTGGCGGCACGTCACTCGATCGCCTGGCCGAAGACATCGGCTACGAATCCGCCAGCGCCTTCAGCACCGCATTTCGCCGCCGCGTCGGCTGTCCGCCCGGGGCTTTTGCACGCTCTCGCGTCGATACCCCACAAGCCAGATGACAACCGCAACGGAAAAATCCCGCCGATTGCCCTCCCGTCACGGAAAAGCGTTTCCCTGCGCGTTCAATCTACAAAATAAATAAACTCTATAATCTCAGTCGATTTAACTAGCATGATCCCACGTCAAGCGGACAGCGTCCGCCAACCATAGAGGGATCGATGTTCACACTGACAAGACGCCTGTTCGGCGCTGGCCTGCTGGCCACCAGCCTGTTCGCCGCCTCCGGCCTATCTGCCACCGGCGTGTCGGCCGCCGAATTGACCGAGTTCAAGATCGGTTATCAGAAGACCGGCCTGCCGGTGATCGCCCGCCAGCAGAAGATCATCGAAAAGGCGCTCGAGCCGAAAGGCATCACCGTTTCCTGGGTTGAATTCACCGCCGGCCCGCCGCTGGTGGAAGCGCTGAACGTCGGCTCGATCAATGTCGGCTGGACCGGCGATGCGCCGCCAATCTTCGGCCAGGCCGCAGGCTCCGCCATCACCTATGTCGCCGCTCTTCCCTCCAACGGCGCCGGCGAAGCCATCTTCGTCAAGCCGGAATCGCCGATCCAGTCGCTGGCCGACCTAAAGGGCAAAACGATCGGCGTCGGCAAAGGCACCTCGGCCCATAATCTTGTCGTTGCGGCGCTGGAAAAGGCCGGCATCGATTTCAAGGATATCACCCCGGTCTATCTGAGCCCTGCCGATGCGGCCGCAGCCTTTGCCAGCGACAAGATCGACGCCTGGGCCGTCTGGGATCCCTTCTTCGCCATCGCCGAGACCCGCTACAAGCCGCGCATTTTGACCACCTCGGCCGAGACCCTGAACGTCAAGACCTACTTCCTTGCCAATCGTGACTTCGCCAAGGAGCATCCGGAAACGGTCAGCACCACCATCGCCGCGCTGAAGGAAGCCGCAGCCTGGGCCGATGCCAACCGCGAAAAGGTGGCCGAGGCCCTGCATGAGGTCACCGGCGTGCCGCTGGAAGCGCAGACGATTGCCGCCAACCGCACCGTGTTCGGCATCGAACCGATCACCCCGGAGATCATCGCCAGCCAGCAGCAGACTGCCGACCGGTTCTTCAAGCTGGGGCTGATCCCCAAGCAGATCACCATTGCCGATGCTGTGTGGACGGCACCGACGAACTGATTTCCTCCCAGGAAATGCTGCGGCGTGCCGGTCGATCCGGGCCGGCACGCGGAAGAGAAATTCCAGCAAAAGTGCACTGCGGTTTTGCGTCCGGAATTGCGTAAAACAAAGAGATGAAACGTTTTCGCGTTTCGAAGAAAAGCGGAAATGCTTGAGTGAAGGTTAGACGATGAAATCCACAGCTCAATCGATCCTCCGCAACGGCACCGGCTGGCTGCTTCCAGCCTTGATCGTTCTTGCCTGGGAAATTGCCGCCCGCACTGGGCTGATCTCGCCCAATGTCATGGCAGCGCCCTCGGCTGTAGCCGAAGCGTTCTGGCGTCTGCTCCTGTCGGGCGAGCTTGTCCGCAATATCGGCGTCAGCACCGCCCGTGCTTTGTCCGGCTTCGTCATCGGCGGCTCGATCGGCTTGATCTTCGGCCTTGCCAACGGCCTGTCCGGCCTGTCGCGCAATCTGACCGATACGACGCTGCAGATGGTCCGCAACATCCCGCATCTGGCGCTGATCCCGCTGGTCATCCTCTGGTTCGGTATCGATGAAGAAGCAAAGCTCTTCCTCGTGGCGCTCGGCGTGTTCTTCCCGATCTATGTCAACACGCTGCTCGGCATCCAAAGCGTCGATCCGCAGCTGGTCGAGATGGGCCGCGTCTACGGCATGTCGCGCACCACGCTGTTCTTCCGCGTCATCCTGCCCGGCGCCCTGCCCGCCATTTTTGTCGGCCTGCGGTATGCACTGGGGATCATGTGGCTGACGCTGATCGTCGCCGAAACCATCGCCGCCTCCTCCGGCCTCGGCTACATGGCCATGCAGGCCCGTGAGTTCCTGCTGATCGATGTCGTCGTCCTGTCGATCCTGATCTACGCCCTGCTCGGCAAGCTCGCCGACAGCTTTGCCCGGTTGCTGGAACGGCTGACGCTGCAATGGCATCCCGCCTTCCAGACCGCCTGATTTCTCGCGAAACGAAATACGGAGTACCGAAAATGTCCGTCATCGCCCTCGATCAAAAAATCAAGCCAGTTCATTCGGCCAAGGAAACAGCGGAAGCGCGCGCGCTGCGGGAAACGGCCCCGGGCCAATGGTTTCCCTACGCCGCCCCCCAGCCGCGCGAGCGCGACAACCGCGATATCGCCTTCTCCTTCCGTGGCATCAGCCGAAAATTCGGCGACAAGACCGTGCTCGACAATATCGATCTGGATGTGCCCGCCGGCCAATTCATCGCCGTCATCGGCAAGAGCGGCTGCGGCAAGAGCACGTTGCTGCGCCTCCTGACGGGCCTCGACAAGCCAACATCCGGTACGCTGACCGTCAACAAGGGCGCGCAAGGTGAAAACCGCACCCGCATCATGTTTCAGGAACCGCGTCTTCTGCCCTGGGCCAAGATCGCCAAAAATGTCGAGGTCGGCCTGACCGGCATCGCCAAGGGCACGCAAGCCCGCGAAAAGTCGCTCGCCATTCTCAACGAGGTCGGCCTTGCCGACCGTGCCGAAGAATGGCCGTCCGTCCTTTCCGGCGGTCAGCGCCAGCGCGTCGCCCTTGCCCGCGCCCTTGTCGCCCACCCCTATATTCTGGCACTCGATGAACCACTCGGGGCGCTCGACGCGCTGACGCGTATCGAAATGCAGCATCTGCTCGAAAGCATCTGGCAACAGCAGACATTCACCGCCGTTCTGGTCACCCACGATGTCGCCGAAGCGGTGGCGCTGGCCGACCGCGTCATCGTCATCGATCATGGCAGGATCGCGCTCGACCTCGATATTCCGCTTGAGCGTCCCCGCCGTCACGGCTCGCCGGAACTGGCGCGACTGGAAGGAAAAATCCTCGACACGCTGTTTGGCGAAAACAAATAGCGGTTTTCCGCCGCGCCTCTGCCCCAGCGCCTCAGCCGGATCGGACGGCGCTTTGCGGATCCACCCGTTCCCTTGTTTTCACGCAGCCCGAAGGCTGCTGGACGAAAACCGTTGGACTATACAACCAACTACAACCTAAAATTTACTCAACTACAAATACAATATTAAGTTGTATCAACCGTCTTTTTTGTTACTCTCATGCCGCGCGGAGAATGCGCAACTTGGGAGAAAACCATGAATTACACCGTCAAGAATCATAAGCTTTCGTCAGGTGGCAGCAATGTCGAGTTCATCCGCTCTCCCAATATCGGCGGAGAGATTGAGCCGCAGTTTCTGATCATTCATTTTACCGCGTCGGGGCTTGGCAACGACATGGCCCGTTACTTCGCCAAGCCCAGTGCCGAAGTCTCGGCCCATCTGGTCATCGACCGCGCCGGCCGTATTACCCAATGCGTGCCCCTCAACGTCAAGGCCTGGCACGCCGGCAAAAGCATGTGGACGGACAAGGCGGGAAAGAAACACACGGCCCTGAACAGCACCTCGATCGGCATCGAGCTGGAAAATTGGGGACCGTTGAACCGGACAGGAACCGGCTGGCTGTCCTGGACCGGCATTCCGGTCGATCCCGGTTTCGTCGTTCAGGCCCGTCACAAGTTCGGCGGTCCCGTCATCGGATGGGAAACGTTCACACAGGCGCAGATCGACGCCTGCGTGGCTGCATCCAAGGCCATCTGCTCTGCCTATGGCATAGACGAGATCCTAGGCCACGACGACATCTCCCCCGGCCGCAAATCCGATCCAGGCCCGGCGTGGAGCATGGCGGATTTCGAAACCCGGGTCGTCGGCGATGCCGACGAGGACAGTGCGATCTGGCGGGTACGCTCGCCCACCGGCCTCAACATCCGCTCCGGACCTGGGGCCGAACATCCGAAAGTGCGGCCGGACGCCCTGTCGGATGGCACGCCGGTGCTTGTCCACGAGCAGGAAGGCAGCTGGCGCTATGTGTCGGTGCTGAACGACAACGGTGATCCGGATTTCTCCGGTTGGGTTCATGGCGTCTGGCTGCGCGCGGCCTGATCGACGGCGCCCCGCCAGTGTTTCGCCTTCGCCGCTTCAGGAGCCGGAAGCGGCGAACCGTACGGCGACAGCCCTCACCGGGTCATGGCAACCACTTGCCTGCTCGCCCATTGAACGGTGATGGAGACGACCGACGAGGCCAGAAACGCGATCTCGGCATTCTGCCTGGGCAGCGTCCAGATCAGGCACAGGCAGAAGGCCGCGAACGAAAAGCGCCCCAGCACCATGCCACGCAGCAGCCGGACGACGAAGTCCGGCCCGTAGGCGCGCTGCGATGACACAGACAGGATCAATCCCAGAAGCGGGAACACCGTCAGCACGCCGCTCCATTGTGCGCCAAGCGAGGCCGACAGCATTGTCACGGCCAGCGTCAGAACCGCACCGGCAACCATGCGCATCATCAGGTCGGTGCGGGTGATCGATATCACCTTGCTGGCGGCATTCGTGCGCGGCAGAAATGTCTGCGCCGAGACAACGCCCAGCAGCGCCGCCCCGAGCGCAACGGCCGGCGTTCCCGGCAGGCTCGTCAGGCCGATGGCCGCAGCGTACCACGCGGCAAGCCCCATCACCGCCGCGATGCAATAATGGTACCAGCGGCAGGTCCAGGCGTAGGCGAGATTGAAGGCCTCGGATGCAAAGATTGCCGACAAGGCCGCAGCAGCGGCGCCAACGCCAAACACCGGCCCCTGTTCCAGCACCAGCAGATAGAGGATCGGTCCCGCCACGATCGGCAGTCCGGCAAGCCAGCCTGCCACGCCCGGTCCCCAGCGTACGGCCGCCATCGAAACAGCAAACAGGAAGAAGGGAACCAAAGTCAGTTTCAAGAGAAGCATGCCGGTCCCGTTCAGTCTGCCTGCAGGCGCCGATGGCTTGCAGCGGAGAATTCTAAGCTGTTCACGATCCTGGCCGCCATGACGGCAGACACTGCCGCCAGCACATGCATTTGGTATGCCTTGCTGCAGTGACCGGACGCGATCAGCGCCAAGCGCCAGCCAAGGCCGGACATGTTGCGCAATGCCGCCACGGCTGGAAAATGTCAATCCGCGAAAAACCGCACTCGAAAGGCCGCCTGGGCCATTGCCGGCTGTAGGGCAGACACCCTATGAACCCTTAGAATGAGCAGCCGTTGAAGGGGAATTCGATGAACGCTGGTGTTTCGATGGCCACAGCAAGACCACCGCGCCTTTTCTGGCGGCGTGCCGTTGCGTTCGTTGTCGATATGGCGGTTTTCTACAGCATCCTGCTGGTGCTGGCCCTGCCCCTCCAGGCCGTCACCGGCTGGAACCTCGGCTTTTATATCGGACAATCGACAACATGCGAGGTCACAACAGACAGCCCGCTGATCCGCCAGGTCGAAACAGAATGGCCGCTGGCCGACGACGAAACCCGGACACACCAGATCTGCATCAATTCCAGCATCGGCATGCAGCAGCGGTTCTTCATATCGACGGTCACGAAAACCGAAAACGGAATAGCCTCCAGCCGCTTCGTGTCGATCGGCATCGATCCGGATGGAAATTCCATCCCGCTGGACATTTCCGGGACCAGCACGGCGTCAACCATCCTGCTTCAGCTTTTCTTCCTGGCGCTATTCGTTCTGGCCGCAGCCAGAATAACCGCAACCGGTCGGCGCACACCCGGCAAGGCCTTGATGTTCCTGCGCATCTTCAATGTTGCGCGCACCGTGCCGTCATTCAAACAATGCCGGACCAGAGAAATCTGGAAGTTCCTGCCATCCTGCCTTCTCGGCATCGCCGTCACCATCCATGCCGCCCAAAACCTGCCGGGACTGTCGACACTGGCCTCCGGCGCATTCGTCGACGTCATCCACGCCACCCGCGACATGCAGACGCCAGACTTCAGCACACTGTTTGCCGTCGGCGCCGGAGCCTGGCTCCTTGGTGCCCTCTGGTGGTTCGGCCCCTTCATCCTCTGGCGCGGCCAGACGATTTATGACCGCCTCGCCGGCTGTGTCGTGCTGCGCTCTGACACCACCGAAGACCAGCCGACACCGTCCCAGTACTAGCAGCCGCAAACTCTAGCCTTTGAACACGAACGCCGCGCCGCCCGCGATCATGCAGAAGCCGATGGCGTGGTTCCAAGTCAGCGATTCCTTCAGCCAGAACACTGAGAAAACGGCAAACACCACCAGCGTGATCACTTCCTGCATCGTCTTCAACTGCGCCGCCGAATAGACCTCATGGCCGATCCGGTTGGCCGGAACCGCCAGGCAATACTCGAAAAAGGCGATGCCCCAACTGGCGATAATCGCCATGTAGAGCGGCGAGGAGGTGAATTTCAGATGACCGTACCAGGCGAAGGTCATGAAAATATTGGACAGGACGAGCAGCACGATCGGCAAGACAGCCGCCGTATTCAGTGAAAAAGGCATGTTCGAATCCTTGGGAGAACAATAGTAAACGGTGGCAAGCATGTACCGTTCCCGTAAACAACTTCAAGACAGAATTTTCCCGGCAATTGCCTGGTTTTTAAAGCGGGTCAAGGCCCGTCCGGGACGGTGGAACTTTTGATCGCGTCCGGCATTGTCGTCTCTGCCGGACGCTGAGGCCCTGCCTGCCTCAGAGACGGCTTTCTTGCCAGCTTGACACTGCCCTTGCCAGCCCTTCGCTCATCGCCATCGGGAGACTAGCTTGTCGCCATCGTCCACTTCCGTTAGGGCGGGTACGCCGCTGGTCGCGCTTGCAGCGCTGAACTTCTTCCTTGCAGATGCCCGTGACGGACTAGGACCCTTCCTCGATGCCTATCTGGCGACGAACGGCTGGTCGCCGTTTTCGCTGGGCATGATCGCCACGTTCGGTGGCATTCTCGGCATGGTCTCGACACCTTTGTTCGGTGCGCTGGTCGATGGCACCGTGTACAAGCGCCTGCTCGTCATCGTGCCGGTCATCCTGGTCACCGTGGCGGCACTGTTGACGCTCGCCATACCGAACGTGTCGGTGGTCGTCGGCGGCCAGACGGTCACAGCCATCGTTGGCGCCGTTATCGGCCCGGCCCTGATGGGCCTCACACTGGGCATCGTTGGGGAGGCAGCCTTTCCGGCGCAGGTGTCGCGCAACGAGTTCTGGAACCATGCCGGCAATGTCGTGTCGCTGGCCGGTGTCTACGCGGCCACCGTGTTCTTCGGCATGAGCGGTATCATCGCCCTGATGATCATCACCGCCATCGGTGCAGTCGCCGCCACCCTGATGATCGATCCCGCCAGGATCGACCACAAGGTCGCCCGCGGTCTCGGCCATGATGATGGTGCGCCCGGCCCGTCCGGCTATTCGGTGCTGATCGGCACGCCCGGTCTTGTGGTCCTGGCCGTCGTCATGCTGGTCTTTCACTTCGGCAATGCGCCGATCAGCCGCCTTGTCGCCCAGCAATTCTCTGTCGAATTAGGAACGCCCTTCCGCACCACGGCGCTGATCACCGGTGTTTCACAACTGACGATGATCGGCGCGGCTGTCGCAGCTCCCTTTCTGATCCGCCGCTTCGGCCTTGCCGCCGTCTTCATCGTCGCGCTCTGCGCCCTGCCCATTCGCGGCGCGATCGCCGGCAGTATCGGTGATTTCTGGATGGTCTATCCCGTCCAGATCCTCGACGGGCTCGGCGCCGGACTGATCGGCATCGCCACGCCGATCGCCGCCGAGCGCATCCTGTCGGGCTCCGGCCGCTTCAATGTCGGCCTGGCCGCCGTCATGACGGTCCAGGGCATCGGCGCCTCGACCAGCAATGTAGTTGCCGGCTGGCTGGTTCAGAACCATGGCTTTGCGCTGGCCTATTGGGTACACGGCGGCATTGCCGTCCTGGCGCTGGTACCGTTTCTCCTCTGGCGCAACGGCGTCGCACCGCACCAGCAGGCTTCCGGATAGACCGTCGCACAATCCTGTCAGAAACTGGCAGTAGCCCACCACCCCGTTGCCTTTTTGTACTCATCGCCCCCTTCACATTTCCCCGGACTCTCTCCATATTCCCCCCATGTCGAAAGCACCGAAAAAATCCCCCCATCCCGACCTTGGCGGCTTCGAGGAAGCTCCCCAGGCCTCGTTCGAAGGCGCCCCGCTGTCGTCAAACGTTGCCGACTGGGCCAACGAGCTGCAGCGCATGGCCGAGGCCGAGACAATCGAGACCCGCCACGACGTCGCCTCCAAGGCCGGAAAACACCGCAAGAAGGTGGAGATCGCGGCGCAAAAGGCGAAAAATGAGGCCGCAGCGCAATCGGCTGCAGGCCGCAAGCCCGAACGGGCGTCCGAGCCCGTGCGAGGCCCTCGCGGAGCGAAGGCGCAGAGCGCCGACAGCGTGAGCGCTAAGGAGGGCGTCGGTGCCAGCCGCTCGTCGCGTGGCACCTCGATGGGCGGCACTTCGGATCCAAAAGCCCGCGCCGCCGCCGGGCTGAACCCCGTGGCCGGCATGGACACGGCGCTCGAGGATGCGCTTGCCCCCTCCGCCGTCACCGCCACCGTCGAGGCCCTCTCCGCCCTGATAGAATCGGGCAATCCGCTGTTCAAGGACGGCAAGATGTGGACGCCGCACCGGCCCGCCCGGCCGGAAAAGTCCGAAGGTGGCATCGCCATCCGCATGCAATCCGACTTCGAGCCCGCCGGCGACCAGCCGACCGCCATCAAAGACCTTGTCGAGGGCCTGTCGAACGGTGACCGCTCCCAGGTTCTGCTCGGCGTCACCGGCTCCGGCAAGACTTTCACCATGGCCAAGGTGATCGAGGCCACCCAACGCCCCGCCGTCATCCTGGCGCCGAACAAGACCCTGGCCGCGCAGCTCTATTCCGAGTTCAAGAATTTCTTTCCCGACAACGCGGTGGAATATTTCGTCTCCTACTACGATTATTACCAGCCGGAAGCCTATGTGCCGCGCTCCGATACCTTCATCGAGAAGGAATCGTCGATCAACGAGCAGATCGACCGTATGCGCCACTCGGCCACCCGCTCGCTGATCGAGCGCGACGACGTCATCATCGTCGCCTCGGTCTCCTGCATCTACGGTATCGGCTCGGTCGAGACCTATACCGCCATGACCTTCCAGATGACGGTCGGCGACCGGCTCGACCAGCGCCAATTGCTCGCCGACCTCGTCGCCCAGCAATACAAGCGCCGCGACATGGATTTTCAGCGCGGCTCTTTTCGCGTCCGCGGTGATACCATCGAGATCTTCCCGGCCCACCTGGAAGACGCAGCCTGGCGTATCTCGATGTTCGGCGACGAGATCGACGGGATCACCGAGTTCGATCCGCTCACCGGCCAGAAGACCGACGACCTGAAGTCGGTAAAAATCTACGCCAATTCCCACTATGTAACGCCACGCCCAACACTCAACCAGGCGATCAAGTCGATCAAGGAAGAGCTGAAGCTCCGCCTCGCCGAGCTGGAAAAGGGCGGCCGCCTGCTCGAAGCCCAGCGGCTGGAGCAGCGCACCCGCTACGATATCGAGATGCTGGAAGCCACCGGCTCCTGCGCCGGCATCGAGAACTATTCGCGCTACCTCACCGGCCGCAGCCCCGGCGAGCCGCCGCCGACTTTGTTCGAATATATCCCCGACAACGCCCTGCTGTTCATCGACGAAAGCCACGTCTCCGTCAGCCAGATCGGCGGCATGTACCGGGGCGACTTTCGGCGCAAAGCGACGCTGGCCGAATACGGTTTCCGCCTGCCGTCCTGCATGGACAACCGTCCCTTGCGCTTCGAGGAATGGGACGCCATGCGGCCCGACACCATCGCCGTGTCGGCAACGCCTGCGGCGTGGGAGATGGAACAGGCCGGCGGCGTCTTTGCCGAACAGGTCATCCGCCCGACCGGCCTGATCGATCCGCCGGTGGAAGTCCGCCCGGCCAAATCCCAGGTCGACGACGTGCTTGGCGAAATCCGCGAGACGGCGCTGGCCGGCTACCGCACGCTGGTCACCGTGCTCACCAAGCGCATGGCCGAGGACCTCACCGAATATCTGCACGAACAGGGGATTCGCGTCCGCTACATGCACTCGGATATCGACACGCTGGAGCGCATCGAGATCATCCGCGACCTGCGCCTCGGCGCCTTCGACGTGCTCGTCGGTATCAACCTGTTGCGCGAAGGCCTCGACATCCCCGAATGCGGCTTCGTCGCCATTCTCGATGCCGACAAGGAAGGCTTTTTGCGCTCGGAAACGTCGCTGGTCCAGACCATCGGCCGCGCCGCGCGTAATGTCGATGGCAAGGTCATCCTCTATGCCGACAACATCACCGGCTCAATGAAGCGCGCCATGGAGGAAACCTCGCGCCGCCGCGAAAAGCAGGTGGCCTATAACACGGCCCACGGCATCACCCCGGAATCGGTCAAGGCCCGCATTTCCGACATCCTCGATTCGGTCTACGAAAAGGACCATGTCCGCGCCGATATCGGCATCAGGGGGGGCAAGGGCGGTATCACCGACATGGTCGGCAACAATCTCGCCGCCCATCTCGAAGCGCTGGAAAAACAGATGCGCAACGCCGCCGCCGACCTCGATTTCGAAACCGCCGCCCGTCTGCGCGACGAAATCAAACGCCTCAAGGCCGCCGAACTCGCCGTCATGGACGACCCGATGGCCCGCCAGGAAGCGCGGGCGATGGAAGGTGGCGGCAAGCCTACCGGCTCGAAAAGGAAGGGCCCGGCATCCTCACTCGACTCCCTCCCCCTCGTGGGGAGGGTTGGGGAGGGGCAGACCCCATCCTCCGAGACCGTCGCCCCCCCCCCTCCCGGCCCGCAGCCTGTCCTCGGGTTTGCCGAAGGCAAATCCCGGGGAGGCCACCCTCCCCACAAGGGGGAGGGAAAAAGCCTCTTCGCCAAACCCACCCTCGACGACATGGGCCCAGGCACCGACATGACCCGCCCGGCGCGCAAACCGGCGGCATCGGACGGCTCCATCGCCCCAACGGCGACCGAGGGGCAATCCGGCTTCCGCAAACCCACGCTGGAAGACATCGGCCACAACATCGCCGTCCCCGCCCGACCGGAAACCAGCCTGTTCCGCAAGAACAGCCTCGACGAAATGACCGTCGGCCGCACCGAAAAGCCACTGAACACCACGGGCAAACTGCCGGAAAAGCCGAAGACGGAACCCGGACAACGCGTCTCGCCGCTGCTCGAAGGCCAGCCGGAAAAGCAGAGTCCTTCCTCGCCCCAGCGGGGAGCGGATCCCCAAGAGGCAAAGCCGATTGGTTCGGCGAACGTGGTGAGGGGGGCCGACGACCCCAAACCCTTCATCCGCGCCAAATCCGGCGCCGGCTCCTACGAGGACGCCGGCGACCTGAAGCGCCAGAAGAAAACCAAAGGCAAGACCGGCCGCCCCGGCCAATGATACCCTCCCGGTAACACCCTCCCCTTGAGGGGGAGGGTCGGCGCACAGCGCCGGGGTGGGGTGACCACCACACCCATGGACCCAATCTCTCCCTTATACGGGAGATGCCGGCAAAGCCGACAGAGTGCCGCGCCCTCCTCAAACTCCGCCCGCTCCCTCTTCTCCCCAGCGGGGAGAAGGTGGCGCACAGCGCCGGATGAGGGGCCGAAGGCACCTCAACTACGCCGCCCCTCATCCGCCCTGCCGGGCACCTTCTCCCTGTCGAAACGGGGAGAAGGGACAAGCGGCAAACTCTCCCTTTCTCCCAATCTGAAAAGTGGCCCTGTGACCAACAGAGACGCGGCACTCTCCGTCATCCCCTCTCCCCGCCCGCGGGGAGAGGGCCGGGGTGAGGGGCAAGTCAACCAAGAGCTTTCATCCGGCCTGCCCCCGCCCACATCCCCAAAAATGCTGCATGGCCAGACCAGCGCCCATCGGCTACTCCTCAAGCAACACCCGCCGCCAAAGGACCCGCCATGCGCCTGCCCGCCCTCTTCCTGTCCGCCTTCTGCGCCCTGTCAGCACTCTCGGCCCTGCCCGCCGCCGCCCAGACCTACAAGACCCCGGAAGCGCTACTCGAAGCGCTTTACAGCTACGACACCAGCCAGACCGCCGAAAGCGCCCCTTCGCTCTATTCGCCGTTCTTCTCCGACCAGCTGAACGCCCGCTTCCAGGACGATGCCGACACCACCGAACCCGGCGACAGCGGCACCATCGATTTCGACCCGGTGATTTCCGGCCAGGATGGCGCTGCCACCAATGTCGAAGTCGGCCAGCCGATCGTCCTCGACGACACCGCCGAGGTCGAGGTAACGTTTAAGAATTCCGAACCGGTGACGCTCTACTACACCTTGGTCAAGGAACACGGCGGCTGGAAAGTCGACGACATCGCCAACCAGCAGGGGGAATATCCGTGGAGCCTGAGTGCGTTGTTTGATGGGGCGCGGTAGCCAAATCTTTCATCGGCGAAAATCATATCGACCGACATTAGCTAAATTGACGAAAATCCAAGATAAAACTAGAAGTTTATACACTGCACAGACATTACTAAATTTTTACATGGAAGAGATATGTCAGCAGAAACTCGGATAAAATCGAAGAGCATTAGATTCTATGCAGTAGCTGAGGTGAGACTTTACAAACATAATGGAGGGAAAAGAGACGTAATTATTAAAACGGAAAAATTCGATATAAATGTCGAAGACATACCGCTGGATGATTTTCTTCTTGATGGCCGCGTTCCTTGGCACGCAGTCACCATTGCCGAAGAAAAAATAATAGAGAAAATTGATTTAAAATATTATCCCGATGGAATATTGAAATCTTGGAATATATATTTACAAGATTCGATGGAAAATTCGATAAGCACTTATGAAACCAACATTCAGGATGCCAATTCCGATCTCCTGTAAGACGCAACAAGTACACCGTTTAAATCAGAAATAACGTACTCCTTTGGAAAGCTTTTTCTACGACCTATTTGAACCCTTAATTCATTATTAAGCCTTTCGACAAGCGCTGCATGAGGCTTTATTCCAGGAATATTCATTTTTGATTCGAATTTTCTAGCTTCACCTTTGTAGGTTATTTCAGTTCCCCGAGCGATCAAACTGACCACTGCACCGGCCTTCTTGCACATTTCAAAAAAATCACTACTACGCTCTGTGGAGAATGTTGAGGACAGCACAATAGTGTTCGCAATAGACCCTGACAGCACCTTCAATGCAAACGCTTCCTCTTCAAAAACCTCGGGTTCGTCGGGATGCCACGAAGCGGGCCCACGGGAAGAATGGTGATGCAGATTTCCCCTAGTATCGACAATATGATCAACAATCATATTGTTGGTCATTCCATTCAATTTAGTAAATTGTTTTTTGTAGTTTTGGCGTTGAAAAGAAATAGCGTCACGGAGATCTGACAGCGCTTCCGCAATACGATCATTTGCTTTGATTTTAATTTTGACTTTTTTGGGGTCCGAATATCCCGCAAAAAATTGGGTTTCTAGGGATAAAAAATAATTATAAAAGGCAGAAATATATTTTCCGTCATTATAATCTGCGTTTCCTTTATGAACAAATGACAACGCAATCTCTTGTTGTGAAGCGCTATACGAGTTGTAAGTGAGTGCTGCGACAAAATCGAAAGTCAATTCTCGCGCGTCATCATACATGGTTCCTTCAGACGATACGGAGAAACCATACAATTTTAAGCGTTCCTTTTCTTCTTGATTTTCAGGTATCCACTCCAAACGTTCAGAATTGAAATCTATTGTGGTAGGGGCAACAGAACTCAAAAAAGATTGGATACGCCTAAGAAAAGCTCGCGCTTCCTTCAACTTTGCGACCTCTGGAATTGTGATTGAGGCCGCGATTCTGGAGAATGGATTTAGGTCCTCGACTACCTGCGGAAAATCGGCGTCCGCTATCGCGAAATCTATACTAATTCCTGTAATAATATGATCTTCTATTTGATAATTAACGACAAAATCCCCGACATTAATTGGCCACTCTTCAAAGGCGCGGATAATTGACCTAACTTTAAAATGTATCTTCATCTTCATAATAAATGACTTTCTTAACAACGAGACAGCCGCCGTGTGGAGCCTCATAATTATGCTAAAGATGTCGAAGTAGCAGTCTTTAGATAACTGTCCTGCAAAAACACAGTGCACACCTCATTGACCCATAATCTTGGTCACATCACACCCTGCGATTGAAGAAGAAAACATGGCATAAGTGCTTGGCTGTGAGCAAGTCCGCGCTCGGAAATACGGAGCGATTTTGACCATAAAAACCACCTCACCTTCCGTCATTCCTGTGCCTGTCACAGGAATCGAGTGCGCCGTGTCCACGGCGCTCAAGACCACTTCCACAACGCGAACAAAAGAGTTCTCTCACGGCGCAGACGCGCCGTGGCTGGATTCCTGTGACAAGCACAGGAATGACGGAGGCTAAGGATGTCGCGCTGATTTCAAGAGCTACAGCGGGGATGCATTCTTGCTTGCAAGGTGCGCCGCCTTCATATCCGCCCTTGCGGCAGAGGACCCAAAATCAACACCTTAACCAAAGGCTACGTGCTCAATCCCGTCGCCGATCCCCTCCCCAGTTTCCCCCAAAATCCCCGCCCCCAAAACCCATGCCATACTTCTCCTGTCCCGCCACGGATACACTGCCAGCCGTGGCAGCGAGGCGGGGCCGGTGCCGGGTTTGAGGACAGGACGGACGTCCTCACCTCCGGGGCTTGCGGAAAATGGTCTCCCTCCGGCGACACGGGGAGAGACGGGGGTTTTGCCCTTGTCTCTTGAAGCCCGAAAGAGCGCGCCGGGCGTGCCTGTGCGGCACACAGGGTGGCACAGCGGATGGTTTCGCCGGGTTAAAAAAATCCGGCGGCGGCCGGGTGGATCGTTGCCGATAAATTGGTTCGGCCGGGGTCCATCGGGTCAGACGAACACCGTCCGCCTAGCGACCTCAGTGAGACCCAAGTCGCGGGCAAAAACCGCCGAACGGGGCGCTGAGAGGTGTCACTTTCTACTATCAAACGCGGCAGCTTTCAGCGCCCCGTCCACCTGACGTTCAACCACGGCGAGATTTTTCGCGCGTGACCATTTTTCGCGCGTGAATGGCGGCGCACGCCGCAGTCACGCGACAAGGCAACGGAGATGAGACATGCCCCTTTCCCTCCAGACATGGCTGATGGCCCGCACCGCCGAGATGCTGGCAGTGCCGCATCTGGCCTGCCGCCGCCGCGACTGCCGCCGCAAGAACGCCTGCGACTGGCATTTCAAAAACAGCGGCGAACCCTGCTGCCTGCGCAACCTGACCGCAGCACAGCGCCAGATTTTTGATGAATTTTACGGCCAGGCCCAGATCATCCTCGAACACGGCGGCCATCAGGGCCTGACATACACCTGGGGCAATCCCGAGCAGCGGGCCTTTTTTGACACCTGCGTCGAACTCGCCCGCACCGCCGTCCCACCCCACGACAAACGCCGCTTCGACGCCTTCCGCCGCGACCGCGAAAACATCCCGGCGCGCACGCCGCCGGTGGCGAAATGAATAAGGACGACCCGGCCCGGCCTTTGCCGTATGCCACAGAGCCTCCCTCACCCTCCGTCATTCCTGTCCTCGGGCTTGACCCGAGGGATGTCACAGGAATCCAGCCACGGCGCGTCCGCGCCGTGAAAGGACTCTTTCAACCGCACCGCCACAAGAGGGTCTTGCGCGCCGCCGACGCGGCGCACTGGATTCCTGTGACAAGCACAGGAATGACGGAGTGTGGGGGAGCCGCCAGCGTGAAACAACGAGCGGCAAGACGCACCCAAAATCCGAACCCGCTTTATTCCGCCGCAGCCTCCAGCTGT
This sequence comes from Pararhizobium sp., assembly GCF_965279435.1. NCBI lineage: Bacteria > Pseudomonadati > Pseudomonadota > Alphaproteobacteria > Hyphomicrobiales > Rhizobiaceae > Pararhizobium > Pararhizobium sp. Next base: position 3,830,697 of record NZ_CBDIHY010000003.1, read on the forward strand.
TCCAGCTCGTACGAATAGCCCTCCAGAATCGTGTAGGCCTGCTCGGTCGCCTCGATCTGCGCCTCGGCGCTGCGGATGGCGTCGGCGATCGATTGCGAGCGGGTGCGCAGCATAGAGCCGAGAATATCGGCGGCAGGGCGGCGGCCGAGGCGATCGAGATGCTGGCGCACGCGGGCGCGGTGGCGCTCCAGCTCGAGAATGTGAAAACGGCTCTTGACGATATCGTCGGACAGTTTGCGGCGCATGGCGGCGACCGGATCGAAACTGCCGGGCTCGCGCTCGTCGAGAATGAAATCGTTGACCAGCGTTTCGAGCTTCAGAATACCCTGCAGGTCGCGCGGGTCGGCCAGCTGCGGATCATAGCCGGTATTGTCATAGACCTTGCGGCGCACCGGATCCTTCAACAGATCGTAGCAGGCCTGCAGCCGCCCGAACGCCTCGGTATCGCCGCCGCTGTCGGGATGCGCCGCCTTGACCACCTTGCGATAGGCCACCTTGATCGCCTGCTCGTCGGCATCGCGGGCAATTCCAAGCGTTTCATAGGGGTCGATCACAGCGCCACCTCGCAGTCCAGCATTCGTCATTTCACCCCTGACCTAACCGTTCGCCCAGCGCGCATCAACCTAAAAGCCCGCTTCAACCCAAAAGCGGATGCTGCGCGAACGCCCTTTAATCGGACATCGGCGGGACCAAATTGTGGTGAGATCGGGACGGGGCGTGGTTTTCCCCGGTCCGCGCGGTTGCGGCATCGCCTGCCCGGTGAAAACCGGCAAATGGCCCGTTGTGGTGCATCGCAAAGCCCGTACCGACAGGCGGTTGAGTGCAAAGGATTAAACGCTTGCTATTTTCTTTTTTTGCTGCAAATATTTCCGCGTTCGGGCGTTAGCATCCCGGAGACTGGACTGGCTGTATGGTCCCGGAAAAATCCGGGCGTGCCGAAAGGCACTGTAGACGTTCTTTCCCCGTTATCGACTTCTCCGACTGGCTTTCCGGAATAAAGACAAAACCGGAAAGAAAAACGTCTCCACCCTGGCAGGGGTGAGGACACATCATTAAGGGAAAAAGGACTTCTCCCATGGCCACCAAGGGCACCGTAAAATTCTTCAACCAGGACAAGGGTTTTGGTTTCATCACGCCGGAAGGCGGCGCAAAGGACGTGTTCGTACACATCTCCGCGCTGCAGGCCGCTGGTCTCCAGACTTTGAAGGACGGCCAGCAGGTCACCTTCGACACCGAGCCGGATCGCATGGGCAAGGGCCCGAAGGCCGTCAACATCCAGGCTGACTAAGCCTCGATCTGACTGCTTGCGATGACTTATTGAACGGCGTCCCCCGGGGCGCCGTTTTTTTTGTGGCCGTCGATTATCCCCGGGCCGAAAATCCGTGCAATAATCAAATGGATCGATCGGGACTGTGGCAAGCCGAAGGTTTTTACTCCGCCGCCTGCTTTGCCTCGGCAGCCAGAAAGATGGCGTCGAATGCCGCCGCGATCACCTCTGGCCCGGCCCCTGCCCGCGTCGCATCGGCCGACAGGATCTGCCGGAACCGCCGCGCACCCGGCCAGCCCTGGAACAGTCCGACCATGTGGCGGGTGACATGGATCAGCCGTCCGCCCGTAGCGATATGCCCGGCCGCATAGCCCATCATCGCATCGCGCACCCCGGCCCAGAACTCCACAGACTGCCGGTGGCCATTGGCAGTAAAGGCCTCGCCCGAGAAATCGGCTGCAGCCGCTCCCGTCACCGGATGCGGAAAAGCCGCGTCCACGGCCGTCAGCATCGCACTATCATGATAAGGCGCCCGTCCGAGCATGACGCCATCCAGCACCGTTTCGTGATTCAGCTCGTCAACAGCCTGATTCAAACTGCCAAGACCGCCATTTATGCCAATGAAAAGACTGGGATTTTCCGCCTTGACCCGATGAACCAGAGCATAGTCCAGCGGCGGAATATCGCGGTTCTCCTTCGGCGACAGCCCCTGCAGCCAGGCTTTTCGCGCATGAACCCAGACGGCATCCGTCCCGGCCTCCACCACCCGCGACACCAGATCGCGAAGCGCGATTTCGGGGTCTTGGTCATCGACACCGATCCGGCACTTGACTGTGACAGGAATGGACACTGCCGCCTTCATCGCCGCGACACAGTCCGCCACAACCGAAGGCTCCCGCATCAGGCAGGCGCCAAACGTGCCGGATTGCACGCGGTCGGAGGGACAGCCGACATTCATGTTGATCTCGGCATAGCCGAACTGCTCGCCGATACGTGCCGCTTCCGCCATCTTGCGCGGATCATTGCCACCAAGCTGCAGTGCCACCGGCTGCTCGACCGTATCGAACCCCAGCAGCCTCTGACGATCACCCCGCAGGATCGCCTCGGAGACGATCATCTCGGTATAGAGCAAAGCATGCTTGGACAGTTGCCGGGCAAAAAAGCGGTAGTGCCTGTCGGTCCAGTCGATCATCGGGGCCACGGCAAAGACCGGCGCTCCGAAATATGCCGAAGCGGTGCTACCCGATGCCGAAATCGCTGCGTTGCCCATCGAAAAAATACTTTCATCCCCGCACGCATTGCAGGCGGTACAATGTTCTGGAGAAACAGGCGCGCAAGTGGAGAAGCATATCTCGCGGCTCAAGCGGCCTAAACAATTTCGGCCTTATACAGCGGAGCAGTTTTGAAAGCGAGATCGAACTTTGGAAGGGTCGTCAGAAGGAGATTTGGTGACGTATCCAACAGACGCTGTAAGTCCAACAACACGGAGCAACGTCTGCAAATGGAGACGACGGCGATACTTTGACTGAAATACATATCCACTCTGCGCCGGCGGATGCGCAGCTGGTAATCGATTATATCTGCCGAGCGCGTCAGTGCGCCTGCAGTTTGGCCTCCTCTGCCGCCGCAATGAAGACCTCTCGGGCCTCCTCTAGTGACTTGCGGCCGTCAATGGCGGCGCGGCAGAAGCTTCTGGCTGCAACGTAGCGCGGACCACGAAGATCCGGCCAGGTATCCATCAGGCAAATGAGTGCGTCGAACGGCCCCAGAACCACCTGAGAACCCTTGTGTGCAAATCCCACTTCGACTGGATTGGACCATTTGGTATTTGGCATGAGCGTCTCCTCCGAATGTCTTGCCAGACCATAACAGCACAATAGCCGATTTAGTTCCCGTTGGGCAGAGCACAAAACGAAAAAAGCCTGCCGCGGGAGGAGGTGCGGCAGGCTTCTGAAAATGACCCACGGTCGGGAGGAGGTGACCGCTGATCGGTCGCAGCTCTTCGGGAGGAGGTGAATCGCTGCGATAAATATGACTATAATGCTGCGATGCACAAAAATCAAATAAAATCTGATGCAACGCAACCGTTACCAGTAACGTCTTTGTGTTTGCTGGCCATTGGATGCGCTGCCGATCAGATAGCCCGCGACAAAAGCGGCTGCACCAAAAACCAGCAAGGCGGTGCTGGTGGCGGAAGGATGATCCTGAGCGCTTTTCGCGACGGCGGAAGCCTCGTCCCGGACATAGCTGGCTGCCTGTTTCGCTTTGGCCGTCACGCCGCTGCTTTCATCGAGTTCGCCGGTAAAGCCGGCCCGCAAATTCTTGATATTCGCCATCTCAAGCTCCTTTGCTGCTGCCTGCAAAACACCCGAACTGCAAGATTGTTCCAAGTGGGGGATGACGTCTGCAAATACCGGATAGGGAGTGCTCTGCGGTAACGCGTTTCATTCCGGCACAAATCCAAGCAGATGCTAAAAAATCACTGTTGCGATTTCTTCATGTGTGGCATGCTAATAGATGAGGTGCCTCATAAAAACCAATTTCGGAGTAGCTACTACAACCCAGAATCAAAAAATAAGAGACGGGAGAGAACACATGGTAGAGGAAAATCTGTATCGGATCGTTGAAGTCAGCTTGAAGCACGGCAGCGACCGCCGCGACGTCGGCATCATGACAGTCCGTCAGGCGCTGGAACTTCCAGATGTCCCGAGCCTGGAATATACCCATCCGGAATACAATTCCCGGGCGGACAGCGGTTTTCTGACACGCGACCAGCTTCAGGCCTACGTCTGCAGCTGAAGCCACTTTCCCCGCCCCGCAATGGGGTGCTATCGTCCGGCATTCGCAATCGAATGTCTGGACGTCGATGACAACTGTAATCCCCCTTCCCGCACCGGTGCTTTTGCCGGTGATCAATTCCGGGCAAACTTTCCCGGTCCGCCGCGTCTATTGCGTTGGGCGCAATTATGCCGCCCACGCCATCGAGATGGGCCACGATCCCGATCGCGAACCGCCTTTCTTTTTCCAAAAAAACCCAGACAATCTTGTCCATGGCGACGCGTTCCCCTACCCGCCGCTTTCGACCGACGTGCACCACGAGGTTGAGCTGGTGATCGCGTTGAAACAGGGTGGCGATGCCATTGAGGCTGCAGACGCACTCGATTGCGTCTACGGCTACGCCGTCGGCATCGACTTCACCCGCCGCGACCTGCAGGCAGAGGCGAAGGCCGCCGGCAAACCCTGGGCGGCGGCAAAAGCCTTTGAACATTCGGCGCCGCTATCACAGATCGTTCCGGCAGAGGTTATCGGACATCCGACAGACGGCAATATCTGGCTGAAGATCAACGGCGAGACCAAGCAGCAGGGCGATCTCAACCAGATGATCTGGAAAATCCCGGAAATCATCGCTGAACTGTCAAAACTGTTTACGCTCGCCCCCGGCGATATCATCATGACCGGCACACCGTCAGGTGTCGGACCGGTATTGCGCGGTGACGCGGTGTCGTGCGGCATCGATGGCGTCGCGACGATGGCCGTCACGGTCATTTGAGGGAGAAACCATGCCGCTCTATGCTCTTGGCGCTACCCGGCCAGCCGTGCCGCCTGAAGGCCGCTATTGGGTGGCTCCCGACGCGCATGTCATCGGCCAAGTCGAACTGGGCGACGATGTCGGCATCTGGTTTGGCGCAGTGCTGCGCGGCGACAACGAGCCGATCCGTATTGGCGCCCGCACCAATATCCAGGAGGGCGTGGTCATTCATGTCGATCCCGGCCTGCCCGTAACGATCGGCCAAGGCTGCACCATCGGTCACCGCGCCATCGTGCACGGCTGCACCATCGGCGATAATTCGCTTATCGGCATGGGGGCGACGGTGCTCAATGGGGCCGTGATCGGCAACAATTGCCTGGTGGGTGCCAATGCGCTGGTGACAGAAGGCAAGGTCTTTCCAGACAACTCGCTGATCGTCGGGGCACCGGCAAAGGCCATCCGGTTGCTGGATGAGGCGGCGGTCGCTGGATTGAGCAAATCGGCAGACAGCTATGTGAAAAAATGGCAGGTGTTTGCAACCAGCCTTGCCGTTATCGGATAGGCGACGCCGAAGCCAAAGCATCCGGAACCGGGTGTCCTTGCCATATCTCGACGGGGAACCGGATCAGGCGCCCGCCCCGTCTATTCAGCCGTGCAGTTCTGGCAGTGGCCGCGGATCTCGATCGTGGTCTTCTCGGTCTTGAAATGCTGATTGCCGGCCAGCACCGACAAACGTTCTTCCATCGCCTCGTCGTGCATTTCGGTGACCTGACCGCAATCCTCGCAGATAGCAAAGGCCGTGACGCCGTGATCATGGTGATGGTGATGATCCGGATGGGCGCAAGCGACGAAGGAATTCATGCTTTCGAGCCGGTGGATGAGGCCGAATTCCAACAGCTTGTCGAGCGCCCGGTAAACCTGCAGCGGCGCACGAAACCCGTGATCGCGCAGCTTGTCGAGGATCGTGTAGGCGCTGAGCGGCCCTTCCGCATGGTGGAGCGTGTCGAGGACCAGCGACTGGTTCTTGGTGAGTTGTTGTGCCGCCATCAGTGATGTCCTCCATGCGTCGAGTGTATCGCCGTCTCTGCCTGTTTGTTGCGGCCGAACGGCAGCAGACTGAGCACGAAAAGCCCCATCGCCGCAACCACGATCGAGGGGCCGGACGGCGTATCGAAATGCAGCGAGCCGAATAGGCCGCCGGTGACCGCCAGAGCGCCGATCACCGACGCAAGCACGGCCATGATCTCCGGCGATGTGGCAAAGCGCCGGGCGGTAGCAGCCGGAATGATCAGCAGCGATGTGATCAGCAGGATGCCAACGATCTTCATGGCAATCGCAATCACCAGCGCCATCAGCAGCATGAAATAGAGCCGCGCCCGCTCCGGCTGCAGGCCTTCGGCTTCGGCCAGTTCCGGATTGACAGTGGAGGCAAGCAGCGGCCGCCAGAGATAAACGATCGCCGCCAGCACCAGAATGCCGCCGCCCCAGACCAGATCGATATCGGCTTCGGAGACAGCGAGAATATCGCCGAACAGGAATCCGACCAGATCAATCCGCACCCATGTCATGAAGGCGACGATGACGAGGCCAATCGATAGCGACGAATGCGAGAGAATACCGAGCAGCGCATCGGTCGACAGCGCGCCGCGCTTCTGCAGCAGCAACAGCAGCAACGACACGGCAGCGGCGACGATGAAGACGCTGAGCATTAGATTGAGATCGAGCAGCAGCGACAATGCCACACCGAGCAAAGCGGAATGCGCCATCGTATCGCCGAAATAGGCCATGCGCCGCCAGATGACGAAACAGCCAAGAGGACCAACCGTAATGGCAAGGCCGATGCCGGCAATAAGGGCGCGGGTGAAAAAATCATCAAACACGGCCGCTCTCCTTGGTATCGTAGCCTTGCAGGCGGCTCTTGTAACCACAGCCGCAATCCGGGCCATGCACGTGCTCTTCCGGGCCGTGATCCCCATGCGTATGGTCGCCATGATGGTGACCGTCATCCGGATGGCAATGCTCGGTAATGCTGCCATCGGTATGCAGCACGCGGCCATCGGGCAGATGGGTGTGATCGTGGTCATGACTATAGACGGCAAGTGACTTGGCGGCGCGGCTGCCGAACAGCTTGAGATATTCCGGGCTCTGGCTGACCATCTGCGGCGTGCCACGGCAGCAGACATGGCCGTTGAGGCAGATCACCGTATCGGTCTCCGCCATCACCACATGCAGATCGTGGGAAATAAGCAGGATACCGCAGCCTGTCTTGTTGCGGATGGTCTTGATCAGGTCGTAAAGCGCGATCTCGCCGGAAAAATCGACGCCCTGCACAGGCTCGTCGAGAACCAGAAGATCCGGCTTGCGGGCAATGGCGCGGGCAAGCAGCGCGCGCTGGAATTCACCACCAGACAGATGCTGCACCTCGGCGCGGGCGAGATGCGCGATACCGGTCGAATGCATCGCCTCCTCGACCTCGCTTCCCTTCAATGGTCCGGTCAGCGTCATCAGCCGTTCGACGGTCAAAGGCAGCGTCCAGTCGATCGAAAGTTTCTGCGGCACATAACCGACCTTCAGCCCTGGCAGCTTCTCGACCCAGCCCTCGTCCGGCTTCAGCACGCCGATGGCGGCCTTGGCCGTCGTTGATTTGCCGGAGCCGTTGGGGCCGATCAGCGTGACGATCTCGCCACGGCTGACCGAAAACTCGACACCGCGCACCAGCCAGCGGCCATTGCGGCGGATGCCGGCATTGTTGAGCGAGACGAGCGGGGTCTGATCGGTATTGCGGACATTCAGCATTAAAAAAATCCGGATGGGGTGTTGCCAGCCGCTATGCCACACGTTATAGCATAACGCAATTGATGTAATAACATTACATCGATTTACAAGACAGGAGTTCCCGCATGAGCCTGAAAAATTCCCTCCTTTTGACATCGGCGCTGCTTTTCGCCCCCACCATGCTTCTGGCGGCGGGCACGGCCCGTGCCGAGGTTCCCAATGTCGTCGTCTCGATCAAGCCGATCCACTCCCTGGTCGCCTCGATCATGCAGGGCGTCGGCAAGCCGGCGCTGATCGTCGAAGGAGCCGCCTCCCCGCACACCTACAGCATGAAGCCCTCCAACGCCGCAGCCCTGGAAAAGGCCAATATCGTCTTCTGGGTTGGCCATGGGCTGGAAGCCTTTCTTGAAAAGCCGCTGGAATCGCTTGGTAGCGGTGCCAAGATTGTCGAACTCGACGATGCACCGGGCCTCGAAAAACTGAAATTCCGCGAGGGCGGTGCCTTCGAGGCTCACGACGACGGCGACGAGCATGAGGCAGGTGCTGAAGGCACCAAGGCTCATGAAGAAGCCGGTCATCACCATGACGAGGGTGAGTTCGACCTGCATCTCTGGCTCGATCCAATCAATGCCAAGGCGATGGCAGCCGAAATCGAAAAGACGCTTGCTGAAAGCGATCCGGCCAACGCATCTGCTTACAAGGCCAATCTCGATGCGCTGAACACCCGGCTTGATGCACTCGACAAAAAGCTCGTCGAAACTGTCGCACCGATCAAGGACAAGCCCTTCATCGTCTTTCACGATGCCTATCAGTATTTCGAGCATCGCTATCACGTGAAGGTGGCGGGATCGATCACCGTCAGCCCCGAGACTCTGCCCGGTGCCGCACGGCTGAAGCAGATTCATGAAAAGATTGTCGAACTCGGCGCAACCTGCGTTTTTGCCGAACCGCAGTTCGAACCCAAGCTCGTCAATGTCGTGCTGGAAGGCACGTCGGCAAAGTCCGGAACGCTTGATCCGGAAGCAGCGACGCTTGAGGCCGGTCCCGACCTCTATTTCCAGCTGATGGACAACATCGGCACATCGCTGAAGACCTGCCTTTCCAACGCCAGCTAACAAGGTCCTCCCAAGACCGTGAAAAAGGCGGGCCAGAATAGGTCCGCCTTTTTCAGATTATCAAATGTAATAATATAACATTAAAGGATATACCGATGTCCGATAAACTTCCTGTCACCGTCCTCTCCGGCTTCCTTGGTGCTGGAAAGACCACGCTGCTCAATCACATCCTCAACAATCGCGACGGGTTGCGGGTTGCCGTCATCGTCAACGATATGAGCGAGGTCAATATCGATGCGGCACTGGTGCGCGAGGGCGGCGCCAACCTGTCGCGGACCGAGGAGCAACTGGTCGAGATGACCAATGGCTGCATCTGCTGCACCCTGCGCGACGATCTGCTCAACGAGGTGCGCAAGCTCGCCGAACAGGACAGGTTCGACTATCTGCTGATCGAATCGACCGGGATCGCCGAGCCCCTGCCCGTCGCCACCACGTTCGAGTTTCGCGACGAGGCCGGTAATAGCCTCGCCGATGTCGCGCGGCTCGATACGATGGTGACGGTGGTCGATGCGGTCAGCCTGCTGGGCGATTATTCCTCCGCCGACTTTCTGGCCGACCGCGGCGATACTGCCGGAGACAATGACAATCGCACGCTCGTCGACCTGCTGGTCGAGCAGATCGAGTTTGCCGATGTTGTCATTCTCAACAAGACGGGCAGTGCAACACCTGAGCAGCGCGATGCCGCGCGAAAAATCATCGCCGGCCTGAATGCCGATGCGCGGCTGATCGAGGCGGATTTCGGCAAGGTGGCCTTGCGCGATGTTCTCGGCACCGGCCTGTTCGACATGCAGAAAGCCGAGCAGCATCCGCTCTGGTACAAGGAACTGCACGGCTTCAAGGATCATGTCCCCGAAACCGAGGAATACGGCATCCGCTCGTTCGTCTACCGGGCGAAGAGGCCTTTCGATCCGTCGCGCTTTCACGATTTCGTCCACCGGCCATGGCCAGGTGTGGTGCGGGCCAAGGGCTTCTTCTGGCTGGCGACACGGCCGCATCACGCCGGCGAACTCAGCCAGGCCGGACCGATGGTGCGCACCTCGAAAATGGGATTGTGGTGGTCGGCAGTTCCGAAAACCCAATGGCCGGATGATCCGGGTTTCCTGGCGATGATGAAGCCTTATCTCGATCCTATCTGGGGTGACCGGCGTCAGGAAATCGTCTTCATCGGCGCCGATCCGATGGACCAGGCAACATTAGAAGCGGAACTCGACGAGTGTCTGGTCGATGCCAAGGCGTTTACGCCAGACCGCTGGAAGGCTTTGCCGGACCCGTTTACAGAGTGGTCCGCGAAGGCAAGCTAGGCCGCTCGTTTGGCAACCTCGTTTAGAAAGGGCGGCTCAATGCCGCCCTTGTCGTATTCGACCTGTTCAGCGCGCCGTATTGACGATGACACCGGTGGCGATGCTGATCAGCAGGAAGTCGTTACCGGCGCGAACCCACTGCTGGCCACGCTGCGGTGTACGAAGCTTGTAGCGGCGATAGTCGTTGACCGCAGCGATGCGGCGGCGCTCAGACGGTGACAGGCGGTGGCCGCGTGCCCAGCGCTTGTTCTCGATGACACGCTTTTCGACAATTTTGTTGTTGCCGTGCCGGTAGACACGCTTCTCGACATGGCGCTCTTTCATCTGAGCGACTTCGAAGGGCTTGGCCGGCTGGGCAAAAGCCATCGGCGCCGTCAGGAAGGAGCTTGCGACCAGCGCAATCAGGAGACGTTTCATCGGGGTGTCCTTTCGTTTTTGACACCCCGAACCTACGACCGCAAAGATGAACGGAAACTGAAACAGCAGATTACAAAATTGTAATGATATCAGTCAATTATAAGGATTAACTGATACGTCGCACAAATCTGCAACCAAGGATTACAGCGTCTCATAGGCAAACCGGCCGAAATCCGCCGCCCGCGCCCGGCCGGAAGTGTCGAAGGCAAAGACCCCGGCAAAGGCCCCGGTAAACGACCCATGTTCGCCGCGTCCGCCCTCGTCGGAAACGACGCCGGCATCGAGCAAAGGCCCGAGTTTGCGCCATGTGTGAGGACCATCCGGATGCCAGAAGAACTGTAGATCGTTGTCGCGGATGTCCATGGCCAGATGCACCCGGCCAAGCGGGACGGCAACGCCGCTTTCGACCGGGAATGTCATGCGGCTATGGGGAAAATCGCCATTGCAGGAAAAGATCGTCACCACGCGGCCGAGTTGTTCATGCAGCGTCACGGCGATCGCATGAAATTTGTGGCGATTGTAATAATGGGTCAGACCCGCCGCCTGCTGATAGGTATCCGGTTCGAATTCGACGACAGTTTCAGCGCGGAACGAATGATGCTCCTGCCGCCATGCCACCAGCGCCTGTTCGAACCAGCTGCCGATGCTTTCGCGCCCGAACAGCCGCAGATGTCCCAGCCGTTCCGTCAGCGAAAAAATCCGTTCCGGCACCGGCGTGCGCAGCCACTGGAAGTCCATCGGCAATTGCGAACCGTCGAACTCGGTTTCGATACGTGCCGGTTTCTCGACAACAACCGCCTCACCCGGCGCCGGCACATCGACATCCGGCACGACGCCGCCCTGCGCCAGATACAGCCAGCCATCGTCGCCCCAGACGCATTTCTGCAAAGCGGTCTCACGGCCGAGCGTACAGCGCCGTTGTGGTGCCAACGGCCGGCCGGTCAGATGGGTGTGGTAAGCTTGGCCATCCGGTGTCTCCACATACTGGCCGTGCCCTGCCCTTTGCAGCACGGCGTCCGGATGATCCTTCGAGGTGATCAGATGCGTCTGCGGATGTATTTCGTAGGGACCTTCGATATTTTTGGCCCGCGCCATGGTCACCACATGATCATAACCGGTGCCGCCCTCAGCGGTCGTCAGATAGTACCAGCCGTTGCGCTTAAAGAGATGCGGGCCTTCCACAAGGCCCTGTGGGCTGCCGGCAAAGATATTGCGGATCGGGCCGGTCAGCTGTTTCGTGACAGGATCCCATTCCTGCAGCAGGATGCCATCGAAGGCCGGGGATTTCGGCGCGCCGCCAAAACTTTCGGTGCGGTGGTTCCACTGCATGTTGAGAAACCATTTGCGGCCGTCATCGTCATGAAACAGCGACGGATCGAAGCCGGAAGAATTGACATAGATCGGCTCCGACCATTCCCCTTCAATCGTCGGCGACTTGACGATGTAATTGTGGGCGTCCTTGAAGTTGCCGTCGAAGCGTTTGACATCGGTATAGACCAGAAAGAACAGCCCATCCGCATAGGACAGGCACGGCGCCCAGACGCCGCAGCTGTCGGGATTACCACGCATGTCGAGCTGGCTCGCCCGCTCCAGCGGCCGGCGCACCAATGTCCAGTTCACCAGATCGCGCGAATGATGGATTTGCACGCCCGGATACCATTCGAACGTCGACGTGGCGATATAGTAATCGTCGCCGACACGGCAGATGGACGGATCGGGATTGAAGCCCGGAAGGATCGGGTTGCGGATCATTGCGATCATGATTAACGTACCTCATGGATTCTCGGAACGCCATACGGCCTGAAAGGCGGTGCGGTTTCAAGCCCTGCCGCACGTTGAAAGCGACATTCTTCGCAACCTGTTCGGCTCGCTGTTTCGTCTCCCAGCAAGGAGTGCCCCGTCTCCAAGTTACCGTTCCTGTCGCACAGGTTTCCCACAGTTCCTGCCTAAGCTTTAGGCAAAGGCGGAAAGTCTATATGCGACTTTGGTATGACGTTGCCGGACTATACCGGAAAATCCGGAAGCAGACTTGAAACAGAACTTGAAATCGGCACTGTGGCTATGCTTGGCAAAAAAACATCGACAATCAGCTTAGCGGGGGAGGAACGTCTATGGCCGCACTGCTCGGTATCAGCAGGCTCATCGACCGTGTCACGGAGATCATCGGCAAATCAGTCTCATGGCTGATCCTGGTGGCCGTACTGGTCAGCGCCGGCAATGCCATTATCCGAAAAATCTTCAATATGTCGTCGAACGCCTGGCTCGAGGCGCAATGGTACCTGTTTGGTGCCGCCTTTATGCTGGCTGCCGCCTATACGCTCAGCCAGAACGAACATATCCGCATCGACGTCGTCTACGGCAAGTTCTCACGCCGGACGCAACACTGGATCGACCTGTTCGGCCACGTCTTCTTCCTGATGCCGTTCGTTCTGCTGATGACCTATTACCTCATTCCCTATGTGCTGATGTCGGTTCGCTCGCAGGAAGGGTCTTCCAGCGCTGGCGGCCTGATCGTCTGGCCAGCCAAAGCCATCCTGCTCTTCGGCTTCGTGCTGCTTGCGCTGCAGGGTGTCTCCGAAATCATCAAGAAGGTGGCGATTATGACCGGCAATATGGACGATCCGACGCCCTATGTGCCCACCCACGCGCCGCTTGACGATGTCGCCGCTCCGGAGGCACGCCCATGATGGAGTTTATCGCCGTCAATCTCGCGCCGATCATGTTCGTATCCTTGATCATCTTCCTCTTGCTGGGTTATCCCGTCGCCTTCTCGCTCGCCGCCAACGGCCTTCTGTTCTTCATCGTCGGCGTGGAGCTCGCCCCCTTGTCCGGCGGGTCCATTAATCTGTCTTGGCCGCTGCTGAACGCCCTGCCCGACCGGTTCTGGGGGGTGATGTCGAACGACACTTTGCTCGCCATTCCCTTCTTTACCTTCATGGGCATTGTGCTCGAACGATCCGGCATGGCCGAAGATCTGCTCGATACGATCGGCCAGCTGTTCGGACCAATCCGCGGCGGTCTCGCCTATGCCGTGATTTTCGTCGGCGCACTGCTGGCAGCGACCACCGGTGTGGTGGCCGCTTCGGTCATCGCCATGGGTCTGATCTCACTGCCGATCATGCTGCGCTACGGTTATGACCGGCGCGTTGCCTCCGGCGTCATCGCCGCGTCCGGCACACTTGCGCAGATCATCCCGCCATCACTCGTGCTGATCGTCCTTGCCGACCAGCTCGGCCGCTCGGTCGGCGACATGTATGCCGGCGCTCTGATCCCTGGCCTGGTTCTGACCGGGCTTTACATGCTCTACATCCTGATCATGACCTTCGTCCGGCGCGATTCCATGCCGGCCCTGCCGTTAGAGGCCCGCACGCTGGGCTCCGGCGTGACATCGCTGATCATTGCACTCGTGGTTGCAGCAGCCTTTGCCTATGCCGCCCATATCTACCTCTATCCGACGCATGGCGAAAATGCCGATATTCTCGGCGCAACCGTCGGTATCGGTTTCATCTACATCGTCGCCCTTCTCGACAAGGGCCTGAAGGTCAACGCCATGTCGAGGCTTGCCCAGCAGGTCATCATCGTGCTGATCCCGCCGCTGGCGCTGATCTTCCTGGTGCTCGGCACGATCTTTCTCGGCATTGCCACGCCGACCGAAGGCGGTGCCATGGGTGCGGTCGGCGCGCTGGTAATGGCGGCGATCAAGGGGCGGCTCAGCATGGACGTGATCCGCTCGGCACTGGCCGCCACGACACGGCTGTCAGCCTTCGTGCTGTTCATCCTGATCGGTGCGCGGGTGTTCTCGCTGACCTTCTACGGCGTCAACGGCCATATCTGGGTCGAGCATCTGCTGGTCGCCATGCCCGGTGGCGAGACGGGCTTCCTGATCACGGTCAACCTGCTCGTCTTCTTCCTGGCATTCTTCCTGGATTTCTTCGAACTCGCCTTCATCATCGTGCCGCTACTCGTTCCGGCGGCCAATGCTCTGGGCATCGACCTTATCTGGTTCGGTGTGCTTCTCGGCATCAACATGCAGACGAGCTTCATGCACCCGCCCTTCGGGTTCGCGCTCTTCTACCTGCGCTCGGTCGCGGCCAAGGTGCCCTACCTCGACAAGGTCACCGGCAAGGTGACGCAACCGGTGACGACGGGGCAGATCTATTGGGGCGCAGTCCCTTTCGTCGGCATCCAGATCGTCATGGTGGGGCTCACCATCATGTTCCCGCAGATGGTCATGCACTACAAGGGCGATGCCCCTGTGGTGGACCCAGCAACGATCAACATCGTCGTGCCGGGCTTTGGAACAAATGGCGGCGGACTGACCCTGCCGGACAATGGCGGCGGCCTCGGATTACCAGGCGGCCTGCAGCTACCCGGCGGCAATCCACTCGACGGCAATACCCAGAAGCCAGCGGACCAAAAACCCGCCAACGACCTGAGCGCGCCACCTTCCTTCAATTGACGAACAGATGGGCCGGTCGAAAGGCCGGCCTTTTTTCATCGCCCTGTAAACACGAAACTTCGAGGTCAAACCGTTGACGAAACGCCGAAAGCGGTTGTTTGACGATCTGATCGCCTCACTCTCAGTCATCCTCCCCTCGGGTTAAACCCGAGGGCTAGTGGCGAGGATCCAGCGCGTTCAAGTCCTTTAACGCAAAAGACACTTTTCACGGCGCCGACGCGCCGTGGCTGGATTCCTGTGACTGGCACAGGAATGACGGAGGTTTTGGCTGACGCCTCATTTTTTCAATAGGCGCTCAATAATCGGAAATGACATATCACCAGCTCAAGATGAGCACGGCCCACTCCGCGTTACAACGCAAACAAAGAAAAACCCCGGAGCGCGCGGCTTCGGGGTTTTTCGTTTCTGCGATGTTGACGCTGGCAGGGCTTAGAGCTTGCCGCCACGCTGCTGGATCATCATGAACGTGTCGTAGTTGTATTCGGCGATCTGCGCATTGAGGTAATACTCGCCACGGAACGCCTTGATCGAGTCCCAGATCTTCTTGAAGGTCGGGTTTGTCGCTTCCATCTCGGCATAGACCTCATTGGCCTTGTCGAAGCAGGCCGACAGGATTTCCGGGCTGAACGGACTGAGCTTTGCACCGGCAGCCACCAGCCGCTTGATTGCCGACGGGTTCAGGTAATCGTATTTCTGCAGCATGTTGGCGTCAGTTGCCTGGCAGGCGGTGCGCAACAGCGACTGATAGTTCTTCGGCAGACCATCGAAGGCTGCCTTGTTGAACATCGCATGGACCGTCGGGCCACCTTCCCACCAGCCGGGATAGTAGTAATACGGTGCCACCTTGTAGAAACCGAGCTTCTCGTCGTCATAAGGGCCGACCCATTCGGCCGCGTCGATCGTGCCCTTTTCCAAGGCAGGATAGATATCGCCACCGGCGATCTGCTGCGGCACGACGCCCAGCTTCTCGACGACCTTGCCGGCAAAACCGCCGATGCGCATCTTCAGGCCCTGCATATCGGCAACGGTCTTGATTTCCTTGCGGAACCAGCCCCCCATCTGCACGCCGGTGTTGCCGCCGGGATAACCGACGAGGCCCTGCGTTGCCAGGAATTCGTTGAACATCTCGATGCCGCCGCCATGGTAATGCCAAGCGTTCATGCCGCGCGCGTTGAGCGCGAAAGGCACGGCGGCGCCCAGTGCCCAGACCGGGTCCTTGCCCCAATAGTAGTAGGAGACCGTGTGGCAGGCTTCGACCGTACCGGCCGCGGCAGCGTCAGCAGCCTGAAGACCCGGAACGATTTCACCGGCGGCAAAAACCTGGATCTTGAAATTGCCGTCCGTGGCGTCGGACAGGTATTTCGACAGCACTTCCGCGCCACCATAGATCGTGTCGAGCGACTTCGGGAACGATGATGCCAGGCGCCAGTTGATCTTCGGGTTGCTTTGGGCGATGGCTGGCGCTGCGAGCGTCGTGGCAGCGGCGGCACCGACGCCACCGAGAGCCGCACGCTTGATGAATAGACGGCGATCCATGTTCTCTCCTCTGTTGTCGCGGACAGACGGCAATGCCGGATCTGTTCCTCCCCGCGAAGTGCAAACCGCACCGGCCGATGTCGACTGGTTCAAACGGATATGCCCAATCTTCAAACAACTCTTGCAGGCGGGCGATTTCACATGAAGTCACGCGCCGCTGCAGCGAGATTACACGCTCCCCCCCTCAAGTCCAGTCGCGTGGAAAGGGGTGATCTTCGACTTTTGTCTAACACCAACGCCCAATGTTTGCGGCAACTGACCCAACGGGTGGCACGCCCGGCAGTATGTGCAGATAATATGAAGACAGGCTGCCAACGTATTGAAAATATCTAATATACAAGACACGCGGAGCGGCCCGGATTTTCGGCTTCGTGAAGGCGTCCGTTTCTCCATCGGGGACTTTCCGGCAATATTTTTCCACTGCAGCGGGAACATTCACAGCAGGGTTCCTCGGCATGCCGTTGTGCCCCCCCTATGCTCCGGACGAAATCAAATCTCGGGGAGTTCTTCATGAAACGTCTACTGCTCATCGGCGTCGCACTCGCGGCTTTGACCGCTCCAGCCGCCGCTGCCGACAAGCTGCTCAACGCATCCTATGATGTTTCCCGCGAACTGTTCGAACATGTCAACGAAGCCTTCATCGCAGCCCATCCCGGCGTCACGGTCGACCAGTCGCACGGTGGCTCGTCCAAGCAGGCCCGCGCCATCCTCGAAGGTCTTGAGGCCGACGTGGTCACCTTCAACCAGGTGACTGACGTCGATGCGCTGGTGAAGGGTGGCTTCGTTTCGGAAGACTGGAAGAGCGACTTCGCCAACAATGCGTCGCCGTTCTACTCCTTCCCGTCCTTCCTGGTGCGCGAAGGCAATCCGAAGGGTATCAAGGACTGGAACGATCTGGCGCGCGACGACGTCAAGGTGATCTTCCCGAACCCGAAGACATCGGGTAATGCCCGCTATACCTATCTCGCAGCCACTGCCTATGCGAAGGAAAAGTTCGCCAACGATCCGGCCAAGATCGAGGAATTCGTCAAGAAGATCTTTGACAACGTTCCGGTGTTCGACACCGGCGGACGCGCGGCAACGACAACCTTTGTCGAGCGCGAAACCGGCGACGTGCTGATCACCTTCGAAGCCGAAACCAAAGGCATTGCCAAGGAATTCGGCGAAGACAAGTTCGATATCGTCACGCCATCGGTCAGCCTTCTCGCCGAATTCCCGGTCGCCATCGTCGACAAGGTCGTCGACAAGAACGGTACCCGCGAATTGGCCAAATCCTATCTCGATTTCCTCTACACGCCGGAAGGCCAGAAAATCCTGGCCGAGAACGGCAACCGCGTCAACGACGCGACGGTCGCTGCCGAATTCAAGGATCAGTTCCCCGAAGTTCGCCTGCTCAAGGTGGAAGATGTCTTCGGCGGCTGGGGCAAGATCAAGGAAGAGCATTTCGCCGAAGGCGCCGCACTGGATAAAATCTACGGAAATCGTTGATCCCACATCGATAATGTGAAAAACGGAGGCCGCTGCGGAAACCCATTCCGCCGCGGCCTCCCCGTTATTTTTAAACTCGATTTTCAAAGGGCATGTTTTTGGCACGGCGCATTCTTCCAGGCTTGCCCCTGACGCTCGGCATTACACTCGTGTATGTCGCAATCATTGTCGTGCTGCCGCTCGGCGCGCTGATTTTCAAGGCCGCGAGCCTTGGTCCGGAGGATTATTGGCGGATCGTGTCATCCGAGCGCGCCATCGCCAGTTATCGCGTCACTATTCTGTGCGCTTTGGCGGCAACCCTGTTCAACCTGGTGTTCGGCATGGCCCTGGCCTGGGTCATCGTCCGCTACCGCTTCCCCGGCCGGCGCTTCATCGATGCGCTGGTGGATTTGCCTTTTGCGCTGCCGACCGCCGTTGCCGGTATCGCGTTGACGACGCTGTTTGCCTCGAATGGCTGGTTTGGGGCGCCGCTTGCCGCCATCGGCATCAAGGTCGCCTACACGCCGCTCGGCATCATTATCGCCATGGCCTTTACCAGCCTGCCCTTCATCGTGCGCACGGTGCAGCCGGTGCTGGAAGAGCTTGATCCGGCGCTGGAGGAAGCGGGCCAGACGCTGGGCGCCAGCGATCTGGAAATCTTTTTGCGGGTGATCCTGCCGCAATTGGCGCCCGCGCTGCTGGCCGGATTGTCGCTGTCGTTTGCGCGCAGCCTCGGCGAGTTCGGCGCCATCATTTTCATCGCCGGAAACCAGCCATTTGATACGGAAATCACCGCCCTCCTCGCCTTCATCCGGCTGGAAGAATACGACTATCCGGCATCGGCGGCGATCGCCTCGGTGATGCTCATTGCCGCTTTCACGATGCTGGCCATCACCAACCTCTTGCAGGCCCGCGCCCTGCGCTACACGGTAAAGGGTTGATCGTGGCAAAAAGTAAGTCCAGACGGCCGCCGCGAATCGGCGATGCGCCTGTGTTCCGCAACACGATGATTGCAGTCGTGCTGACACTGGTAGCATTGGTCATCATCGCACCGCTCGCCGTCATCGGCTATGAAGCCTTTTCAAGGGGCATCGCCTATTTCGGCAAGACCATCGCCAATTCCGACACCCGCCATGCCATCCTGATGACGGCACTGACGGCGCTGATTGCGGTCCCCATCAACACCGCCTTCGGCGTGGCCGCCGCCTGGGCGATTACCAAATTCGACTTTCCCGGCCGCCGCCTGCTACTGATCGTCATCGAGATCCCGTTCTCGGTGTCGCCAATCGTCGCCGGTGTCGCCTATCTGTTCGTCTATGGCCTGCAGGGACTGTTCGGCGAGACGCTGCAATCGGCCGACGTCAAAATCCTCTTCGCGCTTCCAGGCATTGTGCTCGCCAGCATGTTCGTCACCGCCCCCTTTGTTGCCCGCGAACTCATTCCGCTGATGCAGGCGCAGGGCCGCGATCTGGAGGAGGCCGCCACCTCGCTCGGTGCCAGCGGCTGGCGGACATTCTTTTTTGTCACGTTGCCCAATATCAAATGGGCACTGCTCTACGGCGTCATTCTCTGCAATTCGCGGGTGATGGGCGAATTCGGCGCCGTCTCTGTGGTGTCCGGCAACATTCGCGGCCAGACCAACACGCTGCCGCTGCATATCGAACTGCTCTATCACGACTATAACGCCGTCGGCGCCTTTGCCGCCGCATCGATCCTTGCAGCACTTGCCGTTGTTACCCTGATTGCCAAGGTGGCGCTGGAGCGCCGGGGCGCCGGCCGCGTCCGCCGCCCATCGCTTGCCGGCACAGCGCCTGATATTTCGGAGACCACACCGTGAAAATCCGCCTCGACACCGTCGTCAAGACATTCGACACGTTTCGCGCCGTGCATGGCGTCTCGCTGGATATCGAAAGCGGCGAACTGGTGGCCCTGCTTGGGCCGTCCGGTTCCGGCAAGACGACGATCCTGCGCATGGTGGCGGGCCTCGAATTCCCCGATGGCGGCGCCATCTATTTCGGCGATGAAAACGCCACCGATATCGAGGTGCGCCATCGCGGCGTCGGTTTCGTTTTCCAGCACTATGCGCTGTTTCCGCATATGACCGTCGGTGAAAACATCGCCTTCGGCATGAAGGTTTCGAAGACCAAGCGTTCGACTGCAGAGATTGCCAGCCGGGTTGCGCATCTGCTGCGTCTTGTGCAACTCGAAGGCCTTGAGGACCGGTTCCCGGCGCAGATTTCCGGCGGACAACGGCAGCGCGTGGCGCTCGCCCGGGCGCTCGCCGTCGATCCGAAGGTGCTGCTGCTTGACGAACCGTTCGGCGCGCTCGATGCCAATGTCCGGCGCGACCTGCGGCGCTGGTTGCGCAAGATCCACGATGAACTGGGGATCACCACCCTGTTCGTCACCCATGACCAAGCCGAAGCCCTCGACCTTGCCGACCGCGTCGTCATTCTCGACAAGGGCAGGATCGTCCAGACCGGAACACCGGAAGAGGTCTGCCGCGCACCGGCTAGCGCCTTCGTGATGAACTTTCTTGGCGACGCCAACCGCTTGAAGGTGACGGTGTCGGGTGAAAAAGCGCAGATCCAGAACGTCACCTTCGATGCGCCCGATATAGCCAACGGCCCGGCAGAGCTTTATTTCCGCCCGGCCGACGTCACCTGGCGCGAAGACGGCCACGGCATCCAGGCAACCATCGCCCGCGTCATCGACCGGCCCGATTCCAAGCGTGTGCTGGCTCTGACCGTGGATGGTCAATCCATCGAGTTCGACGCCGCCCCGGAATTTCCGTTCCGCACCGATGCGCGCGGCTTCCTCGATATCCGCCGCCCGCGTGTTTATCCGGCTTGAGCTTACCCCTGAATGCGAAAGGCACCGGATCAACAGATCCGGTGCCTTTTTCTATTGTGCCTGAGCAGGTTAGCCGACGCTTAGTCGCGCTCGGCCGACGAGGCCCACAGGTTGATGTCGGCTTCCTTGGCGTAGACGTCGATCTCGGCCAGTTCTTCCGCCGTGAACGTGTCGTTCTTCAGGGCTGCCACGCAATCGACGATCTGCGATGAACGGCTGGCGCCGATCAATGCCGACGTGATGCGGCCGCCACGCAGGACCCAGGCAATTGCCATTTGCGCCAGCGTCTGGCCGCGCTTTTCGGCGATTTCGTTGAGTTTTTTGATATTGTCGATGATCGACGGGCGGATGAAATCCTTCTTGAGGAAGTGGTTCTGCGCCGCGCGGCTATCGGTCGGGATACCGCCGAGATATTTGGTCGTCAGCATGCCCTGCGCCAGAGGCGAGAACACGATCGAACCCATGCCGAGGTCTTCCAGTGTATCGACCAGGCCGTCATCCTCGACCCAGCGGTTGAGCATCGAATAGCTCGGCTGGTGGATGATCAGCGGCGTGCCGAGATCCTTCAGGATTGCAGCAGCTTCACGGGTGCGTTGCGAATTGTAGGAAGAGATGCCGACATACAGCGCCCGGCCCGAGCGGACGATGTGATCGAGCGCGCCGCAGGTTTCTTCCAGCGGCGTTTCGGGATCGAAGCGGTGCGAATAGAAGATATCGACATAGTCGAGACCCATGCGCGCAAGGCTCTGGTCGCAGGAGGCGATCATGTACTTGCGGCTGCCCCACTCGCCATAGGGACCCGGCCACATGTCGTAGCCGGCCTTGGAGGAAATGATCAGCTCGTCGCGCAGACCGGCAAAATCGGTGCGCAGGATTTCGCCGAATGCAGTTTCGGCAGCCCCCGGAGGTGGGCCGTAATTGTTGGCGAGGTCGAAATGGGTGATACCGAGGTCGAACGCCGTACGGCACATGTCGAGCTTGCGCTCATGCGGCGTCTCATGGCCGAAATTGTGCCAGAGGCCGAGCGAGACTGCCGGCAGCTTCAGCCCGGTCTTGCCGCAGCGATTGTACTTCATCGTCTCATAGCGGTTGTCCGCCGGTTGCCAGCTCATTGATTGGTCCTGCCCTGTCGTTGAAAACGGAATTCCCGAAGCAGCGACGCTCCGGGAATAATGGTGATGAAATCGGTATATTTTATTGTGATGACAGTGCAAAGCGATACTGCTTCGCACCCCCAGATTTGGCCTCTGTTTTACGCTATTCCGGATACGAAACCGCTGCGCACTTTCGCTGGAATAGCCTTAACGCAGCAGAGCTCTGGCTTCCTCGATCCCGAGTGCTGCCGGCTGGGTGCAGGTCGTCGTCAGTTCGATGAAACGCCCCTCTTCGCCTGATTTCAGGATCGACACCATCACATCGACGCCGTGCAGAGCGCGCTCCAGCGAGCAACGCGCATCGCGCCCACTGAGGATGGCGAGTGCCATGTCGGCAAGGCCGGCCGTGCGATAGTTGGCCATCATGCCCTGCTTGTGTTCCTGATTGGGAACGGAGAACGGATGGTCCCAGGTTTCCAGCGGCTGGATATCCTTGTCGCGGCCGCTGGCCGAAACGGTTCCGCCAAAAAAGTTCGGATCCGGCACGAACAGCGAGCCCTCGGTACCGTAAAGCTCCATATTGGCGTGGTTGTGCGACCAGACATCCCAGCTGGCCGATAGCGTGATCGTCGCACCATTCTGGAATTCGAGCAGCGCATGGATATTCGTCGGCGTTTCCACCGGAATGACTTCGCCCTTGCGCGGCTCGCTGGTGATCGTGCGGTTCGGACTTGCCATCGAGGTGAGTGCTGCGACGCGTTTCACCGGGCCGATCAGGTTGATGAGGTTGGCGATGTAATAAGGGCCGAGATCGAGGATCGGGCCGCCGCCGGGCAGGAAGAAGAAGTCCGGGTTCGGATGCCACATCTCCATGCCGGGGCTGAGCACATGGCAGGTGCCGGACGTGACGCGACCGATCTTGCCCTGGTCGATATAGTCGCGCGCCAGCTGGTGGGCGCCGCCGAGAAACGTATCCGGGGCGCAGCCGACCTTAAGATTGTTGGCGGTGGCGATGCCACGCAGCTGCTCGCCCTGCTCCAGCGACAGCACCAGCGGTTTTTCGGAATAGACGTGTTTGCCGGCTTCGAGGATCATCTTCGAAACTGGGAAATGCGCGTCCGGTATCGTCAGGTTGACGACGATATCGATCTCCGGATTGGCCAGCAGTTCCGCAATGGTCTGGGCCTTGACGCCGTATTCTGATGCGCGCGCTTCGGCCGCCGCCGGGTTGATATCGGCGCAGGCGATAACCTTGATGCCCTTGAAGAGCGGCGAGAGCGTGAAATAGGTGGTGGAGATGTTGCCGCATCCGATGATGCCGACGCCAAGGTCCCCTGTCACTTGTTCCTGTGTCATGATGCTGTCTTTCTCTCAGTAGCTCTTGATCGAAGCGATCGAGCGCTCGGCCGTCGCCTTGTAATCCTTGGGATTGTCGTGCTCGACGATGTAGTATTTGGCAGGTGTCGCAGACAGCGCCTTGAACAGTTTGGCCCATTCGACGGTGCCATGGCCGACATCGGCCCAGCCATCCTGATCGGCATTTTCGCCGGCTTTTGCGATGTCCTTGACGTGCACGGCGGTGATGCGCTTGCCGTATTTCTCGATATAGGCGAAGGGATCGGCACCGCCGCGGATGACCCAGGCGATATCCGCTTCCCAGGACAGGTTTGGTCCACCGGCAAAGATATGATCCTGCGGGATCGATCCGTCGGGTAGCGCGATGAATTCGAAATCATGGTTGTGCCAGCCGAAATCGAGACCGGCATCGCGGAAGGGCTTGCCAGCCTTTTCCAGACGCTCACCGAAGGCTTTCCAGCCGCTCGCGTCCGTCGGACGGTCCTCGGCCACAAGATAAGGGCAATAGATCGACTTGATGCCGAGCGTCTTGGCGATGTGCAGCGCCCGCGCCGGATCGGTCTCAAGCAGATCGAGGCTGAAATGGGCCGACGGCATGGTGACGCCGCTCTTGTCCATGTCGGCTTTCAATGCGGCAAGGGCTGCATCGTCGAGGGCAGCGTAGAGCGCGCCATAACCCTCGACCTGTTTGTAGCCGGCGTCGCCGACCGTCTTCAGGACATCGGCAAGCGGCGGAAAATTGCGGGCGCTGTAAAGCTGGAAGCTGACGGTCTGCATGGGAATTCCTCCTTGGGATCGATTATGGGAGCCAGGTGTCATAGTCGGACACCAGCAGATGGCTCGGCTTGGTGTCTTCCTGGATGGTGGAAAAGCGGCCGACGGGCTCGCGGAAATAGTTGTCGGTGAGATCGTCGTTGACGGTGGAAACTTCGCCCATCAGCACATCCGCGCCCTCGGCCCAGAAGGCATGCCAGTTGCCGGGCAGAAGCGTGACGCTTTCGCCGGGCAACAGTCGCAGCAGAGCCCCGGCCTTCAAGGTGCGCAGGCGGGCGTCGGTGGCCACCACCACATCGGTGGTCTCGTCAACGTTGCAATCGGGTAGAGAATTGTACATCTGCAGCACCAGCGTGCCGCCGCCGCGATTGATGATGTCCTCGGTCTTGACCGCATGCCGGTGCAGCGGATTGACCTGATCCCTGGCGGTAATCATCAGCTTTTCGGCATAGAGCATGCCACGGCCATGGGCGAGCGCTGCGGCCGAACCGTTGCGCAGGGTGAAGAGCACCAGGCCGAACTCGCTAAAGCGTCCCTTGCCGTAATCGGTGATATCCCAGCCGAGACGGGTGTCGCGGATCGACGGGGTGTCAGACGCAACCCGCGTTTTCAGCTCATCCGGCGACCAGGAGGCGAACGGCGGCAGGACGAAACCATGCTGGCGCATGAACGCATCGCTTCGCTCGATGATGGCGTTGACTTCGCTTCGCAGCATGATGGCCTCTTATCCATTGCCCTGGCAGGATTGCAGATCGTAGCCGGTAAAGACCGGTGCAGCGCCTCCCACCAGCGGCTGCCGGGGCGTGAAGCGGATGACGCGGCTTTGCCCGGCAGTCAGGTCGAAGGCATTGTCGGAATAGCGACCTTCGACATCGGCTTCGATCATCACATGCAAGGCAAGCCCGGTTGCTGCGACGGTGACGCCGAAGGAACCGTCACCAACGGGTGTCGCGGAAATGGAAAGCCCCGAAGGCTCAAGGTCGAGCGCCTTGTAGGTGCTGTGAACATGATGCCCCTCGCCCTGCATGCCATTCGACGCCTCGAAGGACCAGAACAGAACCGCGCCCTTGGGGATATCAGACGCGGCAATGGTCATCAGCGTATCGGCGCGATCGGGACTGCAGGTGCCGGCCGAGGCCATCAGAGGCTGTTTCTCGCCCGAGAGCGTAACTAGGAAGGTCTGCAACTCGATCGTCACTGGCGCTGCCGTGTCGTTGACCATCGAAAAGCTGATGGTCTTGCCGTCATCGGACGGGATGGCAGCGACAGCGACCGGCTGGAAGAACCGGCGTGTCATGTAGTGCATGGCCTTCCAGTTGCCACCGTAATCAAGGCTTGCCCAGGAAGCGACCGGCCAAGTGTCGTTCAACTGCCAGTAGAGCGTTCCCATGCAATGCGGTTTCAGCGACCGCCAGAAATCGACGGCGGTGCGGATCGCCAGCCCCTGCTGGATCTGGCTGAGATAGACAAAATTGGAAAAATCCTTGGGGAAACGGAAGTAGCGGAACATGGTGGCGGCGATGCGCTCATTGCCACCGGCATTCTTTTGGTGTGATTCCATCACCGGAGATGCAACGTTCAGATCCTTCTGCTCGGCAAACTGCCGGACAACGGACATCGAGGTATAGGACTGGAAGCCGAATTCCGAGCAGAAGCGCGGCCGCACGGTACGGTAATTATCGAACGACTTGTTCTCGTGCCAGACGGACCAATAGTGCATATCGCCGGCACCATCGGCATGCCAGGCATCGCCGAAATTGAGCGGGCCGACCGACGGGCTCGATGGCCACCAGATCGCCTCGGGTGCTGCTGCTTTAATGCCGGTCTCGATGACACGGTTCAGCCGGTCGTAGGAGACGAGATAACGGTCCCTGTCCTTGCGGCTCTCCTCGAACCAGGTCAGCGCGCCAACCAGTTCGTTGTCGCCGCACCAGAGAACAATTGAGGGATGCGATGACAGGCGCTTGACCTGATAGTCGACCTCGGCCGCGACGTTTTCGAGGAAATCCGGCGTCGAGGGATAGAGGTTGCAGGCGAACATGAAATCCTGCCAGACCATGATGCCGAGCCGGTCGCAGAGATCGTAGAACCAGTCGGGTTCATAGAAGCCGCCGCCCCAGATGCGGATCATGTTCATGTTGGCATCGACGGCTGACTGCAACAGGTTCTCGACGCCTTCCGGCGTGACGCGCGAAACCAGCGCGTCGGCCGGGATCCAGTTGGCACCGCGACAGAAGATTTCGCGGCCGTTGACGCGGAAGGCGAACCGGCTACCGGCCGCATCCTTGTCGGTTAGCAGTTCGACGGAACGAAAGCCGATCTGGCGGGTGACTGTCTCGCCCGGCAGTCCGACAGTCAACTGCGAAAGTGCTTGTTCGCCGCTTCCAGCCGGCCACCAGAGCGCCGGGTTCTCGACGGTGAAGACATGCGTGATCCGGGTTTCGCCCGCGTTGACGGCGCAGTCCAGATGCTCATGCTGTCCATCAAGCGTAAAATCGACCCCGGCAACACCGGGCTCCTGAGCAAACAGCGTCACGGTGACCTGAAGATCGATGGCACCGCCCAACTGCGGCACCTGCCGCGTCGTCACATACTCGATGCGGGCGGTGGCAAGATTCTTGAGCGCGATCGTGCCATAAATGCCGAGCGGCGCGATGGCGATGTTCCAGTCCCAGCCGAAATGGCATTGCGGCTTGCGCAGCATGTTGCCGTTGGCGATCGGCGAATTGCCGGTCGAATAGGGAATGTAGAACGGCTGATCCGCCTGCCTCTTGGCTCCCGCAGCGATCGACGAGCGCAGGACGACACGCAGCGTGTTGTCGCCCGCCTTCAGTGCCGGACCAACGTCCGGACGATAGCGGCGGAAGCAATTGTCGGACGCCAGTACGATTTGATCGTTGAGATAGACTTCGGCGATCGTGTCGAGGCTCTCCAGATCGAGATACCAGTTGCCGGTCAGATCGGCGGCATCGACATGGAACTGCCGCTGCAGCACCCAATCCTTATGCGCCACCCATTGCACATCATCCTCATTGCGGCCGGCATAGGGGTCGACGATCACGCCTGCCGCCTGCAGGGCGCTGTGGACATCACCGGGAATGGCGATGGTCAGCGCGTGGCTGTTGTCGGACGAGGCAAGCTGCCAGTCACCAGAGAGATCGATGGCAGAGGCGGAGAAGGCAAGAGCAGACATTGTAGCAATCCATTCGCAGCCAGCCTTTGAAAGGACCGGCATCATTCAGTCGGGCGTCATGGCCGCGTAGTCTTGCGGCCATGACGATGGTTCGGGTGATCAGATCCTGTTTTCAGTCGCGACATCGAAGACCGACGCCAACGACATGTCGAAGCTGAGTTTGACCGCCGTTCCCGGCGCATAGCGCCGCGCGCCGGCAATACGCACCGATATGGTCTGCCCGGCCAGCTTCAGCCACAGCAGATTATCCGCGCCCATTGGCTCCTCGATATCGACGATCGCGTCATGGATTTCCGCGCCGGGCTCATCGACCTTGACGTGTTCGGGGCGGACCCCGAGAACGACCTTGCGTCCAGCCTCCAGCGGGCCACGGGCCGGATAAGCATCCATGGCGAAATCGACGCCATTGATCTCGACAACTTTACGGCCGCCCTTGTCCTTGATCTCGCCCCGGAAGAAGTTCATCGACGGCGAGCCGATGAAACCGGCGACGAACAGGTTTTCCGGCATGTTGTAGATCGTCATCGGATCGGCCAGCTGCTGGATGACGCCGCTTTTCATGACGGCGATCCGGTCTGCCAGCGTCAGCGCCTCGATCTGGTCATGGGTGACGTAGATCATCGTGTTCTTCAATGACTGGTGCAGCCGCTTGATTTCGACGCGTAGTTCGGAGCGCAGCTTGGCGTCGAGATTGGACAGAGGTTCGTCGAACAGGAAGACATCAACATCCCGCACCAGGGCCCGGCCGATCGCCACGCGCTGGCGCTGGCCGCCGGATAGCTCCGATGGCTTGCGCTTCAACAGCGGCTCAATCTGCAGGATTTCGGACGCACGCGCCACCCGCTTGTCGATTTCCGCCTTCGGCAGCTTGGCCACCTTCAGACCGAAGGACAGGTTGCCCTCCACCGTCATCTGCGGATAAAGCGCATAGGACTGGAACACCATGCCGATGCCGCGATCCTTCGGTTCCTCCCAGGTGACATTCTTGTCCTTAATGAAGATCTGGCCTTCCGACACGTCGAGAAGTCCGGCGATGCAATTGAGAAGGGTCGATTTCCCGCAGCCGGACGAGCCAAGAAGCACCAGGAATTCGCCATCCTTGACGTCGAGATTGAGGGTTTCAAGCACGGTAACCGCGCCAAAACTCAACGACAGATCCCTGACCGATACGCTGTTAATGGTCATTCAATTACCCTTTCACTGCGCCGGCGGCGATGCCACGGACGAAAAGCCGTCCGGAGACGAAATAGACGATCAACGGCACGGCACCGGTCAGGATGGTTGCCGCCATGTTGACGTTGTATTCTTTCACGCCTTGGACCGAATTGACGATATTGTTGAGCTGGACGGTCATCGGATAATATTCCGGCCGGGTGAACACGACGCCCAGTAGGAAGTCGTTCCAGATGCCGGTGATCTGCAGGATCATCGCAACGACGAAGATCGGCAGCGACATCGGCAGCATGATCTTGAAATAGATCGTCCAGAAACCCGCACCATCAACACGCGCCGCCTTGAACAATTCCTCCGGTAGCGAGGAGAAGTAGTTGCGGAACAGCAGCGTCAGGATCGGCATGCCGAAAATCGAATGCACTATGATCAGGCCGGTCAGCGAGCCGTAAAGACCCATTTCTCGCAGTATGATAACGATCGGATAGATCATCACCTGATAAGGAATGAAGGCGCCGACGATCAGGATGGTGAAGAACAGGTCGGCACCCTTGAAGCGCCAGTTGGCCAGCGCATAACCATTGATCGAAGCAATCGCGATGGAGACGATCGTCGAGGGGATGGTGATCCGCACCGAGTTCCAGAACCCGCGCGACAGGCCATCGCAATTCAACCCCGTGCAGGCGCTGGACCAGGCCTTCACCCACGGCTCGAAGGTAATTTCCAGCGGTGGCGAGAAGATATTGCCGAGCCGGACTTCCGGCATGCCCTTCAATGAGGTGACGACCATCACGTAGAGCGGCAGCATATAGTAGGCAGCAGCAAAGATCAGTGCACCGTAGATCATGATGTTTCGCGGCGACAGCATCGGGCGCGGCTTCTTGCCTTGTGGCCCAGCAGCAAGCTTCGTTGTGCCAGCTTTGGCAGACGGGTTGTTGAGAGTTACGACCTCAGCCACGCTTGCGTCCTCCGAATTCGAGATAGGCCCAGGGGACGACGATGATGGCGACGGTGAGCAGCATCATGGTCGAGGCGGCAAAGCCCTGACCGAGATTTTGCGCCTGGAACATGTAGTCGTAGACATATTTTGCTGGCACTTCGGATGCGATGCCGGGGCCACCGCTGGTCTGGGCGACGACGAGATCGTAGACCCGGACGATGCCGCTGGCGATGATCACCAGAGTGGTGATGAACACGGCGCGCATCATCGGAATGACGATGAAAAGATAGGTCTTCCACATCGGGATGCCATCGACACGCGAAGCCTTCCAGATATCCTCGTCGATACCGCGCAGACCGGCCAGCATCAGGCACATGACAAGGCCAGTGCCCTGCCAAAGTGCTGCGATCAGGATGCCGTAGATGACGATGCTCGGCGTATAAAGCGGATCGAAGCTGAATGTCGACCAGCCGAGCGAACGCACCACCGACTGGATGCCGAATTCCGGATTGAGAATCCACTGCCAGACAAGGCCGGTGACGATGAAGGACAGCGCGAACGGATAGAGAAAGATCGTGCGAAAGGTATTTTCGAAACGGATTTTCTGATCCATCAGTGCGGCCAGCAGGAAGCCGATGACCAGGCTGAAAATCAGCGAAAACACACCGTAAATGGCAAGGTTCTGGATGGAGACGATCCAGCGGGGAGCGGACCACAGGCGCTCGTATTGATCGAGCCCGACGAAGGACAGGCGCGGCAGGAGCTTGGAATTGGTGAAGGAATAAAACACCGTCCAGAGTGTGCCACCGAGAAAGATGACGACGGCGGTGAGTATCATTGGAATTGTGGCAATCTTTGACTGCAGATTGCGCAGCAACTGGTTTGGCCGGCCGGCGTTCGCTTGGCCCGTCATAGGTCAACCCTTCCCCTGGATCGCGTTTTTTCTTGTGAGGACGTGGCTGAAGCCCGGCATGAAATTACCAAGGGCTTCAGACCGGCCCCCGAGCGGAGCCGGCCTTCCACAGAAGCTGCCCTGTTAGTCAGCTGCGGCGATGATATCGACGAAGCGCTTCTGCGCAGCGTCCGGTGTCATAGCCGGCGTCGCGAAGAACTCGGAGAACAGATCTTCCATCTGCTTCTGACTGTCAGCCGAAAGCAGTTGGTCGGTGCTGACGATGACATTGCCCTTGGCGAGAATATCAAGACCCTTCTTCATGCAGTCGTTTGCGGCGGCCAAGTCCACGTCACCGCGTACCGGCAGCGAGCCCTTCTTCAAGTTAAACGCGACCTGCGTTGCCGGATTCAGAAGCGTCGATGCAAGCACCTCCTGTGCCTTCGACTTTTCCTCATCCTTCAGAAGCGGGAAATAGAACGCATCACCGCCGGTCGAAATGATTTCATTCACACCGAGACCCGGCAGGCAGGTGTAGTCCGTACCGGCTTTCTGGCCTGCGAGCTGAAATTCGCCCTGCGCCCAGTCACCCATGATCTGGCCGCCGGCTTTTCCGGTGATGACCAGATTGGTCGCCTGATTCCAATCCTGAACATTGCTGCCTTTCGATATGCGGCGGGCATCGTCGGCAGCCTTGAAGACCTTAACCATTTCCGGGCCTGCGGCAGCTTCGGCATCCTTGTCGGAGAAAACCTTCTGGTAGACATCCTTGCCGCCAATAGCGATCATCAGCACGCCGAACGCACCGTTTGCCTGCCAGGGCTGGCCACCAATGGCGAGCGGAACGATGCCCGCCTTTTCGAGCGCCGGAGCGGCTGTGACGAATTCATCCCAGTTCTTCGGAACTTCAACGCCTGCGGTCTTGAAGGCGGCATTGGAAAGCCACAGCCACTGCCACGAGTGGATATTGACCGGGGCGCAATAGATCTTGCCGTCGATCGTGCAGCTATCGAGCAGGCTCGCGGGCTTGATGATGTCCTTCCAGTGTTCTTTCGTCGCGACGTCAGTCAGATCGCGCATCAGGCCGGCCTGCACCAGCTCCTCGGCCTGACGGCCGTGGTTGAACTGGGTGGCGCCCATCGGATCGCCGCCAGTGATACGGCTGACCATGATCGGCCGCGCCGTGCCGCCGGAACCGGCGATCGCGCCATCGACCCACTTGTTGCCAGTGGCATCAAATGCCTTGGCGAGTTCTGCGACGGCCGCGGCTTCACCGCCGGACGTCCACCAATGCGTCACTTCCAGATCGGCAGCGTTAGCGATGCCCAATGGAAGCACTACAGTCGCCGCCAATGCAGCAGCCAACAAACGCAATTTCATGAGTTTTCCTCCCTCACTGTAACGTTACCGTAAAAACTTAGTTCAATCGATTAGCCGACGCAACCGTAAGAACACATAATTCCTCGTAAAAAACCCGAAGCAACCCATGGAGGTATGCGAGGGTGGGATTTGAGACCGATCTCACAGGTTTGGTGCGCCGCGATAGCGTTGAAAATCGCCAACAAATGCGGATAATTGGCGGTATTTTCGCTTATTTTTCTCGAATGCGCTTTGATATCTGTCTCGCAGGTGCAAAGAGGACATGATGCACTGCGCGATACAATCAAAACGAGAATCCCTGTAGAGAAATTTAAAATACCACTCGACAAGCCTACTGTATCGTTACAGATTTTCAGCTCAAAGGAAGGACGAGGCATGGGTGCCCCCTGCGTAATGAATCATATATAAGGCGGCGAGCCCCTTGGGGCTGCAGCAGGCAAACGCTGTCCTTGCGACGTTGTGGCCTGACAATGGGAAGGCGATGGGCGGGGAATGGACGAGAAACACAAGAACCGGCCGGCAACAATACTGCCCTCACCAAATGAGCGCCCGACCTTGAAGACTATTGCCTTCATGACCGGGCTCGGCATCACCACGGTGTCTCGCGCCTTGAAGGATGCGCCCGATATCGGCGCCGAGACCAAGGAGCGCGTTCGGCTGGTCGCAGCCCAGGTCGGGTATCATCCCAATCGCGCCGGCGTGCGCCTGCGCACAGGCAAGACGAACGTCATCAGTCTGATCCTCAGCCTCGAAGAAGAATTTATCGGCCTGACGAGCCCCATGGTCGTCGGCATCTCGGAAATCCTTGCGGCCACCCAGTATCATCTGGTCATCACGCCTTACAGCGCTCGCAGCGATCCGCTCGATCCGGTGCGTTATGTGCTGGATACCGGCGCGGCCGACGGCGTCATCATTTCACGGACGGAACCGAAGGATCCACGCGTCGCTCTGATGATGCAACGCAACTTTGCCTTTGGAACACACGGGCGCACGGAAATGGGCCTCGTCCATCCCTATCATGACTTTGACAACGAGCGCTTCGCCTACGATGCCGTCCGCATGCTGGTGGAGCGCGGCCGGCGCCGGATCATGCTGCTGCATCCGCCGCCGTCTCTGACCTATCACATGCACATGCGCACCGGTTTCGAACGGGGTTTGCGGGACTTTGGGGCGATATCGGTTCCGTTCAACACGGTCGATCTCGACAACACCCTGGTGGATATCCGTGCTGCCTGCGAGGCGGCGATGCGCGCGCCGGGTGCGCCCGATGGCGTGATTTCCGGCAGCGGCGGCGGTGCCGTCGCGCTGGTTGCCGGCATCGAGGACGCCGGACTGAAACTGGCGCGCGACGTCGACATGGTTTCGAAACAGTCGAACGACTTCCTGCAATGGCTTCGACCTGAGGTTATGACACTCAGGGAGGACTTCAGGCTTGCCGGACGCGACCTGGCAAAAGCAGTGATCGCCCGCATCGAAGGCCAGCCGGCATCCGAGCTGCAGACCCTGAGTTTTCCAGTTCTTCAGGACTGACATGCTTCAGACCTTGATACGAAAAGCAGAACGGCCGCTGTTGATCAGCGGCCGTTCCCGTTTCTATCTATCTAATGAAGATATTATCAGGCGTTGAGGCCACTGCCCCACGGGCCGTGATGCGAATCGGCACCATCGGTGCGGTCGAAACCGTGCGCGCCAAAGAAATCGCGCTGCGCCTGGATGACGTTTGCTGTGCCGCGAGCGCGACGATAGCTGTCGAAATAACCGAGCGCCGAGGCAAGGGCTGGAACCGGCAGACCGCCGAGGACGGCTGCGGAAACAACGCGGCGAAGAGCGCCATCGGTTTCCTTAACCATGCCGGAGAAAGCCGGTGTGACGATCAGGTTGGCAACGTTCGGATCCTTGGTGAAGGCCGTGGTGATTTCGTCGAGGAAGGCCGAGCGAATGATGCAGCCGGCGCGCCAGATGCGGGCAATCGTCGGCATCGGCAGGTTCCATTTGAACTCGCGCGAAGCTTCCGCCATGACCGCAAAGCCCTGTGCATAGGCACCGATCTTGGCGGCCAGAAGTGCGCTTTCCAGATCCTTCAGGAACGCAGCCTTGTCGGCAACCTTGAACTCGCCGACATTCGGCAGGCCAAGCACCTTTTCAGCGGCTTCGCGCTCGCCCTTGACCGACGAGATGCTGCGGGCAGCAACGGCGGCTTCGATGGCGGTTGCCGGAATGCCCATGTTCTGCGCCTCGATCACGGACCATTTGCCGGTGCCCTTCTGGCCCGCCTTGTCGAGGATGAGATCGACGATCGGCTTGCCGGTGATCGGATCGGCGGCTTTCAGAACCGTCTCGGTGATTTCGATCAGGTAGGAGTTGAGGCGGCCCCTGTTCCATTCGCCAAAGACTTCACCGATTTCGGTGGCGCTCATCTTCAGGCCGTCGCGCAGGATGCCGTAGATTTCGGCAATCATCTGCATGTCGGCATATTCGATGCCGTTGTGGATAGTCTTGACGAAGTGGCCTGCGCCATTTTCACCGAGCCAGGCAACACATGGATCGTCGTTGTATTTGGCGGCAATCGAGGTCAGCACCTTTTCAACGCGCTTCCAGGACTCTTCCTTGCCGCCGACCATGATGGACGGGCCGTGACGCGCGCCCTCCTCGCCACCCGAGACGCCCATGCCGATAAAGGTCAGGCCGCTGTCCTTGAGGTTGTCGAAGCGGCGCATCGTATCGCGGAAATTAGCGTTGCCAGCGTCGATCATGATGTCGTTGTTCTGAAGATAGGGCTTGAGCAATTCCATCTGCTGATCGACCGGCTCGCCGGCTTTGATCATGATGACGATCGGCCGTGGCGGGCGGATTGCCGCAACAAATTCCTCGATGGTCTCGCAAGGCACGATCTGGCTCTGCAGGCAGCCTGCTTCGGCATAGAATTTCCGCGTCGCCTCGACGGTGCGGTTGAAGACTGCGATCTTGTTGCCTTTTTCGGCAATATTGAGCGCCAGATTCGATCCCATAACGCCAAGACCGATAAGGCCGATTTCTGCCTGTGCCACGTATGTGCCTCCGTTGGACAGTGAAGGTGCCAAAGCCCGGCTGGGCGTGCGCACGGCTCCACCAGATTGAACTTGCAGGGTGATTTTGTTCGGCTGCGGATGCCTGAACACGCCCTGCGGATGCTGAGGGAGTTTTGGCATTCAAATCGATTAACGACAAGTGATTGTTGTCAAAAGTGATACTTTTCCGGTGTCTTGGGTTAGGCTTTGACGCCTTGAGTGTTGCGCTGCGAAAACCACGCGGATGACGGCAAGGACCAAGGAGGGCGCCCCTTGAAGATGGGGCAAAAAGAGACCGTTCTGGCCTCATCTGCAGGCACATATAGCGAGCAGCCAACGGTGGCGGCATTGGCGGCTCATTTCCGCTGCACGTGGTCGCACAGCCTGCCCTCGGGTTTTGACAAACACGTTGCCGTCGTGCCGGATGGCTGTAGCGATATCCTTTGGTCAAGACGAGGATTTTTCATCGCCGGCCCGGACAGAACAGCAGCGCTTCCATCCCTGCAGGCAGGCGAAACCGTTATCGGTATCCGCTTCCAGCCGGGCGCTGCCGCCCACTGGCTGAAACTTTCGATGGCCGAGATTACTGGGGAAACGGTTGCGCTGTCAGACCTGTGGGGAGCCGATGGCGAAGACCTGCATGAACGGCTATCCGGCGAAGCGTCCGCAGCGGAAAAGCTGGTCTTGATGCAGAGCGTCCTTGAGAGCCGGGCAGCCGGTGTGACGGCGCCCTCCCATGATATGCGCCGCACATTCGAACATCTCGCACAGCCGCACACTGGCGGCCTAGCGACGGTGGAAACTCTCTCGCGGACGCTTGGTTACGGTGAGCGAACATTCCGACGGCGCTGCCTTGAGCATTTCGGGTATGGCCCCAAGACACTCGAGCGTATCCTGCGCCTCCAGCGGTTTCTTTCGCTATTAAGGACAAATCGGCAAGGCGCCCTGTCCATCCTGGCAGTTGATGCCGGATATGCGGATCAGGCACATATGTGCCGTGAGGTTCAGATGCTGAGCGGCTTTTCTCCCAAAGAGATCAGGCGCCAAGCCGCAGCCTGATTGTCCGTTTTGTTCAATCTTCTGCGTCGTGACGGCGGCATACTCGGCAATGGTTTGAACGGAGGAAACAGCGTGCCTGCGATGGAAGCAAAAATCATCCACATCACGATCGAAAGAAACTGGCGTGAGGTTTACGCGTTTGCGGCCAAGCCGGAAAACATGCCGCTCTGGGCATCCGGCCTTGCCTCGGGCTTAGAGCCAGACGGTGAGGATTGGGTGGCACGCGGTGCACTCGGCAATGCGCGCGTCCGCTTCACACCCTTCAATGATTTTGGCGTGCTCGACCACCTCGTAACGTTGGAAACGGGGCTTCAGGTGCAAAACGCTTTGCGTGTCATCCCGAACGGCAGCCAAGCGGAAGTGATGTTCACGCTGTTGAAACAACCGGGGATGAGCAACGAACAATTCGACAGCGATGCCGATTGGGTCCAGAAGGACCTCAACGCATTGAAGGAACGGCTGGAAGCATAAAGGAGCATCATCATGGGACAGAAGGGCACCGACCGCCAGATCGACAATATCGAGTTCGCGGTGGCCGACATTGCGCGCTCAAAGGTTTTTTACGGGGCGGCATTTGGCTGGACGTTCACGGATTACGGTCCGCAATATTGCGAATTCACCGATGGCCGGCTGACCGGCGGCCTGACCACGGGGACACCAAAACCCGGCGGCCCGTTGATCATCCTCTATGCCGACGATTTGACAGAGACACAGGCACGGCTTGAAGCACAAGGCGCCCGCATCGTCGTCGAAACCTTCGCCTTCCCGGGAGGAAAGCGTTTCCACTTCCAGGATCCGGATGGCTACGAACTGGCTGTCTGGTCAGACAAATAACCGTCGAAAAGCAGTGAGCGAGGGCAACCAACCCTCGCCTTTCACGCTCAGGCCGCAATCGCGCGGCGGCGGTCGGCAATTTCCTGCAGCACCAGAATGGCGCCGATGACCTTGCCCGTGCCCGACATGCACGGCGTCATCCGGCAGCGCACCACAACAGTGCGATTTCCAACATCCTTGGCGAAGGTATAATCCACCAGTTCACCGGAAAAACACTTGTCGAGATTGGGCTTCACCCGCTGCTCGAAGCGCTGGATGCCGACGAACTCGACAATATGGCGGCCGACGAGATCCATCGGGCGCTCGTCCAGCCGGGCTGCGTTAACGGGGTTGGTATAGAGATAACGGTAATCCGGCGTGATGACCGCGACCCGGTCCGGCAAACAGTCGAGGATCGCCTCGTTGAGAAACCCTTCGTCGGCCCGGCCCTTGAGTGCCGCGACAGTCGGAGGGGCCGACGTCCAAGGCTTTCCGGCGACAACATTGCTGTCAGCGGCGAAATAACGATCGGCCAGCATCTGCAGCACGTCGCGCTGACGCATCACGCTCGACACATCGTCAGCTTCCTTGCGCAGCAGATCAAGGACGAACTGGAACTGCAGGCGCGCGTCAGCGACAGTCTCGGCCTTCTCTTCGTAGATCGTTGTAAGAACCGGATCAATCTCGCGATCGAGAATGCTGATCAGCAGATCATCACCGGATTTGACCGCATACTGCAGCTGAGAATATTTGAACCAGAAGAGCTCGATCAGTGCCTTCAATTTCCACCCCACTCCCCACTCAATTCTCCATCTCAGCCCAAAAAAGCTCGGAAAATTGAACGCAATCAAAAACCAAATCGATTGAAGGCGCTATTTTTACAGACCCGAAGCGCTTGCAATCGTCCTATAGTAATACCTGAAGTTTACACCCAAAATGGTGCTGTTCAACACCGGAAAAATCACCTGAAACGTTTCCGGTGAACTTATTTTCGGAAACTAATATAAATTACAGCCTAATACCGCGCTGTTTTCTGCAACCAAAGCTGCATCTGCGGCGCGCAGACACCCATTACACGGAAAAATTAACAGCCGCACGCACAAAAAAGTGAAGACTCACTCATCCATCTGTAGATGCCATGCAGATGGTTTGAGCCACTACCCGTATCTCAAAATGGCAAAAAATACGGTCAGTCCTTCAAGTTCTTCTTGATGTGCCACCGGTCATGGTACCAGAGCCATTGACCCGGATACTCGCGCACCCAGCTTTCGACCTTGTCGTTCAGAACCTGCGCCGTTGCATTGACATCGACACTGCCGTCGGGCTTGCGCGGAATGTCAATCGCCGGCTCCAGCTCCAGCCGAAAGCGCCCATCCGGCAGGCGGATGGAGCGGGCCGGATAGACTTCGCAATTGAACTGCCGCACCAGCTTTGCCAAAAGCGGATTGGTGCGCACATCGCGGCCAAAGAACTTCGTCATCAGCCCCTTGCGGAATTTCTGATCGACCAGCACGCCGACAGCACCGCCGGCCTCCAGCTTGCGTGCCAGCGTGAACGAAGAGCCGGCATGCGAGGGAACCAGATTGCCCATACGCTGCTTGCGGAAATCAAAAACCTTTTTCGCAACATACGGGTTATTCGGCGGCCGGAAGAGTACCGTCACGTCCAGCCCGAACGCAGCACTTGCCACCGGTAGCAGCTCGAAATTGCCGG
The DNA here is from genome assembly GCF_965279435.1 of Pararhizobium sp. Taxonomy (NCBI): domain Bacteria; kingdom Pseudomonadati; phylum Pseudomonadota; class Alphaproteobacteria; order Hyphomicrobiales; family Rhizobiaceae; genus Pararhizobium; species Pararhizobium sp. The sequence continues at coordinate 3,868,847 of NZ_CBDIHY010000003.1, forward strand.
TATGGGCGGTAAAGACGATGAAGGGACGCGGATTGTCGCGCAGTTCCAGGAACAGCGGAATACCGGAGACCTCGATACGGCCGGGTTTTAGGTTTTCGGGATCGAAATCGAAAATTTCATCGAGAAAAACATATTCAGCCGCGAGCCGGCCGATGCTGCTCCAGCTCTCTAGCGCAATTTCCTCGATCTCCGCCTCGCTCTTTTCCGGAAAAGCGTTGCGAAGATTGGTCATCGTCAGCCTATGACGATGCTTCAACTTCGGCCCAAGCCAACGCGTGAAGCGCGCCGAAAACTCGATGGCGCCTCTGGCGGGAAACAGTTTCAGCGTGCCCAAGAGCAAAAAGACGAACTGGGCGATCGACCACTGGCGAAAACGCTCCGCCGACAGAACCAGTCGTGTGATCAGCATGCGCACGGTGTTCAGTCCATCCGCAGGATAATTTTGCCGAAGACCTGGCGCGTTTCCATCCGCTCCAGCGCCTTGTCGATCTCCGAAAAGCCGACTTCGGTATCGATAACGGGATGAACGAGCCCGCGCGCCATCTTCTGCATGGCGTTGGCCATGTTCTCCATCCGGCAGCCGAAGGAGCCGAACAGTTTCAGCTGCTGCTGGAACAACATCATCAGGTTCATTTCGGTGGAAACGCCCGACGTCGAGCCGCAGGTCACCAGACGGCCTCCACGCTTCAGAACGAACATGGACGCTGCAAAGGTATCCTTGCCGACATGTTCGAAGACGACATCGACGCCCTTCTTCTTGGTCAGCTTGCGCGTCACACCCTCGAAACGGTCCTTGCGGTAATTGATGACGTGATCGGCGCCAAGCGCCCTGGCCCTCTCGATCTTGTCGTCGGAGCCGACTGTGGTGATGACCGTGCAGCCAATCTTCTTGGCCAGCTGGATCGCCGCCGAGCCGATGCCGGAACCGCCAGCGTGAATAAGGATGGTTTCGCCCGGTTCAAGCTTGGCATTGTCGAACAGCATATGCTCGACCGTGCCGAAGGTGACCGGTGCAACAGCGGCAGCCACCGCATCGACACCGGGAGGAGCCGGGACCAACAGGCGCGCCGGAAGGTTGACCTTCTCTTGCGCAAAGCCATCGAGATGGAAGCCGTGCACGCCGCCGACATGTTCGCAGAGATTGTCGCGGCCGTCGCGGCACGCACGGCAGAGGCCGCAGGTGCGGGCACCGTAGATCGAGACGAGCTGCCCCGGCAGGACGTTGGATACGCCCGGGCCGATCTGATCGACCACGCCGGACGCTTCAGCGCCGATGACCAGCGGCATCTTACGCTTGGCAAAGGCCATGCCGCGCCAGCCCCAGACGTCGATATGGTTGAGCGCAACAGCCTTGACACGAAGGGTGACTTCTCCTGGGCCGGGAGCATCCGGCTCGGGAAGATCGGTGATTTCCAGCTTGCGGTCGTCGACCAGTTGCAAAGCGCGCATGATATAAGTCCTTAAGCCCGAGGCGGTTTTCCTCGAAAAAACATGATGTCCGATTAGGCCGGTTCTGCAGCCATGACAAGGCTGGCGTTCTGACCGCCGAAACCGAAGGAATTCGACAGGACGGCAGTAACCTGCGCATCCCGCTTCACGTTCGGCACGACATCGAGAACAATGGACGGATCGGGGTTTTGATAATTGATCGTCGGCGGCACGGTGCCGGTGAGGATGGTCTGCAACGAGAACACCGCCTCGACAGCGCCCGCAGCGGTCAACGTGTGGCCGATCATCGACTTGTTCGACGACACCGGAATGGACGGCAGTGCTTCGCCAAACACTGACAGCATCGCGCCATATTCCATCTTGTCGTTTTCAGGCGTCGATGTGCCATGGGCATTGATATAGCCGATATCGCCTTCACTCAGACCAGCATCGGCAAGCGCTGCGCGGATCGTCGCAATCGCCGGGCCGCCGTCCGGTGAGGACCGTGTGCGGTGGAACGAATCGGCTTTTTCGCCACAGCCCTTCAGGATGCCGTAGATTTTTGCGCCGCGCGCAACCGCTGCTTCCAGCGATTCCAGCACCAGTGTTGCAGCACCCTCGGCAATGACGAAGCCGTCGCGATCCTTGGAAAAGGGTTTTGACGCCCGTTCCGGTGGGTCGTTCTGAGTCGAGAGCGCAGATAGAAGCGCGAATCGGATCAGCGCTTCGGCACTGACCGAACCATCCGTCGCAACCGTCAGCGCCCGATCTGTGCGGCCCTGGCGGATCGCTTCGACACCGAGCTGGATCGCGGTTGCACCCGAGGCACAGGCTGTCGACAGGGTGACAGGCAGGCCGCGCGTGCCGAACCGGTCGGACAGGCGCTCGGAGATGGCGCCGAACAAGGCAGCTTCATGGAAAACGGGATCAGCACGATCACGCATGGCAGCAAGAAAACGGTCGTAGGCGTCGCCCGGTTTCTGCGATGGCGGCGAACGGTCGGCGAGCTCGAAGCGGGCGCTCCATTCCGGCTCGATCGGCGGCGCTGCCAGGAACAGCGGTCCGTTGAAATCACCGGACAGGCCGGCCTGTGCCAGAGCTTCCGCCGTCGTCTCACGCGCGAAAGCGTAGGAACGCTCGACGGAGTTTTCGGCTGGAACATCAATGAAATCGACGGTTCCGCTGATTCTTGTCGAGAGGCCTTCTGTCGGAAAACGGGTAATCTTGTGAATGCCGGAAACGCCTGAGGTCAGCGCCTTCCAGTTGTCCTCGACGCCCTGGCCGAGCGACGTAATCACGCCCATGCCGGTGACGGCGATCAGCGGGCGGCCGAGATGATCCTTGTAAGCGCTGGTCATATCTGCCGCTCCTTATTGTTCTGCCGAAAGCACGGCGATGCCTTCGCCACGTGCATGACCGACCGTCGTGACGATGGCCGTCTTTGCAGGCTTTTGCATGGGAGCCTCCCCCGCCGGATCGAATGGCGGCACCTTGGCACCAGCCCCGAGCGACAGCGCGGCAAAAGCCAGGCCGAGCGGAAACTGCGATTCAAGACCATGGCCGACAAGACCACCATAGGCCCGCACGGCAGCCTTCGGGAATTGCGCGTCGAGAAACGCTTTTTCGCGGGCGGCAAGGTCATGAAAACCGGTCGTCCCAGAAAACACCACCGTTGAAGACGGATCGGCGCCGGCTGCGGGCTCTGAAAGATACGTCAGGCGCTGCTCGAGGCGATCGCCTTCACGGCTGCCGCGATCGCCGCCGACGGCATCGATCGTTGCATAGATGCGGGCGCCGCGGGCCTCGGCATGTTCACGCGATTCCAGCATCAGGAACGCGCCGACCGACCCGGTCATCATGCCGCCGCCATTTTCAGGCTTGCGCGACCAGATTGGATGATGCTCACCGAGCGCATGGCCCTGAACAGCCTCGATCAGCAGGATCATGTCCTGACGCTCAGCCGAAAACGCGCCACCGACCAGCGTGTGGGTCGATTGTCCGGCCTTGATCCGGGCAAAGGCGGTCTCGATCGCCGAAATACCGGCGCCCTCTTCGCCCATGAAGGTGCGCGAAGAGCCGGTGATCTTGTGAACGATGGAAATGTTACCGGCCATCAGATTGGATAGCTGGGCCAGGAACAGTGTCGGGCGCAGTTCGGTCGTCAGCTTTTCGTTGAGCAACTGTTCGCGGTCGTTGCGCTTCAGGGCTTCATCGACAATCAGCGAATCGACATTGATGTCGCGCTCGCCACCACCGGCCGCCACGATCATGTCCATGCTGCCACAGGCGTCCAGATCGTCCTTGAAGCCGGCATCGTCGAGCGCCAGACCAGCACTGAAGACGCCGAGGCGCTGCCAATTTTCCATCTGCCGCTGGTCGCCGCGCTTGGCGATCTGTTGGGACCAGTCTATTTCCGGCAGCGGATGGACCGGATAGGGTGCAAAACGTTCGGTATCGACACGCACCACCGGCGGCTGACCGGCAGTCAGAAGGGCCGTGTGCACCTCGGTGCCGACACCCTGGCTGGTGACGATGCCGACACCGGTGATCACAACATCATTGGCGGATTTGCTCATCGTCATTCCCCCGTCGTGGCCGAGGCAGCGATTGCAGCCATCAGCCCCACTTCTTCGGCACGCTTCTTGACAATCGGGCCGAGCGGCACCTGATCGAACGGCATGGTGCGCAGTTTTAGCTGTGCGTCACAGACCTTCTTGCCCTGCGAGGTGATCTTTGCCTTGACGACAGCAAAGCCGGAACCGTCATGTTCGAGAAATGCCTCGATATCGAGCACCGCTTCCGGCTCGACGAAGGTTCGCATCTTGGCGCTATCGACCGACATCAGGAATGGCATCGCGGCGAAATCGGTGGCGGCCAGCACCAGAAAACCACAGGCCTGCGCCATCGTCTCGATCAAAAGCACGCCGGGAACCAGCGGGTAGCCGGGAAAATGGCCTTCGAAGACGGGGCTTTTGGCCGGAACCACAGAACGCGCCGTCAGCGTCTTGGCATTGAGATCGACCGTTTCGACCCGATCGATCATCTGAAAATATTCAAGGAGCATCAGGAGCAAATCCAGCTTGGCCCGGAGCACAGCGCTTCGAACAGCGCTTGAACATTCCGGATTTCAAATCCGCGCATGACCCCGCCCGAAACAGGTCCGGTGTCGCGATCATGCGACCGTCAAGTAAAAACGCAAATGCCGCCTGTCAAGCGCGGTCCACGCGACAGGCGGCATTGATATCACTCATGCACGTGTTCCCGCGTGTCAAACGCGCGATATCGTCATCAGCCCTTGGCGGCCTTCAGTTCGTCAATCTTGGCGCAGAGGTTTTTCAGGACGAAATATTCTTCCGTCGAAACCTTGCCTTCGTTGACTTCCTGGGTCCACTGCTCGAGCGGGATCTTGATGCCGAATTCCTTGTCGATCGCAAAGACGATGTCGAGGAAGTCCAGGCTGTCGATGCCGAGATCGTCAATGGTGTGGCTTTCCGGCGTAATCGTCTCGCGGTCGATTTCGCTCGTTTCCGCAATAATGTCGGCAACCTTGTCGAATGTAGCTGTCACGCGCATACCTCTTTAGAATACATGTTTTGGCGAACCTATAGGTAAATGCGGCTGAAAAGCCAATGGCCTTGGGCGCAAGAGTTGCATTTATGCCCTTGGTGTTGCCCAAACATCAAGCCAAGCCTTGTAATAAAGCCACTCAAAGGTCTGTTCCGGCGGGCAGATCGGCAGCCAAGGCGTCGATTGCGAGCCTGACACGTAGCGGCAGATGCGGCGTTTTCGGCCAGACGGCGTGACAATCGAAAGACAGGCGGCGTTCGTCCGTAAACAGCCGGACAAGACGGCCGTCGCGCACCCTGTCCTGGACAAGCCAGCAGGGCAGCCAGACAAGGCCGAGCCCCGCGACCGCCGCATCGGCTATCATCTCCAGATCATCGAAACGCATGCGCGAGGGCGGCAGAACTTCGGCATCCGGCCCGCCGTCCACCGGAAAAAGCCATGAGCGGACCCGCCCGGAACGGGCATAAAGGATCGCGTGATGTCCCGGCAATTCGTCCCTGCTCTCTGGCGTGCCATGAACGCGCAGGTAATCAGGAGAGGCGCAGACCGTCATGCGCTGATGCGCCAGCCGGCGCGCCATTAACCCCGGCCACTCACCGAGAGGGCCACTCCGGACGGCGAGATCGAACCCGTCCTCGAGGATATCGATCCGGCTATCGGTGAAATTCAGGTCGAGTTCCAGCTTCGGATGTTCGCTAGCAAGCCTGAGCAGGATCGGTGCAACGCAGCGGCGGCCAAATAGGACGGGCATGGAAACCCGTAACCGGCCCGCCACCTCCTTGCGCCCCGATTCGAGCATGGCCTCACCTGCCCGCAACTCCTCCAGCGCCCGAAGACAGCGCTCGTAGAAAGCCTGGCCATCCTCGGTCAGGGTCTGGCTGCGGGTGGTGCGGTGAAACAGCCGGGCCCCCAACCGGTCTTCCAGCCGGGCAATGGTCTTGCCGACAGCTGAGCGTGACAGGTTGAGCCGCTGGGCGGCAGCCGAAAAACTGTCGGCTTCCACAGCTTCGACGAAAACAGACACGCCATTCAAACGATCATTCATGCGCTTTGTAGCTCTCAAGGAAACAATGATCGGAAATCATATCGCCACTGGCGACTGAAACGCAATGATAGCTTTGCCTCATCGCTTGAACCAAGCCAACATCCAGGAGACAAACATGACGGAAACAATGAGGCGCTGGTCGATGGCGGCCATCGGCCGCGACCACCTGAAACTGGAGACCGTGGCGATCCCTGAGCCGGGGCCGGGCGAAATCCGGGTTAAGGTATCGGCCGTTTCACTCAACTATCGCGACAAGCTGGTGATCGAAACGGGCATGGGACTGCCTCTGCCAATACCGTTGGTCCCGGCTTCCGACATGGCGGGCGTGGCCGATGCTATCGGACCCGGTGTGACGCGCTTCAAACACGGCGACAGGGTGATGTCGACGTTCAAGCCGGACTGGATTGACGGTCGCGACAATGGCACTGCCCGTACCGCGGCCTACAAAACGCTCGGCGGCGCCTATCAGGGTGTTCTGGCCGATTATGTGGTGTTTCCGGAAGGCTGGTTTGCCGCATCGCCGCACAGCCTTGACGATGCCGAAGTCAGCACCCTGCCCGTCGCAGGCCTCACCGCCTGGTTTGCACTGATCGAACTCGGAAAACTCAGAGCCGGAATGACAGTGCTCGTCCAAGGCACCGGCGGCGTCGCGCTGTTCGGACTACAAATTGCCAAGGCCCATGGCGCCAATGTCGTCGTCACCTCCCGCAGCGACGACAAACTGGAACGGGCCAAGGCGCTCGGCGCTGATCACGGTATCAACAGCAGCAAGGAAGACTGGGTGGAAGCCGTCTACCGGATTACCGGCGACGAAGGGGTGCATCACATTCTGGAAATCGCCGGAGGTCCCAATCTCGGGCAATCCATCCGCGCGGTTGCCGTGCATGGACAGATTTCGGTCATCGGCGTTTTCGAAGGTTTCGAGGTCGCCGGACCTGCCGGACCGCTGCTGCTGAAATCGCCAGTCATCCAGGGGATCAGCGTCGGCCATCGGCGATCACTGGAGGATTTCGTTCGCGGCATCGATTCGACCGGGATCAAGCCGGTCATCGATGCCCGCTATCCGCTGGAAGACCTGCATCAGGCGCTCGACCATCTTGATCGCGGTGCCTTCGGCAAGATCGTCATCGAGTTGAACTGACGCCATAAAACGTCTTTGGGGCCGGCGTCACCGCCGGCCCCAAAGACGAAACCGTCTGGATCAGCGGCTGACGACGATCTGAGTGTTCTTCAGACCATATTGGCTGGCTAGTGCGAAAAATTCGGCGGCATTTTCCGGATGCAGGCGGATACAGCCATGCGAGGCCGGACGGCCGAGGCGCTTGAGGTCGAAGGTGGCGTGAACGGCGTAACCGCCGTTGAAGAACACTGCATAAGGCATTGGTGCATTGTCATATTTGCGCGAGCGATGGTCTCTCGACAGCCATTTGGCACTCCAGCTGCCCTGCGGCGTGACATAGCCCTTCCGCGCAGTCGAAACCTTCCAGCGATAGCGGACAAAACCATTCTGCGACACAGTCATGGTTTGAGAAGAAAGGCTGATCCTTGCAACAAGATTGGCACCGAATGCGGCAGGAGAATGAAATTGCAACAATACAATCGCCAAAAAGGCAACGAAGAATTTACGCATTAAAAATCCTCTCCGAAAAGTAATCACCTTTTTACTGGTGTCCCAACACGACACAGACTTTACAGCCTTTGCAATGATAGACGTTTAAGACAATTGGAAAATTCTGCGTTAATACGCGCGGATGAAGGTTGCTGTCAGCAGTAGAGACATCAAACTATACTGTCGATAACGGCCGCAATCACTGTCAGGACTAGAAGTGACCCGCAGGCGCGATAGAATATGGAAACGCCGGTCTCTACATCGGCCACGGTTGCCACTGCCCGGCCCGCTCCGTTGATCATCGGCTCGTTGACCAATGCACCGGCATAGATTCTGGGGCCAGCCAGTTGCACGTCGAGCGCGCCCGCCATTGCGGCTTCCGGCCAGCCGGAATTGGGCGAGCGATGCAGTCCATGGTCGCGTAAAGCGATACTAAGGGCATTGCCGGCGGCTCGTCTTCCAGTGGTCATGGCGGCACCGGCAGCGATCAAAAGTATGGACAGCCGCGCCGCCGGAATATTGGCGACATCGTCGAGACGGGCCGAAGCCCAGCCGAAATGCAGATATTTCGGGCTCTTGTGGCCTATCATCGAATCGGCGGTGTTGAGCATCTTGTAGGCCAGTAGTCCGGGCAGGCCGAGCAGTGCATACCAGATGGCCGGAGCGACGACACCGTCGGAAAAATTCTCAGCCAGGCTTTCGATCGCCGCCCGGCATACGGCGGGCTCGTCCAGTGTCTCGGGATCGCGTCCGACAATCATCGACACCGCCCGGCGGCCACCCTCCAGCCCGCCGGTGCGAAGACCGGTGGCGACCTGCGATACATGGTCGGCGAGGCTTTTTTGCGCGAGGAATACCGCAACGACGACTGCTTCCAGGAACCAGCCAAAAATCCCGATCTGCATGAACACCTTGTGCAGCAGCCAGCCACAAAAAAGGCTCCACAGCAGCAAACCGGCAATGGCCAGAACCCCGCTGATCCACAGGGCCTCCTCCCCCAGGCGCTTGCGGTTGAATGTCCGGTCGCACCAACCGATCATCGCACCGAACAGCACCACCGGATGCGGCAACCGGCGCCACAACCAATCGGGATCGCCGACGATACGGTCAAGCAGAAGAGCGGCGATCAGGACAAGCAGAATTCCGGTCGACATCGAAGGATCCGTTCAGGCGAGGTGCGCGCTGCGCAGGGCATCCGCCAAACGTGTATCGCCTGCCGCATCGGGTGCAAGTCCAATCCTCAACCAGGAAGGCGCATAGCCGAATTTTCGCGTCAGAATCCGCTCGCGGCAGAGATGCTCGTGCAGGTCTGAAGCCCGTCTCTGCTCGATCAGGGTAAAAAGCGGCGTCCCGCCAGTGATCCTCAGCCCGGCCTGTCGCAAGACAGCATCGAGACCTTCTTTGCGCTCCAGAATCAGCGACTGAACCGCTTGCGTATCGCCGCCCATCAGTTCTGTCGCCATCACCAGCGCCGGCCCTGACACTGCCCAGGGGCCGAGCCATTCCTGGAATGCTGACAGAACCGGTTCGGCTGCAACGACAAAACCGAGCCGCAGCCCCGCCAGACCGAAAAACTTTCCGAAGGACCGGAAAATGATGAGATTATCGTGACCGGCGGCCTGCCCTGCGACGCTGAGATGCGGTTCGGTATCGCCAAACGCTTCATCGACAAGCAGCAGCCCGCCATTGGCCTTCATGCGCTGCGCCATCCCGAGTATATCTGTTGGCGAAAAGGTTCGTCCGGTTGGATTGTTGGGATTGACCAGAACGGCCAGCCCATGATCCGGCCTCAGTTGATCGGGCGTGGAGATTTCGTCGATCACGAAACCGGCACTGATAACGGCCCGTGCATATTCGCCGTAGGTGGGCCCGAAAATAGCGATGCGCCTGCCCGGTGTGACAAGACGCGGCAACAGCTGGATCACTGACTGAGTGCCAGGAACCGGAAGCGGCAGAATATCAGCACTGCAATAGTATTTGGCAGCTGCGTGTCGCGCACTATCCACCAGATGACGATCCGGCAGGCGGTGCCAGGCCTGCATAGGAACATTCGGCAACGTCACAGGATTGGGGTTAATACCGGTCGAAAGGTCCAGCCAGTCCTCTGGCTTGCCGCCATACACCGCCGCAGCCTCGGTTACGCCACCACCATGCACGATAGGCGCCGTCATACCGAGCGGGCCGTGTCGATGAGATGCATGAAGGAACCGGCAACCTTTCCGCGCCGTAGCCCGGCAGGCCCGAGTGGTGTGCCTGCAGCATCGGCCGTATCGAACAGCCGGTCGGCAGCGCCTTCCGACAGGATTGTGGCATAGTGAAATTCATGCGCCATCAGCGGACCATCAAAAAAACTGGGATCGAGCGGAGTGACCCGCCGGTAGCCCAGATGACGTTTACGCTCGACAAAACTGGTGGCGAGCGGCAGGAAACCAAGCATTCCGTAACGCTTGCCATCGGCGGCGACAAGCCCCTCGCCCAGCACCATGTAGCCGCCGCATTCACCGAAAATGCGCGCGCCGCAATCCCGCGCTGCGGCCATGCCGGATTTAAACTGTTCGGCATCGGCCAGAAGCCCCGCGTGCAACTCGGGATAGCCGCCCGGCAGATAGACGGCGTCGGCATCGTCAGCGGGCGCCTCGTCGGCCAGGGGCGAGAAAAATGTCAGCTCGACACCGGCGCGCTGCCAGCCGGACAGAAGGTGCTCGTAGCAAAAGGCAAAGGCGACATCGCGGGCGATGGCTATTTTCTGGCCAAGCGGTTTGAAGGTTGGGACGTCCGCGCTGACATCTGTTGCCGGGCCGGAATGGGCCAAAGCCAAAATGGCATCCAGATTACAGCCTCGTTCGACCTGCATTGCGGCGTGCTCGATGAACGCATCCAGCGCGCCGTGTTCTCCAGCCTGTACCAGACCAAGGTGGCGTTCGGGTAGTTTCAGCGCATGGTTTTGCCGCAAGGCCCCAAGCACCGGTACGCCGATCGCATCCAGCGAACTGCGAAGCATCGTTTCGTGACGGTCGCTGCCGACCTTGTTCAGAATGACGCCCGACACATGCACGTCATCGCGGTGCATGGCGTAGCCGCGCACGAGAGCCGCGACCGATTGCGCCATGCGGCCGCAATCGACCACCAGAACGACGGAAAGACCCAGCATCGCGGCCAGATCGGCAGGCGAGCCGGTGCCGTCGATCGCGCCGTCATAGAGCCCCATCATCGCCTCGATGATCAGCGCCTCACCGCCTGCAGTCGATATTGCCGCATGGGCGCGAAGCAACTCGGGACGCATTGCCCATGGATCGTAGTTCAGGCAAATCTTGCCGCTCGCGGCTGTATGGAAAGCCGGATCGATATAGTCCGGGCCGGCTTTTCCGGGCGCCAGCGAAATTCCGCGATTACGCAAAGCCCGCATCAATCCGAGCGTCACCGTCGTCTTGCCGGAACCGGACGATGGCGCAGCAATCAGCAGGCCGCTCATGCCGGGTCCTTGAAAGCCCGGCTCGACAGCGGATCAGATGTCAGAACGCGGCCATTGAGCGCACCGAGCCAGTCGAGCGATGCACGCAGGCGGACCACCTCACCGACAACGACGATGGCGGGTGGTTCCAGCCCTGACGCGACAACATCAGCCTCGGCGCGCAACAGCGTCGTTTCCAGCACGGTCTGTTCGGGTGTGGCGGCGTTGCAGACAAAGGCGACCGGTTCATCCGGCGAGCGGCCCGCGGCAATGAGATTGGCAGCGATCTGGCCAATATGCTTCATCGCCATATACATGACGATCACAGGCGAGCCTTTGGCGATGCCTTCCCAGTGGATGCGGTCGGGAATCAAGCCGGAAGAATCATGGCCGGTCAGGAACGTCACCGCGTGGTTGACCTCGCGGTGTGTGACCGGAATGCCGGCATAGGCAAGGCCGCCGATGCCGGCGGTAATACCCGGCACGATGCGGAACGGGATGCCGTGTTCGACCAGTGTCAAAGCCTCCTCGCCGCCTCGCCCGAAGACAAAGGGGTCGCCGCCCTTCAGCCGCAACACGCGCTTGCCCTGGCGCGCCAGTTCGACCAGCCGCAGGGAAATATCACGCTGTTTCGGCGACGGCTTGCCACCGCGTTTTCCGGCAAATTCCAAAATGGCTCCGGCTTTTGCCAGGCTCAGGCAATCAGCATTCACCAACGCATCATGGACAATGATATCGGCCTGGCGCAGCGCGTTGGCGGCATGCAGGGTCAACAGACCGGGATCGCCGGGACCCGCGCCGACCAGCCAGACCGAGCCCGGCGCCAGTTCGGGCAGGCCTGAAAACACAGCGTCGCTCATGGCGCGGCTCCCGATGCCATGGACATGGGCAGCCTTGATTCGCGACGTGAAGATTTGGATTCACTTTGCCAGCTTCCGGCGGCAACCTGCTGACTTGATTCGACAAACTCTCCACGCGCAATAGCTGCGGTTGCATGGGCCGACTTGATCTTCGGAACGATCAGAGCGCCGGACTTGCCTGACGCAGCAAGGGCCGCCGCTTCCGCCACGCCGTGACAGCCGGTCAGGGAAAAGACGATCTCCGATGGGTTTTCGAGCTGCGGAGATTGCGCCTCCAATGTGCCGACATCGAAAACCACAAAAGGAACGGAAAAATGCGCAGCAGCCGCAATCATCGCCGGTTCTGCCACACGACTATCCAGCGAAGCAATCCCAGTCAGCATTCGGCGGTCGAGGCCGGCCATGGCCACTGCTCTTTCGGCAAGCAGGATTACCTCTTCACAAGGCGTGCCGCGCTCGCAGCCAAGGCCCAAGACGAGCGGCTTACGGTCTGCCTGATCGCCGATATCCAGATGCATCACAAAACGCGCCTCCCGAGCCGCACGATCACGATGCGCCGGGGCCTTCGACAGCCACAGGCTTCGAAGCGGTCTGGACAGCACCGGATGAAGCCCCCTGACTGGGTCGGCCGCACCGGACGCTCTTTCAGCCCACCGTGATGGGCACCGTCGCACGTTCCTCCTGTTTACCGGAGGCCACCTGCCCGGTCAAACCGGATTGCGTCATTCGTAGAACAGCCCGCGTCATACAGGCGATTACGGGCGCTTTATGCACGTACAACCGCTGATCGAAAGCGTGACCTCATTTAAACCTCAATTGACGCGCACGACTGGCCAAGGTGCCTACCAAAGACATATACGCTTGCAGCACCGCATTCCGCCTTGGGATATTTCTGACGATGAAGAGCACCCTCTGCTCCCTGCCATCGCGATACCAATCAACATGAGTGACGTCACGAACCGCAGACCTTTGCGCGTTCGGCGCGCGGGCATTTAAACAAACAGCATCTGCGGCTTGCCGTTCCGATGCAGGAGGACCGCCCATGATGTTTTTCAAGAAAAAGCCTGCCGTTATCAAGATTATCGCCACGACGACAAAGGCGATGCGTCATACGGCCGAGATCATGATAAAGACGTCGAAAAAGTCCGATAGCGACGGTCAGCACCGCCGCATGCTTCGCACCGTCGAAGACAACCGGCTTCTGTGACCACACGGTTCGGCATTCCTATTTCTATAATTTAAGGCATATTTCTTCATGGCATTGACGTTTCCGAACACCAGCCGCAGTTACGACGAAACTGCAAGACGCGTCCGCTTTCTTGGCCATGACGGCATGTTCGAGGTCAAATTCTTCGTCGAAATTGGCGCCCTTCCGAAGATCGTCTCGCGCGCTCCGAGCGAAGCTGATTGCCTCGCGGCCTTCGATTCGGCGCGCAACGCGGTGCATGATGTTGCCCGCAAGGCCTATGGGCGCGACCATCGCGACAGCTACGTGCTGACCGAGGCACATTTCAAATAGCGGCCAAACCCACCGCGATTTTCAGCAAGGGCCGGTCCGGCTCTTGCTGCCGCCTTTGCATTTCGGGCAAAGCTCTGACACACAGTGGCTGAATTTCCATCCGCTCCGACTGTCCGAGTCTCCCCGTGCACGATCTTGCCCCCCACCTCCTCGCCTTCCTGTTCATCGCAGCGTTTCTCGCCGGCTTCATCGATTCCATTGCCGGTGGCGGCGGCATGATCACCATACCGGCCATGCTGATCGCCGGCATTCCGCCGCTGGAAACGCTTGGGACCAACAAACTGCAGTCGCTGTTTGGATCAGGATCCGCCAGCATCGCCTATGCGCGGCGCGGCCATGTCAATCTGGTCGAACAATTGCCGATGGCAGCGCTGGCGATGATAGGCGGCGGGCTGGGCGCTGTGCTGGCGACGATCGTTCCCGGCGATGTCCTCAAGGTGGCACTGCCGTTTTTCCTGATCGCTATCGCGCTCTATTTCGGCCTCAAGCCAAACATCAGCGACACCGACCAGACACGCCGGATGACGCCGTTTCTCTTCGGCCTGATTTTCGTTCCGCTGATCGGGTTTTACGACGGCGTCTTCGGTCCCGGCACGGGCTCTTTCTTCATGCTGGGTTTTGTGACGCTGGCCGGGTTCGGCATATTGAAAGCGACGGCGCACACGAAATTCCTGAATTTCGGCTCGAATGTCGGCGGCTTCATCGTCTTCGGTCTTTACGGCGTGATCCTTTGGAAGGTCGGCCTTATCATGGGCGTCGGCCAGTTTGCCGGGGCACAGGTCGGCTCGCGTTTTGCGATGAAGAACGGCGCCAAGATCATCAAGCCGCTTCTCGTCGTCACCTGCATCGCACTCGCGATCAAGCTTCTGGCCGATCCGGGCCATCCGGTCCGGATCTGGCTTGGCTGGTAACAGCAGAGCCGCTTAGAACTCGACGCCGACCTGCGCCTTGATGCCGGAGCGGAACGGATGCTTGATCAGTTCCATTTCGGTGACGAGATCGGCAGCCTCGATCAGCTCTTCCTTGGCGTTGCGGCCGGTCAGCACCACATGGGTCATGTGTGGCTTTTCTTCCTTCAGGAACCGCACCACTTCGGCGACATCGATATAGTCATAGCGCAGCGCGATATTGATTTCGTCGAGCAGAACCATGGAATTGCGCTCGTCGCGGATCAGCTCCTTGGCCTTTTCCCAGGCCTTTTGCGCCATGGCGATATCGCGCGAGCGGTCCTGCGTTTCCCAGGTAAAGCCTTCGCCCAGCGTGTAGAACTGGCAGACATCGCCAAAATGCTTCTCGATCAGATCGCGCTCGCCGGTTTCCCAGGCGCCCTTGATGAACTGCACGACAGCTGACGGCATGCCATGGGCGATATGGCGGAAGATCATCCCGAAACCGGCCGTCGACTTGCCCTTGCCCTTGCCGGTATTGACGATGATCAGGCCCTTCTGGTCCGTCTTCGTCGCCATGATCTTTTCGCGCGCGGTCTTCTTTTTCGCCATCTTCATGGCATGGCGCGCTTCGTCGTGGACGGGTCCGGTCTCGGTTGTCTGTACGTCGTCTTCGGTCATGATGTGTCCCCTCAAAATTTCGGTTTTTCGCTCAGCGGTCCGCCTCGCCAAAGGTAAAGTGCGACAAGCGCCCGGTCCGTTGTTTTCATGGCGTGGCTGACGCCGGATGGATGATGGATAACGTCGCCGGCGTTGCGAGCGATGAAACGCCCGCGATCCCTGCTCCACAGGGAGCCATCGGTCAGCGGCAGATAAATTTCCTCGGCAATATGGTGGTGATCGGGATAATCCACACCCGGCCCGAGCAGGAGAAACCCACCCGCCATTTCGCCGCTGACAAAATGGCCGCGTGATCCGAAAAGCTCTACCCAGCCATAGTTCTGCAGGAAATGATCGCTGAAGTCAGCCGAGGTATAGGTGCGTCCCCAATGCAAATCGTTTGCATGGCGTAACAACGCCTTCACAAGATCATCGCCAAGACCGGGCTTTACCGACTGAAGATGCTGAACAGCGGGAATGCTTTCCACAACGAGTTCGCGTGGCTGCAAATTCCAGTCGAAACCGGCAAGGAAACGCTGGACGTCCGGCGAATCCACCGCAACGAGATGGTCCCGAAATGTGCCCAGCAGTGCGCGGTGTTCCATCGTCGCCATTATTCCGCCGCCGCCGAAAGGCCCTGCAACTCGAACCGGGCCGAGTTGGAGCGCGGCGACCAAAGGCCGCGGTCGATCGCCTCCATCAGCTTGTCGGTCATTTCGCGCAAGGCATCCGGGTTCTTCTCTTCCATGAACCTGCGGACGCGCTCGTCCATCACATAGGCCTGGTAGACCGCCTCGAAATGGTGGCTACGCACAGCACCGGTCGTTGCGGCAAAGGCAAACATGTAATCGACCGTAGCTGCGATCTCGAAGGCGCCCTTGTAGCCGTGGCGCATGACGCCATCGATCCATTTCGGATTGACCACGCGGCCGCGCACCACCCGGCCGATCTCTTCTTCCAGTGAGCGGATTACCGGCTTTTCCGGGCGGGAATGGTCGTTGTGATAGATCACCGGGCGCGTGCCGGCCATCTGTTCGACGGCCAGGCTCATGCCGCCTTCGAACTGGTAATAGTCATCGCTGTCGAGCAGGTCGTGCTCGCGATTATCCTGGTTCTGGACGACGGCCTCGACGGTCTTCAGCTGCGCTTCGAGAAGCCCGCGCTCGGCCTTGCCGTTCTCGCCGGCGCCATAGGCATAACTTCCCCAGGTGAGATAGGCGTCGGCAAGATCAGCGCGATTGTCCCAGCCGCCCTCATCCATCAGCGCCTGCAACCCGGCCCCATAGGCGCCGGGCTTGGCCCCGAACACGCGGTAGGACGCCCGGCGCGATGCTTCCTTCGGCGCAACGCCGGCAGCCTCCAGCCGTTTGGTTTCCGCCCGCATGCGGGCGGCAATCATGTTGTCGGCATCATCCTCTTCGAGCCCGCCGATGGCGCGGATCGCCGTATCGAACAGGGCAATCTGCTCGGGAAAGGCATCACGGAAAAAGCCGGAAATGCGTAAGGTGACATCGACACGCGGACGACCGAGAATGGCGAGAGGCACAATCTCGTAGCCGGTGACGCGGCGCGACATCATATCCCAGACCGGCTTGGTGCCGATCAGCGCCATTGCCTGGGCGATATCGTCGCCCCCCGTGCGCATGTTCGACGTGCCCCAGGCGGTGAGGCCGAACGATGTCGGCCAGTCGCCGTGATCCTGCAGATAGCGGCGAATCAACAGCTCCGCCGATTTCTTGCCGAGCTCGAACGCCGCTGGCGTCGGCACGGCCCGGCTGTCGACCGAATAGAAATTGCGTCCCGTCGGCAACACATCCGGCCGCCCACGCGTTGGCGCACCGGAAGGGCCGGGCGCGACGAAACGACCGTCGAGACCGGTCATCAAGGCAGCGATTTCGGCGGGACCGGACTGGACGATGGAGGGTTTGAGGCGAGTTTCGACCTCGTGGAGAACGGCCCGGGTGGCAATCCAGTCATCCGGGCACGGCAATTCGCCCGAGACGAACCGGGCGGCCAGCAGCTCGATGCGCTCGACGGTGTCGCCGGCAGTGCGCCACGGGGCGTCGGTGGTGTCAGCCAGAATGGCCGGTTGTGGTCCAAGCCAGGGATCGGAAAGGATGCAATCGAGGGGGTCGAAAGGCCGCTCCGGATTGATCTCCCCCCTTGTGGGGGAGATGTCGGCCCGGCCGACAGAGGGGGGTGTTGCGGGTTCAAAATTTGCGGAGGCTTTCTCCCCCTCTGTCCTATCGGACATCTCCCCCACGATGGGGGAGATCGACGTGGAAACACCCAACCTCGCATCCGCTGCAATCGCCCGCTGCAGGCTCTGGTCGCCGCCCTCGCTCTGCCCACGCGGCACGCGGGCCAGAGCCACCGTCAGATCCGTCAGCAAGCGGCCTTCCGGCGCCACGCCAAAGATATGCAGGCCATCGCGGATCTGCAGTTCCTTGAGGTCGCAGAGATAGGCATCGAGCTTTTCCAGCGCTTTGTCCTCGCCGTCCGTACCGGCAATGCCAGCGTCATAATCAAGGCCGATATCGCGCACCAGCTCGAGGATCTGCTTGCTGAGCAAGCGTAGACGGCGCGGATCGCCGCCGGCCGCATCATAATATTCGTCAACCAGCGCTTCCAGGTCTTTCAATGGACCATAGGATTCCGCCCGCGTCAGCGGCGGCGTCAGATGATCGATGATGACGGCACTGGTGCGGCGCTTGGCCTGCGTTCCCTCGCCCGGGTCATTGACGATGAACGGATAGAGATGTGGCATCGGACCGAAGACCGCTTCCGGGTAGCAGGTCTCCGACAGCGCCAGTGACTTGCCAGGCAACCATTCGAGATTGCCGTGCTTGCCCATATGGATGATGGCATGGGCGGCATAGTCACGGCGCAGATAGGCGTAGAAGGCGAGGTAACCGTGCGGCGGAACGAGGTCCGGCGAGTGGTAGGTTTCCTTCGGATCGATATTGTAGCCGCGTGCCGGCTGGATGCCGACCAGCGTTTCTCCAAAGCGCGTCAGCGGCAGGGCGAAACAACCGTCGCGGAAGAACGGGTCGTTTTCTGGCCCGCCCCATCGACCGGTAACTTCAGCCTGAATCTGAATGGGAAGAGACGCAAAGAAGGCATTGTATTGATTCAACGAAAGCGTTTCGCGGACGTCGCAATCCACCCGTGCCGAATTGGTCGGACCGTCCATCAGATGCGCGATAAGCGCATCGCCGTCTGAGGGGATCGAATCGATGGCATAACCGGCGGCGGCCATCGCCTTCATCACTTCGATCGTCCCGGCCGGTGTATCGAGGCCGACGCCATTGCCGAGCCGCCCGTCGCGATTGGGATAGTTTGCCATGATGATCGCGACGCGGCGCTCGCCCGGTGCCGCCTGGCGCAACCTGGCCCAGTTAGCCGCCAACTTGGCGGCAAACGCGACACGGTCGGCCAGAGGCTCGTGGCCGACAATATTGGCCTCGACATCGGTGTCATAGACAGCCGCCGCCTTGAACGAAACGGCCCGCGACAGAATGCGGCCATCGACCTCCGGCAGCGCCACGTTCATAGCCAGATCGCGCGCCATCAGGCCCTGCGGCGAGGCTTCCCAGGCCGCCCGCGACGAACCTGAAAAGATAACCTGAAGGACGGGCGCATCGGAAAACTCGAGCACGGTCGGCTTGCGGTCGGCGCCGGGCGCGGAAACAGCAAAGCCGGTGGCATTCATCACCACGGTGGGCGGTACCTCACCAAAGATCGCCTGCAGCGTGCCGATCGACACGGCATCCTTGAGGCTAGAAACAAACACCGGCAGCACCGTCAAACCTTCGGCACTGAGTGCTTCAATCAAGGCCTCGACAGGTTTGGTCTCACCGCTTTGAACAAGCGCGCGGTAGAAGCAGAGGGCAACTGTCGGGGGGTCGAGCCCCTCTCCCGCTACCACCGTCGAATGGGATGGGATGCTCTTGTTTCTCGGAGGCATACCCCCCTCTGCCCTGTCGGGCATCTCCCCCTCAAGGGGGGAGATCGCTGGAGCACGCACCCGCCTTCCCACATCAGGTTCCGCAATCTCAAATTCCGCTTGGGATTGGCGTGTATGCCGCGCGTTGATCTCCCCCCTTGAGGGGGAGATGTCAGCAAAACTGACAGAGGGGGGTATCTTACCGGCGGCACTAAACCCAACCGCCTTCTTCCAGGCCTCTACCCCGATCACACCTTGACCCGGCCACCAGATCCCCGCCTTCATCAGCGGTGCGGCCGATTCCGGCCTTTCCGAGCCGTCGATCAGCGCCTCGGCGTAGGCCAGCAGCCGGGCCATATTGTCAGCGCCGCCTTCGGTGAAATAGGCCCACATGCGGTTGCGGTCTTCAGCGGAGACGGTCGAAAAAGGCTCCAGCCCAGGATCAGGCTTGTCGCAACCGGGCAGTACGGCAATCTGGAATTTATGGGTGACGGCGGCCGCATGCAGCGCCTCCAGCACATAGTGAAAATAGCTGGCGCCGCCGAGTGGGCGAACGATGATCAGCTTGGCATGACGCGCCGTGCGCTCGACATAGGTATCGACCGACATCGGGTGCTTGAGCGTCAGAAGGCTCGCGACCCGCAGGCTCGACTTCGCCGCGCGCATGCGATGTGCGCCGGCGATCGATGAAAGCTCGGTATCGGCGGCCGACAGGAACAGGATATCGGCTGGCGACTGGCCAAGATCGATCGCCTCCTCGCCGTCGGTGATGGTGCCTTTCTGGGCTAGGAGGAGATGCATAGTATTCCCCAAGGGCAGCAATACCCCCCTCTGTCACTCCGTGACATCTCCCCCACAAGGGGGGAGATCGGGACCGAGCGGCGCCGGGACGCTTGCGCTAAGAGGTTTGAGCGCGAGGCAGCCACAGCTGATCTCCCCCCTTGTGGGGGAGATGTCCGCCAGGACAGAGGGGGGTACGCCGCGCTCACCATTGTCAAACCGCCGCAGCGATCGCTGCGCGCACAGCCGCTTCATCCATGTCGTGCAGGCCGATGACGACCAGGCGGGTGCGGCGCACTTCGCCGGCAGCCCAGGGGCGGTCGAAATACTGGTCGATGCGGGTGCCGACGCCCTGGATCAGCAGGCGCATCGGCTTGCCGGGAATATCGGCAAAGCCCTTCAGGCGCAACACGTCGTGCGCGGCAATGATCGGCTTCAGCTTTTCGATGAAAGCCGCCGGATCGGCAATCGAACCCAGTTCGACGACGAAGCTGTCGAATTCGTCATGGCTGTGCTCTTCACCGGCCTCGTGCTCCATCTCGTGATGGGACCTGCGGTTGGCGATGTCGCTTTCGGTGCCGACGCCGAGACCAAGCAGGACAGCGGCGGAAACTTCGCCATTCTTGGCTTCGATCATCGTTGGCTTGCGGCTGGTGCGCGACGCAACCTCGTTACGGACAAAGGCAAGGCCAGTCGAATCGAGCAGGTCGGTTTTGTTGAGAATGATCAGGTCGGCAGCGGTCAGCTGGTCTTCGAACAATTCCTCGATCGGGCTCTCATGATCAAGATTGTCGTCGTTGACGCGCAGCGCATCGACCTTGTCGTGGTCATCGGCAAAACGGCCAGCTGCAACCGCAGCACTATCGACCACTGTGATGACACCATCGACGGTGACCTGCGTGCGGATATCCGGCCAGTTGAAGGCGGCGATCAGCGGCTGAGGCAGCGCCAGACCGGACGTTTCGATGATGATATGGTCCGGGCGGTTTTCGCGCTCCAGCAGCTTGGTCATGGTCGGGATGAAATCGTCGGCGACGGTGCAGCAGATGCAGCCATTGGTCAGCTCGATGATATCGTCCTCGCTGCAGGCTTCGGCGCCGCAGCCCTTCAGCACATCGCCATCGACGCCGAGATCGCCGAATTCGTTGATGATCAGCGCGATGCGCCGGCCGCCGGCATTCTGCAGGATGTTGCGGATCATCGTCGTCTTGCCGGCACCGAGAAAGCCGGTGATAACGGTGGCCGGGATCTTGCCGTGAGCGGCTTTTTCAATGGTCATGGATCAACCCTTCATTTTCAGCGGCAATCCAGCCGCGATAAAATAGACGTCTGCGGAAATCTCCGCAATGATCTGGTGCAGCCGGCCGGCATGGTCGCGAAAGTCGCGCGCCATCCGGTTTTCCGGCACGATACCCAGTCCGACCTCGTTCGACACAAAGACCAGCCGGGCCTTGGCCTGCGGTATATAGGCCGCAAGCCGTTCAAATTCCGCCGCGATATCCCGATGTTCCATCATCAGATTGGTGACCCAGAGCGTCAGGCAATCGATCAGAATAATGCGATCGGGCGCATCAATCGCCTTCACGCACCCGGCAAGGTCGAGCGGCTCTTCATGGGTCTGCCAATCGGCGCCCCGGCGATCGCGATGCTCGCTAATCCTTGCCTGCATCTCGCCGTCCCAGGCCCTTCCGGTCGCGACGTAATGCATGCGCAGACCCGACGCCGTCACGAGTTTTTCGGCGAAAGCGGATTTGCCGGAACGGGCGCCGCCCAGAACCAGCACGCTGCCTGACTGTATCGATGTCATAAAAAGATCCCGGCCTCAGCGCGCGCCGGCAAGAACAAGAATTCCTGGCTCACGCAGAAAGGCATTCGCTGCAACGCGAAACGGGCCGTTCCGGGAACGGGATGATAAAGCCATGACAACCTCCGTGCTGGCATCGGGAGTATCTCTCCCTGGAATGGGCGAACCCCATCGAGACGGGGCCCTTGAGGATGGCAGGTCTCCTGGCTCACGGCGCCACGCCCCAAAAGGGACGAACGGGCTCACCTCGCCTTCCCAGAGTTTTTGCGCCAGATTGCGTGACCGCAATCGACGGCATCACGAAGAGGTGGACGATTCGTAGATTTAGAGGCGTCCGGCCCCGGCAGATCGTAATGCAACTCCAGTGGCTTTTCCGGTTGGGCCAATCCTTGCCGCTGCCGCGAATGCGGACAGTCCGGAAGCATCGGCTTTCCCGGATGGCGAACCCTGACCGTTCTACAGTCGCGGGGTCGGCTGCGATAAGGACGCCCGGTCTGGGTCCGGCCCGTCGCATTCCCATTTACTCCCAACATGCAACGGCATATCGGGAACCATCCAATGGCTGATGATTAGGCGCTCGCCCGGATCAAGTCAATTGCGGCACTCCCTCCGCCGCCATGGCTTGACCCGGCCTCGATAAGACTAAGCTTGATCTCCCAGACCATGCCTTCTAGAGCAATTCCAGCGAAGATGTGCTGCGGTTTTGCGTCCGGAATTGCGTAGAAAAGACAGGCCGTTTTCGCAACTCGAAGAAAAGCGGAAATGCCCAGGACGGCGCAGAGACAGGATGGCCAGGCAATGAAGCTGAAGATGATTCCGAAACTTAACCTGCGGCGGCTCGGCTATCTCTCGCTGCTTTTCGATCTCGGGCGCATGCGCGCCTTTGCGCGGCGCAGTGAACTCGGCCTGGTCGTCGCGGGCATGATCGTTGGTGTCACGTCGGGCCTTGCCGTCACCGCGATGAGCATCATTTCCAGCCGCCTGCACAGCCTGATCTTCGGCATTGCCGATAATGAAAGGCTGAGCTCCAGCAATTTCCAGGGTGAAATTTCAGTGCTGATCGCGCCGGTGGCCGGCGGGATCATTCTCGGCCTGCTGATGATGATCCTGGCGTCCTGGCGCAAGAAGCCGATGGTCGACCCAATCGAGGCTAACGCCCTGCATGGCGGGCGATTATCGCTGACCGACAGTATCATCGTCGCGGTACAGAACCTGATTTCCAACGGCTTTGGCGCCTCTGTGGGGCTTGAGGCCGGTTACACGCAGCTGGCGTCCGGCATCGCCTCCAAGCTCGGCATCTCGCTGCAGCTTCGCCGCTCCGATCTGCGCACCCTGGTCGGCTGTGGTGCTGCCGGTGCGATCGCTGCCGCATTCAATGCGCCGCTGACCGGTGCCTTCTACGCGTTCGAGCTGATCATCGGCACCTATACGATCGTGTCGCTGACACCGGTCGTGGTTTCCGCCCTGATCGCAAATCTCGTGGCCAGGTGGCTGTATGCGGGCGATTTCACCATTGATGTCGGCCAGTTCGGGGCGGTGGTTCCGGCCGACTATCTGCCGGCGTTGCTGCTCGGCTGCTTCTGCGCCGGCATGGGTATCCTCTTGATGAAGGGCGTCTCGCTGATCGAGGGGCTTGCCCGCCGCAGCTCGATCCCTGCTCCCATGCGCCCGGCGCTCGGCGGCATTGTCGTCGGGCTCCTGGCACTGGTGTCGCCGCAGGTGCTTTCGGCCGGTCACGGTGCCCTGCATCTCAATCTCGCCAGTTCACCAGCGATCCCGATGCTGATCGGCCTGTTCCTGATGAAATCACTCGCATCAGCCGTGTCGATTGGTTCCGGCTTTCGCGGCGGCCTGTTCTTTGCGTCGCTGTTCATGGGCGCGCTTCTCGGCAAGATTTTTGCTTTTTCTGCACCCTATATCTTTGCCCACGCGACGCTGACCCCGGTCATCTATGCCGTCGTCGGCATGAGTTCGTTGGCGGTCGCCATTATCGGCGGGCCATTGACGATGACATTCCTGGCGTTGGAAATCACCGGCGACTTTCCGATCACCGTGCTTGTTCTGGCTGCCGTGATCACCTCGTCGCTCGTGGTGCGCACCACCTTCGGTTACTCGTTCGCCACCTGGCGCTTTCACCTGCGCGGTGAGAGCATCCGTAGCGCCCATGATGTCGGCTGGATCCGCAACCTCACCGTCGGCCGCCTGATGCGCACCGATGTCCGCACGATCGATGCGCAGGCAACATTGGAGGATTTCCGCAGAGACTTTCCGCTCGGATCGACGCAGCGTGTCGTCGTCGTCGATGGCGCGAAATATGCCGGCATCATCCAGGTGCCGGAAGTCTATGCCAGCCCCATCGAGGCCAGCGAGGAAAAGCAGGGCCTTTCCGGCTTCATCCGCCTCCCTAACGATTTCCTGCAGCCCAACATGAATGCCAAGCAGGCAGCCGCTTTGTTCGACACGACGGAGAGCGATGCACTGGCCGTGGTCAACAACCTCATCGAACGACGCGTCGTCGGCCTGCTGACGGAAAGCCACACGCTGCGCCGCTACAGTGAAGAACTGGATCGAAGGCGCCGCGAAGCTTCGGGAGAAATCTGAAACCTGCTCCGGTTAGGACATCAGCCCATCCAGCCAGCGCGGCTCCAGCACCGCTTCCAGCTCAGCTGCGACATCATCGAGCGCACGGTCAACCGAGAGCCGGTAGTTTTCGCCACCGCCTTCGATGCCAAAACTTTTGAGCAGCGCCGCGCGATAGGCATCGCTGGCAAACAGCCCGTGTAGATAGGTTCCGCTGACCATGCCGTTGGCCGACACCGCCCCGTCCGGCCGGCCGTCGATGATCACGGCAGGGCGGGCGCAGTCAGCGCCCGTGGTCCGGCCGAGGTGGATTTCATAGCCTTCCAACGCAACATCGTAGATCGCCGAGCGGGCGCTGCTGTTGCGCACCGTCTTTTCCGGCGCCATCTCCGTTTCGACGGCAAGCAAGCCAAGCCCCTCAATTTCACTAGTATTGCCCTCAATGCCATGCGGATCGGTGACCCGGTCTCCGAGCATCTGATAGCCGCCGCAGATGCCGATGACATGGCCGCCGCGCCGCACGTGCGCCTGCAGATCACGGTCCCACCCTTGCGCACGAAAATCGGCAAGATCCGCAATCGTCGCCTTCGATCCCGGGATCACCACCAGACCGGCATCAGCGGGAATGCGCTCGCCGGCGCGAACGAAGACAAGATCAACCTCGGGTTCAGCAGCCAGAGGATCAAGATCGTCGAAATTGGCGATGCGCGACAGAACCGGCACGGCGACCTTCAAGGCCCTGCCTGTCCCGCGCGCCAGTTTTTCCAGCACGACGGAATCTTCGGCCGGCAGACGGGCGGCACTTTTCAGCCAGGGCACGACGCCGTAACAGGGCCAGCCGGTAAAACCGTTAATCGCGGTAATGCCAGCGTCAAACAGCGACACGTCACCCCGGAACTTGTTGATGATGTAGCCGCGGATCATGGCGCGGTCTTCGCCGGAAAGAATGGTGTGCGTGCCGACCAGCGAGGCGATGACGCCGCCACGATCGATATCACCGACCAGCACGACGGGCACGTTGGCGCGGGTGGCAAAGCCCATATTGGCGATATCGCCGGCGCGCAGGTTAATTTCGGCGGGCGATCCCGCCCCTTCGACGACGACCAGATCGACACCCGACCGCACTATTTCGAAGCTTTCCATGACGGCGCCCATCAGCTTCGGCTTCAAGGCCTGATAATCGCGTCCTCTCGCCTGCCCCGCCACCATGCCCTGGACGATTATCTGGCTGCCGGTTTCCGACTGTGGCTTTAAGAGAACCGGGTTCATGTGGACCGACGATGGAATGCGCGCGGCCATTGATTGCAGCCACTGGGCACGGCCGATTTCGCCGCCGTCGTCCGAAACCGCTGCATTGTTCGACATGTTCTGCGGCTTGAACGGAGCGACCTTCAGGCCGCGATTGGCAGCGATGCGGCATAGGCCTGCCACGAGTACCGTTTTTCCGACATCGGAGCCGGTTCCCTGAAGCATGATCGTCTTTGTCATGGCGCTTGATCTAGCACTGCAGACACCGCAAGAAAAGCCATATTCCGCCGCATTTCTGCCGTGTTTGGCGCCGGTTTTTCACGCGATATTTCAGGCTGCTGCGAGGCTTGTGCGGTACGGATATGGAACTGTCCAAAAAGCGACATAGCGTGGCAAAAATACTCGTTGTATTCGGCCAAAACGAGCTTATATCAGCACCATCAAAGCACGGAGCGAAAGACGCTCCACACCCAAGGTCAAACCCCGATGTTGTTCATCTTCAGCAAGCCAAATTTCGTTCAGATCGCCTGGAACTCGAAGGTTCCCGAAAGCCAGTCGCGTGTGCGCAACACGGTCATGTCCGCCCCCTTCGGTCCGCTCGGCTTCATCCGGACCCGCAGCGTCGGCTGACACCCTCTCCCAGACTGACACTTCGAACCGCGCCCTTGTTTGAATGGCGCGGTTTTTTTGTGCCTGGCCATAGAAACGATATCCCGGAAACGCGAAAACCGCACCCATTCCTTCCGGAACCGTGCGGTCTGCCAAAGCTACACATGGCCGCTCCGGCATACACCCGGAGATCGCTCCGGCCGGGACGCAAAACCTAATCCAGCCGGGCGGCCAAGTATCCCCCGCCGCAGGAAAACAATTAGCCTGACAGTGTTACCGGATGGTTAGTGAGAGCTTAACCAAAGATGAATTCCGTGTTTTTTTCACTTTTTTTCATGCCGGATGAAAAACAATGAGGAGGCGCATACGGAACAGAATTTGTCCGGGATAAAACACGCTCCGCAACTCTTGTGTGAAGCAGCGCTAATTTTGCGCCATAGAGGGGCGCATTTGCACAAAAATCTTGCCCGGCTCATTAAATTCAACAGCTTGCGCGGCCCCTTACAGACCCCGCAAACGCCGCCTGCATGGCTTAAGACGATTCCGGAGGTTGATTTCTTCAGTGGAATACTTACGCTGACCTTAACGGTACAAAGGAGAGATGGCTGGCGACAGAGTTCGGCGGCCAGACAATAAAGCTCCAACGCCGTCGCAGCGGGGATGAAAGATTGGCCTTGCCACAAGAGCCCCCCGGCCTGCTTCAACCTGAACGATTGGGTTTCCGGGAGATGCAGTATCCCGATGGACCCCACGATTTTGGCTGCATAAGACTGGGAGGTCTTAAACATGAAGAAGCTCCTCGCTTCCACAATTCTCGCTGCCGGCCTTTATGCGCTTGCCGGTTCCGCTCAAGCCGCCGAATGCGGCGAAGTCAGCATCGCAGAAATGAACTGGGCATCGGCCGGTGTTGCCGCGCATGTCGACAAGTACATTCTTGAAAACGGCTACGGCTGCACGGTCACGCTGGTCACCGGCGACACCATGCCGACCTTCACCTCCATGAACGAAAAAGCCCAGCCGGATATGGCGCCCGAATTGTGGGTCAATGCCGTGCGCACACCACTCGATGCCGCCATCAAGGAAGGCCGCCTGATCGAGGCAGCACCGCTGCTGAGCGAAGGTGGCGTCGAAGGCTGGTGGATTCCGAAATTCCTGGCCGACGCGCATCCGGACATCAAGACCGTTCAGGACGCGCTGAAGCATCCGGAACTGTTCCCGGCACCGGAAGACCCTTCGAAGGCCGCCGTCATCAACTGCCCGTCAGGCTGGAATTGCCAGGTTTCGACGGCAAACCTCTACAAGGCACTGGGCGCTGAGAAGCTTGGTTTCGAACTGGTTGACACCGGCTCGGCAGCCGGTCTCGATGGCTCGATCTCCAACGCATTCGAAAAGAAGTCGGGCTGGCTCGGCTACTACTGGGCGCCAACAGCCATCCTCGGCAAGTATCAGATGACCCGGCTGAGCTTCGGTGTCGAGCACAACAAGGCCGATTGGGATGCCTGCACGGCGGTTCCGGATTGCGCCGATCCGAAGGTAAACTCCTACCCGACATCGGACGTCTACACGGTCGTCACCAAGGCCTTCTCTGAAAAGGCCGGCGTCGCCATGGACTATGTCAAGGTCCGCAAGTGGGACAACGGCACCGTCAACAAGGTTCTCGCCTGGATGACCGACAACCAGGGCACCAACGAAGACGCCGCCAAGTACTTCCTGGAAACCTATCCGGACATGTGGACCAAGTGGGTCGCACCGGACGTAGCCGAAAAGGTTAAGGCAGCCCTCTAAGGGATTGTTCTGCGGCAGCGAAGCAGACTTCGCTGCCGCCTTTCGGCCAATCACACGGCACACTGCCACAGCGCCGGAAGACACGAGACCCCGATACCGACGACACGAAATGCCGCCGGTATTTCCATCAGATATGGATATGAAAACGAAAATCGTCGCAAACGGCATAGTCGCTTGTGACGAAAAGCTGTCACATTTTCCACATGCCGGGGTTCGAAAAGAAGCCACCCAAGTCTGCGCGAAGGCCTGAACAAAGGCACTGATGACGCGGCCGGCATTATAAAACTTCCGGTTAAAAGGGGAACGACATGGCAATATGCAGTTACTTGCCAGATCTGCTTTGTAAATTTCCGGCGATCGACGACACGACGATACGAATGGCTCGAAAAAGCGTCGATGATGGCTTCAAGGCCCTCGTCCGCGAGTATGTCAATATCATCGATGCCCTCGTCCAGCCGCTCCAGTGGTTTCTGAACTATCTCGAAAAGCTGTTCGTCAGCTCGCCCTGGATCGTTATCATGGCGGTGATGGTCGCCATCGTCTATTACGGCAGCCGCGACCTGCGCATCACCATCGGGACGATCGTCTCCATGTTTCTGATCGGCCTTGTCGGCCTGTGGAACGACACGATGGTCACCCTGGCCATGGTGACGGTCTGTACGTTCATCGCCATTATCGTCGGCCTTCCGATCGGCATCCTGATGGCCCGCTCCGAGCGCGCCCAGTCGATCATCAATCCGATCCTCGACGTCATGCAGACGATGCCAAGCTTCGTCTATCTGATCCCGGTGGTGATGATCTTCGGAATCGGCAAGGTTCCCGGCCTGATCGCCGTCGTCATCTATGCCGTCCCGCCGATGATCCGCCTGACCAATTTGGGGATACGGCTGGTGGACAAGGAAGTGCTGGAAGCAGCCGACGCCTTCGGTTCTTCGTCCTGGCAACGGCTGAAAAATGTTCAGATGCCGCTGGCACTGCCGACCATCATGGCCGGCATCAACCAGACCATCATGATGTCTTTGGCCATGGTCGTGGTTGCATCGATGGTCGGCGTCGGCGGTCTTGGCCGCAACGTGCTGCAGGCGATCAACAACCAGTTCTTCACCGTCGGCTTCTTCAATGGTTTCGCGCTTGTTGCGATCGCCATCATTTTTGACCGCACCAGCCAGGCCTATGGCAAGCGTCTGCAAAAGCACTCGGAGGTGATCCATGGCTAGTCACGCAATCGAGGTCAAGAACCTCTACAAGATCTTCGGACCACGCGGCCGCGACTATGTCGATCAGGTCAAGGCCGGGCTCGGCAAGACCGAACTCAATGAGACACATGGCCATGTGCTCGGCCTGCAGGACATCAATATCTCCATGCCCGCCGGTGGCGTCATGGTGGTCATGGGCCTGTCGGGTTCCGGCAAATCGACGCTGATCCGCCACATCAACCGCCTGATCGACCCGACGGCCGGCGAAGTGCTCTATGACGGCGTCGATGTCTGCAAGATGAACGAAAACGACCTGCGCGAATTCCGGCGCCACAAGACGGCGATGGTGTTCCAGAAATTTGCGCTTCTGCCGCACCGGACGATCATCGAAAACACCGTCTACGGCCTGGAAATCCAGGGCGTGCCGATGGAAGAGAGCCGAAAGCGGGCGCAGGGCTGGATCGAACGCGTTGGCCTCAAGGGTTTTGAGAACCACTACCCCAACCAGCTCTCGGGCGGCATGCAGCAGCGCGTCGGGCTTGCCCGGGCACTGACCAACGATGCCGATATCCTGTTGATGGACGAAGCCTATTCGGCGCTCGATCCGCTGATCCGCGTCGATATGCAGACGGTTCTGCTCGACCTGCAGAAGGAGCTGAAAAAGACCGTGGTGTTCATCACCCACGATCTCGACGAGGCCCTTCGGCTTGGCGACAAGATCGCCATCCTGCGCGACGGCAAGGTGATCCAGCAGGGAACCGGCCAGGAGATCGTGCTCAAACCGGCAGACGAATACATCACCGCCTTCGTCAAGGAAGTGAACCGCGGCCGCGTCATCAATGTCGAAACGATCATGAAACCGCTATCCGGAAATCCGGAAGGCGTGCCGGTGACGATTGGAACCGTACTGGAAAGCGCTGCAAGGATGATGACGCTGGCCAACCAGAATATTGCCCATGTCGTCGATTCCAATGGCCGACCGGTCGGATCGCTCGATCTCCGCACGCTCATTTCCGCCATGGTAACGCCCATCGGCCATGAACTGCACGCAGCCTGAAGGCTCTCTTTATCAGGGGGACAGGGCGGATAACCCGGCCTGTCCCGTCCCCTTCTTGCTGCCCTCGCCGCCCACTCGATCCGCAATCGCTTTCGACAGGCGGATACCGGGTCTTTCGATGGCAAAATGAGCCAGCAGCGCAGTGGTGACGACGAGAATGACCATCACAACGGTCATGACCACTCCAAAAGCCGCTCCGCGAACGCCGAACCCGAAGAACTCCTCCTGGGCGATCGAGAACGGGCCGACGAAGGGTTGTCCCGTCAATTTTTCCATCACGCTGGCGGCGTTGATCATGCGGGCCTGCACGAAAATGTGCACCATGTAGATGCCGTAGGACAACGTCCCCAGCCACAGGAAAATCCGGCGATTGAGAATGCGGCTGACCGCGCCACCCTCGTAAGAGAAGACGCAGATGGCCAGCGCAAACACAAAGGGCGCGAGAATATTCCAAGCTCCTTTACCGGCAAGCGCGACAAACCCGAGAATGGCACCCAGCGCAAGAAGTTCGACGCATGTGGCAGCAAGGGATGTGACGCGTGGCGTGGCCGCGCCCAGATGGCGTGCAACAAGCAGCGCCCCGAGGAAGTGATAGAGCAGCGCACCCAGCGAAAAACCGTAGAGGCAACGGACAAGGCCGAGATACCAGGTCGTGTCCATGTGGTTCGGCGACCAGGCATAAATTGCCGCCATCCCGGCTGCGATTACTGGAATAAAGACAATCCAGTGGCGGCGGCCAAGCGACAGGACGGCCTGACCGAACAGAAGATAGGTCCAGACCTCCGCCGAAATGCTCCAGCTGGGACTGTTCCAGGTCAGGCGCACGTCCATCCCGACCCCGTTCAGAAGCAGTAGGCTGTTGACCAGTTCACCGACACTGTTGCCGTCAGAAAAAGGCGGCGCACCCTCGCCCCGCAGTGCCGGTACCGTGAGCCTCAGCAGTTCGAATGCGACGAAAACCGCAAGCACCGCCAGATGCAGCGGATAAACACGGCCGAGCCGTACGATCGCGAAGCGGAGATAGGCGGCGCGGCTCGAAATGCTGGAGCGATAGCGGTGAGCGATGACGAAACCGGACAGAACGAAAAAGTAGTCCACGAACAGATAGGCGTTGCGGATGACAAGACTTTCCGACAGTGGCCCGGATGCAGGAAAGTGCATTATCGCGACGAGCAGCGCGCAAATCCCCCGCCAGGAATCAAGCACCGCGAAGCGAACTCTGGCCGGACTTCCGGTGCCGCCGGGATCGGAGGCGGCATAGTTGCGGATTTCGGAACTGGTCATGATCCTGCTGGCTCCACCCACGGCGCAAGACATGCACGCTCAACGCGCATGACGATGGAGAAAGCGTTATGCGCCGCGCCCAAAATTTTGCGTTAACCGCACCGCTGCGGCGGTAGAATTCCGGCAAATGGGTAAACGAATTCGGCAGGCGGGATCGGCGCCGGTTTAAACACGTACGCGCCAACGGGTTGATCTTTACCAGGATTTAACCATGTCGAGGCACTGTGCGATGACGCAGCCCAGACCGCTTTCAGGCGCGCGCGTCGCGTGACCGGGACGGGCTCTCCAAAGATGGATGGACGGCAACGCTCGCCGTCAATCACGGACACATCGCCTTGCGCAACGCAGACGCCAGAACAATCATACCGCAGCCGGCCTCCGAAGGGGCCGCGACGATGATGCGCGCTGCAACGACATTCCTGTCGGGCTTCGGCCTGTTCATCATGATCTTCACCCTCAATCCCTTCATGGGAGATGTGGTGTCCGAGGGCGACGTTGGAACGACGGCGAATGTCGTCAACCAGATCGGCTATCTCGGCCTGGGCGCGCTGTTCATCTTCGCCA
This sequence comes from Pararhizobium sp., assembly GCF_965279435.1. Taxonomy (NCBI): domain Bacteria; kingdom Pseudomonadati; phylum Pseudomonadota; class Alphaproteobacteria; order Hyphomicrobiales; family Rhizobiaceae; genus Pararhizobium; species Pararhizobium sp. The sequence continues at coordinate 3,900,726 of NZ_CBDIHY010000003.1, forward strand.
TGCTGGCCTCCGTTGCTCCCCGCACATTGCTGAAGTTGATCTCACCCAGCTGGCTGATCATTTTTGCCATCGCCTATTTTTCCTGCATTCAGTCCTACGATCCGACCGCCTCCGCACGCGGCGTGACACTCAGTCTTGTCGCCATGCTCATGGTTGCCGGCGTTCTGGTCCTGCCGCGCAGTGAGAAGGACTTTGTCGAGGCCTGTGCCAATGCGGTGCTGCTACTGCTCATCATCAATTATGCCGCCCTCGTGCTCTTGCCTGAAAGAGCAATCCATCAAGCGTCCGCCCTGGAGTCATGGCACGCCGGCTACTGGCGCGGCCATCTTTCGCACAAGAACGTATCTGCCCCGGTTTTTTCGGTGCTCGCCATGTTCGGCATCTACTGCATTCGATCCGGGGCGCGCATGCGCGGATGGGCGATCACGCTGCTTGCAGTCATTTTCGTTCTACATACCGGCTCAAAGACAACCATCGGTTTCCTGCCGCTGGCGATCGGCATCGTGCTGTGTGGCAGTGCCATCCGCAGTTCCGGCGCCATCGTCATTGTACACCTGTGTTTCGTGGTGCTCGTCACCTGCCTCACCGTCGGCACGATCTACTCTCCCAGCCTGCTTGCGATGACCGCAGCCGTGCTGGACGATCCGACCTTCACCGGCCGCGATGCGATCTGGCAATTTGCATCAGACAGCATCGCCGCACATCCCTGGTTCGGCCATGGCTATGCCAGCTTCTGGCAATCGCCGGTCATTCGCGGCATGGAAGCCAATTTCGAAGCGGATTGGGACGTGCGCGGTATCGTATCGGCTCACAACACCTTTCTCGACGCGCTGCTGACGTTCGGTATTCCCGGCGGCGCCGTGATCATCCTGCTTCTCTTCGTCAAACCGCTCCTTGACTATACCCGCGCCGACCGGCGCAGCGGTAGCCGGAATTTCTCCGAATTCTGCATGATGGTCATCATCTTCATGACTTATAACGGCATGATGGAATCCTTCATCCTCAACCGCGCCGATCCACAGTGGATGCTTCTGGCACTGGCGGTTTTCGGGCTGAACATGGCGGCCCGCTGCAACCTGCGGCACGATACGGATTGAGATCATCGCATCATACTCTTGCAATCATATAAGGATATCTTTATATGATTGCAAAACCCGATGAGATCAGGATCCCCCATGACCGTGCACGCCAATCCGCTTTCCGACCTGCTCGCCGAAAAGGGCGTGCTCCTCGCCGATGGTGCGACCGGCACTTCGTTGTTTGCGATGGGACTGGAAGCGGGCGAAGCACCGGAACTCTGGAACGAGGCCAAGCCTGAAAACATCACCAAGCTGCATCAGGATTTCGTCGATGCTGGCGCTGACATCATCCTGACCAACTCGTTCGGCGGCACGCGCCATCGCCTGAAACTGCATCAGGCACAGGATCGCGTTTACGACCTCAACAAGCGCGCCGCTGAAATCGCTCGTGCCGTGGCCGACAAGGCACCGCGCAAGGTGATCACTGCAGGCTCCGTCGGTCCGACCGGCGAATTGCTGATCCCGCTTGGCGCCATGAGCTATGAGGATGCTGTCGAGGCATTCGTCGAGCAGATCGAGGGCCTCAAGGCCGGCGGCGCCGAAGTCGCCTGGATCGAGACGATGTCTGCAACGGACGAAATCCGCGCTGCAGCAGAAGCTGCCGTCAAGGTCGGGTTGCCTTACGTCTATACCGGATCGTTCGACACGGCCGGCAAGACAATGATGGGCCTGCATCCGAAGGATATGTTCGCGGTCGCGCAGGACATCGGCAGCGGCCCGGTGGCCACCGGCGCCAATTGCGGCGTCGGCGCTTCCGACATCCTCTCCTCGCTGCTCGACATGACGGAAGCCAATCCCGAAGCAAACATCATCATCAAAGGCAATTGCGGCATTCCGGAATTCCGTGGTTCGGAAATCTACTATTCCGGCACGCCGCCGCTGATGGCCGACTATGCCCGCCTTGCCCGCGATGCCGGCGCGAAAATCATCGGCGGCTGCTGCGGCACATCCTGCGAGCATCTGGCTGCGATGCGCGTAGCGCTCGACACCTATGTACCGGGTGAACGGCCGAGCGTCGAAACCATCGTCGAGCGCATCGGCCCGATGCGCAACAAGACCGCCAATGAAGGCCCGTCCGCACCGGCGCGTGAACGCGGCAACCGTCGCCGCGGCTGAGCAGACCATCTTCTGTCAAAATGGAAGGGCCTGAAAATCAAATGTTTTCAGGCCCTTCTTATTTCAGGCTGCGGCAGCCGCCTGAAAGAAACGAATATAGCCGTCCTTCAAGCCCGGCCTGATACAATCGGCCATCAGCAGCGCCAGATGGAAGATCGTTTCGATCTCACGCTCCTGTTCCATCAGGTCAGCAAGATAGACCACCACCTCATCATAATCGGCAGCCTTGATCCGCACACTCTGCAGAAATTCCGCCATGGCGAGCCGGCCGTTCATCAGCAGCACGTCGCCGCGTTCTGCTGGCGACAATCGCAGCGAGCCGCGAAGCGCGAAAATGTGCACGTCCAGAAAACGCAAAAGGGCAGCATATTTTTCGCTGTCTGCCGGAAGCCCTGCCTTTTGATAGAGATTGCTGGAGGCCGCCGCGATCCCCTTCTCCGACGCCCAGACGCCGAGATCGTACCGGTAGATCAGCGATGGATCATGGATCATCCGGCCGGCGGTGATCAACGCGAAAGACAGGCTCCAGTCGCAATAGCCACCCTTGGTCGGATGCGCCTGCGTGAAGAACCGTAGCAACGGCACAAAAGTGCTGGTCCGGTATATGCTATAGAAAATGCTGTTATTGCCCATCACCTTGCGGGAGAACTCTTGCAACCGCTCGGCCGGTGACAACGCATCGATCGTAAAACACTCCGTCTGGCAGACCCCAGTCTCCACCGTCCAGATCTGCGTTTGCGGACGGATACCGACAACGTCATCTGGTAGCGAACGCAGATCGACCGGCGTTTCGCCCGCGTCGAAATGGATCTGATCGTCATCGCCCATCGGCAGCAGGAACGGCGTATCCGCCAGTGACAGGGCCTCCATCCAGTTGCCGGAAGCATCCTCGCTCGGTGAAGAATGATAGAGCAGATAGGGCGAGCGGTTTTGAAGAAATACGCGTTTGTCAGGATCACGGGAATTGTCGGACACGATCAGCCGCGCGCCGGTTTTCTCGGCATAGGCGAGCGCGCTCTCTATCGCACTGCGCGACGTCGTCAATGGCCGGTTGCTGGGCATGCAGATCGAAAGCTGGGCCACTGGTATCTCCGTCCCAAAGACGCTCGACGCCCAGTCGGCGCCACCAGCCGGTCATGACATCAAAACATTCTTCCATTAGCACCAGCAAGGATGTGCCAGCCTTGCCGCTCAATGCGGCCGAATCCAGTTTTGCCCCAGCCTCCGCCGATAAACTCTTTCGAAATTGACCCGCGACGACAAAAGAGAGCCACGAGATGAACGGTACACCCGCCCCGTTTCCCGCCCGCGATACAGTTGCCGAAAAGCTGGCAGCCTTTGGCGAGAGCGAGCAAACCTACCTGTTGCTGCTGATGGAAAATGCTGCGCAGGATGAGAATCTGATCGAAGGTCTATACCGCCAGCTCGACCTTGCCTCTGCAGCAAAACTGTTGAATTCCCTCAAGCTTGAAAAGCTCGGCGCGTGGATGGGCGCAAATGCCCCTGACCGGCTACAAATACGTCTGATGGAAGCGGCCAAATCCAGCCAGCATGCCGCCTATCAGGCATTTCGCGTCGGGCTCGTTCGTTCGGGCGGCCTGGAAAAGGCCTATCCGAAAGCTTGAATGCGCAAACGGTGCGGCTGTGGGCAGATGGGCAAACGCCCTCCGTTTCACCGGAGAGCGTTTGGTTACAAGTCAAAACAGGTACATCATTCTCCGCTAAGGCTTTTGGCAAGCCGCACCAGATTGAGGAACTCCGCCCGGTAGCCATAGCCATCCTCGCCCTTTGCGCCAGACGCAAGGTCAAGGATCGAGCCGTATTTGTAAGTGGACACGGCATCCGCTCCCCGCAGTTTTTGGCCAAAGGCCGCAACGGCGACGGAGAACCGGATATCCTGGCCGGCCTGTTCCAGCGTCGTCACGGCGTTGGCTTGCGTCACCGGGGTGGTGATCAACTGGCTCGTATCGCTATCCGGCTTTTTGTAGCGGATCTTCAGAAATGCCAGCTCCGCGGATGACTTGACATCAACCTCATCAGCCGGGGCAGCGGCACCATAGCGCAGGTCATCGTTGAGGACGGCCGGGCTTCCCTTCGGAGTGATCTCGTAGATCGCTGTGACGCGGTGGCCGGAGCCGATATCGCCGGCATCGACCTTGTCATTGTTGAAATCCTCACGTTTCAGGGCGCGGGTCTCATAGCCGATCAGCCGGTATTCGGCGATTTGCTGCGGATTGAACTCCACCTGGAATTTCACATCCTTGGCGATCGGGAAGAGCGACGATCCGGCCTCCTCGACCAAGGATTTCTGCGCTTCGGCCAGCGTGTCGATATAGACGGCTGTACCATTGCCGTTCTGCGCCAGCGTCTGCATCAGCGCATCATTGTAATTGCCACGGCCAAAGCCGAGCACGGACAGAAAGATGCCGCTCTTGCGCTTGGCTTCGATCGTTGCCTTCAATTCGTCATCACTGGACGGACCGACATTGAAATCGCCGTCGGTGGCCAGCATGATCCGGTTGACCCCGCCTTTGACGAATGCCTGCTGCGCCAGAGCGTAAGCGGCCTCCAGCCCCTGCGCGCCCGCTGTCGAGCCACCCGGTTGCAACGTATCGATCGCGTTCAGGATTTTCGCCTTGTCCTTGATGGCTGTCGGTTCCAGCACCGTACCGGCATCCCCCGCATAAGTAACGATGGAGACGGTATCTTCGGGTTTCAGCTTCTCTACCAGAAGACGAAAGGCGCTTTTCAACAGCGGCAGCTTGTCCGGTTCGTCCATGGAACCGGAGACATCGATCAGGAACACCAGATTGGCGCGCGGTGCCACAGCCGGGGCAACATCATATCCCTTGATCCCGACATGTAGCAGCCGCGTGTTGGCATTCCACGGCGTCGGTAGCACGGTGACCGTCGCCTTGAACGGTGTGTCCTTGCCGTCCGGACCCGGCCAGTCATACGGGAAATAGTTGATCATCTCCTCGACCCGAACGCTGTCGCGGTCCGGCATCTGCCCAGCCATCAGTGACCTACGCACGAGGGAATAGGACGCCGTATCGACATCGGCCGAGAAGGTGGAAACGGGGTCGGTGGCGACGGACTTGACCGGGTTGGTATCGGCCGAGCTAAAACGATCGCGATTTTCTTCCGGTTGCGAGAGGGTATCGACAGGCACAGGAATCGGAGATGGCATGGCGAGGCGTTCGCTGACTATCCCTTGCCCAATAGCAGGTGCCGCCGCAATCGCTCCCTGAGCTTGTGGTGCCATTTCCGGCTGGGCGACGGCATCGGCCTTTTCGACCGAAGAAGCGGCCGCAGTTCCAGAGGTAACCCTCTTTGCGCTGCCCCCTTGCGTATCCTGGCGGTTCAAAAGCGCCGCAGTTTCGTCGGCAGAATAGCCGCTTGGCTGTTGTCTCTGCCGCGGCTCTGGCCGAACAAGCTGACGGTCCTGCAAAGCCACTTCCGCATGAGGTTCTTGCGCTTCACTGTCTAAATTTGCAGGCGCTTCGGCCTGTTCCGTTTTCGCCACCTTGTTATCAGTCACGATACCCGTCGACTTAACCGTATCCACCGGCAAGCCCTGCCGCGTCAGTTCCAGCGTGAGAAAGGCGGCGGCGGGCACCACCAGAAGCGTGGCGAGTGCCGAACCTGCGAGAAATTTCCTGTTCATGACGGGGCTCCATAGCCTGTTGAATATGGAGCTTTGACGCCGGGGACCGGCGGTTCCTTGGGTGGCTTTCGAATTATTTTCGGCCTCGTCGAAAGCCTGCATTGCCAAAGGCAGCGCACGGGCGCGCGCAGCCGGTGAAGGCGTTGGTGGGCTCATCTGGCCCAGATTTTTCAGATCGTCGTTCATCACATCGTCTCCCTGCCGAGCAGGATTTTCAACCGTTTGCGGGCTTCATGCACATGCCAGGACACCGTTGCCTCCGAACATCCCATGACATCGGCGGTGGCGGCATGGGACAGGCCCTCGCCATAGACAAGCAGAACGGCATCGCCCTGCTTGTCGGGCAGTTGCCGCACGGCCTCCCATAAAGCCTCGACCTGAGCGTGATTGTCGTTTGCCGCAGCGCTGGTAGGGTCAGCCAGAAAGTTTGCGGCGTTGCGTCTTTCCCGTGACTGGCTCCGCTGATGATCGCGCGTGGCATTCAAGGTCAGCGTATAGAGCCAGGTACGAAATTGGCTAGCACCGCGAAAGGCCCGGATCGCCTGCCCGAGCTTCAGGCACACCGTCTGGGCTATATCCTCGGCATCGGCCACATTACCGGACCAGCGCCAGGCAACCGCATGGACGAAATCATAGTGCCGTTCGACGAGCACGCCGAAGGCATTCCGATCGCCCTTCTGTGCCCGTTCGATAAGATCCTCGTCCAAATCACCCGCCCGGATTTGTTGCAACTGGTACTGAGACGTTCGGTCCTGGCCGATCCTTGGGTCGGGATCGAAATTATTTTTACGATCCCGGAATTTTCCGTGTCACAGCAATGATCGGCCCCATCGGATGGGTATTGTCATAGCGCGCCAGAGCCGGTGAAAACAGGCTTGAGATCGATCCATCCAGGAACAGCGCATTGGCGCAACCGAGCTGATCACGAAACAGCGTCGCAAAATCATGGAAGCGTACGGGCTCCAGCGAGATTGCGAAGATCGCCATGCCCTTCTGATCGACGCCAACGCCATTGCGGATCTGCAGGCTGTCGCTCTGCGGCAGGAAGGCCGGATGCACAGCACCGTCGATCACCAGCATCGGCCCGGATTGCGTCGCGAAATCCGGCTTGATCGCCGCATCGACATAGGCCTCGGTTTCCAAAACACCGGCCCGGCCGCCTTGCAGGAAGAACACGCCATTGGGCTTCAGGTAGAAATTTCCCCAGCTATAGCCCCGGTCGATCGCCTTGCGCTCGATGCCATCGGTCACCAGCAGACCGACGGAGGTCAAATCACGTTCGTACATGCCGCCATTCATGGCAAATTCCAGATATTCACCCTCCTGCCGCAGATCCCGCAGCAGAGGTTCAAAGCCGCCATATGGTTGACCATCGCGGCCACGATGAAAAATGCCGATATTACTGGTGGCGGGATCGAAGCTGCAAACCGCATAGCTTTGCGTCAAGTGCGTCACCTTGCGGCAGGTGGCCTCTGCTTCCTCTGCGGACAGAATCGATGCGGTCATGGCCAACCCGATGCTTAAAGAACGAAACATATCCACCTCATCTTACACGCGTCCGACCCTGTCGCGCGACAACAGCAAAATGGAGGCAGCAGCTCTATAAACTCAAGGAAGCCATATGAAAATGCAACTGTTGCGCCGGGTAGCGATACGCGGCGCCGACCGGGCAGGCATTGCGGGCGAGACATCCCCCGGCCATGCAGCCGCCCTGCCCCTCCATTGATTTGAGATGCGCGCGGCACGGCGCGATTTGGAACCCGGACGGCAAAACAGCCTGCGCCGGACAGCTGGAGAGACAGGGCTTGCCGGGACAGTGGTCGCAGGGATGCCGATGATTGGGGGCCGCCGCCGATGGCAGAGCCTGCGCGAAACCCAGCGCGCCGCGATATCCATTCCAGAGGCCGTATTGCGGATGGATGAGAATCCCAAGCGGTGAGGCTTTCAAGCCTTCCGCCCGCATCGCCCATTGCTGGAACGGCTGCCAGGGCGGATCGGAGGGGAAATAGGCAGTGGCGCAGAAAGCTCGGGCGACCGGTTCGATCACCACCTTCGACCAGACATCGAGCGGATGTTCGCCACCACGGTCGGGCAAGGAATTGCGCCAGTGGTCAAAGGCCGGCCAGATCGAGCCACCAACATTCCCTAGAAGCGCGACACTGCGGGCCACCTTCCCGTCGCCCAAGGTAGGCGCTGCTTCGCCATCGGCAAAGTTGACGACACCGCGTAAAAAAACTCCGTGCGGCGCAAGCGCTGCACGGAGTTCACTCAAAACATCGTTGGATGTCACGGGACCGGTCATTTCGGTTTCGGCCCCTGCCTATCGTAATGTGGACGCCAGACTTCATTTTGGATGAAATCTGCTACCTGCGCCGCTCCGCCTTGCTCCCTGGCTTGTTCGGGCTCTCTTCAAGTGAAGGCGTCGGGCATCGAATCCTTCTTCTTGGCGATGAAGTCGAGAAGTGCTTCGTCGATCGCAGCATCGAGCGGCGGCCGCTCATAATGTTCCAGCCAGCTGCGGGCCAGCGCATTGGCACGCTGCTCGACGCGCTTTTCGCCCTCGATTTCCCACTGTTCGAAGGAATTGTTGTCCGCCAGCGCAGACCGGTAAAACGCCGTCTGGAAGTTGGCCTGGGTATGGGCGCAGCCGAGATAGTGGCTACCGGGACCGACTTCGCGGATGGCACCGAGAGCCTGTGCGTCTTCGGAGAGATCGATGCCTTCAGCCATCTTCTGCATCATGCCGAGCTGGTCCTGATCGATCATGAATTTTTCGTAGGACGATACCAGGCCACCCTCAAGCCAGCCGGCGGCGTGCAGCACGAAGTTCGTGCCCGCGAGCAGCGTCATGTTCAACGTATTGGCCGATTCATGAGCTGCCTGCGCGTCCGGAACCTTCGATCCACAGAGCGAACCACCGGTCCGGAACGGCAGGCCGAGACGCCGGGCGAGCTGGGCTGCGCCATAGGACACCAGCGACGGCTCCGGCGTTCCGAAGGTCGGTGCGCCCGACTGCATCGAGATCGACGCCGCGAACGTGCCGAACAGAACCGGTGCGCCCGGCCTGATCAGCTGGGTGAAGGCGGCACCGGCCAGCACTTCGGCCAGAATCTGCGTCAGCGTTCCCGCCACCGTCACCGGGCTCATGGCGCCAGACAGAATAAACGGAGAAACGACACAGGCCTGATTGTTGCGGGCATAGACCTTCAAAGCCCCAACCATGGTCTCGTCGAAAACCATCGGCGAGTTGGCGTTGATCAGGTTCAGCGTGACGCAGTTGTTTTCGACGAAATCATCGCCGAACACCAGCTTTGCCATGGCGATCGTGTCTTCGGCCCGTTCGGGCGCCGTCACCGAGCCCATGAAGGGTTTGTCGGAATATTTGATATGGCTGTAGACCATGTCGAGATGGCGCTTGTTGACCGGCACATCGACGGGCTCGCAAACGGTACCGCCCGAGGAATGCATCGACGGCGCCATATAGGCGAGTTTTACGAAATTGCGAAAATCCTCGATCGTCGCATAGCGGCGCTGGCCTTCGAGGTCGCGAACGAAGGGAGGTCCGTAAACCGGTGCAAACACCGTCGCCTTGCCGCCGATCTGGACGTTGCGCTCGGGATTGCGCGCATGCCAGGTGAAGGTGGACGGAGCAGTCTTCAAAAGTTCGCGGCAGAGGCCCTTGGGGAAGTGTACCCGCTGTCCGCGCACGTCGGCTCCGGCCTGTTTCCAAAGCGCCAGCGCTTCTTCATCGTCACGGAACTCGATGCCGATCTCTTCGAGAATGAGATCGGCATTGGCCTCGATCAGTGCCAGGCCTTCCTCGTCGAGAACCTCATATTCGCGGATCTTGCGGGTGATATAGGGAAGCGACGGTGGTGCGCCACCACCGGTGCGCGAAGCACGGCGGGCTGCGGCACCCCGGCCCTCGCCGCGCGAGCGGCGTCCGCCGGTTTCTTCCGTTTGCTCGGTCACATCTACCATTTCTCTATCCTCTCCCGCGCCTCGTCTGCGCACATGTCGAGCCTATGCTACCAAGCCCCAGAATCCGAACGGTTCTCAATGCGCCAACGGGTGGCGCAACTCGAACACGATTGCGGCTAGCGCCCGCCCCGCGTTTCTGGACGCTTGGCCGGTCTGAATTGCCGATACCATATTTTCTGGCGGGCAAATTGTGAAATACGCTGTTTTCAGAAGATGCAGTGAACGCGACCTGCCATCGATCGTAGCGCCGTCGTTTTTCATCGCATGCGACGTCGCTTTCGAAAAGAGCTTTTGGAAACAACAAAGCTAAGTATAGTACCTGCGTCGGCGAGGTTTGAGCCTGACAGCGCCAGGAACCGAGGAAACCCATCATGGCAGACGACGAAATCATTCTCGAGGATCTCTCCGACGACGAGCTCGTGCAGCAGATGCATGACGATCTCTACGACGGCATGAAGGAAGAGATCGAGGATGCGACCAATATCCTGCTGAAGCGCGGCTGGGTGCCATACGATATCCTCACCCAGGCACTGGTCGAAGGCATGCGGATCGTCGGCGTCGATTTCCGCGATGGCATTCTGTTCGTTCCTGAAGTTCTTCTATCTGCCAACGCCATGAAGGCCGGCATGTTCATCCTGCGTCCGCTGCTCGCCGCCACCGGCGCGCCAAAGCAGGGCAAGGTCGTTATCGGCACCGTCAAGGGCGATATCCACGACATCGGCAAGAACCTTGTCGGCATGATGATGGAAGGTGCGGGCTTCGACGTTATCGATCTGGGCATCAACAACCCGGTCGAGAACTACCTCGACGCCATCGAACGCGAAAAGCCCGACATTCTCGGCATGTCCGCTCTTCTGACCACGACCATGCCTTACATGAAGGTGGTGATCGACACGATGAAGGAAAAAGGCATGCGCGACGATTACGTCGTCCTGGTTGGTGGTGCACCGCTGAACGAGGAGTTCGGCAGGGCTGTCGGCGCCGATGCCTATTGCCGCGATGCGGCAGTGGCCGTCGAAACCGCCAAGGAATTCATGAAGCGCAAGCACAACCAGCTGGCCGGCGCCTGATCAAGCGAATTTAAGCATGCAAAAACCGGCCGCGCGCATGAAAAGCGCGGCCGGTTTTCTTATATCAACCCAGCCGTTAGTTGGCAGCGCGCTCGACCTTGCGGCCGGCATCCTGTGTCGCATTCACGGTATTGGCCGTATCCTGACCCATGCCACGAATGGTGTTACCGCACGAGGCGAGCGTGGTGATCGAGAAGAGCACGAGACCGATGGTGGCGATTGTCTTTGCTGTCATGGCTAGGGTTCCTTATGATGTGTGACAGGTTCAATTGACGTGGAAGAAAGATCTTCGGCTATGGAACGCACGAAAGCGGAAAAAGTTCACGTCATTGCGTGCGGCGCGATTGCCCGTGAAATTCTCGCCGTCTGCGAGGCCAACAAGCTCGGTCATATCGACCTCAGCTGTCTTCCCGCCATTTGGCACAACACCCCCGACAAAATCACACCCGGAATCAAGAACGCCATCGACAAGGCCCGTGCCGAAGGTTTCGGCCGGATCTTCGTCGCCTATGCCGACTGCGGCACCGGCGGGTTGCTCGACAGGCTGTGCGAAGACGAAAACGTCGAACGCATTGCCGGGCCGCACTGTTTTTCCTTCTTCGCCGGCAATGCCGCTTTCGAAGCCGGATGGGACGAGGATTTCACGTCGTTCTTCCTGACGGATTTTCTTGCCCGCCAGTTTGAGGCCTTCGTCGTCGAACCGCTCGGCCTCGACCGCCATCCTGAACTGCGCGACATGTATTTCGGCCACTACAAGAAACTCATCTACCTCTCGCAGGTGGAGGACGAGAAACTCCAGGAAAAAGCCCGCAAAGCCGCAGACATATTGGGGCTGACCTACGAATACCGTTTCACCGGTTACGGCGACCTGACGCCAGCACTTCTGCACGCCTGATTGCTGCGGAAACCATCTGTTAGCCTTGCTCTCAATTTTGCATCAAGCGCTGCATTTGATTTAAGTGCATCGTAACTGCCTGCCGCCAAACTCGCCCGAACAAACACAATAAAAGGTGACGGGGATGACGGACATTTTCGCAACGGACCTATCGGCAAGGACTGCGGCACACAGCCATCATCCGCAGCAGCTGTCCCAGCTCCTGCGCAATCTCTCGCTCAATGCCGGACCAAAAATCACCCTGCGCGATCTCGCCGTCGCCATGGAAGACCGCTCCTTCGGTGCCTTCCTCGTCGTCTTTGCCCTTCCAAACCTCATCCCGCTGCCACCCGGCGCGACTTTCATCCTCGGACTGCCGCTGATTTTCATTGCCTGGCAGATGTTTGCCTCACGCCGCACCCGCATCTGGCTGCCGAAGCGCATGGGCGATTATGCTTTTGACAATGCTACTTTCTTCGTCTTCATCAACCGTATCTCGCCATGGCTGCAGCGCGCCGAAACCCTGATCAAGCCGCGCGGCTGGTTCCTCGGTAGCCGGTTTGCCGAACGACTGACCGGCCTTCTGGCGCTCGTTCTGGCGGTGGTGATTTTTCTGCCCATTCCCTTTGGCAACTGGCTGCCGGCCTTTGCGCTTGCCGTCATCGGTTTTGCCCATACGGAGCGGGATGGGCTTGGTCTCATTGCCGGCGCCCTGATCGGCATCATCTCCCTTGCCGTCGCCGCCTCTGTCATCCTTGCTGCCGGTGCGATCCTCGCCTTCATCTTTTAAGACAGACGGATTGCCGGCATGACCTCGACAGCCATCCCACAGATCATCATCGTCACTGCTGGCGGGCGCAATCCGCAGATCCTGATCAATGCGATCGAGAGCCGTTTTGGCAATGTCACGGTTCTGCTGGAACAGCCCGAATCGAAGAAACTCTTTCTGAAACGCCGCATCCGCAAACTGGGGCTGATCACAGCGTCTGGCCAATTCGCCACGATGGTGGCATCGAAATTCGGCAAGCGCTTTACCGGGAAGCGCACGGCAGACATTCTGCGCCAATACGACGTCGATGACCGCGAAAATCCGGCCGTTCCCGTGATCGCAGTCGATTCCGTCAACACGCCTGAAGCAATCGAGCAAATCCGTGCCAAGAATCCGGCGGTCGTGTTTCTTGTCAGCTGCCGCATGCTGTCCGCCGCAACGCTGTCAGCCATACCCTGCCCGGTCATCAATTTTCATGCCGGCATCAATCCGCAATATCGCGGCCTGATGGGCGGATATTGGGCGCGCGTGGAAAACGACGAGGCGAATTTCGGCGCAACGGTGCACCTGGTCGATGTGGGCGTCGATACCGGCGACATACTGTATCAGTCCCGCATAACGCCGTCGAAAAGCGACACGATGCACACCTATCCGCTGCTGCAGACCGCAGCCTCCACGGACATTGCCATCCGTGCCGTCGAGGATGCGCTGTCTGGCAATCTCAAGCCTCTGCCGGCAAAAGGCAATTCGCGTCAATGGTACCATCCGCCGATCTGGACATGGCTCTGGAATGGCGTCACGCGCGGTATTTGGTAGTTATATCGTCAACACGGGTGACAAGTCGCTTTTGAGCATGACGCGCGTCGTGCCAAGGTGAGCCATGACGTGGCAAGATGCGCATTGTCAAGCAAGAGGAGAATTCGGGCATATGGCAGATCGCATTATCGTTTACTGGCGCGATATTCCGGCGCAAGTCATCATCAAGCAGGGCCGCAAGACCGCCAAGCGCGAGTTGACCCTGCGCTTCACCGAAGCGATCGACATGTGCGCCATGCGCACCGGTGCAGCCGATAGCGGCGACTATCTGGCGGAATGGCGCAAGGCCGACCCGACACCGGTCTCCGACGATCTCGAGCTGGAGGCCGACAAGGCCGCAGCCGAACTGGAAGCCGCCTACGACAAGGAGCGGCTGGTCGCCCTGGTCAAATCCGGCGGCAACGACAATGGCTGACGCAAAACCCGGCAATGCCGCCCCCGCCAAGAAGGCCGCCACCGGCGCCTATACGCCGGCCAGTGTTTCGCCCAACCGCCGTTCGCGCCGCAGTTATACGATCCGGCTGTGGGCCGTTCGCCATTCGCGTTTCCTAGAATGGTTTTACCACCGCTTCGCCGACGTCTTCCTGCTGCTTCATCCGCTGTGGAAGGCGATCGGCTACAGCCGCGTGGAAACGCCGGTCACCTTCATCGAACGCAATGTCAAAGGCCTTTTGTTTGACTGTCGCATGTGCGGCCAGTGTGTCCTGTCATCGACCGGCATGTCCTGCCCGATGAACTGCCCCAAGCAGCTGCGCAACGGTCCGTGTGGCGGCGTTCGCGCCAACGGCAATTGTGAAGTCGAGCCCGACATGCCCTGTGTCTGGGTCAAGGCCTGGGAAGGCTCGCGCAACATGGTGCAGGGAGATGCGATCCTGAACGTGCAGAAACCCGTCAACCAGTCACTGCGCGAAACCTCATCCTGGCTGCGCGTCACCGCACAGGCCGCCGAGGCCCGCGAAACTGCTGCCGCTGCAAAGGACGCCTGAGCATGGCCCATATCGACGAAAATCCGCTCGGCCGCCACCTTCCACTCGATCCCCTGCCCGGCCACTCGTCACGCGGTCGCCTAGAGCGTGTTTTGCGCCGTGGGGAGTTTGCCGTCACTGCCGAACTCAATCCGCCCGACAGCGCCAATCCGGAGGACGTCTATGAGCGCGCTGCGATCTTCGAGGGCTGGGTTGACGGCATCAACGCCGTCGATGCGTCCGGCGCCAATTGCCATATGTCGTCAGTCGGCATCTGCGCACTTTTGACCCGCATGGGTTATGCGCCGATCATGCAGATCGCCTGCCGCGACAAGAACCGCATCGCCATCCAGGGCGACGTTCTGGGTGCCGCCGCCATGGGTGTCGCCAATATCATGTGCCTGACAGGCGACGGCGTCCAAGCCGGCGACCAGCCGGGCGCCAAACCGGTATTCGACCTCGACTGCATGTCGCTGCTGGAGACGGTGCGCGTCATGCGCGACAATTCGAAGTTCCTCTCGGGCCGCAAGCTGACGACGCCGCCGCAGGTTTTCCTCGGTGCAGCGATCAATCCCTTCGCGCCACCCTATGATTTCCGCCCCTACCGGCTCGGCAAGAAGATCGAGGCCGGCGCCCAGTTCGTCCAGAGCCAGTACTGCTTCGACGTGCCGATGTTCCGCGACTACATGAACAAGGTGCGCGATCTCGGCTTCGATGAAAAGTGCTTCATCCTCGTCGGCGTCGGTCCCTTGGCTTCGGCAAAGACAGCCAACTGGATCCGCAACAACGTGCCGGGCATCCATATCCCGGATGCGATCATCAAGCGGCTGGAAGGTGCGCAGGATCAGAAGAAGGAAGGCAAGCAGCTCTGCATCGACATCATCAACGAGGTGAAGGAAATCAAGGGCGTTTCCGGCGTGCATGTCATGGCCTACCGGCAGGAAGAATATGTCGCCGAGATCGTCCATGAATCCGGCGTTCTCAAGGGACGCACGCCTTGGACCCGCGAAGCCAATCCCGGCGACAGCCGCGTTGCCGAAAGGCTCGATGCGATCCGCGACGGCAAACAGGAAAACCAAGAGGAAATGGCCGACGTCGCGGCACACCGCCAGCATTGAACACCAGACAACTGTGGCGCGGCCGCCAGGCCTTGCCTTTGACAAAACCATCCCGGCGCCGATCAGGCAGCGCTCACCGACCCGAAGGATCAGACATGACCCGCACCATCGTTGCTTCCGCCACCCGCGAAATCATTATCGGCTTCGACCAGCCCTTCTGCGTCATCGGTGAACGCATCAATCCGACCGGCCGCAAGAAGCTGGCCGCCGAGATGATCGTCGGCAATTTCGACACGGTGATCAAGGATGCGCTGGAGCAGGTGGCCGCGGGTGCCACTATGCTCGACGTCAATGCCGGTGTCACCTCGGTCAATCCGAACGAGACCGAGCCTGCCCTGCTGGTCCGCACCCTCGAAATCGTCCAGGGACTGGTCGATGTACCACTGTCCATTGACAGTTCGGTTACCGCAGCAATCGAAGCCGCGCTGAAAGTTGCCAAGGGCCGGCCGCTGATCAACTCGGTCACCGGCGAGGAAGAAAAGCTCGAAGCCATCCTGCCGCTCTGCAAGAAATACGACGTTCCGGTCGTTGCCATCTCCAACGACGAGACCGGCATTTCGATGGATCCGGACGTTCGTTTCGCAGTTGCGAAGAAAATTGTCGAACGCGCCATGGATTATGGTATCAAGCCGCACGACATCGTGGTTGATCCGCTGGTCATGCCGATCGGCGCTCTCGGCGATGCGGGCCGTCAGGTCTTCGCGCTGCTCTACCGTCTGCGCAACGAACTCAAGGTCAACACCACCTGCGGCCTGTCGAACATCTCGTTCGGCCTGCCGCATCGCCACGGCATCAATGCCGGCTTCATCCCCATGGTTATCGGTGCGGGCATGACGTCGGCGATCATGAACCCCTGCCGTCCGCAGGAAATGGAAGCCGTTCGCGCGGCCAACGTCTTGAACGGGACCGACCAGAATTGCGGTTCCTGGATCATGACCTATCGCGATCACAATCCGGCAGGTGGCCATGCGGCCCCGGCCGCAGCAGCTCCCGGCGCCTCCAGTGGCCGCCGTGGTGGCCGTGCTGGACGCGCCGGACCCCGGACAGAAGAACCGGCCGACGCAAAGGCGGAATAACCGCCAGAAAAGAGACATGATGTTTTTCAGTGCCGACCTTCTCGACGAATTCGCCAGCCTGTGGTTCCAGGCCCCGATAGTCATATCCTCGCGCCTGCAGGATTTTGCCCTCTCCGGCGGCTCCCCCAGCGGCACGGCGGAGGTCAGCCGGATGATCACCGAAAAACTTTCCGCCACCACAGAAAGCATCATGGCCGTCAGCGTCGCGATGATCAATGAGGGCATGATTACTGCCACCGCGCTCGCCACCGGCACCTGCGCCGGATTGGCTGGTGCCTCAGACCGTGTTGCAGTTGCAGCGCTGAAACCTTACGGCAAGCGGGTGCGCGCCAATGCGCTGCGCCTCAATTAGAGGCGATAATGACCTTTAAACAAAAGGTTTGGTTGGCGGCTTTCATCGTCACGCTGGCTCTGGCCACTCGATATCTTGTTTTGAACGAACCGGGTGAATTCTCCCGATTCAATGAGATTTTGCAGAGTTACGTGGCCTTCACCTTGCTTGCGCTGATCGTCCTCTCATTTGTTGGGCTCCTTTTCCTGCTCTCGCAAAAAGTGGCCCCAGCGCGGCAAGAGCAGATTGTAACGCTCTATTCATGGGGCAGCTCGATCTTCGTCGGCACGGTCATGGTTGCAGCTGTCGTCTATGCGAAGCTCTCTACGTAGAAAGCATCTTTGTAATATGAGTACAACTTCCAACTCGTCCGATCCTCTCGTCTTGTTCATGCCATCCGGCAAACGCGGCCGTTTCCCCGTCGGCACGCCGGTGCTGGACGCTGCGCGATCACTCGGCGTCTATGTCGAAAGCGTCTGCGGCGGCCGGGCAACCTGTGGCCGCTGTCAGGTCTCGGTGCAGGAAGGCAATTTTGCCAAGCACAAGATCGTCTCTTCGCTTGACCACATCTCCGTCAAGGGACCAAAGGAAGAGCGCTACGAGAGCATTCGCGGCCTGCCGGACGGCCGCCGCCTGTCCTGTTCGTCGCAAATTCTCGGCGATCTCGTCATCGACGTGCCGCAGGATACGGTCATCAACGCGCAGGTCGTGCGCAAGGCCGCGACCGACCGCGTGATCGAGCGCAATGCCGCCGTGCAGCTCTGCTATGTCGAGGTCGATGAGCCCGACATGCACAAGCCACTCGGCGATCTCGACCGGCTGAAGGTCATGCTGGAAAAGGACTGGGGCTGGAAGGATCTCTTGATCGCGCCGCACCTGATTCCGCAGATCCAAGGCATCCTGCGCAAGGGCAACTGGGGCGTCACCGCCGCCATCCACCGCGATATGGACTCGTCGCGCCCCTTCATCGTCGGCCTCTGGCCAGGGCTGAAGAACGAAGCCTATGGTATCGCCTGCGATATTGGCTCGACGACCATTGCCATGCATCTGGTTTCGCTGCTTTCCGGCCGCATCGTTGGATCTTCCGGCACGTCCAACCCGCAAATCCGCTTCGGCGAAGACCTGATGAGCCGCGTTTCCTACGTGATGATGAACCCGGATGGCCGGGAAGCCATGACCAAGGCTGTTCGCGAGGCGATCAATGTCCTGATCGGCAAGGTCTGCGCCGAGGGCGAGGTCGATCGCCACGATATTCTCGACATGGTCTTCGTCGGCAACCCGATCATGCACCACCTGTTCCTCGGCATCGACCCGACCGAGCTTGGCCAGGCGCCGTTTGCGCTCGCCGTTTCCGGCGCGTTGCAATACTGGGCGCATGAGATCGATATCGACGTCAATCGCGGCGCCCGTCTCTACATGCTCCCCTGCATCGCCGGCCATGTCGGTGCCGATGCCGCAGGCGCAACACTGGCGGAAGGCCCCTATCGCCAGGACCGGATGATGCTGCTGGTCGACGTCGGCACCAACGCCGAAATCGTGCTTGGCAACAAGGACCGCGTCGTCGCCGCATCTTCGCCGACCGGCCCGGCCTTCGAAGGCGCCGAAATTTCTTCGGGACAGCGCGCAGCACCGGGTGCCATCGAGCGCGTCCGCATCGATCCGGAAACACTGGAGCCGAAGTTCCGCATCATTGGCGTCGACAAATGGTCGGATGAAGAGGGGTTTGCCGAGGAAGCCACGGCCGTTGGCATCACCGGCATCTGCGGCTCCGCAATTATCGAGGTCGTCGCCGAGATGTATCTCTGCGGCATCATATCCGAAGACGGCGTCGTCGATGGCAGCATGGCGGCCAAGAGCCCGCGTATCCTGCAGAATGGCCGCACTTTCTCGTATTTGCTGCATGACGGCGACCAGCGCATTACGGTGACGCAGAACGACGTGCGCGCCATCCAGCTTGCTAAGGCTGCCCTTTATGCCGGCATCAAGCTTTTGATGGAAAAGCTCGAGATAGAGCATGTCGATACGATCCGCTTTGCCGGGGCCTTCGGCTCCTTCATCGATCCGAAATACGCCATGGTGCTCGGCCTCATCCCCGATTGCGATCTCTCCGAGGTCAAGGCAGTCGGCAATGCCGCCGGGACCGGTGCGCTGATGGCGCTGCTCAACCGCGGCCATCGCCGCGAGATCGAGCAAACTGTCAGCAAAATCGAGAAGATAGAGACGGCACTTGAATCAAAATTTCAGGAGCATTTCGTCTATGCGATGGCGCTTCCGAACAAGGTCGATACCTTCCCGAAGCTGTCTGCGGCAGTGACTTTGCCGGAGCGCAAGGTGATGTCCGACGATGGTGGTGACGGCGGCGGCCGCCGCAGGCGCCGCAGCCGCGAATAACCGCGTTAGACAGCGGGAACCAAATGATCCCGGCGGCGTTTTTGCGTGACCGTGGATCAGATGCTCTCGCAAAGACAGATGCAACGCTCGCGCGACGCCATGCAGAAGGCGGCGGTCGAGCTCGTCTATCTCTCCAATCTCGACGGCGGCATCACCCGCAAGCCGGGCAAGCGGGCCTTTCTCTATTACGATGCCAACGGAAAGCGGATCGAGGACCGGGCCGAACTGGACCGGATCGCAGCGCTCTCCATTCCGCCCGCCTATACCGACGTGCTGATTTCTGTCGATCCGCAGTCACATCTGCAGGCAACCGGCCGGGATGCGCGTGGGCGCAAGCAATACCGCTACCATCCCGAATGGTCGGCCGAACGCGGCAAGAGCAAATTTGCGCAACTGCCGGAGTTCGCCGCGCGGCTACCGAAAATCCGTGAGAAGGTCGATACTGACCTGCGCTTGCGAAAGCCCGGCATGGGCAAGGCGCTAGCGACGATCGTCTGGCTGCTCGACAATCTCTATATCCGCGTCGGCAATGCCACTTATGCCGAAGAAAACGGCTCCTATGGCCTGACGACACTGCGCAATCGTCATGTGAAGATCGAAGGTTCCAGCGTCCACTTCAACTTCAAGGGAAAATCCGGCAAGGAGTGGCGCCTCACTCACCGCGACCCGCGCATTACCAAGGCAATCCGCATGCTGCAGGAATTGCCCGGCCAACAGCTGTTTCAATATCTCGATGAGGATGGTGGGCGACATGCGATCCGCTCGCAGGACGTCAACGCCTATATCCGCGAGGCCTCCGGCGCCGATTTCTCGTCACGGCAGTTCCGCACCTGGGGCGCCACGCGGATGGCGGCAAAGGCTCTGGCGGCAATCGAGCCGGGTCAGAGCCAGAGGCAACTGAAGCGGCAGATCAATGATGTGGTGGACAGCGTTGCCGCCCGGCTGGTCAACACCCGCGCCGTCTGCCGCTCGTCCTATATCCATCCGAAAGTCTTTGAGGATTTCGAAATTGGCGCGCTCGCAGGCCTGATGAAAATGCGGCCGAGCCGCAGCGAGAAGCTGACGCGCTGGATGGATGATGACGAAATCCGGGTGCAGCGCTGGCTGAAGAAGGGCGGCACATAGGCGCCGCCCTCGGATCGATTATTGCAATCCGACGAACGCGGTGCGCACATGCTCGGCCACGGCCAGAACCGGCGGTGACGCATTATCGACCACCTGCAGGCCGATATTGTAATGGCCGAGTTCCGGCAGGCCTTCCGCCTCGCCGAGCGCCACGAGATCACCCTGGACGAGATAGCGCGGCAAAGGGGCGATCGCGAGATCGGCCTGAATGGCGGCGCGCTGTCCCGTCGTATGGGCGCTTAGAAACGCCACACGGAATTTTCGGCCGGACTGCGTCAGCTGTTCCACGGCATCGGCGCGCCAGACACAGCCGTCTTCCCACATCGAGATCGGCAACGGTTCGCGCGTGTGCGCCGTTCCGCATTTTATGCCGGCCCAGACCAGCTTTTCGGAAATCAGGATCTCACCGCCACCGGTGTTTTCACCCGCCATACTGTTGAAGATGGCGATGTCCATCCGGTGTTCTTCGACCCGCTTGCGCATGACGCTGCTGGTGCCGATGGTCACATCGACTGTGACATTCGGATAGGATTCGGAAAACCGCTTCAACACTTCCGGCAGGATGCGCTCGCCGATATCTTCCGGCGCACCAACCCGCACGACACCATTCATGTCCGGCAAAAGAAAGCGCGACACGGCCTCGTTGTTAAGCGCCAGCATACGCCGGGCAAACCCGAGCAGCACCTCGCCCTTCGGCGTCAACGATACCGAACGGGCGTCACGCAGGAACAGAACGCAGCCGAGAATCTCCTCGAGTTTCTTGATCTGCATCGAGACCGCCGACGGTGTGCGGTACACGGTCTCGGCCGCCGTGGTGAAATTTCCGGTCTCGGCGATGGCGACGAAGGTTTTCAGGATGTCCAGTTCGAGAAGCGGAAGGACATGCCGCATCATCATATTCATGGGAGCCTCACGGATCAGATTTTCTGAACAACAACATCACTTCATTTCGTTTGATTGAACCTCAACGGAGGCCGATAGTCAAGTTGCAAACATCGAAGACGTGACGAAAGGAGCTTCCAATGTCCCTGCACCACGACACGGCACCGGTTGAAAAAAACTCTATTCGGCTGCAAGCCGACGGCTTCGCATTCACGATGCACCAAATGTTTGCGCCGCTCGTCCAGCAACTGACCGACGTTCACCACACCCGCAAGATCGCACAAACGCGCGAGGCAACCCGGCGCGAAATAGCCCATCTGCCGGCCAGTCTACAACAGGATCTGGCTTTTTCCGATGGTACTGTCATCCCGGTGAAGCAGCCTTAACCGCCGGTGGCCCGACAAGGGCCCTTGGAAACTTTCGCGCAGACCTCTAAACTCGCAGTCGGTGGCGGCATCGCCGCTGGCCGGAAACGAGGGAGGAGCCTTTAATCCGTGAAATACCGCCTGCTTGCTGCCCTCTGTCTTGCGCCGCTGTTGCTGTTTGCCGTGGTTTTCCAGGGCGGAGCATTGGCAACGCGCAGCTATATGGACGAGGCATCGCTGCAGGCAAGCTCGGCTTTGCGCCTCGCGGTCTCGGCGCTCAGCGGTCATCTCAGCCGCTATGAGCCCCTGCCGGCCTTGATTGCCGATCATGATGACATCAAGGAACTGATCGCCCACCCTGATGACAAGGCCCTGCGCGATGCGGCAAATGTCTACCTCAAGGAGATCAATGGCCTGTTGGAATCCTCCGATATCTACGTCATAACCCTCGACGGGGACACCATTGCCGCCAGCAACTACGACTTGAAGACAAGCTTCATCGGCCAGAACTTCAGCTATCGTCCCTATTTCCAGGATGCCGCAAAGGGCAAGCAGTCACGCTTTTACGCGCTGGGCACAACGTCGTTTGTTCGCGGATACTTTTTCGCCTCGCCAATCCTTATCGACGGCCGCATTAGCGGCGTCATCGTCTTCAAGGTCGATATCAGCTCCATCGAGGCTTCATGGCGCGGCGGCGAGTACAAGATCTTCGTCTCCGATCCTGAGGGCATCGTCTTCATGACCGGCAGTCCGGAATGGCTCTATTCCAGCACCCTGCCGCTGAACAGCGAACGCCTGAAACGCACCGAGGCTTCGCGGCGCTATGCCGAGACAGACATCACGCCATTGCCAATCACCCGCAGCACGCTCGGCAATCATGATCTGATGACGTTGACCACGGCGCAGCGCCGGGAGTATCTGGTCCTATCACAATACATGCCCGAAGCCGACTGGACCGTGAATGTCTTGATGGATACGGCCTCCGTTCGCGCCCAGGCGCGCACTACTATCATCGCGATCGTGCTTTTTCTTGGCCTTGCCAGCCTTTTGTTCGCCATCGTCATGCAACGCCGGGCCCGCCTTGCCGAGCGCATGCGCATGCAGACCGAAGCGCATAACGAGCTGGAAAACCGGGTCGAGGAACGTACCGCCGACCTCGCTCTCGTCAATCAACGCATCGAGGAAGAGATCGCCGAACGGCGCCTGACCGAACTGGAACTGCGCAAGACCCAGGCCGATCTGATCCAGGCGGGCAAGCTCGCAGGTCTCGGCCAAATGTCGGCCGCCCTCTCCCATGAACTCAACCAGCCGCTGGCCGCTGCCAAGACCTATGCCGATAGTGCCGCGATGCTGATCGATCTGGAGCGTGTGCCGGAAGCCCGCGACAATATCAGGCGCATTTCCGGTCTGATCGACCGCATGGCCTCGATCAGCCGCCACCTTCGTAATTTCGCCCGCAAGCCGAACGAAAAGCTCGGATCGGTCGCGCTCGACGCCGTCATCGCCGATACCCTGGAGATCGTCTCTGCCCGCCTGAACACAGCCGATGCCAATCTTTTGATCGAGCTTGGGAGCGATGCCGTCATGGTCCACGCCGGTTTCGTCCGGCTGCAGCAGGTCCTCGTCAACATCATCACCAATGCGGCGGATGCGGTCGAAGGTCTTGCCGACCGGCGCATCCATGTCCTGACGGAACGTCAGAATGAAAAGATTGTCCTGACGATCAGGGATCACGGACCGGGCGTGCCGGCTGCGATCACCGAGCGTATTTTCGACCCGTTTTACACCACCAAAAGCGTCGGCAAGGGGCTGGGTCTCGGTCTCTCGATCTCCTACAACATCGTCAAGGATTTCGGCGGCAGTCTCTCCGTCTCAGATCACCCGGAGGGGGGCGCCGTGTTCCGTATCGAACTGGAAGCAGCAACAGCAGCGCAGGAGGCCGCCGAGTGAGCGATGCACGCGTGCTGCTGGTCGATGACGAAGAGGACATGCGCCGCTCCACCGCGCAGGCGCTTGGCCTGTTCGGGCTGGACGTCGATACCTTCTCCAGCGCCGAGGATGTGCTGGAACTGATCGGCTACAGCTTTTCCTGTGTCGTCATCAGCGATATCCGCATGCCCGGCATGGATGGCATGACACTGTTGCAGCGAATCCGCGAGGTCGACGCCGAAATCCCGGTCATCCTCGTCACAGGTCATGGTGATGTGCAACTGGCTGTCAAGGCGATGCGCGAAGGTGTCTATGATTTCCTCGAAAAGCCGTTCACCGCCCAGCATCTGGCAGCCATCGCCCGCCGCGCACTCGACCGGCGCAGCCTTGTCCTCGAAAATCGCCGCTTGCGCGCAGTCGCGGGAAAGCGCGACGATATCGAGGCACGATTGCCCGGCCGAACACAGACGATGGTCGAGCTGCGCTACCGCCTGCGCGCCATCGGCGCCACCGATGCCGACACATTGATCATCGGCGAAACCGGCGTCGGCAAGGAAGTCGTTGCCCGGGCGCTGCACGACATCAGCACCCGCGCCGACCGGCCGCTCGTCGCCATCAACTGCGCCGCCCTGCCGGAAAACCTGATCGAGAGTGAACTGTTCGGCCACGAAGCCGGTGCTTTTCCAGG
Organism: Pararhizobium sp.; assembly: GCF_965279435.1. Classification (NCBI taxonomy): domain Bacteria; kingdom Pseudomonadati; phylum Pseudomonadota; class Alphaproteobacteria; order Hyphomicrobiales; family Rhizobiaceae; genus Pararhizobium; species Pararhizobium sp. The sequence continues at coordinate 3,924,968 of NZ_CBDIHY010000003.1, forward strand.
AGCGCTGCGGCCACGCTACGGCAAATTCGAACATGCCCGTGGCGGCACCATCCTGCTGGACGAAATCGGCTCCCTGCCCTTTGATCTGCAAGCCAAGTTCCTGCGGGTGCTGCAGGAACGGGTGATCACCCGGCTTGGCTCCAACGAGGTCGTACCGCTCGATGTGCGGTTTATTGCCACCAGCAAGGTCAATCTCGAAGCGGAAGTCGCAGCCGGCCGTTTTCGCGCCGATCTTCTCTATCGCCTGAATGTTGCAACACTGCATGTCCCGGCGCTGGTGCAACGAAAGGCCGATATCCCGCTTCTGTTCCTGCAATTGGTCCGGGAAGCTGCAGCCCGTTACATGCGCAATGATATCGACGTGCACCCGAGCCTGATCACCGAGATCGCCGAACGCGCCTGGCCTGGCAATGTCCGCGAGCTGCGCAACGCTGCCGACCGGCTGGTCCTCGGGCTCGACCTGAAGCCGGATGAAGCGCAGACGCGGCCGGAAAAACAGCGGCTGGCAGACAAGGTCGCCGACTTCGAACGCGGTATTATCGCTAGCGCCCTGTCCGCCCATGGGGGTGCACTGCGGCCCGTCTATGAGCTGCTGGGGATATCGCGAAAGACCCTTTACGAGAAAATGCAGAAATACGGGCTCGACAAAAAGCTGTCCATCGGGGATGACGACTACGCTGCCTGATCCCTAGTGGGTGGATATCCACCCACACTTTGCGGCATATGTTCCCGATCTTACCCATGCTGCACCGCACTCCTTGCGAAATTCCGCGAATGTGCTCGCTGAATGGTTGCCGCTTCGCCGTCCTGCTCCACAAATGACGCATCCAGAATCGGCGCGGGAGGAGCTTCGCCGGCTGGCAACATATTTCATCCGGGAGGACTTCGATGAAAACCCTGACAGCCATTTTTGGCATGACGGCCCTTGCTGCTGTTTCGCTTATTTCCCTTTCCGCACATGCCCAGACCTACCCGGATCGCACGATCACCATGGTCGTTCCCTTCTCGGCTGGTGGCCCGACCGACACCGTTGCGCGCCTCGTTGCCGAATCCATGTCGAAGGATCTCGGTCAGCAGATCGTCGTCGAGAACGTCGGCGGCGCCGGTGGCTCGCTCGGTGCCGGCCGCGTGGCCCAGGCCGATCCGGATGGCTACACGGTTCTGCTCCACCATATCGGCATGGCGACCAGCGCCACGCTCTACCGCAAGCTTGCCTATGACACCCTGAACGCCTTCGAATATGTCGGTCTTGTCACCGACGTGCCGATGACGATCGTCGCCCGCAAGGATTTTGAGCCAAAGGACCTCAAGGGCCTGATCGACTATGTCAAGGCCAACAAGGACACGGTCACCGTCGCTAATGCCGGCATTGGTGCTGCCTCGCATCTCTGCGGCATGATGTTCATGAGCGCCATCGAAACACCAGTCGTTACCGTTCCGTACAAGGGAACCGGCCCGGCGATGACCGACCTGCTCGGCGGCCAGGTCGACATCATGTGCGACCAGACCACCAACACCACCAAGCAGATCCTTGGCGGCACCATCAAGGCCTATGCCGTCACCTCGCCTGCACGTCTGCCGGTTCTGCCGGACGTTCCAACAGCGATCGAAGGCGGCCTGGCTGACTTCCAGGTCGGCATCTGGCATGGCGTCTACGCGCCAAAGGGTACACCGGCAGAAGCCACCGAACGCCTGTCGAAGGCGCTTCAGGTTGCCCTGAAAGACCCGAATGTCGTTGCACGTTTCGCCGAACTCGGCACGGTTCCATCCTCGGAAGCCGAAGCGACACCGGCTGCGCTCAAGACCAAGCTAGAGACCGAGATCGCCCGCTGGAAGCCGGTGATCGAATCCGCCGGCCAGTACGCCGACTGATCACGCCCGCGATAGGTCATATGCCCTTCCGCCTTCCTCTTTCCTGAAAGAGGAAGGCGTCTGCCCAATATCATTCGACAGCTAGGCGATGAGACGATGGGCAGAGGAAAACCGGGCGGAAACAAAGGAGGCATCATGAAATCCTTATCCTTCGACACCACCAATGCGCTCTGCGGCGCGCTCTTCATCGCACTGGGCGGCTTCTTCGTCTTCCAAAGCCTCGGCCTTGATCTCGGCACGGCGTTCAAGATGGGACCAGGCTATTTTCCGCTCGTCCTCGCACTCATCCTGACGCTACTTGGCGTCATCATCATTGTTCAATCGACCCGCGTCGAAGGCGAGCCGATCGGGCCGGTCGCCTGGCGCGGCATGCTGTTCATCCTTCCGGCGCCCATCTTTTTCGGACTAACCGTGCGCGGTCTGGGCTTTGTGCCATCGCTGTTCTTCACTGCCCTGATCGCCTGCTTCGCTTCGCAACGCATGAAGCCGCTGACGGCGCTGGCGCTGTCGGTCGCGCTGACGATCTTTTCAGTCGCCGTGTTCAGCTACGCGCTCGGCCTGCCCTTTCAGCGCTTCGGCCCCTGGGTCAGATTGTAGGACATCACGATGGATCTTTTCAGCAATCTCGCACTCGGTTTCACCACGGCCGGCTCGCCCGAAAATCTGCTCTTTTGCCTGATCGGCGTGCTGCTCGGCACATTGATCGGCGTTTTGCCCGGCATCGGCGCCACCGCAACCATCGCCATGCTTCTGCCGATCACCTTTCAGCTTGAGCCCGTCTCCTCGCTAATCATGCTCGCCGGCATCTATTACGGTGCGCAATACGGCGGTTCGACCACTGCCATCCTGATCAACATGCCCGGCGAATCCTCGTCCGCCGTCACCGCTATCGACGGCTACCAGATGGCTCGCAAAGGCCGGGCCGGTGCCGCCCTTTCTATCGCAGCGCTCGGATCGTTTTTCGCCGGGACGGTCTCGACCTTTCTGGTTGCGATCTTCGCTCTGCCACTGACGGCCATTGCCCTGCAATTCGGCGCAGCAGAGTATTTCTCGCTGATGATCGTCGGCCTTGTCTCGTCGATTGCGCTGGCCCATGGCTCGATCGTCAAGGCATTGGCCATGGTGGCGCTCGGTCTGTTGCTGGGTCTGGTCGGTACCGACATCTATACCGGCACACCGCGCTTCACGCTTGGCATCCGGGAATATGCCGACGGGTTGAACTTCGTCGCCGTCGCTGTCGGTGTCTTCGGCGTCGCCGAAATTCTGCGCAATCTCGAGGGCGAAAAGACCCGCACCGTGCTGATGGCCAAGGTCAGCGGCCTTCTGCCGACCCGCGACGATTTCAAGCAGATGGTCGCACCCGTGTTGCGCGGCACGGCCATCGGCTCGGCACTTGGCATTCTGCCCGGTGGCGGTGCCATTCTCGCGGCCTTTGCCTCCTATACGGTGGAAAAGCGCATGTCGAAGCATCCGGAAGAGTTCGGCCATGGCGCGATTGCCGGTGTCGCCGGCCCCGAATCGGCCAACAATGCCGGTGCGCAGACCTCGTTCATCCCGCTATTGACGCTCGGCATTCCCGCCAATCCGGTGATGGCGCTGATGGTCGGTGCGATGATCATTCAGGGCATCGTGCCTGGCCCGAACGTTGCAGTCGAGCAACCGGCGCTGTTCTGGGGCATCATCGCCTCGATGTGGATCGGCAACCTGATGCTAGTGATCCTCAACCTGCCGCTGATCGGCCTCTGGGTAAAGCTGTTGACGATCCCCTACTACGTGCTTTTCCCGATCATCATGGCCTTCTGCTCGATCGGGGTCTACAGCGTCAATTCCAACGTCTATGACCTCTATGCCGTCGCATTCTTCGGTCTGGCAGGCTATGCGCTGGTCAAGCTGCGCTGCGAACCAGCACCTCTGCTGCTCGGCTTCGTGCTCGGGCCGCTGCTGGAGGAAAACCTGCGGCGGGCGATGATCCTGTCGCGCGGCGATGCAACGACCTTCGTCACGCGGCCGATCAGCGCCATCCTGCTGCTCATCGCCCTTGCCGTTCTGGTCGTGGTCTTCCTGCCTGCAGTCAAGGCCAAGCGCGAAGCGGTATTCCAGGAAGAGGATTGATCCCTAAGCGCTCGACACGAATGTCGACGACCTTCACCTATCCCCGGCAGGTAGTACCTGCCGGGGATCCACCGAACAGACGGGCCACACAGAAATGAACAAAGGCCGGTCTCTCGACCAGCCCTTCAAAAAGTCCCAATGATTTGAGCCATCGGCTATTGGTGTTTAATGGCCACCTGCTCGTTACCGGTATCAATGCTTATGCTGCGTCGGCACTGTTCTTGCCGCCTTCATTTTTTTGAATGCCTGCCCCTGTCGAGGCTTCGATCATCGCCATGTTGATAATGTAGCTCAACAGGGTGTTGCACTGGTTGTCGGCCAGCTGTTTTGCGGCACTGAGAAGATCGACGATATGAGATTGTGGTTTCATCGGTTACTCCAGCCTTGTCACGATTGACACGTCATCGTGGTCTATTTTTGCCCTTATTTTCAACTGTGGATAATCGTCAATGAAAATTGCCAGTGGATCATTAGAAATCCCCTAGAATTTGAGGGTACATGTGCACGGTTTGACAGTGCAAAAATCATGAGCATACTTGTCTTCTATTCGATTCAGAGAACCCCGAAATGACATCCGGCCCAATTTTCAGCGACGCACAGCTCAAACTCTGGCTGCGGCGCGTTCAGACCGAAATGTCGAAGGGAACACCGCCAGAGGCAACGCTCGATATGGTCAAGGCAACCATGAACGCGCAGGCCGCCGGCGAAACGCCCCCCCTGCCGGTCATGGATGTTTCGCAGAAATCAGCGAAAAAATCCTAGAAATGCCTTCAGAAACAGCGGTATTTGCTAAGGCCTGAAGCCATACCGCAAAGGCATTCCACGTCCAAGATACATCATGATTATTGATGTAAGAGATCAATTATATTCGCTTGAATGATGAATGGCCATCCGGCATTACTCTTTCATGGTCGCGACCTTTTGATACCTCCCAGTCAAAAGGAACCACAAAAATGGCATTCTTAACGTCAGAACATACCTCCAAGCCAAGGCATTCGTACTTCGCTTCGACCCTTTTCGGCCTGCGTGCGCGTGCTGTCGCCTCGTGGAAGCGTCGCCGTGCCGAGCGGGCTCTGGAAGGCCTCTCCTACGATACATTGAAGGATATCGGCTTCCCGTCCGCCGACAGGACCAATGCTGCCACATCGACGAGATGATGCGGGCAAAAATGGCCTCTGACGATCGGCCGTGTCGACAACCCGTCAATCGTGTTTAGCAAAGGGCATTTCGACCATGATGGCGGAATGCCCTTTTTTGCTTGTTTGGGACATCACAATCCGTGTGGCCTATTTCCGACACCGTCTGCCGCCCCAATACTAGGTCGCAAACCGTCGGCAACACATCCGGAAACGGGTCGTATACTCCGGCTGCAACCCGGAGGCGCAAGATGCGAATGCGACATTTCCGTCGCTGATAACGAAGGTTTCGGACGTTTTCTGAGCATTTTGCCGCTTCTAGCGTCAGGTTGCTTATCAGAGCCATTATTTATTTCTTCCCAGTCGCTGGCGTCCATGTCAATGTCGCATTCAGGAAAGCTCGATGGCGCTTCTCCACGTGACAAATGCGACATCTGCGGCGCATGGGACCTTCGATGAACAAGCCACTGACCAAAAAGCGATCTCTCGTCTTCTTCCTGGTGCCCAACTTCTCGATGCTGCCGTTTTCCGCAGCGATCGAGACGCTGCGCATTGCCAACCGTATGCTGGGCTATGAAGCCTATACGTGGCGGCTTTCCTCGACCGACGGCACCCAGGTGCTCTCATCGAGCGGTATCGGCCTGGAGGTCAACACCTCGCTTGCCGACGAGCGGAAATTCCTCGGCGGAGAAAACCGCCCGTCGATGGTGCTGGTCTGTTCCGGCATCTATGTCGAAGATTTCAACAACAAGTCGGTCAATGCCTGGCTGCGCGAACTCTATAATCGCGGTGTCTCGGTCGGAAGCCTCTGTACGGGCGCCCATGTGCTGGCCTCCGCCGGCCTGTTGACGGGCAAGCGCTGCGCTATCCACTGGGAAAACCTGCCGGGCTTTGCCGAAACCTTCCCACAGGTCGATGTCTATGCCGACCTCTATGAGATCGACAGCAATATCTACACCTGCGCCGGCGGCACAGCCTCACTCGACATGATGCTGAACCTGATTGATCAGGATTTTGGCGAGAACCTCGTCAACCGCGTTTGCGAACAGGCTCTGACGGACCGCGTCCGTGGCCCGCATGACCGTCAGCGTCTGCCGCTTCGCGCCCGTCTCGGCGTGCAGAATGCGAAGGTGCTGTCGATCATCGAACTGATGGAAGGCAACCTGTCCGAACCGCTATCGCTGCTGGAAATCGCCGATGGCGCCGGCCTGTCACGCCGCCAGATCGAACGGCTGTTTCGCCAGGAGATGGGCCGCTCTCCTGCCCGCTACTATCTGGAGATCCGTCTCGACCGAGCCCGGCACCTGTTGGTGCAGTCGGCCATGCCGGTGGTCGAAGTTGCGGTCGCCTGCGGCTTCGTCTCGGCGTCGCACTTTTCGAAGTGTTATCGCGAACTCTACAATCGCTCGCCCCAGCAGGAGCGCGCCGAGCGCAAGCTGACGCTGCAGGCAGCGCGCTAGACATCGCATCTCAAAACAACAGCGGCGCGGTGGTAATAGGCTGGCGCCGCCCTTACGATGCCATGGATTTGAGCAGGGTCAGTTCCGAGACGATGCGGTTTCGGCCGTCATATTTCGCCATATAGAGAAACTGGTCGGCAGCGTTCAAATAGTTGTCGAAGGTTTCAAGCCCTTCGATGGTGGCAAGGCCGATCGACACCGTGACCGATAATTCCTCATCGTCGGCAATCACCTTTGCCTGCGCCAAATCAAGCCGCAACATTTCGCAGAAATCACTGGCGGCCGCCACATCGAGCCCGTTGAACAGCACCCCGAATTCTTCGCCGCCGAGACGAGCAAGCAGATGCTCTTCTCCGACAAGTCCGCGCAGGCGCTTGGCGACGGCTTTCAGCACTAGGTCGCCAACCTCGTGGCCGTACGTATCGTTCAAGCGCTTGAAATGATCGATATCAAGGATGGCAATCGAGGTCGTCTCGCCCCGGCGCAAGCACTGCTCGACAAGCCGCGGCCCGTGCTGGAAAAAATAGCGCCTGTTGTAGATGTCGGTGAGATAGTCGCGCGCAGCAATGCCATGCAGGGTCTGGATGCGCTTCTGGATGCTGGCAACCTGAAACACCCGGCTGTTGAACTCATCCACCAGAAATGGCTTCTGGATGAATTCGGTCCCGCCACGTTGAAGGAAACGCGCCGCATGCTGACGGTCGTCAGCGCTCGCAAGCGCAATCACGCTTAGCGTATCCTCGCCATAGCGCTGGCGCAGTTCACCAAGCAGTGTGTAGGCCGACATGTCGGACAGGGCGAAGTCGGTGACGACGAGGTCGAAACAATCATTGGTATCAATTAGATGCAATGCTTCGGTGCCGCCGCTCGCTGGCGTCACGCAAAACTGCTGCTGGCGCAACTGGCTCAAGAGCTCCGCCCGCGACACCGGATCGGAATCGACCAGCAGCACGTTCGTCTTAACATTGGTCAGTGCCCGGTCGACGACCGAGATCACATGACTGATTGAATCGGGCTGGCTCTTGATGACGCAATCGACCACCTTGCGGCAGAGAATGTCCTCGCGGGTGCTGCTGTTGAACGAGCCGGTGAAGACGATCGCAGCGATGTTCTGGGAAATCACATATTCTAGTGCTTCGCAGTTCGGCGCGTCCGGCAGATTGAGATCGAGAACAGCGACGGAATAATCGCAGTCGCCGGCTTCAACCGCTTGGCGCAGCGCTTCAAGGGAGCCGCAATGGGTGACCTCGACGCCGTGCGCAGTCTCCAGGCCATGCTTGAGAACCGTAGCAAACATACGGGAATCCTCGACCAGAAGCATTCGTTTACCCGAATGTTTCTGGATATGGTTTCCCCGCGCCGGCGCCTTGCGAAAGCTCACGTCCTATCAATCCTATAGTGAGCCAAAGGGGTTCGGTTTACCGAACGCCGGCTCTCATACATTATCGTTATGCGGATAATCGCCCTGATTGAAGCAGAGCAAGCCCCTTGTCCCTTATGTACATTGAACCGGCATGCGCTTGCGATTTGGTTAAATCCGCAGCTGGATGATCAAGATTTGACCCCGGAAACACAAAAATGTCGTATTTCCGGCAACGCTAATTTTTAATTACGCAACTATAAATTATATTCAGGCCTTCTTTGCAATTTTTGCGCCTAAAGTCTGGATTTTGGTCAACGTGTCGAGGTTCTGGTTGACCCGGCAATAGAACTCTTCATTGACGAACGGACGCAGCATGAAATCGTTGCCGCCCGCCTTCAGGAAGCGCGCAGACAACAGCCGGTTGGCCGAGGACGACACGCCGATAATGCGCAGCTGATGCGGACCATAGGCGCCACGGATACGGCGGGTCAGCTCGAAGCCGTCTATATCGGGCATGTTGTAGTCGGTGATCACCAAGCCGATGTCCGAGTGTTTCTTTAGCAGTTCAAGCGCGGCAGCGCCGCTTTCGGCAGAGCTGGTGCGGAAATTGTAACGCTTCAGCTGCGTCGTCAAAAGCGCGCGCGCCGTCGGGCTGTCATCGACGATCAAGACATGGTGCTTGTGATTGGTCAGGAAGCGGCAGACGGATTCTGCCAGCATATCGACCGCGAACACGCTGTCCTTGATGACATAGTCGACAATGTCCTTGGCAAGGATGGTCTCGCGGGTGCTTTCCTGGAAGGTGCCGGTAAAGACGATCGTCGGCACACTCATGTCGATCAGATAGGATAGAGCCTCGCCGTTTTCGGCACCGGGCAGGTTGATGTTGGAAATGGCGAGTGTCGCTGGAAAGGAGGCGTTCTCGACCGAAAATTGCAGATCGTCATAATCGCGGCAGACGATCACATCGATATCGAGAAGTTCCTTCAGTCTCTTGGAGACCATGGCGGCGAAGAGATTGGAATCCTCGGCCAGCACGATGCGATGCTGCTGCAAGGATTCACCGGAATAGTACATTCCGGACACGCCAAAAAATGACATTGATTGCCTACCTGAAAAGATTGTCCCCGGGGTCAAGCTACGCAGAAAGGTTTTCGCAGTCGTTAATTGCCTGCTGAAATAGCAGGTTGCGTTCCGGTAAAAGCAAGGCGGGCAAAAGTCCGCCTCCACGATGAGAAACAGGTGGCTGTATCGACCTTTAAGAGCAGCCCGGACAGTATTATTTGACGACGGCCGAGCCGTTGACGATCTCGATGGTTTCATCACCCTGCAAGCCAATGCGGTCGCCGCTCGGCGTCGTGATGAAACAGCCGCTGGGGCAGATCGATTCCGTGCCGCCTGCGCTGATGGCGACTTCCATCCGGCTTTCACCCTCTACAACGACAAGCACCGCAGCATCGGCATCCTTATTGGTCACCGTCGCGGACACTGCCGGAAGGGCCATCATGACAGTCAGAACACATGCACTTACGAATGTTTTCATTGCCAATCAGCGCTATGGCGCCGCCCCTTTTTGGGCATCCCGCCGCTCCGAATGATAAACCCGGAAAGACAAGAGGCCTTTTCACCCCGCATTAGACTAACGCACACGAGTGAAATTGCATGATAAATATTGCGGGGCGGCTGAATAGAGGCTGAATAGTCTGGATAACCGGCGTTCATCCTTCAACCGGACAAAGGGATGCGGCGCCAGTTCGCGATGAAAATACGTAGGGACTACCGATATGAAAAAAGGCGCATCCGCTCGAATGAGTGGATGCGCCGGCATTGCTTGCATTCTATCGGATAAAGATCAGCTCTTCGGCTTCAGGTTTTCCGGGTCGTAGAGCGGTTTATAACCAATCCCAACCACCTCGACCGGATAGGTCTCAGCAAAATACTCGATGGTCAGTTTGCGGCCCACCTGGCAGTAGGCGTGCGGCAGATAGGCCAGCGCGATGTTCTTGCCGACGGTCGGGCCGAAGGCGATCGAGGTCGTGTAGGAACGGCGGCCGAGGTCGTCGATCAGCACCTCGCCCGTTGCGGGGTCCATGACCGGCAGGTTGCCGAGCGGGTAGCGCTTCACACCGGTCTTGTCGGTATTTTCCGTCATCAAAAGCGTGCAGAGCATGGCGGGCTGGTGCTCGCGTGCCTTGTACTCGAGGTGTTTCGCCTTGCCGCGGAAATCGGCTTCCTTGACCTTTGGGCGGGCAAGGTCGGCTTCGATGAGGTTGTACTGGGTGAGAAGGTCGGCATTCTGCAGGCGCAGGCTCTTTTCCATGCGGCGTGAGTTCGCATAGGTCTCGACGCCGAAGGCCATGACGCCGGTTGCCCTGAGCGCATCCCAGACAGCAAGGCCGTCCTCGTACTCCATGTGCAGTTCCCAGCCCTGCTCGCCGACATAGGAGATGCGGAAGGCAGTCACCGGCTTGCCGCCGATCTCTATCTGCTTGATCGCGGCGAAGGCGAAGTTTTCCGCGTCGAGCCCGTCCGGATCAGCAACGACCTTCTTCAGCGTATCGCGGGCGTTCGGCCCCCAGATGCCGATGGTGATAAATTTCTCGGTCACATCGGTGATGGTGACATCGAGACCGCGGTCCGCAGCAATGCGCTTCATGTAGTGGAAATCGCGCGGGCCGGCATCGGCACCGTTGATCAGCCGGCCACGATCGGCCATGCGGATGACGGTGAAGTCGGCACGCACCATACCCTCGTCATCGAGGAAGTGGGTATAGATCCCCTTGCCGATATTGCCGTCGCCGCCGATTTTTGCAGCGCACAGCCATTCGAGAAGCTCGACATGATCCGGCCCCTCGATATCGACCATGTGGAAGTGCGACAGGTTGACGATGCCGCAATCGTCGGTCATCGCCAGATGTTCGGCATTGGAAACGCGCCAGAAATGGCGGCTGTCCCACTCGTTCTCGCGCACAGGAACCTTGTCGCCGTATTTTTCCAGGAGATGCTCGTTGGCGGCATAACCGTGCGCACGCTCCCAGCCACCGAGTTCCATGAAGTAACCGCCAAGCTCCTTCTCACGCTCGTAGAACGGCGAGCGCTTGATATTGCGACCGGAGGCATAGGGTTCGCGGTTGTGTACGGCCGGGAAGTAGATTTTTTGCGCAGCCTCGTAGGTGCGGCCCTCGATGAATTTCTCTTCCAGCTGGTGCGGATAGAAGCGCGCGTAGTCGATCGAGTTGTGATCGATCTCGGTGCGTCCGTCGGTCATCCAGTCGGCAATCAGCTTGCCGTAACCGGGGCCGTCCTTGACCCAGATGGCAACGCAATACCAGAGGCCCCGCACCTTCTGGCTTTCGCCGCAGGACGCGCCGCCGCCGGCGGAGACTTGCAGCAGGCCATTGAACGAGTGGCTTTCATTATAGCCGAGTTCGCCTAGGATCGGCGTCAACTCCATGGCGCGCTCAAGCGGCTCGAGGATCTGCTCCATGTCGAGATCACGCTGCGAGGGCGACAGCCGCGCCTCGTGCTTTTCCAGAATGTCGCGCGGGTGGCAGAGGCGCGGATTGGTGGTCTCGTAGTACCCCCACTCGATCTGGCCACCCTCGGTGGTCTTCGGGTCGCCCGTGTCGCGCATATAGGCGGAGTTGCCCTGGTCACGCAGAAGCGGGAAGCCGATTTCCTTGCCTGTGCCTTCGAACTCGTTGTAGGGACCGAAGAATGTCAGTGGATGGTCGACCGGCATGACTGGCAAATCCTCGCCAACCATTTCGGCAATCAGACGGCCCCAGATACCAGCGCAGACGATGACGTGATCGGCCATGATCGTGCCGCGATGGGTGACGACGCCCTTGATGCGACCACCTTCGACAATCAGAGACTTCGCCGGCGTGTTGCCGTAGACCTGCAGCTTGCCGGATTTTTCCGCAGTATCCACCAGCTTGCCGGCAACTGTCTGCGAACGCGGAACGACGAGGCCAGCATCCGGATCAAACAGCCCGCCCATCACCTGATCTTCCTCGATCAGCGGAAACATCTGCTTGATTTCGGCCGGCGAAACATAATGGGCGCGGGTGCCAAAAGCCTTGGCGGAGGACAGCTTGCGCTTGATCTCTTCCATCCAGGTGTCGTCGCCGGTGCGCGCGACTTCGAGACCGCCGATGCGGGCGTAGTGGCCCATCTTCTCGTAGAAATCGATCGAGTACTGGGTGGTCCAGACAGAGAGATAGTCGTGGCTGGTCGTGTAGCAGAAGTCCGAGGCATGCGCCGTCGAACCGATGTCGGTCGGAATACCCGACTTGTCGATGCCGACGATATCGTCCCATCCGCGCTCGATGAGATGATGGGCGATCGACGCACCCACGATGCCACCCAAACCGATGATGACGACCTTCGCCTTTTGCGGAAATTCTGCCATTGCCCACGACCCTGATTGAAGACTGAAAACGGATTTTAGAGTTTGCGCCACTCAGACTAGAGCCTGTCTACGACATAATCATCATGCTGCACGACCAGAGGCCTTTCGCGTGCCGATTGGAAGTATCGGCGCTCGGTTTGCATTTAACCGCGAAAACCGGAATAGCAGACGATGGTTGCGCCGACTGGCTGGGCAACCATCGCTCTTATCGCTAACCAACAATATCTCAGTCCTTGTCAGCTGCTCCATCGACGCTCACCCGCCGGGGGCGCCGTTGCGTTCCGCTGCGTTTGAAGGCTTCCGCAGGGAGCGGCGCTCCCTCTGCGGGAACAGGAGGACCAGCCGTCTCTGCCTGCAGGGCCAGCGCATCGGCTTCCGGGCCTGGCGGCAGTGGCTCCGGCTCCAGTTCTTCCTTGGGGAACGGTGCGCCAAGACCTTCATCCTTGAACCGTTCGTAGATCGCCAACCGGAGATCGTTGCGCACACCGTTGCCATTGACGATATCGGCCAGGTAGACCCGCAGTTCGAAGGTCATGATCGCATCGCCGAAGGCCGTGAAGACAGCCTGCGGTTCCGGGTTTTTCAAGACCAGCGGATGGGCAGCGGCGATCTGCAACAGCGTGTCCATCACCTGTCGCGGCACACTGTTATAGCTGACAATCACCGGAATATCCGAACGGCCGAGCTTGTTCTTGTGCGTCCAGTTGCCGACGGAGGCGTTGATGAACAGCGAGTTCGGCACCATGATCGTCTGGCGCTGGAAGGTTTCGATCTCGGTGGCGCGAACTGAGATGCGCTTGACGAAACCTTCGGTGGTTCCTGTAACCACCCAGTCTCCCACCTTGAACGGCCGCTCGACGAGAAGAATAAGCCCCGAGACGAAATTGGAAACGATGTTCTGCAGGCCAAAACCGACGCCGAGGGACAGGGCACCGGCAACAAGCGCAAGGCTCGACAGATCAAACCCTGCCGCAGAAATGCCAATCAGGCCGGCAAGACCGATGCCGAGATAGCCGATGCCGGTTTTGACGGAATTTCGCACGCCCGTATCGACGCGGCTGCGCGCCATGACATTGCCGTCGAGCCAGCGCTGGAACCAGCGTGTGACAACATAGCCGCCTGCAAAAAGCAGTATCCCGGCCAATATGCCGACGATCGAGATCTTGATGCTGCCGATGTTGATGTCGGTGAATATGCGGTACGCCCACGCCTCGATGTCGGCGATCTGGAAACCCCATTGCAGCAGGATGAGCGGAATGAAGAACAAGACCACCAGCACGTAGATGCCAAGGCCTGCGGCCAGACCGGTTTGGTCCAGAGCCACCTGTCCCATCCCGAAACGTTTTTCGAGATAGCGGCCAACGACCGTGTCGGCGAGCGCGTTCTGCTTGGCAACGGCCTTGCCGGTCAGGATGCCAATATACATCGTCACCAGAATGGCACCGGTCATGACGATCTGGGTGGCGATGAAGCGAGCAAGGCCGACATAACCCGCCAGCGCCGCAAGGATCAGCAATATGCCAGTGGAAACAAACAGCAGCGAAACGGCCCGGGGCCAGGGCTTGCCCTGCCCGTCCGGCGTCTCCCCAGCCGGAACTATCGGCTTGATCAGAGACATCGCCATCAGGATGACACCGATGATGATCGTGGCAATCAGGCTTTTGACCACCGTCAGGACCACCGGCGAGCCCATGACCTCGCTGATCGTGCCGGCGAGATAGTCGAGGCCATTGACGACGGCCATGGCAAAGATCGACAGCGCCAAAAGCCGCGCACCACGATTGGAAACGCGCACCAGGCGCCAGGCGCTTTGCTTGGGCGCGAGAACGGCATTCGACAGGGTCGAAACGAACAGTAGCGCGACGCAGATTGCCAACGTGATCGATATGATCGGTGCGATATCAGGCCGCAGCACCTTGAAAGCCTGAAGGAAGAAATAACTCGTGGCCGCAAACACCGCCATTGCCGCCGTCGGTATCATCGTTGACCAGAAGGCCACCGACAGGCGGGTGATATAGCCCGGCTCTTCGCCGAGAGCTTCGCGATGGATCAACGGGAAAAACAATTTTCGCGTGCCGGCCAGCAGCACGATGGCTGCGCAGAGCGACAGAAACAAGGCCGAGAGCAGCTGCAAACGCTTGAAATTCCACGCAAACGTCAACCAGCTGCCGACCGTGCGGCTAAAGGCCTGCCGTTCCAGCGTGAGCGATGCCATGGCGTCCATCACCATTGGACCATTGATATCGGTGTGCTTAAGAAGCGTGTTGCTGAAGAGCGCACGCCGGGTGGCGGTGATGCCGTTGGACAATTTGGTTGCCTGGATCGACAGGTCTTCGGCCGTTCCCGTCAGGGCATTGATTTCACCCCGCTCGGCAAGGAGGCGCTTGCGTTCCTGCGCAACGACATCCGTCTCCGGCGGCGCTCCATCGGCTGGCGGGTCGCCCAGTTCGGCGAGACGCGCCTTGATTTCATCCAGACGCGGGCGGGTAGCGACCGATATCGAAATGATCTGCTTGGTCGCCGCATCGACCTCGACCTTCAGTTCGGCGAGACGGCTATCGTCATCTGCGGCATTTTTTGTCTGGTCGGCAAGCCGTGCAAGGTTCTTGCGAGCCACGTCCAACTGCTCGGCGGCCTGCGCCTGTGGGCTCGCCACTGCTGCAACCGGTTGCTGCGGTGTGGCTTGGGCGGCCGGCTCCTGAGCGAGCACAGCCCCTGATGCGGCAAACATCCACAAACCCAGCAAGGCGGCAAAGAACTTCGACAACATCGGCAATCACATATCCCTTTTCCGGCAGACCGCACCCTAGAGCAGAATCGGGGTGCAGCGCGGATATTTTGGCGTTCCATAGGCCGGGCCGCATCCGGATGCAAAATCGGATTTCCGACTTTCCGCCATCTGACGGCAACCGGTCAGGTTAAAATCTTGACCCGGGTTGAGAGAGAAACGTGATTTCCGCCGGCGTAGAAACACGTCCTAAAATCGCATTGCGATGGGGGAAGCGGCCAAACTGGTGAATGACCTCGCGGTGCCGGATGGCATAATCCAGATAGTTGGCATCGCCCAGATCCGTGAAAAGCGCCACGGAGCGCGTTTGATCGGCAAGATTTTCAGAATGTTCGAACGGGAGATAAAGAAAGACGCGCTGATCAACTGAAAGGCCGGTATCCGCTCCCGCTTCGAGCGCAAGAGCCGCCTCCCGCAAAGCCAGGCCGTCGGTCGCAAACGCAAGCGGCGTACCGCGATACATATTACGCGGCATCTGGTCGAACAGAACGATGGTGGCAAGCCGGGCGATCGGTGTGGCACGCCATTCCGGCGGAACGCCACGCGCCAACTGCAGATGCGCCAATCGGAAACGCTGTTCGCATTGGCTATCGAGATCCGGATGCGGCTTGAACCAATCCTGCGGTTGCAACTCGTCGAACCAGAACGACAAAACATCTTCCGGTGTAGATATGCCGACGGTTTCCGCCATAGCTCTTTCCTCTTCATTCATGCGCCAGCAAGGCTTGGCATCGTCACACGGTTTATCGGGCCGGTGGGCTGTTTCACATGCAATTTCGGCGTTACCACGGCAGATAGCAGTTTCGCACGCATTTGCCATGACATCTGTCGCTGCGAAAACAGCGATGTTCACGCCGCCGGTCTCCAACGTCACGGCTCCCAACACTCAGCCGAACGGGTCTGGAATAACGGTCCGCAAGAGGATAGCCGGGCAAGCACCGAAAGGCTGGAAAATCAGCACAGAGACGTTATGTCAAAGATGGAAGGGATCCGGTGATCCCGGTTGGGAGTTCGACAATGAAAAAAATGATCGTTGCGGCCCTTGCCGCCCTGTTTCTAACCTCCTGCGTCGAGACGCAGTCCTATCGCGGCCCGGAACCTATTCCCGGCAGCATCACCTATGGCGGCCAGCCCCGCACCAAGCTTCGGAAAGCGCCGGTCGGAAGTACCCTTCACAACAATTTCTACGGGCCTTACGGCGAACGGATCGAAGAGACGTATATGGTCATGCCAGACCGGTCGCTGAAGCTGGTTGCGCGCCGCCGCGGGTTTATCGGTTTCCCGTACGATTGACGTTCCGCCATCAGAGTTAGCGTGGTAACTTATTCCCAAGAACGGACAGTCATGGCTGCTCTGAGGCAAATGATTTCGATATAATGCCGTGCCAAGAGCAGGACTTTCTCCGGCTGCACGCGCAAAGGGAAAGTTCTGCGTTATAATATCCCACTTAATGAATAGAGTATGCCTGCTAACAATGGAGAGGTAGACATGCGAGCGAAACAACTCACGAAATTCTTTACGGTGGCGCTTCTCGCCTCCAGCATCCAGATCGGCGGGCTGGGCGTTGCGTTCGCCGATACGACGATCCTCAATGTCTCCTACGACCCGACCCGCGAACTCTACAAGGATTTCAATGCGGCCTTTGCTGAAAAGTGGAAGACCGATACGGGCGAGACGGTGACGATCCAGACGTCACATGGTGGGTCCGGCAAGCAGGCCCGCTCGGTCATCGATGGGCTCGAAGCCGACGTCGTAACGCTGGCGCTTGAAGCCGACATCGACGCGATCGCCAAGGAAACCGGCAAGATACCGGCGGACTGGAAGACGAAGTTCGAAAACAACAGCGCTCCCTACACCTCGACGATCGTTTTCCTCGTCCGCAAGGGCAATCCGAAGGGCATCAAGGACTGGGGTGATCTGGTCAAAGACGATATCCAGGTGATCACGCCAAACCCGAAAACCTCGGGCGGCGCACGCTGGAACTTCCTGGCCGCCTGGGCCTGGGCCCGCGCAACCAATGGCGGCGACGACACCAAGGCTCAGGAATTTGTCACTGATCTGTTCAAGCATGTTCCGGTGCTCGACACCGGCGCTCGCGGCTCGACCACGACATTCGTGCAGCGCGGTCTGGGCGACGTCCTGATCGCCTGGGAAAACGAAGCCTATCTGTCGCTTGAAGAACTCGGCCCCGACAAATTCGACATCATCACCCCGACAATCTCGATCAAGGCAGAACCGCCGGTGGCGCTGGTCGATGGCAATGTCGATGCCAAGGGCACACGCAAGGTGGCGGAAGCCTATCTGCAGTACCTCTATTCGGATGTCGGCCAGAAGATCGCCGCCAAACATTTTTATCGCCCCTTCAAGCCTGAAGTCGCCGATCCAAATGACATCAAGCGATTTGCCGATGTAAAGCTCGTCACTATTGACGAATTCGGCGGATGGAAGGAAGCTCAGCCAAAATATTTTGGAGATGGTGGACTGTTCGATCAGATCTACAAGCCGGGGCAATAAGACTTTATGACCACACGCACAGCTTCGCTGTGGCAATTCAGACAGCCGAGCGTCATTCCGGGATTCGGATTGGCGCTCGGCGTTACTTTGTCATGGCTCATACTCATCATTCTCATTCCTCTCTCCGGTCTCGCCTGGCGCTCGAGCTCCTTGGGCTGGGGCACATTCTGGACGCTCGCCACCGACCAGCGCACGGTCAACGCCCTGCGCATCAGTTTTGGCACCGCCTTCGCCGCAGCTCTAATCAATGTCGTCTTCGGCGTTATCCTCGCCTGGGTATTGGTGCGCTACCGGTTTCCGGGCAAGCGCATCATCGACGCCATGGTCGATTTGCCCTTCGCCTTGCCGACCGCCGTTGCCGGTATCGCGCTGACGACGCTTTACGCGCCGAACGGCTGGATCGGCAGCCTCCTGGCGCCGCTTGGCATCAAGATCGCCTTCACGCCAATCGGCATCGTCTTCGCTCTGGTCTTCGTCGGCCTACCCTTCGTCGTCAGAACAGTGCAACCGATCATGGAAGAAATCGACAAGGAAGTTGAGGAAGCAGCCGCCACGCTGGGTGCCAATCGCTTCCAGACCATCAGCCGCGTGCTTCTGCCGGGGCTTGCACCCGCCGTGCTGACCGGTTTTGCGCTGGCCTTTGCCCGTGGCGTTGGCGAGTATGGCTCGGTCATCTTCATCGCCGGCAACCTTCCCTATATCTCGGAAATTGCCCCTCTCTTGATCGTCATCCGCCTGGAAGAATTCAACTATCCGGCAGCAACCGCTATCGCCGCCGTCATGCTGATCATCTCGTTTACCATGCTGTTGATCATCAACATGATCCAGGCGTGGAGCAGAAGGAGGTACGGCTATGGCTCATGATGTCACAACAACCGGCACCGGAAACACCGAACTGGTCCGGGTCGCCACCTCCGAAAGCCGGTTTGCACGCTACGGCCTGATCGGCACCGCGCTCTGTTTCGTGGCTCTGTTCCTCGTTCTGCCGCTCGCAGCCGTGTTCACCGAAGCGATGCGCAATGGCCCCGGCGAATTCCTGACCGTCCTGGCGGACCCGGAAACCTTTGCCGCCATCAAATTGACGCTGCTGGTCGCCGTCATCGCCGTGCCGCTCAACCTCGTTTTCGGTATTGCCGCGGCATGGGCGATCGCCAAGTTCGAGTTCAAGGGCAAGGCGTTCCTGACCACCCTGATCGACCTGCCCTTCTCGGTTTCGCCGGTCATTTCCGGCCTGGTCTTCGTGCTTCTGTTCGGCTCTCACAGCCTGCTTGGGCCTTGGTTGCAGAGCCACGGCATCCAGATCCTGTTTGCCGTTCCCGGCATCGTGCTGGCGACTGTCTTCGTCACCTTCCCCTTTGTTGCCCGCGAACTGATCCCGCTGATGCAGGAACAGGGAACCAGCGACGAGGAAGCTGCCCTTTCTCTGGGAGCAAGCGGCTGGCAGACCTTCTGGTATGTGACGCTGCCCAACATCAAATGGGGGCTGCTCTACGGGGTCCTGCTTTGCAACGCCCGGGCCATGGGCGAATTCGGCGCGGTCTCCGTCGTTTCCGGGCATATCCGCGGACTGACCAACACCATGCCGCTACAGGTGGAAATCCTCTACAATGAATATAATTTCGTTGCCGCCTTCGCCGTTGCAACGCTTCTCGCCCTGCTGGCTCTCGTCACCCTCGTTCTGAAATCGCTGCTTGAAATGAAGTACAGCGCCCAGATCGCAGCCAGCCGCCGGCACTGAAAGGTCAAGTCCATATGGAAGTTCGCGTTCAAAACATACGCAAGGAATTCAGCCGCTTTCCGGCGCTGAACGACGTCTCGCTCGATATTCGCTCCGGCGAGCTGATCGCCCTGCTCGGCCCCTCGGGGTCCGGCAAGACGACGCTGCTGCGGCTGATTGCAGGCCTTGAAAGCCCGACCGAAGGCACAGTCTATTTCGGCAACGAGGATGCCTCACGCAAGACGGTGCAGCAGCGCAATATCGGCTTCGTGTTCCAGCATTACGCGCTGTTCCGCCACATGACGGTGCTCGATAACGTCTCCTTCGGCCTGACGATCCGCCCGGCCGGCCGCCGGCCCTCCAAGGCCGACATTCGCAAGCGTGCGCTCGAGCTGCTCGATCTCGTCCAGCTGAGTGGCCTTGAAAAACGCTACCCGGCGCAACTCTCCGGTGGGCAGCGGCAGCGCGTGGCGCTCGCCCGCGCCATGGCGGTAGAGCCGAACGTGCTTCTGCTCGACGAGCCGTTTGGCGCGCTCGATGCGCAGGTGCGCAAGGAACTGCGCCGCTGGCTGCGCGAAATCCATGATCGCACCGGCCACACCACCGTCTTCGTTACCCATGACCAGGACGAGGCGCTGGAACTCGCCGACCGTGTTGTTGTAATGAGCAAGGGCAAGATCGAACAGATCGGCACCCCGGACGAAATCTACGACACGCCAAACTCTCCCTTTGTTTTCGGCTTTATCGGCGAGTCCAACATCCTGCCGGTACGGGTCGAAAACGGCCAGCTCTGGATCGAGGACCGCCCGATCGGCGTCAGCGCACAGGGAGAAGCCGATGGTCCCGGCCAGCTCTATTTCCGCCCCCATGACATCGAACTGCTCGATAGCAGCGACGGCTGCATTACGGGCCTCGTCACGGTGACACGCCGCGTTGCCGGAACGCGCCATGTCGAACTCAACATCGGTGCCGCCCACAATAAGGTCGAAATCGAACTGCCGCCGGAAAAAATCACTTCCGACCGGTCCCGCATCGCCTTCCGGCCGACTCGCTGGAAACTGTTCCGGGATTAGGAACGACATCCGCTCAACAGACATAACGGTACCCTGCGCCGGCCGTTTCTAAGGCTAACGCAGGGTACGCATTTCTTCAGCAGGTCAATTAGCGCCCAAAAAACATCTGCTCGCCAGCATATGCTCTTGGTTTCCCACTCTTTTTCAAACGACAGGCTTGATCCGCGCCATCAAGCCGTCGCATCCTTGCGAAGCAATCCAGCATTTGGATCTCGCCGGGGCCAGCCATGAACTATCGACGCGAAATCGACGGCCTCCGATCTGTCGCTGTTATACCCGTGGTGCTGTTTCACGCCGGATTTCAACAATTCAGCGGCGGCTTCGTCGGCGTCGACATTTTCTTCGTCATCAGCGGTTACCTGATCACCTCGATCATCATCGCGGAACGCGACAAGGGCCATTTCTCGCTGCTCAAATTCTACGAGCGCCGGGCCCGCCGCATTCTGCCGGTGCTGTTCTTCGTGCTGTTGTGCTGCCTGCCGTTCGCCTGGGCGTGGATGCTGCCGGAGCAGATGGCAAGCTTCGCCCGCAGCATCATCGCCGTCTGCCTGTTCGCCTCCAATTTCTTTTTCTGGCACCAAAGCGGCGGCTATTTCGCGGCCGCATCGGAAGAGCAACCGCTGCTGCACACTTGGAGCCTTGCCGTCGAGGAACAGTATTACATGCTGTTTCCGCTGTTTGTCATGGCGCTGTGGCGGTTCGGAAGGCAGGCGCTGATCGCCGCCATTGCCGCCGTGGCGCTGGCCAGCCTGCTGCTTGCCCAATACGGCTCGGTCAATTTCGAGACCGCCAATTTCTACCTGCCGAACACCCGCGCCTGGGAACTGCTTGCGGGTTCGCTGTGCGCCTTCCTGCTGACGGATGGCAAACAATACAAGAGCAACATCCTGTCGCTTGGCGGACTGGGTATCATCGTCTTTTCGATCTTCAACTACGACCAAACGACGCCCTTCCCCTCCCTCTACGCGCTCGTCCCCGTTATGGGCGCCGTGCTGATCATCCTCTTCGGATCACAGGGTACAGTGACCGCCCGGCTGCTCTCGACCCGCCCGTTGGTCGGCATCGGATTGATCAGCTACAGCCTCTATCTCTGGCACCAGCCGGTCTTTGCCTTCGCGCGTATCCGCAGCATCACGGAACCGTCGCTGGTGCTGATGAGCATCCTGGCGCTTGCCTCCACTGGCCTCGCCTATCTGTCCTGGCGGTTCATCGAAACACCTTTCCGCACGACCGGCACCGCACGGATGCTACCGACACCTGCCCGTATTCTCAGCGCCAGCGGCGTAACGGCATTGCTTTTCATCGGCATCGGATTTTATGGCACGTCCAGCAACGGCCTGCAGTTCCGCCTGCCACAGGCTGCACTGACCGCTCTTGCCGAACAGGAGCGACACGATCCCGTCATGGATACCTGCCTGTTCGACAAGGGCGAGGCCTCCCTGCCTCATCCCATCAGGGATTGCCTGACGAAACACTCGGCCAGCAGCAAGACCATCCTGATCGGCGATTCTCATGCTGGAGCCCTCGGTGGCGAGGCGCTGCGCAGCTTTGATGCTGCCAATGTCGATCTCTATGTGATGGCGCATTCGGCCTGTGTCGGCTTTTCCGGATTCTATGTGTCCAATCCGAAATACAAGTTGCGTTGCAACCCGTTCTTCACCGGCATCGAGGATTATATCCGCACGAGCGGCATGCAGACCATCATCATGGCCAGCCGCTGGAGCCTCTATATCGACGGCATGCCCTTCGACAATGGCGAGGGTGGCGTTGAAGCGCTGCAGCCCACCTATGTCGATCTGCTCGACCGACTGGACGAACACGCCAAACAGGATGATCCGGCGCGCAAGGCACGGGTGCTGAAGCAATATGTTGATGACATCCGGGCTTATCTCGATTCGGGCCACAACGTCGTGCTGGTCTACCCGATCCCTGAGGCTGGGTGGAACGTTCCGGATATCGTTGCAAAAACGGCGATGGCGGGCATTCAGAATCTTGAATTCAGCACCAGCCATGACCGGTACCAGCAGCGAAATGACGCAGTCATCGCCGCCTTCGATGCGATCTCCCATCCCAACCTTTTCCGCGTCCGGCCTGCTGATTATTTCTGCAACAGCTTCCTGAAAGATCGCTGCATCAACAGTCTGAGCGCCGACAAGGTGTTTTATTTCGATGACGATCACCCGTCCGATACGGGGGCTGGGCTGGTTGTTCCAGCGATACTGAAAGCCGTTCAGACCATTGCAGTACGAAATATTGCCACTGCACCGGTTACGCGGTAGACCACTGGATTTGCAATTCGAGCTTCATTCTGACGACCGGCCTGTGATCGGCATTCAGCACTTCGATTTCCAGCGCCTTGACCGGATCCTCCGGCAGCCCATCGAGTGCCATTTCGGCCAGCACGATCTTTGCCTGACGAATTGCCGCGATCAGATCCGGAAAATCGAAAGCGTCATCGGCCGGAATTGTGCCGTCATTATCGATTACGTTGAAATAGAAAGCGGCCATAGCATTTTCCCCGTGTAGAGGGAAAAAGCATGAGGACGCAAAAGGTTGCCTATCAAAAGAATTTTCGTGGCACCGCAACACATGTCTTAGTGAATAGCGCCGAATTCAAATCGCGCTACACTGCAGCCATAACGGCCGTTTTTCTATCGAATACGGACCCGGACAAAACGTCCATCCTCAAAGGAGGAACCACAATGGCATATTTCAATCCGCATGCCGATGCCCTCTGCACCGAGGATATTGATGCGTTGCGGCAGGTTTTCGATCAGTTTTGCAAGACGCATCAGACCACGGGCTCGGACGCAGACATGCAGATTTGCGCCGCCGCTATTGTCCGGCTCTATCAGAGCGGAGAACGGGACCCTGTGGTATTGACCAGAGCATGTGAGACAGCCCTGCGGCAGGATTTTCCAGTCGCGCATACCGGGTAAGGATAATGCCGCGAAAGAGGCGCGGCGGCTATTTGGTTTGCTCGGCTGCATTTTCCGGTGCAACAACCAGCGGGTCCGGCGGAACAGTGCTCGTAGCACTTTCGTCCGGTGAGAAATATTGAACAGCAAGGATGCTCAGGATCGAACCGACGATGAGCGCGATGACCCCGACCATAAGCGTGCGAGAGGTCATCCTTCACTCCGCATCATGATAACAGCAAAGCAGGCCGCGTTTAACGCGGCCTGCTTTGCATTCAGCTTATTCATACACATAGACAATGCGCCGGCTCTGCGGATCGACCAGCATTGGCCGGTCGTTGATGCGCACATAACTGTACTGATAATTCGGCACCTGGGTGATCACCATGTCACCGGGCAGTGTCGCTCCGACAACCACTTCACCGTCATAGGCAACGGCATCCATCGGTGTGCCATCGATATAGGTGCGGACTTCCGGCGGCGGAATGATTGCACCGCTGCTATCGACAGTGCCAATCAGTTCATCGCCAGGCCCCGGAGATGCAGGACCATCCACGACCACGGTCTTTTCATAAGTCACCACCGGAACCCCGAGATCAGCGCGGCGCTCCTGAATGATGACAGGCGCGCCATCGTAATCGACCGTCAGTTCCTTCGCGTATACCCAACCGCGCAGACCGTTGACGTCGATGCGGCACCAGCTTTCGCCCTCAAGGCAACCATCCAGCGCTGCGGCGCTGCCGCGCGTGGCAATACCGACGGAGGGGTAATCCGCGCCTGGTCCGGAATAGACCGTCAGGTCCGTTGCCGTTGTTGCCATCATACCGGCCGAAGCGAAGCCGGCTCCCGTCAGAAGCATCGCACCCGCGAACAAGGGCTTTGAGATCCACCGCATGTTGTTCTCCTTTTTGAACAGTGGACACACAACGCCCGACCGTCACCAAGGTTCCCTTGCAACGCGCGTCTTACCCGGACTGCAACTGACTGAGGCGGCTATAGAGACCGTTCTTGCTCAGGAGTTCAGCATGACTCCCATCCTCAACAATCGCTCCCTCGTTGACGACGAGAATACGGTCTGCCTGGGTGATCGTCGCCAGCCGATGGGCGATAACCAGTGTCGTTCGTCCCTTCGACAATTCCGAAAGAGATTGCTGGATGGCACGCTCGGTTTCGGTGTCGAGCGCCGATGTCGCTTCATCGAGGATCAGGATCGGCGGGTTCTTCAGGAAGATGCGGGCAATTGCCAGTCGCTGCTTCTGTCCGCCCGACAATTTCACACCGCGCTCACCGACAACCGTATCCAGCCCCTGCGGCAGGTCGGCAATGACGCTTTCGAGCCGCGCCTTTCTGGCCGCTTCGATAATATCCGCTTCGCTGGCATCCAGCCTTCCATAAGCGATGTTTTCGCGCAGCGACCCTGCGAACAGGAAAACATCCTGGCTGACGATGCCGATATGATTGCGTAGCGACCGCAGGCTCATGTCGCGGATGTCGATATCGTCAATGGTGATGGAACCGCCGGTCACCTCGTAGAAACGCGGCAAGAGAGCGCAGATTGTCGTCTTGCCGGCACCTGAAGGACCGACGAAAGCAACCGTCTCGCCGGCACGGATATCGATGTTCAGATCCTTGACGATCGCCTTCGATTCCCGATAGCCGAATGAAGCCTTGTTATAGCGGATATTGCCCTTCAGCCCGGACACATCACGGGCATCCGGTCTATCGGCGATATCCGGGCGCGTATCGAGAAAATCGATATAGCGGCGAAAACCGGCAATGCCCTTGGGATAGGTCTCGATGACCGAATTGATCTTGTCGACCGGGCGGAAGAATACGCCAACCAGAAGCAGGAACCCGACGAAACCGCCAGGCGTCAGTTCACCGCTCAGAACGAAATAGCTGCCGGCCACCAGCACGACCATCTGGACGAGACGCATGGAGAGATAACTCATCGTCGTCGAGACGGCCATGATGCGGTAGGCATCGAGCTTGGTCTTGCGA
The DNA here is from genome assembly GCF_965279435.1 of Pararhizobium sp. NCBI lineage: Bacteria > Pseudomonadati > Pseudomonadota > Alphaproteobacteria > Hyphomicrobiales > Rhizobiaceae > Pararhizobium > Pararhizobium sp. The sequence goes on from NZ_CBDIHY010000003.1 coordinate 3,950,336, forward strand.
TAGCGCTGGTTGTCCTGCTCGAACAATCCGCGCTCGTGATCCTCATTGGCAAACGCCTGCACGACACGGATGCCGCCAACATTTTCCTCGATGCGGGCGTTGAAATCGCCGACGCGATTGTAGAGCGCCTGCCAGTTGCGGGTCATCCGGCCACCGTAGCGAGTGGTCAGCCACGCCGTCAGTGGCAGCACCAGTGCTGTGATCATCGCCAGCTTCGGGTTGACCGAGAACATCAAAAGGAAGGCGCCGATCAGCGTCATGATGGCAATGACCACATCTTCCGGTCCGTGATGAGCGACCTCGCCGATCTCCTCCAGGTCTTTGGTCAAGCGGGCCACCAGATGGCCAGTCTTCTGATTGTCGAAATAGCCGAAGGAGAGTTTCTGCAGGTGATCAAAGGCCTTGCGCCGCATCTCGGTCTCGATATTGATCCCGAGCATATGGCCCCAATAGGTGACGATTGCCATCAACCCACCATTGATGAGATAGATCGCCATCAGGCCAGCCGATGCTGCCGTCACATAGCCCCACTGCCCTGTCGGCAACAGCACGTCGATGAACAGCTTGACGGCAATCGGGAAACCTAGCTCCAGCAGGCCTGACGTCACCGCGCAGGAGAAATCCAGCAGGAAAAGACGCCGATGCGGCCGGTAATAGGAAAAGAAGCGAGCGACGAGATCGCGCATGATGTCGGGTCCTTGGTCGGCGTTCAACCGCAAAGCGAACAGCCGGATACGGGAATTGGCGCTATCGTCTCTCAAGACAAGCGCCCTTGGTCGGTCCCGCTCCTTTTAGCCAGTTATCCGCGAACAACAAGCTTGCGAGCGAAAACTTGTCTTAAAAATGAAGCTTTATCCAAGCCACACGTGGCGATCGGCGAAATAGCACCGTCGCAGTTCCCCAGACCTGGGGAAACGGCAGAAGGCCGTTCCAGTATCTGGACAGCCTCGAACCGGCGCGGCCGGACACATTGAGCGGACGTGATGCAGAATCAGATCGCGTGTGCGGCGGCAAAACCCTTTTCCAGGTCAGCCTTGAGATCGATCACGTCCTCAAGCCCGATATGAAGACGCAGCACCGGGCCTTCTGTCGGAGCCTGCAGAATGTGCCGCTCGTCCAGGTTGACGTGCAGCGCCAGGCTCGGAAAACCGCCCCACGAATAGCCAAGCCCGAACAGCGAGAGAGCGTCGAGAAATGACTGCGCTTTCCTTTTGAAGTCCTCCGGGCGGGAGACCGCCAACACGAAGGAAAAGACGCCGCTTGCACCATTGAAGTCGCGTTTCCAGATATCGTGGCCGGGGAAACTCGGCATAGCCGGATTGAGAACGCGCGCCACATCGTCCCTGCCTTCCAGCCATTGCGCGATCTCCAGCGCACTGGCCTGGTGACGTTCCAGACGCAGACCCATGGTACGGAGACCGCGCAGGACCTGATAGGCATCGTCTGCAGCGCCGCAAATGCCGAGCGCGCCATTCGCCTGCCTCAGACGTTTCCAATGGTCGGCATTGGCAGAAACGGTCCCCAGCAGAATATCGGCATGGCCAGCCGGATATTTGGTCGAGGCCTGAATGGAAACGTCGACGCCGAAATCGAGCGGCCTGAAAAACAACGGCGTCGCCCACGTATTGTCCATCGTCACCACCGCTCCCTGACTGTGTGCGGCAGCGGCGATCGCGGGAACGTCCTGCATCTCGAACGTATTCGAGCCCGGCGCTTCCAGATGCACAAGCTTGGTATTCGGCTTGAGCATTGCTTCGATCCCGACTCCAATCGACGGATGGTAATATTCGACCTCGACACCGAAACGTTTGAGCATCGTATCGCAAAAATGCCGGACGTTGCCGTAGACGGAATCGACGATCAAGGCATGGTCGCCCGGCGTCAGATACGCCAGGAATGCGAGAGTGACGGCGGCAAGTCCCGACGGCACGATAATCGTGCCTGCAGCACCTTCCAGTTCATTGACAGCCTGACACAGAGCATCGGTCGTTGGCGTGCCCCGCGTTGCATAGGTGTATTTTTGGCTATGTGTTTCCATCGCTTGCGCATTGGGGAAAAGCACGGTCGATGCCCGGACCACCGGGGGGTTGATGAAGCCGTGATAATCGACGGGGTCATATCCCGTCCGGACCAACTGCGTGTTGGGGCCGATGGTCGTTGGTGTGCGGTCGTTGTCGCTCATAGTGTCCTGCATTTCTTTGACGGCGCCCCCTGCGGATTGCGCCGTTTTCGGCACTGATCGGCCCGATATGAAGGGTGCAATTCTTACCCAGTCCGAATTCGAATGGCGGGTTAAGGTCGGTCGCCGGCGACGTGACGCTCCAGGAACGGCAGATTGTCCTGCCCCCAGTAAATCTCGCTGTCGTACAGGAATGTCGGGAAACCGAAGACGCCGCTTTCCAGCGCGTGCTCGCGGTCGGCAGCCCATTTGGCCCTGACGTCCTCGTCCCCCTGCCGTTTCAGCAGGCTTGCGCCATCAAAACCCGCCGCATTTGCAATCGCTTCGCGGACATGCGTCTGGCCGATATCCTTTGCCTCGCCCCAGAAGGCTTGTTGCAGGGCACGGGTCAGGCCGATCCAATCCCTGCCGTCGAGATAGGCGGCAATGATGATCAGCGAAGCTGGTGCCGGATCGCTCAGTTCCGGACGGTTTTCAAGGATCAGCGTCTTGCCACGCACACCCGCCCAGCGTTTCAGGTCGCGCATCCAGTAGCTGCGCCGGACTTGCGGGCGATTGCGCGAAAAGATCCCGCCATTCTCTTCAACGACGGTTGTCAGATAGGGTCTGATCTCGACATCGTTCTTTTCCGCAAGGTCGATAAATGCGTCAAAGCCGATATAGGACCACGGCGAGCCGATGGAGAAGAAATACTCAACGATTTTGGTCAATGCCTGTCATTCCTGCGGATATTGATATGGAAAGGAAGCCCCGGGCCTGATCAGGCCGTTCGCTTTTGCCGGTCAACACCGTTGATCCAGCCGAGCCGGGGCGCAATCAGCGTGGCGAAGTCGTGGATGATCTGGCGATACTGCGCGTCTTCGAATTCATAGGGAAGCTCCAGCCTGAGTTCGCTGACATGCGGCAGGATCGGGTCGGCAAACAAACGCTCCAGGATTTCCGCAGACGTGCCGACGATATCGCGGGCATAAAGCGTTCGGCGCTCGCCTTGCGGCGTCAGCGTCCGTTCATTCCGCCCCGCCGCGTAGTCGAGATAACGCTTGCGGGTCTGCGCATCGGCGCTGTCGGTCGGCACGATGACGCGCCCTAGCCCAACCCGCCTCCCCGCCCCGCCGGCCGCGCGGTAGGCCGCCAGCTGCCGCGATTGGGCAACGAAAAAATCATCCGTGTCCTCGCCGGTCGTGACATTGCCGATCAGAAGGTTGAAACCGTTACCCCCAGCCCAGGTGGCAGACCGCAACGACCCGCCGCCGTACCAGATCCGGTCGGTCAGCCCCTTCGCGTGGGGCTGCAACCGGGGTCGCTGCGGTCCGAAGGGCGTTTTGATAAAGGTTGTCTCATCCCCCACAGGCTTGCTCTTCAAATTGTCGACGAAGCGCAGGACACGCTCGTGGGAGAAATCATACCCCTCCCAATCGCCATCGAAGACCAGTGGTGCGATCAGATCGGCATGCAGCGGCCGCCCGGCGCTCAAGCCGACGTTCAGGCGTCCGCGTGAGAGAACATCGACAGTCGAGAGATCTTCAGCGAGCCTGTAAGGGCTTTCATAGCCGATCGGGATGACCGCCGTGCCAAGCTGGATGCGGCTCGTGCGCTGGGTTGCCGCCGCCAGAAAGGCCGTTGCCGACGAGATGCCGGGCTCCAGATGCCGCTGGCGTGCCCAAGCGCTTTGAAGGCCGAGCTCTTCCCCGTATTCAAGGAGTTTCAGTGTCTTTTCAAATCCGGACAGTGGATCGTCAGCGGGATAATTACCGGGCGTCAAAAAGCCGATATGGTTGATGGCGATGCTGCTCATCGTGTCTTCTTCCTTCAGAATTTTGACTTCAGGATTTCGGCAGGCCGGGCGGATTGGTTTCCGACTTCGGCAGGGCTTCCTCGCTCAGATGCCAATGGTCGAGAACCCTGGCGTAGACGCCCTTCTCGATCAGCCCGTTGGTAGCGACGGTCAGAGCATCCGCCAGCCCACTGCCCTTTTTCGTGGTGATGGCCACGTCGGAGCGATCCGGCCAGCCCGCGCTCAAGGTGCCGACACGTTTGATGTTGTGGTCGCGCGCGGCGATGTAGACGAGCTGCGCATGCGGCTGGACGATAACCTCGGCCCTGCCCGAAGAGACAGCCAGAAGGCTTGCCGCCTCGTCGTCATAATATTGCAGTTCCAGCGGCTTCAACCCGGCGGCGACGTTTTCGTCATTCCATCGAAGCAGGATGCGCTCCTGGTTGGTGCCGGCGCCGACGATGATACGCAGGCCCGCAGCATCCTTCGGCTCCTTGATCACGCTGATCGGGCTGTCGGACTTGACGAAGAAGCCGTGCAAGCCTTGGCGGTAGGTGGAGAAATCGAACTTTTCCTTGCGCTGTTCGGTGACACCGACATTGGAAATGACTGCATCGTACTTGCCGGATACCAGGCCGAGCGGCCAGTCGATCCAGGCGACAGGAACGAGTTCCAGTTCGAGCCCGAGGCTATCGGCAACGGCAGACGCGTAATCCGGATCGGCCCCAACCACGGTCTTTGCATCCGTCGCATAGGTGGCGAGCGGCGGCCCGCCGGGACTGACCGCGACCGTGAACTTTCCGGGCGAAACGAAGGAGAAATCCTTGGAGATTGCCGCAATGGCAGCATCATTCTTTTCCGCCCGGATACGGGCTGGTTGTTCTGGGCTGAGGTCGAACACCTCGTCCGCCTGAGCCGTCCCGAAAAAGGTCAGCGTCGAAGCAAGTGCTGTGATCAGTAAAGTTCGGAAAGCCGGTCTGTCAGTCATTGTCATCATCTCCGTGGAAATACCCGGCCCGGCGCCAGAACAGCGCCGGGCCGCCTCGTGCCGCCTTACGAACCGCTTTTCGGTAAGCCGGCTGGGTTGGTAAAGGACTGATCGACGCCTTCGGCTTCGAGACTCCAGTGCTTCAGCACCTCGCCATACTTGCCGCTCTTGATCAGGTCGTTGATCGCGACGGTGACCGCGTCGGCAAGACCGGCGCCCTTGCGGGTGGTAACTGCAATGTCGGCTGCCAGAGGCCAGCCACCGCTGACGATGCCAACGAGCTTGGTCTGGTTCTTGATCGAGGCGCTATAGGCCTGCGTTGCGTTCGGATTGAACTCAACATCGGCGCGGCCGGACTGGATCGCCAGATCGCTTGCAGCGCGGTCGTCATAGTATTGCACCTCGATCGGTGCCAGGCCGGCGGCAACGTTCTGCCGGTCCCATTCGAGAATGATCTTTTCCTGATTGGTGCCGGCACCGGTGATGACCTTCAGCCCGGCGACATCCTTCGGCTCCTTGATCTCTGTGGTCTTGCTGTCGGCCTTGACGTAGAAGCCGAGCACATCCTTGCGATAGGTGGAGAAATCGAACTTCTCCTTGCGCTCTTCAGTGACCGTGACGTTGCTGATGACGGCGTCATATTTGCCGGACGCGACGCCGAGCGGCCAGTCTGCCCAGGCAACGGACACCAGTTCTAGCTCCAGCCCCAGCGAATCCGCCAGAAGCGAAGCGAGGTCCGGATCGGCGCCAACCAGTGTTTTTGCATCCGAAGCGTAGGTGGCGATCGGCGGATCCCAGGCATTGATGGCAACAGTGAGCTTGCCCGGCGTCACGAATTTGAAGTCGCTTGAGATCGCCTTGACCGCCGCATCGTCCTTCTCGGCACGAACCCGCTTGGAAATATCCGGGCTCAAATCAAATTTCTCGGCGGCGTGCGCGGAGCCCAAACCGAGGGCCGCGATCGTCACGGCGCCTGCCATCAGAAGTTTAGCACTGTGTAAAAATGTCATGTATCCCGTCTCCATTTTCATCTTAAGGTTGTAGTTGATGTTAGTCCCATCCCATCCGCTCAGGCGGCCGGGAATTTGCTAGAGAACTTTTGCGAGGAATTCGCGGGTACGCGGGTGGTTCGGCTGGCTGAAGACCCGGGCCGGTGGGCCGACTTCCAGAATGTGGCCGCCTTCCATGAACACGACGGTATCGGCGACTTCACGGGCAAACCCGACTTCGTGAGTGACGATGACCAGTGTCGTGCCGGTGCGCGCCAACTCCTTGATCACATCGAGCACTTCACCCACCAGTTCCGGGTCAAGCGCCGATGTCGGCTCGTCGAACAGCAGCACCTTCGGCTTCAGCGCCAAGGCTCTCGCGATGGCAACACGCTGCTGCTGGCCACCCGACAACTGGCGGGGATAGGCATCGATCTTGTCCGTCAAGCCGACACGGGCGAGAAGTTCCCGCGCCAGCTCGACGGCCGCAGCGCGATCCGTCCCCCGGACCTGCATCGGTGCTTCGATCAGGTTTTCCAGCACAGTGAGATGCGGAAAGAGATTGAAGTTCTGGAAAACCATGCCGATATCGGCGCGGCGTTTGAGGATATCCTTTTCCTTCAGTTCGTAGAGCGTCTCGCCATTCTGGCGGTAGCCAACGAGATCGCCATCGACGGAGATGAAGCCGCTATCAACACGCTCGAGATGATTGATGGCGCGCAGCAAGGTCGACTTGCCGGAACCGGACGGGCCAAGGATGGCCGTGACGCTGCCTGCCGGCAAGGTCAGATCGATCGCATCCAGCACTTTCAGGGCACCAAAACTCTTGGAAATGCCGTGGATGCGCACGGGAGCACCAGCACGCACCAAGGGCGCGTCACGAAAGCCGATCTTGCGGACAGCCTGGCTGCTTGTCACAGCCGTCTGCAGCGGCAGCGGCTGGCGAAAACGGTTGAAAAAGGACTGGAAAGGCAGCGGCACCGGATTGCGCACCGCGCCCTTCGAAAAGTACCGCTCGATATAATACTGAGCGACCGACAAAACGGTCATGATCACCAGATACCAGGCCGTCGCCACCATCAGCAGCGGGATGACTTCAAGGTTGCGGCGATAGATCACCTGAACCGTGTAAAACAGTTCCGGCAAGGCGAGCACGTAGACCATGGAGGTGCTTTTCGCCAGACCGATGATCTCGTTGAAACCGGTCGGCAGGATCGAGCGCATGGCCTGCGGCAGGACGATGCGAAACACCTGGCGCCGCCGCGGCAGGCCAAGGGCGGCTGCGGCCTCGAGCTGCCCCTGATCGACCGACAGAATGCCGCCACGGACAATTTCCGAAAAGAAGGCCGATTGGTTCAGCGTCAGGCCGAGGAACGCGGCAGCAAACGGCGTCAGCAGTTGCACTGTCGGATAATCCAGCAGAACCGCATTGGTGAACGGCACGGCGATGCGGATCGTCTCATAGAGGTAGCCGAGATTGTTGAGGACCAGCAGCAACACGATCAACGGGATCGATCGCAGCAGCCAGACATAGCCCCATGAGAGGCCGGACAGCAGCGGTGACTTAGACACCCGGGCCAGCGCCAATCCCGTGCCCAGAACCGAGCCCGACACGGTGGCCAGCGCCGTCAGCAGCAGCGTCCTGCCGAGACCAGCCAGAACGGGCTCGGAGAAGAACCATTCGGCAAAGACATTCCAGCCCCATCGGGGATTGGTGAAGGTCGAATAGAGCACGGCGGCGATGACGAGGCCGGCAAACACCGTACCGACCAGACGGCCGGGATGACGCGCAGGGATGATCCGGTAGCGCGAATAGTCCTGGCTGTGCTCAGCCGCCCTACGGCTTGGCTCGATGCCTGCAAAATCTGTCGTGAGCGCCATGTGTGACCCCTGGTAAAAACGATGAAGTTTCTGATCGCTCAGCGCTGTCCAACCGCACGCTGCAACGGCTGTTGTGCAGACACGCCTCCGGGCAGCCCAACGGTCGCGAGGTGGCCGATCTCTTTTTCAAAAGGCAGCGACTTGTAGATTTCCGGATCGGCATGGATGTCGAACAGGGCGGTGTAGCCGTACTTCAGATAGAGGCCGACGGCCTCCGGCTGGCGAAACCCGGTGGTCAGGTAGATGCGGGAGTAACCCTGCTTGGCTGCCTGTACCTCAAGCTCGAGCAGGACTTTGACAGCAAGGCCCTGACGGCGCAGGTCGGAGCGTGTCCAGATGCGTTTGAACTCGGCGGTGCGCTCGTCATAGTGCTTGAAAGCACCGCCACCGATCGTCTCGCCGTTACGCTCGAGCAGCAGGAAATTGCCGTATGGCGGCGCGAAAGCTTCGGCCGGATAGCGGTTCATCTCTTCGGCTGCACCAGCCTCGCTGAAGTACGAGCCGTAACGGCTGTCGTATTCGTAGGTCAGTTCGTCGATCAGCGGCTTTGCGCGGGGATCGAGGGGCGTGGTGTAGACAAACGTATCACTCATGTTCGCCATTCCTGTTGAGACCGGGCCTGCTGAAGGTGGTCTGTTGATGTCTTCAGTTGAGAAAGGTTTCCGCCAGCCGCACCCAGTAGCGGGCAGCGGGCGCGATGATTGCGTCGTTGAAATCGTAATGGGCGCTGTGCAGAGGCGCCGTGTCGCCATTGCCGACGAACAGATAGCTGCCCGGCTTTTCCTGCAGCATGAAGGCGAAATCCTCGCTTGCCGTACGCGGCTTGAAACCTTCCTCGACCCGTGAAGGGCCAAACGTGTCGAGCGCGACACTCCGGGCAAAATCCGTCTCTGCGCGGTTATTGATCAGCGCCGGAAAGCCCAGCCGGTAGTCCACCTCAGCCACTGCACCAAAACTCTCCGCCTGCGCCCGCGCCAGCGCCGGAATGCGTTCCTGCAGCTGTTGCCGGACAGTTTCCGTGAAAGCGCGCATGGTGAGCTTCAGCTCGACACTTTCCGGGATGACGTTGGAGGCCGAGCCCGCATGGATCGACCCGACCGTTGCCACCGCCACTTCCTGCGGATCGACATTGCGTGATACGACGCTCTGTAGCGCTGTGATGAAGGACGCAGACGCCAGCACCGGATCGACGGCGCGATGCGGCTCAGCCCCATGGCCGCCCTTGCCGACGATGCGGATCTTTGCCTGATCGACGGAGGCCATCGCCGGCCCGGCGACAAAGCCGAACTGACCCAACGGAACACCCGGCCAATTGTGCAGCCCGAAGATCGCATCGACAGGAAAGCGCTCAAACAGCCCATCCGAGATCATCTTTCGCGCACCGGCACCGATTTCCTCGGCCGGCTGGAAGATCAGGTGAAGCGTGCCATTGAACGCTCCGCTTTCGGCGAGATAACGGGCTGCGGCGAGCAGGATAGAGGTATGACCATCGTGGCCGCAGGCATGCATGACGTCTGGATTGTTGCTGGCATAGGAAAGCCCGGTGGCTTCCTCGATCGGCAGTGCATCCATATCGGCACGGATGCCGATCCGGCGCTCGCCATCGCCGCGCTTCAGCGTGGCCACAACACCCGTTCCGGCAATACCGGTGGTCACTTCATAACCCCAGGAAGAAAGATGGGAGGCAATCAGCTTGCTGGTACGGCGCTCTTGAAAGGCAAGTTCCGGATATTGGTGCAGGTCGTGGCGAAGGGCGACGATTTCGTCGAGATATGCGGCGATGCCGCGCTCTACCGGATCATTCAGGCGCTGGGGTTGTGCGATGATGTTCATAGCCGGCTCCCGGCGCCTAAGCGCCGACCGCCTTTCCGCGCTCAACGTCTTCGGCGGGGGCTGCATAGCGGCTCTGCCGGTATTCCAGCCCGAGATGATCGCGCAGGGTCTCCCCCTCGAGCACAGGATTGAAATAGCCGCGCTGTTCCAGGATCGGCAGGACATGGGTGGCGAAATCGTCGAGCCCTTCGGCAATCACCGGGAAGCCGAGAATGAAACCGTCAGCAGCGCCCTCCTCCACCCAGCGAATGATCTCGTCGGCGATATGCTCAGCCGTACCGATAAACGCTGTGCGCGGCGTTGCCGCATCAAGGGCGATTTCGCGCAGTGTGAGGTTCTTCTCACGCCCCGTCTTCTTGATCCGGTCAGTCGTCGCGCGAAAACTGTTCTTGCCGATATCGCCGATATCGGGAAAGGTTTCGTCCAACGGATAGATGCTGAAATCGTGATGATCGAAGAAACGGCCGAGATAGAGCAGTGCCTCGTCGATTGTAACGAGGTTGCGGATCGCCTGGTATTTCTGTTCCGCCTCTTCCGCCGTTGCGCCGACCACAGGTCCGATGCCGGGGTAAAGGCCGATTTCAGCGGCGCGGCGCCCTTGCGCAATCGTGCTTTGCTTGACCTGCTTGTAGAAGACCTTTGCATCCTCGATCGGCCCGCCATTGGTGAAGACGGCATCGGCATGCTTGCCGGCGAGCTTGATACCGGAATCCGACGCCCCCGCCTGGAAGACGACGGGTTGCCCCTGTTTCGAACGGCCGATGTTCAGCGGGCCTTCGACGCGGAAGAAGCGGCCCTTGTGGCCGAGCGTGTGCAGCTTCGACTTGTCGGCATAGACGCCCGTTTCCCGGTTGCGGACGAAGGCATCGTCATCCCAGGAATCCCAAAGCCCCTTGATGACATCGAGATACTCGTCGGCGATCTCGTAGCGCAGCTCGTGGTCCGGGTGCTCGCGGCTGTAGTTGCGGCCCGATCCTTCGAGCGGCGTCGTCACGGCGTTCCAGCCTGCCCTGCCGCCGCTGATCTGGTCGATCGTGGCAAACTGGCGGGCAACGGTGAACGGGTCGCTATAGGACGTGGAAACCGTGCCGACGAGGCCGATCTTTGACGTCGAGGCCGCTAAGGCCGAAAGGATGGAGATCGGTTCGAACCGGTTGAGGAAATGCGGGATCGACTGCGCGTTGATGTAGAGCCCGTCGGCAACGAAGGCGAAAGCAATGCCTGCGGCTTCCGCCCGGCGCGCCGTATTGACGAAGAACTCGAAATTGACGCTGGCGTCAGCAGGGCCGCTTTGATGTTTCCAGGCGTTCATATGGCCACCGGGGCCTTGCAGCATGATACCGAACGGAATGTGTTTTTGAACCATCGGAGAAATCCTTTTTGTCGATATCAGGCAGCGAGCGACAGCCGTTCGTTGGCGAGGCGTTCGATGGAAGCAAAGCGCTCGGCAGCGGCAACGGCCGGCGTTTCGATGATGAACTCGGTGATGCCGTAGCGACTGTGCAGGTCATCCAGTTGCCCCCGAACCTCGGCGGCCGTTCCGTGGAGAACGCTCGGCGCCTTGGATTCGAGACGTTCGATGGCAACACCGGCCTGACGTGCGTATTCGGCGGCCTGCTCCTCGGTGCCGACATTGACGCTTCTGCCGTCGGTGAGGAAAACCTTGACGATGCGCAGATCGCCGATAGCCTTGCGCGCAACGACAGCGTCTTCGGCGGCATAGGCCGCAAGCGCCAGGATCGGCGTCTTGCCGCCGCTAGCCCGGGCATAGGCGTCGAATGTCTTGCTGAGGTTCTCCGGGTCGCCGTTCAGTTGACCGGCAAACACCAGCCGCCAGCCCTTGGCTGCGGCAAGCTGAGCACTGTCAACGCTGGCGCCGAGCAGGAAACGTTCCGGTGCTGCCGGCGGAAACGGGGTCGCATGCGGACCTTCGTGAGCGGGATCGGCAGCGAGATAGGTATTGATGTCGGACAGTTGCTGGGCAAAGTCCGGCTTTCTGGCTCCGTCGCTGCCCACCTGAAGGGCACGGGTCGAGAGCGGAAAGCCGCCCGGCGCCTTGCCGACGCCAAGATCAACACGGGCAGGTGCCAGCGACGCCAGCAGATTGAAGGTCTCGGCAACCTTGTAGGCACTGTAATGCTGCAGCATGACGCCGCCTGAGCCAACGCGGATCCTTGCCGTCTTGGCCAGAAGATACGCAATCAGCGTTTCCGGTGCTGAACTTGCGAGATTGGACATGCTATGATGTTCGGCGACCCAGAAACGGTGGTAGCCAAGCTCTTCCGCCTTTTGAGCGAGCTTGACCGTTGCGCGCAACGCATCTGCGGCGGTGCTGCCCTCTTCGATCGGGCTTTTGTCCAGGAGACTGAGGAGGTAGGGCATAAGCCACCGATCCCTTCGCTAAGTTGCAAAACTTAGTCTATAAAATCAGTAGATAAAATGATTTATAAGGAACGCCATTCTTTTTGGCGAGAGGTATGGAGAAAAACTCACCTCGCCTGCGAAGCAATCAACGGTACGATCGCAAGCCGCTAAACGCTTGAAAACAAACAACTGAAATCCGGAAATGTAAGGATAGCCCATGTCTGACCAACCAATTTCGACCCGCATCGTCCTTGCTTCACGTCCTTCCGGCCGGCCGGTAACGGAAAATTTTCGACTCGAGCAACAGGCAGTCGGCGATATCGCCGACGGCGACGTTCTTCTCCAGATCCTCTACCTCTCCCTCGACCCTTATATGCGCGGGCGCATGGACGATGCGAAATCCTATGCCAAACCGGTCGAGATCGGCGGGGTCATGGAAGGAGGAACGGTGGCGAGGGTTCTGCGCTCGCGTAACGCCGCTTTCGATCCGGGCGATATCGTCCTGTCCCATTCCGGCTGGCAGAGCCATGCAATCTCGAACGGCAGCGACTTGCGAAAACTCGACCCCGAGCAAGCCCCCGTCACAACCGCGCTCGGCATTCTCGGCATGCCCGGCTTCACGGCCTATGCCGGCCTGCGCAATATTGGAAAACCGAAGGCCGGAGAGACCGTTGTGGTCGCCGCCGCAAGCGGTGCTGTCGGCTCGGCGGTCGGCCAGATCGCCAGGGTTTTTGGCGCCCGCGCTGTCGGCATCGCTGGTGGCCGTGAGAAATGCGACTATGTGCGGGGTGAGCTTGGGTTTGACGCGGCGATTGACCATCGCTCCAACAATTTCGCCGGGGAACTCGCAGCCGCCTGCCCGAATGGCATCGACGTCTATTTCGAAAACGTCGGCGGCCACGTGTGGAGCGCGGTGTTTCCCTTACTCAACGATTTTGCCCGCATCCCTGTCTGCGGCCTGATCGCACATTACAACGAAGATCGTTCCGGTGAGGGCACCCACGATCAGCTGCCAGCCGTCATGCGAGCGATCCTGCGCAAGAGCCTGAATATCAGAGGCTTTATACAGCGCGAATTCGCAGACCAGCGTCCCGATTTCTACCGCGAGGCCGCAGCCTGGATTTCCGACGGCCGGCTGAAATACCGGGAGGACATCGTCGAAGGGCTGGAAAACGCGCCAAGTGCCTTCATTGGCCTTCTCGATGGAAAGAATTTTGGCAAACTGATCGTGCACGTCGCGTCCTGAGCGATATCACGATTTTTTCCACTCCGCCGCTGGCTGAAAACCAGCGGCTCCAACCGATGATACGACGATCAAAGGGAAGAGCGGCGTGCAGTCGCTCGAAAACCCGGTCGGCAACAGCAACCAGATAAAAATCATCTTTGGTTTGGTTTTTATGTGAGTAGGAATTTTATCTCTTTGAAGAGAAAAAGAGAATGGTGGGTGATGTAGGGTTCGAACCTACGACCCGCTGATTAAGAGTCAGCTGCTCTACCAACTGAGCTAATCACCCGCCAGAACCGCTTCGTTTGCGGCCTCTAGAACCACATTGCTGTGGTGTGATGCGGCGTATAATGGGCTTCGCCGGGCTTGTCTAGTTCCTCGGGTGATTTTCTTTCGGATTTCTCAAAAAAATGTGTGTGGGCTGTTTAGAGGCTGTTTTTCAAAGATAAAGTTCACCGGCCGCAATCTTCACCGCCTGCCCGCCGATCCGGGCCATGCTGATTTCACCGCCGGAGACGTCGATATGAAGGTGCAGCAACGATGCGCGCCCCATCTCCACCCCCTGCTCGATCAGGAACGGATGATGCCCGTCAATCAGCTGGTCGAAACTGTGGATCGCGCCGGAAAAGGCAGCGACCGCTGAACCCGTCGCCGGGTCCTCGACAATGCCCATGGCCGGGGCGAACATGCGGGTGTGGAAGCGGGCAACATGATTGACGCCGCCACGACAATAGATATAGGCCGCCGCGAGCCGTCCTTCCGCGATCGGGGTGATCTGCTCCCAGAGCGCCGCATCAAACTCCACGGCAGCGGCCGCACTGACATCGTGAACCGGGATCATGACGAAGGGAACGCCGGCGCTCCAGAACGACGGCACGTGGTTTTCGAAGCCGATCTGCGTTACCTTCAGGCTGAAAGCGTCGGCAATCGCCTGCCTGTCGAATTTGGCATCGAGGCGGATGGATTTGCGTGGCACGTCGAATTCGGCGAAGGTTGCCTCTCCTGCCCTGCCACGCACGGCGCAGCGCACCGGGCCGACATTTTCCTCAAGCATCTGCACGAGGTCATAGTCTTCGCCTTCAGAGGAACGCCCGTCCTCGGCCAGCGCGATCGCCGCCCCCACGGTCGGATGACCGGCAAAGGGCAGCTCATAGCCCGGGGTGAAAATCCTCAGCTTCGCAGCATGCCCCGTTTTTTGCGGCTGCTGTAAAAATACCGTTTCCGATAGGTTGAACTCGACGGCAATCGCCTGCATCGCCGCATCGCTCAGGCCGTCGCCGTCAAACACAACGGCGAGCGGGTTTCCCTCCAGCCTGTTGGCGGTGAAAACGTCGTAGATTGCATAGCGACGCGCCACAAGCATCTCCCTTTGCTGTTTCCGCCCTCAGACCTTGCATGGCAGATAGCTGGCGGCAAGCGCAAAAGCGTCACCGTATCGTGTTGAAAACCCATTCGAGGACCGGCGGCATGAAGGGTGGATAAGCATGCTGCTTCGGATCGGCGGTCCGAATGGCAAGGGCAGCGTCGATTTCAGGCTCCGGATCGGCCGCGATATGGGCATCGACAAGCGCGATCAGTTCCGCAGCCGTTTTGGCAAAATGATAGACACGAAAAAGCGTGACGACATTCTGGCCGTGCCAGCCGTGAAACCCGGACACGCTGTTGGCATCCGACAGCGACAGCCCGGTCTCCTCCATCACCTCGCGGGCCATGTTGCCGTCGATATCGCAATATCCGTCGCGGATATCATCCGGATCGAGCGAGCCTGCCGCACAGTAGACACGGCCGGGATTGGCCGTGTGCTGCCCCATGCGGATAGCGATCACGGCGCCGTCGGAAGAAACAATCACCGGCAGGCCGAACAGATGGAGGGCGCCGCCGGCAGGCCGGGTTTTACGCCACAGCAAAAACGCCGAGAACGGAACGATATGGCATTCGCCCGAAATCGCTTCATCGCGCATCTCAAGCGACCGCATCAAAAGCATGCGGCCGTCAAACAGAGCAGGATTGGCGGCAACCTCCTGCTCCCAGTTGGCGGCGACCTCGGCCGTGTGAGAAAGGAGATAGGGATGCGGCTCGGCGCTCACGCGCACGTCGATGCTGGTGACGGGAAAGATCACGCCTTCATCGGGCCATTCGGAAATGTTGCGGATCAGTTGCGACATGGAATACTGCCTCGGGAATTTCAAACGTTGAGGGAGATGACGACCGGGCAATGGTCCGAGGCTTTCGGCCGGTCCCAGCCGGTTCTCGGATAGCGCTCGACCTCCTGCCCCTTTGGAAAAATCGTCCGGTAGGGCTGACCACCGCGAATGATCTCCGGCACGCTGGCGGGATTGCGCTCGGCAAGGGCCTTGGACAGCCAGATATAGTCGAGCTGGCAAAGGTGCCGCTCATCCGGTCCACGGCTGTGAAACAGGGTCCAGCGGTCGAGTTCCGGGCGCCGTCGCATGACGTTTTCGACGAAGCCGTCGCGGCTGAGCACATCCAGCGCGCTCAGCGCCTCCTGCTGCGGCACGAAGCTATAGCCGTTGCGGCGGTCGCCCAGCACATCGACGCGTTCCTGATAATCGTTCATGTCGCCGCAGATGGCGAACATCTCGCCATCCAGATTATCCGCGCCAAAGCGATTCTCGATGATGCGGCGGACGGCGGCGACTTCGGCTGCCCGCACCGGCATGGTCGACGTGCGCCCGTCCAGCCCGTCGCGCGCCGGCCCCATCGACTTGAAATGCACGACGAACAGCGTGAACGGCCTTCCGCCAATGCGGAAATCGAGTTCCAAGCAATCCCGCTTGAAAATGCGGTCGCCAGGCACGTTGGTTGACGCCAAGGCATCGTTGAACAGATCAAAATCGGCATAGGTGACGCCGGCATGTGATTTGACATCGACGCACTCGATCTTCTGGCCGTCGCGGGTTTGCTCGCGCACCAGAACTGCGA
The DNA here is from genome assembly GCF_965279435.1 of Pararhizobium sp. Lineage (NCBI taxonomy): Bacteria > Pseudomonadati > Pseudomonadota > Alphaproteobacteria > Hyphomicrobiales > Rhizobiaceae > Pararhizobium > Pararhizobium sp. The sequence continues at coordinate 3,966,512 of NZ_CBDIHY010000003.1, forward strand.
CGTCGATGCCGCGGCTGTCATTGCCCTCGATCAGGTATTTCTGCCGGTAGCCATTGCCGACCATGCGAAACAGATAGCCGTACTCAAACGCCTGCAGCGCCGCCATGTTGTCGGCTTCCTGTAGGCAAAGAATATCGGCGTCGCAATCGGCGATCGCCAGCGCCGACATCTGCCGCGTATCATCGGTATAGGCAATGGTGCGGGCTTCCTCCAGCCGCTGGTATTCCGCCTCGTTCTTGACGTCGAAGAGCCTCAGAACACGATCCTGCTTGAGGTGGTTGCGAAAGCCGGAGAAATCGAAACGGCTCATCAGGTTTTCGATATTGAAGGTGGCAAGGCGAAGGGTCATCAACAGTTTCCGAATGCAATTGAGGCGACTTTAGCCAATCGGGGGCAAAAGTCGAATGTCTTTCTCCTCATCTTTTCCCCATCCCGTAACGGGCTCCTTCGGCGCCATTTTTGGGGTCATCCAATCCTTGAGAATAATCGATCTTGATCGGCCGTTTCTCCTTCGCAAGATCAGCCGGACGGGTGCCGGCATAGGGAGAAGAACGGAATGTCGAACTGGAAACGCAACGCCAAAGCGGCAATATCGGCTTTGGCTTTCCTCAGCGTCAGCGCGGTGATCGCCCACGCCGACAGTTTCGGGGCGATCTCGCTGTCGCCCGAAACCGGGGCCACCGGCTGGTCACACGATTACAACTCGCGCTGGGAGGCTGAAGAGGTGGCGCAGTCGCATTGCGACAGGAATGCCGGCGATTGCCGCACCGCCATCTGGTTCAAGAATGGCTGTGGAGCGGTGGCACGCGGGGCCGACGGCGGCTGGGGCGCCAACTGGGCGGCAGGACGCAGGCAGGCGCAACGTGCAGCGCTCGCATCCTGTTCGAACCATTCCGACAGCTGCCGGTTGATCCGCTGGCAATGTTCCGGCGCGAACTGACACTTCAGAGCAGCCATCCCTGGCGGATCACGAACGGCTGCAGAATACTGCAATCCAGGACATGCGTGGAATAGGCTCTGAGATTCTGTCCGCCTGCCGTGCGAAGCGACAGGGCAAACCGCTCTCCCTCGAACACACAGGATGTCACCTGCAGCATGATGCCGGCGGGATCGGCAACCACATGTTCGGGGCGCACGAGGACGGGATGACTCGGGCCTGCCGATTGCCGGAAGGCCATTTCCAGCGCTGGCCATTGCAGCAGGCGCGGCCCGTGGTCAGGCAGTGCCAGATCAAGAATAGCGCCCTGCCCGACCAGCCCGCCGACGACGCGGCCTTCGGGCCGGGCATAAATCTCCTGCGGCGATGCGACCTGCATCAACCGCCCCTCGGACATCACGGCAATGTCGGTCGCCAGCGCCATTGCCTCGCCCTGATCGTGGGTCACGTAGATCATCGTCGCACCGGACCGGGCATGGAACGCGCGAAAGGTTTCCTCCATCGCCGCCTTCAGGTGACGGTCGAGATTGGCCAGCGGCTCGTCCAGCAGTACCACGTCCGGTGACGTCACTAGGCAGCGGGCCAGTGCCACACGCTGCCTCTGGCCGCCGGAAAGATCAGCGGGACGGCGATCGGCGAACTCTTCGAGCTGGACGACCGAAAGCGCATCCTTGACGCGCGCCTGCCATGCGTCCCCGGTGATGCCACGCACCTTCAACGGATAACCGATATTCTCAGCCACCGACATATGTGGCCAGAGCGCATAGGACTGAAACACCATCGCCATGTTCCGCTTTTCCGGTGGCAAAGCGCCACTGGCGTCCGCCAGCGTGCGTTCCCCCAGCACGATCGAGCCATCGGTCGGCTGCTCGAAACCGGCGATCATGCGAAGCACCGTTGTCTTGCCGCAACCGGATGGCCCGAGCAGAGCCAGGAAACCGCCCTCGCGCACGGTGATCGAAACGTCCGAGACGGCGGCCCGGCCGGTGCCAAAATCCTTGCTCAGATGATTGAGAATCAGTTGCGCCATGGCAGCACGCCTCTCGGAAGGTGTTTCGCCAAAAGTTCCAGGATGAGCATCAGGATGACCACCATGATGACGACAAGCACGGAGAGCGCCGAAGCCAGATCGGAACTGCCGCTGTCGTCGAGATTGAAGATTGCCACGCCGAGCGTCTGGGTACCCGCAGACCAGAGCAGCGCGGACACCGTCAGTTCGCTGCAGGCAATCAGGAAGACAAGAATGACGGACGCCCCCGCCGCCGGTGCGATGAGCGGAACGAGAATGTCGCGCATGCGGCGGCCAAAGCCTGCGCCGGAAAGACGGGCAGCCTCTTCCAGCGACGGATCGAGTTGCAGGAAGGCGCTGGCCACCGGTTTCAGGCTGACGGCAAGGAAACTGGAGAAATAGGCGATCAGGATGATCCAGATCGTTCCATAGATCGAGACGTTCACCAGCGGCAGCGGTGCAGCAAACAGCAGGATGAAGGCCACGGCCAGCACGATGCCCGGGAGCGCATACGGAATTTCAATCAGGCCGGTGATGATATTGGCCAACTTTCCCGGACGGCGGGAGAGCAGATAAGCGGTAAGAACGGTGAACAGCAGCAACCCGCAGGCCGTCGTCCCGGCCAGGAACAGCGAATTGGCAAACGCCGTCAGCGTCACGGACTGGCGAAACAGGATTTCGCTATAGGCATGGAGCGACATGGTCTGGAAGTTCAACGGCACGCCGTAAGTGGGGACCAATGAACTGGCGACGAGAGCTGCGAGTGGAGCAACGAGAACGAAGAACAGCACCAGTGAAAAACCGACTTCAGCGATCAGACGCCATGGCCCGAGCGAGAATGCCGCATTTTGCCCCGACAGCCCGATGATGCGATAATCCCTGCCCTTCAGCGCCCGTTGCTGGATCACAAGGCCGAGCCCGGCGATGACGGCGATCACCATGGAAAGCTGCGACATCTCTGCGAAAGTGCCAGCCCCGAAACTCGAGAGACGGCTGTAGATCAGCGTGGGCAGAACAAAGATCGACGCAGGGATTCCCAGGATTGCCGGAATACCGAAATTGCCGACGCCGGAAACGAAGGCAATTGCCGCACCCGCTATCAAGCCCGGCACGGCCAGCGGCAGAATGATGTCGCGAAATACCCGCATCGGCGAGGCCCCCGCCAGACGCGCCGCCTCGACGCCATCGCGCGGTAGCGCAGCAAGGCCAGCCTTTAGAGCCAGAAACACCAGCGGTGCATGCTGGACACCCAGCAGCAGCGCGATACCACCAAGCGAATAGAGCGGCTGTGGACTGCCGAGCGGCGGCGCGATGCCGAGCGTCTTCAACAGCGGACTGGCCGGCCCCGACATCTGCACCCAGGCCAGCGCCGTCACCTGGGGCGGGATCATCATCGGCAGCACGAAGGCAAAGCTGAAGAAGCCTTTTGCGCGGATGTCGGTGAGCGTCACGACAAAGGCAAAGGTCGCGCCGAGCAGAACGGAAATCACCATGCCTGCGGTCGCGGTGGTCAGCGTGTTGCGGATGGCAAACCAGGTGGAAAGTTCAGAGAAAAGGCCGGTCGCCCTACCCTCGATCGAAAACCGCAATCCGGCATAAAGCAGCCGTGCCAACGGCAGTCCGCACAACAGGCAGACGGCAATGATGACGAAAGGAAGCAGCCAGGCGGGCTGGCTGCTTCGACTGGCAGATAGTCTGGGCATGGGAACCGATCAGTTGGTACCGAAGATGCCGGAAAACGTCTTCAGGTCGCCTTCGGAGTTCTTCACAGCTGCGGCCGCATCGATTGGCAGAACCTTGATGCTGTCACGTGCTGGAAAGCCTTCCGGAAGGGCAACGCCATTGCGGGCCGGGATATAGCCGAGCTTGACGGAAACCTGCTGGCCCTGTTCGGACAGGAGGAAATCAACGAATTTCTTTGCCGTGTCGACGTTCTTGGCAGTCTTCAGGATGGCAACCGGTTCGGTCACCGCGCTGACACCCTCGGCCGGGAAGACGAACTCGACCGGTGCGCCCTTGGCCTTTTCGCGGATCGCCATGAAATCGACAACCATGCCATAGGCCTTCTCGCCGGTGGCGACCGCCTTCAACACGCCGCCATTGCCACCCGAAGCGGTGGCGCCGTTTTCAGCCAGCGCCTTGTAATAGCCCCAGCCGAAACCATCGATGCCGGTCAGCGTCTGCGCATGGATCAGGGCGGCACCCGAGGTCAGTGGGCTTGGCATTGTCGTCAGGCCCTTGGCTTCCGGCTTGGCCAGATCCTTCCAGCCGGCCGGCTTCATCGTGGCGGACGTGTTGTAGATGATGCCGGTGGTGATCATCTTGGTGGAGTAATAGGCACCATCAGCATCATAGAGCGCTGCGTCGTAGTGGGTGGCTTCCGGCGACTTGTAGGCCAGAAGCTGGCCGACTTCCTTCATCCGCTGCAGCGTCACGGTGTCGGCGATCAAAAGCACGTCGGCAACAGGATTGCCGGCTTCGATCTCGGCCATCAGCTTGGCCATGATCTTGGTCGTGCCGTCGCGTACCCACTCCACATCAACACCCGGATTGGCGGCCTTGAAGGCATCGACGGTCGCCTGCGCGTCCTCGTTCGGCTGGCTGGTGTAGAGCACCAGGTTTTCAGCATGCGCCGAAACGGCAATCAGGCTGGCGGCAACAAGTGCGGTGAAAGCACCAAGCAACGTCTTCATCGGTCTTCATCCCAAGTGAACAGATGGACCGATGGATAGTGGCGGCAATTGACAGGCATATGACACTGCCGGCGCAGCACGTGGAGAATAAACAGCCCGCCACAAGCGTGATGTGGATAGATAGCCGGATGATAGAATGAACATTACTGGGTGCATCGCCGCTCGGCCGCCTAAACCTGTTGAATATATTAGAAATATCTGCGATCCGAGCGAAGCGCGTATGGCGGGACCAAGGGAAAATCGATGAGCAAGAGTACGACATGGAGCGCGCGGTTGCGCTATGAGTTCGACAAGAGCATGGCCGGAGGCGCAATCGCGCTGATCGGCTGGCTGACAGTCATTTCGCTCATCGTCATCGTTGTCGCCGGCGCCTTTCTCGCCATCACCCAGATCGCACCGGAAGGTGGCGAGCCCGTCAGCTTTATCGAAGGCACATGGGAATCGCTCATGCGGACCTTCGACGCCGGCACGATGGGTGGCGATACCGGTTGGGGCTTTCGCGGGGTGTCGCTGTTCGTCACGGTCGCAGGCATTTTCGTCTTCTCGGCCTTGATCGGTGTTCTGAGCTCAGGCCTGGAAAACAAGTTGGATGAACTGCGCAAGGGCCGCTCGCAGGTGCTGGAGAACGACCACACGATCATTCTGAACTGGTCGCCCTCGATCTTCGACGTGATCTCCGAACTGGTCATCGCCAATACCAGCCGCAAGAAGCCGCGCATCGTCATCATGGCCCACAAGGACAAGGTGGAGATGGAAGACGAAATCGCCACGAAGGTGGCTGACCTCAAGAACACCAAGATCATCTGCCGCAGCGGTGACCCGACCGATCTTTACGACCTGAACATCGTCAATCCGGAAACCTCGCGCTCCGTCATCGTGCTATCGCCCGAAGGCGACGACCCGGACTCGCAGGTGATCAAGAGCGTGCTGGCGCTGGTGAACGCCCCCAACCGCCGCGCCAAGCCATACCAGATCGCTGCGGAAATCCGCGACAGCAAGAACGCCGAGGTTGCCCGCATCGTCGGTGGCAAGGAGCTGCAGCTCATTCTGGCTGATGACCTGATTTCCCGGATCGTCGTGCATTCCAGCCGCCAGTCGGGCCTGAGCGCCGTCTATTCCGAACTTCTCGATTTCGACGGCTGCGAAATCTACACGCTGGAACAGCCGGATATCACCGGCAAGAGCTTTGCCGCAGCCGTGATGGCCTACGAGACATCAACGCTGATCGGTCTTTGCGACGAGGACGGCAAGGTGCATCTCAACCCACCACCCGGCCGTATCTTCAAGCCGGGAGAGAGCGCCGTCATCATCGCCGAGGACGATGCCGCGATCAAATCCGGGGGCAACGAAATCCATATAGAGAAGGACGCCATTCTTCCGGTTGAGGTGCGCGAACAAGGCCCGGAACGGACCCTGCTTCTCGGCTGGAACCGTCGTGGCTCGATCATCTCGTTCGAACTGTCGCGTTACGTCGCACCTGGCTCCCTGCTGACGATTGCCGCCGACACGCCGGAACTCGAGGATGAAATCGCTGCCCTGAAGGTCGCCAACGGCAACATGGCCGTCGATTACCGCGTCATCGACACCAGCAATCGCGCCGAGCTCGATGCGCTGGACATTCCAAGTTACGATCACGTGCTCGTTCTCGGCTATAGCGACCACATGGCGCCGCAACCGGCCGACACCCGCACGCTGGTGACGCTGCTTCAGCTGCGCAAGATCGCCGAACAGGCCGGCCGCCATATCAGCGTCGTCAGCGAAATGACCGATGTGCGCAACCGCGAGCTTGCCGAAGTCACCCGCGCCGACGATTTCGTCGTCAGCAACAAGCTGGTCAGCCTGATGCTGGCACAGGCCTCCGAAAACGAGCGCATGGCCGCAATCTTCGACGAACTTCTCGACGAGGATGGATCGGAAATCTACATGCGTCCGGTCAGCGATTATGTCGCCATCGACGAACCCGTCACCTTCTACACGATCTGCCTTGCCGCCCTGCGGCGCGGCGAAGTGGCAATCGGTTACCGCCGCCAGCGCGACGAGGATCAGGACCAGCGCCGGCTTGGTGGCGTAACCGTCAATCCGTCAAAGTCCGAGAAACTACTCTACAGCACCGCCGACCGGGTCATCGTGCTGGCAAAGGATTGACCGAAACCCGCAAAATCAAGGGGTGGCCCTCCAGCAGCCCCTTTCTTTTTGATTGTCCGAGACTAGCTTAGCTGACGCCGCGTACGTCAACCGAATCGGGAAAATCATCATGGAATATCGTCTTCTCGGCCGCTCCGGCCTCAAGGTTTCGACATTGACCGTCGGCACCATGACTTTTGGCGGCAAGGGCTGGGCAAAGACCGTCGGTGACCTCGGCGTCAAGGAGGCCAAGAAACTTGTCGATATGTCTCTCGATTCCGGCGTCAATCTGATCGACACTGCGGATGTCTATTCGCAAGGCGTTTCTGAGGAAATTATCGGCGAGATTCTTGGTGCAAATCGCAAGGACGGCGTGCTGATCGCAACCAAGGCCCGCTTCCCGATGGGCGACGGCCCGAACGATGCCGGATCCTCGCGCCACCATCTGGTGCGCGCCTGCGAGGCCAGCCTGAAGAGGCTGAAAACCGACGTTATCGACCTCTACCAGCTGCATGAATGGGATGGCCAGACACCGCTGGAAGAAACGATGGAAGCGCTCGACATGCTGGTGCGCCAGGGCAAGGTCCGCTACATCGGCTGCTCCAATTTCTCCGGCTGGCATATCATGAAAGCGCTCGGCGTCAGTGCGACGGAGCATCGCCAGCGCTTCGTCAGCCAGCAGATCCACTACACGCTCGAAGCCCGCGAGGCCGAGTATGAACTGTTGCCGATCTCCATCGATCAGGGTCTCGGTGTGCTTGTCTGGAGCCCGCTGGCCGGCGGCCTGCTTTCCGGCAAACACCGGCGCGACAAGACGGCGGAAGGCTCGCGGCAACTGGCCGGCTGGGACGAACCGCCGATCCGCAATGAGGACCGCCTGTGGAACATCGTCGATACTCTCGTTGATATCGCCGAAAGCCGCAATGTCTCGGGCGCGCAGGTTGCACTCGCCTGGCTGATCGGCCGCAAAGCCGTCACCTCCGTCATTATCGGCGGCCGCACCAAAGCGCAGTTCAAGGACAATCTCGCCAGCGCGGACCTGGTCCTGACCACGGAAGAGCGCGAACGCCTCGACAAAGTCAGCGCCCCGCCGATCCTCTATCCCTACTGGCATCAGGTCCGAACCGCCAAGGACAGGCTGGGCGAAGCCGACCTGTCGCTACTGGGGCCGCATACCTGACCGAAAGGCAAGGCCTCAGATCGTCGTCAGCAACAGGCTGGTTTCCGATTTGGACACGCCTTCCAGCGCCCGGACGTGGCGGAGCACCCGATCGAATTCGGCGAGGTTTTCGGTCTCGATTTCAGCCACGAGATCCCAGGCGCCGTTGGTGGTGTGCAGCGCCCGGATTTCCGGAATGCCGCGCAAGGTCTTGACCACCGAGACAGTTTTCTGACCGGTGATCTCGATCAGCATGACAGCGCGGACAGCATGCGGGTCTTCCGCTGCAGCGATCCGCACCGTGAAGCCGGCGATGACACCATCGGCGGTCAACCGGTCGATCCGGTTCTGCACCGTGCCGCGCGATATCTTCAAGAGTTCGGCCAGCTTCGAAATCGAAGCCCGGCCATCGGCTCTCAGAATTGCCAGCAGACGCCGGTCGGTATTGTCCATGACATGAGGCCTCTGATCATTACGCCAACATACCCTGTCATTTTGCTCGAAATATCAAGCAAATTTCCATAAAATTGCCATTTCGCTTTATGCAGCCGCTCGCTAGTGTTCGCGAGCCTCGTCACAGAGGCCTATTCGAATCGCGAGAGGATCGCCCCAAATGCCGTCTGCCGACCGCCCATCTCTCCGCAATTCCCTGTCGCGCACCGGCGAGCTTTCCATCGAAATGACCCGGTGGCCAAGTGTCACGGAAAGCGATGGCGAAGCCGCATTCTCCGGCCGGTTGATAGAGCTTCTCGGCGAGACGCCCTATTTCCGCAAGAACCCGGATAATCTGCTGGCGCTCGGCAGCCATGGCACGCCCGCCCGGCAAAACGTTTTGGCGCTGGTACGCGGCAAGGGACGGCGGTGCCTGGTTCTGGCAGGTCATTTCGATACCGTCTCGATTGCCAATTACAGCTCGCTGATATCGCTCGCCTGCGAACCGGAAGCCCTTACCCAGGCACTGATTGACGAACTGACGGCCAAAAGCCGCAATCCTGCCGAAGACAAGGCGCTTGCCGACCTGATAACCGGCGATTTCCTGGCCGGCCGTGGCCTGCTCGACATGAAGAGCGGCCTTGCCGCCGGGATCGCCGCACTGGAACGTTTCGCCGACCTGGACGAACCACCCGGAAACCTTTTGTTTGTCGCCACGCCGGATGAAGAGAACCGCTCGCGCGGCATGCGATCCCTACGCGACGCACTGCCCGCAATCGCCGAAAAGTTCGATCTGGACATTGTTGGCGGCATCAACCTCGATGCCAGCGGCGATGATGGTGACGGCGAGGAAGGCCGCGCCGTCTATCTCGGATCTGTCGGCAAATTTTCACCATTTGCCTTCGTTGTAGGCCGGCCCACCCATGCCGGTTATGCCTTCGACGGCATCAGCGCCCATCTGATCGGCGCCGAAATCATGCGCGCCATGGAGATGAACAGCGCGCTTTGCGACGAGGCCCATGGCGAGATTTCGCCGGCACCGGTCTGCCTCGAAGCCAAGGACGTGCGCCACGGATATGAAGTCACGACACCCGCTCACGTCTGGCTGTCGTTCAACTGGCTGACGCACAGGCGCACACCGGAAGACGTGCTGACCGAATTCAGCGCGCTTGCGGCAACCGCCATGCAAGCAGCGCTCGACACTCAGGCACAGAATGCAAAGGCCTTCTTCGAGCGCCAGGGCTCAGGCCGTGCAGAATCCCATGCGGGACAGGTCCTCACCTACGCCGAGCTGCACGCGCTTGCCGTCTCCCATGGCGGACAGGCTGCAGCCGAACGTCTGAAGGCGCTCGATCAGTCCCTGTCGAACGGCGAAGATCCGCTGTTGATTACCCGCCAGATCGTCGCGGCCACGCTCGCCGAGGCCGGTCTCGAAGGCCCGCTGGTGATCACCGGTTTTTCGACCCTGCACTACCCGCGTGTCCACCTGGACAGTGCCGGAGATATGGGAAAAACCTTCGAACGAAACATCATGGCCGCTGCCGAAACCTGCGCAAAACGGCATGGGACAAGCATCAAGGCAAAACAGTTCTTTGCCGGCATTTCGGACATGAGCTTCTTCGGCCATCGCCCAGCCATCGGACAGACGCAGCTTCTATCCGACAACACGCCCTGCTCGGCCTTCGTCGATCACGCACCGGACGGACTGTTTTCTTATCCGGTGGTCAATATCGGACCATGGGGGCGCGACTACCATCAGAAATGGGAACGCGTTCATATGCCCTATACGTTCGAGGTCTTGCCCGACGTGATCTACGAGGCGGCGATCGCCTGCCTCGTAGATGAAGGTTAGTCAGGCAGCAATCGCCGCTGCTTCTTGGCCGATGAGGTTGCCGAGGCGGGAAATCCCCTCCTTGATCATCGCCTCGTCGGCGCAGGAGAAGCTGACGCGCAGTGTGTTGGCGCCGGAGCCATCGGCGAAGAACGCCTTGCCTGGGACGAAAGCGACCTTTGCCGAGACCAGCGATTTTGCCAAAAGATCAGCTCCGTCCATGCCGGTCGGCAATGTCAGCCAGACGAACATGCCACCTTCCGGAACCGTCCAGCTGACGCCCTTCGGCATGTATTTGCCAAGTGCTGCCAACATCGCATCGCGCCGCTTGCTGTAGACGGCGCGGATCTTGTTCACCTGCGCATCGAAACCGCGCTCGGCAACATGGCAGATGGCCATCTGGTTGATGGTCGAAGAATGCAGGTCGGCCGCCTGTTTCATCAAAACCAGCTTGCGGATGATCGGCATAGCCGCGACCACGAAACCGACGCGAAGGCCGGGCGCCAGTGTCTTGGAAAAGCTGCCGCAATAGATCGTCCGGGTTTCGTTGATCGAACCCTTGCGGGCAATTTCCAGCGCCAGCATCGGTGGAACAGCTTCGCCATCGTAGCGCAGCGACTGATAGGCGGCGTCCTCGATAACGGCGATGTCAAGTTCCTCGGCCAGATCGAGAACCTTTTCACGCGCGGCAAGATCGAGCGTTTCGCCGGTCGGGTTGGCGAATTCGGCCGACATATAGGCGAACTTCACCCGGCCGCCCGCTTCCGCCGCGACATCCCGGTAAGTCTGCGGCGTACGATTGCCGGCAGGCGACAGCTGGTCGTAGGCAGGTTCATAGGCATTGAAGGCCTGCAGCGCGCCAAGATAGGTCGGCCAGGTGACCAGAGCCGTATCATTGGGCGACAGGAACAGCTTGCCGAGATAATCGAGTGCCTGCTGCGAGCCCGAGGTGATCAGGATGTTTTCCGGCTCGCAAGGGATACCGATCGCGGCCATGCGGCCAGCCAGCCATTGGCGCAGTGGCAGATAACCTTCGCTGACCGAATATTGCAGCGCGGCACTCACCGTCGGGCCACCGAAGATGTCGGCATAGGCAGCCTTGAATTCTTCATCCGGAAACAGCGCCGGATCCGGAATGCCACCGGCAAAGGAGATGATGTCCGGCCGGTCCAGAAGTTTCAGCAGTTCGCGGATTTCCGAGGCGCGCATCCGTGAAGACCGCGTCGCGAAGATGTTTTCCCAATTGAGCATGGAAGTTTCCTCAGATTATGCTTTTTTTAGAGCACATCACGCCGCGCTTATTAAGTCAACAATGCTGACCTATACTTCGACACACCGATGCACTTTCTTGGATTATTCGGCAGCGAGTAGTGACTGCAGGCGGCCGACAATTGCGGCTCCCAGACTATTCTCCGTGTAGCGGGTAAGCAACTGCTTGCCCTGCGCCAGCGAAATGTCCGCATCCGAATGACCGCGCCTCAGCCAGATGCCATCGAGCATGGCGGCAAAGCCAAGCACGAACGGATCGATGTCCGCCCTGTCCACGGCCGGCACCAGTGCCGACGCCAGATTGGAATGGAGCCGCCGGTAAAACAGCCGCTGCAGCCGCGCATAGCGTTGATTGTGTGCCGCCTCGGCGTAAAACGACACCCAGGCGTTGGCGGTGTTGCGCTCAAAACGGGTCTCGGGGAAATTGCCGTCGATCACGGCGATGATCCGGTCCCAGCGCGTGCGGGCACCGCGAAGCCGCATGACGACTTCATCCATCAGAATGCGGTTTGCATGGCGGACCATTTCGAAAAGGACCTCGTCCTTATCCTTGAAATAATAGGTAAGAATCCCCTGCGACATGCCGGCTTCATTGCATATCCGCGTGGTCGTCAGCCCCTTCAATCCATCCCGGATAAAGATCCGGTGGGCGGCCTCGATCAGTTCGATCCGGCGGATTTCCTCGATGCGTTTCTTCTGTTTTTTCGGTTGTACGGTCATGCATTTTCAATACCTGAAAGATTTTTTGTACGCTCTAACAAATTTTTATTTTGACAAAAAACATTGTTGACCTATCGTTTCGCTAAATACCAAAAAAAACGGGAATGGATATGAATGCATGTAAGCTTGCCCTCGCCGCGCTCGGCGTAACCCTGTTGCCGCTCGCAGCCAATGCCGCAGATGCAGAATCCTGTCGCACGGTTCGCATGTCGGATCTCGGCTGGACGGATATATCGCTGACCAACACCACAGCGTCGGTGATCCTGACGGCGCTCGGCTACCAGGCCACGCAAACACTGCTTGGCCTCAACGTCACCTATGAAATGCTCAAGGGCAAACAGCTGGATATCTTCCTTGGCAACTGGCGGCCGGTTCAGGACGAACAGTTCAAGGCCTATTTCGACGACAAGTCCGTCGAGCCGCTGGCAACCAACCTTGAGGGCGCCAAGTTCACCCTCGCCGTGCCGACCTATGTCGCGGACGCCGGCGTAAAATCCTATGACGACCTCGCCGCCCATGCCGACAAATTCGACAGGAAAATCTACGGTATCGAGCCGGGTTCGAACCAGCCGTTGCTCGATATGATCACCGCCGGTAACCACCAGCTGGCGGGCTGGGAAGTCGTCGAATCCAGCGAAGCGGCGATGCTGATGCAGGTGGCCAAGACCACGAAGACGAAGGACTGGGTGGTGTTCCTCGGTTGGGAGCCTCACCCGATGAACCTGATGTACGACCTCACCTATCTCTCCGGTGGCGACAAGGAATACGGCCCGAATTTCGGCGGCGCGACGGTGCGCACAATCGCCCGCAGCGGTTATGCGGCGGAGTGCTCGAATGCAGCCAAGCTGTTTACCAACCTGGTGTTCGACCTGACGTATGAAAATATCGGCATGGACATGATTTCCAACAAGGGACTGTCTGCCGAAGACGCCGCCAGGCAGATGATCAAGGACCACCCGCAAAAGCTGGACAGCTGGCTTGCTGGCGTCACCACGTTCGACGGCTCGCCCGCCCTTCCCGCCGTTCAGGCAGCTTTGGGTCTTCAGCCGTGAGCGTCATTCAGGATTTCATGAACGCTGCGGTGCTTGAAACCTACGACGCGCCACTGCAACAGCGCGCAGTCCCTGTGCCAAAAACCGGCCCCGGCCAGATCCTCGTCAGGCTGAAGGCGTGCGGCGTCTGCCACTCGGATGTGCATATATGGAAGGGGCATGTCCGCCCGCCATCCGATCCCGTCCCCTTCATCCTCGGCCATGAGGGTGTCGGTACCGTCCTTGCCACCGGGCCGGATGTGACCGGCTGGGAAATCGGTGCCAGTGCCGGCGTGCCTTGGCTGCACGATACCTGCGGCCATTGCGACGAATGCGCAGATGGCATGGAATCCTTTTGCCAGAACCAACGGGCGCACGGCTTGAACATCCCGGGCGCCTTTGCCGAATATGTAGTGGTAGACGCCGCTTACGCGGTGCCGTTGCCGGATGGTCTCGATCCCGTAGCACTGGCGCCGATCATGTGCGCCGGTGTCACCGCCTATGGCGCCGTCAAGCGCTCTGCCCTGCGCGCCGGCGAAACCTGTGCCATTTTCGGCTGCGGAGGCCTTGGTCTCTATGCCGTCCAGATTGCCGCCCGGCTCGGCGCCCGCGTTATCGCCATTGACCGCGACCCGGCCAAACTCGCGCTTGCTCGCCGCTACGGCGCCGCGGCAACACTCCTGGCTGATGACACACTCACGGAAAAGCTGAGCACTGAACCCTACAGAAGCCATGTCTGCATCAACTTTGCCCCCACTGCCGCAACCTGGGCGCCGATAATCGCTGCCATCCGGCCGCGCGGCCGTATCGTTGCGGCAGCACTGGTGCCGGACCCGGTTCCCGTCAGCCAGGAATGGCTAACCGCAACCGGCGTCGTCATCACGGGAACAAGCGTGGGAACACGGGAAGAGATGCGCGAAGTCGTGGAGATTCATGCGGTAAAACCGCTGGAGAATGACATCGTGCCGATTACGCTCGACGGCGTTTCAGGCGCACTACGGGACCTAGACCAAGGCAAGGCTGCCGGCCGCTTCGTCATTGCCTTTTAGGACGACCTTCCGAAAGGCCATCCATTCCGCAAGCCACCGCTCAGGCTTCGTGGTGCCCGAACATGCTCAAACCAACGAGGAGCACAATGGCACCGACGATGAAAGCATCGAAAATGGCGAAATGATAGAAGAACGTTGTCATTGCAGTATCCTCCTGACGAATAGAATACTCCAGAACCGATTATTTTCCAAATATTACTTACAAAACGAAAGAGGCCGGGAGATATATCCCGGCCTCTTCAGTATTACGCAAGTGCAATACGCTAATTTTGCTCTGCAGCAATACTAGTTCTTGGCCTTGTCGACCAGCTGGTTCTTGGCGATCCAAGGCATCATGCCGCGCAGCTTGGCGCCGACTTCCTCGATCTGGTGGTTGTCGTTCATGCGGCGGATACCCTTGAAGCGGGCAGCACCCGAACGGTATTCCTGCATCCAGTCGGAAGTGAACTTGCCGGTCTGGATGTCGGTCAGGACGCGCTTCATCTCAGCCTTTGTTTCAGCCGTGATGATGCGTGGACCCGAGACGTATTCGCCCCACTCAGCCGTGTTGGAGATCGAGTAGTTCATGTTGGCGATGCCGCCTTCATAGATCAGGTCGACGATCAGCTTGACTTCGTGCAGGCACTCGAAATAGGCCATTTCCGGCGCGTAACCGCCTTCGACCAGCGTTTCGAAACCGGCCCGGATCAGCTCAACGAGACCGCCGCACAGAACGACCTGTTCGCCGAAGAGGTCGGTTTCGCACTCTTCCTTGAAGTTGGTTTCGATGATGCCCGAACGGCCGCCGCCGACGCCGCAGGCGTAGGAGAGAGCGAGATCAAGCGCGTTGCCGGATGCATTCTTGTCAACGGCAACGAGGCAGGGAACGCCGCCGCCCTTCTGGTATTCGCCGCGAACCGTATGGCCAGGGCCCTTCGGTGCGATCATGACGACGTCAAGTGTCGACTTCGGCTCGATCAGGCCGAAATGCACGTTGAGGCCGTGCGCGAAAGCGATGGCAGCGCCGTCACGGATGTTGCCGGCGATTTCATCGCGATAGATGTCGGCCTGGAGTTCGTCCGGCGTCGCCATCATCAACAGGTCGCCCCACTTGGCGGCTTCTGCAACGGTCATGACCTTGAAGCCATCAGCTTCGGCCTTCTTGATCGTGGCGGAACCGGCCTTGAGCGCGATGACGACGTTGGTCGCGCCACTGTCCTTCAGGTTCAGCGCATGGGCGCGGCCCTGCGAACCGTAACCGACGATAACGACGTTCTTGGACTTGATGAGGTTGAGATCAGCATCACGATCGTAATAGACGCGCATTGTAATTTCCTTCCCTTTGCTTGTCTGTTTTAAACTCTTCCGGCCGCCCTCAGGACTGTGCCGAACTCTTTTCACTGCCGTAGAGGCGAAGGAAGGCTGAAACCGCCTTCTCTCCCCTACGGCCGAAATCCTTGACCAAACGGGCACTGTCCTCGCCGAGCAGCATCCGCAGATGCAGGTCGGATACGATCAGGCCGTATAGCGTATCATAGGCGTCGTCGCGGTCTTCGAACACCAGAAGTCCGGCGTCGCGCCCAGCTTCTAGCAGCGCCCCTGCCCGTTTGCCGATCTGGCGGCGGCCGCGCTCCTGCAGCATCGAGCCGAGCTTGGAGCCATCCCGGCTCGCCTGTCCGATGGCCAGCCGGTTGAGCGCCAGCGACACATCGCCGGCCAGAACCTCCAGCAGGTCGCGCGCAAACAGCACCAGATGCTCCTGCAGCGTCGCGGCCGTCAGCGTTTCGGCGGTATCGTCGAAGGTTCGGACCTTGCTGGCCTGAAAACCGATCATCGCCGACAGCAGACCGTCGCGATCGCCGAACCATTTATACAGGCTTTCCTTCGAGCAATTGGCAGCCCGCGCCACGCCCGCCGTCGTCAGCGCCTTTTCGCCACCATCGACCAGCAGACGCAACGCGCTGTCCAGAACATTGTTCTGGCGCGGCGAATAGTCCGGCTGGTGTGGGTGGGCGGCAAGCTGCAAGACATCATCTCCATTCACAGTACCGTACGGTACGGTTCGCTGCTTATGTCGCAAAGACGGGAACCGGTCAAGCCTGTTGGCAAAGGTTTTTGAGGTAAGACGACGCACAAAAACAACCTGGCGCATCGCGAATATAAGCAGCCTGCCAAACGTTGAGAAAATAATGAATACCAGCACCAAAAATGGACACGTCCATGCAATCCGATCCCGTTCCGTTTCAGAATGTGGTCGGCTAGTGTGCAGCTTTAGACACCCCATATCCCGGAGTTTTCATGCCCCGCCTGCCTACATTCGCCCTGCTCCTATCAGCCACGCTTGCCTTTTTTCCAATAGCCGCTGCCGCTCAATCCGATGAAGACGTCTATAACCGGATCGAATCCCTGCATGGCAATGCCGGAGACCTGAGCGAGCCGTTGCTGAGCCTGGTGGAAGCGATGGGGAGCGACGATGCGGCAACGATCGCCGGGCTTGCCGAATATCCGCTGCGGGTGGCGGCCAATGGCGAAAGCTACGAGATCCAGAGCGCCGACGATTTCATCGAAAATTTCGACACGCTGGTCACGCAGGACACACGCGATGCCGTTGCCGGACAGACCTTCGGCCAGCTGTTCGTCAACAGCGACGGCGTGATGCTGGCGGATGGTGCGGTCTGGATGAGCAATGTCTGCGACAATGGCGATTGCAGTTCATCCCATTGGGCCGTGATCAGCATCAACAACTAATCGGCAGGGGAAAATCATGCGTCTTGACGTCATTGTGGTCACAGCCGTCATTGCCCTCGCAACGGCGACGCCAGGCATTGCCGGCGATGACGCACCCTACGCTGGCAGTTGGGATTGTGGTGTTGCCACCTTCAGCTTCACCAAGGATACCTATGATGCCGGCGAAGGGCCGATGCCGATCCGCAAGGTCGAAAAGCAGGATGGAAACTACATCCTGTCGTTCGACGGCAACTACCAGATCGGCCTGTCGAGCGTCACGCAAACGTCGATGCAATGGTTGTCGATGGCAAGCGGCGACGCGTTTGACTGCAAGCGCCCGAAACCCTGAACTTCTGCTGCCTGCAAGGCAAAGGACTTACCCGTGAAGCTCGCCATCGCAACACTACTGATCGGTATCGCCGCCGCCTCACCGCTGCTCGCAGCCGAAACCCGCTGCGGCTGGCTGCAGAACCCGACACCAGCCAACTGGTGGCTGGATGATGCCGATGGCAGCTGGACCATCATGTCGCAAGGCGGCGGCGAAGGACCTCCCGGAATGGACCTGATCCCGGATATTTCCGAACGCGATTATGTCCGCACCAACGGCAATTACGGCTATGCCTGCGCCTGCCTCTCGGTCGAGACCGACGATAATGAAGGGTCGATCACCAGGATCCTGTCGTTCCGGCAGCTGGCTCTGTCGACATGCAAAAACGACAGCAACCTGTCGGCACCGCAATAGGGTTCAACTGACGCGGCAGCGCTCGGCGAGGAAATCGAGAAACACCCGCACCCGCGCCGGCATATGGCCGCCCTGGCCAAGAAAGATCGCGTGAACCTCCTCGCTGTCTGATGCCGTAAAACTTTCCAGCACCGGCACCAGCGCGCCACGGGCAAAATCGCCGCGCACTTGAAAATCAGCAAGCCGCGCCAGCCCCGCGCCTGCGAGCGCCAGTTGCCGCAACGCTTCTCCATCGCTCGCCTGGGCGCTGCCGGCCGGCTTGATCGTCACATCCGCGCCATCAACGGAAAACGGCCAGCCGCCGCTGGCGCGGACATAGTTCGGGCCGAGCATATTGTGCCCGGCCAGATCATCCGGATGTTTTGGCATGCCCTTGCGCTTGAGATAGTCCGGTGCAGCGGCGATATGCAGTTTCACTGTGCCCAGCTTTCGCGCCATCAATGCAGAGCTCTTCAACGGCCCGGCCCGCACGGCGACATCGGTACGATCCTCCAGCAGATCGACGATATGATCTGTCAGCGACAGGTCGAGCGAAACGTCCGGATAAAGCGCTAGAAAATCCGGCAGGACCGGCAAAAGCATGTGGCGGCCGAAAGGGACATTGGCGCTGACGCGAATGCGCCCGCTCGGGCTGTCGGCAGCCGCGGCCGCCCGCTCCGCTTCATCGAGATTGGCGAGAACCTGCACGCCATGTTCGTAATATCGGCAGCCCTCAGGCGTTAGCTGCAGCTTGCGCGTCGAGCGGTTGACCAGCCGCGCATTCAGCCGGGTTTCCAGCCGGGTCACCAGTTTGCTCACAGCCGAGGGCGTCATGGCGAAATCACGGGCGGCGGCCGAGAAGCCGCCGAGATCGACCACCCGCACGAACACTTCCATCTCGCCGGAGCGATTGATATCCAGCCGCCCCATTGTGCCTCCATCTCACAAATCCTGTGCCTTATCGTTGTCTAGTTCTCAAATCGGCGCGCGTCCATATCTCATCTATCGACACAGAGGAGACTGCCATGAACCAGCACAAAACCGCTCTCATCGTCGGCGCACAGGGCGTCATCGGCGGCAATCTCGCCCGCTATCTGGAAACACTCGAGGATTGGTCGGTCATCGGCCTTTCCCGGCGCGGCGGCACCGCGACGGAGAAGATCCGGCACATATCCGTCGATCTGCTCGATCCGGCAGATTGCTTCAACAAACTCGCCGATCTTACGGAAGTGACTCACATTTTCTATGCCGCCTATCAGGACCGCCCGACCTGGGCGGAGCTGGTCGCGCCCAACCTCGCCATGCTCGTCAATGTCGTCACCGCCATCGAACGGGTAGCGCCGAACCTTGCCCATGTCAGCCTGATGCAGGGCTACAAGGTCTATGGCGCCCATCTCGGCCCCTTCAAGACACCGGCGCGCGAGGACGAAGACAATCACATGCCGCCGGAATTTAACATGGACCAGCAGGCCTTTCTGCAAAGCCAGCAGAAAGGTAAATCCTGGACCTGGTCGGCCCTGCGGCCCTCCGTCGTCGTCGGTGTCGCCACCGGCAATCCGATGAACCTTGCGATGGTCATCGGTCTCTATGCTTCGATGTCGAAGGAACTCGGGCTCCCCTTGCGCTTCCCCGGCAAGCAGGGTGCCTACGATACGCTGCTTGAGATGACCGATGCCGGCCTTCTGGCACGGGCGACCGTCTGGGCGGCGACCAATCCGCAATGCGCCAACCAGGCCTTCAACATCACCAATGGCGACCTGTTCCGCTGGAACGAGATGTGGCCGAAGATCGCCCGCTTCTTTGAAATGGAGACGGCTGCACCATTGCCGATGTCGCTCAATGTCGTGATGGCGGACAAGGCCGCGCTCTGGTCGAAGATGAAGGAGAAATACGGGCTCGCCGACCACCCGTACGAGGCCGTCTCGTCCTGGGGTTTCGGCGATGCAGTGTTCAGCTGGAACTATGATTTCTTCGCCGATGGCACCAAGGCACGGCGGCTTGGGTTCCACGACTATGTGCAGACCGACGAGATGTTCCTGTCAGTGTTTCGCGAGATGCGCGCACAGAAGATCATTCCATAGGAAAAGGATTTGACGAAGCAGTGGCGGATGGATGTTGGAACCCTGAATACCATCATCTGACGAGAGCGGCACCCCACTCTCCGTCATCCTCTCCCTTGTGGCGGGGATACAGCGACCCGACGTCCGTCGGGTCAAGAGCCCCTTTCAGCTCAATGGCTTGAGCTGGCTGGATTCCCGTGACAAGCACGGGAATGACGGAGGTGTTGGCAATCGCACAGTTTCCGAAATACTGCAAAATGGTGAAAAAATGACTGTGCCAGCAAGCTGAACCAGCCGGTACCGGATGGCTGCAAATGCTGCACCCATAGTGATGCGGTTACTCGCCCTTACCGCCATCCGGCGGAGTGGCCTGCAGCGTTTCCTTCTGGGTGATCAGCCGGGCGGTATGCTGGCCGCTGAGATAGATCCACAGCCAGCTCCAGGCGACAACGAACCGGCTGCGCGTGCCGATCAGGAAGTAGATATGGGCAATGCCCCAGATCCACCAGGCCAGGGCGCCTTTCAGCTTGAACCGGCCGAAATCGATGATGGCCGACCGCCGGCCTATGGTCGCAAGACTGCCCTGATGGCGGTAGCGAAAGGGCGGCAGCGCCGGCTTCTGCGCCAGCCGTCCCTTGATGACCTTTGCCACATAAGCGCCCTGCTGCTTGGCGGCGGGCGCAATTCCCGGCACCGGCTTGCCGTCCTCCTGGATCACAGAGGCCGTATCGCCGACGACGAAGACATTTGGCAGACCCGGTGCGCTCAAATCCTTTTCGACGATGACGCGGCCTGCCCTGTCGGCAGCAACGCCGAGCCATTCAGCGGCCGGAGAGGCCTGAACGCCGGCCGCCCAGACGATTGTCCGGCTGCCGATGAAGCGCTCGCCGATCATCACGCCTTGCGCCGTGCACTCCGTCACCCGCTCGCCGATGTGCACCTCAACACCGAGCTTTTCGAGCGCATTCCGGGCATAGACCGACAGTTCCTCGGCAAAGCTTGCCAACACCCGTGGCCCCGCCTCTACCAGCACCACCCGGGTCTTGCGGGTATCGATATTGCGAAATTCCTGCGGCAGGGTGACATGCGCCAGTTCGGCGATGATCCCGGCAAGCTCTACACCGGTCGGACCCGCCCCGACGATGGTGAAGGTCAACAGTGCAGCCCGTACCTCGGGATCGGTTTCCATCTCGGCCTGTTCGAAGGCAAGCAGCAGCCGGCGGCGGATTGTGGTGGCATCCTCCAGCGTCTTCAGGCCCGGTGCCACCGGCTCCCATTCGTCATGGCCGAAATAGGCGTGGGTCGCCCCTGTTGCCAGCACCAGCGTGTCATAACCAATGGTCTCGCCGCCATCCAGTGCCAGCGTCTTGGCCGTCGTATCAACGTTATCGACCTCCGCCAGAAGCGTCGTGACCTCCGGCCGGTCGCGAAACACTCTCCGGATCGGCCAGGCAATTTCCGATGTCGCCAAGAGCGTCGTTGCCACCTGATAGAGCAGTGGCTGAAAGAGATGATGGTTGCGCCGGTCGATTAGGGTGATCCTGACGGGAGCGCCTTTGAGATCCTTGGCCAGCTGCAGGCCGCCGAACCCGCCGCCGACGACGACGACATGGTGAAGGTTATCCTGCGGCATGATCGTATCTCCTGTTTTGCGTACAACTTCTACGCTTCGGCACCGATAGACAACTGCGCTTTCGGCATGGCACCCGTGCACAAGGCTACACGGCTCCGATACCTTCCTTAACGGGCATACTCCACCGGCACCGACATGCCACTCTTCAGGATTTCCATCGAGATCGAGGCAGAGACATCGAACAGCTCGACCTTGCGGACGATCTGCTTGTAGATGACATCGTAGTGCTCGACGCGCGGCAGCACGACCTTGAGGATATAATCGTAATTGCCGGTCAGCCGGTGCGCCTCGACGATTTCGGGAATATCGGCAACCACCTTGCGAAAGACGTCGATCCAGTCGTCGGAATGGTGCGCCGTCTTGATCAGCGCAAAGACCGTGGTCGGCACTCCCATCCTGTCGCGATCGAGAACCGCGATCCGGCGGGCGACATAGCCGGTCTCTTCCAGCCGCTGGATGCGGCGCGAACAGGCAGAGATCGACAGGCTGACCTTGTCGGCGAGATCGCCGACCGACAGGCTGGCATCCTCCTGCAGCAATGATAGAATCTTCCGGTCTCTTTCGTCCAGCACGCCCTGTTCTCCCCGGTACCATTGTGCACTCAATAAATATTTGCGCTAAAAATTTAAATCATGCAAAAAATACGCGTAAACGATCGCAATGTCATCCAACAAAGCGAACTCTTTCCGCCAGACATCGGTGACAATTACTGCATCAAAAAACACAGCGGAACAGGAACAGCATCATGCGCAAGATCGGCCTCATCGGTGGAATGAGCTTTGAAAGCTCGGCAGTTTATTACCGGATGATCAACGAGGCCGTGCGCGAACGGCTCGGGGCCTTGCATTCCGCCGAAGTCATGCTGCATTCCGTTGATTTCCAGACCATCGTCGATATGCAGAAGGCCGGCCGCTGGGACGACGCTGCCAAGCGCCTGTCCGAGGTTGCGCAGGGACTGGAAGCGTCCGGCGCCTCCTGCGTTTTGATCTGCACCAACACGATGCACCTAATCGCCGACCAGGTTCAGGCATCCATCACCGTGCCGCTGATCAACATTATCGATGAAACGGCAGCCTCGATGAAGGCCGCCGGCGTCAAGCGTCCACTACTGTTGGCGACGCGCTACACGATGGAACACGGCTTCTATACCAACCGCATGGCCGCCGATGGCGTCGATGTCATGGTGCCGAATGCCGAGGATCGCACTCTCGTGCACGACATCATCTTCAGCGAGCTCTGCGCTGGCATCATCCTCGACAGCTCGCGGCAGGCACTGATGGCCGTCATCGAGCGGGCAAAGAACCAGGGCGCCGACGCCATCATCCTCGGGTGCACCGAAATCTGCCTGATTCTCGATCCGAAGGACCTGCCGCTGCCCGGCTTTGATTCCACCGCGATCCATGCCGATGCCGCCGTCGCGTTTGCGCTTGAAGGTGTGTCGCAGAGTGGCAAGCAGGCGGCCTGAAGGCAGCTCAAGATACTTGACTCAGTCAAATAAATTGTGATCATGGCATTCATAGGAGAATGCCATGTCACCCAAATCACTGTCACATCCGGCCTTTGCCGAAATCGGCGATGACGAGATCGAGCAGATCCGCGCCTTCAACCGGTTCTACACCAACCGGATCGGCGTACTCGACCGCGCCTTCATGGACACGCCGTATACGCTGACCGAAGCGCGCGTCCTCTATGAGCTGGCAGCACACGGCACCACGTCGGCATCCCGGCTGACGGAAGAGCTTTCGCTCGATCCGGCCTATCTCAGCCGCCTGCTCAAATCCTTCACCGATACCGGCCTGCTCGAAACCACCAGAGACCCGGCCGATGGCCGTGGTCGTCTGCTGCAGTTGACGTTGCGTGGCCGCGGCGTTGCCACCGATCTGGCACAACGGTCACGCCAGCGTATCGCCGCGCTGCTGGAACCGATCAGCGAAGACGATCGCCGCGATCTCGGTGTGGCCATGGCGTCGGTGCAGACGCTGTTGTCCGGCGGCAAGAGCACCACCGCCCCGATCACCATCCGGCCGCACCGGATCGGCGACATGGGCATCGTGATCTCCAGCCAGGCAAAGGCCTATACCGAAACCTACGGCTGGAACGGCGAGTACGAGGCGCTGGTCGCAGAAATCTGCGCCGCCTTCATCCGCAATTTCGATCCCGCCCGTGAACATTGCTGGATCGCTGAACGCGACGGCACGTTCCTCGGCAGCATTTTTCTCGTCAAGGGCAACAGCGAAGGGACCGCCAAGCTGCGTCTTCTCCACGTCGATAGCGCCGCACGCGGACAAGGCCTCGGCACGCGGCTGGTCACCGAATGTATCAATTTTGCCAAAAGCGCCGGTTACCGGCGGCTGGAACTCTGGACCAACGACATCCTCGTCTCTGCCCGCCGTATCTACATCGCGGCCGGATTCACGCTGGAGAAGGAAGAGGCCCACCATTCATTCGGCAAGGACCTGACCGGTCAGATCTGGGCCCTGGACCTGACGGCGGCAGGCTCAGGCAAGGGCTCCATCGGTCTGAGGTGACGGCGAAAGCCAGTCCTGCTCCGCCAAACCGGCGGATTTGAAGGGATTGATCACGGTGCCTGCGACAATCGCAGCCAGTAGCCCGGGCATCGGCGGCACTTTGGCAATGGTGGAGACCAGCCGGTCACGCACCCAGGCAATCGCGGCCGAATCCGACTGGTAAAACGGCGTGAAGGCAAGCGACAGGATCTGGAACAGCCGCACATGATTGCGCCGGGCACGTGCATAGGTGGCCAGAGCAGAGGCAATATCGGTCGAACTTGCCAGCGCTTGGCTGAGCGCCGCCGCATCGAGCAGGGCCATATTGGCGCCCTGCCCCAGTTGCGGGCTGGTTGAATGGGCACTGTCGCCGATGAACACCACATTGCCGCAGTAAGGCGGCAGCGCAGTCCGATGGGCATAGCGTGCCAGTGTCAGCTGGTCCCAATCATCGATCTGGTCGAGAAACGGCTGACAGTCCGGCCAGTAGTCGCGAATGACAGACTTCCACCGCTCAAGCCCGGCCGCCTTGACCGCCTCGACATCGGCAATCTTCAGGCTCCAGAAGAACGCCACCTTGTCCGGATCGCCCAAAGTGGCGCGACCGGCGGGCAGTAGTCCGATCATCACCTTCGCCTTGTCGTAACGTTGCGACAGCGCCGCGCGGTCATAGACCGCGCCTTCGCCATCCAGCGTCGCCCAGAAGGCGCCATAGTTCAGATCACGAATGTTTGGCGCCGAGGTGGAGCCAGCGGCCAGCAGCGAGCGTGCACCGCTCGCATCGATGACGAGATCGTAATCACCGGCATCGCGTAGTGCCTGATCCTTCAACACAACGCGATCTGCGCGCTGCATTGTCGTGGTGAGATTGATCCCGGTGCGAATGGTGATGCCGGCGGCAACGGCGGCATCATGCAAGGTGTTGAACAGAGCCGCCCGCTGCACGGCAAGCCCATAGCGACCTCCGGGTGCCGCATCATAGCGCACGTCCAGCACCGTCCGGCCGCTGACGGCATCAGCGCCATGCAGCCGGTCGATGCGGTTTCCAAGCGTTTGAATGGTATCGAACAGGCCGAGTGCCGCAAGGACTGTCAACCCCGTCGGCTGCATCAACAGTCCGGAACCAACCGGTGCTGCCGTCTCGAAGCGTTCGAGGATTTCGACACGATGACCGGCGCGCGACAGGAAAAGAGCCGCTGCAAGTCCCGCCGGACCCGCCCCCACCACGCCAATATCGAGCTGTTTCATCAATGCCTATCCGGATATCGTCCCGGCTGCATCTCTACCAGCGACAACAACGAACCGTCCAGCCGATAAAAGCCGGAACGGTGTCAGGCAGCTGCGTCATACGCGACGCGGGCAGCCCTGATCGCCTGATGATGCTCGACCGACCAATCCACCAGCCCCTTGACCAAAACGAGAAAGGACTGGCCAAGCGGAGTCAGGCTGTATTCGACACTCGGCGGCTGGGTCGGAAAGACCTGCCGACCGATATAACCATCGCGCTGCAGGTCGCGCAGCGTCTGGGTCAGCATGCGCTGGGAAATGTCCGGGATCAGGCGCCGCAACGCGGAAAACCGCATCGGGCCATCGGCCAGCGCCAGGATCATCAGGGTGTTCCACTTGCCACCGATATTATCGACGACGTCGCGCACCGGGCAATCCTGCCCCGTGAACACCATGCCCGCAAAGACGGTCACTTGCTCGCCCTCTGTTTTTCCTGCCGCTGTGTTCATAGGCTGGTTCCCTTCACGTAACCACCAGAGAAATTACTGCCTCCTTTACATCCGTTTCCAGATAACGAAATAAGAGAAGGTCTCATTTCGGAACCATATCTCAAACGGGATGCTTCGGCAACAAACCGGCATCATTTGAACAAAGGAACCATCATGTCTGAAACCCTCCTCGTCACCGGTGCCACCGGTAAGCTCGGCCGCCTCGTCCTCGACGAACTGCTCGCCTCCGGCAAAGTCGCGCCTTCCGATATCATCGCCACCAGCCGCGACACGGACAAACTTGCCGAATATGCGGCAAAGGGCGTTCAGACCCGGGCGGCCGATTTTGACGATGCCGCATCGCTGGATGCCGCCTTCAAGGGCGCTGACCGCATCCTGATCATCTCCACCGATGCCCTCGACGAACCGGGCAAGCGCCTGCGCCAGCATCTCTCAGCTGTTGCCGCCGCCAAGAAATCCGGTGCCAAGCATATCCTTTATACGTCGATGCCGAACCCGGAAACCTCGGTCATCCCGTTCGCGCCGGACCATCTCGGCACCGAAAATGCGATCAAGGCAACCGGCATCGCCTACACCATCCTGCGCAACGGCTGGTACATGGAAAACCTGTTCATGGGCCTGCCGCATGCGCTTTCCGAAGGCAAATGGTACAGTGCGTCCGGCAACGGAAAGCTTGCCCATATCGCCCGCTCCGACATCGCCAAGGCGACGGCGAACGCCCTTGCGTCAAGCGCAACCGAAAGCAAGACCTACACGCTGACCGGCGAAACGAAGCATACGACGGACGAGGTCGCAGCCCTTGCCGCAAAAGTCACCGGCAAGCCGCTGGACGTTGTCCATGTCTCCGACGAGCAGCTCGCAGGCGGCCTGAAAGCGGCTGGCCTCCCCGACTTCATCATCCCTGTGGTCGTCTCGTTCGACACCAACACCCGCGAGGGCCATATCGATCTGGTGACGGCCGATGCAGGCAAGCTTTCGGGTCAGAAACTGACTTCGCTCGAAGATTTCCTGGCCGCCAGCAAATCAGTACTGCTCGGTTAAACGACAAAGGGCTCCGCTAAACGGAGCCCTTTTTTATGTGCTCATGTGATATCAAATATCCTGCCCGCAGGCGCGGCAGAAGCGGCGGACGGTTTCCGCCATGCCGAACTCCAGTGCATCCGCCGTCAGACCGTGACCGATCGAGACTTCGGCAAGATTGGAAATCCGCGCCGCAAGCGCCGGCAGGTTGGCAACAGTCAGGTCATGACCGGCATTCACTCCGAGCCCCAAAGTCGCGGCAAGATCGGCGGTCTGGCCCAATTCCTCCAGCAGCACCGCGCCGCGCTCGGGATCGTCGTAGCAGCCACCATAAGGGCCGGTGTAAAGCTCGATCCGGTCGGCACCGGTTTCCCTGGCAATCGTCAGTGCCTCAAGATCCGGATCGCCGTCGGCAAACAACGACACGCGAAAACCGCCCTTCTTCAATCGTCCAACGACATTGCCGAGCAGATTGTGGTTCTTGCGGAAATCCCATCCATGGTCCGACGTTGCCTGAGCGGGATCGTCCGGCACCAGCGTTACCTGCTCCGGCTGATGGCGCTCGACAAGCTGCAAGAATTCCTCGTTGGGAAATCCCTCCATGTTGAATTCGGTCTGCGGACAGAGATCGTCAATCAGCGCGCGGATCGGTGCCAGATCGGAAAAACGGATATGACGCTGGTCGGGGCGTGGATGCACGGTGAGGCCGCTCGCGCCTGCATCGAGCGCAATCTGCCCAAGTCCGGTAACGGACGGCCAGGGAAGATCGCGGCGGTTGCGCAGCATCGCGATCGCATTCAGATTTACCGAGAGTTTCGCAGCCATTTCAGCACCTTCCAAGGATACCGCCGTCGTTATGGCGCTCTTTCTAGCGGTTCATCTGCTACCCCGCAACAAATCTGCAGCACAGAAAGTGTCTCCGTTACAATAATCGTCCGCAGACCGTTCAACGCCTTTATTTCAGACAAAACTCACGTTAAATGAATGCAGCACCTGACAAACTGATAAAACTTCGATTTAATAGAGACTCATAGTACATGCCATGCACTCCCGAACGGTGAGCGGCAGTGCTGGAAACCCATAGAATCATCAAGCCGGAACCGATGAACCCTCGTTTTTGCCCCGACTCCATCCAATCGCCACCCGCTCCTGATAGGGAAGCGCTGATCTCGATGGTGTTTTCGGGGATGACGCAGTAATGGCACAGCATGAGAGACCAGACGACCAGGCAATCCGTCAATCCCTTGACGGTGTGCTGTCGAGTGCTCTTTTTTCCCGCTCCGAGCGGCTGCGCGCCTTTCTGAAATATGTTGTCGACAAGGAGATGGAGGGCACGGGGCACCAGTTGAAGGGCTATACGATCGGCATTGACGTGTTCGATCGGCCACAGGCCTTCAATGCCGACAGCGATCCCCTGGTACGTGTCCATGCCGGCAAGCTGCGCAAGTTGCTGGCGGCCTATTACGCCGATGAAGGCGCGCAGGACCTCTGGCGCATCGATATCCCCAAGGGCACCTATGTGCCCGAGTACAGGCGCCAGGGGATTTCAGCGGCACAGACGGCAGACGCAGCCCTGGCCGTAGCGTCTCCGCGCCGGCCTGCAAAAAGACGTTTCGCCTGGTTGCCCGCTCCCTTGTCTTCACCACTGGCAGTCTTGTCGGTGCTGCCGCTTTTGATCTTCGTTCCGTTGTCATCACCGGCCATGAGCGTCAACATTCCAGCGCAATCCAGCCTGCACGGCGCAGTGCTTGAACGCAAGTTTGCCGATGATCTGCCGAAGATAACCGTGCGTTCGCAATGGCCACGCAGCGGAACAGCGGCGCGCTTTGCGGACGCGTTTCGCAATGCCGCCTCGCATTACCGCACCATCGCCGCCGTGCCCGGCGCCGTCCTGTGGAAACGGCCGGTGCGCCCGGTTTCCGATCCGCTGGCTTTTACCGTTTCCGTGCTGCCACAGAAATCACCGGCAGGCCTTCGTGTCCTGATCAAGAACGATATGTCGTCGGACATCCTCCACGACCAGTTCATCGATGGCGCGCAATTGGCGAGCGAAGCAGATATTCTCTATGAAAGCCTGGCACTTGCGGCCAAGGTGCTGGCTTCGGACGGCAATATTTTCCGCTATGCCAGCGAGGCTAAGATCGACAGCCCGCTGATGGAGTGCATGGTACTGACTGACGCATACCGGAACGAGCAGACCCGCGAGGCCTTCCAGCAGGCAAAATCCTGTCAGGAAAAACTGTCGGTCAACCATCAGCGCAAGCTGAAATTCGTGATCAATGCCGGCGCCCTGCCTCTGACCCTTATTCGCTAGTTTGAGCAACGACTGCGGTCAACGCAACAAATACTGCGATAAATCGCGTCGGAAAATAGTATTCCCAAACGCGAAACGGCAGAAACTGTTGAAAAATCTTAGTTTTCATCCCCAAAGTTACTAGCTTTTCATCTTCACGCCACACGTGTATTCTAATGACGCAAGTGGGAGAAAGCCTGGTCGCTCATCAGGCAAGCACGATGGTTGCGAGTATCCTTCCCGCCGGGATGGCGTGCATGACATCGAGGAGCAGCCCGAGGAGACACGCGGCGCATCTTGATGCGCCACAGGCGGATTGCCGTCTCCGGGATATGTCTTCCGCAGGTTAACCAGCGGGGTTATGTCAAAGTATGCCAGAACAGGGAAAACCACATCCTTCTCCACCCGGCAGCCGGCAACCGTCGGGTTTTCTTCCCCGTCTGCCCTTGCCGGGAACCATAGCGGATAACCATGTCGGTATCGCCGATATGGCGGATGCCTTCGGCGTTACCCACCGGACGCTGCATTTCTATGAGGAAAAGGGCCTTCTCTCGGCCGATAGAATGGGGCCGATGCGGGTCTACGGGCTCGACGACATCCGGCGCATGACCGTCATCAATGCCTGCCGTGAGATCGACATGCCGATCGCCGCCATCCAGGACCTGATGACAGCCCTCAGCACCGCGACCAGCCAACACGATGCAGCGCAGATCTTCGAGGATGCGTTGCATGCGCGAAAACGGGAACTCGCAGCCCAGCAATCCATCCTGCGGCGCCAGATGCAGCGAATTAGCGAACTGCTGGAATCAGCTGCCGACGGCGACAACCCCGGGCGCACCGCTCTGCCGCCCATCCATCTTTCGCCGATCGAGACAAAGTGCCTTGTATTTATGGCGGAGGGTTATCCGGCAAACCGGATTGCCACGATGATGGATATGGACCTGACGGCGGTCCTGACGCTGGAATCCGACATCATCCGCAAATTCAACGGCCACAACCGCTTCCAGGCGGTCGCCAAAGCTGTGCTGTTGGGATTTGTCTCCGCCGAATAGACGTCAGCGCACGATCGTCAGTGTCTCGGCCGCGCGCGTAATCGCGGTATAGAGCCAGCGCTCGCGCGTATCGCGAAACGCCCAGCTCTCGTCGAACAGAACCACATTGTTCCACTGCGAGCCCTGTGCCTTATGCACCGTCAGCGCGTAGCCATAGTCGAACTCGTCGTAGCGCTTGCGCGTCGTCCACGGAATTTCACCTTCAACATCTTCAAAGGCGGTTTTCAAGAGCTTGATCTTGGCTGCACCTCGATCCATGTCGTCGTCTTCCGGGCGGATCATCAGATTGATGCCGGGCTTCACCGTTTCCTTCGACGAGGTCATCACCTGCCAGAGCGAGCCGTTGAGCAGGCCCTTGGCGGGGTCGTTGCGCAGGCAGACGAGCTTGTCGCCAGACTGCGGATATTCGGTGGTAAAGCCCTTCAGTTCGCGCAGGCGCGTATTGTAGCGGCGCCGCGTCTTGTTGGTACCGACCAGAACCTGATCGGCGCCGAGCACCAGGTCCTGCGTCACCTCGTTCTTGGAGATGATCCTGGCCGTCGAGCCATAATCGCCATGCATGATCTCCTTGCCTTCACGCACATGCATGGCAAGCTGGATGATCGGATTATCGCGCGCCTGCCGATGAATGTCGGTCAGCAGATAATCCGGTTCCTCATTGGTGAAATAACCGCCACCCGAGACCGGTGGAAGCTGGCCTGGATCACCCAACACCAGGATCGGCGTGCCAAAGCTCATCAGGTCGCGGCCCAGCGCCTCATCGACCATCGAGCATTCATCGATGATGATCAGCGCCGCCTTGGCGACGGGCGACTGCCGGTTGATCGAAAACATCGGGGCGATAGAGGTCTTGCCGGTTTCTTCGTCCGACACCTCTTCCTCGCCGCGCGGCCGGTAGATCAGCGAATGAATGGTCCGGGCGTTCTTTGCACCCTTCGAGCGCAACACCTGCGCCGCCTTGCCGGTGAAGGCGGCGAAGAGAACTTCGCCTTCGACATTTTCGGCGAAATGCCGGGCAAGCGTTGTCTTTCCGGTTCCTGCATAGCCAAACAGCCGGAACAGCGGCGAACGCCCTTCCTTCAACCAGCGCGAAACGGCCTTGAGGGCCTCATCCTGTTGCGGTGCGAATTCCATGTTTGTTCTATTGCCCGATTCGGGGCTGCCTGTCGCGTCCTGCAGCGCTGATCGACGGTTCGCCGTTGCGCCGTGCGCATCACATTTTCGCTCGCAAGTGCCGGATACCACAAGAAACTCCCACACCTATCGCGTATCGCCGGGCTACAACCCGTGATAATAGTTTCTCCGCCCGCCTCCCAAGCGCTGCCTCTTCTGCAATTCGAAAGTGCCCAACGTGACGCCTGAACCTTCCGAAGACCCGTCCGCTCCCGTGGCCTCGGGTATCGGCCGCTGGTCTGCCCCGATGCAATGGGGATTCCTGCTCTTCATCTCTGCAATCCTTGCCGGCGGGCTCGAACTCACCGGCATTCCGGCAGCCCTTTTGATGGGGCCGATGGTGGCCGGCGCCATTGTTGGCATGAATGGTGGCACCATCCGGCTACCGCGCCCGGCCTTTCTCTGCGCCCAGGCGCTGATCGGCACGATGATCGCCGAAACCATCCGCCCCGGTATTCTGACGACCTTCTTTTCAAACTGGCCGCTGTTCCTCGCCATCGTGCTGTCGGTCATCGCCATGAGCACGCTCAGCGGCTTCGTCATCAGTAAGCTCAACATCCTGCCCGGCACCACAGCGATCTGGGGCTCCTCGGCAGGGGCTGCCACCTCGATGCTGGTGATGGCCGATGCCTATGGCGCCGATGTCCGGCTGGTTGCCTTCATGCAATATCTGCGTGTCGTTTTTGTCGCCGCCGCGGCCTCGATCGTCGCGCGCTATTGGGCCGGGATCGAAGGACCCGGACCCGAAATTGTCTGGTTCGGGCCAATCCACCTTGTCCCGTTCCTAGAGACGCTCGCCCTTGCCCTTGCTGGCGGCTGCCTCGGCAAATGGCTGCGCATACCGGCTGGCGTCTTTCTGGTGCCGTTCCTGCTGGGCTCGGCCCTCAGCGTCAGCGGCTTGCTGGTCATCGAAATTCCCGAATGGCTGCTGGCGCTAAGCTATGCCATGCTCGGCTGGAATATCGGGCTCGGCTTTACCCGCCCGATCCTTGCCCATGCCCGTCGCGCGCTGGTGCCGACGATCATTTCGATTCTCGTGCTAATCGGCTTTTCCGGGCTGCTGGCCTATATCCTGGTGCACGCCGCAGGCATCGATCCGCTGACGGCCTATCTTGCCACCAGCCCCGGCGGCATGGATTCGATCGCCATCATCGCCGCCTCCAGCAATGTCGACGTGCCCTTCGTGATGGCGTTGCAGACGGCCCGGTTGCTGATGATCATGGCGATAGGTCCCTCGCTTGCCCGCTTCGTCGCCTCCAAAGCAATCTCGCCGCGATAAGTTTTTGCACGAACCGGGAATAAGAAGCGGCCCTCATGTGTCTTACGTTCGAACCAGCTGAAACAGCGGTTCGTTCAGACAATTCCAGAGAGGACACATCCCATGAGATTTCTTCCGCTCGTTACC
This sequence comes from Pararhizobium sp., assembly GCF_965279435.1. Taxonomy (NCBI): domain Bacteria; kingdom Pseudomonadati; phylum Pseudomonadota; class Alphaproteobacteria; order Hyphomicrobiales; family Rhizobiaceae; genus Pararhizobium; species Pararhizobium sp. Next base: position 3,999,072 of record NZ_CBDIHY010000003.1, read on the forward strand.
GCATTCTCCCTGATATCCGCCGTCTCCGCTTTCGCCGCCCCAGCAGTCCAGACGGTCGAAACCGGCAAGGGCAAGGTTGTCGCCGCCGAAAATGGCATGACGCTCTACACCTACAAGAAGGATGAAAAGGGCGAATCCTACTGCTATGATAAATGCGCCACCAACTGGCCGCCCTACCTCGGCGATGCATCCGCCAAGGCCGACGGCGACTATATGCTGGTCGAGCGCAAGGATGGCAAGAAACAATGGGCTCTCAAGGGCATGCCGCTCTACTTCTTCGTCAAGGACGCGAAAAAGGGCGACGCCACCGGCGACGGTGTAGGAAAGGTCTGGGATGCCGTACGCCCCTGATCAGGACACCCGTGTGAAGGGGGCACATCCCCCTTCCGCGGATACGTTCGAAAACCAGATCCTATCGCTGGTGCCGTCCTTGCGGCGCTATTCCCGCAGTCTCGCCAAATCCGATAGCGACGGCGAAGACCTGCTGCAGGATTGCGTCGAGAAAGTGCTGGTGCGCCGCAGCCAATGGCGCGGTATCAACCTGCGTGCCTGGGCATTCACCATCATGACCAATCTCTACCGCGACCGGCACCGCCGCTATGCCCAGCATCCATCCGTCGAGTTCGATGACACGCTCGGCTTGATGGCCGAGGATGTTTCTGGCGATCCACTCGAAAAGACCCGGCTGCAGAACGCGCTGAATGCACTGAGCCCGGATCATCGTTCGGTGCTGATGCTCGTCGTCGTCGAGGGTTATGGCTATCAGGATGTCGCCGACATGCTGGCGATCCCGATCGGCACCGTCATGTCCCGTCTGTCGCGCGCTCGCCGTCAGATGGCAGCACACCTAGCCGAAAACAACATCGTGGCACTGCGGAGACCGAAATGACAGACGACCACAAACCGGTCACCGAAGCTGAACTGCACGCCTATGTTGATGGTTTTCTCGACGAGGAACGCCGGCGCGAGGTAGATCTCTGGCTGAACGGCCATCCGGAGCAAGAAGCCGAGGTCCGCCAATGGCAAGTACAGGCAGCAGAGATGAAAGCTGCATTGTCAGGCTACGCGCAGGCAAGCGAAAACGACCGCAAACTCTTGAGTTCTCCGGCGGTAACATCATCGCCCTCCTGGTGGCGCAGAGGTGCCCTCATCGCCGCTTCATTGACACTCTTCCTGTCGGGCGCAGCGGCCGGTGTCTATGGCGAGAGACTGCTGGCACCCCCCGTGACGATCGAAACTGCTGCCGCACTCGACAGCCTGCCCGCTCAATCGAAAACAGCATTTCTTGTTTATGCCAGCGAAAAGCGCCACCCCGTCGAAGTCGGCGCTGATCAGGAAGACCATCTGGTCACCTGGCTCGGCAAACGGCTGGATTACAAGCTGGTTGCTCCGGACCTCAAGGGTCTTGGATTTTCGCTGGTCGGCGGCAGGCTCTTGCCCGTCAACGGCAGGGCGGGAGCGATGCTGATGTATCAGGATACGGCTGGCCAGCGCCTGACCGTTCTTCTCGGTAAAAACCCGGAAAACGCCGAAACCAGCTTCCGCTTCGAATCTGCAGGCTCTCTCGAAACCTTCTACTGGATCGACGGCAGCATCGGCTACGCCGTCACCGGCGAAGTCAGCCGCGCCAAGCTGCAGCAAATCGCCGAGGAATGTTACCGGCAGTTCGAAACCTGACGCGCTTTCAAAGAAAGGGCAGGCTGCGAAAACAGCCTGGCCTCATCAACACGGTGCCCAAATTCAGCGTTGCGGGTCGTTTTCCAAAAGGATTGGCTGGCCGTGTGGTGTCGCCTCTGCGGCCCTGTGCCAGCTTTGCGTCAGTTGCTCGAGATGGTCCGGCGAGGTGATCGACAGTTCGGTGACAAGGCGTGACAGTGCAGCCACCCAGCAATCGAAATAGTCACTGGCATCCGCGCGCCGGCCGGGCTTGTACAGTTCATGTGACAAGGCCTCGGCCCATTCGCTCCAGGAAAACACGCCCTTTTCATGCAGGCGCACCGTCATCGCAAAGGCTTCCGCCTGCCAGGGCTCCGAAAAAACCGGATCGCCTTCGTTCGATTTGGGCAGCCCCGGAGATCCGCTAAGGGTGGGTTCAAACGCGTTCAAGATAGCTCTCCCAGGCGTCAATCGACACTGTCAGCATCGGGTCTGCGCCCTCACCCCAGATTTCTTCCCCGTCGAAAACCACGGTATAGACCCATTGCGGGTTCTCGCCCTTGCCATGGGCATTGTCGTCCGGAAACACGAACGAGCCCTGCACGGCCTCGACAATACCGTGCTTGGCGCGGGCATAACGCGGCAGCCGCGTGTGGGTCTCGGGATTGAAATTCTTCGTGCGCACCCGGTCACCGGCTGCAAAGACCGGTTGGTCAGAAACCGGCCGGTCGCATTGCCCACCCTTGGCAAGCACGCCGGGCACCATGTCCGCCGTCAGGATGCGCTTCGGCTCCCTGCCCTTATCCAGCATCTGGCCTGCGGCCAGTTCGGCGGCTGAAACGAAGCCATGCCGTTTCAAAAGGGTTTCCAGGCCACGGGTCCAGATTTCATAGTAGCTGGCCGACAGGTAGGTCGCCGGTAACAAACTTTCGCGGGCATGCCGGCTCTCGTCGATATTCCAGGCGCCGAAGGCACCGCAGGAAAGCGTCAGGCCGAGCGCCCGTTTTTCCCACTCGGCATGGAAATACGGCTCGTCTTTTTCCGGCGCCACCGGTCCCATGCCATGCTGCCCACCGAGATCCTGTGCGCCGTTCATCGCACATCTCCGGACGATTTTGCCAGTCCCGTGCCGATCATCGAATCGCGTGTCACGAGATCGGCTAACGACTTCTGATCAAGACCATCGGTGCCGTCGGGACGTTCTGGAATGACGATGTAGCGCAGCTCCGCCGTCGAATCCCAAACCCGGATTTTTTGGCCCTGCGGCAGCGTCACGCCGAATTCATCAAGCACACCGCGCGGATCAATGACTGCGCGTGAGCGATAGGGCGGCGCCTTGTACCAGACGGGCGGCAGTCCAAGCACCGCCCACGGATAGCAGGAGCACAGCGTGCAGACGACAAGATTGTGGGTTTCTGGCGTATTGAACACGGCGCGCATATGCTCGCCCTGACGGCCAGTATAGCCAAGGCTCCCAATCGCCGCCGTAGCGTCTGTGCGCAGCCAGTCGGCAAAGTCCGGCTCGCTCCACGCCTTGGCGACGACGCGAGCGCCGTTGCGCGGGCCGATCTTCGTTTCATAGGTGTCGACGATCACATCGATCGCCGCCGGATCGATCAGCCCCTTCTGGGTCAGCACCGTTTCAAGCGCCTTCACCCGCGCCTGCATGGCGGAAAAATGATTGTCGTGGTGATCATGGTCGTCGTGGTCGTGATCGTGCATGCTACCCTCGAATATCGCGGTCTGGTTTCTCAGTTCGTTGCAGCCGGTGGCAGGCCGTTGCCCATGTCCCCGCGCAACAGGCTTTGGAAGGCTACGGGATCAAGCCCTCCCGGTTGTCCGAACGGATTGGAAAAAGCGAAAATGAAGAAGAGGACGACGCCTGAATAGGCGCCGAAAATCGATAGCAGAAACAGATGTGTCCGGTTCGGACGATAGACATAGAACGGGATGGAAAGAAGGCAGAGCCCGATCACCGCCGGTGCCCAGAACATCCCTTCAAAACCGCCGGCTGCCGTTTGCTCGCGGATCTCTCGAAAGCGTGCAATCGCTGCCGCCCGGTCGCGCATCCTGTTGCTGAGAAAGCGTTGACGATCGGTTTGCGGCTCCAGGTCGAGCAGGTGTTCATAAACATCGTTCCACAGCGCCCAGGCCTTCGGCGAGAGGCCCTGCCGTTTTCCCAGCATGTCCCATTCCTCGCCGACAACGGTGACGACATAACTCGCCAGCTCCTTCTGGACCGGAGCAACCACCGGGCCGCCGTAGCGGCCGGCATCATTGAACACATCCGATATCGCCACCGCTTCTTCCATCAGGTTGTTGCGAATGCCTTTGTAGTCACCGAGCGCCTGGGCATAGACCAACGCCAGGATCAAACCATGCAAGGCAGCAATCCGTACCGCAATGGTCGCCGCCGCGTCATGGGTCCGGTCGCTTTCCACTCCAGGGTTGAGACATTTTCGCGCCGCAAAATAGCTGCCGAAGACGATCACAAGCGCGCCGGCCACGAAAGCAAGTCCGTCAATGATCAAGACAACCAAGCCCGGCATGCTGGCCTCCCATCCGCCGCGAAACCGGCCGCGTTAGCGCAGCATCGGCCAAAGACTAAGAACGAGCAAGACCGCCATGGTGATATTGAACCATTTGAGCCGCACCGGTTCGGACAGCCATTGCCTGAGCGCCGAGCCGAACCCCGCCCAGGTCGAGACACTGGGAACATTGACGATCGCAAAGATGGCACCGACGATAAGCACGCTGGTGATATAGCTCTGTTCGGTCGTGTAGGTCGCCATGGCCGTCACGGCCATGACCCAGGCCTTCGGATTGATCCACTGGAATGCCGCCGCCTGCAGAAAGGTCATCGGCACCGCGCCCGCCTTGCCCTCCGACATCGTCCGCGACGTGCCGATCTTCCAGGCGATCCAGACGAGATAGGCGCCGCCAGCGAATTTCAGCGCGATGTAGAGCATCGGCACGGAATGCAGCAGCGCACCGAGGCCAAGGCCAACCGCAACCAGCAGCGACAAGAAGCCGATGCCGATGCCGAGCATATGCGGGATGGTGCGGACGAAACCGAAATTCACGCCCGATGCAAACAGCATCATATTGTTGGGCCCCGGCGTGATGGATGTGGTGAACGCAAAAAGAAACAACGCCAGAAGCGTGTCGGCCTGCATGAAGTCCTCCCGATATTTAGGTCAGGATAATTGACCTATCTCCAAAGACCACCCGAAACTTGTCAGGGTGACAAGAACAGGACCCCTTCGCGACAGAGTTTTTGACATTGGGCCTTTGCCCAACCACGATACGCCTTAAATGAGACATCGACCATTCCTACGGTTGGTCCGACATGCCGCCGAAAGAGGATACCGATGCAAGACACCATTCCCACCACATCCCTCCCTTCGGGCACGTCCATCCCCGTGATCGGCCAGGGCACCTGGCATATGGGCGAGCGCAAGGCGAGCGCCGCCGAGGAAGCCAAGTGCTTGCGCCACGGGCTTGATCTCGGCATGACGCTGATCGATACCGCTGAAATGTATGCCGATGGCGGTGCCGAGCGGATTGTCGGCGAAGCTATCAAGGGCCGCAGGAATGACGCCTTCATCGTCAGCAAGGTGCTGCCCACCAATGCCAGCCGCAACGGTACAATCAAGGCCTGCGAAGCCAGCCTGAAGCGGCTCGGCACCGATCATATCGATCTCTATCTCCTGCATTGGCGCGGCCGCTACCGTCTGGCGGAAACGGTCGAAGCCTTCGAGGCGTTGCGCCAGGCCGGCAAGATCGGTGCCTGGGGTGTCTCCAATTTCGATGCCGACGATATGGAGGAGCTTCTCAATGTGCCCGACGGGGGCAACGTCGCCGCCAACCAGGTGCTCTACAATCTCGCCCGCCGCGGCATCGAATATGACCTCCTGAAGGACAATCAGGCGCGCGGCATACCGCTCATGGCCTATTCGCCGCTCGACGAAGGCCGGCTGATGCGCCATCCCGACCTCATCCACATCGCCAAGGCCCATCAGGCAACGGTCGCACAGGTCGCCCTTGCCTTCCTGATCCGCAACCCCGGTGTCATCGTCATCCCCAAGACCGCAATGCCGGAACGCGTGCGCGAAAACCGGGCAACCGTCGAGGTCCAGCTGACCACGGAGGATCTGGCAATCCTCGACCAAGCCTTCCCGCCACCGGGCAGAAAAATGCCGCTGGAAATGATATGAGCGGATGTCTTTGTGACATGAAAAAGGGCGCCAATGGCGCCCTTTTTCATTCAAATCTGCCGCTAGCTCACATCCCCTGCGGGCCGCGGTTCATCGCTGCGATGCCGGTGCGGCAGACTTCGAGAACGCCGAGCGGCTTCAGGATCGCCACGAACTGATCGATCTTGGAGGATTTTCCCGTGATTTCCAGAATGAAGTGCTCAAGCGTCGCGTCGATCACCTTGGCATGGAAGGCGTCGGCAAGACGCAGGGTCTCGGCCCGGCTTTCGCCCTGGCCCGAAACCTTGACCAGCGCCACTTCGCGCTCGATCGGCCGGTCGTGGCCAAGTTCGGCGGCCCGTACCGTCAGATCGACGACGCGGTGAACCGGAACGATGCGCTCCAGCTGTGCCTTGATCTGCTCCAGCACATGCGGCGTGCCGCGCGTGACGATGGTGATGCGTGACAGGTGCGACTGATGCTCGGTTTCGGAAACCGTCAGGCTTTCGATATTATAGCCCCGGCCGGAAAACAGGCCGATGACGCGGGCAAGCACGCCCGGCTCGTTGTCGACGAGAACCGAAAGCGTGTGGTTTTCCGCCTTCTCGGTTTCCTTGGCGATGAAATAGGCGGAGCCGGTCGGCTGAAGATGTGCGTTCATGATCGTGTCCTTTTCCTATTCCATCAAACCAGTGCGCGGCCCTTGGCATCAATCGCATTGGCGACCGCTTCGTCCGTGGCTTCGTCCGGCAGCAACATCTCGTTATGCGCCTTGCCCGATGGAATCATCGGGAAGCAGTTGGCGAGATTGGCGACGCGGCAATCGAAGATCACCGGTGCCGGACTGTCGATCATCTGCTGGATGGCAGCATCCAGATGAGCCGGCTTGTCGCAGCGGATGCCGACGCCGCCATAGGCCTCAGCCAGCTTGACGAAATCAGGCATGGCTTCGGTGTAGGAGTTGGACAGGCGGTTGCCATGCAGCAGTTGCTGCCATTGACGGACCATGCCCATGTATTGGTTGTTGAGGATGAAGATCTTGACCGGCAGATTATGCTGCACGGCGCAAGACATTTCCTGAATGCACATCTGGATCGACGCATCGCCGGCAATGTCGATGACGAGGGCATCGGGATGGGCGACCTGAACGCCGATCGCCGCAGGGAAGCCGTAGCCCATGGTGCCGAGGCCGCCCGAAGTCATCCAGCGGTTGGGATGCTCGAAACCATAGAACTGCGCCGCCCACATCTGGTGCTGGCCAACTTCGGTGGTGATGTAAGTGTCGCGATGCTTGGTCAGCTCATACAGGCGCTGGATGGCATATTGCGGCATGATGACATCGTCGTTCATCTTGTAGGCGAGCGAGTTGCGGCCGCGCCAGTGAACGATGCTTTCCCACCATTCGGTCATGCGCGCCTTGTCGGCATCCTTAGCCGAGGCGCGCCAGACGCGAACCATGTCTTCCAGAACATTGCCGATATCGCCGATGATCGGAACATCGACGCGTACGGTCTTGTTGATCGATGACGGATCGATGTCGATGTGGATCTTCTTGGAATTCGGCGAAAAGGCATTCAGGCGGCCGGTGATGCGGTCGTCGAAGCGGGCGCCGATGCAGACCATGACGTCGCAATCGTGCATGGCCATGTTGGCCTCGTAAGTGCCATGCATGCCCAGCATGCCCAGCCAGTTCTTGCCCGATGCCGGATAGGCGCCCAGTCCCATCAGCGTCGACGTGATCGGGAAATTGGTCAGCTCGACCAGTTCGCGCAGCAGCTTGGATGCTTCCGGGCCGGAGTTGATGACGCCACCACCGGAATAGATGACCGGGCGGCGCGCGCCCTTCATCATCTCGATCGCCTGCTCGATCTGGCGCATGTCGCCCTGCAGCTTCGGCTGATAGCTTTTCTGGACCTTAGAGGCCGAAGGCGGCGTGTAGGTGCCGGTGGCGAACTGAACGTCCTTCGGAATATCGACGACAACCGGGCCGGGACGGCCGGACTGGGCGATGCGGAACGCCTCATGGATGATACTGGCCAGTTCGTTGACGTCCTTGACCAGCCAATTGTGCTTGGTGCAGGGCCGTGTGATGCCGACAGTGTCGCATTCCTGGAAAGCGTCGGAACCGATCAGCGACGTCGGAACCTGGCCGGTTAAGCAAACCAGCGGAATTGAGTCCATCAGAGCATCCTGCAGCGGCGTCACTGCATTGGTTGCCCCCGGACCGGAAGTGACCAGCATGACGCCGACCTTGCCGGTCGAGCGCGCGTAACCTTCGGCCATATGGCCGGCGCCCTGCTCGTGGCGGACGAGGATATGCTGGATATCGTCCTGCTGAAAGATTTCGTCATAGATTGGCAGAACGGCACCACCCGGATAACCGAAAATATGCTCCACACCATTGTCCCTCAGTGCCTGAAGAACAATTTCCGCCCCTGTCATCTGGTTTGCTTCCGTCTGGTTGTCTGTACCGCTCATTGGCCTGTTTCCGTCCATGTTCGCGTTTTGGCTGTATCGTGTTTGAAGGCATAAAAAAAGGCCCCTTGAGGGCCTGGTGTTTTGCGCATGGGTGGCTATCGCCGGATGGTTACACCATCCTGCCCATGCGCCGTCCCACCACAAGAATAACTACGATATTGTTCATGGGCGCGATTGATAAACAGAAATGCACATTCCGTCAACGCCTTTCCCAAAAACAACCATAGCGCGCTTAATTCAACAAAACACGTCCAAGTCCAAGAAACAACTTGTTAAATCGCTTCCGGTAATATGACGTATTCGTGGCCAGAGGTTTCCTATTGCTAAACAATGAGCTCCATTCTTCGATCAGCGCCGGAGAGCAGGAACGACGCGACACCCTGAAACGGGGCAACCGTTTTCTCGGCCGCGTCGTTGCGTGCAGCGGTTCGCGGGCGACGATCGCAGCCATTGCCGAAAACGGCGAAACCTCGCTGACCGAATTGTGGTCCGTCGGCAGGCTGATTTCCATCACGGTGGGTGAAAACCGCGTCGTCGCTCTGGTCTATTCGATGCAGACCGCCACCAATGAATGGGGCGAAGAACTCGACAACACGTTCCGCATCGAAGTGGAGCTGATGGGCGAAGTCCATGTGAGCCCGAACGGCCGCGAGGAATTCTCCGCCGGCATTACCCAGTACCCCTATCTCGGCGCCATTGCCCATCGGATCCGCTCTGCCGATCTTGCCCGCATTTACGATACCGGCAAGGAGGACACCTGCGTCATCGGCAAGCTGACCCAGGATGAAAGCCTCGACGCCGCCATCCATGTGCCCTCAATGCTATCGAAGCATTTTGCCATTGTCGGCACCACCGGCGTCGGCAAATCCACCGCCGTCAGCCTGCTGCTGCACAAGGCCATCGCCTCGGATCCGAAGCTGCGCGTGCTGATCCTTGATCCGCACAACGAATTCGCCGCCGCCTTTCCCGACATCGCTGTGGTCATCGACACCGATAATCTCGACCTGCCTTTCTGGCTAATGAAGCTTGAGGAATTCGCCGAGGTTGTTTTCCGTGGCCGGCCGCCGGTTCCCGAAGAGCTCGATATCCTGCGTGATGTCATTCCGGAAGCAAAGCGGGCCTTCAAGGGCTCGGCGGATTCCGGTCTCGCACGCCGCACCAGCGAGAAAAGCTCGATCACCGCCGATACGCCGGTGCCCTACCGCATGGCTGACCTGCTGGCGATGATCGACGAACGCATCGGGCGCCTGGAAGGCCGCAACGACAAGCCGCACCTGCGGTCGCTGAAGGTCAAGGTGATCGGCGCGATCAACGATCCGCGCTACAATTTCATGTTCTCTTCGAACACCATCACCGATACGATTCTGGAGACGATCGCCAAGATCTTCCGGATTCCCGGCGAAGGCCGGCCGATCACGACGTTCCAACTCGCCGGCATTCCGTCCGAGGTCGTCAACTCGGTCGCCTCAGTACTTTGCCGCATGGCGTTTGAAATCGCGCTGTGGAGCAATGGCGGCGTTCATATGCTGGTCGTTTGTGAAGAAGCGCACCGCTATGTCCCGGCCGATGCCAGCCTCGGTTTCATTCCGACCCGTCAGGCCATCGCCCGCATCGCCAAGGAAGGCCGCAAATATGGCGTCTCGCTGGGGATCATCACCCAGCGCCCGGGAGAGCTCGACCCGACTATCCTGTCGCAGTGCTCGACGGTGTTTGCGATGCGACTGTCCAACGACCGCGACCAGGAAATCATTCGTTCGGCGATCCCCAACTCGTCGATTTCGACCACCAGCTTCATTTCCTCGATCGGTAATGGCGAGGCGATTGCCTTTGGCGAGGCCGTGGCGGTGCCGATGCGCATGCGTTTTACCCGCATCGAGGAAAAAAACCTGCCGAAGGCGAACGGCATCGGCGTCAAGATCACGGATGAAACACCGGACACTGTGGATCTGCGCAATGTCGTGTCGCGGATGCGCGCCATGAGCGGCCCGGACATTTCCAGTTTCCAGAATGCCTATACGGCAAGCATTGGCGAACAGGACCAGGATGCCGTCCCGGTGGATGACGATCTTCGCGACATCCGTGCCTTTAACGCTGACCTCGCTGCAGACCAAGAAGCGGCGGCGTCCCAACCCTACAATCCTGCCATGCTGCCACGCAACGAACCGCCCAATCCCCAACTTGAACGGTTCAACCAGATCCGCAGCCAGCTATTGTCGGACGAACCGGCAACGCCGCGTTCTGATCCCTATCGAACACCGCCGCGTCCCACGCCGAGTTTCGCACAGCCCAACCCGGACACACCACGGCCATCGCTGCGCGAAAGCCTGCTGAAAAAGCCGTTGAGCAGCATCATCCGCAAGTAAGACCGGATACCTGCAGCCTTATACGCCTGCGGGATCCCAACGCAGCCAGCTGTCGTCCAGCTGATTGCGAAACCATGTCATCTGCCGCTTGGCATATTGCCGCGTCGCAGCCGACGACGTTTCGATCACCTCTGCCTTGCTCATCGTTCCTGCCAGCATGTCGGCAATTTGAGGCACGCCGATCGCCTTCATCGCCGGCATTTCCGGCTTGAGGTCAAGCGACAGAAGAGCCTTCACCTCCTCGAAAGCGCCACTTTCCAGCATTCCGGCAAAGCGCCGGTCGATCCGCTGGCGCAGCACCGGCCGTTCCGGCAGTACGACGATTTTCATGGCACGATTGGGATCAATGGCGACAGGTCCCTGCCGCGCCTGAAAGATGCGGATGGACTGGCCGGTCGCCTCGAATATTTCCAGCGCGCGCGCGATACGCTGCCCGTCGCCCGGCCGCAGGATTGCAGCGGTTTCCGGATCCTTGTCCTCAAGGCTCGCATGCAAAGTTTCGGCCCCCTCGGCCAGCAAGCGGCTCCGCACCGCGTCACGGATCGGTGCAGGCACCGGCGGCATATCCGACAGCCCGCCGGTCAGCGCCTTGAAATAGAGCCCGGTACCCCCGACAAACACAGCAATGCGCCCTTCACTGCGGACCGTCTCCAGTACGGCCACCGCGTCACGGAACCATTCACCGGTCGAGTAGTGCTGCGATGCCGGGACATGGCCATAGAGATGATGCACAACGCCCTGCATGTCTGCCTCGGACGGGCGCGCGGTCAGCACATGCAAGGTGTCATAGACCTGCATGCTGTCGGCATTAACAACGACGCCATTGTGCTGTTTCGCCAGCGCCACGGCGAGAGCGGACTTGCCGCTGGCAGTCGGCCCGGTTATCAGGATTGCATCCTGTCCAATCTCAAGGTTTTTCATCATGGCCTTCGTTGCCACGCTTGTTGCCAATCCGTCAAATCCCGTCCTAACCGCAGCGCTCGCCGAAGAGGCCGCAGCCGCAGTCGACGCATCCGGCCTCTATTGGCTGGCCGACGGTGTTGCCTGCGATATCGCACTGAAGGACGGCGCCAATCCGGACTGGCAGGAAGCGCTGCTGCGCGGCGTCATCGGCGATGCCCCCATCGATGTCATCGTCCAGAACGCCGAGACGCGCCGCAAGAAACTGCTGATCGCCGATATGGATTCCACCATGATCGGTCAGGAATGCATCGACGAGCTTGCCGCCGAAGTCGGACTGAAGGATAAGGTCGCCGCGATCACCGCCCGGGCGATGAACGACGAGATCGCATTTGAGCCGGCCCTGACCGAGCGCGTCGCCCTGCTCAAGGGCCTGCCGCTCAGCGTCGTCGGCGACGTCATCGAAAAACGCATCACGCTGACCCCCGGCGGCCCTGAACTGGTCGCGACCATGAAGGCAAAGGGCTACTACACGGCCCTGGTCTCCGGCGGTTTTACCGTCTTCACCGGCCCGATCGCCGCGACACTCGGCTTCGATGAAAACCGCGCCAATATTCTGCTGGAAAAAGACGGCCATCTGACCGGCGCTGTCGCCGAACCGATCCTTGGCAAGCAGGCCAAGGTCGATGCGCTTGTCGAGATCACCACGCGGCTCGGCATTTCGAGCGCAGACGCCCTTGCTGTCGGCGATGGCGCCAACGATCTCGGCATGCTGCATCTGGCCGGCGCCGGTGTTGCGCTGCATGCCAAGCCCATGGTCTCGGCGCAGGTCAAGATCCGCATCGATCACGCCGACCTCACAGCCCTTCTCTACATCCAGGGCTACCGCAAGACGGATTTCGTCCGATGATCATTCTGGAGACAGAGCGCCTGCGCATCCGCAACTGGCTGGAGACGGACCGGTCCCTGTTTGCAGAGATCAATGCCGATCCGAAGGTGATGGAGTTCTTTCCACGCCGACGTTCGCGTGAAGAGGCAGATGCGCTTATGGATGAAGCGCAGCGCCGGATCAGCGAAACCGGACTTGGTTTTTTCGCGTTGGCGTTGAAGGGGACCGATGAACCGATCGGTTTTCTCGGCCTCGCCCGAACCGACCTTGAGCCCTTCCTGCCGGATGGCACGGTGGAAATCGGCTGGCGGCTCGCCGTCCGCTTCTGGCGCCAGGGGTTTGTGACCGAGGCTGGGCAAGCGATGCTCCGGCATGGCTTCGAACAGCACGCCCTTCAAGAAATCGTCTCCTTCGCCGTGGAGAACAATGCGCGCTCGACGGCAGTGATGACACGCATCGGCCTGCGCCGCGATCCCTCCCGCGACTTCCAGCACCCCCGCGTGCCGGAGACGACGCCGCATCTCAAGCAACATGTCGTCTATGCGCTCAGCCGTGAGGAATGGCAGACACGATAAAGGCGGACTTTTCAGCCCGCCTTTCAATGCGTCATCGCCTGCGGGCGAAAACTATTCCATGCGCACCGTGACAAATCGCAGTTCGCCGGTCTTGTTGGCGATCATCAACAGTGCGTTACGCCGGCCGTCCGCCTTCAGTTCCTCGATTCGTGCCGATACATCCTCCGGCGTCTTCATCGCCTCCTGGCCGATCTCGACGATCACATCGCCAGTTTCGATCCGCCGTTCGGCGGCAGCCGATTGCGGCTGGACCTCGGCGATGACGACGCCTTCGACGTCATCGGAAATTCCATAGGTCTTGCGGCTATCGGCATCGAGCACGGCAAGCTTCATGCCGAGCACCACATCGGATGCCGGCAGTTCGGCAGCCGGCGGCTCGGCCTGATCGGTGCCTTCCCCGGCCTCCGGAGGCTTTGCCGCTTCGGCTTCGGCCAGGTTCTCACCATCTTCCAAACGCCCAAGCGTCACCTTGACGGACATCTCCTTGCCATCGCGCACGATCACGACATCGACGGCCTTACCGACGGGGCTTTCCGCCACCACACGCGGCAGATCGCGCATCTCGACGACATCACGGCCATCGAACTTGAGGATCACGTCGCCCGTCTTGATTGCACCGCCATCGACCGGACCGCCCTTGATGATCCCAGCCACGAGCGCACCCTTCGGCGTGTCCATCTTCAGGCTCTCGGCAATATCGCCCGTCACCGGCTGAATGCGCACGCCAAGCCAGCCGCGATGGGTTTCGCCGAATTCCCTGAGCTGGGAGATGACGTTGGCGGCAAGTTCCGTCGGAACAGAAAAGCCGATGCCGATCGAGCCGCCGGTGGGCGAAATGATCGCCGTGTTGATGCCGATGACCTCACCCTTCATGTTGAAGAGCGGGCCGCCGGAATTGCCCTTGTTGATCGCAGCATCGGTCTGGATGAAATTGTCATAGGGACCGGCATTGATGTTACGGCCACGCGCCGAAATGATGCCAACCGTCACCGTACCGCCGAGACCGAATGGGTTGCCGATCGCCATCACCCAGTCGCCGATCCGCATCTGCCGGGAATCACCGATCGGAACGGCGGTCAAAGGCTTCTTCGGCTCGACCTTCAACACAGCAAGATCGGTCTTGGTATCGGTGCCGATCAGCTTGGCCTTGAGCTTGGTGCCATTGGCGAAATTGATCTCGATATCGTCGGCACCCTCGATCACGTGATTGTTGGTGACGATGATGCCTGAAGGATCGATGACGAAGCCGGAACCAAGCGAATCGACGGTGCGCTGACGGCTACCGCCCTCGCCGCCCTTGCCCTTGAAAAACTCATCGAAGAAATCCTGGAACGGAGACCCCTCCGGTACCTGTGGCATCGGCGCCTGGTCGTCGTTCTTTACCTTCTGCGAGGTCGAGATATTGACGACCGCGTCGAGGAGTCCGGCAGCAAGATCGGCAACCGATTCCGGGCCCTGCTGGGTCGGCAGAGGTGCCTTGGTCTGGGCATGCGCCACGGAGAGCACCGGCACGGAATTCATCAGCAGAGCAGCACTTGCAGCAAGCGTCACAGACAGGAAGAAGGAAGCGCGGATGGACAAGCCCATGGGGTCCTCTCGATTTGGGAAGGCAGGCCGCGATAAAACGACCGGCAAAAAGTGTTCGTCATACGGACGGTCACAGCTGCGAGGTTGGCTCTGCGTCAACCTCTATGCCGTGCAGGGTGGCGTAGAATCTGTTCGAAGATAAGGCGGATTTGGGACGCGTCCAGTCATCTTTTCGTCAGCGTCTCAAGGGCAGCGACACCCAGCCGTCAATTCATCAGTTCGTGACCGTGCGCCTTCAACGCTGCCACGGCCTTGTCGAGGTCGGAGCCGATGATGAAGATGTAATCCGTGCTGAAGGTGGAATTGGCGAAGATGCCCACACCGGCTTCGGAAAGCGGGTTCAGCACAGAGGCAAGAATGCCTGGAATATCGAGGGTGAAATGCTGTTCGATACGGAAGCAGCGCCAGCCGCCCGACGACTGGATATTCGAGGGAATGCGTGCCGCACGGCACACAAGCGTCATCTCCTCGCGCGAACTTGAGACGGCCCAGAAGCCTGCTCCCGGCAGCCAGTCCGGCAGCGGCGTTCCGATGTTGAGCCTTGTGATCGCATATTCTGCGTCCACCAATCGAATGAGCAATTTATGTGTCATGTCCTATCCTCGCACTATCCAGACAAGTGCGACGCCGATGACGACGGAAACGAGCCCGAACAGCCGTAACTGTTGCTCTGGTATATGGGGCAAACGCTTTGCCATTTCCACCAAAACCAAAGGGGCCAGTGCGTACACTAGCCCCTCGATGATCAGGAAAAAAGCAATTCCCGTCAGAAAGTCACTCATTTCACTGATCAGTTTCCTGCAGCGGGCCGAGTGGCAGATGGAGCCGGTGCACCATCCGAACTGTTGAAATAACGGAAGAATTCCGAATCTGGCGACAGGACCAGCGTCGTGTCAGGGCTGCCGATTGCCTGATCGTAAGCTGCCATCGAGCGATAGAACTCGAAGAACTTCGGATCACGGGCAAAAGCATCGGCAAACACGTCCGTCCGTTCGGCTTCGCCTTCACCACGCAGGATTTCCGAATCACGCTGCGCTTCGGCAACGAACTCGACAACCTGACGGTCGGCAACGGCGCGGCGGGTCTGGCCCTTTTCGTTACCACGGGCGCGGATCAGTTCGGCTTCCGCCAGACGTTCCGCCTTCATCCGCTCGAAAGTCTGCTGCGAGACTTCCTGCGTCAGATCGGTGCGCTGGATGCGGACATCCTCGATGTTGAGGCCGAGTGATTCGGCGTCGGTCTTCAGGTCGGCCCTAACTTCGCGCATCATCGATGCACGCTCTTCGGAGAGCGCCGATTCAAAGCCACGCAGACCGTAGACCCGGCGCAACGAAGCGTCGAGACGGGTGCGAAGACGTGATTCGGCCGAAGCACGATCACCGGATACCGTTTCGCGGAAACGGCGGGCATCGGCGATCTTGTAGACGACGAAAGCATCGACTTCATAGAATTTGCCGCCGGAGACCTGGACGCGGATGTTGTCGAGGTCGAAGCGCAGAGCCTGCTTTTCGACATACTGAACCCGATCGGCATCCATGAAGGCGAATGGCAGCTTGAAGTATAGGCCTGGCTCGGTCTTGACGTCCTTGATCTGACCGAAGCGCACGACGATTGCCTGCTGACGCTGGTTGACGATGAACACCGAAGAATAGACGGCCATCAGCACGAGTGCCAGGCCAATGAGGATATAGGGAAGACGATTGGTCATTACTGAGCCCCTCCCGACTGCGCGGGCTTGACGATTTCATTGAGCGGCAGATAGGGCAGCACGCCCTGGCCGTTCTTTTCGTCGAGAATGACCTTCTTGGACTTACCGAGAACGCTCTGCATTGTTTCGAGATAGAGCCGCTTGCGCGTCACATCGGGGGCCTTGGCATAGGCGTCATAGACCGAGATGAAGCGCTGCGCCTCACCCTGTGCTTCCTTGACGACACGATCCTTGTAGGCGGCCGCTTCTTCGCGCAACTGGGCTGCCTGACCACGGGCCTTACCGAGCACTTGGTTGGCATACTGGTTGGCTTCTTCGACGAAGCGGTCTTCATCCTGCTCGGCACGCTGTACTTCGTCGAACGCATCAGCCACTTCGCGCGGCGGTGCTGCGTCTTCGATCGCGACCGTGTTGACGGATACGCCGGCACCATAGGCGTCCATAGTCGCCTGGATCGTCGTCTTCACGTCGGCAGCAATTGCCTGACGGTTATCGCGGAAGATGTCCTGTGCAGGACGACGGCCGACGACTTCGCGCATCGCGCTTTCGGCTACCTGCTGCAGCGTGTCGGACGGATCCTCGACGTTGAAGAGATAGGCCTTCGGATCGGTCACGGAAAACAGCACGGAGAACTGGACATTGACGATGTTCTGGTCGCCAGACAGCATCAGGCCGCTTCCGGCCTGATCGCCAACACCTGCCCTGTTGCCGATATTCTGCTGCTGCTCGGTGATCTTGACCATTTCGACCGTTTCAAGCGGCCAGAAATGATAGTGCAGACCCGGCATGGAAATCTCGTCCTTCGGCTTGCCGAAACGCATTTCGACGCCGCGCTCGTCCGGCTGGACGGTGTAGATCGAGTTCATCAGGACAAAGCCAACGATCAGGAGGCCGATGATGGCAACGACACCGCCGTTAAAACCACCCGGAACCACGCTTTTCAGCTGGTCCTGACCCCGGCGGAAGATTTCCTCAAGATCCGGGGGACCGCCATTGCCACGGCCACCACCGCCGCCGCCACGCGGCCGGTTTGGCCCCTGGCCCCAGGGACCCTTGTTATCACCGCCGCCGCCGCCCCAAGGACCACCGCCGCCGCCGTTCTGATTGCTCCAGGGCATTCATACCTCTTCTATAGAAAAAATTCCGAGATCAATGCCCCGCGGACGTACCGCGAGCCATGATGTGAACCCGTTATAGGTATGTCCAGAACCGCTTTCAACGCGATGCATCCAACTTCACCGTAAATCCGGCAAAATAGTTAGCATTGCTCAGCTTTTCCGCCGCCAGGTTGAGAAATGCATAACATGACTGTCCTTCTCGCCCTGCGGCAGGGGTTCATCGACGATCTTTTCGAAAACAGCGCTATCGATCGCGGGAAACCGGGTATCGCCCTCGACCTCGGCCGCAACCGTGGTCACATGCAGCAGATCGGCCCGGCCAATGGCCTGACGGTAAATTTCGCCGCCGCCGATCACGCAGACCTCATCGACACCAAGCTCAGCCGCCAACTTGCGCGCTTCAACCAATGCCGCGTCCAGCGATTGAACGGCGATTGCCCCTTCCGCTATGAAATGCGCGTCCCGGCTGATGACAATGCTGGGGCGGCCCGGAAGCGGGCGCCCGATCGAGGCCCATGTCTTTCGCCCCATGATCACCGGCTTTCCAAGCGTCAGCGCCTTGAAACGCTTGAGGTCGCTGGGCAGATGCCATGGAAGGCCACCGTCCCTGCCGATCACGCCATTGGCGGACACCGCGACGACAATGCTTACTTTCGGTTCAGTCATGAAATCCATCCGGTTTGACGTCGAGCGCGCGGGCACGGGCAAGCGCCGGGCGTTCAATCATCGACTGCACATATTGATCGACCACCGGACTGTCCGGCAGCAGCTTGCGCATCCATGTCAGTGCGCTGACCAGCAGCAGATCGACGGCGCTGACCGCGTTGCCCAGCAGAAATGGCTGCTTCGTCAGCGTCTCGACTACATGCATGCACATGTCCTCGTACACTTTCAAAAGGGCAGGATTTCCGGCAGCAACACCGGACAGGAAGGCACTTCCGGACGGCTCTATCACGCCGGCATAATAGGCAAGCCACGACAGATAGGCGCCACGCTCCGGATGTCCCGGCGGACGGCCGAGTTCCGACTGCGGATAAAGTTCGACCAGATATTGGGTGACGGCAGCAGATTCGGTGACCAGCGCGCCATTGTGCAAAAGTGCAGGAACCTGTTTGTGCGGATGCGGATTGTTGTCATCCGGCCCGCCCGAGCCATCCCAGCGGCGAATGGAGACATAGCGGATCTCATATTCCGCCCCCAGTTCCTCAAGCAGCCAGATGATGCGCGATGAGCGCGACCGTGGCGCATGGATCAACGTCAGCATGGGGTCCTCCTCGACCGTTCAACCTCAGGTCATCCTGTGCCGCGACAGTGTCATCATTGCGGTTACACCGCAACCGGCGCCTTGATATGTGAATCGGGTTGGTAGCCGACGAGTTCAAAGTCTTCAAAACGAAAGGAAAACAGGTCCTTCACATCGGGATTGATGACCATCTTCGGCAGAGCCTTCGGCGTGCGGGCCAGCTGCTCGCGCACCTGGTCGAAATGATTGTGATAGATATGCGTATCGCCGAACGTATGGACGAAGTCACCGGGCTGAAGTCCGCAGACCTGCGCCACCATCAGGGTCAAAAGCGCATAGGAGGCGATATTGAAAGGCACGCCGAGGAAGACATCGCCGGAACGCTGATAGAGCTGGCAGGACAGTTTTCCATCGGACACATAGAACTGGAACAGGCAGTGGCAGGGCGGCAACGCCATCTCGTCGATCAGCGCCGGGTTCCAGGCAGAAACGATATGCCGGCGCGAGTTCGGGTTTTTCTTCAGTCCCTCGACAAGGGCGACGATCTGATCGAGATGACGGCCATCATGGGTCGGCCAGGAGCGCCACTGATAACCGTAGACCGGCCCGAGATCACCGTTGGCGTCGGCCCATTCGTCCCAGATATGGACGCCGTTTTCCTTGAGGTAGGCGACATTGGTATCGCCTTTCAGGAACCACAGCAGTTCATGGATGATCGACTTGAGATGCAATTTCTTCGTGGTCAGGACCGGAAACCCATCGGCCAGATCAAAACGCATCTGATGGCCAAAAACAGACCGTGTACCGGTGCCGGTGCGGTCACCACGGTCCGAGCCGGACTCCATCACATGACGCAAGAGGTCGAGATATTGTTTCATAGGGTCCGCCGCCGATTCGTTTTGCGGTAAAATAGGCGCAAGACGGCGGCGAACCAATCGGTAAATCCCGGGTTTCCCCAGGCTCAATGATTAAAGCGTCGCGAGCTTGCCCAGGTGTTTTGCCACCAGGTAGT
This sequence comes from Pararhizobium sp., assembly GCF_965279435.1. NCBI lineage: Bacteria > Pseudomonadati > Pseudomonadota > Alphaproteobacteria > Hyphomicrobiales > Rhizobiaceae > Pararhizobium > Pararhizobium sp. Next base: position 4,018,797 of record NZ_CBDIHY010000003.1, read on the forward strand.
AGAAGGTCACGCGGGATTTTGAACGGTCGCCGGCCATTGTCTTGGCAACGGCGTCAACGGCTGCGTCGGCGTCCGGTCCGGTGACGCCAAGCTTCTTGCCGCACCATTTTTCCTTGACCCTGTCGAGTTCTGTCGGATCGGAAGCGGAGACGAGCGAGGAATCCTTATTACGCAATGCGATGCCCAGATGCTTTACGATCTTGTTCACAATCGCTTCGTCGGCGGCGCTATCGTATTTTTTCACATCTGCGAGATAATCCGTCATGGTGTCTCCTCACACGGTTTGGCTTCATGCCGCACACCTTTCGTGATGAAAGATGTGCAACAGGAGTTTTTTCACGCTTGGCGAGCATGTCAAGAGCCATCCGGCCCGGATCCGTGAGAAGCGCCAATTGTATTTTCGAAATGGCCCTTTTCTTGGCGCAGTTTAGGACCTATATGACAGTTGCCGTCTTCGGACGGATATGGCGATAAACAGGCGATGAAATAAACCTATTGGACCCGGGGGCGGTACCCGGCGCCTCCACCAAAAACCGGTCAGACATGGCAACCATGTCACGAATGACAGACCGGCTTTTGATGGGGGCGAAATAGGATCGACAAGGGCGTAAAGATCGACTTTTTGCTCGGCATTGTACCACCGTTATCGGGCTAAAATTGTAGTTGCAAACGACAACTATGCGGAAGCTCGTCTCGCTGCTTAATCGCAGTGTGACACTTCAAATCAAGTCCTTGCGGTTCGCACCGTAAGGCGGGGTTCGGAGGTACCTGGCAACAGAAACCTCCACTTCTCTCCCCCCATGCACAACCCTTCCCCCATAGACGCCGCCTTCTCGGTTGCCTTGAAATGGTCTATAGATGATGCAAATGACTCGTATGTCAGGACTTTCCTGCGTACAGAGCAAATGGCATAAGTGTGACAGAGTTGAGTTACAAGAAAGACGGGGATCTTATGGGCCAAGACCATATCCGCTACGACATTCTGGCGCAGGATGCGCTTCGCAGCGTCATTCGCAAGGTCCTGATTGAAGTCGCAGCCACCGGTGCCCTTCCCGGCGACCATCATTTCTTCATCACGTTTCTGACCGGCGCACCCGGCGTGCGGATTTCCCAGCACCTGAAGGCAAAATATGCCGAGCAGATGACAATCGTTGTGCAGCATCAGTTCTGGGAGCTGAAGGTCACCGAAACGCTGTTCGAAATAGGCCTGTCCTTCTCCGATACACCGGAAAAACTGGTGATCCCGTTCAACGCCATTCGCGGGTTTTATGATCCGTCCGTCAACTTCGAGCTTGAGTTCGATGTTGCGGCCTTCGACGAGGAAGAAACCGCCGAAATCACCGCCTATCCGATCTCCGCAGTGGAAAAGTCCGACGATCAGGACACCGAAGCCAAGGCCGGTGACAATGGCAAGACCGGCGAGGACGGCAAGAAGGAGGGCGGCTCGGTGGTTTCACTGGATTCCTTCCGCAAGAAGAACTGAAAACCCAACCGCAGACAGGCACATCATGACCGGCGACGTCGTCAATCTCCGTCAGTTCCGCAAGCAGAAGGCGCGGACGGAGAAAGACAGCACGGCAGACCAGAACCGCATTTCCTTCGGGCGGACAAAAGCCGAAAAACAGCTCACCCGAACGCTCAACGACAAGGCCAGCAAAGCGCTGGACCAGGGAAAGCGCGAGACGTCGGCTGAGCCGGAAGATGGGAACTAGCAGCCCCATCTGCAAAGCCAATAATTCAATTTAAAATCAACAGATAAGCCAGACTTCCGGAATCACTTTCAGACACAGGTGATTCATTTTCTGAGGCGCATTGTGATCCGCAAGCATTCGGCGACGCTGCATGGCCACCGCACCAGTTTTTCGCTGGAGGAACCATTCTGGCAGGAGCTGAAAGCGATCGCCGATTACCGCCAGATCGCGCTGGCGCAGCTCATTGCCGAAATCGACGACGGGCGGCCAGCCGACAGCAATCTCTCCTCGGCGCTCAGGGTCTACGTTCTGACCTGGATCAAAGCCAGCAAGACCTGAGACCCTCCTCGGACCCATCGAGTACCGCCTTTGCTTATCCGTGGCGTTTAACAAGCTGACGAGAAAGTCATTTTCTGAGCAGCTGGTCGATCATTTGGAAACTGTGCGGTTGTCAAATCTCCCATCATCCCTGTGCTCGTCACGGCGATCCAACCAGCCCAAGTCCTTGGGCTGAAAGGGCCTTTTGACCCGACAGACGTCGGGTCGCTGGATCCCGCCACCAGGGCGAGGACGACGGAAAGTGGAGTGCCGCTTTCACCAGACAATGCAATTCAGAGGTAATCAGCAGCTTACTAAAAAGCCTATTGCGGTCGTACGCCCGGCAATGCTTCAAAATTCAGCCCCTGCTGCGGGGTCTGGATGACCGGCTGCTGCCCGGCTGGTTGCTGTTGCGTGCCGCCCTGCGGTGGAGTGAGTTCCTCGCCCCTGATCACACCACCGGTCGGATCGAACGGCAGCAGATTTTGGCTTTTCTGTTCCTCGGCTTTTCGAGCGGCCGCTTCGGCGGCCTTGGCGGCTGCCGCTTCCTGTGCTGCCGTCTTTTCAGCGAGTACCTTTGCATCAGCCTCTGCCTTTTGCCTCACCGCCTCCTTGGCAGCCAGTTCGCGCCGGCGCTGCTCTTCGACAGCCCGAAGCCGTGCCGCCTCGCGCTCCACCGCATTGGCCTTGTAGAGTGCCACTTCACGGCGCAGCCGCTGCTTTTCAAGCACGTTTGCCTGCAGCGTCTCGACACGGCGGCGCTCGCGTTCGAAAGCCCGGAGCGACAGGAAATTCGACAGATCGGTGGCATCAAACGTAATGCCCGGCGAAGGCAGGATCCCGGCATAGTCAAGGCTCACCTGCGCCTCCGCGCCGGTGAGCGCGTCCTCGCCGGGGCGGAAATCGACCGTGAGCCCGGCCGTCATCCGTTCGTCGGGAAAGCTGACTTCCAGATTTCCCGACAGCCCGGCTGTGGCATCACCCGCCGTGACATTTTGGGCCCGCAAGGTGCCACCTGCAACATTGAACGGCACCGTCACCGTGCCCAAAGCCGTCTGCCCTGAAAGCACGGCCTTCTCGGCCAGCGGCGTTACCGAAGCCGGCGTAATATCACCCTCGATCCTATCTGCCGCTGCCATGATATCCGAGAGCGCGGCGCTGTTCAGACCATGGACGATCGTGTCGCGCAGCGTTGCACTTCCCGACCCGCTCGCCGATTCCGCCATGGCCCGTGCGGTCTTGCCGGAGGCCTCGAGCGCCAGCGTCAGATCGAATTTCCCCTCGGCAACAGCCGCACCACCGGTTTTCCACACGGCTGCGGCGAGATCGCCATCCTTGAGGTTAAGCCGCGTCTGGAAGAAGCCGGAGCCGTCGCCGTTACCGAGCAGCAAGCGGCCATCGATCTTGCCGCCCAGCCAGCTACCGGCAATCGTATCGATCGAAATCTGGTCGCCCTTCCAGGCGAGTTTGCCGGACATGTCGGAAACAGCCCCGTAGACACCCGGCCAGAATCGTTTGGCGGAGATATCGACGGCCACGTCAAGCCCGCTCCAGGCCGGTTGGACCACGGGCAGATCTGACAGATCGCCGCTTGCCGTATCCTGCACGGTGCCAAGGATACCCTCGCCCACCCAAGCCATATCCAGCGTGTCGAGCGCAATCTGGCCGGTCGCCTTGCCCGGCGTTTTCCGGTCGATCGCAAACGTACCGGAAAATGCGTTGCCATCCGCCTTGCCATCGATCGCCGACAGGGTCACCGCATCGGCCGTCGTTGCGATATCCGCCTTCAGCGCCAGCGGCAGGCCGGTGCCCATCTGCGGCAGACCAACCCCCTGCAGCAGCAGGAACGGCTCGAAATCCTGGCTTTCGAGAGAAATTTTCGATTGACCGGACAGAAAATTATCGCGCGACAGGTCGATGTCGCCGTTGGCCGACAATGACGTCCGCGCCGTCGTGAACGTTAGCCCGGCATTGGCTTTCTGGCCATCACCGCCCTGCAGCTTTATCGACAGGATGGCATTCTCATCCGCATCGAACGGCAGGGGATCAAAACCAACCTGGCCGAGCAGTACCGGCGTCGACGGGTTTTCCATCGTGGCTTCCAAAAGAATGCCCTGTCCGGAAAGCGCCTGCGCGATATCGGGTGCCTGATAGTTGGCGGCGATCTTGGTGCCATTGGCCGAGCCGATAATGCCGAACGTCACCGGCGCCTTGCCATCCTGGCTGCCGGCAGAGAGCGTCAGGTCCAATGCCGCATTGCTGTAATAGGGGCCGCTCTTCACCAGCCGCTCCAACGCCGGATGCACTTCGGCATGGCGCTCGATCATCTTCAGGAACGGGGTCAGGTCCGGCGATGCCAGCTTCATCTTGGCGGAAATCACCGGCGCGGTCATTTCGCCGCTCATCCGGCCCGACAACGCAAGCTGCGTGCCTGCAATATCGCCGATCGACACGCGTTCGGCCTGTAACTGGCCGTTCTTCAGTGTCGCTACCAGCTGCACGTCGCTGGCATCCTCGCCGAAAGCGGAGAACGTGTCGGCCGAAAGGTCCGCCGCGATCGTGTGCGACAGCAGCGTCGCGGTGGAGGCGTCGCCGGCCACCAGACCGGCCAGCGCCTGCAGCGCTTCAAGATCGATGCTGTTGCCGTTGAGCTGCAAGGACAGGTTCGGTGGCGCACCCTCCGGTGCCTGCCGCTCGATACGGCCGCGCAGGACAGCAGGCCCCGCTGCCACCTCGAGCCGCTCGAACTGCTGCAAGGTATCGGTGAGGTTCACCGTCGCCGAAAACCCCGCCGTCTTCAATTTGCGGATTGCTGGATCGACAGAGCCTGCAAGCCAGGTTGCCAGCCCCGAAGGCTGGTTGGACGCGACCAGCATCTCGCCGCGAAAGGCGCGCACGCCTGTCAGCTGCAGCCGCCCCTTGGCCTCGAATTGCGTGCGGCCGGGCAGTTGACCAACGGCATTGTCGACCATCCAGCCTGCCCCGTCGGGCCGCAGATCAAGACGCACGTCACGCACGGTCGTATCGCCGATGACGATGGCCGGCAGTTTGAGGCTCGCCCGTCCCGGCACCTGAGGGATCGGAATATCGGCTGCGATCGCCATGATCGCCGCAAGTCTCTGCCGCACGGATATAGCCGGGTCGCGGCCGGTCTTGCCGGCAGCGCCCGCATTGCCGATGCGGCTGACATCGATCTGCTGGCCATCGGCCAGAAGCAGGAATTCCTGCTCCTTGCCGGTATCGAGCGTCGCCTCGCCCGTCACCAGATACGGATCGTCCTTGGGGCCGATTTCCAGCCGGTAATCAGGCACGCGAATGCGTTCATTGGTCAGCTCGAAACCGCCGGTCACCCGCAATGCGGCTGACTTGTCCTGGGTCTTCTGCGCTTCCGCCGGCTTGTTTTCCGTCAAGGTGAACTTACCCTGATAGACCGGCTTGAAATCGACGATCTTCAGGTCACCGTCGAGCTCGACGCCAAACGGCCGTTTGTCGGGCGTCAGCCGCGAGCGAAGACCGAGCGAGCCGGTGTCGTCGGCCTCGCTGCTCGAAAAGGCAAAGCTGCCCGCTTCGCCGTCAAGCGCCGCACGGCCTTCCACCTTCCACGGACCGGCCAGCGAGCGGGCCGAGAGGTCAGCTTCAAGTCCGGTGACGCGCCGGGTCCGGCCCGTCTGCTCATCGATGAAATCGATCTGGCCACCGGTGATGGCGACATTTTCAAGGATCACGGTTTTGGCGGGGATAGAAGCCTTGCGTCCGCGCGCCCAATCGAGCGTACCATCCGGCAATAGGCGGATTTTCGCCTTGGGTTTTTCCAGCCGCATGTCGAAGATCAATGCTTCGCCGGAGAGAAACGGCGCAAGCTCGGCATCCATCGAGAAACGCTCGACCTGGATCAGCGGTTCGCCTGTTTCGGACTGGCCGACACGCACATCATTGAGGGTGACTGACGGAAAGGGAATGAGGCGGGCATCGACGCTACCGTGAACGACCACGGGCTTGCCCATGATCCGGGTTGCCTCGCGTTCAAAATCCTTACGGAAGTCGGTCCAGTCCACGAACAGCGGAGCAATCAGCGCGGCAAACAACGCCACAACCAAAAGACCACCAACAAAAACCAGAATTCGCGAAAGCACCAGTTGAAAGCCCTATCCCATTCGACCGCCGAAGATAGCGCCCTTTTGGGCGTCTACCACTCCTTACCATCCACCCAGCATTTTCACATGGCAAAAATCTTGCCGGGATTGAAGATATTGCCGGGATCGAGCGCCCGCTTCACCTGCCGCATCAGATCCAGCGCATCGCCGAGTTCATCCTGAAGAAACGGCATCTTGCCCTGACCGATACCGTGCTCGCCGGTGCAGGTTCCGTCCATATCCAGCGCCCGCCTGTTGAGCCGCGCGACAAAGGCTTCCGCCTTGGCAATATCGGCGTCGTCCTTGTCGTCGAAGAGCAAGCCGACATGGAAATTGCCGTCACCGGCATGCCCGACGATCGGCGCGATCAGGCCGTGGGCGGCAATATCCTCGTGGGTCGCCTCGACGCAGTCTGCAAGCCGCGAGATCGGCACGCAGACATCGGTGGACAGGATTGCCAGTCCTGGCGCGAGACTCTTCTGCGCCCAATAGGCATTGTGCCGCGCCTTCCACAAGGCGTTGCGCTCCTCGGTATTGGCGGTCCACTGGAATTGCGAACTGCCGAACTCTGCCGCGATCTCGGCAAACTGCTTGGATTGCAAGGCGACGCTCTCGGCATTTCCATGGAACTCGACGAACAATGTCGGTGCTTCCGGAAAGGTCAGTCCTGAATAGGCATTACTCGCCTTCATCTGCACGGCATCGAGCAGTTCGATACGCGCCACCGGTATGCCCGACTGGATCGTCAGGATCACCGTGTTGCAGGCATCCCCAACCGAGGGAAACGAGCACACGCCGCCGGCGATCAGTTCTGGAATGCCCTGCAGCTTGAGCGTGATCGATGTCAGGATGCCGAGCGTGCCTTCAGCCCCGACGAACAGACGGGTGAGATCATAACCGGCCGACGATTTCTTCGCACGATGCGCCGTGCGGATTTCCTTGGCGCCGGCCGTGACGGCAGTCACCGCCAGCACATTGTCTTTCATCGTGCCGTAGCGCACGGCATTGGTGCCCGAAGCCCGTGTGGATGCCATACCGCCGATCGAGGCATTGGCGCCGGGATCGATCGGAAAAAACAGGCCGGTATCGCGCAGATAGACGTTCAACGCTTCCCGTGTGATCCCCGGCTGCACCGTGCAGTCGAAGTCACTGGCATTGACCTGCAGCACCTTGTCCATCCGGCTCATATCGACGCTGATGCCGCCATGCGGCGCGTTGACATGGCCTTCCAGCGACGAGCCGGTGCCAAAGGCGATTAGCGGGACGCCGTGTTCGCTGGCAATGGCGACGATCTCTTCAACCTCGCCCGAACTCTCCGGAAAAACCACGCCGTCAGGGAGCTGTGCCGGAATATACGTGGTCGTATGGGCATGTTGGGCGCGAATGGCGTGTCCAGTCTGGAAACGATCACCGAACCGCGCGCTCATCAACCGCAAAGCCGCTTTGATACCGGTTTCGTTGCGGATACCCGCCTTGATCGCCTTCAGCGCCATATCTCTTCCCCGAGCGACTGCTCAACATCGCGGAAATTCTTAGATTTCAACGCGCTACTGTGCAAATCGGAATCACTTTGTCCAGAACCTCATCCGTTCCCTAACGGGTTTAGCAAAGAATTGCGACGAAGTGAGACAGTCCGGACACAGGGAAGAAATAGCCTATGCAGCGGCAGCGGGAACGACAGAGAAAGTGGCGGCGAACACTTGCTCAGCCGCCGAACGCCTATTCCGCAGCTTGCGGCAGTTGCAACGTCTCGGCATGCTGCATCTCGGTCTGCAGCCGCCGCTCCTCATCCACATGCGGTTTGGTAAAGCGGCCAATGACCAGATAGGCGACGGGCGTCAGGTAGAGCGTCACGACGGTTGCAAGCCCGAGACCACCGACCAGCACCCAGCCAAGGGCGATACGTGCCTCGGCACCGGCGCCGCTTGCCAGGACCAGCGGCACGGCGCCGACAATGGTGGCGATCATCGTCATCATCACCGGCCGCAGCCGGATATTGGCTGCATTCTCGATTGCCGAGCGCAGATCCTCGCCACGGTCACGCAGCTGGTTGGCAAATTCGACGATCAGAATGCCGTTCTTCGCCATGATGCCGACCAGCAGCACCAGCCCGATCTGGCTGTAGATGTTCAGCGTATTTCCGGTGAGCAGCATGGCGAACACGGCGCAGGCAAGGCCCAGCGGCACGGTCGACATGATGATCAGGCCGCTGATCAGGCTTTCGAACTGCGCAGCCAACACCAGGAAGATGATGACGAGCGCAAAGCCGAAGGTCACGAACATGCCATTGGCATTTTCGTCCAGGGTCGCGGCTTCCGCCAGCGGCACGACACGCGAGCCCGGCGGCAACAACGGTTCGGCCATCTGCTCGACCATGGTCAGCGCATCGCCAAGCGCGATACCGGAGGTCAGTCCCGCCGATAGCGATACCGAGCGAAGCTGCTGCTCGCGCGACAATTGCGGCGCAACGGCTTTTTCCTCGACCGTGGCAATGGTCGACATCGGCACGATCTTGCCGTCGCCGGTCTTCAGGAAGATGTTCTGCAGGTCGGTCGGATCGTTGACCGGATTGGTCGTCGACAACAGCTTGACCGGATAGGATTCGCCATCGACATAGACGTCGAGCACGCTGTTGCCATCGAGCATGGCCTGCAGCGCCGCCGACAGGCCGACAATATCGATGCCGAGATCGGATGCCCTTTCGCGGTCGATGGTCACCGACAGCTGCGCCTGATTAGCCTCATAATTCAGCCGGACGTTTTCGAAGCGGCCGCTGTCCTCCATCTGCCGCACCAGCTTGGCGGCGGCATCGCCGAGTTTGGCATAGTCGTTGCCAACCAGCGCCACCTGCAAGCCGTTGCCGGCACCACGGATGCCAAGGCTGTTCGGCTGGATCGGGAAGGCGCGGATCGAGGGAATATTGGCGGTTATCTTGGTGATATCGGCCGAAATCTGCTGCTGCGTGCGATCACGGTCGCCCCAGGGCGCCAGCGTCAGAACCATGAAGCCGGTATTCACCGATCCGCCCTGACCGGAGACGGAAAAGACATTGGCAATCTCTCCCTTGTCGACCAACGGCTTCAGGCCGTCCTCGACCCGGCGCATCTGGGCCTGGGTATATTCCAGCGACACGCCCTGTGGCGCCTGGATCCGCACCATGATGCGGGACCGGTCCTCGGTCGGCGTCAGCTCGGATTTGAGCAGCGTGAAGGCGCCGCCCCCGGCAGCCGTCACCATGATGGCGACCATGAAGACGATCAGCGGTGAATTGAGGCAGGCCCGCAGTGTACGCTTGTAGAATGCGGCCGCGAAGGCGCCGATCCGGCCCATGAAGCCAGTATGGCCACGGTTTTCGGCATGCGGCTTCAGCATCCGCGATGCCAGCATCGGGCACAGCGTCAGCGACACGAAGGCGGACAGGAGAATGGCAAAGGCCAGCACGAAGCCGAACTCGCGGAACAGGCCGCCTGTCTGTCCCGGCAGGAATGACAGCGGCACAAACACGGCCGCAAGCGTCGCCGTGGTGGCGATGACGGCGAAGAACACTTCGAGCGTACCGTGCACGGCGGCAGCACGCGGCCCCATGCCCTCGCCTCGCCGCCGCACGATGTTTTCGAGCACCACGATTGCGTCGTCAACCACCAGACCCGTTGCCAGAACGATGGCGAGAAGCGTCAGAATGTTGATCGAAAAACCGGCCAGATAGATTGCAGCACATGTGCCGATCAGGGCGATCGGCATGGTCAGCGTTGGAATGAGCGTCGCCCGCCAGTCGAGCAGGAACATGTAGATGACCAAAGTCACGATGATCACCGACGCGACCAGCGCGATCTCAACTTCGTGGATTGCGCCTTCGATGAACACGGCGTCATCGCTGGTGACCTTGAGCTGCGTTCCCGCCGGCAGGATTTCGGCAATGGTGGTCACGGCCTTCTTCACGCCCTCGGAAATATCCAGCGTATTGGACTGCGCCTGGCGGATGATGCCAAGGCCGATGCCCTGACGGCCGTCCGAGCGGAGCGACGACGTTCCGATATCCGGGCCGAGCGTCACCGTGGCGATATCGCCGAGACGGACATTGTTGCCGAGGATAAGGTTTTCAAACTGTTCCGGCGTCTGCAGGTCGGCGGTGGCACGCACCGAAATGTCTTGGTTGGCACTGGTGAGCGACCCCGCCGGCACATCGAGCGATGCGCTGGCAAGGCCTGAGCGCAGATTGGCGACCGTCAGGCCACGGCTGGCCAACTTCGACTGGTTGATGTCGATGCGGAAAATCTTTTCCTGATCGCCGTTGATTTGCACGTCGGCGACACCCTCGACGGCGGCCAGACGGTCGGTGATCTCGTTTTCGGCCAGAAGCGTCAGGTCTTCCATCGACAACGTGTCCGACGTCAATGCCAGGCGCATGATCGGCTGGCTGTCGGCATCGGCCTTGACGATGCGCGGCTCGTCGGCGTCCTCCGGCAACTGGTTGCTCACCCGGCCGAGCGCATCGCGGATATCGTTGGAAGCCTGACCGATATCGGTCGTATCGGAAAACTGCAGCGTCACGCGGCTCTGGGCATATTGCGAGGTCGAGGAAATGTCCTTGATACCCTGCACGCGCGAGACGGCGCCCTCGATCACCGAGGTCAGTTCGCGGTCCACCGTTTCCGGCGAAGCACCGTCAAACTGGGTGTTGACCGAGACCACCGGCTGATCCACCTGCGGCAATTCGCGTATCTCGATACCGTTCAGCGCGGCAAGACCCGCGACGATGATCAGCGTATTGACGACAAGCGCAAAGATCGGCCGGCGGATGAAAAGTGCGGTAAAACCGGCGGTGCGGCCGACACCATGATGCCCGGAACCGCCGCTCATTTCGCCGCCTCCGCTTCGGAAACCTTCTGTTCCTGATCGGCCTGCTGCGGCTTTTTCTTTTCTTTGCCCGTTTCTCCAGCAAGGCGGACGGCCCCGCCATCACGCAGCCGCTGCACGCCCTCGATTACCACGGCATCGCCCTTGGCGAGCTTTGCGTCGACCAGCACCTTGTCTGAATTGCGCTGGATGATCTTGACCGGAACCCGTTGTGACTTCTCATTTTCAACACGCCAGACGAACGAGCCGTCGGCGCTCCACTGGATCGCCAGCGGGTTCACCGTCGGATAGGTGTCACCGGGGAAGCGCACGGAAACGGAAAACGACATGCCGGCCCGCAGGGTATCGTCTGGATTGTCGATCCGCGCTCGGACCCGCAGCGTCCGGCTGGCCTGGTCCACACGGTTGTCGATGGCATCGATGACGCCGGAAAGCTCCGAAGTCGGCAGCGCGATGGCGGTGGCTGAAATATCCTGACCGACCGAAACCTTGGTGGAAAACCGCTCCGGCACCCAGAAATCGACAAGAATCTGCGAGCGATCGTCAACCACGGCGATTGGCGTCGAAGTGGTGACGTAGTCCCCCGGATGGGCGGTGATGATGCCGACAATACCGCCGGATGGAGCGGCGATATCACGGCGTTTCAGGTCCAGTTCCGCCGTCTGCAGCGCCAGCTCGGCGGCCTGCATGGCAAATTCGGCTTCCCGCAGGATGGCGACCGAGACGGCATTGCCGAGCTTGCGATTGCGCTCGACTTTTTCGCGGGCACTGTCGAGAGCGACCTTGGCCTGTGCAGCAGCAATCTTCTGCTCGTCGCTGTCGAGCTTGGCGATGACCTGCCCCTTCTCGATGCGGTCGCCGGATTTCACCAGAATTTCCGTCAGATTACCGGTCGCAAGCGGCGTGACGCTGACCGACAGGATGGCTTCGCCGGTACCGATGGCATTCAGCCGGTCGTTGACAACAGCGGTGTCAGCTGGCTGCGTGACGACAAGCGGCGCACCGCCACCTTGGCCACGTCCGCCTTGGGTTTGGGCGCCCTGGGTCTGGCCGCCCTGCCCTTGTGCTTCACCCTGCTTGGCGGCATCCGCCGGTTTTGAGGCAAAGGCCAGCAGCTGCTCCGGTACACCGACTTTGGCCAGCACCGCACTGGCACCCGGCACGAAGCGAACCCAGACACCAAGGCCGACGGCAAGAATGACCAGGCAGATCAAAAGCTGCTTCCAAAGCCGCATGCAAAACTCCAATTGAATCAGCGGGTTTCGGCCACTCTGGCGCGCGAACCCCGTTATTGCGGCAACTATCCCTTTTTGCTGCACTGCAGGCAATGCTAGAATGCCTTCATTACGCAATTGTAACAAAAGCCCTTTTGGGTCCCGCGAGCCCCTCCCGGCGCTCGACAAGATGCTGTGCTGCCCATAGCTTCAGCGGATCGGAGGACCCCATGAGCACTATCGCAAAACACCCGGACCCGGAAAGCAATCCCCGCGTCAAAGCCGTCTTCGACGACATCCGCGCGACGCGCAAATCCGACTTCATCAACAATATGTGGCACTATCTCGCCTTTGATGCCGATCTGCTCGAAACGACCTGGGCCGAGGTCAAAGCGGTGATGGCGACGCCGTCGGCGCTCGATCCGCTCGTCAAGGAAATGCTGTATATCGCCGTTTCCGTTACCAACGGCTGCGGCTATTGTGCGCATTCGCATACGGCAGCCGCCAAAGCCAAGGGCATGACGGCTGAACAGCATGCCGACCTGCTGCGCGTCATCGCGCTTGCCGCCAAGACCAACCAGCTGGCGACAGCCCTGCAGCTTCCCGTCGATCCAGTCTTCGATGCCGATCATCGGCCCTGATCGGGGCTAAAAAGCGGTTGTCTCCACAAGCAAGCTGGACATTCTGGAATAAAAGCAGAACGGAATTCTGGCCTTTCGGCTCCGAATCACTACATTGAGCCGCATGAGCAATGGTTTTGACGATATTCCGTTCTTCGATGAGGAACCGGCACCGCGCCCGCAGCGTGGTCTGAGCCCGCAGCCGGCACCGCCTGCGCCCACCGGCGGCATCGCTGCGCGCGCCATGGCAGCCCGCGACCAGCACCGTATTCCCGACTATCTCTCCGGCCTCAACCCGGAGCAGCGCGAAGCCGTGGAAGCGCTCGATGGCCCGGTTCTGGTGCTCGCCGGCGCCGGTACCGGCAAGACCCGCGTGCTCACCACCCGCATCGCCCATATCCTGGCGTCAGGCCGCGCCTTTCCTTCGCAGATACTCGCCGTGACCTTTACCAATAAGGCGGCCCGCGAGATGAAGGAGCGCGTCGGTGTTCTCGTCGGCGGCGCCGTCGAAGGCATGCCATGGATGGGCACATTCCACTCGATCGGCGTCAAGCTCCTGCGCCGCCATGCCGAACTGGTCGGGTTGAAATCCTCCTTCACCATTCTCGACACCGACGACGTGGTGCGCCTCGTCAAGCAGCTGATCCAGGCCGATGGCATCGACGACAAGCGCTGGCCGGCCAAGCAGTTCGCCCAGATGATCGACGGCTGGAAGAACAAGGGCCTTGGCCCCGCCGAAATTCCCGAGGGTGACGCCCGTGCCTTTGCCAATGGCAAGGGCCGCGAACTCTATGCCGCCTATCAGGCCCGGCTGATGACGCTGAATGCCTGCGATTTTGGCGATCTGCTCTTGCACCCGATCCGCATGTTTCGCGTCAATCCGGATGTCCTGCGCGAATACCACGACAAATTCCGCTTCATCCTCGTCGACGAATACCAGGACACCAACACCGCTCAGTACATGTGGTTGCGCCTGCTTGCCCAGCGGCCGAAGGGCGTGCTGCAGAATGTCTGCTGCGTCGGCGACGACGACCAGTCGATCTACGGCTGGCGCGGCGCCGAGGTCGACAACATCCTGCGCTTCGAGAAGGATTTTCCCGGCGCCAAGGTGATCAAGCTCGAACGCAACTACCGCTCCACCGAGCATATCCTTGGTGCTGCCGGCCATCTCATCGCCCATAACGAGGGCCGTCTCGGCAAGACGCTGTTCACCGACCGCGTCGATCCCAACGACGACAAGGTGCAGGTGCACGCCGCCTGGGATTCGGAAGAGGAAGCCCGCGCCGTCGGCGAAGAGATCGAACAGCTGCAGCGCACCCAGCATCCGCTGAACAATATGGCGATCCTGGTGCGCGCCTCCTTCCAGATGCGCGAGTTCGAAGACCGGTTCGTCACGCTCGGCCTCAATTACCGCGTCATCGGCGGCCCGCGCTTCTACGAGCGCTTGGAAGTCCGCGACGCGCTGGCCTATTTCCGCCTCGTCTGCCAGCCGGCCGACGACCTCGCCTTCGAGCGCATCGTCAATACGCCGAAGCGTGGCCTTGGTGACACCACAGTGCGCGCCCTGCACGACTATGCCCGAAAGCGCGATATCCCGATGCTGGCAGCCTCGGCCGATATCATCGAAACCGACGAGATGAAGCCAAAACCGCGCAAGTCGCTGTTCGATGTCGTCTCGATGTTCCAGCGCTGGCAGGGGCTACTCGAAAACACACCGCATACCGAGCTTGCCGAGACCATTATCGAAGAGTCCGGCTATACGGACATGTGGAAGAACGACAAATCAGCCGAAGCGCCGGGCCGGCTGGAAAACCTGAAGGAACTGATCCGCTCGATGGAACAGTTCGAGAGCATGCGCGGCTTCCTCGAACACATCGCGCTGGTGATGGATGTCGAGCAGAATGCCGAGCTTGACGCCGTCTCGATCATGACGCTGCATTCGGCCAAGGGCCTCGAATTCGAGACCGTCTTCCTGCCCGGCTGGGAGGAAGGGCTGTTTCCGCACCAGCGGGCGCTCGACGAGGGCGGCCGTTCGGGGCTCGAGGAAGAACGGCGGCTTGCCTATGTCGGTTTGACACGGGCAAAACGCCGCTGCCACATCTGGTTCGTCTCCAACCGCCGCATCCACGGCCTTTGGCAGTCGACCCTGCCCTCACGCTTCCTCGACGAACTGCCCACCGCCCATGTCGAAGTCTCGGAAGCCGAACAATCCTATGGCGGCTACAATCGCGGCGGCTACGGCCAGTCACGCTTCGACAAGCAGGAGCCGTTCGCCAATACCTATTCCACCCCCGGCTGGAAACGCGCCCAGGCCAACAAGACCGACGCCACCCGCGACAACTGGGGCAACCGCTCCGGCGTCTCGATCGAGCGCATCGGCTACGGCGAATCAGGCCCCAAGGCCCGCACCATCGACGGCGAACTGATCGCCAAGTCCAAGATCGACGAACCCTCGAAATTCACCGTCGGCGACCGGGTGTTTCATATCAAATTCGGAAACGGAAATATTGCCGGGATCGAGGGCAACAAGCTGACGATCGACTTTGACCGGGCGGGACAGAAGCGCGTGCTCGACGGGTTTGTGGAGAAGGTGTGACCGGGTAGGTTTGGGAGTGGATCCTCGGGCTTGTCCCACTGCTGTCCGGTTTAAAATCCCAACCCGCTCAAGGTCATCTGTCCTGTGTCGTTTGATGGGCTGGGTGGTGGCTTTGTGAGGCTGTCGGTTCGGCGGCGATGCATGAGATTGGCGCGCACGAGGCGGGCGAAGGCGAGCGGACTCTGGACGTTTGTCTGATCGGCCTGGGCCATGCGCAACAGCAGATAGGCGATGAGGGCGGCGGCAATCTGGATACGGACCGCGTTCTCGCTATTGCCGAGAAAATGCCGGATCTTTAGCGTCTGCTTGACCCAGCGGAAGAACAGTTCGATCGCCCAACGGCGCTTGTAGAGATCGGCGATCTCGTCCGCTGGCGCATCGAGATCGTTGGTGAGCAACCGCAAAACCTTGCCTGTTTGTGTCCTGACACTGATCTCGCGCACGGGATCGCCAAACGGGTTCTTGCGGTTTTTCGCCTGGCGGGCTGGCAACAGGCCGATGCGGTCGGACAGGATGGTGCCGTTGCTGTTGAGCGGTTGTTCGCGCGTTACGGCCAGCGGCGTATGCGACTTGAACCGCGTGACGATCCGGCATCCGGCCTTGTCCATTCTGGCCCACCAGCCGAAATCATAATAGCCGAGATCGAAGACATAGGTGGCGCCCGCTTCGATCGGCATGACCTTGGCTGCGGTGATGTCATTGACATTGGCAGGCGTCACCGCCGCGTAGATCGGCCGTTCGGCCAGCGCATCATAGACGATATGGACCTTGGCACCGCAGGCCTGATGGGAAAACCGCGCCCAGTCGCTTCCCGCTCCACTCAGGCGGACCCCAGTCGCGTCGATCAGATAGGTGGCCTCACCGGCCGCCCGGCGCAGGCCGCGTCCTGCCCTTGCCACCAGTTCAGCAAACAGGCCGGCAAACACCGCGCTTGAACGCTTCGCATTGGCGTCGGCAAGCGTCGAGCGCGAGGCCGGACGCGCACCGAGATGGTAAAGACGCGCCGCATGACTTTCCAAACCGCCGGCGATCTCGCGCAAACTCACCGCACCGGCCAATTGGCCGTACAAAAGGGCGATCAACTGTGTCCGCGTCGAGAGCCGCCGAACATGTTTGTCGGCCCCATGTTCCTCCACAAGCCTGTCAAAAGCCGACCATGGAACGCGCTTCAAAAGATCATGAAAGACGCTATTGTGATGCCGCACAGGGTTGCTCCTCCTTCGTGTTCGAGATCGTCGCCAAACGCTTGAATACGAGTAGAATCAACACCGTGCACCATGTCTACAAAATTTAAACCGGACAGCAGTGGGCTTGACCCGAGGATCCACATCGGCAGGGCTCAATGCAAAATCACCCGACCCTTCCGGTCAAGGCCCCCAAATCAGCCCCGCCCCGCCTAATGCCCACTCACCCGCCCCGGCTGCGCCGTGATCGGCACCTCGGTACCCTTCGCATCAAACAGCTTGCCGCCCTGAAAATAGTCGCCGTCGTGTAACTCCGAAATGTCCTGATAACGCAGGCTCCGTTCCGTTCCCGCCACGAACACCGACTGCTGGTCGGAATTGCCCGTCCTGAAATGATTGAACAGCAGGTTGAGCGAGATCGCCATGATCGCCGAGGACGAGATGCCGGAATGGAAGATCGTCTCGAACCAGGCCGGGAACTGATGGTAGAATTGCGGTGCGGCGATCGGGATCATGCCGAAGCCGAGCGAGGTGGCAACGATGATCAGGTTCATGTTGTTGGCGTAATCGACCTTCGACAGCGACCGTATCCCGCTGGCCGCCACCGTGCCGAACAACACGATGCCGGCGCCGCCGAGAACCGATGGCGGAATGGCGGCGATCACCCGTCCCATCACCGGCAAGAGACCGAGCGTCACCAGGATCAGGCCACCGGCCGCCACGACATAACGGCTTTTCACCCCTGTCACCGCCACCAGACCGACATTCTGGGCAAAGGCGCTCTGCGTGAACGAACCGAACACAGGTGCGAACAGGCTCGACAGCATGTCGGCACGCAAGCCATTGCCGAGCCGTTTGGAATCCACCTTGGTCTCGATGATCTCACCGACGGCGAGAATATCGGCCGAGGTTTCGACAAGAATGACCATCACGACGATCAGCATCGAGATCACAGCCGCCAGATGAAACACCGGCAGACCGAAGTGAAATACCGACGGCAGGGCCATCAACGGCCCCTCGCCGACCTTGGAAAAATCAGCCATGCCGAAGAACACGGCGGCGATGGTGCCGATGATCATCGCCAGCAGGATGGAAAGCCTGGAAATCGAGGCACTGCCGAGTTTGCTGAGCAACAGCACGATGATCAGCGTCAGCGCCGCAAGGCCGATATTCGACATGCTGCCGAAATCAGGCGCGTTGCGATTGCCACCCATCGCCCAGTTGGCCGCCACCGGCATCAGCGTCAGCCCGATCGTGGTAATGACGATACCGTTGACCAGCGGCGGAAAGAATTTTGTCACCCGTGACAGCACCGGCGTGATCAGCAGGCCGACAAACGACGCCACCATGACGGCGCCAAGCACTGCCGGCAGTCCGCCCGCCTCGCCGCCGCCGCTCAAGATCGCAACGATCGTCGCGACGCTGGCGAAGGACACGCCCTGAACCAAGGGCAGCTGGCAGCCGAAGAACGGCACGCCGATCGTCTGCAGCAACGTCGCAAGGCCGCCGGCAAACAGCGACGCGGTGATCAGAAGGCCGATTTCGGCCGGTGAAAGACCGGCTGCCTGACCGACGATCAGCGGCACGGCGACAATGCCGCCATACATGGTTAGCACATGCTGCAGGCCATAGACCACAGTCGCGCCTGCCCCCAGCCGCTCGTCTTCCGGCCTCATAACAGGTGCAGTCTCAATATTCCTCTGCAGCAAAACCACTCCTCCCAGAACATGTTCATGCTTCCATGCATTTCTCCCGAACGCATGTCGTCAAACCATAGCGGGCATACGATTTTTGACTGTATGCGTTTTTTTTGAAAGTGTTTTTGCGTTTGGGAGTGAACGGCCCTGCCCGATCGGCGGTTTTTGCGTGCGCCGGATGGGTTTGGAGAACCCCTCCGGATCGGCAGGAGCAAGCCCTATGCCAGGTCCTGCACGTCGCCTAAAATCAGTTTTGCTGCCGACACCGTCATGTTGCGGCCACCGGCCTTGGCGTTCAGAAGCGCCGCATCAGCCCGCGTCAGCAATGTCGGCACCGTGCCTCCGGCAGGAGACGACGCCACGCCGATGGACACGGCAACCGAGCCGAGAATCCGGCCGCGATGCGACAAAGGCGCAGTCGCGATCTTGGTCCGAAGCGTCTCGGCAAACTCGAACCCGGCGGCTTCCGTCATGCCCGGCAACAACACGGTAAACTCCTCGCCGCCGAAGCGGTAGGCACTCCCAGCTTCACCCACCATGTCGATGACGATCTGCGCCACATATTGCATGACCACATCGCCGGCATCATGGCCGAATTCGTCGTTGAAACGCTTGAAATGATCGATGTCGATCATCAGGCAGACGAGCAGACGTGTCGCCTCCTCGCGGGCATGTTTGTTCAGGGTCTCGTCCAGCCAGCGCCGGTTGTACAGTCCGGTCAGCGCATCACGCACGGCAAGATGGGTGAGTTTTTCGCGCAATTGCAGATTGGCAACCGCAAGACCGATATTCTCGGCAATCAGCTCCAGATAGAGGCGCGAGGTCTCGACATCCGTCATCGCCTCGGAACGCTCCTCGAAATAGAGCAGCCCGATCGTATCGCCCTGCGCCGTCAAGGGCACGCAAAGACCGGCGACATTGCTTTCGTCGAGATGCTGGCAGGCAATGTCGCTGTGGCCGCGATTGCTCAGATGCGGCCGGCCGCGCCGCAGCCCCCAGCAGGCACTGGAGGCAAAGGACGCCGCCGATTGCTGCGGATCGAGCCAGCTTCCGACAGTCGACAGCAATGTCCGGCTTTCGTTGAGGACATAGAGATGGCCGGCAAGGTTGGGAAATATCTGCGGTGCAAACCGCGCCACGACATCGGCCAGTTCGCTCTGCGTCTGGCAGGCCTGCAGCCGGTGCATCATCTGCAGGATCAGATCCTTGGTCTGCTGATCGAGCCGACGCTCGGCATCCAGTCGATCACGCTCCAGACCATTGGCGCGAAAAATATGGATGGCTTCGTTCATCTCGCCGATCTCGTCGCGCCGCTGGTCCAGCGGAACATCCACGGCATAATCCTGCTTGGCCAGCCGCGTGACGATACCGGTCATGCGCATCAGCGGCATGGCGATGCGCCGCCTGAGAACGAAATAAAGGACACCGAGGAAAAGAGCTGCCGTCAGCCCCAGCATCGTCTTGGCGACCACGCCGAACCAATCGCTTCGCAACCGCGCATCGTTGAGCGCATCCCCGGTCCGGGCAGCGGTCAGATCACGAAACCGCCCGACACTATCCAGCAGATCCGTCTGCAGCCGCTCATGTTCGCCACCAAACAGTGCCTGCTGTGCCGCCGCCCGGTCACCGTTCTGATAGGTCTCGATTGCAACGGCCTCGATCTTGTCCAGCGCCTCGGCATCCTGCTCGACCTCTGCAAGGGCTGTCAGTTCAGCAGCTGAAGCGCCCTGCGCCTTGGCGTCCTTGATGGCGGCCTCACGCCGGCGCTCCTCGCCTTCCTTGCCATGGAAAGCGTCCAGATGGCGTTCCTCGCCGCGCATGACGTACAGACGGGCCTCGTCGCTTCGCTCCTCGGCGCCAAGTGCCAGTTCCTCGGACAGTGTATCGAATGCCAGATGCTGTTCGACAGCCCGGCGTTCCTCATTGGCGCTGTTGGTCGACAGGATGAACGCGCCACCCGAAAGCACGGTCAGGACGACTGTAACGCCGTAGGCCCAATTCGTGATCGCATTGATTCGCATGAAAACCGCCCCCAGAGAGTGTAGACGGGATTAAAGCACGGTGCCTGCGGTGGCAATTCCCCAACCTTGTTGGGACCCCCGCGAGAGCCTGAAACGGCTCTCTTCCTTGTGTCAGAAAGAGGCATGCACCCGTCCCTCAGGGGGCCGGCACACGTCTTTTCCCGATCCGCATCGTCTGTGCTAGGCTGGATCGGGCCCTAGAAACGGATGGCGTAGTGATGACACGCGCGCAGCAAGTTGGCGTCGTTGTCGGTCTGGTGATCGTCGCAGCCCTCACATTCCTGCGGGCAAGCGATCCACAACTGATGAAGCAGGCGCGCGAAGTGGCGTTCGATGAATATCAACGCCTGGCGCCGCGCACGTTTCAGGATCTGCCGGTGCGCGTGGTCGATATCGACGAAGCCTCGCTTCGGGAGCTCGGCCAATGGCCCTGGCCGAGGGACCGCATGGCCAGACTGGTGGACAGGCTATCGCAGATGGGGGCATCGGCGATCGCATTCGACATCCTGTTTTCGGAGCCCGACCGGCTTTCGCCGCGCACCGTCGTTCGCGATGTCGCAGGCATTGATCCGTCGCTGCTTGAGCGCTTGCCAGACAATGACGAAATCTTCGCACGATCGATCACCGGCAAGCCAGTCGTGCTGGGGTTTGCACTTTCAAACGAGGGAACCGACCGGCCCGATATCAAGGCCGGATTTGCCTTTACGGGCGAACCGCCCTTTCACGCGCCGCCCCGCATTCAAAGCGCGACGCCCCTTCGTCCCCAGCTTGAAGCCGCAGCCGCCGGCCTCGGGCATATCAGCCTCAATCCGGGCGATCCGTCAGCTGTTGTGCGCACCGTTCCACTCTTGCTGAGCGACGGTGAGCAACTCTATCCCAACCTTGCTCTGGAGGCGTTGCGCGTCGCGCAGGGTGCATCCACCTATGTGCTCGCCGATGCGCCCGACGTGCGGGATACCATCACGATGATCAAGATCGGCGCATTCGTCGTCCCAGTGACATCGGCCGGAGAACTCTGGCTCTACGTCAGTCCCGACAGGGCGGACAGGTACATTTCGGCACGGACGATCCTCGCGGAAGATGGTACTGCATCCGGAACAGACGCAGCTATCCAGGGAAGCATCGTCTTCATCGGCACGTCAGCCGCCGGGCTTCAGGACATCCGCACGACAGCCCTGGGCGAAAACGTCCCCGGTGTTTCGCTTCAGGCCCAGATCGTCGAACAAATCCTGTCCGGACAGTTTCTATCGCGGCCCGATTGGGCCGATGGACTTGAAATCCTGTCTATCGCGGTGGCGGGCACTTTGCTGGTATTCCTGACCACCTTCGTCAGTCCTGCTGTCGCGCTGGCCTGCGGCCTGTCGATCACGGCGCTGGCACTTGCCGCATCCTGGATCGCTTTTCTCTATGGCGGCTTGCTCTTCGACCCGCTGGCGCCGATCGTTAGCGGGTCCATCACGCATTTCGCAGCAACCGCATTCCGCTTTCTGGTGATTGACCGGGAGCGCCGGGAAGTCCGGTTGGCCTTTGGTCACTACCTTTCGCCGTCGCTGCTCTATCGCATCGAGCATACCCAAAACGCCCTACGTCTTGGCGGTGACGACCGGGAATTGACGGTGATGTTCGTCGATGTGCGAAATTTCACCGAGATCAGCGAACGGCTGACGCCGGCCGAAGTGGTCGGCTTCCTCAACACCTTTCTCGATGCGCTAAGCCGCCACGTCATCGCCAACGAAGGCACGCTCGACAAGTTCATCGGCGATTCGATCATGGCCTTTTGGAACGCACCCGTCGATGTCGCCGATCACCCGGCCAAGGCGGTGCATGCGGCACTGGCTATGCGGGAGACGCTTGCCAACCTCAATGCGAAAGACGCCTTCGGATTTGGACCCGCAAACACCGTGGGCATCGGCATCGGCATCCATACCGGGCTGGCCTGCGTCGGAAATATGGGTGCGGAAACCCATTTCAACTATTCCGCTGTCGGCGATACCGTCAACGTTGCGGCGCGGATCGAGACAGCTTGCAAGGATGTCTGTTTCGATATCCTCGTCTCAGAGAGCACCGCGAACCGCGCACCGCAATATGCTCTGCTGGAAGCGGGCGCTTTGCCACTCAAGGGCAAGAGCACAAGGACCCGCACCTTCGCCGTCATTGGAGATGACAGTATCGCCGTCTCGGCGGAATTTCGCGATTTGAAAAAACTCCACGCTCAGACGATCGACGCCCTCGCCTCCAGGTCGCGGGCGGCACGAAAACTTCTTCTGGCTGCAAAATCGAAGGCGGCCGAACTGCCGGTCAATCTGACAGAGTTCTATCGCCGCATCTCGCGCAGGACGGAACATTTTTCGCACGTTTCGGCTCAAAAAGAGGACAAGCCAGCCGATTGACGTAGATTATGTTCGGAAAGTTGCAGATGGGCGGCGTGACGGTCGGCTCGATACCACCGTGATGCCAACGTCAATCGTCTGCACCGCCATCATTGGGGCCCTTGTCATCGTGCCCCTTGCGCCCATGCTCGCCTTGCCTGTCGTCACGGTGCTGGCGATCATTCTTGTCGCGGTCGCCATGTCCTCTATCGTGCTTGTCGCGGTCGCCATGCGGTCTGTCGGGTTTATCGTGATCACCAAGATGCTCATGATGATCGTGCCCCCTGTCTTGGTGGTCATGATGTTTGCCGGGGTCGTCGTCATGGTGATGGTGCGGTTTATCATCGTCAGGTTTTGGATCTTTCCCGGGCTTGTCGGGGGTCTCCCGCGTCGGCCGCACCTGATTGGGAACGCGAGGCGTGATGTCGTCGCGCTGGATGTCATCCGCCCTGGCAAGACCGCAGCCGCCGTAACCGCCGCTGGCGGCAAGCTTTTGATTGCCCGACAGGAAGGGCAGCGCTCTGGCATTGCCGAGCGCCTTGAAGATGCCGCGATCAACCCTGCGGGCATCGGTCACGGCTCCGCTGCGTTTGGCAACGACGTAGTCGCAGCGCCGGGTCAACTGCCGGCAGCCACCCGCGCCACAGAAACTGGCCGCGCCACCGAGCAGCACCACGGCCGTCGTGCCGTCGCCTCCGATATAGAAGTCGAATGCGGTTCCACGCACGCCGATCGTCCCGGCCGGGGTCAGAATTTCATAGGCCGTGTGGTTGGATTTTCCGCTGACCCAGCGAAAAGTCCCTTTGGCAGCCTTGATCGTCAGTTTCTTCACCGAATTGGCGCCGTCGAAAACGAACTTGTCGACCACGACGGACGAGCCCCATCCGACGGCAAGCTTGGTATCATCCCGGAAGATGAACTGGCCGAGGCCAGATTTGGATGTGCGGATCCGCTCGTCCTGGAATACCGGGTCGTTGATCGACAGGTCGCCACGTGCCCCCGTCACTGCAGTTTTGATCTCGACCGCCTTGCCGATTGACTCGACCGCCTTTAACTCCCCGGCACCGAGGACCAGCAAGCCAAACGCCATGACGCTTACCCGATAAGGAGCAAACATTTCCCCTCCCAAGAGGCGTATATTAGCACATCATAAATATCATGTCTCTTGACCCGTGAATGGCAGATCGGCCCGGTCCGGGATAGCGGGCAACCATGCCGAAGCAGCACTTGCCGGCAGGTGGGGGAGGAATGACGTTGCGAAACGCGGCAAGGGCGCGAGACCTCTAAGATTTCGCGCCCTTGATCAATATAGTCAGCCCCTGCTGTGGATTGAAGAAGCCCGCCTACGCGCCCTTGGAAAACAGCGAGGCGAAGGTGCGCTTGGGGGCGGAGAAGCCCTTCATGCTCTTGACGATGATCATCTGGCTGATTTCACCACGCTTGAAGGCCTTCAGGAAGCGCGGATATTCCTCGAAGGCGACGCAGCCGTGGGAATCGCCACGGTTTCTCAGGAGATAACTGTGGGCAAGCAGCCCGTCGCGGCCATGCGGGGCGACGCCGTCTACCGGCGTCAGACGCACGGCGGCAACACCGTGGAAAAGCGATTCGCGCATCGTCACCTTGTAGGTGCCGGGCGGCGTCGGGCCCTTCATCTTGACGTGTACATAATCTGGATTGTCGCGCATCTTGCCGATGCCGGAATGTGCCTCCAGCTTTTC
Organism: Pararhizobium sp.; assembly: GCF_965279435.1. NCBI lineage: Bacteria > Pseudomonadati > Pseudomonadota > Alphaproteobacteria > Hyphomicrobiales > Rhizobiaceae > Pararhizobium > Pararhizobium sp. The sequence continues at coordinate 4,043,215 of NZ_CBDIHY010000003.1, forward strand.
GCCGTTCGGCATGTAGACCACGCCAGCCGAGATATCGTAATAGGCCACCCCGCTCTTGCCGCGAAATGCCGGCCGAACCTCGTTGTTGTCGTCCATCGGGAAATCAGGTTTGGCGTAGGCCAGTTCCTTGGCTGCAGGCTTGGTGGTCCTGTCATCAGGCTTGCGGGTCGTATCGGCCAGGCTTCGTGGTTTGGCCAGCGGCAACGGCCCGAGATCGGGCAGCATGCCGTTCAGCGACGACGCCGGTTCCGGCATGACCAGGCTGAATGGCTTGCCCAGCCCCTGTTCCTTCAGCGACACGGTCTCGACCAGCGCGTTGGCCGTCACCGGCGTCGAGCCGGTGATAACCGCATCGCCTCTGGCCGCTGCTGCGGTTGCCAAAGCCAGAACCTGTGTCTTTTCGGCAAAATCCACCGCCGGCTTGACCATGGCGATCGCAGCCAGGCTTTTTTGCGGAGCCGCCGTGGCAACGAGGTTCATGCGCGGCAGAACGGTCAGCCGCGAAAATTTGGAAAGATGCACGACGCGCTGTTGCGGCGTAGCGTGCACGATCGGGTTCAGCCCCAATGAGGCCTCGAGCCGAGGGCCTTTGCTGGACGGCAGCGATGAGCCCATGTTCTGCATTGCCGCGAAAGTCGCGACCATCCAGACAGACGCGGCAATGCCGATACTGGCAATAGTGGCGCCGTTGAGCAATCGCGACAAGGGCCTAGGACGCGTCCGCGCCCTTCCGGAAGATGCGGGATGACTGCATTTTTCTGCTGCAAACGCCATGATACTCGTTACCCGAAACGCATTACTCAATCGGAGAGCAACAAGACGCATTGCCGCCGAGGCCGGTCCGAGGCCCACGATGCGCTGAAGTGCGCGCTTGCCGGGGCCTGCCGGTCGATCGAAAGAATGACAAAGTATGGTAACCAATTCCTTTACACGGGCTCCAAGAATATCAGGGAGCGAGGTGGGCATAGGAGAGCGGCACCTGCCGCAGGCAAAAAACGAGGAAGGCAAACCCTCCCCGCCCAGGACATCATGGTCTGACGGTCAGCTGAAGCACCGGCGCACGACCGCTTGCGTTCAGCCTGAAGCTCAAAAAACTGCATTTGCGTCCGGTCTCAGAGCCTTTATTTTGGGCGAGAATAAGGAGACGCTCAAATGCGCGATATTTTTCGCGGCTCTGGCCAGAACCCCGGTTGGGCATGATAAGTCATGTCGGCAGTGCGGAATGCGGCAATAGCGGCATCTGCGGAATAACTGGTTCCGGCAGTTTGCCGCCCGGACTTCTGCACGAATCGCGCGTCTGCACAGGGCGATTTGAACCGCTCGTTTCTCTGTAAATTCCCTGCCGCAGAGGCGTTCAAGAGTGCCGTGAAGGTGCAACGCCGGCCCGTCTTCACGGAGCCCGGGCATATTTGACCCGCCACCTCATAGATACCCGTGGAAATTGCAGTACGATTGCCGGATTGGTTAAAATTGCAGCGACTTTCGGCTGAAAAAATTAAATCGCGGACCCTACGAATTTGGCCTTATCCGCCTCAACGGACCAAACTTTTTTGAACGCCACCCGGGAGGAATCCGCGGCTATGAGCTTTCTTTCCGCCATTGCAGTCATTTCTCTTTCGCTCATGTTCCCCGTGCTGTTGTCGCTGCGCAAGACGGGTGTTCCGGGCATTGCAAGCTTTTGTACCGCCTGCCTGCTGACAGCCCTCGCGGCTTCGGTGACATTGGCTGCGAGTGTCGTCTCCGCGTGGTTTCACACCATTGTCGGCGGGGCACTGATTGTCACAGCTGGCCTTTTGATACTGAGAGGCTTCCTGCAGTTTCTGGGCCGCAAGCCACTCGGACCGTGGCAGATCGTCGTCATTCTGACCGGCGTCACCGCCGTTCTTTTGGTCTTCAGCTATGCCGCTGATAGCTATTCAGCACGCATCGTGACCGGAAACGGGGTTTTGAGCCTGACCTGCGTCCTGATCGGCGCGGCCATCCTGCGCCACTGGCCAAGAGAACAGGCAATTGCCCCGTATATGTTGTTTTGCTGCGTCATGGTTTTCCTGGTCGCCATCCTTCATGCTTTTCGGGTCGCAACCGTCGCGACCGGGCTGGACGTCATGGACGGCGCCCTGCCTCCGCCGATCTGGACAACGGCATTCCTCGCTGCCCGCCTGCTGATCATGCCACTCTTCTTTCTGGGCATCATCCTGATGCTGCACGGCTGGATGCTTGCCAACCTGCGCCACATCATCGCCCATGATGACTTGACCGGTGCGTTGTCACGCCGCGCATTCATGACCGCATTCGAGCAAATGTTCTCCACGGCGGCGGGATCCCGCCAGCAAACAGCGTTCATGCTGCTCGACCTCGACAGGTTCAAGCAGATCAACGACCTCTATGGCCATGCCGGTGGAGATACAGCCCTTGTTCATTTCACCCGGATTGTCAAAAAGGCTCTCGACGGCCGGGGCATTCTCGGACGTCTGGGGGGCGAGGAATTCGGCATCGCTCTTGCCAATACTGGCAGGCTGGACGCAGCAGAGATCGCCGAGACGATCTGTACGGCCGTTAGAACGACACCCACCCTGGCGGACAAGGGCGCGGAAATCGGCCTGACAGTCAGCATCGGCATTGCCATGGTCGATCCCGGCGGGTCGCTGGCCGATGTCATGGTTCAGGCCGACGTGGCGCTCTACGAGGCCAAGGCCTTGGGGCGTGACAGGCTGAGCATGGCCGGAAGCCTGCACGCGGCATCTGTTGCCAGCGCCCGCGCCCTTGCCGGTGCTGCCGCCCAGATGCGCGCAGCCGTCGGTCCGGCGCAGTCGTTGTCCAGCACAGGCTGATATCCGCATCAGCCGCTTGCATTGCAGACCACCTATCCTATGTCAGTGGCATCATATCCGGAGAACCAACAATGCCACTTCCCATCCGTTTCATCAGCGCCTGCGCTTTTCTTGCGACCAGTCTTGCCGGTTTTTCCGCGCAAGCCGAAACGGTGGGGGAAGTCGGCGTCGACTGGCTCGGCAATGACATTACCATCGATGCCGTCAGCGATCCGAAAGTCGCAGGCATCACCTGCCATGTCACCTATTTCGACCGAAGCGTTATCGATCGCCTGAAGAACGGCAACTGGTTCGAGGACCCGTCGAACAATTCGATCTCCTGCCGTCAGACAGGCCCAGTGACGATCGGCGATATCGAGCTTGACCAGGGCGGCGAGGAAGTGTTCCGCGAAGGGTTGTCGCTGATCTGGAAGAAACTCGTCGTCACCCGCGTCTATGACAAGAAGAACAACACGCTGATCTATCTTGCCCATTCGCGCGAGTTGACCGATGGCTCTGCCAAGATGTCGATCTCGACCATTCCGCTGTTTGAGCAGCCGGTCACCTGGACGAACGGTGCGCCGAAATAGAGGCATCATCCTTGACGCCTTGCACGACCTCGCCGGACGTGACGATCCGGGCGCCAGCCCCTGACATTTCGGCAATGGCGGCTGTCACTCCGCCGGGATCGATCCCCCGGCAGGCGTCGATGACAACACGAACGGCAACGCCGGGCACCAGCAACCGTGCATCAACCACCGAATCCTTGACGCAGTAGTCGGTGGCAAGGCCGCAGACATCGAGTTGATCGACCCCGGCGTCGATCAGATACCGTGACAGCCCCGTCAGGGCCGCATGGTCATTGTCGCGGAAGGCGGAGTAACTATCGACGTTGCGGTTTTCGCCCTTGCGCTGAACATGGTCTATGCGCGCCGCATCCAGCGCCGGATGGAAATCGGCGTCAGCCGTGCCCTGTACGCAATGATCTGGCCAAAGCATCTGCGGCTTGCCGTGAAGCGTCCCCATTTCGAAGGGATGGCGGCCGGGATGCTGCGAGGCAAAGCTGCCATGGTCAGCCGGATGCCAGTCCTGCGACGCGACGACCAGATCATAGGCGCCCTCAGCCATCAGCCGATTGGCGACAGCAACGACGGCTTCGCCATCCGGGACAGCAAGGTTTCCCCCTGAGCAGAAACCGTTCTGAATATCGACGAGCAGCAGGCATTTCACAGGCAATCTCCAGGCGTTACGCATCGTACAGCAATGCTATGCGTAACTGCTGCAGCGCACAATACGGGCAGTGCGTTTCGCAAGTCCGTGAGATGCCCAAACGAAAAAGACGCCACCGGTTCTCCGGATGACGTCCTTTCCTGATTAAAACGGCTGATTTAAGCGGCCTGCGCCAGTTCGTCGGCGATGACCGTATCGAGATTGAGGAAGCATACCATGCTCTTTTCCAGGGCAACGATGCCACGGCAGAAGGCGCGCTGTGCTTCCGGAATGATCTCGGGCGCCGGCTGCAAAGCTTCGCTCTTGATCGTCATCATGTCGGACACCTGCTCGACCAGAAGGCCGACCAGCTTGCCGGCGATATCGGTGACGATGATCGCCGAACGCTCCGACGGCTCGGTCATCTTCATGCCAAGGCGGCAGGCCATGTCGATAACCGGGATCACCGCGCCACGCAGGTTAATGAGGCCAAGCACATAAGGCGGCGTGTGCGGCATCGGCGTCACCGGCGCCCAGCCGCGGATTTCGCGGATCGCCATGATGTCGATGCAGAATTCCTGATCGCCCAGATGGAAAGACACGATTTCCAGATAGGCACCAGACTGCTTGATTGCGTTTGACATGATCAGAACTCTTCCCAGTTTTCAGCGGAACCCGATGCCTTCGGCAAGGACGACACGGACTAAAGGCTCCCGCCAAAACCCCTTTGCGTATCCAGAACATGGCAAACACACATTAAACTTTTGCTAAAATGATTACCAAATTCTTGTACGGGACAGCGCGAACGAGCCTTCCGGATGCCGCCCGTTCATTGCGAAACGGCTTTCAAAGTCGAAGCCGGCAGGATATCATTGCGGGATGAACGACGAAGCCGGAAAACAGCCACAGAGCCTGATGATCGCTGCCATTGGAGGCGTGTTCCTGCTCCTGTCTCTTGCCGCCTTTCTCGGATGGATCGTTCAGGGTCCGGAAATGCTGCTGACCATGGCCGAGAACGGCATGTCCTGGTGTTTCTGACGCAGCCTGCCGCATTTTGACGCTGGCAGCGTGAATGTTTTGCAACGCCGGGGCCAAACCGCTATCTGAACATCGATATTGGGCAGGTTTTGAGCGGACATCATCATGAAAACACTTCGCATCGTTCTTTGGGCGGCCGTGGCCGTCGTTGCAGCCGCACTCGGCTGGATCAGTTATCAGATGAGCACGGGCAAGGAGGAGATCGCCGCCGGTCCGTTTGGCGTCCCGTTCGAACTGGTTTCCCAAACCGGACAGCCGATTACCCAGGCAGCTTTCATCGGCAAACCGTCGGCATTGTTCTTCGGCTTCACCCATTGCCCGGAAGTCTGCCCTACCACCCTGTTTGAACTGAACAGCTGGCTGGAAAAGGTCGATCCTGACGGTACCAAGCTGCAGGCCTATTTCATCAGCGTCGATCCCGAGCGCGACACGCCGGAGGTCCTCGGGCAATACGTCTCCAACGTCTCCAAGCGCATCACCGGCATCTCCGGCCCGCCGGAAAAAGTCATGGAGATGGTCAAGGGGTTCCGGGTCTATGCCAAGAAAGTGCCGCTGGACGAAAAGAAACCTGACGGCGACTACACGATGGATCATACTGCATCGGTGTTCCTGCTCGACTCCAAGGGCAAATTCACCGGCACGATCGCCTACGAGGAAAATCCAGAGGCAGCCGTCATGAAACTGGAAAACCTGACCAAGAAATAAACCGCCATCGCGAGGGACTGATGGGTGAAGGCAACGGAAAGTCCATTCTGATCGCCGGAGCCGGGCCAACCGGACTGGCTCTCGCGCTCGAACTGGCGCGGCGGGGTTTCAAATCCCGCCTCGTGGCAAAGGCAGCCGGACCGACACCCATCCACGAAAGCCGGGCACTCGGCGTCAACGCCAGAACCCTGACGCTACTGGAAGCCTCCGGCGTCAGCGCCCTGATCCTTGCCAAGGCCCGGCGGCTGACAAAATTCAAGATATCAGCGGCCGGAAAATCGCTGGTCACGCTGGAGACCGAAACCTTCCGCAGCCGCTATTGCCCAATCCAGATCCTGGCCCAGGGCGAAACGGAACGGCTTTTGCTGCAAAGACTGTCGGCATTCGGCATCGTTCCGGAATGGTCGACCGAACTCACCGCATTATCCGGCGATGTCAAAAAGCCGGTGGTCACCCTGCAGTATAGCGATGGCCGCACCGAAACAGTGGAGCCGGACATGCTGGTCGGCGCGGACGGTGCCCATTCCGCCGTGCGCAAGGCGTTTGGGTTTGCCTTCCCGGGCAATGCCATCGAGAGCCGTTTTTTCCTCGCCGACTACCGCTATGCGCAACCGGTCGATACCGGTTTCATCGAGATGAATTTTCTGAATCCGGGCGTGCTGGGCCGGTTGCCGGTGAACGAGGATACCCTGCGCTACCTTTCAACGGATGAGGATTTCGAAACGCGCATCGAGCATCCGGCCATGGTTCTGGAGCGGACGTGGAGCTCGGAGTCCCAGATCAGCTTCCGCCATGTCGAGACTATGAGCCGCGGCAATGTGTTTCTGGCCGGAGACGCCGCCCACGTGCATTCGCCGGCCGGTGCTCGCGGCATGAATCTCGGCATCGAGGATGCCTGCTGGCTGGCCTTTCTGATATCGGAAGGCCGTGAGCAGGACTATTCAGACCTCAGAATGCCGGCCGTCAAGACGGTGCTCAAGGATACCCGTCGCATCACGGCCTTCATCACCCTGAAAAATCCACTCCTGACACGGATGCGGTCGCTTCTGTTACCAATGGTCAATCATATCCCCAGCGTCTCCAACGCTTTTCTGCGCAATGCTGCAGGTCAGGACACCCCACCGCCGCCCTGGATTCTCGGCGCGCAATAGGCACTGCGCTTTACCTCGCATCGCCCGGCATGCTAGAGCGCCGCAAGCCGTCCCGACGGCAAGCACTTGCCGACAAGGACAAAGACATGGCCGACCTGCGCCTCTTCATCACCACGACCGAAAAGCTCTCCGAAGTCGTTTTGGACCTGATGACCGATGCTTTTGAGGACGAAGGCTATGCCATCGCCACCATGGAAATGGACGAGAAGAAGGATATCTGGGAGGCCTCGCTCTATATCGACTTCGATGAAGAAGACGAAATGCGGGTGCGTTTCGCGAAGGTTGTCGCCGCCCGGTTTCCAGATGCCGTGCTTGAGCGTGAAATCATTCCGGATGTTGACTGGATTGCCAAGTCGCTGGAGGGTCTGTCGCCGGTTCGCGCCGGGCGTTTCCTCGTGCATGGCTCGCATGACCGCGACAAGGTGCGGCTGAACGATATCGCCATCGAGATCGACGCCGGTCAGGCCTTCGGCACCGGTCATCACGGTACGACGGCTGGCTGCCTTGAAGTGATCGAAACCGTCATGCGTGCCCGCAAGGTTCGCAATGCGCTCGATCTGGGCACCGGCAGCGGTGTGCTGGCCATAGCCGCCCGCAAGATCAAGCCGGTTCCGGTTCTGGCAACCGATATCGACCCGATCGCCACGCGGGTTGCCGCCGAAAATGTCAAACGCAACGGCATCGCAACCGGCATCACCACGGTGACGGCACCCGGCTTTCACTCGCCGGCTTTTGCAGCGCATGGCCCGTTCGACCTGATCATCGCCAACATTCTGGCCCGTCCGCTGATCAAGATGGCACCGCAGCTCGCCACCCATCTGGCACCGGGCGGTTCGGTCATTCTGTCGGGCATTCTTGCGTCGCAGCGCTGGAAGGTGCTCTCGGCCTATAATGGCCAGCACCTGCGCCATGTCCGCACCATCTGGCGCAATGGCTGGGTGACGATCCATCTCGACCGTCCATAGGCAGCAGGAATTTCAAAGACCGGAAAAAGGAAAACCCGCCTGTCCGTCATGGACAAGCGGGTTTTTCAATACGAAGGCGATGCCGAAGCACCGCCCGCTGACCGGCAAGCCGGTCATGTCCGCGAGCTTGAGGAGGAGGAGCGCTCAAGCGGACTCTTCACAGTCTGAAATTGGCCACCCGGGAGGGAGGAGGAGAAGGATGACCAACCATGTTCAGACCGTGCAGCTCTTGCCTTTCGGCATTCGCGTGAACAACAGATTTGCATCCGTGTTCGTTGAGTGGGTTTATAGACTATTCTGAAAACCGGTCTAGCTGCATTGCAGCATGGGTGCCATGCACATGATGCATACGTTCTACAACACGGAAAGATCGTTCAACAAACTATAGGCAATAAAGACGGGCTTTCGCAGCGCTGGTTGTTTCCGCTAGACTGCCTACACCCTTTGAGGAATCGATCCGTATCGCACCGCGCGATCCCGGTCCCGATTCCTTCCCATCGCAGGAAAAATCCATGTTCCAGTCTTTTGCAGTCACCTCCACTCCGCAATTCGGTAAGGAGCGCGTCCATGCGCTGCGGGCAGCACTTGCCGCCCTGAATGTCGACGGCTTTCTCGTTCCCCGCGCAGATGAGTTCCAGGGCGAATACGTGCCCGCATCGGCCGAACGCATGTCCTGGCTCACCGGCTTTACCGGCTCTGCGGGCGTTGTTCTCGTCACGCAGCAACAAGCGGTTGTCTTTGTCGATGGCCGTTACGTCACCCAGCTCAAGGAACAGGTTGACGGCACTGTTTTCACCGGCGGCGATCTCGTCGGCGAACCGCCGCATCTGTGGCTGGAGCACAACGGCAAAAAGGGCTTCCGCCTCGGCATCGATCCCTGGCTTCATACGGGCGCCGAGGTTCGCAAGCTGGAGAAGGCTCTGGAAGGGCTTGGCGGTTCGCTGGTCTTCCTCGACCACAATCCGCTCGACCGCCAATGGAAAGACCGGCCAACCGCACCGCTCGGCCGCGTCAAGATCCAGCCGCTCGATCATTCCGGTATTCTTGCCAAGGACAAGCTGGTGACGATGGCAGCAGAGATCGCCAAGGCCGGTGCAGATGCCGTCGTTCTGACCGACCCATCATCGATCGCCTGGACCTTCAACATCCGCGGCAGCGATGTTCCACACACGCCGCACCCCCTCGCCCGCGCCATTGTTCATGCGGACGGCACAGCCGAACTGTTCCTCGACAAGCGCAAGGCCGGGATCGAGGAGGAAGCCTACCTCACCCAGCTCTCCAACCTCGAGGCACCGTCCTCCTTCGACGACAAGATCGCCGCCCTTGCCGCGACGGGAAAAAAAATCATGATCGATCCCGATCATGCACCCTTTGCGCTGGCCGAACGCATCCGCGTCAGTGGCGGCACGATCATCGAAGCAATCGATCCCGCCCGCCTGCCCCGCGCCTGCAAGAATGCCGCCGAGCTTGAAGGCTCCGCCCGCGCCCATCTGCAGGATGGCGCAGCAATGGTCGAATTCCTCGCCTGGCTCGACCAGACGCAGCCGGGAACGATCTCCGAGATTGCCGCCGTCGAAAAATTGGAGGCCTGCCGTACCTCTGTTGGCCAGCGGATGCAGAACCCGCTGAAGGACATTTCCTTCGACACGATTTCCGGCGCTGGCGAGCATGCCGCGATCATGCACTACCGGGTGACCACCGAAAGCGACCTGACCATCGCCGATGGCACCATGTTCCTGATCGATTCCGGCGGCCAGTACATCAACGGCACCACCGACATTACCCGCACCGTCGCGATCGGCACCGTACCGGACGAGCAGCGCCGCTTCTTCACTCTGGTTTTGAAGGGCATGATCGCCATTAGCATTGCCCGCTTCCCGAAAGGCTCGCGCGGCATTGATCTCGATCCCTTGGCGCGCATTGCGCTGTGGAAGGCAGGCGCTGACTTCGCCCACGGCACCGGCCACGGCGTCGGCTCCTACCTTTCGGTGCATGAAGGTCCGCAGCGCATTTCCCGCGCCTCCATGCAGGAACTGCTGCCCGGGATGATGCTCTCCAATGAGCCCGGTTATTACCGCCCCGGCGCATTCGGCATCCGCATTGAGAATCTCGTGCACGTGTTTGCAGCCACCGAAATAGACGGCGGCGACCTGCCGATGCTGGGTTTCGAGACGCTGACCTTCTGCCCGATCGACCGCCGCCTGGTTGTTACAGCCCTGCTGACGGACGAGGAACTGTCCTGGCTGAACGTCTACCATCAGGAAACGCAGGAAAAGCTGTTGCCGCTGATTTCGGATGAAGCGGCGCAAACCTGGCTGAAAGCGGCGACAGCACCGCTCAGCCGCTAAGAAAATCAGGCCCGCTTTGAAAGGAGCGGGCCTTTTTACTAGATCAAGAGATGCCGGATCGCCATGACGACGAGCCAGCCGGCCAGCAGCATCCAGAGCGACGAGTAGCGCAACCCCACTGCCAGAGCGACGAGCATGGCCACAGCCACATCCCAGCCGCCGGAAAGGAAAGCTGGCGCAACCAGCGTCGACAGCACGGCCGCAGGCACCGCGTTCAACGCCGCCTCCATACGCGGCGGGATGCGCTTCATCTGCGTGATCATCACATAGCCGCCGATGCGGGTGAGAAACGTCGCGACAGCCGCAGCCAGGATCACGTAGATCAGCTGCATATGTTCCGCATTATCCATGATCAGACCTCATGCTCCAGCGTCACCGGTTCTTCATGCCGTTTCGACAGCGGCATGCAGGCGGCAAGTGCGATGCCGGCGATGGCGCCGATGCTGACATGCCAGGGCGAGCCAACGAAATGCATGGCTGCAATCGAAGCCAGCGAACTGACCGCCACGACCGGCAGCCAGTGGTCGCGCTTGCGGAAACCGAGAACTAGCCCCATGAAATAGATCGGCAGGAGCACGTCGAGACCGATGGCCTTGGGATCGCCGATCATCTGCCCGAAGATCGCGCCAAGCAGGGTCATCATCTGCCAGGGCAGATAGATGATCATCGCGAACCCGAGATACCAGGCAAAGGTCACCGGTTCGCCGCGCTCGGCCCGCTTTTCGGTTTCGGCATATTGCGGATCAACCAGCAAGAAGAAGGCGAAAAACTTCTGCAGGCCGGAGAAATGGCGGATGTGCCGGGCGATCGACGCCGAATAGAGGATATGGCGGAAATTGACGGCGAAAATCGACAGGATAATCAGCCAGGGCTGGACATTATGGCCGAACAGTTCGAGGCCGACCATCTGGCTGGCGCCGGCATAAACCGTGGCACTCATGAACACCGCATCGAAAACGGAAAATCCGTTATCGACCGCGAGCGCACCGAACAGCGCTCCGAAGGGCGCGGCAGACACCATCACGGGAAACCCGCCACGCACGCCCTGCCAGAAATCGTCTTTTGTCATTGAAGGAAACTTTCCGGAGCGACCACGGCCATTTGCCGGTCACACTTGCCGAGATGCGTTCGTGATGAAGCGCACAGATAGGCCCGGCGGGCCTATCGAACAATTCAATAAGATTGATGCAGTGATCCAAAATTATGATCAGAGCGGAGCCGGCTGTAGCCCGGCCCTTTCAGCGGATCAGCGCTTCACCTGAAACGTGTGCTCAATACCCGGAAACGTCCGCGCCTTGACTTCGTTGGCATAGGCCTCGAAAGCCGCCGACATCTGCGGTGCCAGTTCAACGAAATGCTTGACGAAACGCGGTTTGAAATCGCTGAAGATGCCGAGCATGTCGTCGGTGACGAGGATCTGGCCATCGCAGGCCGGCGATGCGCCGATGCCGATGGTCGGAGCCCGCAATGTTTCGGTAATCTCGCGTGCCAAGGGCTCGATGGTGCCTTCGACGACGATGGCAAACGCGCCGGCATCGTCGATGGCCTTGGCGTCGCGCCGGATCTTGGCTGCTTCCTTTTCGCTGCGGCCGAGCGAGCGATAACCGCCCATCGTATTGACCAGCTGCGGCATCAGGCCGACATGACCGAGCACCGGAATGCCACGCTGGGTGAGGAAATCAACTGTTTCCGCCATCTCCGCGCCGCCTTCGAGCTTCACGGCGCTGCAGCCGGTTTCCTTGAGGATGCGGGCAGCACTGTTGAACGCCTGCTCCTTCGATTCCTGATAGGAACCGAACGGCAGGTCGACAACGACGCAGGCCTTTTCAGATCCGCGCATGACGGCCTGGCCGTGGGCGATCATCATGTCGAGCGTCACGCCGACGGTCGAATCGAGACCGTAGAGCACCATGCCGAGGGAATCGCCAACCAGCATGAAATCCACATGCGGATCGAGCAGACGCGCAATCGGCGTCGTATAGGCCGTCAGGCTGACGATCGGCCGCTCACCCTTCAATGCCTCAATGCTGCCGGGGCTCAGGCGCCGCTTTACTGCCTGTACACTCATGCTCATGCCACCTTTGCAAATTTTGCGGTTTTTGGGCTGAAAACCCGGTTATCGAGCAGCTTCGTGCTCCCGAAGCGGATAAAAAGCAACAGAAGAACCGGCTTTTCGCCGATTTCCGTCAATTCGTGCAGCGTTTCCGGATCGCGCAACGCGACGACTTCCGCCTTTGCCAGGGGCTCGGACGCGATGAAATCGGTGACCGCCTTTTCAATGACGGCCACATCCGTCACGCCGCCGGCGATCAGCCGTTCGGCCTCATCGAGTGCCTTCGGTACGATTGCCGCGGCAGCCCGCTCGGCGGGTGTCAGGTAGACATTGCGCGACGAACAGGCGAGCCCGTCAGCTTCGCGCACCGTAGCCACACCGACCACCTCAACCGGCTGCGCCATATCCTCGACCATGCGGCGGATGATCTGCAGCTGCTGGAAATCCTTCTCGCCGAAATAGGCGCGATCCGGCTGGACGATGTTGAACAGCTTGGTGACGACCGTGGCGACACCGGCGAAATGACCGGGACGCACCGAGCCTTCCAGCTCGCTGCCAAGCGTCGGCACATCGACCACGGTTTCCATCGGCCGCGGATACATATCGAGGACGCCGGGTGCAAACAGGAAATCGGCACCGCCTTCGACCAGCATCGCCTGATCGCGGCCAAGATCGCGCGGATATTTGGTCAGGTCTTCATTGGCACCGAACTGCAAAGGATTGACGAACAGGCTGACGACGACGATGTCGTTTGCCGCGCGGGCGCGGGCGACCAGTTCCATATGGCCAACATGCAGATAACCCATGGTCGGAACGAGGCCGATGGTTTTTCCGGCGCGACGATGGCCGCTCAGGCGCGCGCGCAGATCGGTTATGGTGGTGATTGTTTCCATCTCGGGATCCTCCAATCCGCAAGCATGCCGCCTTGTTCACTGCGGCTGGCCTTGCCAGTTTTCGCTGCGAGCATCCGCACGAAACCCGGCGCGGTTTTCCTAACGTGTGCAGTGCAAAAAGACAATTCAAGAATTGAAGGCAAGAATTGTCAGGCGGAGAAACGGGCTCCGGGATGCCCGGAGCCCGATCCGGTTATTTGCCGCGCTTTTCGACCGTCTGTTCGATGGCACCGAAGATGGAATGGCCCGTACGATCGTTCATCTCGATGCGAACCACGTCACCGGCGGTCAGAGCGGAGGTGATGAAGCACGAACCGGTTGCGACAATGCTGCCCGCGATCAGTGACCGTTTTGCGGCCGCAGCAACCACGGCGACGGCATTGCCCTTCGCGCTGCCCTTGCCGCCGGCGATCGGCTCACCATTGCGGCGAACGAGCAGGGAGAGATCCGCCCCCTCGTCTAATTCGTCCGGCGTGACCGCAACCGGCGAAAATGATGACGCGGCGCCTGCTCCATCGGCCGAAACATCATTGGCCAGCAGAACGAGGAGGATGGCCTGCTTGGCTTCATCAGCCCCCGCCTGCACGTCCACGTCATCGACGATGACGGCGAGCTGTGCGGTCGCAGAGATATTGCTAGCCCCCTCCTTTACCGAGATCGGATCGCGCGGGCCGGTAAAACCACCGGAGCCGCCGGCCCAGAAAAATGCGCGCGGCAATGGCGAAGCGGCATCATGCTCGTGAAACCGCATGGTCGGCTGCGCACCGGTCTCAAGGCCGATGGCAACCCGTGCCAACCGGGGACCGGCATGGGCCCAGTCGTCGAGTGCGGCCTGAAGGGTGCGGGCAATATGGCCGACTTCCGAGCAGCGGGTCAGATCCTTGGAGACGACGACGAGTTTGCCGTCGCGGGTACTGTCTTTCAGAGTGGCCAGTTTCATCGCTTGCGTGTTCCTCGGGTTCTGGTTGACACCGGCAGTTCTTCGACCGCCTGCCCCCATAGGATACTATTTGACGGCAGGTGTCGCCCCGAATTTGTGGAGAAAACCCGTAAGTATTGATGCGCCCAAACCGGCCAATGCCTATTCAGCATGCCGTCGGCATATCGAACCTTTGCGGATGTGTTAGAGTGCCGGAGCAGTTTACAGGTGAGGTTTATTGACCTCCCGCATCATTACCGTACAATATTACACGTAAAAGTGATATTTAATATATTACACACCATTTATTCAGTGCTTGATAACGGGTTCTGACTACTTTGAAGACCTACCGGCAACGATGGTCGATTGCCGGTGCAGATACTGCCATCACCATAGAGCCAAATCGGAATGTCGAATGGGCACGGAAACGGCTGACGCAGGCACAAACGGCCCTATAGAGCGCGGCCGGTTGGAGGCCTTGTCGAACCTGTGGATCGCCGGGACCGCACCGGAGCCGCGGTTCGACACTATCGCACACCTCGCCGCCCAGCTTTTCGATGCACCGATGGCCTTCATCACACTGGTCGAAAAAGATATGCAGCGCTTCAAGGCAGCGCATGGGATCAATATCGCCGATATCCCCCGATCCATATCGATCTGCACCCACACGATAGAGAGCGGCCAGGTCCTCGTCATCGACGATATGCAGGCAGACCCTCGCTTTGCCGGTAACCCTCTGGTGACGGCCACGCCCTTCCTTCGCTTCTATGCCGGCGCACCCCTGACAACCGCCGAAGGCTTCCGCATCGGCGCGCTTTGCATTGCAGATACGGTGCCACGTCACGATTTCGGAGATCAGCAAAAGACGACGCTCGAACTTCTCGGCGCGCTAGTCATGGAACAGATGCGGCTGCGTCGCACGGAGATCATCCGCTCGACGGTGATGAACTTTTCCGGCGCGACGGAGCTGGCCTTCTTCGCAATCGATGCCGCCGGGCGGATAGAATTCGTCAATCGCGCAGCGCTGAATCTGTTCGGTTACCGGCAGGAAGAGATGATCGGCCAGCTGATCGACATCATCATTCCCGACCGGTTTCGCGGCGCCCATCATGCGGGCCTTGCACGGGTTCTGGCAGGGGGCACGACGAAACTGATCGGCAAGACGGTCGAGGTTGTTGCCCGCAAACGCGACCAGACCGAAGTGCCGATCGAAATTTCCCTGTCGCTGTGGAATGACGAACGCGGCGTCGGCATGGGGGCGGTAATCCGCGACATTACCGACCGGCGCGAGCGCGATGCCCGGCTGCTCAGAATGGCCAATCAGGACACACTGACGGGGCTCAGCAACCGGCACCGGTTTGAAAATCTGCTGCAGGAGGTGCTGTCGGAAAACCGGGCCGCAACCGTTGCCCTGCTCGATCTAGACGGCTTCAAGGATGTCAACGACAGTCTCGGCCATGTGGTCGGCGATGCCTTGCTCCAGGCTGTTGCCGTCCGCCTGCCATCTGTTCTTGCGGCCGATGTCACCGTGGCGCGCTTCGGCGGTGACGAATTCGCGATCCTGTTGCCCGGTGACAGGCCTGCCGATGAAGCGATGGGCACGATCGATGCGGTTCTGACGGCCTTCGAAGCACCGTTCGATGTTGGCGGCAACGTTTTCCAACTCGCGGCCACCATTGGCATCGCGCTTGCGCCACACCATGGCACCGATGCCGAAGAACTGCTGGCCAGCGCTGATTTCGCACTCTACCGGGCAAAGCAGGACGGTGGCGGTACCATGCTGATGTTCAAACCTGAGATGCGCAGCGATTCGCTCGCCCGGCGGGCAACCCAGGACGAACTGCTGCGCGCGCTAAAGAATAACGAGTTGGTCTTGTACTATCAGCCGCAGGTTTCGCTGGCAGACGGGCATATCCTGGGTGTGGAAGCGCTGATCCGCTGGCAGCATCCGCAGCACGGCCTGCTCTATCCCGCCAATTTCCTGCCGGCAGTGGAATCAAGCTCGCTCGCTTTGCCGGTCGGCTGGTGGGTTCTGCGCGAAGCCTGCCGTCAGGCGGCGGCATGGCGGGCAATCGGCCTGCCGCCGATCAAGGTCAGCGTCAATCTCTTCGCAGCCCAGTATCGTGCCGGAACCCTTGTTCAGCATGTCATAAGCGCGCTTGCGGAACACAACCTCCCGCCGTCCGCCCTTGGTCTTGAGGTCACGGAGACGATCGCACTTCTCAACGACGACAACGCTTTTGCAGCTGTACACCACCTGCGCGATCTCGGCGTCGGCATCGCCTTCGACGATTTCGGCACAGGCTTTGCTTCGCTGAGTTCGCTGCAACGGTTTCCTCTGACGACACTGAAGATCGACCGGTCATTCATCAGCGAGATGACGGAAAACCCACATGATGCGGCCATCACCAGGGCCATGTTGACGATGAGCAACGAACTTGGGCTGGAAACGATCGCCGAAGGCATCGAGACCGAGGAACAGGAGCTCAGCTTGCGGCGGCTGGGATGCAAGGCCGGTCAAGGATATCGCTATGGCAAGGCGCTTCCGCCAGAACAGACCGCCGTGCTCCTGGCCAGAGGTTTCGCGGGTCAAATCCCCATCAGGATGCATTGAAGCGCGGCCCGATCTTCCAGACCGGTTAGCCACGCTTCGGATTTAAAGCAGGCCGACTAGGAAATAGAACAGCGCGGAAATCAGCGCTGCGGCCGGAAGCGTGACGATCCAGGCAATCAAGATATTGCCCGCAAGACCCCAGCGCACCGCCGAGACACGCCGCGCCGCACCGACCCCTATGATAGCACCGGTAATCGTGTGGGTAGTCGAGACCGGAATCCCCAGCCATGTCGCGGCAAACAGGGTGATCGCTCCGCCGGTTTCCGCGCAAAAACCTTGCATCGGATTGAGCTTGGTGATCTTCGAGCCCATCGTGTGGACGATGCGCCAGCCACCGAACAGCGTGCCGAGCGCCATTGCCGACTGGCAGGTGATGACCACCCAGAACGGTACGTAGAACTTGTCGCCGAGATAGCCCTGGCTGAACAGCAGCACGGCAATAATGCCCATGGTCTTTTGCGCGTCGTTGCCGCCATGCCCAAGCGAATAGAGTGAGGCCGAAATGAACTGCAGGCCGCGAAAGCTGCGGTCGACGGCAAACGGCGTCCGGCGAAGGCAGACCCATGACACGATGAGAACCAGCAGCAGCGCCAGCATGAAACCGATCATCGGCGACATGAAGATGGCAGCCACGGTTTTGAGAAGGCCGGAGAGAACGATCGCATCGCCGCCGGTCTTGGCAAGGCCTGCCCCGACCAGTCCGCCGACCAGCGCATGCGACGAGCTCGATGGAATGCCGAAAATCCAGGTGACGATGTTCCAGATAATCGCCCCCATCAAGGCGGCAAAGATCACCTGTGGCGTGACGATGGACGGGTCGATGATGCCGGTTCCCAGCGTTTCGGCGACATGCAGACCGAAGAACAGGAAGGCGATGAAATTGAAGAACGCCGCCCACATGACGGCATATTGCGGCCGCAGAACCCGCGTCGAGACGATCGTGGCGATCGAATTGGCAGCATCGTGCAGTCCGTTGAGAAAATCGAAGAACAGCGCGACGCCGATCAGGGCGATGAGCAACGGCAGGGCGAGTGTCGCGTCCATCAGACGTTCTCGATCAGGATGCCGCTGATTTCATTGACGACGTCCTCGAAGCGATCGACCACCTTCTCGAGTTCGCCGTAGATTTCACTGCCAATGATGTAGGCCATCGGATTGGACGTGCCGTGACGGCGGAACAGGTCCTTGAGACCTTCGTCGTGCAGCTGGTCGGAGCGCTCTTCCAGCCGGTTGACCTCCTCTGCGATGGCGGTCAGGCGCGGCACGTTGGCGCCGATCCGGTCCAGCAGTGGGATCGCTTCCGCGACCAGCTTGGCGGAATCAGCGATCAAAACGCCCATTTCGCGCATGCGCGGGTCAAAGCTCGTCTGCTCGAACATGCGGATGGTCTTGACCGTCTTGTGCATCATGTCGATGGCGTCATCCATCGACTGGATCAGGTCCTTGATATCACCGCGATCGAACGGCGTGATGAAACTCAGGCGGACCGCCAGCATGACATCGCGCGTGATTGCATCGGCCTGGTCTTCAAGGGCCACGATCCGGTCGCAATGGGCATCAAGGTCGCCCTCGCCGGCAAGCAGTGCTTTCATAGCATCGGCTGCGCTGACGACGGTGCGCGAGTGCGCTTCGAAAAGCTCGAAGAACTTGTCTTCGCGCGGTAAGAGTTTGCGAAACCAACCCAGCATTGTTCAATTACCTATCTTCGCCATTGTCACGAAATTGTCATAAACTGGCAGCCGTCATAGAGAAGACAGGGGAACGAGGAAAGCTTTTAAGGCAAAAGCGGCGCGATTACCCACCGATTAGGACAAACCAACCATCCTCATCGGTGGTTTCGACGCCGAGTTCGCGGGCTTTTTCCAGTTTCGAGCCGGCACCGGGCCCTGCAACCAGAAGATCGGTCTTTTTCGACACCGAGCCCGCCACCTTGGCGCCTAGCCGCTCGGCCATGGCCTTGGCCTCGTCGCGCGTCATTTTTTCCAGCGATCCGGTGAAGACGACGGTCTTGCCGGCGACCGGGCTGGAGCTTGCAACCGGCGCTTCCGCATCCTGCGGCGTCACCTCGTCCAGGAGGCGCGACACCACATCCATGTTGCGCGGCTCCTTGAAAAATTCGACGATCGCGCGGGCGACGACATCCCCAATGCCATCGATCGTATTGAGGTCGCTCCAGGCTTCCGAGGTGATATCGCTTGCGGCTTTCATCGCGTCCGCAAACGCGACGTAGCTTCCATACGAGCGCGCCAAAAGCTTTGCCGTGGTTTCGCCGACATGGCGGATGCCGAGCGCATAGATCAGCCGGTGCAATGCCACCTGGCGCCGGTCGTTGATCGCGTCATAAAGCTTGCGCACGCTGACCTTGCCGAACCCGTCAATATTTTCGAGCTTGGTCAGCGCCGAGGCATTCTGCCGTTTCTCCAGCGTAAAGATGTCGGGCGCTGTCTTGATCGACAGCGCCGGATCGTCGGCCTCGAAGAAGAAATCGATCTGCTTGGAACCCAAGCCCTCGATGTCGAAGGCGTTGCGCGACACGAAGTGCTTGAGGTGCTCGACTGCCTGCGCGCGGCAGACGAAGCCGCCTGTGCAGCGCGTGACGGAATCAAGCTTGCCGGTCTTTTCGTTTCTCTCGCGCACGGCATGGCTGCCACAGACCGGACACACCTTCGGAAACTGATAGCGTTCAGCCGTCTCAGAGCGCTTCTCCATCACCACGTCGAGAACCTGCGGGATGACATCCCCTGCCCGCTGGACGATGACGGTATCGCCGATGCGGATATCGTGATCCTCCTCGCGGATGCGTTCACCGCCATTGCCGATGCCTTCGATGTAATCTGCATTGTGCAGCGTCGCATTGGTGACGACGACACCGCCAACCGTCACCGGCGTCAACCGCGCCACCGGCGTCAGGGCACCGGTACGGCCCACCTGAATGTCGATATTCTCGACGGTGGTGAACGCCTGCTCGGCCGGAAACTTATGCGCCGTCGCCCAGCGCGGCGAGCGCGAGCGAAAACCCAGGCGCTGCTGCAGGTCCAACCGGTCGACCTTATAGACGACGCCATCGATATCGTAGTCGAGATCGGGGCGTTTCAAGCCGATGCCGTTATAGTGTTCAAGGATAGCCTCGATCGACGACAGGCGCTGCGTCAGCGGATTAACAGGAAAGCCCCAGCGCTTGAACACCGCGACCATCCCGGACTGGGTATCGGCCGGCATCTCGGAAATCTCACCCCAGGCATAGGCGAAGAATTTCAGCTTGCGGCTGGCAGTGACCGTTGGATCGAGCTGACGCAGCGATCCGGCCGCCGTGTTGCGCGGATTGACGTAGGTCTGCTTGCCCTCGGCCACCATCTGCTCGTTGAGCGCCAAAAAGTCGCTCTTGCCCATGTAGACCTCGCCGCGAACCTCGACGATCGCAGGCGCATCGGCTGGCAGCGTCTGCGGGATTTCCTTGATGGTGCGGATATTGGCGGTGACGTTTTCGCCGGTCGTGCCGTCGCCGCGCGTCGCGGCGCTGACGAGCCTGCCATTTTCGTAGCGCAGAGACATCGACAGGCCGTCGATTTTCGGCTCGGCGGTAAACGCAATCGAATTATCCGGCAAAAGGCCAAGAAAGCGATAAACGCTGCCGATAAAGTCCTGCACGTCCGCGTCGGAAAACACATTGTCGAGCGACAGCATCGGCCGGGCATGGGTGATCTGCTGGAAAATGCCAGATGGTGCAGCACCAACCTTACGTGACGGGCTATCGGAACGGACCAGCTCCGGAAAGCGCGCCTCGATCTCCTCGTTGCGCCGCTTTAGCGCATCGTAGTCCGCGTCGGAAATCTCCGGGGCATCCTTGCCGTGATAAAGCCCATCGTGATGGGCCAATTCGCCAGCCAGCCGTTCCAGCTCGATAACCGCATCTTCAAGCGTCAAATCTTCAACGGCAATGGATAAGGTCGACATGCTGGGACTCCTGATTTGAGAGTCGTTTTAGAGAATTTTCGCAGAATGGGAAGATGTTGAAAACCACCTCTCCCTGAGGGGGAGGTCGCGCGGACCGCGCGGGTGGGGTGTTCGTTAGGTGATCACAAAGGATCACCCACCCCGGCACTACGTGCCGACCCTCCCCCTCAAGGGGAGGGTAAATTTACACGTTGCCGGCCAGCAAACGCGCTGCGGCCGCCCTCGCCTCGTCGGTCACCGAGGCACCGGCCAGCATGCGGGCGATTTCTTCGGTGCGGGCTTTGTCGTCCATGCGGGCGACGCGGGTAGAGATCGTTTCGGACTTTTCCGCCGAAGGCCCCTTGGAAATCAACAGATGCGTTGCGGCTCGAGCCGCCACCTGCGGTGCGTGGGTGACGGACAGAACCTGAACGGTTTTCGACAGCCGCTTCAGCCGCTGGCCGATGGCATCGGCAACAGCGCCGCCGACACCGGTGTCGATTTCGTCGAAAACCAGCGTCGGGGCCGAGCCGCGATCGGCAAGCGCCACCTTCAGAGCCAAAAGAAAGCGCGACAGCTCACCGCCGGATGCAACCTTCATGATCGGCCCGGGCCGGGTGCCCGGATTGGTCTGGACGTGGAATTCGATCACGTCGATGCCCTCGGCAGCAGCGGCGTTCTGATCGGACGTCACTTCCACCATGAACCGGGCGCGCTCGAGCTTCAGCGCCGGAAGCTCAGCCATCACAGCCTCGGAAAGAGCCGTTGCCGTATTGTGGCGTTTGGCCGAGAGGGCAACGGCCGCCGCGTCAAAAGCGCCCTTGGTCAGGCCAAGCTGCGTTTGCAGCTGTTTCAGCTTTTCCTCGCCCGCATCGAGATCGGCAAGATCGGAAATCATCCGGACGGCAAGCGCTGGCAGCGTCGTCACCGGCACGGAATATTTTCGGGCGGCCGCGCGCAGCGCAAACAGCCGCTCCTCGACACGCTCCAACTCCTTCGGATCGTATTCGGTTTTCCGCAGCGCCGCCTCGACCGCCATCTGGGCGTCGGAAAGCTGGTTGAGCGCAGCGTCGAGCAGCTCGACAGTTTCTTCAAGAAGGCCCGGCGCTTCATGGCTCTTGCGCTCAAGCCTGCGCACCATGGAGGCGATCAGAGGCACAGGTGAGCCATTGCCGTTGAGAAACTCGCTGGCTTCATTGATATCGACGGCGATACGCTCGGCCTTCATCATCCGCGAGCGGCGCTCGGCCAGATCGTCCTCCTCGCCATCCTGTGGTGACAGGGCTTCCAGTTCCTCGACGGAAGAGCGCAGATAATCGGCCTCGCGGGCAGCGGCTTCCACCTTGTCACGGTGCTTCTTCAGCGTCCGCTCGGCATCCTTCCAGATGCGGTAGAGGCCGGAGACGGCCTGCGCCTCTTCGGCAAGACCGCCGAAGGCATCAAGAAGCGTGCGATGGGCGTGGGTATCGACAAGGGCGCGGTCGTCGTGCTGGCCGTGGATTTCGACCAACAACTGGCCTGCCTGGCGCATCAGCTGCACGGAGACCGGCTGGTCGTTGACATAGGCCTTGGTGCGGCCGTCGGCAGATTGCACCCGGCGGAAGATCAGGTCGCCATCATCGTCAATGCCGTTTTCGCGGACGAAAAGCCGGGCCGGATGGCTCATGCCGACATCGAAGACCGCCGTCACCTGCCCCTTGTCGCCGCCATGGCGAACCAGCGAACCGTCGCCCCGGCCGCCGAGCGCCAGCGACAGGCTGTCGAGGAGAATGGATTTTCCAGCGCCGGTCTCCCCCGTGAGCACGGACAGGCCAGCATCGAAGGAAAGATCAAGCCGTTCGATCAGGACGATATCGCGGATCGAAATCTGTGAGAGCATCCCGGTTCAAATCTCTTCGCTGTCTATCCCGGTCCTAGGCGCCCAAAAGCTTCTTGCCTGCGCGCGAAATCCACGAGTTACCGTTTTCACGCGGCTCAAGACCACCACTCTGCAGCAGCTTGTAGCTATCGGAATACCACTGGCTGTCAGGATAGTTGTGGCCGAGAACGGCGGCTGCCGTCTGTGCCTCGGTGGTGATGCCCATGGCGAAATAGGTTTCGACCAGACGCGCCAGTGCTTCCTCGACCTGATTGGTATTCGGGTAGGATTCGACCACCGAGCGGAAACGCGTGATCGCGGCCAGGTATTCCTTGCGCTCGAGATAATAGCGGCCGACCTGCATTTCCTTGCCAGCCAGCTGGTCCTTGGCATAGCGCATCTTGGCTTGCGCATCCTCGACATATTCCGAATCGGGATATTTGGTAATGACCGCCTGCATCGCCTCGATGGTCTTGAAGGCCGGCTTCTGATCCTGTGTCACCGCCGGAATCTGTTTGGAATAGGCAAGACCGACAATGTACTGCGCGTAGGCTGCATCTTCGGATTCGGGATAGAGGTTCAGGTAGCGGCTCGCCCCGTTGATGGCGTCCTGATACTGGCCGTTGCGGTAATTGATGAACGAGCGCATGACCAGCGCCTTGCGGGCATATTCCGAGAACGGATGCTGCTGGTCGATGGCGTCGAACTTGCGTGCAGCCTCCGTGGTCTTGCCGGCATTCAGGTTGGCAAGGCCCTGATTGTAGAGCACTTCCGGCGGATCCGTTTCGGCGGCCAGCTTGGTGATATCGATGTCGGGATCGTTCTGGCAAGCGGTGATCAGTACACTGCCTGCGGAAGCCGCAAGCGCGATGACAACAACACGTGCCATCTTTTTCAATTCAAACTGGCCTGCAATTACCATTCGTAAATCCCAACTCCCGCGCCGGTAAGAATACCGCCGCCTATGAACCGCGTTTTAGATCAAGATGCAACAAGACCGCAATGTCATGATCATTGATTAACGCAATTTTGTGGCAGTCTTATCATGAAAAAGCCGGTCAAAAGACCGGCTCTTATCAAACGTCAGACCAGATTTCCCTTTCAGGAACAAATAGCTGCATATTACGGTGCGCTGACCGCAATCACTTCGCGCGGCGCCGAACGCTGACGCTGCGGAGCATTTTCCACGATTTCGTAGGCGGTCGGATCGCTCATCAGCGCCTTCAGCGCATTGGCATTCATCTTATGACCACCGCGATAGGAACGGTAGCAGCCGATGAACGGCGCACCGGCCAGAGCCAGGTCACCCACGGCGTCCAGCGTCTTGTGGCGAACGAACTCGTCCTTGTAGCGAAGGCCTTCCACGTTGATGACCGTGTTGTCATCGGCAATGACGACCGAATTTTCCAGCGACGAACCGAGGCCGCGACCGGCGGCCCACATACGCTCGACATCGCGCATGAAACCGAAGGTGCGCGCCCGCGACAATTCCGTCTTGAAGACCGAAGGGGTGATGTCACCCTTCCAGGCC
The DNA here is from genome assembly GCF_965279435.1 of Pararhizobium sp. Lineage (NCBI taxonomy): Bacteria > Pseudomonadati > Pseudomonadota > Alphaproteobacteria > Hyphomicrobiales > Rhizobiaceae > Pararhizobium > Pararhizobium sp. The sequence continues at coordinate 4,067,242 of NZ_CBDIHY010000003.1, forward strand.
TGGCGGCCGATCAGCGGGCTATCGAAATCGATCTCCACTTCAAAGCGCATGCCGTCATAAGGCGTGAACTCCGACCAGGACGCGCCTGATTCGATACGGACAGGCTTGAGGATGCGGATATAGCGGCGCTTGACCGAAAGCGCCTTGATGCCGGTCTGCTCGATAGCCTCGATGAACGGAGCCGAGCTGCCATCCATGATCGGCATTTCAGCGCCCTGCACTTCGATCAGAAGATTGTCGAGGCCGAGTGCGTAGATCGCCGCCATCACATGCTCGATCGTGGCGATCGAGGTGGCAGGCGAAAAACCGAGGATGGTGCACAGATCAGTGTTGCCGACCTGCGAGGAAACCGCCTTGAATTCGCTGATCGTCTGTTCACCGACAACACGCTGGAAAACGATGCCGCTGTCTGCTTCCGCCGGATGAAACGTGATTGCTACTTCAGCGCCAGAATGTACGCCGGTGCCGCTCAGGGTAACAGAGTGTGCAATCGTTGTCTGAAACCCTAGCAGTCCAATTCCCAGTCCCATGCTTATCGCCTTCAAATGCTATGTGGCGTTACCGCCGAATGTCTCGATGGGACCAGAGCCGCGCGTTTTCCAAGGCCGCAAGGCACACAATCGGAAAGCGACGCTTTGCTGTCACCATCCGGTCCAATATGCCAACTTTCGCGTTTAGAATCGCAACGTTGCCCCATCAGTCCTGATTGTGAAGATAATTGCACCGGGCCGTCATTCCAAATCACTGTTTCTTTCGCTTTGTTACGCGACGCACACACGGTGCTTAGATATTGGAAGAATTCACTAATTCATAAAAAATGCCCGGGCGCAAACCCGGGCATTTCGGCAAGGAGGAAGGTGGGTTAAAAAATCAGTTCGACTGGCGGCGCAGGAAAGCCGGGATTTCGAGCTGATCGTCTTCATGTGCACGCGGCTGCGAGGCAGCGCGGGCACGGTCATCGAGAGGGGCAGCCCGGCGCGGCGCATAAACGCTCGCTTCAGGCGACAGCGGACGGCGCTGCTGCGAGGCCGCTGCCGGTGCACCGGCGGTCATGTCAGACGCGACATCATGCGTTTCTTCTTCACGGCGTGCGAGCGAATTGGTGATTCGCTTGAGCAGGCCCATCGGGCCGCGCTCTTCATGCTGAACCGGCTGTGCACGATGCTCGGCTTCGGCCTTCACCATCGGCGGGAAGTCCTCGACGCGCGGCATGCGGACCTGTTCGGCCTGCTGACGGATCACCGGAGCGATCGGCTCGTGGCGAACCGGAGCCTGGGCAACCGGCTGCTGGTAGACCGGTGTTTCGACCGCCCGCTGAACCGGAGCCGCCTGCAGAACAGGCTGCTGTTCGACCGGTGCGGCGCCTGCGAAAAGCTTGCTCTGCGGACGGAAATCGTCCTGAGCCTGCTGAACCGGAGCGGTTGCACCGCCGCGCGGCATCGACAGGAACAATTCGCGTTCCAGTTCGGCTGCACGGATAGCTTCGGCAATCGAATCGCTGGTCTGCTGAACCGGCTGGGCGGCCTGCTGCTGAACGACAGGCTGCTGGGCAACCGGAGCCGGCTGCTGAACGGCAACAGTCTGCTGGACCGCCGGCCCCGGGATGGCGATGGACGGACGGATGATCGGCTTGGCGGCTACCGGACGAAAGTCGGAAGAACGACCGGCCACCTCCGCGGCCGTCCGATCGATACCCGTTGCCACGACCGAAACGCGGATGAGGCCTTCGAGTTCTTCGTCGAATGTTGCGCCGAGGATGATGTTGGCGTCCGGATCCACTTCCTCGCGGATGCGGGTGGCTGCTTCGTCAACTTCGAACAGGGTCAGGTCACGGCCGCCGGTGATCGAGATCAACAGGCCCTGAGCGCCCTTCATCGAGGTTTCGTCGAGCAGCGGGTTGGCGATCGCAGCTTCGGCAGCGGCCATTGCGCGGCCTTCGCCGGATGCTTCGCCGGTACCCATCATGGCGCGGCCCATTTCGCGCATCACGGAACGAACGTCCGCGAAGTCGAGGTTGATCAGGCCTTCCTTGACCATCAGGTCGGTGATGCAGGCAACACCCGAGTACAGAACCTGGTCGGCCATTGCGAATGCGTCGGCGAACGTGGTGCGGTCATTGGCGATCCGGAACAGGTTCTGGTTCGGAATGACGATCAGGGTATCGACGGACTTCTGCAGTTCCTGAATGCCCATGTCGGCGAGACGCATGCGGCGCTGGCCTTCGAACTGGAACGGCTTGGTAACGACGCCGACCGTCAGGATGCCCTTGTTACGGGCAGCCTGGGCAACGACCGGAGCAGCACCGGTACCGGTACCACCACCCATGCCGGCGGTGACGAAGCACATGTGCGTGCCGTTCAGGTGATCGATGATCTCATCGATGCACTCTTCAGCAGCCGCACGGCCGACTTCAGGCTGCGAGCCGGCGCCGAGGCCTTCGGTCACGGCAACACCCATCTGGATGATGCGCGTAGCTTTGGTCATGGTCAGCGCCTGGGCATCGGTGTTGGCAACGACGAAATCGACGCCCTCGAGGCCTGCGGTGATCATGTTGTTGACAGCATTGCCGCCGCCGCCGCCGACACCGAAGACGGTGATGCGGGGCTTCAGCTCGGTGATATCCGGCTTTTGCAAGTTGATCGTCATTGTACCCGTTCCTTCCTGGTTTCTGGCCGCCTTGCCGAGCCGGCCAAATCACTAAATCCCGTATTGCATCCCTCAAGCATCAAGCTGAAGGGCTCAAAAACTTTCCTTCAGCCATTGCCCCATGCGGGCGATACGGCTGTTGTTTCCTGCAAGCGACGAGAGCAGACCGCCCTGCGCCGCATGTGTTTCCATGTCCGCGACCTGTGGATAGATCATCAGACCGACGGCCGTCGAAAAGGCCGGGCCCTTGGCTGCCGCCGGCAGTCCGGAGACGCCGAGCGGACGGCCGATGCGGACGTTGCGGGCGAGAATCCGGCGCGCTGATTCCGGCAGACCGGTCAGCTGTGCCGCACCACCCGTCAGAACGACACGCTTGCCGACGATCGGCGAAAAGCCGGACCGCTGAATGCGGTCGCGAATGAGTTCGAGTGTTTCCTCGATGCGCGCCCGCACGATACGCGAGACAAGAGCCCGCGGCACGTGTGTCGGCTGATCGCGGTCGTCCTCGCCGATCGGCGGAACGGACACGATATCGCGCTCGTCGGCGCTATTCGGCAATGCCGAACCATGAACGACCTTCAGGCGCTCGGCGTCCTCGATGCGGGTGGACAGGCCACGTGCAAGGTCTGTGGTAACGTGGTGACCACCAAGGCTGATCGCATCAGCATGAACCAGCTTGCCCTCGGCAAACACCGAGATCGTCGTGGTGCCGCCGCCCATGTCGATGGCAGCACAGCCAAGTTCGACTTCGTCATCGACCAGCGCAGCAAGACCGCTTGCATAAGGTGTCGCGACAATGCCTTCGACCGACAGATGCGCACGGTTGATGCAGAGCTCGAGGTTCTTCAGCGCAGCGCGTTCCGCCGTCAGTACGTGCATATCGACACCGAGCGAATCGCCGAACATGGCGAGCGGATCGCGGATACCGCGCTCACCATCGAGCGAAAACCCGGTTGGCAGCGAATGCAGGATAACGCGGTCCTGGCGCAGCGACTGTTGGCCAGCAGCTGAGAGAACCTTCTTCAAGTCGGCAGCATCGACTTCCTGGCCACCCAGATCGATCGAAGCTGTGTAGATATCGCTCTGCAGACGGCCGGCGGAAATATTGACGATCAGGCTGTCGATGGTCAGCCCGGCCATGCGCTCGGCGGCGTCGACAGCAAGACGGACGACACTTTCGGCAGCATCCAGATCGGCGATGACGCCGTTCTTCATGCCGCGCGACTTGTGATGACCGATCCCGATGATCTCGATCGAATGGGTGCGCCCCGGCAGGATCTGGCTTTCGGCCTTCGGCGTCAGCCGGCCGATCATGCAGACCACCTTGGTCGAACCGATATCGAGCACAGAAACGACATGCGACCGCTTGGAAGAAAGCGGCTTCAGACGCGGCAGCCCAAAACTCGAGGAGCCGAAAATGCTCATGTACGGCCTTCCTTTTCCTGCTTCTTCAACATCTTCGTGCGGGCTTCCAGAACAGTCTGGCGGCGGGCAGCGGCTTCCGGGGTCAATTGGATCGTGGTGCGATCCTCTAGCCTCAGATCAACCGCAGCGATGTCACGTTCGAGCAACTGCTGCCCCTCGTCCATCGTCGACAGCACCTGCATGGCGCGGTCGAGATCATGCTCGGGCAGCTTGATGTTGATGCCGTTGTCCAGGATCAGATCCCAGCGGCGGCCGGCAACGCGCACATAGGCTTTGACGCGTTTGCTGATTTCCGGCCACTGTTCAAATCGCGCGTAGAACGCAGCAGCGGTGGTCTCGGCATCGCGGCCGACAAACAGCGGCAGCTCGGAGAATTTGTTGTCACGCAGCGGCGCAATCACACTGCCGCTTGCCTCGATCAGCGACAGGTCGGAACCGTGCTGCCAGATACCGAACGCCTTGCGCTCCTTGAGATTGACCTCGATCGTGCCCGGATAGATCTTGCGCACGGCAACATCCTCGACCCAGGGCATCTCGCTGATCAACTTGCGCGCCGCGCCGATATCGAGGGCGACCAGGGAGGTTGCACCATCAAGGCCGAGCTGCTGCAGAATGTCGATTTCCGAGGTCTGGTCGTTGCCGGATACCTTGACGTCCTCGATGGCAAAACCGACGGCCGTCGTGGTTGTCTGGGCGAAATCCTGGCTGTGACCACCGAGCGACATGCCGTAGAAACCGGTCGCAGCAAAAAGTGCCGCGACGGAGACAGTGCCGGTATATGGCATGAAATGGATGCGGCCCGTCCCGAGACTGACGAGGAAACGCACGACGCGGCGAAGCGGCCGTGGCAAAACGCGCTGACCATCAAGATCAGCCGCCTCCAGCGGAGCCCGTCCTCTTCCTGCTTTCCTGCCCTTCAACGCAAACACGACGCGTCCTCCACGATCCACTTGAGGAATTCACCAAACGTATGACCAGCATGAACGGCCATTTCAGGCACCAGAGAGGTGGGAGTCATGCCGGGCTGGGTATTGACTTCCAGCCAGATGAGCTCTCCCTCGGCAGAGAAACGGTCGTCAAAGCGGAAGTCGGAGCGGCTTACGCCGCGGCATCCAATCGCCTGATGCGCCATGACTGAGAGTGTTTGTATTTTTTGGTAAATATTTGGTAAAAGATCGGCCGGGATGACGTGTTTTGAGCCACCTTTCACATACTTTGAATCGTAATCGTAGAAGGCGTGTCCCTGCGGTATCACTTCGGTGACACCGAGAGCCGTATCGCCCATGACGCCGCAGGTGAACTCGCGGCCGTACACATAGCGCTCGACCATCACCTGGTCACCGTAGCGCCACTCGTTCGACGTGACGATCTGCGGCGGATGCGATTGATCCTCCTTGACCATCACCACACCAAAGCTGGAGCCTTCGCGAACAGGCTTGACCACGTAAGGAGGCTTCATCGGATGATCGGAGCCAAAATCATGGCGATCCATGACGCGCGCCTCGGCAACGGGGATGCCGGCAGCGCTGGCAACAAGCTTTGCCTGCGCCTTGTCCATGGCCAGCGCCGAAGCAAGGACGCCGGAATGGGTATAAGGGATCTGAAGATATTCGAGGATGCCCTGGATCGTGCCGTCCTCGCCAAACGGGCCATGCAGGGCATTGAAGGCAACATCTGGACGCAGGTCAGCAAGAACGGATGCGACATTACGGTCAACGTCAATTCGGGTAACGCGGTAGCCCTCGGCCTCCAGCGCATCGGCGCACGCAGTCCCCGAAGACAGGCTGACAGGCCGCTCCGAAGAAAATCCGCCCAACAGGACAGCTACATGCTTACCACTCATAAAAACCCCCGACATTACGCCAGCCTTACAAATCGCTGCTTGCGCCTGGCTTGTTGATGCAGACGAGTCGCATCTTTCAGGCACAGCTCCACTAGAGCGGCATTATAGTTAATGAACCGTTTACTTTGGTTAACCCTATCCAAGACATGGGTAAAATATTTCGCACCGACTCATCTCAGCACTTCGATTCATCGCTTAGAATCAGAGTGTTAATCGCGGCGCAAGAGAAAAGGCCGACGGCGGGACTGATAAAACGGAAAGGCCCCGCAGCGTTTTGCGCGGGGCCTTTCGTAAGCGAAGCAAGGCAGATGATAGAGTCTTAGTCGTCTTCGCCGACCACCTTCCAGATGACTGCGCCGATCACTGCACCGACGATCGGAGCGAGCCAGAACAGCCACAGTTGCTGCAACGCCCAACCGCCAACGAACAATGCCTGCCCCGTCGAGCGGGCCGGATTGACCGAGGTGTTGGTGACCGGGATGGAGATCAGGTGGATCAGGGTCAGGGTAAGACCGATAGCAATCGGCGCAAAGCCGACCGGTACGCGGCCATGGGTGGCTCCCAGAATGATGAAGATGAAGAAGCCGGTCAAAAGTACCTCGATGACCAAGGCTGAGGTCAGCGAATAGCCGCCCGGCGAATGCTCGCCGTAACCATTGGCAGCAAAACCGCCGAGCTGGAAGTCAGCCTTGCCGCTGGCAACCAGATAAAGGGCTGCGGCCGCGACGATGCCGCCCGCCACCTGGGCAATGATATAGCCGGGGAGCGAAGAGGCCGGAAATTTACCGGCAACCGTCAAGCCAACGGACACCGCCGGATTGAAGTGACCGCCCGAAATGCCGCCGACCGCATAGGCCATGGTCAAAACGGTGAGACCAAAGGCAAACGAAACACCGAGCAGGCCGATACCGACTTCCGGAAAGGCCGCCGCCAGCACGGCACTGCCGCAGCCGCCGAACACAAGCCAGAATGTTCCTAAAAATTCCGCAGAAAGCTTCTTGAACATGGTTTCCCCTTCAAACGGAGCAAATGCCCCAAAAGTGCCTGATACGCTTCGTCAGCGCCTCCATCAGACCCCCTGAAGGAAACGCATGCGCATCCCAGCCTGTTTGCCGCACCCGGTGGCCGGGTACACAACCCAAGATTTGCCACAATTCGATTCTGGTCAAGGATTGTGCAGGCAAGCAGCCCTCTAAGGTGGCATTTTTGATCACTCTGGCGAAATGAACGGCGATGCGGCTGCGGCTTGACGTTATTTTTATGATCGCCACGCCCGGAATACTTGCCGATTGTTGCGTTTGGAGGGTTTTATTGCCGCTTCGCCTGCGTTAAAGCCGGGCAGCTGCCTCCTAAGACGGCAATCACATTTCCAATACGGACACATGACAATGAGCGACATACTCTCCACGTCGCCGGCGGCAGTGCCGTTGAACAAGGGCCCGCTCAATTCGCCGGCCCGCGTTCTTCTGGCAAGCCTGGTCGGCACGACTATCGAATTCTTCGACTTCTACGTTTACGCCACCGCCGCCGTGCTGGTGTTCCCGGCCCTGTTCTTCCCGAACACCGATCCGACCACGGCACTGCTGGCGTCGTTCGCGACCTTCTCGATCGCCTTTTTCGCACGCCCGCTCGGCGCCGTCGTGTTCGGCCATTTCGGCGACCGTGTCGGCCGCAAGACCACACTTGTTGCGGCTCTTCTGACCATGGGCGTCTCGACTGTCATCATCGGCATGCTGCCGACCTATGAGCAGATCGGCGTGATCGCGCCGCTTCTGCTGGCGCTGTGCCGCTTCGGTCAGGGCTTTGGTCTTGGTGGCGAATGGGGCGGTGCCGTCCTGCTCGCCACGGAGAACGCACCGGAAGGCAAGCGCAGCTGGTATGGCATGTTCCCGCAGCTCGGCGCTCCTGTCGGCCTGTTCCTGTCGTCTGGCGCCTTCTGGCTGCTGCTGCACCTGATGACCCAGGAGCAGTTGCTCAGCTGGGGCTGGCGCATCCCGTTCATTGCCTCGATTATCCTGATTGCCGTCGGCCTGTGGGTACGCTTGTCAATCACCGAGACACCGGCGTTCCAGAAAGCCATCGACGAGCACAAGCGCGTTGATGTGCCTGTTGTGGAACTGTTCCGCAACCACAAGCGCAGCCTCTTCCTCGGCACCTTCGTAGCGCTGGCGACCTTCGTGCTGTTCTACATCGGCTCGGCCTATCTGCTCTCCTACAACGTCAAGGTCCTGAAGATCCCGTTCCTCGACGCTTTGGAAATCCAGATCGTCGGCTCGGTCTTGTTCGGTATCTTCATTCCGATCGCTGGCAAACTGGCCGAACGCTTCGGCCGCCGCGAGGTATTGATTGCAACGACTGTCCTGATCGGCATCTTCTCGTTCTTCCTGAACGTCTTGATGACATCGGGCGAAGGCGCCATCTTCGTCTTTGCAATCATCGCAATGGCCTTGATGGGCCTGACCTACGGCCTGATCGGAACGGCGCTTGCAGCCCCCTTCCCGACCAACGTGCGCTACACCGGCTCGTCGATCACCTTCAACCTCGCCGGCATTTTCGGAGCTTCGCTTGCTCCCTACGCCGCGACCTGGCTGCAGGTGAACTACGGCATGGCCTATGTTGGCTACTATCTCGGCGCAGCGGCCGTGATCACGCTGATCTGCATCCTGCTTTCCGGCAAGGACGAAGTCTGAGCGTCAGCAAAAGCATCAAACACCAAAAAGCCGCCGCAGATCACTCTGCGGCGGCTTTTTCATTAATCGATAGCATCACAGCAAAGAGACGATGGCGATTAGTGGCCGGAAACGGTGGCTGTCTGCTTCATTGCAATACGGTTTCTGACAGTTTCCGGCGTCATATCGTACCCCGTCGCGCGCTTGCCCGACCAATTGATACCAACGAAAAGGCCATCCCTTTCCAGTCCCGGAAGCCAACGGTCCACGAATTCAGACAACGCAAGCCGAGAGGTTTTAAAGCCACGATATGCGGAAACATTGTCTATAACCTTCTGAGCCCGGCTATCGGAAGACCAGAACGGCATTGCCGTCTCACCAAGCGGACTTGTCGAGGTCGGGAAACCATCGTCGTCCCGTATGGACCAGACCGTGCCATGCGCGACGATTTCGTCAAAGAATCTCGCTGTGTGTGCAGCTGTTACGCTCATAGCCTCATCACAGTGTTGTCAAAAAATATTCACAACTGAAGAAATCTCAGATCATGCAGCGATTGCTGCATGATCATGCTCTTCCATCATGGAACGATCGTTCAGGCCGTCAGTTCGCCCAAAAACTCCTTGACCTCGTAGCCGGGCATGAACGTGCCGACGCGCTTGATTTCCCATTCGAGCGAAACGCCCGAGGTTTCAAAGACGCGCTGGCGCACGGTCTCGCCGAGGTATTCGAGTTCGTAGCCGCTCGCCTGACCGGTATTGATCATGAAATTGCAGTGCAACGGCGACATCTGGGCGCCGCCGATCATCATGCCACGGCACCCGGCCTCATCGATCAGCTTCCAGGCGGAATGACCGTCCGGGTTCTTGAAGGTCGAGCCGCCGGTCTTTTCGCGGATCGGCTGAACGGTCTCGCGATGCTGACGCACCGCGTCCATGTCGGCACGAATCTTCGCCTTGTCTTCGAGATAGCCTTCGAAAACCGCATGGGTGAAGATCAGGTCCTTCGGCGCCGCTGAATGACGGTAGCTGTAGCCCATATCGGCGTTGGAAAGCACGTGGCCGTTGCCCTTGCGATCAACCGCATGCACCTCGACGACCCGCTCGCGGGTCTCGCCGCCGTTGGCACCGGCGTTCATGCGCAACGCGCCGCCGATCGTGCCGGGAATGCCGTAATAGAAGGCAAAACCGCCGATGCCGTGATCGAGCGTCATTGCCGCAAGGTTCTTGTCCGGGCAGATCGCTCCGGCTTTGACGCGCGTCTCGGAAACCAGTTCGACATCGCCAAACCCCTTGGCCGATAGCCGGATGACGACGCCCGGAATACCGCCATCGCGAACCAGAAGGTTGGAGCCGACACCGGCAACCATGACCGGCACTTCAGCGGGCAGCATCTTCAGGAAAGCGATGAGATCATCGGCGTCATGCGGCTGGAACATCAGTTCGGCAAGACCACCGGCCCGAAACCATGTGACGCGATCCATCGGCGCATCCGGCGTCAGACGTCCGCGCAATTCCTTGACGCCGTCCCCCAGAGAGGCCAGCAACTTTTCTCCGTGTACCTGTTTCATGCGGAATTTCCTGAAATGCCTGCGAGTTCCTTCGGAAGTGCGGCAGCCCAGTAGGTGATGCTGCCAGCCCCCAAGAGAACCACAAAGTCACCGGGTTGTGCAATGGCCGATACAATCGGAGCGATTGATTCCGGACCATCGATGAACCGCGCGTCGCGGTGACCACCGGCCTTGATGCGGGAAACGAGTTCCTGCGAATTGATGCCCTCGATCGGCTCTTCGCCAGCCGAATAGACCGGCGCCAGAAGGATCGTGTCGGCCTCGTTGAAGCAGGCGGAAAAATCCTCGAACAGGCTGTGCAACCGCGAGAACCGGTGCGGCTGATGCACGGCGATGACGCGGCCCTGGCAGGCCTCACGCGCCGCCTTCAGCACGGCCTTGATCTCGACCGGGTGATGGCCATAGTCGTCGTAGACGCGGACATTGTTCCATTCACCGGTAAACGTGAAGCGGCGCTTGACGCCGGCAAAGGCGGCCAGCCCCTTGGCGATATCCTCTGGCGAAATGCCGAGGCGCTGGGCAACGGCAATCGCTGCCGTCGCATTTGAAACGTTGTGACGGCCCGGCATCGGCAGGCGCAGATCCTTCAGTTGGATCACCTTGCCTGTGCGGCGGCGGCGGATTTCCACATCGAACACCGAGACGATGCCGTCCATGCGGATGTTGGAAAAGCGCACGTCGGCCTGCGGGTTTTCGCCGTAAGTGATGACCTTGCGGTCCTCGATCTTCGACACCATCGTCTGAACTTCGGGATGATCGAGGCACATCACGGCGAAGCCATAGAACGGCACGTTCTCGACAAACTGGCGGAAGGCTTCCCGCACGGCATCGAAATTGCCGTAGTGATCGAGATGTTCGGGGTCGATATTGGTGACGACAGCGACATCGGCCGGAAGCTTCAGGAAGGTACCGTCGGATTCGTCAGCCTCGACCACCATCCACTCGCCCTCGCCCATGCGGGCATTGGTGCCGTATGCGTTGATGATGCCGCCATTGATCACGGTCGGATCGAGACCGCCGGCTTCCAGCAGCGTCGCGACCATCGACGTCGTCGTCGTCTTTCCGTGCGTACCACCGATGGCGATGGCATTGCGGAAGCGCATGAGTTCGGCGAGCATTTCGGCACGGCGCACGACAGGCAGCAGCTTTTCACGCGCGGCAATCAGTTCCGGGTTGCTCTTCTTGATGGCGGTCGAAACCACAACGACTTCGGCCTCGCCGATATTCTCGGGCTTGTGGCCGACAAAGACCTCGATGCCCTTGTCACGCAGGCGCTGGACATTGGCACTGTCGGACTGGTCGGAGCCCTGAACCTTGTGGCCGAGATTGTGCAGCACTTCGGCGATACCGCTCATGCCGATACCACCGATACCGATGAAATGGACCAGGCCGATTGTCTGCGGCATTTTCATGAGCGTGTTTCCTTGAACTGTGCAATCGTCGAACCGCTGGCAATAGCTTCAACCATGGCGGCAAGCAAGCGCGCCGCATCGGGTTTGCCCGCCTGTTTGGCATTTGCCGCCATCGTGGCAAGCTTCTCGGGGTTGGTCATCGCACCGGTCAGAATCTTGCTGAGTTTTTCCGGCGAAAGTTCGGCCTGGACGATCACCTTGGCGCCACCGGTCGCAGCCAGGGATGCCGCATTGGCCGCCTGATCATGGTCGAGCGCATAGGGGTAAGGCACCAGGATCGCCGGGCGGCCGATCACGGCGATCTCCGAAACTGTCGAAGCACCCGAACGGCAGATGACCAGATGCGCCTTGGCAAGGCGGTCAGCCATGTCGGTGAAGAAGGGGGCGATATCCGCATTCATCTCCAGCTTGGCGACACAGCCCTGGACCATCGGCATGTCTTCGGCACGGGCCTGTTGCGTGATCTTCAGCCGCCGCCGCAAATTATCGTCGAGCAGACTGATCGCAGTTGGCACAGTCTTGGAAAAATATTGTGCACCCTGGCTGCCACCGAACACGACAAGACGAAACTCCTCGCCTTCGCCGGGTGGCTGATAGGGAACCTTTGCCGCCTCCAGAACCGCCGGACGCACCGGGTTGCCGGTCGTCACCGTTTTTGCTGCATAGGGTCCATCGGTTTCAGGCAGAAACCCACCGGCAATCGCCCTGACACGGTTAGCCAAGGCTTTGTTGGCGCGGCCCATGACGGCATTCTGCTCGTGGATCATCGACGGGATGCCCATGCCGGTGGCAGCCAGCAACGGTGGGATTGTCGGATAGCCGCCGAAGCCGACGACGACCTTCGGCCGCACCTTCGCCATCAGGCGGCGGGCAATGCGCATACCGGACCAGAGTGTCCATAGCGATGACGCGATCTTCAGCGGGTTCTTCGATCCGATCGTCGCCGATGGTACGACATGGATTTCATCGGCCGGAAATTTGCCCGCAAACCGTTCGGCGCGGCTGTCTGTCACCAGATGAATGGAATAGCCGAGCGCCTTCAATTCGTGCGCCAGCGCTTCCGCCGGAAACAGATGGCCGCCGGTACCACCGGCGGCAAGCATGATAATGCCTTTGGTCATGTTCAGTCCTTATTCCACCGGCCTATTCGGCCGGAACGGCCATGCCGGAACGAAACAGGCTACGCTCCACAGCGCGCTTTTCCGGACGATGGCGGGTCAACGCCAGGATGAAACCCGCCGTTACGCAGATCGCCACCATGGACGAACCGCCGTATGAGATCAACGGCAGGGTCATGCCCTTGGCCGGCAGCAATTGCAGATTAACGCCGATATTGATCATCGACTGGATGCCGATCTGCAGCACCAGGCCGGCAACCGCAAAACGGGTGAAATCATTGCGTTCACGAAACGCGTGACTGAGGCCCCGCATGACGAGGAAGGCAAAAATCAGCACGATGACCATGCAGAAGACGATGCCGAATTCCTCGGCAGCGACCGAGAAGATAAAGTCGGTATGGCTGTCCGGGATGATCCGCTTGACGATGCCCTCGCCCGGCCCTTGGCCGAACCAGTCACCCCGGATGATGGCCTGCAGTGCCGTGTCCACCTGGAACGTATCGCCCTCGCCGGTCATGAACCGGTCGATACGGCCCGCCACGTGCGGCAAAAGAGTATAGGCAACCACAAGGCCGCCAACGGCAGAGCCGCCGAGCACGACGATCCAGAGCCACGGCATGCCGGCCATGAAGAACATGCCGCCCCAGACCGCCGTGGTCAAAATCGTCTGGCCAAGATCGGGCTGGGCGACCAGAAGTGCCGCGACAATGCCGAACAACAGGATGGCAAACAGGTTGCCGGGAATCTCAGGCTGGCGGGCATGTTCGGAAAACAGCCATGCACAAACGACGACGAAGGCCGGCTTCATGAATTCGGACGGCTGTACCGACAACCCGGCGAGCGAGATCCAGCGGCGCGATCCCTTGACCTCGGCCCCGAAAAACAGCGCCAGGACCATCATGGCGAGCGACGCCACCAACAGGATCATCGCGGTGCGGCGCACCTGGCGCGGCGTCATGAACGAGATGCCGATCATCACCGCCAGCGACGGCAAGAGGAAGGCCGCGTGGCGCTTGACGAAATGGAAGCTGTCAAGATTGAGCCGCTCGGCCACCGCCGGGCTTGCCGCGAAGGACAACATGAAACCGATGCCCATCAACAGAATGAAGGTCGCCAGGAAGAACCTGTCGATCGTCCAGAACCAGTCGGCCACAGGGCCACGTTCGGCACGGCTTACCATTTCTTCGTCCCCTTCAACGGCGCGTCCGGCGCCAATATCTCAAAGTCAGGGTCGTCACCCTCAAATCAGCATCGTCACGCCGTCAATCGCAGCGACATGGCTGACGAAGGCGTCGCCGCGCACTTCAAAGTTCTTGTACTGGTCGAAGCTTGCGCAAGCCGGGGACAGCAGGACGGCCGATTGTGCCGCCTCATCCCCTGCCGCATCGGCTGCTGCATGGGCCACCGCCCGCTCCAGAGTTCCGGAAATCTCGAAGGGAACCGTTTCCCCAAGGGTCGCAGCAAAGGCCGGTGCGGCTTCGCCGATCAGGTAGGCCTTGGCGATCTTCGGAAAGAACGGCGAAAGCGAGGTGATTCCACCTTCCTTGGGCAGGCCGCCGGCGATCCAGTAGATCCGCTCATAGCTCGACAGCGCTGGTGCTGCCGCATCGGCATTGGTCGCCTTGCTGTCATTGACGAAGACAACGTTGCCCTTGCGGCCAACCGGCTGCATGCGATGCTTCAGACCCGGAAAAGACGAAAGCCCGGCAAGGATTTCTCTTTCTGAAACGCCGACAGACAGACAGGCCGCAATCGCCGCCGCCGCATTCTGGGCGTTGTGATTACCGCGCAAGGTTGCAATACCGTCGAGATCGGCAACAACGGTCGCCAGACCACCTTCGGCGCGCATGACGCGCGTTCCGTCCGCATACAGTCCTTCGCCAAGCGCCCGATGGCGGGCGATGCGGATGACGCGGTGTCCGGCAAGCGTTGCCCGGTCGGCAATCGCCTCGGTGTAGACGTCATCAACGCCGACGATCGCCGTGTCGCTACCCGCAATCAAGCGTTCCTTGATCTCCGCGTACTGTTCCATGCTGCCGTGACGGTCGAGATGATCGGGCGTCAGGTTGAGCAGGATGCCAGCGGACGGATTGATCGTCGGCGCCAGATCGATCTGGTAGGACGAGCATTCAACGACGTAAAACCGGTTTGGCGCCGGTGGGTCGAGCGTCATCACAGCGGTACCGATATTGCCGCCGAGTTGCGTATCGCGGCCGCTGGATTTCAGGATATGCGCAATCAGCGCCGTGGTCGTCGATTTGCCGTTGGTGCCGGTGATGGCGATGAACGGGCAATCCGGCGCGTGGAGCCTCCGTTCGCGCACGAAAAGCTCGACGTCGCCGATGATCTCGACACCGGCAGCATGGGCAAGATCAACGGTCCAATGCGGCTTTGGATGCGTCAGCGGAACGCCGGGCGACAGGACGAAGGCGGAAAAATCCGCCCAGTTTGCGTGATGGAGATCACCGGTACCGATCCCTGCCGCAGAGGCCCTGGCGACGCTGTCGGGATTGTCGTCCCAGGCCGTGACAAGGGCGCCACCGGCCACCAGTGCCTGCGCCGTTGCCAGTCCAGAACCGCCAAGCCCGAACAGGCCGACCTTTTTGCCGCTGAATGTGGTGACCGGTATCATCGTCTGTTACCGCAGCTTCAGGGTCGAAAGGCCGACCATGGCGAGGATAACGGCAATGATCCAGAAACGGATAACCACCTGGCTTTCGGTCCAGCCGAGCTTTTCGAAATGGTGGTGGATCGGCGCCATCAGGAAGACGCGCTTGCCGGTGCGCTTGAACCAGAAGACCTGGATGATCACCGACAGGGTTTCCATGACGAACAGGCCACCGATGATCACCATGACGATTTCGTGCTTGGTGGCAACGGCAACCGTACCGATCAGACCGCCGAGCGCCAGCGACCCGGTGTCGCCCATGAAGATCGCCGCCGGCGGGGCATTGAACCACAGAAATCCGAGCCCGGCCCCGATCACCGCTCCAAGAATGACGGCAAGTTCACCCGTTCCCGGGACAAAATGGATTTGCAGATAGTTTGCAAACACCGCGTTACCGGCGAGATAGGCGATGACACCGAAGGAGGCTGCAGCAATCATGACAGGTACGATGGCGAGGCCATCAAGACCGTCGGTCAGATTGACGGCATTGCCGGCACCGACGATGACGAAGCCGCCGAACAGGATAAAGAAATAGCCGAGATTAAGCGTGAAATCCTTGAGAAACGGGAATGTCAGCGACGATCCGAAAGTCGAACCGGCAACACCAGCCGAAAGCGCCGTGCGCATCATGAAGTATACGGCGATGCCTGCGACCAGGAATTCGATCCCGAGCCGCGCCTTGCCGGAAAAGCCCTTGTCGGACTGTTTCGTCACCTTCAGATAATCGTCGTAAAAGCCGATGGCGCCGAAACCCAGCGTTACCAGCAGCGTCGAGACGACGTAGACGCTGGAAAGATCGGCCCAGAGCAGCGAACTGCCGACGATACCGGCAAGGATCATCAACCCGCCCATTGTCGGCGTACCGGCCTTCTTGAAATGGGTCTGCGGACCATCCGCGCGGATCGGCTGGCCGCGTCCCTGCCGTACGCGCAGCGACGAAATCATCCGCGGCCCGAACAGGAAAACGATCAATGCCGAGGTGAACAGGGCGGCGCCAGTCCGGAACGTGATGTACCGGAACAGGTTGAAGAATTGAAAATGGTCCGCCAGTTCGACAAGCCAGATGAGCATGAGGGACCTTTCCCCAAAGGTTCGTTGCAGTTTCATCCATCAGAATCACCTGATGGAAGGATAACTGCGTCCTATCAAAAGTGTCAGCATAGAACAGTGGCGAAGAATGCCTTGTCCTGCCTTTATTCAGCGTGTTGCGCACCCAAATGGGCCGGATAGAGCTCAAGAAGAGCCGAAACGATCCTGCCGCAGCCGGTCCCCTTCGACGATTTGATCATCACCACATCCCTGGCAGCGATAGAGCCGAGCGCAAATTCCTTCAGCTCAATGACCGACAGCCGGTATTCGACATGCGTACCGTCAGGCAGCGCATCACGCAGATGCGCCATTTCTTCTCCGGCGAGCCAGATATCCGTAATCCCGGCTTCGACCAGCGGAGCGGCCAGTCGGGCATGAATTTCGCTAGTGGTCTCGCCCATTTCCAGCATGTCGCCAAGAATGGCGATCCGGCGCCCGCCGTCAGGCAGGACCGTATCTTTCAGCAGCGAGATCGCCGCTCGCATCGAAGCCGGATTGGCGTTGTAGCTTTCGTCGATCAGCACAAACGTTCCGGACCCGATCGAAAGGCGGTGGCGGGCGCCCCGTCCCTTTTCGGGCTGAAGCGTTGCAAGCGCAGCAAGAGCCGCATCCATATCCGCGCCGACAAGGCTGGCCGCTCCGAGAGCCGCCAGCGCATTCTCGGCGATATGACGGCCGGGCGCACCCATCTGGATTTCCAGTGTCTTGCCGTCGAGTGCAGCCCACAGCACGCCGCCTTCCGAGCCGCCTACATATTCAACCATGCGGAAATCGGCTTTGGCGCTGCTGCCGAAGCTGTGAACGTGAGCGATACCCAGCGCGTTTGCTGTCTTCTCCAGCATGTCGAACTGTTCGTTGTCGCGGTTGAGGATCACGTGGCCGTCATCAACGAGGCCCTCCATGATTTCAGCCTTTGCAGTCGCGATTTCCTCGAGGTCCTTGAAATTGCCGAGATGCGCCGCAGCGATCGTGGTGATGATGGCCACATGCGGCCGCACCATCTTGACCAGCGGCCGGATTTCGTCGGCATGGTTCATACCGATTTCGAAAATGCCGAAATCAGTGTTTTCGGGCATGCGCGACAGGGTCAGCGGCACGCCCCAGTGATTGTTGAACGACGCAACGGACGCATGCACCCGGCCGGATGGCTCAAGCATATGCCGCAGCATCTCCTTGGTCGTAGTCTTGCCGACGGATCCGGTGACGGCGATGATCTTGGCGGCACTTCGATCACGCGCAGCACAACCCAGCCGCACCATCGCCTCCAGCACGTCATCGACAACGATCATCGGTCCATTCAGCCGCCCGAGCGCCGGAATTTTGGCTTCGCTGACGACCAGAAGCGTTGCACCATTGGCCAAAGCGATACCGGCATAATCGTGCCCATCGACGCGGTCGCCCTTGATGGCGAAAAATGCCTCCCCTTTGCCGAGCGAACGGCTGTCGATCGAAATGCCCGTAATGCCCTCGGGCAGATTTCCCCTCGGGCGGCCGTGCATGGCCGCCATCAGGTCGCTTGTTGTCCAGAGAAAGCTCAAATCAATGCCCTCCCAATGCCTTGCGCAATTCGTCGTGATCGGAGAACGGCAAGGTGATGGAGCCGACGGTCTGCCCCTCCTCATGCCCCTTGCCGGCAACGATCAGTGTGTCGCCCGATTTCAGCATATCGACGGCAGCCTTGATCGCTTCGGCGCGGTCGCCGATCTCGGTGGCACCCTTGGCGGCAGCCATGATCTCGCTGCGAATGACGGCGGGAACTTCCGAGCGCGGGTTGTCGTCCGTGACGATCACTACATCGGCGAGCCTCGTGGCGATCTCGCCCATGATCGGACGCTTGCCCTTGTCCCGGTCGCCGCCGCAGCCGAACACCACGATGATGCGGCCGGTAGTGAACGGGCGAACCGACATCAATACATTTTCCAGCGCATCCGGCTTGTGGGCGTAATCGACGTAAGCAAGCGCGCCCTCCTTGGTATGGCCGACCAGTTCCAAACGGCCGGAAGCCCCTTGCAGCTTCTCAAGCGCTGCCATCGTCGCCCTGGCACTAACGCCGGTGGACATGGCAAGACCGGCCGCAACCAGCGCGTTCGATATCTGGAAATCGCCTGCGAGCGGCACATGCACTTCGAAAATCTCGTCGCCGACATGGATTTCGGCAATCTGTTTATGGCGGAAATGCTCGACGCGCTTCAGCGACAGGTAGTCGCCCTTGCGGCCGACCGTCAAAACTTCGTGGCCACCAGCCTTGGCAGCGGCAATCGCCTGCGCCGACCAGGGATCGTCGGAAAAGATCACCGCCGGTGAGCCCTTCGGCAAGACACCGTCGAACAGCCGCATCTTGGCGGCCATGTAGTCCTCGACAGTCGGGTGATAATCCATGTGGTCGCGGCCCAGATTGGTGAAACCGGCAGCAGCAAGCCGGACGCCGTCGAGCCGGTTCTGGTCGAGCCCGTGGCTGGACGCTTCCATTGCCGCATGGGTGACACCTGCGTCGGACAGTTCGGCCAGAAGCTTGTGCAAGGACACCGGATCGGGTGTTGTCAGAGAACCGTAATCGTTGCGGCCAGGCGCAATCACACCGGTCGTGCCGATCATCGCAGCTGCAAAACCGGCATGCGCCCAGATCTGCCGGGCAAAGGAGGCAACCGAGGTCTTGCCGGCCGTGCCAGTGACGGCAACCATCGTATCCGGCTGGCGGCCATAGAAATTGGCCGCAGCGATTGCCAGCACGCGGCGCGGGGTCGATGCGAACAGGATGGGGATTGCCGGAGCATTGCCTTCAAACTTTGCGCCGGTGACGACAGCGGCGGCTCCGCGGGCGATTGCCTCGTCGATGAAAGCCTTGCCGTCAGCCTTGCTTCCAGACAGCGCCATGAACAACGTGCCCGGGCCAACCTGCCGGCTATCGGCAGTGATGGCGGCGATGTCGATATCGCCGGCTTTCGAGTCCAGCTGTGACGCAATTTCCGGGAAATCCTTCCCGATCAGATCTTTGATCTTCATGGATGCACTTTTCAGTTTAATCGACGCGCCGGGCGGCGAATCCTTCAGATTGTCATTCCATGGTCAATAAGACACAAGCAAGGCAGAACCGTCTTCACCGAACTTCGGCTCGACGCCGAGCAGCGGCGCCGACCGGCTGATGATGTCACGCACCATCGGTGCGGCGGTATTGCCCGCCAGTGCCGCGCCATTGCCCTTGTCGGTCTTCGGCTCGTCGATAAAGGTCAGGACCACATAACGCGGGTCATCGATCGGGAAGCCGGCCAGGAAGGCGTTGAAGTTGGCGTCGTTCGAATAGCGGCCATTCACAACCTTGTCGGCCGTACCGGTCTTGCCGCCAACATTGAAGCCCGGCACACGGGCGTTGCGGCCCGAGCCGTTGACGCCGTTCCAGCGGAACAGGAATCGCATATCGTCGCTGGTCGATTTCTTGATAACCTTGGTCGAAGCGGCCTGCGCCTCCTCAATCGTGCGCGGCAGGAAGGTCGGCTCGATCAGGTTGCCGCCGTTCAAAAGGGCAGCCCCCGCCACTGCCGTTTGCAACGGTGTGGTCGAGACGCCGTGGCCGAACGAGATGGTGATCGAGTTGATCTTCTTCCATACGCGCGGCTGGCTCGGCGTCTTCACTTCCGGCAGTTCGGTCGGCATTTTGGTCAGCAGCCCGATGCGGGTGAGAAACTCCTTGTGGCCCTCGATGCCGACGATGTCGGCCATCTTGGCCGTACCGATGTTGGACGAATACTGAAAGATTTCCGGCACGGTCAGAACGCGGCGCTTGCCGTGGAAGTCCTTGATCGTAAAGCCGCCGATGCGGATCGGGTTTGTCGCGTCAAAACTGTCGGTGAGCTTTACCTTGCCTGAATCGAGCGCCATCGCCGTCGTGAAGGATTTAAACGTCGACCCCATCTCGAACGTACCGTTCGACATGCGGTTCATCCAGCCTTCCTTGGCGCCATCAGCCGGCTTGTTGGGGTCGTAATCCGGATAGGAGACCATGGCGAGGACTTCGCCTGTCCTGACATCCAGTACCACGCCACCGGCGGCAAGCGAGCGGAATTTCGTCATTGCATCGACGACGACATCGCGCAGGATATTCTGAACGCGCAGGTCGATCGACAATTTAACCGGCTCGAGCTTGGCATCACTGGTCATGCCGATGGCCGCGAGATCGGCAAGCCCCTGGCTGTCGATCCAGCGCTCCATACCGGCGATGCCGCGGTTATCGACATTGACATGACCGACAATATGCGAAGCGGTAGCGCCACCCGGATAGAACCGGCGCTTTTCCGGCCGGAAACCGATGCCGGGAATGCCGAGCGCCAGGATTTCGCTCTGCTGCTTCGGGGTCAATTGACGGCGCAACCATTGGAAGCGCGATGGCGATTTCAGCTTGTTGTAGATATCGGTGACATTCAGGCTGGGCAGCACGGTCGAGAGTTGCTCAACCGCTTCGTCGGCATCAACAATCTTGTGTGGTTCCGTATAGAGCGAAACCGTGCGGATGTCGGTCGCCAGAATTTCACCATTACGGTCGAGAATATCCGGGCGCGACGCCATCAGATTGTCGGCGCGGCCGATGCTGGAGACGGTCTCCGGCTGGGCCAGACCGTATTGAACCAGACGGCCCCCGATGATGCAGTAAACCGCCGTAAAGCTGGCGATGACGATGGCAACCCGGCTTTTCGCCTGGTTGCTTGTCCGCTTGCGCGTACCCTCGAACGGCCTGCCGAGATCGCCGGGATGGTTGTTGCCGCCGGCGGAAAAATGCGCCTTGCTCTTGACGACCATGATGCGGGAGAGAAAAGACATCAGCGATCCACCGAACCCGTTGCAATATCGTCTGTGTCAGCCACCGGCTTCTTGGACTTGCCATTCCCCTTGCCCTTGGCCAGTCCCATCGCTTCCAGAACATCGGCCGGCGGCGGCATGTCAGCCTTCAGCATCGGCAATTCTTCCGGACGGGCAAGCTGGGTCGGGTCGGTGGGCGCAAGCTGCAGATCCTGCTGATAGACAGTGACGAGTTTCTCCAGCCTGTTGGGCTGGGTCAGCAGCGCCCAGTCGGCGCGCAGCAGATCGATCGTGTCTTCCTCAAGCTTGATGCCGGCCTCGAGCTTGCGAACTTCCTCGAGCTTGTTTTCAGCCTGGTGCTTGATCGTGTAGGTGACCGTGGCAGCCGCGGTCATGACGACGATCAGGACGATGTCAAAACTACGCAACATGACTTAGCCCCCCATCTTTCCAAGGCTTGCAAGGTTCGGCAGATCGAAAATGGACAGATCATCTGCCTCAGGCGGAGCATCGGTGCGGGCACCAACCCGCATCTTGGCGGACCGGGCACGTGGATTGCGGGACGCTTCTTCTTCGCTGGCAGCCACCATAGATTTCCCAACTGGTGCGAAGGTTGCCGCGCGTTCGTGGGCGATCGGCAGATGGCGCGATCCCGAAGCCTTGCCGGCGCGGTCCTGAAAGAATTTCTTGACGATCCGGTCTTCCAGCGAATGGAATGTGACCACGGTCAACCGTCCGCCGGGCTTCAGGACGCGCTCAGCGGCAAACAGCGCGCTGGCCAGCTCACCAAGCTCGTCGTTGACGAAAATGCGCAGCGCCTGAAAAACGCGGGTGGCAGGATGGATCTTGTCCTTGGCCTTGCGCGGCGTCACGACCTCGATCAGACCGGCAAGATCGCGGGTCGTCACGAACGGCTCTTCAAGCCGGCGCTTTTCGATGGCGCGAGCGATGCGGCCGGATTGCGGCTCTTCACCGAGAAAGCCGAAAATACGTGTGAGATCGGTCACCTTGGCGCGATTGACGACATCGGCTGCAGAAACACCATACGACGACATGCGCATGTCCAGCGGCCCCTTGCGCTGAAACGAGAAGCCTCGATCCGCCTCGTCGATCTGCATCGAGGAAACACCGATATCAAGCACAATACCATCCAAGCCTTCGGGCGGAGCGTGCTGCGCGAGATCGGAAAACTGTGACTGCACGAGCGTCAGGCGGCCGGCGCTGGCCTCAACCAGCGGCTGACCACCGAGAATGGCCGCCGGATCGCGATCCAGCGCGATGACATCGGCACCCGCAGCAAGGATCGCCGCCGTGTAACCGCCCGCACCAAATGTACCATCAAGAATGATTTTGCCCGGAGCGATATCCAGACTGGCGAGAACCTCGGGGAGAAGAACCGGAATGTGGCGGACCGGTCCGCCTTCGGCATCGGTAAAACCTGCGCCTTGATCCGTCATCATTCCGCTTCTCCACTCTAGCCCGAACGCAGACCTCGCAATCTGCGCTCTTCTCTTGCCGCTGCCTGCGTTTCCGCAAACACGTGCGGCGCCCACAACTGAAAATGATCCGCCCGCCCCACGAAAGTGACTTCCGTGTCGATGCCCGTGAAATCGCGGATGAAATCCGTGACCATCAACCGGCCTTCCTGGTCGAGCTTCATGAAGACCCCGCCCCCATGAACAAGGAGCGACATCTGATTGGCCTGCGGCGAAAATGGATCCTCGCCGCTGATTTGCCTTTCGAAGCGGTCCAGCAACTCGGGACCGCCGGCGCTGATAGCCGGAAAGACGAAATCCTGAAAGCAGTAAAGCTCCCGAATATCCAGCGCCGACAAGACAGAGCGAAACATCGAAGGAACGGAAACCCGCCCCTTGGAATCGATCCGGTTTGTCGCATGCGAAAGGAAGCGGTTCATGACACGATACAGCCGTTCCCGGTGGACATGCCAGCCCCAACAGCCCACACACACCATCAAAAGGACGCGCAGCACCCCACAGCCGGGCGACATGCCCGATCGAAAACTCCTTACGGAGCAATCCCGAAACTTGCGGTGAGTAGGCTTGAATCAGCCCGTGTGCAGTGCATCGTTGGGATAACATGGGACCATATGGGCGTCAATGGGATTTGGTCTATTTCGGCACGCGTCGTTGGCAAATATTGATAGTCC
Organism: Pararhizobium sp.; assembly: GCF_965279435.1. NCBI lineage: Bacteria > Pseudomonadati > Pseudomonadota > Alphaproteobacteria > Hyphomicrobiales > Rhizobiaceae > Pararhizobium > Pararhizobium sp. The sequence continues at coordinate 4,090,637 of NZ_CBDIHY010000003.1, forward strand.
GTTAAGTTTAACAAATGGTTACAAACGCATAGCCACGACCGTGGCTCCACCGGCGAATTGCGGTTTACGAATTCCCGGTTCGCTTCTTTAGAAAAACCTAATTGAAATTGAGATTCAATTGGATACGCGACCTCCAAGGTCGCAGTTTATGAAATTGAAAAATAAGGGAATTTGCCAGTTGGCCTGTAAGCCGGGTTCTGTATGGCTCCGGCCCGAAAGCCGGAACGTGGCAGCCATTCATCTGGGACAACGCTTGCGCGCTGCCTCCTGCAACCCACCCGGATGACTGACCCGGAAAAGGCCGGAACGCTTGCGCGAACCACGTCATCCCTATTCGGTTTTGCTCCCGGTGGGGTTTGCCTTGCCACCCATGTTGCCATGCGTGCGGTGGGCTCTTACCCCACCCTTTCACCCTTACCTGCGTAAACGCAGGCGGTATTCTCTCTGTGGCACTTTCCCTGGGGTCGCCCCCGCCGGACGTTATCCGGCACCGTTTTTCCGTGGAGCCCGGACTTTCCTCCCCCCGCAACCTTTCGGTCATAGCGGAGCGCGGCTGCCCGGCCAACTGGCTCGCGGTGCATAGCCGAGGTGTCCGCCAATTGCCAGAGACAAAAGCAAAAAGTCTGTGATGCCGCGCTGCTAGCGGAAGCAGACAGCAAAATCCGTATCGTATTCGGGCGCATCGAGCACACCGTTCAGAAGCAGTGACGCGCCAAGCCGGCCGATTTCGTCCGAACTCTTGGCCGCAGCACCATTGCCGCCGGTCAAAACAGCGATGCGGTCGGTATCGGCAAAGCCGATATAGGGATAGCCGTGGCGGGTGAAGGTGGTAACGCAAGGGCTCCACCGGAGCGAAGCGGGCGTAAAGGACGGCATGGCGCGCGCCAGAAGACCCGACATATGATCGGCTGCTGACCGGTTGGCCTGCCCCCGGAACCAGGCGCGAACCTCGGGCTCTGAGCCGATATTGATATCGCTCGGATCGCCGCCGATCTTGATGTAATGCTTGCCGTCCGGGTAGCGGATCGGTGGCAACAGATAATAGCTCTCGTCCTGCTGAAGGGCCGAACCGATCAGCGACGGCATTCCGGCAAACCGTGGCAGATCAGCCTCCGCCACCTCGGCAAACAGCACGGTACGCGCCTTGACGGCGAGATCGAGCGGCCGGGCAAGCAATTGCCCGGAAATCGAAAATCCACCGGCGGCGATAACGGCACGCCCACCCCGGATGGTCGACCCGTCAACCGTTTGGACATTGACGCTGCTTCCAACCCGGGCGACAGCCGAAACCTCAGAGCGAATGATCGTCACGCCGGCCTTTTCGGCCAGAATGACCTGCGCCTTCACCAGTGCACGCGGGTCGATATGGCCCGCGTTGCGAGGCTCAAACACGCCGCCATAGCCTGCTGGAAACCGGAACCAGGGAAACTGCTCGGCAAGTCCTTGCTCGTCGATAAAAGGCGCCACAACGCCAAGACGGTTGCGGGCGGCAATCACATTGTCGAGCGTGCTTTCCTCGCCACCCGGAAGAGGTGCGGCGATCAGGCAACCGGCTTCGCTGTAGAAATCGACACCGCTGCCGGTTTCGATATCGGCGTAGCGTTCGATCGAGCGCTGCGCCAGGAGCGCCCAGACCGGGTCTGGATCGATCGTGCGCGTGATGCGGCCATTGTCATAGTGGCTGCTAAAGACGCCACCGTGGTTTGCCCAGTCTTCTGGCTCGTCCGGCCCGATCAATGCGATCTTAGCACCGCTTTTCGCCAGGTGCCGGGCGGCCGCTGCGCCCATCATGCCTTTGCCAACAATGATGAAATCGAATGTGCCTACCATGTTACGCCCTCGGAAAACGATCCTTCGGCAATATCATGGCATCGGCCGGCTGACATCTGCGAATGTGAAAAAGAGCGCCGCCGGACATGCGATCCGGCATCCCTTCACATCAATCGATGATTGCCTGCACCTTGCCGCAATAGCGGCGCGACACCGGGTTCATCTTCTTGGCACCGTGCCCGGCATTGTAGCGCAGGATCGTGCCGCAGGTGAAACCACCGGACAGTTCGTGTGCCACGGCGAGATATTTCATGCCGAATTTGATGTTGGTCTCGGGATCGAACAGGCCGTTTTTGCCGCCGGAATAACCCATCATCCGTGCCGTGGCGGGCTTGATCTGCATCAGGCCGACTTCGCCGGCACTTCCGCGTGCCTTGGGGTTGAAATTGCTCTCGACCTTGATCACCGCATGGGCAAGATCAACAGGGACGCCGTATTGTTTGGCATAGGTCTGGATCAGGCCGCTGTAGACGGAAGATTTGAGCGCGTTGACGCCCGGTGCAGCATAACCGGTCGTTCTGGTCACTGGCTTGATGGAGGATGTGATGGTCTTGTCGGTGCCCCCGGCATACGACGTTTCAACCCCGGAAATCAGCATGCAGAAGCATGCCGCCGCCGCAGCAAGATACGATATTCTCATTTAGCTTGAAGTCTCCACTTTCGGGCGCTGCGGCCATGTGGGCGCACCCCGCCCTGCCGTCTCGCACCCGATTTTCGTCATCAACAGGAAGGGCTGGAGGCCTGATTTCCCTGCGGTTTGGTATGGCCGCAAAAGACCCCGGCATCATGGTGATGATGTGGCAGTGCACAAAATTAGTCAGGAGACGGCGTGAAAAGGCCCTTGGAATTTCTGGCGCAACCGCCGCTCACCGGCTGAAATTCGGCAAGCCCGAAAGCAGTCTGTGCAGCGTGTCCAGCGTCGAAATATCGGCGATGCCATCGACCTGCATTGGGCGGAAATGACGCTGGAATGCGGCCACCGCACCCTCGGTTTTCTCGCAGAAAACACCTGTCACTTCAATTCCGTAGCCGTATAGCGACAGCATCGTCTGCACCGCCTCGACAGGTTGCCCCTGATCGCCGCGCTGGAAAAACCGTCCGCCACCGATCGGGGCCGGTGGAACCCAATGCCCGACGCCCCCGGAATGCAGCCGTTCCCAAGGAAATTTTTCTCCAGGATCAACCTTGCGAATAGGGGCGATATCGCTATGCGCCAGTACCCGCTCAGGGGTGATCGACCACCGTTCGCCGCAGTTTCGACACAGTTCGACGACCGCATCGATCTGTACGGAGGGGAAATCCGGCAGTCCGCCGGGATGGCCGGCATTCGCGATTTCGATGCCGATCGAGCGGGAATTGATGTCGGTCTCGCCCTTCCAGTTGCTCTTGCCGGCATGCCAGGCGCGCCGATCTTCGGCGACCAGCTGATCGACGCGGCCATCCCCGTGAACGAAATAATGGCTGGAGACTTGGCTTTCCTCGCGGCAAAGCCAGTCGAGAGCGGCCGCTGCCGTTGCCATGCCGGTATAGTGCAGGATGATCATGTCGGGTTTCAGCCCGCCTGCCCTTTCGCCATGGTTGGGCGACGGCACGACGCGTGCGGCGGGATAGTCACAGGCGAAGTCCGTCATGCGGCGCGGCGTTCTTTCTCGATCGCCTCATAGGCGGCATTGAGTTCAGCCATACGATCGTTGGCAATCGCCTGTAGCTCTTGCGGCACGCCACGGGCAACCAGAATATCAGGATGGTTTTCAGACACCAGCACACGGTAGCGCTTGCGGATGATCGAAAAATCGTCCTTCGGCGAAACGCCAAGAATCTTGTAGGGATCGGCGCCGGCGCTGTGCACGTGGCGGGCCATGATCTCCTGAAAGCGCTCTTCCTTCATATGGAAGATCTCGGCGACGCGGGAGAGAAAGTTCAGTTCCTTCTCATGGATGGCACCGTCAGACTTGGCGATATGGAAGAGCCCATCAACGATGTCCTCCAGCACCGGGCAATTCTGATCGCAGGAAACACAAAGCGACGCCAGTTTTTCAGCATAGGCCTCGAAACCGGCAACATCCTGACGGGCCAGATTGTAGAGCCGGGCAACGTTCTGCGCCTGATCGTCGGGAAACTTGAAGATATCGCGAAACGCCGACACTTCGGCCTCGGTAACGATGCCATCGGCCTTTGCCATCTTGGCGGACAGCGCAATCATGGCGACGGAAAACGCTACCTTGCGGCGGGTTTCCGGATCGCCTTCAAACAGCGTCCGCACAGCTTCGATCACACCGGCGAGCGCATTGCCCGTCGCGGTGACGATGCTGAGGATGCTATCCCAGAATGACATAGGTACGTTCTTTCCCATTACTGGCTGATCCCAGGGCGCTTCAGGTGGAGACGGCATGGGCAAAACGTCCATGCACACATGCAAAGCGGCTGACACGACTGTGCCGCCACGATAGTCTCATGCAGCTCGAGCAACAGCATGACCAGATGTTGGCGCGGATTGCAAGGAGCCAGAGCCGCGGATTCGGCTCAAATGACGAATTTGTGATGGCACCTCACTATTATAGCATTCGTTGCCGTGATCGTTCAATCATTCAAATGAATTTGACTTCGAACCGGCCAGGGTGCGACCGGACAATCCACATTCCGTTGGAGTTCCGATGCGCATTTCCACCCACCCGCAGGCCATGGGCATGGCACTCGGCCTGATCGGCGTCACCATTTTCGGCGTCACCCTGCCGATGACGCACATTGCGCTTGGCGGTTTTTCGCCGTTTTTCATCACCTTCGGCCGCGCCGTGATCGCCTCGATAGCGGCCGGACTGACGCTGCTTCTGATGCGGAAAAAGTGGCCAAAAGGACAAGGCCCAATGCTGCTCGGCGCTGGCATCTGCGTCGTCTATGGTTTCCCGATCTTCTCCACCACGGCGATGCAGACCATCCCGGCCAGCCATGGTGGCGTCATTCTCGGCATCCTGCCGCTTTTGACCTCGATCTTCGCCGCGCTCGTCGATGGCGAGCGGCCGGGCCCGGCCTTCTGGGCCTATGGTCTTGCCGGCGCAGCGCTCGTGGTATTTTTTTCCATCCGCGACAGCGGCTTTCACCTGCAGGCCGGCGATGCCTGGCTGTTTCTCGCCGCCGTCACCGCTTCGCTCGGCTACGTGTTGTCTGCCAAGGTTTCGCGCATCATTCCGGGCTGGGAGGTGATCTCCTGGGCGCTAGTCATTACCGCACCGCTCTCTGTCGTTGCGACATTGCTGGTCATGAAAGATGGCATTCAGGCGCCGACCCCAGTCGAACTCGGCGCCCTCTCCTATCTCGGCCTGATGTCGATGTTTGCCGGCTTCATCTTCTGGAATGCCGGACTGGCGCTCGGCGGTATCGCACGTGTGGCGCAAGTGCAATTGCTGCAGACATTCGTCACGCTCGCTGTCTCGGCAGTCCTGCTCGGTGAAGTTATCAGCCCATCGACAATCGGCTTTGCCGTTGCCGTTGCCCTCATCGTCTGGCTCGGGCGAAAATCGCGCATCGCTTAAGCTGTCCACCCCGATACCTGCAGCATGTCATTTAACTTCCATGGGAATTGCGCTAGAGAGACCGCGAACGATCTTGCCGCAATCCCCTAGGAGGACTCCATGGCCAAACAGAAAGTTGCAATGCTGACCGCAGGCGGGCTCGCGCCCTGTCTGTCCTCTGCCGTGGGCGGCCTGATCGAGCGCTATACCGACATCGCGCCCGACATCGAGCTCGTGGCCTACCGCTCCGGATATCAGGGCCTGCTGCTGGCCGACCGCATCGAGATCACCCGCGACATGCGGGAAAAAGCCCATATCCTCCACCGCCATGGCGGCTCGCCGATCGGCAACAGCCGGGTAAAGCTGACCAACACGGCCGATTGCATCAAGCGCGGCCTGGTCAAGGAAGGCCAGAACCCGCTCAGGGTGGCAGCCGAACGGCTGGCAGCGGACGGCATCACCATCCTGCACACGATCGGCGGTGACGACACCAACATCACGGCCGCCGACCTTGCCGCCTATCTCGGCGCTAATGGCTATGACCTTACAGTCGTTGGCCTGCCGAAGACGGTCGATAACGACGTTGTACCGATCCGCCAGTCGCTCGGCGCCTGGACTGCTGCCGAATATGGCGCGAAATTCTTCGACAATGTCAGCAACGAACAGAGTGCTGCCCCGCGCACGCTCGTCGTCCACGAAGTCATGGGCCGCCATTGCGGCTGGCTGACAGCCGCGACGGCACGCTCTTACATTCAGCACATCGACGATCGGGAATTCGTCGACGGCTTCATGATGAACCGGCAGATGAAGAACATCGACGGCCTCTATCTGCCCGAGACTGCGTTCAATCTGGAAATCGAAGCCGCGCGGCTGCGCTCCGTCATGGACAAGACCGGCTTTGTCACGCTGTTCGTCTCCGAAGGCGCCTGCCTCGATGCCGTCGTTGCCGAACGCGAAGCCGCCGGTGAAGCCGTCAAGCGCGATGCCTTCGGCCATGTGAAGATCGACACGATCAATGTCGGCGGCTGGTTCACCAAGCAGTTCGCTGCCCTTCTCGGCGCCGAGCGTTCGATGGTGCAGAAGTCCGGCTACTATGCCCGCTCCGCACCGGCCAACGCCGACGACCTGCGCCTCATCCAGGGCATGGTCGATCTCGCCGTCGAAAGCGCGCTGAACAAGGTCTCCGGCGTCACCGGCCATGACGAGGACCAGGGCGGCAAGCTGCGCACGATCGAATTCCCGCGCATCCGTGGCGGCAAGCACTTCGACACCTCGGTGAAATGGTTCGGCGAGGTCATGGACGCGATCGGCCAGAAGTGGTCGCCGGCAAACTGATATCCGGCTCATAAACGCCTATTGACGGCTCCGTTTGCGCATGGCTTCCTCGATAGAACGCCAAGTCCAAACGGAGCCGTTTTCATGTCGATCGAACACTGGCTGGCCTTCGTCGCCGCCTCCTCCATTCTTCTTGCCATCCCTGGCCCGACCATTCTTCTGGTGATCTCCTACGCACTCGGCCACGGGCGCAAGGTCGCAAGCGCCACGGTCGCCGGCGTAGCCCTTGGCGATTTCACCGCGATGACCGCCTCGATGCTCGGCCTTGGCGCATTGCTGGCCACATCGGCAGCGATTTTCACCGTGCTGAAATGGGTGGGCGCCGCCTATCTGATCTGGCTCGGCATCAAGCTTTGGCGCGCACCAATCGCAGCTGAAGCTGCCGATGGCACCATGTCGGTGCCGACGGAAAAGCCGCTGCGGATCTTCCTGCACACTTATGTGGTCACGGCGCTCAACCCAAAAAGCATCGTCTTTTTCGTGGCCTTCCTGCCGCAGTTCCTCGATCTCAGCCGCCCGCTGTTCAACCAGATGCTAATCTTTGAAACCACATTCCTGGTGCTCGCAACCCTTAACGCAACGCTCTATGCGCTGATGGCATCGGCTGCCCGCCACACGATTCGAAAGCCCAAAGTTCAGACGATCGTCAATCGCACGGGCGGGTCGCTTTTGATCGGTGCAGGCCTTCTGACAGCGGGCTTGCGGCGCGCCGGCACCTGAAAAGGCGTCCTGCGCTTGCGGTTCACCGTCTCATAGGTTAATGACGCTATGCGCATGGTGGCCTCTGGCTGCTGATTTGCATAGGGCTGTGGGGCCTGACAGCACGAAAGTGACAGCATGGCGAATTTCCGTTTTTCCGTTTCAAAACCGGCTGTTACGGCCTGTGCTCTGATCTCGGCATCGCTTGTCAGCGGCTGCTCGAGCATTGAGCGAACGCCAATGGAACAGCTGATGGCGGTGCAGACGGTGACACCGCTGCCGAAGCCTGGAACGGAAATGACGGCTTACGCTCTGCCGACACCGGATGGCGTCGCTGCAACGACTGCGGCACTTGCCGCCGAAACGGCGATGATGAAGCCCGGCGAAACAGCAGCGGCACAGGTTGCCGCAGCCAATCAAGCAACAATATCTGCAACATCCGCCAATGCACTGGTAGCGCCGCAGACATCTGCAGCAGCACAAGCGGCAACAGCCGCCGTGCTGCCGGAAACCACCAATATGCAGGCATCGGCAAAGTCCGATCGCTTGCCGCAGATTCCCCAAGGCATGATGGTCGCTGCAATGGAATCGGATTTCGATACCGGCGAGCCAGTCGGGCTTGAGACACTGGTCGCCAAGCAGATGATCGTTCCCATGCCAAAGCCTTCGATCGGCGCAAGCGCCTATGCAATGGCAAGGAGTATTCCTGCTTCGCTTGGCATTGGCGCCAAGCCGACAAGTTCGCGTCCGGAACTCGACCGCCTGATCACCTATTACGCCAAGCTCAACAATATCCCGGAAGAACTGGTGCACCGCGTCGTCAAGCGCGAAAGCACCTACAATCCGCGCGCCTATCACTCCGGCAATTACGGCCTGATGCAGATCCGCTACAACACGGCCAAGGGTCTTGGCTATGAAGGTACGGCAGAAGGCCTGTTCGATGCCGAAACCAATCTGAAATACGCGACGAAATATCTGGCCGGCGCCTGGATGGTGGCCGACAACCAGAACGACGGCGCGGTCAAGCTCTATGCCAGCGGCTATTATTACCACGCCAAGCGCAAAGGCCTGCTCGAAACATTGGGCATGAAGTAAGGTTGGCTAGCCTCTCCCTTCCCTTTTTTTATTTCATTTCAAGTTCCGGGGCGGTCAGTTGACCGCCTCAACTATTTTGGCCTGCAACTGGCGCACGTCATAGCCGCTGCGTGACGGCGTCAATCCCAGCCGGACGACCGCAAGACCGAGTGACGGCACCAGCATCACAGTCTGGCCATCATGCCCCTGCAGCCAATAGGCATCGCCGGGTAAAGGCGGACCACCGTCATTTCCAAATTTCGTCCAGACCTGCCCTGCCCCATAACGTCCTCCAGATGCCTGGGTGGGCGTGCGCATGTAGCTGACAAAGTCCGGCGGCAACAATTGTTCGCCGTTCCAGCTGCCGTTCTGCAGCAGGAAAAGGCCAAACCGGGCCCAGTCGCGTGCTGTCGCGTACATATAGGACGAGCCGACAAAGGTGCCATGCCCGTCCGGCTCCAGAACAGCACTGTTCATGCCGAGTGGCCTGAAGAGTGCGGCGCGCGGAAAGGTCAGCGCTTCGCGCACGCTGGCGAACGTGTCCATCCACAGCCGCGACAGAATGGTTGTCGTGCCGCTGGAATAGCTGAAACGCTCGCCCGGTTTTGCCTCCAGCGGCTTGGCCGCCGAAAAGCTGGCCATGTCGCCTTCCAGATAGAGCATGCGCGTGACGTCGGTCACATCGCCGTAATCCTCGTTAAACTGCAGTCCACTCTGCATGGCCATGAGGTCGGCAAGCTTGATCTGGCTGCGCGGATCGTTTCGCCACTGCGGCAGCAGCTCGGTCCGGTCGAGTGCCATCTGTCCGTCGCGGATCCTCAAGCCGATCAGGGCTGCGGTCACGGACTTTGTCATAGACCAGCCAAGCAGAGGCGTGGCGCTGCTAAAACCCTCGCCATAGTTTTCCGCAACGATCCTGCCGTCCTTGACGACGACGATGGCGCGCATGCCCGGCCCCGCAAGCTGCGGATCGGTCAAAAGCGTCTGGATTGCCGGGTTGACGGCGGTGCCGCTGCCATCCGGCCACGGCTTGCCGTCATCCGACTGGGCCGGCCTGCGGCGAAGCTGTCTGTTTCCGGGGAAAGCTGCGAACTCCCCTTCGGTGACATTGGTGCAGCCGAGACCTTCACGGTAGATTGCCCGGCCGGGTGCTGCAAAACCGAACATGCGCGCCGTAACGGTTTTCCGGATATCGTCGACCGATATCCGCACCAGACGCAAAAGCGGATGGCCGGGCGCCTGAACATCGTCGGCAAGAACAGTGTTTGCGTCCCGATCGGCGATGAAAACGTTCGAGCAGACGATCTTGGCCGCATAACCATCGCCGACCCGCAGCAGATCCGGCGGCACCACGACAAGCCAGCCCGCGACAGCCGCCACGGCTATCGATACCGAGCCCGCGAGCCAGAACCACCTTTTTTTCCGCATGCACATCGTCCCTGCTTCGCTGGTGTCAGAAGAACAGGATTTCACGCATTTAGGAAGGCTTTGTGGCAATCACTTCGACGCTAAACATGTTTCTTGTGTCTCGTCCGACAAATGTGGCTCTAGCCGATCGATCGTGCCGCAAGCCTTTCCGGCTCCCGCTGCAGGATGGCAATCGCTCCTTCGGCCGAGACTGGCCTGGAAATCAAGAACCCCTGGGCTTCCGAAGCGCCGAGCGCCCGGACGAACTCCATCTGCCCTTCGGTCTCAATGCCCTCGATGGTCGTCGAGACCTGAAACGTGTTTCCGAGCTTCAGGATGATATCGACGATTTCGGCATCCCGCTGATTACCGAGCATCGCCTGAGTGAAGGAACGATCAACCTTGAGCTGGTCAAGCGGAAAACGCCTGAGATTGTTGATCGACGAAAATCCGATGCCGAAATCATCGAGTGCTATCCGCACACCATGTGCGCGAAGCTCCGTCAGACTGCCGCTGATAATCGCCGCATCGACATAGAAGATCGATTCAGTCACCTCGATGGTCAGCCGGCCGGGAGCAAGTCCGGCTTCCGCAAGGCAGGCTTTCACATACGGAACAAAAGCACGGTCCTTGAACTGATCGCCCGCGACATTGACCGCGACGCCGGTTGGAGCCGGCCACCGCGCCGCCTCCAGGCAAGCGGTTCTGAGCACCCAGTTGCCGATCGGCAGGATCAGGCCGGTTTTTTCGGCGGCAGCAATGAAATGATCGGGCGGAATGATGCCTTTGTCGGGATGGCGCCAGCGAATCAGTGCTTCGAAGGAGCGGATCGCCCGGCTTTCGATGCCGACGATCGGCTGGTATTCGAGATAGAATTCGCCGGCGGCCAATGCACGGGAAAGATCATACTCGATCTCGCCCTTGCGCGTTGCCTCCTCGGCCATTTCCGGCGCGTAGACCACGTGGCTGTTGCCGGCAATCTCCTTGGCCTTGTAGAGCGCCAGATCGGCGCGCTTGAGAACCGCAGAAATCGACTGATCGTCCGGCTCTATATAGGCAACACCAATGCTACCGCCCGTCCAGAATTGCGCGGAAGACAGCTGAAAAGGCTCAACGAACAGGCCCTTGATCGTCATGCAGATATCGTCAAGCTTGCCTTCGGACGGAGAGCCGGCAACGACGATGACGAACTCGTCTCCCCCCAGCCGATAGACCGCAGCGATGCCCGACATCGCCTGGATCAGCCGCCTGCCGAGCGCAACAAGCAACGCATCACCGGCATCATGGCCCATGGAATCGTTGACGAATTTGAAGCGGTCTAGGTCGAGCATCAACAGAGCGGTGCGGCCTGCAGGCATAGATCCGGTAACGAGCAATTCGCGAAGATCGCGCTCCAGCGCGACACGGTTGGCGATGCCGGTCAGTTGATCGGTATGGACGACCCGCGACAGGTTTTCTTCGGTCTTGCGGCGCAACTCGAGTTCTTCCAGAAGGCGGCTTTGCGCACGTCCCCGCTGATAAAAGAACAGCCCGCAGACAAACGGCATGACGATCAATGAAGCAACTGAGATCGCTAGCATTCCACTGCCCCATACCCCGTGAACATCTGCGATTATTACGTCATAAAAAATGCAAACTGCCGGAAACAATGCCCCGATCACCGCGCCCAATGCAGCATACCGCTGCTCGGGCTTCGGTAGAAAAGCCTTTAACATCATGTTAGCGCCCCGAAAAACTCACCGTATGTAACATATACAAACTTAATCAATTCTTATGGGTAAAAACTAGTAGAAAACGTCGTCATCAAAGTGTAGCGGACTCGTCTTAAAAGCTCCTCCAACGTCAACGGATGGCAGGCTGACATGACCGATCTCGCACCCGATGCAGGCTACGGCAAACGGAACCGCAAGCTGAAAACCGCGCTGATCCAGCATAAGGCGTTGAGTTTGGAGGGGCTGTCGGAGCGCCTTTTCGGGCTGCTGTTTTCGGGTCTCGTCTATCCACAGATATGGGAGGATCCGGCCGTCGATATGGCTGCAATGCAGTTGCGGCCCGAGCATCACGTCGTCACCATTGCTTCCGGCGGCTGCAATATGCTGGCCTACCTGTCTGCGGCACCCGAGCGCATCGACGTCGTTGACCTCAACCGCCATCACGTGGCACTGAACAGGCTAAAACTCGCAGCCTTCCGTCACCTGCCCGGTCATGCCGATATCGTCCGTTTCCTGGCCCGCCATGATCATGCCAGCAACGTTCAGGCCTATGATCTGTTCATCGCGCCAAAGCTCGACAGCGAAACGCGGCAATACTGGAACAGCCGCAGCTTGACCGGCCAACGTCGAGTCAAGGTTTTCGGCAAGAACATCTACCGTACCGGCCTGCTCGGCCGCTTCATCGGCCTTGGCCACCTGCTGGCACGTCTGCACGGGGTCGATCCGAGCGAACTGGCCAATGCCCGCTCGATGCGCGAGCAGCGCCAGTTCTTCGACGAGCGCCTTGCCCCCCTGTTCGACCGCCCCCTGATCCGCTGGATCACCAGCCGCAAGAGCTCGCTGTTCGGCCTCGGCATTCCCCCGCAACAGTTCGACGAATTGGCAAGCCTCAGCGCGGAAAAATCACTGGCCGGCGTTTTGCGCCACCGGCTGGAAAAGCTCTGCTGCCATTTCCCGCTGAAGGAAAACTACTTTGCCTGGCAGGCTTTTGCCCGCCGTTATCCGATGCCGCATGAGGGCGATCTGCCGGACTATCTGGAGGCCAGCCGCCACGAGAACATCCGCAACAATGCCGAACGTGTGCATGTGCATCACGCCAGCTTTACCGAGCTTCTGGCCAAGAAGGCTGCCGGTTCCGTCGATCGCTACGTCCTGCTCGATGCACAGGACTGGATGAACGACCGCCAGCTCAACGACCTGTGGAGCGAAATCACCCGCACCTCGGCGGAAGGTGCCATGGTGATCTTCCGCACCGCCGCCGAAGCCAGCATTCTGGAGGGCCGCGTCTCCGAAAACGTGCTCGGCCAGTGGCACTATGATCGTGAGCAGTCGCAGGCGCTCAATCTGAAAGACCGCTCGGCCATCTATGGCGGTTTCCACATCTACAGGAAAACGGCATGACAGCGATCGGCACCGATGCGGGAAGCAGCCATGCCGACCGCATGGACCGGATGTATCGCACCCAGCGGCACATCTATGATCTGACCCGCAAATACTATCTGTTCGGCCGCGACACCCTGATCGGCGAGCTGAATGTTCCAGCTGGCGGCAGCGTGCTTGAAGTCGGCTGCGGCACCGGCCGCAATCTGGCGCTGATCGGCCAGCGTTTCCCGCACGCGCGGCTGTTCGGGCTCGATATTTCAGCGGAAATGCTGGTCTCCGCCGAGGCGAAACTTGGCAAACCAGGCCGGGCCCGCACAATCCTGCGCGTCGCTGATGCGACCGATTTTCAGTCGTCCGAATTCGGTGAAACCGGTTTCGACCGGATCGTCATTTCCTACGCCCTGTCGATGATCCCGGATTGGGAGAAGGCAATCGGTGCGGCAATCGCCGCACTCAATCCAGGTGGCTCGTTGCACATTGCCGATTTCGGCCAGCAGGAACGCCTGCCTCGCCTGTTCCGGCGTGGATTGCAGGCATGGCTCAAGCGGTTCCATGTCACGCCACGCAAGACGATGGAGGTCGTGCTCAGGTCCAATGCCGAGACGTTCGGCGACACCCTCGAATTCCACCCGATCGGACGCGGCTACGCCTGGCTGTTCACCTACCGGCGCGCGGCTCACTAGGCCGGCGCAAGCTCCACGACATCATCAAGTTTTACTGTAGAACCACGGGCAAATGCGTGCCGTTGGCGTTTCGCTACGCCGCTTTCGCAATTGCCGCTTGAAACTAACGCAATTTTTACGATGATATGGTGAAAATGAGGTTCATGCCTCCTGGGGGATTCACATCAGCGGATATCATCGTGTGAGGCAGCAACGTCGATCGTTTCAGAACGGAAACCTCATGCGCCGGCTATTCCTGGCTCTTCTGCCTATTGTCTCGCTGCTTTCCGCCTGCACATCGACAGATTACGATCTCGTCTCCACCGCATCGATCCCGCCGAAATTCCAGGACAAGGATCCGCAGGATTTTGGCGCGCGCACGCCGCAGAAACACAACATCCACGGCATCGACGTGTCGAAATGGCAGGGTGACATCGACTGGGCCAAGGTCAAGAACTCCGGCGTTTCCTTCGCCTTCATCAAAGCGACGGAAGGCAAGGACCGGGTCGACGCCAAGTTCGGCGAATACTGGCAGCAGGCCCGCGCCACCGGCCTGCCCTATGCTCCATACCACTTCTACTATTTCTGCTCGACGGCCGACGAGCAGGCCGACTGGTTCATCTCCAATGTGCCGAAGAGCGCGGTCTATCTGCCGCCGGTTCTCGACGTCGAATGGAACGGTGAATCCAAAACCTGCAAGTATCGGCCATCACCACTGACCGTCCAGACCGAAATGAAGCGCTTCATGGACCGGCTGGAAGCCTATTACGGCAAGCGCCCGATCATCTACACATCGGTCGATTTCCACCGCGACAATCTCGTCGGCCAGTTCAAGGACTATCATTTCTGGGTCCGCTCGGTCGCAGCACATCCGACGGAAATCTACACCGAGCGCCGTTGGGCCTTCTGGCAATATACCAGCACCGGCGTCATCCCCGGCATCCAGGGCAATGCCGACATCAACGTTTTCGCGGGTTCCCAGAAGAACTGGAAGAGCTGGGTCGCAGCCGTTTCCAAACCCCGCGAACCGGCGCAAAACTGAGACAGATACGCCGGTCTTTCTTCTTTCCGCCCCATTGCCGTGCGACAGCCGCTGCCATATTTTCAGCGAAACAAAAGCAGCCGTTTTGGCGCTGCTTTCGGCCGGTTTTGGCCTGACAACAAGGACTTGCGATGACACGCAGCACACTGCGCTCCGTTCTTTCGATCGGTTTCCTCACCCTCCTGGCCTCGTCTGCGCTGGCGCAGCAGGCCGCAAAGCCTGCAACCCCGGCAGTCGCCTGCGGCGGCGATCTCGCCACCTTCCTGCAGGGCGTCAAGGCGGAGGCGATTGCCAAGGGTATTCCGGCCGACGTGGTCGATCGTGCGCTGGCCGGTTCCGTCATTTCGGAAAAAGTGCTGAGCCGCGACCGCGCCCAGGGCGTGTTCAAGCAAAGCTTTACCGAATTCTCGCAGCGCACCGTCAGCAAGGCGCGGCTGGATATCGGCGCCAAGAAAATGAAGGAATATGCCGCAATCTTCGAACGGGCCGAAAAGGAATTCGGCGTTCCGGCTCCGGTGATCACCGCATTCTGGGCAATGGAAACCGATTTTGGCGCAGTCCAGGGCGATTTCAACACCCGCAACGCTCTGGTGACGCTGTCGCATGATTGCCGCCGCCCGGAAATGTTCCGCCCGCAGTTGATCTCGGCCATCGAGATGGTTCAGCACGGCGACCTCGATCCGGAAACAACAACTGGCGCTTGGGCCGGTGAAATCGGCCAGGTCCAGATGCTGCCGGAAGACATCATCGCACAGGGCATGGATGGCGATGGCGACGGTCACGTCAACCTCAAGCAGAGCTCGCCGGATGCGATCCTGACGGCGGCGAAATTCATCAAGAGCCTCGGCTTTGTCGCCGGTCAGCCGTGGATCCAGGAAGTCAACCTGCCGGAAAACCTGCCCTGGGAGAAGACCGGGTTGCAGACAGGCATGACCGCGGGTGACTGGTTCAAGCTCGGCGTCAAGCCGCGCGACGGCAACACTGCATTCCCGCAGCTTGCCTCATCACTGGTCATCCCGCAGGGACGCCACGGCGTCGCCTTCCTGACCTATCCGAACTTCAACGTCTATCTCGAATGGAACCAGTCGTTCATCTACACGACCTCGGCTGCCTATTTCGCCACCCGGCTGGCAGGCGCTCCGACCTATGACAACCATACACCGGAGCCGGGATTGACCGACGAAGGCATGAAGGCGCTGCAGACGAAGCTGCAGGCCAAGGGCCATGACGTCGGCAAGATCGACGGCATCCTCGGATCCGGCACCCGTGCAGCCCTTCAGAAGGAGCAGCTGCGCCTTGGTATCCCTGCCGATGGCTGGGCAACGCCGGACGTTCTCAACGCTCTGTAAGATCGTCTTCAGGCTTGTTTTCCAATTTTGCCCGCCGCCGGTGGTGGCGGGCAAGGCGCAAGGCGCGGTAACGCAGTTTCAACGACCAGCGGGCACCGGCAAGCGCCGCTCCCCGTTTCGACACCTCGCTCAGTTCGCGTGCATAGGCGACCGCAAAGGCCTCGCGGTAGGTCAGCAGATGTCCGGAAGCAATATTTTCCAACCGGTGCATCAAGCTGACCCAGAGCGGCGAAACCAGCAGCGACACCGCCGTGACGGCAATCGCAACCTTATAGGTATCGAACTGCAGCACGCCCGCACCGAGCCCTGCCGCGGCAAGCACGAACGAAAACTCGCCGATCTGTGCCATAGATAGCCCCGCCACCAGGGCGATCTGCGGCGATGAGCCGGTCTTGCGCAGCAGGAAAATGTTCAGCACGGTCTTCGCCGCAATGACGATCAGCGCAGCACTGAGCACCGACCAGAAATTTTCGCCGATGAAAGTGAGGTCGATCAGCAACCCGATCGACAGGAAGAAAACCACGAGCAGCACGCTCTGGATCGGCTCGATCACCGGAATGACGCGGCTGCGCAGTGTCGAATTGCCGATTACAATGCCGGAGAGAAACGCCCCATAGGCCGGCGACATGCCGGCAAGGCCAGAAATGGCGGCAGCGCCGAAGCAGACGGCAAGCGCTCCAAGCGCCAGAATCTCCACCTTGTCCTCGACAGCTTCGCTATAGGGAACCTTCAACTTGCCGTGGCGGCCGAACCACCAGAGCAGGGCCGCGAGAATGCCGATGGCGATGACTATCTTGATCGCGATAATGCCGACGTGCAATTCCTCGCCACCAAGGCTGGAGACCAGGATCAGCATCGGGACAACGGCGATATCCTGTGCGATCAGCACGCCGACGGCGATCCGCCCGGTCTCGCTGCGCAACTCGCCCATGTCTTCGAGCATCTTCATGGCAACGACAGTGGAAGACATCGCAATGACGAAGCCGAGGATCAGCCCTTCGGCCATGGTTGCGCCGGTAATCAGCGCGATCAGACCTGCCGCAGCAATCGCCGCGATCACCTGCCCGCCTGCCACGCTCAAGGCCTGGCGCAGGCTGAGCACGAACGCCTTGATCGACAATTCCATGCCGATGAAGAACAGAAGGACGACGACGCCCATTTCGGCAAGCAGTGTGACATTGGCATTGTTGGAGATGAAGCCGAAACCGGTTGGCCCCAGAGCTACGCCCGCCAGTATGAAGCCAACCAGTGGCGGTTGACGCAAGCGCAGGAAGCCGAGCCCGAGAATGGCTGCGACCGCCACGACGATGGCGATGGAGATCAGCCCCTGGCCCTCATGCGCGGTGGCAGCGATCGATTGTGTCGTCAAAGGCTCCAGCAGATCGTCCTTCATATCTCTGACGTCGATCAAGAATCGGGTGGATAGATCCTATCTTACGCCTTAGAGCCTCGTAGGATAAGTAAGCTCTAACGCTCGCTATATTTCGAGCGAAGCAGGGGAAGGTCAAGTCACATGGATGCGAAAACTGGCGGGCTGCAAAACCGCATGACGATTGCCACCTGGGGGCTTTTGGCTCTGCTCGGGCTGATCTGGGGCGGCTCGTTCTTCTTCGCACGCATCGCCATCCAGCATGTGCCGGCGTTTACCCTTGTTCTGTTACGCGTGGCGCTGGCGGCCCTTGCGCTGCATATCTACATTTTCGGCCGTTACGACATCTACCGCGAACTGAAGGCCCGCTGGCCGCAATTCCTGCTGCTCGGCCTGATCAACAACGCCATTCCGCACACGTTCATCTTCCTTGGCCAGACACAGATCGGCGCCGGGCTTGCGGCCATCCTCAACGCCACCACGCCGGTCTGGACGGTGCTGATCGCCAATGCGCTGACGCAGGACGAGAAGCTGAGCCTTGCCAAGATCACCGGCTGCCTGCTCGGCCTGGCCGGCACAGCCGTCCTGATCGGCCCGAGTGCCCTGCCGGGCTTGACACAGGCTGACAGCAACATTCCACTCTGGGCCCTGCTCTTTCCGGTGGTAGCGGCGATCAGCTATGGTTTTGCGGCGACCTATGGCAAGCGCTTCCGGGGCCTGGCAGCGCCGGTCACGGCGGCCGGGCAGCTCACCGCATCGACGCTGATCATGCTGCCGCTCTCTCTGGTGGTCGATCAGCCGTGGCAGCTGGCCTTTCCGCCAATGACCTCAGTGCTGGCGATCTTGGCCTTGGCTCTTCTGTCGACTGCCTACGGCTACATCCTGTTCTTCCGCATCATGAGCCGGGCCGGTGCCACCAACACGTCGCTGGTCACCCTTCTGGTGCCGCCAAGCGCCATATTCCTCGGCGTCCTGTTTCTCGGGGAAACGCTGGAAAAAACCGACATTGCCGGCATGCTGCTGATCGCCGCCGGCCTCGTGGTGCTCGATGGCCGCCTCCTGCCTGGCAGCCGCACCTGACGCCAGCGATGGAATCAAACCCATGCTTTGGTGGGCTGGGGATGTGTCCAATTGGTCACTCACAGCGCATTTCAGCGTGTCACATTAACCAAAGTAAAGACATTGTGAAAAAATTGTGGCAGCGGAAAAAACAACGATCAATCATGGGCTTACCCCTGTGAATAAGCTCTTCCGAGGCACGGTATACCGCAACGCAGCATAACTTTTCCTTTCATGCGTGACATTTTCCCCCTATCTTTCGGAGGTCAACGCAAGGAGGGCCGGTTATGGGAATGACACATTCGTTGAATGTCCTCATGATAAGTGCAGCGTTCGTATTTATCGGAAGCATGCTTTTCATCTGAAAGCATTAGCCACATAGTCCAATCGATAAAGCAGGACTTAAGGCCGCAATCCATTGCAGCACGACTCAGCTAGGCAAGGCGCTCTGAAAAGGACCGCAAACCTGAAGCTGCCAAAGATAAAAAAGCCCTTGAAACCATCCGGTCTCAAGGGCTTTGTCTATTTCAACAGCGCAATGTTTGCCGGTCTCAGGCAGCGGCACCCGCTGATCGGGAGTGAACCGCAGCCGGCACTACCCGCTCAAACCCGACGAGATCGCACACCGCCGCCACCAGCGGCGAACGGTTCATCGTGTAGAGATGGAAATCACGAAGGCCACGCCGCGCCAGATCGACAATCTGCTCTGCGGCGATATGGGTGGCTTCCTTGAAACGTTCTTCCGGGCTTTCGTCGAGATGCACAAGCCGGGTGACGATAGCCTCGGGAACCTTAGCACCACAGAGTGCGGCAAACTTGGTAATCCCCGCCAGATTGTTGATCGGCATAATACCGGGGACAACAGGAATAGTGATGCCCGCCCGCCGGACGCGCTCAAGATAGCGCTCGAAATCATTGTTATCGAAGAAGAACTGGGTGAGCGCCCGCGTCGCGCCATTATCGACCTTGCGCTTCAGCATATCGATATCGGCATCGACATCCGGGCTTTCCGGATGTTTTTCCGGATAGGCGGAGACCGAAATGTCGAAATCGCCCTTCGCCCGAATTGCCGCCACCAGCGCCGCAGCATTCTCGTAACCGCCCGGAAACGGCTCGTAGCGCGCGCCAACACTGCCCTGGGGGTCACCACGCAAAACCACGAAATGACGCACGCCCTTGCCGATGAACTCGTCAACGATCGCATCGACTTCGGCCTTCGTCGCGCCGACACAGGTCAGGTGAGCCGCGGTATTGGCGAAACCCTCATCATGGATCATCCGCTGTACGGCGGTCAACGAGCGCGCCTTGGTGGAGCCGCCAGCGCCATAGGTCATCGTGACGAAAGCCGGATCGAAGGCAGATAGCTCCGTGACCGTCTGGAACAGATGGGCTTCCATATCGTCGTTCTTCGGCGGGAAATACTCGAAGGAAAGCCGCAGGTTTCCGCGTTCCGCCGGGTAAAGGGTGTGTATCGGCATGTCATGTCCTCCCGGCATAGGCGAGAGCGCGCTTGCCCTCGGGTGTATCGATTGCAACGGCCTGCCGGTTGTCGCGGGCAAGCCAGATGGTCACCGTCAGCTGCCGGTCCCGATCTATCTCCGGCGTCAGGTCCACCGTCTCCTCGACGCTCAACCCGGCCTTTTCCAGCCAATCGGCCATCGTCTGGCGCGAGAAACCGAGGCGCATATGCGCATGCTCGTCACGCAGATATTCCAGCGTGTGCGGGGCAAGATCGATGATCGCCAATCGTCCGCCGGGCACAAGCATGCGGGCAGCCTCGGCAATCGCCGCCTGCGGCTGCGGCAGGAAGTGCAGGACCTGGTGGATGGTGACGAGATCGAACTGACGGCCGTCCAGCGGCAGGTTGAAGATATCGCCATGGCGGATCGAAGCCTTGGTGATCCCGGCGCGATCAAGGTTGGCGCGGGCCACGGCCAGCATGTCACGGCTGGCATCGACACCGACACCACGGCGATACAGGCCTTCGAGAAGCTGAAGGATCCGGCCGGTACCGGTTCCAAGATCAAGCAGGCCATCGACAGGCTCCGTGCCGACAACCTTTTTCAAGGCCGCCTCGACATCCGCCTCGCTGACATGCAGGCGGCGCAATTCGTCCCATTCCGAGGCATTGCGGCTGAAATAGTCCTGCGCCTTTTCAGACCGCGCCTGTTTCAGCGCTGCCAACCGCTCGCCGTCGCGCGTCAGTACGGCGTCGGCAATATCGGAGGCCGACAGCAGGTCGCGCACCAGCGCAACGCCAGCCCCCTCGCCCCTCAGGCGGAAATAGGCCCAGGCGCCTTCCTGATAGCGGTCGATCAGGGCAACTTCCGACAGCAGCTTCAGATGGCGGGAAATTCGAGGCTGCGATTGACCGAGAATTTCGGTAAGATCGGTGACGGTCAGGTCGCCGGCAGCCAGAAGCGCCAGAAGACGCATGCGCGTCGGCTCGCCCGCTGCCTTCAGCACGTCGACCAACTCGTCCAGTCCCAGCCCGTGTTCTCGCGCCATCACCTACCCCATCAACACATAAAGATATGTTTATGTGATTTTCGGACTTTTCGCAAGTTGAAATGTCGTATTGGCCACAGACATCGAGACATGAAAAAGGCGGCCCTTGCGGACCGCCTGATCTGTTTTAATCCGGCAAAGCAACGGGATGCCGCGCTGCTGGTACACAGGCGCGAACGCCCGCCCCTGACTAGCGCGTCAGGCGCTTGTAGCTGACGCGGCTCGGGTTGACCGATTCCGGGCCAAGGCGGCGGATCTTGTCCTTCTCGTAGTCCTCGAAGTTGCCTTCGAACCACTCCACGTGGCTGTCGCCTTCGAAGGCCAGGATATGCGTGGCCAGCCGGTCGAGGAACATGCGATCGTGGCTAATGATCACAGCGCAGCCGGCAAAGTTTTCCAGCGCGATTTCAAGCGCGGCCAGTGTTTCCGTATCCAGATCGTTGGTCGGTTCGTCGAGCAGCAGCACATTGCCGCCGGCCTTCAGCATCTTGGCAAGGTGAACGCGGTTGCGCTGACCGCCGGAGAGATTGCCGACCTTCTGCTGCTGGTCGGTGCCCTTGAAGTTGAAGGCGCCGCAATAGGCGCGCGAGTTCATCTCCAGCTTGCCGAGCTTGATGACTTCGGCACCGCCGGAAATTTCTTCCCAGACGGTCTTTGCGCCATCGAGTGCATCGCGGCTCTGGTCGACATAACCGAGCTTGACGGAATCGCCGACACGGAATGTGCCGCTATCCGGCTTTTCCTGGCCGGTGATCATCCGGAACAGCGTCGTCTTGCCGGCGCCGTTCGGACCGATGACACCAACGATGCCGCCGGGCGGCAGCTTGATCGACAGGTCGTCGATCAACACGCGGTCGCCGTAACCCTTGGTAATGTTCTCGGCTTCGATAACCACCTGACCGAGGCGCTCGCCGATCGGAATGATGATCTGCGCATCGCCAAGACGCATCTTGTCGGCTGCATCGACCAGTTCGTCATAGGCCTTGATACGGGCCTTCGACTTCGACTGGCGGGCTTTCGGGCTGGAAGCAATCCATTCCTGTTCGCGGCTGATCGCCTTCTGACGGGAAGCGTCTTCACGGTTTTCCTGCTGCATGCGCTTGGCCTTGGCCAGCAGGTATGCGGAATAGTTGCCTTCGTAGGGAATGCTGCGGCCACGGTCGAGCTCGAGGATCCAGCCTGTGACATTGTCGAGAAAGTAGCGATCGTGGGTGATCATCATGACGGCACCGGCATACATGCGCAGATGATTTTCCAGCCAGCCGATGGTTTCGGCGTCAAGATGGTTGGTCGGTTCGTCGAGCAGCAAAAGGTCCGGCTTGGAGAGCAGCAGCTTGCACAGAGCCAGACGGCGGCGCTCACCACCCGAAAGGCTGGTCACATCCGCATCGCCGGGCGGGCAGCGCAGTGCTTCCATCGCCATTTCGACCTGGCTTTCGAGATCCCACAGGTTCTGGCCGTCGATGATGTCCTGAAGCTTGGAGCCTTCTTCCGCCGTCTCGTCGGAATAGTTCATCATCAGTTCGTTGTAACGCTCGAGGATGGCGGTCTTGTCGGCCACGCCCTCCATGACGTTTTCCATCGCCGTCTTGTTCGGATCGAGCTGCGGCTCCTGCGCCAGGTAGCCGACGGTCGCACCCTGGGCGACCCAGGCTTCGCCGGTATATTCCGTGTCGAGGCCGGCCATGATGCGCAGCACGGTCGACTTACCGGCACCGTTCGGGCCGAGGATACCGATCTTGGCGTCCGGATAGAACGACAGATTGACATTCTCCAGCACCTTCTTGGTGCCGTAGGACTTGTTCAGCCCTGACATATGATAAATGAATTGACGTGCCATAGAGAGAACTGCTCCGACGGAATGGGATTTTGCCCGCTATGTAGGCGAATTATCCCGGCGGAGCAATGAAGAAACCGGTTTTAGCAACGCCATTCACGGAATGCCGGCTGCATCGACGGTGCCTTTTGCACATTTGAAATCGGTATCCCCGGCGGCAAGGATCAGACTTGAAAGGCCGGCATGGGCCGAAACATCGCCCGACAGTCCGATCGTCAACCCGGTGATGACGCTGCGCGCACCGACTTTCTGGCAGCGCATCCTGACCCGATCTCCCGCCCCCTTGCCGAAACTGTCGTCAAACGCCCGCTTGACCTCGCTCTCCGTCACATCCTGTCCGATCCGGCCGGCAAACAGGCTGCGCACGGCCGAGGCGTTGATGTCCTCGAGAAGACGAAGCTGCACGGAAAAATAGTCCTGTGCTGTGCCGCCATGGCATGTGCCGCTGCGCAACCATTGATGCCGGTCGAGCCCGGACTGCGTTCCCGGCATGGCCACCTTCAGCTTGGCCGCAGTCTCCTGCGTCATCGCCAGTTGCGGCAACTCCAGCCAATCGCCCTTCTGGGCTCGAGCCTTGATATCCGCCGCGACGCCGCAATAGCTCTTCTTGACCGGCCAGAGGCCATGCAGTGAAAAATGGGTGGCGTCATAGCGCTCGGCGGTTTGGCCGGCGCATTCCGTGCGGGTTGGCCGGGTTTCGCAAAATCCCGGCTGCCAGCTGATGGCGAGAATGTATTCGGTCTTGCCCTTGGCGGATGAAACTTGCTCTTCGGCGATTGCCGAAGAGGCAAACATCACAGCAAGCGCAAAAACGCTCAGGCGATAGAAAAGCGGTCGAAAACTGGTCCTCACATTTCCCTGCATGCCGGCCTCCCAAACGAGAACAAAACAAGATCATTTAGCGATTAAAACAAGAAAAATGCAACCTGGAATCCATACATCATCGATTCTTTTCTGACCTGATACCAAACAAGCACCAAGCGCCGGTTGCCTTCGGCTGTTAAATCAAGTTGATAGCGGTTAAGTGCAGGAACTTCGCCTGGGAGGATCTAAGGGGTGTTCGCCAAGGTCGAAACGTTGCAAAGCCCGAGCGGAGCCGCCCTTGCCTGGCGTCACTGGCCAGCCAGCGGCCTGCACAAGGGCGTGCTGATCATCTGCCACGGACTGGCCGAACATTCCGCCCGTTATGCCCGCTTCGCCAAACTCATGGCCACGCACGGTTTCAACGTCTACGCGCACGATCATCGCGGCCACGGCGCAACCAGGGCTGCCGATGCGCCGCTCGGCCGCTATGCGCAATCTGAAGGGGCAGCCAAGGTCATTGACGACGTCAGGGCAATGCGCGCGATGGCTGCCAGCCGTCATCCCGGCCTGCCCGTCATCCTGTTCGGTCATTCCATGGGCGGCTTGATCGCGCTGAATGCGGCGGAAGAAGATCCGGGCCTTTACGATGGACTGGCCGTGTGGAATTCGAATTTCAATCCGGGCCTGGCCGGACGCGCCGCCCAAGCCATCCTTGCCATCGAGAAAATGCTGAAAGGCTCCGATGTGCCGAGCGGACTGCTGTCGAAGCTGACATTCGCCGCCTGGGCCAAGTCGATCCCCGACCGCGAAACCGACTATGACTGGCTGTCGCACGACACGGTGGAAGTGGCACAATATATCGACGACCCGCTCTGCGGTTTCGATGCCAGCGTTTCGATGTGGATCGACCTGTTCACGCTGACCTTCGACGGCGCAAAGCCAGAGCGGCTGAGACGCCTGCCGCAAGGCCTGCCGATCCACCTTGTCGGCGGCGGCCAGGATCCAGCCACCAATGGCGGCCGGGAAATCTCCTGGCTGGCTGGGCGTATGCAGAAGGTGGGGCTGAAGGGCGTGACGACAGTGGTTTATCCGACCATGCGCCACGAAACCTTGAACGAAATTGAGCGCGACAGTGCCATGCAGGATTTTGCCGCATGGTGCCTCTCCGTCGTGGAGCAGCGGAAATGAGCAAAGACCTGGCATGACCGGCATTTCCGCGAACCCGGCGACACGCAGCAATGATGTTTCCTTCGGCCTCACCCTGATGGTCATCGCGGTGCTGATCTCGCCGCTGATCGATATCTTTGCAAAACTCGCGATCACCACCATTCCATCGGCTGAAATCACCGCCGTGCGCTTCGTGCTGCAGATGATCTTCATCCTGCCGATCGTCATCGTCCGCGGCACACTGTTCGATCTGACCTGGAAGAAGACCGGATTGCACATGCTGCGCGGCGGCCTGCTGGTCGTGACCATGCTGTCGTTCATCACCACGCTGAAGGCGATGGAAGTCGCCGATGCCATCGCCATCTTCTTCGTCGAGCCGATCATCCTGACCATCCTCGGCAGCATTTTCCTCAAGGAAACCATCGGCTGGCGGCGCTATACCGCCTGCGGCGTCGGCTTTTTCGGAGCTCTGCTGGTCATCCAGCCGAGCATGCAGGAAGTCGGCTGGATCGCACTTCTGCCTGTTGTCTCGGCGTTTGGACTGGCGATTTTCCTTCTGGTCACCCGTCTGGTGGCGCAGAACGAGGATCCATGGTCGATGCAGTTTCACGCCGGCGTCTGGGGTGCGGTGTTTTGCGGTATCCTGCTTTACATCGGCAACGGGACGGGTTCTGAGATCTTCGATCCGGTCGTGCCGGACATGACCGCCGGGCTTTATCTGCTTGGCGTCGGCGTCACCGCAACCATATCCGGGGTGCTTGGCGTCTATGCTTATCGCGCCGCGCCCGCCTCGGTGCTGGCGCCACTGCAATATCTGGAAATCGTCTCGGCGACGATCTTCGGCTGGCTGGTATTCGGCCATCTGCCGGACGCATTGAAATGGCTGGGCATCGCCATCATCATCGGGTCCGGCCTCTACATCATCTGGCGCGAGCGCCGGGTCAACAAAACAGCAGGTGTTGCGCCGGTATCACCGGCCATCTGACAAACGTGATTGACGTGCTTTGGGAGGAGCAAACATGAAGACAGGCGGAGAATTGATCGTGGAGGCGCTGAAGGCAAACGGTGTCAAGCGGGTGTCCTGCGTACCGGGCGAAAGCTATCTCGCTGTGCTCGATGCGCTCTACGATACAGATATCGAGGTACTGGTCTGCCGCCAGGAAGGGGGCGCCGCGATGATGGCGGACGCCTGGGGCCGTCTGACCGGCGAACCCGGCATCTGCATGGTCACACGCGGTCCAGGCGCCATGAATGCGTCTGCCGGCCTGCATATCGCCCGACAGGATTCGATCCCGATGATCCTGTTCATCGGCCAGGTCCAGCGCGATGCCCGCGAGCGCGAAGCCTTTCAGGAAATCGAATATCGCCGCGCGTTCACCGAAATCGCCAAATGGGTTGGCGAAATCGATGATCCCGCCCGCATCCCGGAGTTCGTTACCCGCGCCTTTGCGGTCGCCACATCCGGCCGTCCCGGTCCGGTGGTTCTGACCGTGCCGGAGGACATGCTGACGCAGAAGACGGAAGCTGTCCCGGCAAAGCCCTATCAACCGGTGGAAAGCCATCCCGGCCAGGGCCAGATGCAGGCGCTGGAAGCGCTGCTTTCTAAAGCCGAACGGCCGATCGCCATTCTCGGCGGTACGCGCTGGAGCGAAGAGGCCGTCCGGCAGTTCCAGTCTTTCGCCGAGCGCTTCGATCTACCGGTCGGCTGCTCCTTCCGCCGCCAGATGCTGTTTGATCACCTGCATCCGAACTATGCCGGAGATGTCGGCATCGGTATCAACCCCGCGCTGTCCAAGGACATCCGCGAAGCCGATCTGGTACTGTTGATCGGTGGCCGATTCTCCGAGATGCCGTCCTCGGGTTACACCCTGCTGGAGGTGCCCTACCCGCAGCAGACGCTGGTGCATGTCTACCCCGACCCCGGAGAACTCGGCCGTGTCTACCGCCCGGATCTGGCAATCGCCGCATCGCCCGCTGATTTCGCAGCCGCGCTCGACACCCTGAAACCAGGACAACCGCTTCATCAGTCCGAACGTACGGCGAGAATGCACCAGTCCTATCTCACCTGGTCTACTCCGCCGGAAACCGGTCCCGGCGATGTGCAGATGGGGCCGATCATGCGCTATATCGAGGCGAATACGGCAAAGGATACGATCTTTGCCAATGGCGCCGGCAATTACGCCACCTGGGTGCATCGCTTCCACCGCTTCCAGCAGTTCAACACGCAGGCGGCGCCGACATCCGGCTCGATGGGCTACGGCCTGCCGGCTGCCGTTGCCGCCAAACAGCTGTTTCCGGAACGCGAAGTGATCTGCTTTGCCGGTGACGGCTGCTTCATGATGCACGGCCAGGAATTCGCCACCGCCGTGCGCTACAATCTGCCGATCATAACCTTGGTGATCAACAACGGCATCTACGGCACGATCCGCATGCATCAGGAACGGGAATATCCGGGCCGGGTCAGCGGCACCGATCTGACAAATCCGGACTTTTCAGCCTTTGCCCGCGCCTATGGCGGCCATGGAGAACTCGTCGAAAAGACGGAGGATTTTGCCAGTGCCTTCGAGCGCGCCCGCCAAAGCGGCAAGCCGTCGATCATCGAGATCAGGCTCGATCCGGAAGCGATCACGCCGACGCGCACGCTGAGCCAGATCCGGCACGGCTAGGCTTCATCAGCAAACGACGGCGCGCGATCGCAAGACAGCGCGCCGTCCAAAAGTATCAGCCTCGAATGTGCTGGGTCTGCTGATAGACATTGGTCGAGCGGGCGCCGGAGCGGCAATAGCCGAGCATCGGGCGTTCGAACGTATCCAGCGCATCGACCATTTCACGCACTGAATCGGCCGTCACGCCCATCGGACCGACGGGGATATGGGTGATGTCGAGGCCAAGCTCCTTGGCGCGGGCAGCGATCGTTTCGAACTGCGGCTGATCCGGCTGCTCGAAATCCGGGCGATGGCAGACGATGGACTTGAACCCCAGCGCCTTGATCGCATCGAGGTCCTCGACGGAAATCTGTCCGGTGACCGAATATTCATCGTTGATCTGGCGAATGTCCATGGCTGTGCCTTCCTCAAAATAATGCCCGGACTGATGTAAGACCGGCCGCGTAGCGCGTCAATTGGAAAGGCGGATCAGCGGATCTGGAAGGCCAGCGCGTATTCGATCGTCCCGCCGGGCTCAAGCATCGGCATTTCGCCAGCGGCGGCAAGCTCGGCCCGCTTGGCAAGCCGATGGGACACAGGCTCGATACCGATGACATTGGCCGCGCCGATCTGGCAACGCCACACCTGCAGGAATGGCAATGTGTGCGTGGAGAACCGGACGGCCAGAGAGCGGCCGGCCAGTGCCTCGAAAGGTCCAAGCGTCACCTGTGCCCAGCCGTCTTCGGCACCGGGTACCGCCGGCAGGCAGAAAAGCCCGCGGTCCCCCTCGCCGAACCGCCAAGGCCGCTTTTCATCGCCGAACATCGTTCCGCAGATCTGCGTTTCAGCGCCAGCAAGCCAGCCGCCGATATTCATGTGATACATCAGCATCGGTGCGAACGGCCTGTCTCCAGTATTGGTGACACAATCGAGCAGCATGACCTCAGCCGTATCGGCATTGACAGACCATTGCCGGGAGATACTTGCCGTTCCGCCGTTTGCGAGCACAACGTCGGTTTGCGCGGTGCAGCCCGGCGGTTCGCCCGGCGCCGACATCCGGGTCTGGCCGACCGGCGTGCCGCAGAGTGAGCCGTGCAGCGGAAACGTTTGCCCGTCATCGCTTCCTTCGATCGGTTCCGGGTGGCGGATATGATCGGGACCGCAGGTGAAGAAAAACCCCTGCAGGGCATGATCGATGCGCGTATCGCCGTCCGACGGGATTGCCGTGCCCGGCGACAGATCGACGCCATCAACGACGAACGCACCGATATCCAGTGCAGACTGCCGGTCGAGAAGAATCTGGAAATCGTTTTCCCAGTCGCCACCGGAGATTTGGATCGACATTGCAAGTTCTCCCGTGTGCTCTATCTGGCGGAATCGGCAACAGCCAAAACTAGCGCAAAGCAAGGGGTTCCACACCTGATTGAAACGGCAACCCACCGAATTTGAAGGATTTTAGGAAAGTGTTCATAATGAATTCAGTTTATTCATATTACCGTCCCATTTGATTTGTACGCCCCGAGTTCAACTGCCAGATAACAGGTTTCACCGTGACGTTCGTTTCCAGAACCCGCTTTGCCCTTTTTTCCGCCGTCGGCGTGCTCGCTCTTGCCACTGCCGCCGAGGCGCAAGACAGCTTTGGCCGCCTGCCGCCCAATTCGGTGCTGGTGACGCCACAAGGTGACATCCTCGACTATATGCCCGAATCCGGCGACGTGCGGATGATGCGTGATAACCGTGGCCGCACCGTTCTGGTCGATAGCTGGGGCAATGTCGTTGCGACCGTGATGGGATCAGGCCGCCAGCGCAATGAGGTGCGCCGCCGCGAGCGCAACAGCGACGTCTATACCAATCCTGACTATGGTTATTCCGATCCTGCCTTCACCGACCAGGGCTATTCCCGGCCCGGCGATGTCACAGGCTCGATCCCGGACTATCGTGATTCGGCGCCGGGCAATGTCGATCGTCAGGAATTGCCAACAAGCCTGCCGATGCAGGACGAAAACGACATGGCCGCCCTGCCGCCGGAGGACAACGCGCCTGCCCGCCAGACGCTGCCATCGGTTGCCCGGATCACCAAGAAATCCAGCGCCGAAATTACCGCACTGCAGGTTTTCCTCGATCGGGAAGGTTTTTCTCCAGGCGTGATCGACGGCAAGACCGGCTCCAACGTGACCAAGGCGATCGAGGCCTGGCAACAGGCAACCGGCGAAACGCTGGATCCGAACAATACCGACGACATTCTGGAGCGGCTACGCTTCACCGGCGGCCTGCCGATCACCACCTACACGATCACGGCAGCCGATGCCGCCGGTCCCTACGTTGCCTCCATTCCGGAAGACTATGCCCACAAGGCCGTCCTGCCGCACCTCTCCTTCACATCGACGTCGGAAATGCTGGGCGAGAAGTTCCACATGGACGAAGCCTATCTGCGCGAATTGAATCCCGGCATCGACTTCACTATCCCCGGCACCATAATCAAGGTGATCAATCCGGGGGAAGCCAAGACAGCCAAGGTCACCCGCATCGTCGCCGACAAATACCGCAAGCAGGTCTTTGCCTATGATGAGACGGGCAAACTGATTGCCGCCTACCCGGCAACCATCGGCTCGTCCGACACCCCATCTCCATCCGGAACCGTGCAGGTCGACCGCATCGCCCTGAACCCCGGCTACACCTACAACCCGAAGATCAACTTCAAGCAGGGTGAAAACGACAAGGTCCTGACCTTGCAGCCAGGTCCGAACGGTCCGGTCGGCACTGTCTGGATCGCACTGTCGAAGCCGACCTATGGCATTCACGGCACACCGGAGCCGTCCAAGATCGGCAAGACCCAGAGCCATGGCTGCGTCCGCCTGACCAATTGGGACGCGACGGAACTGGCCAAGATGGTCAGTGTCGGCACGACTGTGGAATTCCTCGACTAAAGACGTGTATTTGCGAAAACCTCCCCTATTTGGGGGGTGACGGGCCGCTTGCATGGGTAAAGATGGTTGCGTCAAGGTTACGATCAACTGCATCCTTGACGCGCATACCCCGTCGCCGCACCGGCTTGCCGGTACGGACGCGATATGATTGGGCACAGTTTCGCGGAGGCGGAGATCGGGGGTCGTGGCGTTGAGCTTGGTAGCGCCGCGACCTCACCCACCTGATGCCCTACTGATGCACCAAGGCCGATATCCCAAGGTCTCATGACCTCATCAGATATTGTCATTAAAAGACATTGCCGCGATGCTTTATCTGTCGGAGAACTGAAACACCAATTCCGACAGACAAGGAATGCCGTGATGGCCGCCGAACGTACTCTTCCGAACCTCTGGCATGCCACGGCACCGCCGGCTCCGCACACAGGACCGCTTGCAACCGATATCACGGTCGATGTCGCGGTGATCGGCGGCGGCTTTACCGGGTTGTCGGCGGCTCTGCATCTCGCCGAAAAAGGCGTCAGCGTTGCCATTGCCGAGGCGAAGATGATCGGCTTTGGCGGCTCCGGCCGCAATGTCGGTCTCGTCAATGCCGGCATGTGGACCAAGCCCGAGGATCTGATTGCAACACTCGGAACGCAGGTGGGTACGCGGCTTCTGACCGAACTCGGCGATGGCCCGTCGCTGGTCTATCAACTCGTCGAAAAACATGACATCGCCTGCGAAGTCGTGCGCAACGGCACGCTGCATCTGGCCGTCGGCGCTGAGGGGCTGAAGGACATCCGCGACCGTGAACGCCAGTGGAAGACCTTTGGCGCACCCGTGGAGGTCGTCGATGCGGACCGTGCCCAAACGCTAACCGGCGCGCCCGGTTTTTCCGGTGCCCTGCTCGACCGCCGGGCCGGAACAATCCAGCCGCTGGCCTATGCCCGGGGCCTTGCCCGTGCTGCCCTTGCTGCCGGAGCGCAAATCTATACCGAAACGCCGCTGCGCTCCGCGCAACGCAAGGGTGACCTCTGGACGCTGACCGTCGGAGGCGGCACCATCACCGCCAAGTCCGTCATCGTCGCCACCAACGCCTATGGCGACTTGCTCGCTCAAACGCCCTGGACGTCCTATACGCAGGAACTGACGATCCTGCCCTACTTCCAGTTCGCCACCAATCCGCTTTCCGACAATATAGCCCGCACCATCCTGCCTGAACGCCAGGGCTGCTGGGACACCGGGCTGGTGATGACCTCGTTCCGGATGGACCAGCAGAACCGCCTGATCTTCGGCAGCGTCGGCCGTCTGGATGCCCTGGCTGAAGGCACCCATCGCGCCTTCGCCGAGCGTTCGCTGCGCAAGCTGTTTCCGGCGCTCGGCAACTTCCGCTTCGAATACTGGTGGGACGGCCGCATCGGTATGACCACCAACAACCTCCCGCAGATGCACGTGATGGCCCCGAACGTCTTTTCCGTCAGCGGTTACAACGGCCGAGGCATCGCGCCCGGCACCGTCTTTGGCCGCGCTCTTGCAAACCATGTGACGGGAGAGCCGAACGCGCTTCCGCTTGCCGAAACGCCCGTCACGCCCGATCCATTGCGCAGCGTCAAATCGGCTTTCTACCATGCAGGCGCACAGGCCAAACATTTCATCGACCGCCGATTTTAAACCTCTACAAACGCAAAACGCCGCGTGAAAGCACGCGGCGTTTGAAACATCTGATGGCCGCAAATCTTAAGCGGCGCGGCGCATGCTGCGGGTCAGCCGGAGCGGAACGAGCCTGCGCACTTCGTCACCGAAGGCGCGGGCGTTCAGACAGGCCTTGTCGAGATTGCTGACCCGGGCCGGGTCCATCGTCTGCAGCGTGCCGCCACAGTCGAAAATATCACGGAAGGCCGCACGCTCTATGATCGGCGTATCGAGCACCGGCACCGAACGCTCGGACAACAGTTGCTTGACCACCTGCAACGCCCGTGTCGTTACCAGCGAATTGACGCGCGTCAGAACGACGGAGTGATTGATGCGGATACCGGCCTTTTCTTCGAGGTAACCGAGCAATTCCAGCACCTGGGCGCCGCCCTTGGCATCCATGGCACAGCCCTGGATCGGGATCATTACGTGATCAGAAAGCCCGATGGCGGTTGCCATCAGCGTGTTGCGGGCGCCAGCGAGATCGATGATGAAATAGTCCGTCTTTGCCCGGTTGTCGTTGATATGTGTCTGGATCGACGCCATCGTCACATAGGAAATCACCTCGATATTCGGAACCCTCCCCGAAATATCGTGCCAATGGGAAATCCAGTGCTGCGGGTCGGCATCGAGAATGGTGATACGGGCGCCGGTGCGCGCCAGTTCGGTCGCCAGGATCAGCGCGGCAGTCGTCTTGCCGGCGCCGCCCTTGGTGTTTGCGAATGTAATGACTGGCATGTCCGTTCCTGTCTGAAAAGTCAGAGCCCCTGCATGGCTCCCAGTGAGCGCAAATCCCATCGCGCTTCGATTAACCAAACCTTTCAGATCGTGGTTAATAAACACTGAACATGCTCCTCCCGAGAATTAACTAGTCGAGGATGGGCAGGGCTTCCCGGGCATAAAAAAAGCCCGGAAAACCTTGGTTTTCCGGGCTCCTCAATTTCAACGCGATCAAACTAGAAAGTTAAATGCAGTCGCGGAAGAGCTGCTTGGCAGCATCGAACGTCAGTTCGACCGGATTGCCGCCCGCTGTCGGATCAACGATCGCCATTGCCGCCATCTCGTCGATGCGGTCCGTGCCGACACCGAGTGCCGACAGCTTGTCCGGCACGCCGAGGTCTTCGCGTAGCTTCAGTACATAATCGTAGAAGCCATCGAAACCGCCGGAAATTCCGAGATAGGCGGCAGCCAAATCAATTTTGTCTTCGATGGCCGGTCGGTTGAAGCGCAGCACCGGCGGCATGACGACGGCATTGGTCATGCCGTGATGGGTGTTGTAGATCGCGCCGACCGGATGCGACAGCGAATGGATGGCGCCGAGCCCCTTCTGGAAGGCGACCGCGCCCATTGCAGCTGCCGACATCATGTTGGCGCGGGCCTCGATATCCGTGCCGTCCTTGTAGGCGCGCGGCAGGTATTCCTTGACGAGGCGCAGGCCTTCCAGCGCGATACCGGCCGACATCGGATGGTAGAACGGCGAGGAATAGGCTTCCAGGCAATGGGCAAAGGCATCCATGCCGGTACCAGCCGTGATGATCTTTGGCATGCCGACCGTCAGTTCCGGGTCGCAAATGGTGATTGCGGGTAAGAACTTCGGATGGAAAATCACCTTCTTCGTATGGGTCTGCGAATTGGTGATGACCGAAGCGCGGCCGACTTCCGAACCGGTGCCAGCCGTGGTCGGCACAGCGATGATCGGCGCGATGCCCTCGACGCTGGCGCGGGTCCACCAGTCACCGACATCCTCGAAATCCCAGACCGGGCGGCTTTGCCCAGCCATGAAGGCGACGCATTTGCCGAGATCAAGGCCCGAACCTCCGCCGAAGGCGATGACGCCGTCATGACCGCCGGCCTTGAAGGCCTTGACGCCGGCATCGAGATTGACGTCGGTCGGATTGCTGTCGACATCGGCAAACAGCGCGCGGCCAAGACCGGCAGCCTCAAGGATATCGAGCGCGTTCTGGGTGATCGGCATCGGCGCCAGGCCACGGTCAGTGACCAGAAGCGGCTTTTTGATGCCGAGCGCCTTGCAATGATCGGCAAGCTCCTTGATCCGGCCGGCGCCGAACTTGATGGATGTCGGGTAGCTCCAGTTGGCTGTAATGGTCATCGTTCAGGCTTTCTTCAGATGGTAGGATTTCGGGCGGGTCAGGTTCTGGAAACCGATGACCGACAGCGAGCCGCCACGGCCGGTTTCCTTGACGCCGGTCCAGCACAGCGCCGGATCGAGATAGTCGGCGCGGTTCATGAACACCGTACCGGTCTCGAGATCGTTGCCGATCCGGGCAGCACGTTCCGGGTCCTTGGTCCACAGCGAGGTGGTGAGGCCGTATTTGCAATCGTTCATCAAGGCGAGCGCTTCCGCGTCGTTCTTCACCTTCATGATGCCGACGACCGGGCCAAAGCTTTCCTCGGTCATCACCTTCATCGAGTGATCGACATCGACCAGAACCTGCGGGGCGAGATAAGCGCCGCCATCATCCTGCGGAAACAATTTTGGATCGACCAGCGCCTTGGCGCCCTTGGCAAGAGCTTCAGCAGTTTGCGCCCGCACTTCGGCGGCAAAACGCTTGTGCGCCATCGGCCCGAGCGAGGTTTCCTGCTCCAGTGGATTGCCGAGCTTATAGGCCGAGGCAAAGGCGACGGCCTTCTCGACGAAATCGTCATAGAGGTTTTCGTTGACATAGATGCGCTCGATGCCGCAGCAGCACTGTCCGGAATTGAACATCGCGCCGTCCATCAGTGTATCGACGGCCGCATCGAGATCGGCGTCTTCCATGACGTAACCCGGATCCTTGCCGCCCAATTCGAGGCCAAGCCCGGTGAAGGTCCCTGCCGCTGCCCGCTCGATCGATCGGCCGCCTTCGACCGAACCGGTGAAGTTGACGAAATCGAAGCTCTTGGCCGCAATCAACTGCGACGTGGTCGCATGATCGAGGAAGATATTCTGGAATACGTCTTCTGGAACGCCGGCCTCGACAAAGGCGCGCACCATGCGCTCACCGACCAGGATGGTCTGGCTGGCATGCTTGATAATCACGGTGTTGCCCGCCATCAAGGCCGGTGCCACCGTGTTGATCGCGGTCATGTATGGATAATTCCAGGGCGCGATGACAAAGACGACGCCATGCGCGACCCGCTCGATCCGGCGCTCGAAGCTGGCGCTGTCCTCGACAATGATCGGCGCCAGTGCATCAGCGGCAATCGTCGCCACATAGTTGGAGCGCTCGTTGAAACCGCGAAACTCGCCGCCATAACGGATCGGGCGGCCCATCTGCCAGGCAAGCTCCGGCACGACCTCGTCGACCATCTCGTTGAGGCGTGCAACACCGGCAAGCACCAGCTTGACGCGGTCCTCGATCGGCCGCTTGGCCCAGCTTTTCTGCGCCACACGTGCCCGCGCAACGGCAGCCGAAGCGACAACGGCGTCAACCGCTGGCCGTTCCGCGTAAACCTCCCCGTTCACCGGGGAAATGCATTGGATCATGGTCATGATCATCTTCCTGTTTTTAGGCTTTGAAAAATACTGGATGCCACGCACCGGCCGATGGCCTGCCCGTGGCAGATAGAGTGCGACTGCACCCGAAATAAGGCGTTACGCCCGCTCAAACCCTCTCGCCACTTCCCAATCCGTAATGCGGCGATCGTATTCTTCCTGCTCCCATTCGGCAGCGCGGGTATAGTGTTCGATGACGTCTTCGCCAAAGGCATTGATCAGCATCTTGGAGCCACGCATGACCTCAGTAGCATCGCGCAATGTGCGGGGAATTTCGCGGATGTTCTTGCCACCGTATGCGTCGCCGACGAACGGTGCTTCCAGTTCCATCTTGTTCTCGATCCCGGCGATCCCGGCAGCAATCAGGGCGGCCATTGCCAGATAGGGATTGAGATCGGAGCCACCGACGCGGCATTCGATGCGGATTGCCTTGGTGCCCTCACCGCAGAGGCGATAACCGGCAGTACGGTTGTCCTTGCTCCAGACGGCCTTGGTCGGAGCGAACGTACCGGCCACGAAGCGCTTGTAGGAGTTGATGTACGGCGCAAGGAAATAGGTAATTTCGCCGGCATGGTTCAAGAGCCCGGCCACGTAGTGCCGCATCATCTCCGACATGCCGTATTTGGCGTCCTTGTCGAAGAATTTCGAGTTTTTGCCGTCAACGCTCCAGAGCGACTGGTGAATGTGCGACGACGAACCGGCGGCGTTGTAGTTCCACTTCGCCAAGAAGGTGATCGCCTTGCCCTTGCTCCAGGCAATTTCCTTGCAGCCATTCTTGATGATCACGTGCCGGTCGGCCATGGTCAGCGCATCGGCGTAGCGGACGTTGACCTCTTCCTGACCGGCTGACGCCTCACCCTTGGTGTTCTCGACGGGAATACCAGCCCCCTGAAGGCCATTGCGGATCGCCCGCATGACGTCCTCTTCCTTGGTGGTCTGGAAGATGTGGTAATCCTCGTTATAGCCGCTGACCAGTTTCAGGTCGCGGTAGCCGCTTTCGCGGGCATTGTCATAGGATTGATCGAACAGGAAGAATTCGAGCTCTGTCGCCATGAAGGCCTTCAGGCCCATGGCCTCCAGCCGTGCGACCTGCTTTTTCAGGATGGCGCGCGGCGAATGCGGCACTTCCTTGTGGGTGTGATGGTCGAGCATGTCGCAGAGAACCAGCGCCGTGCCTTCAAGCCATGGAATGCGGCGAAGCGTCGAAAGGTCGGGCTTCATCGTGTAATCGCCGTAGCCGGTCTCCCAGCTCGTCGACTTGTAGCCGTTGACTGTCTCCATCTCGAGGTCGGTGGCCAGGAGATAGTTGCAGCTATGGGTCTCTTCCCAGGCGCCATCGACGAAGAACTGCGCATGAAAGCGCTTGCCCATCAGGCGTCCCTGCATGTCGACCTGGCATGCCAGAACCGTATCGATGCGGCCTTCGGCAACATCCTTCCTCAACTCTTCTAACGAATAGCTCGCGCTCATTGCAAAAATCCCGTGCTTGATCATAACGCTGCCTTTTGCGGCAACGTCTGCTGGACGTCTGGCAGAAGCCACATGAGCGCGGCTTCTGCCTTGTCTTCATTGGATCACTTCTGTCCAACCGCCTTTTCGGCAGCCGCGATTTCAGCGGAGCGACGCGCAACTTCGTCGCCGATCGGCGGGCCCTTGAAACGGCGGCGTTCAAAGCCGAACCAGACAATACCGGTCAGAACCAGGAAGCCGACAGTTACGTAAAGAGCCGGAGTGTTCGGAGGCTGGACGCCGAGCACGAAGATCAGGATCATGGCCAGGATCGTCAGTACGGCAAACAGCTTGAAGACGCCTTCGCCGAGATTCCACGGGCCCATCTTGTCCCACTTCGACGTACCCCAGGCAAACAGGCCCAGCGTGATCGGGATCGCGAAGGAGAAGAACAGGAAGATGACCGTGCAGGAGACGACGATGGTGTAAACCGGCGTCTCGCCGATCGTCACAAGCGACGAGCCCCAGACGAACAGCACCGCAAGGATCGAGCCGGTCCAGATGGCAGCAACCGGTGTACGGTAGGTCGGGCTGACCTTGGCCAGAGCCTTGGAAGCCGGCAGGCCGCCATCACGCGAGAAGGCGAAGATCATGCGCGATACCGATGTCACCGTCGCCAGGCCGCAAAGCCATTGGCTGACCAGGATGGCGAGGTAGAGGATATCCTTGATGGTCGAATTGACCTGCGTGTCCATTGCCCAGAAGAACACGTTCCAGCCCTGCTTGGCAGCCTCATCCATGCTGGGGAGCAGCAAAACGAAGCTGCACAGCATGATGTAGCCGAACAGAGCCGACCACAGAACCGACGAGACCATGCCGCGTGGAACCGAGGTTGCCGCCTTGACGGTTTCTTCCGACGTATGGGCCGAAGCGTCATAACCGGTGATTGTATAGATCGGCAGGAGCAGGCCGAGCAGGAAGACCCAGATGCCCGAGGTTGCCGGCCAGACATTGCCGCCAGCTTCGCCCGAATAGTTGGAGAAGGTGAACAGGCGGCTGAACTCGTAGGTATCTGCCGCCGCCAGGCACACGACCGAAAGCGCAATCGCTGTGGCAAAGATCAGATAACCGGAAAAGTCCGTCAGCTTGGCCGTCAGGCCGATGCCCATGTGGTTGACGATCGCCTGCGCGCCGGTGATGACCACCAGGAACAGGATACGGATGGTCGTGGTGTCTTCCAGACCGAAATACGGTGTGCCGAAAGACCCCATGAAGAAGTAATAGGTGCCGACATTGATGGCGCCGAGAACCGTGACGAGGCCGAGCAGGTTGAACCAGGCGGTGACCCAGCCGGTGAACCGATTGCCGAGGATGGAACCCCAGTGATAGAGGCCGCCTGCCGTCGGA
The DNA here is from genome assembly GCF_965279435.1 of Pararhizobium sp. NCBI lineage: Bacteria > Pseudomonadati > Pseudomonadota > Alphaproteobacteria > Hyphomicrobiales > Rhizobiaceae > Pararhizobium > Pararhizobium sp. The sequence goes on from NZ_CBDIHY010000003.1 coordinate 4,128,978, forward strand.
TAGGCGGAGCTGATCTGTGCCATGGCAACGGCAAAGACGAGAGAAACGAAGCAGCCGAGCGGCCAGCCGATACCGATCGCGGCGCCGCCCGCACCCGACGTTGCCTGGGCGAGCGAGTTGATGCCGCCGGAGAGAATGCAGATGATCGAGAAGGAAACGGCGAAATTCGAGAAAGAGCTCATGCGCCGTTCGAGTTCTTGCGCATAGCCCATCGAATGGAGGACCTTCATGTCCTCATGTTTATCATTATCTGAATAGTCTGACATGTTTTTCCCCTGTATCAGCCAGCCTCCGGCGGTATTGCCAGATGCCGAAATGCCAGTGTGTCCATGGAAGCCCATGGACCAGTCTCCGCGGACATGCCGCTCCCCAGGTCTTTTTATTGCGACAGTGCATTAAGGCTTTCGCCCAGAATGCCTGTCAGATAATCGGCCATGACCTTTTGGCCGATTTCATTTGAAACGAGATCATTGCGGATCTCGATCATTACGTTGAGCAGGCCATTGTTCAAGCCATGCTGGATCAGAGTATGCGTCACACCGTCTGCCGGTCCATAGGGCTCGTTGCGGCGCACCGCATAGGGTGCTGTTTTCCCGGCAGCAGCCAGCATCGCATCGGCCAGACGGCTATCCTCGTCATGCAGGATACCGATTTCGACGTCGCGCTGCTTGCCGTGATAAACCGGTGTGAACGTGTGCATTGTGATCAGGACCGGCGGACGTCCGGCGGCCTTGCGTGTGGTGATGAAAGTCGACAGCTGATCACGGAACGGCACATAAAGCGCATCCGTCCGTGCCAAACGCTCGGCAGCGGAAATGGACGCATTTCCGGGTATTTCAAAGACTTCACTGACGGCTGGCATCGCCGCATCTGCTTCCGGCGGCCGGTTGCAATCATAAACCAACCGTGAAAAGCGCTGATAAATCAGGGCCGCATCGAGGCTTTTGACCAAAAGCTGCGAGACGGCGAGCGCGCCTGGATCCCAGGCGATATGGCTTTTGAGTGCGTCTTCGGAAAGCCCAAACGAACCCATCTTTTCCGGAAGGCGGCGCGAGGCGTGTTCGCAGACCAACAGCACCGGGCTCAGCGCCTCCGGGTTTTCCACTGCTACGGGCGATCCATCCGCCTCTGTCAAAAGTCCCGTCAACTCCGGTCCCCTTCCGGTTGCCTGTTCGGCACCACGCGTATCCCCGGCAGGCTGGAAGCCCCTGAAATCATACGTGGAAGCAAGTCACGGGCAGCCGGTGGTTTTCCCCAACGCACGCTTGGCTGCCAATACTGAAAAGAATTCTTCACGTTTTGACCGGTGTCAACCGGAATCTGAAACGATCTCTTCAAAAAATCAATTGACTCGAATTGTGACAGCGATGTTTACTCTGTCACAAAGCTGGCAAAGACCAGTTTAGGGGATGAATTTTGACCAATACCGCAGGCACCATGACGGTGTCGGATGTGATCAACGCCCATTTTGCCGTGCTTACCCGCGCGGAGAAACAATTGGCAGCGACGCTTCTCGACAACTATCCGGTTTCCGGACTCGGCAGCATCACGACTGTGGCCGAGAATGCCGGCGTGTCGACGCCGACGGTCGCCCGCATGGTGCAGAAGATCGGCTTTCGCGGCTTCCCGGATTTCCAGTCGCGGCTTCACCAGGAACTCGAAGCGACCATTTCCAACCCGATCAGCAAACACGACCGCTGGGCGGCCAATGCGCCGGGCACGCATATCCTCAATCGTTTCGCCGATGCGACGATGAACAATTTGCGCGCGACCTTGGCGCAACTGGAGACTGCCGAGTTCGACGGCGCCGCTGCGATGATCGCCGACCGCAAGCGCAATATCTATCTCGTCGGCGGGCGCATCACCCGCGCCCTTGCCGATTATTTCTTCACCCATCTCCAGGTTATCCGCTCCGGCGTCACCCAGATCGCCTCCAATTCCAGCTCCTGGCCGCATTACGTGCTCGACATGAAAAAGGGCGACGTCCTGATCATGTTCGATATCCGACGCTACGAACAGGAGATGGAAACGCTGTCGCGCATCGCCCGCGAACGCGGCGTCGAAATCATCCTGTTCACCGACCAGTGGAGTTCGCCCATCGCCAAGTCGGCGCGGCGCGTCTTCCGCATCCAGATTGAGGCACCTTCGGCCTGGGACAGTTCGGTCGTCACCTTGTTTGCCGTCGAAGCGCTGATCGAGGCCGTGCAGAGTTCCATCTGGGACGAGACGCATGACCGCATGAAAACGCTCGAAGGCCTGTTCGATTCAACGAGGCTTTTTCGAAAGCCGCTTTAGGAGGAGCCAGTGGTACGGAGCATGGCGTGGGGATGCCATGCTCCGTGATTTGGGAATGCAACAGACGACGTCGGCACCCGGCCGGACATAAATTTGAAAATGAAATGAAGGTGTTCCGCCTGCGAACGTCTGGTCGCAAAGGAGACAACACCTGTCACATAAGCTTCATAGGACCCCAGTATCAGCTTCATCGAAGTTGACTGATAAACCACAAGGAGAAGACCAGTGATTTCACACATGCGCCGCCTGCTTTCGCTTTCGACCGCCATGGTCATGGCATCGACTGCCATCGCCGCTGCTGAGCCAAGCGCCGAACTGATCGCCGCTGCCAAGGCAGAAGGCACCCTGACGACCATCGCCCTGCCCCACGACTGGTGCGGCTATGGTGGCGTCATCGAAGGCTTCAAGGCCAAGTACGGCCTGACCGTCAACGAACTGAACCCGGACGCCGGTTCGGGCGACGAAATCGAAGCCATCAAGGCCAACAAGAACAACAAGGGCGATCAGGCTCCTGACGTGATCGACGTCGGCCTTTCGTTCGGCCCGTCCGCCAAGGCCGAAGGCCTGATCCAGCCGTACAAGGTTGCAACCTGGGATTCGATCCCGGACACAGCCAAGGACGCTGACGGCTACTGGTACGGCGATTACTACGGCGTCATGGCCTTCGAAGTGAACAAGGACCTCGTCAAGGAAAGCCCGAAGGATTGGGCCGACCTGTTGAAGCCGGAATACGCCAACATGGTGGCTCTCGCTGGTGACCCGCGCACCGCAAACCAGGCCATCTCCGGCGTTTTCGCAGCCGGCCTTTCGGGAGCCGGTGGTGACGTTGCCAAGTCCGGTGAAGCTGGCCTTGCTTTCTTCAAGGAATTGAATGCCAAGGGCAATTTCGTTCCGGTCATCGGCAAGTCTGCTCCGCTCGCTCAGGGCACGACCCCGATCATCCTGCGTTGGGACTACAATGCACTGTCCGACCGTGACACGCTTGCCGGCAACCCGCCGGTCGACGTCATCATCCCGGCTTCGGGCGTTGTTGCCGGCGTCTACGTCCAGGCGATTTCGGCCTATGCTCCGCATCCGAACGCTGCAAAGCTGTGGATGGAATACCTGTATTCCGATGAAGGTCAGCTTGGCTGGCTGAAGGGCTATTGCCATCCGATCCGCTTCAATGATCTTGCCAAGAACAACAAGATCCCGAAGGAACTTCTCGACAAGCTGCCGCCGGCCGCTGCCTATGAAAAGGCCGTGTTCCCGACGCTCGCCGAACAGGAAGCCTACAAGGAAGTCATCACCAAGGGCTGGGATACAGTCGTTGGCGCCAACGTACAGTAAGACTGTCGCAACAAGGCCTTCCCGCGACCGCGCGGGAAGGCTATTTTTCAATTTTCACAAGACGGTTTCGCGATGAGCGCCAACAGGGCCATTGATTTGAAGAAGAAGGCCATCGACTGGCTCGGCATCACGCCGTTCCTGTTGTTTGCCGTGATGTTCCTGATTGCCCCGACGCTCTATCTCGTCACCGGTGCCTTCCTCAATCCGGCAGGAGAGTTCACCTTCGAAAATATTGGCGGGCTCTTTACCGACAAGATTCTCGCCTCCTACTGGATCTCCATCAAGATCAGCCTGGCCTCCTCGATCGGTGGTGCTTTGATCGGCTTCTGGCTCGCATGGGCCGTGGTGCTCGGCGGCCTGCCTACCTGGATTCGCTCTTCGCTGCTTACGTTCTCCGGCGTCGCATCCAATTTTGCCGGCGTGCCGCTTGCCTTCGCCTTTCTGGCAACACTTGGCCGCACCGGTCTCGTCACGATGATCCTGCGCGACTGGTTCGGCATCAATCTTTATGCCTCCGGCTTCAATCTTCTGAGCTTCGTTGGCCTGACGCTGACCTACATGTACTTCCAGATTCCATTGATGGTGCTGATCATCACGCCGGCGCTTGACGGTCTGAAGAAGGAATGGCGCGAAGCTGCGGAAATCCTCGGCGCGACCAATACGCAGTACTGGACCAAGGTCGCCATGCCGATCCTGTTCCCGAGCATCCTCGGCACGACGCTGCTTCTGTTCGCCAACGCCTTTGGCGCGATTGCGACGGCCTACTCGCTGACCGGGTCGACGTTCAACATTGTGCCGATCCAGCTCTACGCCCAGATCCGCGGCGACGTTCTGCACAATCCCAATCTCGGTTACGCCCTGGCGCTCGGCATGATCGTCATCACTGGCATTTCCAACCTCATCTACATCTGGCTACGCATGCGTGCCGAACGGTGGCAGAAATGAAGACACAAAAAATCGGCGCCTGGCTCGCGATTTTCTTCGGTGCGTCCTATTTCATCGTGCCGCTGATCGCCACGTTCGAATTCTCACTGCGCATGCGCCGCGGCGAATATTCCTTCGATGCCTATCGCTCCGTCTTTTCGGACGTCCAGTTCCGCGAATCCTTCAGCTACTCGATCGTCATGGCGATCCTGACGATCATCTTCGGGGTGCTTCTGGTCGTACCGACCGCCTATTGGGTTCGCCTGCGTCTGCCGCAGATGCGGCCGGTGGTCGAGTTCATCACGCTGATGCCGCTGGTCATCCCGGCCATCGTCATCGTCTTCGGCTATCTGCGGATCTACAACTCGTCTTCGTACATCCCGTTCACCGGATCGGCGCGCGGCACAGACGCGCTTTTGATGTTCTCGTTCATGACGCTGTCGCTGCCCTATATGTACCGCTCCGTCGATACCGCCATGCGCACCATCGACGTCGGCACGTTGACCGAGGCGGCCCAAAGCCTGGGCGCCTCCTGGCCGACCATCATGTTCAAATGTATTTTCCCCAATGTCATGAGCGGCGTTCTGTCCGGCGCCTTCATCACCTTTGCCATTGTCATCGGCGAGTTCACCATGCCGTCGCTGCTCAACCGGCCGGCCTTTGGTCCCTACCTGCAGCTGATCGGCGCCAACCGCGCCTATGAGCCGCCGGCACTCGCAGTCATTGCGTTTGCCATCACCTGGGGATGCATGTTTCTACTGCAGCTCGTTTCCCGTTTCAGCAAATCGGCTCCTTCCAAGCCATAAGGTATTGATCGTCCATGTCCTTTCTCGAACTCGCCGGCATTCAGAAGAGCTTTGGCCCCGTACAGGTGGTCAAGGATTTCGACATGACCATCGAAAAGGGAGAATTCGTCTCCTTTCTCGGACCGTCAGGCTGTGGCAAGACGACAATTCTGCGCATGATCGCCGGCTTCGAGACGCCGACGGCTGGAACGGTCATCATCAACGGCCGCAACCAGAATGAGCTGAAACCGAACCAGCGCAATATCGGAATGGTCTTTCAGGCCTATGCGTTGTTTCCGAACATGACCGTACACGACAATGTCGCCTTCGGTCTGAAAATTGCCGGCATGGAAAAATCAGCCGTCGATGCCCGCGTCAAGGAAATGCTGGGCCTGATCCATCTCGACCATCTGGCCGATCGTTATCCCTACCAGATGTCCGGCGGCCAACAGCAGCGTGTGGCGCTTGCCCGCGCCTTGGCACCCAAGCCGCAGGTGCTGTTGCTCGACGAGCCGCTATCGGCGCTCGACGCCAAGATCCGCGTGTCGCTGCGCGAAGAAATCCGTGCGATCCAGCAGCAGCTTGGCATCACCACGGTTTTCGTGACCCATGATCAGGAAGAAGCCCTGTCGATTTCCGACCGCATCGTCGTCATGAACGGCGGACGCGCCGACCAGATCGGCACGCCGTTCGACATCTACAACAAACCGGCCACCCGCTTCGTCGCCTCCTTCGTCGGAACGCTAAACCTGATCGAAGCCAAGGTCGTCGATCCCGCCACCAACCGGATCGTCATCGGTGATCAGGAGATCACGCTGCGCGAGCCGCTCGGCTCGATTGCTAAGGCTGGCGACAAGGTTTCGCTGGCACTGCGCCCGGAAGCGGGATCGATCGCCGAAGGCGCCAAGGGCGATACCGCGCTCACCGGCGCAGTCGTGTCCTCGAACTTCCTCGGCTCGGTCATCCGCACCCGCATGAAAGTCGGCGACGCCGTCATCTCGTTCGACATGTTCAACGCGCCGGGCCTGTTGCCACCAGCAGTCAGCGAGATCGCCACGCTGCGCTTTACGGCAAGCGACCTGCTCATCATCCGCGAATAACGGCAACACCGGCAAAAATATGTTTCAGGCGACGGATTTTCAGGAAAAATCTGTCGCCTTTTTCATTGTACGCGTCGCTCGCCGCATTTGACGCCCGCTGCCCAATCCTTATAGTTGGTCTCGCACGTTCTCAGGGCGGGGTGAAACTCCCCACCGGCGGTAACGGGAAGCAATTCCCGGAGCCCGCGAGCGCTTCATGTTCCTATGTTCGCATAGAGGTATGAAGGTCAGCAGATCCGGTTGAATTCCGGAGCCGACGGTTAAAGTCCGGATGAAAGAGAGCAAGCAGACTAAGTGGCACCTTATGACAAGGGGTCGCTGTGCCTGCGTGTTCGCCCAAGGGGATCATTGAAAAATGGCAACCTTGAAAGGCCAGACTGACATGACAATCGCTTCCCACCCCACCCAGAAAATCGCCATCATCCGCGCGCGCTGGCACGCCGATATCGTCGATCAATGCGTCAATTCCTTTATTGCCCAATGGCAAAAGCTCGGCGGCAACGCATCCGATGTCGAAATCTTCGACGTCCCCGGTGCGCTGGAAATCCCGCTGCATGCCCAGACGCTCGCCAGAACCGGCCGCTTCTCGGCCATCATCGGCTCCGCCTTCGTCGTCGATGGCGGTATCTACCGCCACGATTTCGTTGCCGGAACGGTGCTCGACGGCATGATGCGCGTCCAGCTCGACACCGGAGTGCCGGTGCTCTCGACCGTCCTGACCCCCCATCACTTCCAGGAATCCGAACAGCATATCCGCTTCTTCCGCGACCATTTCGTCGTCAAGGGCGTCGAAGCCGCCAATGCCTGCTCGCAGATTCTGGCAGCACGCGCGCAGCTGGCGTTGGTCAACGCCTGATACCAACTGCTTCGGAAGGGCAGGTTAACCTGCCCTTCTCACTATCGCCGCTCATCCAGCCAATATTGCCGAGCACACCCAAACCGGCTCGCAACGCGATCATTGGCAATGGCAGTCGATGCCTGATGTTGCTTGCGGCCGCCCTTGACGGCGCGGCCTGGAACGATGGTGTATCCATTATTGACAAGCTGCAGCTTGAATTCGTCGAAATTGCGCTTGAAGCCGCTTTTCACATGGCTGAGGGGATATCGCCATCCACTCCGGCAGGCTTTCATCAGAATGATCGAGTAGAGCCGCGCGCTGATAATCCGTGCGTCATCCTCGGAGATCACTTTGTCAGGAGACAGCTCGTCGCCCGGCGAACTCGGCGGAACGCTCGAGAAAACCAAATCAAGCGCGACGCATCCCCCCAATGTCGTTTTCACGGCAACCTTCCTCGCAGCCTCAAGCCAGCCCGTCACCTCCGCCCTTCTGACCGAGAACAGGATGACACGCGGAGGGCAGAGTACAAGACTCTTATTTTAGAGAAGAGAAATATACACTCCCCCGAAGGTGGACCCGCTAGTCGAGCGCGATGTACCCAATCCCCTTCTTGCCGATCTCCTCGAGAGATTCTTCATAACCCGCATCGGCATAACGAATGACGCCGAGCGACGTGTCGTTGGTCAGCGCGTGGCTGAGCCGTTCGGCGCCGGCCTCCGTGCCATCGGCAATCACCGTGACACCGCAGCTGGTCATGTAACCGGCATAACCGCCGCCGCCAGAATGGACGACGACGAGATCGGCCATCGACGAGCAGAGCAGCATCGCGTCGAGCAGCGGCCAGTCGGCGATGGCGTCGGAACCGTCCTTCATCCGTTCGGTCATGATGTTCGGATGCGCCATGGCACCGGCGTCGAGATGATCGCGCGAAAAGGCAATCGGGCCTTTAAGGTCACCGGATGCAACCAGCGCATTGACTGCGACCGCCAGCTCCGTCCGCTCGCCATGGCCGAGCCAGGCGATGCGGGCCGGTAGTCCCTCGAACGGTACGTTTTCCCGAGCCAGCCGGATCCAGTTGGTGACGATCTTGTTGCCCGGAAACATCTCCAGCAACAGATCGTCGATACGGGCGATATCGCTTTCCTCGCCCGACAGCGCCATCCAGCGGAACGGCCCGATGGCGCGGGCAAACAACGGCCGGAGATACGCCTCGGTAAAAATGCGGATGTCGAAGGCATTGGCGACGCCACCCTCGCGCGCCTGTGTGCGGATCAGGTTGCCATTGTCGAAGACTTCGGACCCCTTAGACTGGAATTCGAGCATCGCCCTGACGTGATCGACGATCGAAGCGCGGCTGGCGGCCATCAGCTGCCCTTGCCCGTCAACGCGCAGCCGCTTGACCTCCTCGATGCTCATGCCCTTCGGCACGTAGCCGTAGACGAGGTCGTGTGCCGAGGTCTGGTCCGTGACGATATCTGGCACAATGCCGCGTTTGGCGATTTCCGAATAGAGGGCAGCCGCATTGCCGACAAGGCCAATCGAGGTGGCGCGTTTTTCCTTGACGGCCTGATCGATCATCGCCAGCGCCGTGTCGAGGTCCGGCGCCACATGTTCAAGATAGCCGATCGCCTTGCGCTTCTCGGCCCGCACCGGGTCGATGTCGATGCAGAGGATCGCCGCCCCCGCCATCCGGCCCGCCAACGGTTGTGCGCCGCCCATGCCACCCAGACCGGCAGTCAGGATAAAGCGCCCGGCAAGATCACCGCCAAAGCGGTTTTCAGCGATGCGCATGAAGATTTCATAGGTGCCCTGGATGACGCCCTGGCTGCCGATATATTGCCAGGCGCCGGCCGTCAGCCCGCCCCAGCAGATCAGCCCCTGCTTCTCCAGTTCGTAGAACACCTCGGCCTTTGCCCACTGGCCGACAATGTTGCAATTGGCCATGATCACCAGCGGCGCCTTGGCATGGGTCTTGAGCAGTCCCACCGGCTTGCCCGACTGGATGATCAATGTCTGGTCCTCATCCATCTCCAGAAGCGTCTTGACGATTGCCCTGTGGGACGCCCAGTTGCGCGCCGCCTTGCCGAGCGCCGCATAGACGATCAAATTGTCCGGATCCTCGCCGACCGACAGCACGTTTTCCAGAAGCCGCAGCAAAGCCTCCTGCCGCCAGCCCTTGGCACGCAGTTCCGGACCACCGGGGATGGGAAAGTTCGGGTGACGGGGATTGGCCTTCGGCATCTTGGTCTTTCCTTTTTCTTATCTGCAATCGCATCCTTGCTTCCTGCACGCCGCTCTCGTGGAGCGTTCGCGCAAGGAGGAAGCACAGCACCGTTTGTCGTTCACTTCGGCGGCAGCGAGAGAACGTAGGCGAGTGCCGCATCGAGCAAGCGCTTGCGCAGGGCATCGTCGCCATAGGCCTTCGCGCCAGCGCGTACCCAACCATTCATCTGACGGTCGCCCATCACCATGAGCTCGATGCCATCGATCGCCAGTGCCCAGCCATCATTGTCCTTGCCGAGGCGCACCAGCATGCCGTCGTTGCGCGCGCCGCACAGCAGATGGCCGTCGAGGAGGAAGGCAAGGCCGCCGAACATCGGCTTCTCGGAAAGCCCCGATCTTTCGCCAAGCTCCTGTCTGATCAGTTCCTCAAGACCGGCATCGCGCGACACAGCACATTCCCCCTATGACTGTCCGGACAAGGCGTAACGCGCAATATTAATACCCATCGCCTTCTCGACCGAAGGATAGACGCTCGGATCAAGCACGCTGGACGCAAGCGGAATGACAGTCTTCGGCACATGCAGAACAAAAATCCTCATGCCGACCTGCAACTGCCCGACGCTCAGCGGCTCGCCTTCCGGCGACAGCGTGGTGATGACGTCGGGGAAGGTCGCGAGCCGCGCGCCGCCGGCATTCTCGACGGCCATGTATTCATTCATGACGTGGAGTACCGTTGAGTCATCGCCCTTCCCGAGCGTCACCGTGCCGATGTCGAAGGCTTCCTTGGTGTAGACGACGGATTTGTCGGTGATGACGCCTTCCGCAAGGATCGTGCCGTTGGTGGTCTTGGCGATGGTATCGATGATGGCGCTGCCGCGCTTGCCTTCCGCCGCGATGATCGCCTCACCCAGAGTCAAGGCCAGCGAAATGCCGCCAAGGGCTGCATTCTTGCGGACATAGGATGCCCGCAGCGGATTGCGGCAGGAAGCAATGAAGCCGCCGGACATGTCGGATGCGGTACGCAGGATCGGCGAGACTTTCGCGGTTGCGCCACGCACGACCAGCTCGATATAGCGGTTCTCGTCGCGATTACCGCCGACCGCCGTCTGGATCATCTGCTCCGGCGAACCCGCCATGCCGATCGATCCCATGTCGCCGGTCGGATGCGCCCGCATGTCGCCGACAGCATCAAGCACCTTGGTGCCGAGGATGGCGGATGGCAGCCAGCCGTTCAGCGTCGAGGACTTGCCGTTCTGCCCGACCATCAGGGCCGCAACCTTCTCGCCAAGCGCCTCCTGCAGCAGCTCGACTGCCTTGACGTAGTCGACGCCGCGCATTTCCCAGGGCGTGGTCGAGGCCGGCGCGCCGATGGCAGCGGCCGTCGCCACCCAGTCATTCGCGTCGAGCTCGTCGATCGACACCAGTTCCGGCTTGCCGATCGACACGGCAGCGTAGCCGAGCATGCGGCCATGATCGGCCCAGCCGCCGCCGCCCGCCGCATAGACCGAGCCGCCCTTGACGGCCGCCTCGACGTCCTTTTCCGTGAGTATCCGGCCCATCACTGTTCTCCCTGTAAATCGCTGTCGAGTTTGCGCACAGCCTCGAACAGCACCGCCGTGCCAAGCGCCACATCGTCATTTTCGGCCCATTCGTCGGGCGTATGCGAGCGGCCCTCGCGGCAGGCGATGAAGATCATCGCGGCCTTGGAAATCCGCGCCATCCAGGCGGTGTCGTGACCGGCACCGGACGCCATGCGGCGGCGCTTTGCCCCGACACGGTCACAGGCCTGTTCGAGATTGGCCATGACAAGCGGATCGGCAGGCGTCGGAAAATTATCGGAGATCAGCTTTGGCGAAGCGATCGAGACGCCGGTCTCGCGCTGGATATCGACGGCGATTTGATCGATTTCGGCAATGAACCGCTCCATGTCCGGCCGCAGTTCCGCCCGAGCATCGATCAGGATACGGGCACGCGAGGGCACCACGTTGGCGGCATTCGGCTCGACCGAGAACTCGCCAACGGTTGCGGTGAAATGCCCTTCGCCTGTCGAAAACTCGAGACCAAGCCGTTCGACGTCGCCGACCATCCGCGCAGCCGCCACAAGCGCATCGCGCCTGTGTCCCATCGGCGTGGTGCCTGCGTGATCCGCCTGTCCATCAAACAAGATTTCGATGCGGGTAATGCCCGAGATCGCCGTGACGATGCCGATATCGCAGCGCTCGGTTTCGAGCACCGGCCCCTGCTCGATATGCAGTTCCAGAAAGGCCTTGATATCCGACCGCTTCTGTCTGGCGAGCCGCGACGGGTCGCCGCCGGCATCGATCATGCCTTGCCGCAGAGTAAGTTCCCCTTGCGTCCGGCTCAGCCAGCCGTCCGGGATCAATCCCGCCAGACCACGGCTGCCGATGCATGAGACGCCGAAGATCGACACCTCTTCGGCGAGGAAATCGACAATCTCAAGATCGTGATCGAGCCGGATACCGGCATCACCAAGCGCCTGCGCCACTTCGAGCGCCGCCGCCACGCCGGCAATGCCGTCGAAGCGGCCGCCTTCCGGGACCGTATCGGAATGCGAACCGAGCATGATCGTCCCGAGCGCCGACTTGCGACCCTTGCGGCGACCGATCAGGTTTCCGGAGGCATCGATCCGGGTTTCCAGTCCCGCCGCCTTGAAGCGCTGCTCGAGAAAGGCGCGGCCATCCAGAAACAGTGGCGTAAAGGCGCGGCGCGTATAAGGCTTGTCCGGCTCGGTGATGCGGGCAAGCCCTTTGATGACATCGGCGATGCGGCCAGCATTGACGGGAAGATTGGTATCGATCACCGCCATCAGTTGCCCTCGCGCAGCGGCCGGACGAACTGGCCGGAGCCCGGCGCTGCCAGCACCGTCTTGCCGTCGAAAACCTGTGCGCCCCGATTATAGGTCGCAGCCACGCGCCAAGGCAGGCGAATGCCATTGTAGGGCGACCAGCCGACGACATTGTTGCCGCTTGCCGCCGCATCGTAGCTGTAGGATTCCGGTGTCAGAACGGTAATATCCGCATCCTTGCCCACCTCATGCGCGCCCTTCTGATGATCCAGCCGGAAATGGCGGGCGGGATTGAGTGACATCAGTTCGGCGGCCCGCGTCAACGGGATGCCACGCTCAAGCAGCCCATTGACGAACAGCGGGATCATCACCTCCAGCCCCGGTACACCCGAGGCATTGGCGAGCATGTCCGGATTGGTCTTGCGGTTTTCCGACCAGCTGACGTGATCGGTCGAAACCATCGTCACCTTGCCATCAGCCACATCGCGCCAGAGCTTTTCCACTTCGGCGCGCGGCCGGATCGGCGGATTGATTTTCGCTTTTCCCCCCAGCCGCCTCACATCGTTTTCCTCATCGAGGATGAGATAGTGGATGCAGCATTCGATGGTGGCGCGAAAACCCTGCGCGCGATAGGCGGCCGCGATATCGTAGCCGCGCCCGACCGAGCAGTGCACGACATGGGCCGGGCAGCCGGTGGCAGCGCCCGTTTCATAGATCTGGTTGGTGGCGAGCAGTTCGGTCAGCGGCGGACGCGACAGGCCATGAGCACGGTAATCGGTGATACCAGCCGCCTTGACTTTGCCGATTGCGGCGCGGACCGCTTCGTCATCCTCGTTATGGACGCCTGCGGTCAGGCCGGTCGGCGCAATTGCGGCAAAACAATCTTCCAGCAGGCCGGCGGGGATACGTGGAAAACGTTTCGGATCCGTACCGAAGGTCGAGAACTTGAACGCCGCGACGCCGGCCTCGACCATTTCGCCGATCCGCGCCGGGCCTTCTTCCGGATCAATCGTGCCGTAGAGGGCGAAATCGACGCGCGCCTGTTTTCGGGCATGATCGATCTTGCGTCGAACCGCATCGGCCGAGCAGACCAGATCGCCTTCGTCATAGGGCATGTCGACGATGGTGGTGACGCCGCCAGCTGCCGCCGAACGCGTCGACCAGATAAAATCCTCCTGGTCCTTCTGCGAGAGCGAATGCACCTGCGCATCGATGGCGCCGGGTAAGATCAGCGCGTTGCCGAGATCTTGGCGTTCGCGCGCTCCCGGCATGGCGCCCTGCCCGACGAGAGCGACCTTGCCATCGCGCACGGCGACAAATCCGCCTTCGACGATACGATCGGCAAAAACCACGGTACCTTTCAGAACCAGATCGAAGTCAGACATCCGTGTCTCCCTTACTGTCCGAGCGCGAAGAAATCGTCGAATTCAGGCATCGGTGCTGCCGCGACAATCGCCTCGAGCAGACGTCCGCAGGCAAATTCATGATGGAGAAGCTCGATCTCCTTGGAAAGCGGCCGGTCCTTCAGGTAGATCGGGCTGACGGCCCGCACCCTCTCGTAGGCAATCTGGGTGACGCCCTGCGGCGTATCGCCCAAGAGATCGACGGCTTGGGCCGACAGCATCGCCTCGATCGCCGCCATCTGCCGGAGATCGCGCACCTGCGTTTCCATGCGCTCGACGATCAGCGGTAGGAAGGTTGCCTCCTCTTCCAGCCCGCCCGCAACGACGATCGACTGTGCCGACAAGGGGACCGCCAGAGACTGGACGCGCATATAGAGTTCCACCACCAGCTTCATCACTGGGCCAAGGCCGCTGGCGATTTCGCCCGGTGCGACCAGGTTGATCGGCAGGTTTCGCCGAACGCCATTGGAGAGAAGAATGCAACGGTTCAGCACGTTGCGTGCCACATGCGAAAAGGCAATCTGCGCCGTCTCGATGTAAAGCGTTGTTGTTAGCGGCAGAGAGGCACCGGAGGCATGCACCTGCCCGCCCAGCACCACCGGATTATCGTCCGACAGGTAGGTCGCATCGACCAGCCGTTCGGCCGCGACCAAAAGAGTATCGACCGCGGCGCCAAACACCTGCGCGGTCATACGCAGGCTCAAGGGATCGTGGATCGCCGTCGGCAGCGGCCAGTCGACGCAATCGGACTGGCCATAAAGCCATGACCCCACAAGCGCTTCGCCGCGCGTCCCCAATGTCGCCGCCACCCGCCATGGGTCAGCCGAGGCGCCAAGCGCCAGCGACGACATCAGCCCGGTAGTCATCAGCACGCGCACCGCCGAGGCGGCTTCGCGCAGAACATCGGCGGCGGCCGCAAAGGCTGTGGCGTTGACGCTGAGGGCAGCCAGCGCATCGCGGGGCAGCATGACGAAGGGTTGGAGCCCGGCGCGGCGCAAAGCTTCGCCTGCATCCAGCAACTCATTCTCGAAGAAGGCCTCGCCAGTGCCGGTTAGCACCGAGGCGACCTGCCCCATCAGGCCGATATCGGCGCAACCGATCGAGCCGTGGCGATGAACGGCGGGAACGACGCCACGTTCCAGGAGTGCAAGGAACGCCTTGACCAGATCGACGCTGCAGCCGGTATGGCCCCCGAGTGCCGTATTGATGCGGATGGCGATGGCCTTGCGCACGATGGCCTTGGAAAACAGCGGACCGGTGCCGAAATGATGAGCCTTGACCAGTGCCGTGTTGAACTCCACGAGATCATCGACCGTCCACAGCCGATCCTTCATCGAGCCGACACCGGTATTGGCGCCATAGACCGGCAGGCCCATGGCGATACGATCAGCGATAACTTTGTGCGCGGCTTCGACCCGTTCGAACGATTGATCGGCAACAACGGGCACGAACAGACCGGAGCCGATTTTCTCCAGAGCGGAGAAGTCCAGCGGATTGCCACTGAGAAAAATGGTTTTCACCGATGCATGCATGCTTTGACTCACCTTGTTGGCGCCATGCTATGCCCAATATCCCGGTTTGTGTTATATCCCAAAGATGAAACATGAGATGCCGATACCCGTACGGGTCGGCATTGATCGGCACTGATTTGTAATTTGACCTTAGGGGATCAAAACCGCCGATGGATACCGCCACGCTTGCTCTTGTTCACGCGATCCTTGAAGAACGCGGAATCCGCCGGGCAGCAAAGGCAAGCGGCAGGCCGCCCGCAAGCGTCAGCGCAGCCCTGAAACGCTTCGAAGCCGCCATCGCCGTGCCGCTTGTCCGGCGCGAACGCGGCAATCTGGTGCCGACGCTTGAGGCGCAGAGCCGGATGGTGGATCTTGCGGCGGCAAACGCGGCAATCCAATTGCTGTTGCAACCCACAACTCAGCTATCGCATGAGGTCTTTCAGCAAGCTCCCTCTTCTCCCCAGCGGGGAGAAGGTGGCCCGCAGGGCCGGATGAGGGGGACGGCAAGCTCCAAAATCTCGGAAAGAGTCCTCTCTTCGCCTCACGTCCGCTTGGCACTTCTCCCCGCCGGCGAGAAGGGGGAGACCATCGCCAATGCGCCATATTCAACATCCGTTCGGCCGATACCCTCAATCAGCCTGACCGCACTGGAACGTTTCGTCGCCGTCGCCCACAGTGGTAGCATTCGCGCAGCCGCCAAGGCATCGGCAACCGGCCAGCCGCAACTCACACGGCAGATGAACGATCTGGAACGTGATCTCGGCTACACGCTGCTCATCCGTTCACCATCCGGCATCGCCTGCACGGTCGAAGGGTTGGCAGCAGTCCCGGTCATCGAAAACCTGCTGGAAATCTGGCGCAGGCTTTCGCGGGCTTCAGGCGACCGGTTCCGCCGGGCGGCGGCGACATGGCGGTTCGGCTCGGTGATGCCGCTTGGGCCGGAAAGCGAGATAGCCCGCATGTTGGCAGCGCTGACGGCCAAGTGGCATCGCGCCCGCCCGCGCCAGCCGCTGTTCGTGTCCAGCACCACCGCCGACGAACTGATCGCGGGATTAAAGAACCGCCGCTTCGACGTGGTGCTGCTTGACCTCGAAACTTTCCCGTCCGAGTTCGAAGGCAGGCTGATCTCGCGGACGCCGCTGGCGCTCGCGGGCCACCCTTCGCTGTTTGCCAAACATGGTGACGATATCGCCGCATTGCTGCAATCCCATCCCATCGCAGTGCCCAGCCTCAAGAGCGGGCTGCGCCAGCAGGCGGCCCATTTCATCGAGGCGACGCTCACCGAACAGGAGCGCAACCGGCTGACCTTGACCGAGGTCGATTCGATCCCCGTCATCCTCAATCTGGTGATGGATCACGGCTATCTTTCGGTACTGCCGGAAAGCTCCGCCGCCCGCGTGCGACATCCGCCGGCGATGCTGAGGCTCGGCCCCGGCTATATGCAAAGCCTGTCGCTGGCCTGGCAGAAGAACGCGCTTTCCCGGCAGGTGGCGGAAGCCATGCTGGGCATGATGCTCGCAGAGCATACGTCCGATATTGCAAATGCTCGTGACTGAATCACTTTCTGCAGGACGGGCGCCAAGCACCTGATCGGTCTCACAAATCCGCCGCCCGCTGAATCGATACATGAACTTGCCATCTCAGCTCTTCAGTTTGACCCGCCTGCGCGTCTCGCTTGGGCTTTCGCGATAGTGGGCGCGATAACTGCGGGAAAAGGCCGAGGAAGAATTGAAGCCAGTGGCAGCGGCAATATCGGCAAAATCGGCCCGGGTCTCGATCACATTGCGCCGCGCCGCATTCAGCCGGAGCGCCAGATAATGGGCATGCGGTGCCACCCCCATGGTCTCCTGAAAGAGGTCCTGTAGATGGCGGGCGCTGACCCCGGCGCGGCGCGCAAGACGGCTGAGCGTCAAGGGCGCATCGACGGTCTCCTCCATCAACTTGACGGCCGCCCCGACACGGGCATCGACGATCCGCATATTGCCGATGGCGGGCATCTGCAGCAGGTCGCCGCGCGTGCGCTCCTGTTCGTAGATGAACAGGCGTGAGACCTCGAGCGCCAGCGAATAGCTGTGCTGGCGGCGGATCAGCTCCAGCATCAGGTCGAGCGTCGGCAGCGAGCCGCCGGTGGTAATCCGCTTGCCATCGATGACGAAGCGCTCGCGCACCATGTTGATCTGCGGATAGGCCGCAGTGAAATCCTCGAAATCCTCCCAATGATTGGTGGCTGAAAAATTATCGAGCAAGCTGGTCTCGGCCAGAAACCAGGTGCCGGCCTCGATCCCGGCAACAATCTCGCGATGCCGGGCCGTTCGCGACAAAAGCATCTTCAGCTGCGTCGTCGCATAGGCCCGCCAGTTATAGCTTGAGAGCACGAACAGCGGCGCCGTCTCATTCTGTGGCCGGAAAGGCCCGGCAACCGGGATCGGAATACCGCTCCTGGTTTCGATCGCCTGACCGTCCGGGCTGAAAATCGACCAGTCGTACAACACCTTTCCGGCAATGCGGTTGGCGGCGCGAAGCGGCTCGATCACCGATGCAACGAGGATCAGATTGGTCTCCGGCAACACCAGCAAGTCGAGGTGCTGGGTTCCATCGCTTGGAACAAGCATTCGTGTGTGTCCGACTTCTAATTCCGAAAATGTATAACATACATCCACAAATGGAAAGCAGACCCTTCATTCTTGGCTCGTAATGCATGCCAAGAACAAGGGGAGGCCTTTTATGCCATTGAGCATGAACCGCGACGTTTTCATTACCTGTGCAGTCACCGGCTCCGGCGATACCGCCGGCAAGTCGCCGCATGTGCCAAGATCACCCAAACAGATTGCCGCTTCGGCCATTGATGCCGCCAAGGCGGGCGCCGCCATCGTGCATTGTCACGTGCGCGATCCCGAGACCGGCGCACCGAGCCGCCGCAACGACCTCTACAAGGAAGTGACCGACCTCATTCGCTCCGCCGATGTCGATGTGGTCCTCAACCTGACGGCCGGCATGGGCGGCGACATGATTTTCGGCAATATCGAAAGCCCGCTGCCGCTCAACCCCAACGGCACCGACATGGCCGGAGCCACTGAGCGCGTGTCCCACGTTGCCGAATGCCTGCCAGAAATCTGCACGCTCGATTGCGGCACGATGAACTTTTCGCTCGGCGATTACGTCATGACCAACACGCCGTCGATGCTGCGCGCCATGGCCAAGATGATGACCGATCTGGGCGTACGCCCGGAAATCGAGGCGTTCGACACCGGTCATCTGTGGTTTGCCAAGCAGCTCGTCGAAGAAGGCCTGATCGAGGACCCGGTCCTTATCCAGCTCTGCATGGGTATTCCGTGGGGTGCGCCCGACGACCTCAACACTTTCATGGCGATGGTCAACAACGTGCCCGCGAGCTGGACCTTCTCGGCCTTCTCGATCGGCCGCAATGCGCTCGCCTATCCCGCCGCAGCCGTTCTCGCCGGTGGCAATGTCCGCGTCGGTCTGGAAGACAATCTCTATGCAGGCAAGGGCCAGCTCGCCACCAATGCGCAGCTCGTCGAAAAGGCCGTCGGTGTCATCGAAGGCATGGGCGCCCGGATCATCGGCCCGGCCGAAGTGCGTGAGAAGCTGAAGCTGACGAAGCGCTGAAGCGAACGGCGGAGTCGGGGATCCCCCTCATCCGCCCTTCGGGCACCTTCTCCCCGCTGGGGAGAAGGGGAAACTGCCGCAATCGCCAAGGCCAAAACTGAACTGAGAAGACGCCGCGCATACCCTCTTCTCCCCAGCGGGGAGAAGGTGGCTCAAAGAGCCGGATGAGGGGGCCGCAGAGCGCGACACGTGAGAGGGAACAAAAAATGACCAAAATCACCAAGGCGGCCTGCATCGGCGGCGGCGTTATCGGCGGGGCCTGGGCGGCGCGCTTTATCCTGGCCGGCATCGACGTCAACATGTTCGATCCGCATCCGGAAGCAGAGCGCATCGTCGGCGAAGTGCTGGCCAATGCCGAGCGCGCCTATGCCATGCTGACCATGGCGCCGCTGCCACCGAAAGGAAAGCTCACCTTCGTCAAGAGCGTTGAGGAAGCCGTGCAAGGCGCTGACTGGATTCAGGAAAGCGTTCCCGAACGGATCGACCTGAAGCGCAACGTCATCACCCAGATCGACGCCGCCGCTTCGCCGACAGCCCTGATCGGCTCGTCCACGTCGGGCATCATGCCGACGGACCTGCAGCGCGACATGAAGCATCCCGAACGCATGTTCGTCGCCCATCCCTACAATCCGGTCTACCTGTTGCCGCTCGCCGAACTCGTCGGCGGCGAAAAGACCAGCAAAGCCACGCTTCAGGATGCCAAGGCAAAGCTGGCGCCGATCGGCATGAAGGGCGTGATCATCAACAAGGAGATCGAGGCCTTCGTCGGTGACCGTCTTCTCGAAGCCGTCTGGCGCGAAGGCCTGTGGCTGATCAAGGACGATATCTGCGACACCGAAACGCTCGATGACGTCATCCGCTATTCGTTCGGCATGCGCTGGGCGCAGATGGGCATGTTTGAGACCTACCGCATCGCTGGCGGCGAAGCCGGCATGCGCCACTTCCTTGCCCAGTTCGGCCCCTGCCTGTCCTGGCCCTGGACCAAGTTGATGGACGTGGTCGATCTCGATGATGAACTCGTCGACAAGATCGCCGGTCAGTCCGATGCGCAATCCGGCGCCCGCGGCATCCGTGATCTCGAGCGCATCCGCGACGAAAACCTCGTCGGCATCATGCACGCCCTGAAGAGCGGCGACGGCGGCAAGGGCTGGGGGGCGGGAAAACTGCTCGCCGATTTCGAAGACAACCTCTGGGCAAATGCCGAAAAGCCACAGACCGATCTCGGCCAAGCTAAGGCGATCCGCATCCTCGACACCAAGGTCAATGCCGCCTGGGTCGATTACAACGGCCACATGACCGAGCACCGATACCTGCAGGTGTTCGGCGACACGTCCGACGGCATCCTGCGCCTGATCGGCGTCGATCTGGACTACGTCAAGAACGGCCACAGCTACTATACGGTCGAGACCCATATCCGCAATCTCGGCGAAGCCAAGCTCGGCGACGCCCTCTACTCGACCTGCCAGATCCTCTCCTATGACGAGAAGCGGCTGCACATCTTCTCGACCATCTACAACGCCGCCACCAATCAAGCGGTCGCCACCGCCGAGCAGATGATGCTCCACGTCGCCTCTAAGGAGAGCAAGGCGGTCCCCGCACCAGCTGCCGTGCTCGACCGGGTGAAGGCGATTGCGCAGGCGCATGCGGGATTGCCGAAACCGGATGGTGTCGGACGCGCCGTTGGGCAGAAGCGGTAGTGTTTTTCCCTCCCCCTTGTGGGGAGGGTGGCCCGAAGGGTCGGGAGGGGCTCTTTTTCAAGAAAACCCCCTCCCCAACCCTCCCCACAAGGGGGAGGGAGCGCCTCGGAGCACAGCGCGCCGAAGGCAGATAAAAAAGGAGGGATTGATATGAATTTCGCACTGACCGAAGAACAGCAGATGATCGTCGATACCGTGCGCGGCTTCGTCGAGACCGAGATTTATCCGCATGAGAACGAGGTGGAGCGCACCGGTATCGTGCCGAAGGAGTTGGGCCAGGAGATTGCGCAGAAATGCAAGGATCTCGGCTTCTTTGCCTGCAACATGCCGGAAGAAGTCGGCGGTGCCGGCCTTGATCACCAGACGTTTACGCTGGTCGAGCGCGAGCTTGGCCGTGGCTCGATGGGCCTCACCGTGTTCTTCGGCCGCCCCTCCGGCATCCTCATGGCATGCAATGACGAGCAGCGCGAAAAATACCTGATCCCGGCCGTTAAGGGCGAGAAATTCGATGCGCTTGCCATGACCGAGCCGGATGCCGGTTCCGACGTGCGCGGCATGAAATGTTTTGCCAAGCCCGATGGCGACGACTGGATCGTCAACGGCACCAAGCATTTCATTTCGCATGCCAATATCGCCGATTTCGTCATCGTCTTCATCGCCACCGGCGAGGAGGAAACCCCGCGCGGCCCGAAGAAGAAGATCACCTGTTTCCTCGTCGATCGTGGCACACCGGGCTTTGAAATCCGCAACGGCTACGATTCGGTCTCGCATCGCGGCTACAAGAACTGCATCCTGTCGTTCGACGATTGCCGCCTGCCCTCGTCCGCCATTCTCGGCGAAGTCCACAAGGGTTTCGACATCGCCAATGACTGGCTCTACGCGACCCGTATTACCGTTGCTGCCACCTGCGTCGGCCGCGCCCGCCGGGTGTTTGACTATGCCCTGCCCTATGCCGCCGAGCGAAAACAGTTCGGCAAGCCGATCGGTGCCAACCAGGGGGTTTCGTTCAAGCTCGCCGACATGATCACCGAGATCGATGCTGCCGACTATTTGACGCTGGCGGCCGCCTGGCGGCTCGACCAGAAGCTTCCGGCCAACCGCGAGATTGCTTCTGCCAAACTCTATGCCTCGGAAATGCTGTCGCGCGTCACTGACGAAGCGATCCAGATCTATGGCGGCATGGGCCTGATGGACGACCTGCCGCTTGCCCGTTTCTGGCGCGATGCCCGTGTCGAGCGCATCTGGGACGGCACCTCGGAAATCCAGCGGCATATCATCAGCCGCGACCTCCTGCGCCCACTGGGAGCATGAGGATGACGCTATCCCTTGACCGCCTGATCCGGCCCCAATCCATCGCCGTCTTCGGCGGCAAGGAAGCGCGCCGGGTCATCGAACAATGCGACAAGATGGGTTTCACGGGCGATATCTGGCCGGTGCATCCCAAACAGGACGAAATCCTCGGCCGCCGCTGCTATCGCTCGGTGTCCGAGCTGCCGGCAGCCCCCGACGCCTCCTTTGTCGGCGTCAACCGCCAGCTCACCATCGACATCATCCGCGATCTATCCGCCCGCGGTGCTGGCGGCGCCATCTGCTATGCATCCGGTTTCCGTGAGGCTGTGAGCGAACTTGCCGATGGCAACGACCTGCAGGATGCGCTGGTCGCAGCTGCCGGTGACATGCCGATCGTCGGCCCCAATTGCTACGGCTTCATCAATGCGCTGGACGGCGCCCTGCTCTGGCCGGACCAGCACGGCATGCAGCGCGTCGATCGCGGCGTCGCCGTTCTCACCCAGTCGTCAAACATCGCCTGCAACATATCGATGCAGATGCGCGGCCTGCCGCTCGCTTATATCATGACGGCGGGAAACCAGGCACAAACAGGCCTGTCGGAACTTGCGATCGCAGCGCTCGAAGATCCGCGCGTTACCGCCGTCGGCTTGCATATCGAAGGTTTTGACAGCATCGAAGCGCTGCAGCGGCTTGCGACCCGCGCGAGAGAACTGAAAAAACCGGTCGTCACCCTCAAGGTCGGAAAATCCGAAGCCGCCCAGCTGGCAACGGTCTCGCATACCGCATCGCTGGCGGGCAACGACGCCGTTTCCGGCGCAGTGCTTGAACGTCTCGGCATCGGCCGGGTCGATACACTGCCGGAACTGCTGGAAACCTTGAAACTACTGCACTTGCATCCACCGCTGAAAAGCTACGACGTCTCCTCGATGAGCTGCTCCGGTGGCGAGGCGTCGTTGATGGCGGACGCCGGGGTCAAGCGGAAGACCGTGTTTCGGGCGCTGAAGGACGAGCAGCGCTTCCGCTTGCGCGAAAGCCTCGGCGAAATGGTCACCATCGCCAATCCGCTCGACTACCACACCTTCGTCTGGGGCAACCTCGAAAAGCAGACGACAGCCTTTACTGCGATGATGAAAGGCGATTACGCGCTGAACCTCATCGTACTCGATTTCCCCCGCCAGGATCGTTGCGACGCCGCCGATTGGAACACCACCTGCGAAGCCGTCATCGCCTCGGCAAAGGCGACAGGGGCCGTTGCCGGCATCGTCGCCAGCCTTGGCGAAAACATGCCGGAAGACACGGCACTATCGCTGATGGCGTCGGGCGTCGTTGCCTTTTCCGGCATCGACGAGGCACTGGCCGCAGCCGAAATTTCGGCCGGCATCGGTGCCATCTGGGGGAAACCGGTCCCGGCACCGCTCCTGTCCGGGCACGCGGAAGACGGCGAGATCATCACCATCAGCGAAAACGAGGCTAAGGCCGAACTGGCAAAATTCGGCCTCGTGGTGCCGATGGGCAAAGCAGCCTCCACGGCAGATGGAGCCGCAGATGCCGCTGAAACCCTCGGTTTTCCGGTGGTGCTCAAAGGCCTCGGCGTCGCCCACAAGACCGAAGCGGGCGCCGTCAAACTCAATCTAGCCGACCGCCAGTCGGTTCTCGACGCGGCAGACGCCATGAAAAGCGTCGCCTCGGGTTATCTTGTCGAAAAAATGATCGCAAAACCCGTCGCCGAAATCATTGTCGGCGCGCTCCGCGATCCCGTCGCCGGTCTGGTGCTCACGATCGGCGCAGGCGGCATTCTGGTGGAATTGCTCGAGGATTCGGCGATTTTGACCCTTCCAACCACGCCTGAAGCGATTAACGAAGCCATTTCCGGCCTCAAAATCAAGAAACTGCTCGACGGTTATCGTGGCGGTCCGAAGGGCGACATTGCAGCGCTTGTAACCGCTGTCGCTGCCGTCGCATCCTATGTCGCAGCAAACGCTACAATACTGGAAGAACTCGATATCAATCCTATCATGGTGTTGCCACAAGGGTCTGGAACCGTTGCAGCCGATGCCCTGATCCGTCGAAGGAAATGACCCTATGACCGGACCTATCAGAACGCGCCGCGAAGGCGGCATTCTCGAAGTCACCATCGATCGGCCGAAGGCCAACGCGATCGATCTGGTGACCAGCCGCATCATGGGCGAAATCTTTGCCGGATTTCGCGATGACGATACGTTGCGCGTTGCGATCATCACCGGTGCCGGTGAAAAATTCTTCTGTCCTGGATGGGATCTGAAAGCGGCAGCCGGTGGCGATGCCGTCGATGGCGACTACGGCATCGGCGGCTTTGGCGGCATGCAGGAATTGCGTGACCTCAACAAGCCGATCATTGCCGCAGTCAACGGCATCTGCTGCGGCGGTGGTTTGGAAATAGCCCTGTCGACCGACATGATCCTTGCCGCCGAACACGCGACCTTCGCGCTACCGGAAATCCGCTCCGGGACCGTCGCCGATGCCGCTTCGATCAAGCTGCCCAAGCGCATCCCCTATCATATCGCCATGGACATGCTGTTCACCGGCCGCTGGCTGGATGTGACCGAGGCGCACCGTTGGGGTTTCGTCAACGAAATCCTGCCCGCCGATAAACTGATGGAGCGTGCCTGGGAGCTCGCCCGCCTGCTCGAAAGCGGTCCGCCGCTGGTTTACGCGGCCATCAAGGAAGTGGTCCGCGCTGCCGAAGGTGAGGATTTCCAGACGACGATGAACAAGATCACCAAGCGCCAGTTCAAGACGGTCGACATCCTCTATTCGAGCGACGACCAGCTGGAAGGCGCACGGGCCTTTTCGGAAAAACGCGATCCGGTGTGGAAGGGAAAATAACTGCCGGGCCGCGTATAGGACTAAAGGGGTGATAGGATTTCCTGTGCCCCACAATCATAAGCCTGGCTTATGATAACTGCCAAATATTTATG
Source organism: Pararhizobium sp. (assembly GCF_965279435.1). Taxonomy (NCBI): domain Bacteria; kingdom Pseudomonadati; phylum Pseudomonadota; class Alphaproteobacteria; order Hyphomicrobiales; family Rhizobiaceae; genus Pararhizobium; species Pararhizobium sp. The sequence goes on from NZ_CBDIHY010000003.1 coordinate 4,153,763, forward strand.
TGAATACAGAGCATCTCTCAGAAGATACCATTAATTTTAACGGGATTTTCGACATCGAAACCCCCATTTCACGAAAGGCTCGATCGCGGCAAACCAACCGCAAAAGTGACTGGCCTACCTGCCCCCGGGCATGCATTCTAGGAACACACGATCGGTAACAATCCAAAAGAACAATAAAACGGCGAAAAGCCATACAACAAAAAGGAACAGGGGAATGAGTGATTATAAGACCTATCTCGCCAATCAGGTCATGCTGGGCAAGATGAACCGCCGCGAATTTATCGGCCGCACCGTGGCTGCGGGTGTTGCGCTGTCCAGCGCCAGCACCTTGTTTGCCTCCAGCGCTGAGGCACAGGAGCCCAAGCGTGGCGGCCATCTGAAGCTTGGCCTCGAAGGCGGCGCAGCCACCGACAGCAAGGACCCGGGCAAGAACCTATCGCAGGTCACCTTCGTGACCAGCCATAACTGGGGCGACCTTCTCGTCGAATCCGACCCCTTCACTGGCGCGCCCGTACCGTCGCTTGCCGAATCCTGGGAACCATCGAAGGATGCCGTCACCTGGACCTTCAAGATCCGCAGCGGCGTCAAGTTCCACAACGGCAAGGATCTGACTGTCGATGACGTGGTCGCGACGCTGAAGCGGCATTCCGACGAAAAATCAGAATCCGGCGCTCTTGGCGTCATGAAGTCGATCAAGGAAATCAAGGCCGACGGCGGCAATCTGGTGGTGACCCTGAACGAAGGCAACGCCGACATGCCGTTGCTGCTCAGCGCCTATCACCTGGTCATCCAGCCAAACGGCGGTATCGACGATCCGGAAGCCGCCATCGGCACCGGCCCTTACAAGATGACCAGCTGGGAGCCGGGCGTCCGGGCGACCTTCGAAAAATTCCCGGAATATTGGCGTACCGATCGCGGTTTCGTCGATTCCGTCGAAATCATCGTCATGAACGACGCAACCGCCCGTATGGCAGCCCTGTCGTCCGGCCAGGTGCACTTCATCAACCGCGTCGACCCGAAGACGGTCGGCATGCTGAAGCGCGCACCGAATGTCGAAATCCTCTCGACCTCGGGCCGTGGCCATTACGTCTTCATCATGCATTGCAACACTGCGCCGTTCGATAACAACGATCTGCGCCTGGCGTTGAAATACGCGATGGACCGCGAAACGATGGTCGACAAGATCCTCGGCGGCTACGGCAAGGTCGGCAACGACTTCCCGATCAACTCCACCTACGCCCTCTTCCCGGACAGCATCGAACAGCGCGCCTATGATCCCGACAAGGCGGCCTTCCACTACAAGAAATCCGGCCATGACGGCACGGTTCTCTTGCGCACATCGGACGTCGCCTTCCCGGGTGCCGTCGATGCTGCCGTCCTCTACCAGGAAAGCGCTAAGAAGGCCGGCATCAACATCGAGGTCAAGCGCGAGCCAGGTGATGGCTACTGGACCAACGTCTGGAACGTACAGCCGTTCTCGACCTCCTACTGGGGTGGCCGTCCGACACAGGACCTGATGTATTCCACCGCCTATCTGTCGACGGCGGACTGGAACGATACCCGGTTCAAGCGTCCTGATTTCGACAAGGTGCTGCTCGAAGCCCGCTCCGAGTTGGACGACGGCAAGCGCAAGGAACTCTACACGGCAATGGCGACGATGGTCCGCGACGAAGGCGGCGTCATCCTGCCGATGTTCAACGACTTCGTGAACGCCAGCACCAAGCAGGTGAAGGGCTACGTCAAGGATGTCGGCAACGACATGTCGAACGGCTTCGTCGCAACCCGCGTCTGGCTCGACGCCTGATGGCGGGCGGACCGGTCAAGGGTCCGGCGCAGACAACAGGTCCTGTTGTGGGAGGCGAAAGCCTCTCGCAACCGGCACCCGTTTCCGGAACGATGGTGACGCCCCCCACTGGGGTCGTTACCGGCACGTTCTGGCGCCGTTTCACCCTTCGCCGCCCCTTGGCGGCGCTCATCGTCCAGCGGCTGGCTCTCAGCGTTGGTCTCCTTTTTGCCGTATCGCTGATGATCTTCGGCGGCGTCGAAGCGCTGCCCGGCGACTTCGCCACCACCTATCTCGGTCAGTCGGCAACGCCGCAAGCGGTCGAAAACATCCGCAAGGACCTCGGCCTCGACCGCCCGGTGACGGAGCGTTATGTCAGCTGGCTTGGCAACGCGTTGCAGGGTGATTTCGGAAAATCCTGGGCGAGCCGGAATTCCGTCAGCGAGCAAATCGGCAAGCGGCTTGGGAACTCGCTGTTCCTCGCCTTCTTCGCGGCGATCATCTCGGTTCCGCTGGCGGTCGGGCTTGGCATGCTTGCCGTGCAATATCGAAACCGGTTGCCGGACAAGATCATCAACGTCGTCTCTCTGGCGGCCATCTCGCTGCCCGAATTCTTCGTCGGCTATCTGCTGATCCTGTTCTTTGCCGTTCAGATGGGGGTCGCGACCTTCCCGGCCACCGTCTATGACGGCATGAGTTTTGGCGAACGGCTGTCGGCCATCGCGCTGCCGGTTGCAACGCTGGTCCTGGTTGTTCTCGCCCATATGATGCGCATGACCCGCGCCGCCATCCTCAACGTCATGGCATCTGCCTATGTCGAGACTGCGGAACTCAAAGGGCTCAGCGCTTTCCGTATTATTGCCCGGCACGCCGCTCCCAACGCCGTTGCCCCGGTCATCAATGTCATCGCGCTCAACCTCGCCTATCTCGTGGTCGGCGTCGTCGTCGTGGAAGTGGTGTTCGTCTATCCGGGCATGGGCCAGTACATGGTCGATGCGGTCACGGTGCGCGACATGCCGGTAGTGCAGGCCTGCGGCCTGATATTTGCCGCCTTCTACATTTTCCTCAACATGGCTGCGGATATTCTCGCCATCCTCGCCAATCCGAGATTGAGGCATCCACGATGAGACTAAGCTCCATTCCCCTCAGCGCCTGGGTCGGTCTCATCGGCATCGCCCTCGCCCTGTTCTGCGCCATCTTTGCGCCGTGGATCGCGCCGTTCGGCGAACGCGATGTCGTCGGTGATATCTGGCTTCCCATGGGCGGCGACTTCCTGCTCGGCACCGACAATCTTGGCCGGGACCTTCTGTCCCGCCTGATCTTCGGGGCGAGAACTACGATCTTCGTTGCCCTTGCCGCAACCGTCATCTCCTTCTCGCTCGGCATGCTTCTGTCGTTCACGGCGGCCGTCACCGGCGGCCTGATCGATCAGCTGTTCTCGCGTTTCAACGATCTGATGATGGCGATCCCGACGCTGATCTTTGCGCTGGTCGTGCTGGCCGTGCTGCCGCAGCAGCTGTGGATCCTCATTCTGGTCATGGCCATCCTCGACAGTACCCGCGTCTTCCGCATCGGTCGTGCCGTGGCGCTGGATGTGGCGGTCATGGAGTTTGTCGAGGCAGCACGTCTGCGCGGCGAAGGCACCCGCTGGATCATCTTTCGGGAAATCCTGCCGAACACACTGTCGCCGCTTCTGGCCGAATTCGGCCTGCGTTTCGCCTTCTCGATCCTGTTCCTGTCCACCCTCTCCTTCCTCGGTCTCGGCATCCAGCCGCCGGCCGCAGACTGGGGCGGCATGGTCAAGGACAACAAGGACGGCATCATCTTCGGCATCTCGGCGGCCCTTGTGCCGGGCGGTGCCATTGCCGGCCTTGCCATCTGCGTCAACCTCGTCGTCGACTGGCTGATGAAGCGTACCTCGAGCCTCAAGGGAGGGCGCGGCGATGCCTGAATCTATGCCGAACAACAGTCTTCTGTCTGTCAGAAATCTGAAGATCGAAGCGACGAGCTACCCACCGGGTGAGCCGCCCAAAACGGTCACCCTGGTGGAAAACGTTTCCTTCGACGTCCAGAAGGGCAAGGTGCTCGGCCTGATCGGCGAAAGCGGTGCAGGCAAATCAACGATTGGCCTCTCTGCCCTCGCCTATGGCCGCGGCGGCGCTGCGATCACCGGCGGTCAGGTCCTGCTCAAAGGCAAGGATATCCTGACGCTTGGCCGCGACGGTGTCCGCACCATCCGCGGCTGCAAGGTCTGCTATGTCGCCCAGTCGGCGGCGGCCGCCTTCAATCCGGCCCACAAGCTTGGCGAACAGGTGATCGAAGCGGCGCTGCGCCACAAGATCATGACCCGGCCGGAAGCGGAAAAACGGGCTTTGTATCTGTTTCAGGTGCTCGGCCTGCCCAATCCGGAAACGTTTGGCGACCGCTATCCGCACCAGGTCTCCGGCGGCCAGCTGCAACGCGCCATGACCGCCATGGCGCTCTGCCCCAATCCGGAACTGATCGTCTTCGATGAGCCGACGACTGCGCTCGACGTCACCACGCAGATTGACGTGCTGGCGGCGATCAAGCATGCGATCGAGGAGACGCATACCGCGGCCCTCTACATCACCCACGACCTTGCCGTCGTTGCCCAGATTTCCGACGACATCATGGTGCTGCGCCATGGCAAGACCGTCGAATACGGCACGACCAAGCAGATCATCGAAGCGCCGAACGAGGACTATACGCGAGCGCTGGTCAGCGTTCGCCAGGCGCGGCGCGAAGAAGCCAAAGACCAGAGCAACACGCTGCTTAAAATCGACCATATCAGCGCCGGTTACGCCAATGGCTTTAAAGTGCTGCACGACGTCTCCATGCATCTGCCAAAGGGCCAGACGCTGGCGATCGTCGGCGAAAGCGGTTCCGGAAAATCGACGCTCGCCCGTGTCATCACCGGGCTCCTGCCGCCCTCGGAAGGCACGATCACCTTTGACGGCAAGGTGCTGCCGAAGGCGCTGAGCGGACGAAGCAAGGAAGAGCTGCGCCGCGTGCAGATGATCTATCAGATGGCCGATACGGCGATGAACCCGCGCCAGACAGTGCGCGATATCATCGGCCGTCCAATCTCCTTCTACTACGGCCTGCATGGGGCGAAGAAGACGGAGCGGGTCAAGCAGTTGCTCGACCAGATCGAGATGGGCGACCGCTTTCTCGACCGTTATCCGGCCGAATTGTCGGGCGGCCAGAAGCAACGTGTGGCGATTGCACGGGCGCTGGCGGCAAAGCCCGAACTGATCCTTTGCGATGAGCCGACCTCCGCGCTCGACCCGCTGGTGGCCGAAGGCATCCTGAATCTGCTTCTGAGACTTCAGGAGGAAACCGCTGTTTCCTATGTCTTTATCACCCACGACATCGCCATCGTCCGCGCCATCGCCGACTCGGTCGCCGTCATGCATCGCGGCAAGCTGGTGCGTTTCGGACCAAAATCGAAAGTGCTCACACCACCGTTCGACGACTATACCGATTTGCTGCTGAAATCGGTTCCGGAGATGGAAATCGGCTGGCTGGAAAAAGTTCTGACCACCCGGCGAATGGAAAGCGCCGGTAACTGACGATAGGAAAACGGCCTTCCCTTCACGCATCTACTGAAGGGAAGGAATGCCGCCAGCTAACTATTTGGTGGTGCAGTTGACATCGCCCAGCCGCTGCATGGGCTGGTCGTTTGCGGTGACCGTCGTTTCGCCCTTGGTGGCGCAATCGGCCTTTTCCGAAGATCCCGAACGCACCCGAACCAGCGGCTGCCCTTCGATCATGATACCCGGAACGATTTCATAGAGATCGGCCGGGCAATTGACGACATCCGACAGCCTGAGTGCCGGCGCACCGCCAATGAAGACGCTCGACGCGCCGGACAGCGCGCAACCGGCCAGCGGTGAAGACGCAGCGTCATCGGCGAAAACCGGCGGGGCGGAAACGCCGATCAGCATCAATCCAGCAACGATAACCTTCAACATCACAACATCCTCCCGGCTTGTGCCGCTCCAATCCTATGACAAAGCGGACAGCGGCGCGACGACTGCTCAAAAATTTTCCGGAACGGACAGGATGCCGGATGATGGTGCATCAAGATAGCTGCGCACGGTTGCCGGCAATTGCCGCGAATTTTCCGGCAGCACGCCGCAGCGCGACAGAACCTGACGCTTGTCCGGATCGGTGCCGAGATGCCGCCAGATGACGCGCGAGGCATAGGGCAGATTTTCCTTGCGCCAGGAGACGCCCATGGTGACGCCGCGCAGATAGACCCGCTGGTGCACCTCGAACGGGATCAGGATCGTCTGCGACATCATCGGCTGGCGGCTGACGCTGCGCTCGGTGATGAAAATGCGGTTTCGCAGGAAAGCTGCAAGCCCGACATATTTCGAGTACTGCCGGATTTCATGGGCCGCATCGCGGATACGTTCGATCGACTTGACATGAACGGAGCCGTTTTCCTCCAGAAGCCGGGCACAGGAACAGACGATAAGCCCAGGCCACGACGGCGAGAGATGGTAGGTCTGATAATAGCCCAGATGCCGGCGAAGCGACAGCAGATCGCCCGGCAGCCCTTCCAGAAGCAGTCCGCCATCGACCCTGCGCTGATCCGGGCGCGTCATGCGTGTTTGAAATACGGACGGAGCAAGGGAAAAGTCATGGGAACCAACCCCGAAAAACGCGGCGATGCGGCCAAGGTTGTGCGCCGACGGCCGGGCTTCGCCGGAAATATAGCGGTTGAATTGCTGACGATTGATGCCGATGTCCCGGCAAATCTGCGAAATCGATGGCCGCGTGGCGCAGGCAAAGCGCAGATTTTCCGTAAAAGTCTGATTGTCGGACACGGACAGTTTCCTTCGCAATTTTCCATAGCGTAAAGTAGCGTCAATCAGCGTCAAGTCGCGAAATTGTGCCCATCGCTTTTACCGCTACGTTTCCTGATGAAAAATAGCGATAAAGGGAACAGCGAATGCGCGATTTCACCCAGAAGCCCGACAGCCTGATTGCCAGCAGCGACGTCAATCGACGAACCTTCCTCGGCGGGACGGTAGCGCTCGGGCTGGCAGCCGGTTTCTCCGGCACATTGATCGCCGGCAAGGCCCGCGCGGAAGAACCCAAGCGCGGCGGCCATCTCAAGCTTGGCCTCAAGGGCGGCGCCACGACCGACTCACTCGATCCGGCCACCTATAGCGGTTCCGTGCTCTTCACCATCGGCCATCTCTGGGGCGACACGCTGGTCGAGTCCGATCCGGCGACGGGCGCAGCCGTGCCTTCGCTTGCCGAATCCTGGACCCCATCGCCGGATGCCTCGGTCTGGACATTCAAGCTGCGCAGCGGCGTGACGTTCCACGATGGCAGCCCGCTGACCATGGCCGACGTCATCGCTACCCTGAAGCGCCATGCCGACGAAGGCTCCAAGTCCGGCGCGCTCGGCCTGATGCGCTCGATCAAGACGATCGAGGACAAGGGCGGCGAGCTCGTCCTGACGTTGACCGAAGGCAATGCCGACCTGCCGCTGATCCTGACCGACTACCACCTGATCATCCAGCCGGGCGGCGGCGTCAGCAATCCCACCTCGACGATCGGCACCGGCCCCTACAAGCTTGCAAGCTATGAAGCCGGCCTGCGCTCCACTTTTGAGAAGAACACCGCCGACTGGCGCTCGGATCGCGGTTTCGTCGATAGTGTCGAGATCATCGTGATGAACGACAACACGGCACGGGTCGCGGCACTCGCTTCCGGCCAGGTGCATTTCATCAACAATATCGATCCGAAGACGGTCCCGATGCTGAAGCGCGCGCCAAAAGTCGAGATCCTGAAAACTGCAGGCAAGGGTTTCTACAGCTTCCTGATGCACTGCGACACTGCGCCCTTCGACAATAACGACCTCCGGCTGGCGCTGAAATACGCCATCGACCGCCAGGCCATTCTCGACCGCATCCTCGGCGGCTACGGCAAGATCGGCAACGACTATCCAGTCAACGAGAACTATGCGCTTGCGCCCGAAGGTATTGAACAGCGCGCCTATGACCCGGACAAGGCAGCCTTTCACTACAAGAAATCCGGCCACGACCGGCCGATCCCGTTGCGCACTTCCGACGCTGCCTTTGCCGGCGCCGTCGATGCAGCCGTGCTGTTTCAGGAAAGCGCTGCCAAGGCCGGCATTCAGATCGAGGTCCAGCGCGAGCCCGAAGACGGCTACTGGACCAACGTCTGGAACGTCCAGCCGTTCTGCGCCTCCTACTGGGGCGGCCGCCCGACGCAGGATTCACGCTATTCGACATCCTATCTGTCGACGGCTGAATGGAACGATACCCGCTTCAAGCGCGACGATTTCGACAAGATCCTGCTCCAGGCACGCTCCGAGCTCGACGAAACCAAGCGCAAGGACCTCTATCGCACCATGGCGCTGACGGTTCGGGACGAAGGCGGCCTCATCCTGCCGGTCTTCAACGACTATGTGAACGCCGCTTCGACATCGCTGAAGGGCTTTATCCACGATATCGGCAATGACCTTTCGAACGGCTACGTGGCAAGCCGCGTCTGGTTCGACAATTGAGTGGAATGACACAGATGGATAGCATGTCCAAACGCAGCTTTACCCTGATCGAGAACGAGTGGATCATTCTCGCCGACGGCACCCGGCTCTCCGCCCGCATCTGGATGCCGGATGGCGCCGATGCCAGCCCCGTTCCGGCGGTGCTCGAATACCTGCCCTATCGCAAGCGCGGCGGTACCAACGCCCGTGACGAGTCCACCTATCCGGTCTTTGCGGTAGCCGGCATTGCCGGTGTGCGCGTCGATATCCGCGGCTCCGGCGAAAGCGACGGCGTCATCGATGGCGAGTACACCCCGCGCGAACTCAGCGACGGCTGTGAGCTAATCGCCTGGATCGCCGCCCAACCCTGGTCGAACGGCAATGTCGGCATGATGGGCATTTCCTGGGGTGGATTCAACTGCCTGCAGGTCGCGGCCCTGAAGCCGCCGGCGCTGAAAGCCGTGATCTCGATCGCCTCCACCGTCGATCGCTACAACGATGACATCCACTACAAGAACGGCACGCACCTTTCGGCACAACTCTCCTGGGCGGCGACCATGCTGGCCTACCAGTCACGTTCGCCCGATCCGGCGCTGGTCGGCGACAAGTGGAAGGACATGTGGCTGGAGCGGCTGGAGAACGAGCCCTATTTCATGGAGGAATGGCTCCAGCACCAGCGCCGGGACGCCTTCTGGGAGCACGGCTCGATCTGCGAGGATTTCGATGGTTTCCCGGTGCCGGCCATGGTCATTGCCGGCTGGGCCGACGGCTACCGCAACACGCCGATGAAGGCAGCTGAAGGTCTGGGCGACAAGGTGAAAGCCCTGATCGGTCCCTGGGTACACAAATATCCGCATTTTGCCTGGCCGAAACCACGCGCCGATTTCCATGGCGAGGCGATCGCCTGGTGGAACCACTGGCTACGCGACGAGGAAACCGGCGTCGAGACACTGCCGCAGATGCGCGCCTTCATCCTCGACGGCCCGAAACCCGCACTGCGCCGCAATGTCGAGCCCGGTTTCTGGGTGGCCAAGGACGAATGGCGTTCCCCGGAAATGCAGACCTTCTATATCGATCAGTTCGGTAGCCTTAATGACGGTATGCCGATTGCCGGCGCCCATGATCACAACGCCTATCTGAAATCGCCGCTCGACACCGGCACGGCCTCCGGCGAATGGTTCACCCTGAAACCCGACGCCGAAATGGCCGGCGACCAGCGCATCGATGATGCCGGTTCGCTGACTTTCGAAACGGCGCCGTTGACTGAGGCCGTCGATTATCTCGGCCAACCAGTGCTAACGGTCGAGCTTTCCTGCGATGCCGATTTGGCCAATCTCATTGCCCGCGTCGTCGATATCCATCCCGACGGCAGCGCCACCCGCGTCACCTTCGGCGTGCTGAACCTTGCCCACCGCGATGGCAACGCTGAACCGAAACCGATGGAACACGGCAAGAAAACCAGGGTAGCGCTGGTGCTCGACGCCTGCGGCTATCGTTTTGGCGTGGGCCACCGTATCCGGCTGTCGCTCTCAACCGCCTATTGGCCGTTGGTACTGCCCGCCCCGTCCGATCCCGGCCTGACGCTGGATCTCGCCTCGCTGGGGCTGGCTTTGCCAAAGCTCGGCGAACATCAGCTCATCACCATGCCGGAGCCTGCCAATCCCGATCCACTGCCGACGTATATCGAGCGCACGGCCGGCAGTACCAGCCGCCGGGTGGAGCGCGATCTGACGACGGGCCAGACGCACTACCATATATATGAGGATGGCGGGCTGACCGAGCATCCGGACAGTGGCCTCGCCACCCAGGATATCCGCGACGAAACCTGGACGATCGCCATGGACGACCCCTTGTCGATGACCGGTGTTTCGACGTGGACCTGCATCGCCAGCCGCGAAAACTGGTCGGTCAAGACCGTTTCCGTTTCGCGGATCGCCTGCACGGCAACCCAATGGCTGACCTCGGCCTCGGTGACCGCTTTCGAAGGGGAGAGGCAGATCTTCGAAAAAACCTTCGACGAAACGCGCGTGCCCCGCGACTTCATGTGAGAACGGGGGTGGCCTCTGCCAGGGCCACAAGTGCCCGTTCCGCATCGTCTGCAGGCACGAAAATGTGGTCGTGGTGATAGGCCGCGACCACATTGGCGCTGATGCCATGCCGCGTCAACGCCACCGCAACCGCCGCCGTCAGCCCGACAGCCTCAAGCGCGGAATGCACCGTCAGCGTGATGCAGCGCATTACCGGACCATAGGTTAGTCCGGCCTTGTCGGCATCGGCCTTTTCGACAATCAGGGTCAGCCCCTCGTCCTCGCGAAAGAAGCCCAGCGGCTTCAGCGAAAGCCATTCATCCGCATCTGCCGGAACGCTGCAATAGACATAGTCGCCCGGCCGCAAGTCCGGCCGCATCTCGCGCAACAGCGTTTTGAGATCGGTAATGCCGCTCATTTCTCTCCCCCTGCCTTAATCCTGCTGGATCACACCGACGTGTATCCGGCTCGGAGGCTTGTCACTTTGGCGTTACGCACGCATTTGCGATTTGACCAGCCTGCCTCTGTTGGCCACTGTTTGCTCATAAAGCAAGGGCGCATGTCGCTGCAATCGGTAGCGGGTGCCTGTACCAAAGCCATCGAAGGAGGATTACCATGCCGCAGCTCGGAAAAGACAGGATTTCGAACGCAACCAAACGCCCGCTCATTTTCGGGCTTGCCGGTGTGACGGCCATTGCCGCTGCGGTGTTTTCAATGTCCTCGACCTTCAGCAACGCCGCCGAAGAGGCCGTGGTCATTCCGCCGCCGGCCATCGATGAGGCAGCAACCACAACCACGGAGAAAGCCGTATTCGCCGGCGGCTGCTTCTGGGGTGTGCAGGGTGTCTTCCAGCATGTGAAGGGCGTCAAGAACGCCGTCTCCGGCTATTCCGGCGGCGCCAAGGATACCGCCATCTACGAAACCGTCAGCGGCGGCGATACGGGCCATGCCGAGGCCGTCGAAGTCACCTATAACCCGAAGATGGTCACCTACGGCCAGTTGCTGCAGATCTATTTCTCGGTGGCGCACAACCCGACCCAGCTGAACTATCAGGGGCCGGATCACGGCACGCAATATCGCTCGGAAATCTTCACGACCAACGGCGAGCAAAAGAAGATCGCGCAAAGCTATATCGCCCAGCTCGACAAGGCAAAAATCTATGGCGATCCGGTCGTCACCAAGGTGTCCGACGTCACCACCTTCTATCCGGCTGAGGAATACCACCAGGATTTCCTGACGCTCAACCCGACCTACCCCTACATCGTCTACAACGACATGCCGAAGATCGAAAACCTCAAGGCGTTGTTCCCGACGGAGTTCAGCGCCACGCCGGTACTCGTCCTGAAAGCCAAGGGCTGATCAGAGCGTTTCAACCAGATCGCTGACACCCCGGCATAGCCGCGCAAAACCATCACGCGCGCCCTCGCTCATGTGACGGGCGCGCAGCCACGCATGGATCATCTGCGGCTCGTCGCGATAAGTGACATTAACACCCGCAGCGATCAGCCGCTGAGCATAGAGAGCGGCATCATCGCGCAGCGGGTCGAAATGCGCGGCGGTGACGTAGGCGGGCGGCAGATCGGAAAAATCGACTGTCTTCAAGGGGTGGGCAAACATATTGTCTGCCGGTGCTTTCAGGACATCCCGGTAGTAGGCGACATCGGCAGTCGTCAGGCCCGGCGCCTCGGCCATCTCAGCATAAGAGCCCGAGACAAGATCGCCGCCCAGCCCCGGATAGATCAGCACCTGCCCAACAATACCGTCAATTGCTTCTGCCTTGGCCTTCAGCACCATTCCCGCCGCCAGATTACCGCCAGCGCTGTCACCCGCAACAACCAGCGGCCGCCCATCGGTAAGCAGCCATTGCAGCACCTCGAAACAATCATCAAACGCTGCCGGCCAGACATGTTCCGGTGCCAGCCGGTAATCGATGGACACCAGCTCGGCCTTTGCCGCATGCGCAATCTCGGCGCAGATGGCATCATGGCTATCAAGCGAACCGACGACAAAACCACCGCCGTGAATGTAGAAAATCCGCGTTTGCGTCGCGACTTCTGCTGGCTGATACCGGCGAACGGAAACCCGTCCGCCAACAATCTCATCGCGCCGCGTCAGCCCTTCCGGCGACGGTGCGTCGAATTCTGCGCACAGCGCGTCATACCATGCGCGCTGTTGCTGGATGGAGGCATCGACGGCATCTGCAGGATAGAAATCCTGACAGCGCTTGTGGAAGGCGAGAATCCCGGGTTCGGCGGGGATTGCACGTGTCACGATAACCACCATAAATGGCAAACTGTCGGTCAACAGATAAGCGCCGGCTTCACGTTTGTATGCAAGGGGTTATCTGTGAAAAAAATGTGGAAGCAGTGGCGCAAAATTGCACTTTCTCTTACCGCTGTTCTGGTCATTCTTCCTCTTCTGCTCGGTACGATAGCGGTCACCGGGGGCATTTCGTATCTAGCGCGCCCGTTTGGTTTTCAGGGGTTCTCATTGCCAACCGGCGCGATGTATCCAACCCTGTGGGTTGGAGATTACATGATTTCCGACAATTCCGCATATGGGGACAGAAGCCCCTTCTCAGCCGGAAGTGACGGGAGGGCGCAACTGCAAATAAAGCCTCTACAGGGGGATGTAGTCGTGCTTCTTCACCCCAATGACAATTTCATCATGACCAGCCGCATCATAGGCATGCCCGGTGATCGTGTGCGCATGACAAGCGGACGGCTTTATCTGAATGGTGAGATCGTACCGCGTACCGCCCAGGAGCCATTTCAGACGCACGACGAGTTTGCCGGACAGTTCCCAGCCTACATCGAAACGCTTCCCAGCGGCCTCACCCACGGAATTCTCGAGGTTTCCGATGATGGGAGAGGAGACAATATGGAAGAAGTAGTCGTACCCCAGGAAAGCTATTTCCTGATGGGCGACAACCGTGACAACAGCAATGACAGCCGGTTCGATCTCGGTTTTGTGCCCGAGGATTATATCATCGGTAAGGCCAGCCTCGTGCTTTTCAACAGGCATGCTCTGACGCGCCGACAATGGATCGAATGAACAAGTCTAGCGCAGTGGAGCCAGTTGCTGCCGACAGATTCTCCGTCTAACCATGCTGCATGGCCTTCACGCTCCGTCAGCTCCAGTATTTTATCGCCGTTGCCGAGCAGGGTTCCGTTACCCGGGCGGCGCAGAACCTGTCGATTTCGCAGTCCTCGATCACCGAAGCCGTCAAGGAGCTGGAAAACGATCTTGGCGTCGAGCTGTTCGAGCGCCATCCCCGCGGGCTGCATATCACCCATAACGGCCACCAGTTCCTGCGTCATGCCACCAAGATTCTGGCCGGCGTTTCCGATGCCCGTCGGTCGTTTTCGCAAGAGCGGGAAGAGCGCACCGGCGGCAAGCTCAATCTCGGCGTCACCTCGCTGGTCGCCGGTTACGTGCTATCCGATCTGCTCGCCCGCTACCGCCGCGCCTGCCCCGGCGTCGAGGTCAGCGCCATCGAGGATAACGGCTCCTATCTCGAACATCTTCTGGTCGGTGGTGAACTCGATGTTGCCGTCATGGTCATCTCCAACCTGCGTGACCGCATGGCGCTGCAGGCGGAAATCATCGAGACCTCGCCCTACCGGCTCTGGCTGCCGCTCGGCCATCCGCTGGTCTCGGCCGATATTATCTCGGTTGCCGATATCGCCAAGGAGCCGCTGATCATGCTGACGGTGGATGAAATCGAAGAAAATACCGGCAAGCTTTTGACGGCGCTCGGCGCCCGCCCGCATGTGGCGTTTCGCACACGCTCTGTAGAAGCTGTGCGCAGCCTCGTCGCCACCGGCGCCGGCATTGCGCTGCTGCCCGATCTCGTCTACCGCCCCTGGTCTCTGGAAGGCGACCGCATCGAAAGCCGCGATGTCTCGGGCGCCCTGCCCGTCGTCCAGGTTGGAATGGTCTGGCGCAAAGGCTCCGGCCTGCCGCAATCAGCCAGGGATTTTATCGGCGTGGCCGAGGCGCTGAGGAGTGGGCGCCCGCGATAAAAATCGACCTATATCGGAAAAACCGATAGCGCCATTCTGATTAATGAATTTGCGAAAGCGGCGAAATGGAGGCACCTTTCATTTTGGGAACAAGACCGAAAATTCGGACACCAAAACGGGAGAATGAAGATGAAGCAGATTCTGAAATCCTGCACCGCGCTCACCCTTTCGCTTAGCTTCGCCACCCATGCTTTCGCCACTGAGCCCTTGAAGGAGCTCGGCAAGGGCGAAGGGGAATTGTCGATCGTCGCCTGGGCCGGCTATATCGAGCGGGGCGAGACCGACAAGGCCTATGACTGGGTCACCGGCTTCGAAAAACAGACCGGCTGCAAGGTCAGCGTCAAGACGGCTGCAACCTCCGACGAAATGGTCGCCCTGATGAACGAAGGCGGTTTCGACCTCGTCACTGCGTCCGGCGACGCCTCGTTGCGGCTGGTGGCCGGCAAGCGCGTCCAGCCAATCAACACCGACCTGATCCCGAGCTTCAAGACCGTCGACGAGCGCATGCAGTCGTCGCCCTGGTACACCGTCAACGGCGTACATTACGGCGTTCCCTATGTCTGGGGCCCGAACGTCCTGATGTACAATACCGAAGCCTTCAAGGGTGAGGCGCCAAAGAGCTGGGATGTCGTTTTCAAGGAAATGACCCTGCCGGATGGCAAGTCCAACAAGGGCCGCGTCCAGGCCTATGACGGCCCGATCCATGTGGCCGATGCCGCCAACTACCTGATGTTTCACAACAAGGAACTCGGCATCAAGGACCCCTACGAGCTCAACGAAGACCAGTACAAGGCAGCGCTCGACGTTTTGCGCGTCCAGCGCACGCTGGCCAGCCGCTACTGGCATGACGCGATGATCCAGATCGACGACTTCAAGAACGAAGGCGTCGTTGCATCCGGCTCCTGGCCGTTCCAGGTCAACCTGCTGCAGTCCGAAAAGCAGCCGATCGCCTCGACCATTCCGGAAGAAGGCGTCACCGGCTGGGCCGACACGACCATGCTGCACGCCGAAAGCGCCCATCCGAATTGCGCCTACATGTGGATGGAACATTCGCTGTCGCCCAAGGTGCAAGGCGATGTCTCCGCCTGGTTCGGTGCCAACCCGTCTGTCGGGGCGGCCTGCAAGGGCAATGAACTTCTGACCGACGGCGGTTGCAAGGCCAATGGTTATGACGATTTCGCCAAGGTGAAGTTCTGGAAGACACCGACCTCGAAATGCGCCAGCGAAACTGAGTGCGTCCCCTATCACCGCTGGGTCTCCGACTATATCGGCGTCATCGGCGGGCGGTAACGGCGCGCGGATCTGATCTCCCCCCTTGTGGGGGAGATGTCAGCAAAGCTGACAGAGGGGGGTAGCCAACCCCAGCCTCGGAATTACCCCCCTCTGTCCCTCCGGGACATCTCCCCCACAAGGGGGGGAGATTATAACAACCTCCTTCGCTCCTTCACGAAAGGAACGATGACGCTTGCCCACGGAGTACCCCATGACCGCCGCTGTCCTGTTCGAAAACGTCTCGCGCCATTTCGGTGCCGTCAAAGCCGTCGATGCGGTCGACCTTGAAATCGCAGCGGGCGAGTTCTTTGCCATGCTCGGCCCGTCCGGTTCCGGCAAGACCACCTGCCTGCGCCTGATGGCCGGCTTCGAGCAGCCGACCGGCGGCCATATCGAGATCTTTGGCGAGACAGCCGAGGGCGTTCCGCCCTATCGCCGCAGCGTCAACACGGTGTTTCAGGACTATGCCCTCTTCCCGCATCTCTCCATCCTCGACAATGTCGCCTATGGCCTGATGGTCAAAGGCGTCGGCAAGGAGGAACGCCGCAAGGCTGCCGAAGACGCGCTCGCCATGGTCAAGCTGCCCGGCTACGGCCAGCGCCGCCCGGGCCAGCTGTCCGGCGGCCAGCGCCAGCGCGTGGCGCTCGCCCGCGCCCTCGTCAACAAGCCCAAGGTGCTTTTGCTTGACGAGCCACTCGGTGCGCTGGACTTGAAATTGCGCGAACAGATGCAGGAGGAACTGAAAACCCTGCAGAAATCACTCGGCATCACCTTCGTCTTCGTCACCCACGACCAGGGCGAGGCCCTGTCGATGGCCGACCGGATCGCCGTCTTCAACGATGGCAAGATCCAGCAACTCGGCACGCCGGAAGATATCTACAAGCGGCCGCAGACCCGCTTTGTCGCCGATTTCGTCGGCTCCTCGAATGTGCTTTCCAGCGCCATTTGCGCCCGGCTCGGCGTTCCGGCAAAAGCCGCCAGCCTGCGCCCGGAAGCCATTGCCATCGGCACCTCTTGGGCTGAACAGCTGAGCCTTCCCGGCACCGTCACCGCCCGCAGCTTCTTGGGCGCGACCAACCGCGTCAGCGTCGATTGCAGCGGCGAGAAGATCATCGTTGCCAGCCCCGCCGCCATGCCGGTGCCCGATATCGGTGCCGAGGTGCAGCTGGCGTTTTCGCGCAACGACCTTCATCTGATGGAGGAAGCATGAGCGCGCTCGTCACTCCCGCGACAATCCTGCCGAACAGGCCAAGCCTGACAGGACGGCTGTCGGACTTCCTGTGGAAACACCCGCACGTTCTCTTAGTGATCCTGCTCGGTCCGCCGGTCCTCTGGCTCGGCATCATCTATCTCGGCTCGCTGTTTGCGCTGCTGCTGCAGAGCTTCTTTTCGATCGACGATTTCTCCGGCCTGATCAATTACGAGTTCACGTTTGCGACCTACAAGCAGCTGCTTTCGGACGCCAATTTTGACATCATCGTCCGCACCGTGACAATGGCAGCCGTGGTGACGATCTTCTCGGCGCTGATCGCCTTCCCGATCGCTTATTACGCGGCGCGCTATGCCAAGGGAAAATGGAAGGCCGTGTTCTATCTCGGCATCATGCTGCCGCTCTGGTCGAGCTACCTCGTCAAGATCTATGCCTGGAAGCTGATCCTTGCCAAGGAAGGCATCCTCACCTGGGCCTTCACCAAGCTTCACCTGCTCTGGCTGCTCGACGCCTGGCTGTCGCTTCCGGTCATCGGCGGCAATTCGCTCTCGGTCAGCTATACCGGCACCTTCCTCGTCTTCGTCTATGTCTGGATGCCCTTCATGATCCTGCCGATCCAGGCAGCGCTGGAGCGCGTGCCCGGCAACCTCATCGAGGCCTCGTCCGATCTCGGCGGCACGCCGCAGCAGACGTTTCGCCACGTGTTGTTTCCGCTGGCGCTGCCCGGCATCGTCGCTGGCTCGATCTTCACGTTTTCGCTAACGCTCGGCGATTACATCATCCCCCAGATCGTCGGCTCGTCGCGGCTGTTCATCGGCCAGGCCGTCTATGCGCAGCAGGGCACCGCCGGCAATATCCCGCTCGCCGCCGCCTTCACCGTCGTGCCGATCGTCATCATGGGCCTCTATCTCTGGATGGCCAAACGTTTGGGAGCCTTCGATGCGCTCTGACCGCTCCGCCTCCGCTCCGCTCGGCCTGAAGATCGCCGCCATCGGTGGCCTCGCCTTCCTGCATATCCCGATCCTGTTGATCTTCCTCTATGCCTTCACCACAGAAGAAAAGAGCTACCAGTTCCCGCCACCCGGGCTGACGCTGCAATGGTTCGCGGTCACCTGGAACCGGCCGGACGTCTGGGCAGCGCTCACACTGTCGGTTAAGGTCGCGACCATTGCCACGGCCATCGCATTGGTGCTCGGCACGCTCTGCGCCGCCGCCGTCAGCCAGACACGTTTCTTCGGCCGCGAAACCATCTCGCTGCTGGTCATCCTGCCGATTGCGCTTCCCGGCATCATCACCGGCATCGCGTTGCGCTCGGCCTTCTCGTTTGCCGATATCCCCTTCTCGTTCTGGACCATCGTGCTCGGCCACGCGACCTTCTGCATCGTCGTCGTCTACAACAATGCCGTTGCCCGCTTCCGCCGGGTGTCCGGCTCGCTGATCGAAGCCTCGATGGATCTCGGCGCCGACGGGTTCCAGACCTTCCGCCACATCATCCTGCCGAATATCGGCACCGCACTTCTGGCCGGCGGCATGCTCGCCTTCGCCTTGTCCTTCGACGAGGTGATCGTCACCACGTTTACCGGCGGCCAGCAATCAACGCTGCCGATCTGGATGCTTGAAGAACTCATCCGCCCGCGCCAGCGGCCGGTCACCAACGTTGTCGCCATGGTGGTGATGCTAGTCACCTTCCTGCCGATCCTGGCCGCCTATTACCTGACCCGCGACGGCGACCAGATCGCCGGCGCCGGCAAATAATCCCGCGTCTGTTCCTGAAAAGTGGACACCGGTTTTCCGGCAAGAACAGACGCCAGCAAACAAGGGAGAATAGACATGGACACGCAATTGCTGATCGGATCGGCATTCGAAGCCGGAACCGAGGCTGAAGAACTGATCCTCAATCCGCGCACCGGCGGCAAGATCATCGACCTGGCCGAAGCCTCACAATCGCAGATCGAGCGCGCCGTCGCGGCCGCCGAAAAGGCCTTCGACACCTGGTCGATGACGACACCGGGCGAGCGCTCCGGCTACCTCCTGAAGATCGCCGATGCGATCGAAAAGGATGCCGACGCCTTTGCAGCTCTTGAAGCCTTGAACTGCGGCAAGCCGATCAATGCCGTGCGCAATGACGAACTGCCTGCCATCGTCGATTGCTGGCGCTTTTTCGCCGGCGCCATCCGCACGCTGCATGCGCCTGTTGGCGGCGAATATCTGCCCGGCCACACCTCGATGATCCGCCGCGATCCCGTTGGCATCATCGGCTCGATCGCGCCGTGGAACTATCCGCTGATGATGATGGCGTGGAAACTGGCGCCTGCGATTGCCGGCGGCAACACTGTCGTCTTCAAGCCATCGGAACAGACGCCGCTAACGGCACTGAAGATGGCACGCCTGCTGGCTGACATTCTGCCGGAAGGCGTCGTTAACGTCATTCTCGGCCGCGGCGACACGGTCGGCAATACGCTGATCAACCATCCGAAGACCGGCATGGTGTCGATCACCGGCGATATCGCCACCGGCAAGAAAGTGCTGCAGGCGGCCGCCAAAACCGTCAAGCGCACCCATCTCGAACTCGGCGGCAAGGCACCTGTGATCGTCTATGACGACGCAGACCTCGAAGCCGTGGTCAACGGCATCCGGACCTTCGGTTATTACAATGCCGGTCAGGATTGCACCGCCGCCTGCCGCATCTATGCACAGGATGGCATCTACGAAAAGCTGGTCGCCGACCTCACCTCTGCCGTCTCGACGATCAAGTACAATCTCGCCGACGACACCGAAAACGAAATCGGCCCGCTGATCTCAAAACGCCAGCGCGACCGCGTGGCCAGCTTCGTCGAGCGCGCCACCGAGCAGAAGCACATAGAGATCACCACCGGCGGCAATCTCGGCAGCAAGGACGGTTTCTTCTTCCAGCCGACCGTTGTTGCAGGTGCCACGCAGGAGGACGAGATCGTCCGCCGCGAAGTGTTTGGGCCTGTCGTCTCGGTCACCCGCTTCACCGAAAACGACCAGGCCGTGAAGTGGGCCAACGATAGCGATTACGGCCTCGCCTCATCCGTCTGGACCAAGGACATCTCCAAGGCGATGAAAGCGGCATCGCGCCTGCAATATGGCTGCACCTGGATCAACACCCACTTCATGCTGACCAATGAAATGCCCCATGGCGGCGTCAAGCAATCCGGCTACGGCAAGGACATGTCGATCTATGCGCTGGAGGACTACACCGCTGTCAGGCATGTGATGATCAACCACGGATAAGCACTCACCCCGCGTATTCGGACCATAAGCCCAGGCCGCGCAACCAGCGCGGCCTTCTACAATTTATGCGCTAACCAACGGAAAACATTCAACGCTCCCCTGAAAATGTTGCACAAATCCCACAATATTTAAAACATGAGTAATTAAGTCATAGATTCCGCTTTTCTGCGAGGATAATCTTGATAGAACGAGTCATCTTATCGCTCGCCTATCCAGAAAGTGCCCGACATGCCCCAACTTCGCCGTGCCTCCCGGTCCACTGTCCGTTTCGCTCTTGCCGGTACCTCGCTGTTCGCCCTCTCGCTAACAGCGTTTGCACAGGACGCGGCGCAATCCACGACAGGCGCTGATGGAGCAACCGAACTTGAGACGTTGACCGTCACCGGCGGCAGCGGCGGCGTCATCACCGCCGATGGCTATGTCGGCACCAGCAGCGCCACCGGCGCCAAGGTCGACACACCCTTCCTGCAAATACCACAATCGATCTCGTCCGTAACCGAGCAGCAGTTGAAGGATCGCAACCCGCAGACGCTTCTCGATACGTTTGCCTATACGCCGGGCTCGCGCGTCGGCGGATACGGTTTTGATCCGCGCTTTGATTCGTTCACCGTGCGCGGCTTCGACGTCACCTATACCGGTATGTTCCGCGACAACCTGCGTCAGCCCGGTGCCAGCTCGTCGCTGTTCAAGAATGAGCCTTATGGGCTTGAAGGCGTCTCGATCCTGCGCGGCCCATCGTCGGCGCTCTATGGCGCATCCGGTGCCGGTGGCCTGTTCAACCTGATCACCAAACGGCCCACAGAGGAACCGCTGCGCGAACTGCAACTGCAATACGGCACCAACAACCGCTACCAGGGCCAGTTCGATTTCTCCGGCCCGATCAACGACACCGATCCGCTCTACTACCGCATGACCGGTCTGCTGCGCAGCGCCGATACCGAGCAAGTCAGCGTTCCCGATGACCGTGCCTATTTCGCGCCCGCCTTTACGTGGAAGCCGGACGAAGACACCAAGCTGACCATCCTTGGCGAATATTCCCGCACCAAGACTGGCGGTTCTGCGGCCTATTACAACGATCCCTTCGGCAACGTCACCGACATCTTCGCCGGCAATCCGGACTTCAACGATTCGGTGCAGACACAGGCACGCCTCGGCTACGAATTCGAGCATCGTCTGAACGACGTCTTCACCTTCCGCCAGAACGTGCGCGTCTCGACGCTGAACGTCGATGCCGACTGGGCCTTTGCCTACGCGCCCAATGCCATTGACCCGACTTTGCTGGACAGCAGCGCCGGCACCTTCGACGAGCGCCTCAGTTCCCTGGTGATAGACAATCAAATGGAGGCGAAGTTCGATACCGGCGCGCTCGATCACACATTGCTTGCAGGCGTCGATTACACGAAATTGCGGTTCAAGTCCCTCGCCGGAACCGGCTTCACCCCGCCGCTCGACACCAAGAACCCGACCCAAGGCCGCCCGACAGACCCGATCGATTTCAGTGAGCGCATCGTCCAGGATCAGTGGCAGCTCGGCACCTATATTCAGGACCAGATTCGCTACAATGCCTGGACGCTGACAGCCGGCGCCCGCTACGACTGGGTATCGACCGACACGGACAATACCGATCTGACCAGCGGTTTGACGGACCAGGTACAGCAGAAGGACAAGGCATTTTCCGGCCGGGTCGGCCTGACCTACGAGACCGATTTCGGCCTTGCGCCCTATATCAGCTACTCCACCGCCTTCTCGCCCAATGCCGGCTGGAACAAGGAGACGGAACAGCCGTTCAAGCCGACCGAAAGCCAGCAGGAAGAAATCGGCGTCAAGTATCTGCTGCCCAACAGCAATACGATGATCACGGCGGGTCTCTTCAACATCGATCAGAAGAACAGCCTCTATTATGAGGTCGTGAACCTGCCGACAGGCCCGGAAAACATTCAGGTTCAGCGCGGCAAAGTGCGTTCGCGCGGCTTAGAACTGGAAGCCAATACCAGCCTCGATAACGGCCTGTCGCTGATCGCGTCCTATACCTATACCGACATCAAGATCACCGAAGGTCCGGCCGATACGGTCGGCAACTATGTCTCCTCCGTACCGCGCCACATGGCGTCGCTCTGGGCAGACTATACGATGCCGGAGGATGGCCCAGCGGCTGGCCTCGGCTTCGGCGCTGGTGCCCGCTTCTTAGGCTCGAGCTTTGGCAACGACCAGAATACGACGCGCAATTCGGCCCGCGTCCTCTTCGATGCCGCCGCCCACTATGATTTCGCAGCCATCGACAAGAAGTACGAAGGCCTGCGCCTGCAGGTCAACGCCACCAACGTCTTCGACCGGCGCGATACGGTTTGCTCGGCGGGATTCTGCTACCGTGATCAGGGCCGCGCCGTCATCGGCTCCCTGAAATACAGCTGGTGATCCATTGAGCCTCTCCGCCACTCACGACACAAACACCTCCTTCAGGCCCTCCGGCCTGAAGGAGGTGTTTGCCGGGGAGCACGCCTGGTGCGGTGAGAAGATGATGCTGTCGTCGGAGCTGGAGGGTGGCATTCCGCTTTCCGAGTTTTTCGGCGCCGGTGGTTTTTCCGCAGCCTTGGATACCTATGCGGGCGCCCATGGCGGCACCGACCGGCGCGCGGTCGCCTCGATGTGGTCGCTCTATTATTTCTCGATGCTGACGATCCCCTATATCGTTGCACGCCGGGCCGAGCATGTCTTGCCAGTCATGCCCGGCGAGATGACCATCGCGCTTGCCGAAGACGGGTTGCCACGCGCACTGGGTCTCGCCCGCGAAGGGGACTGGAACGAAGGAAAAGACGCCGATCTTTTATCCTTCGTCATACCTCTGGTCAGCCAGCATCTGGCCGAGATCATCATGCAGCTGAAAGCACTCGGTGGCATCGCGCCAAAACTCGCCTGGAACAATGCGGCCGTCTATATCGACTATGCCTTCAACGCCACCGAGCGGGAGCGCCCGGCCGATGGCGATGCCTGGGCTTCACGATCGCTGTTTTCGCAACCACACCTGCCGGACGGCAGCGCCAACCCGTTTCTCGGTTGCCTGCGCCATGAAGCCAATGGGGAAGAAACCGTCTGCCGCCGCAAGATCTGTTGCCTGCGTTATCTCTTGCCGGGCATTCCGAGCTGCGGCGAACTCTGCGCCCTGCCCGCCCAAAGAAAGAGATCGATGTGACACGTATCCTCCTTTTCACCCTGAGCCTGTTTCTGGCCGTCATGCCCTTGGCGCATGCTCAGGAACGCTGGCCGATGACGCTAACCGACGCGGTAGGCCGGCAGGTGACGATCAAGGAAAAACCCAAGGCCATCCTGCTTGGCAGCGGCTTCAACCTGGTGGCACTATCGCTCATCCATCCCGATCCCGTCAGCTTGCTGGCCGGATGGTCGGGAGACCTGAAGGGCGACAACCCGGAAATCTACAAGGATTTCGTTGAAAAATTTCCGGCGCTTGCGGATGTTCCGATCATCGGCAATGGCACCGGCGACGGCCTGTCTTTCGAGACGATCCTGTCGCTCAAAGCCGATCTTGCCATCATGGCCAACTGGCAGGCCGATACCGACCTCGGCAAGCGGGCAATCGACTATCTCGAAAGCACCGGTGTTCCCGTCTTCGTCGTCGATTTCAACAGCGATCCTTTGAAGAACACGCCCGGCAACATGCGCCTGCTCGGCAAGATTCTTGAGCGCGAAGAGCAGGCAAACGCCTTTGCAGATTTCTATGAGGAACACCTGAAACGCATCACCGACCGGGTCGTCGCCAATCCCGAACCCGGCCCGACCGTGCTGATGGACGCCTTCCCCAATCCGGACCGATGCTGCTATGCCTATGGCACTGGTGGCCTCGGCGAATTCATCGGCATTACCGGCAGCCGCAACATTGCCAACAAGAACCTGCCGCGCCAGGGCGGCATCGTCAGCAGCGAGTATCTGATCGAGGCTGACCCGGAGGTCTATATCGCCACCGCTTCGCCGGGCGGCACCTACAGCGTCTTTTCCGTCGGCCCCGGCGTTTCCGCCGACGAGGCCCGCAGGACGCTTGGAGAAGCCGTGAAAAATCCGGTTCTGGCCAACCTGTCGGGCGTCCAGAACGGGCGTGTGCATGGAGTGTGGAATTTCTTCAATGCCGTACCGCTGAATATTCTGGCAGCGGAGGCCTTTGCCCGCTGGCTGCGGCCGGAGATGTTTGCCGATATCGATCCGGATCAATCGCTCAAGGAAATCAACGCGCGCTTTGCTGCGGTTCCGTTCCGTGGCTCCTACTGGATCAGCCTGAAATAGAAAATTGGCCGGAGATGGGATCTCCGGCCAATGAGGTCAGTCGGTTTAAGCGGCTTTTTTCATCGCCGTTGCATTGACCGAAGCTTCTGCCAGAGCGGTCAGCGCGTGATCGGTAGCACCTTCCTGCTGCAGGGTCTCGTCGAGCAGCTTGACGGCTTCCTTGAGGCCGAGCATTCCAGCCCAGGTCTTCAGCGTGCCATAGCGGGCCATTTCGTAATGTTCGACAGCCTGCGCCGTGGCGAGCAGCCCGGCATCAAGCGCCGGCGAACCCTTGAATTCCTCGAGGATTTCCTCGCCTTCCTCGACGATGCCGTCAATCGCCGGGCAGGTCTTGCCGACGGCGCGCTTGCCGAAGATTTCAAACACCTGCTGCAGGCGCTCGATCTGGCCTTCGGTTTCGTCACGATGCTTTTCAAACGCCGCCTTCAGCTTCGGGCTCTGCGCGCCCTTGGCCATTTTCGGCAGGGTTTTCAGGATCTTGCGTTCGGCGTAATAGACATCCTTGAGCATGTCATAGAACAGATCTTCCAGGGCTTTATCGGCCATAGGTTTCTTCCTTTTCCGCAATTGAAATATGTCGGGGGCGACGAGCAGGTAACGGGTAGCCCGGTGCTTTGTTCCGCACGCGCTGCCTGATCATCGCCGAACCGCTTCCATCCCGGCATAGCCCCGCCTATATAGAAGTCTGGAGGACTTTGATGATTTGGATATTTCCTGCGCTTGCAGGCTTGTTGATCGTATATTTCGCCATGCGCTCGTCGCGCTTCCGGCGTTTTGCCGAACCGGTTCTCAGCATTCTCGTCGCCTTGGCGCTTCTTTCGGCTTTCGTGGTCTGGATGAGAGACGGTACTGGCGAGAGCAACGACAGCGATCCGCCACCCTTCACCCAGAACCGTCCGGTCATCCTGCCGGAGGAGATTGCGCTGGAAGGCCTGCAATTCACCCGCAACCGGCCGGATACCAGCTACCGGGTCACCGGCACGGTCTTAAATAAAAGTGCCGCCAATCTGATGAATTTCAATCTGACGGTGACGCTTCAGGATTGCCCGGCCGACGATTGCAAGACAGTCGGCGAAGACACGGCCCTGATCCTTGCCCGCATTCCGGCCGGCCGGGAACAGACGTTCGAGACTTTCTTCACCTTCCCCAACCGCTTCGGTATCGAACCGTCCGCACCAAAATGGACGACGCAGATTTCCAATATCCGCGGTGTGGCGGCGCAGTAACGCGCCGCTTCTGCATCAGGGCCGGCTGATCTCGTCGAGATACCAGTTGATATAACGCAGCTCGTTCTGCTCCATCGGGGCAATCGGACCGGGCACGAAATAATGCGAGCGGACGCCGCGCGAAGTGTGCTCGATGATCGATTTGTCCTCGTCGGTCGTCACCGTCCAGAGCCACTTCAGCTTCTCAAGATCATAGTCGATGCCTTCTTGCGCCTCGCCATTGACCAGCCAGATCAGTTCCATCTCGCAGGCTTCCGGTCCCTTCGGAATGAAGCGGTAGATCATGCCGTGATCCGGATAGCAGACGAGGAAGGACGTGCCGCCGAGATGGACGGAGGTGACGCCACCGTCGAATTCGGTAAAGCGGCCCATCAGCGTACTCAACGGCGAGCCGTCCTGGCTGCCGGTTTTCACACCGTCATAGAGCGCATAGCGGAAGGCATGGATGGTTTCCTTGCCGTTTTCCGATGTCTGCCAGTGATCGCCGGAACCGACCTGGATGCCGAGCGCGCAGGTGCGCTCCTCCATCGCCGCGTTCAGCGCCTCGATCATATGCAGCGGCTGTTCCAGCGCGTGGGTTTGTGAATATTCCGGATGCGCCGGGCCGCAATGGTAGCACTCGACATAATTTTCGACCGCCAGCTTCCAGTTGGCGTCCACCGGATAGCTCTGCCGGTAGGCGACCTTCGCCTGCCCCCAGCCATACTGGCCGCAGGTGGCGTGCAGGAGGTTTTCGACCTCGGTGAAATCCAGCGGGTTCTCGGCAAAGGAAATGAACACGAGGCCCTCGACAACCCGGACATGCAGCTTCTTCAGCCCATGATCCTCGCGCTTGAAATCCTTCGGCATCAGCCGGGCAGCCCGCAGACTGCCATCGTTACCATAGGTCCAGGCGTGATAGGGACAGACGAAAACCCGCGCATTGCCCTTGTCCTTGGTACAAACCTCGGCACCCCGATGGCGACAGACGTTGAGAATGGCGTGAATGGTCCCATCCGCATGCCGCGTCAGGATCACCTGCTCGGAGGCCATGCGAAAGACTTCGAAATCGTTCGGCTTCGGAATGACGCTCTCATGCGCGACGCAGTGCCAGTGGCGGCGGAAGACACGCTCCAGGTCACGCTCGTAGATATCGACGTCGCGGTAGAATGGCCGGGCGAGACCATGGCCGGGCTTGTGGGCGGCGACGAGCTGGTCGATGCGGTCGGGCGAAGCTACCGCCGTATTCTTGGTATCAGGTGCGAGCATGGGACTTCCTCCAGGCTGAAGAGCGCGTGGCGCACCCCCCTCTGTCACTGCGTGACATCTCCCCCTCAAGGGGGGAGATCGGGCGATCGCGGATAATTCTCTGTCCAACAAAAATGAAGTGAACGGGGGTGGAGTGAAGAAAAGTGAGGTAAGCCGCAGCGGATGCGGCCAATCTCCCCCCTTGAGGGGGAGATGTCACGCAGTGACAGAGGGGGGTGGTCCCGGCAGACGCTATCGTGTCCTGCATCACACCCTCACCCGCTCCGACTTCGGATCATACATCGGCGCAAGCGACGCCTCCGCTTTCACCCGCGTTCCGGCAATTTCGATCTCGTAAGCCGAGCCCAGCACATCCGCCTCCCTCTCGCCCGTGCACGGCACGTAGCCGAGCCCGATCGCGCCGCCGAGATGGTGGCCGTAATTGCCCGAGGTGATCGTGCCGACGATCTTGCCGTCGCGCACCACCGCTTCGTTGTGGAACAAGAGCGGCTCCGGATCGGTCAGGCGAAACTGCACCAGCCGGCGCGACAGCCCATCGTCCTGCTTTTTCAACACCGCATCCCGGCCGATGAACTCGCCCTTGGCCGGCTTCACCGCAAAACCAAGACCAGCCTCCAGCACATGATCCTCATCGGTGATGTCATGGCCGAAATGGCGGAAAGCCTTTTCGATGCGGCAGCTATCGAGCGTATGAATGCCGCAGAGCTTCAGGCCGATATCGGCACCTGCCGCTTCCAGAGTCTCGAACACATGCGCAGTCTGGTCGGTGGAAACATACAGCTCCCAGCCGAGTTCGCCGACATAAGTGACGCGGTGGGCGCGGGCGAGGCCCATGCCGACTTCGATTTCTCGGGCCGCCCCGAACGGATGAGCCGCATTGGAAAAGTCGTTGGGGCTGACCTTTTGCATCAGCTCGCGCGCCTTCGGCCCCATGACGCAGAGCACTGATTCCGCCGCTGTCACATCGGTGATAACGGCGAATTCATCGGCGAGATGCTTGCGCAGCCAGGCGAGATCACGTTGCAGCGTGGCGCCGGGAACGACCAGCAGGAAAGCGGTTTCGGAAAGACGGGTAACGGTCAGATCGCTTTCGATGCCGCCACGGGCATTGAGCATCTGGGTATAGACGATGCGGTTGGTGGCGACGTCCAGCTGGTTGGCGCAAAGCTTCTGCAGGAAAGAAAGCGCATCGCGGCCCTCGACGCGGATCTTGCCGAACGACGTCATGTCGATCAGGCCGACGCCACCCCGGATCGCCAGATGTTCGTCGCGCTGGTTGTCGAACCAGTTCTGCCGCTTCCAGCTGTATTTGTATTCCCGTTCCTGGCCTTCTCTGGCAAACCAGTTGGCCCGCTCCCAGCCCGCCACTTCGCCGAACACGGCACCACGTGCTTTCAGATGCTCGTGCAAGGGCGTGCGGCGAACACCGCGTGCCGTCGCCATCTGGCGATAGGGGAAATGATCGGCATAGAGCAGGCCGAGCGTCTCGGTGACGCGCTCCTTCAGGTAAGTTCGGTTCTTCTGGAACGGCTGCGCCCGGCGGATATCGACTTCCCACAGATCGAACGGCGGCTCGCCATCATTCATCCACTGCGCCAGCGCCATGCCGGCACCGCCGGACGAAACAATGCCGATCGAGTTGTAACCGGCCGCGACCCAATAGCCCTTCAGCTCCGGCGCTTCGCCCAGATAGTAGCGGTCGTCGGGCGTAAAGCTTTCCGGGCCGTTGAAGAAGGTGTGGATCCCGGCCGTTTCCAGCATTGGCATACGGCCGACCGCCTTTTCGAGGATCGGCGCGAAATGGTCAAAATCCTCCGGCAGCTGGTCGAAGCAGAAATCCTCGCTGATGCCGTCCATTCCCCAAGGCTTAGCCTTGAGTTCGAAGGCGCCGATCAGCATCTTGCCGGCGTCCTCCTTGTAATAGGTGCACTCGTCCGGCACGCGCAGGACCGGCAGGCGTTGCAGCCCGGCCACAGGCTCGGTGACGATATAGAAATGCTCGCAGGCATGCAGCGGCACGGTAACGCCGGACATGTTGCCGAGTTCCCTGCCCCACATGCCGGCGGCATTGACGACATTCTCGGTCTCGATCGTAAACGTCTCGCCATTCTGCTCACAGGTGACGCCGGACACCCGGCCGTCCTTCTTGTGAACCTCCGTCACCTTGACGCCTTCCAGAACGGTCGCGCCGTTCTGCCGCGCGCCCTTGGCCAGCGCCATGGCAATGTTGGCCGGATCGCACTGCCCATCGAGCGGCAGGTGCACGGCGGCCACCACATCCGATACATTCAGATGCGGGTACATCGCCTTGACTTCATCCGGCGAGATCTCGCGTACATCGACATCGAAGGCACGGGCCAGAGACGCTTGGCGGTATATTTCCTGCTTGCGCTCCTCGGTGAGCGCCACGGTGATCGAGCCGCATTGGCGCATGCCCGTGCCGATTCCGGTTTCAGCCTCCAGCTTGGTGTAGAGATCGGCCGAATATTTGGCGAGCCGGGTCATGTTCTGCGAGGCACGCAGCTGGCCGATCAGACCGGCCGCATGCCAGGTCGTGCCCGATGTCAGCTGTTTGCGCTCAAGCAGGACCACGTCCGTCCAGCCGAGTTTCGCCAAATGATAGGCGACCGAACAACCGGAGACACCGCCGCCGATAATGACCGCGCGGGCCTTTTTGGGGATGGGCTTGCTCATGCGCGCAGTCTTTCATTCTTGGGATCAAACAGCGGCTCATCGGCCTGCACGACAGCCTTGAAACGGTCGCCGTAGATTTCGACTTCGATTTCGGTACCGGGCAAGGCAAGATCAGCCCGGAGCATGCCGAGTGCCACCGATTTGCCGATCCGGTAACCCCAGTTGCCCGATGTCGTTTCGCCGACCACCTTTCCGCCATGCCAGAGCGTCGACATGTAAGGCGCGTCGCAGTCTCCAGCGTCCACCACCAGCGTCACGAAGCGCTTGCTCACACCCTGCTGCTTTTCATGCTCCAGCGCCGCCTTGCCTTTGAAGTCCGGTTTGGCCCAATCGACAAAGCGTTCCAGCCCACCCTGCAGGATGGTGTAATCAGTGGAAAGATCACCTTTCCACGCACGGTATCCCTTTTCGATCCGGAGCGAATCCAGCGCTTCCATACCGAAAGGCTTCAGGCCATGCTTTTGCCCGGCTGCCCAGACGGCGTCGAAGATCGCGGCGGTATCGTCGATCTTGGTGTGAATTTCCCAGCCGAGTTCACCGGCAAAGGATACGCGAACCAGCTGGCACCAAAGCCCGGCGATCTGCACCGACTGATGCGTCAACCAGCCTTTGGCGAGATCGGCATTGGAAACCTCCGCGAGAATGTCGCGCGATTTAGGACCCGACAGAATCTGGCAGGTGAAGCTTTCGGTGACATCATCCAGGGTAAAAGTGGCGTCCTTCGGTAAATGTTTTTTCAGCCATTCGAAATCGTGCCACTGCGCGGTTGCCGCTGTGATCAGGAAGAAGAAATCTTCCTCGAGCGCCATGACCGACATTTCGGTGACGATGCGACCCTTATCGTCGGAGAAATAGGCAAGACCGATCCGGCCGGGCTTCGGCACCTTGCCGGTGGTGAGCCCCAGCAGCCAGTCGCGCGCGCCCTCGCCCTTCAGGCGATAGCGTGAAAAGCCCGGTAGATCGAGAATGCCGGCTGTATCGCGCACCGCAAGGCACTCTTCCTCGATGCGCTTTTGCCATGGCCCCGCCCGGTTCCAGGTCTGCGTCGATTCCTCGGAAAGATCGTCGCCCGGCTTGGCGTACCAGTTGGCGCGCTCCCAGCCGTTGTAGGGCTTGAACTGCGCCCCGAGCGCGGCGATCCGGTCATGGATCGGGGACAGCTTCTTGTTGCGGCCGGCAGGCCAGGCGTGTTTCGGAAAGTGCATGGCATATTCATGGCCGTAGATTTCCATGCCTTTGGCGATGCAATAATCTTGGTCGGTGAAGCTGGTGAAGCGGCGTGGATCGCAGGACCACATGTCCCACTCCGTCTGCCCTTCCGTCACCCATTCGGCCAGAACCTTGCCCGCGCCACCTGCCTGGCAGATGCCGAAGGTGAAGACGCAGGCCTCAAATGCGTTGGGCACGCCCGGCATCGGGCCGATCAGCGGATTGCCATCGGGCGCATAGGGGATCGGGCCGTTGATCATCCGCGACAGGCCGGCAGTGCCGAGGATCGGCACGCGCTCGACGGCGTCGTTCAGATACCATTCCAGCCGCTCGAGATCGTCGGGGAAAAGCTGGAACGAAAAATCCTCCGGCATCGGATCGTCGGGGGTGATCCAGTGCGCCTTGCAGTTCTTCTCGTAGGGACCAAGGTTCATCCCGGTCTTTTCCTGACGCAGGTAATAGGAGCTGTCGACGTCGCGCAGAAGCGGCAACTTGTGTCCGGCTTCCTTCGACCATGCGGCCAGTTCCGGAATTTCCTCGAACAGCATGTACTGGTGGCTCATCACCATCATCGGCACGTCGCGGCCAAACCACTTGCCGACCTCGCGGGCATAATAACCGGCGGCGTTGACGACATATTCGCAGCGAATCTCGCCCTGCGGCGTGGAAATAATCCACTCGTCGTTTTCCCGGCGGGCGCCGGTGGCGGGACAGAAGCGGAAGATTTTCGCGCCCATGTCGCGGGCGCCCTTCGCTAAGGCCTGCGTCAACTGGGCCGGATCGATGTCGCCATCATAGGGATCGTAGAGCGCGCCGGTCAGATCATGGGTTTCGAGAAACGGATATTTCGACTTGATCTGATCGGGCGACAGGATGTCGAGATCCATACCCTGATAACGGCCCATGCAGACGACGCGTTTGAATTCCTGCAGCCGCTCCTTCGAATGGCCGAGACGGATCGAGCCGGTAACGTGATAGTTCATCGGATAATCGACGAGATCGCCGAGTTCGCGGTAAAGCGACGCCGAATAACGCTGCATGTTCATGATCGACCAGGACGACGAAAATGTCGGCACATTGCCGGCCGCATGCCATGTCGAACCGGCCGTCAGTTCGTTCTTTTCCAGAAGCACGCAGTCTGTCCATCCGGCCTTGGCCAGATGGTAGAGACAGGACGCCCCGATAGCACCTCCTCCGATAATCACGACGCGCGCATAAGACGGCAAATTCGACATGTCTGTTCCCTTGTTTGGGGGAAGTTTTGGCCATGAACAGAGCTTGCATCAAGCGGTCGGAATGCGCTTTATTGATCGAAGACTTCGATTAGATTGCACAACCGGGTGATAGACGTTTAGGGTCGGGCACTAAAAGACCTTCGGGCGTGGGCGTCCCGCTTTGTCGAGGATTTTTGCTTGCTGTCCGGGCGTGCCGACATATTCCGCTGATGATCGACGCCCGTTCGCATCTTCTATCGTAACCAAGAAACGGTTTTCCGGAAAACCCGCGTGGTATTGGACCGTCAATTGCCGAAAGTCGGAAATCGCCGCACTTTGGCGAGTGCAAAGATCAGGAAGAAATGCCTTGTAAAGAAGAATTGCTTTGCGAAGAGAATCGGTGGGCAATCCTGCCGTGACGACACCAGATAGCATATCCACTTCAAGCTTACCGCCTGGGCTCTTAGCCGCCTCGTCAAAAACGTCTGTCAAATAGTAACCTATTGGGAATCCTTGGCCGGAAGCGATCGAATCGGCGAGATTGTGAGCAATTGAAAGAAGTATCTTGTGCTTCATGCGAGTAGTTTAATTGGATAGAAGGCGGTTACAAGCCCACGCAATTCACTTGCGGGAGGAGAATAAACGCGAGGGGCAATCTTCGAATTATCTGGAACAGAAAATGCAGATCGACCTCATTGAAACCTTCCTCGACCTGATGGAAACCCGTAGCTTCAATCGCACGGCGGACCGGTTGAACATCACGCAATCCACCGTCTCCCACCGCGTCAAGGCGCTGGAGGCGCAGTTCAACCGCAAGCTCTTCACCCGCAACAAGGGCGGCACGGCGCCAACCGCGTCCGGCCTGCGCTTCCTCGATCATGCCAAGGCATTGCAGCACCAATGGCACGAGGCGACGCGGGCGGTGGAAAACGCAGGAACCTACGAGCGCTCGATGCGGCTCGGCATCCAGCATGATCTGGCCGAAGCCTTTGCCGGAAAATGGCTGTCGGCAGTGCGCACCGACCTGCCGACGACGTCGTTTTATATGGAAGCCGACTACTCCAACCAGATGAACCGCGATCTCGCCGCCGGTGATCTCGATCTCGCCATTCTCTACACGCCACATTATCTGCCCGATCTCCATTATGAGCGGATCGGTGACATGACGTACACGCTGGTCGGCACCACGGCACGAACGGTCAGCGAATTGCTGCCGGAGACATATATCCAGGCCGTCTATTCCCCGGCCTTCGATCGCGCCCATCGGCTGGCCCTGCCGCAACTTTCATCCGCCCCGTTGGCATCGGGACAGAACATCGCCATTACCGGCCTCCTGAAAACGCTGGGAGGTGCCGCCTACGTAACCAGCAGCACAGCCTTGCGACTCGAAGGTGAAGGTATCGCCTTCCCCATCACAGACGCTCCTGTCATTCAACAGGCCGTCTACGCCGCCACCAGCATCCGCACACGCCACGCCCACCAACATCGCCGCATCATCAGCGCCATGCAGGATCTGTTGGGACAATAGGAGCCGCGCAACCTGTCGCCGTCAATGCTGAGCGACCAGCCCCAATTGCTGATCCTCAGTCAGTCGTGCCAGCATATCGGCGGCCGGAACGGGATAAGCGATCGCATACCCTTGCAGGATATCGCATCCAAGGCGCGTTAAAAGCTTGGCGTGCTCTAAAGTCTCGACGCCCTCGGCGATAACTTCGATGTTGAGCGCCTTGGCGATGTCGATGATCGAGCGCAACAGGCGCTTCTGTTCGCGCGATGTCGTGGTCGGCAAAACCAGTTGCCGGTCGATCTTCATCCGTCGCGGCTTCAGCTTGACCAGCCCGATGATCGACGCATGGCCGGAGCCGAAATCATCGATCTCGATATCGATACCCATGGCCTTCAACCCAGCGACATTGGCAAATACATCATCTTCGCTGTCGTCAAGGAAAATGGTTTCCAGCAATTCGAACGACAGCATATCCGGCCGGACATCCAGATGTTTCAATTCATCGATCAAAAGCGGATCCGACAGACGGGCGGCCGAGACATTCACCGCGATGCGCGGAACATGCACCCCCTGCCGCATCCAGGCCTGACGATCCTTCAGCGCCGCCTTCAGGATGGCAGCATCGAGATCGTCGAGCCGGCCGAGACTGCTCGCAACCTTGATGAATTCGCCCGGCAAAACCATTCCGCGCTTCGGATGACGCCAGCGCGCCAGGACTTCCATCCCGACAATGCGCCGGGTTCGCGCCTCCACCTGAGCCTGATAGTAGGGAACGAACTCCCCCTTCTCCAATCCATGCGCCAACTGCCGGCCAATGCGCTGCTCGTTGGTGAGCTGCGCCTTCAAGTGTGCCGAGTACACTTCCACCCTGCCCCGCCCGAGCTTTTTGGCCCGTTGCAACGCGATGTCGGATTCGGCCAGCAGGCTGGCGATACTGCGGCCGCTGGCCGCCGCGACCCCCATAGAGGCGCCGGTCCGCAAGACCTCATCATTATGCCAGACAGACTGCTTCAATTGCTGCGCCAGCTGCTCGGCCCGGGTTTTGAGATCATCGAGCGAGACAAAATTTGCGATCAGAACCGCAAATTCATCGCCGCTCACACGCGCAATGAACGAGTTCTTCGGAACGCCGGCTTCGATCTGCCGGGCGCAGGATTTCAACACGTCGTCTCCGGCTGCGTGGCCGGCGGTGTCGTTGATCTGCTTGAACCGGTCGAGGCCGATATGCAGGATTGCCAGCTTTTCGGGGCCGGTCTCGCCGGCCAGTTCCGCCAATCGCCTATCGAAAAAGCGGCGGTTGGGAAGTCCCGTCAGATAATCGTGCTCGGCCGCATATTTGATCCGCTCGGTGCTTGCTTCAAGGGCCACCGCGCGCGCCTCGGCAATCGCCTTTTGCCGCCGAAGCTCACGATTGAGCAGCACATCCGCCGTCACGTCCCATTCTGCTCCGATGAAGGTGATATGGCCATCCTCCTCAAAACAGTAGGCACGTGACCGCAGGTAACGGATTTCACCGTCGGGCAAAATGATCCGGTATTCCGAAGAATAAATATCCTTGGTTGCGATTGCCCGGTCGAAATCGGCCTCAGCCTGGGCGAGATCATCGGGATGGATCGCATTCATCCAGACCTCCGCCTTGACCCGCTTTTGCGTCTTGCCGGTTGCGTAGAGCCGGTGCATCTGCAGATCCCAGACGACTTCGTCTTTCTGGGTATCGTGTTCCCACACGCCGATCTGAGAAGCGTCAAGCGCAATTCCCAGGCGGCGAAGAATATTCTGGAATTCCTGTTCGGACCTCACCGATTTCATGGTTTTCTCTGTGGAGGATTCTTCGCGTATCAGCGCCGCAGCACTCTACGCCAAGGTTCCTAAAGAACTATTGTTCCATTATTGAGAAGAGTATTTTTCCAAAGCAAACAACCATTGAGTGTTGCTTGCCGGAAACCAGTTGCAACTTAGGCGAATCCAGCAACGTATTACATATCAGATTTAGACATTGTACGGAAAAATCAAGAGCGACAATGCGTCATTGTCGGTCGCAACACTGAATTGACAGGACCGGGGCGACGGCATAATCATCGTTGGATCAATTGGTTCCCTGAACGCGAGGTGCTTTCGGGGAGTAAATGGGAACGTGATGGATGGACCCATTCTGGGCATCTTTATCACGGCCGACCCCGCGACTGTAGAGCGGTCAGAGTTTGTCATGCCGGTATGTTCAGCCGGTAAAAACCACTGCGGCGACGGGCCTTTGGGCCCTGCCTCGGGAAGGTGAGACAGGCTCCTTGGTGCGGAAGCACCTGACGCCGCGAGCCAGGAAACCTGCCGGTTGATGAAGGGCATGGTGCCCAATTGGTGGGATATTTCCCACGCGCCATCACGGAGGTTGTCATGGCTACGACTACAGTTTCGAGCGTTCCGCTTTCTCTCAACGACCGCATTACCACGGCTATTCTTGCCCTGTTGATCGGCGGCTTCCTGGTTTTCGGTGCAGGCCTTGCCAATTCGGCCGTGCTGCACGACACCGCCCACGACGTCCGCCATTCCTACGGCTTCCCCTGCCATTGATGTGAGCCGTGGAAAGCTTGAGGGCTTTCCGCACTCTATCGATGAAAAGGATGGCGGATTTCCTTTTGGAAATCGCGCTGCCGTGGATTGCGCCCATGCTCCGGCATCGGGCGGTTTTTGCCGTGGGGAATTGAAACACGACGAGCGTTGAGCACTGATGAGAAATCGGCTCCGCTCGAATTTGGGGGTATCACATGATTGTCAAAACACTTCTGGCCGCACTGGTGGCTGGATTGATCGCCGGTGTCTTCATGACGGCGGCGCAGGAATTGCGGGTGGTCCCGCTCATCCTTCATGCCGAGGAATATGAGGTCAAGGAACCCGCCGCCGAACCGCCGGCGACGACAGAAGGCCAGCAGCATTCTTCACTAAACCGCTCTTCTGTGATTGGCGAGATCCTGTCGGCACTTTCACCGGTCACACCGGCTTATGCCCATGAAGGCGAGCATGAAGAAGAGGGCGGCATCATGTTCGGCATGAGCCGGTTCTCCGGCACGCTGATTGCCAATCTGGTGGCCGGTGCCGGCTTCGGCCTGTTGCTCGCCGGTGCAAGCCTCGCCTTCAACTATCCGATTACCATGCGCAACGGCGCGCTGTGGGGCGCCTGTGGCTGGTTGACGGTTCACCTTCTGCCCGCCATCGGCCTGCCGCCGGAATTGCCGGGCTTTCCTGCCGCTGATCTGCATGACCGGCAGATCTGGTGGATCGCGACCATCGCGTTCTCCGCCGCCGGGCTTTATCTCATCGTCTTGCGCGGTGAAATTCTTGCCAAGATCATCGGCCTTGTTCTGATCGCAGCACCGCATGCCTATGGTGCGCCGCAGCCGTCTGATATTTCGAGCCCGGTTCCGTCCGTTCTCGGTGCGGAATTTGCGGTCGCCGCCCTGGCAACGACCCTGGCGTTCTGGATCGTGCTCGGCGTGATCTCAGGTTACCTGAACGACAAGTTTCTGAAATCGGCTTGAGCCAAAATCGTTGCCGCGCAGGCATTGTTTGCGCGGCAACGGCAATCAGAGGCCGCCGGTACGCTGGACATGAGCTTGCAGGCGGCCTTTTTGCGTCTCGGTATCGAGAAGCACACAGACATCGCAGAAATCCCCGCCCTCTGTCCGATAGTAGAGACAGCAGCCGCTTCGCCGGCGGAACACGCGCTCGACCGCAACGCCATCGCAAACGGCCTCAATACGCTGGTAGCGCACGGCATCGGAGAAAAGCGGCGAGCCTGTCCTGTTGATGATCGCAAGTGCCGTAGCCATTGCGCGCTCCTGGTCGCCCAACGCTGTACCGATCTCTAGAAAAGCACCCGCAATGCCATCGGCCGCCAGCCGCCATTGCGCGACGGGAGAGAGGCCAGTGCGCCCCTGCAGCGCGTCGATCACCGGAAGGAAGCTGTCGACGAATAGATTGTGAAACAGCAACGCCCGGTCATCGCCGCGCGAAAAATGCTCGAAGCGAAAATGAAAACGGCAGACATCGGATCGACGCGTTTCCATCGTTGGAACGTGATCGTGCGGAACGACGGGCTCAAACCGGAACGCCAGGCGATCCGGGCTCAGATCAGGAACCAGCCCCGTCCGCAAATAGATCGATGCAGCCGCGATGCTGAGATGATGACTGTAGAAGGAAATGAGATGAGCGGCCCTGACGCGGTCATCCATGCCGGTGGCAAAGCGGTTCTGATAGCCCAGCAAGACACCGAGCATATCGCCATCATGACGCCATGCCTCAGTGACCGGCAGAAAATCACCGCCTTCCAGACCCAAAGAGACAGCAACCTGCGGAAAATGCTCCGCCTGCCAGGCGATGGCAGCTTCTACCTGCCCTCCATCACCCTCGCAAAAACTGCCTGAATCTTGGTTATCGTCCAAAGGGGCCGCCCGTTATCGTCTGGCAGCCCGTTTACCTCAAAGCCAGCCGCCGGAAAAGCCTGCGCGTCTGAGGCCGCGCCGGATAACCGGCGTTTCGCGCAGCATGTTCCAGTAAAGCCCGCTGCGATGGTTCTCGATCATCATCACCAGCAGCCCCTGATCAAGGCCAACGCTGCGGTTGTTGAGCCACCCTTCCGCCGTCTTGCCGGGAACGCTTGGATTGAAACTGCCGATAAAACGCCCCGCGTCGATAACATCGGGATAGCTCGACAGGATATGCCGTGCCGCCGACATCGCTGCCTGCGGCTCGAACGGCAGGCATGCGAGCGGCGCCCAGGGCGCAATCGTGCCGTCGTCCGGGCCGAGCGGCGCACCGCGCGCGGCGTAGCCTGCAAACTGCTGGCGCCGACCATCCTGCAATCGGCGTGGA
Organism: Pararhizobium sp.; assembly: GCF_965279435.1. Lineage (NCBI taxonomy): Bacteria > Pseudomonadati > Pseudomonadota > Alphaproteobacteria > Hyphomicrobiales > Rhizobiaceae > Pararhizobium > Pararhizobium sp. Next base: position 4,192,145 of record NZ_CBDIHY010000003.1, read on the forward strand.
CGTTGCGGGCCATCGCAGGACGTCAGCCCCCATGTGTCGGCACCATAACCGGTAAAATTGCCGGGATTGACCGTCGCATAATCGCGCTGGACGGCAATCGCACGACGGGTGTTTTCAAAATAATCCGTATCATGCTCGGTAACGGCTGCATCGCGGATACCCCGGAAATCGATCCACGCATGTGAAAACAGGTGGATGAACAGCGGCCCGGCGTAAAGAAACGGCTTGCCCTTTACCGTCATCCAATCGAATTTGCTGGCGAAGGCATCATAGCTTTCCTTGCCGATCGGGTAGGATGGCGAGGCCAGAGCCAACGTATAGAGGATGATCGCCTCGCTGTAGGATTCCCAGCGATACGGCAGAAAGCCCGTGCGAGGCTTCCATCCGAGCCACAAGGCGCCCTTGCCGTCCAGTGCCCAAGCCCAGTTTGCCCGGGCGTAGAGCATATCGGCGTGAGACCGGATCTCGGTCTCGACCTCGTTGTCCTGATTGAAATAGGCGGCCGCAGTCAGCATACCGGCGATCAGAAGCGCGCTGTCGATCAGCGACAGCTCGCTGCGCCATGTCCGCAGGCCGGTTTTCATGTCGAGAAAGTGGTAGTAGAGCCCTTTGTAGCCGGTGGCATCCTTGTCGCGGCTTTGCGGGCTCTCGGCAAAGAACCGCAGGGTGACCAGTGTCCGCGCTGCGGCATCCTGCCTGCTCATCCAGCCTCTTTCGACGCCGGTAGGATAGGCGGAAAGGCCAAAGCCGGTCGCGGCGATGCTCGAGGGTGCGTCGGGCAGCGAGGTATCAGCAATCAAACCGTTTTCGGGATTGACGAACTCTAGAAAGTATCCGAACGCCGCTTGCTGCAACCGGTCGATGATGACCGTGTCGGTGTCGTTTTTCAGAAGCATTGCAGGCTTACTCCAGTCGATCGAAAATTCACTAAAAAGAACAGCCGGTGGAAATCACCGTTTGTTGAAGTCGTCCGCCTCCGGAACGGTCGCCACACTTACGATCTGTGTTACATTTTAGTTTCATACGATCCTTAGCAGCGATTGGATGACTGGATGTTCACAACACTTGCGATGTTTCTCACGATTTCGAGTGCCCCGATTGCGACGCCGGTCGCAGATGCCGCTCAGGTGGATGTGGCATTGGTGCTCGCCGTCGATATGTCGGGCTCGATGGATGTTGAAGAAGCGCAAGTGCAGCGCATGGGCTATGTCGAGGCTCTGCGTCATCCGGACTTCATCAATGCCGTCACAGCCGGCCTCAACGGCCGCATCGCGCTGAGCTATTTCGAATGGGCCGGCAGCGTCAACGAAACCTCCGTCGTCAACTGGCAACTGATTGATGACGCACAGGATGCTGCACTCCTGGCCGAACATCTCGCCTCCCGGCCCGTCTTTACCCGCCGGGGCACGTCGATCTCCAACGCCATCACCTTCGCAGCGAAACTGATAGCGGCGAGCCCCTACGATGCGACGCGCCGGGTGGTCGACATTTCCGGCGATGGGCCGAACAATCTCGGCCCCCCGGTTGATCCGGCCCGCAACGCCGCCGTTGCCAGCGGCATTATCATCAACGGCCTAGCCATTCTCATTCGCCCCTCCGGCGGGACGGTTTCGCTTGACCGCTACTATGCCGACTGCGTCATCGGTGGCCCCGGATCGTTCGTTCTGCCGGTCCACCAGCCGGAAGATTTCGCCGTTGCCATCCGGCAGAAGCTGGTGATGGAGGTCAGCCGCTCAGGGCCGGACATGCGGATTATCCCCGTACAGATCACACCGCCCACCGATTGCCTAATGGGTGAAAAACTGCGTCCGGGCTTTCTCGACCGGGTCTATCCGCAACTGGATAAGTAGACTCGTCAACGGCGTTCTTTGATGCGCGCGCATGCCTGTCGCCAGCCTGCGCGACACGCGATCCTCATAAACGCTACCTGAATTCCAAAATTCATGACGCCAACGATACGTCAACCTATTCCTATTTATAGGGAAATGTGATTTTATTGAATGAACGTTCAGCAAGATATGGGGAAATTCATGAACGAAATGACCCGGAACATCGGTATTCCCAATGACTGGGACAGGCGCGGCCTGCCCGGTTGGTGCTACCATAGCGACGCCCTGCTTGAACTTGAAAAACAACATGTCTTCCGCGAACACTGGCAGATCGCCTGCCATATCTCCGACATTCCAGACCCCGGCAACTACATCACCATGGACGTCGTCGGCGAGCGCGCGCTGATCCTGCGCGACCAGGACGGCACGGTGCGCGGCTTCCACAATATCTGCCGCCATCGCGGCTCGCGCGTCGTTGCCGACACCAAGGGAACCTGCCGCAACGCGCTGGTCTGTCCGTTCCACGGCTGGGTCTATAATCTCGACGGTACGCTCAGGGGTGCCGCCCGCCCCCGCTCCTTCCCGCCGCTCGACAAGCAGGAATTCGGCCTGATCGGGCTCGATCTCGAAGTCTGGATGGGTTTTATCTTCATCCGTTTCGCACCTGGCCCGCAACCCTCCGTGGCGGAACTGATGCAGCCTTTCGCTGCCGAACTCGGTGAATACAAGACGCAGGACATGGTTCCCGCCGGCGATATCTGGACCCAAGCCTCGCCGGTCAACTGGAAATCAGTCCGCGATGTCGACAATGAGGGCTATCACGTGGCGATGGCGCATCCGGCACTGCAGGATCTCTACGGCTCGACCTATTACGACGAGCCGTTCGTCAACGGCCTCTGCCGGTCGTTCGCCACTTACAATCCGCATGCCGGCCGCCGCTGGAGCGTGCGCAACTACGTTTCCATCGCCCCGGAGGCCACACATCTGCCGGAGCATCTGCGCAAGGCCTGGGCCTACTACGGCATCTTCGCCAATGCGGTGATCGCGGTAACGCCGGAAGCGGTGCAGTTCTATCAGGAGTTTCCGCTATCGACCGGCGAAACGATACTGCGTGGCGGCGTCTACCGGCACCGCGACGAGACAAGGCAGCAACGCGCCGCCCGCTATCTCGCCCACCGCATCGATCGCGACACGCAGGCTGAAGACGTGCAGCTGACGATCTGGTCGAACGAATCGATGACATCGAAGGCCTTCAGCGGGTTCTACCTATCTGACCTCGAATATGGCGTGCGCACCCATCACGACCACCTGCGTGCCATCCTGCCGGTGATGAATCTTCCATCAGCCCCGGACGAGCGGGAGCTAGCCGACGTGAACAACCGATTGCGGTCGGCCAGCCTCTAAAAAGCCAAAAGAAAGGGCCGGCAAAACCGGCCCTTTAAAATTGAGCATGGCGGGGAATGGATGCCCTGCTCAAGAGAATGCTCAGCCGTGCCAAAGCCCTTCGCGAACGAGCTCATCCATGGTCCGGCGGATGCTGGTGCGCAGGATCGCCGTCATCTCATCAATCTGCGGTATCGTGATCGTCAGCGGTGGCGACATCACGCACATGTTGATCAGCGGCCGCACCAGAAGACCGAGTTCCTGGCAGTGCTTGTCGATGCGTTTTCCAACGTCCAGATCAAGCGTCAGCGGATTGTTGTGCACACGGTCGGCGACACATTCGACGCAGGCCATCAGCCCGACGCCGCGCACTTCGCCGACCAGCGGCAGGTCTTCGAGTGTCTTCAGGCTCGCCTGAAAATGACCGGAAATTGCGCGCGCATGGTCGAGCAGCCCTTCTTCCAGGATATCGAGGTTCTTCAGCGCCACGGCGCAGCCGATCGGATGGCTGGAATAGGTCAGCCCGTGGGCAAACATCGCGTCCGGATGATTGGAGCGGCGCAATTCCTCGAACAGGCGCGACGCGATCATCACGCCGCCGAGCGGGAAATAGCCGGAGGTGACACCCTTGGCAAAGGTGATCATGTCCGGCTCGATACCGAAAACATCCTTGGACGCAAAGACATGGCCCAGCCGCCCGAACGCCGTCACCACCTCGTCAGCGACGAACAGGATGTCGTTGTCGGTGCAGAGCTGCCGCATCCGGCTGAGATAACCATCCGGCGGCACGATGACACCACCGGACGCCATCACCGGCTCGGCGATAAATGCGCCGATGCGGTCTGCTCCCCTTGCCTCGATGACGGCGCGAAACTCCTCGACAAGAAAATCACAGAAATCAGCCTCACTCATGCTTTCGGGCCGGCGAAAAGGGTTGGGGCAGGTCAGCTTGACCACCTGCTCGCTGGCGCTATCCATCCAGTCGTGATCGCGTGGACGACCGTTCAGCGATGCCGACAGATAGGTCGAGCCGTGGTAGCCCCCCTGCCGCGAAACGATCAGCTTCTTTTCCGGACGACCCTTCACATTGTTGGCGAACTGCATGAAGCGCAGCGCCGTCTCGACCGCAGAGGAGCCGCCGGTGGTATAGAAGACATGATTGAGATCGCCGGGCGCATGACCGGCAAGCCGCGCCGACAGCGTCACCGACGGTTCGTTCATCGTGTACCACGGCGAATTGTAGGACAGGTCCATCGCCTGCTGGTAAAGCACATCGGCCAGTTCCTTGCGCCGATGCCCGGCATTGACGCACCACATGCCGGCAGGGCCGTCGATCAGCTTTCGACCCTCGCCATCGATGACATAGATGCCATCGCCGCTGACAATGCCGCCCCGTGCCTCGGCACCGATTTCGCCGGCCGTCGGCCAGGGTTGAACGAGATGGTCTTTCGCCAATGCCACCATGCCTTCCGAAGCCTCGAAGGAACCGATCACATCGTCACGTTTCGCCGCCATCTTCCATCTCCACAGGTAGTTTTACTGTCATATTTTTCATCAAACATCTGAATTAAATTCATAATTCCGATTATTCTGAATGTCCGTTCAATCAATATTGGCAGAAAAAACACTTGCGTTCAATCCCGTTTTGCGCTCATTCTGCCATCGGGAACAAAGAACGGCGGAAAACCGCCTGGGACGGACAACATGATACGATCCCTGTATTTTCACTGTTGTACCGGCATATCGCCGGAAAGGCGGCGCTGATGGTGGCGTTGCCGGGCTCCGTTGAAACGGAGAGCAGACGGCCGCTTGCCGGTGGCCGCCGATGGACATCCAGCGACGAGGCCAAAGGCCTGGCGCTGATTTCGCCGACGCTGCTCTACGCGCTGGCATTGCTGTTTCTGCCGGTCCTCATCGTCATCGCCTACAGCTTCTGGTCCCAGGATTACCTGACCATCGACCGCACTTTTACCTTCGAGAACTACCGCGTCGCCCTGACCGAACCGATCTACCGCGATCTTCTCTGGCGCTCCCTCACCATCTCCCTTGTCGTCAGCATCATTACCGTCTCCTTTTCCTATCCCGTCGCCTGGTTCATTTCCTTCCATGGCGGGGTGCACAAAAACCTCTGGCTGTTCCTGATCACCGTGCCCTGCTGGACCAGCTACCTGCTGCGCGTGATGTCGTGGAAGGTTATTCTCGGCTATCAGGGCGTGCTCAACACCGGACTGATGTCCACCGGCCTGATCGACACGCCGGTGACCTCGCTACTCTACAATTCCAATGCCGTGATCATCACACTGGTGCACAGCTGGGCCGCCTTTGCCATCCTGCCGATCTATGTTTCCTTGGAAAAGATAGACCGCTCGCTGATCGAGGCGGCGCACGATCTCGGCGACAACAAACTCTGGAGCTTTTTGCGCGTCACCCTGCCTCTGTCGCTACCCGGGGTGATTTCAGCTTTCCTGATCGTGATGATCCCGACCGTCGGCGATTACGTCACGCCAAAACTGGTCGGCGGCAAGGACGGCGTGATGATCGCCACCGCCATCCAGGCGCAGTTCGGAAAGGGTGCCAACTGGCCGCTGGGGGCAGCACTCTCCGTCACCACCATGGTGATCGTTTCCGCGATGGCAGGCCTCATGGTTCTGGCGCTGAAAATTTTCGTAAGGCGGATCAAATGAGCGGGCGTCACGGCATTCGAAAATCCCGCTGGCTGCCTGTCTACGTCACGGCTTACCTTGCCTTTCTCTATCTGCCGATCCTGCTACTGCCGATCTTCTCGTTCAACAACGCCGCCTCGACCACCTTCCCGCTCGCCGGCTTCACCACCAAATGGTATGCCGCCCTCTGGGGCAATACGGTGATGCTGGAGGCGGCGCGCAACAGCCTGATCGTCGGCATCTGCGTTTCCATCCTCTCCACCGGCCTTGCCATCTGCGCCGCCCGTGCCGTCACCCGCTACAAGTTTCGCGGACAGCGCGCCGCGACCGGATTGCTGATGGCACCGCTGTTTCTGCCGGAAATCATCGTTGCGGTGTCACTGCTGATGATCGTGCTACAGCTCGGCATCGAGCTGTCGCTGGCGACCGTCATTCTCGGCCAGACCGTCTTCTGCCTGCCCTATGCACTGTCGGTGCTGATCTCCGGCTTTGATGGTTTCGACCGCTCGCTGGAAGAGGCCTCGCTTGACCTCGGCGAAACGGCCATCGGCACCTTCCGCCGGGTGACGCTGCCGGTGGTGGCGCCGGCGATCATCTCCAGTCTTTTGGTCTCCTTCACCATTTCGCTCGACGAATTCATCCTCGCCTTCTTCCTGTCGGGAACCGAGCCGACGCTGCCGGTCTATATCTGGGGGCAATTGCGCTTTGCCGCCAAGCTGCCGAGCGTGCTGGCGCTCGGAACCCTGATGATCGCGCTGTCGATCATCCTGGTTACCACCGCCGAAATCCTGCGCCGCCGTGCCGAAAACCGTCTCAAAGCTGGAGCCGCCGCCCATGGTTGACACCCCGATGATCGAAATCGATGCCGTCAGCCGCTATTACGGCATCTACCGGGCGCTCGACGATGTCAGCCTCGATATCGCCGCTGGCGAATTCTTCTCGCTGCTGGGTCCATCCGGTTGCGGCAAGACCACCTTGCTGCGCTCAATCGCCGGCTTCGATACGCCCACATCCGGCGATATCCGCATCGACGGCCAATCGGCCATCGACTTGCCGCCCAACAAGCGGCCGACCAACATGGTCTTCCAGAATTACGCGATCTTTCCGCACCTGAATGTCGAGGAAAATGTCGCCTATGGCCTGAAGCGCCTCAAACTGAATGCAACCGACGAACGCCAGCGTGTCGGCAATGCGCTCGAACAGGTGCGGCTCGCTCACTTGAGCAAACGCAAGGCGCACGAACTGTCCGGTGGCCAGCGTCAGCGCGTTGCGCTTGCGCGGGCTTTGGTAATGCGGCCGAAAGTGCTTTTGCTCGACGAGCCGCTGTCTGCGCTCGACAAGAAACTGCGCGAGGAAATGCAGGTCGAGTTGCGCACCCTGCAAAAAGCCGTTGGCATCACCTTCGTGCTGGTCACGCATGATCAGTACGAGGCCCTTGCGATGTCGGACCGGATTGCCGTGATGTTTGGCGGCAGGATCGCCCAGGTGGCGACGCCGAAGGAGATCTACCAGCATCCCCTCACCCGCCAAGTGGCGGATTTCCTGGGCGGCATGAATTTCATGCAGGCAAAGATCACCAGCGAGAGCGCCGTCAATCTTTCCGTCGAGACCACCCGCTTCGGCAATGTCACCATCGCCAAGCCCAAGGGGTTTACTGCCACCAACGGTTTGGCCACCATCGGCATCCGGCCGGAACGTCTGCGGGTGCTCTGGGATGATGCCAAGGCCGATTGCGAAGTGACCGGCCATGTGGTCGACCGGCATTATTTCGGCGAGATCACCCACCTGATCGTCGATGTGCCAGGCCTGGAAAAACCATTATCGGTATCGGAAACCAACAATTTCGGCGCCGATGATATTCCGGTCGGCGCACCGATCCGGCTGGCCTACGATCCGGATGCGCTGGTGGCGATGGCCGACTGAACCGTCGCGATCACCCGCACGGCCGCCTCGCGCCCGGCAACGATTGCGCCCTCGATATAGGCGGGAAACGACGAGGCCAGTTCCGATGAGGCGAAATGGACCGGCGGGGCACCGGCACGAAGAATGTCTTCAGTATCATAGGCTTGAAGGTCCGCAATCACATCGCTGTAGCCGCCGCCGCTCCACGGATCGCTAACCCAGTTGCGGATCAGGAGACCCGTGACATCGGCAGCAGCCTCTCCCAGCGCGTCCACCAGCCGCCGGCGGATTTCAACCTCGATGAACACACGCCCCCGGCCGCTCCATTCGACGGCAAGCGGGCCGCCAGCGAAGACGACCAGCGCCGTTGTCTGCGCGCTGCTGACATCGCAGGCAAAAAGCCCAAGCGTATCGCGCCACATGATCATGCCGCTCAGACCACGATCGCGCCAGAATGGCCGCTCGTAGCGCACAAGCGCCTTGATCACCGTGCCACTCTTCCAGGCGGCCAGAGCCCCGTCCAGAGGCTTCGGCAGTTCAGGCACATGCACGATGCGCGACGCCATCACCGGCGGCACGGCGATAATCATCTGCCGCGCGGTTAAAACGTCACCATTGCCCCTCGTCACCAATACCGAACCATCCGTACGGGTTATGTGAAGGACGGGCGTGCCGAGCCGCAGGCGCGGACCGAGCGTTGCTGCCAAAGCCTCGGCAAGCACATGGATTGTGCCTTCAGCGAAATATTGCAGCTCGTTGCCGTTGCTGATCGTGCGCCGGTCATTGTCGATCAGATACCAGAGCGGAATTTCCTCGATCGGCCGGCACCAGAGGCCCTCGACCATCGCCTGATAGCTGGCTTTTGCGCCGGGCGGATCGCTCTGGCGGGCCAGCCATTCGCCCACCGTCAACCCAGCAATGGCAGGATCGCGCGGGTCGATCCGGTTGCCCCGGGCGCGGATACGTCCGGATTCCGCAAAGGACGAACCGGTATCTGCCAAAGCCTGCGGCTGGACCAGAAAGGCACCCTGCAGCGGCGTTTCCACGAGCGACATGCCGAACCGCCGCGTCAGCGCGATCACATTCGGCATCTCGTCGCAGATGAACTGGCCGCCGGTATCCATCGCCACGCCATCGGCAAAAGCCGTGCGCTCAACCCGTCCGCCAACACGGTCGCGCGCTTCGAGCACGATAACATCGAGCCCAGCCGCGACCAGCGCATCAGCCGCCGAAAGGCCTGTAAAACCGGCCCCGACGACGATCACATCTGCATCCTGTCCGCTCAATAGCCTGCCTTGATCTTCTCGAATTCAGCAATCATCTTCTGGCGCAATTCGGTCGGCATCGGCGATTGGAACAACGTCTTGTCGACGAACTTATCGACATCGGCATAACCCTTATCGGCAAGGATCTTCGGATCCACCGCAGCCATGCCTTTGCCGTTGGAATGACCGTACCCCCAGTCGTTGACCAGATAGGTGGTGATGGCCGGATCACTGATCGAATTCAGGAAATCATACTGCTTTGCCGCATCGCCCTCTGCACCCTTCAGCCGGACATAGCCACAGACCCAGGTGGAAAGCCCTTCCGTCGTATCCCGCTTGACATCGGCCGGCACGCCATCCTTCTGCAGCGTCGTCACGGTCTCGTTCCAGGCCCAGGCAAGATCGATCTCGCCGCTCGCCATCGCCTGGCTGACTTCGGTATTGTCGGTCCAGTAGAGGCGGACATTCTTGTGCACCTCGCGCAGGAAGGCGGATGCTTGCGCAAACTGCGCATCGGTCATCTTCGTCCAGTCCTTCACACCGATGACAAGACTGGCCAACGCATAGGCATCGTCGACATTGTCGCCGATCGAGACGCGATCCTTGAATTTCGGATCGGCAAAGGCTTTCAGCGACTGTATCTCTTCCGGTTTCACGGTGTCGGTCCGATAGGTCAGCACCGTGTTGCCCCATTCGAATGGCAGGAACCAGGCCGTACCATCATCGGATGTCATCAGCCCCTTCATCGCCTTGATGCCGGGCAAGATATCGTTCCAGCCGGTGAGCTTGGACGTATCGAGCGGCTCCAGCAGACCAGCCTCGCGCCACTTGTTGACGCTTTGCGAACAGGGATGGGCAAGATCCGCCTTGAAGCCGGAACGCAGCTTCTGGAACGCCTCTTCCTCATCGCCAAAGAAACTGAAGTCCGGTTCGGTGCCATATTTCGCCGTATAGGCCGGATGAAAGGCCGGGTCCTCATAACCGGCCCAATCGAAAACGGTGAGATTGTCCGCAGCCAGAGCCGGAAGGGCTGCGCTGGAAATGAGTGAAGCCAGCAACGCGGCGCTTCCCAAATGCTTGACCATTCTCATTATCCGCATGCCGGTCTCCTTCGCTGTTTTCAGCTGTTCCCTATTTCGGACCCTTGTGGGTCATATGGCCCGGAAAAACCGAAACCAGATATTCGATCGCGGCCGCATGGGCCTTTTCGCGCGTCAGCCCGTCGCCCATCATCAGCCGGAACCACAGGCCTTCCATCATGGCGCTCAGCGCCAGCGCGATGGTTTCGGCGTCATAGGTATAGGATTCTTCGGCTTTCATCTGGGCGCAAAGCGCCACGAACAGCTCCTGGTACTTGGTGTCCCGGGCGCCGCACAGCGCCTGGTAGGTCGGCCGTGATTTGGCCTCGCCCCAGAAGGCGCACCAGGCGGCAAGCTTGCGTTTTGTGCAGATCTTGCGATCGAAATCGGCTGCCACCAGCGCCCAGAGCTGCGACGCCGCCGCCTCACCCGCCTTGTCGAGTGCCACACCCCAATGGGCGGCATATTCATCGGCCATGAACTGCAGCGTGGCGATCAGCAGTTTTTCCTTGCTCTCGAAATGAAAGTTGACGATGCCCCGCGACAGGCCCGCGCCATCGGCAACATCGGCAAGCGTCGTCTCGGAATAGCCGCGCTTGGCAAGCGAATCGATCGTCGCCTCGACCAGCTGCTGGCGCCGCGTTTCCTTGGATGCCTTGCGGCCCCGCTTTTCGCTTTCGCCGGCTTGCACCGACGCAGACACTGCCTTCATGCTCAACGTTACCTTCTTGTCCTTCAGGCTCAGAACAACGTTCATGACATGCTCCCACCCGGTTTTTCACCGCGCAGATGAGTGGGACAATGTTCACCGGTGTCAAGAACCTTCTGCATGGCCGTCCAGGTGCGAATGTTCTTCGCGACATACGCTTTACCGACCGCCTCGACGGCGGCCGAATGCAACGGGCCTTTCAGCCGCGCAAGCTCTTGGCGTGCCACCTCGCGATACCAGCCGTTGCGGTTTTCAGTCGTCGTTTTGGTGAAACCGGTAGCCTGCATCGCCGAAAGATAACGGGCCGCCGATGCCATGCCGAAGCTCAATCCTTCGGCTGCCAGGTACTCCCGCATCTCCGGCGACGGCGCATCATCATGAGCGATCATCCAGTCGGACGCGGCAAACAATCCACCCGGCCTCAGCACCCGGAAAATTTCGCGGAAGATCGCCTCCTTGTCGGCGACATGCACAAGCGCATCCTTGGAAAAAACGACATCGAAGCTGGCGTCGGCAAATGGCAAATTGCCTGCTGCTGCCTGAACAAATGAAACCTGCCCGGAAAGACCGGCTTTGCCTGCTGCAAGACGCGCCCTTTCGATCACCGGCAGTTCGACATCGAAACCAGTGATCTGCGCGGGACCGTATGTGTTGGCGATATGCAGTGTGATGCCACCGGCCCCACAGCCCAGATCGAGAATGCGTTTTCCGGACAGATTGATACCGGCCAGAACCCTGTCCACTTCTTGCGGCCCGCCCGGAGACAGATAGCCCTCGCCCCACAGGACGCCGAGAAAGCGGATCGCCGCCTCGTCATATTCCGGTTCCTGCGCTGATGTTTCGCTCATTGCGTCTTTCCCGCCGCATGGCCTCTGACACGAAATCCTATCGCATAATCAGAGGATTGCAACATACTTGCTGAATATTCATTCAATATAACTGGACAACATTCTGCTTTTCATGCCAGATTTTTCGCAATGAGGGAGACAGGCTGCATGAAAAAATACGATGTGGTGATGATCGGAGGCGGCCATAACGGCCTGGTCGCAGCGTGCTACCTGCAGCGCGCCGGGCTTGACGTGCTTGTGCTGGAAAAGAACGACTGGGTCGGCGGTGCTGCCACCAGCCGCGAGCTGACACCGGGCTTTCTCTATTCCAACTGTTCCTATGTCTGCTCGCTGTTCCGCCCGGAAATTATGCGCGATCTCGAACTTCCCAAGCACGGCCTGCAGGTCATCGCCTATGAAGGCGGCGCGGTGTTCACCCGCGATGGCGACTACATCGCATCCTACCGTGACCACGACAGCCACCGCCGCGAATTCGCCCGCTATTCCAAGCGCGATGCTGAAGCCTATGACCGCTACGCCCGTGACGTCACCCGCCAGTGCCGATTCATCCAGCCGCTGTTGATGCGCACCGCCCCTGATCCCTTCTCGTTCAAGCCGCGTGACATTTCCGAACTTCTCTATCTCGGCAAGAAATTCGGCGAGTTTTCCGCCCATGACATGGCGCAGACGTTGCGGTTCTGGACCATGTCGATCTCCGATTTTCTTGATGAATATTTCGAGACCGACGTCATCAAGGCCTATCTGGCTCTGTCCGGCATCATCGGCACGGCCCTTGGACCGATGTCGCCCGGCACCGCTTACGTGCTGCTGCATCACTACATGGGCGAGGTGGATGGCTCCGTCGGCGCCTGGGGTTATGCCCGCGGCGGCATGGGCGCGGTGACGCAGGCGCTCGCCTCGTCCTTCAAGGCGTCGGGCGGCACGATCCGCACCGGCGCCGATGTGGCACGGGTCATGACCCGCAGCGGCCGCGCCACCGGCGTCGTCCTTGCCGATGGCGAGGAAGTGCGCGGCAATCTCGTGGTCTCGAATGCCGACGTCAAGCGCACCTTCCTCAAGCTGGTCGAGGAAGACGCCCTGCCCGAAACCTTCGTCCACCGGGTCAAGCATTTCAAGATGCGCGGCTCGTCCGGCAAGCTCAACATCGCGCTCGATAGCCTCCCGGAATTCCCCGCACTGCCGAAGAATTCCTCCTGCATTCGCGGCGACCTGCATTTTACCGATTCGATGGAACGGATGGAGCGCGCCTATGACGACTGGAAGGCTGGCCGCTATTCCGCCGATCCCTTCGTCGATATGGTCATTCCCACCACGCTCGATCCGACCATGGCACCGCCGGGCAAGCATTTCATGAGCTGTTTCGTGCAATATTGCCCGCCGCAACTGGAAGGCCGCGACTGGACCGATGCCGATCGCGATGCCTTTGCCGATACCGTCGTCAGCCAGATCGCCGATTACTCCCCCGGCTTCCGCGACCGTATCCTGCACATGGAAGTGCGCACGCCGCGCGAGATCGAGGCGCAAGTGGGCCTCACCGAAGGCAATATCTTCCAAGGCGAGCTGACCTTCGACCAGCTGCTGTTCAACCGCCCGGTGCCCGGTTACGCGCAATACCGTACGCCGGTGCCCGGTCTTTATCTCTGCGGCTCCTCCACCCATCCCGGCGGCGGCGTCATGGGGGCGCCCGGCCGCAATGCCGCCGCTGAAATCCTGCGCGACCTGAAACTGAAACCCGCTGAAATGAGCCCGGCCCATGACGTCATCTGATCTCGCCCGGACGACCAACCTCGACGCCGCAGACTTCGACGCCATCGTCATTGGCGGCGGCCATAACGGCCTGACGGCCGCGACGCTGCTTGCACAGAACGGCCGCAAGGTGGTCGTTCTCGAAGCCGCAGCCAGTACCGGCGGCGCGATGCGCGGTTTCGAATTCCACCCCGGCTACCACTCCGCCGGTCTTGCCCATATCGTCAACCGGCTCGATCCGGAGGTGGCCAAGCTGCTGAAGCTCAACGCCAGCACCACGTCCGGCGCGCCACTGCCAACTGTCGCACTCTCCCCGGATGGCAAGCATGCCGTCTTGCGCGGCGCCTATGGCGAAACCATCGAGGGCGTCAGCCCGGAAGAGGCCAAGGCCTTTGCTGCCATGCGCAAGAAGCTGATGTTTCAGGCCAGCATTCTCAAGCGTTTCCTGAAGCGCCGACCGCCGGAGATCGGCAAGGTCGGGATGCGCGACCTCAGTACTTTTGCCGGAGCAGGCCTCAGCCTCATCACCAAGGGCCGTGAAGAAGGCCGCGACTTCCTGCGCATGCTGCTGATGAATGTCGCCGATGTCGCCGACGAATATCTGAGCGACGACCGCCTCAAGGGCCTCGTCGCCTTTGACGCCACGCTTGGCATTCATCTCGGGCCGCGCTCACCAACCTCGCTTCTCGGCCTCTATTATCGCCTGACCGGCGAAACCGATGGCAAGACCGGTGCGCAATACGTACCGCAAGGCGGCATGAACACACTTGCCCCGGCTTTCGAAAAAGCAGCAACCGCCGCCGGGGTTTCCGTCCGTACCGGCGTCCATGTCACACGCATTACCGCTGACCGCGGCACGGCAACCGGCGTCATCCTCGGCACCGGCGAGCAGCTGAACGCACCCGTCATCGTCTCCGCCATCCATCCGCAGGCGACGTTTCTGACACTCTGCGATACCGCCGAACTCGACACCGGCTTCGTCCGGGCCGTCAGCAATATCCGTTCGAAAGGCAATGTCGCAAAGCTTGATCTGGCGCTCGACAAGCCGCCAACGTTCACCGGCGTCGCGGCGGACGATCATCGTGGCAGATTGGTCATCGCCCGCTCCATCGCCCATGTCGAAAATGCCTTCAACCCGGCCAAATACGGCGAATTCTCCCCCGATCCGGTGATGGAGATCACTTTGCCAAGCCTCACCGATCCAGCGCTCGCACCTTCCGGTGGCGCGACGCTTTCGGCTTTGGTCGAGTTCGCGCCCTACGACCTCAAGGGCGGCTGGGCAAACGGCAAGGTGGCCTTCGAAAAGATCATCCTCGAAACACTCGAGGGCTACGCGCCGGGCTTGAGCAAGAGTATTATCGCCAGCAACCTGATGACACCAGCCGACATGGAAACCCATTACCATCTGCCGGGCGGCCACTGGCATCATGGCGAGCTGCAGGCCGATCAGCTGCTGGTCAACCGCCCCCTCAATGCCGCCGCCGGTTACGCGACCCCATTGTCCGGTCTCTATCTGGCCAGCGCCGGTTCGCATCCGGGCGGCGGCATTTCCGGCCTGCCGGGGCTTCTCGCCGCGCGCCACATTCTTTCGGGAGACAGAGCATGATGCTGGAGATCAACACCCGTCGCGCCCTGCAAAGCCACATCACCACGCCGCGCTTCGAGACCCCGTTTCATCCACGTATCGCCACACTCAGCGAAACCAGCGACTGGTACACCTGGGCTGGCTACAAGGCGCCGCATTCGGTCTTCGACGAGGAACTCGAATATTTCGCCATCCGCTCGACGGCGGCGCTTTTCGATATCTCGCCGATGGTCAAATACCGCATCGCCGGACCCGACGCGGAGCGCTATCTCAACCGCCTGACCGTCCGCAACGTCGCCAAGCTCGGCACCGGCCGCGTCCATTACACCGCCTGGTGCGACGACCACGGTCATGTTCTCGACGATGGCACCTTGTTCCGGCTCGCGCCTGACACGTTCCGTCTCTGCTGCCAGGAACGCCACCTGCCCTGGCTCCTCGACAGCGGCATCGGATTCGATGTCGGGATTGAAGAAGAGACCATGCAAATCGCTGGCCTTGCCTTGCAGGGTCCGACATCGTTTGCCGTGCTCTCCAAAGCCGGCTTCGACGGCATCGAACGGCTAAAACCCTTTCAGCTTGCAGATTTCCCCCATGAAGGCGGCTCGGTCACCGTCTCGCGCACCGGCTTCACCGGTGATCTCGGCTACGAACTGTTCGTCCCGGCCGAAGCAGCACTCAGCCTCTGGGATCGCCTCTGGGTGGCCGGTCAGCTTCATGGCATCCGCTCCATCGGTTACGCCGCGCTCAACCGCGCCCGCATCGAAGCCGGCTTCATCGTCGCCAATGCCGATTTCATGACGGCCGAGACTGCGCTGCGCGCCGATCGCGCCCGCATGCCCGACGAAATCGGACTGGACTGGCTGGTCGATGCGGAAAAGCCGAACTTCAACGGACGTAAAGCGATACTTGAAGCTAGGCGGAATCAAACTCTGAAGCATGTGCTCGTCGGCCTTGAAATTGAAGGCAATATTCCGGGTGACGGGGCAATCGTCTATCACCGGAAAAAGCAAGAGGCAGGTCTCGTCAGCGCCGCGATCTGGTCGCCGCTTGCCAAGCGCAACATCGCCATCGCCAGCCTGACGCGGCCCTACGGCACGCGCCTCACCGAAGACCTCTGGGTGGAAATCTACGCGTTGCGCGAGCTGCAATACCAGAAGATGATGAAACGCGCCCGCATCGTGCCGCGCCCGTTCATCAAGCTCGACCGCCGCGCCGCCTCCCCGCCCGGCCTGTTCTGACGGTTAAGATATGGACGACGAAACGCGCCAGAACTGGGAGTTGATCAAAACGCCGCCGGGCATCGAATGGTCCGGCCGCACCCGCTATGCCGCAGCCACTTTCTTTTATCATCAGGGAGAGATGAGCGCAGAGGTACTGGAGGTCTACCGCATCTGTTCGCGGCTCGATGCCGAGGACCCTCTGGATGTCCTGCGGCGATGGCAGATCGGGGCGGAATGGGTAAAGCAGGTATTGGACAGACGCTAATCTCCGGCCGCATCAGAACATCGTTTCACAAGCAGATTCCGAAATGAAACCTGTGCCGGAACCTTCTCGAATCTCGGACGTTCCAGTGCTGCAATTTCAAGAAGCAGCATGAGGACGACGTGAGCTACAAACGCTTTCCAACCCCCGTCAGAGTGATCATCAAGCAGAGCCAGGAAAACATCATCGCCACCGCATGGGATGCCGTCGAGTTCCTGCGCCACTGGCCGGGCAAGCGTGGCCTTGCCTATCGGCGCGCCCTGCAACATTGCCTCGACGCCCTCGATGGCATCCGCAGCCCGCAGAAAGCCTGGGCTTCGTTTACCGCTGCCATGAAGGAAGAAGGCGTGCTCGCCTGATTCTTCTGTCCCAAGCCACGCCGATGCCCGGACCTTCGATCCGGGCATTTTTGTTTTCGGCTCCCCTCCAGTATTTCCCACTTGAAAATGCCGCCTGCCCGGCGTTGAATGCCCACCAAAGCACAAATGCGGCATGGTTTTCACCATCCGCGACACCGCACTTTCCGGCTAGAAATCCACATCCCGGGCTTGCCGTTCCCAAAAACGCGAATATACTCAGGAATAATTATTTCCACAGAGTGAAATAAATAAGGGAACAAATCATGGCACTTAGCTGGCGTTTCTCCGCCTTGGGCGATCGGCATCGGGCACTGGGATCCAACCTTGAGGACTGGAGCGGCATGGGAACCGCCTGGACCTACGACAAGGATATCTCCGAAGAACACATCGCCGTGCGCACCAAGGCCGGCATCATGGACGTCTCCGGTCTGAAGAAAGTGCATCTCGTTGGCCCGCATGCGATTGCCGTCCTGGAATACATCACCACCCGCGACATGACCAAGGTCTATCCCGGCAAGTCGGTCTATGCCTGCATGCTCAACGATCGCGGTCATTTCACCGATGACTGTATCGTCTATCGCACCGGCCCGAACTCCTGGATGCTGGTGCATGGCTCGGGCTCCGGCTTCGAGGAAATCGTCAAGCAGGCGCAGGGCCGCAATTGTGCCGTGCTGTTCGACGACGACCTGCACGACCTCTCGCTGCAGGGGCCGCTTGCCGTCGATTATCTCGAAAAATACGTGCCCGGCATTCGCGACCTCAAATATTTCCATCATATGCAGACGACTTTGTTTGGCGCCCCGGTGATGATCTCGCGCACCGGCTATACCGGCGAACGCGGCTATGAAATCTTCGTGCGCGGCCAGGATGCAGGTATGGTCTGGGATCGGATCGTCGACGAAGGCAAGGCGATGGGCATCATCCCCGTCTGCTTCAGCGTTCTAGACATGCTGCGCGTCGAAAGTTATCTGCTGTTCTACCCTTACGACAATTCGCAGATGTATCCCTTCGCCAACGAGCACCCCGGCGACAGCCTGTGGGAACTCGGCCTCGATTTCACCGTCAGCCCCGGCAAGACCGGCTTTCGCGGCGCTGAAGAACACGCCCGCCTCAAGGGCAAGGAACGCTTCAAGATTTTTGGCCTGCTGGTCGAATCTGACGGCCCGGCCGATCTCGGCGACGAGGTCTGGGATGGCGACAAGAAGGTCGGTGTCATCACCTGCCCCTCCTATTCCAAGCTCACCAACCGCTCGATGGCGATCATGCGCGTCGAGGTTCCCTATGCCGTGCAGGGCACCAAGCTCGAAGTGAAGGGCAAGACCGTCAACGCACCGGCCATCGCCCACACGATCACCTTCGACGATCCGAAGAAGACGAAACGGACGGCGCAAGGCTGAGGATATCGGCATGCTCGTACAAGGGATCAAAAGCAGGCCGGAATATAAGGGGCTCGACGTCGATCCCCACGCAAAGCGCCACCTCTTCGTCCTCGAAGGCGAAGGGGCCCAGGCCCTGATCGATCATGTCGAGGCCAAGGGCAACGACTTCCTGTCAAAGTCGGAAATCCTCTATCTGGCGGCGGGCGCGGCCCCCAAAGCCTACGACATCGCGCTTTCGGCGCTCTCGCCCGATATTTTCTGGCAGGCGCCGACGCTTCAGCCGCTTCTCTTTCGTCTGCGCGCCTGTCTTGAGCAGGCCCGTATGGGAACGCGGCTCTCCATTGCCGGCACCGAGGGTTTCATCGGCCAGATCATGCAGGTAGCGCTGGAATTCGGTATCGATTTCAACTCGATCCACACCGAGCATCGTGGCTCGACAGCGCGCCGGGTGCAATGCGTACACTGCAAGGGCATCACAGACAATGTGACGACCAGCCCCTTTGCCTGCACCCATTGCGGACTTCCTCTGTTGGTGCGCGATCATTATTCCAGACGTCTCGGCGCCTTCCAGGGCGTCAACATCGATGCAGAAGAACCGGGTACAGCGCCTGCCCCTGAGGAGATGTTCCCGTGAGCCTCAATACCGACATGCCCGTCCGGGTCGCAGCGGTGACGCAGGTGACCGATCTGGTCAAACGCTTCCGCTTCGAGCGGCTGGATGGCCACCCTATGCCTTTCTTTTCCGGCGGCGCCCATGTCGTCGTCTCGATGAACGACAATGGCCTTTTGCGCCGCAATCCCTACTCGCTGATGTCCAATCCCGACGACAACAGCGCCTATGAAATCAGCGTTCTCAGGGTCCCGAACTCCCGCGGCGGCTCGATCTTCATGCACGAGCAGGTCCGCCCCGGTGACCGGCTGACCGTCAGCCAGCCGGTCAATCTGTTCGCGCCGGACCATCGCGGCCGAAAGCATATCCTGATTGCCGGCGGCATCGGCATCACCCCGTTCATCGCCATGATGGAACAGTTCAGCCGCGACAATATCGCCTTTGAACTGCACTATGCCATTCGCTCGCGCACGCACGGGGCTTACTGGCAGCAATTGCTGGACCGCTACGGCCCGCGCCGCATCAAGATCTATGTCGACGAGGAAAAGACCTATATCCCCGTCGCCGGGATCGCCGACAACCAGCCGCTCGGCACACATCTCTATGTTTGCGGCCCGGCCGGCATGATCGATGGCGTGCTGATGACGGCGCTCAAAGCCGGATGGCCGAAGGAAAACCTGCATTCGGAGCGCTTCCTTGCGCCGCCCGCCGGCCTGCCGTTCCAGGTCTTCCTCGAAAAATCCAATATCCACATGACCGTCGGCGAGCACCAGAGCATTCTGGAAGCAGCCGAGGCCCATGGCTGCGACGCCCCCTACATGTGCCGCGGCGGCGCCTGTGGCCAGTGCGAGACCGAGGTGTCGTCCTGTGACGGCACGCTGGAGCACAACGACATCTACCTGTCGGACGAGGAAAAAGCGTCCGGCAAGAAGGTCATGATCTGCGTCTCGCGGTTCAAGGGCCAGCAACTCGTTCTTCAACTCTAGCACCGGAGGGCCGACAGATGACCATCACGTTCAGGAGCGAAACGTTCCGCGACGACTTCACCTTCCGCAACAGCCTCACCAATATCAGGCGCTTTCCCTTTCCCTTCGACCGCGACGAATACATGTATTCGGTCAATATGGAGCCGCATACTCGCGGCAAGGCCGATAGCGTTTTTGAAAACCTGATCGACGTTGACGAGCATTATGTCGCCGAGATGCAGGACCGGGCGATGGTTCTGAAGGACGATCCGCTGCGCTGCCAGGCGCTGCCGCATATGATGGCGGCGCAATGGGATGTGCTGGAACTGCTGATGGAGCATCAGGCCCAGGACTATCCCGAGCACTTTACTCTGACAAAGGACGGCGACCGCTGGCGCTGGATCAACCGGCCGATGGGTATCGACGACACCTTCACCTTCGGCGATCCCTCCACCCTGCCCTATCCGCCGATGGAATACATCACCCGCCAGGCCCAGGGTGATTTCTGCATCGTCGATCAGCGCGACAACAATCTCTGGATGGACGCCGGGATGGTGACCACCCAGGCCGACTGGTCGCTCGATTTCGATATCGGCATGAACTTCATGGAATGGCATGGCCCGGTGCCGCTCGCCCACCAGATTGGCGTGTTCGACCGGGCGCTGAAATTCCTGCTCAACCTGCAGCAGGGTAAGCCAACCCGCCGCCTCAACTGGACGATGACCGTCAATCCGAGGCTCGATACCTCACCGGAAAACTATCACAAATGGGGCCCCGACCGCCTGACCGTGACGCCGGAGAATGTGGGCGAGAAGATGCACCTGCGCGTCGAACTGCAGAGCCTGTGGCGCCTGCCGCGCTCCAACGCCATCCTCTTCGTTATCCGCTGCTACCTGATCAGCCTCGACGAACTGGTGACCGTCCCCAAATGGGCCCGCCGCCTGCCACGCGTACTGCAAAGTCTGCCGCCTGAGATCATCGACTACAAGGGCCTGACCCGCAACCGCCCGATCATGATTGACTGGCTGGCGAAATACGATGACGGGGCGCCCACGAGTGCGGGGATTTATCCAGATTGAGACGTGGTCAGGGCAATCCTCTGGCTCCGTCATTCCCGTGCTTGCCACAGGAATCCAGCCACGCGACGTCCGTCGCGTGAAAAGAGTCTTCTAGCGGCGCAGACGTGCCGCTGCTGGATCCCCGCCACAAGGGCGAGGATGAGGGAGAGAAAAGCGGTCGAACGAATATCAAGACAAGGGCGCCAAAAATGCGTCTGAAAACAAAGGGAACAGACAGACATGACCAGAGTAGCCGTGATCGGCGCGGGACCCTCGGGCCTCGCTCAATTGAGAGCCTTCCAGTCCGCCGCCCAGAAGGGCGCTGATATCCCCGAAGTGGTCTGCTTCGAAAAACAGGCCGACTGGGGTGGGCTGTGGAACTACACCTGGCGCACTGGGCTCGACGAATACGGCGAACCCGTCCATGGCAGCATGTACCGTTACCTCTGGTCGAACGGACCGAAGGAATGCCTGGAATTCGCCGACTATTCCTTCGAGGAACACTTTGGCAAGCCGATCGGCTCCTACCCGCCCCGCGCCGTACTCTGGGACTATATCAAGGGCCGGGTCGAAAAGGCAGACGTGCGCAAATGGGTGCGATTCTCGACCCCGGTACGCATGGTCCGCTTCGATGAGGAATCCAAGACCTTCACTGTTACCGCCCACGACCGCGTCAACGACGTCATGTATGACGAGATCTTCGATTATGTCGTCGTCGCCTCCGGTCATTTCTCGACACCCCACGTCCCCTATTTTGAAGGCGTCAAAACCTTTGGCGGCCGCGTCCTGCATGCCCATGATTTCCGCGATGCACTGGAATTCAAGGACAAGAACGTGCTGATCGTCGGCCGCAGCTATTCGGCCGAGGACATCGGCTCGCAATGCTGGAAATACGGCGCCAAATCGGTGACCACCACCTACCGGTCCAAGCCGATGGGCTTCAAATGGCCGGAGCGTTTCGAGGAGCGGCCGCTGTTGCAGAAGCTCGTCAACAAGACGGCGCATTTCGCCGACGGATCGACCAAGGAAGTCGACGCGCTGATCCTGTGCACCGGCTATCTCCACCACTTTCCGTTCCTGCCCGACGACCTGCGCCTGAAGACCGCCAACCGGCTCTGGTCCGACAATCTCTACAAGGGCGTGGTTTACGAGGACAATCCGCAGCTGATGTATATCGGCATGCAGGACCAGTTCTACACGTTCAACATGTTTGACGCCCAGGCCTGGTTCGCCCGCGACGTCATCATGAACCGCATCAAGCTGCCCTCAAAGGAGGACATGAAGGCGCATTTCGACACATGGCGCACCCGCGAGGAAACGCTTGAAGATGCCGAACAGATGATCTGGTTCCAGGGCGATTACGTCATCGAATTGCTTGCAGACACCGATTATCCAAAGTTCGACGTCGAGGGCACCAACCAGACCTTCATGGAATGGGAGCACCACAAGGGCGAAAACATCATGGGCTTCCGCGACAACGCCTACAAATCGCTGATGACTGGCACGATGGCGCCCAAGCACCATACGCCATGGCTGGAAGCGATGGACGATACGCTGGAAGTCTACCTGAAGAACTGATCGCATCTCGCTGATGACATAGCCGAAGGCCAATGCAATGGGCTTCGGCGCAGCAATTTCAACTAGCCCACACATTTCCAAGACATATCAATAACCTCCCCGCTCGCCCTCCAGCCATCATCGGATTAGCCATGGACTTTCTGAGCAGCGTTCTCGGCCGCATGAATGGATTTCTCTACCGGTGCCGGGCTGACGAGCACTATACGATGCTCGACATGACCGACGGCATCCAGCGGATCTTCGGCTACCGGATGGACGAGATCGTCGGCAACCGTGTGCGCACCGTCACCTCGATCATGTGCGAAGACGACGTGCCCGCCATGGACGCGGTGGTCGGAAAGGCGCTGGAAAGCCGCACCGATTGGACGCTCGAATACCGCATCCGCCACAACAGCGGTCATTTCGTCTGGGTGACGGAAACCGGCGGTGGTGTCTGGGATGAAAACGGCGAACTGCTCTATCTCGAAGGCAGCATCGTCAATATCGAATCCCTCTACCAGCGCATCGACGAACAGACCGCCGACATGCGCGCCACAGCCTCTCGAACAGCCGAAATCCTCCATTCCCTGCGCTACCTGAAACTGCTTGCCGTCAACGCCGGCATCGAAGCCGCCCGGGCCGGAACAGCCGGCGCCGGCTTCGCCGTGCTTGCCTCGGAAATGCGCACCCTTGCCAACGATTCCGAAGCGGTCGCGCGGCAGATCGCGACTGCACAGGGCAAATAGGCTTGGGATCTACAGCTGTCGAAGCTGTGTCGTCACGACCGCGGCTTCAGCTTCTGCGGATCGTAATGCGCAAACGGCACGATCCGCGCCGGCAGCCGCTTCTGCTGGCCATCGAGCTTGCCGATCTCCACTTCCGTACCGATTTCCGAATGCAATACATCCATCCGCGCCAGCGCGATCGTCTTCTTCAAAAGCGGCGAGCGCGTCGCGCTGGTGACGACGCCGACCTGGGCGCGGCCGATATGCACGGTGTCACCGTGGCCGACGGCATCATTGGCATCGATATCGAGCCCGACCAGTTTGTAGCGCGGGTTTTCCTTGCGCTTGATCAGTGCGTCGCGGCCGATGAAATCCTCGGTCTTTGATTTCAGCGGCACGGTAAAGCCGATACCGGCCTCGAACGGGTCGGTCTGGTCGGAGAAGTCATAATGCGCAAACACCAGACCGGCCTCGATGCGCACCATGTCGAGTGCTTCCAGCCCCATCGGCTTCAGCCCATGTTTTTGGCCTGCCTCCCAGACAGCATCGAACACGGTGAGTGCGTCCTTCGGATGACAGAAGATTTCGTAGCCGAGTTCGCCGGTATAGCCGGTGCGCGAAACAACGACCGGCGCACCTTCGAAATGGCCGATGCGGCCAACGGCGAAACGGAACCATTCCAGCTCGCCGATCGACGGCTGCGATGGCGCTGTCCAGATGATTTCCTTGATGATCTCGCGGCTGTTCGGCCCCTGAACAGCGAGGTTGTGCATCTGGTCGGTGGAGGAGCGCACCCAGGCCTTGTAGCCCATCTTTTCCGCCTGCTCACGCAGCCAGATGCCGCTGACATCGTCGCCGCCGATCCAGCGGAAATTGTTCTCGCCCAGCCGGAACACCGTGCCGTCGTCGATCATGCCGCCATTCTCGTAGCACATCGCCGTATAAACCACCTGCCCCGGCGACAGTTTGCGGATATCGCGGGTGACGCAATATTGCAGCAGCGCCTCGGCGTCCGGCCCGGTCACTTCGAATTTCCTGAGCGGCGACAGGTCCATCACCACCGCCTTTTCCCGGCAGGCCCAGTATTCCTCGATCGGCCCCTCATTGTTGAAGCGGTTCGGCAACCAGTAGCCGCGATATTCGGTATGATTGCGCGTCAGTGCCGACAGGCGTGGATGGAAGGCGGTTTCCTGGGTCATTTCGGGCTCTGCATCAGGGGTCATTCGGATGGCGACGGCGCGCGAGAATTTTTCCTTGTCCGAATAGGTACGGACATGAATGTCGGTCGGGTTCCAGGCATTGGCTGCATCGATATCGTCGGGGCAGGACGACGAGACGCAGACGAGATCGGTCAGCGCCCGCATCAGCACATAATCGCCCGGCCGCGACCAGGGCTCATCGAGATAGAGCTGGTTCTGGTGATCGACATTGGTGTTGTAGAAATAGTTGAGCGCTTCCCAGCCCTTACGCGGCGCGATCCCATAGGGCGCCAGCGCATCGTTGAAGTTATCGGTGCAATTGACATGCCCCGGATAACCCATGTCGTCGTAATAACGCGAATTGCAGGCGGTGGCGAACGCATCATGGCGCCCAACCGTATCCTGAACGATCTCCACAAGCGGCTCGAAATCGCGGTCGAAAGCCTTCGACGGCAGGCCGGGCGTCGGATAGCTGCGCCCAAGAAGCGTGCGCGTCACCGTCGCATCGAGCGCCAGATCCAGCCCCTTGTCGACCTTGCGGGCCGAAAACGCCTGGAAATCGGTGCATTGCCGTCCTGAAACGTCGATAACCTGAATGAACTCGCCGGCCCGCACGAAATAGGCCGAAGCCCTCGCCGCCTTGATGCGCAGATCCTGCACGGGATCGGCCATTGGTTCGGGCAGCATTTCCTCGTAGGTGCGTTCAATTCGGGAGCGGGTCACCCGCAGTTCGAGCGCAGTCGCGGTATTCTGTACTTCTGCATCCATTGGTGGCGCGGGTGCTGCGACAATCATCAAACCGTCGAGCGCAATCGTCAGTTCGGCCGAAGCGCCCGGCGACGAACTTTCACCGAACAATACCAGCACTTGGGCTCCAGCCGGATCGACGTTGCGCCGTTTCAAGGCAGACAGCGTTCTCCGCGCACTGTCCTCATCGCGGGCAAGTATCTCCTGTAATCCAAGAGCGGCCCGTGAAAACCCGACGCCAAGCCCGGCCGCATTGAACCGCCCCCCAGCATCGATGAAGCTGACCTCGCAAAGCTGTCCACCCTCGATATCCTTGATGCTGATCCGGTCGCCAGCCATCACCTTGATGACCGTCGCGCCGCGTCCCTTGACGCGGTAACGCTCGACGCCGGGGGCAAGCGCCGGAATGCCCGGCCGCAGAATCGTGCTGGGCCGCGGCGGCATCAAGGTGCCGGCAAATCGTCCGGAATCAGTCATCTCAGCTCCCACCCGAAGGCACAGTCGGTCCAGCGATCTATAAGCGCCACGTTATGCACCGGCAATATGGCCAAACTATCCTATGGGAGCCCTTGGAAAGTAAAGAGAGACTTGACCGAGAAGAAAAAAAATTCACTATGAAGATAAGTTGCGGTCGCGAAATTCAAACGGGAACAGGTGGTGACACTGCGAAAACGCAGGCCCATCCAGCGAAGAAGCCGCAGCGAAAACCATCCCAAAGGGAACGCGCGGCAACGCGCTTCAAGACAAAACTGGTCGAGGAGACTGTTTATGGCATCTATCGTTGAGACCGACGGGTCGACCGCTGCGCCCAGCACCGGCCTGATCCGCGCGCTGGACTGGAAAGGGGCATTCTGGGTCGCTGCCGGCGTACCGCCGCTGGTATTGTTTTCCATCGGCGGCATTGCAGGCACGACAGGCAAGCTCGCCTTCGTGGTCTGGATCATTTCCATGACGATGGGCTTTTTACAGTCCTTCACCTACGCTGAAATTGCCGGCATGTTCGGCAACAAATCCGGCGGCGCGTCGATCTACGGCGCCACCGCGTGGCTGCGCTATTCGAAATTCATCGCGCCATTGTCTGTGTGGTGCAACTGGTTCGCATGGTCGCCGGTGCTGTCGCTCGGCTGCGCGATCGCGGCGGGCTATATTCTGAACGCCCTGTTCCCCATTCCCGGTGCGGACAGCCCGGCGGTGATGGAATGGATCAACGCCAATATGGCCACACTAACGGCCGAAAGCCCGCGCGTCGCGGAATGGCTTGCGGCCAATGCCGGAAAGGCGCCACAGGATGCGATTTCCGCTCTCCTGTCGACCGATGCCATCGCGGCACTGACGCCGGAAATCCGCAGCTGGTCGCTGATCACCTTCGACATTCCTTTCCTCGCCAAGGCCAATCTCAACGCCACCTTCGTCATCGGCGGCATCCTGATGCTGGTGATCTTTGCCATCCAGCATCGCGGCATCCAGGGAACGGCGAGCGTCCAGAAATGGCTCGCCATCATCGTTCTGCTGCCGCTGCTGATCATCGGCCTCTATCCGATCTTCTCCGGCCAGATCGACAGCGCCAACATCACCAATCTGGTTCCGCCGACCGCCGGTTATTCCGGCATTGACGGTGTGTGGAGCAATGGCGGCTGGACGCTGTTCCTCGGCGGCCTCTATATCGCTGCCTGGTCGACCTACGGCTTTGAAACAGCTGTCTGCTACACCCGCGAACTGAAGAACCCGAAGACCGATACCTTCAAGGCCATCTTCTATTCCGGCCTGCTCTGCTGCCTGTTCTTCTTCCTCATCCCCTTCACCTTCCAGGGCGTTCTCGGCCATGCCGGCATGCTCGCACCCGGCATCGTTGATGGAACGGGTGTTGCGGAAGCTTTGGCAAGCCTCGTCCATGGCGGCCGGATCGTTACCCAGCTGCTGGTGATCCTGATGATCATGGCGCTGTTCCTCGCCATCATGACGGCTATGGCCGGTTCGTCGCGCACCCTGTACCAGGGCTCGAAGGACGGCTGGCTGCCGAAATACCTCGATCACGTCAACGAACACGGCGCACCCACCCGCGCCATGTGGACCGACTTCGCCTTCAACCTGATCCTGCTCGCCATCGCCTCCGACGTCGCCGGTTACTTCTTCGTGCTGGCCGTCTCCAATGTCGGCTACATCATCTTCAACTTCCTCAATCTCAACGCC
Organism: Pararhizobium sp.; assembly: GCF_965279435.1. Lineage (NCBI taxonomy): Bacteria > Pseudomonadati > Pseudomonadota > Alphaproteobacteria > Hyphomicrobiales > Rhizobiaceae > Pararhizobium > Pararhizobium sp. The sequence continues at coordinate 4,219,425 of NZ_CBDIHY010000003.1, forward strand.
GGCTGGATCCACCGGATGGACTCCAGCCACATCCAGCGCCCCTGGAAGGCACCGACCTGGCTGATCGGCCTCAACACCGTTCTTGCCTTCGTCAACGCGCTGTTCCTTGGTGCCGGCGCCAAGGTCTGGGGTTATTCCAACGCGCTCTGGGTCGGCTTCATCTTCGCCGCCCTCATCCTGCCGGTCTTTGCCTATCGCCACTATGTGCGCGACGGCGGAAAATTCCCGGCAGGCGCAATGGAAGATCTGGGCCTCGTCGGCCAGGACCTCGGCGTCAAGAAAGCCGGTATCCTGCCCTACGTGGCACTCGCCGGCGGCCTCGCCGTCGTGCTTGCGGCGAACGCCTACTTCCAGCTGCCGGTCTGATCAGATCGGAGTAAGATGAGACAGGGCCGCGCATCGAAAGGTGTGCGGCCCTGTTCATTTAAGAGATATGGCTGGCTTTGCAGGATGCCTTGACACATCCGCCAATTAAACCTGTAATTCGGCTGCCCGCCCACAGGCAAGTTACAAGCAGCGAGTTCCCATCATGACCGACGAAAGCCCGGAAACGAAACTGACGCTGTCCAAACGCCGCTGGGCCGAACAGGGCAAGTTCCTGACGGGAAAAATCTATCGCCCGGAAACCGACCGCCTGCCACCGGGTCAACATCTGGTCACCAACTGGCCGGTGCTTGATCTTGGCCAGCAACCGCGTATCCAGCAGGCGGAGTGGACACTGCAGATCGTCGGCGGCGTCGAAAATCCCGTCAAACTCGACTGGGATGCGTTCCACCGGCTGCCGCAAAGCCGCAAACTGTCGGACATCCATTGCGTGACGACATGGTCGCGCTACGACAATCGCTGGCGGGGCGTTTCGCCCCATGATCTGCTCGATCTTGTCATGCCGAGACCAGAGGCCAATTTCGTCATGCTGACCAGCTATGACGGCTACACCACCAACCTGCCGCTCGCCGATTTCGCCTCGGAAGACGGAATTCTCGCAACGGCATGGGAGGGCGAACCATTGACGCGCGACCATGGCGGCCCGATGCGCCTCGTCATCCCGCATCTCTATTTCTGGAAAAGCGCCAAATGGCTGCGCCGCATCGAATTCCTTGTCGGCGATCAGGCCGGTTTCTGGGAAAAGAACGGCTATCACATGCTCGGCGATCCCTGGCGCGAGCAACGCTACTCGAACGACTGATCGTCAGGTTTGTACCGCAGCTTGCGTCTGCGGACAGTCCGCTTCCGTCTTTTCGCCGACAACCTCGAACAGCTGCAGCGCAGTCGCGCGGCCCTTGACTTGTGCCTCCCCAAGCGAACGAAAGGCAATTGCGTCGCCACACAACGCCACCACGGCGCTGCTGGCAAGAATCGCCGTGCCATAAACCTTGTTCATGCCTTCGAGACGGGAAGCCACGTTTACCGTGTCGCCCATCGCGGTATATTGCAGCCGCTCCCTCGCCCCGACGCTGCCGACAACTGCCGTGCCCGTATGAATGCCAAAGCGTGTACGCAATTCCGGCAGCCCCTGCGCCTTCAGATTGGCGTTGAACACCTTGAGTTTTCTCTCCACCGCAAGCGCGCAGCGACAGGCATTTTCCGCGTGATGCTCATCGGCAACCGGTGCGTTCCACATGGCGAACACCGAGTCTCCGAGAAACTGGATGATCTCGCCACCATGCGCACCGACGGTCTCATTGAAGATGTCAAAATAGTCCGACAGCAGCGCCACGACCTCTTCCGGCGTCCGCTGCTCGCTCAGCGTCGTGAAATCGTAGATATCGGTAAACCAGGCCGTCACCTCCTGCCGCCGCGCGCCCCTGCCCGCAAACTGCCCGGATTCAATGCCCTTGCGCACCAATTCCTTCGGCACATAGAGCGCGAACGTGAAGATCGCATCGCGCGCGCGGTTCATCGCCCGGCCAAGCGTCGATATCTCGGTGACATGCGAGGACACGTGGCTTGGCGCCGTAAAGTCGAGATCCTGCAGCCGGTTGGCGCTGGCGGTCAACCGGCTCAGCGATTGCGTGATCAGCCGGGCCATGAACAGCGCTGCAAGCAGGCCGAGGATGACAATGGCTGCGGCGATGGCAAGTCCCTGATAGAGATTGCGATTGGCGGTGGCCGTCAATTCGTCGAGCGGAGCTGCCACCACGGTCCGGTGTCCTGCAAGCAGCAGCACCGATTTTACCGATGTCGCCATGATGATATAGGTGCGGCCCTCGATATCGGCGAAACTCACCCCGTTGCCGGTTGGAAGATTGGCCTTGATGCCGGAAAGCAGCGGATCGACGGGCCTTGAAACATCCAGCTCCCCCTTCTCCTTTCGCGCCGTCATCCGGGCCATCAGACCGCGATCCGAATGCATGATCGGCTGGCCCGCCGCGTCCATCACGAAGGCGACGGTGTCGGTGGTCAGGCGTTCACGCGCAATGAAATCGGTAATCGTGCCAAGGTCGATATCGGCACCGATGACGATGCCGCCATTGCCGCTATGTGCCTGGGAAATGCTCATGCCCAGCGCGCCGGTCGTCACCATCGTATAGGGACCGATTGCGGCTGGCATCGTGCCGTTGACTGCAGCCTGGTACCAGGGACGTTTCCTCGGATCGAACCCCGTTGGCATAAGACGCCGTTCCAGCATCTGATTGCCGTCCTTGTCGAGAAAGATCAGCCGGTTGCTGCGGTCCCCGGTCGGCTCCACCTGCATCGAACGAACAGCGATTTCCGCCGCATCCGGTGCATTGAGGGCGGTGCGCCACGCAGGCGCGCTGAGGTCGACAGCCTGAATGAAGGCTCCATCGGGATAACCAGCATAGATGCCATCGAGATTGGAAGACTGGGCGATGATCTCGCGCAGCAGCTTGATCTTGTCGTTCATCCGCTCGGGCGGCGGCACCAGCAAGGAGTTGGCGATCGAGGCGGTGAACCCCACCAGCGCCGTCGTCCGTCCGGACAGAATCGCCAATCGATCGATCAGGCGTTCGGAAAAGGCCCGCATGTCAGCCTCAGCATTGATCAGCGCCGCGTCGCGCGCCCGCACATAGCCCAGACTGATCAACGTCCCGGAAACGGCGATCAGCAAAGCCGCCATCGCAAGCCCCAGAAGCGATCTCAGCGGCTTGGTCCAGACTGTCGGCCTGCCTTTTGCGGCAGGCCCACCCGTTACTTCCGACATGCTTTGCCTCTGACCCCTAATACGCCAATAAAATCCAAAACTTGGAGTTGAATGAAGACTAGCAGCCGGTGGTAATTTCGTACAGGAAAACCATGAAGCTGCAGGCAGCCTGAGTGTGGCCTACCGGCGCTCGGCCGGAGCAGCCGAAACCTCGGCAGCAGCCTCCCGGATCGTCTGCATCAGGATCGCCAGCGGCATTGAGGGAATAGCATTGGCCCGCATCGTCAGCCCGACGGGTCCCTTGGTCTCGCTGGTATCGATCGGCAGGGCTGCCAGCATTCCGTCCTCGATATCACCAGCCACGACACCAGCCGAAATAATCCAGATGGCATCACTCGCCCGCACGAAAGCCCTCCCGAAGGAATCGGACACGGTCTCGATCTGGTTGGGCAGGCTGGCAATACCGTTGGTGATCAGGAACCGCTCGACAAACGGCCGGATGATCGACGCGCGTGTCGGCATCAGCACCGGATAGACGCCGAGATTATCGAACACCGACTGTTTGGCCGACAGCAGCGGGTGACCGCTGCGCACAACGAAGACGACCTGCTCGGAATAGAGGTGCTCGAAGGAAAACCCGGTCATCTGCTCAGGCGCTGCAAGCCGGCCGACGACCAGATCAAGATCCCCAACCCGCAGCTGTTCCAGAAGCACGGCATTTTCGCCGGTGACGATCTTGATCCGGCTGCCGGTTTCCTCCTTGAGGAAATTCGCCATGGCCTGCGGCATGATCCGGGTGGAAACCGTTGGAAGCGCACCGATCCTGACCGGTGGTCCATCGCCGGAGCGCACCTGCGAGACAGAATCCAGCCCTTGGCGTAGCGCCGTCAGCGCCGCCCCCGCATGCCGCAGAAAAGCCTCGCCATAGCGGGTGATCTTGATGCCGCGGCCGTCCCGCTCGAAGACGGCAACACCGAGAACCTCTTCCAGTTCACGGATGGTCTTGGTCACCGCCGGCTGGCTGACATGCAGCAGGTCGGCCGCCTTCATCACGCTCTTCTGGCGGGCGACCTCGACAAAGGTCTGCAAATGGCGGAATTTCACACGAGCGTCGATCATGGCAACTCATAACTCTGGAGTTAATGATAGGCAATAAAATGTCATTTTACCGAACCAGATTAAAGTTCCAATCTGTTTCCCGAGGAGAATTTCCGTGCAGTTTGCCCGCATCAACGACGCCACGCTTCACTATCAGGTCATTGGTGCTGCCAATGACAAGCCGGTGCTGGTCTTTGCCAATTCCCTCGGCACCGATTTCCGCATCTGGCGCGATGTGATCGTCCGTTTCGCCGGCGACTTTGCCATGGTTCTCTACGACAAGCGTGGCCATGGCCTCTCCGATGTCGGCGACATGCCGTATTCGATGGACCTGCACGTCGCCGATCTCGCCGGACTGCTCGATCTGCTATCGGTCAAGCAGTCAATCATCTGTGGCCTGTCGGTCGGCGGCCTGATTGCGCAGGGCCTCTATGCTGCCCGGCCCGACCTCGTGCGGGCGCTGGCGCTCTGCGACACCGCCCACAAGATCGGCACGGCGGAGTTCTGGAACACCCGCATCGCCGCCATCGAACAGAACGGCATCGGTAGTATTACCGACAGCATTCTCGAACGCTGGTTCACACCCGCCTTCCGCCGGCCGGAAAACAACGCCTTGCACGGCTATCGTAACATGCTGATCCGCCAGCCGGTAACCGGTTACATCGGCACCTGCGCTGCCATCCGTGATGCCGATTTTACCGAAGCAGCCAAACGTATCGCCGTTCCGACCATTTGCGTCGTCGGCGATCAGGATGGCTCGACGACGCCCGATCTCGTCCTGTCGACGGCCAAGCTCATTCCCGGCGCGCATTACGAAGTTATCAAGGATGCCGGCCATATCCCCTGCGTCGAACAGCCGGAAATGCTGACCGCCGTGCTGCGCGCCTTCATCGATACCATCCTGTCTGGAGAAAAAGCCCATGAGTGACGCCGCAGTTCCCACCGAACGTTACCGTCAGGGCCTGGCCACCCGCCGCGCTGTGCTGGGCGACCGTCACGTCGATAGGGCACAGTCGGCGACCACCGATTTCGATCAGCCGTTTCAGGAGTTGATCACCGAGGCCGCCTGGGGGAACCTCTGGTCGCGGCCGACCTGGACGAAACGCGAGCGCTCGATGGTCACCATCGCCCTGCTGGCCGCGCTTGGCCATGACGAGGAAGTGGCGATGCATGTACGCGCCACCGCCAATACCGGCGCCAGCCGCGAGGATATCGGCGAAGCGCTGCTGCATGTGGCGATCTATGCCGGTGTTCCCGCCGCCAACCGGGCGATCAAGATTGCCAAGCAGGTTTTCGAACAGATGGACGCCGAACAAGCGGCATGAGGCGAAACGATGTCTGATCTTTCCAACAAGAAGCCTGAGACCGGTGCATTCTTCCAGCGTGACCGCGCCTGGCATGCCCCTGCCCTGACGCCGGGCTACAAAACCTCGGTGCTGCGCTCACCGCAAAAGGCGTTGCTGTCGCTCGACGGCACGATTTCCGAGATCACCGGCCCGGTCTTCGGCCATTCCCTGCTCGGCGAACTGGACAATGACCTGATCCACAATTTCGCCCAGCCCGGCGAAAGCGCCATCGGCGAGCGCATCATCGTCCACGGCCGCGTGCTCGACGAGCGCGGCAAGCCTGTTACGGGCGCGCTGCTTGAATTCTGGCAGGCCAATGCCGGTGGGCGCTACCGCCACAAGAAGGAAAGCTATCTCGCCGCACTCGACCCCAATTTCGGCGGCTGCGGCCGCACGATCACCGATGAGGACGGCAGCTACCGCTTCCGCACCATCCGGCCCGGCGCCTATCCCTGGCCGAACGGCGTCAACGACTGGCGCCCGGCCCATATCCACTTCTCGATCTTCGGCCACGGTTTTGCGCAACGGCTGATCACCCAGATGTATTTCGAAGGTGATCCGATGATCTGGAAGTGTCCGATCGTCACCACCATCCCAGACAGGAGTGCCATCGAACAGTTGATCGCCCCGCTGGACTGGGCCAACACCATTCCGATGGATGCACGCGCCTACAAATTCGACATCGTCCTGCGCGGCCGCCGTTCGACGCTGTTTGAAAACCGGATGGAGGGCAATTGATGGTCCAAGATCTCGGCTACCGGAAGGAATCGCCGTCGCAGACGGCCGGTCCTTACGTCCATATCGGCTGCACCCCGAATTTCGCCGGCATTACCGGCGTCTACGAAACCGACCTCGGCACCACCATGGTCAACGACCGGACGCTCGGCGAACGCATCACAGTGCGCGGCCGGGTGATCGACGGTGCCGGTGTGCCGCTGAAGGATGCGCTCGTCGAAATCTGGCAGGCTGATGCCGCCGGCCTCTACAACAGCCCGTCGGACCTGCGCGGTACCGCCGACCCGAATTTCACCGGCTGGGGCCGCTGCCCGACCGGCACTGAGGACGGCATCTTCACGTTCGAGACCATCAAGCCCGGCCGCGCGCCCTACAAGGACGGGCGCAAGATGGCCCCGCATATCACGTTCTGGATCGTCGCCCGCGGCATCAATATCGGCCTGCATACCCGCATGTATTTTGGCGACGAGCCGGAAGCCAACGCCGAAGACCCGCTGCTTGCCCGTATCGAACACCGCCACCGCGTCACAACCCTGGTCGCGCCACGCGACGGATCGGTCTATACGTTCGATATCCATCTGCAGGGTGAAAAGGAAACCGTGTTCCTCGACATCTAGCAGGCTGCTGATAAAGTCATTCTGTTGGCATTTGGTGGATCATTTTAGAAATTGCGCGCTTACCAAATCCTCCGTCATTCCTCTGCTCGTCACAGGAATCCAGCCAGCTCAAGTCATTGAGCTGAAAGAGTCTTTTGACCCGACAGACGTCGGGTCGCTGGATCCCCGCCACAGGGCGAGGATGACGGAGAGTGGTGTGCCGCCTTCGTTAAATCATCATATTCAGGGTTTTTCAGCAGCCTGCTAGAGCCCCGGGAACCTAGGACAGCCATGACCGCCTCGGTGTTCGACCACCCCTATCTCTCAGGTCTTCTCGGCGACGAGGAAATATCCACCTTCTTCTCGGCGGAGGCGGATATCCGCGCCATGCTGTGCTTCGAGACAGCCTTGGCGCAGGCACAAGCCGAACACGGGATTGTTTCAAAGGAATCGGCAACCCGTATCACTGAGGCCTGCGCCACATTCCAGCCCGATGTCCTTGCCCTGCGCCACGCCGTTGCGAGCGATGGCGTGGTGATCCCCGAACTGGTCCGGCAATTGCGCAAGGCGGTTGGGGGGGAAGCGGCGGAAAAAGTCCATTTCGGCGCCACCAGTCAGGATGTTATCGACACCAGTCTGATGCGGCGGTTAAAGGCGGCTTGCGCCGTCATTTCCAACAGATTGTCGCAACTGCTGGGTTCGTTCGACGGTCTTGGCCACGAGTGGGGCGGACACCCGCTGATGGGCCACACGCGCATGCAGGCCGCGATCCCGATCACTGTCGCCGATCGCCTCGCCGCCTGGTCATCGCCGCTTGCCGATTATCGCGACAGGCTGCAGGAAACGTCATTCCCGGTGCAGTTCGGCGGAGCCGCAGGAACACTCGAGAAACTGGGCGATAAGGCCGGCGCCGTTCGGGCAACGCTGGCCGAAAACCTTAGCCTTTCCGATCGGCCACAATGGCAAAGCCAGCGCGCTATCATCGCCGATCTCGCCCATCTCCTGTCGTTAATATCAGGCAGTCTTGGAAAATTCGGCCAGGATATCGCTCTGCTGGCCCAAGCCAGTGATGAAATCGCGCTTTCGGGTGGCGGCGGCTCATCCGCCATGCCGCATAAGCAGAACCCGGTGGCCGCAGAAACACTGGTATCGCTCGCCCGCTTCAACGCCGTCCAGCTTTCCGGCATTCACCAGTCGATGGTGCATGAACAGGAACGTTCCGGCGCTGCCTGGACCCTGGAATGGATGATCCTGCCGCAAATGGTGATCGCTTGCGGCGCCAGCACACGGCTCGCCTCCACGCTTGCCGGCCAGATCAAGCGGCTTGGCACAGCAAGCGCATAGAGCACGCATTCTCTTCCAACGAAAAACCCGCGCATCTTTCGATACGCGGGTTTTTCAGTCTCTGGCGAGCAGGCTGTACCTACTCGCCCGAAAATCAATCAGTTGGTCTTGTTCTTGAACGGCTTGCGCTTAACACCCTCGGTCGCAGGCTTGTCAAACTTCGGCTTGTCGAATTTCGGTTTATCGAATTTCGGCTTGTCGAAAGCAGGCTTGCCGGCCTTCTTGGTCCAGGGCTTGCTGTCGGTCTTTTCAGCCGGGCGGTTGTCGGCCTTCGCAAAATCGGGCTTGCCCTCGAACTTCCGCTTTGGCTTCTCGCCGTTCCAGTCGGCCTGCTTGGCCGGATATGGCTTCTTGCCGGCAAACGGCGCACCACGCGAGCCGCCGGACAGATCAGGCATGCCGTCAAGCTGCGTCACGGTGATGCCCTTTTCGAGCGCCCGCTTCGGACCGATCGCCTCGACGAAACGATCCACCCACTCGCGAGCGATCTCGATATAGGTTTCTTCGGTCTGCATCTTGATAGCGCCGATTTCCTGCTTGGTGATCTTGCCTATGCGGCACAGCATCGGGATCAGCCAGCGTGGTTCGACACTCTGCTTGCGGCCAGCCGACAGCGAGAACCAGACGCTGTCACCGAAATCGCCACGCGGAGCCCTTGGCTCGCTGCGTTCCGGGCGGTCGCCACGGTCGGGACGATCGCCGGATGGGGTATAGGACGGTGTGTCCATCAGATCTTCCGGTGCCGAGCGGCCCGCACGCGCTTGTCGCAGGAAAGCTGCAGCCACCTGGTCTGCACCGTGCTTTTCCAGCAATTCGCGGATGAAATCGGCTTCGTCGGGCGTGATTGCTTCGGTGAGCGCCGGATCGGCCAGAACCCGCTCGTCATCACGGCGGCTGACGTCGTCGGCCGATGGCGGACGGCCCCATTCGGCATTGATATTGGCGTCGCGCAGCAGGCGTTCAGCCTTGCGGCGCGCACTGTTCGGCACGATCAGCGCGCTGACGCCCTTGCGTCCGGCGCGGCCCGTGCGGCCACTCCGGTGCAGCAGCGTATCAGGATTGGTCGGCAGGTCGGCATGAACCACCAGTTCGAGGCCGGGCAGATCGATACCGCGAGCAGCAACGTCGGTGGCAATACAGACGCGGGCGCGTCCATCGCGCATCGCCTGCAGCGCGTGGGTGCGCTCGTTCTGGCTGAGTTCGCCGGACATGGCAACAACAGCGAAACCGCGATTGTTGAAGCGCGCCGTCAGATGGTTGACGGCAGCACGCGTCGAGCAGAACACCAGCGCATTCTTCGCTTCATAGAAGCGCAGCACGTTGATGATCGCATTTTCGCGGTCGGACGGCGCAACGGTCAGCGCCCGGTATTCGATATCAAGATGCTGCTTCTGCTCGGCCTGGGTCGAGATACGAATGGCATCTTTCTGGTAGCTCTTCGCCAGATTGGCGATCGAGCGCGGCACGGTCGCCGAAAACATCAGTGTGCGGCGGTCGGCCGGTGCTGCCTCGAGAATGAATTCGAGGTCTTCACGAAACCCCAGATCGAGCATCTCGTCGGCTTCATCGAGAACGACGGCCTTCAGGCTCGACATGTCGAGGCCGTTGCGGCGGATATGGTCGCAGAGACGGCCAGGGGTACCGACAACGATATGGGCGCCACGATCGAGCGCGCGCCGTTCGCTGCGCATGTCCATGCCGCCAACACAGGAGACCACGGTCGCGCCGGTCAGCTCATAGAGCCATTCCAGTTCGCGCTTGACCTGCAGTGCCAGTTCGCGGGTCGGTGCGACGGCGAGCGCCAAAGGCGCGCCTGGCTGGCCGAAGCGGTCCTTGCCTTCGAGCAGCGTCGAGGCAAGCGCCAGACCGAAAGCCACGGTCTTGCCCGAACCGGTCTGCGCCGAGACCAGCGCGTCCCTGCCTTCGAGTTCAGGGCCCAAAACAGCCTTCTGAACCGGCGTCAACTCTGAATAACCGCGCTTGCTCAATGCCTGAGCGATCGCCGGAGCGATGCCGTCTAACTCTACCATATGTTTATCTTTCGGAATTCGGATGTCATGCGTTCCTCGGTCGATGAGGGTAATCGCAGTCCCCGCAGCCGGCACGTCGCCAGCCAATACATGCGCGCCTCATACTGCGCCTGAGCGCAATTGTACAGAGCGTCACGATGCTGCACTGCAAAAACGCGGCGGAATAGCACCAAACAGACGGATTGATAGCCGTGAAAACGGCCATATCTCCATCATGGACATATGGCCGTTCAGTTTTAAGCATCAGGACTTGACGCAGGCGCGGCTTAACTCGTGAGGCGCGGTGTATGCACGACCATATTGAAGAGTGTCTTCATGGCCCCCCCGAGGTTTTGCGATGGCGGCACTTCGAAATAGTAGCCGGGAGAAGCACATTCCTGCATTTTCGTACCGATCGTGGGCTGGAAAGGTTTGATCCACGAATTGTACCAGTCATTGTTTGGAAGCGGCAGATAGGTCGTATAAAGGACCGCGATCTTGATGCCTCGCGCCTTCAGTGCAGCGCAGCTTTTCGTATCAATGGGTTCCTGACAACGGCTACCGCTCAGCTTGGCCGTGCACCCTTTCGGCTTATAGCTGTCGCCGACACCATCGGACACGAAGAACACGACCTTTTCCGGAGTTGCGGCCGTTGAACCATCGCCCGGCGTGCCAATTTCCTCACCGATCTTTGTCAGCGCATTGTCGAAGTCGGTCTGCTGGTCATTGTTGTATCCCTGCTTGGGAATGCTCATCAATTTGATGCCCTCTGCGGTCCTTGCCACCTGGGAAAGATCACCGTTCAAACCCGCAACCTTGAGCAATTTGGTATCCATAGCGGTCTCACCAAACGTATAGGTCGCCATACGGTACTGGTCGGGATAGCTCCGCTGGAGCTTGGCCTCATCGGTCAGTTGCGCCACCGCCTTTGCCACCGCATCGATACGAATGGAGATGCCGTTCTTCTTGGCGATGGCATAGTTGCTACCGGTGTTAGGCACGCCCTGTTCCGAGACGATGTGGCACGCAAAAGCGCAATTCTTGGAACCCGCGTCCGCCACATTCTTTGTCGCGGCGATCATTTTGTCGATGTCAGCCGTTGTCGCAGCAACCCCCATGGACGGCGTGTTGTCCAACAGCATGTAGAAGTCCATGAAAGACTGCGATTGAAAGACGGCATTGGCAGAACCGGAAACGGTAATGCTGTCCTTGCCGATAATGCGCAGGAAAGATGTCTTCAAGGTAACCTGATAGGTCAGCTTGGCTTTGATATCCTTGCCGTCCTTGGTAACGGACGCTTTGACGAGGTCGAGTTTTACGTCCTGTGATGCGGCCTTTTCCGCCTCAGTCCCTTCCTCCGCCACGCCGTTCAATGTGCCCTCGCTTTGAGCCTTGAAAAACGCCTCTGCTTCCGCCTCGCTGAGGGGAACGGGACCATCCTTGGTCATGCCGACGGCCTGCGCGACACCTGCGGACCTTTCAGCGATCGATCCAAGAACCGCCATATCGGCGGCATCCTGCAACTTCGATTTCAGGTCCATGGCGCGGCTGAAATCCACCGCTAGGCCGGCGCAGCCGAGGATGGGAACGATGGCAATGGCGCCCATGATGGCGAAATTGCCGGCCCGGTCGGCAAAAAGCTTCTTCAATATGCGCACTGTGATCCCCTGTCTCGGCATCAGCCACCCCTGGCATCGATGTATCCCTCAGACAACGGACAGTACTTACGAAACTCTAAACGGCGGTAAAAAGCAGTAGTTAACCGAAACGTAATTCAGCAGAACATTATTTTACTAGAATATGGAGCTGCACGTTCCATTTAGAAACAAATACCGCCCTTAGCTTGCCACGCGGGCGGCGCGGTCATCCACAAACGAAAGAATACAAGTTGCCGCAAGACTACACCAGTAAATATACATATGTTAAAAACGACAACCTTAGATTATTCTTGCCAGCTGGGTACTGGCACATCGGCAGGGCTCTACACCGGGCTGGTAACGCCAGTTGCCGCAGCAGCGACCAGAACAGCGGCTCACCTGACTGGCCTTTGCCACGCAGCCAGTTCGACGGCCGCTCCCTTTGAGAGCAGACGCGACAAACCATCGGTAAGCGCTGCCCGGAAGCCATCATCGCGGCTAAGATCGTCGGCGAAGACCTCGGTTATGCCCAGAAACGCCACGACGATCTGTTCCGGATCATCCAGACCTTGCGTCAATGCCGCGATGCGCCCGGCCAGCGGATCACGGACGTCAATCGCCTCTCCAGCCTCATCGAGGCCGCGTGCGTAAGACATCCATGCGGCAACCCCGAGTACCAGCCGGTCATAAGAAGCCCCTGCTCGCATACGGTCGCGGATCGTCCCGAGCAGCCGTTGCGGCAATTTTTGCGATCCATCCATAGCGATCTGCCAGGTGCGATGACGCAACGCCGGATTTTTGAAGCGCTGAATGAGGGCACCTCGATAGGCCGCCAGATCGAAACCGGCGAGCGGCGGCAGTGTCGGAGAAACCTCCTCGGACATCAGCCCGTCGATCAGCGGCTGCATGCCCGGCAAGGCCATGGCATCCGCCACCGTTTCGGCCCCGGCCAGAAACCCCAGATAGGCAAGTGTCGAATGACTGCCGTTGAGAAGCCGCAGTTTCATCGTCTCGAAGGCCGAAACCTCGGGAACAAAGACGGCGCCCGCTTCCTCCCATGCCGGCCGTCCCAGCGGAAAATGATCCTCGATGATCCATTGCCGGAACGGCTCTGTCACCACCGGCCAGGCATCGTCGACACCAAGCGCAGCCGCAATGGCAGCGCGGTCTGCATCGGTTGTTGCCGGCACGATCCGGTCGATCATGGTGGATGGCGAAGCGACATCGGCGACGAAAGCGGCCAGTCCCGGATCGCGCAGCTCGGCAAAACGGCTGACGACGCGCTTCAGCACATGACCGTTTGATGGAAGGTTGTCACACGATAGCAGCGTAAACGCAGCCACGCCCGCCGCCCGCCTTCGGGCCAGCGCCTCGACGATGAAGCCAACGGCCGATCGCGGCGCTGCCGGGTTCTGCAGGTCGTGAAGAACATCCGGATGGTTTTCATCCAGCATGCCGGTCGCCGGATTATGGCAATAGCCCTTTTCGGTGACCGTCAACGAGACGATGCGGGTCGCCGGGTCAGCCATCCGCGCTAGAACAGCTTTCGGGCCCTCCGGCGCAACAAGCATTTCGACAACGCTGCCGATGATGCGCAGCGTCTCGCCCCCACCGTCCTGAATCTTCAGCGTATAAAGCCCGTCCTGCGGTGCGAGCGCATCGCGGGTGTCAGGGCTGCGCAGCGAGACACCACAAATCCCCCAGGAGGGATCGTGTGCCAGAACATCATCGGTAAACACCGCCTGATGCGCGCGGTGGAAGGCGCCGATCCCGAGATGGACAATACCGACCGTCACCGTCGCCCGGTCATAACCCGGCTTTTCGATCCCGTCCGGTACGGGCTTCAGGGTGTCATTCGATATTCTGGTCATGATGCGGGCTGCTGTTTGGCGCGAGCGACGATCTGCGACGGGTTGACGAATTGCAGGGCAAGAATCAGCCAGAACAGCGTCGTCACCATGTAGATTACCGCCATGGCATCGATCGACTGTCCGGCCCGCACGCCGGCGGCAAAGACGGCGTAGTAGAGCGACACGACCAGCGTCTGGCTCGTCGGCCCGGCGATCAGGAAGGTCAGCTCGAACATCGCGATCGTACGCACCAGCACCAGAAGCAGCGCCGCCAGCATGCCGGGAAGCAGAAGCGGCAACAGGATACGCAGAAACAGGCTGCCTGTCCCAGCCCCGAAGACACGCGCTGCGGCCTCGATGCGCGGGTCGATCTGCTCGATGAAGGGGATCATCACCAGAACGACGAAGGGCAGCGACGGCACGAGGTTGATCAGCACGACACCCCAGAACGAGCCGCCGAGACCAATCTGGTAAAGCACCGTCGCCAGCGGAATGCCGTAGGTCAGCGGCGGAATGAGCAAGGGCAAAAGGAACAGGAGGACGACGAGGCGCTTGCCCGGAAAATCCCGCCGCGCCAGTGCATAGGCGGTGGTGACGCCGAGAATCCCGGAAATGATCACCACGGTAAAGACGATCTGGAAGGTGACGAACACGACGCTCGACAGCTGGAATTCCTTCCAGGCGCTAAAATACCACTTTGTCGTCAGACCGACCGGCAGCCAGGTGCCGAGCCAGCGGGTGGCGAAGGAATTGACCACCACGGCAGCAATCACGCCGATAAGGTTTATAATGAACAGCCCGGCAACCGCCCAGACGGCAAAACGCCAGATTTTCGACACGAGGCCCTGATCACGGATCATCGCGGCATCTCCCGGAAAAATGAGTGATGGGGCACAGGCTTTGTCAGCATCATCATCCCTTCGTCCCCCCGGTCGGGCCGCGATAGAACATCGATCGCGCGCCAAGAACAGCCAAAACGACGACCAGCTCCACCGCTCCCATGATCATCGCGATCGCGGTTCCCAGCGAATGGTCATATTGCTCGAAGGCCGCCTGATAGGCGGCAATCGAGATCACCCGCGTCGGCCCCGCCGGCGCCCCGAGCAGGACGGCGGAGGGAAAGACGGCAAAGGCCTGGACGAAAGCAAGACAGAAGGTGACGGCAAGCCCCGGCACCAGCAGCGGCAGGAAGACTTTCGTGAACCGCTGGCGCGCATTGGCGCCAAGGGTGGCGGCTGCCTGCTCTATCGCCGGATCGATGCCGGTGACGTAAGACAGCGTCAGAAGGAAAGCGAAGGGAAAACCGGTAATGACCAGCGAGGCAAAGACGCCCCAATAGTTGTTGGTGAGCTTCACGGGTGCATCCAGCAGCCCGACAAGCACCAGCACGCGGTTGAACCAGCCCTGCGGTCCGAGAAACGTCAAAAGCCCATCGGCAACGAAAACCGTACCAAGCGTGATCGGCAGGACAAGGATCGTCGTCAACAGCCGTTGCCGCGTCATCAACCGGACCCTGAAGGCAATCGGTACGGCAAAGGCCAGGTTGACGATCGTCACCGGCAGCGCCAGCCAGAGCGTCGATGCGATCGTACGGTATTGGAAGGGATCGCTGAAGAACGTCACATAGTTGGCATACCAGGCCCCCTCCTTCGGCATCACCGAATCGGCAAGCCCGTAGAAAAACGGATAGATGAACAGCCCGAGCATGACGGCGAGCCCGGGCAGGATCAGCAACGTCGTGCCATCAAAACCGCGCGCGGCAAGCCGGGTGCGAAGCGACGGCGTGCTCATGCGCCCGCCCCCTTGAACAGCAGCGCCCGGCCGGTGGCAGGTTGCAACGTCGCCGATGCGCCGCGTGGCAGAGCCTGTTCGGCGCGGAAATAGAGATCGGAACCATCAGCCGACTTGGCCAGCCCGAAAAAGGCACGGCCGCGATATTCCATATTGACCACAGTGGCGGGCATGCCGTTGCCATCCTCGACGGCGACAAGATCCTCCGGCCGCACCGACAGCACCGCCGCATCGCCGACGGCAAGCGGCTCGCGCATCGTGCCGGTCAGCTGCGCCCCCGCCACTTCGATGCGGGCTTCGTCACCGGATATGCCGGTCACTCGCCCAGCAATGCGCGTGCGAAAACCCATAAAATCGGCAACGTCGATATGATTGGGCCGCTGATAAAGATCCTGTGGCGAGCCGATCTGCATGATCCGGCCCTGGTTCATCACGACGATCCGGTCGGCCAGCGACAGCGCCTCGTCCTGATCATGCGTCACGTAAATGGTTGTCGAGCCGATCTGGTCATGGATGCCGCGAATTTCGGCGCGCATCTCAAGTCTCAGCTTGGCATCGAGATTGGACAGCGGCTCGTCCATCAGCACGACCGGCGGCCGGATGACGATGGCGCGGGCAATCGCCACGCGCTGCTGTTGTCCGCCGGACAGTTGCCCCGGCAGCTTGTCGATCTGGCTTTCCAGCCGGACCAGCGCCAAAGCCTGTTCGATACGCCGGTCGGCCTCGCTGCCGCGAACACCCTGCATGGTCAACCCGAAGCCAACATTGCGGCGCACGCTCATATGCGGAAACAGCGCGTAGCTCTGAAACACCATGCCGAACCCGCGCTTTTCCGGCTCCAGCTGATCGATGCGGTCGCCGCCGAGCCGGATTTCGCCGCCCGACAGGGCAAGAAGCCCCGCAACGCAATTGAGCGCCGTCGACTTGCCGCAACCGGAGGGTCCGAGAAGGGCGATGAATTCGCCAGGCTCGATCGCAAGATCGATGCCATCGAGCGCGGTATAGGCGCCGAACGAGCGGCGCAGGCCATCCAGCTCAAGGCGGGCCGTCTGTTTGGGCGAAAGCACCGCCGCTGCGGTCTGAACCGGCAAATTCAAGGTCGTCTCCTCCACGTCGATAGGCAGTTTGAAACGGCGGCGAAACCGCCGCCGTTTCAGGTCCTGTCAGGCTCAGCCCTTGGATGCGCCGATCTGTTCGTCCCAGATGCGGAACGCTTCGACGATCCGGGCGGGCTCGAGCGGCACTTCCAGCGGATTGTTGGCGATCCAGTCGTCATATTCCGGACGGCCGAACTCCTTGATGGCGTCCTGGCTTTCCTGCGGTGCCATCTCGATCGTCACGTCCTTCACCGCCGGGCCCGGGTAGAAATAGCCCTGGTCATAGGCGATCGCCTGCTGCTGCGGCTGCAGCATGAAGTTGATGATGTCGAGCAGAACGGCGACCTTCTCGTCCGAAACGCCCTTTGGAATGACCGCATAATGCGCATCCGTCACCCAGTGGAAGCCGTCGAGCTTGCCGACCTTGGCCTCAGTCGGAACAATGCCGAGCGCCCGCGGGTTGATATCCCAGCCGGTCGTCGAAACGACGATGTCACGGGTACCTTCGCCGAGTTCCTTCATCGTCTGGGTCGTGCCAGTGCCGTAATATTCGACGTTTTCACCCAGAGCCTTCAGATATTCCCAGGTCTTTGCCCAGCCGTTGACCGGATCGCGCGGATCGCTGTCGCCGAGAATATAGGGAAGCCCCATCAGGAAGGTGCGGCCCGGGCCGGAATTGGCCGGACGGGCATACATGAATTTCTTCGGATTGGCCTTCGACCATTCCAGTAGCTCCGCCGCCGTCTTCGGCGGTGTCGGAACCCTGTCCGGCATATATTCGATCAGCGGCCCGGACGGATAATAGGTGACGACGACGCCCTGCTCCTTGGCGAGCGCCTGCATCTTGAAAGCCTGCGGCAACAGGATGCTTTCCAGATTGGGCAGGTCGCCCTTGTGTGCGGCAAGATCGACCCACAGCCCCTGATCGAGGCCGGCGGCGAGCACATCGGTTCCGGTCAGAACGAGATCGATATCGACCTTGCCGGCAGCCTGCTGTGCCTTGATCTTGGCCGGCAGTTCCGGTGCCGGAGCCTTGGTGAAGGCGAAACTCGATACCCATTCCGGCTTTGCTGCCGCATAGGCTTCGAGCATGCCCTGCGTCAGGGCTAGATTGCCGGCAACATCCACTACCGTGATGGTGACCGGGCTTGCCGGCGCCTTGAGCTGTGCAAAAAGACGGCCGGGCAAAAGCCCCAGACCGGTCAAGCCGGCAACTCCGCCGACAAAAGTCCTGCGCGTAACGTTCATGTCATTCTCCTCCCGTGTTGTGCAGCGGGCGCCTCCTGCGCACCCGTCTGCCGGATAGTCACAGTCTGTAGGCCCGCTTCGCCAACCCGTAGGCAAGTTCATGTGCCAGACCGAACGCCTCTTCCTCTTCAAGGCGATGATCTGCCACGAGCCGGGCGAGATAGGCGCAGTCCACCCGCCGCGCCATGTCATGGCGGGCCGGGATCGACAGATAGGCGCGGGTGTCGTCGTTGAAGCCGACCGTGTTGTAGAACCCGGCGGTTTCCGTCGTCGTCTCGCGGTAGCGGCGCATGCCCTCCGGACTGTCGAAGAACCACCACGCGGGCCCAAGCTTCAGGGCCGGATAGTGCCCGGCCAGCGGTGCCAGTTCGCGTGAATAGGCAGTTTCATCGAGCGTGAAGAGAATAACCGTCAGCGCCGGGTCATTTCCGACCGCATCGAGCAGCGGCTTCAACGCCTGCACATAGCCGGTAGCTTGCGGAATATCCGCCCCTTTGTCCGGGCCGAAATCCGCAAACAGCGACGGATTGTGGTTGCGATAGGATCCCGGATGGATCTGCATCACCAGCCCGTCATCTCCGCTCATCCGCGCCATTTCCGTCAGCATCTGGCCGCGGAAGGCATCGGCTTCCGACGCGTCCGCTTGACCTGAAAGCACTTTGTCGAAGAGTGCCGCCGCATTACCGGAAGACAGGTTTTCCGTCCGGGCGCTCGCATGGCCATGATCCGTCGCCGTTGCACCGCGCTGCTTGAAGAAGGCACGCCGCGCCCGATGTGCATTCAGATAACCAGCCCAGGTCGCCGCCTCCCCGGTCAGGCTGAGGAAACGTTCAAGGTTAGCGGCAAATCCAGGCACCTGCGGATCGACCACCGCATCCGGCCGGTATGTGGGCACCACGCGCCCATGCCATCCCGAATTGCGCACCGCGTCATGATGCTGGAGATCGTCAAGTGCGCTGTCCGTGGTGGCGATCACCTCAATGCCAAAACGATCGAACAGGGCACGCGGCCGCATTTCCGGCGTCGGGATCGCAGCCTCGATCCGGTCGAACAGGGCGTCCGCCGTTTTGGGCGACAGGCGCTCGGTGAGCCCGAACACAGTCTCCATCGAATGCTCGAACCAGATGCGCGTTGGCGTTCCGGCAAACAGATGAAAATGCTTGGCAAACAGTCGCCATATCGTGCGTGGGTCCGCCTCGACCGGCGCACCATCACGCCGGGCCACACCCAGGTCTTCCAGCCGCACGCCCTGCGAATAAAGCATGCGCGTCGCATAATGGTCCGGGGTAATGAATAGCGCTGCAGGGTCCGAAAATGGCTTGTCTTCCGCATACCAGGACGGATCCGTATGGCCGTGCGGCGATACGATCGGCAGTCCGTGAACGGTTTGGTAAAGCTGCCTTGCAATCGCCCGAGTTCCGGGGTCGGCAGGAAACAGCCTGTCGGGGTGCAATGCCATTCCTTGTCGCTCCTCCCGCTTCACGTCTTGGCAACGTTGTGAAATTGATATACTAGTATTCACAACAGTGTCAACGCTTCGAGAGACCTTATGCCGTCATCGCCCCAGAGCCCCGTCGTCGCGCCCCTTCTTGCCGAGCCTGCGGCAGCAAAGCTTAGGCGCGTCACAGCGGGTTCTGCGATCTATGAAAGGCTGCATTCGGCGATCTCCTCCCTGCAGATGCCGCCCGGTATGCCGTTGCAGGAAAAGAAAATCGCCGAGGAATTCGGCGTCAGCCGGACGCCGGTGCGCGAGGCGCTGCTGCGGTTGGCAGAGGCAGGGCTTGTCGATATCTTCCCCCAATCCGGCACCTTCGTGTCGCTGGTTCCGGTCGCGGCCATTCCCGAAGCAGTGGTGATCCGCAAGTCGCTGGAGGGGACAACGGTCGAATCGGCAACAGCAATCGCGACCCTCGCCGACATCGCCCGGCTGGATGCCATCATCGCCCGCCAGCGCCTCCATGCCGCCCATAATGAATTGTCGCTGTTCCACGAGCAGGACGAGGCCTTCCACGAGACGATTGCCGGCATCGCCGGCTATCCCGGCATCTGGGCGATCCTGAAAACCGTCAAGATCCAGATCGACCGCGCCCGGCGCCTGACCCTGCCGGCGCTCGGCCGCATGGAGAGCGTGATCGAGGAGCACGTGACGATCCGCAATGCCATCGCCGCCCATGACGTCGAAGGCGCCCGCACTGCCATGATGCACCATCTAAGCGCCGTCATTCCCGACGTTGCTGAATTGCGCGTCATGCATCCCGGTTATTTTTGCTGAACAGCGACACCAAACAACGACATTCAATAAACCGGAGGAAGAAGCAGGCATGCGTCAGGGATGGAGATGGTTCGGGCCGGATGCGCCGGTGACGCTGGACGATGTGCGCCAGACCGGGGCGACCAATATCGTTTCGGCGCTGCATCAGGTGCCGATCGGCCGGGCGTGGACTGAGAGTGAAGTCCGCGAGCGAAAAGTGCTGATCGAAACCACGCCCTCCGGGCGCTCGCCACTCACCTGGTCCGTCGTCGAAAGCATCCCCATCCCCGATGCCGTCAAGCGCACCGGCGGCAAGGCCAAAGCCGAGATCGAAGCCTGGATTGCCAGCCTCGAGGCCGTCGCCGCCTGCGGCATCAACATCATCTGCTACAACTTCATGCCCGTCGTTGACTGGACGCGCACGGAACTGGATTTTGTCACCCCGACCGGTGCCACCGCCATGCGCTTCGATCATGAACGTTTTGCCGCCTTCGACCTGTTCGTCCTCAAGCGCCCCGGCGCCGAGAACGACTATTCGGACGAAGACCGCCTGCGGGCCAAAACCGTGTTCGAGACGATGCCGGAAGCCGAAATGGCGGAGATCACCCGCATCATCACCTCCGCCCTGCCCGGCTCCACCACCGAGCCGATGACGGTTCCCGGCTTTCGCGAACGCCTCGCCGCCTATAGCAGCGTCGACGCCAGCCGCTTTCGCCAGAACCTGATCGAATTCCTTGAAGCCGTTACCCCTGCAGCCGAGGCGCTCGGGGTGAAGCTGACCTTGCATCCGGACGATCCGCCACGCCCGCTGTTCGGCCTGCCGCGCATCGCCTCGACTGCCGCAGACTACGCCGCCCTGTTCGACGCGGTGCCCTCGCTTGCCAACGGCATGTGCTTTTGCACCGGCAGTCTTGGCGTCCGCGCCGACAACGACCTGCCCGCGATTGCCCGCCGTTTCGCCGCGCGCATCCATTTCGCCCATCTGCGCGCCACCACCCGTGAAGCCGACGGCCGCAGCTTCCACGAAAGCAACCATCTTGATGGTGACGTCGACATGGTCGAGGTGCTGAAGGAACTGGTCACCGAGGACCGCCGCCGCTCAGCCGAAAACACCATTGTCTTCCGCTCCGACCACGGCCACCGCATGCTCGACGATCTCGAAAAGACTGTCACCCCCGGCTACCCCTCCATCGGCCGCCTGCGCGGTTTGGCTGAGCTGCGTGGTATCCTGCATGCGCTGGATGCGCGGCCGACATAAATATAGCGGGACAAGGCCGCGTCAGGTCCAACGAGATCGAATTGCGGGCGTCTATGAATGTCCTGCCGAAGCCCTTTGGCCTCGAGATTGTCGTCAAGCGTTTCAAAGCCCTTTTGTGGGGCTAGGCGCTGGCTACGACGACAATCGGCCTCCGTCGATGTGCAGTTTCACAAGCAGGCCGTCTTTCGACCAGTCGTACTCGAGGGTTCCGCCAAGATGGCCCGCCAAGGTCCGGTGAAGAAGCTTGCTGCCATATCCGCCAGGGCCATCGGGTTTAACCACGTCGGGACCGCCACGCTCGGACCACTGAATTTCCACGGCGTCACCGGAGATCGTACCGGAAACATCGAGCGTACCTTCAGCGACAGACAACGCGCCGTATTTCATCGCGTTGGTGGCCAACTCGTGAATCACCAATGCAAGTCCGGTAGCGGCCGTCTCGCCTACGCCCAACCGTGGAACAGCGACCCTGATCCTGCCTGCGAACGCGCCCTCGTCGTCATACGGGGCCAAAAGAACGGTAAAAATGTCGCCGAGCAATGCCGCGTTGCCCTGCCCGTTTGGCAGAGGCCGGACGAGGTCATGCGCGCGCCCGAGTGCAGTCAGACGGCTGGTCAGCTGTTGCGTCATGGTCTGGACGGAATCCGAAGATCGCGACGTGATCTGCGTCAGGCCTGCCGCGATCGCCAACAGGTTCTTCACCCGATGGCTCATCTCACCTGCCAGGAGTTCATGGCTTTCCTCGGCGTTTTTCCGGCCGGTGACATCCAGAAAGATACCCGTCATCTTCCGGTCTTTGATGCCTGCATCGCTGCCGCGTCCCCGTGCGGATATCCAGCGCACATCCGAACCAACGATTATCCGGAAGTCAGTCTCGTACGGTCCGACAACGGCTCTGGTGGCCGCGAAAGCCGCCCGAACCCTGTCCCGGTCAGCCGGATGTATCTTGTCCGAAAGCCGCTCGAACGTCAGCGGTTCCGCTTTGGTAACACCCCAAAGCGTGTAGCCATGACTGTCCATGAGAAGATCGTCGCTGTCCACGTGCCAGGACCAGAGCGCCACACTTGCCGCTTCGAGCGCCCGGCGGAGTTCGTCGGGCGACCAGTCGGAATGATTGAAGCTGTGGTCTTGCGTCATGCTCAGGCCCTCTTGCGGGTTTTGACGGCGGGTGCCGTCGAAGCGCTGATGCGATCCTGCTCTTCCTTGGCGAGCCGCGCCTCCCGTAGGCGGGATGTCTTTTCGTCACGCGACCTGATCACATGATCCATTTCCTCGACCGCGCTGCCGCGCGCGAAGAATTGGGACTGAAGATGGCTGAATGCAGCTTGGGCATGCTCGCGGGATTTGTTGACGGACATAGGTCCTCCAGTCGTCATGCTTAAAACGGAAAAGGCCGGACAAACGTCCGGCCTTCCAAAAAACTAGCTTCCAGCGATGCCAGTACATCCGTGGTCAAAGCGGAAGCAGTTCAAATTATGCAGCCTGAAGGTTGGTGGCTGACATCTTGCCCGACTTCTTGTCGCGCTCCAGTTCGTAAGAAATCTTCTGGCCTTCGACGATTTCGCGCATTCCGGCGCGTTCGACGGCCGAAATGTGAACGAAGGCATCTTCGCCGCCGTTGTCAGGCTGAATGAAGCCGAAGCCCTTGGTGGAATTAAACCATTTTACTGTGCCTGTGGTCATAATGAACCCTTTCAAAGCATACGTGGTGGATCGCATGAGAAATTCCCATACGACGATGATAACGATAGTTTTGAAGGGAAGTTCGTTCAGGCGCGGTGCCAATCGCGCGGTAACCAAAGTTCAGCAAGCAAAAGATCGATGAACCAGTGATAGCGGAAAGAAC
This sequence comes from Pararhizobium sp., assembly GCF_965279435.1. Taxonomy (NCBI): domain Bacteria; kingdom Pseudomonadati; phylum Pseudomonadota; class Alphaproteobacteria; order Hyphomicrobiales; family Rhizobiaceae; genus Pararhizobium; species Pararhizobium sp. The sequence continues at coordinate 4,242,634 of NZ_CBDIHY010000003.1, forward strand.
GGTCAGGGTCAACTTTTAGTTTTACGGCGCCGCGAGTACCGGCTGATTGCCCGCTTATGACGGCATTCGCCGGCCGATACGGGCCACCGGCAACGCCGTCGGGAGACACCCTGTACCCGTAAACGAAAAAGCCTGCCGCGGGAGGAGGTGCGGCAGGCTTCAAAAACGCGAACAGCGACTGGGAGGAGGAGTGCCGCTGTTCCTTAGGACATCCCTGGGAGGAGGATGGGATGTCCCATTCGAAGCAGCGCGGGAGGAGGTGCACGGCTTCGATGAGTAATATTTAAAGGATTACCGGATTTCGTGGAAGCGATTTTATCGCAGCGCAGCATTGCGCTTGACGCATGGGTTACAAGGATACGGAACGTCCTGGCCACCTGGCGGTTGCGACCGGAACGAAACCTCAAACCGGAGTTTACAATGCCCCATCCGGAAACAAACGCGCTGAAAACCCCGTCAAGATCGGTGGAACGCGCCTAGGCAAACTTGACGACAACATCCTCGAGACACGGAAATGGGACGACAAGCGCCGCAAGCCTCGGCATTCTGGAAAGATTAGATCGAGACCCTGCCGGACGACAGGTGCCGCTGTTGTCTGCCATAGGTATCCGGAAAAGGCGGGAATATCTGGGATTATGTGGAAACTGGCGGGAACGCCTTGAAACGTAAGGCTTTGCGCAGGGCTGCCTGAAAAAATCGGGCGAATGTTTTTGACAGCCCTTGAGGCGGAAAACCGTCCCGACCGGCCCCAAGTGCCCAAAACCGGCCGAGGCTTCAAGTCGGGCCTCAAAAGCCCCTGAAAAGCTTTCGAGCCGCCTTCAAAGCCTTAAAAACTAGGACTTGAGGAAAATTGACCGGTTGCTCTGTAAGGCGAGGAAATAAGCCCGATTGGGCGGAAATCCAAATGAGATTCCCACATTGATATGGGAATCTGTAAATCGTAGAAAACAAGAAAAGAAAACAGCACTTTAATGCGGTTCCACAAGTAGAAAGATTCCCACAATGTCGTGGCGCTTCGGATGGCGTTCTATGCGTCTCGTTCGTCAAGGGCATCATTCCAGGCGTTCAGTTCCGCGCGTAGATTTAATACCTCATGCCGTCGGCCTGGCGGAGCATTCAGACGGACTATTTCAAGGTAACCCACCCAGTTCCGACGAACAGCCTGAAGGAACCGGCGACGTTGATCCGAGGCTGATACCAGTTCCTCCGCAATCTCCGTTAGATGTTTCTTACAAGCTGAAATTTGCTCATCGAAATCACCAGCGACCCCAGCAACGAGCCGAGTTCCAAGCAATTTTAAACGGCCCGCGCCACTCGATCGTATAGTTGTCGCGCGGAGTTCCATTAGAAGAACCGAAAGCACACTTCGCACCTTCTCCGCCGGGGAATCTGGAAACTTCATGTTCAAGCCACTAAAATGCAGGGCTGAGATATGCGCTGCTATCTTTGGGTCAGCAAACGAGAGGGGTTCCCATTTGTGCGCGAATTCGTTTCGAATCCGCCTCAGCCGCTCAAGGTCCTGATACTGACCCTTTGTGACGAGGCCTAATGCAAACGCCATTTTACTACGTGCCGAAAAAGTACCTAATGGCGCGTTGAAGCCGCTGGTCAACTGTCTGGAGGGCTCCCCCTCAACAAGATATGCGCCAATAAGATCGCCTAACGCCTCCTCCGCAAACGCGGCCAAGGCCAGGATAAGACCCCGGTCGTCCAGATCTTGGATGATCTGCTGAAGGCGATTTAGGTTTCCAAAAATCACATCGGCTTTATCGGCGACAAGGTCTTGATCCATTTCGCTCCCCTAGAACTCGCAATCTGATCCTCTCATCAAGACGAAATCGGTCAGGAGCTTTCGCCAACCTCACTGCGGCCCCACGGTTTTCCATATTCTTCGGAAAAGAAGTTCAACGCGACTTGCCAGGGAATATTTACTTCATGGTCGCCGTATGCGTATGCCAAGAGATCGTAAGGGCTGAAGTTAAACGTAACGCCACGATTGTCGAAATTGAAGTTATCGAGCACTCGCCAAGCTTCCTCAGAGTTATCCTTGTCGACAAGCCAATCGACGTCCTCGTCCCCTAGTCCTGCGCCTACAACTTTCATGCAATAAGAAAGCAGTTTTTTGGCTTTCTCTTCATCGTTATGCAAGGCGTCTTTAATTGTGAATTTGCCATGATCGAGGCCAAAAAAATTAGACGTTGCGGTCCGAAAGTTGCCATGTGCGCCACCCATATCCCAATACATGGAGTACCGCAAAGAAACAAAACCGGATGAGCAATAGAACTCTTCGGTCCTGAGCTGAAATTCGGCCGCCCTGAACCATTCCTCGTCGGAATTTCCACTCAAAGATGGAATGGCCGATTTAAAACTATAGTACTCTTCCAACGCTTTAGATTCGATATGCGAATTAATCATTCTCCAGTAGGTATCACCACTGCCATAGACTAAATACTCGACCGACAGTTCATAGGTCTTCTCTTTCTCCTCGATCAGTCTCTTTGAAAACCTTTCAAGGACATTCACGCTATCCCGCTTGTACGGGGTGGCCGGAGCAGAATCCATTTGGAGAGAACCGGCCTTCTTGCCGACAGCAGTTGCCAGCGCCTGTTGCCAGTCGCCTTCAAAGTCAATGTAATGATAACGCAAGAACGTGGCTGGCAATCGCACTTCACCTAGGCGAATAAAAATCGCGAAGTTGCTGCCGAAGGGTTTGTCCTCTGCAAGCCTTAGCGTCTCACGGATCTCTCTGTTTACCACGCCCGGGCGTGTTAAAATCTTATCTGAGCACATATGGATAATGATATCCGCATCGCGCTGTGCAGCGAGGCGCTCTGCATCCCAATCATCGCCGGCCACTAGTGAAGAACGGTCAAACCAGACATCCAAACCTAGTGTTTTTAGGAAGCCCACAACTTCTTCCGCCGCGCTTCTGTCTTCTGAGGCATATCCTACAAATACCTTCACCGGCTGCTCCTTTTCGTGCCAATCGCCATCTAGGATAGGAATGGTTTGGCACAACCCCCATGCTCCATCGCAGATTTACTATACCTAAAGGTTCAACTTGTGGCAAAATCGATCCCGCGTAATGTGTCGATCGTCGCAACCGTTAACATACTCCTGATCACCAGCATTAGGCCGAGTGTTTGCCGGTGCCCGGCTGATCAGCTGCTTCTTTCAATTCGGCGCGTATCTTCATTTCCAACCAAGGTAACAACGCGGCCACATTGTTAAGATCGACGACTGAAGGGCCGGCATGCTGCATCAGTTCCACCACTTTGGCTGAAACAATGCCGATTGCCGCTCCTTGCGGCACCGCAACCTTTTCATCCCTATAGACCTGAAACACGAGCTTACCGACCCAGTCGATCGTGGTTCCGATCGTTCTTGCTGCGGGGATGGTTATGGCTGTTGGTGAGTTCGCCGAGAACATTTCCCCCTCACCCGTTGCTAGCCAGTTTAGATCAACGCCAAATTCCGACCGATAAGCGGCAAGCACCGCCAGATCAGGCTCGGAATCGCCACGCTCGATCTTTCCTAAAACTTGCGCGGAGATCCCGAGGCGGGAGGCAAATTCTTCCCGATCAAGATCACCCATAGTCTTGCGAATAGCGCGCAGCCTCTCGCCAAGCTCAGTCTTTGCGACCTCAGGTCTTCCAGCCACGCGCCCACCAGTTATTTCCAATATCAATATTTACAAATATCGAAATTGGAATTAATCCTATCTGTAGCAGCCTGCTTTGGCGGGCTGCGATTGCTCATTAACGTTCAACAAAAAGCGGATGCGCCAACATCCGCTTTCTGCAGGAGTGCCCCGATGACCAAGCCCATAAAGTGGGACCGTCACTCTATCCTCGGTGAACTTCGCCGGCGCGGTATGACGCTGACGAAACTTGCCGAGATGAACGACGTCAGCCCCGGTGGCTTTCGGACCATCTGGACCCGGCCAAACAGTAACTCCGAAGCGATCGTAGCCAACTTCCTTGGCATCGCCGTCGAGACACTGTTTCCGGACCGCTATCCGAAACGGACAGCACGCATTCTTTCCCACGAGTACACACCAGAGTCCAGCAAACCCCATCGGGATGCAGCGTGATGTGGCGCGGGCGGAAGGCTGTTCTAGCCATTGCCATCCGGTACCAGCCAAAGCTGACCGGCAGAGCCAACACACCATCCCGCACAAGCGGGCTGTTCGCCCCGGCTGTCCAGTCCGAGACCGTCAGCGCCACACAGCGACCATCGGGCAATCCCGAGCGCGCCACAATGACGAAACGGCATGGGAAAATAGACACGTCTAATCCGTTCATCCCGTCGTTTTCGCCCGTCTGCCAGTGGGCCGACACGGTGCTGATCTTTGCCGTCGCAGTGGCCGGCTTGGTTGCTGCGGCAGCGGCGATCATTGCTCGGTTTACAGGAGTGGCCGCATGATAAACCTGCATTCCCAGGCATCGCTTCACGACGGTGTTTTCCACGCCTGCATACTGGCTGCCCGTGACGGTTTTCCGCACCTATCGGCGCAATCGATTATCGACCCGCCACACGAGTGGTTCGATGCGGCTCTCGCCCGGCAAGTCGTTATTCACATGATGGTGCGGGTGTTCCTCATCCCCAAGCGCCGCGTCGTCGAACATCAGGAGCGCTCCCGAGAGGCCGTGAACCGGGCTTTACGGACCATTGATCGTCGCCTCGAAACCCCACGATTTGAAACCCACTATTGCAGTATGGCGGCAGCTGCCCGCGCCTCCCTAACTGCCCGCATGGAGGACGCCGCCTAATGGCCGAGTTCAGACGTATTCGCATCGATCAAATCCACGTCCCCGAGCGTCTGCGCGCGGTCGAGGAAGACCACGCCCTGGCGATCGCCCAGAGCATCGTCGAGCATGGCCTACTGAACCCAATCACTGTTCGCTCGACGCCCAATATGAACAAGGGCGCAACCCCTTACACATTGGTAGCCGGAGCGCACCGCATCCGCGCCGAAGTGCTTAATGACGAAGTTGAAATTGACGCGATGGTGGTCGAGGCCGATCAGGCGGAGGCGCAACTCGTCGAGATCACGGAGAACCTGTTTCGTAACGAACTTTCGGTGATCGACCGCGCGATCTTCGTCCAGACATATCGGGACGTCTGGGAACAGAAATATGGAAAAATCGATAAATCCAAGAACTTGAAACAATCGAGGGATCAAGTTGATCCTTCGGTGGGCACCAGGATCAATCTGGTCAATGTGCTGGGCAATGAAGCGGAGAGCAGCTTCTCCAAACACATCGCCGATCGCATGGGACTGTCAGTCCCCACAGTGAAGCGGCTTAATCAGATCGCGCAGAACCTCTCGCCGAAACTCAGGGCAGCGCTCAGAGGTACCGCCGCAGCCGACAATCAGTCGATGCTGCTGAAACTCGCCAAGGAAGGCCCGACGAAGCAGGCTGGCATCGCGGCGGCGCTCGAAAAAGAACCCGACATAAAGAAGGTTCTCGCTTGGGCCAAGGAACCGGCCCCAGAAATGTCCGACGCCGACAAGCAGCGCGTCGTTCGCACACAGCTCGACACTATCTGGAAGAAGGCTGACGGCCCTACGCGCCAATTCTTCCTAGTCGATGTTATCGCCGCGTCCGGCATGCCGAGCGAGGCCATGGAGCCCCTGTTCGCAGCGTTGAGGGCAGCCAAGTGAGCAAAACCGACACCTCGCAACTGGATTTCTTCCGCGAACCGGTTTTCCCAGTTCGCGTATCTTCCCAAAACATCGACATCGACCGCTATCGCACCAAGATCAAGCGGGCGATGGCGCGCGCCATCCGAGAGTGCGAGTACGATCGCCAGACGATCGCTGCCCGTATGGCACAGTATCTCGGCCTGCCCAACATCAGCAAATCCACGCTGGACGCCTACACTGTTGGTTTTCACGCGGAACTGAGCCGGTTTTTCCACCGAGAAGTGAGCCACCTCTAAGTATGGTTTTTTGATCAGGCTCTGGTCAAGTGACTGGCTTTTTCTCCTCTCTTTTGCGCTGCTGCGGCCGAGCTGGCTTTGAAGCGGAAGCTGTCGTTCCCGGTTTCAAGGATATGGCAACGATGGGTCAAACGGTCGAGCAGAGCTGTGGTCATCTTGGCATCGCCAAAGACGGTGGCCCATTCGCTGAAGCTGAGGTTGGTGGTGATGATGACGCTGGTGCGTTCATATAGCTTGCTCAGCAGGTGGAAGAGCAGTGCTCCGCCTGAGGCACTGAACGGAAGATATCCGAGTTCGTCGAGGATCAGCAGATCGAGGCGAACCAGCGTCTCAGCGATCTGGCCTGCTCTGCCTTTGGCCTTCTCCTGCTCGAGCGCATTGACCAATTCAATTGTTGAGAAGAAGCGGACCTTTCGGCGATGATGCTCGATTGCCTGGACACCGAGGGCGGTCGCGACATGCGTTTTGCCTGTACCCGGTCCGCCGACAAGCACGATATTCTGCGCTCCGTCGATGAACTCGCATCGGTTTAGTTGGCGCACCGTCGCTTCGTTGATCTCGCTGGCGGCGAAGTCGTATCCGGAGATGTCCTTGTAGGCCGGGAAGCGAGCAGCCTTCATATGATAGGCGATGGAGCGGACCTCGCGTTCGGCCATTTCGGCTTTCAGCAATTGGGACAGGATCGGCACGGCGGCATCAAACGCTGGAGCGCCTTGCTCGATCAGGTCCGTGACGGCTTGAGACATGCCATACATCTTCAGGCTACGCAGCATGATGACGACGGCGGCGCTGGCAGGATCATGACGCATGACGACCTCCTACGATCCGGACCCGCAGACCGTCATAGCGTTCTACATTGGCCTTGGGTTCACGCAGCAAGGTTAGCGCCTGTGGCGTGTCGATATCGGGACCGTCTGTCGTCTTGCCGTCGATCAACCGATGCAGCAGGTTCAGCACATGCGTCTTGGTCGCCACGCCTTGATCCAGAGCCAGTTCCACAGCCCTGACGACAACCTGTTCGTCGTGATGAAGAACCAGAGCGAGGATGTCGGCCATCTCCCGATCACCACCGGGGCGGCGAAGCATCTGATCCTGCAGTTGTCGAAAGCCCGGCGGCAATTCCAGGAAGGGTGCGCCATTGCGCAAAGCACCGGGCTTGCGCTGGATGACGGCAAGGTAATGCCGCCAGTCATAAATCGTCCGTGGTGGTTTGTCGTGGCTGCGTTCTATGATCCGCGGATGTTCGCAGAGGATATTGCCCTCGGCCGCAACGACCAGTCGCTCGGGATAAATCCTCAGGCTGACGGGCCGGTTCGCAAAAGACGCAGGCACGCTGTAACGATTGCGCTCGAAGGTGATCAGGCATGTCGGCGAGACGCGCTTGCTCTGCTCGACGAAGCCGTCAAATGCGTTAGGCAATGCCATCAATGCTGCCCGCTCATCAGCCCAGACATCTGCAATCGTACCGGACAAGGTGCCATGCGCCGTCTCTCGCCACAGGTCCTGGCAATGCTGTTCCAGCCAGATATTCAACGCCGCCAGATCTGGAAAGTCCGGCATCTGTTGCCACAAACGTGGTCGGGCATCCTGAACGTTCTTCTCGACCTGCCCCTTCTCCCAGCCTGCGGCAGGATTGCAGAACTCGGGCGCAAAAACGTAGTGGTTCGTCATCGCCTGGAAGCGGACGTTGACCTGTCGCTCCTTGCCGCGGCCAACACGATCGACCGCGGTCTTCATGTTGTCGTAGATGCCGCGACCAGGTACGCCGCCAAACACACGGAACCCGTGCCAGTGAGCATCGAACAGCATCTCGTGCGTCTGCAGCAGGTAGGCTCTGACCAGAAACGCCCGACTGTGCGATAGCTTGATGTGTGCGACCTGAAGCTTGGTGCGCTCGCCGCCGATCACGGCATAATCTTCACTCCAATCGAATTGGAATGCTTCGCCTGCACGGAAAGACAGCGGAACGAATATGCCGCGGCCAGTCGTCTGCTGCTCAACCCGCCACTCACGGGCAAAGGCGGCGACCCGACCATAGGAGCCGGTAAAGCCGAGAACCACCAGATCGGCATGAAGCTGCTTCAGCGTTCGGCGCTGCTTGCGCGACCTCCCGGCCTCGGTCTTCAGCCAGGCCGCCAGTTTGTCGGCAAAAGGATCAAGCTTGCTCGGTCGCTCCGGTACCGTGAACGTCGGCTCGATCGTGCCAGCGTTCAAATACTTCGCAATCGTATTGCGCGACAAACCGGTATGCCGACTGATCTCGCGGATCGACTGCTTCTCGCGCAGCTTCATCCGACGGATGATGTTTAAAAGTCCCATGTGGATCACTCCGTTGCCCCCGTCGCTCACCGCGTTGGGGGGAAGGTCACATGGCTCAATTCTCAATGGAAATTATGCGTCTAACCGGCTCAGTTCTGAGTGGAAACCAACAGACCTCTTTTTTTCGTCCAGCATAAGTACCCAGTCAGCGGCTTCCTGCCATGGAGATTAAGATCGTCGTGGCTGGCGATAACGACTTCCTAGACCGATCGATCCCAGCGCAAAGCAGCAGCGCGATGACGAATAGCACTGACGTCCGACAGATTAAATTTTCAGGCTGCCATCTCGATGAGTACGTTGGTCAATTTACCAGGGATCATCGCAACGAGCGCCATAGCGATCTGATCAAACTCCGAATGTTCGTCGCCATCGTAAAGCGTCCGCTTGATTTGAAAGCGATTTATAGCCCATGCCATCGCATCAGCCATCTGGAGACCAATAATGAGATGCGAGGGAGCAGTGATCGGACCTCCTCCGACGAGATAGCCACCCTCTGGCCAATTCGTCTCGATTACGATACCAGATTGACTCTTGTCCTGATCGAGCACGAGCGCTACAGGCCGCGTCTCGTGGGACAGGCGCTCCATCAGGCAACGAAGGAATACGCGTCTCAAGCCCCCTTTGAAGCCAACGCCCACAGAACCCAGCTTTTCAGCCTCCTTTTTGTACGCCGGATACGAGCCCTTCGGCATCCATATCCCGTCAACGCGAACCATTGACCCGGTAAGAGTATCCGCAACAAACCTTAGCGCTGCCTGTCGCTGCGTGATCGTCTTGTTTTTCCATTGACCTTTGCCACTGACAATGTCCGTCGCATGGAATTCGGTTACGCCCGCCTCAAATAGCCAAGCGCTCATCTCAGCGGAGACTGAGGCGTAGTGATCCGATTCAAGCTGCACCGCCACTAGAATTCGCAAATCTGGATTCAGAGTTTCAACGGGTTGCCCGGCAATCTCTGTGTCGTCGCAGAACACCAAAACTCGATCTGGGGCAAGCAGTGCATCCTTGAGATCAAACGGCATTTGAGTTCCTTTCAGGCATTGCTTCCGAATTGAAACAGCAAAAGTTGTGACCTGCAACTTTTTCAAGACAAATGCTACAAAAGCACCTGAATATCGTAAGCTTTCAACATGCGCTCAAGGGAAAATCACGGATTTACACCGATCTGCCCGAACCGGGCTCATTCCAAGAGGAATCTCGCGCTCTCTGTCACATCCCGACGCCTAGCCCCTTGTTGAGGGTCCGCTTCAACTCATATTGCCGCGACAACTCGGTCCGCTGCGCCCGATCAGCGAGGCGGGCGACATCCTTGATCCGATCAAGTTTGACTGAAACCTCCTCGGGTCCAAGCCGCAACTTTTCCGGCTTCAAGTTCCGCGGATCCGCACTGCCAAACCGCTGTTCAAGCGCCTTCGCGACTTGTCTCGCCTCCTCAAGCGCCCGTTGCCCTTCCGGTGTGCCGGATATCTGCTCCAGAAATTTCGGCTTGTCCGCCTGGGGCAGCCCATCGAGCTGCTTTAGGATGGCCTCGCTGCGCTGGGTCAGCCCCGGCACCTCGACCGCATCGCGCCTCTCGCGCTTCCAGGTTTCCGACTGCCGCTCCGCGTGAAGCCGTCGCTCCCAGGTCCGTCCGGCCGATGCGACATGATTGCTGAGCGCCTTGGCGTATTGACGAGCCGCCTTGCGCTCCTTGTTTTCACCCAGGAGCCCAGACTTGCCGCGCAACTCTCCGAACTGCTCCGGCCGCTCGGCAACCGATTTCGCCAGCGCCTCTCCTCCGATAGCCCTATCCAAAATGGCAACGCTGATCTTGGCGGCAACATCGTCGGGATCGGCATAAACATTACGGCCAACGGAAAGGACCGCGTCCATAGCTCGTTCAAAATCGGGTCTGGCCTTGTCGCGGGCCACATCCTCAACGCTACGGGAATGGTTCGTCAGCGCCGGTACAAGCGGCTCGACCTTTTCCGCCCCGCCCTCGACGCACTCACCGCTCCGCTGTGCCTCGATGCTGACGGAGGGTTGCCGATCGGATGCAGTGCCAACACGCCCCCCCTCAATCCTGTCGTGGGCAGTATGCTGTTTGTTAGTCCGACCAGTGTTCAACGAGATCTCGCTGCGCACGACGAACTCCTTCGCAATGCCCCGCCGCTCGGCAAAGGCAAGGGTATAATCGAGCGTGGTTTCCTTAGCGCCCGATCGGCCCATGCTGGTGTTCAGCCCCTTTATGTCCTTCAGCTCGTCGCGGCCGGCATAAAGCTGCACGCTGTGGCGATGACGTGTCATCGCCACATACGTCAAATGCCGGTCCATAGTGCCGGATGCCATGACGAAGGTCCGATCGACCGTCGCACCTTGGGATTTATGGATTGTCGTTGCATAGCCGTGGTCAAAGGCTTGGTAACTCTTGAGGGGAATGGAGATGGATCGGGCATTGTTCTGCCCCGCGCCGTCGAGACGTATTTGTAGTGCGTTCGTTTCAACGGCTTCCACCGTTCCCAGCATGCCATTCTTGACGCCAAGGTCGCGGTTGTTCTCCAAGAGTACGATCCGGTCGCCCGGCGCAAACGACCGCTTGCCGTCATTGGTCTGATAGATGACTTCACGACCAAGCTCCCCTTGCTCCTGCTCCCCATGGGCCAACCGATGACTGTCCTGAAGCGATGCACGAATATCGGCATTGATCGCCCGGACATCGACGCGACGATGTGCCAACGCAATCCGCGATCCCGACGGCCGCTCCTCCAGATCGGTGAGATAATCGCGGACCAGCGCCGACCGTGCCTGGTCCCTGGTCTCGGCGAATTTTACAGCACCTCGATCGGAATAGACGGCAAGCCCATCGCCCGTCCGATGCGTGGCAAAGGCAATCGACGCCTCCCGCTGCCAACCTTCATTCTGCCGGCGGATTTCGGAAAGCTGGACCGCTCCGACGCTCTCGGCAATCGCCCGGAACGGAGATCCCGCCCCGATCGCCTGAAGCTGCTCATGATCGCCAACCAGTACCAGCTTGGCGCCTCGCGCCTCGGCCTCCATCACGAACCGCGCAAGCTGCCGGCTTCCGACCATGCCGGCCTCATCGATGACGAGAACGTCGCCCTTGCCGAGTTGTCCCCTTCCGGATCGCCAGCCATATTCCCAAGACGCCAATGTGCGCGAGGCAATGCCAGAAGACTCTTCAAGTCCCTCCGCCGCCTTGCCAGCCAAAGCCGCACCATGAACCCGAAAACCCTGCCGCTCCCAAGCATCACGCGCAGCGGCAAGCATAATCGACTTGCCAGCGCCGGCAAAGCCGATCACCGCAGCAATCCGTGACTGCCCGGTGAGATGATGAACGGCAACCCGCTGTTCCTCACTCAAGCCGGAACGCTCGATCTTGCGCTCTCCACCCACGAGTGGCATGTCGCCACACTTGATTTTTCCAGAAAGCGATCCTGTGGTTCTTGCCCGGATCGCATCGTCCTGTAGGCTCAATGCCCGATCGACATGATGTCGGTTAACGCCATGGCTGGAGGACTGTGCCAGTCGCTCAGCACTCGCGGCCATGGCGTGCTCGATCTCCAGCATTTCCGGTGTCGAGTATCGCGCCAGTTCGCCGTTCTGCTCCGGCCGCAATTCCACCAATGCCGATGATGCCATGACGGCCGCAAAGGCAATCTGGAAACCCTGGCTATCGTCGATATAGCGATGCAGCGCCCGCGCCACATCATGCCGGTCGAAGACGCTCTTTTCGTCCGTCAGGATCGACAGCACCTGCTCCGGCTTATCCCGGATGAGCACCGCATTGCGCCGTGCCGCCTTCTCATCGATCCGCGTGCGCGACACGTCCAGCCCTCGCCGATCCATCTGCGAGGCAAAGACACCCATATGCTCGGTTGGCTCGATCTCAAGCCCGCGCTCCAGGTGCGAGCGATGATCGACCCGGATATCAAGTCCGGCCCGCGCCAGATGGCGGTTGGCGTGGTTTTCCCAAACCTGGCGGATATCCCGAAGCTGCATATGCGAAGTGGGCCGATTGTGGTTCAGCAGCCACTTGTTCTCCCGCTCGATCAGCGTCTTTTCGCCAAGACCCTCGGGACCAACTGTCCGTGTCGTCATCAGCACATGGGCATGAAAGTTGCGGACATCGCCTTCCGTGTGCGGCTGGTGAATAGCGAAGTCCACCGCAGCGTCGTAGCGATTGGCCAGATCGCGGGCAAAGTCCCGTGTCAGCGAAAGACGCTGCTCTGAAGTCAGCTCATGTGGAAGTGCGATTTCGAACTCCCGCGCTACCCGCGCATCCCGACGTTTCTCTGCATGCTCGACAGCATTCCAAAGTCGAGACCGATCAAGCGCCCAATCCGCCTGCACCCCCTCCGGAAGAATGATTTCAGCATGCTCGACGCCCCTCTTGCGGGTGAAGTCGTGCACCAGGCCGTCCCGCTCATTCACCATCATCGTTGCAGTCCGATAGGCAGCAGCCGCCACGGCGCTGCGGCCTCCGCTACGAGCTATCGGCTTCATGCTGCAATGATAAATTGCCAACCGCGGGGTCTCCGGCCGTTTTGGCGCTTTTCGAACTTGAGTTGCGCAGCAACTCGTAAGTGCGCCCTTGTCATTCCTTCGCTTCGCTCACTCATACGACGGTGTTGACGCTGCGCGTACTCCCAAATTTGCGAGTAGAAATCGCGTTTGCGATCTGGTCCGATCGCTTCAACGCACTCGGAAAACAGCAAAGTAGGGCTCAGGCATACGCAATTCTGACGTGCTGCTTTTGCGCCCATGGGCAGCTGAGCAACCGTCACAGGTTCCACATACACTTCATCGGGATGATATCGATGGCCCGCAAGACGATCGGACAACGCATCACTGAACTGGAAGAACGAAAGAAGGCACTTGTCGCTCGTCTCGGCAAACAGGAACGCGCCCGTGACACCAGGCGTAAAATTCTTCTCGGCGCGCTGGTGCTGCATCGACTGGAGAATTCCAACGATGCCGACTTCACCCGGCGCCTGGGCGACTGGCTGCGCAAGGAACTGCCCGGGTTCCTCACCCGTGACGGCGACAAGGACCTGTTCGGCGATATTCTCCAGCCGGTATCATCGTCCGACGGATCCAGGCACGGCAACCCGGAATGACTTTTTCGCGTTTCCTGAAGTCGATCGTCACGGCTCCCATCCTCTCGGTCGTTTGCGCTGTTGTCGGCATATTGTGTTCGGCGCTGCTGCTGCTGGCCAACTTTTTCGTCCATCTGACCGGCGGGCTTGAACCCGGGCAGATCAGCCAACTCGTCCAGGCAGTCGCTAAGTATTTGCCGCTGGTGTTCGGTGTGGTTGGCTTTTGCTCGGTCTTCATCACGGATGTTCCGATGTCTGCCGTGTTCGGCTCTGCCCGCTGGGCAACAGGTAACGAACTGCAGAAGCTCTCGACAACAGATGACGGCCTGCTGATCGGTCGCGATCCGACGACAAACACGCTGCTGCGTTATGACGGGCCGGCGCATCTGCTGACTATGGCGCCGACGCGAACCGGCAAAGGTGTCGGCACCATTATTCCCAATCTGCTGACCGCCGAACGCTCGGTGATCTGCATCGATCCCAAGGGAGAAAATGCCAGGATCACCGGCCGTGCCCGTGAGCAATTCGGGCCGGTTCATATTCTCGATCCATTCGGGGTGACGGATCAGCGTTCCGCTGCCTTCAATCCTCTCGACATGCTAGATCCGGACGGTCTCGATGTCGCGGAAGATGCCAACACGCTCGCCGACGCTCTCGTATTCGACGAACCGGGCACGGCCGGTGATGCGCATTGGAATGAGGAAGCCAAGGCGCTCATTGCCGGGCTCATTCTCAAGATCGCGGTGGCGGAATCTCCGGAGCGCCGGCACCTCGGAACGTTGCGCGAATATCTGACGCTGGCGCCTGAGCGGTTCTCTGTGCTTCTCGCCAAAATGCAGGACATGGATGAGGCCAACGGGCTGATCGCGCGCGCTGCCAATCGCCAGCTGGGCAAGTCTGACCGGGAAGCCGCCGGTGTCCTGTCGGCCGCGCAACGCCACACGCATTTTCTGGATAGTCCGCGCATGACTGCCGTTCTTGGCCGCTCGGATTTTCGCTTTTCCGATCTCAAGCACAACAATATTACCGTGCTTATGGTCCTGCCGCCCGATCGCCTGTCCACCTATTCAAGATGGCTGCGGCTGCTGATCACCCAAAGCCTGACGGACATGGCGCGCGATCCCACGTCCCCGGCCCGGCCAATCCTCTACCTGCTCGACGAGTTCGCTGCTCTCGGCCACCTGGCGCCGATCGAACGGGCGATGGGCCTCATGGCCGGCTATGGCGTCCAGCTCTGGCCTATCCTCCAGGACATCAATCAATTGCGCGCCACTTATGGCAAGCGTGCCGGCACGTTTCTGTCGAATGCCGCCGTGCTTCAGGTCTTTGGAGTCAACGACGTCGAAACCGCCGAACTGATTACCCGCTCGATCGGCAAGACGGATGCGCAGTACGTGACGAGATCATGGAGCGAGGGTAAAAGTTCTTCGTCCGAACATATCTCGGCCCGTGATCTCATCAATGCCGACGAAATCATGCGGCTACCGGAAGACAGGATGATCCTGCTCAGACAGGGGCAGCGGCCAGCGTGGGTCCAGAAACTCAAATATTATGCCGATCCGGAATTCAAAGGAGCCTTCGATCCAGCATGAGTGACGAGACCGAACATCTTTCCAAAACGCTAGTCTTCACCCTCGGTGTCATCATCAACAGCGATGAGGAGAACAGACAGCGCATAGCCGTGGCGTTTCAGGAGGCAAAGCTGCTCGTGGAGAAGATCTCGCTGGACAATGGTGGCGCCCGCCTTCGCATTGAGGTCTGTGTCAAACACTTCAATCGTTACAAAGCCGCAGGCGACGTCGCCTGCGCCGGATGGATACTGAAAGCCATTCAGGAACGCGTCGATGAACAAAATCTGCCGGGATGGAGAAAGTGGCGAGAGGTGATCAACCAGGCAACCAAGCTTTTACCCCTGGCCGTCCCTACCCTGCACTGAGACGCCGATTTCGCGATCCAGAACAAGAGACGTTAGCGGGAACAGGTCTTCGCCATAATGGTGAAGGCGCGTGTGATGTCGCCGGCATAGCCAACGGACCTGCAGTGGCCTGTCATAGTGGTCGTGATGTGCGTCAACTGCCTCAATGCCACAGACTTCGCAGGCCTGACTTTTCAAATACCCAGCTTTCAGTGCTCTTTGTACCGCTAGATGGGCGTCATACTTGGTTGGGTTTGCCCGACGCCAATCCGCCTGCCGTGTCTCACTTTCGATCATGATGTGGTCCAGTGATAGTGATTCGCGTGCCGGCCAAGACAATGTTGCCTGTTCGTTGAGGTGTAGCATCGGCTATTGGAACCACCCATATGCCGTCGCAGCCCAACCCACCCGTCCATCAGTCGTCCTTTGAAGAGCGCTTGGCATTTGCGCTACGGTTCGCGGCGCATAACCTGGGCAGGGGCTATCGGGAGCACCGATAAGTGCGAAGCGGACCAATGAGAGCGTACGGCATTTGCCGCTTCGCTGTGAAGTCGGAGCACCGTGTTGAGCGGGGGGCTCCCGTCCCTCTCAATCCCGGTTCGGCCGGGACCAGATGGGTATCGCGCCGGAGCGTGAGCTCCGAGAAATATGAGCATATCGGAGAAGCGAGCATAGCGGTGGCAAGACCACGGTTCGGGAATTCGCGCATGCAACTTCGGTTCCCGGGGCAGCCGTAGGAGATTTAGCAAAGTGCCGCCGGCACGGCGGAAATCGGGACCGACTGTCCCCGAAGTTACATTCCATATCCCGGCTAACGTGCACGCATGAGTTCACCTAGTGCCTGCTTAGACGGCCTGACCAGCGAACGTGCGATGTCGATTATATCGTCCCGCGAGGTTGTCGGATCCTCCATGTTCCAGGCTACCCCCATGCCGATCTTGAAATCCACCCCCCTCACCTTTCGAAGCTCGAAATTACGATTGGGGAAATCCCTCGTCCATTGTGGCGCAAAGCCGATGCCAAGGCCGGCCGATACCAGCGAGATCAGCGCAAAGGTATCATCGCAGCTGTAGGCAATGTTGCGGGCCAGATCATGTTCGGCAAACATCTCGGCAAAATACCGCTCAGTGTAGGAAAGGTTCTGGCGCGAAAACGAGATGATCTTCTGATCGCGCAAATCCTCAATGCCGATCTCGGCCAAACCGGCCAACCGGCTGTCCTTGGACACGGCGAGCAGATATTCGTCATTGGCCATCGAAAAGAACCGTAGGCTACCGATATTCTCCACAGGCCGGATGAAGCCGAGATTAATCTGGCCGTTTTCAAGGCCGCGGATGATGTCGCTGGTCGAGCCGCTCTGGATCTGCAGCTGGATGTCGGGATACTTGCGGGCGATCTTCGACAGGAACGCCGGTAAAACACCGATGGTGGCCGGGTAGATGGTGCCGATCCGGATTTTGCGCACGGTCTTGCCGGCGGCCGAGCGTGTCGCCTGCGCACTCATATCGATATCGCTCAAGATCCGCACGCATCGATCATAGAAGGTCTGTCCGGCAACCGTCAGCTCGACCCGTCGGGTGGAACGGACAAACAGCTGCACGCCCAACTCCCGCTCCAGCGCCTGGATCTGCGTCGACAACGCAGGCTGAGCGATACGCACCCGTGCTGCGGCCCTGCCGAAATGCAATTCCTCGGCAACAGAAACGAAGTAGGTGAGTTGGCGCAGTTCCATGCAAACTCGTCTCCTTACATGGCATCAGCCTGCCCGCCAAACATAGCTGACCGTCGAAGCCTTTCATAGCTCTATATTACGTGGTTTCCAAAATTTTCAAGTGGTGTGCTGTGTGAATGAACGCACAGCAACTCATCGCCTTAAATATCCGACGCCTGCGGGTAGCGAAGGCAATATCCCAAGATGATTTAGCGCTTATCGCGGGTATCGAGCGCTCTTATGCCGGACATCTCGAGCGCGGCACCAAAAATCCTACCGTGAAGACACTTGAAAAAATTGCTGTCGCGCTTTCCTGCGAGATCTCAGAGCTGTTCGCTCCCTTGCCATTAGGGACAACCGCGATCGAACCTTTAAGAAGTGGCCGCAAAACCACTGGCACGTAGGTAGAAGGACGAGTTATCGGAATTGAGCTTTCGCCTTTTGCCTAAGTCGACCATAAGCAACAGGGCATCTCTCTTCGACGCAGGATCCTTTTTCGACTCACAAATATGGGACTTCACAACGAGAACCGGCTGGGTATCCATTACCAGTTAGAGGCATCTGGAAAAGCACGGGCTTTTGTGGGGCAGTCCCCGAGAAGAAGGCATCAACGGATGAAAAGCGAGCTGGGTGATGTAGTTCGTAAAAGCGTCAGGGTGAATTCGGTGAATACACTACCGCGATTTAATGGTGGGACTCCCCTGCATAAGTTCGCCGTATGCAGGAAAGAGGCGGCGTCGTTGCTCGACATATCGCCCGCGACATTTGATGAGTGGGTGCGTCGTGGGTGGATGCCTCGAGGCGTCAAGATAGGAGGCTTACGCCGCTGGGACACCGCCGAAGTTCGAGCGTCATGGCTGAATCTCATGGAACAGAACATGGATCTAAAAGAGGACGATGGAGAAAATCCGTTCGACTACGCGGTTGGCTAGCCGCCGCGTTCCGTTCAAATACTGCACCCGAGACGTGGACCGACATGGCAACGAGCGGTTCTATATCCGGCTGCCCGGCATGCCGAAGTACCGGATGACGTCAGCGTACCTGGACTTGAGCGGCAGCATCACGCAGGCGTTCACAGACGAGTATCACCGAGTTCTTGCCGGTGATCGTGGCGAGAAAGTCGTGGCCGTCATTCAGCTGGAACCAGGGTCGGTGCAGTGGCTCATTGAAACATACTACCGTTCCAAAGCCTTCCAGAGCCAAGCACCGGCCACGCAAAAGGACAAAAAGAGCGTTCTCAGCCGCTATTGTGAAAATGTCGGCGAGCTGCCGTTCAAGAAGATCAGGAAGTCCGATATCGAGGCGAGCCAAATGAAGCGCTCGGCGACACCCGGAGCGGCCGACAAACTGATAAAATACTTAAAGGCGTTGTTCAATTGGGCGATCAGCTCTAATCTCGCCACCTTTAATCCCGCTAGTGGCGTATCAAAAATCCATAGTTCAACGGGGTTTCACGCTTGGAGTGAAGCCGAGTTAGAGCGGTTTCGATCAGCATATCCAACTGGTAGTATTGCGCGCTTAGCCATGGAATTGATGGTCAATCTTGGCGTCAGACGTTCCGATCTGGTCAAGCTTGGTTGGAAGAATGTTGTTGAAGGTCGGATCGAGTTTGCACCAGAGAAAGGCGCAGGACGTTTTGCGCAATTTTTGAGCCTACCGGGTGACCGATGAACTTCAGCAAGCCCTGGACGCGATCCTGCACGATCAGCCAACTTTCCTGATTACCGAATACGGAAAGCCGTTCTCATCGAATGGTTTCGGCAACAAGATGCGCCAATGGTGCAACGATATCAGTCTTCCCGATTGCAGCTCTCATGGCCTCAGAAAAGCGTCAGCAACGATCCTCGCGGAGGCCGGCGCAACTGAGCATCAGTTGATGGCAATCTTCGGTTGGTCTGATTCCAAGATGGCGCAGCACTACACCAAAGCTGCGCAGTCGAAGCGGATTATCGATGCGGGTTTCGAGCGTCGCAAAAGCTATGTGGCCCGCAAAAACGTCCCACTTTCATCGAACCGGAATTCTGGTGAGACAAATAGAGGAAAAAATGATGGAAAAACAACATCCGAAAACAAAAATGGTGGGCCCGGAGGGACTCGAACCCCCAACCAAGCGGTTATGAGCCGCCGGCTCTAACCATTGAGCTACAGGCCCTGCCGGAGGTATCCGGTGCACCGCGGGTCAATGGCAGACCGCGGGTGGGACTGGCTCTAGCGGAAAACTGTTTTTCCCACAAGACGTTGCCGCAATCCCTACACAATCAATGATCAATAAGGTGACAGGGACGAAACACAACCGGAGAGAACCCATCCATGACATCCACCTATTTTCCCCGCCGCCTTAAGACCGTCGTTCTGGCCGCCGCTTTCGCGGGTATTGCCAGCGCATCTGCCTTTGCGCAGGACAACACGCCGCGTGAGGCCGTGATCACCGTTTCCGGCGAAGGCCGTTCCAGCATTGCACCGGATCTCGCCATCCTGTCGTTCAGCGTCGTCAAGGATGCCAAGACCGCCAAGGAAGCGCTCGACGCCAACAACAAGGCGATGGCCGATGTGCTGAACGCGCTGAAGACCGGCGGCATTGCCGACCGCGACCTGCAGACCTCCGGTTTCGCCGTCAATCCGCAGTACCAGTATCCCGACAACAGCGACGGCGGCAATCGCCAGCCGGTGCTGACCGGTTATCAGGTCGCCAACTCGCTGACCATCAAGGTGCGCGACCTTGCCAAGCTCGGCGCGGTCATCGACCAGTCGGTGACGCTCGGCGTCAACCAGGGCGGCTCGATCCAGTTTTCCAACGACAAGCCGGAAGCAACCATCACCGAAGCCCGCAAGTCGGCAGTCACGGATGCTATTGCCAAGGCCAAGGTACTGTCGGAAGCTGCCGGCGTTTCGATTGGCCGGATCGTCGAGATTTCAGAAAACTCATCGCGTCCTGAGCCGATGCCGATGATGCGCGCCATGTCAAAAGAATATGCCGGCGATGCCGTGCCGATCGCGACGGGCGAGAACAGCTATAACGTTACCGTCAACGTCACCTTCGCGATCAAGCAATAATAACGCATCGCCAAGCACCGTGGATAATCGAAACCCCGCTCCGGCGGGGTTTTTTTATGGGGCGATTTGGACGATTTTGGACACGGGTTTAACAACCTCGAAAGCCGACCAATCGCTCAAACGAAAACACCCCTCGCGGAGAACCGCGAGGGGTGAAACCTTCCGCCGGCCGGGGGAGACAAGGCGGAAAGAATGGGAATGACGGGCTCTGCCTTAGCGGCCGAGGACCGGGCAACCACGGGCATTGGCGAACACCATGCTGCGATAGTTGCCACGGCGCATGCCTTCGACAACGACGCGGCGGGGCGAGACATCAACGACGCGGGCGCGGCGCATACCAAAATCGCGGGCCTTTTCCTGGGCAAGCCTTGGATCGCAGCGGCCACGGCGCTCACCGCCCCAGCTTGGGCGATGACGGCGGTCGCGATCCCAGTCACGCTCGTCGCCATACCGGTCACGGTCGCGATCGCGATACTGGACATCGACGACGCCGCCGGAATGAATGCCGAAGGTCAGCGTATCGGCGGCGGCCGGTGCGAGCGTGGCACCAAGGCCGGTCAGACCGATCATGCCGGCAAGGGCCAGCTTTGCAAAAATCTGTTTCATGACTGTTTCTCCTTATGGGTCCAAAACATTGAGACGTCCGCCCGCCTGTTGTTCTGGGGCATTGACGAGACCCTAATGCGGCGTGGCTGAACGGAACCCGAATCTGCCGTTCATCCAAGGTTCAGCCGAAGCAAGAACGTGCCGGGATGGCAGGAACAAGGCGGCGGGTGTGCTCAGCGCGCGAGCATCTGCTCAAAAACGCGGATATTGCGATAATGGCTGAGCCGGGTGACAGCGCCGTTTTCGAACTCGAAGACAAAGACGCTCGGGATCGAATAGGACTGGCCGCTGGCCTCGGCAAAACCCGGCATGGTTTCGCGGTAATGACCGCGCGCGGTGACATCGACGGCGACACGCTGGCCGAAGGCATCGTGCATCAGCACCATGTCGGTAAAGCTCTCGTCGAAATGGCGGAAATAGCTCATCACCCCCATGCGCAACGGCCCAGCACCAATGGTGCGCTGGCCGGTCAGGGTATCCAGCGCCACATCCTCGTCGAGGAACGTGCCGATCGTGTCGAAATCCCGTTCGTTCAGCGCCTGCATGAAGCGGCTGGCAATGGTCTGCGCGTCGGTCACTGTTTTGTCCTTTGCCTTGCTGGCCGGTGCGGTTGGTCGCGGCGTAATATGGTTCCTGCGTTTGATTGAAGCGGGTCAGCATTCCTCTGTCATTCCTATCCTCGGACCCGCCGCGAGAGATGTCACGGGAATCAGCCACGCCGCGTCTGCCGTGTGGAAGAGTCTTTCGCTCACAGACGTGAGCGGGCTGGATCCCCGCCACAAGGGCGAGGATGACGGGGGAAATAGAAACCGTTCGATCCCAACCAACCCAATCGAAATTCGAGAACGTCCAAACAACTGTTTTTGTTCCCGTAATTCAAACACCATCATCGCACCTCATCCACCCAGATGCAGCACCACCTCGCGGCGATGCGGGCGGTCGCGGTGTTCGAACAGGTAGAGGCCCTGCCAGGTGCCGAGCAGCAGGTGCCCCTCTCCAACAGGAATACCGATCGAGACCTGCGTCAGCGCCGCCTTGATATGGGCAGGCATGTCGTCCGGGCCTTCGGCGGTGTGGATGACCCAGCCCATCGACGGATCGCTGGACGGTGGCACAAGCCGTTTGAAGAACTGGTCGAGATCGCGCCGGACATCCGGATCGGCGTTTTCCTGGATCAGCAGCGAGCAGGACGTGTGGCGCACGAACACGGTCAAGAGCCCCTCCTCCACACCGGCAGTGCGGACGAAGGCCTGCGCCTCGTTTGTAAACTCGTAGAGACCGGCGCCGCGCGTCGGCAGGCTGATGATCGTCTGGGGCACCAAAATCCTTTCAGGCGGCCGGCCTGATCGCTCGCCGCGCTACAATTCCAGAAAACTCTTGAAGCCGCCATAGATCATCCGCTTGCCATCGAACGGCATGGTCAAATTGTCCATGCTAAGGCGCGGATCGGCCATGACCTTCTTGTTGATCTCATCCCGCTCCTCGCGCGAGGGATAAGTGATCCAGGAAAAGATCACCACCTCGTCATCGGTGGCCTGGACTGCACGGGGAAAGGATGTGAGCTCGCCATAGGGCACATCATCGCCGATGCACTCGACATAGGACAGCGCGCCATATTCCTTCCAGACCTTGCCGGCGGTGCGCGCCAGATCCTTGTAGGCTTCAAGGCTGTCCTTCGGGACAGCTACGATAAATCCATCGACATAGGGCATGTCAGTCTCCTCCTTGAGATGCGCCTCTTTCATCGATCCGGGCAAGATTCCCCTCCAGGGAGGCCTGCAGCGTCTCGAGCAACTCCCGCGTCACCGTGCTGGAACGTGTGGCAGCGGGCGTTTCGTCTTGCTCCTCGATATAGATGGAAACTGGCCATTGCTCGTCAAGGGCAAGCAGGCTGCGAACCGCTTGGGGTGGCCGAACGCGGCCGAAATAACTTCCCGGCACAGGATCCAGTGCAGGTCAAATTCGCAGAACCAGACATCGTCGGCACCGGCGATGCACATCGGCAGCAGCGCATCGACATCGACAAGGCCACGAAAGACGCTTGGAATTTCGCGCAGCTTCAGTTTGCCGGCGCATTCCTCCTGGCGGCCGCAGTGGCGAACCCGGCAGAAGGAGGGAATATCCATCCTCTTTGCAGCAGCACGGTACAGCGCCTCGAACAGTTCGGGACGGAGCGGCAAGTCTTCAGGTCCGCAGATCGGCGTCATATGTTTCTCCTTTTCCAGGATAGAGGTGCAGGGATAACGGGGGCAGACGATGGACACGGATTTCCGTCACGCGGCGGCTTTTTCGCCCGTGGCTTGAAACATCTGCAGGTTCGCCGGGCTCTTGCCTGGCGGAATTGGCCGAGGCACATCGGGTGCCGCAGTAGATAGTAGTAGGTGACACACGATGTGCCCCGCTTCAGTGTCTTTTGCCGCGCTTCTCAGGTTCTTCTGCGCCTCTCCCTTGTGAGGAGAAGCCTCCAATGCCCCAGCCCGGCCGCTTATCCGCCAGGCCTTCCAATGTGGCGGGGTTCGTGTAACCCGCAAGTTCATATGGCAGTGACGGGATTATCCGGGATTTAGCGGTATTTGGTGGGAGAAGCCCTATTCCAAAAGGGTTTGACCGAGGAAATTACGCGGCGAGAAAAATTCGGCGCGCAAGTTCAAATGGCAGGAGAACAATTGTCGGAGACTAACCCCCTGACCATGGGCACGCTGACTACAGGCCTGTTTCAGTAGCTCCAACGATCGGCCTATACATTATGTAGTGGTTCTGCGGCCCGCCAGCTTGCGGACAAAACCAGCTGCGGAAAGCGATGACGTTTCCGGCCTTCACATCTCTCCAGGAGCGGGATTCTGTCGTGCAGTTTGTGAGATTGTCATATTCCGATGTGTCTTCATCGGCCTTGCCGTATTGATCCCCTAACAGGGCACCCACATGAGCGGCAGTCGCCCGGTCGTCCATATACATCACGACCCCCGAAAGCTGATCTTCTCTGAAAAGAAAACTAACGGAAAACTTCGTATTAACAGCACTGTAGGTCGTCTTGGCCAACGCCTGACCATATCCGTATGAAAGGTCTTCCTGTTCCTTCGGTGAGGTGGCAAGAATATTTTGTCCTGGCGTCAACATAACTTCTTTTTGGGGCGCTCCCCAGCGGGTGTATTGCCAATCGGCCGCCGCCGGAAGCGCTGTTGCGGCAGAGAGCGCGAGAGAAACAGCGCACACCTTCATCTTCTGCATATGTTCCTCACATTGTTCGACCGAACCACATAACGCGGCCGGCAACAGTAATTTGATCAACCTCACCGGCTGTTACCTCTTCAGGCGCGTAGCGCGGGTTATCGCTGATAAGTTGAACGGTGCCGTTCATCCGCGCGTGAATGCGCTTCACCAGCACCATGCTACCGTAGATCAAGACGTAAATAGCGTTATCTTTGAAGTGGTTAATTGAAGTATCGATTAAGAGCGCGTCGCCATCGTGGATCGTCTCCATCATACTATCGCCCTTGGCCGTTAGTATCCTGGCGAACTCGGCACGGATGTTGCGCGCTCGCAGCCAATCCGTCTGGAAGGCTAGGAAATCTAACGCATTTTCCTCGTAAACGATCACGCCATTGCCCGCGGAGGCGCTTACGTCGAGCCTAGGGATGAGGGTGTAGCCATCAGGATCGTCCTTCCCGATTTGATGGAGCGGGCGGTGCTCGAGCGGGCTCAAGCCGGTTCCCCTATCAAGGCGCATCGGTCCCCTATCCCCGACAAGCCACTCGAAATTTACGCCTGCAGCATCGGAGAGAAGCAGAGCCACATCAGCAGTGGGAAAGCGGCCTTTGAAATAGTTTCTCATCGTCGCTTCTGGGATTTCGCACCTTTTCGCGAACGCATTTACTGATTCGTCTCCTATTGCGATTTTTAGACGTTCAGAGAACCGATCTCCACCGTTTGGCATTTCTTTTCCCTAAGTCTGACCTGCGGTCAGAGTCAGAAATGGCGCCCATGCCGATCAGTAAGCCTATGATATCGCACAAATAAATAGAAAACGTCCAATTGTGCGAGGCAGTGCTAAGTCTGACCGTGCAAAACCACGAACGAGCGTTGATATCCTCGCGGTTTTGTGCGACATTAGTTGCAACAAGAGTTTGAACACTTACCCCCGAAAAAAGAGGCCTTTGCACAGGCCTCAAATGCAGGAGCAGTCATGAAAGAGGCCAACAAGTGGGACCGGGCCGGGATCCTCGCGGAAGTGCGCCGGCAGGGAAAAACCCTGACTGGCATTGCACGCGACAACGACCTTTATAGCAGCGCATGCCGCCAAGGCATCATCGGTGCAAGCCGCCGAGGCGCTGAAGCAATTGCTAAAGCGATCGGCGTCCCTTTCCGCGAACTCTTCCCGGACAGCTACTCACAAGGCCGTCACGACGAGGGAAAGACTAGCAGCAACAAGAGTTGCAACACCAGTGCAAAAGCGCCCGCCATTTCTGACGGTTCGCGCAGTGCCGCCTGACGGTTCCGTCTGAACGGCCGAGCTTTCCTGACAGCCCTTCAATTCCCCAACTTCCGAGAGCCGAATGCAGCCTGAACTTATCCCCGCTATCAACATCCCCATCGCGCTCGTCGATGTGCCGGCCGACCACAGAAAGGTCCACCCAGACGCGGCGCAAGCTCTTGCAGAGAACACAGCCCTTCATGGGCAGCGTCAGCCGATCGAGGTCATCGAGACGGCCGGTCGCTATCGCCTCGTCTTCGGAGCGACCCGCCTCGCGGCTGCAGGAATCAACAATTGGACGGCCCTCCCGGCTATCGTCAAACAGCCGGAGGACTTCAAGAACGAAGCCGGTATCCGGCTTGTCACGATTGCCGAGAATTTTTACCACCGATCGCTCACCGCACTCGATCGCAGCGTCGATATCGCCGACTGGTGTGCCATCAAGAAGGCCACTCAGCCGCAGGTAAAACCGGGCCCCAAGCCAGCGAGACTTGGCACTGCCGAATTAAGTGCCAACTTGGCACTCAATTCTGCTGACACCGAACTGGCTGACACCGGCGAGGCTTTCGCTGTCAGTTTTTCCGAGGCGGCGCAGAATGCACTTGGCCTTTCAAGGCGCAGCGTTTTCCGTGCCCTGAAAATTGCAAGCCTTGCGGCAGAACTTCGCGATCGCATCGCACTGCATGCCATCGCCGACAATCAGCAGGAACTGCTGAGCCTCGCGGGTGAGCCGTTTGATCGCCAAGCGAAGATCGTCGATCTCATTCTTGCTGGAGAAGTAGGGTCGGTTGCGCAGGCGCTTGATGCGCTGGCGGAGCGTCCGATCGCTGTTGTCCGCGCCCCATGGGAGAAGGTGTCCGACCGCTTCACCCGCCTGAAGCCTACCGAGCAGGACAGCTTTTTTCAGCTGCATGAGGCCGCAGTCCTTCGCTGGACGGCTGAGCGGAAGCGCAAATGACCAAGCGCCGCGACCCACTCACGAAAGACCTGTTCGCTTGGCAGCCGCCTCCGGTGGCGATTGGCTATGGCGACGACGTCACGGGTCGCGGCAACCTCGACAGCCGTATCGCACGGCTGGTTGGAAGAGCACTTCGTGATGCCAAGGATGACGGTGTCGGCCGGGCCGATATTGCCGACCGGATCAGCCGCCATATCGGCCGGAACGTCTCGGCTGGCATGGTCGACAAGTGGGCCTCTGAGGCCAGCGACGAACACCGCATTCCGCTCGATGCCTTCATCGGTCTGGTCCACGCGACCAACGCGAAAGAGCTGCTTGGCTTCGTGCCGGGTCTCTTCGGCTTGACGGTCATCGAGGACGAATACGCCGAGCTAATCGAAGAGCGGCTGATCGAAGATCACATCGAAGAAATGCAGGCCCGCAGGCAGCTGCTCGCGGCCAAACGAAAGGGAAAACGCTGAAATGAAAGTCGTTGCCGTAGACAAGACGCTCGTCGCGTTTCTGATCGATCCGCCAGCCCAAGCGCTTCCCGCTGTCCAGGAGGCTTGGGATCACGCCGCCGATGCTCGCTTCGGTCTTAGCTGGATCGAAAAGAAGCTGACGGCCGAACTCAGGAAAGTTCACCTTAAAGCTCCCTCCCGGAGCGCTCTCAATCACTGGGTTGGAGCCATCCAGGCGAACCTCATCACCCGGCCGAAAGCGGGGGATCAGGCTCCCATGCTCCCCGCCAAGGAAGAGCCAACCGCTTCCGTCTCGACGGTGGTCTGCGGACAGGCGGACGTGATTGGAAGCGACGCACCGGAAGAGCTTCTGAACCCTTATTTGCCCTCAGTGAAGGGGAAAGAAGAACGCGCAGCGCGCAAGCGCGAGATCGCAGATCCAGCTTATCTCCCGCTGACGACGGCCGACCACTCGGCGTTCACGGCTCCCGTCAAAAAGCTTTTCCTGAGGCCCGAAGATACGCTTCGCGAGATTGCCGATCGTTTGATCCATGAGGAGGAACAGGCGCTTCAACAGAATGTTCGCGAACAAGCGAGACGCAATGTCACCAGCCGTTTGCGGGCCGTCCTCGAACAACTGGAAGCGTACGATGCTTGATAATTCGTTCGCCCTCGGAGCGGCTCTTTACGGACTATGGATCGCTGGGATCGTGCTCGCGCTTTACCTTATGCTGACGGAACGTCCGGCCGCAAACAAGGTTACGCTCGCCGTGATTTCCGCGCCGACTGGCTTTGCCTTCGTGACTGTCCTTGTCCTGATCGCCCAACTTGCTGGCGCTCAATGAACCTCGGTTTCAACCATTCCCTTTTTCCTCGCCCGCGTCTGCCAGCGCTGGGTTGGCAGGGAAAGCGCGTCTGCCGGTCCTCCCAAGGGGCAGGCGCGCACAATTTCTTTGGAGTTGCCGCATGAAGGAATGGATGACAGCCCGCGAGATCGCCACTCAGGCGCTTCCCGGCTTGCCAACGACCGAAAGCGCGGTCGTCCGTTGGGCAAAGCGCGAAAACTGGTCCGAAAACCCGGCCTATGCGCGCCGACGTGACGCGATCGGCGGCGGCTTTGAATATCATTTCAACCTTTTGCCGACCCTCGCACAGGTCGATTATGTGCAGCGTCATATGGTCACCGGCCGCTTGCCTGAAGCGGAAGCTGTGCCAGCCGTTGCCATATCCAGCGACCTCAGCGACCGCGCCCGCAGCGAGCGGGATGCCCGCCTTGCCATCGTCGCAGCCTTCGAAAAGTTCGCACAGGGCCAGCGCATGGCTGTCCAGGCCGCGATGTTCATCTTTTGCGACCGCTACAATCTTGGCGGATTTTTTCAGGTGGAAGAATGGGTCAAAAAGCTCTTGCCGAAGATTTCGCAGCGTTCGGTTTTCCGTTGGCGCACGGCCAAGAGCAATGGTGCAAATGATGCACTTGCTGTTGATCGCAGCACATGCCGCAAGGGCTCTGGCCTCCTGGAGACTGCCGCAGACGGCCGGGTCAAATCCTTCATTCTGGCATGGGTGGCCGCAAACCCGGCTCTTTCTGCAGAGACGATCAAGGGCTATGTCGAAGATGAGTTCGGGGCCGAACTTGTTGACCGCCAGGGCGTGCTTAAACCGTTGCCGTCTGACCGCACTTTCCAACTGTTTTTGAAGACGCTTAAACAGACCGAAAAAGTGGTTCTGACAAAGATCACAAACCCCGACAAATACCGCTCGACCATGAAACTCTCCGGGACCGGTGCCTATCGCCACGTCACAGAGGCCAACGGTTTGTGGATGATCGACGCATCGCCGGTGGACGCGCTTTGCATCGACGGCCGGCATTCACTCTACGCCTGCATTGATATTGCCACCCGTCGTCTGGTGATTACGCTCTCCAAGACACCGCGCGCCTCGGCCGTTGGCCTCATGATGCGCAAGGCGATGCTGAAATGGGGCGTTGCCCGTATCGTCAAGACCGACAACGGCTCCGATTTCGTTGCCGTCGAAACGAAGCGCCTTTTCAGTGCAGTCGATATCGAAGTCGATATTTCTGACGCCTACAGCCCCGAACAAAAAGGGCATGTTGAGCGCGTCATCAAGACCTTCCAGCATGAAGTTTGCCCGCAATTGCCCGGTTATGTCGGACACAATGTCGCCGATCGCAAGGCGATCGAAGACCGTAAGTCGTTTGCCGCCCGGTTAGGTCAAACGGAAAATGAAACGTTCTCGGTCTCGCTGACGGCAGAGCAGCTGCAGCGCCATATCGATGACTGGCTGGAACACGTCTACCACCACCGCAAGCACGGCGGTCTCAAGAACGGTCTGACGCCACAGCAAGCCGCAGATGCGTCTAACGAAGTCATCCGCCGTATCGACGAGCGCGCATTGGACGTCCTGCTCATGCCGGTAGCCAGAAGGAATGGCATATGCCGGATGACCAAGCAGGGCATCAAACTCAACAACTTCAAATACCTCACCGGTTCGATCCTTGCGGGTACTGATGTCTTTGTTCGGCTCGACCCGCTCGATATGGGCAAGATCCATCTCTTTGCCGTCGATGATGGGCGGTATTTGGACGTGGCGATCTGCGCAGAGCTTTCCGAGATCAACCGTCCGGCCTTCGTCAAGGCGAAGAAGGAAGAATACAACCGCATGGTTGGCGAGCGGGCCCGCGAAATCAATGCGGACGTGCGCAAGCTCCTGAAGGGGCCTTCCGGCATCGAGCGGACCATCCGTCTGGCGAAACGCAAGTCGGCCGAGCGCGAAGCCGCTGCCGCCAATGTCATCCAGTTGCCGCGCCGCGAAGAGAACCATTCCACCCCACAGATTGCCGCCGCACTGGACGCAGCGACCGCTCCGGTAGTGCATGCAGCCGCCAAACAGTCGGCGGCAATCGTGGAACTGCAGGCGGCGATTGAGCGCGATCTCGCGCCGCCTGCAGCTTCCGGAAACATGACGCCGATCCGTAGCGCTCCGACCGCCGCACAGCGGTTCCAGACAGCCCGCGAGATCGAAGAGCGGATCGCGGCCGGGCATACGCCCGCAACCGAAGAAGCGCTCTGGCTCGGATCGTACCGGGCAAGCGCTGAGTACAAAACCCAGAAGACCATGTGGGAAGACTTCGGCGATCAGGCGCCGGGACTGCGTACCTGAAAATGAAATACCCGCCGGTTGCAGCCGACGGGCAGGAACTTTCAATAACGAGGACTAAAAATGAATCTACAAGTGCAGAATGTCAATCCCGGCTTTGGTTCGGTCGCCCCCCTGAAGAATGTGGCCGAATGCCTCTCCGTCGCCCAGCAGATCATCCACCGCCCGGCGGGCGTCGATGGCCTCGGTCTCTTCTATGGCCGCTCCGGCTACGGCAAGAGCAAGGCCAGCACGTACGTCCAGAACAAATTGAATGCGGTCTATCTTGAGGTCTTCGACTACTGGACCCGCAAAACATTCATCGAAAGCCTGCTCGAAGAACTGAACGTCGATAAGCCGAAAGGCACGATCGCCAGCATGATGAAGATGGCCCTGCGCCTTCTCCAGGATGATCCTAACCGGCTGATCATTATCGACGAGGCAGACAAACTCATCGATAAAAACATGATCGAACTGGTGCGCGATATCTACAAAGGCGCACGTGTGCCGATCCTGCTGGTCGGCGAAGAAAGACTGCCGGAAAAGCTTGCGGCCTACGAGCGGTGTGAAAACCGGGTCACCGCCTACGGAATGGCAAACTCTTCCGATCTCTCCGACGCCCAAGCGCTTGCCCGCATCTATCACCGCAATCTGAAGATTGAAGACGACTTGCTCTTGCATGTCATCGACAAGACCAAGGGTGTGGCCTCCCGCATCGTGACGACGCTTGCAGCCATCGCCGAGTTTGCCAAGACACGCCAGATCAGCGCGATCAGCCTTAGCCAGTACGAGGGTACCTACTTCACCGGCCAAGCGCCGCGCCGGGGGCGCTGATCATGGGTATGATTCAGAGACTTTCCGTCGAAGGCAACAAACCCTTGCGTGGTGGCGCTGACTTCTTCTGGGCCACGATCATTGCAAAGACCACGCCCGAACAGCCGCTCTTCAGCTACAGCGACGTGGACGGAGCCTGCTCGCCTGGACACGAGCGCAATCTGAAAGAGTTTCTTCGTCGCCTCGTAACGGCCGGTTACGTGTCGGTCGCCAACGAACGCGATTGGCTGAAGGGCCGGTCGTACCGGGTCGAAAAGCGTCAGCGCGACACCCCGACGCTTGCCGGCAAGGGTGGGCAAGGCAAGCAGGGACTGGCGCAACAGCAGATGTGGAACGTCATGCGGCGTCAGCCGACCGGCTTCACCGTCGCCAGTCTCGCGATCGACGCCAGCACCGACGAAGTCGTGGTCAGCCCGAGCGGTGCCAAGGAATATTGCCGTCGCCTCGCGAACGCCGGTCTACTGGCAATCCTTCAGGCTGGAAAGAACGGTACCGGCGCGAATGTGTTTGTCCTTCGCGGCTCTGCCAATACCGGACCACGCGCGCCGAAACGCTACCGTGCCGATCTGATCTACGATCCGAACAGCGAGAAGATCGTTGGCGACCTCTTGGTTGAGGAGCGCAACCAATGAACCGTGGCCCTCAGATCGGCCGCTCGGCCGGCGATCACCTGACAAAGGCAAGCATCGCCTGGGGCAATCCGCCGGAATGGATCGTCGCGCTGGCGGAAGCCTGCGGCCGCTCCAGTCAGTCGGCCGTTGCCAAGCAGCTCGACTATTCGCCGGCCACCATCAGTCAGGTGCTCTCAAACAACTATCGCGGCGACCTCGGCCGCATCGAAGAAATGGTGCGCGGCGCGCTCCTGGCGGAAACGATCATCTGCCCGGCGCTTGGCGAGCTCGCCCGCAATAGCTGCCTGGACTGGCAGGGAAAGCCCTACGCGGCAACGTCGTCGCACCGGGTCCAGATGTACCGCGCATGCCGTTCGAACTGCCCGCACAGCCGGATTTCCGGCACCCAAACCCAAGGAGAAGACGCATGACCAGCAAGCTCGACTATCTGTCCGACCATCTGAAAGTCACGCGCCGGAAACTCTCCGACGCCCGCCATGGCGGCATCGTCCTGACCGGTGACGAACTGGAAGAATTCATTGGCGAGTTCGACCGCTTCATTTCTCTGTCGATTACCCTCGAAAACGAGGTTTCCAAGACATGGTGGAACCAGCGTGCTGCCGCCGATCGGCGTGCCGTCGCTGACCTTCACAATATCGTCGTCGCCCAGGCGGTTGGCGCTCCCGACAGCAACATCGTCGCTTTCCCGACGCGGCCGATCATTGGCGGCGCTGCCTGAACACCCTTCAAAGCCTCTTCAAAGGACTTATGCACATGACAGTAGCTATTTTCGCAGAGCAGCCATCCAGCCCGCGTGTCGCCACGATCGACGGCGCTCGTTACATCGAGGACGTGCGTGGCCGGTTCCTACCGGAAGCGCTTTATAACGCCCAAGGCGTAACGCCCACTTCCGCCGGCACAATGTTCTTCAATGGCCGGGAAGGCATGCTCGATGCACGCGGCGGCTTCACGCCGCTCAGCCTGATCAAGGCAGCTCACAAACTCGAAGACGAAACCGTTCGCAAGTGCATCGCCTATGCGCTCGATCTCAATGCGCAGATCAGCCGGTTTCTCGCTTACACAATGTTCGACCTTGGCAGCTTCGATGCGCTGCTAGCGCAGGAATACAAGGTGACCAAGGGCGGCGCGAAAGGCAATCGCACCTATCAGACCTTTGACGGCCTCATGAAAGTCCAGGTGCAGGTTTCCGATTTGATCGACTTCGGGCCGGAACTGCAGATCGCCAAGAGCCTGATCGACGAATGCCTGGTGGAATGGTCTGCCGACAGCCGGCCGGAAATCCAGACGATCGTCCAGCGCGCGTTCAACACAGATAAGGAAGGCCAGATCAATCGCGGTGAGATTTTCACCCTGCTTCGTTACGAGATCGAGGATGAGAGGTGGCAGCGTGCCATGGAGGCGATCCGGGGCGCGATGCGCGTCATCGGCTCGAAGGAATACGTCCGCTTCTATCACCGCCAGGATGTGAAGGCCCGTTGGGTAGCCATCACAATCGATCTGGCGAAGGCGTGAGGGCGAAGCGATGCTAAAGAGATATCTGGTAAATTTTTGCCAACCTGCGAAGGCCCTCAACAACTTCGCTAAGGCAACTGATCAGTGCGGCGGTCACCGCGGGAGTGAGTTTTGCGTTGAGCTCGGCAGACGTGGCATGGCTCTGCGGCCGCTTTCTAACGATGCCGCCCGACTTCCTTCGCTTTGCGTCGTTTCTCAGATCGTTGAAGTACTCAAATACCTGCCCAGTTCGAAAAATAACATCCGAATTGCTAGCTGTGAGCATGTCAATCGCAAGTCGCAGACGGCCGTCGAAGAGTTCGGCTGCTTCGGCAAAAGGTGGTCGTCGCAAAATGTGATCAATTACTTGGCATTGACGGCCGAGCGGAGTGCTGGTTTCGTAAATTTTCTCCATAAACTCAGCGCTCGACTCGTGGTCCAGCGGCAGAGGTGGCAGGCCCCTCGATTGCAACCATTGCAACTTAAGGAGCGTAGTAGCAAGCTCATCGAGTTGCGGGTAAAGCAACCGCTCGACCTTCAAGGTGGTAGCCCACTGAATGAGCCGGCGACTATCTTCGTGGCGGATATCTGCTTTGTCGTCCGTTATTCGCATCTGTCGTACGGTCAGAAAAGCAGCTGCAACAGCAATGACACCGGTGATGAGCGTCTGAAAGTTATAGGCGAAGTTCCACCACGGATCTCCGCCAACGCGATCCTTAAAGGCCGCCGGCTCCCCAAAAACAACGGGAAAAATTATCGCGGCCGACAAGGCGACAACCGCTGCAACGCCAAACGCTCCCGTGTTGATTTTCGACATTACCTGATTCCCCTCGCTGCCGAGTTTGATGGTGGCACAGGGTTTCAATTGGCGGCAAGCGCGAAAGGAGCGGCATGATGAATAACCTAACTCGTCTCATCAACCTTATCGACGAAAAGATCGCCAACGCCGGTGACAGGCAGACCATGACCTCGGCACAGACCCGTCATGCGGGTCACGCAATCTTGCGGGAACTAGCCGCCAGCGAGGGTGCCAGCTTTCAAGATAGCGGCAGTGACTATTCGCTGCGCCTGGCCGGTGTCCGCAGCACCTGCACGCACGGCCATTTCGGCCTCCTCGGGAACTGGAAGGCTTCGGCCCGTCGCCAGATCAGTCAGTCAGAGCAGACGCCAGAGGAGATGGGCCTTTGATGGAAGTGTTCAAACTCCGCCTGAAAAAGGTCGTCAGTCTGTCGAATTGCCCAGTCTGCGGAAAGGATGTCCTGCGGGTGATTGCTCCCGGTCGTTATGCCCGCGCCTATTTCGACTGCGGCAGTGTGTTTGCCACACCGGATTGCCAAGAGATCGTGGCCGAGATCGCCTGCCCGAACCCGACCGCTGTAGCTGCCAAGGCGCTGAATGACGAGGTTTCCGCCGAACTGGCGAAGCTGAAGACAGGAGTGGCCGTTTGATGGGCGCTTCACAGCCAGTCCTCGGCTATCGATCGAAAACCGAAGCCGTCATCGCCTTGCGGCGTCAGAAACTGACGACGCGACAGATAGCCATCAAGCTCGGCATCGAGCCCAAGAACGTGACCGCACTCGAAGGGTCGGCGTTGCGGTCTGAGCGTGCGGAAAAGCATGGCATCATCACCCACTCTGTTTTTCCGCTCGACGTTCGGCAGCGGCTCCGGCCGCACGCGATGAAAAGAGCGACGACTGTCGATCGGCTGATTGGCGATCTGATCGCGGCGATCGCAGAGGGCAACCTCGTAGATGCCGTTCTCGACGACGGAGGTGAATAATGGACGCCGCCGTTTCCCACGTGAAGCCGTCGTACAGCGAGGGGTATGCGCTCTGCATGCCTTGCGGCAGGTTGCTCGGAAAGACGTTCCGCGACAAGCCGGCCGACGCGATCGCCGCCATGTTCGATGATCCTGCAACCCGCGAAGAGTGGTGGCATGTCGCCCAGGCCCACGGCTGGACCCTTCGATACGTCTTTTCCCAAGTCTGGATCCCCAAGTTTTTCCGCTCTGAACCGGAGACCGAAACAGCATGAGACATTTTCGTGATGCCCGCGCGATCGAGGAATTCCTCATCGAGCAGATGAGTGCCCAAGGATATCTCACCCAGGAGGTCGGCGGAGACCTGGTCGTCCGCGTCATCAACATCACGGATGACGGCCGAAAAGTCCCCGACCGCATCAACCTTTCGCAGATCGCGCGTGAACTGGAGAAGAAGCTGTCATGAGCAACGCAATCGCAGCCATCAATATAGCCAAGAACCAGCTCGGCATGGATGATGACACCTATCGGGCCAAGCTGATCAACATCACTGGTGAATCGTCCCTCCGGAAAATGACCGAGCCGCAGCTTCAGTCGGTTGTTGAGGTTTTCCGCAAGGAAGGATTTCAGCATCGGCCCAAGGCGACGGACGGTCGGCGGGAGCTGGCGGGCCCGTTCCTCGGAAAACTCCGCGCCATGTGGATTGCCGGGTATAACCTCGGTGTGTTCGTCGATCGGAATGACAGCGCCATGCTGGCCTTCGTCAAGCGTCAGGCCAAGGTCGATGACACGCGCTTCTTGTTCAAGATCAAAGATGCCCGTGCAGCTATCGAAGGCCTGAAGGCATGGCTCGGCCGCGAGGGCGGCGTTGATTGGAGCGATGCTTCAATCATGCCCGACTACGCCCGCGCTGATGGCTTCAAGATCGCCTGGGCGCAATGGCTGAAACTCGGCGGCAATGCACATGCCAACAGCGTCCACGAGTTCCACACGGCCGTGGTCGGCATCGCCGGCGTCTCCGTCCAGGACTGCAAGCCGAAGGACTGGCAGAGCGTCTCGAAATCGCTCGGCTTCAAGGTTCGCGCTGCGGCCAAACGGAAGGCGCTTTAGATGGCACGCCGGAAGAGAACACACAAAACGTGGAAACTGGCGCTCGATAGTCAGGTGCTCGAAAAGCTGGCAGCGCAGCTGATGTCTCCGGTGATGACCGCATTGGTCACGTCGGAACATCGGCTCTGCAAGACATCCGGGATCTGGCGAAAGGCCAACGGCACACTGACCTGCCGCTTTGCCTTTCGCACCAAGTTGGGAAACTCGATCGTCGAAACACTCCGCAACGTTCCCGATCCACGCACAGGGAGCGCTGCCTCTGATGGCTGACCACGAGCCTATTCCCGATCGCGCATGGTTCACGCCACTCCTCAACCGCATCGCTGATGTGGCTGGGGAGCGCGCGGCGTTGCTGCTTGGTCGGGAAAAGGCTGGTCAGCAAATTTACGTTCCAGGCACGGTGAAACCCGGCCACTGGCTTGTCGAGCTGGTTGGCGAGGAAGCCGCCAGCGCCATGGCGGAGGTATTCGGGGACAAGCTGGTCCTGATACCGCAGGCTTTATCAGGTGAAAAGCGCCGACGCGCTAACACCATTGCCGAATTGGTCGACAAGGGTTATTCAATCGGGAAGATCGTGCAGTTGACCGGTCTGTCTCGCTCGACCGTTGCACAGCACGTCCAGCGCCATCGCGCCAAACAAGACGATCCCCAAGGCAAGCTGTTTTAATCCTTGCCGTAGCGTTTTCGATACGGGGACTTTCCGCACGCACTCACCCAAAACTTGACCTGCAGGAACGCCGCTTCGGTGTTCGTCGGGGGTCGGTTTATGGAATTTGATCAATGGTTGATCGCGCGATTGAAGGCGTTCGGCTTCTATTCCGCTGCCAGTGACGGTGCTCACGGCCGTGCCGTTATCGATGGTTTGAAGCAGTTTCAAAAAGCCAACGAGCTAAAGGTGACCGGAACCGCGAACAGCGAGACGGTCTATGCGCTGCGTAAAGACCCAAAGGCGGAAATCATCATCTATCAGCCGGTCCCGAAAGGCTCTATCGCGCCAGTCTGGTTGCGTGAGGCAAAGCGGCTTAAAGGCCTGATGGAAATTCCGGGTCCGAAATCGAACCCTGTCATAATGGGCTGGGCAAAGAAGCTCGGCGGCTGGGTCGCCAAATTTTACACCAACGATGATATTCCGTGGTGCGGCCTGTTTCAGGCGCATCTGTTCGGCGCGACACTGCCCTCCGAGATCCTGCCGTCAAATCCGCTTTCAGCGCTCGCCTGGAGCAAGTTCGGTATTGCGCTCACCACGCCATCGCTAGGTGCGCTGATGACCTTCACTCGCCCTGGCGGCGGTCATGTCGGCGAGTACCTGGGCGAGGATGCCACCCATTTTCACATCATCGGCGGCAACCAAGCGAACAGCGTCAGCATCACACGCGTCGAAAAGAAGCGGCTGGTCGCCACCCGTTGGCCGGCCACGGCCGAGCCGCCGATCGGCGGCCGCATCACCCTGACGGCCGGCGGTGTGCTGGTCTCCGCAAACGAGAAGTGAGGTTGCCATGAAACAGTTGTTGCTCGACGCCCTTGCACCGGCGGTGCAGGAAATCGCCATCGTTTTGATCGTCGCCCTCGTCGGCGCCATCACTGAGCTCGTCCGCCGCTACACCGGGATATCAATCGAGGCCAAGCACCGTGAAGCTTTGCAGTCGGCGCTCCAGAATGGTGCCCGCCTGCTGATCGCCACGGCTTTCGACAGAGACCATGCGATTGACTACGTCATAGCCTCGGTACCTGACGCACTGAAGGCACTGAAGGTCGATCAGACTGATCGCGACCGGATTGGCACGTTGCTTCAGCCACACGTCCTCAGTCAGAAGCTCGCCGCCAGACCTGCAGTCCAAATCATTTCTTCGCCAGGTGCTGGCGGCGGCGGCGGTGCGAAACCTGTGATGCGCTGATGGACCTGTCGAACTCTGCCTTTGATCTCGCTTCCTTGCGAGAGGAACAGGAGCGCGCGGCGGCCATCGAGCTTGCCCGTGCCAATCTCAAAAAGCCGGGATCGGACATCTGCATTGCGTGCGGAGATCCGATTCCGGAAAAGCGCCGGAAAGCCGCATCTTTCGCTGTTCGGTGCGTTGAATGCCAGACAATCCAGGAACAGGAAAAATACCAGCGATGACGCCTGCCGAGATCTCACAATACTTCGCGATTGCCCTGGCTGCGTTGGCGCTGCTCGGACATGCCAAAGGTTATTTCTCCTCCAGTGAGAAGGAGGTCGATGCCCGCCTCGATCGGCACGGAGAAGACCTGAAGGCTCACGATCGGCGCATTCAAACTATCGAGAACGAAATGAAACACTTGCCCGATCGGGATTCCCAGCATCGCATCGAGCTCAACATGGAAAAGATCAACGGTCGCCTCGATACCCTCAATGAGACCCTGAAGCCCATCAAAGCCAATGGCGAGATGTTGAACCAATTGTTGATCGAACAGGCTAAGGAACAAGCGAAGACATGAGTAACCTTGGGATCGACTGGGTCAGGATCAGGAAAGAACGCGCGCGCCTCGTCATTCTGAAGGCACTTGCGGAACAGTTGAACGGCACCCTTGAGAGCAGCATGCTCGAAGAAATCCTGCCGATGTTCGCCATTCGCGAAGATCGCATCTGGATACACGAGCAGATGGATTATCTTGAAAAGCGGGAAGCCGTTACTCTCGTCAGCGCTGGCACCGTCAAGGTTGCCACATTGACCAAACGCGGCCGTCGGCACCTTCAGCGCGATATCGCCATCGACGGTGTGTTGCGTCCTTCTGAGCCGGGTGAGTGACCATGGCTCGCGGCCGGCTGACCGGCATTGAAATGTTACCGGAGGCCTGCGCGCCCATCGTCGCCTGGGCGGCTGGCGAGTTGCAGAACCGCGAGCGCTCGCAGACCGAGATCTACAAAGATTTCGTGTCTAAGCTCGAAGGCCTCGCGCAGGAGTATCGGGGCGAACTGGAATTCACCATTCCCTCCTTTACCGCGTTCAATCGCTATTCGATCAAATTGGCGACATTGACGCAGCGGCTTAATGACACCCGCGAAATTGCCGCCACACTCGCCGACAAGTTCGATGCAAAGGCATCCGATGACCTGACACTTATCGCGGCCGAGGCAATCAAAACCCTCATCTTCGAACTGCTCACGAACGCGGGCGAAGCGGGGATCGATGCCAAGGGTGCGATGTCGCTGGCGAACGCTCTACGGTCGGCAACGCAAGCGCAAGGTGCGTCCACCGCCCGCCGGCAAAAGGTCGAGAAAGAGTTCGGCGAGAAGGTCACCGAAGCCGTCCAGGCCGTCGCCAAAGCGAAGGGCATGTCGGCCGAGACGTCTGACGCAATCCTCGGGCAGATCCTCGGGGTACAGAAATGACGCCCTCGCTCGTGATCGGTTTTGCGCTTCCGGCCGTCGTTTTGCTGGTAGCCTTCGGTGTCGTCATGACCGTGCGCGCCGAAGAGAAAGAGCGTGCCGAATGGCAAAGTTACGTCGATG
Organism: Pararhizobium sp.; assembly: GCF_965279435.1. Classification (NCBI taxonomy): domain Bacteria; kingdom Pseudomonadati; phylum Pseudomonadota; class Alphaproteobacteria; order Hyphomicrobiales; family Rhizobiaceae; genus Pararhizobium; species Pararhizobium sp. Next base: position 4,281,601 of record NZ_CBDIHY010000003.1, read on the forward strand.
AAAACGACTGTCATGTTGTCGAAGTGGCGGAGGAGCAATCCAGTTCCACGATGAGCCCGTCAAAAGGGTTTGACGGAAAGTTGACGTTGAGCATCCACACGGTTCGCCTCGATGCGCGTGAATGCTGGCTTTGCCGTGATGGCATCCGGAGATGGAAGAAGAAGGGGCTCGCTCTGGACAAAACGAGGCCCCATAAATGAGCGCGCCGTTTTCAAAGGAAGAGTGGGCGGAAATCCGTCGCCAATCCACGGAAGTCCTCCCGGAGATCATCGACCAGGTCGGATTGCCGAAGGCGCTTTTGAGCTACCAAGGCAGCGCGATCGCGAAGCTGGAAAGCTCGACCTGCCACGTTCTTTTCATCGAGAAGAGCCGCCGTATCGGTCTCACCTGGGGATTTGCATCCTACGCGGTTTTGCGCGCCGGCCGCGCCAAGGATGCCGGCGGCATGGATGTGATGTACATCTCCTATAGCCAGGAGATGACCCGCGAGTTTATCGACGCCTGCGCGATGTGGGCTCGGGCATTTTCAACCGCCGCCCTTCAGATGGATGAATTCCTGTTCGACGATAGCGACGATGAAGGCATCCGCTCGATCCAGGCATTCCGCATTCGCTTTGCTTCCGGCTTCGAAATCATCGGTTTGTCGTCGGCTCCTCGATCGCTGCGCGGCAAGCAGGGCGTCGTCATGATCGACGAAGCCGCCTTCGTCGATAACCTGAAGGAGCTGCTGAAGGCGGCACTGGCGTTCCTGATGTGGGGCGGCCAGGTCGTGGTCTGCTCGACCCATAACGGCACGGAAAACGAGTTCAACATCCAGATCCAGGACATACTGTCCGGCCGCTCGTCCTATGACCATATGCACATCGATTTCGACGAAGCGCTGCAGCAAGGCCTTTACCAGCGCATCTGCCTTGTCACCAACAAGCCGTGGACGCCCGAGGCGGAGGCCGACTGGCGCGAGAACATCATCAAGTTTTACGGCGACGGCGCGGACGAGGAACTGTTTTGCATTCCGACCATGGGTACCGGAGCATGGTTGACCGGTCCGCTGATCGAAGCCCGCATGACATCGGACGCGCCGGTGCTACCGCTCGACCTGCCCGTCGATTTCCTGCACCTGCCTGCGTTGACGCGCCAAGGCCTGCTGGCAACTTTCATGGCCGACCTGGAAGCAGCGCTGGAAAAGCTGGACCCGAACCAGATGCACGCCTTCGGTTTCGACTTTGCGCGCGTAGCCGACTTGTCAGTCGGTACCTTGCTCTCGATCGACAAAACCCTGAAGCGCACCAGCGCCCTGACCTTCGAACTTCGCGCCGTGCCTGGTGACGAACAGAAGATGATTACCAAGACGGTGCTGACGGCCGCGCCGCGTCTGGTCGGGGCTGCCTTTGATGCTACGGGCATGGGTTGGACCGTCGCAGAAGACATGGGCCGTCATTTCAGCCTGCGCGACAAGGATCATCCCGCAGGTTTGGTGCATGCCATCAAGTTCTCCCAGGACTGGTATCGTGTGAACATGCCGCCCCTTAAAACGGCGTTTGAAGACGATGCGATCGCCATTTCCAAAAATGATGACCATCTGTCCGATCTCCGCCTGGTGAAGGTGATCCGAGGCATTCCGAGCATTCCCGATTCGCGGACGGGCGAGACCAACAAAAAACGGCACGGCGACTATGCGATCGCGCTGGCGTTGGCCCACTTTGCCAGCCGCATGCAGTGGCATGAGTATGGCTATCGGTCAGCATCGGCTGCTGGGACGAGTGGCGAGCAGAGCGTTGCCGATCGCGAATTCGCAAGGCGGAAAAGCGAGGGAGGTAGCAATTTTCGGATGCGCTCCATGCGTGGAGCCGGAGGAACATTCCATTGACGAAACTCATCGACCAGTGGGGAAACCCTATCAGCACAGCGGCGCTGAAACAGGAACAGGCAACTGTCACCACCGGCAGTATTCGCCGTCCGCGCACTCATGACGAGGCGTCGAACCTCACTCCGGTTCGGCTCGCACGCTTGCTGAAGTCCAGCGTGAATGGAGATCCGGAGGCATACCTTACGCTCGCTGAAGATATGGAGGAGCGCGATCTCCATTATGCGGGCGTACTCAGTGCCCGCAAGCAACAGGTGGCAGGACTTGAAATCACCGTCGAACCGGCCAGCGAAAAGGCCGTCGATGTCGACAATGCCGACATGATCCGTAAGTTCGTCGCTCGCGACGCATTCGAAACCGAGCTGATCGATGTCCTCGATGCTGTGGGCAAGGGATTCTCCGGAACCGAAATCTTATGGGAGACCTCGGAAAGCCAGTGGCAGCCCCGTGAGCTGAAGTGGCGGGATCCACGTTGGTTCCGGTTTTCCCCCGAGGACGGCGAAACACCTTTGCTGCGCGACAACGGCGCTGACCTGCCGCTCGCGCCGTATAAGTGGATCTTCCATACGGCGAAGGCCAAATCCGGTCTGCCGATCCGAGGCGGCATCGCGCGTGCTGTTTGCTGGACCTATCTGTTCAAGTCGTTCACCGGCAAGGACTGGGCGATTTTCTGTGAGGCATACGGCCAGCCGCTCAGGCTAGGGAAATGGGGCGAAGGGGCATCAGAGAAAGACAAGGATGTCTTGCTTGAAGCCGTGATTAATATCGGCACGGATTATGCGGCGATCGTTCCGCAGTCGATGACGGTCGAGTTCATCAAGGCCGATGTTTCCGGAAGCCTCGAACTCTATGAACGCCGTTCTGATTGGCTCGATCGGCAGGTGTCAAAGGTGGTCCTCGGGCAAACCGGGACCACGGATGCGATCGCGGGCGGCTATGCTGTCGGCAAGGTTCACAACGGCACGAAGAGCGACATAGAGAGATCGGACGCAAAGCAAACGGCGGCATCGTTAAATCGCGACCTGGTCAAGCCGTACATAGATCTGAACAAGGGACCACAGAAAGCTTATCCGAAAATCAAGATCGGCCGGCCGGAGGAGATGGACACCGAAAAATTCATGAAGAACGTCGAGATCTATGTTGGCCTGGGCGGCAAGGTTGGCATGGCCTTCATCGGCGGCAAGATCGGTGTGCCTACGCCGAAGGAAGGCGAGGAGCTGCTCCAGGGCGGCGCGAAGCCCGAGCTGATGGAAGACGATCCGTCAGCTGACAAGACGAAGCCAACGCCGCCGAAGATCCGCGCCGCTCACCGCGTCGCTTCAACCGCCGGCGCAAAGGACGCGATCGACCGCTCTGTCGACGCGATCGTGTCGGAGGACTGGGAGCCGATGGTTGCTCCGATGATTAACGGCCTGGAAGAGAAGATCGCGGGCGCTGCCACGTTGGAAGAAGCCCGAGGCCTGCTGGCGGACCATTTCGCGTCCATGGATGTCACCGTGCTTGCCGACACGCTCGCGCGCGCCGCCTTCGCCAGCCGCCTAGCCGGCGAGTATGACGAAGACATCAGCGGGGCTTGAGCGTGGGAATCGAAATCAAGCCCCTCGCACCAAAGGATGCCATCGCAGCCTATGAGGCCCGTCGCGGCCGGCTGACGGAAAGTTTCTCCTGGCAGGATCTGTTCGAGGCCGAACACGCAACACAGTTTACGGTCGCCAAGTCGGCCGGGTTTGACGTCCTGGGCGATATCGACGCCGCCATGGTGCGCGCGATCGCCGAGGGGCGAACGCTCCGGCAGTTTTCAAAGGAGCTTCAACCGGTCCTTGAAGCCAAGGGATGGTGGGGCAAAAAGCTGGTGACGGACCCGCTGAGCGGCGACTTGGTCGCGGCGCAGCTCGGCAGCACCCGCCGCCTCGAAACCATCTTCAACGTCAACATGCGCGTTTCCTATGCTGCTGGCCACTGGGCAAGCTTCGAGCGCAATAAGGTGGCGCGGCCGTTTCTGCGCTACGTCACCATGGCCGACGACCATGTCCGGCCGTTGCATAAACTGCGGCATAATCTGGTTTTGCCCGTCGATCATCCCTATTGGAACCTATGGGCACCGCCTTGCGGTTGGGGATGCCGCTGTACGCTGCAGAGCCTCTCGCAGCGCGATATCGACCGGCTCCAGCGCCAGGGCGAAAAGCTCAATTTCGACCCGCCGGAAAACACGTTCCGCAATTTCGTCAATCGGCGCACTGGCGAGATCGTCCGCGTTCCCGATGGCATCGATCCGGGCTGGGCATACAATCCCGGCAAGGAAGGCTACAGCGCCTTGAAGGCGGCGGAGAAGCTGATCAATGCGCCTGTCGATATGGCGGCGCAAGCTGCCCGCGTGCCCGATTGGCTGCAGCGGCCGTCAGCTTCCGAGTTTCCAAAATGGTTCGACGAAGCGGCGGGCGGCGGCGCAATCGAACCATCGACGGTAGTGGCCGGCGTCCTCGATCGCGAGGTGCTGACTGGATTGCGCCTTGCTGGCATCGAGCCGCAAAGTGCTGCCATCACGCTTTCGGCAAAGACCACTCGACATATGCTCCGCGACTTCAAGGGTGCGAAAGGCCGGTCGGTACCGATGGCGCTGCTACGCCAGCTGCCGGAGCTGATCGCCGATCCGCAGGCCGTGCTGCTCGATCTGCGCGACAACGGCATGCTGTATGTGTTCGGGACACCCGGCGGCGATCGCGGCAAGATCGTCGTGCGGCTCGACTTTGCCGAGAAGGTGCGCCCACCCAGCGGCAAGGCCGAGACGATCATCGCCAACTCGATCCGGACGGCGGGAACCGTCGAGCGGCACATGCTTCTCGATGTGAATTTCTACCGGGTGATCTGGGGTGTCCTGTGACCGTCAAGGGGGTACGCCACTTTCCCCGTAAGAGTGGATCGCCTTTCGACGAAGCACCCAACCGGACCTGCGATTTCCCGGTTGCCATGACGGCCACAACGGCAAGATAGCATTTCAGCAGCCAAGTTTCAAACGTCGGTCAGGAGGGGCACAGGAGGACAGTGAGGCACGGTAGATGGCCGGTGACCGCTGACAGACCCCAAAAGCGCGCCCACGGCCTTCAAAACTACTTTAACGGCGAAGCATATATTGGATTGCCGGTCGGGATCGACCGGTCTATGTGTTGGTTCTCCCCCAACACTTGTTTTGAGTTCGGTCGTACCGTTTTGCGTACGGGGACTTGCTGGCCGCGTCGCCCTTAGATGCGGGAATGAAAAACGCTCTCGCCGCCCTCCTTGCAGGATCTCTTCTGTCCGCTCACGCCTCGGCTTTGACCGAAGCTGCAGCGACCGATGGTGCGTGGATCCTACTGATCCCCGCCGGAACGTTTTCCGGCCGCGATGGCCGTGGCCCATATCACGCTGGCGATCGCACCCGGCTTGAAACGATCGCCGCACAGACCCGAAGCTTCGCAGGGCCTCTCGATCTCGTCATCGACTACGAGCACCAGAGCATCAACGCCCTGGAGAACGGAAAGCCTGCGCCTGCTGCCGGGTGGATCAAGGAAGTCCAGGCGCGCGACGATGGCCTGTATGGCCGCGTGGAATGGACGGCCAATGCGTCGGCCGCAATCGTCGCCAAAGAATATCGCTATCTCTCGCCGGTCTACTTCCACACGGAAGCCGGCGACATCCTGGCGCTCCAGAATGCGGGTCTCACCAACAATCCGAACCTGCATATGGCGGAAGTTTCCGCCCACTCCGTCTTTCGATCCACCAACGAGGTTCCCATGAAAAACATACTTGCCGCCCTCGGTCTTGCCGACGGCGCGAGCGAGGCTGATGTGCTGACCGCCATCAACTCGCTTCTGACAAGCTCGACGGCAATTGCCGTCGCCGCCGGCCTGACCAAGGACGCCGCTCCGGCTGTCGTCCTGACCGCCGTCAATTCCGCCTTCGCCGACCGTAAAGCGATCGCCACGGCGACGGGCAAAGCAGAAAGCGCCGCCGGCGATGAACTGGTTACTGCCGTTCGCTCGGCTATGACCATGGGAGCTCCGGATCCGACAAAGTTCGTGCCGATCGAACAGGTCTCGGCCATGCAGACCGACCTGAAAGCACTCAAAGACCGCATGGCCGCCGGTGATGCCGATGCCGAGGTCGGCCAGGCGATCAAGGATGGCAAGCTTGCACCGGCGCTGAAGGATTGGGGCATTTCGATGCACAAGGCCGATCCCGCCGCATTCAAAGCCTTCGTCGAGAATGCGCCGGTCCTGACCTCGGCCCAGCGGACGGCAACGGCCAACCCGCCGAAAAAGGAAGAGGGCGATCTGTCTGAACATCACCGCAGACTGGCGTCGGCCATGGGCATCGATCCCAAGGAGTACGCCAAGACGCTCGCCGCTGAAGCGGCCGCAGAGGAGAACGACTGATGGCAGCGCTCACCAAAGGCCGCAACACGCCCGAACGGGCGTCGCACAGCCGCCGGGCTTTCCCGGTGAAGGCCGGCGTCCAGCTGTTCCCCGGCGCGCAGGTCGCCGTCGATAGCAGCGGACGCGCCGTTCCGATGACGACGGCGCTCGCGCTGCGCGGCATCGGCCGCTCTCCTGCCCTCTACGACAACCGCCTGGGCGCTGATGGTGCCCTGACGGCCGAGGTCGAGGCCGGCACCTTCGTCTTTGCCAATTCGGCCGGGGCTGACGAAATCACCAAGGCGGATGTTGGTAACGATTGCTACGGCGTCGATGACCAGACGGTTGCAAAGACCTCCGCCTCGAACACCCGCTCGATCGCGGGCAAAATCTTCGACGTGACCGCCGAGGGCGTGTCGGTCCGTTACTCCTAAGGGGCACCCATGAAGATCAATTCAGCCAATCTCGAAGGTCTGCGCGTCGGTTTCAAAACCAATTTCCAGCGCGGGCTTTCGGTCACCACCTCCGACTATAAGCGCATCGCCACCGTTATTCCGTCTGATTCCGGCGAAGAAAAATACGGCTGGCTCGGCAAGATCCCGAACGTCCGTGAATGGATCGGCGATCGCCTCATCCAGAACCTGATGGAGCATGACTACGCCATCAAGAACAAGGATTGGGAACTGACCATTGGTGTCGATCGCAACGACATCAAAGACGACAAACTGAAAACCTATGGTCCACTGTTCGAAGAAATGGGCCAGTCAACCGGCTCGCACGCCGATCGGCTCAGCTTCGCAATCCTGAAACTGGGCTGGGCGAACAAATGCTATGACGGCCAGTACTACTTCGACACCAACCACCCGGTGCTCGATGAAGCCGGCAACGTGTCGATGGTCGCCAATACCAACGGCGGTGCTGGCGCGCCTTGGTTCCTGATGTGCTCAAAGCGCGTCTTGAAGCCGGTTATCTTCCAGGAGCGCGAGCCTTGGGAATTCGTCTCGAAGGACGATATCCGCGACGAAAACGTCTTCACGAAAAAGCAGTTCGTCTATGGCGCCGACGCCCGCCACAACGTCGGTTTTGGCTTCTGGCAGTTTTGCTACGGCTCCAAACAGCCACTCACTGCCGCCAACTATGACACGGCGCGCACCGCCATCATGTCGATGAAGGGTGACTACGGCCGGCCGCTGGGCCTGACGCCGGATCTGCTCGTTGTCAGCCCGACGCTGGGCGGCGCTGCTCGCAAGCTCATCAACAGCGAGAACGCTGCCAACGGCGAGACCAACGAGTGGAGAGGCACCGCCGAAATCTTCGAAACCGCCTGGCTCGCTTGATCCTCTCCCAAGACTGAAGCTCTCCCGGTTCGCCGGGAGGGTCTTTCGAGGCGGGCCGGTGATCGGCCCTCTTCGCAAGACCCTTCGAAAGGAACGCTCAATGCCCCCGAAGAAAACCAATTCCAGCGCGGCAACTCCGGTGATCATCATCGATGGAACGCCGCAGGAAGATGCCTCGATCGCAAATGGCGAGGGATCAATCCCGACAGGTTCGAGCGGTCCTGTCGGGACCAATTCAACCATACCCCCGGAGAGCGCGACGTCCGGAGAGGCTGGCGATCCGGCCAGCCTCTCGCAGGACGGCGTGACCTTCGATCTCGCGGCCGCTCTCCTCGCGACCGGATGCACCGACTTCGAAAACCTTGTCGATATGGCCAAAGTCGGCATTGCGCTGATGAACGCCATCGCTACTCACACTGTCCTTGAAGGCCCTCTGAAGGACTGGTCGCCGGCCGAAAATCCGGCCGAAGTTGTCGGCGACCTGGTCGCGGAAATCGAGCTGCTGCAAGAGCAAGTCGCCAACCGTGAAAAGCAGTTTGCCGATACCGGGTCGGATGCGGAGATCGTGTCGTCGAAGGTAGCCATTGCTACTCCTCTCACAGAGGCATTGTTCGCCTCGTTTGAAGGTGGCCTATCTGGTGACCGTCCGTCTCTGTTCCGGATCTCGGCCAAGACCGAAGGCTATTGGCGTGGCGGCGTTTGCCACTCGGCAGACCCGATCGACCACGCATTTTCGGATCTGACGCCCGAGCAGCTGGAAGAGATGCTCGCTGACCCGGCAATGTCGGTCGAGCTTGTCTGATGGGCTATGCGACCAAACAGGATCTGATCGACCGGTTTACCGAAAAGGAGCTGATCCAGCTCACGGACACGGTGAACCGGCCGGCCACCACGATTGACGACACGCCCGTCAACCGGGCGCTTGGCGATGCCGACGCGCTGATCGACGGTTATCTCGCCAAGCTCTACCGCCTGCCGCTGTCCGTCGTTCCGAAGGTGCTCACCAAGACCGCCTGCGATATCGCCCGCTACTACCTGCACGGCAAGGCAGCCGACAAGGACAGCCCGGTCACGACCGCATTCAAGCAGGCTGAAAGTTGGCTGAAGGATGTCGCGAAAGGCGTGGTGACGCTCGATGTTGAAGGCGTGGCACCTGTCCAGGCTGGCGGCGGCTCGGTCAAAGCCAGCGCGCCTGGTCGGATCTTCACCCGTGACAGTCTGAGGGAACTCTGATGGCCGCCGATCCGAAGGGCATCCGTCTCCTGGTCGATGACGAACAGGTTTTCGTCGGGCTGAATAGGCTCGATGCGGCGACGGGCAATCGGCAGGCAGCTGAAGCCGCGATCGCCGCCTACCTCGTGACATCGACCCAGCGCCGTTTTGAGCGCGGGATCGATCCTGATGGCAAGCCCTGGCAGCGCCTGAAGCCGCGCACCGCCGCGCGCCGGATCAATGGCCGCCCGCGTGGCTATGACAGCATCCTGCGCGTCACGCGGCGGCTGGAGCAGAGCATTGTTGGCGATGTCGAGAACCACGAGATCCGCGTCGGGAGCAGTGTCGAGTATGCGGCCATCCATCACCTGGGCGGCGAGATCAAGATGCCGGAGGGTCAACAGACGATTTACCAAAACTATGACGCCAAGGCCGACGTGCTCGATCCCCGCTTTCGCAAGCGCGGCCGGTCGAATTTCGCCCGCGATGTGACGGTCGGTGAACACTCGATCAAGATACCGGCGCGTCCATACCTCGGTCTGGATACCGAAGACCGCACCGAGATCCTCACGATCATCGAAGACCACTTCAAGCAGGAAGGTGGCCTGCAATGATTGCCGAGATCAAACAGCGCCTTCTCGAATCGGGAACCAAGTTCGCCCTGGTGGAAGGCGCGACCGAGCTTGCCCAGGTCAAAGACCGCCCGACCGCGTTACCGGCGGCTTATGTCATCCCGCTTGAGGAAGTGTCGTCGCCGAATAGTCGTGCGACGGGTCCGATCCTCCAGCGCACCGAAGCCGATATCGGCGTCGTCATTATTCTCGAAAACGTCGGCTCGGCCGATGGCGACGCCGTCACCGACGAACTCGAAACCGTCAAGAACTGGACGCGCCGGCAGCTGGTCGGTTTGGAAATCGGCGATGCCGATCCGATCGAGCACGTCGCGGGCGAGATCATCAAGGCCCGCAACGGCACCGTCTGGTTCCAGCACACATTTTCCGTCGCCTACTTCGAACAAGAGGAATGAAGGCATGAGCAAGCCCACGACGCCGACCTCCGGCGGACGGTACCAGCGCGATCCGAGGACAGGCGCACTTAGCCAGATCGAAGAGCCGACGCTGGCAGCGCCCAAGAAGGACGCGCCCGTCACCGAGGCCGAACCGGCATCCGCCATCATCGAGACACCTGGCGAAGAGCCGGGAAAGAAAGGCAAGTAAATGTCGCTTGGATTTCGCCGTTGGAACAAACTCGCCGCGCTGTTCAAGCGCGAGGCAACCTATGGCCAGGACAGCACGCCGCTGCCTGCCGATGCGCTGCTGTTCTCGAATGTAACCTTCACGCCGATGACGGGCGATCGCGTGTCACGCGATCTGATCCTGCCCTACCTCGGCAACCAGGGCGTCGTTCTCGCCGGCATCTACGCCCGGTTTGAGGGAGACATCGAGATCGCCGGTGCAGGTGCCGCCGGCACCATTCCCCGCTATGGCGCGTTGCTGCGCGCCGCTGGTTTTGCCGAGGTGGTGACGGCCGGTACCAAGGTCGAATACACGCTGATCGACGACAATCAGGACGCCGGGTCGCTCTACATCATCTCGGACAAGGTCAAACACATCCTTGTCGGTTGCCGGGTGAACATCGCGCCGAACTGGACTGCCAAGGGCATTCCGCGCTGGCGCGTTACGATCGTCGGTCTCCTGGGCGCGATTACCGATGTCGCGGTCATGCCGACCGTCACCAAAGCCGGCTGGACGAAGCCGCTGGTCGTTTCCAAGGCCAACACGCTTGTGACAATCCATGCCTGGGACGCGGTAGCTGAGAGCATTTCTGTCGACCTCGGCAATACGCTGACGCCACGCTTTCTGATCGGTGACGAGGTTGTTGCAATCAGCAATCGATCGACCACGGCGTCGGCAGTCGTCGAAGCCCGCGATCTGGCGGAGGTGAACTGGTTCGAGAAGGCCATCTCGAAAGAGGCCGACGAAGTGACGATCCAGCACGGCACGGTCGCCGGCAACATCGTCGAGCACATCATGGCAGCCGTCGAGATCAGCGAGCCGACGCAGGGCCAGACGGACGGCATCATCAACTACACGATCCCGATGGACGTGACGCCGATCAACGGTCTCGACGAACTGAAAATCGTCGTTCGATAGGAGGTCCACCCGATGATCATCGTCCTTGAATTCATCTTCCAGGATTTCTGGCACTGGCTGGGCACCCTTCTTCTCGTCGTTGCCATGGCTGGCATCGTCGGCCGCGTCCGGCGCTGACCTCAAAAGCGGCTTTCAAGGCCTCTTCAAACCCTCTCTGAAACAGGAAAACGCTCATGAATTTCTGCCTTGTCGAAACCTATCGCTACTGGTGGCCTGTCACTGTTTCCATTCCCGACCCGAAAGAACCGGGCAAGTTTGTCAAACAGAGGCTGAAGGTCGAGTTCGAAGCCGAGGATCGCGACGAAGCGATCGCGCGCATGGACGCCATTGCCGCCATGCCGCCGAAGGAACAGGCGGATCATGAATATGACGCCCTGAAGGCGATCGTGAAGAACTGGGACGACGTGATGGAAGCGGACCAAAAGACGCCCGTTCCCTATTCGCCGGAGAATTTCGAGAAGGCGATCAAGTTCAATTGGTTCCGCACGGCCATCTATCGCGCCTACGGCGAAAGCATGAGCGGCGACGAAGCCCGCCTGGGAAACTGAAGGCGGCGGCGCGGGCCTGGGCCTTCGCCCGCTCCGGCCGCGCAGATCCCAGCACACCGGTCACCATCGACGAAACTATCGCAGAGCAGATGGCAGACCTCGGAACGGAGGTTGACGCCGAAGACATCGAGGGGCGCGCAAGCGTGAATTTCAAGATCTGGAACAGATCGGCGGAAAGCTGGCGGGCATGGATGGCCTGCGATACGCAGTGGAACGCCACCGGCGCTGGACTTGCCGGGCTGGTCTGGGTCGGCCTGAACTACGCCGGTGTCGATGTCGTTTTGCGCCGGCTCAAGTTCAACGATGCCGTTTTTCCTGATGTCATGATCATGGAAGGCGCTGCCCTCGGTGCGTTTGCGGAGCGGCCCGAATGACCAATCTGCCTAAATTCGCGATGGTATTCACCGCCGACGCAAAGCCGCTCGAGGCCGCGACTGCCGAAGTGAAAAAAGACCTGGGCGCGGTTTCCACCGAAGCCGCCCAGGCATCGACCAGTCTTGAGAAGCATACCGCCGCCCTGGAGCGTGATGCCACTGCTGCCCGCAAGGCTGCGGATGCGCAGCGCGATCTTGCGGCGGCCGAGAAGGCGGCCCGCGAACAGGTTGAACGGGCGACCGGCGTGCGGCCTTCGACCGCTGGCGGTCCGATCCAGCCCCAGCAAATCCCAAACCGTCCGACGCCAACCTATCCGACGACAAGCAATCCGACACCGACAACCCCCCAGCCTGGCACACCGGCACCTGGCGGGCTCTCTCCGCAGGAGATCGATGATCGCCGGGCCCGCTATATCCCGCTCTATGCCGCCCAGCGTGACTACCAGCGCCAGCTTGCCGAGATCCAGAAGGACGAGCAGCGAGGCGTCCTGTCGGCCTCCGAAAGCTCCGCTGCCTCCGGGAAGCTGACAACGTCCTACGAGCGCCAGGTCGAAGCCATCAAGCGGGCCGATCCGGCATTGCGGGCGCATGGCGAGAATATGAAGCTAGCCTCGCATGAGGCCAAGAACCTGACCTACCAGATCAACGACACGGTGCAGTCGTTGGCTCTTGGCATGCCGATTTCGCAGGTGTTCCTGCAGCAGGGTCCGCAGATCATCCAGATTTACGGCGGCGTCGGAAACACGATGAAGGCGCTGACGGCCGCGCTGACACCTGCACGTCTCGCAATGGGCGGCGTGTCAGCACTTGCCATCGCCGGTGCGCTCGCCTGGAACGACTATCTCGGCGCGATGAAAGAAGTCGAGACGGCTGCTTCCGGCCTCGGCCGCGCAACAGCCGGGTCAGGCTCTTCGATGGAGGCTGCAGCGCACGCGGGAGCGGATGCGGCTAATATTTCGGTGTCGGCTGCCCGATCGATGGAAGTCCAGTTCCTGCGCACCGGCAAGATCGGTTCCCAGAACTTCGAGCAACTGATCGGGATATCGAAGGACTTCGGCGTAACACTCGGCATCGGCGCTGAAGACGCCGGCGCAAAACTCTCCGAAATGTTTGCGGATCCCGCCAAGGCTGCCGACACCCTCTATCGCCAGTATGGTCTGATCAACGGATCAACCGCAGAATATGCCCGCCGGCTGGCCGCGCAAAACGATCTTTCCGGCGCGCAGCGCGTCCTGCTCGATGCCTTGCCGTCTCGCCTTGCCGATGCAAGCGAAGCCACGACCGCTCTCGGCCGTGCCTGGGCGTCGGTTGCGAACGGGGCTTCGAACGCCTGGGAGGCAATCGGCCGTGGCGTCAATACGGCCATCGAGGGACCGACGCGGGACGAGCGGATCAAGGAACTCCAGGCGGCGCGTGCGCGGTTCGCACCGACCACATCTTCCTTTATCCTCGGCACTCTCAATGGCGGTTCCGATAAGTTCGAACGGGCCCAGGCGGAATTGCAGATCCTGCAGGCGCAACGTCGGCAGCAGGAAGAGGATGCCGAGCGGGTCCGCGCTCTCAACCAGCGCCGCGCGGCCAGTACAGTAGCCATCGGCATTGCCGAGCAATCCCCGATCAATGCCTTCCAGCGCCAGCGGGAGGCTTTGGAAGATCGCCTGAAGGCTATACAAAGCGGCCCGGCTGTTGGCGGTGAAAGCGCCACCCAGCGCGAGATGACGGCCCGCGCGATCGACGCACAGACACGCGCCTTGAAAAGCCTCATCACCGAGGAAGAGAAAGCCGCCCGGTTAGGGGCGATCGATATTCGCATGCAGTCCGAGCGGAACGCTACCGTTCGGGCCGAAATCGCGGCTTCCCGCGTCCGGATCGAATTAGCTGGTCAGGAAGTCGATGTGGAGGCGCGTGCCGCCAACGCCCGCAGGCAGGTTCTCGACCAAGCGGCGGCCGACGAAACCCGCTCTCGGGAGACCCGCGTTCGTTCGCTCGATGCCATGGTGGAACGCCAGCGGTTCGAAGTCTCGCTGTTGGGAAAGACGGCACTGGAGCAGGAACGCCTGCGCACAGAGTACGATCTGACAGCCCAGGTGAAGGAAGACGCGTTCGCGCGGGGCAAGTCGGCCGACACAGAAGAACTGAAGAACATTCGCGACAAGGTCGCCGAGTACGGTCGGTTGAAGGCGGCGATCGAAGCCGCAACGCTCGGCAGACAGCGCGGTGCGGTCATCAACAGTCCAGCCGACGACGAACGCGTTGCCTACCTCAATCAATCCGCCGAACAGGGGCGCATCCGTGAGGAAGCCGCGATCCGTCGCGCCGGTCTCCACGCACGCTCTCCAGCAGAGCTGGCGGCTGTTGCCCGTCGCGAGGCGGAACTTGTAGTTGATCCCAAAGAAAACGGACAAACCCGCAATCTTCGCATCGAGACCGCTGGCAAAGATGCTTTGGAGCGCGCCGAAAAGTCACTTTCCGATGCCCAGAAAGAACGGGCCAGATCGCTCGACCAGACGATTGCAGGCCAGCGTCTGGAACTGGAGCTGATCGGCAAAACAGCTGGCGAGACCGAACGCCTCCGGATGCAATTCAACCTAACCGCACAGCTGCGCGAGGAGGCATTCCGTACCGGCCGCAAAATCGACGAAACCGAACTGGCAGCGATCCAGAAGAAGTCAGCAGAGTACGGCAAGCTTGCCGACCAGGTCGCGCGCGCGCGGTTCTTCGACGATCTACAGTTTGAACAGGACCAGCTGCTTCGCTCGGGTAGTGAACAGAATATTGCCGAGCAGCTGCGCAGCGCCGGTCAGCCGATCGACTTCTCATCGGCCGAGGCATCTGCAATCCGCCTGACCGAAGCCCTGAAGGAACAAAGGGCAGCGTGGGAAGATGTTCGCGATATCGGCCGCGACGCGATCGACAGCCTCTCTGATTCCGCACTCGGCGGTTTCAAAGACATTGAGAGCACTTTCAAAGACATCGGGAAGGACATTCTCGGCGAGTTGAACACCCTCGCGATCAAGAACCCTATCAAAAACGCGATCTATGGTGATGCCAATCCGACAATGGCGAGCGTCGGTGGCCTGGGCGGATTTTTCGGCATCCTGGCCGGCGGCAAGAACCCGGCAATGGCAGGGACGGCGCAAGCCGTCGGAGCTATGACGGTTTCCGCCGGCACGGTGATGATCAACGGCGGTGTCGCCGGTGGCGCCGGTGGCCTTCCAGGTCTCTTCAAAACCGGTGGCAATGCTTCACTTGCCGCAGCCGGCCAGACCCAAACCGGCATTCCGCTTTCGGAGATCGCCGCCGCTGGTGGTTTGAAGGCCAAGGTCAGCTCGGAATACGCTCCGCGTTTTCAGGGACTCCTGAACGATCTGGAGGCCGCTGGCTACAATGTCAGCAGCCTTGGCGAAGGTGGTTACAGCTATCGAAAGGTCAAGGGCACCGACAACTTGTCGAAACATGCTTTCGGCGAGGCGCTCGATATCAACCCGAGACAGAACCCCTGGAGCAACAATTTCCAGAGCGATCTGCCAGCCAACGTCAACGACCTTGCGAAAAAGAACGGACTGACGTGGGGCGGCACTTGGAACAAGCCCGACACGATGCACTTTCAGGTGGACAAGACCGCCAACACGGCCTCGCTCGCGCTTGAAAAAATGGCGAGTGCCTCCGGTGCAGCGACCCAAGGCCTCGGCCAGTTCGGCGGCGGCCTCGGGCAATTTAGTCAGCAGCTGGTCAATGCCGCCAGCAGCGGCGGCAGCGCGGCTGGCGGAGGTCTCCTCGGTATCTTTGGAAAGATGATCGGCGGGATTTCGCCGACCAGCTCGATGTGGGCACCGAATACGACCTTTGGCAGCTTCCTGACCAACGGCTTCGATGTCGGCGGCTGGACCGGAAACATGGACACGAAAAAGGTTGCCGGTGTCGTCCACGGCCAAGAGTTTGTTGTGAATGCTCGCACCGTCGCCAAGCCGGGTGTCCGGGCTTTCCTAGAGGGTTTGAACGACAACAAGCCGGGGTACTACGACGGCGGATACGTCAGTGTCGGCCAGTCACCGGCCTATCCGCAGGCTACCTCTGGCGCGAACTCTGCTTCCGCGCCATCGACGACAACAATTCACAATTATAGCTCGGCCAGCATCGAGCACGAGGAAACCACCGACGAACGCGGTGGCCGCCATTCGGAGTTCACTATTGCCGACGCGATTGGTTCCGGCCTGGCCAAGCGTGGCGGCGGCGCTGAGCGGACAATGGGCAGGGTGTTCGGTGTCAAGCGCAAGAGGATTGCGCGATGATCCCGACTTGGCCCACAGAACTCCCTAGACCCGAGCGCAACACGTGGCAGAAGTCACCGCAAGAATCACGTCTGAAGCGGCGAACCGACGCGGGGCCAAACGGCTATCGCGGCCGCTTTTCATCGGTGGCCGAGTTGGTCAACCTGTCCATCCTGGTTGATCGCAATGGCAAGGCGATCTTTGACAACTTTCACCGATACAGCGTGAAGCGCGGTTCCAAGCCGTTTATGATGCCGGACCCGACCACGGACGGCTGGGCGCTTCTGACGAGCGCTGGGGAACCGCTTCTGACCAGCGGAGGCGTTCCGATCCTGCTTGCCGCGCGATGGCTCTGCTTGTTCGGCGACCAACAGCCCAGCGAGGCCATTGTCGGCGTTGAATTCCGGATCTCGTTTTCCGTGGCGGTGATGCCATGAGGAGGGTCTCACTCAATCAGCGGATTGCTAACGATAGTGCCTCCACGGAGGAGATTTACGCCGCACTGTTCTTCATCGATCACTCGTCACTGGCGAAACCCATCCGCCTCTCGACGGATAACACCGAGCGTCTCTCGTCCGATCCTTTGTACTACGGCACCCGCTCTACATGGATGACCGGCAATCCAATTGCAGATCCGTTCCTCTGGATTGTCGCTTCGACATTGCTGCCATCAGACATGGACGACGCGCCGGCGGCCGCCACGATTATCATCGAGAACGTCGATAACGAGATTGCCAAGCTTTTGCGCTCGTTCACGGATCTCGCCACCATGCATATCGCGGTCGTTTTGGCGTCCTCGCCGAACATGATCGAGGTCGAATACCGCGACCTGAAGATCGTCTCCCACGATCTTAATCCCGGTGAAGTGACGCTGCAGGTCTCCCGGCAGGATGTCGAGGAGGAAGACTATCCCGTCGATCGCATGACGAAGGACAAGTTTCCGGGGTTGCACCGATGACAGCGACCCATTGGACCAATGAATATGTCGGCATCCCATACCGTGAGTTCGGCCGCGATCGCGCCGGCTGCGATTGCTGGGGTCTCGCCTGCATCGCCTACGCCGAGCAGCTCGGCATCGTGTTGCCAAGCTATATCGGGGCATATGCGTCGGTTGAAGAACTGGCGGAACTGTCCGCCCATATCGGCGACGTCACCGGCAATGGCGTCTGGCGCCTAGTGGACGGCCTCGCTCGGCCGTTCGATCTCGCTGTCTTCCGGCGCGGCCGATACGACACCCATGTTGGCGTCGTGGTCAATCCGGGCCTAATGCTCCACATCGCCGCCGACGACCAGGCCAAGCTCGAGCACTACCACGCCGGCCGCTGGCATCATCGTTTGAACGGCGTTTACAGGCACCGTGAAATGACATCGAGGGCGGCGCGATGAACGCTCATTCCGGCACCATCTCTATTCTGGCCGCTCCGTTCGCCGATCCCGGTACCGGTCGCATCGACATGCACATGCCGGTTGGCAGCACGGTCGCCGCGATCGTCGAAGCAGCACTGCCGGGTGCCACGGCCCGCGACCTCGATTACTGCCGTGTTGCCTTGGTCTCCGACCTCGGCAGCATCATTGTAACCCGGCAGAGCTGGCACCGCGTCAAGCCGCGCGCCGGCGTTCGCGTCGTCGTTCGCATTATTCCCGGCAAGGATGCCCTCAAGTCGATCCTGCAGATCGTCGTCTCGGTCGCCGCCATTGCACTTGGTCAATTCTGGGCTCCTGCCTTGGTGAGCACACTGGGCATCTCCTCGCAGCTTGCCAGCGGCCTGATTGGTCTCGGCGTCACGGTGCTCGGCAACCTGTTGATCAACGCTCTGATCCCGCCGCCAAAGGTGGAGAGCCAAGAGCAGAAAGCAATCTTCTCAATTTCCGGGTGGAAGAACCCGCTGACGCCGAACGGCGTTGTTCCCGATATCCTTGGCCGTCTGCGCTACGCTCCGCCTTTCGGCGCAATGAGCTACACCGAGATCGTCGGCGACCAGCAGTATGTCCGCGCGGTTTTCAACTTCGGCTATGGCCCGCTGGCTCTGGACGATTTCCGCCTCGGTGACACCAGCCTGGCTGAATATGACGAGGTCGAGATTGAAGTTCGCCAGGGCCTGCCCGGTGATCTGCCGATCGCGCTCTACCCACGCCAGATAGTCGAAGAAACCATCGGTGCGGAACTGTCCCGGCCATATCCGCGTGATGACCTCGGCGAGATCATCAACGATAGCGACCCGCTGGAAAAGCCGGTAGTCCGCACCACCGGAGCCGATGCCAAGGGCGCTTCCATCATTGTTGGTTTCCCGGCCGGTGCATGCAAGCTCGACAAGAAAGGCAAGAAAAAGTCCATATCCATCGGCATTCGCATCCAGCAGCGTCTGGCCGGTGCGACGGAATGGCAGCTGGTTGACACACTCAGCGTCTCTGCTCGAAAGCTCGAAGGTTTCTTCAGGCAATACACTTGGGATTTCCCGGTGCGCGGCCGCTACGAGATCCAGCTCACACGCATGCGTCCGGAGGACACAGACGCCCAGGTGCAAAGCCGCACCTCATGGGTGGCCCTGCAGACCTTGCGGCCGGAATACCCGTTTGCGTTCTCCAAACCGATGGCACTGGTCGGCCTTCGTATCAAGGCGACCTATCAGCTGCAGGGCGCGCTCGACACCTTCAACGCCATCGCCTCGCGGATCTGCCCGGATTGGGATCAGGCCACAGGCACGTGGATCACGCGCGAGACCCGCAACCCGGCATCCCTGTTTCGCCACGTCCTGCAGAGCAAGGCCAACGCCCGCCCTGCGCTCGATAGCGGCATCGATCTCGACCAGCTGATCAGCTGGCATCGCTATTGCACCCTGAAGGGTCTGAAGTTCGACAAGGTGATCGACTACAGCGCCAAGCTCCGTGAAGTCCTTGCCGAGGTTGCTTCCGCTGGCCGTGCCAGCCCGCGTCATGACGGCATCAAGTGGGGTGTCGTCGTGGACCGGCCGAAAGATCTGGCGGTTACCGATCATGTCAATCCGCGCAACTCCTATCAGTTCGCTTCGAGCCGAAGCTACATCGATCCACCGCATGGTTTCCGCGTTCCGTTCCTCGACGCAACCAACGACTACCTGCCGGCCGAGCGTCTGGTTCCGTGGCCGGGCTATGCGGGTCCTGTCACGCTGACAGAGCAGCTCGACCTGCCGGGCAAAACCGACCCGAGCGAGGTCTGGAAAGAAGCGCGCCGGCGCATGTACGAATTGCTGCACCGCCCCGACAGCTACACTGTCATCCAGGATGGTGCTGCACGTGTCGCTACGCGCGGCGATCTGGTGATGGGGAGCTTCGACACTTTGGAGCGGACGCAGGTCGCGGCCCGCGTAAAGTCAGTCAACGGCAATCTGCTCGAGCTGGACGAACTGGTGACGATGGTTGCCGGGACAAACTACGCGATCCGGTTCCGCCACTATGCCAGCAACAGCGATCAGGTCGGCAGCAGTGTTGTGCGCCCCGTTGCGACCGTCGCGGGGGAGTTTGCCGCTGTCCGATTGACCGGCTCCGGTCTTGCCGCACCGATCGCTGGAGAGCTGGTGCATTTCGGCATTGCGCTCCAGGAGAGCCTTCCCCTGATTGTTACCGGCATCGAGGCGGGCGAGGACTTTGCCGGCGTCTATCGCATGGTCGATGCTGCACCGATTATCGATGATCTGACGGACGCCGAGGTTCCACCGGCATGGTCCGGTCGCATCGGAACAGAAATTGACCAGAGCCTGCTTGTTCCACTCACGCCACGCTTCACGTCGATTAGCTCGGGCCTGTCTGGCGCAGACGCGGCCAACGCCATTTCAATCCTGATCGAGCCGGGGACCGGAAGCGTTCCATCCTCGAAGTTCACCATTGAACACAGGATTTCCGGCGCCTGGACATCGGTCACCATTCCGGCTGGCAATGGCGGACTTGTCATCAGCAGCTATGCTAAGGGCAATGTCGTCCAGTTGCGTGCATTTGCCCTGTCCGCCAGTGGCAGGCCCAGCCCAACGTCCGCAACCGTATCGATCACAGTCGGCGCAGGCGACGCAGCCATTCCAACTGCCTTGAACTCCCCGGATATCGCTGTGGCGGCGTTGCTCGGCGGCGCGGTCATCACAGGATCCACGACGGATGATCCAAACACCGCCCAGGTGCAAGTCTACCGCTCGACCTCACCAACGCTCAACACCGCAACAGATCGCGTTGGAGAGCCTTACGCTGTCACACCGTCACGGTCTTTCAGCCTGCCGCTTGGCGATGCAACCCGCTCCAACCTGATTATCAACGGAGCCTTTGCAGCTGGTACCTGGACGCTAGGGACATGGACGATCGGCTCGGGTGTCGCATCGCACCCGGCCGGCGTGGCCGACGCCATCAGCCAAGCGCTGATGGGTGTCGCCACCGGCAAGTTCGTCCGGATTTACTTCAAGGTAACGGCAAGCACAGCCGGCACCGTTCGGCCGAGGATCTCGGGCGGGAGCAATCGCGATGGTGTCATCCGAACCGCGGTCGGCTCCTACAGTGACCGCGTCCAGACCGTTACCGGCAACAACGTCATCGGCATGCTGGCATCGGCCGACTTCGCGGGCTCGATCGATGACTTCGGTGCCTACGTCGAAACCGCGACCTGCCTTGCACAAGGGCTTCATTACATCTGGCTCGAACCGCAGAACGCCGATGGCGTTCCGGGTCCGATCGCCGGTCCTTTCACCGTGACTATCAGCTGAGGGCAACCATGGGACTTCCAGGCGTATCAACTACAAACATTAGCAATCGTGTCTCGGTCGCCGACGAGGTTGTCGTCAATCGCGACGGCTCCACCGCAGTCCAGCAGGTTGACGCTCTCGCAGTACAGCTACTGGCTGGCCCGATCGGTACTGAGATCGAAGACAAGATGGCTGCGGCCGCAACCGGCCTGAAGTCCGCAAAGACGTGGCCTGAACTTCTGGCGGTGGTCGGCAGCGCTACCCTGCAAAAGGGAGAGGTCATCACCGATGCCGGCACTCACACCGATCCGGTGGTCGGAGGCACGGTCCCAAACAAGGGATCTTACAGCTGGTCGGTCTCGCCGGCTGGCTGGAAGCGTACCGGCGATCTCATCGACGCGTCATCGCTTAGCGACAGAATCGAGGACACAAACGCCCTGATCAAGGGTTCTTCATCCTCCGAAGTCGTCGCGGCATTTACCGACAAGTTTGGGTTTTCATCCGCCGCCTTTACCCTTGATGGTGCCCTTGAGACCAACCTTTTTGCGGTGAGGGAAGATGGCTACAATGGCGTCGTCTTCACCGACAAATTAGGGTTTGTGCTTGCTCGCTTCGGCGCTGAAGGTTCCCACATCATCAGTCTTGATGGTGGCGACACTCCCGCATCGTCGGATATCACCCCGTATTTTGGACCCAACCTCTTCGGCTGGTCGGGCGAAGTGCAGAAAATCTATCTGGCGCGCCTGTTCGGCAATCGAGACGATGCCAACAGTTGCAGGGTTACTATCCTCGGGGAAACCGGTCACAGCGACAGTAGCGATGTTTGCCTGACTTTCAGACCGGCCGATCTCGGTGCATCCGCGTCGCTGACGGCTTGGCCCCGCAGTTGGGATGGCAGCACGCGCGCTGAGCTTTCCCTTTCCGTCATCGTCGCGCCCAACCCGCCACCGGCGGCCACAGCGCCTGTCATCCTGTGCTTTGGCGACAGCAACTCGCAGGCTGCTGGCCAGTTTCTAAAGCCGGAATTGGAGACGCGGGGATACAGCCCGGTCTTCATCGGTACGCGCACTTTCGGGGGCGTGCAGGTCGAAGGGCGATCAGGATGGGAGAGCGGCGACGTTACCTTCGCGGTGACAGATAAGGTAACACCAGTCGAGGATGGCGGTTTTGCCGCCTACAACGCGATGACGGATGCCGCAAAGCTCGACCGTAATCCGTATCTTCGTCTTGCGACCGGCGGTGACGCAGCGGGCGACATCGTGAATGGCCGCGTGCTCGACTTCGAACGGTTTCGGATCGGCACCGGTCTGGGGATCCCTGACATTGCCCCATACGGCTACATCACCAACGATGTCCGCGACCGGACACTCGATGAAATCTATTCAACGACCTACACCAACGACAGACTGGTCTACAGGCGTCTGCATGCGGCGTGGCCAAACCTCAAGATCCTGCGCTGGTTTCCAGTCATTCCGGTGACGCCTGACCGAGACGCGCTCATGCCATCTTACAAAGCGTATTGGCGAGGCGCGATGGACGCTATCAGGGACCATGCAAGCCCGAAGGTCTTTCTCGTGCCAACCTGGGTAGCGGCTCCGCCCGATGCCGGTTTTGCCCTGGCAGCTGGCTCGGTTGATCTCACGACCGGTGTCAAGATGACCTCCGTCAACGATCCCCTTCACCAGATCGGGGGCTCACGCCTCATGTGTTTTCGCATTCTGGCGGCTGCCATTGCCGCCGCCGCCCGCAACCTCATCTGACACGGAGAAGACCAATGGTCGTTTACACAGCTCGAAATACCGATGGCGAGGCAGGGGCGAGAGAATTCATCCTCCCCGTCATGGACGGCATGGAGGCAATCCACTTCTGTAATACCAGCGTCCAAAAGGCGGCACGCAACTATGCACGCGGGAAGCCGGACGCCAGCATCAAAGGGGTACCTGTCGCCAATGCGAACTACGTCACGTTTCAGGGCGACGTGAACTATCTGGAGACGCGTACCAAGGAAAGCTCGGCTCAGACGATCTACTGCATCTGCCGTCCGATCGGTGACCTCCTGAGTTCAGCGACACAGTCGATGGCGGTTTCGACATTCACACGGCCGGCGGCGGCTGGCGGTGGGTCAACGTTCGGGGCAGCTCTGTTCTTCCAAAATCCCGGCTCTGGACCGACAGTGCAAGGAATTGGGTCGAGGGGAACCTCTGTTGCTAACCACATCAATGGTACTGTCAGCTTGCCAATCCCGACGCCATCCAACTGGAGAATGAACGCTCTTCTGGTCAAGGATGCCGTTACGAAGAATGAGTTATTTGACCTCACAAATAACGGCCACGCCGTCTCGCTGGCTGCAAATACACCTCGATTCCCGTCGAGCGGCTTCTACCGGATTGGAAGCAGCTATGCGGCACCTGCATTTATAGGCCAGATCGACATTGCCTTCGTTGCCATCGCATCTGTCGCACACACGGAAGCGCAGATGCAGGCGAACCGAGCTGCGCTGCAGGCTTACTTCGACCCGCGTGGGATTTCGATCTGAACATTCCAACCGCGCGGCGTCTTAAAGAGAAGTGGCCGTCTAAAGACTACGCAAATGCGTAACCATTAGGTGGGTTGGGCTTCGTCTATGCCAAAGGCCCAACCTGCATATCACGGAGTTGAATCGTTAACCCTTACTTTAGAACGTCGACGCTTTTTCTAACAAAGTTTTTCATGCTCTCGAATGGTGTTTGAGGATCGCGATACCAGCAGTTCTCCTTTAGTGGGGACGAGCATTTTGCAATGCTAGACCCTAGCGGTTTCATATCGGCAATCGCTTGGGGGACAGAAAACCCAACAGCGAGCAGCGCGAAGATGAGCGGGACCCAAAAGCCAAACACGATTTTGTCCCAAGTTAGCGCTCTGGCTAGGTTCCTGGTTTCGCTTCGTATCTTGTCTATGTCTACTTGAATGGCGCTCAAGATGGGTTTCACGTCATGTGCTCGCGCAGCAATATCTTTCTGGGTCTGCGCAATCTCGCTATTTAAGTTCAACTGGAACCTATCAATAACCTCTCGAACCGACGTCAGATGAGCTTCAGCGTTCGCGTTGAGTTTGATGACCTCCTGTTCCCAGTTCAAATCATTGAGTTTTTTAGAACGATCCACTTCAGCTTGAACCGCGTTCACGACGCCAGCCCTAGCGACTTCATCCATAGGCTTCCCGATTGAGGCTAGCACATGTTGAAAGTCGACAGCATCAATCCGGTTGCCATCCGTTACTGCCCACCTTTCGGGAAGATACGCTAAAAACTGCTCATACCGCTTAAATGTCGCCTGCTTGTATTCGTCAACAGCCCGATGCAGTTGCGCAACATGAACATCCAAAGCTTCAGCGTGGGCTGGTTCCGGCAAGGTGTGAAGCCTGTTCACATGATCTTTTAGACTCTCTTCCAGACTACTGAGAATGCCTGCAGGCAATTGAACGTCACGGTATTCCGCCAGGCACTTCACCACAAAGACGACGAGGAAATAGGCAAAGAAGAGGAGGAGAAAAGCGAGGATAGTGGCTTTGGGCGCGCCGTGTGCCAGTTCGATTCCAAAGCCCGGAATTTTCGATAGGTTCATATCCAAATGAGTGACCGCCAAGATGATGACGGTCGTGACAATCATCTCCGTGCGTGCCCTTGCAAACGACGATGACCAGTTCGCCTTGCCGTTGCTCGACGTCTCTTCTGCGCTCATTTCAGCTGTGCCCCCTTGCCTTGGTTATCAGGCTCTTTTCGCTGGATTGCGCGCACCCGTCAGCCAGATGTTCCGTTCAGGACTAAGTGGAATTCCGCCCCGGTGAGCGATGGAGCCCAGTTCGATAGCGGTATGAATAGGATTCGAATACATTCGAGAGGGATGTTAGACAATATCAAGAAATCGTCAAACGGGGGAACAAATACATGGCCGAAGCGCCTGATATGGCAGTCGTAATAGCAACGGAGATCGCCAAACAGCTCCCCGTCAAGGCAGTTTATGATGATGGAATAGCTCGGCCATTGCGAGTTGCGGGCGATGTAATGACGGATATTCTGAAGACACTCCATTTGGCTCTCGCGCCGTTGCAAGTGGCCGCCGCACTTCAGGATCGGTTCGTGGATTTCTTGAACACCTCAATTCGGCGGGTTCGGGAGCAAGATCGCATTGCGCCGCCCCCGCAAATCCTTGGCCCCATTATCGAGGCGATTCGATACGAGCCGGACGGCACCCCAATCAATGAAATGTTCTCTCAGCTGCTGACCCGGGCTTTCGACAAAGATCGGGTGAACGAGGCACACCCGTCCTTTCCTCTACTCATAAAGCAATTATCGTCGGACGAAGCGAGCCTGTTGTTTTCTGTTTGGCGTCGGCAACAAGAAGGCGGCTACTTTCGGCAGCAGATCCATCAGAACTACGATGCCACGATGAATCACTTTTATGGCGTGACGTATGAGATAGATGAAGTCCCGACCTCCCGATTAGCCTTTCCCAAGAATGTGACATTCTATGGTCATCATCTACACTCTCTTGGCTTGACGGCCTTCTATGACTGGAAGATGTCATCCGCATTGTGGTCACCTGCCGATGAGTCAGGCAGACTTGTGCAAATAGGTTTGCGGACATTTAAGGAGCTCCGCCTTACCGATTTTGGATGGGCATTCATGAAGGCAGTTGATGGGCTCAATGCTTCCTGAAGCCTGAAACGGATGATATTTCCGAAACGGGAGCTAAGTCAGAATAGATGCCTCAAATAAGAGTTCGGGTTAAACGGCAGAAGCAGATTCTCGTTCACAACGACCTGTCGAACGCGGGTTACTATTTCTACAAGCGGATTGGCGAGCGCATCAAGAACGACGATCGTGAAGGCGTCGGCCTTGAGATGATGGCATGTCTGATGATGATTGCGTTTTCAATCGAGGCAAAGGCTAACTTCCTTGGTTGGAAGCTCAGCCCCAAAAAGTGGGATGAGGGGAAGCCGACGAAAGAGAAGCTAAAGTTGGTGGCCAAACAGCTCGGGGTTAAAATCGACTTCGGCAAGCGGCCATATTTAACGGTTACATCCCTTAAGACCTTTCGAGATGAGATTGCGCACGGAAAACCGATAGAGAGGTCTACGGATGACGAGGAGGTGATTGAGCGCGACAAGTTAGACCGTTATGACCCCCTCACTGCGGATTGGGATAAGTTCCTGACTACGGATTTTTTGGACCAGGCGTACGGAGATGTGAACGCCATTTGGCTGGGGCTATTGGGCGCGGCGAATCTCAATGTATATGAGACCCTCACACAGGGAAGCAGCTCCTTCGAACTCATCGAGCATATCCCGGCTGCGAAACCAAAAACTGTTGCCATCTGATGTTGCGCGCACTGCCATTCGATTTTGCGCGCTACAGTTCGGCCCTGGACCGTCCAAGGACGGTGTGACCACCCGGCACGCCCGGTCCGCTTTCACGAACCGGAGGAGAACCGCCTTTCACGCAGCCCCGGGGATTTCGCGCGCGTTTCGCCAAACCATCCGGGCACCGACCCCACCTCGCCGGCAACGCTTTCCGGTGTATCCGTGATGGGACGCAAAGAGTATCGCACAGGTTTTGAGGGCGGGGATTTGCGGGGATATTTTTTTGAAGGCAATAAAATCTGCAACGGGCTCATTGCGATCACACCGCCTTAGAAAGGCGCGAGCATGTCTTCGACAATGTCGGCAATATTCGCGTCAGGCCAATGCGCTGCATGAAGCAGTTCCTGAGGTCGGACTTCGCCCACGAAATAGCTTCGAGAGGCGCCGTTGAGCATCGGAATATCGCCATACGAGTCACCCACCGCTGCCAACGACTCCCGTGTTAGTTTGAGCTCCGCGAGTAGAGAATTCAGATAGATGGCCTTATCTTCCGGCCAAAAATGGCTGAGAGTGTCGTCCTCTCGCCAGCCCGTACCGACCGCGTAATCAGCACCCAATTCTCCGGCGAGCCATTCGACTGCGAATTGCCAGGTAATCGAAACGAGAGCGATCTTCACCCCTGCGGCCTTAAGCCGGGTGAAACCTTGTGTGACGCCCGGAGCAAGATGGAGGTCGGCCAGGTACTTGATCAATCCGGCCTTGCCGAAAGGAAGGTACCATTCCAGCATGGCTTCCCGTCCCTTGGTCATATCCTCGCGCGAACGCAAGCGTTCGAAGGCTTCCATCTCTGTCGAGCGCCCGATATTTCTGCCAATGCAGCCACAGATGTTTTCGCCTCTGAACAGTGTTCCGTCAACGTCGAACGCCGCTAATCTGATCCTGCTCATCTTCGCCCCCGCAACTGAACATGCGATGCACTCACTTTTGAACTACATCTGTCTTAGTGTAGGCGTCGAGGCTATTAAGTGATGTCTGTGTAAGAATGGTCAAAGCGGCATTGCTATTGGCAATTGTCGTCATCACAAGGCCCAGTCAAACGTCCCGGAGAGACCGTCATGGTTTCGGGAGATCAGGTTATGCGATCCGACGATCATCCCGGCCGCGACTCGCGCGCGCACCACAACCATTAAGAGTAGAGTATTAACGGAAAATAAAAAGGAACCGTATCGAGGGCGTTGGATCGGGGGCGGCAACTGTAATTCTCGCTCAGGTTTCAATGAAGCTTGAAGGCCCATGCCGTAAAAACCTGTGTGTAACTCAGGCATTCGCGCGTTTTGCCAAACCGTCCGGCCACCGGCCCTACCCCGCCTGCGACGGTCCTAACCTAGCTGATCGGCTTTTCTGCAACGATCCTGTTCACCTCAGCTGGCGATCGTCAGTCCGCCGTAGCGTCTGATTTCGCTGTCGATTTCGGCAACCAGCGTATCGAGGGCGGCGTTTCTTGCCTTTCGAGCGCGACGGACCACGTAGGCCACGGACGGTGGCGACGGAAGGCGGGCGGTGATGATCTGCATATCGGGGCGCAGGTGACGCGTGCTGAGAAGCGCAATCCCCATGGCGGCAGTGACCGCTGCAACAATTCCTGCAGCGCTCGAACATTCAAAGACAGTTTCAAGCGCCACGCCCCCGTCCTGTCCGATATCGAGCGCCCATTTGCGATAGAAGCACTCGTCGTCGAAGGACAAAAAGGCAATGGGCCCCTCCTGCGGAAGCGGAAAATCGGCGTGCCTGACCCAATGCAGATCTTCGCGGAAGAGCACCAGATCGGTGGGGCGGACGTCATGGGAAAACACCTGCACGATCGCGGCGTCCAGTTCGCCGCGCTCCAGCATGGCCCGCAGGACCAGGCTCATCCGGACCTTGGTGCGGACGGACACATGCGGATGCAGGCGCCGAAATCGCCCGAGGATGCGGGCAAGGTCGGTGCAGGTCGTGTCCTCGGTCAAGCCAAGCGCAATACGGCCAGCGATGGACGTTTTCGACAGGCTCAAAAGCGCCTCGTCATGCAGGCCGATAATGCGAACCGCATAGTCGAGCAAATCCTCTCCGGCTGCGGTAAACGTCGGCGCTCCCGGCTTGCGGCTGAGAAGATGACAATCAAGGCTGGTTTCGAGCCTCTTGATCTTGTGGCTGACAGCGGATTGCGACAGGCCGAGTGCTTCGGACGCGCGGGTGATGCCGCCATGGTGGCGGATCGCCCAGAGCGCGCGCAGTGCATCGATTTCCAGACGCCGGGTGGTGAAGTCAGTCATGGACCCTGCTCAAGTTTGATTGTCTCTTCGGAAATTATGCCGCGCCCGGGCCTGTTGGGCAACGTTCAATGACGTTGGCGCATAGAATGTCATGCGGCAATTCAGATTTGTCATGTGCAACGTGATCTCCGCGGCCCTATTGGCTGAACGGCAAACACCATGCCTGTGAGATACCATGACCGATCAAGCCCTATCCCAGCCCGCCCAAAACCAGCGCCGTTTCCTGTGGCCACTGATGGCGACATTGCTGGTCATCAGCTGGAGCTCCGGCTTCGTCGGCATTCGCTATGCCAGCGAACAGGCGAGCGTCACGCTGGTTTTGTTCTGGCGCACGCTTCTGTCCGGCCTGATCCTGCTGCCCTTCGCGCTGGCCATCGGGCCGCGCATGCGGTTGCGCGGGATAGGAGAGCAGATGCTGTTCGGCGTGATGTCGGTGTTCCTGTATCTCGGCGGGTTTGCACTGGCGATCGAACAGCGGGTGCCGACGGGGCTTGTCGCGCTGATTTCCGATCTGGTGCCGCTGGCTATCGCCGCCTTGTCTCAACCGGTTCTGGGGGAGCGGCTGAGCCCCCGGCAATGGCTGGGAACGGCTGTCGCGGTCGTGGGCGTGCTCGTCGTCTCGGTCGATAGCCTCAGCTTCGGCACGGCTCCCGCCTGGGCCTACGGCGTGACCATTGGCTCGATGCTGATTTTCGCGCTTGCCTCGGTGCTGTTCCGCTGGCGGCGGGCTGCGCATATGCCGGTGCACCAGAGCCTTTGCATCCATACGCTGACGGGGGCAGTGCTGTTCGGCCTCTGTGCACGGATCCAAGGTGATATCGCGCCACCCCTGACCGTCAATTTTGCCATAGGAATGGTCTGGCTCGTGGTCTTTGCCACCTTCGCAGCCTATTCCATCTATTACACCAGCCTGCGCATGTTCCCGGTGGCAAAGGTCAGCGCGGCGATCTATCTCAGCCCGCCGGTCACCATGCTCTGGGCATGGGCGTTGTTTTCCGAACCTCTGACACCAGCGATGTTCATCGGGCTGGCGGTAACGCTGGTGGGCGTCTGGATCACGTCGCGCGGCTGACGGCCTTCCGTCGTCAGCCGCCTTCCCCATCACGGCGCCACCGGATCCATCGGAAACAGCGGCGCTCCGGCGGCGATTGGCGCTCCGGCCAAACCCGGGCGCTGGCCGTCATCCCCCTCTTCCAATCCGAGCTTTTGCAGCAACTGCGCGCAAACTGTTGGCATAAATGGCGTGAGCGCTTCGGCGATGATCTGCAGCGTTAAGGCGATGCTGTAGAGGCTGTCGTTCAGGCGAGTAGCGGCTTCCTGTCTTTCATCCGCTGACTGCGCTGCCGCCACCGCTTTTGCATGTGCCCAGGGCTGCTGGTCGGCGACATATTTGTTGGCCTCGGCCACCAGTTTCCAGATCGCATCCAGCGCCCGGTCGAAGGCATAGGCATTCAGATGGGCGGTGACGGTTTCCTGCAGGCCGAGCGCCTGTGGGATCAACGGATCGTGGTCTGAAAATTCCGGCGATGGTTCGCACAGGGTGCCGCCGCGATAGCGTTCGATCATGCTCAACGTGCGGTGGACGAGGTTTCCGAGCTGTCCGGCCAGTTCGGATTTGTAGGCCTTTTCAAAACGTTCGAGCGAGATATCGCCGTCCTCCGTCGTGCGGATATGGCGCAGGAGAAAGTAGCGCAGGGCGTCCGTGCCAAAGCGTTCGGCATAGACGGTGGGGTCGATGGCGTTTCCGAGCGATTTGCTGATCTTGCGGCCTTCCGTCGTCAGATAGCCATGGACAAGGATGCGGGTTGGCAGAGGCAGGCCGGCCGACAACAGAATGGCTGGCCAGTAGACCGCGTGAAACCGGGTGATGCCCTTGCCGATGACATGGTCACGGGCACTTGTTCCTGTCCAATAGCGTGCGAGCTCCGCCTCGTCGGTGCCGTAACCGAGTGCCGTGATGTAATTGGCGAGCGCATCGAACCAGACATAGATCACCTGGCCGGGATCACCGGGAACCGGGATGCCCCAGCCCCGCGCCCGCTCGGCACTGCGCGAAATGCTAAAATCTTCCAAGCCGCGCTCGATCAGGGCGGAAATCTCGTTCTGGCGCGCATGCGGCACGACGCGGATCGTGCCCTTCCGGTAGAGATCGCGCAGACGGCCGGTATAGTTCGACAGGCGGAAGAACCAGTTTTCTTCCTCGATCTCCTCCAGCGGCGCATCATGTTCAGGGCAGCGGCCGTCGATCAGTTCATCGGGTCTGTAAAACTGCTCGCAGCCGACACAGTAGAGGCCCTTGTAGGACCGCTTATAGATATCGCCGTTCTCGCAGCAGGTCTGCCAGAGCTTTGTCACGCCCGGGGTATGGCGGGGATCGACGCTGGTGCGGATGAAATCGTCATAGGAGAGGTTAAGGGTTCTGGGCAAAGCCTGGAAACGTGCAGCGTTGCGCGCGACGAAATCGGCGACGCTGTCTCCAGCAGCCTCCGCTGCCCGGACATTCTTGATGCTGTTCTCGTCGGTTCCGGCCAAAAAGCGCACATCCTCCCCCTGCTGCCGGTGGAAGCGGGCGAGCGTATCGGCCTGAATGACTTCGAGCGCAAAACCCAGATGCGGGGCTGCGTTGACGAACGGGATGGCAGTGGTGATGTAACGGACCGGTGAACGATTGGGTGTTTGGGTCAATGGCGGAACTCCTCGAAATGGTTTGGGGAGGCGGTTCCACAAAAAAAGCCGCCTCGGATGAAGCGGCTTGGGCGTCTGGCGAAATTATCTCAGATCACGCAAAAGGGTCCGCTTCTCGGATGGAGAGCGGCATCATCATGCGCGAAAGAGTGTTGATCGGCAGACTGGTCATGCGGTCTGATAAAACAGGTGGGGGTGGCCTGTCAACGAGGCGGAAAGCGGCTTGGCGAGCGCGCGGGCGAAGTTGCTGGCCACCGCGAGCATTGTGTCCCACGGCAGCCATGGCGGAAATCCGCTTACCCCTCGTTGTGGTTTTCGTGGAACCCGGCGCTGCCCTTGCGCCAATAACCGGCGGCCTTGATCCATGAGCGGTTGTGGCCGCGTTCCTCGACCAGATGCTTGCGCAGGATTTTCACCGTGTCGTTTTCGCCGGCGATCCAGATATAGCCGTCACCTTCGGGAAGCTGCAGCGACTTGACGGCATCGAGCAGGAACGCCGGATCACTGGCAGTGTCGAGCGGGCGGTGGACCCAGCGGGTTTCAAGGCGGGTGGCGGTTTCGAAGGTCTGCTCCTCCTCAGACCCGGCTACCGTGGCAATGACGATCGCCGGTACATCTGCGCGCAGCTCTTCCAGCCTGCGGCCGATGGCAGGGAGCGCCGTTTCGTCGCCGATCAGCAGGTACCAATCGAAATCATCGGTGACGACGAAGGAGCCGCGCGGGCCGCCGACGCCGAGCTTGGTGCCGGGCCTGGCGGTCGACGCCCATTCGGTGGCGGGACCGGCCGCGTGAATGGCGAAATCGACCACCAGTTCGCCCTTTGCCGGATCATGACGGCGTGGTGTGAAATCCCGCATCGGTGAAGCGACGACGCCTTCCGGCAGGGCGGGTGCATCGGGTCCGACAGGCCAGACTGGAGAAACCTGACCGGCGAGCGGCAGGCACAGCTTGACATGATCGTCATAGCCGGCGCTGACAAAGCCCTGGAGGTCGTCGCCGGTGAGCGTGACGCGGACCATTTGCGGGGTGAGCCGCTCGGCCGTCTTCACAGTCAGAAGACGGCGGCGCAACTCGTGGCGGACGCGCGCGGTGGCGTGTCTTTCGGTCATGAAAAATCCTTCAACATGGGCGGGGCTAGCCGCGATTGATCTCGTCGACGGCGCGGCGGAGAATATCCGCGAGCCGTGTCGCCTCCTCGGAGGAACAGCCGCGTTTGTGGAACAGCGAGGCCTTGATCGCCTGTCGTGCGATCTCCAGCGCGTGGTGGCCATGGGCTTCCGGATCTTCGCCAGGCACCTGCCCCCGGCCCTCCATGACATCGCGCACGGCATCCATCTTCGAGCCGATGCGGCCAAGACCTTCGATGATACGGTCGGCCCCTGCCCGTTCGGTTTCAAGGGCGGCACGACCCGCGTCAGTGATGGTGAACAGCTTCTTGTTGCCATCGGCTTCGGCCACCGCATGGCCGATTTCATCGAGATAGGTCAAAGCCGGATAGATCATGCCGGGGCTCGGCACATAAAAGCCGCCAGAAATTTCCTCGATGGTGCGGATGAGTTCGTAGCCATGGGCGGGCTGACGGGCCAAGAGTGCCAGGATCAGCAATTGCAGATCGATCGACGACAGCTTGCGCCCGGCGCGAAAACCGTCGCGCGAGGCAAAGCCGCCTTCGAAACGGCCGGGACCGTGGCGGCCATGGCCACCATGGGCATGCCGCTCGCGGCAGGATTCATCGTGAGTGCGGTGCTCGTGTCCGCGATGACGTCCAAACATGGGATTTCCCTTCGTAAGATATAACACTAGATGTATCTTAAGATATATTTTTCGATAAGCAAGCGGCTCTGTTCGCATTTCGGAGGACTTTGCTACGATGACGACCACAGACTGGAAAAAAGCGTTGCAGACCCAAAGGCTTCGGGTGGGAAAGAAATTTGCAGGCTATGTCGAATTGGCCCCGGGCCGTTCGTCATTAGGAGGCAATGTTCACGCAAACAGGAGGAACGTTCATGCAGAAGATCACGCCTTTTCTCTGGTTCGACAATAATCTCGATGAGGCCCTTGCCTTCTATCTGTCGATTTTCCGGCAGGCGAAAGTGACCTATCAGCAGAAGGGTCCGGACGGCAAAACCTTCACCGCCGCTTTTGAGCTGGAGGGACAGGGGTTCATGGGGCTGAACGGCGGGCCGCATTACAAGCTGACACCGGCCGTCTCCTTCTTCGTCGCCTGCGCCGATCAGGCGGAGGTCGATCATTATTGGGATAGACTGCTGGATGGCGGACAGGCGCAGCAATGCGGCTGGCTAACCGACCGCTTCGGCGTCACCTGGCAGATCATTCCGGATGCACTGATGCGATTGATGAGCGAGCCCGACCCGGCCAAGACTGGCAGGGTGCGCGACGCGATGATGCAGATGGTCAAGATCGACGTCGCCGGACTCGAGAAGGCGGCAGCCGCGTAAGCGCCCTACCCTTCGAGATCATCCTTCAGCCGGCTGATGAGATTGACGGCCTGGGCGGCATAGGGGCCAATCCAGCGGTCGTGGATATGCTTGATCGGCAGCGGGTTCAGGTAGTTCCAGCGCTCGCGGCCCTCGCGCTTGACGATGATCAGATCCGCCGCCGCCAGAACCTTCAGATGCTGCATCACCGTGCAGCGATCAAGCGCGGGAAACCGCGCGCACAAATCCCCCGTCGTCTGCGGCCGATCCTTCAGCACGTCGAGCATGGCGCGTCGGCTGGATGCGGCCAAGGCCTTGAAGATTCGGTCATTTTCATCATCAGTTGACATGTTATATTTTTATAACATAATGGGAGCCAGGACAAGCAAAAAAGGAGGAAAGAACATGGAACTGAAATTCAGGGTCGCCGGCCACATCGCCAAGCCGGTCTCGGAGGTTTTCGAAGCGGTGGTCAACCCGGAGCAGCTGTCGCGTTATTTCACCACCGGCGGCGCCAAGGGCAGACTTGAGACCGGCGCCACCGTCACCTGGGATTTCCACGATTTTCCCGGCGCCTTCCCGGTCAAGGTGATCGAGGTGATCAAGGACGAAAAAATCGTCTTCCAGTGGGCGGCGGATGAAGGCAAAGGCTCGAATGCGCCGAAATACGACACCATGGTGACCATGGCATTCGAACCCGTCGATACCGGGCGCACGCTGGTGACGATATCCGAAGAAGGCTGGCGCCAGACGCAAACCGGGCTCAAAAGCTCCTACGGCAATTGCGAGGGCTGGACGGGTGCACTGTGCGCCATGAAGGCCTGGCTGGAGCACGGCATCAATCTGCGCGAAGGGTTTTACAAATAACCGATTGAGAACAGCCGGCGCGGCATGTCAGTTCTTCGGAAACCGCCGCGCCTGCCACTGGCTTTTCGGCACCGCGCTGCCGACCGCGAAACTGAAGGCGGCGATCCCGTTAACATCGGTGTTGACGGAGCATTTGAAGTCGACATCGATCCACCCCTGTGCGGTCTTGTAGGCGGCACCCGTGGCCGTCATTACCTGCCCGGAGATCGGTGAACCGTTGCGTGGATCGAAAAACAGCCCTTGCGGTACCGTATCCGGACGGGCACGGCGCACCTGCTCCAGTGTTTCGATCATGCACATCTGCACGATCCGCCGGTCCTTCGGCAGCTTGCCGAGCGCCTGGCGGACGCGTGGATCGGACAGCGTATCGGCGGAATAGAGCTCGCTTGCCTTCTTCAACTCAGATGGCGGACGGCTGGGTCTGGTGTCGGAGCCATCCGCAGACGCAACCTTTTGCGGATCGGACACCGCAACATCCACCGGCCGGTCCAATGGCTTGGCTCGCGGGATCGGCACCGTTTCGATCAGTGCCTCACCTTCGTTGAGCACGGGATTGGCATTGGTCGACTGGGGAAGATTAAGCTCGGGCAGCTTGGCAGCAGCCGGGGTCTCGGCCGGTTTATCCAGCGGGTTGGGCAATCGCGGATCGACCTCTTCCGGTGCCTGCTCGCTCGCCAATGGAGCGGCGCGTTCAGCGCGCGGCTCCGGTTCGGCCTGCTTTTCCGGCTCAGAAGGACGGTCTCCGCCCGCGTCCTTGCCGCCCTCCTCGGCTGCAGATTCAAGCGCCTGCGGCTGAAGCGGCGGGATATTTGCGGTTTCGCTTTTTTCAGTTTCAGCCTTCTCGGCTGCGGCTTTCTGGTCGTCGGCCTGCCCAGCCTCCGGTTTATCCGCAGGCTTCTGCTCAGGCTGTTCTTCCGCCTTCTCCGCCGGTTCCTTGATCGGCGTCTCGATCGGCCTGGCGTCTTCCTGCGGCTTTGTTTCCGGTTCAGGCTTGGTTTCCGGTTTTTTTTCGGGTTCGGGCTTCTTCTCCGGCTCGGGCTTCTTCTCTGGCTCTGGCTTTTTTTCGGGTTCCGGCGCCTTCTCGGGCTCCGGTTTCTTTTCCGGCTCCGGAACCATCTCGACCTTGACCACCTCTTCCTCTGCAGGTTTTGGTGGCGCTACCGGCAGCTGGAAAAGCAGAAATGCTGCAACGGCCACATGCACGGCCACGGACGCAAACAGCCCCGCTCCGAATGTACCCCGCCGTTTTTCCGAATTCTGCTGCATAGGATGGTCGATAGAGCCGGATACTGACCGGATCGTGACCGGCGGACAATGAGACAGTGGAGATCGCCAGCCTGAACGGTTGACGGCTCTTCCTAACACGCGGGCAACGCCGTTCCTAGCACGGCAGACACCAACTCAAGCCTCTGTGATCTCGAAACGATCGGGATAAAAAGCCAGATGGTCCTTGATCACGGCAACCGCATCGTACGGCGCCTCGTAGGACCAGATGGCATTCTCAAGCCCGGCACCACCGGCGGGCACTCTGAAATAGGACGCATCCCCCTTGTAGGGACAATAGGTGGCGTGATCGCTCCGCTGAAGCTGCGCCATATCGATATCGGCACGGGGGATGTATTGCACCGCCGGATAGGCGGCCTCGCGCAATGTCAGGGCACGGCGGCTGTCGGCGATAATCTTTCCACCATACCGAACGACGACGCGGCCGGGATTGGGTGTGATGGTGATCGGATGGTCGGGCCCTGGAATTTTCACCGGCTTTTCAGACATGCAACGTTCCTCGCACGGGGCTTGTTATCGCGGCTGCAGTATCGCCTATCCGAGCGAACTGACAAGCTCGCGGTAGGCAGCCTCCGGAAAGGCTTTCAGGGTGCGGGTGCGCACGTTGCCGCCCATGCCGAGCGATAGGGCAAACCGCGCCATCACCGCATCATCCGGCGCCTCGCAGATCGCCACCATGTCGTGTTCGCCCATGGTCAGGTAAAAATCCTTGAACGATCCGCCCATATCCTTGAGCAATTTCTTGGACGCATCGAGGCGCTTGGCGGAATCGCGGACGCTCTTTGCCCCCTGCTCCGTCCAGTCGATCAGCATCACATACGTGGTCATTGCAACCTCCCATGCGACGCCATCTCGCAAAGCATCGCCTCATCTCCGCATTTGGGGAGATTTTACGCCTGATGCACACGACCTGCAAACAGTCAAAACGGAGGCGGCCCGACCGCACCCAGATGCCAACAATCGCTATATCTCTGCGGCTTCAAGTCGGTCTTCTTCACGAACCTGCAGAATGCGGTCGATGAGCCCCCATTCCACGGCTTCCTCTGCCGTCATGAAACGGTCGCGATCCATGGCGCGCTCGAACTCGTCATAGCTGCGACCGCAATGCGCAGCATAGAGCCGCGTCATACGGTGCTTGGTCCGCTTCATTTCCTCGGCATGGATGAGCATGTCCGATGCCTGCCCCTGAAAGCCGCCCAAGGGCTGGTGGATATGGATGCTGGCATTGGGCAAGGCAGTCCGCTCGCCTGAATGGCCTGCCATCAATAGGAACGATCCCATCGAACGGGCCGTTCCCATGCACAGCGTATGCACCGGCGCACGGATGAAGCGCATCGTGTCATACATCGCCAGTCCGCTTGTCACGACACCGCCGGGAGAGTTGATATAAAGGCTGATCGGCTTTTTGGGATTTTCCGCTTCCAGAAACAGAAGTTGCGCGCAGACGAGCGACGCGACGGCGTCGTTCACCTCGCCGTTGAGGAAGATGATCCTCTCTCGCAAAAGGCGGGAGTAGATGTCGAAAGACCGCTCCCCCCTGCTTGATTGCTCTATCACCATAGGGACGAGTTGCATCGCTTCGCGCATCGGCGAATTCCTTCTTTCCAGATTTTTTTTGGGAGAACCGAGCCGTCAGGCGGCGCGCATCAGGCAGAACCGGTTGGTGTTCGCAGCCCTTCGCGGAGGCCGCTCCAGTCGCGCATCCGCCAGCTCATGTATGATTTTAAGACTGGTGCCACCAACGGCATTGGGCCTGAGCTGAAACGTCACGATGCTTTCGAGGAAGGGTGGCTCGTCGTCCCGCATTCTGTAGCGAATTTCCTCGCCTGGTGCCGAAGAGACCGGCTCGGCTTCGGCCAGTTGCCGTTTCGGCAGCCATTTCTCGCGAAACGCCGGGATGCTGATCGCTCGCCAGACTTTTTCGAGTGATGCCTCGAGTTCGTATTCGAGCACCATGTCCTTCGGCGGTTCTTCAACCTCGATACCGTTCATTGGTCCATATCCCTCAGCAAGACTTTCAGATCGTCGATACGGGCGGGCCAGTAGGCGCGATACTTCGCCAGCCATCCGGCCATCAGCGCCAGGCCATCTGGATCGACCTCGTAGTTTACGAAACGGCCCTGCCGCTCTTCCCGCACCAGTTTTGCATTGCGCAGAACCGAAAGATGCTGGGACATGGCCGGCTGGCTGATCTCCATGCCCTGTCGCAAGGCACTGGCATTCATGCTGCCGGATGCCAGCTTCTCGAAGATCGCACAGCGGGTCGGATCGGCCAGAGCCTTGAAAATATCGTTCTCAATCATACCGACACATAAGCACGCACTTATGCGATTCGCAAGCGCAATATTTTATAATCGGTCGGGAAGGATCATGCGGGTTCGCCGTCGCAAAACTCAGGTTTCGCGACAAATCAAAGCGGCCGAAAGAAATGGAAAGTATTCTAAAATGCAACGAGCGGCCGCGCGGGGCCGCTCGTGGTATTCAAATCTGCTTTTGCCGGATCAGCTGTCGAGGAACGAGCGCAGCTTGCGCGAGCGGCTCGGGTGCTTGAGCTTGCGCAGTGCCTTGGCTTCGATCTGACGGATACGTTCGCGGGTAACCGAGAACTGCTGGCCGACTTCTTCCAGCGTATGGTCGGTGTTCATGCCGATGCCGAAGCGCATACGCAGCACGCGCTCTTCGCGCGGGGTGAGCGATGCGAGAACACGGGTCGTCGTCTCGCGCAGGTTCGCCTGGATGGCGGCATCGATCGGCAGAAGCGCATTCTTGTCCTCGATGAAATCGCCGAGATGCGAATCCTCTTCGTCGCCCACCGGGGTTTCGAGCGAAATCGGCTCCTTGGCGATCTTCAGGACCTTGCGGACCTTTTCGAGCGGCATGGCCAGCTTTTCGGCCAGTTCTTCCGGGGTCGGCTCGCGGCCGATCTCGTGCAGCATCTGGCGCGATGTGCGCACGATCTTGTTGATCGTCTCGATCATGTGCACCGGAATACGGATCGTACGGGCCTGGTCGGCGATCGAGCGGGTGATCGCCTGCCTGATCCACCAGGTCGCATAGGTCGAGAACTTGTAACCACGGCGGTATTCGAACTTGTCGACCGCCTTCATGAGACCAATGTTGCCTTCCTGGATGAGATCGAGGAACTGCAGGCCACGGTTGGTGTACTTCTTGGCGATCGAGATGACGAGGCGAAGGTTTGCCTCGACCATTTCCTTCTTGGCGATGCGGGCTTCGCGTTCGCCCTTCTGCACCATCGAGACGATGCGGCGGAATTCGAAGATCGAAATACCGGTTTCCGTGGCCAGATTCTGAATCTCGCCGCGAATGTTGCGGATCATCGTGCCTTCGTTCTTGGCGAATTCCTTCCAGCCCTTGGCGGCCAGATTGGCGATCGACTTCATCCAGTTCGGATCAAGTTCGGCACCGGCATACTGTTCCAGGAAGCTATCGCGCTTGACGCCATAGGATTCGGCCAGGCGCAGCAGGCGGCCTTCATTCTGCATCAGACGCTTGGAAATATCGTAGAGCTGCTCGACAAGGCTATCGACGCGGTTCTGGTTGAGCGACAGCGACTTCACAGCCGTGATCAGCTCGTCCTTCAGTTCCTTGTAGCGGCGCTCCTGAGCGGGCGACAGCGTGCCGGTCGCAGCCAGACGGGCCTCGACCTGCTGGTCCTGCAGCTTGCGCAGCTTCTTGTAGGTCTCGGCGATGATGTCGAGCGTTTCCATGACCTGCGGACGCAGTTCCGCTTCCATCGCGGCGAGCGAGAGGTTCGATTCGTCGTCGTCCTCTTCCTCTTCCTCGTGCGGCTGACCTTCGCCGCCGACATTGGTCACGTCGTCGTCGCCAACACGCGGCTTGCGGTTCTTTTCCTTTTCCTCGGCTGCCTTGCGGTCGGCCTCGATCTTCTCGGGACTTTGGAACTGCGGCGCAGCCTTGGCTTCCGGACCGGAATAGGTGGTTTCG
The DNA here is from genome assembly GCF_965279435.1 of Pararhizobium sp. Lineage (NCBI taxonomy): Bacteria > Pseudomonadati > Pseudomonadota > Alphaproteobacteria > Hyphomicrobiales > Rhizobiaceae > Pararhizobium > Pararhizobium sp. The sequence continues at coordinate 4,321,343 of NZ_CBDIHY010000003.1, forward strand.
AGATCGATGATCTCGCGCAGCAGTGTGTTGCCTTCGTTGAGTTCGTCACGCCAGATGATGATGGCCTGGAACGTCAACGGGCTCTCACAGAGACCGGCGATCATCGTTTCGCGGCCAGCCTCGATGCGCTTGGCAATGGCGATTTCGCCCTCGCGCGACAGAAGCTCCACCGAGCCCATTTCGCGCAGGTACATGCGCACCGGGTCATCGGTGCGGTCGGTCGGCTCTTTCTTCTTGGCGGTCGCCAGTGCCGTGCCGCTCGAAGGGGCGAGTTCGCCGCCTTCGCTCTCGCCATCGGCATCGTTGTCCTCTTCCTCGGACGCGGCTGGGCCTTCGTCGGCTTCCTCGTCCTCGACGACATTGATACCCATTTCGCTGAGCATCGCCATGATGTCTTCGATACGGTCAGGGTCAACCTGATCGGACGGCAGAACCTCGTTCAGCTCGTCCATGGTCACATAGCCGCGCTTCTTGGCGGCCTTGATCATCTTTTTGACCGCGTCATCCGAGAGATCGAGAAGCGGGCCGTCGGGTGCGCCTTCGCGTTCGGCTTCTGCTTCTTCGTTCTCTTTGACTTTGGTTGCCATTTATATCGTCGCTTTCCTTGGACAGCACTCAACGCGTGCGCGGTGCAAAACTCTTTCGAGGCTCGGGCGCGTCAAGCGCTCCCACCGCGAATCATTACCCCTGACGTAACGGGATGATCTTTAATTCCTGATTAACCACGACAGTCACCGCAGTTAAACCGGCAGACTGCGACAGCAGCGCCGTTTTGACATCACTCGCATAATGGATCTGTCCGCCGTACCCATTTCACTCACTGTATCAGAAATGGTGATTCCCACAATTTTCGGTCCCGTCAAGCATTTCCGGTGAAAAACCGTTCAAATCGGCAAAAAAGACTGAATCTAGCTAGGGGCTTCAAAGATTCAGGTCCATGGCCGAAATGTAGGAACTGTTGATGGAAAGACAAGGGCCAGCGGAATCTCTGCTTGCAGATGCGGCCCGGCTTCAACCGTCAACACATTCCTCCCACATCAAAAACTTCGTCCATCGACCTTGGTGATCGTCAAGCTATCCAGATCGACATCCGGCAGGCAGCGAACATTGACCGCCGCCATCGGCCCGGTCTTGCCCTCGCCGTCAGCATAGGGCGCAATTCCACAGTTGGCACAGAAATGATGCTGGATGACGTGCTTGTTGAACTGATAGGTCGATACGGCTGCAGCGGGGGTCTTGAGCATCAGATTTTCTCGCGGCACGAAGGCCGGAAGACCACCACGCCGGCGGCACATCGAACAATTGCAATCCATCGCCTGCGTAATATCGGCCTCGACCTCAAAGGCGATGGCCCCGCAATGACAGCTTCCCGAATAGATCATCAAACCCTCCCAAGTCCGGTGGCTTGAGAGATGATGCGTCGGGTGGCGATGTCAAGGTCTTGACGGCATCGCCACCCAAAAAGGCACAAATTCCAAAGCCGCCTACGGCTCGGCCATTGTCGCACCGATCACCAGGATTTCGGTGCGGTTCGGCACCCGGTCGTGGAGATCGATCACATCCTGATTGAGCATGCGCACACAGCCGGACGACACCGATTTGCCGATCGTCCACCATTCCGGCGAACCATGGATGCGGTAGATCGTATCGACGCCGTCCTTGAAGATATAGAGCGCGCGGGCACCGAGCGGGTTTTTCAGGCCCGGATCCATGCCGCCATTGGCAATGCTGTAAGGTTTAAGATCAGGGCGGCGCGCCACCATCTCGTCGGGCGGCGTCCAGCGCGGCCATTTGCGCTTGTACTGGATGACGCCGCGGCCCGACCACTCAAAGCCCGCACGGCCAAGCCCGACGCCGTAGCGCATCGCCTTGCCATTCTCATAGGTCAGGTAGAGGAAATGATTGGCGGTATCGACGACCAGCGTGCCGGGGCGCTCGCCGGTGGTGTTATCGACCCATTGGCGGCGGAATCGTGCTGGAACCTTCTGGTAAGGGACGGCTGGCAGCGGGAACTGCTCTTCTGGCCGTGCGCCATACATCTCGCTTTCAGCGCTGGGCAGCACGATGGGTTCGGCTTTAACCGGGGCGACGACGGGCTGAGCAGTGGTGGCGCAGCCGGCAAGACCGAGCGCTGCAAAGGCGCCGCCCGCCTGAAGGAGGGCTCGGCGGGACACATTCAAATCAATCAATCGGGGAAACCTCATCTGCTTGTCGAAGATCTTCCGCTTCGCATGCGCGGGCCGACATGGGAAGCCACCTAACGCAAACGTGAACGGCATGTGAGCAGGTGGCCGGGCGCCCGCCAGAGGCGCCTTGGGCGGTGCTGAACGGCAGTGCACGGGCCTGCGCTCACCTGCCGCACCCAAATTCTCGCAGGGGCAATCTTTACCTTCTGATAACCTTCCGACGGTTCACTAAGGACGCTTTCCCGCCTGCCCGGCAGGCTCATTCCCCCTTAACGACGGAGATCAGATGTCCCTCAACCGACATATCCTCGCCGCCCTGGCTCTTGCCAGCACCATCCTGCCAGCCCAGGCGCAGCCGGTGATGATCAAGACTTTCGGTCATTGGGGTGTCTATTCCTACGACAACAACGGCACGACCGTCTGTTACGCTTTGACCATGCCGCGCGAGGCACAGCCAGCCGAAGTCAACCATGGCAACAACTTCCTGCTGGTCGCGCCGAAGGGCACCGGTGGCTACATGCCGCAAGCGCAGATGGGCTACGGCCTGAAGGCTGGATCCGAGGTCACGGCGAAGGTCGGCGGCGAGGCTTTTGCCATGACCCCGCGCGGAAACGTCGCATGGTCGAGCCGCGAAAATCGCGACAATGCGCTGGTCGCGGCGATGAAGTCCGGCAGTACGCTGACGCTTGAAGCGATCTCCAGCCGCGGCACGAACACGCAGTATGCTTTCTCGCTGAATGGCATCACGGCGGCGCTGCAAAGGGCAAGCGCGTGCCAATGAGCGGGCCGCTGATGGCAGGCACGGCCTGTGGCCGGAGACAGAACGGATGAAGACAGCCATCGTCTTTCTCGCCGCCTGCGCGACGATGGCGCATCCGGCGATGGCTGCACCCGCGCAGATGACGGCGGGTGACACCATCGCGATCTCCAACCGCACGACCGGACGGGTGACGGGGCTGAAACTGCCGCGTTTTGTTTCGCTGAAGAGCGAGACGGCCCGCATGCGCGTCGGTCCGTCGACTGATTATGCGGTACGGTTCGTCTACATGGCCGCAGGCCTGCCGATGGAACTGATCGACGAATGGGGCAACTGGCGGCTGGTGCGTGATCACGACGGATCGTCCGGCTGGATGCACGCGGCGCTTTTGTCGGGCCAGCGCACCGCGATGATCGCGCCATGGCTGAAACAGGGCGCCAGCCTGCAGCGCAGCCCGGCCCAGAACGCGGGGATCACGGCCCTCCTGCAGCCGGGCGTCATTGTGAAGATCAGCGACTGTAGCGGCTCGTGGTGTCACGTTGCCATCCCGCGGCCACGGCTCAGCGGCTACGTCACCCAAGCAAAGCTCTGGGGCGTCTATCCCAGGGAAGTGATCGAATAGAGTGCCCCGCACCGCGTCACCACGGTGCGGGCAAAGCCCTACCAGTCCATGACGACCTTTCCGGAGTTTCCGGAGCGCATGGCCTCGAAGCCGTCGCGGAAGTCGTCGATGCCGATGCGGTGGGTGATGATCGGGGAGAGGTCGAGGCCGCCCTGCACGAAGGCGATCATCTTGTACCAGGTCTCGAACATCTCCCGGCCATAGATGCCCTTGAGGTTGAGCATCTTGAAGACCACCTTGTTCCAGTCGATCTCAAAGCCGGTCGGCGCAATGCCGAGAATGGCGATCTTGCCGCCATTGTTCATCTTGTCGATCATGTCGCGGAAGGCAGGAGCAGCACCCGACATTTCCAGCCCGACATCAAACCCCTCGGTCATGCCGATGCGCTTCATCACATCGGCGAGGTTTTCCTTCGACGCATCGACGACATAATCGATGCCCATCTTCTCGGCCAAGGCCAACCGCACCGGATTGATATCGGTGATGACAACTTTTCTGGCACCGGAGCGTTTGGCAACCATCGCCCCCATGATGCCGATCGGGCCGGCGCCGGTGACCAGCACATCCTCGCCGACGACATCGAAGGAGAGGGCTGTGTGCACGGCATTGCCGAACGGATCGAAGATGGCGGCGACCTCGTCCGGAACCTCGTCGGGGATAGAGACAACATTGTATTCCGGAATGCAGACATATTCGGCAAACGAGCCCGGACGATGCACGCCGACGCCGAGCGTGTTGCGGCACAGATGCCCCCGGCCCGCCCGGCAGTTGCGGCATTTTCCGCAAACGATATGGCCCTCGCCCGACACCCGTTCGCCGACATGATACCGGGTGACGGCCGAGCCGACCTGCGCAATGACGCCAACAAACTCGTGGCCGACCACCATCGGCACCGGAATGGTCTTTTGCGCCCACTGGTCCCAGTTCCAGATGTGCACGTCGGTGCCGCAGATGGCGGATTTCTTCACCTTGATCAGCACGTCATTGGGGCCGGGCTCCGGCACCGGCACATGCTCCATCCACAGGCCGATTTCAGCTTTGGATTTGACGAGCGCCTTCATCATGTTTGTCATGTCTTATGTCCTCATTGGTTTGCCGCAGCTGCGGTTCCCCCTCACCAACTTCGGCCAAGCGATCGGCTTTGCCTCTCGCGGCCTTCGTATCCTCTCCCGCAAGGGGAGAGGTAAACCTGCAGCACCGCCTTGCCTCATGGAAGGGACGGTAATCGTGGCACCCTCCCTCTCCCCTTGCGGGAGAGGATAGCAAGTCCGCGAGAGGCAAGGCCGATCGCTGGACGCGCTTGGTGAGGGGTCCTTATCGGCCGTTCAAATCACACCCAGCTCTTTGCCGACCTCTTCAAACACCGCAATCGCCCGGCGGACATCCGCCTCGCTGTGGGCGGCCGACATCTGGGTGCGGATGCGGGCCTGGCCCTTGGGCACCACGGGGAAGGAAAAGCCGACCACATAGACGCCTTTTTCCAGCATCCTTGCCGCAAACGCCTGCGCCAGCGAGGCATCGCCGAGCATCACCGGGATGATCGGATGGCCCTCGCCCGCCAGCGTAAAGCCGAGCTTGCTCATTTCGGTACGGAACAGCGTCGCGTTGGCCTCAAGGCGTGTGCGCAGGGCGTCGCCATTGTCGACCAAATCGAACACCTTTAGCGACGCAGCCGCGATCACCGGGGCCAGCGTGTTGGAGAACAGATAGGGGCGCGAGCGCTGGCGCAGCCACTCAACCACTTCCTTTTTCGCCGACGTATAACCGCCGGACGCGCCGCCCAGCGCCTTGCCGAGCGTGCCGGTGATGATATCCACCCGGCCCTCGACGCCGCAATACTCGGCCGAGCCGCGGCCATGTTTACCGACGAACCCGACGGCATGGCTGTCATCGACCATCACCATGGCACCGTATTTATCGGCGAGATCGCAGACCCCTTGCAGATTGGCGATGATACCGTCCATCGAGAAGACGCCGTCGGTGGCGATCAGCTTGAAGCGCGAACCCTCAGCCTTCTTCAGTTCCTCCTCCAGCGCCGCCATGTCGTTGTTGGCATAACGGAAGCGCTTGGCCTTGGAGAGGCGTACGCCGTCGATGATCGAGGCGTGGTTGAGCGCATCGGAGATGATCGCGTCTTCCTCGTTCAACAGCGTCTCGAACAGGCCGCCATTGGCATCGAAGCAGGAAGAATAGAGGATCGTGTCTTCCAGCCCGAGAAACGACGAAATCCGCGCCTCGAGCTGCTTGTGCTCCTCTTGCGTGCCGCAGATGAAACGCACCGAGGCCATGCCATAACCATAACGATCGAGCGCCCGTTTGCCGGCCTCGATCAATTCGGCATTGTCGGCAAGGCCGAGATAATTGTTGGCGCAGAAGTTCAACACCTTCGCACCCGACGCAACCTCGATCTCGCCAGCCTGCTTCGACACAATCACCCGCTCCGACTTGTAAAGCCCGGCAGACTTCAGACCCGAAAGCTCGGTGGAAAGGTGGGCTATGAAAGCTGACGTCATGGAGGCGCCTTCCAAATTAGCCTTGGCCAGTATCGGGTTTGGCTTGCGATCAAAACCTATCATATTCCGATAAGCATGACAGCGAAAGACAGCGCCAGCGTGCGGCGTTCGCAGGACAGGACGGCTTGGCGACCCGATCCATTCGCGACATGCATTGTTTTAAAAACTTTGCCAGCGCGAGAGACAGCTCAGGAGGCCGCCGGGTATTTTCTATTGCGGCGTCCTGCCGCGCAGGCCTAGATTGCCGTGAGCGGCAGGACCGCACCCGTGAACGGAGGCTACCGATGACACGCACACTTTTGCTCGCTGCTCTGGCCATGCTTGCAACAGGCACCGCGCGCGCCGCCGACGATTGCGCCAATGCGCAGGATCAGACGACAATGGACGTTTGCGCCAGCGACGCATTCAAAAAGTCCGACAAGCAATTGAACGGACTCTACAAAGAGATCGGCACCCGATTGAAAGACGATACCGACAAGACCAAGCTTCTGGTCGCGGCACAACGCGCCTGGGTCGCCTTTCGCGATGCCGAATGCAGCTTCTCAGCATCCGGGGTATCGGGAGGGAGCGTCTATCCGATGATCTATTCGCTCTGCCTTGACGGACTGACGCAGACGCGGGTGAAGGACCTGCAGACCTATCTCGCCTGTGAGGAAGGCGACATGAGCTGCCCTGTCCCGGCGGCGAATTGATCGCCTGTAACGGGCCATCGGTCTTGGCGCAAAATATACATAGGCGGAAAAAATAGTTGACTGAGTCAATCATTTTGGTGTCGATAGGCCGTGTCTTCTGTGCGGCGAGGAAACCATGACCATATTCGACAGATTTTCCCTGAAAGGTCGGGTGGCGCTCGTCACCGGTGGCGGCCGTGGGCTTGGGCTTGAGATCGCCCGGGCGCTGGCCGAGGCCGGAGCGCATGTCGTCATCAATGGCCGCACGGTGGCGACGCTTGATGATGCCGTGACTGCGATCAGCAAGGCTGGCGGCAGCGCCGAGGCGGCGGCCTTCGACATTGCCGACCGGCAGGCCCAGCGCGACACGCTTGCGGGCATCGAAAAGCGCCATGGACGGCTGGATATTCTCGTCAACAATGTCGGTGCCCGTGACCGGCGGCCGCTGGCCGCATTCGACGACGATGCCATGATCGACCTGATCCAGACCGACCTGATCGCTGCCCTCACCCTGTCACGCGATGCAGCCGCGATCATGAAGCGGAACGCCCACGGGCGGCTGATCTCGATCACCTCGATCAACGGCCAGGTGGCGATGCCGGGCGACGGCATCTATCCGGTCGCCAAGCAGGGGCTGACCGGGCTGATGCGCTCGATGGCAGTCGAATTCGGCCCGCATGGCATCACCAGCAATGCGATTGCGCCCGGCTGGTTTGCCACCGAAACCAACGCCGCCATGGCCGCCGATGAGGACCTGATGCCGTTTGTGCGTCAGCGCATCCCGGCGCAACGCTGGGGACGCCCGGACGAGATCGCCGGTGCGGCGCTGTTCCTCGCCAGCGACGCGGCGTCGTTCGTCAACGGTCACGTGCTGACAGTGGATGGCGGCATGACGGTGAGGATGTGAGCGCCACGACGGGCGCCATCGCCGCTAAAGGGGCTTATTCACAAGCGTCGTGAAGAGGCGGCAGGCAAAGCGCTACGGGTCAGAACTTGAAGGCAATGCCGAGGCGGGCGCTGTGGGTTTTCAGCGAGATATTCAGGGGCGGAGCACCCGGGATCTCAAATGACTTTGAGCCAAAATCGGAGTACCGGTAATCGGCCCGGAAAATGACCCTGTCGGTGACAGCATATTCCGCCCCGGCGCCGACCGTCCACCCGGTATAATTCTCGTCGAAATTTCCGATCGCTCCGACGAGCCTTTGCGAAACGTCCGCAAATGCGACACCACCGGCGACATACGGCAGCCACCGGCCAACGGCATAGCCCAAACGTGCCCGCACGGCGCCCGTCCAGTTGATTTCCTGGACGACGGGATAGTCCGCAGGCCAGGGGAAGCCAGCTGCATCATACACAAGCACACTGTCCCTGGCGCGGCTCCAGTCGATGTCTGCATCGACGCCAACGACGATATCGTTGCTGAACTGGTAGTTCGCGCCGGTGTACAAACCGCCGATGAAGCCATCCGGCTCGGGATGGGCGGTATCGCCGGTGCTGCTGGAGAAATGTCCCTTGCCCCCGGCATAGCCGGCCTGCGCACCGATAAATCCGCCCGACCAATCGAAAGCGGCATCATCGGCCAAAGCGGGCGCAGCTCCGCTGGCAAGCACAAAACCCAAGGCGATCGCAAACCTGCGCATGAAAATTCCCCCATAAAATTCAACCAATGGCGATTCTCCCCTGCCGAACCACCACCCGAGATTGATAGACGAAAGGCAAAGGAAAGCAATGTCGCGAAATGTGGCATCGCCTTTCAATGCGCATGCGCTGCCGCCGGATGGTGATATAACGCTCCGGATCTGGCATCTGGAAGATGAGGAGACCGCAGGATGACCACAGGTCAGGACGATATCTTGGGCGGCAGCGTCAAAACCATTGTCATCGACTGTGCCGGAGTGAAAGAGGCCGGCGAATTCTGGCAACGCTATCTCGATGCGGCTCAGCCGGCGGATGCCGGCCTGTTCGGCCGCAATCTCGACGCCTTCTGGGATACCGTCGAAGGCGGCGGGCCAGGCTGGCCCGGTCCTGTCAGGCTGGTCTTCACCAATACAGGCCAGATGAATTCGCTGCGGATATTGAACGGCGGCTCGTTTCTGGAAAAGCTGCAGCAGATCGCAGACGAGGCCACCCGGATCGACATCGAACTGACTTAGCCAGCCCGTCAGTCCAATCCGCGAATAATGTGGAGTTAAAAACCATACTGAGCGGATATGACATCCCGCAGGATTTCGTTCAAACGCTCAGGCTTTTCCAGCGGCACGTAATGGCCGCAATCCGGAACGGTTATCAACGTTCCTTCGCGGGCGCAGTTTGCTTGCTCCGCACTCACTTTAAGACCCGGTGCGATATCCTCTCCACCGGACACAATGGTAACAGGCCCTGAAAAGGTAGAAAGCGTTTGGCCGTAGCTTGGCCGTGTGTGAAAGACCGTAATTCCGTTGGCTACGTCATGCGCAGATTGACGAAGAAATATATCCCTCGCAGCATTCGTCACTGACGTCCTGGCGCTCTTTGCAAACAATGGTTCCCAAAAGGTTTTCCAGGCCGCCTCCAATCCCTGCTTCTCAATCGTTTCGAGCACAGATGCATGCAGTTGCGGATCGGGCCGGCGATTGGCCTTCGTTCCGATCAACACCAAGGCTGCTACCCTTTCTGGATGAGCCGCCGCTATTTCCAGCGCGCAGGAACCTCCGACCGAACAGCCCACGACGACAAGGCGCTCCTCCCTTGCATAGGTCAAAGCTGCCGCCGCCCATGCTTCAATGGAATTGCCAAGGCGATAGAGTGTGGGCATGTAGGTCGAATTTGGCAGCAGGTTACTTTGCCCGGCCCACATCGAACCATCGAGTGGAAGTGCATGTAAAAATAGCAATCCCAGTTTCGGTTTTCGTGTCATCTCTCGATTGTGCAAATTTCCGATTTTGGTCTGGTGCGAACAGCGAGCCCGTCAGTCAAATCCGCGAATAACATCGAGAAACGCATCGCCATAGCGTTCCAGCTTCGACTGGCCGACGCCGGAAATGCCAAGCAGCGCATCGTGATCATGCGGGCGGGCGGTGGCAAAGGCGATCAGGGTCGTATCCGGGAAGACGACGTAAGGGGGAACGCCGAGTTCCTTGGCAATGCCGGAACGGGCCCGGCGCAAGGCCTCAAACAGCTCCGCATCCGAGCCGGACAAAGCCGACTTGGCGCCGGATGCGGCCGATTGCCGGGCGTTCTTGCCCTTGCCGGTGACCGGCCGGTCCTTGCGGAACCGGACCTCGCGCTCGCGCTTGAAGACAGTGCGGGCGCCCTCCTCCAGCTTCAGGGCTCCGAATGCCTCATGATCGACGCTGATCAGGCCGGCGGCGAGCAACTGGCGATAGACCGATTGCCAGGTTTTCGACGGGATGTCCTTGCCGGCTCCAAAGACCGGCATTTTGCTATGGCCAAAACGCTCGGTCTTTTCGTTTTCAGTGCCCAAGAGCACATCGATGAGGTGACCGGTGCCAAAGCGTTCGCCGGTGCGGTAGATCGCCGCCAGCGCCTTGATCGCAGCATCTGTTCCATCCCAGGTTTCGACCGGATTGATGCAGGTATCGCAATTGCCGCACTGACCACCATGCGCCTCGCCGAAATGGGCAAGAATCGATTGCCGCCGGCAGCCGGGGGTTTCGCAGATGGCCAAAAGCGCATTCAGCTTGGCGCGCTCGACCCGCTTGATATCATCGCCCGAGGTGCCGCCGTCGATCATCCGGCCGCGCTGGATGACATCGGCCATGCCATAGGCCATCCAGACGTCCGACGGCAGGCCGTCGCGCCCGGCACGGCCGGTTTCCTGGTAATAGGCCTCGACCGAACCCGGCAGATCGAGATGGGCTACATAGCGGACGTTCGGCTTGTCGATGCCCATGCCGAAGGCGACGGTCGCCACCAGACAAAGGTCTTCTTCCTTGAGGAAGGCATCCTGATTGGCATCGCGCACGGCCCGGTCCATACCTGCATGATAGGCAAGCGACCGGATACCTTGCCCGTTCAGCCATTCGGCGGTGTCCTCGACCTTGGCACGCGACAGGCAATAAACGATGCCGCTGGACCCCTTGTGGCGCGACAGGAAACGCAACAGTTGCTGGCGCGGCTGGTCGCGCTCGACGATTTCATAGGCGATGTTGGGCCGGTCGAACGAGGTGGTAAAGACTTCGGCGGAGCGTAAGCCCAGTTTGTCGATAATGTCTTCGCGGGTGTGTGGATCGGCCGTTGCCGTCAGCGCCATGCGCGGCACGCCGGGATACTGTGCGGCGAGCTGGCCCAACTCCCGGTATTCCGGGCGAAAATCATGGCCCCATTGTGAGACGCAATGGGCTTCATCAATGGCAAACAGCGAAATCTTCGCGTTGCCGATCATCTCCTTGAAGCCCGGCGTGACGATACGTTCCGGCGTGACATAGAGAAGTTCAAGTTCGCCATTGGCGATTGCCCGGCGGACATCGACGAATTCTTCGCGCGACAGCGAGGAATTCAGCGCTGCGGCCCTGACCCCAAGCTGCTTCAGCGCCTCCACCTGATCGCGCATCAAGGCGATCAGCGGCGACACGACGATGCCGACACCATCGCGGCAAAGGGCTGGTATCTGGAAGCAGAGCGACTTGCCGGCACCGGTCGGAAACAGCACCACAGCATCGCCGCCCGATACCACTCGCTCGATCACAGGAGCCTGCTTGCCGCGAAAGGCGGGATAGCCGTAGACCCTTTTCAGCACGGACAGCGGATTTTTGGCACCATCAGTGTCAAACAGGGGATCGATACGGTCTTTGGTCTGCAGCATGGAATCGCCTTCGTGGGGAAAGCGGACTATGGCACAGGAACGGTGGCGGGTGCGAGGGCTGAGTGCTCAGCCCTCGTCAAAGGCGGTTTGGCTTTACTACATCGTACACATTGATTTGCCGCAGCAAACTGGAAACAGACGATAATGGGTTGAGCGACCCATAGTCCGCTTGGCCGAGGGAACGGCGCTTACAGCTCGCTCCCTGCTTGTCCCGAAAGCCGCCCCGACCGAAAACTTTTCCGCCTTGCTACCTGCCAGAGAATAACGGCTGTCACGGCAAGCAGAAGGACCTCTGCGGCAGGTGCTGCAAACCAGATACCCCTTTCACCGAAGGCGGTTGCAAGCACAATGACCAGTGGCATGGTGAACAGATAGGGCTTCGCCAACCCCAGGATCGCAGCGCGCCTGGCATCGCCAATGGCCTGAAAATAACTCCCGGCCATCATCAGTGGTCCGGAGAGAAAATAGGCCATGACCATCAGTGGCATGATGCGGGCAACATCCCCAATAATGGTTCCGTCGCTGACGAAGAACGAGCCGATCGGACGGGCGAAAAAAGTCAGCAGTATTTCGACGATGAGGCAATAGAGGAACGAAACGATGACGGCGAGACGCAGCGTCTTGTCCGAGCGTTGCCAGAGACCCGCTCCCCTGTTGTTGCCGACGATCGCCTGCATGGCCTGCCCCATGCCCAACAGCGGCAGGAATGCGAAGGTCATGATGCGGGTGACGATGGCATACGCCGAGATCACCGTGTCATAGGTCTGGGCTGCGACGCTCTGCAAGGTGACGATGATGGTGGCCGAGACCAGAGCCATGCCGATAAAGCCGAGACTTTGCGGCGCGCCAAGGGCAACGATCCTTCCCCATGCGGAAAACGGATTGCTTCGCAGCACTGCCGCAAGCGGCAACGTGGTTTTCCCGGAGAGACGGAAGAGGACGAGAAGCCCAAGCGCCAGTCCTTGCGCCAGCACCGTCGCATAGGCCGATCCGGCGACGCCAAGCCCCAGCGATGCGATGAGGACATAGTTCAGGCCGAGATTTGCCAGCGAGATGAAAAGGCTGAGCAGCGCCATCAATCCCACCCGCCCTTCACAGCGCAAGGCATCCGCATTGACCGACAGCAGCAATTGCAGCGGGCAGAACAAGGCGATGATGGCAATGTAGGTATAGGCCATATCAGCCAGCGGTGCCGAACCGTTTGCCACGGCCAGAACCAAAACCTTGCCGACCAGCAGAAACAGCGCCACGAACGCAGCACCGATCGTCAGCGCCAGAGCATGGGCGCTGCCAAACACAGCGCGCGCATTGGCGACATCCCCGGCTCCGATTAAGCGGGCCAGAAGACTTGCCATGCCACTGCCGACCAGTGTCGAGAGCGCCACAAGCAGCATGAAGACCGGAAACACAGAGGCGACGGCACCGACGGCCTCGGGGCCGACATAAAGACCGAGCATCATCGCGTCGACGATGGTCAGGAGCCCGTTCATGCTCATGACGAAGATGATGGGAAGCGCCGTCCTGGCAAAAACAGCACCAAGAGGGGCAGTCAGAAACGCATTGTTACCGGAGGTGTCTACAGACATCTCACTCTCCTCAATTGTTGCATTTCGAACAGAAGGAGGGGAGCTCGCATTGCCCACCACACGAAATGCTTCGAGGGCGAGAAGATTGTCAATGTCAGGATTTCACCGGAAGTCTGCGAGCGGCAGGTAGCCTGAACCTGTCTCCGGCAATAGCGTCAAACGCGGGCACGGTCAAGGTAAGCCTTAAGCCCCTCACTCCGTCCCCACCTGAATAACCTCCGGTGCCGCGCCATACTTTTCCTTCGTCCGCCGGTGATAGGCAATGAACGCGGCGGCCGGTAGTGCCTTGGAATAAAGCCACCCTTGCCCAAAATCGACTCCATGGGCTTTCAGGTAATCGGCCTGTTCCTCCACCTCGATGCCTTCGGCGACAATGTAAAGCCCGAGCGACTGTGCCATGTCGATGATGTGCGACGTGACGGAACTGGTGGCGGTGTCCTTGCCGATCGTATCGATGAAGGATTTATCGATCTTCAGCGCGTCCATCGGCAGACCCTGCAGATATTGCAGGCTGGAATAGCCGGTGCCGAAATCGTCGATGGCGACGGAATGGCCGCGTTCACGGGCTTTTGTCAGCGTCACCCGCGCCGCGTCTATATCCATGAAGCCGCGCTCGGTCGCCTCCAGCCAAATTTGTTCGGGACGAATGCCGGTGTGGCCAAGCCTCGCCTCCAGAACGTCGAGAATGCGGCCGGACTTGATATCGGCGGCACACAGATTGACGGCGATATGCAGGGTGCGGTCCTCGACAAGGATGCCGTTCAGATCGCCGATCACCGCCTCGATGACCTGATCGGTGATCGGCATGATCAGGCCGCTCTCCTCGGCAAGCGGGATGAACAGATCGGGCCTGACGAGGGAACCGTCCGGCCTGCGCCAGCGCACCAGCGCTTCGGCACCGATACAGATGCCGGTTTTCAGCTCGACGAGCGGCTGGTAGTGCACGATGAATTCGCGGTTGCGCACCGCGATCTCCAGTTCAGCCAGCGGCGAGAGGCGCTTGCGCGAAAACCATATGACGATGCCGACGATAAAGGCCGCGATGAACACGCCTAAGGGCAGGAGGAGCATCTGCTCGGTTCTGAGGCTTGCCCCGATCGTCGATTTCGGCTCGGTGGCGACCACAAGAAGGCCACCACCATGCGCGGCAGCAAACAGGTCGCTGTCCGTCATTCCCGTGCGGGGCGCAGGGACAAGCGAGCGGACAAGGCCGATGTCCGGCGCGTTCAGCGTATTGATGATCGCACCCTGCCCGGTCGCCAAGGCAATGGACATGCCGTCATCGATCAGAACATCGACAAGGCGCGACGGCGCCACGAGAACATTGTAGCGACCTGAATGCAGGGCCATCATCGGCTTGCCGCCGCTGATGAGAGGCTGCATCTTTATCGTCACACCGATGCCATCCGGCGTGACATAATCGACACCCGACTGGGCGATTTCGCCGGCGGTCCTGCCCCAGGCGGTGCATTTGAGCAGGCCGTCTTCAAAATAGCCAATGTCTTCGATGGAGCGGGTGTTGACGGTTAACGCACGCATGCGCGCAATATGGGCTTCCGAACAGGGTATATCGGACGTCGTGGAAATCGCATCAAGCGCGCCTTTTGCATCGGCAAACGTGTTCGTCGCCCGCAAAAGTGTCACGCGGGAGAACAGCGCCAGACGATCCTGTTTCCTCTCAACCGCGATGACCCATGACATATAGGCCATCGCGACGATCGGGATCACCGCGCCGAGAAGACCCAAAATGACCGCAACCGCGATAACGCGGGAACGACGCCCATTCATTTCCACAACCCCCGCGATGCATAGCAGGCCAGTCATGCCAAGGTTGCATTAAGATTCTCTGTCAGCTTTCTGCAGCATTGTAGCAACTGCCGGGTGATCAGGCGCTCGCGCGCCGGTAAAACGCCAGCGATCCGGCGAGCGCCAGCAAAGCGCCGCCGCAGATCCGGTCGAGCCAGAGCGCGCCGGATTGTTTCAACACCTTGACGGCCTGTGAACCAAGCGCCGCATAACCGGCCATGACCAGGAAATCGATCGAGGCGAAGACCAACGCCAGAAGCGCATATTGCGGGATCTGCGGCTCTGATGACACGATGAACTGCGGCAGGAAGGCCGAGAAGAACAGGTATCCCTTGGGATTGGTGACCGCGACGAGAAAGCTCTTCAGGAAGATCGCCCGCGCCGAACCCGAGCCGTTCTCCGCTGTTGCGTGCAGCGTTTCGTTGAGCGTGCCCTTCGAACGCAACAGCATGATCCCGAGAAAGGCGAGATAGCCGGCACCGATCCACTTGACGACCGAGAACCAGAATTCGGACGCCCCCAGCAGCGCACCAAGACCGAGCGCCACGGCGCCGATCAGGACGAAATCGGACAGGACCGCGCCGGTCATGCCGATCAGCGCCCGGCGCATGCCAAAGCGGGAACCGTTGGTCAACGCCAAAAGTACGGTCGGACCGGGCGTGGCGATACCGATGAACGAGACGAGTGCAAAAGCCAGCAAGGTGATTTCAGTCATGGTTCCCCTCCTGCGGATGGGCGGGCTACAGGCCCATCGACAAGACCAGACTTTTGCAAGTGCAGGGCGCGATGGCAAGGGGCTCGCGCACTCCCCCGGCAACCGACGCCGCATGGCTGCTCAGGACGAAAACTCTGGATACCGGCTCCAGCTCCCCTACTTGCCCGCCGGTCCCTTCACGCGCCCCGACAACACGCCAAAACCGTCGATGATCGCTTCCTGGTTTTCCAGCCGCGTCACCTCCAACTGGACTTCTTGCAGATTGCGCAGGATCTGGCTGACGGTGTCGTCGTCGCCTTCTTCCGTTGCGTAGGCGAGTTCGCTTTCCAGTTCGCGGCGCTGCCACAGCAGGGCCTTGGTGCGCTGATGCAGGGCGAGTGCCTGCAGGTAGCCTTCGCGGGCATCTTCAGGTGCAGCGGCCGTTGTTGCGGTCCACAGGCGGGCAAAGCGGATCTGCTGGTCGAGCGATTTCAACAGGACGTCGAACCCTTCGGCTTCCAGCAACTCGACGAGAATTTCGCGCGACAGGCGCGGGCCCTTGGCGGCGGCGGCGTTGAGAACCGACGACCAGAAGCGCTGCAGGTCGCGATTGTCGTACTCGATCGCGGAAATCTCGTCATATTCCTCAAACAGCAGCTGTGGGTGGTTGACGATGGTCAGCGCCAGCACGCTTTCGCGCAACGGCGGCAGCGCCTGATGGCCGCTGACCAGCGACGAGCGGGCAAGCCTATCGGAAATGCCCGAGCGCTCCGACATGCGTCCACCGGGCTGGCCCCCACGGCCCTGCCCTTGGCCGCCACTGCGGTTGGTGCCCTGGCGCGGGTTGCGGTCGAAACCGCGCTGGCCGTTCTGCTGACGCGAAGCGCCCTGAAAAAACTGGTTCAGCCGGTCGCGCACATCCTGGCCATAGTGGCGGCGGACATTTTCGTCTGATATCACCGAAACCACCTGTTTCAAGGTCGCTTCCAGCTGGGCGCGGCTTTCCGGCGTATCGAAGCCACCGGCCTGGGCTTCCCGCAGCCAGACCATTTCCGACAGCGAACGGGCCGACGCCATGACCTTGTCGAACGGTGCCCGGCCCTCGTTACGGACGAGGTCGTCCGGGTCCTTGCCATCCGGCAGCATGGCGAAACGGACGGAAAAACCGGGCTTCAGATGCGGCAGCGCCAGATCAACGGCGCGGTTGGCGGCGCGAATGCCGGCGCCATCGCCATCAAAGCAGAGCACCGGCTGCTGCGTCAGCTTCCACAGCAATGCCATCTGGTTTTCGGTGAGCGCGGTACCAAGCGGCGCCACTGCATTCTCGATGCCGGCCTGATGCAGCGCGATGACGTCCATATAGCCTTCAACGGCAATGATCGTCCCTGCGCCGTCAGCTCCACCCATCGCCTTGCGGGCGCGCGAAAAATTGTAGAGGACGTTGCCCTTGTGGAACAGCTCGGTCTCGTTGGAATTGAGATACTTGGCCGGCGCATCCGGCGACATGGCGCGGCCGCCAAAAGCGATGACCTTTTCGCGCGACGACAGGATCGGGAACATGATGCGATCGCGGAACCGATCGTAGGAGACGGGAATATCAGGGCCATGAACGACGAGGCCGCAGGCCTCGATCTGGTCCTTCGGAATGCCCTTGCCGGCCAAAAATTCCTTCAGCGCATTGCGGCTTTCCGGCGCGTAGCCAAGGCGGAATGTCTCGATGGTGCGGCCGGTGAGGCCCCGGTCGCGCAGATAGGCGCGCGCCTTGGCACCATTGGCCGTCTGCAACTGGTCCTGGAAAAACTGCGTCGCCACTTCCATGACGTCCTGCAGGCCGATGCGCTGGCGGTCCCGCTTTTCCGCCTCGACATCCGGCTGCGGCATGGCGACACCGGCGAGATCGGCGATCTGCTGCACGGCCTCGGGAAAAGCCATGCCGTCGAGATCGGTGAGGAAACGGAAATGATCGCCGGAGACACCGCAACCGAAGCAGTGATAACGGCCCTTGCGGTCTTCGCAGTGAAAGCTCGGCGACTTCTCACCATGGAACGGGCAGCAGGCCCAGTAATCGCCGCGCGAGGCATTGGTCTTCTTGCGATCCCAGGTGACGCGTTTGCCGATCACGTCCGAAATGGGAACGCGGTCGCGGATCTCGTCAAGGAAGGAGTTGGAAAATCGCATGAATACCTCTGGGCTGGCTTTCATATAGGCGGCAAACCGCGCCCGCGCTACAGAGGGGATGCATCATACCCGCAATTCACAGGGTGGAGAGGCGAAGCGGCGGGAAAAGCACGACGCCGCACCGGTATTTCCTGTGAATCAATATGTCATATGCCGGGAATAAACAGTTGATACCAAACGGAAGACGGGCAATGATTTGTTGCCCATCTTCCGGAACCGCAAAATGCCGCTCGCCGCAAATGATCTTGTATGCAACCCAGTGTTTTTTGCGGCGATGCAGACGTATGCGCGGCAGATGACGGCGCTGTTTGCGGAAAACCCGAGGCTGAATTCGATCTTTGCCTCGCAGCAGCGCTGGCTGATGGCCCAGCTCGGCCTGTCGCTGCACTATAGGCGTGATCCAAACGATCCCTCCAAGGGCCTCTATGTCGGGCGTTTCGTCGCAACGGCGGTGGACTATGGCATTGCCAGCCGCAACACTGCCAGCGCCTTCGTCCAGGAAATGCTGGCCTATCGTTTTGCACGGCCTGCCGACAATCCGCCCGACCGGCGCCGGCGGCCGCTGGAACCGACCGATGTGGCGGTGCAGTCGGTCGTCAAATGGCTCTATGCGCATCTGACCATTCTCGACATGCTGGATGGCGGCAACAGGGCTGTGACGCTGGCGGAAAATCCGGCCCTGTTTGCAAGGCTGCAGCCGGCCATCGCGCAGGGAATTCTGGAAAACCACGCGGTGCGCAATCCAGGCGAGACGTTCAACCTGTTTACCTGGGCCAATTCCGGCGGACTGGTGATGGATTGTTTCATCGGTTTGATCGATACGTTTGACCCGGGCGCACCGAAAGCCATTGTCGGCGCCGTCTCATCCGCTGATATCTGCCAGCGCTACCTGATTTCCAAGACTCACCTGAAGCGCCTGATGGCCAAGGCGGCCGAGATGGGCAGTCTTGGCCACGAGACGATTGCCGGTGCAAACATGCTCTGGCTTTCGCAACAGTTCGTGCGGGAATACTGGGCATACCAGGCGGAAAAATTCGCCATCATCGACGCGGCGTTCCATGCGGTCGCCGCGCCGGTTGCCGGGGTCAGCCAGCTGTCAGCAGTTCCTTGAGAACGGACGACGCCTTGGCGAAATCCATCTGGCCGGCATAACGCTCCTTCAGCACCGCCATGACCTTGCCCATGTCCTTTACGCCGCTGGCGCCGGCTTCCGCGATTGCCGCAGCGACGTTGGCGCGCACGTCGGCTTCGCTCAGCTGCTTGGGCATGAAATCCTGAATGACGACGATCTCGGCGCGTTCCTTGGCGGCAAGTTCCGGGCGGGCATTGTCTTCGTAGATCTTTGCCGATTCCTCGCGCTGCTTGACCATCTTGGCCATGATCTGCAGGATTTCGTCGTCGGTGGCGTCACCCTTGCCGGTGCCGCGATTGGCGATATCGCGGGTCTTGATCTCGGCCTGAACGAGACGGACGGTGGAAAGCCGCGGCGCATCCTTGGCTTTCATCGCATCCTTGAGGGCGGCAGCGAGTTCATCGCGCATGATTGTCTTACTCCTGTTTGATGGCGTTTCATAAACCAGCCGGACAGACCGGAGCAAACGAAATGCGTGAATCAGCGGTAAAAGCCGCAGGAAAAGACCGATCCCAGCGTCTTCAAGATTGACCTTGCCGGGCGCTGCAGTTATTGACCGTCACCTGCACCAACATCGTGACCAGGCCTGACAGCGCGCGCCCATCGCCCGCATCTGCCCGCCTGCAAACCATAACGGCCGGCCGGCGTTCCCTTGGAACGTCCGCGACGCGCCGCCTGAACGGGATGAAGACAATGACCGCGACAGCCCCCTGGACCACCGCAAAACCAACCGCCCTGCTCGTTCTGGCCGACGGCACCGTCATCGAAGGCAAGGGCATCGGCGCCACCGGCAAGGTGCAGGCCGAAGTGGTCTTCAACACGGCCCTCACCGGTTACCAGGAGATCATGACCGATCCGTCCTATCTCGGCCAGATCGTCACCTTCACCTTCCCGCATATCGGCAATATCGGTGCCAATGACGAAGACATCGAAGACTTGACGCCGGCAGCACGCCACGGCGCGGTCGGCGTCATCTTCAAGGCCGACATTACCGACCCATCCAGCTACCGCGCCGTAAAACATCTCGACGCCTGGCTGAAGGCACGCGGCATCATCGGCATGTGCGGCATCGACACCCGCGCGCTGACCGCCTGGATCCGCGAAAACGG
Source organism: Pararhizobium sp. (assembly GCF_965279435.1). Classification (NCBI taxonomy): domain Bacteria; kingdom Pseudomonadati; phylum Pseudomonadota; class Alphaproteobacteria; order Hyphomicrobiales; family Rhizobiaceae; genus Pararhizobium; species Pararhizobium sp. The sequence continues at coordinate 4,341,401 of NZ_CBDIHY010000003.1, forward strand.
CGCGCCGAACGCGGTGATCGCCCATGATCCGAACGGCGTTTTCGATATCAATACCCTGAAGGCGGAAGCGAAGGCCTGGAGCGGGCTTGAAGGCCTCGACCTCGCCAAGGTCGCCTCCTCCGGCCAGACCTCGCGCTGGAGCGAAAAGCCCTGGGTGTGGAACGAAGGTTATGACGAACTGGCGGACGCCGACACGACGTATCATGTCGTGGCACTCGATTACGGCGTCAAGCGCAACATCCTGCGCCTGTTCACCGGGCTCGGCTGCAAGGTCACCGTGATGCCGGCAACGACATCGGCCGAAGACGTGCTGGCACAGAAGCCGGACGGGATCTTCCTGTCGAACGGCCCGGGCGACCCGGCGGCAACCGGCGAATATGCCGTTCCGGTGATCCAGGAGTTGATCAAGAGCGATATCCCGCTGTTCGGCATCTGCCTTGGCCATCAGATGCTCGGCCTGGCGCTCGGCGCCACGACCGAGAAGATGCACCAGGGTCATCACGGCGCCAACCATCCGGTCAAGGATCACACGACGGGCAAGGTCGAGATCGTCTCGATGAACCACGGCTTCGCGGTGGATTCGAAGTCCTTGCCCGAAGGCGTTGAAGAGACTCACATTTCGCTGTTCGACGGCACCAATTGCGGCCTGCGCCTCACCGGCAAGCCGGTGTTCTCGGTCCAGCATCACCCGGAAGCGTCGCCCGGCCCGCAGGACAGCCACTACCTCTTCCGCCGCTTCATCAATCTGGTGCGCGAGAAGAAGGGCGAACCGGCGCTGGCCGAACGCTGATATCTAACGTCATAGAATGCTCAAAAGCCCCGGTTCTCAAACGAGTACCGGGGCTTTTGCATTCAGCCGTTGAACACCACGGAAAGCTTGTTGCCGGCTGGGTCGCGCATATAGGCCGAATACCAGTCCGGCCCATATTGCGGACGGGCGCCCGGAGCACCTTCGTCGGTGCCGCCATTGGCCAGCGCCGCGCGGTGGAAAACCTCGACATCGCCATGCGACGTCACGATAAAGCCGACCATAGTGCCATTTCCGGGTGTCGCCGGTTCCTTGTTGAACGGTTCGCAGACCCAGAGCAGGAAACCTTCGCCCGTCCCGCCCAGAGTATAACCGTACCAGCCCGGATATTTGGCATGCGCGCTCCAGCCGATGGTCGCAAGCACGGCATCATAGAAGCGCACCGATACGGCATGATCCAATGTTCCAACAGTCGCATAAGCGGTCATTTCATCCTCCATTTGATCGCCCACTAAACTAAGCTGAAAAACAGAACAAATAAAGAACAAAATATCGATTTAGAATTGCCTTTTGCCTGGTTAGAACCAGTAGCGCTGCGCATAGACGATCGTCATCAGAGTGCCTGCAGCGATGACGACGATGCGGACAGTTTGGGCGGGGAGGATGCGTACGAGCATTCCGCCGATATACCCTCCTGCGAGAGCGCCAAGCAGCATCACGGTCGTTTGTGGCCAATGCACCCTGCCCTGAACAATGAAGATCGTCACGGCAGCCAAGCTGACACTGGTTGCGAGCAGGTTCTTCAAGACCTTGACCCGCCGGATATCGCCGGGATCAGCAACGGACAGGATTGCCGAAAGGATAATCCCCAGCCCCGCGCCAAAGAAGCCGCCATAGATCGAGGCAATGGCAAGAACGCTGGCGCCGCCAACCGGCGATGGCGGCCTGCCCGCGCGCCGCTGGGCCGTCCATCTCTGTAATTGCGGCGCAAAGGCAAACAACAGGGTGGCAAATCCGATCAAGGCAGGAACCGGCAGGATGAAAACGCGGTCCGGCAGCGCCAGGAGCAGCAGCGCACCAATGATTCCGCCAGAGACAGACACGAGGAGAGACAGACAAAATCCGCGATCCAGCGGCGGCATCTTTTCGCGGTCGGCGATCGCAGCGAGCAGGTGGCCGGGCAGGATGGCAACCGCGTTCGAGGCATTGGCTGCGACCGGCGGCAGGCCGGCCATCAGCATCACCGGGAAGGTGATTAACGTGGCGCCGCCGGCAATGGCGTTGATGATGCCGCCCACCAGGCCAGTCGTGACGAGAAGACAGATGATGCTGATATCCATCCGGCACAGATAGCGCCTGGGGGCAAAGCTGTCTGGAACGTTTGTGATCGTTCCGACGACAAGGCGTTATCGCATTCCCCGGCGATAGGCATCCGGGCTGATGCCGAAGACGCGGCGGAAATGGCGGCCGAAATGGCTTTGATCGGCAAAGCCGAGCTCTGCCGCCAGCTCTGCGATCGAGACATCGCCGCGCAGGCGCCGGCGGGCTTCGTTGAGGCGGCTGACAAGGCGGTATCCATTCGGTGGAATACCGGCCATGCGGGTGAACTGCCGGCTAAAACCTTCGCGGCTCAGCCGGTTGCGGGCGGCAATAGCGCTGAGCGGCTCCCGGCCGGACAGGAGTTTTGCACCCATCCGGTTCCCTTGCCTGTCGCCGTTCAGACGGCTCACCGAACCGAGACAGGCAACAATTCGGGGCAAGGCCGATGTGACGCCTTGCGTATCCGCATGAATTTCGGGCAGGTCAAAGACCATCGGCACTGCGCCGAACCCGTCGAGATCAAGATAGATGTTGAGACAGCGGGTTTCCTGGTGCGCAACGGGCAGGCTTTTATGCGGCACCCCGGCCGGGATATAGAGGCACTGCCCTGCCAAAACCGTGAAAACCTGATGCCCGACCTGGAACGTCCGGCCGCCAGTCAAAACGGCCGTCAGCTGAATTTGCGGGTGAAAATGCACGGCCATGCCGGGCGCGACGGTCCCACTCCAGAAGGCATATTCGACCTCCGGATGATGACCGTCACGGCGATAGGACCACCGTCCCGGCATGGCAGCACGCATCCCCGCCCCTCCCTTTCGCCAAGCCTTATGCTGGCCGCGCCAAAAGCTTCCGCTCCCGTTTCAGAAAGATGAAGAAGCGCCAAGTCAGCGAGACGCTAGCGGCGGCAAGGCCGAGCACGAAGCCGTACCAGACGCCAACACCGCCGAAGCCGAAGTGGAAGGCCAGGACATAGGCGGCGACGAAGCCGATCGCCCAGTAGGAGACCAGCGCCAGAAGCATCGGCACGGTGGTATCCTTCAGGCCGCGCAGCATGCCGGCGGCCAGTGCCTGGACGCCATCGACCAGCTGAAACGCACCGGCAATGACGATCAGCGGGCCGGCATAGGCGAGAACCTGCGCCGCATCCGGCCGGTTGATATCGAGATACATTGCTGCAAGCTCATGCGAAAACACCGCAAAAACCACACTGCCGATCAGCGCAAAACCGCAACCGACGACAAAAACGGCAATCGCCGCCCGCTTGATGCCTTCGGCATCACGGCGGCCATGGGCAAGACCGATGCGCACGGTCGCGACCTGCGCCAGCCCGAGCGGCACCATGAAGGCGACGGAGGCGAACTGCAGCGCAATACCGTGGGCGGCAAGCTCGACGGTGCCGATCATGCCCATCAGTAGCGAGGCAACGGTGAACAGGCTGACTTCGGCAAGGATGGTGACGGCGATCGGCAGACCGAGCTTGACGACATCCTTCAGCACCGGCCAATCGGGCCGCCAGAAGCGCACGAAAATCTCGTAGGAACGGGTCTGCGGCTGTGCCTGGATATAGATGTAAAGCAGCACGAAGCTCAGCGTATTGACGATGAGCGCCGAAATACCGGCGCCGACGATGCCGAGTGCGGGCGCGCCAAAATGACCGTAGATGAAGATATAGCAAAGAACGGCATTGGTCAGCAGCACGATGATCGTCACGTAGAGGATGATACCGGCGCGCTCCAGCGAGCTCAAGAAACCGCGCAGAACCATGAACAGCAGCGCCGGGAACATGCCCCAGAGCGCAATGTGCAGATAGCTTCCGGCAAGGGCTGCGACTTCTGGCTTTTGTCCCAGCATCAGCAGCACATGCTCGGCCTGCCACAGCACCGGCGCCATGATGACGCTATAGCCGAGCACTGCCCACATGCCCATGCGCACGGCCCGGCGCACGGCGACGCGGTCGCCCCTGCCTTCAGCCTGCGCCACGATCGGCACGACGGCATTGGCAAAACCCGAGCCGAAAATGAAGATGGTGAAGAACATCTGCGCGGCCAGAACCATTGCCGCAAGCTCGGTCGTGCCGAGGCGGCCAACCATCAGCACGTCGGTGGCATGAATGGCGAACTGCGCCAGCTGGGCGCCGACAAAGGGCACGCCAAGCGCGATGGTGGCGCGATAATGCGCCGACCAGGAGTTATCTGTGCGGACGCCCGTGTCGCTAGGGGTTGAAGTCAGCATGATGAGGATAGGCCTTTGGCTTCGTCGCAACCGGTATGGGCCGCAAGACGGAAGATTGGGAAATAGAACAACCACTCGAAAAGCACCAGCCAGAACGGCGAAAGTGCTTATTTTTTCATCCAAACATCACAAAACTTGATCGTTTTCCGGGCGTCAGCAGCCAAAAACCGGTTCAGGACGTTTGCGTGGCCGCAGCTTCGGATTCGCTCTTCTCGGCGATTGGACGAACTTTCAGAAGGTAAATGGTCACGGCCAGCACGACGAAGACGGCGCCGAGAAGATAGGGCGCACCGGCGAACGTGACGGAAGCCGAGGGGGCAGTGAAGAGACTGAAGATCTGCGCGAACATCAGTGGCCCGAGGATGGTCGTGAAGCTGGAAATGCTCGACAAGGCCCCCTGCAATTCGCCCTGCGCCGACGGCGGCACCCTGGCCGAGGCGATACTGCGCAAAGGCGGATCGGCAAGCGCTTCAAGGCAGGTGACGATGATGACGGCATAGACCATCCAGCCCTGGAAGGCGAAGGCATAACCGACAAGGCCGAGCCCGGTGAAGATCAACCCGACCGCGCCTGCCTTCCATTCTCCCAAAAGCGGAATGGCTTTGGGCAGGATAAACCCCATGACCAGCGCGCCGCAAATGCCGAAGATACCGAGCGACAGACCGATCTGGCCCTCACTCCAATTGTAGCGATAGGAGGAGACGAAGGACCAGACGGCGGGATAGACCGCATGCGCCTGCCAGAACAGGAAGAACACCAGAAGCACCCAGCCGATACCAGGATAATTGCGCATTTGCTTCAGCGCCCCGAGCGGATTGGCGCGCTTCCATTCGAAACGGCGGCGGTTATGGCTTTCCAAAGTTTCAGGCAACAGAAACCAGGCCAGGACAAAATTGACGAAGGACAGGGCAGCGGCGCCGTAGAAGGGAATGCGTGGGCCGAATTCGCCGAGCAACCCGCCCATGACAGGGCCGAGCGCAAAACCCGTGCCGAAGGCGATGCCGATCAGCCCAAAATTCTTGGCACGATTGGTGTCGTCACTGACATCGGCGATATAGGCAGCGGCGGTGGAGAAGCTGGCACCACTGATACCGGCCAGCACCCGGCCGACAAACAGCATCCAGTAGGTTGTCGCGAGCGCGCAGATCAGGTTGTCGAGTGCGAAGGTCAGCACCGAGGCCAGCAGGATCGGCCGGCGGCCGAAACGGTCAGACAGATTGCCGATCAGCGGCGCGAAGATGAACTGCATGCCGGAATAGACCAGAAGCAGCCAGCCGCCATCGACTGCCGCCTCGCTGATCGTATCGCCCGTCAGTTCCTTCAGATAGGCAGGCAGCACCGGCACGATGATAGCGATGCCCATGATATCGAGAAACAGAATGAGAAAAACCAGAGAAAGGCCACGCCGCGCTGACTTCGGATCAATCATCGAACAAACCTTAAAGGGCATCCGGCGGCGCGCGGATACAGAACGCGAACATGACAGGCAAATCGTCTGTATCGGAAAATTTTGACGGAAACAATACGTGAACATTTCAATGTTCGTGATGATTGCTTCGGGAACATTGATGGGCGCGGCAAGGCTGATACCTTGGCCGGCTCTCCAGAATAGTGAAGCAGGCCCTCAATGAGGAGGCGTGTGTTTGGGGGCCGCCATCGTCAATGGGGCTGCAAGTTCATTTTTTGCCTGGCCCTATCGGGCAGGCGCGATCATCCGGCGCAATGTGCCGTCGCGGAGAACGACGGCGTGGAAGAGTGCAGCGGCGGCGTGAACGACAATGAGGACGATGAAGACCGGTTTGCCGATGGAATGAACCTCGCCCAGATCCCAGATATCGAAATAGGTCAGCAGTCCTGTCACCGGCATAGCCGCCAGGAGAGCGTAGAATGCCCAATGCATCGCGCTTGCCAAAATGGACATCCAGCTTGTGGCTCCAGCCGCCTGGGGAACGCCGCTGACAACCCGGAGGATCAGGCGGATCAGGACCAGACAGAGCATAGCCAGCCCTACCCAGTAATGTGCGGAACCGAGAAACTGATCCTGGCCGGAGACCGTCGTTCCCTCTTCGGATGCATCGACGACAGCGGTCATGCTTTCGCCGAACAGCAGCTGAAAGATCACCAGGACCGCGATGGCCCAGTGAAGCATGATCTGAAGGGCGGAATAGCCTCTGGAAGAATGCGTCGCCATGTGATGGTCTCCATTGTGATGACATGGAGATGCAGAGTTTCACTGACGCCGAACTGAACGACCGGGAGATCCGGCATTATTTCACATAGACAATCTTGCCGCCGCTGAAGGCAGTCTGGATGCCGACTACGTTGCGCAGCTGGACGCGCTTCTTTTGGAGGAAACCACGCAGATAGGCATCGGAGCGGATTTCGTCCTGTGCTTTCGCGATGGTCTGTGGCGAAGGATAGCGATAGGTGCGCGGCACCTGCTGCGTCTCGTCATCGTCGTCAACCTCATCCTTGATGATGATGACGGTGATGCTGACCTGACCAGAAGCTGCGTCCCTTGCGTTGGCGAAACTGCCAAGCGACAGGGTCGCGATCAGGATGGCAAGTGCAAGCGTCACGAGTTTGCGCATGTCTTTACTCCTTGAAGGCCGGTGCTTGCAGCGACCGGCACCCGGTCGCAGGCCGGTGCCACACCATATAACGACCTGGTGCGCACTTTAGTTTCGCCGCTGCGGGGCTGTGTCCGTATAACAAGACACCACCATGCCGATCACCTTACATAGACGATCTTGCCGCCGTTGAAGGCGGTCTGGACGCCGGCGACGTTGCGCGCCGGAATGCCACGGCGCTGCAGGGCGGCCCGAATGTTGGGGGTGTTGCGGATTTCTTCCTGGCCCTTGGCATAGGTCTGCGCCGACGGATAGCGATAGGTTCGCGGCACCTGCTGGAAATCGTCCGGGCCAATGTAATCTCGGATGATGATCACCGTGACCCGTGGATTGGTATTGGCAGCCTGACGGGCCGTCTGTGCCTTCTGGGCATAGGCGGTGCCCGTCGCCAGCCCGGCGCCAAGCGGGGCTAAAAGGGCGGCAGCCAGAACAAGCGTGACGATCTTCTTCACTGTCTTTCTCCTTCAGACGTTTGCGGCCACGTGTGCCTCAACGGCCGGTATCATCGTGCATAAATGATCTTGCTGCCATCCAGCGCGGTTTGAATGGCGAGAACATTGTGCGGCCGGATGTTGCGGCGTTCCAGAGACGCCTTGATGACCGGATTGGAAGCGATTTCCGTCTGTGCCCGCGCGCGCGTCTCGGCGGAAGGATCGCGGAAGATGGCCGGGGCGCGATCGCCACCGCGATCACCGGACTTGATCATGATGACGGCAATGCCAGGCTCCATCGGATGTCCGAACAGAATGGTGCCGAGCGTTTCCGTCGCTGACGCAGGCGCCGTCGCCGATAGGGCGAGCGCCGCAGCCATAAATGTCAGGGTGATAATTTTCCGCATGGTATTCTCCTTCACTGGCCGTCCGGCTTTTTCACCAGCTTCCGTATCGATAGGAGAGATATAGGTTATCCCGTTGCTTTTGCGATTAGTAACAGCGCGGCGGACGAAATTTTTTAGAGCGGTCATGAGAAAACGGCGCGCCGGTAAAGGGACGCGCCGCCGACTGTTCAGATATTGCCGTTGAACGTATCGCAGGCGGATAGCTTGCCGCTGTCAAAGCCGCGCTTGAACCAGGCCGAGCGCTGCGCCGAGGTACCATGGTTGAAACTCTCGGGAACGACATAGCCCTGCGAGCGCTTCTGCAGCGTATCGTCACCGATTTGGGTGGCGGCATTCAGCGCTTCCTCAAGGTCGCCCTTGTCCAGAAGGCCCTTCTGCTCGGTATATTTGCCCCAGATGCCGGCGTAGCAATCCGCCTGCAGTTCCACCCGCACGGACATCTGGTTGGAATCCGCCTCGCTCATGCGCTGGCGCTGGGCATTGACCTTCGGCAGGGTACCCAGCAGGTTCTGGACGTGATGGCCGACCTCGTGGGCGATGACATAGGCCTCGGCGAAATCGCCGGATGCACCGAATTTCTGGGCCAGTTCATCGAAGAAGGCCATGTCGAGATAGACCTTCTGGTCGCCCGGGCAATAGAACGGGCCACTGGCCGACGAGGCCGTGCCGCAGGCCGAATTGATGCCGTCTCGGAAAAGCACCAGCTTCGGCTCGACATAGGTCTGGCCACTCGCCTGGAAGATGCCGTTCCAGGTGTCTTCGGTCTCGGCCAGTACGGTAGAGACGAAGGCCTTCGTTTCCTCTTCCTGCGCCGAACCCTGCGGCGAAGCGGATTGTGTCTGCTCATAGCCGGACTGGCCGGTCGATTGGCCGCCGTCGAGCACCTGCAAAAGATCGATACCGACCATCTTCAGACCGAAATAGATGACGACGAGGAAAATGATCGTGCCGATGCTCATGCCGCCACCACCGCCGGTCGGAAGGCGGAAACCGCCGCCACGGCCGAACGGATTACCGCCCATACCGCCTCGCACCGGACCCGCTCCGCGCTCGTCCTCGACATTGCCCGATTGGCGCCGGCCCTTCCATTCCATGATCTGGTCTCCCGTCTTAGCCGCTGCGGCTATCAATCTTTTCAAGACCATATAACGCGCCAGAGGGGATTTTGTACAAGACCCAAATAACAAAGTTTTTCACGCGCTAAAATTCAAACCGCCGTTGGCAGCCAGCGATGGGGCATGCCACTATGGACGCCATTGTTTTGGGAGGAACGAGCCTATGAAAGCCATGCGCCTGGAATCGATCGGCAAACTTTTCGTGCGCGAGATCGAGACGCCCGTTCCGGGGCCGGATGACCTTCTGGTGCGGGTCGAGGCGTGTGGCATCTGCGGCACCGATCGCCACCTGCTGCACGGCGAGTTTCCTTCGACGCCGCCGGTGACGCTCGGCCACGAATTCTGCGGCATTGTCGAGGCTGTGGGCGCTGATGTGAAGGGCTTCAAGCTTGGTGCGCGCATCACCGGCGACCCGAATATTTCCTGCGGCCGCTGCCCGCAATGCCAGGCTGGCCGCGTCAATCTCTGCCGCAACCTGAAGGCCATCGGCATCAGCCGCGACGGCGGCTTTGCCGACTATGTCATCGTGCCGCAGAAGCAGGCTTTCGAGATCCCGCTCGATATGCCCTCAAGCCACGGTGCGTTCTGCGAGCCGCTCGCCTGCTGCCTGCACGGCGTCGATATGGCGGAGATCAAGGCTGGCGCGTCGGTGGTGGTGCTCGGCGGCGGTGTCATCGGTCTGTTGACGGTGCAGCTGGCGCGGCTGGCGGGTGCGACCACCGTCATTCTGTCCACCCGGCAGGAAGCCAAACGGAAATTGGCCGAAGAACTCGGCGCAACCGCCAGCATCGATCCTTCGAACGGCGATCTCATCAAGGCGATCACTGGTCCGGACGGCCTGGTTCCCGGCGGTGTCGATGTGGTGATCGAATGCGCCGGTGTCGCCGCGACGGTCGAACAATCCACCCGGCTTGCGAAAGCCGGCGGCACCGTCGTCATCCTTGGCGTGATGGCGCAGGGCGAAACCGTCAGGATCGAGCCGTTCGACATTCTCTTTCGGGAACTGCGGGTGCTCGGCTCGTTCATCAACCCCTTCACCCACCGCCGCGCCGCCGATCTGGTCGCCTCCGGCGTCATCAACGTGGAAAAGCTGATCTCACGCACAATCACGCTGGAGGAAGCGCCGGAGGTGATCCGCAATCCGCCAGCTTCAGGAGAGGTAAAAGTGCTGGTGATGGCGGCAGCCGGTTGAGGCTCGATGGACGACAGGCGCTGCTGACTGCGGCCGTTCGTCCTGCAGGGCCGGATTTCGAAAAACTCGACCATCAACCGTGCTATAATTGCCGATGGGCAATCGATGTCCGGAAGGAATATATCCGATGATCTTGAAAGAGATGACCAGCGAAGACTGCGTTGACGTCCTCTCGCGGGGCCACATTGCCCATCTTGCCTGCGCCAAGGATAACCGGCCCTATGTCGTGCCGATCCAGTACGCGTTCGAATCCCCCAGCCTCTATGGGTTTTCGATGCAGGGCCAGAAAATCGACTGGCTGCGCGCCAACCCGCTGGTCTGCATGCAGGTGGGCGAAATCAAGGATAACGAGGCATGGCGGAGTGTCGTCGTCGAGGGACGTTATGAAGAATTCCCGGACGACGAGCGATGGCACAACGAGCGGCTCCATGCCTGGTCGCTGCTGGAAAAACGTGGCAACTGGTGGGAACCCGGCTCCTTGAAACCCGGCACGGCTGCAGCCGACGGCAAAAACACAACGCCGGTGTTCTTTGCCATTCATATTGACAGCGTCACCGGACGGCATTCCGTCGCCGGCGAAAACTGAAGCGGACTGAAAAGCCTGCATTAAGCTGCTTCGGGCACCCTATTTTACTTTCATATCGAGCCGCCGCAAGATCCACCCGCCAGAGGTGTGCGGGATATCTTGCGGCGGTTTACATCCGATCAGGCAGCGAAACGCTTGATGACGTCGGCCAGCGGCACATGACCGACGCAGGCGCCCGAGCCTGCCGGTGTTTCGCCGTCCTCGACCGCAAGCGCATATTGCACCACCGGTTCGGCTTCGATCCGGCGGCGCAGCGCTTGAAGTTTTGGATAGGCGTTGGCATCGATAGCCTGATGAAACTCCGCCCAGCGTGCCACGCCGATCAGCGTCGTATCGGCCAAACTGAGGCGGTCACCGGCCAGAAACGGCGTATCGCCGATCATCGCCTCAAGCTTTTCATGGCGCTCGACAACCGATTTGCGGCCGAAATCGCGTAGAAACGCCAATGTCTCCGGCGTCTCGCCTTCGGACTCAAGCGCCACCCACAGCGGCCCGAAGGAGCCGGTGAAGCCGGTATTGACGAAAGCCATCAGCTGCAGCATCCGGTCTGCCTCCGGTGAGCGGGGATCAAAGCTGATGCGGTGCTGGGTATCGCGGGCGGAAAGCCAGCCGGCAATCGCCATGGTTTCCGTCAGAACTGCGCCCTTGTCGGTGATCAGGACGGGCGTTTCCTGGCGGCCATTCAGGCGGGCATAGGCATCGGTCTTCATTTCGCTGAGCATGTCGACGCGGCAGAGGCGGTAGGGCTGGCCCACCTTTTCGAACGCAGCGACAAGCCCCATCGAGCTTCCCAGCGGGAAGCCGTGAATGAGAATAGGTTCCATTTTTCGTATCTCTTCTTGATGTTGATGGTGGCGCTGCGCAGCGATGGTTGACCCTAACCATTGGCGCCCCCATGTAAATTACGCACTCTTTTGTAACCAGGACCGCAAGATGAAAGACGTCGTTTCCCAATGTCCGATCGAAGAGACCATGCGCGTGCTGAGCGGCCGCTGGCCAACATTGCTGCTCTACTATCTCAAGGACGGCACCAAGCGTTTCAGCGATCTGCAGCGCGACAACCCGACACTGTCGCACCGGATGCTGGCACTGGAACTGCGCAAGCTGGAAAAAGCCGGTATCGTCCGGCGCACGGCCTTTTCCGGATATCCGCTGCGGGTCGATTATGACCTGACGGCTTCAGGCCACGCGCTCGTGCCGCTGATCGACGCGCTCGGAGATTGGTGGGAAGAGAATGCCGGCGCGCGGGTCGAGCCGGTGGAGGCAAAGATACGCCGGCCACTGATCAAGGCCGCCTGATACGGATGATCCGGCGGCACAGGTCTTCGGACTTGGCCGGCTGCTTCAAGCAACCGTGCAAGGGGCGCAGGAGAAGACAGTAATCCGCTGTCGGTGCGTGAGATTTGGGTGTAAACTGCGCGAATGAGCGACACCCAGCCCCTGTTTGCGGCGCTGCGCCAATCGGCGGGGCCGGACATTGTCGATGCCATCGAGCGGCTCGTGCATGACGCGCCGGACCGCAAGCTCGGCCGGGTGAACGCGCTGGCATTCGCCGCCAGCGAGGGGCTCGACGAGGAGCAGACGATCAACGGGTTCCTGCACGCCTCGCGGCTCGGCGTGTTCGAGATGTCATGGAATGTGCTTTGCCCCGGGTGCGGTGGCGTGCTCGACGCGAATACTTCGCTGAAGACGGTGCAGAGTGAGCAGTACATCTGTGCGCTCTGCGCTGCCGGTTACGAGCCGACGTTGGACGAGATGGTCGAAGTGACCTTCACGGTCAATCCGCGCGTGCGTCACATCGAAGCCCACAATCCCCACGAACTGCCGCCGCTGGAGTATTTTCGCCAGATCTACTGGGGCTCGGGCATCGACATGCCGGAGGACGATTACGAGGCAAAGGTCGACGAGTTCATTCTCGAAGCGCTTGAGCTGCCATCAGGCGAAAAGGCCGTCATCTCGCTGCAATTGCCAGAGGGGTTCGTGATGGTCTTCGAACCGGTGACCCATGCAGCGCAATTCCTCGATGTGAAGGGCGAGCCGACGAAGGAGCGAACGAGCCTTTCGCTGGTCTTCGATCGCGGGTTCCAGCACCGCGAGACGCTGGAACTACGGCCCGGCCCCGTGCGGATCATGGTGGAAAATCACACCGGGGTTCGCACGCTGCCGTCCGTATGCCTGGCAAACGACGCGCTTCACGATCTGCTTGGGCGCCGCCGCCCCTTCCTGACCGCCAAGCGCCTTCTCACCAATCAGACGTTCCGCGACATCTACCGGACCGACACGATCGATGTCGACCAACGGCTTAAGATCACCAGCCTCACCTTTCTCTTCACCGATCTGCGCGGCTCGACCGAACTTTATGAGCGCGTCGGCGACCTGGCCGCCTTCGATCTGGTAAAAACCCATTTCAGCATTTTGAACGAGATCGTCAGCGCCGAGGCCGGTGCTGTCGTCAAAACGATCGGCGATGCCGTGATGGCCACCTTCCCGACCCCGGACCGCGCCGTGGCGGCGGCGATGCGGATGCGCGATGCGATGCGCAAACTGAATGAAGAACACGGCAACGAGGATCTGCTTCTGAAAATTGGCATCCATGAGGGACCGTGCATTGCGGTGAGCCTGAACGAGCGGCAGGACTATTTCGGCCAGACCGTGAACATCGCGTCGCGGGTACAGCATCTCGCCACGTCCCGCGAAATCTTCGCCACAGGCTCCGTCCTTCAAGATTCCCGTGCTTTGCATGTGTTGACACAGCGCGGTGTGACACCGACATCGCACAACGTCGCCCTTCGCGGCATTACCGACCAGATCAACATTTTTGCGATTCCATGAGCCGTTCGCCTGCCGGCTGGCGAACTCCCGGCGAAACGAACGTTGCGACTGCCTGTATGGCAGGTAACACCGCGAACTTTCCTGTCGATTCCCGCATTTTCGGGGTTTCGCTTGACGCCACATTTCCCTATAAGCCGCTTCTAGCCTGAAAAGACCAAGCCTGCGCGCCCCGACCGGTGATCTCCCACCCTGGCCGGTTTTTTGCGCAGCCGGAAAAAGCGGATAGAGACCATGCCAAAGCGCCAAGACATCAAATCGATCCTCATCATCGGTGCGGGGCCGATCGTCATTGGACAGGCCTGCGAGTTCGACTATTCCGGCACACAGGCCTGCAAGGCGCTGAAGGAAGAGGGTTACCGGGTGATCCTGGTCAACTCCAACCCGGCCACCATCATGACCGACCCGGACATGGCCGATGCGACCTATGTCGAGCCAATCACACCGGAAGTGGTCGCCAAGATCATCGCCAAGGAACGGCCGGACGCGCTGTTGCCGACCATGGGCGGCCAGACGGCGCTGAACACGGCATTGTCCCTGAAGCGCATGGGCGTGCTCGACCGCTACAATGTCGAAATGATCGGCGCCAAGCCGGAAGCCATCGACATGGCTGAAGACCGCGCGCTGTTTCGCGAAGCCATGTCGCGCATCGGGCTGGAAACCCCGAAATCGCTGCTCGCCAATGCCACCGAGATCAAGGACGTCGATCGCAAGCTGCATGTCGCTGAGCGCGACAAGCTGAAGGCTCAACTGACCGGCGCCGACCTCGACAAGGCGCTCGACGATCTGGAAAACACCTGGAACCTAGGCGAGACCGATCGCAAGCAGCGCTACATGAGCCATGCCATGGCGATCGGCGCGCAAGCGCTCGATACCATTGGTCTGCCGGCCATCATCCGCCCGTCCTTTACCATGGGCGGCACCGGCGGCGGCATCGCCTATAACCGCTCGGAATTCTTCGAGATCATCGGTTCCGGCCTCGACGCCTCGCCGACCACCGAAGTGCTAATCGAAGAATCGGTGCTCGGCTGGAAGGAATACGAGATGGAAGTGGTCCGCGACACGGCGGACAACTGCATCATCATCTGCTCGATCGAAAACATCGACCCGATGGGCGTGCACACGGGTGACTCGATCACGGTTGCCCCTGCCCTGACGCTGACGGACAAAGAATACCAGATCATGCGCAACGCCTCGATCGCGGTTCTGCGCGAGATCGGCGTCGAGACCGGCGGCTCGAACGTACAGTTCGCCGTCAACCCGAAGGACGGCCGTCTCGTCGTCATCGAGATGAACCCGCGCGTTTCGCGCTCCTCGGCGCTGGCATCGAAGGCCACCGGCTTCCCGATCGCCAAGATCGCCGCCAAGCTGGCTGTCGGCTACACACTGGATGAACTCGACAACGACATTACCGGCGGCGCGACGCCGGCTTCGTTCGAACCGTCGATCGACTACGTCGTCACCAAGATCCCGCGCTTTGCCTTTGAAAAATTCCCGGGCGCCGGCACAACGCTGACCACCGCAATGAAGTCGGTCGGCGAAGTCATGGCGATTGGCCGCACCTTTGCCGAATCGCTGCAGAAGGCGCTGCGCGGCCTCGAAACCGGCCTCACCGGTCTCGACGAAATCGAAATCCCCGGCCTCGAAGACACCGGCGACAACCACAACGCCATCCGCGCCGCCATCGGCACGCCCACACCGGACCGGCTGCGCATGGTTGCCCAGGCACTGCGCATGGGCATGTCGGAAGCGGACGTCCATGACGGTTCGAAGATCGATCCGTGGTTCATTGCCCAGTTCAAGGCAATCGTCGACATGGAGGCCCGCGTGCGCGAGCACGGCCTGCCTGCAGACGCTGAAAACCTCCGCATGCTGAAGGCCATGGGCTTTTCCGACGCACGGCTTGCGACGCTCTCCAAGAGCCGCCCGAAGGAAGTCGCCGAGCTGCGCAACCGGCTGAACGTGCGCCCGGTCTACAAGCGCATCGACACCTGTGCTGCCGAATTCGCCTCGCCGACCGCCTACATGTACTCGACCTACGAGACGCCGTTTGATGGGCAAGCACGCTCCGAAGCGCAGGTTTCCGACCGCAAGAAGGTCGTCATCCTCGGCGGCGGTCCGAACCGGATCGGCCAGGGCATCGAGTTCGACTATTGCTGCTGCCATGCCGCCTTCGCGCTGAAGGATGCCGGCTATGAAGCGATCATGATCAACTGCAATCCAGAAACGGTGTCGACCGACTACGACACCTCCGACCGGCTCTATTTCGAGCCGCTGACGGCCGAAGACGTCATCGAAATCCTGCGTGCCGAGCAGGAGAACGGCGAACTGCATGGCGTCATCGTACAGTTCGGTGGCCAGACGCCGCTGAAGCTTGCTGAAGCGCTGGAAAAGAACGGCATCCCGATCCTCGGTACGGCACCCGACATGATCGATCTGGCCGAAGACCGCGACCGGTTCCAGAAGC
The DNA here is from genome assembly GCF_965279435.1 of Pararhizobium sp. NCBI lineage: Bacteria > Pseudomonadati > Pseudomonadota > Alphaproteobacteria > Hyphomicrobiales > Rhizobiaceae > Pararhizobium > Pararhizobium sp. Next base: position 4,357,358 of record NZ_CBDIHY010000003.1, read on the forward strand.
TTCTGATGAAGCTCGACCTCAACCAGCCGAACAACGGCATCGCCTACTCGGTCGAACAAGCCCGCCTCGTCGCATCGGAAATCGGCTTCCCGCTGGTCGTGCGCCCGTCCTATGTTCTGGGTGGCCGCGCCATGCAGATCATCCATTCGGAATCGATGCTGCAGACCTATCTGCTCGACACCGTTCCGGGCCTCGTCCCGGAAGACATCAAGCAGCGTTATCCGAATGACAAGACCGGCCAGATCAACACTTTGCTCGGCAAAAACCCGCTTCTGTTCGACAGCTACCTGACCAATGCGGTCGAAGTGGACGTCGATGCGCTGTCGGATGGAGAGACGGTGTTCGTCTCGGGCATCATGGAGCATATCGAGGAAGCCGGCATTCACTCCGGCGACAGTGCCTGCTCGCTACCGGTCTACACGCTGTCCGACGAGATCGTCGATGAACTGGAGCGCCAGACCAAGGCGATGGCCAAGGCCTTGAAGGTCGGCGGCCTGATGAACGTGCAATTCGCCATCAAGGACGGCACGATCTACGTTCTCGAAGTCAACCCGCGCGCTTCGCGCACGGTGCCGTTCGTCGCCAAGACCATCGGCGCGCCGATCGCCAAGATCGCCGCCCGCATCATGGCCGGCGAAAAGCTCGACGACGCCATTGCCGCCTATGGCAAGAAGCCCAACCCGCGCAAGCTGAACCATATCGCCGTCAAGGAAGCCGTCTTCCCGTTCGCCCGCTTCCCCGGCGTCGACATCCTGCTCGGCCCGGAAATGCGTTCGACCGGCGAAGTCATCGGCCTCGATACCGATTTTGCGCTGGCCTTTGCCAAGGCCCAGCTCGGCGCCGGTGTCGACCTGCCGCGCGAAGGCACGGTGTTCGTGTCGGTGCGCGACGAGGACAAGGAACGCGTCCTGCCTGCCATCCGTCACCTGACCGAGATCGGTTTCAAGGTTCTGGCAACCGGTGGCACTGCCCGCTTCCTCGGCGAAAACGGCATCACCGCCACCAAGATCAACAAGGTCCAGGAAGGCCGTCCGCATATCGAAGACGCCATCCGCAACCGCCAGGTTCACCTCGTCATCAACACGACGGATTCAAACAAGGCGATCTCGGACTCAAAGTCGCTGCGCCGCGCGACGCTGATGCAGAAGGTGCCGTACTACACGACGATGGCCGGTGCCGAAGCAGCTGCCCGGGCGATCAAGGCACTCAAGGCCGGCAGCTTGGAAGTGCGCACGCTGCAGAGCTATTTCTGAGCGCATCAATCAGGACATCGGTATATCTGAGCGCAGACCATCCCGGTCTGCGCTGACGGACGTTCAGGAATTCGCGGCTGGGGAAGCATGGCGTTTGGCAAACTGACATACAGACCCGAGATAGACGGACTGCGTGCAATCGCCGTCTTGTCCGTCATGATCTACCACGCCAACCTCGGCTTCCTCAGCGGCGGATTCATCGGTGTCGATGTCTTCTTCGTGCTTTCGGGGTTCCTTATTTCATCCATCATTCTGGAAGAAGGCGCGCGCGGAGGATTTTCCCTTCTGTCCTTTTACAAGCGCCGGGTATTGCGAATTTTTCCGGCACTGCTGGCGGTACTGGCGGTTTGCCTTGTCGCCGGATGGTTCTGGTTCCCGCCGGTAGAATACCGGCGCCTGGCCGCCGCTGTCATGGGGTCGATAGGCTCCTATTCGAACTTCCATTTTTACAAGGAAGCTGACTATTTCGCACCTGATGCGATAACCCAGCCTTTGCTGCACACCTGGTCACTCGGTGTCGAGGAACAGTTTTATATCGTCGCACCTTTTTTCCTGCTTGCGGCTCTGCGCTTCCCGCGCGCGCGTCTGGCCGGTTTCCTGCTGTTCTTCGTTATGTCGCTGGCCTATTCATCGATTTCACTTTTCTATGACCGCCCCTTGTCATTCTACATGTTGCCTTCACGGGCGTTCGAATTGATGACGGGGGTGGCATTGGCTTTGGGGATTGTGCCCCCTCTGAAAAATTTACGCTATGCAGAAGCTGCAAGTCTGACAGGCCTTGCGCTTATCCTTATGGCCGCTTTTGCCTACTCCGATGGCACTGCTTTTCCCGGCCTTGCGGCTCTCGTCCCATGTCTTGGCACAGCACTGTTGATCCATGCAAACACCTCACAGCGCACGGCAACCGGCAGGCTTCTATCGACAGCTCCCTTCGTTTTTGTAGGAAAAATATCCTATTCTCTTTACTTGTGGCACTGGCCAATCCTCGCTTTCGCGATTTATCAGTTTGGCAGCGCTATCGGCCCCGCCGAAAGGATCGGCCTCCTTGCCGTGGCAACGGGAATCTCGGTGTTGTCCTACGCATGGCTTGAGCAACCGGCACGCAAAATTGGTTCGCGCGTGCCTCCAAAACAGGTGATCGTACTTGCACTTGGCGCCATTCTTGTCTGCTTCTTCGTGACCAAAACCATAAGACGAAACGACGGACTGCCGGGCCGTCTGCCGCCAGCAGCCGCAGATTTCGTTGCCGCCAATCCAGTGCGCCTCGATCTGGGCAATATCTGCGTCGATACAGTGCAACCGGTGTCTGAGAACACCGAAAGAATGGATTGCACGATCGGCAAGCCAAATACGCCGGAAACATTCTTGGTGGTGGGTGACTCCCACATGGAGGCTATCGCCGGTGAATTAGCGGCTATCGCATCAGCCAACGGTATCGCCGGACACCTGCTGTGGAACGGTGGCTGCCCGCCTCTTCTCAACCTGGAACGCCTTTCGGGTTTGTTCTCCGACACCTGCATCAAGCGCTTCGCGCGGATCCCGGAAATATTGAAAACAACAGGAATCCGCACCGTTGTCCTGCATGGGCGCTGGGCGGTCTACGATACGGGGCTTCCTACGGAGAACGAACCGCAAAGGGACCTCTATCCCTTCAGCAATGGTATTGCACAGAAGCACCGCGAGGTTTTCCAGACCATGCTGCGACAGACAGTCGATGAAATCAAAGCAACCGGACGCCGTGTGGTCATTATCGCCTCCGTGCCGGAAGCCGGCTTAAACGTGCCTCTTGAGATGACCAAGGCGCTGATGCGTGGCGGATACAAGGATTTTCCGATCGCCCGGGCAGCGTTCGACGCGCGTCAAAAGGACGTTATGCCTTTTTTCGAAAGCCTCGATGCTATCGATGGGGTGGAGATTTTATATCCGCATACGGTTCTGTGCGATGAAAAGCGGTGCAGGACGAGTGCGGCCGGAAATGCGCTTTATATCGACGACGATCATCTCAATCCCGCTGGCGCTGCACTGATAGCCCCTCTTTTGAAAAAAGCGCTCCTGCCGTGAATAACCGATAGATACGTAAATTTGGGGACCACGCACGCAGAAAACTGCTGGGACCAAGATGGCCTAAGTACCGCCCCTTCAAAGCTGTTCCATGATTGATAGTTTGGAGCGGCGATTGCTGGCCGCCGCTCCTAAAGGTTAGTCTCAGAGTGTAACCTCGGAGCGCGCCAGCCCGGCCGTCCGTATCGCGAAGAAAACGGACACGGCGGCGATGACGCAGCCGCTGCCGAAGACCAGCAGCATGGCGTGGCGTATGGTTTCGGCGGACGCAGTCGCGCCAAACCCCATGACATTGGCCACAAGGCCGAAGACTGCAGCGCCGATCGCGTAGCCGGCCGATTGCAGGGTCGGCAGCATGGCAGAGGTCCGGTCGCGCTCGGCGTCGGTGGAGACGTCCATCATCATCTGGCTGAGCGTGCCCCATGATATACCGAACCCGGCGCCGATCATTGCCTGTCCCGGCAGGACGAGCCAGAGCGTGTCCGTGCCGATGGCGATCACCACGGCGCCAAGCCCGATCAGCAGCAGCACCGGGCCAAGCAGCATGACCCGGTTGCGAAATGCCAGTGACCGGAGGCTGGCAACACCGATGGCCGACAGGCTCCAGGAAATCGCCATGACGGCGCTGAGCGCGCCGGCTGCAGTCGGCCCGAGATGCCAGAGGTGTTGCAGGCTGTAGACGAGGAAGACAGAGCCTGCCGCCTGCGCCAGCGGCATCAAAAGGATCACCCATAATCCGGTGCCGAGCGCCTTGCGCACGGTAAAGGCCGCCCTTGGCAGGACCGGATTGACCGAGCGCCGGTCGAGGTGAACGACGGTGACCAGAACTACACCCGCGCCGATCAGCAGAGCGGCCATCGGCAGGGTGCCACCGGCAATACCGGACAGCGAAATCATCAGGATGCCGGCGCCCGCAGCAAACAGGCGCGCGAAAGGAATGCTTGAGGCCTGCCCCGAGCCGGACACGCCGCGCGGAACGATGGCGAGAACGAGAATGATGAAGATTGCGGCGGCCGGAATGCTGACGAAGAAGGCGGCGCGCCAGGAGAAATGCTCGGTCAATCCGCCCGCAACCAGCGGTCCGGAAAACGCCGCCATCGCCCAAACGATCGCCTCGGCGCCGAAGACTTTGGGAACGAGGCGTGAGGGGAAAAGCTCGGGGATCAGCGCATAGCAAAGGGCTGCAACGATGCCCTCGCCCGCTCCCTGCAACAGCCGCCCGGCCAGAACCTCGGACATATCGGTGGCGGTGGTCGCAAGGATTGTGCCGGCGATGAAGACGACGGCGGCGGCAAGCAGCGTGTTTCTGGCACCGAACCGCTGCTTGAGATTGGCAGAGACAAGGCCGCCGATGATTGCGAAGACCAGATAGAGGGTGAAGGCCCAGGACAAAAGGGACGCACCGCCGAGTTCCTCGACTGCCGTCGGCAAGGCTGTCGAGATGAAGAACTCGTTGAAGGCGAACAGGGCGACCCCGAGGCAGAGCGTTATCGTCGACACGAGATAACGCGGCCGCATCAGTTCGCCCCATCCGCCGGCAAGTTCCGCAGGCATGCCGCTCGCCGGCTCTTCGGTGTAGGGGATATTGTCAGTCGTCATGCTTCCGTCTCCAGTCAGAAAGCGTGACTGTTACAACCTCAAGCACTATTGAGGTAAAGCCCTATTTTTGCTTCACGATCATTTTTTTCGCCGTCAGGCGGCTTGGGTCACCTGGCTTGACGATGTGTTGAAAAGGTCGCGCCCGATCCGGCGTGCTGCCTCCAGATGCGCGGCAACCTCCGCAGTCTCCAATCCGAGAAGAAGTTTGGATGTGGCTACGGGTGCACCACAATAGTCAAAAATGCCGTGATCGATCTGGGTCTTCATGGCGACGTCGTAACCCCGCCGCGTATAGGTTCCGGCATCGGCACCACCGATACCCACAAGATGGATATTCAGGTGACCCAGATTCTTGATGATTTTGCCACCCTGGCTGTCGTCATAGGCCCAGCCATTGGAAAAGACCCGATCGATCCATCCCTTGAGAAGCCCCGGCATCAACCACCAGTAGACGGGATAAACCAGCACAAGGGCATCGGCGCGATCGATCCGCGCCTGTTCGGCGGCAACATCCGACGGAATGGGCGTCTCCCGGCGGTGCGCAGCAATATCGGCCAGCTTGAAACCAGGATCAAAACCTTCGGCCGAAAGATCGGCAATTTCGAAGGAATGCCCCTCACCCGGCTGGGCTATCCCCTCGGCCAGATGCCGGGCGACGCTGTGGGTGAGCGAACCCTGATCGGGATGGGCGACAACGATGAGTGCGTGCATGTCAAAAGCTCCTGCTTTGCTGTTGCGGACGGAAGTCGCATCTTATATACTTTTAGTAAGTTACCTTTGGTATATAGCGATGTCAAGCATGGAAAACGCCGATCAGATCTCGCCCACCCGTCGACGCCTGTCGCGCGAGGAACGGCTTCGCCAGCTGCTGGATGTCGCCTGGCGGGTGGTTCGCACGGAGGGCACTGAAGCGCTGACGCTGGGTTATCTTGCCGAACAGGCAGGCGTGACGAAACCAGTCGTTTACGATCATTTCATTACGCGGCCGGGACTGCTGGCTGTGCTTTACCGCGAATACGATACACGCCAGACGGCACTGATGGACAAGGCGCTCGAAGACAGCGCACCGACCCTTGCCGGCCGGGCAAAGGTCATTGCGTCCTCCTATATCGAATGCGTATTTCTGCAGGGCCGCGAAATCCCGGGCGTCAGCGCAGCCTTGGCCGGCTCACCGGAACTGGAAAAGATCAAGCGCGACTACGAGACGGCCTTCACGCAAAAATGCCGATTGGCGCTTTCCCCCTTCGCCGGCAGCGGCACGATCGCGCCGGCCGGTCTCTGGGCGATGCTCGGGGCCGCCGAAGCCCTCTCCTATGCCGCTGTGACCGGCGACATCACCGCCGGCCAGGCCGAGGAAGAGCTTTACCAAACCATCCTGTCGATGGTTGGCCGCAGCGGCAGTTCATAACGATGATCAATATCCATCGATGATCGGCAGCACTTCGCCGGTGATGTAGCTGGAGCATTGCGGTGACGCCAGGAAGACGTAGGCCGGGGCGATTTCTTCCGGCTGCGCCGGGCGTTTCATCGGCGTATCGGCACCGAAGGTGGCAACGTCATGGGCCGCCTTGTCGGAGGGATTGAGCGGCGTCCAGACTGGCCCCGGAGCCACCGCGTTGACCCGGATGCCTTTTTCGATGAGCTGGCCGGACAGTGCCTTGGTAAAGGCATGGATTCCGCCCTTGGTCATCGAGTAGTCGATCAGCTGCTTGCTGCCCTGAATGCCGGTGACCGATCCGGTATTGACGATCGCGCTGCCCTCTTTCATGTGCGGCACGGCGGCCTGGGCCATGAAGAAGTAGCCATAGAGATTCGTCTTCAGCGTCTCGTCGAAATGCTCTTCCGTCAGGTCAAGCAGATCGGCGGTGTGAACCTGGAAAGCCGCGTTGTTGACGAGAATATCGAGCTTTCCGAAAACTTCGACGACGGCAGCCACAGCCTTCTGACAAAATGCCTTGTCTTTCAGGTCCCCGGGAAAGGTCATGGCCTTGCGCCCTTCCGCCTCGATCGCCTTGACCGTATCGTCGGCATCCTTGCCTTCGGCCAGGTGCAGGATCGCGACATCCGCACCCTCACGGGCAAACAGCACCGCCACCGCGCGGCCAATGCCGCTGTCGCCACCGGTAATCAACGCCACCTTGCCGTCGAGTTTGCCAGAGCCCTTGTAATAGGGCGCTTCATAAAGCGGTGCGGGGTCGAGCTTGTGTTCGGCACCGGGCTTGGGCTGATGCTGTTTGGGAAATGGCGGCACCGGATAAATCCGCGCACCAGCCTGCATGGCTTTTGGTTGGGAAGACTTTTCCGTCTTGTCCTTGGCATCCGCCTCGGCGACCTCAGCCTGGATATCCGCGCTGCTTTTCCGCCGTGCGGGCGGCTGCGTTGAGCCGTTCGGCCATGGCCTATCTCCTCGGTTACTCTGGTCGGTTATTCTATGAAATCTGCGTTGGCTTGATCGTGCCGACCGAAACGATGCCATCGACGACACCGCGCGGGCCGGTTGCCGCAACGCCCATCTGGTCCAGCATTTCGACAACGGCATAGAGCCGCTCGTTGCGGAAGGCACTGGCGTCGCGGGTAGAATTGCCTTCCGCAGGCGCTGCATCGATTTCTGTGAAATCCAATTCAGCCTCTGCGGCTGTAATACGGGCATCGGCCGCCGAAAAAGCCCGGACGATGATCTCGCCCTGATTTTCGGCGCTGTCCCAATTGGGGTCACCCGCTCTGGCAACGGGAACAAGCCGGTAGAGCTTTAGTTTATCCTGTGGGCGACGGTTTTCCTGCATGATCAAGTCTCGCTTTCCGGCGCGGCAACGGTGCGCGCCTGTTCCTGATGTTCAATGGCCTTCGCCCGCAAAAGCGCCGCAGTGACAATCGATTCGACCTCATCGTCAGCGATCTGCTGCGTTGCAAAACTGCCATTGGGCTCCACTCCGGGGTCTTCCTCATGGTCGGAAACTGTTTCGGCATCGCGCCGCAAACGCTCCAAAAACGCCCTGCCCTCGACGCCACCTGCCAGAAACGCAGTCAGTGCGAGCAAAAGCTTCCGATGGGCATTGAGCCGCCCTTCAAGCTGTTCGGGTGACAGGTTCTGCATCGTTTTGTCCTCGTCTCGGGGAACCAACGGGCGCTGCCATGAATTGTTCCGTTCAATCCGTTTCCGGAGCAGGATGGAGGCCGATGCCGTGTGGCCGCTTCCGATTAATCTGGCTTTTGCACTCCGCTTTCTGCTATAAGCGATGTTCAAATGTTTCCGACGGTTCCGGGGTTAACGCTCCGGTGACCGTTTTCTTTTGTGCTGACGCCTGCCTGAGCGGGCGCTGCATGGACTATGAAGGACAGTGAAATGGTCGAAAAAGTACCGATGACTCAAAGCGGATTCGCCAAGTTGCAGGAAGAGCTGCGTTGGCGTCAGCAGGAAGAGCGCCCGCGGATCATCGAAGCGATTTCCGAAGCGCGCGCCCATGGCGACCTTTCGGAAAACGCCGAATATCATGCGGCCAAGGAAGCCCAGAGCCACAATGAAGGCCGCATCGGCGAAGTCGAGGATTACGTCGCACGCGCCGAAGTCATCGACCTGTCGAAGATGTCCGGCTCCAAGATCAAATTTGGCGCCACCGTCAAGCTGATCGACGAGGATACCGAAGAGAACAAGACCTACCAGATCGTCGGCGACCAGGAAGCCGACGTGAAGCAGGGCCGTATCTCTATCTCCTCGCCGATCGCCCGTGCGCTGATCGGCAAGGAAGTCGGCGATTCGATCGAGGTTGTTGCACCCGGTGGCTCGAAGGCCTACGAGGTCCTCGCGATCAACTGGGGCTGATCTCCGGTAACTCCATTGAAAAGCCCGGACGGCGCGCAAAGCTGCCTCCGGGCTTTTTTCGTTAGATGAAGGACAAGGGCCGGCAAGTGGAAGATATCAACGACGTCGAGATCATTGCGCCGAACTTCAAGCAACGCCTTTCCGGCGTCACCTCGACCATCATTCAGCTGATCCCGGTGCAGCGGGCGCTCGGCCAGAAGGTCGCAGCACTTGGTCCCGGCCTGCCGCAAAACCTGCCGCATATCGGTTATCGATCGCTTCTGAGCCTCTGGTGCCGCCCAAAAAACCGGGCGCTGCGCGTCTGGCACGCCCGCCGCAACATCGAGATGCTGCCGGCGATTTTCATGCGCGATATCTTGAGGATGAAGCTGAAGATCGTCTTCACCTCCGCCTCGCAGCGCAAGCATTCCGGTTGGACCAAATTCCTCGTCAGCCGCATGGATGCGGTGATCGCCACCAGCAATCGCACCGCCGCTTATCTGGAGGTGCCGAGCACGACGATCATGCACGGCATCGACACGCAGCGCTTCTTTCCAGCGGCAGACAAGCCTGCGGCGAAGTCAGCACTCGGCCTTCCCGCCGGCAAGAAAATTGCCGGCTGTTTCGGCCGCGTGCGCCATCAGAAGGGCACCGATCTTTTCGTCGCCAGCATGATCAGCCTTTTGCCGCAACGGCCGGACTGGATTGCCATCATCGCCGGCCGCGCCACGCCATCGCATCAGGCGTTCGAGACGGAACTGAAGGAAAAGGTCAAAGCTGCAGGTCTTGGCGAGCGCATCCTGTTCGTCGGCGAACACACCAATATTCCCGACTGGTACCGGGCGCTCGACCTGTTCATCGCGCCGCAGCGCTGGGAAGGTTTCGGCCTGACGCCGCTGGAGGCGATGGCAACGCAGGTGCCGGTGGTGGCGACCGATGTCGGTGCGTTTTCCGAACTGCTCGTCACGGGTGAGGACGAAACCGGTATCCTGATCGCGGCTGGTGACCTAACCGCAATGGCCGGCGCTGCGGCATTGCTGATGGACGATCCGGACAGGTCAGCGCGCGCAGCCGAGCTCGGCCTCTCCCGCGCCATCGACAGCTTCAGCATCGAGGGCGAAGCGTCGCGTATTGGTGCGGTCTATGAGACACTTTTGTCCGGCGGCGCTTCCGTCTGATCGCTGCAAAAGCGCGGGGCCACCGGCCCCTCTTAAGCCCGGCTTCACGGGCACATTCTCCCGGTACACAGGGAAACTCCCTCTCCCGCCCTCGACGAGATTTAGATCTCGATAAGGCTGACATCCTTGACCTGGCGGATGGTCAGCATGGTGCGTACCGTGTCCACATTTTCCGTGGCCGTCAGCTCCTCGATGACGAAATCCTGAAAGCCTGCCAGGTTTTCGGCGACGCATTGCAACAGAAAATCGGATTCGCCCGACACCATCCACGCCTCGCGCACCAGCGGCCACTTGGCCGTTTGCTTGGCGAAGGCTTTCAGGTTGGCATCGGACTGATGCTTCAGCCCGACCATGCAAAAAGCGACCAGATCATAACCGAGCGCCGGCGCATTCAAAAGGGCACGATAACCGCGGATGATGCCGGCTTCTTCCAGCTTGCGCACACGCCGCAGGCAGGGTGGCGCCGAGATGCCGACGCGTTCGGCAAGTTCGACATTCGTCATGCGTCCGTCATTCTGGAGTTCGCGCAGAATTTTCATATCGATAGCATCAAGTTCGACGCGTATCACCATGGTAGAGCTTCCCGTTGTTCTTTTCGGTCTATTTGATCAGAGCCATTATTGCTAATACGCACGATACGCCAAAATCCAGACTGCCGAGCAGGCTGGATGAAAGGCTCGTCGGTAACACGTATTGAGATGGAAAAACGAGAGCGAGTTTGCGTGTCATGCACAAAAACCTCGCAAAACCGGGGCAATGGAGCAACACATCTGTGTGTATCGGCAGCGTTGCCCTTGAAACAGGGCTGCTGGAATCCCTAGACTAGAGAGGATTTTCTCAACCTAGGATGAAGCTGGACGGCGTTATACCGTCGCGGCGATCGAAGGACGCAGACCATGACTGCCCGACACACCAAAGTTCTCATCATCGGCTCAGGCCCGGCTGGCTATACCGCTGCGATCTATTCGGCGCGTGCGCTGCTCAATCCGGTTTTGATTGCCGGTATGGAACAGGGCGGCCAGTTGATGATCACCACCGATGTCGAGAATTATCCGGGCTATGCCGATCCGGTTCAGGGTCCGTGGATGATGGAGCAGATGCTCAAGCAGGCACAGCATGTCGGCGCCGAGATCGTCAACGACCTGGTCACCGATGTCGATATGTCGGTGCGCCCGTTCCGGCTGAAGACCGACAGCGGCACAGACTGGACCGCCGACGTTTTGATCATCGCTACCGGCGCCAAGGCAAAGTGGCTGGGCATCGAGAGCGAACCGGTCTTCCAGGGTTTCGGGGTTTCGGCCTGCGCCACCTGCGACGGCTTCTTCTATCGCAACAAGGACGTGATCGTCGTCGGCGGCGGCAACTCTGCCGTCGAGGAAGCTCTGTACCTGTCGAACCTCGCCAAGACCGTTACGGTGGTGCATCGCCGCGATCATTTCCGTGCCGAAAAGATCCTGCAGGAGCGGCTGTTTGCCAAGGCGAACGTCAAGATCATCTGGGATCATGAAGTGACCGAATATACCGGTGCAGCGGCCAAGCCGCCGATGCCGGCCTCGGTCAGCGGCGTCAAGCTGCGCAACACCAAGACGGGTGCGCTCAGCGACATGCCGATCGACGGCGTGTTCGTGGCCATCGGCCATGCCCCGGCGGTCGAACTGTTCAAGGACAAGCTGCGCTTGAAGCCGAACGGCTATCTCTGGACAGCCCCGGATTCGACGGCCACCGATGTGGCAGGCGTTTATGCCGCAGGCGACGTCACCGACGATATATACCGTCAGGCGATCACGGCCGCCGGAATGGGCTGTATGGCGGCGCTCGAAGCGGAAAAATATCTGGCGGGCCATATGCCTGTCGCAATTGCGGCCGAATAGAAGCCGCGAAGAATAGGAGCGGTCACAGGCCGCTCCCGAGTGGGAACAGACAATCAGCCTTATGGCGGGAAACACCGAGCCGTTTTCCGCCACGAGCATTTATTGGGGGACATCATGCCGCTAGACTGGGACAAACTGCGTATTTTCCATGCGGCGGCGGAAGCGGGATCGTTCACCCATGCGGCCGACAAGCTGCACCTGTCCCAATCGGCCATCAGCCGCCAGGTCTCCTCGCTGGAGCAGGATGTCGGTATCAAGCTTTTCCATCGCCATGCCCGCGGCCTGATCCTCACCGAACAGGGCGAAATCCTCTATCGCACCGCCCATGAAGTGCTGATGAAGCTGGAAAGCGTCAAAGTCCAGCTGACCGAAAACACCGACAAGCCATCCGGCAAGCTGCGCATCACCACCACCGTTGGCCTCGGCCAAGGCTGGCTGACCGACAAGGTGCAGGAATTCCTGTCGCTTTATCCCGACATGCAGGTGCAGCTGATCCTCGACAATGAGGAACTGGATGTGAACATGCGCCATGCCGATTGCGCCATCCGCCTGCGCCAGCCGCAGCAGTCCGACCTTATCCAGCGCAAGCTGTTCACCGTCCACATGCATGTCTATGCGGCGCCCTCCTACATCAACAAGTTTGGCGAACCGCAGTCGGTCGAGGATCTGGATAACCACCGGATCATCACCTTTGGCGAGCCGGCACCGAACTATCTGCTCGACGTCAACTGGCTGGAGATCGCCGGCCGGGATTCGGACAATCCCCGCCCCTCGCACCTGCAGATCAACAGCCAGACCTCGATCAAACGCGCCTGCCTGCTCGGCATCGGCATCGCCATGATGCCCGACTATATCGTTGGCCGCGATCCCGGACTGATTCAACTTCCGATCGGTGCCGAGATTCCGTCTTTCGATACCTATTTCTGCTATCCGGACGAGATGAAGAACGCTGCCAAGCTGAAAGTCTTCCGTGATTTCATCGTCGCGAAGGCCCGCAACTGGGCCTTCTGATGCGCCCTTCGCGCCTGCACAAAAAACGCTCTCTATATTCCTTCTAGACAAACTGTTGTTTTAACTGATTTTTCCCCATACCCACGAGATTACAAGGGGTGTAAGGAATTGAAATCGCCTGAAAATTACGCAGGGCTGCATCCGGCACATGGCTGTCATGCATATTAAATCATTGCGAATAGCCCAAAAAACCATCATACCGACTGCAGCTGATGCATCTTGGTGGCTTTTTCCTCCCAGTGCCACCGCAGCAGCTGTTCCCCTCTGGAGGTTTAATTACCTTCATAACTATAAAGGGCCCAAGTTTTTCTTGTGGCCCTCTTTTTTTGCCCAGATTTCAAGAACATCCCTATGGTTGCAATATTTTTTGCGGCGCGGCATTGAAATGCCATCAGGGCTTTCCCACATACAGTTCAGCTGATGCATTTTGGTGGTCTTTTCCTCCCAGTACCACCGCAGCAGCTGTTCCCCTCTGGAGGTTTCTATAACCTTCACATCTAAAAGGGCCCTGTCCTCCAGTGGCCCTCTTTTTTTGCCCAGATTTTCCCCTCCCCACAATTTGCACGCCCCTGTATTTCACGAAAGCGTGATTTGAATATCGGAAATTTCCGATCTACCCATCGGCATATCGTAATTTAGCGATAAAGAATCGACTGATGGACAAAGACGAAATCCTCAAAGCCCTGGCCCATCCCAAGCGCATCGAGATGCTCGGCTGGATGAAGGAACCGGACGTGCACTTCTCCAGCCAGCATCATCCGCTGGACATGGGTATCTGCGCCAGCCAGTTCGAACGCTGCGGCCTGTCGCAATCGACCGTGTCTGGCCATCTGTCGATCCTGCAGCGTGCCGATCTGGTCACCACCAAGCGCGTCGGCCAGTGGATTTTCTACAAGCGGAACGAAGACACGATCGAGGCGTTCCTGAAAGAGATCAGCAACACGCTCTGACCGGCAGCCTTGCCCAGCGATTTATCCTCCCAAGACAAATACCCCCGCAACGAACGAAAAGGACTTCCCATGACTTCCCTCTTCGACCCGATCAAGATCGGCGACATCGAGCTTGCCAACCGCATCGTGATGGCGCCCCTGACCCGCAACCGTTCGCCGGGCGCTGTGCCGAACACGCTCAACGTCACCTATTACGAACAGCGCGCCTCCGCCGGCCTTCTGATCACCGAAGCGACTGCGATCACCCAGCAGGGTCAAGGTTATGCCGACGTTCCCGGCCTCTACACCAAGGAAGCGCTGGACGGCTGGAGACAGGTGACCAATGCCGTGCACAAGGCGGGCGGCAAGATCGTCGTGCAGATGTGGCATGTCGGTCGTATCTCCCACACCACACTGCAGCCGGACGGCGGCAAGCCGGTATCGGCCTCGGCCATCCAGGCGAAGTCGAAGACCTATCTGATCAATGAGGACGGCACCGGAACGTTTGCCGAAACCTCGGAGCCGCGTGCGCTCGCACTCTCCGAAATCCCGGGCATTATCGAAGACTACCGCAAGGCCGCCCGCGCGGCGGTCGATGCCGGTTTTGACGGCGTCGAGATCCATGCGGCCAACGGTTATCTGATCGACCAGTTCCTGCGCTCGGGCTCCAATGTCCGCACCGACGAGTATGGTGGTCCGATCGAAAATCGTGCACGCTTCCTGTTTGAGGTCGTCGATGCCATCACCAAGGAAATCGGCGAAGGTCGGACCGGCATCCGCATTTCACCTGTGACGCCTGCCAACGACTCGTCCGATCCCGATGCGCAGACACTGTTCACCTACGTCGTCGAGGGACTGGCCAAGTACAAGTTGTCCTATATCCACATCATCGAGGGCGCGACCGGTGGCCCACGCGACTTCCAGCAGGGCGACAAGCCGTTCGACTATGCGGCGCTCCGCGACGCCTATGAAAAGGCCGGTGGCAAGGCCGCATGGATGACCAACAATGGTTACGACCGCGACCTCGCCATCCAGTCCGTCAAGGACGGCAAGACCGACCTCGTCGCCTTCGGCAAGCCGTTCATTTCCAACCCGGATCTGGTCGAGCGCCTGAAGAACAACGCCCCCCTCAACACGCCGGATCAGGCCACCTTCTACGGTGGTGGTGCCAAGGGTTATACGGACTATCCGGCGCTCGAGCAGCAGGTCGCCTAAACATCCACCCTCCCCTTGAGGGGGAGGGTCGGCACGTGAGTGCCGGGGTGGGGTGATATTCAGCAGGCCGCAATCCGCTATAATGCTCGCGGCGCCCCCCCGCAGCGACGCTGCGACCTCCCCCCTCAAGGGGGAGGTAAGCGAAAGACGCATAATGTTCGACCATTTCATCCAGGCCTGGGCCCTCGTGCCCGACGGCACGCCAATCGTCACCCACTCCAGCCGCCTCCTTGCTGTCCGCTGGCAGGGCCTTCCCGCGATGCTGAAGGTTGCGACCATAGACGGGGAAAAACGCGGCGGTTTACTGATGCAATGGTGGGATGGCGAAGGTGCCGCCAAGGTCTATGCCCATGAGGATGAGGCGATCCTGCTTGAGCGGGCAGAAGGCCAGCGCTCGCTGCTGTCCATGGCGATGACCGATGAAGACGATGCGGCAAGCCGGATCATCTGCGGCACCGTCCGGACCCTGCATAAGCCGTCCGAAAAACCCGATCCCGAGCTTGTCCCCCTCGATATCTGGTTCCGTGCACTGGAAGCCGCATCCTTGGCCCATGGCGGTCTCTTCAGGACCTCGCATACAGTTGCCAAAGCACTGCTTGCCAATCCGCTCCAAACCGGCGTGCTGCACGGCGATATCCATCACAGCAATATTCTCGATTTCGAAGACCGGGGCTGGTTGGCCATCGACCCGAAGGGCTTGCTTGGCGAACGCGGCTACGACTATGCCAACCTGTTCTGCAATCCAGACCTGCCGACGACGAAGGACCCCGCAAGACTGCGCCGTCAACTCCCCATCGTAGCGCTGGAATCAGGCCATGAGCCGGAACGGCTGCTGCGCTGGATCATCGCCTATGCGGGACTTTCCGCCGCGTGGTTCCTTGAGGATGGCGGCGATCCGGCACCGGCTCTTCATGTCGCTGAAATGGCCGCTGCGGAATTGAACAACGGGGCCTGATTTACCGGCTGTACAACGCCGTTGTCGCGGCTTAGAGCTTCGGCAAATTCTGGAGACCCCTGATGCACCTGCGCGACGCCGAAGAGACCGACCTGCCCGCCATCCGCGACATCTACAACGATGCCGTGCTCAACACGACGGCGATCTGGAACGATACGCAGGTCGACCTCGAAAATCGCGCCGCATGGTTCACCGAGCGCAAGCGTCTCGGCTATCCGGTGCTGGTGGCGGTCACCGATGACGGCACGATTGCCGGTTATGCCTCCTTTGGCGACTGGCGCGCCTTCGATGGTTATCGCCACACCGTCGAGCACTCCGTCTATGTCGAGAAGAACCAGCGCGGCGGCGGCATCGGCAAGCTCCTGATGCTTGCCCTGATCGAGCGGGCAGCCGCCTGCGGCAAACATGTGATGGTTGCCGGCATCGAGGCCAACAATATAGGGTCGATCCGGCTGCACGAAAAACTCGGCTTCGAGATCACCGGCCAGATGAAGGAAGTCGGTACCAAGTTCGGCCGCTGGCTGGACCTGACCTTCATGCAGTTGACGTTGCCCGAGAAATCATAAACGGCTCCGGATTTCATCCGATCGGTGCTATCACGGACTGTCGAGACAGATGGCCCCTGCGCAGATGAAACACATAAGATGGCGGTATGAATGGGCATGGCTGGCAACGCTGATTGCCCTTGCCTTACTCGCCGGGACGTTCTCAAACAGCCGGACAGCCGTTGCGCAACCGGAGTGGCGTGCGCCACCCTGCGTCTATTCCACGACCACGGCAGATACGACGCTTTGCGTCCGCGCCCGCAGCTACAGCCGCGACATCTGCACGGCGCTTGGCCATTTCGCCGAAACCAATGCGCTGCCACCCGATTTCTTTGCGCGGCTGATCTGGAAGGAAAGCCTGTTCCGGCCGGATGCCGTCAGCCCCAAGGGTGCCGAGGGTATTGCGCAATTCATCCCTTCGACCGCAAAACTGCGCGGCCTCAACAACAGCTTCGACGCACTGGAAGCCTTGGGGAAATCGGCCGAATATCTCGACGTCCTGCGCGACCGCTTCGGCAATCTCGGATTTGCAGCTGCCGCCTATAATGCTGGCGAAGGCGGGCTGAGTGCATTTCTCGCGACCGGCAATTTGCCGTCCGAAACCCGCGCCTATGTGCTTGCCATCACCGCCCATCCGATCGAGGAATGGAAGGACAATCCACCGGCAGCGCTCGACCTGCGGCTCGACAAGGACAAATCCTTCTACGATGCCTGCACCGCGCTTGCCGACAAGCGGCGGCTGAAAGAGGTGGAGTTTGCCGAGGAAGGCGCCTGGGCGCCCTGGGGAGCGCAGCTGTCAGCGCATTTCCAAAAGAGCGTGGCAGAGCGGCTGTTTCTGGCCACAGTCAGCCGGATGCCCTCACCGCTCAATGCCGAGAAACCGCTGATCCAGCGCGAGCGCAACCGGGCTTTTGGCAACCGGCTACGCTACACTGCCCGCATTGGCCGTGAGACACGGGCGGAAGCCGACGCGGTCTGTACGCAAATCCGCAAGACCGGCGACGCCTGCATCGTCTTCAAGAACTGATTGGTGTCACCGCAACTGGGCCGGACGTGTGCGGCGCTGCCAGAGCCCGCTGCGGCATCTCCAATTCCGGCGGCAGGCAGCCAAGGGCGGCAAGCGATGCGCGCACGGCCTCGTCGATCGGGGTCCAGGGTTCGGCACCGATGGCGGCAACCAGCCGGTCATTGGGCATGCGCAGCGGCTCCTGCCAGATGTAGCGCATCTCCCGCAGCTCTTTCAACAAAGGCACGAACGGTGCTGCAAACGGCATCATCCACCAGGGGAAGGCTTTGACCTTCATGTTCGGGTTGCCGCTGGCACGGCGGATCGCGGCGGCCAGACGAGTACCATCATCATCCCAGAAGCCCTGCATATGATAGACGGCGAAGGGTGCCAACGTTTCGCGGCGCTCGACGAGGCGCGCCATCGTCTCGGCCACATCCGGCAGATAGGCCCATTGATGGCCGATACCCTTGCGGCCTGGATAGGTGACGGAGGTTACCGGCTTTCCGGGAGTGACGATACCTTGCGAAAACCAGCTATTGGCAGCGCCCGGGCCAAAGAAATCCCCTGCCCTGACGATGATGACGCGAACGCCTTCCCGTGACGCGGTTTCAAGGCGACGTTCCATTTCGGCGCGGATCTTTCCCTTGGCAGTGACCGGATTCTGCGGCGATTTTTCATGCAGCAGCGGAAAGGCATCGGGACCGAAATTATAGATCGTGCCGGGCAGCAGCACCGTGGCGCCAGTTATCTTGGCCGCCGCGATGGTATTGTCGATCATCGGCAGGACCAGCGTTCCCCAGTTGCGATATCCCGGCGGGTTGACGGCATGGACGATCAGACTTGCCCCACGCGCTGCGGCAAGCACATCATCTGCCCGCATCGCGTCGCCCTGCACCCATTCGAAATCCGTATTTTTCGCGGCCGCTTCGGCTGCATCGCGATGGAGCGCGCGGATCGTCCAGCCACGGGCCTTCAAGTTGCGTGCCACCGCGCCGCCGATACCGCCGGTCGCGCCGAGGATAAGAGCGATCTGTTTTGTGCGGTCAGTCATGTCTGATCTCCTTGTTCGATGGAGACCATCCTGAACTCTTTCCAACTAAACGGAATTGCCGAAAATAATTTAGCTGATATACAAAAATAGATGAACAAGATCGAACCCAGCTGGGATTTCTACCGCACCTTCCTGACCGTGCTGCAGGAGGGATCACTGTCGGCCGCCGCCCGCGAGCTCGGGCTGACGCAGCCGACCATTGGCCGGCATATCGATGCGCTGGAAACCGGTATCGGTTTCCAGCTGTTCATCCGCTCGCCGCAGGGGCTGATCCCGACGGAGGCAGCGATCGACCTTAGACCGCATGCGGAACAGTTGGCCGCGAATGCCGCTGCCCTCCTCCGGGCCGCCACCGGACAGGGCGGCGGGGTGCGCGGCACGGTGCGGATCAGCGCCAGTGAAGTGATCGGCATCGAGGTGCTGCCACCGATACTGACAGCGCTCAGTGAGCGGTATCCGGACCTCGTCATCGAGCTGTCGCTGTCGGATGCCGTCGAAGACCTGCTGCGCCAGGAGGCCGATATCGCCGTGCGCATGGTCGAGCCGCAACAGGATGCCTTGATCACACGGCGCATCGGCGGCATTCCGCTCGGACTGCACGCCCACCGTCGCTATCTCGACAAACACGGTATGCCGGGCAAGCTGGAAGACCTGCTTGATCACAGGACCATCGGCTTTGACCGCGAAAGCGCGTTTGTTCGGGCCATCCGCAAGCGCGTACCGCTGATCGAACTGATGCGTCCGTCCTTCCGCGCCGACAGCAATCTGGCGCAGCTGGCCGCCATCCGCGCCGGCTTCGGCATTGGCGTCTGTCAGGTGGAGCTCGCCAGACGCGATCCGGAGATCGTCAGGCTGTTCGAAAAGGAGTTCGCGCTGCCGCTCGAGACCTTCGTCGTCATGCACGAAAACCTCAAAACCACGCCGCGTTGCCGCGCCACCTTCGATGCGCTGGTGGACGGCTTGCTGGCCTACATCGGCAGGTGATCCGACGGCACGCCGCCGGCTGGAGCCTGCGTCAGCCCGTGCGATCCCCGCCGTGGTGCCAGAGCCTTGACCGAAAACAACGCATAGATGATCAGCGGCAGGCAGACGAGATAGGATGTGCGGATGCCGGCATGTTCGGCAATGAAGCCGAGCAACGGCGGTGCCAGAAAGAAGACGATGAACGTTACCTGGCCGAGGGCTGCCACATTCACCTGTGCCGCCCTGTCGGTGCGCTGGGCGGCCGCCGAGACCGCCAGCGGATAGACCGCGCTGCATCCGCCGCCCATAAGCGCGAAGCCGAACAGCGCGATATAGGCATGTGGTGCCAGCCAGACGGCGGTGAGACCGATGGCCGACAGGACAAGCAGGACCGAGGCGACGTTGCGGGCACCGAACCGGTCGACGACCGGGTCGATGAACAGCCGGGCCATGGCCATGAAGAAGGTGAACAGCGTCAAACCGAGACCGCCGATAAACGGCTCGACGGCAAAGACGTCGCGCATATAGATCGCCGACCAGTCGATCCCTGCACCTTCGACGAGGAAGGCGGCAATGCCGATAATGCAAAGCGGCAAGAGGCCAACCGTCGGTACGGCAAACAGCGGCGCCTTGGCCTCATGCGAAACGGCGCGGGCCGGGGCGTTGCGGATACCCGAGATAGCCAATAGACCGACGACTAGCACGAAGGCGAACGTCACCGCCAGGTGAAGCTGCATGGAGATTTCGCCCTGACGAACGCCAGACGCAATCAGTGCCGTGACGAAGAAACCGAGGCTCCAGAAACCATGGGCGCGGTTCATGATGCCACGCCCGAGCCGCGCTTCCAGCCGGTCGATCTCGACATTGAGATTGATTTCGAGCGCGCCGGCAAGCAGGCCGGCGACGAACAGCACGCAGAACACCAGTGGCGCGGCACCGACCCACGGAACGATCGCAAACGAGGCGGCCGTGCCGAGAATGGTGATGAAGGCCGTGGTACGTGCGCCAAGATGGGCGATCAGCGGCGAGGAGAATGTCAGCGAGATCAACGCTCCGACCGCCATGCCAATGAGGGTCAGTCCGAGTTCGGATTTGTTGACTCCAAGCGCCACCTGCAGATCCGGCATGCGGGCCAGCAACGCGCCGAGCGACACGGCGAACAGGAAGAAACAGGTATAGATCCTGTGATGCGGCGCAATGGTCATGACTGGGCTCCTCGATAGGCCGCTGTGTACCGGGATTTGGGCGGGAGCGGAAGCCGCGCGACATGTCGGGGTACGAAGATTTACCGCATCAGGGCCAGATTTTGCGACAGGAAGAGATCGCGACAACGCCCATAACACCAACGAAAAAACCCGCCGTTTCCGGCGGGTTCGTTATCGCTCAGTGGAGCTGCTTACTTGCAGGCACCGCAGAAGCGCTGGATGCGCTTGCAGGCTTCTTCGAGCAGTTCTTCCGAGGTCGCATAGGAGATACGGAAATTCGGGCCGAGGCCGAAGGCCGAACCGTGGACGACGGCGACGCCTTCGGATTCGAGCAGTTCGGAGACGAAGTCCTCGTCGGTCTCGATCAGCTTGCCGTTCGGCGATGTCTTGCCGATCAGGCCCTTGCAGGACGGATAGACGTAGAACGCACCTTCCGGCGACGGGCACTCAATACCCTTGGCCTGGTTGAGCATCGACACCACCAGATCACGGCGGCCTTCGAAGATCTTCTTGTTCTCAGGAATGAAATCCTGAGTGCCGTTCAGTGCCTCGACGGCCGCCCACTGGGCGATCGAGCAGGCGCCCGAGGTCTGCTGGCCCTGGATCATGTCCATCGCCTTGATCAGCGACAGCGGCCCGGCCGCATAGCCGATACGCCAGCCGGTCATGGCATAGGCCTTGGAGACGCCGTTCATGGTCAGCGTGCGATCATAGAGTTTCGGCTCGACTTCCACCGGCGTGGCGAACTTGAAGTCGCCATAGGTCAGGTGCTCATACATGTCGTCGGTCAGGACCCAGACATGCGGGTGCTTGAGGAGCACGTCGGTCAGGGCCTTGAGTTCGGCATGGCTATAGGCGGCGCCCGACGGGTTGGACGGCGAGTTGAAGATGAACCACTTGGTCTTGTCCGTGATCGCCTTGTCGAGGTCTTCGGCGGTCAGCTTGAAATTGTTGGCCTGTGTCGCTTCGACGAACACCGGTGTGCCGCCGCAAATCGCCACCATCTCCGGGTAGGACACCCAGTAAGGGGCCGGGATAACGACTTCATCGCCCGGATTCATCGTCGCCATGAAGGCGTTGAAAAGAATCTGTTTTCCACCGGTGCCGACGATCGTCTGGGCAGCGGTGTAGTCGAGGTTGTTCTCGCGCTTGAACTTCTTCGAAATTGCCTCGCGCAGTTCCGGGATACCCGAAACCGGCGTGTACTTCGTCTCGCCGCGGTTGATGGCGTCGATGGCGGCCTTCTTGATATTATCAGGCGTATCGAAATCCGGCTCTCCGGCGCCGAGCCCGATCACATCGCGGCCCTTGGCTTTCAGTTCCCGGGCTTTCTGGGAAACGGCGATGGTGGCGGATGGCTTTACACGGGAAAGGGCGTCGGCAAGAAAGGCCATGATATGTTTGTCCTGATCAGGTTGAAACAGCATGCGGCCAATGGAGCGGCTCTGCCAGGCTCCATAGCGGTTAGGTGTATGTCGAAAGACCGCCCCGGTTTCAAGCGCAAAGAACCCAGAAAACCCGCAAAATGCGTAACCATGACAATGTTTCATCAGTGACATCACAGGTTTGGATGAATCAGTTTGTCGGCCTGGCCGCGCAGACGACTGAAACGACTCCGCTTTTTGAACCCTGCTAAAGAATCCGGCTGATCTCGCCAGCAGCGCGAGCATGAGAAACAAGAACGTTTCTCCACTGAGATTTATTCATCAAAAACAAACGCTTTGACCGATTTCCGCAACGCCTTGATTTGGTCACAACAAATGCCTTGGCCTGCCGCAATTCCGTCCTTGAACAGCCGATTTCGAAGCCTTTTCTGGAGGCATACGAATCCATGTGCGCCGAGGGGGCCTGCAATGCTTCTGAACACCGAGAATACGGCCAAGCCGCCGCGCCGCATCACCGGCCGGCAAATCGAGTATCTGATCCTGACGGCGCTGGTCGCCGTGACACTCTCTCTGCTGTTCGTCATGGGCTTTTTCTCGCATGCGATGGCTGAGACGAATGACAGCAAGTCGCAGCGGTTTTCCGGCTATGTGCGCCCCAACGACATGGGCACGGGTGCCCTGCTCTTCCCGTCCAAGGAGCCCGGCTCGTTTGTCGAGGCGCCGAAGCTGGCGACGGATGTTGTGATCGACGTCAACGGCCCGATCATCCGCACCCGCGTCACACAGCGTTTCCAAAACCCGAGCAAGGGCTGGGTCGAAGGCACCTATGTCTTTCCGCTGCCGGAAAACTCTGCTGTCGATACGCTGAAAATGCAGATCGGCGACCGCTTCATCGAGGGGGAAATCAAGGCCCGGGAAGAAGCCCGCAGGGTCTATGAGGAAGCAAAGGCCGGAGGCAAGAAGACGGCGCTTCTCGAACAGCAGCGCCCCAACATCTTCACCAATCAGGTGGCGAATATCGGCCCCGGCGAAACCATCGTCGTGCAGATCGAGTACCAGAGCAGTGTCCACCAGTCGGGTGGCGAATTCTCGCTGCGGTTCCCGATGGTGGTGGCCCCGCGCTACAATCCCGATCCGATCGTCCAGACGGTCGATCTCGATGTCAAAACCGGCTATGCCGTCAATGACCCCGTTCCGGATCGCGACAAGATCGCAGCCCCTGTGCTTGATCCCACTGAAAATGCGAAGATCAATCCGGTAACGCTGACCGTCAATCTCAATGCCGGCTTCCCGCTCGGCACTGTCACCTCGCCTTTCCATCAGACCGACATGCAGACCGTCGACGACATGGCCCGCAAGATTTCGCTGAAGGGCGGCAGCGTGCCGGCCGACAAGGATTTTGAACTGAGCTGGAATGCCATTGCCGGCAAGAAGCCGAATGCCGGCCTGTTCCGCGAAACGCTGAACGGCAAGACCTATCTGCTCGGTTTCGTCACGCCTCCCGCCGCATCCGCTGCCACGGAAACACCAGCAAAACGTGAAGTCGTCTTCGTCATTGACAATTCGGGCTCGATGGCTGGACCATCGATCGAGCAGGCACGCGATAGCCTGGCGCTGGCGATCTCGAAGCTCAAGGCCGAAGACAAGTTCAACGTCGTCCGCTTTGACGACACGATGGACGTGCATTTCCCCGCGCTCGTCCCGGCAACGCCGGACAACCGTGAAAACGCCATCGCCTTCGTTCGCGGTCTGACTGCCGATGGCGGCACCGAAATGCTGCCGGCGCTGGAAGCCGCTCTGCGCACCCAAGGGCCCGTCGCGCCCGGCGCCCTGCGGCAGGTGGTGTTCCTCACCGATGGTGCAATCGGCAACGAAGCGCAACTGTTTGAGGAGATTTCGAAGAACCGTGGCGACGCCCGTGTCTTCACCGTCGGTATCGGCTCGGCGCCGAACACGCACTTCATGACCAAGGCCGCCGAAATCGGCCGTGGCACGTTCACGCTGATCGGCTCGGAAGATCAGGTTGCAGCGCGCATGGGTGAGCTGTTCACCAAGCTCGAAAATCCTGTCATGACCGACATCGCCGTCAGCTTCGATGGTGCCAATGCGCAGGATATCACCCCGAACCCGATGCCCGACCTCTATAGCGGCGAGCCGGTGGTGCTGACCGCAGCGCTTGATGGCACCTCGGCAGCAGGCAAGCTGCAGATCATCGGCAAAACCGGAAACCAGCCCTGGCGCATCGAAATGGATGTGGCCAAGGCGTCTGAAGGCACGGGCATTGCCAAACTCTGGGCGCGCCGCAAGATCGACGATCTGGAAGCCAATGCCTATGCGGTGAACGATGCCGCCGCCCTCGACAAGCAGATCGAAACGGTGGCGCTGGCCAACCACCTCGTCTCCCGCGTCACCAGCTTGGTCGCCGTCGATGTGACGCCGTCCCGGCCGGCCGGTGAGCCTGTCGTCAGTACCGACATGCCGCTCAATCTGCCTAAGGGCTGGGATTTCAAAAAAGTGTTTGGCGAAAAACCGCAGCAGGTTATCCCGGAAGGCCAGCGCAAGGCATCGCTGGAACAGAGCGAGCAGCAGGCAACACTGATTGCCGACCGGATGGCTGCCGCCCCGACGGCGCGCGCCGCCAGCGTGATCGCCGACGCCGGCAAACAGGTGGACCTGCCGCAGACCGCAACGCTTGCCGACCGCAATATCCTGATCGGCCTCCTGTTGCTTGCTTTCGCCCTGATGGCAGCAACGACCTTCAGCCTGTGGCGCTGGCAGCTGCGCGGCCTGGTTCTGGAGGCGCGTGGCCGTGTCCGATAAGCCTGGCAACGATGCGATCCTGCAGCAGGACAAGCCCGGATCGGACAAACAGGAGCCAATCAAGGAAGGGCGCGCCGGCTTTCTAGCGCGCCTCAACGCACTGGAGACGGTCGTCCTGGCCGGTATCCTTCTGATCGCACTGGCAGGCGTGATGCTGGTCGGCAAGGGCGTTTATATGAAGGCCAAGGCGGAGTTTTCCCAGGTGCTGCTGAAGCGCAGCTTCCAAGCCCAGCTCCAGGGTGAAACCAATGCCAAGCCCTGGCCCTGGGCCGATTTCTCCACCGAGGCGGAAATCACCGCACTGCGGATCGGCAAAACGGCAGTCGTGCTTTCGGGCGCCAGCGGCGAGGCTCTGGCCTTCGGTCCGGCACGCCTGGCCAATACGCCGGCACCGGGGGAACTTGGCACATCGGTGATCGCCGCCCATCGCGACACCCATTTTCGCTGGCTGAAGGACGTCAAGCAGGGCGATCTTCTGGTCATCACCCGCAAGGACGGAACCAACCTCACCTTCCGCGCCGGCACCAGCCGCATCGCCCGTTGGGACGAGAGCGGCATCAATGCCAGTGCGCCGGGCCGCAATCTGGTGCTTGCCACCTGCTGGCCGTTCGATGCGATCGAGCAAGGCCCCCTGCGCTATATCGTCAATGCCGAACTTGTTGAGGACGCAGGCCCATCTACGCTCGCCGCGCAAGGTGGACCGGGTAAACTTCCGGTCAAATCCTTTTGATCGCGAAACCGCTCTCCCGGCCTTGATCGCTTCCTCCCAGGACCCAGCTTCAACGGGTACCCTTGGGAGATGAGATGACGATGACGTTCGCAAGCCTGTTGAAATCCGCCGGATTGGCATCTGCTCTGGTTGCCGCCCCTGTCCTGGCCGATGATCCGAAGCAGTTTACGACCGAAAAGATCGCAGTGCAGGTCGATACGATCACATCCGGTCTCGACAACCCTTGGTCCGTCGAAGTTCTACCGGATGGCGCTTATATCGTCACCGAGCTTGGCGGCACGCTTCGCATCATCCGCGGCGGCAAGGCATCCCAGCCAATCAGCGGTGTGCCGGAGGTGGCGCGGCAGGGACAGGGTGGGCTTCTCGATGTCGCGCTTGATCCCGGATTTGCTGATAACCGCACGCTGTTCCTTTCCATGGCCGCTGAAAATGACAATGGCTACGGAACAGCCATCGTCCGCGCGGTCCTGTCCAAGGACGGGAAAAGCCTGACGCAGGTGCAGGAACTGTTCCGGATGAACAAGTTCACCAGCAAGGGCCAGCATTTCGGATCGCGGATCGTGGTTGCCGCCGATGGCAGCCTGTTCTTCGGCATCGGCGATCGGGGCGAACGGGACCGGGCGCAGGACATGCGCGACCACGCGGGCGCCATTTTGCATATCAAGCCGGATGGCAGCATCCCGGCCGATAACCCCTACAAGGATGGCAAAGCCGGACTTGCAGAACTCTGGTCGAAAGGCCACCGCAATCCGCAGGGCATCACCATCGACCCGGACAATGGCCAGCTCTTGACCGTTGAACATGGTGCACGCGGCGGCGACGAGATCAACACGCCGGAGCCGGGCAAGAACTATGGCTGGCCCCTCATCACCTTCGGCAAGGATTACTCCGGCGTCAAAATCGGCGTCGGACAGGCGGCCGACGGCTACGAGCAGCCTCTGCACTACTGGGATCCATCCATCGCACCCGGTGCCATCGACGTCTATCGCGGCGCGATGTTTCCACAATGGAACGGAAACCTGTTGGTGACAGCACTGAAATCCGAGCTGCTGGCGCGACTGGAGCGCGATGACAGCGGCGCGGTCGTTGCCGAAGAGCGGTTGTTCGAGGGTGAGTTCGGACGCATCCGTGACGTCAAGGTTGCACCAGACGGATCGATCCTGATGCTGACCGATGGAGACGACGGTGCGCTGCTGCGGGTTTCCGCGCCCGGCAATCGGTCCTGATAGACTACCCTTTTCGCGGCGAGCTGGTGCTTGCCGAAAATTGATGCAGATGTTAGCTCAAGTGCTCATAGGATCCATCGCACTGCTGCCCTGAAATCGTTCCGATGCGTGGCCCTCGTGCCAAAAACATCAGGAGCAGCATCGTGACCCGCATCCAGGCCAATCTCTTCCTGCTTTTATCCGGCGCCATCTGGGGCGCCGGTTTTGTCGCGCAATCGACGGCGATGGATTCGATCGGTCCGATGTGGTTCATCGGCCTTCGCTTTGCCATTGCAACTGCGGTCGCGGCACCGCTGGCTTTGTGGGAGCATCGCAAGGCAACAGCGCCGATGCCGAAATCCAGCATCCGCAATTTCCTCTGGATCGGGCTGGCGCTGTTTGCCGGTGCGATGACCCAGCAGCTTGGTCTCCTGACCACCAGCGTCACTAATTCCGGTTTCCTGACCGGGCTCTACGTCGTGTTCGTGCCGATCCTGACCGTGGTCTTCCTGCGCCGCAAGCCGCACTGGGTCATCTGGCCAGCCGCCAGTTTGGCCCTATTGGGCATCTTCCTTCTCAGCGGCGGCACGCTGGCCGGCCTCAACAACGGCGATGCCCTGACAATTATCTGCGCCGTCTTCTGGGCGCTTCAGGTCATGCTGGTCGGCATTTTCGTCGGCAGTACCGGCCGGCCGATGCTGCTTTGCGTGGTACAGTTTGCCGTCTGTGCCGTTTTTGGCTGCCTGGCCGGGGCGATGTTCGAACCGCTCGACATGACCGCCATCACCAACGCCCTGCCCGAAATCCTCTATGCCGGTTTCTTTTCCAGCGGTATCGGCTTCATCTGCCAGGTGGTCGGCCAGCGCTACACGACAGCGCCACAGGCAGCAATCTTCCTGTCGAGCGAAGCATTGTTTGCAGCCCTGCTTGGCGTTCTGCTGCTCGGAGAAACCATCACCATCATCGGCTATATCGGCTGCGCGACGATCTTTGCTGCCATGCTGATTGCCGAAATCGTGCCGGAATTGACAAAACCCAAGCGCATCGCCGCGGGCGCCTGATACCTCGCGAGTAGTAGGGCTAGAGGTTTATCAACACGGGCCGTATTGCATTAGGATGCAGACACGTACCAAGTTTTATCAAACGGTTAATATTTGAAATCCGCGATCGGAGTGGCCTGCGTTACATTAGCCCTCTGCGACACTCTGCGTCGCAAACGGCTCAGAAAATGCGCATCCACAGCCAAATGGCAATATTTTCAATTACTTGCAGTATATCAGCCGGAGGACCGCATTTTTTGGCAGTTGATGGCTTTTTAAACAAACCAAAACGGCACACTTGTTTCAAAAAACTTTTGCTTGCCAATTTAAAATAAACACAGCAAGCTTACTGTGTTCGGGCAATTTGCGAACACGGGAAGACCTTTATATTCACGCGCGCCGGACACGCACAATGTTCCGGGTGGCAAGACAAAGACGGGAGTTCGTCGATGGCTGGCTGCAATTACAGGACCCTTTCCTCATAGTCGAGAACTGCCTGCCGCACGCCCTTTGGGCAAAACATTGTAATGCTGCCCGCCGCATCCGGGCAGAGGAAAAAGGACCTGACGCATGGCCGAGACTGGCATTGTTAAATTCTTCAACACCGACAAGGGCTTTGGTTTCATCAAGCCGGACAATGGTGGCGCTGACATCTTTGTCCATATCTCAGCAGTCCAGGCTTCGGGCCTGAACGGGCTATCGGAAAACCAGAAGGTCAGCTTCGACACTGAACCAGACCGCCGTGGCAAAGGCCCAAAGGCAGTCAACCTGCAGGTTTCGAGCTAACAACCGCGTTTTTCTGCAGTCCATTCACGATGAAGCCCGGCCTCGTTGCCGGGTTTTTTTATTCAGCCTGCGTTCAGTTTCGCCATATTAATCTGGCTTCATCATCAAGGACTGAATTGTCCGGCCGAAAACAGGATCGAATCAATGAACAAGGTTATCAAAGCTGCCGTTCTTGCCCTCGCCACCGCAGCGACGGTCATCCCGACAGTATCGTCCGCGCAGGCTGAAGACTGGGGCCGCCGTGGCTATCGTCATGGTGGCTACGACAGAGACTATCGCCGCCACAACAATGGCGACGCTGTCGCACTCGGCGCGCTTGGCCTTGCCACCGGCGTCATCATCGGCGGCGCGATTGCCAGCCAGCCGCGATACCAGGAGCGGGTCTACATCGATCCGGAACCCGAATATTACGAGCCGCGCCCGGTCTATCGCCGCCCTCGCCCCGTCGTTGTTCAGAATTACGGTGGACTGGAGCCTTGGACGCCCGGCTGGTACCGGTATTGCTCGCAGCGCTACCGCTCGTTCGATTCCCAGTCCGGCACGTTCCGCGGCTATGATGGCCGCGACTATTTCTGCCAGGCCGGCTAAGCCGACACTCATACCTCACTGAAAAAGGCACGTGCTGATCGGCACGTGCCTTTTTTATTGTCCCGGCCCATGGCACAGGATCGGCGTTGGCCGTTAAAGACCGCGCAGATAAGGGTTGGTGCGGCGCTCCTCGCCGATCTGGCCGCCCGGGCCGTGACCGCAGATGAAGCCAACAGTGTCGCCAAGCGGCAGGATCTTGTCACGGATCGAATCGAGCAGCTGCTGGTGGTTGCCGCCCGGCAGATCGGTACGACCGACGGAGCCGCGAAACAGCACGTCGCCGACATGGGCAAAACCCTGCTCGCGGTTGTAATAGACCACGTGACCCGGCGCATGGCCGGGGCAATGCAGCACCTCGAACACATGCTCGCCGAAGGAGACGGTATCGCCATCCTCCAGCCACCGGTCGGGCAGCACGTTTTCGACCTTCATCGCCAGCCCGAATTTTTCAGCCTGGGTCTCAAGCTTTTCGAGCAGCGGCAGATCGTCCTTGTGCGGGCCGATAATATCGATGTTCAGGGCTTCTTTCAGTTCCTTGGCGCCGCCGGCATGGTCGATATGACCATGGGTCAGCCAGATCGCCTTCACGGTGATGCCATTTTCCTTGATGGTCTTAAGGATGAGATCGACATCGCCGCCCGGATCGACGACCACGCCTTCCTTGGTTTCGGTATCGAACAAAACCGTGCAATTCTGCTGGAAATGGGTAACCGGGATAATGCCTGCCTGTAACATGCCGCTATGCCTCGCTGTCTGTATCGCTGAACAGCATATAGGGCGGACGCGCTGCAATGAAAACGGCAAAGACAGCTGTTGAAACACAGAGCAACTGCGAAATGCCCGGATCACCGAAGACTGGAGGCAAGGTCTTAACGCATGTCCGCAAGTTCGACGGCTGCCGGCAAAGGCGCCTGGAAATTGATCGTGGTCATCAGGAGAGCAAAAACCGCAAGCTTGGCGGCAATTACAGTGATGACGACCGGACGCAACTGGTGTGCGGCGGAATACGGTTGTTCGGAAATGGTCGGTTGCATGTTCATACCCTCTCTTGTTGGCGTCTAAACACCCGGATTGTTCAAAAGTTCCGGTAAAGCGGAGCCATTTCAGTATTTTGCAATTTGAAGATAGGCGCAGTTCCAATGGGAACATCCGAATGGATAAGGACGCAAGCAACCAGAGCCATCTGCACTTCATTGAGAACTGATTGTGCAGGAGGTCGGTTAAGGGAAATTCTGTCGTCAATGGCAGGGCGAAACATGCGTCACCTTTCGCTATTGCACTCCCATGACAACGGCATGAACATGCTGGTTTTTCTCTCCACCTGAAGGCGACTTTCAACAAAAGTCTCTTTTCGCAGTTGCGAAATTGACTCGTGCGGATTTTCGCCCCAACCTGCACGTGCCGGATCGACGGCGTGCCAGGTGAGTCCGGGGGCCGGACGCCGATGGCGGACACGGGAGCAGCGAGCAATGGAAGCATTACTGCCTATCATTACGCAATTGATTGCCGGCGCAGCGGGTGGAAACGCGGCGGGCGCGGTTCTCAAGCAACAGGCACTCAGCGTCGTTGTACGGACGATCGTCGGTGCGATCGGCGGCCTCGGCGGCGGGTATCTCGTTCAGATGTTGGGTGGCGAAGCCGCAGCCGCCGGACTGATAACCCAAGCCATCGGCGGGCTTGTCGGCGGTGGTGTCCTGACCGGGCTTGCTGGCCTGGTCATGGGTAAAACCCAAGCCTGAAACGCGGGTCGCGGCCCGGACCCGGTCGCCTCAACGCATCAAATCTTGACAAAAAAGGCGGCTCGTCGGCCGCCTTTTCTTTATCGGCATCGAAGACGCCGATTATTCTGCGGCGGCTGCGACCGGATAGACTTCCTTGACGTAGTCGTTCATCAGCGTCTCGGAAATCGTTGCCGGCTTGAACATGTAGGGGCCGATTTCGGAGACCGGCGTGACTTCGGCAGCCGATCCGGTGAGGAAGCATTCCGAGAAATCGGCCAGCTCTTCCGGCATGATCACGCGTTCAACCACCTGGTAGCCCCGGCGCTTGGCAAGCTCGATGACTGTCTGACGGGTGATGCCGTTGAGGAAACAATCCGGCACGGGCGTATGGATGACACCATCCTTGACGAAGAAGATGTTGGCGCCGGTCGCTTCAGCCACCTGGCCGCGATAATCCAGCATCATTGCATCGGCGTAGCCCTTGGCTTCTGCCGCATGCTTGGAAATCGTGCAGATCATGTAGAGGCCGGCGGCCTTGGAGGCGCAAGGCGCGGTCTTCGGATCCGGGCGGCGGTACTCGGCGATGTCGAGACGGATACCCTTCAGCTTTTCGGCCGGATTGAAATAGCTCCCCCACTGCCAGATGGCGATGGCGACATTGATGCGGTTGCTCTGGGCCGAAACGCCCATCATTTCCGATCCGCGCCAGGCGATCGGGCGGGCATAGGCTTCGGAAAAACCCTGGCGCTTCAAAAGTTCGACCGTTGCCGCATCCAGCTCTTCAACCGAATAAGGGATCGTGAAGCCGAGAATTTCGGCCGACTTGTGCAGGCGCTTGTTGTGTTCGGTGAGCTTGAAGATACGGCCACCATAGGCGCGCTCGCCTTCAAAGACGGCGCTGGCATAGTGGAGCCCATGGGTCAGCACATGGATCTTGGCGTCCTTCCAATCGACGAATTCGCCATTGAACCAGATCTGCCCGTCCAACTGATCAAAAGGAACTGTTGCCATCGTCTCATCCCTCGGCGTCCACGCGCCATTCTTTGTGTTGATTGTCTTCCCTGATTCAATTTATCGGCAAACGCGCGCCAGGGAAATCCGCTATGATGAATTTGGATTGGCGATCGGCGCGGCGCGGCCTATCTTCAGGGATAGAGCAAGCGCCGGAAGTTCGCCCTTCTGCGATCAAAGGCTTACCGATGACGAAAAAATATGTCAATATAGCTGACATATTTTTTCGAATGTTTCGTGAAATGCACTGGAATTGAAAGGAAACGACTGCGTGGCAGGACAGCCGAACCAGAAAACCGACGGGGAAACCTCCCTGACCGGGTCAGACGCTGCGGAAGCGGTCGATTTCGAAATTATCGAGCTGCTCTTCTTTGCCTATCGGGACTTCACCTCAGACCCCGATGTGATTCTGGAAAAGCGCGGTTTCGGGCGTGCGCATCACCGGGTCCTGCACTTTGTCGATCGCGAACCGGGCATGACGGTCGCCGATCTACTCGAGACGCTGCGGATCACCAAGCAGAGCCTGGCGCGTGTTTTGAAACAGCTCATCGATTCAGGGTATATTCATCAAATTGCAGGGCCGGAAGATCGCAGGCAGCGCAAGCTCTATACAACGAAGGAAGGCAAGACGCTCGCAAGAGCCTTGGCCGAGCCACAATCACGGCGCATCGCCGAGGCGATGGAAAAAACCGGTCCCGGCGCACGTGAACTGGTCAAACGCTTCCTGGCCGGCATGAAAAATGCCGGTGATAATTGACACCCGGCAAACACAGCCGGCCTATGCGAGATGACGGGGCCAACGATAGATGACAAAGACGATCAGGATCGACGACGATGCCGCCCATCTGCTGGTCGTGGATGACGACCGTCGGATCCGTGATCTTCTCAACCGGTATCTGATGGAAAAGGGATTTCGCGTCACCACGGCTGCCGATGCGGACCAGGCGCGCCGCAAGCTCGAAGGCATCGACTACGACCTTCTGATCGTCGATGTGATGATGCCCGGCGAGACCGGAATTTCGCTGACCCAGAGCCTGCGCAAGATCAAGACCGTGCCGGTGATCATGCTGACGGCGCTTGCCGAATCCAATGCCCGCATCGAAGGCCTGGAGGCAGGCGCCGACGATTACCTGCCGAAACCGTTCGATCCGCGCGAACTGGTGCTGCGCATCAACAATATCCTGCGACGCAACGCGCCGGCCAAGGCCCCCAAGGTCGAACAGGTCATCTTTGGTCCCTTCACCTTCTCGGTGGTGCGCAAGGAACTGCGGCGGGGCGCCGACCATATCCGGCTGACGGACCGCGAGCAGGAGATCATGATGCTGTTTTCCCAGCGCGCCGGCGAAACCATTCCGCGCCACGAACTGGTCAGCGACGAGGCGGAAGTCGGCGAGCGCACCATCGACGTGCAGATTAACCGCCTGCGCCGCAAGATCGAGGATGACCCGTCCAATCCCGTCTGGCTGCAGACAGTCCGTGGCATCGGCTACCGGCTGAGCGTGGACTAACCGATGATCACGCGGCTGGGTATCCATGGCAAGCTTTGACATCCTGCGGCGCACCCGCGCCCCAACCAGCGATACGACCTGGAAGCGCACCACCCGCTGGCTGCGGCGGCGCTTGCCGATGGGGCTCTATGCCCGCTCGCTGCTGATCGTCATTATCCCCATGGTGCTCTTGCAGTCAGTCGTCGCCTTTGTCTTCATGGAGCGGCATTGGCAGCTGGTGACCCAAAGGCTCTCGGCGGCCGTTACCGGCGATATCGCCGCCGTTATCGACCTGATCGATAAAATGCCAGCCAGCGATTATCCAGACGTTGTCGAGATCGCCCGTGACCGGCTCAACCTGCGCATTTCCATCGAGCCGGACGGCGAACTGCCGGCGCCGCGTCCAAAACCCTTTTTCGAAATTCTCGACCAGATTCTCAGCGAAGAGATTTCCGAGCAGATCCGCAAGCCGTTCTGGATCGATACGGTCGGCAATTCCGATCTCGTCGAAGTCCGTATCAAGCTTGATGATCAGCGCATCCTCAGGGTCTATGCGCGCCGCAGCCAGGCTTATGCTTCCAACACCCATATCTTCATCGTCTGGATGGTCGGTGCCTCGCTGGTCCTCCTGACCATCGCCATCCTGTTCCTGCGCGGCCAGATCCGGCCGATCCTGGCGCTCGCCAAGGCCGCCGAGAGTTTCGGCAAGGGCCAGAAGATCGACGATTTTTCCCCACGCGGGGCCGAGGAAATACGCCGCGCCGGCCTTGCCTTCATCCAGATGCGCGAGCGCATCGAGCGCCAGATCGAACAACGCACGGCAATGCTGACCGGCGTCAGCCATGATTTGAGAACCATCCTTACCCGCTTCAAGCTGCAGCTGGCCCTTGCCGGCGACAGCGCCGATCTCGACAACCTCAACCAGGACGTTGAGGACATGCAGAGCATGCTGGAAGGTTACCTCGCCTTCGCACGCGGCGAAGCGGAGGAAGACGTGGGCGAACTGAAGCTCAGCGATCTGATGAACCGGCTGACGCTTGAGGGTGAACTGCATGAAAAGACGGTCACGACCTCGGTCGAGGGCGACGATAATATCCGTGTGCGCCCGAACGCCTTCACCCGGCTGGTTGCCAATCTGGCATCGAATGCGTACCGCTACGCCAACACCGTGCATATCGATGCCAAGCACAGCAACAAATGGCTGACGATCACCATCGATGACGACGGCCCCGGCATCCCCGAACGCTCGCGCGAAGACGTCTTCAAGCCGTTCTTCCGGCTCGACGAAGCCCGTAATCTCGACAGTTCAGGAACGGGCCTTGGCCTCGCCATCGCGCTGGACATCGCCAGAAGCCATGGCGGCAATGTCACGTTGGCAGATAGTCCAATGGGTGGATTGCGGGCGATGGTTCGAGTGCCCGCCTGATCAGCGCGAATAGGTTCCGGTCATCCCGCGCCGTTCGTTGAACCGGTGCCAGGCATCGATGCGTTTCGGGTGCTTTGACCGCATGACGTCGAGCGGGGCCAGAAGCCGCCCTTGCCTTTGCCAGTGCGCATCGAAGATTTCGATGATGCGGCGGTTCGGCCAGGGCTTGTTGACGATCGATAGCAGCGCCGCAAAAGCCTCGTCCTCGCGGCCAGCGCCAAAACGGTGAGCTATAATGCCATAGGCAAACGCCGTCGAGCGGCTGACGCCCGCGTGGCAATGCACCAGGATACGGCTATCCTCCCGTTCGATCGCTGGAAGCACGGCATCGAAGAACGTCGTGACAGCATCCGGGAAATGGCCGGTTGCCAGCGCATTTTCCTGATCGCGCAGCCGAACGACGTGGTGCTTTGCACTGGTAATGCGCGGAACATGCTCTTCAGCAAGTTCGGGATCGAGCAGCGAAACGACATGCGAGGCCGACCAATCGCCAGCGACCATGGCCGCATCGCGCAGGCAGGTGACACGGACGAAGTCATGAACGGAACTGAGGTCCATCAGCAAATCCTTACTCAGAAATTCCCTAGAGAAGCCGCTTGCCGTTCGGCACCGGCTTGTCGGTGGCGGCAAGCACGATCGCTCCGGCCTCGTCCTCAAAGCCCAACGTCAGGACTTCCGATCGGAACGGGCCGATCTGGCGCGGCGGAAAATTGACGACGCCGAGCACCTGGCGGCCAATCAGGCTTTCCGGCGTATAATGGGTGGTGATCTGGGCCGATGATTTCTTGAGGCCGATCTCCGGGCCGAAATCGATGATGATCTTGATTGCCGGCTTGCGGGCTTCCGGAAATGGCGATGCCTCGACGATCGTGCCGGTGCGAATATCGACGCGCTCGAAATCGGCGTAGGTGATGGTCTCGGTCATGGAAAAAAGTCCTGAATTAACCGGCCAGCTCTTCCGCCCGCTTGCGGGCTGCGGCAATCGCCTTGTCAAACAAGGGCTGCATGCCGTCATCGGCCATAAGGATGTTGAGCGCTGCCGCCGTGGTGCCGCCGGGAGACGTCACGTTCTGGCGAAGCTTTGAGGCGTCGTCGGGGGACTGATGCAAAAGCTCACCAGCCCCCGCGACGGTTTCCCGTGCAAGCCGCATGGCAAGGTCCGCCTGAAGACCAGCCTTGCGGCCAGCCTCCGCCATGCACTCGACGAGATAGAAGACATAGGCCGGGCCGCTGCCCGAGACGGCGGTGACCGCATCGATATCGGCTTCGGTTTCGACCCATTCGACCGGGCCGGACACTTTCAACAGATTGTGAACGAGCTCGCGCTGGGCAGCTGATACTGCGCCATTGGCAAAGGCGCCGGTGACGCCCCTGCCGATCATTGCCGGCGTATTCGGCATGGCTCGCACCATGGCAGCATCACCGAGATGCGATTGCATGAACGACAACGTCGTACCGGCGGCAACGGAGACCACCACCGTTTCAGGACCGACAAGCCCCTTGAGTGGCGGCAGCACGGCTGCCATCATCTGCGGCTTGACCGCAAGAAAGAGAACGCCAGCCTTGAGATCCGAAGGTGCGGAAGTCACGTGGCGCGCACCATTGTCGGCAATCAGCTTGGCCATGGCAGGCGGCGGACCGGGATCGATAACCAGCAGATCGGCACCGGAGATGCCGCTTTTCAGCCAGCCGGCGAGCATTGCGCCGCCCATATTGCCTGCACCGATGAGAACGATCGGACCCGACACATGCACAGCCATTGTCACGCCTCTCCGACGGTTTCGAACATCACGGCTTCGACGGCACTCTGCGCATCGACACCTGACCAGACGACAAACTGGAAGGCCTGAAAATAGGATTCGCACGCTTCAAGCGCGCTGGACAGCAGAACTTCGACCTGCTGGTTGGTCGGCTCGGCACCGCCGGCAAGCAGCAGCGACTGCCGGAAGATCACAACGTCTTCCTGACGCCAGAGGTCGAAATGCCCCATCAGCACCTGGCCATTGATATGGGAGAGCAGCCGGATCACTTCGTTGACGCGGCTTTCGGGAACCTTGATGTCGAAGGCGCAAGCAAGATGCAGCGCCTCGAATTCTTCCATCCAGGAGAAGGAGACGTGGTAATCGGTCCACTTCCCTTCCACAGTCATGGCGATTTCGTCCTCGCCAGAGCGCTCGAAGGACCAATCATTATTGGCCGCGACGAACTCGATCATATCGACCGGGTTCGATTGGCGCTCAAGTTCCAGTTCCATCAGGCTCATGCATCACCCCAAAAGTCCTGGCGCAGACATGCAACATCGTGCTCACACACAAGGCTGCAAACTCAAACACCAGAAACAAACACTTATGAATACCGGAAACACGGCCATCCTGGCTGACATACCCTGCCTGGAGCTTGCGTGATCCGTTTCGAATCATCATTTAAAATCAGTGTATAATGCCGGAGTCCGCATGAAAGCCCCCCGGGTGAAAAATAGCGCCGGTGGTTGTGGATAGGCTCTCTTAAATTGATTCAGCACCCGTTCTTAAACGACTCTGCCATAAGCGTTTTTCGGCAGTGTCCACAGGGTGAAAGATTTATGAAAAACGCCGTGCAGGCAGCCCTGAAAAGAGCCTTCTTGTACCGTCCCGGGACACCTGCCCCGCAACCCGGTCAAACGCGGCGGCACAGCGAGCGCCACCGCGTTGATTCTTATGACTTGCCGGCGTCTGAAAGGCGCGCTTCCAGCGCTGCGATCCGGGCGAGAAGCACGTCGTTTTCCTCACGCGCTTTCAGCGCCATTTCGCGGACAGCCTCGAATTCCTCACGCTTGACGATATCCATGGAATTCAACAGCCGTTCGCCCTGGGCGCGAAAAACCGTTTCCATTTCTTTGCGCACGCCCTGGGCAGCACCCGCCGCGTCCGTCATCAACTTGGCAAAATCATCCAGAATGCGGTTTGCGCCTGTGCTCATCGTCTCGGTCTCCGGTCTTGAACGTCCATTGCCCACTCTGCGGGCTTGAAGAGGAGGTAGGAGCACATGCGGGCTGATGCAAGGAAAAATACCGGGGATGTGAGCCTTTCGTGAACGCGGCTTGCCTTGACCCTGCCTTGCCGCAGGGCCATGTTCCGCCAAACAACCGATGGAAACGAAGCAAGACCTTGGAAACAATAACAACACTCTTCTCGATCATGCCTTTTCCGGAAATCGATCCGGTGCTGATTTCTCTTGGTCCCTTGCAGATCCATTGGTACGGCCTGGCTTACGTGGCGGGCATCCTGATCGGCTGGCAATATGCCCGCAGGCTGGCGCGCAACACGGCACTTTGGCGTGACGGCTCCCCTGCCATCACCGAAACGCAGCTCGATGACTTCCTGCTCTGGGTCGCGGCCGGCATCGTCGGCGGCGGGCGTATTGGCTATATCCTGTTCTACGATCTGCAAAGCGTGATCGCCAACCCGATCCGTGCCCTGGAAATCTGGAATGGCGGAATGTCCTTCCACGGCGGCCTGATCGGCACGATGATTGCCATGATCCTCTTTGCCAAGCGCAACAAGATTGCCGTCTGGAGCCTGTTCGACATCGTCGCCGCCGTCGTACCGATCGGTCTTTTCTTCGGCCGGATCGCAAATTTCATCAATGCCGAACTGTGGGGCCGGTTGTCCTCCGCTCCTTGGGCCGTCGTCTTTCCAACAGGCGGACCTTTCGCCCGCCACCCGAGCCAGCTTTACGAAGCAGCGCTCGAAGGTCTCGTGCTGCTGACGGTTCTTGCCGTTATGATCTATTATCGCCAAGCGCTGAAAACGCCTGGCCTCGTCTGCGGCACCTTCGTGACGGGTTACGGTCTGGCGCGCATCTTCGTGGAGTTCTTCCGCGAGCCGGACGCGCAGCTCGGTTATCTCTTCGGTGGCTGGTTGACCATGGGAATGCTGTTGTCGGTGCCGATGGTACTGATTGGCCTCTGGGCTATCCTGCGGGCCCGGCGCGCCACGGCCGTGACCGCGTGAAGGGGCCGACATGACCACGCCGCTCGCGGACAAGATCAAGGCCATCATTCTGGCCAATGGCCCGATCAGCGTGACCGACTATTTTTCGCTTTGCCTAGCCGACCCGGAACACGGCTACTACAGGACCCGCGAACCTTTCGGCCAATCCGGCGACTTCATAACGGCGCCGGAGATCAGCCAGCTGTTCGGCGAGATGCTCGGTATTTTCCTGGTTCAGGCCTGGCAGCGGCATGGCGAGCCGGTTCGAGTCAACATCGCCGAGATCGGGCCCGGCCGTGGTACGATGATGGCCGATATCCTGCGCGTCGTCGCCAAGCTGTCGCCTGCCCTCTATCAGGCAGCCAGCGTCCATCTGGTCGAGACCAGCGAGCGGCTGCAGAAAGTGCAGCAGCAGACGCTGGTTGCCCACAAGTTCAAAATTTCGTGGCATGACAGCTTCGACACTCTGCCGGATGGCTTTCTGCTTCTGGCGGCCAACGAACTGTTCGACGCCATCCCCATCCGCCAGTTCGTCAAGACGGCACAAGGGTTCAAGGAGCGGCTTGTCGGCCTTGATGCGGCCGGAGAACTGGCGTTTGCGGCCGGCGTGGCCGGCATCGATCCGGACCTGCTTCCAGCATCCGCCCCGGCAGCACCGCTCGGAGCAATGTTCGAAATCGCCCCTGCCCGCGATGCAGTGATGGCAGCGCTCAGCGAGCGTATCCGCACCCACGGCGGAACGGCTGTGATCATCGACTACGGCCATATGGCAACGGGCCTTGGCGACACACTGCAGGCGGTGCGCGACCATCAGTTTGATCCGCCGCTTGCCCATCCCGGTCTGGCCGACATCACCAGCCATGTCGATTTCGAGCAGCTGGCCCGGCGCGCCGTGGCGGAAAGCCTGCAGATCAACGGCCTGACCTATCAGGGCGACTTTCTGATCGCACTTGGCCTTGCCGAACGCGCCGCAGCGCTTGGCCGCGACAAGAGCACAGAGACCCAGGAAAACATCCGTTCCGACGCCGAACGGCTGGCTGGAGCCGGTGAAGGAAAAATGGGTGAATTGTTCAAGGTTCTGGTCGTCAGCAACCCGAATGTCGCGCTCGTTCCTTTCCAGAAATAGCGGCGGCCAGGACGCGCCGGCGACGTCCACTGTCGTTTCGATGGATTGACAGAGACCGCCCCTTAAGGCCAACATCCGGCCAAATCACTTGGGGCTGACGCAGCCGCCCCGCCCGGAAAACCCACCGCATTGCAGCATATGGAAAAGGCAAAACAACCGATGAAGGATGATGCCTTGCTCTCGCCTGTGCAAAGCCCGCTTCTCTCTTCAAGAGCAGGCAATACCATCAGGCATGGCTATTTTACCCGTGAAGGCGGTGTCTCCGATGGCATCTACCGCGGCCTCAATGTCGGACTTGGATCGAAGGACGAACGCGCCTCTGTCGAAGAAAACCGCGCCCGTGTCAGCGGGTGGTTCGGCACCGGGCCGCAAAAACTGGCAACGGTCAATCAGGTCCATTCACCCGACGCCCTGATTGTCGACGGGAACTATGACGGCGCACGGCCGCCAGCCGATGCGCTGGTGACGGCAACGCCCGGCCTCGTCATCGGTGTCCTGTCGGCCGATTGCGGCCCCGTCCTGTTTGCCGACACGGAAGCCGGCGTGATCGGTGCGGCCCATGCCGGCTGGAAAGGCGCGCTGACCGGCGTGCTGGAAAGCACGATCGAGGCGATGATCTCGCTCGGCGCCCGCCGCGCGCATATAGCCGCCAGTCTTGGCCCTTCGATCAGCCGCCGGAATTACGAAGTCGGCAACGAATTCGTCGAGCGGTTTCTGGAGAAGGATCCCGCCTACGCGGTCTTCTTCACCCCATCGGCGCGCGAGGGCCACGCCATGTTCGACCTGCCCGGACTGACCACCAAGCGCTTGACCGATGCAGGCGTCATGGCGGAAAATCTCGATCTTTGCACCTATGCGGACGAGGAGCGTTTTTTCTCCTACCGCCGGACGACCCATCGCAGCGAGCCGGATTATGGCCGGCAAATTTCTGCAATATCCATACGGGAGGCATAACATGGCACTGCATTTTACGCAGGACGAATTTTCGGCGCGGCTGGAACGGCTGACGGCCAAGATGAAAGAAGAAAAGCTGGCCGCCATGCTGCTGTTTGCGCAGGAGAGCATGTACTGGCTGACCGGCTACGATACGTTCGGCTACTGTTTCTTTCAGACGCTGGTGGTCAAGGCCGACGGCTCGATGGTGCTTCTCACCCGCTCGGCCGATCTGCGTCAGGCCAAGCATACCTCTAATATCGAGCGCGTCGAAGTCTGGGTCGACCGCGTCAACGCCGATCCGACGATGGACCTGAAGAACCTGCTCAGTGATCTCGACCTGCTCGGCACCCGCATCGGCATCGAATATGACACCCATGGCATGACCGGCCGCACTGCCCGGCTGCTTGACCAGCAATTGACCAGTTTCGGCGAACTCATCGATGCGTCGCTGCTGGTCAGCCGCCTGCGCCTGGTCAAGAGCGCTGCGGAAATCGTCTACGTCGAAAAGGCAGCCAGCCTTGCCGACGACGCGCTGGACGCCGCAATTCCGCTGATCCATGCCGGTGGCAGCGAAGCCGCCATTCTGGCCGCCATGCAGGGCGCCGTGTTTGCCGGCGGTGGCGACTATCCGGCCAACGAGTTCATCATCGGCTCCGGTGCCGATGCGCTGCTTTGCCGCTACAAGGCCGGCCGCCGGACGCTCGACGCTCAGGACCAGCTCACCTTGGAATGGGCCGGTGTCAGCGCCCACTATCATGCGGCGATGATGCGCACCGTCGTTGTCGGCGAACCGACCAACCGCCACCGCGAACTCTACAGCGCCTGCCGCGACACCATCCAGGCCATCGAAATGGTGCTTCGTCCCGGCAACACGTTCGGCACCGTCTTCGACGTTCACTCAAAGATCATGGATGAGCGCGGCCTGACCCGCCACCGGCTGAACGCCTGCGGCTATTCGCTCGGCGCCCGCTTCTCGCCGTCATGGATGGAGCACCAAATGTTCCATATGGGCAATCCGCAGGAGATCACCCCCGACATGTCGCTGTTCGTCCATATGATCATCATGGACAGCGACAGCGGCACAGCAATGACGCTGGGTCAGACATACCTCACCACGGACGGCGCGCCGAAGGCATTGTCGCGCTATGGGCTGGACTTCATCTCTGCTTAGGAAAATTGCTCTATCGTCCTTGTGAACGGCGGAAGAAGGTGGGGCCTTCGAGGCATTCCGTCACCGAGGAACCGGACGGTAGGACAATGCACAAGCTGATCACGCTTTTTGCGAGCCTTGGAATGATTGCAGCCCTGACGGGCTGCAACAGCATGGACGACCTGACCCCGCAGGTCGATGTCGGCGCTGGCACGTTCACGTCTCCGCCGGTCAACCAGTCCGATCTCGACTCCATGCAGACGGTTGACGTCGCGCCGCAGGCATCGGCGCCGGTGCAAAGCACGCAGCTTGCCTCGCCCGAACAGGAGGGCTTTTCGGAAGGCCCTACCGGCACAGTGATGGCGCAGGGCGATACCGACTATACCGATCCGGCCGGGTCGCTGGACGCCCAGGCCGGGCGCCTGCGCGAGGGCCAGATCCCGGCGCAGGACCAGCAGATCACGCGCAGGCCCGTTGCCGCCGAAACAGCATCCGACAACGACACGGCGTCGAACGACCAATCCACAGAGCCCGAACAGCAGGTTGCCGAGCAGGAGCCGCAAGCCCAGCCGCAGAAAAGTGCGGCCATCGCCCCGGCCGCTGCAGCCGGCACGATCCGCTTCCTGCCGATCATCGGTGCGCCAGTGGAAGTCGTGACGCCACTGTCCAAACAGCTGGGTAGCGAGGCCCGCGCGCACGGCTTGACGATCAAGGCCGCATCCGACACCAGCAGCCAGCATATCCTCAAGGGATATTTCTCGGCGCTGAACGATGGCGGCAAGACGACGGTCGTCTACGTCTGGGACGTGCTGGATGGCACCGGCAACCGGCTGCACCGCATTCAGGGGCAGGACACAGTGGACGCGACTGCCGCCGATCTCTG
This sequence comes from Pararhizobium sp., assembly GCF_965279435.1. NCBI lineage: Bacteria > Pseudomonadati > Pseudomonadota > Alphaproteobacteria > Hyphomicrobiales > Rhizobiaceae > Pararhizobium > Pararhizobium sp. The sequence continues at coordinate 4,400,267 of NZ_CBDIHY010000003.1, forward strand.
GTCCGTTGTGCCGCCGCAAACAATGCAAAAGATCGCCACGAAGACCATCAACGAGTATCTCAGCTGGCGGGCCGGCAACGCCGGCTAAACACCGGCCAGGGCGCAAAATGCGCCGCCGTGAGGCGAAATGTCGTTACTTCGCCACGTTTAGACAAATCTTTTTAGGATAAACTACGCTGCAACGCGGCAATCCTCTTGCATTCAAAGTCAAGGGCGTTATGAAGCGCGCATAAGCTTGGGACGATCGAGACCTAAGCTGGCTTACGGAATTTGCGCGGACGAAACAGCCGCGCCAGCACAGGCGGACCATCGATGAAGGTTTTCGCAGGCAACTCGAACCGGCTCCTGGCCGAAGCGATCTGCAATTATCTCAACCTGCCCCTGGGCAAAGCAACCGTCAGACGGTTTGCCGACCAGGAAATCTTCGTGGAAATTCAGGAAAACGTGCGCGGCGAGGATGTCTTCCTCGTTCAGTCGACGTCGTTTCCGACCAATGACCATCTGATGGAACTGCTGATCATGACCGACGCCATGCGCCGCTCATCAGCCCGCCGCATCACTGCCGTCATTCCTTATTTCGGTTATGCCCGGCAGGACCGCAAATCCGCTCCGCGCACGCCGATTTCAGCCAAACTGGTCGCCAACCTGATCACCGAAGCCGGCGCCGACCGCGTCCTGACGCTCGACCTGCATGCGGGCCAGATTCAGGGCTTCTTCGACATTCCGACCGACAACCTCTACGCTGTGCCGATCCTGTCGCGCGACGTGAAGGAAAACTACAATCTCGAAAACGTCATGGTCGTTTCGCCTGACGTCGGCGGTGTGGTCCGTGCGCGTGCTCTTGCCAAGCGCCTCGACTGCCAGCTGGCCATCGTCGACAAGCGACGCGAACGCGCCGGTGAGTCCGAGGTGATGAATGTAATCGGTGATGTTACAGGTAAGGACTGTCTGCTGATCGACGATATCGTCGACAGCGGCGGCACGCTCTGCAACGCTGCGGAAGCTCTGCTGAAGAACGGCGCCACCAGCGTCACGGCCTATATCACCCACGGCGTTCTGTCCGGTGGTGCTGTTGCCCGAGTGACATCTTCGAAGCTCAAGGAACTGGTGATCACCGACTCGATCCAGCCGACCACGGCAGTCCAGTCGGCGCACAATATCCGCGTCATCTCGACCGCCAGCCTGATCGGCGAAGCGATCAACCGCACCAGCCAGGAAGAATCGGTCTCCAGCCTGTTCGATTGATCCACGCAATCAGCGGCACCAGCCGCTTTACGCTCTTTTGACAATTGGAATGGCACAGGCCTCGCCGCCTGCAAACAACCGCGAGCGGGTAAGAAACCGCCGTTCGCGGCCGTTGTCGAGCGAAAACATCCCGCCCCGGCCCGGCACGACATCGATGATCAGCTGCGTATGCTTCCAGACCTCGAACTGGCTGGCGCTGATATAGACCGGCACACCGCCAATCTCTCCCAGCTTGATATCGTTATCGCCGACAATGTAGTCGTCCGCCGGATAACACATCGGCGATGAACCATCGCAACAGCCACCGGACTGATGAAACAGCACATCGGGATGATCCTGCTGAATCTCCTTGATGAACGCCAGCGCTGCGTCGGTGGCAAGCACGCGCGGTTCGCCCTGGATGGTGTCGGTCATTTTTATCTCCGAAATAGTCCCCTCTCCCCGCCTGCGGGGAGAGGGTTAGGGTGAGGGGCAAGCTTGAGCGGCCCCTCATCCGCCCTTCGGGCACCTTCTCCCCGCAAGCGGGGAGAAGGAAAACATCAAAAGAAACCCAGCGCTTTCGGGCTGTAGCTCACCAGCATATTTTTGGTCTGCTGATAATGATCGAGCATCATCTTGTGGGTTTCGCGGCCGATGCCGGATTGCTTGTAGCCGCCGAAGGCAGCGCCAGCCGGATAGGCGTGATAGCAATTGGTCCAGACGCGGCCGGCCTGGATGTTGCGGCCGAAATTGTAGCAGCGATTGGCATCGCGGCTCCAGACGCCGGAACCCAGGCCATAGAGCGTGTCATTGGCGATTTCCAAGGCTTCCTCGTCGGTCTTGAACGTAGTCACCGACACGACTGGCCCAAAAATTTCCTCCTGGAAGACACGCATTTTGTTGTGGCCCTTGAACACCGTCGGCTTGACGTAGAAGCCACCGGAAAGTTCGCCCTCAAGATTGTTGCGCTCGCCGCCGATCAGGACCTCGGCGCCTTCCTGCTTACCGATATCCATGTAGGACATGATCTTTTCCAGCTGCTCGCTGGAAGCCTGGGCGCCGATCATCGTCGACATGTCGAGCGGGTTGCCCTGCTTGATCGCAGCAACGCGCTTGATCGCCTTTTCCATGAAGCGGTCGTAGATCTTTTCATGCACCAGCGCGCGGCTTGGGCATGTGCAGACCTCGCCCTGGTTGAGCGCGAACATCGCAAAACCTTCCAGCGCCTTGTCGAGATAGTCATCATCCTCGCGCATAACATCTTCGAAGAAGATGTTCGGCGACTTGCCGCCGAGTTCCAGCGTTACCGGGATGAGGTTCTGGCTGGCATATTGCATGATCAGCCGGCCGGTGGAGGTTTCACCGGTGAAGGCGACCTTGTTGATGCGCGGGTTGGTGGCAAGCGGCTTACCGGCTTCGAGGCCGAAACCGTTGACGATATTGAGCACGCCGGGCGGCAGAAGGTCGCCGACCAGTTCGATCCAGACAAGGATCGAGGCCGGTGTCTGTTCGGCCGGTTTCAGGATGACGCAATTGCCGGCAGCCAGCGCCGGAGCAAGCTTCCACGCGGCCATCAGAATCGGGAAATTCCAGGGGATGATCTGGGCGACGACGCCGAGCGGCTCATGAAAGTGATAGGCGACCGTGTCGTGGTCGATCTCGCCGATCGTGCCTTCCTGAGCGCGGACACAGGATGCGAAATAGCGGAAATGGTCGATGGCGAGCGGCATGTCGGCGGCCATCGTTTCACGCAGCGGCTTGCCGTTGTCCCAGGTCTCGGCCTTGGCCAGAAGCTCGATATTGTCTTCCATCCGCTGAGCGATCTTCATCAGGATGTTGGCGCGCTCGGTCGAGGAGGTGCGGCCCCATTTTTCCTTGGCGGCGTGGGCGGCATCCAGTGCCAGCTCGATATCGGCAGCCTCGGAACGGGCGATCTGGCAGAGCACGCCGCCGGTGACCGGTGTGGTGTTGTCGAAATAGCGGCCACTCACCGGCTCACGCCAATCGCCACCGATATAGTTGCCGTACTTCTGCTTGAACGGATTCTCGACGATCTTTTGATGCAACATGTGATTTCTCCTCCTGAACAGACTCCAACATCTGCTGGGGAGAAAGGTGCGCCGGAACGTTCAGAACGCGTAGAGGCACCCTGCTTGCGCAGGACACCAAGTGTTTCAGATGTGCGACAGGTGAAATGCAGCAAACGTGCTGCAGCGCGGCAAATACCGCTGCACCCCAACCGGCGGCATCAATTGACCGAGAGTTTCTTCATCTTCCGGTACAGCGTCGCCCTGCTGATCCCCAAAGTATCGGCCGCCAGCGACACGTTGCCATGGGCGCGCGACAACACGCGGCGAAGAGCGGCGCGTTCGGCATCGACAAGATCCTCGCCGTGCCCCGTCGGCGCTTCGTTCAGGAGATCGGCGGCGGGCACACCACCGGCAATGCGCCGATCGTCGAGATTGAGCTTGAGGCGGGCGGCGCGGGTTGCACCGAGCACGAGATCGTCGCGGTCGATGGCGATCAGCGCCGGGCTGCTCTTGCCGTCGGCCGGCACCAGCAGAATGCGCGCGCCGTTGAAGGCGCGGTGGAACAGATTGGCCTCTATGCGGGCGGCGGCATCGCGCACCGCCTGCGACAAAAGCAGCATGGCCATTTCGCCGGCATCGTCGCGGCAAGTGGAGATATCGATGGCGGCGGCGACCCGTCCGAGATGATCGCGGATCGGGGCAGTGACGCAGGAGAGCCCGGTGTTGCAGCTGAGGAAATGCTGGTCGCGCTGGATGACGACGGCGCGCTCGTCGGCAATTGCCGTGCCGATACCGTTGGTGCCGACGCTCGCCTCGCTCCACACGGTTCCGGACCAGAGGCCAAGACCACGAAAATCATGGTCGTCGCCTGGCGCGCCGCGGCGTTCGAGCGCGATGCCATTCTCGTCGGTCAACAGCAGGCAGCAGCCCGCCTTGCCAACCGTCGAAAACAGCCGGTCGAGCTCGCCCTGTGCTTCCTCGATCAGATGCCCGGATTTTTCCCGCGCTGCCCGGAATTCCTGCTCAGAAAGCCGTACGGGCGAGCGGGCATCTTCGGGCGACAGCCCGTGGACGGTCAGGCAACGGCGCCACGAGGCAGCGACGGGCGAACTGGCTGCGGCCGACATGTGGTGTGCAACGGCCTGAACATGATCGGAATGTTTCATCGGCTCTCCTCCCTGAGGGCTGACGCGAACCTCACCATAGATAGAATGGCAGTAAAACGTCCAGTTGAGCAAAGGTCAAAGACAAAACGGCCTCACCCCTATTTATAGCCCATCCGAAGCAGATGGTATTGCCCGAACATGACGATATGATAGGCGAATCTATTGTCCAGACACGCCCCGCAGCCATGGTTCCCGTACAATGTTTCGTGACTTCTCCCTTCAGAGCCTGTTCATGGGCCTGCTCACTGCCTTTGTTGGTTTCGCAAGTTCCTTTGCCGTCGTGCTGCATGGCCTGACCGGCGTTGGCGCAACCGAAGCGCAAGCGGCGTCCGGCCTGATGGCGCTGTCGGTATCGATGGGCCTGTGTGCGATCGTGCTCAGCCTTTCGACACGGCTGCCGGTAAGCATCGCCTGGTCGACGCCGGGCGCGGCACTGCTGGCAAGTTCAGGCGCGGTCGCCGGCGGCTTCAATACGGCGGTCGGTGGCTTCCTGATCTGCGGCGCGCTGATCGTCCTTGCGGGCCTGTGGAAACCACTCGGTCGGGCAGTTGCCGCCATCCCTGCGGCGCTCGCCAATGCGATGCTCGCCGGAGTGCTGATCGGGCTGTGCTTTGCGCCGGTCAAGGCCATCGCCTTCAATCCTCTGCTTGGCCTGCCCATCGTTATCGCCTGGGTGATTGTCGGCAGCATCAACCGGCTGTTTGCTGTGCCCGCCGCGCTTCTGGCATTCGTACTGGTACTGGCCTTTGGGGTCGATATGCCAGCCGATGCGATGGCGCGGCTTTCGGCGACATTGGTTCCGCATATCGAATGGGTCACCCCGGCTTTCACAGTCGCCGGCCTCGTCAGCATTGCGTTGCCGCTGTTCATCGTCACCATGGCGTCGCAGAACATTCCGGGCATCGCCGTCCTGAAGGTGAACGGCTATGAGCCGCAGCCGGGGCCGCTGTTTGCAACAACCGGCGTATTCTCGATCCTGAGTGCCCCGTTCGGCGGCCACGCGGTCAACCTAGCGGCGATCACCGCTGCCATGTGCGCCGGTGAGGACGCGCATCGTGATCCGGCACGGCGTTACTGGTCGGCGATCGTTGCCGGTGCCGGTTATATTGTCTTCGGGCTTCTGGCTGCAACGGTGACGGCCTTTGTCAGCCTCGCCCCACCGATCCTGATCCAGGCGGTGGCCGGCCTTGCTTTGATCAGCGCCTTTGCCGGATCGGCCATGGCCGCATTCAAGGAAGCCGACGGCCGGGAAGCGGCGGCCGTGACATTTCTGGTTACCGCATCCGGCGTCAGTTTCGCAGGGGTCTCCGGTGCTTTCTGGGGGCTGATGGCGGGCGGGCTGATGCTCGCACTCGCCCGGTTCACCCGGTCGCGGAAAGACTGAGACAGCCGGTCAAGCAACGGCGGACCGAATGTGGATGGTTTCCGGTTCCGTCTGGTCGGCCTTATCGCAGGGTCGTTCCCCGCCCGGCCTGTTCACCACATGACTGATCTCGCTCAAAGGCATCGGCCTGCCGAACAGAAAACCCTGTACCTGCGGACAGCCTTCTTTCAAGAGGAAATCCATATGCTCTTCGCGTTCGACACCTTCGGCCAGAACCGGAATGCCGAGGCTGTCGGCAAGGATGATGGTCGAGCGGACGATCGCCGCCGACTGGCGGTTGGTCGTCACGCCATCGATGAAGGCACGATCGATCTTGATCTTGTCGAACGGAAAGTTCTGCAAGGTCGTTAGAGAGGAATAGCCGGTGCCATAGTCGTCCATGGCGATCTTGACGCCGAGTTGCTTCAACTGCCGGATGATACGCAGGGCATTTTGATGATCGGCGATGATGCCGGATTCGGTGATTTCCAGTTCCAGCCGCGATGGCTCAAGGCCCGTTTCCAGAAGAATTTCGTGCACCCGCGTCGCCAGGTTGGCGTTGGCGAGCTGGCCCGGAGCGACATTCACCGCGATCCTGAGCGGGTTCTTCCAGCATGCCGCCTGCTGACAGGCGGTGCGCAACACCCAGTCGCCCAGTTCGTGAATGAAGCCGTTCCTGTCGGCGATCGGAATGAACTCCGCCGGTGGCACCATGCCCCGCACAGGATGATGCCAGCGCAGCAGAACCTCGAAACCGATGACGTCACGGGTCAGCGAGTTGTTCTGATACTGGTAGTAAAGCTCGAATTCATTGCGCTCGATCCCCTGGCGCATGTCCATCGCCAGTGCGCTGCGGTCGCGGGCCGCATCGTCCATTGCCGGCTCGTAGTGCCGAACGGCATTCGATCCGACCGTCTTGGCACGGTACATGGCAAGATCCGCCTGGGCCAGAAGCTCCTCCGGCTTGGGCGCGTCGGCGGGGTAGCGGGAAATACCCACGCTGGTGCCGACGAGCAAATTTTTCCCCTGCCATTCGACGGGCTTGATGATCGCCTCGATAAGCCTCGACGCAAAGGCAGACGCGGCATTATCACCGGCAAGATTGCGGGACAGGGCGACAAACTCGTCGCCGCCCATGCGCGCGATAAACTCCCCCTCGCCCAATACCTTTGACATGCGTTCAGCCACGCCGCGCAACACCGCATCGCCGGCCGCATGCCCGTGCACGTCGTTGACGTCCTTGAACCGGTCGAGGTCAAAGGACAGGACCGCGATCCCCGGCGCGTCATTCTTCTGCCGGGATATCATCTCCTGAAGATGCTCTCCGAGAGCAACGCGGTTTGGCAATCCGGTTAGCGGGTCGTGAAGCGACAGATAGCGGAACCGTTCCGCCGCTCCCCGTGTCGATTGAAGATCGATGGCATAGGTCGATGCGCCGAGCGCCAGCATCACGCCGATAATAGCGACCACCACAGTCAACAGGCTATCGGGGATCATCTCAGTCGAGGTGATAATGAACGCATCCGGTATGATCGTGATCGCGCTCATTCCGGTAAAATGCATCGTCGTGATCGCCAGGATCAGGGTGGCAATGCCGAGATATTGACGGGCAGGCGCACCCGGCCTTGCAATCAGGTTCATGGTAACGGCACCGAAGCCGATGCCGAGAAACACCGAAGCCGCGTAGTAGCTCTGATCCCATTCCATCCGGCCGGCAATCTGGTAACCGGCCATGCCCGTGTAGTGCATAATGGCGATCCCTGCCCCGACGACGACGCCGCCGAATTCAACGAGGATGCTGGGCTTGCCCGCCGCCGTGATCAGAAACCCCAAAATGGTGATGACGATTGCAGCAGCCAGAGAGGCCATCGTCAGCGTCGGCTCATAGGCATGTGCCAGTGGTGGATTGAAACTCAGCATCGCAATGAAATGCGTCATCCAGATCGTCGACCCACCGACGACGCCACTGGTGAACAGCCAGTTCAGCTTCTGCATTCCGACGCTGCGCTGGACGCGGACGTAGAGCCGGACGGTCAGGATAGACCCCAATGCGCAAACAAGAGTTGCAAGCGCGAGAAGCCCGTAACTGTGTTCGGTGACTATACAGGAAAGAACCTTGAGCATGGACACCACTCGTAATGATACGGACGGGATCGTCTCACGCAACCACTAATAATCATTAAATGACACTTATACAACCTGTTATGGCGAGACACTCCGGGCGATCGGATATTTCGTAAGAGCGCAACACCCGCAGAACATGGGTTCTTGCGGGGTGCCGCTCGACCAGCCGCAGCACCATTCAATCGAAAACAGAACCACCATAACGTGTATTTATGCCACTTTTGCCCCGGCTTGCGGGATACCTATCCCGCAAGTGTGCAATTTTGGTGCGCGGGCACCGGATGGATCATGCAGCGACGGCGTTGTCCCCGTCCGTTTCCGGCGCCGCTGAAGGGGCCGGAAGCAAAAGCGGCGTGTTGTTCACCACATGATCGATCTCACTCAGCGGCATCGGTTTTCCAAACAGGTATCCCTGGACCTGCAGGCAGCCTTCACTGCGCAGGAAGTCCATATGCTCCTCGTTCTCCACCCCTTCGGCAAGCACGGGAATATCAAGGCTCTGGGCGAGGATGATGGTCGAGCGGACGATCGCGGCTGACTGCCGGTTGCTGGTGACGCCATCGATGAAGGCGCGGTCGATCTTGATCTTGTCGAACGGGAAATTCTGCAGCGTGGAAAGCGATGAATAGCCGGTTCCATAGTCGTCCATGGCGATCTTGACGCCAAGCTGCTTCAACTGGCGGATGATGTGGAGCGCGTGCTGCTGGTCAGCGATGATGCCCGATTCGGTGATTTCCAGTTCGAGGCGGGCTGCATCGAGACCGGTCTCCTTCAGGATTTCGCTGACGCGATTGGGGAAATTCGTGTCGGCCAGCTGGGCCGGGGCGACATTGACGGCGATCTTGATCGGGTTCTCCCAGGACGCAGCCTGACGGCAGGCGGTCACCAAAACCCAGTCACCGAGTTCGTGAATGAAGCCGTTCTTCTCGGCAATCGGAATGAATTCCATTGGCGGCACCATGCCGCGCACCGGATGCTTCCAGCGCAACAGAACCTCAAAACCGATGACGTCCCGGGTCAGCGAGTTGTTCTGGTACTGATAATAGAGTTCGAACTCGTTGCGCTCGATACCCTGGCGCATATCCATGGCAAGGACGCTGCGGCTGCGGGCGGCATCATCCATTGAAGGCTCATAGACACGGATTGAATTGGAGCCAGCCGCCTTGGCGCGGTACATGGCCAGATCCGCCTGCGCCAAAAGCTCTTCCGGCGTGCGGGCATCGACGGGAAACAGCGAGATACCGACACTGCTACCGACCAGCAGCGTCTGGCCCTGCCATTCGACCGGTTTGCCGATTTCGGCGATCAGTCGCGCTGCAAAGGTCTTTGCCTCGCTTTTCATGAAGAAGTTCGAGGTCAGCGCAACGAACTCATCGCCGCCGACGCGGGCGACGTATTCCCCCTCACCCAAGACCGACGCCATCCGCTCGGAAATTGTCCGCAAAACCGCATCACCGGCCGCATGACCGTGGACGTCGTTGACATCCTTGAACCGGTCGAGGTCGAAGGACAGCACCGCGACGCGCGCCGTGTCGTCCTTCTGGCGCCGGATGATGTCTTCGAGATGTTCGCCGAAGGCAACCCGGTTCGGCAATGCCGTCAGCGGATCGTGCAGCGACAAGTGCCGGAAGCGCTCGGCAGCCAGATGGCTTGAGTGCAGGTCGATAATATAGGTCGAGGCACCGAGGCCCAGCATCAGGCACATCATCGCCAAAACCATGATAATCAGCAGATTGTCCGGGATGAGCGCTGCCGACGGCTGGATCATCGGATCGGGAATGATGGTGATCGCCGCCATGCCGGTGAAGTGCATGCTGACGATTGCGAGGATCAGCGCGATGACGCCGCCGTATTTGCAGAAACGGGTAACCGGACGCGCAACCCGGCTGGTGGCGAGAGCACCGAAACCAACGCCCAGAATGATGGAAGCGGCATAATAGGTGAAATCCCATTCGACGCGGCCGGCAATCTGGTAGGCCATCATGCCCATATAATGCATGATGGCGATGCCGGCGCCGACGATCGCGCCGCCGAGCTCGATAGCCGGGCCGGTCTTGCGCATGGCGGTAACGTAAAAGCCGAGTGTCGTGACAGCGATCGCCACGCCCAGCGACGCCAGGGTGAGGATCGGCTCATAGGCATGTGCCAGCGAGGGCCTGAAGCTCAGCATGGCAATGAAATGCGTTGTCCAGATCGTCGAGCCACCGATGGCTCCGCTCAGAAACAGCCAGTTCAGCTTCTGCACACCGACCGTACGCCTGACCCTGGCATAGAGCCGAAGGGTCAACACGCAACCGAGAACGCAGACAAGAGTTGCAAGCGACAGCAAACCATAATGATGATCCGTGGCGATGCAGGAGAGAACCTTAATCATAAAACACCTGTTTTGAACGTGACCGCAATCTGCCATGCAACAGCTAAGAGAGGTTAACGCGGCTGGTTTTCCATGAATTGACGGTTATCAAGCCCTGAAAGATATCACGCGCTACGTGCAAATCTGGTTGCAGCGCCACTTTCAAGCGGGTTTTCCGGCAAAACGGAACTTTTCCCGGCAAAACCTGCGTTTACTTGCAATTGCGGGCTTTCTCGGCTATGGACGCGCGTCCGCGCAGACACCCTTGGAGGCAAATGCGGATGAGACGGTCAAACGTCTCGGTTCATCCAGTCTTGATAGATAAGCGGATGAGCTCTCCAAAACACACCAGAAAGGTACGACCATGAGCCATGCATCCTACGAGCTCAAGGCCGAAACGCGCGAACGGGTTGGTAAGGGGTCCTCCCGTGAACTTCGCCGCAACGGTCTTATTCCTGCAGTCATCTATGGTGACAAGCAGACACCGATTTCCATCGCCCTCTCCACGAAGGAAGTCACCCAGAAGATTCACGCCGGTGGTTTCATGACCACCATCGCCACGATCGACGTTGGCGGCGAGAAGATCCGCGTCCTGCCGAAGGACTACCAGCTGGATCCGGTCCGTGACTTCACCCTGCACGTCGATTTCCTTCGCGTTTCGAAGGACAGCGTCGTCACCGTGGAAATCCCGGTTCACTTCGTCAACGAAGAAAAGTCCCCGGGCCTGAAGATCGGCGGCGTTCTGAACATCGTTCGTCACGAAGTCGAACTGATTGTTCCGGCCGACGACATTCCGGAATTCCTGACGGCCGACCTGTCTGGCCTGAAGATCGGCGACGGCATCCACATCTCGAACATCAAGCTGCCGAAGAACGCGACGCCGGTTATCGCCGACCGCGACTTCACCATTGCTACCATCGCGCAGCCCGCTGGCGGCACGACGGAAGAAGAAGCAGTTGCTGAATAAAATTCCGGCCTGACGGCCTGGATTGAAAGCCCGCCTCACAGCCGTGAAGCGGGCTTTTTGCCGTCCGCAGCACGGCTCACGGCCTGCTCCTCAAGACCGTAACCTAAGTTTTCGTCGCAGGGTTTCAGCAACATTTAAGACTTTCGTGATGTGTTGTCGCCGGGGGATTTATCCGGCTTCAGTGTACGAGAATCCTAATGGGACGTGAAATTGGCGGCGCAACCGGGGGCATCGAATGATGCACTCTGTTGAAAATCGTTTTATTGCGATCGTTTGTGGTGCGATGCTTCTCTTTATCGCCCCGCTGATCGTGTTGTTTCTGACCTTGTCGTCAGAGCGCGTTGCGCGTGAGAGCCTGCAGAACACGCAGGTCCTCATGGAGGCCGGCGCTCAGGCGCTTGCCAAGCCGCTTTGGGATTTCGACACGGATGGCGTCGAGCAGATTGCAAAATCGCTGATCGGCGATGCGGCGATCATGTCGGTGCAGGTCAAGGACAGTTCCCAATCGATCTCCGTCAGTCTTCCCACCCGCCCGGTGGATGCAAGCCTGCCGCACAAGGTCCTCACCAGGGAAATTCTTTATAATTCGAAGGACGGCCAAAAGTCTGTCGGCACACTGGAGATATGGGTCTCTACCCCCGGCCTTCTGTCACGCTTCAGCAAGGATGAGCTGAGCATATTCTTCATCCTGATCGTCGCCGTCGGCATTGTTTTTGCAGCGGCCATTCTCGGCAACCGGTTGACCGTGATCCGGCCGCTGATGCGGTTGACAGCGGCCATTGAAGCCACAAGGCGGCTCGGTTCGCGCCATCATGTCGACTGGACATCGGACGACGAGATGGGAACCCTGGCGCATAATTTCAACGAGATGCAGAGCAAGCTGGAGCGTGAGGAAACCGAGCTGAAGCTCGCCCATAGCCGCGCCACCGACATCTACAATCTCACCCCCTCCATGCTGTTTTCGCTCGACCCGGCGAACTGTCTCACCGCCGTCAGCGACTACTGGCTGACAGCCACCGGCTATGCCCGCAGCGATGTCATCGGGCGTGTGTTTACCGATTTCGTCGACGAACACTGGCACGAAACCTACCGGGCCCGCCGCCGCAACGGCAACACATCCCATGCCAATATCTGCGAAGTCACTGTGCCGTTCATCAAAGCGAACGGCGAAACGATGACCGTTCTCATCCTTGAGATGAAAAGTGCGGCCAGCGGCGAGCGTGGCGGTCTCTCCCTGTCGGTCATGACCGACGTCACGGAACTGAAACAGGCCGAAAGCCGCAACCATGCGCAGGCGATCACCGACCACCTGACAGGCCTTCTCAACCGGCAGGGTTTCGAAGCAGCCCTTGACGACGGCATCCGCCAAGCCGACGAGAATACGATGCAGCTCGCCTGCATCTTCATCGACCTCGACCGTTTCAAATGGATCAACGATAATTTCGGCCATGCTGCCGGCGACGAAGTATTGCGCCAGGTGGTTGCCCGTGTCCGCACCACCCTTCGCCCCGGCGATACAATGTCGCGGCTTGGCGGCGACGAATTCGCCATTCTGGTCAGCGCCGAGGATGTCGAGGCGTTGGCAAGCGAAATCGGCGACCGCATCTGCGCCAGCCTGCGCCAGCCGATCCTCGTCGAAGGCGCGGAACTTTCGGTCAGCGCCAGCGTCGGCATCGCGCTTTATCCCGACCACGCGGCAAACGCGGCGGAGCTACTGCTCAAATCCGACATGGCGATGTATGCGCGCAAGCGCGACGGCAAGAACGGCATGCTGCTCTTCGATACCAGCATGCTCGACACCGCCCGCGAACGCCACGAGATGGAACAGAACATCGAAGCCGGCCTGAAGGAAGACTGGTTCGAAGCCTATCTGCAACCGATCGTCAGCCTCAGCGACGGCCGCATTGCCGGGTTCGAGGCGCTGATGCGCCTGAACCATCCGGAAAAGGGCATCCTGCCGCCCGCCAAGATTATCGGCATCGCCGAGGAAACCGGTACAATCGCCCGCATCGGCGAGCGGGTACTGGAAAAGGCGATCAGCCACCTCGCCCGCCTGACGCAGCTGGAAGGGACAGAGACCACCTATCTCGCAGTCAACTTCTCGCCGCTCCAGTTCGAGGAGACACTACCGCATAAGCTCGCGGCACTGTTGCTCAAGCACCATATCTCACCAGCCCGCATCGTCATCGAGATCACTGAAGCGGTGCTGATGGCCGACAATCCCAACATCCATGCCGTCTTGAAGCAGCTCAGCGAATTCGGCTGCCGCATCGCGCTCGACGATTTCGGTACCGGTTATTCTTCGCTCAGCTACCTCAACCGGTTCCCGGTCGATATCGTCAAGGTCGACCAGTCCTTTACACGCTCTCTGACAACGGGCACTGCCGACGTCCGCCGAAAGAGCCGCATGCTGATCAAGGGTATCCGGACGATTTCGCACCAGATGGGCTGTACCGTCGTTGCCGAAGGCATCGAGACCAAGGAACAGTGGGAACTGTTGCGTAAGCTGGGCCTCGACTATGGCCAGGGTTATCTCTTCAGCCGGCCGATGCCGATCGAAAACATGCTGCTGATGCTGGAAATGGAATCGGAAGCGAAGGCCACCAGTCTCGCATGATGAAAACCACGACGATGGAGGAACGGGTATGAGACAGATCGCGTTCGCACTCGCCCTCCTTCTATCAAGCACGGCTGTATCGGGCACGGCGAATGCCGAAACGCTGAAATTGCTGACGGAGGAATATCCGCCCTACAATTTCAGCAGGGATGGCGTCATCAGCGGCGCTGCCGTCGAGCAGGCAGAACTGATGATGAAGGCCCTCGATACCCCCTACTCCCTTGAAATCCTTCCATGGGCACGGGCCCTGTCACGTGCCGAAAATCAGCCCTGGACCTGCGTCTTCACCACAGGGCATGACGACGAGCGCGACAAGCGCTTCAAATGGGTTGAGCCGCTGCTCATCGATCGCATGGTCATGGTGCGCAAGATTCGCTCGGGCGTTAATCCTGCCAATATCGAGGAAGCCAAACGCTTCACGGTAGGCACGCAGCGTGGAGATTTTTCCGGCACCTATCTCCAGAACCATGCTTTTCCGAAGATCGATCTTGCAGCCGACATGGAAACCACGCTGAAGAAGCTGCTCAGCGGGCGCATCGACTTGATGGTGACCTCCGAAAAGACGTTCGAAGCAATGCGCGATCAGGGCACGGCGATTGAACCCGCCCTGACCCTGGAGGGCAAGCTCTATGGTTTCGCTTGCAACCTCAGCCTGCCGGATGCCATGGTGGAAAAGATGCAGGCGCAACTCGAAAAGCTCATCGCCGACGGCACGCAGGACCGTATCTTCGCCAAATACGGAATACGCGCCAACCGATAAGGCATGCCAACAGGGGCCTTACGCCATCCGGAAGGCCCAAGAGCACCGGCAAACAATAGTCCAAAACGGAAATTAGACGCTACACGCCGCAAACGGTTGACATCCACGCCCCAACGCGGTGCAAGACAGCTCTGTCCGACTGTTAGAGATATATCCATGCAGATTTTCGCAGGTCTTGGTAATCCCGGCTCTGAATATGCCGGCAACCGCCACAATATTGGTTTCATGGCTGTCGACGCGATCCAGCGGCGCCACAGCTTCTCGCCCTGGTCGAAGAAGTTCAAGGCACTGATTTCGGAAGGCGAGATCGGCGGCGAACGTGTGCTCCTGATGAAGCCGCAAACGTTCATGAACCTGTCGGGTGAAGCGGTCGGCGACGCCATGCGCTTTTACAAGCTGGAACCGAAGGACATTCTGGCAATCTACGACGAACTCGATCTGATCGAGGGCAAGGCGCGGATCAAGACCGGCGGTGGCAATGGCGGCCATAACGGCATCAAGTCGCTCGACGCCCATTGCGGCCGGGAATACCGTCGCCTGCGCCTTGGCATCGGCCATCCGGGCTCCAAGGAGAGGGTGAACAACCACGTGCTTGGCGATTTTGCAAAATCCGACAAGGTCTGGCTGGAACCGCTCCTGGACGCGCTCGCCGACAATGCCGGGATGCTGGTCAAATCAGATGATTCGCAATTTCTCAACAAGCTGACGCTTGCCACCGGCGGCAAGCCGGAGCCGGAAGCCGCCCCCGCCAAACCAGCTGGAAAATCGCATATCCGCCAGGCCCGCAACGGCGCCCAGCCAAAAATCCTGCCAACCACAGGACCAATGGCCGACATGCTGAAGAAGTTGTTCGGCAACAAGGACGAATAGCCGTGCAGGCTGACGATTTCCGCATCCGGCCGGCAGCACAAGGCGACCTTCCGGCACTGCTTGCGCTCTACCGCCACCTCAACGCGGACGATCCGGAGATCGCGCCGGATATCGCGACCGAACGCTTCGCCGAGATCACTGGACGGCCCGGCATGACGGTCCTGATTGGTCTCTCGGGAGAGAGCCTGACCTCGTCGGTAACGCTGGTGGTGATCCCGAACCTCACCCGTAGTGGCGCGCCCTATGCGTTGATCGAAAATGTCGTCACCAACGCTGAGCACCGCAAACGCGGCCATGCCAGAGCCTTGATCGCAAACGCATTCGAACGCGCTTGGAGCAGTGGCTGCTACAAGGTCATGCTGCTGACCGGTTCCAAGGAACAATCGACACTGAAATTCTATGAGGGATGCGGGTTCACGCAGAACAAGACCGGCTTCCAGATCAGGCGCCCAGCCGGAATTTGAGGCTGAGCAGGTTAGCGGCCTATTCCTCCGGCTCCGTGGTGAACATCAGCGGAAAGCCCGCTTCCTTGCCGAGATCGGTGGCTTCCTTGGCCTTGCTCTCGGCAATATCCCTGGCGCAGACGACGATGACGCAGACGCCCATCTTGTGCGCAGTCAGCATCATCCGGTAGCCGGTCTCCTCGCTCATGTGGAACACCGCCTTCAGCACCATGATGACGAATTCGCGCGGGGTGTAGTCGTCATTGACCAGAATGACCTTGTAGAGCTTCGGCCTTTCCAGCTTCGGCTTGGTCACTGTTTTCGGTTTGAGACTGGTGTCGTTGTCCGCCATCGGAAATCCGCCCTTTGATCACAGGGAGTGGTGGAAACCGCTATTGTGCATCGCAAACGGGCTTCAAACAAGATGCGCCCGGACGCCATCTGGCCTATAAAGCCTGCAAAATCGGTCTGAGGCTTGACCTCGGCCCAAGTTTCCGCAAAAGGCACAGCAACAGAATTCGATCGGACAGGTTTCAAGACCATGGGTTTCAAATGCGGTATCGTCGGACTGCCGAATGTCGGCAAGTCCACTCTCTTCAACGCGCTGACCAAGACGGCGCAAGCGCAGGCCGCGAACTATCCGTTCTGCACCATCGAGCCGAACACCGGCGAAGTGGCCGTGCCGGACCCGCGCATGCGCAAGCTGGCCGATATCGCCAAGTCCAAGGAACTGATCCCGACCCGTATCTCCTTCGTTGATATCGCCGGCCTCGTGCGTGGCGCGTCGAAGGGTGAAGGCCTCGGCAACAAGTTTCTCGCCAATATCCGCGAAGTCGATGCGACGGTGCATGTGCTGCGCTGCTTCGAAGACGACGACATCACCCATGTCGAAGGCCGCATCAATCCGGTCGGCGATGCCGAGACGATCGAGACCGAGCTGATGCTCGCCGATCTGGATAGCCTGGAGCGCCGCACCGAGCAGACGCGCAAGCGCGCCGCCGCAAAGGACAAGGAATCGGTCACCCTGCTGCCTGTCATGGACGCTGCCTTGAAGCTGCTTCAGGACGGCAAGCCTGCGCGCACACTTTTGCCGACGCTGGATGCGGAAGAAAAGCTGGTGCTGCAGAGCCTCAACCTTTTGACCGCCCATCCGGTTCTCTACGTCTGCAACGTCGCCGAAGCCGATGCCGTATCCGGCAATGCCCACACCAAGGCCGTTGAAGAAATGGCCAAGGCGCAGGGTGCCGAAACCGTTGTGATCTCGGCTGCGATCGAATCCGAAGTTGCGCAGCTGCCGGAAGAGGAAGCCAAGGAATTCCTCGAAGCGCTCGGCCTGCATGAGGCCGGCCTCGACCAGCTGATCCGTGCCGGCTACAAGCTGCTCGACCTGATCACCTATTTCACCGTCGGTCCCAAGGAAACGCGCGCCTGGACCATTCCGCGCGGCACCAAGGCACCGGCTGCAGCCGGCGTTATCCACACCGATTTCGAACGCGGCTTCATCCGCGCCTTCACCATCGCCTATGAAGACTACATCGCCTTCGGCGGCGAAAGCGGTGCCAAGGAAGCCGGCAAGGCCCGCGACGAAGGCAAGGAATATGTCGTCCAGGACGGCGACGTGATCCACTTCCGCTTCAACACCTAAACGAAGCGGCAAGCCAGCCAAACGGCTGCACGTGCGAATGACACTTCCAGACATCACAACGCCGTTCGTTAACGCCAGCGAGCGGCGTTGCCGTCTGTGGCGATTTGCTCCGGCCATTGACGCTTGCCCTTCCGGCGTTCGGCTCTATGTTTGCCTCGCAATCACTCGAGGAGTTTTTCATGCGCCTGATTCCTGCCCTTCTGCTTTCCACCGCCCTCGTCACCCAGTCGGTGCAGGCCGCAGATATCAGCCATCAGGGCGCGCAGGAACTTGAGCAGAAATTCACCGCCTATCTGCCGGAAACGCTGGCGAAGTCCGGCCTGATCAAGGTCCGCCCGGGCACCGCCGATTACGAGCTGACCTTCGATCCGACCGTGCTTCTCAAGGATGTTGATCCAAAGACCTTCAGCATTTCGGGTTTGAAGCCGCTGCTCTCGCTGATCCGGCCGATGGAAGACGGGCTCTGGCACTTTTCCCAGGCCGCTGATCTCGATGTGAAGGGACAGTTCACCGCCGGAACCGAAAAGACCGATTTCACCTACAAGATCGACGCAATGCGGGCCGAAGGCATTGTCGATCCTGATCTGCTCTATTTCAAATCCGCCGACATGTCGGCCGACGGCATTTTCATGACGACGACATCGCCGCAGCAATCGCTCGAGGCACGGTTCGGGTCGATGACATCGACGATGAACACGACGCGGGCGACGCCGCAGACCATCGACATCCGCTCCAACATGGCGCTGAACGGTTTTACTGAGACGATCATCGACCCCGCCAAAATGAAGGTGGATGTCTCAGCCGGCAGCGTCACGGCGGACGTGGCGTTCAACGGGCTTGCCTATCGCCCGCTGCAGGATTTGGTTTCCTTCGTCCTTGAGAATGTGAAGAAGGAAAAGCTGCTGGCGACCGAGCAGGTCCGCCTCAAGGCGCTGGTGCGCGCCAATCTGCCGATGTTTGACAACCTTTTGGAATCGATCGAGGTCGCCAATCTCAAGGTTGGCACCCCGACCGGCACCTATGGTGCGGAAACCCTGCGCTACACCATCGACACCAACGGCCTGAAGGACAATGCGAAAGTCGGCTTCGGCATCACCATCGACAAGCCGTCGCTGCCGCCCGGCCTGGTACCGGATGCCTTCCTCTCGGCGCTTCCTGAAACCGTGACCACCCGCATTTCGCTGGAAAATCTCAATCTGGCCAGCGGCATCACCTATCTCGTCGACCGCGCCAATTTCGACGCCGACAAGCCGCTGACCGACGAACAATCGGCAGAGGCCGGCCGGATCTTCCTGCCCGGCGGCGCCATGACGATCAAGTATGACGAAGTTTCGGCCCGCTCCGCCGTTTACGATTTCAGCCTGTCGGGTACGACCACCGTCTATCCCGAGCAGCAGGGCCGTCAGGACACCGACATCACCCTCTACGCCAAGGATTTCGACAAGACGGTCTCCTACCTGCAGCAGAATGCTGCAACCGTGCCGGAGTTCGGCCAGGCGGCCTTCATGCTGTTGATGGTCAAGGGCTTTTCCAAGAAGGCGCCCGATGGCCGTGAGATGTGGAACATCGTTGTCGACGAGAACAAGAAGGTGAAGATCAACGGTCAGGACCTGCCTTTCCAGCCTTGACCCTTACGCCATCACATTCCCGTTTTCATTTCCCAGAGCACACACGAATGCTAGAACGTGCGTGTTGGAGGACATTTGACCATGCTTCACTTTGAAGATTTCCCGGCCGGAAAACGGTTCGATTTCAAGCCGATCGAGGTCAAGGCCGAGGATGTCATCGCCTTTGCGTCTGAATTCGATCCGCAGCCGATGCACCTGTCGGAAGACGGTGGCAAGGCCAGCATCCTGGGCGGACTTGCGGCTTCGGGCTGGCATACCAGCGCGATGATGATGCGCATGCTCTGCGACAGCTATATCCGCGAGACGGCGTCGGAAGGCTCTCCCGGCGTCGACAGCATGGAGTGGAAAAAGGCGGTGCTTGCCGGCGATACGCTGTCGGGCAGCTGTGCCGTCGTCGATGCGCGGGTCTCGCGTTCCCGGCCCGAGATCGGCATCGTCCGGCTGCGCGCCGTCGTCATCAACCAGCGCGGCGAGACCGTAGCGATCTGCGATTATGCCAACATGATCCGCTGCCGGTCGATAGAAGAACTGGCGGCAGGAGAAAAGCCATGAAGCTGTCGGACCTTCATCCCGAGGGCACACGGGAAACCATCGGCACGGTGACCTTCTCTGCTGAGGACATCATCCATTTCGCCGAAAAATTCGATCCGCAGCCGTTTCACCTCGATGCGGAACTGGCGAAACAGTCGCTGTTCAGCGGGCTCTGCGCCTCGGGCTGGCACACCTGCGCCGGCTGGATGAAATGTTTCGTGCCCTACTGGATGGCCGAAATGAAACGGTTGGCGGCCGAGGGCATCGTTGCGCCAAAGCTTGGCCCCTCGCCCGGTTTTCGCGACATGCGCTGGCTGCGGCCGGTCTTTGCCGGAGACACAATCACCTACTCGGTCACGTTCGTCGCGGCAAAGGACCTGGAATCGCGGCCGGGATGGCGGATCAACACCATCCTGTGCGAGGGCGAGAACCAGGATGGCCAGCCGGTCATCCGGTTCGAAAGCAAGGTCATCGAGTTCCCTTGAGGAACCCCGTCGTCAGCCCTTCGCCCGGTAGACCGGATGCAGGCGTGACGTGATGGTGGCGGGTAGCACCGAGACGATTGCCCGCCGCAGCACCTGCCAGAAAATGCCGATCATCAGAACGACGATGCCGACCGCCAGGACGGTGACGGAAAAATAATCGCTGAAATCGACGCCGCCGCGCTGAAGGATCGTCCAGATCGCCAGACCAAGCGACAGCAGCCCGGAGGTGACGAATGCGCGCCGGTCGATGATCAGGCCGATCATCATGAACAGCACGACAATCGCCAGAACCGCAGCGGCATCACTCGGCGACGTGGCATCTCCCCACCATTCTCCTGTCACGTTGCGCAGGAAGATGAACGACAGCATGGCGTAAAGCAGTGCCGGAGCCGCTGCCAGATGCAGCCAGAACGCCACATCGGATTGACGGCTTTTGCGGGTTGGATCGGCGATATCGTAGGACATGGCGGCCGTGAATAGGCCGAGCGCACCGATCAGGAATACGCACGCTGAAAGCCCGGGATATTCAATGAAGATGTAGAAAGAGCCGGTCGCCTTGGTCATGAGGAGAAGGACAATGTCTACTGCTAGCAGCACGAGGGAGACAAGAGTTGCAGCGAGTGCCAACGGTACACGATAGCGCCAGTAAAAGGCTGCAAGTACCGTAGCGCATATAGGAAGAGCGACGAGCCCAATCATGAGGTTATCGTAGAATTCTGGCACCCATCCGACAACCAGCATGGCAAACACGCCGGTCCAATGGGCCAGAGCCACCGTCAACGCAACAGCCGGAAGCGCCAGACGCTGGCGGCGGATAAGGATCTCCGAGAGAATGACGATCGCTGGGAAGACCGCGAAGAGGCTGCCGATACCCCAGAGCCCGACCAGCGCCACGATGACGCCGATGGTGATCAGGATATCGTGAAAACCGCGAACGAAGCGCGGCTGTTCGCTTTCTTCGGCCTCGAGCGCGTCGGCGAGCAGGACCTGGCTGGGGGCCGCACGCTTTTCGTCGCCCGCATCCGGCGTTGCAGCGAGAAGATATGGCACCAGCTTTTCCGCCTGTGCTGCAGTGATGATTCCCTCGTCAGCGGCGGAGCTGAGCGCATCGCGTATCGAAACCATGTGTGTTTTCCTGGTGTATCAGTGGCCGTCGAATTCGATCAGCGTGCGAACCTCGACACCGAGGGCTTCGAGCTTCTTGCGGCCGCCGAGTTCCGGCAGGTCGATGATGAAACAGGCGGCGACTATATCGGCACCCATCTGCTGCAAAAGCTTGGTCGCGCCTTCGGCAGTGCCGCCCGTGGCGATCAGATCATCGACCAGAACGACCTTTTCGCCCGGCTTGATGGCGTCGCGGTGCATTTCCATCTCGTCGACGCCGTATTCGAGGCTGTAGGCAATACGGACGATATCGTGTGGCAGCTTGCCCTTCTTGCGGATCGGAACGAAACCGGCCGACATCTGGTGCGCCATGGCGCCGCCCATGATGAAACCCCGCGCTTCGACGCCTGCAACCTTGTCGATCTTGGTACCGGCAAAGGGCTGGATCAACGCATCGATCGCGCTGCGAAAGGCGCGCGGATTGCCGAGCAGCGTGGTAATATCGCGGAACATGATGCCAGGCTTCGGATAATCCGCGATGTTGCGGATGGAAGCGATCAGTTCCTGCTGAAGAGAAGAGCTCATGATGGTGGGCATGCCTTTGCGGAGGTCTCAGGGAGACGAAGGCATAGCATCAAAGCCCAGGTTTTCTATAGTGCTTTCTGACGGTAGTTGGTTGGGAGCAGGACGGAAACTGCCCTGCTCCGCAATCCCAACCTATTGGGCGGTATCGCTCGTCTTGAGCTTTTCCTGCACCTTCTTGGCGACATCCGGATTGGTCTGCGCAGCGGTTATGATCGTCTTGTATTCGTCAAGCGACATGCCGGGTGATTTTTCAACCGCATTGATCATCTGCTTGTTGGCTTCGTTCTGAAGCTTCTGCTTATTGGTCGCGTCCTTTTCGGCGCCGATCTTGGCGGCATAGTCCTGGCGCACCTTGTCGACTTGCAGATAGGCGACGGCAAAGGCTTCGATCTTCTGGTCGCTGATGGCGGCGGGTGCCGTGCCTTGCTGCATCGGCTGTGTTGCCTGTGGCTCAGTAGCGCCCTGGGCAAAGGCGGGCGAGTTGATGACGATCAGGCTGAGAGCGGCAGCGGTCAGGGCTGCAACGGGCATGTGGCGAATGGTCATATGCGTGTCCTTCCTTAAGTCAGTCTCAAGACGATTTTCACCGTCTTTTCCGAAAGGGGCGAACCCCTGCCCCAAGGGTTGAGGATGGATCGGGCGACAATGTGACCCTGAAAAGGAAGCATCAAGGCCATGTCGCGTTCAGAAAACGGGCGATCTTCAACGGCGTCCGGTCAATATCGTGAACGCGAGCGAGCAATCGGCGGAACTATCCTCGCGCGTTTTCGGTTATAGTCGCACCGTTCCGCTTGGCCGAAATGCAGGCCAGGCGTGACACAAACGCAAGGAGGAGCATCATGCGATTGTTTGAATGCGGGACCCTCGTGCCCGGCTGCGATTGGCACACTCACGCCGACGGCGACGCCGAAGTCGTGCGCCGTGCCGTGGAGCATATGCGCTCGGCGCATGGAGAAACGCTGATTCGCGAAAACATGGTCGACAACATCAAGGCGCGTATCGTCGAGGAGGCGAAGGTGGCCTGAGCCTTTTCAGACCATCGACTGAAGCCGGGCAACCAGCGTTGCCCGGTCGGCATTGAAATTGCCATCCACCCATTTGTCTTCAAGCTGCCCCAGAATTTGCCCCACACGCGGCCCGGCGGGAATGCCGGTTGCCAGAACATCGGCACCACTCAGCGGAAATACCGGTTTCTGCCATTTTTCCGCTCGCGTCAGCAGCCGCTGCAGACGTGCCGTCTCGGGTAACTGCGCCGGGTCGTTTTCGGATTTTTGACGCGACGAGGCGAGCGAAAGCCGCAGCACTGTCGCCAACCCCTTTTCTCCGTTCCGGTAAAGCAACCGGTCGAATGCAGTATCGGCAATCTCGGCAGGCAGGCGCGGTGCATTGGTCCAGGCGATAAAATAGGCAGCCTCCGCCTTCGACAGCCGCAACCGCTTGGCCATCGCATCCAGTCGCTCCGCATCCGGCGGAACGATTGATGCCAGCCTGAGCAAAGGATCGGGCAACCAGCCAAAAGTCCGTTCGGCTGCAATCAGTCCCGGTATCGCATCAATGCCCCATTTTTCGCTTTCCGGCAGGATTTCCGTAAGCACCCCCGATGTCCGCATCCACAGCAGAGCCCGGCCCGGATCGCGTGCCGAAAGCAGTTTCTTCAGTTCCGACCAGACCCGCTCGGCCGACAATGCCGATAGTTTCGAGCGCGCCTGAGCACAGGCGCGAAGCCCATCCGCATCCGGGCGGCCGGAACCATAGTGAGCGAAGAAACGGAAGAAACGCAGCACCCGCAGATAATCTTCTGCCACTCGCTCGCTGGCATTGCCGATGAAACGGATCGTCCGCGTCTCGATATCGGCGAGACCGCCGACGAGATCGATTACCTCGCCCCTGGCATTGGCATAGAGCGCGTTGATCGTCAGGTCACGCCGCTCGGCATCCACCGTCCAATCCGTGCCGAATGCGACCTGGGCATGGCGGCCGTCCGTCTCCACATCGCGACGCAAGGTGGTGATTTCGTAGGGTTTTCCGTCGATGACCAGCGTCACCGTGCCGTGTTCGATGCCGGTCGGCACCGCCTTGATACCCCCCAACTTGGCACGCGCAACCACCTCTTCCGGCAAAAGCGTCGTCGCCATGTCGATATCGGCGACCGCAAGTCCCATCAGGCTGTTGCGCACGGCACCACCGACGACCCGGACCTCGCCGCCATCGGCGTTCAAGAGATCAAACACGCGTGTCAGCGCGGGAACCGAAAACCAGGCCTCGGCGGCAACGGAGGTCATGCGTAAAGCCTTTCATACAACATGCGGACAATGCCCGCAGTAATGCCCCAGATATGCTGCTCGCCATAGGGCATGCTGTAAAAATGCCGCTCGGCACCTTTCCAGGTCGCCTGGCCGCGGCCGTGATTATCAGGGTTCATCAGGAAGGAGAGCGGCACGTCGAAGACGGCAGCGACCTCCGCAGGATTGGGGATGAGATCGTAACCGGGCTGGACCACAGCCAGAATGGGGGTAATGCGAAAGCCGGACATCGCCATGTAATAGGGCAACCGTCCGACCGTCTCGACGAAGCGGCGGTCGAGGCCGATTTCTTCCTCGGTTTCACGCAGAGCCGCACGCTCCGGTGTATCATCTTGAGGATCAATGGCGCCGCCTGGAAAGGACACCTGGCCGGAATGCTTGCGCAGCGTCGCCGTGCGCCGGGTAAAAATAACCCGCGCCTCGTCGCCATCATCGATGACAGGCACGAGAACGGCGGCATCCCTCAGCTTCAGGGTTTCGAGATAAGGGACAGTGTCCGGATTGAGCAGAAAGTCGCCATGGTCGCGCCACGCTTCCTCGGCTGGACTGCCGGATTGCTGGAGCGCACGGCGGCGAAAATCGTCGGCTGAAAACAGTACACCCGTCATGCCGACAGCGCTTCGAGTTCTTGGGTGGGCATGATCGCAAAGGTTACGCCACCGGAGCGGACGGCAAACATCCCGGTGCCGTCGATCTCGATCGTCTCACCGAGCGCCACCAGATCATACATCACGGCGCGTGAGACCAACGCTTCCAGCCGGCCGCGTACATGCAGATAGGGTTTCAGTTCGCGGTTCTCGCCATGCACGACGAAACGAAGCGCATGATCCGGGCCGGCCTGGACGACGTCGCCGACATTGGTACGGAAGGTCAGGACGGGTGCTCCGTCGCGTTCGGTCACACTCATCTCGACGGCAACAAAAGGCGCATCGACGATGCGGATGCCCAGTTTTTCCACAGGAGTTACGAGATAGGTGTTGCCGTCCTCGTCCTTGCGCAAAACCGTAGAAAACAATCGGACCAGAGGCTGCCGGCCGATCGGCGTACCCATGTAGAACCAGGTTCCGTCGGCACGGATTTCCATGTCGATATCGCCGCAAAACGGCGGATTCCAGCGCTCGACGGGGGGCAAGCCTTTGGTCTGCCCATTCGTCTGCCCGGCCGCGCGGGTGATCAGCGCCGCAAGTCCTGCCGCATCGCCCGTTCCATGTATTTCCGCATCCGCCATCGTTCCGTCCCGTTTGGCCCTATTCTTGCTTTTTATCGAGCACTGGCTCACGAGATAGTGCGTTGCCCCCGTCTTGTCAGCCACCGGGCGGAGCATAGATTGAAAAACAGAGACGAAAAGCGCGCTTTTCGCGATTCGGCACCGTTGCCGGCCACTGGAGACAGACAATGGGTGTGATGAAAACGACAGACGGCGCGGTCGACGACAAGGCGATCATCGCCGCCGCCGAAAAGGCGCTGGGCGAAATCGCCTTGATCCGCAAGGAAGTCGGCAAGGTGATCTTCGGCCAGGAAAGCGTCGTCGAGCAGACGCTGCTGGCGGTGCTTTCCGGCGGCCATGCGCTGCTCGTCGGCGTTCCCGGCCTTGCCAAGACCAAGCTGGTTACGACGCTCGGCACCGTGCTTGGTCTCAATTCCAGCCGCATCCAGTTCACCCCCGATCTGATGCCGTCCGATATTCTCGGGTCCGAAGTGATGGACCAGGATGAAAACGGCCGCCGGTCGTTCCGCTTCGTGCCCGGCCCGATCTTCACCCAGCTTCTGATGGCCGACGAAATCAACCGCGCCAGCCCGCGCACCCAGTCTGCGCTGCTGCAGGCCATGCAGGAATATCACGTCACCGTTGCAGGCCAGCGCAACGACCTGCCGCAGCCGTTCCATGTGCTCGCCACGCAGAACCCGCTGGAGCAGGAAGGCACCTATCCCCTGCCTGAAGCCCAGCTCGACCGCTTCCTGATGCAGGTCGATGTCGGCTATCCGGAATTGGCTGCCGAACGGCAGATCCTGCTCGAAACCACCGGCACGCATGAATCCGAGGCGCGCGACGTCATTGATGCCGCGCAACTCCGGGCTATCCAGCACCTGATCCGCCAGATGCCGGTCAGCGAGAAAGTCGTTGATGCCATCCTGTCCCTGGTTCGCTCGGCCCGCCCCGGCAACGGCAATGCTGCCACCGACAAGAACGTCGCCTGGGGGCCCGGTCCGCGCGCCGGCCAGTCGCTGATGCTGTGCGCCCGTGCCCGTGCCCTCTATGACGGCAGGCTCGCACCATCCATCGATGACATCATGGCATTGGCTGAACCGGTGCTGCAGCACCGCATGGCGCTGACATTCGCAGCCCGGGCTGAAGGCATGTCGGTGCGTGACGTGATTACCGGCCTGGTCAAGCAAGCCAAGGGATAATGAATGGCTTCCATAGGCCAAATCGTCGAGCCGACGCCGTCCGGAGACGTCCTGTCCCGTGCGCAGAGCCGTGCCCGGCTGATCCCGGACTGCATGGTCGAGGCTAAGCGCATCGCCAATACGGTGATTTCCGGCTGGCATGGCCGCCGCAAGCGCGGCATCGGCGAAAACTTCTGGCAGTTCCGGCCCTATAGCGACGGCGAAAGCCTGTCGCGCATCGACTGGCGCCGCTCTGCCCGCGACGATCATACCTATGTGCGCGACCGCGAATGGGAAGCAGCCCACACCATCTGGCTCTGGGCCGACCTGTCGCCGTCAATGATGTACAAATCGAAATTCGGCTCGGTCTCCAAGGAAAGCCGGGCGCTGGTGCTGATGCTGGCTTTGGCCGAAATTCTGGCCCGTTCCGGCGAACGCATTGGCTGCCCCGGCGTCATGGAACCTGTTTCAGCGCGCAACGCCGCCGAACGGCTGGCAACGGCGCTGATGCACACGCCGCTTTCGGGCGGCCTGCCGCAGACGGCGATGATCCGTGGAGCCAGCGACCTGGTCTTGGTCGGCGACTTCCTTGATCCGGCCGATACGATCATGGCACAGCTCGGGCCGCTGGCCGGGCGCGGCCTGCGCGGCCATGTCATCGAGATTGCCGATCCGGCCGAAGAAAGCTTTCCCTATGCCGGACGCACCGAATTCACAGATCCGGAAACCGGCGAGAAGCTGACCGCCGGCCGCGCCGAAATCGTCCGCGACGACTATCGCCGCGCCTATATTGCCCGGCGCGACAGTCTTGGCGAGAACCTGCGCCATCTCGGGTGGACGTTTACGCCGCACCGCACCGATCATCTCGCATCCGAAGCGCTGGTCGCCGTGCACATGTATCTCTCCGGCATGCCCGGGCGCGCCACCCATGGAGGCCAGCTGTGAGCTTCCTGCCGTTCATCTTCGCCAATCCGCTGATGCTCGCCGCCCTGGTTGCCCTGCCGGCAATCTGGTGGCTTTTGCGCATGACGCCGCCGAAACCCGTCACCGAGGTGTTTCCGCCGCTGCGCATTCTCGCCAGCGTCCTGAAACGCGAGGAAACGCCATCGAAAAGCCCGTGGTGGCTGACGCTGCTGCGCATGCTGATGGCCGCCGCCATCATCTTCGCCATCGCCGATCCGGTGTTCAATCCGCGCTCCAACACCCTGGCCGGCAACGGCCCGCTGGCGCTGGTGATCGACAACAGCTGGGCAACATCGACCGACTGGCAGCGCCGCGTCGAAACGGCCGATGCCCTGATCGGTGATGCCGAGGAAAAGAACCTGCCGGTTTCCGTCGTCTTTACTGCCGATCAAGATCACAATCCGGTGCCCGGATCGGCCGTGGGTGCGCGCAACCGCCTGGCTGCCGCAGCACCGCAACCGTTGCGCCCGGATCGGGATGCAGCCGTCAAAGCGCTGAAGACCGCGCTGAATGGCACGCCCCCCGGTACACTGGCTTTCCTGTCGGATGGCATCGAGGTTGCTGATGGCAAGATCATGGCCGAGCTTGCAGCACTTTCGCCTGAAAATTTCCGGCTGATCGAAGGCGGCAAGGATCAGGCCGTGGCGATCAGCAATTCCGCCAATGATGCCGAATCGATGGTAGTCAGCGCCACCCGCCTCGATACCACCTCTGCACGGACGCTACCGGTTACGGCCTACGACACGCGCGGCCGGGCGATCGCCAACGGCTCGGTGGCGTTTGCCGCCGGTGAAGGCCTCGCCAAGGGTACGCTCGCCGCCCCGTTCGAACTGCGCAACGATTTTGCCCGCGTCGCCATTGATGGCGCAGCAACAGCGGGCGGCACCTTCCTGCTCGATGACGGCTTTCGCCGTCGTCGGGTGGCGCTGCTGAGCGGCGAAGCTCGCGATCAGTCGCAGCCGCTGCTATCGCCGCTCTACTATATCAACCGGGCGCTCGCCCCCTATGCGGACCTGATCCAGCCGACCGAAGCCGACCTCGCAGTCTCGATCCCAGAGCTGCTGACCCAGAAGCCGTCAATGCTGATCATGGCCGATATCGGCCGCCTGCCGGAAGAAACCTATGCGCCAATCACCAAGTGGATCGAAAACGGCGGAACTCTGGTGCGCTTTGCTGGCCCGCGTCTGGCCGCAGCCCCGGCCGACGATCCGCTGGTGCCGGTAACGCTGCGGCAGGGCGAACGGGCGCTCGGCGGCGCCCTCTCCTGGTCGGAACCACAGCCGCTGGCCGACTATCCAGCGCTCAGCCCCTTTGCCGGCATGCCGAAACCGCAGGGCATTCTCGTCAAGCGTCAGGTGCTGGCCGAACCGACTGCCGATCTTTCATCGCGTACCTGGGCAAGCCTTGCCGATGGCACGCCACTGGTGACGACGAAGACACAAGGGGCCGGCCGCATCATCCTGTTCCATGTCAGCGCCGAAGCAACATGGTCGAACCTGCCAATTTCGGGTGATTTCGTCGAGATGCTGCGCCGGAGCGTGCAATTGTCGCGCAGCGGCGGCGTGGCGAGCGAAGGGACGGCAAAGGGCCAGACACTGGCGCCGTACCGCCTCTTGAATGCCGATGGCGTCCTGATCAGCGAGACCGGCAAGGCGCGGCCGCTGGAAATTGCCACTGGGACCACCTCGGTCTCCAGCGCCGAACATCCGCCTGGTCTCTATGGTTCGGAAGAAGGATTTACCGCACTGAACCTCTTGCCCCGCGATACAGAGTTGAAGCCGATCGACGCCAGCGGTCTGTCCATTCCGTACACAGCGGAGCCCCTGATCGGCGCCGAGGCATGGTCGCTGAAGCCATGGCTGTTTGCCACAGCACTGATCCTGTTGCTGATCGATTCCGCAGTCGTCCTGTTCATGGGCGGTGCCTTTGCCCGGCTAAGAATGCCGGCGGCAGTCGCGATCGTGCTGGCAATCGCGGCAGGCGCACTGGTCGCCATGCCCGGCCAATCCCTGGCTGACGACAGCAAGCCGGGCGATGACATCATCCTGCGGCAATTGGACAAGACCCATCTGGCCTATGTCATCACCGGCGAAACCGATGTCGACCGTATGTCCGAACGCGGTCTCGCGGGCCTCACCGACTTCCTCACCTACCGCACGACACTCGAACCCGGCCCGCCGATCGGTCTCGACATCGCTTCGGACGAACTGGCATTCTACTCGCTGATCTACTGGCCGATATCGGCCAATGCGCCGATGCCGAGCCCGGCGGCGATCAGCCGGATCGATGCCTACATGCGTTCGGGCGGCACCGTGCTGTTCGACACCCGCGACCAGTTTTCCTCGCTGTCATCCGGTTCCGGCAGCAGCCCGAATTCCGAACGGCTGCAGGCCATCCTTGCCGACCTTGATATTCCGCCGCTGGAGCCGGTGCCGACTGACAACGTGCTGACCAAGTCCTTCTATCTGCTCTCGAACTTTCCCGGCCGCTACAATGGCAGCCCGTTGTGGATCGAGGCGCAGCCGGACAATGGCTCGCAGCCGACCGGCAGACCGGCGCGTTCGGGTGACGGCGTATCGCCGATCATGATCACCGGCAATGATTTTGCCGGCGCCTGGGCGATCGATACCAACGGCATGCCGCTTTTGCCGACCGTGCCGCCGGACGAGCAGCAGCGTGAGCTTGCCTTCCGCTCCGGGGTCAACATCATGATGTATATGCTGACCGGGAACTACAAGGCCGATCAGGTGCATATCCCTGCTTTGCTCGAACGGCTTGGCCAGTGAGGGCAAACCCATGACACTCGACTTCCAGCCGCTATTGCCATGGCCTTTCATCGCCGTGCTTGCGCTTATTGCAATCCTGCTGTCGGCGCTCGGTTTCTGGCGCGGCGTGCGGGGTGCGGCCTTCCGGACGGCGGCGCTCGCAGCCCTGTGCCTTGCTGTCGCCAATCCGGTGTTCTTTCAGGAGGAACGCGAACCGCTTTCCACCATCGTCGGCGTTGTCGTCGACCGCAGCCAGAGCCAGGACAATGCAGGCCGGCGTGCCATGACCGACGAAGCTTTGGCGACGCTGAAACAGCGGCTGGCCAAATTCCCGCAGATCGAGGCCCGTATCGTCGAGGCCGCCGATGACGAAAATACCGAAACGCCATCGACCAAACTCTTTACCGCCCTGCAGACGGCGCTCGCAGATGTGCCGCCCGCCCGCGTCGGTGGCGCGATCTTCATTACCGATGGCCAGATCCACGATGTTCCCGATATCAACCAGCCGCTCGGCTTCGACGCCCCGATCCACGGCCTGATCACCGGCAAGCCGGATGAATTCGACCGCCGTGTCGAGATCGTCAGTGGTCCACGCTTCGGCATTGTCGGCGAAGAACAGAAGGTAACGTTCCGCATCGCCGATGATGGCAAGGCGCCCGGTGGCACGGCAGAAGTCACCGTCAGCCTGAACGGCAACCAGATCGCCATAGAAATGGCAGAGCCCGGAACCGACGTGCCCTTCGCCTTCACTGTGCCGCGCGGCGGCAACAATATTCTCGAATTCGCCGTGGCGCCTGTCGCCGGTGAAGTGACGGAGGCCAACAACAGGGCCGTCCACGTCATCGACGGTATCCGCGAAAACCTGCGCGTGCTTCTGGTGTCGGGTGAACCGCATGCCGGTGAACGGGCCTGGCGCAATCTGCTCAAATCCGATGCCGCCGTCGATCTGGTGCATTTCACCATTCTGCGGCCGCCGGAAAAGCAGGACGGCACGCCGATCAACGAATTGTCGCTGATCGCCTTCCCGACCCGCGAGTTGTTCGTCGATAAGATCAAGGAATTCGACCTGATCATCTTCGACCGCTACCAGCATCGCGGCGTTCTGCCGATCCTCTACTATGACAACATCGCCCAATATGTCGAAAACGGTGGCGCCCTGCTGATTGCCGCAGGTCCCGAACATGCCGGCGACGATTCGATTGCCACGACGCCCTTGTCAGCGGTGCTGCCCGCAAGCCCGACCGGCTTCATGAACGAAAAAGCCTTCTATCCGCGCCTCTCGGAAGAAGGAAAGAAACATCCGGTCACCCGCGGCCTTGAAGGCGCCGACAGCGAGCCGCCGCATTGGGGCCGATGGTTCCGAACGGTCGACGTCGACAAACCGCTTGGCCAGACCGTCAT